>OZ241322.1:0-1265000 GCA_965199715.1 Vicinamibacteria bacterium
CCGCCGAGGGCGGCTCCGCCGAAATCCGCCTCGTCGGCGACGGCGAGACGCTCGTCTCGGTGGAGCTGGACCTGCCGCCCGGCTCCACCACCGTCCCCATGCCGGCGCGCATCGAGGACCCGGGGATGACGGCGCTCGAGGCCGAGATCGTCGCGCCGGGCGACCGGCTCGCGCTCAACGACCGCCAGGCGGTGGAGGCCCTCGTGGGGCTCCCCGCCAACGTGCTGTATGTGGAGGGCCAGGCCGACAGCGCCCACTTCCTCCGCGACGCGCTCGACGCCGACGGCCTCGACGTGCGGATGGCGCAGCCCGCGGCGCTCGGCGCGCTCGATCTCGCCGGGTTCGACGCGGTCGTGCTCAGCGACGTGCCTCCCGAGCGGCTGGCCGAGCCGGTCATGGAGCGCGTCGCGAGCTACGTGCGGGACGCCGGCGGCGGCCTCGTCTTCGCCGCCGGCGAGTCCAGCTACGGCGAGGACGGCTACTCCGACTCGGTCCTCGAGAGCGCGCTCCCGGTGGACTTCCAGATCGAGGAGAAGTGGAAGGACCTCTCGCTCATCATCGTGCTGGACAAGTCCTACAGCATGTACGGGCGCAAGATCGCGCTCGCCAAGGAAGCCACCAAGGCCGCGCTGGACCTGCTGGAGGACAACCACCGCTTCGGCGTGGTCACGTTCGACTGGAACCCGTACACCACGATCCCGCTCCAGCTCGTGAGCGACCGCGAGTGGATCAAGGAGGGCATCAGCCGCATCCAGGCGAGCGCCCAGACGAACATCTACCCGGCGCTCGAACGCGCCTACGAGCAGCTCGCCGAGAGTCCCTCCAAGGTGAAGCACGTCATCCTGCTCTCCGACGGGAAGACCTATCCCGACGACTACGAGGAGCTCGTGACCCGCATGGAGGAGGACGAGATCACGATCTCGACCGTCGCCGTGGGCGAGGAGGCCGATCGCGAGCTGCTCTCGGAGATCGCCGACTGGGGGGACGGGCGTAGCTACTTCATCCGGGACGCGGCGCGGGTCCAGCAGATCTTCGTCGAGGAGACCCAGATCGCCCTCGACTCGACGCTCATCGAGGAGCCGTTCCAGCCGGTCGTGCGGCAGCAGGCGCACGTGCTGGACGGGCTCGACTTCGACGCCGCGCCCGAGCTCAAGGGATTCGTGGCCACGATGCCCAAGTCCACCGCCGAAGTGCTGCTGGAGGGCCCCGACGAGGAGCCGCTGCTCGCCCGCTGGCAGTACGGGCTGGGCCACGCGACCATGTTCACTTCGGATTGCAAGAACCGCTGGGCGGCGGACTGGGTCGAGTGGGACGGCTACGGCAAGTTCTGGACGCAGGTGGTCCGGGGCGCGATGCGAGAGGGCCGCGGCCCCGAGGTCGAGCTGGAGGTGGTCCGGCGCGGCGCGAACGCAGCCGTCAGCCTCTCGCTGATCGCCGAGGACGGATCCTTTCCGCGCGAGGTCGAGCCGGAGCTCGAAGTGAGCTACGCGGGCCTCGCGGGAAGCGCGGTGATGCGCCAGGTCGGGCCGGGCCGCTTCGAGGCCGAGGCGCCGCTGGACCTCGAGCCGGGGCAGACCGCCCGGTTCCGCATCCGGCCCGAGTCGCTGCCGGGCGGGATGGCGGACGGCGCTGGCCTCGAGCGCGCGATCCACGTCGCCTATCCCGACGAGTACCGGTTCCTCCCGGCGGACGCCGAGTCGCTCGCCGCGCTCGCCGCCGCGACCGGCGGCGCGATGGGGCCTACGGCCGACGCGGTTCTCGCGACCCACGGCGACCGGGTGGTGCGCGCTCGGGCGCTCTGGCCGCTGCTCGCCGTGCTCGGACTCCTCGCGTATCTGCTGGATCTCTCGATCCGCCGCACGCCGTGGCTGTGGACCCGGCTGCGGCGTCAGGTTTCGCGGCTACGACCGGCCTGACCCTCGCGATCGCGCTCGGCGCGGTCGCCGTCGCGGCGTACCTGCTCGGGCTGCGCCGCGGCGAGGACCGCGGACGGCGGGACCAGGGCGGCCTCCACGAGGCGGCGCGCCGGCTCGCCGACAAGGTCGAGGACGTGGAGCGGAGCAGCCTCTCGCTCCGGGAAGCGCTTCGGGGCGACCGGCAGGCGCGGGGGCGCTGGGGGGAAGTGCAGCTCCAGACGCTCGTCGAGTCGGTCGGCCTCGCGCCGGGCCTCGACTTCGACGTCCAGCCGGAAGTGGGCGGCTTGCGCCCGGACTTCGTCTTCCGGCTCCCCGGGGGCGAGCGCCTCGCCGTGGACGTCAAGACTCCGATGGACGACTTCCTGCGGGCGGCGGAGGCGCCGGAGGAGGCCGCCGAGCACGGCGCGCGCCACGCCGGGCGGGTGCGGGCGCACGTCCACGAGCTCGCGCAGCGCGACTACCCGGGCCTCCTCGGGGACGGGCCGCCGTTCACCGTCATGTTCCTGCCGGTGGAGGCGCTCCTCGCCGAGGCGATGCGGCACGATTCGGATCTGCTGCGGTTCGCCGCCGGGCGCCGGGTCGTGCTAACCACGCCCCACACGCTTCTCGGCCTCCTGTGGGCCATCTCCACCCTCTGGCGCGGCGAGCGGCGCGTCCGGAACGCCGAGTCGCTGGCCGACGAGGCCCTCGAGGCCGAGCGCCGGCTGGGCAAGTTCCTCGAGCATTTCGCCGAGGCCGGGGGGCGGCTGCGGCAGGCCGCGGACGCCTACAACGCGGCGGTCGGCTCCGCCGAGTCGCGGCTCGTCCCGCAGTTGCGCCGGCTGCGCGAACTGTCCGGGCGCCCCCACGGGGAAGAGGGCCTTCCCAAGCCGGTCGAAGCCGCGGTCCGGCCGCCTCCGGAAACGGACTGACTCAGGAGCAGGCGCCGAGCGCGTCGTCGTAGTCCGGCTCGACCGTGATCTCGGGCACGAGCTGCGAATGCAGCACCGTCCCGTCCTCGCCGATGACGACGACCGCCCGGGCGAACAGGCCGGCCAGCGGCCCGTCCACCAACTGGATCCCGTAGTCGTCCCCGAAGGAGCCGTCGCGCATCGACGATGCGCACGTCACGCCCTCGATGCCCTCCGCGCCGCAAAAGCGCGACAGCGCGAAGGGGAGGTCCCGCGAGATGCACAGCACCTCGGTGTTCGCGAGGTTGGCCGCGGCCTCGTTGAAGCGCCGGATCGTGGTGGCGCAGACCGGGGTGTCCACGCTCGGGAAGATGTTCAGGACGACGCGCTTGCCGGCGAAATCGGCGAGCGTCAGGTCCTTCAGGTCCCCGCCGGTGACGGTGAAGTCCGGCGCGGGATCCCCGGCCTTCGGGAGCTGGCCGGAGACGCCGAAGGGGTTGCCCTTCAGGTTGACGGTGTGCATGGCGGGGAGACTCCTCTTCGGTAGCGGGGCGCCGGTAGGATACACACGGCGGGGACGCGGTTTTCCGAAGGGAGAAAGGACCATGAAGCGGCGGCTGGCGATCGTGACGGGACTCGCCGCGATCGGCGCGGCGGCGTGCGGCGGGTCCATGGAGGCGCCGGAGCCCTCGCCCGAGGAACCGCCGCCCGCGCGCTGGAACGGGATGACCGCGCTGCTCGAGTCGGGCGACGTCGTCTTCGGCATGTTCGCCGGGGAGCGGACCCCCGAGGGCGCGGCGGAGATGGCGCGGCGCGACCTCGCCGACTTCGCGTTCTATTCGCTCGAATCGGGGCCGTTCGACCTGCCGACCATGTCCGCCTGGATGGATGCGCTCTCGCCGCCGGACTCCCGGGGCGCGGACAACCCCCATCCGGTCGCGCTGCGCATCCCGCCGATCCGGGACGGTTTCTACGAGGCGGCGGAGCGGACGGCCGCCGGCCTCGACGCCGGCGCGTACGCGATCGTCTTCCCCCACGTGGAGTCCGCGGAGGAGGCGGCGCACGCCGTCCGCTCGATGCGTCTTGCGAGTGCGGGCGGCCTCCGGCCCGAGCCCGCGCCCGAGGCGGCGCGCGTCTTCGGCGTGACCCCCGACGAGTACCGGGTTCGCGCCGGCGTCTGGCCGCTCGATCCCGACGGCGAGCTCCTGAGCATGGCGCTCATCGAGGATCGGGTCGGCGTGGAGCGCGCGCTGGAGATCGCGAGCGTTCCCGGGATTTCGGTCGTGTTCCCGGGGCCGGGGGATCTGCGCCGCGCCTACGACGGCGACATGGAGGCGGTCGAGGAGGCGATCCAGACCGTGCTGGCCGCGTGTCTCGAGGCCGACGTTCCCTGCGGGATCACCGCCGGACCCGACGACGTCGCGACCCGGATCGAGCAGGGATTCCGGGTCTTCATCGTGACTTCCCCCGACGCCCTGGCTCCCGGCCACGCGGCGGCCGGGCGCTGAAGAGGAGACTTCCGGAAGTGAGCAAAGCGAGGACCGCGCTGTTGGAGCGGGACGCCCGGCACCTGATCCATCCGATCCACAGCGCCGCGGCCACCGCGGGCGGCCACGTCTGGGTGCGGGGCGAGGGAGCCCGCCTGTTCGACGCCGACGGCAACGACTACGTGGACGCGCTGTCCGGCCTCTGGAACGTGTTCATCGGCCACGGACGCGAGGAGCTGGCCGCCGCCGCCGGCGCGCAGATGCGCGACCTCGGGTACTGCTCGGGGTACGCCGGGAGCACGAACCCCCGGGCGATCGAGCTCGCCGAGACGCTCGCCGAGATCGCCTACCCGTCGATCAACCGCTTCTTCCTGACGAGCGGCGGCGGCGAGTCCACCGACTCCAGCATCAAGACCGCGCGCTACTTCTGGAAGATGCGGGGCCGCCCCGAGAAGACCAAGGTCATCTCGCGGATCTGGGGCTACCACGGCGTGACGCTCGCGGCCATGAGCGCGACCGGCATCTCGTCCTACTGGCCCATGTTCGAGCCCCGGGTGCCCGGATTCCGGCACATCGCCTCGCCGTATCCCTATTTCTACCAGCCGGAGCCGGGCAAGACGCGCGGGATTTCCGCCGCCGACGAGCTGGAGGCCGTCATCCGCGAGGAGGGGCCGGAGACGGTGGCCATGTTCATCGCCGAGCCGGTGCAGGGCGCCGGCGGGGTGATCGTCCCGACCAACGACTACTTCCCGAGGATCCGCGAGATCTGCGACCGCTACGACGTGCTGCTCGTCTCCGACGAGGTCATCACCGGGTTCGGGCGCACCGGCACCATGTTCGGGCTCGAGCATTGGGGGGTCGAGCCGGACATCATGCAGTTCGCCAAGGGGGTCACCTCCGGCCACGTTCCGCTCGGCGGAGTCGGGGTCTCGGACCGGGTCGCGTCCGCGATCGACGACGGCAACCCGGTCTGGATGCACGCGTACACCTACAGCGGGCATCCGGTGGCGTGCGCGGTCGCGCTCGAGAACCTGCGCATCATCCGCGAGGAGGGCCTCGTGGAGATGGCGCGGCGGAAGGGCAAGCTGTTGCAGGATCTGCTGCGGGACGCGGTGGGGGACCATCCCCACGTCGGCGACGTCCGGGGCAAGGGCCTCATGGCGGCCGTGGAGGTCGTGGCCGACCGCGGCTCCCGCACGCTGTTCCCGGACGCCGAGAAGGTCGGACCGCGGATGCTCGCCGTCATCGACCGGTTGGGCGTGTTCAGCCGGGTTCGCGGCGACGTGTTCGTCTGCGCGCCGCCGGTGTGCGCGACCGAGGCCGACCTGGGCCAGATCGCCGACTCGGTCGCCGCCGCGCTTCGGGAGGTTCTAGGGTAGCGGTCGGCTACATCACCTCGACCGCGTAGCGCTCCCGGACGAGCCGCCACGCGGAGACGGCGAACGCGGTCAACGGGATCGCGAGCAGCGTGCCGGTGAGGCCGCCGAGCGCGCTGCCCCAGAAGAGCACCGCCACGATGATCGCCATCCAGTGGAGGCCGGTGCGATCCCCCATGATGCGCGGCGTCAGGATCCAGCCCTCGATGAGTTGGGTGGCGACGAGCACGCCCGCCGCGAGCGCGGCGACCAGCAGGCTTCCGTCCGGCTGGGCCCAGGCGAGCGGCACCGCGGTGACGAACCCGACCGTGGTCCCGAGGTAGGGGATGATGGTCAAGAGGCCGAGGAAGAGGCCGATCAGGAAGCCGTAGTCGAGCCCGATGAGGGTGAATCCGATCGCCACCAGCAGGCCCTGCAGGAAGGCGACCGCGAGCTGGGCGCGGAAGAACACCACGAGGATGTTCACGAACTCGCGGCCGAGCCGGAACGCCGTGTCGCGGGTCTTCGGCTTCAGGAAGGGCAGGAGGCGCGCCGGATCGGCGGGGGGCGGCTCCCAGAGCAGGAAGAAGCCGAAGTAAAGCGGGACGATGGCCCAGCCGAGGAGGCCGAGGACTCCCTCCACGATCCCGGCGCCGGCCGCGAAGATCCGCTCGCCGAGCAGGGTGGCGCCCTCGACCAGCGTCGCCCGTTGGCTGACGAGGAAGTCGCGGATCTGCCGGCCCATCGGGTGGTCCTCGAGGAAGTCCACGACCAGCGGGGCCTCGGCGAGGACGAAGCGGTACGCCGCCGCGACCGCCTCGGGCGCCTGGCGGACAAGGTCCCCGACCTGGCTCGCGAGCAGGTTCCCGAAGGCCAGCGCGAAGGCCGCGAGAAGGCCGGCGACCGCCGCGAAGACCGCGGCGAGGGCGAGGATCGGCGGCAGCCGCAGGCGCTGCTGGAAGCCGCGGAACCACGGCCGGAAGACGAGCGCGGCGAGCGCCCCCACGGCGAGCGGCAGCAGGATGTGCGAGAACGCGGTCAGGAACCGGTAGAGCGCCCACGCGACCCCGGCGGCGGCCGCGACGAGGACCGCGAAGGCGAGGACGGTGAGCGCCGCTTCCCGGATCGCCCGCCGCCCGTCGTCCATCAGTAGCGGTACTCGTCCGGCTTGAACGGTCCGCCGACCGGGACGCCGATGTACTCCGCCTGCTCGGCCGTGAGTTCGGTGAGCCGGGCGCCGAGCTTTTGGAGATGCAGCCGGGCCACGTCCTCGTCGAGGCGCTTCGGAAGCACGTGCACCCCGAGCGGATACTCCTCCAGTCGCTGGTGGAGCTCGATCTGCGCGAGCACCTGGTTCGAGAAGCTGGTGCTCATCACGAAGCTGGGGTGCCCGGTGGCGTTGCCGAGATTGAGCAGCCGCCCCTCGGAGAGCACGATGAGCTGGCGTCCGTCGGGGAAGACCCAGGCGTCCACCTGCGGCTTGATCCGAATCCGCTCGACCCCGGGCTCGGCGGCGAGCCCGGCCATGTCGATCTCGTTGTCGAAGTGGCCCACGTTCCCGACGATGGCGTTGTGCTTCATGCGCCGGAGGTGCTCGATCCCGATCACCCGCACGTTGCCGGTGGCGGTGACGAAGAGGTCGGCGGTCTCGACCGCGTCCTCGATCCGGACCACCTGGAAGCCGTCCATGAGCGCCTGGAGCGCGCAGATCGGATCCACCTCGGTCACGGACACCCGGCACTTCTGGGCGGAGAGCGACTGGGCCGCGCCCTTGCCCACCTCGCCGTAGCCGAGGACCACCGCCTCCTTGCCCGAGAGCATGACGTCGGTGCCCCGCATGATCCCGTCCACGAGCGAGTGGCGGATGCCGTAGATGTTGTCGAACTTGCTCTTCGTGACCGAGTCGTTCACGTTGATCGCGGGGAACGCCAGCGTCCCGGCGGCGTGCATCCGGGCGAGGCGGTGGACTCCGGTGGTCGTCTCCTCGGTCACGCCGACGACGCCCCGGGCGAGTCCGGAGAACCACCCCGGCCGCTCGGCGGCGACCGCGTGGAGCAACGACAGCACCACCGCGGCTTCCTCGCTCTCCGCGGCCTGCGGGTCGGGGATCCGGCCGCCGCGCTCGCACGAGGCCCCCTGGTGGACGAGGAGCGTGGCGTCGCCGCCGTCGTCGAGGATGAGGCTGGGGCCGCGCCCGTCCGGCCAGTCGAAGGCCTGGGCGGCGCACCACCAGTATTCGGCGAGGGTCTCGCCCTTCCACGCGAACACGGCCGGCCCCCTCGGGTCGGCGGCGTCGCCGCCGCGCCCGGCGACGACGGCGGCGGCGGCGTGGTCCTGGGTCGAGTAGATGTTGCAGCTCGCCCACCGGACCTCCGCCCCGAGGTCGAGGAGCGTCTCGATCAGGACCGCCGTCTGGATCGTCATGTGGAGCGAGCCGGTGATCCGGGCGCCGCTGAGCGGCTGCGTCCCGGCGAAGCGCTCGCGCAGCGCCATGAGGCCGGGCATCTCGTGCTCGGCGAGCGCGATCTCGCGGCGGCCGAACTCGACCGTCTCGGGCGAGAGGTCGGCCACCCGGAAGGGCGCGGCGCCGAACAGGGGAAGGCCCGTGTCGAGGAAGGGAGCGACGGGAGCGGCGGTCTGGGTCATGGCGTGGGTCGGGGCTCCTTGGCTGGCGACAGGCCGCCGGCGGTGCGTCCGATCGTCGCGGTCAGTCCGAAGCCGAAGACGAGGAAGCCGACGGCGAGCATGGCGTCGGAGGCGCCGGGGAGAATTCGCGCGCCGTCCTCGCTCTGGAAGGGCCAGAGGCCGGCGGCGGCGCCGAAGAGGAGGCCGAACAGCGCGCCGATGGTCGCTTCGGGGTATCGCTTCAGGAAGAAGTACACGACGCGCGCGCCGACGCCGGTGCCCACGACCGCCCCGATGAGGAACGGCGCGATTCCGATGAGCGCCGGCAGAACCGATCCGGCTCCCCGAAACGCGTCCCCGACCCGGTCGGCGGCGCCGAGATAGGGCAGGTACATCCCGATGAGCAGCAGGACGTACGTGCCGCTGACTCCCGGCATGGTCATCACCGCGGCTCCGATGAAGCCCGCGCCGAAGAACGCCCCCGTGGTGGGGTTCTCGACGGAGATCAGAGTTCCCTGGAAGAGCAGCGGGATCATCGCCACGCCGAATCCGGCGACGGCCCCGACGGCGAACATCGCGTCGCGCGCCGGCGTCAGCCGCAGCAGCGCGGGCAGGCCGCCGAAGGTGAGGCCCACGAACAGGGAAAGGCACGCTTGCGGCCACCGCTCGAAGGCGTCGCGGGCGAAGCCGGCGGCGAGAAACACGGACATGAACGACGCCGTCGTGATCAAGCTGAGCACGATCACCGAATGCGCCCGGAACCGCAGCGAGGTCACGTCGGCGACGGCTTCGAGCGTCATCGGCAGCGCGCCCACGGCGGTGATCAGGGTGGCGCCGCTGATGCCGGGAAACAGCGTGGCCACGCCGGCGAGCGAACCGCCCGCGACGCAGCGCACGAAGTTCATCGCCGAGGGCATCGGCGCATTGTAGGCGCGTCACAATCCGGTCGATGCTTGCGGTGCGGCGACTTCGGCTGGCGGGGCTTCCGCCGCTCGATCTCGACGTGGGACCCGGCGAGATGCTCGCGATTTCCGGGCCTTCGGGATCGGGAAAGACCCGCCTGTGCCGGGCGCTCGCCGATCTCGATCCGGTTCCCGGCGAGGTCCGATGGAACGGCGCGGTCCGGGAGAGCGTGCCCGCTCCTCGATGGCGGGGCATGGTCGGACTGCTGCCGGCGGAGCCGCGGTTCTGGGCGGCGACCGTGGGCGACCACTTTCCCAAGGCGCCCTCCGAAGAGCTGCTGCGGGAATTCGGCCTGCCGGGGGACGTCCTCGAGCGGCCGCCGGAGCGGCTTTCGACCGGCGAGCGCGCCCGGGCGGCGATCCTGCGGCTGCTCGCCCGGAACCCGGAGGTCCTGCTTCTGGACGAGCCGACCGCGAACCTCGACGCGGGGAACCGGGAGCGCATCGGGCGCTTCCTCGACGACTGGCGGCGTGAGCGGAGGGCCGCGGTGCTGTGGGCCTCGCACGCGGCTTCCGAAATCGCCGCCGCCGACCGGGTGCTGGAGCTCCCGTCGGGGCGGACGGTGGCGCGGCCGTGATCCCGCTCGCCGCGTCGGACCTGCTGCTCGCGGCGCTCGCCGTCCTGCTGCTCGCGTTCACGGCCAGTCGGGACCGGCTGGGGGCGTCGCGCCAGTTGCTGTGGCTTTCGGCCCGGATGGCGGCCCAACTGCTCCTCGTCGGGCTCGCGCTGCGGCTCGTGCTCGGCTCGGAGGCGTGGTGGGTCGTCGCGCTCATGGCGCTCCTCATGCTGCTCGTCGCGGCGCGGGAGGTGCGCAGCCGGCAACGCCGTCCGCTGCGGGGAGTCTGGGGGTATCTCGTCGGCGGTGCGGCGATGTTCGTCTCGTCGTTCGCGCTCGCCGTGTTCGCGCTCGCGCTCGTCCTCGGCCCCGACCCATGGTGGCGGCCCCGGTTCGCCATCCCGCTGCTCGGGATGCTGCTCGGAAACACGATGAACGGGATCTCGCTCTCCGTGGAGCGCCTCACCGAGGCCGCGGCGCGCGACCGGGACGTGATCGAGCAGCGCCTCGCGCTCGGAGAGCCGCGCGAGGAAGCGATCCGGGACATCGTGCGCCAAAGCGCCCGCGCCGGGCTGATCCCGATCCTGAACGCGCTCGCCGCCGCCGGGATCGTGAGCCTTCCCGGCATGATGACCGGCCAGATCCTCGCCGGGGCCGACGCCATGGAGGCCGTCCGCTACCAGATCCTCATCATGCTCCTGATCGCCGCCGGAACCGGGTTCGGAATCCAGGGCGCGGTCCGGGCCACCGCCCGGCGGCTGTTCGACGGACGCCACCGGCTTCGGCTGGACCGGCTCGAGGGCTGACCGGCCTGTGGGATACTGCCGCGCCCTCGGGAGGCCGCCCATGAAGCTCCGCTCCGTCCTGTTTCTCGCCGTCCTGCTCGCCGCCGGCGCGGCGGCCGCGCAGGAACCCATGCCGTATCCGGTTCCCGACCGCACCGACGGCGACGGCCCGTGGGACCGGGTGATCCTGCGGGGGCCGATCGTGATCGATGGGACCGGCGCCCCGGCCTACGGTCCGGTGGACATCGTGGTGGAGGGGAACGTCATCCATTCCATCCACAACGTGGGAACCGGCGTGTCTCCGATCCACGAGGAGGACCGGCCCGAGGCGGAGCCCGGAGATCACGAGATCGACCTCCATGGCCACTACATCCTTCCCGGTTTCATGGACATGCACCTCCACCAGCACAACGAGGGCGAGGGGCAGCGCGTCCCGACCGAGTACATCCACAAGCTGTGGCTGGCGCACGGGATCACGACCGGGGCCGACGTGGGGAACTTCAACACCCGCTGGCTCCTCCACCATGCGGAGCGTTCGTGGAACAACGAGATCACCTCGCCCCGGATCGAGAGCTTCGTGGTCTTCGGGCGGGACGGCGAGGAGCCGGTGACGAATCCCGAGTCGGCGCGCCGCTGGGTCCGCTGGGTCAAGGAGCAGGGGGCGGACGGGATCAAGTTCTTCGGCGCCGCGCCCCGGATCTTCCGCGCCGCGCTTGACGAGGCCGCCAAGGTGGGCCTCCGCTCGACCACCCACCACGCCCAGCTCGACGTGGTCGGGATGAACGCGCTCGACACCGCCCGCGCCGGGCTCACCTCCATGACCCACTGGTACGGGCTCCCCGAGGCGATGTTCGTGGACAAGGCGATCCAGCACTACCCGTTCGACTACAACTACAACAACGAGTACCACCGATTCACCGAGGCCGGGCGCCTCTGGGCGCAGGCGGCGCCGCCCTTCTCCGAGAAGTGGAACGAGGTGATGAACGAGCTGCTGGAGCTGGACTTCACTATCCACCCGACGTGGGTCGCCTACATCGGCACGCGCGACCTGATGCGCCAGCAGCGCAACGAGTGGCACTCGGTGTACACCCATCCGAACCTGTGGGAGTTCTACCGTCCGAGCGCGGTGAACCACGCCTCGTACTTCTTCGACTGGACCACGCAGGTCGAGCTGAACTGGAAGGAGAACTACCGGCTCTGGATGGCGTTCGTGAACGAGTTCAAGAACCGGGGCGGCCGGGTCGCCGTGGGAAGCGACTCGGGGTACACCTTCAACCTCTACGGCTTCGGCTTCGTGCAGGAGCTGGAGCTCTTCCAAGAGGCCGGATTCCACCCGCTCGAGGTCATCAAGTCGGCGACGCTCAACGGCGCCGAGCTGCTCGGGCTGGACGAGACCATGGGCACGATCGAGCCGGAGAAGATCGCCGACTTCGTGATGCTCGAGGAGAACCCGCTCCACAACCTGAAGGTGCTCTACGGCACTGGCACGATCCGGCTGAACGTCGAGACCCAGCGCACCGAGCGCATTGGCTCGATCCGCTACGTGATGAAGGACGGAATCCTCTACGACGCACGCAAGCTGCTCTCCGACGTGCGCGAGACGGTCCGGGCGGCGCGCGCCGAGCAGGGGCTGCCGCCGCCGCCCATGCCGCTCTTCCTCGAGGACGACCCCGACCACGAGTACCCGAAGCCCGGCCGCTGACCGGTTGATATTGCGGCTTTCCGCCGCGCCGGGGTAGGCTCCGGGCGTGATCCGCGCCGCCGCCGTTTTCGCCCTCGCCGCCGGGCTTCCGGGGGCGGCGCAGGTGGAGCTCACGGAGGACCACCGCGTCTGGCTCGAGGAAGAGGTGGTGTACATCATCACCGAGGCCGAGCGCGAGGTGTTCGTGAGCCTCGAGAGCTACGAGGAGCGCGAGCACTTCATCGAAGCGTTCTGGCTCCGGCGGGACCCGGTTCCCGCCACCCGCGAGAACGAGTTCCGGGACGAGCACTACGAGCGGCTCGACTACGCGAACCGGTTCTTCAGCCGGGACGCCCCCCGGCCCGGGTGGGCGACCGACCGCGGCAAGTACTGGATCATCCTCGGCAAGCCGGCCTCCCGCGAGATTTTCGAGGGCCGCAACGAGGTCGTGGGCATGGACCTGTGGATCTACTCCGGGGACGCCAGCCTGGGGCTGCCGCCGCGCTTCAACCTGCTCTTCTTCCGCGAGAACGACATCGGCGAGTTCCAGCTCTACAACCCGATGGCCGACGGCCCCGACTCGCTGGTGCAGCGGGGCGAGCTGCTCCGCAACCGGCAGCATTTCGCGGTCGATCTCCTCGAGACGGTCTCGATGGATCTGGCCCGCGCCAGCCTCGTCATCGACCTGACCGACCCGAGCGCGAGCTTCCTGAGCGCGACGAACTCCATCGCCCCGCGCCGGGATACGGTCCGCCCGTCGATGGCCGTGGGCGCGAACCTGCTGGACATCACGAACTCGCCGCTGAAGCGGGTGGATCTCGAGGAGATCGAGGGCTACCTCCGCCACGGGAACCGGGTCACCGCCGAGTACTCCTTCCGCTTCGTGCGGAGCGACGCCGACTTCCGCGCGCTTCTCGGACCCCGGAACACGCCCTTCATCCACTACACGATCCAGCTCGCGCCCGACGACTTCACCCTGGAGTTCGACGAGGACTCGCGCCGGTATCGGACGACGCTGGACGTGGAGCTGGAGCTGCGCACTCCCGAGGGGCAGCTTCTCGCGATCCACCGCAACGAACCCATCGTGGAGCTCACCGAGAGCCAGCACGCCTCGCTCGCCGGCTCGCCGTTCGCCTACCGGGACAACCTTCCGGTCATTCCCGGCGCGTACGAGGTCAGCGTGGTCCTGAGGAACCGGGCCACGACGCAATACACGGTCGCCACCGCTGAGATCGTCGCTCCGGCGACCGGCGCGGGCTCGGTGGGCCTCACCGATCCGATCCTCGCCTACCAGTCGGCGGCGACGGCCACTGCGAACAGCGCGCTCGACTTCGGGACGTATCAGTTCGGATCGCTCACCGTGGAGCCGTCGCTCGACGGCTCGTTCGCGCAGGCGGACACGCTCACGCTGGTCGCGCAGGCGGTGAACGCCGGCGCGGACCACGAGCTCCGGGTGCGGTACTTCCCCGACGACCCGACGCAGGACGACTCCACCGGCACCACGGTCGAGCAGCGCGGCGCGGCGGGAACGACGCGGGAGCCGGCGACGTTCACGCTCGACCTAGAGTCTCTCCCTCCGGGCCGCTACGGCGCGAAGGTCGAGCTGCTGGACGCAACGGGCGAGGTCGTGGACGCGCGCCAGACCCCCTTCATGGTCTCGCCCCGCGCGTCGGTCATGCGTCCGGGCCTCGTGATCCGGCGCTCCTTCGCGACCCACGTTCCCGGCCTCCTCGCGCTGGCGCTCGGCGACCAGTTCATGGCCAACGGGCGCGTCCGGGAAGCTACCGTCGCCTTCCGCGAGGCGTCGGCGAACCCGGACCTCGTCCAGGCCCGGTGGAAGCTCGCGAGCGCGCTGCTCTTCGCCCGCGAAGCGGACGCCGCGCTGGAGCTCCTCCTTCCGATCGAGGCGGACTTCCCGAACGAGATCGAGGTCGTCGAGGGGATCGGCTTCGCCTACTACATCCAGGGCGAGTGCCGGCTCTCGCTGGATCGGCTGGAGCACGCGCTGAACCTGCGGATCCCCGACACCTCGCTCCTGAACGCGCTCGGCGACTGCTACGAGAGCGAGGGCGACGAGGCGCAGGCCCGCGTCATGTTCGAGCGGTCGCTCGGCCTCAACCCAGAGCAGGCCGGCGTCCGGGAGCGCCTCGCCGGGTTCGGGGTCTCCGGCCGGTCGCGCTGAAGCGCTTTCCGATTCTGTACGCGGATCCTCCGTGGGCGGATCCCGGGCTCGAGGCGCTTCCGGTCGCGGACGTCGCCGCGCCCGACAGCCTGCTGTTCCTGTGGACTTCCGGCGCCCGGCTCGATCGGGCGGTCGGGCTCGGCAAGGCGTGGGGCTTCGCGTGGGCGACGCTGGCGTTCGTGCACGATCCGGGGCGCGAGTTCGGCCTCGTCTTCCGGCGCGGGCGCATCCCCCGGCCCCGGGGGGCGCGCAACGTCCGCCAAGTCATGAACGGCGCCGAGGGACGGCCGGAGGCGTTGCGGCGGATCGAGGCGATGTTCCCGGAGCTCGACCGGATCGAGCTCTTTCCCCGGTCCCCCCGGACCGGCTGGACGCCGTGGCGCCCTACGCGAGATAGCGCTCGCTGAACCGCTGGATCGCCGGCAGCAGCGGCTGGCGGTCGTGGAGCGCCGGGGCGAAGAGATCCCCGAGCCGCCGGAGGCGTTCGGGCATGTTCTTGATGGTGAACCGGTCCGGCGCGATCCCCGAATCCAGCTCGTCCCAGTCGAGCGGCGCCGAGACCGAAGCGGCGGGAACCGGGCGGGCCGCGTAGGGCGGCACCACGGTCTGGCCGCGCCGGTTCTGCAGGTAGTCCAGATAGACCCTGCCGCCCCGGCGGTCCACCTTGCGCTCGACGGTGGCGATGTCGGGATGGCGGGCGGCGACCCACGCCGAGACCGCCTCGCAGAACTGCCGGACCACGTCGTACGGGTAGATCGGCTCCAGCGGGACGTACACGTGGAGACCGGTCGCTCCCGAGGTCTTCAGGCACGGCCGGAGCCCGATCCCCCGGAGCACCTTCCCGAAGGCGCGGGCCAGCTTCACCACGTCCGAGAACGGCCCGCGGCCAGGGTCGAGGTCGAACACCGCCCAGTCGGGCCGGTCCGGCCGGCTGCGCAGCGAGAGCCACGGGTGGAGGTCGATGCTCCCGAGGTTGGCGGCGAAGAGCAGCCCCCCGAATCGTTCACGACCAGGTATCGGATCGACTCGCCGCGCCCCGACTCGATCGAGACGGTCTCGAGCCAGTCGGGGGCGTGCTCGGGGATGTCCTTCTGGTAGAACGCCTTTCCGTCGATCCCGTCCGGATAGCGGAGCAGGTGCGCCGGGCGCTCGTGGAGGTGCGGGAGCATGTGCTCGGCGACCTGGTCGTAGTACCGGATCAGGTCGCCCTTGGTGTAGCCGGTCCCCGGCCAGAAGACCTTGTCCAGATTGGTGAAGCGCACCGGCCGGGCGCGTTCCTCCTCGGCGCGGCGCCGGGAGAGCCCGGCGAGCAGGTGTTCGGAACCGCTTCCCTCGCTCGCGCAGGGAATCCGCGCGCACTCGGCGGGCGGGTAGGGACCGTCGGCGCGCCGCGCCAGCGCCGCCGGGAGGCCCGCCGCCTCGCAGGCGCGATGGAAATCCTCGCCCCGGGCGCGCACGTGCTCTCCGAGGAGCAGGCTCTCGCTGGGCGGCAGCAGCGTGCTCAGCAGCGCCTTCCGCTCGATCAACGGCGCCGGCCGGACGTCCCACTCCTCGTACCGGAGCAGGTCCAGCGCGTAGAACGAGACCGGGACGCTCGCGTCTCCCGCGAGCCGTTCCCGCATTCGCTCCCTTGAGGGGCGCTCGCTCCGGTCGGTGGCGACGAGGACCCCAAACGCGAGCGCTCGTTCCGCCCGCAGGTCCTCCGCGTCCCGAAGCACGTCGGGGGTCTCGGGAAGGGGGTCGCCCGGATCCGCCGGGAGGAGCCGCGCTCCCTCGGGGTCCCGCTCGAGGAAGGCGGGGACGCCGGCGAGCTCCGGCTCGAAGATCCAGCTGGGGTCCGAAAACGGCGCCCGCTCGAGGGACGGGCGGACCGGCTCGGGCGGCGGCGTTCCGGTCCACGGCGTCGCCCCGGCGAGGTCGAAGAACGGCTGGCGGGCCTCCTCGGCGCGGACGTACCGGTCGCGTCCCTTGAAGAGCAGCCACTCGTCGTCGCCCCGGGCGGTGCGGACGAGGTGCCACGACCCCCGCAGCTTCCGCCCCCGCAGCTCCACGACGAGTTTGCCGTCGCGGACCCCGGCGACTCCGTCCTCGCCCTCCCCCTCGGTGATGCGGTATCGCCCGGCGTCCCAGATGCCCATCGTGCCGCCGCCGTACTCGCCTTCGGGGATCACGCCCTGGAATCCCGTGTAGGCGAGCGGGTGGTCCTCGGTGCGGACCGCGAGCTTCTTCACGGTCGGGTCGTACGAGAACCCCTTCGGCACCGCCCACGACTTGAGCGCGCCGCGCATCTCGAGCCGGAGGTCGTAGTGGAGCCGGCGGGCCTCGTGCCGGTGCACGACGAACTGCGGCGCCTCGGAGGCGGCGGCCTCGTCCGGAGCCGGTTCCGGAGTCCGGGCGAAGTCGCGCTTGCGCTCGTACTCGGCGACGCCCTTCCTGAGCGGGGCCATCCCTAGTCGGGGACTCGGCGGAACTGGACGTCCAGCGAGCGGACCCGCGCGGCCGCGAAGGTGATCCCGCGCTCGAGGCGCTCCGCCCGCAGCTCGACGACGTGCCGCCCCATGAGGTCGTCGTAGAACGGGTCCATCTCGTCCACCCGGATCTCGATAGCGTCGCCCCGAGAGACCCGCAGCGGAATGAGCCGGTTGAAGGAAATCGACGCGGGGGCGTCCGGGGCCGGCGACCACTCGGTGAAGCCGGTCACGAATCGCCGCGCCTCCCGGATCCGCCCGTCCAGCTCCGCGCGCTCGGCGTCGAACTCCGCGCCGCGCTCCCGCCAGGCTTCCTGGTCCTCGTCGGAAGCGTCCTCGCCCGACCACGGTTTTTTTCCCGCCACGCCGTCCGCCGCTTCCAGACGGCGTCCTCTTCGGTCTCGAGCCGCGCGATCTCGATGGCCTCGGGGACCCCGATGCGGGTCACGAAGACCGCGTACTCCGGATCGTTCTCGTTCACGGGTTGCGGGATGACGTCCAGAGTTCCCACCCAGACCTGGAACGCGGGCCCGGTCGCGCCCTCGGCGTCGAGCGTCGGCGGACGCAGGCGCGGCGGGCTGGAGCAGGCGGCGAGCGCGAAAACGACGAGGACGCCCGTCCGCAAGGAGTTCACGCTGAAACCCGTCCCTATGATACGCACGATGCCATTCCGGATCGGCTCCGCGCTCCTCGTTCTCGCGCTCGGTTCCGCCTGCGTCGATCCCGAGGGCGAGCCGCCCCGGCTGAACCTCGACCGCATTCTCGACGTTCGCCATCCGTCGGGGCCGGTATGGAGTCCGGACGGCTCTCGCGTGTTCTACGTCGAGGATCGCAACCAGCAGATGGACCTCTTCTCGGCGGCGCCGGGGGAAGCCCCTCGCCGGCTGACGAGCTGGGGCGACGACTACGAGACGATCTCCGGTCTCTTCTTCGGCGCCGACGGCCTCACGCTCCACTACGAGCGGAACGGCCGGCTCTGGCGCATGCGCCCGGACGAGGCGGGGACGCTCGAGCCGGTCTTCCCGGCGGAGCCGGGCGGCGAAGGGGACTACGCGCTCTCGCCCGACGGCGGGCGGCTGGCCTTCGTCCGGGACGGGGATCTGCACGTGCTCCGGGGGACGGCCGAGCTCCGGCTGACTCGAACCGACGCCGCCGAGGCGAACCCGGTCTGGTCGCCCGACGGGCGGTTCCTCGCCTTCACCGCGGCGGAAACGGTCGCGAGCGACGACGTGCGGGAAATCGTCGGCGACAAGCTGCGCTTCCGGAAGCGCGACGCGGGGCCGACGGAGCTCTTGACGATCCCGGCGATTCCCGGCGGCGTGGCGCGGCGGATCGCGTCCGGTCCCGCGGGCGCTTTCGCCGCGCGCTGGATCAGTCCGTGGCGGCTGATCTTCCAGGAGGTCTCGCCCGACTTCCGGACGCGCTCCATCCGCGCGGCGGACCTGCGCGCCGGCTCGGTCGCGACGCTCCACGAAACGCACGATCCGAGGTGGTGGAGCCTCGCGTATCTCGGCGCCGAGCCGAGGCCGTCCCCCGACGGGGCCTGGGCGGCCTTCGTGGACGACGCCTCGGGCTGGGATCGGCTCATGGTCGTCTCGCCGGGCGGCGGAGCGGCGCACGCGCTCACGCCGGAAGGACAGGACGTGCGGCGCTTCGCCTGGTCGCCCGACGGCCGGTTCCTCGCCTTCGACGCGAACCCCGAGCATCCGGGCCGGCGGGCGCTGTTCGTCCTCGACGCCGCGGACCTGCCGGAGGCGGCCCCGCGTCTCCTCGCCGGCGGCCGGGGGACGAACGTCCAGCCGGCGAACGCGGGCGGCTTCGTGCTGACCGCCGAACACGGCGGCTTCTCCCCCGACGGATCGAGCATCGTGTTCCAGCGCGCCGGCCCCCGGGAGCCGCCGGATCTCTGGCGGGTCCCGACCGACGGCTCCGCCGAGCCGGAGCGCCTGACGAGGTCGCTTCCCGAGGAGGTCGAGCCGGGCTGGTTCACCGAGGGCGAGTTCGTGCGCTTTCCGGCCCGAGAGCTCGGACGCGACGTTCCCGGGTACCTGTTCGCCCACGAGGATCTGGACCGGTCCCACCGGCATCCGGCGATCGTCTGGGTCCACGGCGACGGGATCGCCCAGAACTACGAGGGCTGGCACGTCCGCCGCGACTACGGCGCGTACCACGCCTTCCACCAACTCCTCGCCCAAGAGGGTTACGTGGTGCTCATGCCGGACTATCGGGGCAGCGTCGGGTACGGCCGGGACTTCCGGCTGGACTCGTACCGAGACGTGGGCGGCGGGGACTACCAGGACGTCGCCGCGGCGGGCGATTTCCTCCGGACGCTGGACTTCGTGGACCCGGAGCGGATCGGGATCTGGGGCCTCAGCTACGGCGGCTTCATGACGATGCAGGCGCTCACGCTCGATCCGACGCTCTTCGCCGCCGGAGTCAACGTGGCCGGGGTGGGGGACTTCGAGCTCTGGCATGAGGATCCGGGCGGGGGCTGGGTCGTCGGCCGCATGGGGCGTCCCGAGGACGAGCCCGAGGGATACGAGCTCGGGGCGCCGGCGCGACGGGTCGGCCGGATCGAGCGCCCGCTGCTGATCCTCCACGGCACCGCCGACGTGAACGTCCCGTACTTCGAGAGCCTCAACCTGGTCGATCTGCTGCTGCGCGAGGGGAAGGACTTCGACTTCGTCACCTACCCGGGCGAGTTCCACTACTTCCACCGGGAGCACGTCCTGCGGGACGCATGGTCCCGGGTGCGCCGGTTCTTCGACCGGAATCTGAAGAACTAGCGGCGGAGCCGCTCGAGGAACGCGGGCGGCACGTCCATGCCGAGCGCCTCGGCGCGCTCCACGTGGGCGAGGGCCGCCGCCCGGCGCCCCCGCGACCGCTCCACGTCGGCGAGCAGGAAGTGGATCCCGGCGCGCGCGCCCGGTTCGCTGGCGGCGAGAAGCGCCAGCCCGAGCGCGTCCGCCGCGCTGGCGAACCGACCCTGGGAGGCGAGGAGCTGCCCGAGGCCCTGAAGCGCCGCCGGATGTTCGGGGTCGATCTCGAGCGCTTGGCGCAGCAGGCGCTCCGCCTCGCGGAGATCGCCGCGCTGGAAGCTCAGGCTGGACGCGCCGAGCAGCGTGGGCAGGTGCTCGGGATCGCCCGCGGCGGAGCGGCGGTACAGCTCCGCCGCCTCGGCGTTGCGTCCCGAGCGGGCGAGCAGGTTCGCCAGATTTGCAAGCGCCGGGCTGGATTCGGGATCGAGCGCGAGGGCGTCCCGGTAGGCCGCTTCGGCGTCGCCGGTGCGCCCCAACCGCGCCAGCGCGTTCGCGTGGTTGTAGCGGAGCGCGGAACTGCGGGGCCGCTCTTGCGCCAGATTCCGGTAGAGCGCCTCGGCCGCCTCGTGGTTTCCGCTCGCCGCCGCCCGCCGGGCGCGGGCCTCCCGCCCCGTTGGATCGCGGCGCAGATCCTCGACCATGAGGAGCAGCGGGTCCGGATCGCCGGCGGGCGCGGCGGAGCGGGCGCGGTCCGCGGCGTCCTGCGCTCCCGCCGCGTCGCCGCGGCGCGACCGCGCTTGCGCGAGGAAGGACCAGCCGGCGGCCGAGCCGGGGAGGCGCTCGAGGATGGCCGCGGCCGCCGTCGGATCCCCGGGGAGGAGGCGTCGGGCCCGGGCCAGCCCGGCTTCCACCGAATCGGGCGCGGCCCGGGCGAGTTCCTGCCAGGCCGCGGCGGCGTCCTCGCCGAGCGCCTCGAGCGCCCGCGCCCGCAGCGCCAGCGAGGGAGGAAAGCCGGGGTTCCGCTCCAGCGACCTCTGTGCGAGTTCGAGCGCGCGGACTGGGTCGCCGGCCTCGACCAGGCGACCGTGAAGATGCGGGGCGCGGTGGTCGTCCGCATCCAGCCGCGCGGCCTCGGCGTAGGCGGCGCCGGAAGGTTCGGCGATCCGGTGGGCGTGCAGCGTCATCGCGAGCCGCAGCCACCGCGCCGGTTCGCTCGGTTCGGCGCGGGTGGCTTCGAGGGCGTCGCGGACGGCGGCGGCGACGGCTCGGTCCATCCCTTCGGTCGGAACCTCGGGGATCGCGGCGCCGCCGCAACCGGCGGCGAGGAGCAGGACGGCGAGCGCCCTCACTGGCCGGTCCCCCGGGTCACGACCACGACCTGGTTCGGAGCCGGGGCGGGGAAGGACTCGTGCGCGCCGTCGGACCAGCGCACCGCGAGCGCCCGGATCGCCGCGCCCGGAGGCAGGCCGAAGTGCGCCCTCGGATCCGAGGAGCTGAGGTAGGAGACCCCCGGGTTCGCCCGCGCCGCCAAGGTCCCCGCGTTGGTTCGCAGCGTCACCACCGCGCCGTGGTCGGGGGCTCCCGACGGAGTCCGGGCGTCCACGAGGAGCCACCGGCCCTGCGCGTCGTTGCGCAGCAGCAGCGCCGGGCCGCCCGCGGCGGCGAGGACGAGATCGGGATCCCCGTCGCCGTCGAGGTCGCCCGCGGCGAGACCGCGCCCGACGAGGCGCGATCCCGCGAGCCCGCCGTCCCGGAAGCGGTTCCCGTCGTTCCAGAGCGCCAGCGCGTTCTCGGCGTACTGGTCGAGGAACGGCTCCTGCGGAAGCGCTCCGGGCGGCCGCGCCACTCGCCCGTTCGCGATGACCGCGTCGAGGCGGCCGTCGAGGTCGAGATCGAGGAGGGCGGTCCCGAACCCGGTGGTTCCGAGCCCGAGCGCGCCCAGCCCGAGCCCGATCGAGCCGTCGGTGAAGCCGCCGCCCGGCTCCGCCAGGTACACGGTGTTCGTCTCGTCGGCGAAGTGGGTGAGCAGGAGGTCAAGGTCGGAGTCCCCGTCCACGTCGCCGATCTCGACCCCCATGCCCGCCTCGGGCCGCCCCAGCCCGCTCAGCGCCGCTCCCCGGAACAGGGCCTCCTCGGAGAAGCCGCCGTCCGCCCGGCCCGCCCACAGGTGGTTCGCCTCGGTGTCGTTCGCGACGTAGAAGTCGAGCCGACCGTCGCCGGTGAAGTCGTGGCAGACGACGCCGAGCCCCCGCGCCTCGAATGCGTCGATCCCGGCGGCCGCGCTCACGTCCTCGAAGCGCCCGTCGCCGAGACCGCGGTAGAGCCGGTCCGAAGCGCCGGGGATCTCGGTCGGCCCGCAGTAGTCGCGCGGACCGGCCGCCGCGTGGCAGGCGAAGCCGGGGTCGTAGTCCATGTACCGGGTCACGAAGAGGTCGAGCGCCCCGTCCGCGTCGAAGTCGCAGAACGTCGCCGAGGCGGACCAGCCGTCCGGCCCCGCCGGCCGCGGCTCGAATCCGCCGTCTCCCCGGTTCAGGAAGAGCGCGGCCGAGCCCCAGCCAGTGCGGAAGACGTCGGGGAGGGCGTCGCCGTTCACGTCTCCGACGGCCACCCCCATCCCGTAGCCGCCGGCCTCGGGCAGGGGAGTCGCGGTGAAGCGGAGCCCGCCGTCGTTGCGGAGCAGGCGGTCCGATCCCCGCCCCTGCACCAGCCAGACGTCGAGATCGCCGTCGCCGTCGTGATCCACGAGGCCGACCCCCGAGCCCATGATCTCCGGCAGGAACCACGCCGGCTGGCCCGGATCGCCGCGCCCGGTCTCGTGGACGAAGTCGAGCGGAACCTCGACGAGGACCGGCTGCGCGAACGCGGCGACGAGGACCAGCGAGAGGCTCAGGGCGCGGTTCGGAGCGCGGCCGGGACGACTGAGCGGGGACCGAGATCCCCGAGCGTCGGCGCGCCGGCGAGCTGCATGGCCAGCTTCAGCTCGGCGCGGAGCATGCGGAGCACCGCCTCAACGCCGGGCTGCCCGAACGCGGCCAGCCCCCACAGGTAGGCCCGCCCGATCAGGACCGCGTCGGCCCCGAGCGCGAGCGCCTTCAGGACATCCACGCCCCGACGGATCCCGCTGTCCATGAGGACCGGAATCCGCCCGCCGATCGTCTTCGCGACCTCGGGCAGCGACTCGAGCGAGCCGATCCCGCTTTCCTCGGCGCGCCCGCCGTGGTTCGAGACCACGATCCCGTCCACGCCGTGCTGGAGGCAGAGCTCCGCGTCTTCGGCCGTGACGATGCCCTTCAGCAGGATCTTCATGGAGGTGGCGTCCCGCAGCCTCTGGACCACGTCCCAGGTCAGATTCGGCTGGTTGAGGCCGGCGAACCGGCTCCGGCCGGTGGCGTCGGCGACCTCGACGTGGTCGAACATCCGCTTGCGGGAGACGTAGTTGGCGAATCCGGGACGGTGGCACGTCTCGCATTCCCGGTCGTCGATCCGGGCCGCGAGCGCGGTGGTGATGCGGTTGCTCCCGGCCGGAAGATCGACGGTCAGCACGACCGCGGGGCAGCCGGCGGCCTCGGCGCGGCCCACGAGTTGCTTCGTGACCTCGAAGTCGGTGGTGGGATACAACTGGTACCAGACCGGCTCGCCCCGCGCCTCGTTGACCTCCTCGACTCCGGAAGTCGTGACCGTGGAAAGCAACTGCAGGTGGTCCACCTCCCGCGCCGCGCGGGCGACGGCGACCTCGCCCTCGGCGTGGAACGCCTTCTGGCTGCCGCACGGCGCGATCGCGATCGGCGAGGTCCACTCGCGCCCGAAGAGCGTGACCCGCATGTCCGGGTCCGAGACGTCCACGAGCCGCCGCGCCCGGATTCCGGTGTTCTCGAAGGCGCGGCGGTTCGCGGCCAGCGTGCCCTCGCCGTCCACTCCGGTGGCGATGTAGCCGTAGTGCGCCGGCGGCAGGTTCCGCTCGGCGACCGCGCGGAAGTCGAAGACGTCCACGGCGTCCTCGTGGTTCTGGACGAGCCGCCGCGGAAACCGGTTGAAGCCGAAGACTTCGGGATCCTCGGGAGCCGCCGGGGCGGGTTCGCGCCGCTCCCAGCAGCCGCCGCCCAACAGCAGCGGGCTCCCGGCCAGATACCGGAGGAAGCGTCGTCGATCGGTCATGGGGGAGACTCCCCGGCCGATTCTACGGCTACCGCCCCGGCTCCTCCTCCTCGGGTTCGACCCGGTAGCTCAGGTCCGGGTCGTAGCGCACCAGCCACTGCTCGCTGCGGTCCATCACGCCGGCGAGCTTGCCGGTGACTTTCATCGCGTCCTCCGGCCCGAGCGCCCGCGCGAGAGGTGAGCCCTGGTCCAGCGCGGCGAAATTGGCGAGGTGGAAGAAGTGGACGTAGCCGGTCGGGCCGCCGAGCGTCAGCGCTCCCGAAGTGTGGTGCATCCCGGCTTCCTTGAAGTGGGGGAGCACGTCCTCCGCCATGATCCGGATGTAGTCCTGTTCCCGACCGGGCACGATCGTGACCAACTGGACCAGCATGAGCGCCGGCTCCTGGTCGTCGGGAAGCGGGTTGTCCAGATCGGGCGTCGTGCGGATCGCGTAGGCGGTCTCGCGGGTGGTCGCGCGGCGCACGCGGTTCTCGATTCCCATGCGGTTCGTGTCCAGGGGCGCGGACCGGTCCAGCGCGGCGAAGCGCTCCAGCGGACTCAGGAAGAGGAACTGGTACGAATCGCCGAAACCCTCGGTGCGGCTGACGCTCCGCCACCCGGCTCCGCCCTTGGCGTCCAGCGCGGTGAGCTCGCACGAGGCGGCGATGAAGCTGTCAAGGTCGCCGGGAGCCACCTCGACGAGGCGCATCTCCATCCACGGCGCCACCTCCGGGGTTTCCTGCGCGGACGCCGCCCCGGCGAGGAGCGCCGCGGAAAGGACGCCTAGCAGGAAACGCAATTGTTGTTGTTCTTCGAGCCCAGACTCTCCAGCAGCGCGACCGTCTCGGGGATGGGAGACACCCGCTGCACCGGACCGTTGGCCATGTCGGCGGTGGTCTGGCCGCGCCGGCTGACCGCGGTCACGTCCCCGCCTTGCTCGACGAGGAAGTGGATCATCTCGTTGTCGCCCCTGGCGGCGGCGTGGTGAAGGGCGTTGTAGCCGTTGAAGTCGCGCTGGTTCACGTCCGCGCCCAGCTCGATGAGGTACTGGACCGACGAGAGCCATGCGTCGGGCACGTGGCGGTGCGCGTTCCCGGCGAAGCCCTCGCCGTAGCCCACGCCCGACGCCGCGTGGATCGGATACACGCCCGGGTCGCCGGCCTTGTAGGGCGGCAGGCCCGACGGATCCGGACCCATCGTGGTCAGGTCGGTCGGAATCCAGAGGCCGGGAGCCGCCGGCAGCACCGCCAGCGCGCCCCGCTCGGGGTCGTTCACCGCGGTCGTCCCCCGGCGACGGCGGCGCGGCTCGGGAGCGGTCGTCGGGATGTTGGGGTCCGCCCCGTACTCGGCCAGAAGGCTCATCGCCGGGACGTCGGTCGCGTAGGCGGCGCGCCAGAACGCGGTGGCCCCGGCGGTGTCCACGAGGCCGCAGTTCGAGTTCCCGCAGCCGCTGTACACCATGTACCACGGGTGCTTCGAGATGCGGTGGTTCGGGTCCGCGCCGGCGTCCAGAAGCGCCCGCATCAGCTCGAGGTAGCTGGTCTCCTGCCGGTCGTGCTCCTGCGGCTGCGGATAGCGCGTGCGCGGCTGCCACTCGGCGTTGACCGCTGCCCACAGCGGGGTCACGCCGTTCTCCTCGGAGGCGACGTTCGGGTCCGCGCCCCGCTCGAGGAGCGCCATCGCGAGGTCGAACTGGCCGTTGACCGAGGCCATCAGCAGCGGCGTCGTCCCGTCGCCGGAGGACGCCTGGTTCACGTCGGCGTCCCCGTCCAGAAGCGCGTTCGCCGCGCCCTGGAAGCCCTGCCGGGACGCATGCAGCAGCGCCGTGAGGCCTCCCTTGGACTTCAGTTGCGGCCGCCGGAAGCGGGCGAAGGGATCGTTGTCGTCCCCCTTCTTCTCCGGAACCTCGCCCGAGAGGTAGAGGTCGCGCGCGGCGAAGACCGCGGTCTGGACCTGCGCCGAGTCCGGTCGCGCGCCGCCCTCGGAGAACGCCTCGAGGATCGCCCGCTGGCGACCCTTGGCCGCCTCCGACAGCTCGTAGTCGGAGGTGAGGTCCACGGCGTCGGAGGTCGCGTTCGGGTCCGCTCCGTGGCGCAGCAGCGCCTCGATGGCCGAAACGCGGTTGCGCGCCGCCGCGAGGATCAGCGGGGTCTGGCCCCACGTCTTCTCCTTCGCGTTCACGTCCGCCCCGTGGGCGACCAGCGCGTCAATGGACTCAACGCTGCCGGCGTCCGCCGCGAGATGCAGCGGCGTCGCGCCGCTCGTGGTCACCGCCGTGGTGGCGCTCGCACCGGCCTCCAGCAGCATGGTCACGACGCGGGCGCGGCCGGCGCTCGCCGCCACGTGCAGCGGCGTGTGGCTGCCGATGCGGGTCGCCGCGTCCACCTTGGCGCCGCCCTCGAGGAGAACCTCGACGAGGCCGGCGTCGCCGCGCTCGGCGGCCCAGTGCAGCGCCGACATGCCGTCGCCGTGCGCTGCGTTCGCGTCCTCGCCGTCGGCGAGGAGCGTCCGCACCCGGTCAAGGTCGCCGGCGCGGGCCGCGTCGGCCACCGGAGCGGCGCCCGGCGGCGCGGAAACCGCGATCGCGGCGATGAGAAGCGCCCCGAGGGCGGAGGTCAGGTAACGCACTGGGTGTCTCCCGCTCGAGCGGTCAGTCGGTCTCCACCATGGGCTCGACCGTGGACAGCGTTCCGTCGCTGTCGCCGAAGGTCTCCATCTCCAGTCCGAGCGACTGCACCAGCGCGAGCATCGCGTTGGCCATCGGCGTGCCGTCCGGGGCCTTCACGTGGAGGTTCCCGGTGAGCTTCCCGTTCGCCCGGCCGAGGAACATCAGGGGCGCCCGCCGGTGGTTGTGGATGTTCGCGTCCGCCATGGGCGAGCCCCAGATGATCGCGGTCTTGTCGAGCAGCGGGACCCCGCCTTCCTCGACGTTCTTGAGCTGCTCGAGGAAGTACGGAAGCTGGCCGACCCGGTACTGGCAGATCGTGTTGAAGTCCATGATCCGCTCCTCGCTGTTCCCGTGGTGCGAGGCCGGGTGGAACGGCGAGTTCGTGCCGCTCTCGGGGAACGACCGGTTCTGCGCGTCGCGCCCGGTCTTGAAGGAGATCACGCGGGTCATGTCGGTTTCGAGCGCGAGCACCTGGAGGTCGAACATGAGCTGCATGTGCGAGGTGAACGAGTCGGGCACGCCCGGAGGCGCGTCGGGGAGCTCGCGGGTCTCGCCGCTCTCGTTGTGGCCCTCGATCATCTGGATGCGCCGCTCGACCTCGCGCACGTGATCCAGGTAGCGGTCCATGCGGTGGCGGTCGAGATTGCCGAGCTCGTTGCGGACTTCGGCCACGTCGCTCAGGATCCAGTCGAGGATGCTCCGCCGGGTGGCGCGCCGATCGGCCCGCTCCTCGGGGGTGCTGCCGGCGCCGAAGAGCATCTCGAAGGCGACCCGCGGGTCGCGGATCATCGGCAGCGGCTCGTTCGGGGAGGCCCAACTGATCGAGTCGGTGTAGGCGCACGAGTAGTTGTACGTGCAGCCGCCGGCCTGGTCGAGGTTCTCGATGCACAACTGGAGCGACGGCATCGGCGTGGACTGGCCGAACTGCTTCGCGTAGTACTGGTCCAGCGAGGTGCCGCACCAGATGTCCGAACCCTGCGTCTGCTTGGGATGCGACTGGGTCAGGAACACGGCCGACGACCGGAAGTGGTCGCCGCCGATCTCCGGCCCGGTGAACGCCTCGGCCATCCGCACGTCGGTGTTGCTGACGATGGTGAGGTAGTCCTGGAACGGCTCGAGCGGCTTGAGCGCGTTCTCCGGCCGGAGCGTGAAGTCGCGGCCGGTCGTCTCGGGGGCGTAGAGGTGCTGCGTCGCGCCCCACTCGTTGCAGCCGGGAAGGCCGTGCACTTCCTCGATGCACACGAGGCGGGTTACGTCCGACGGGGCCGCGTCCGCCGGGCGGGCGCCGAGGCCCGCAGGCAGCATCGCGTCGAGCCACGGAAGGGCGACCGCGGCTCCGGCGCCGCGGAGGAACGTCCGGCGCGGAAGGTACTTTCCGGTGAGAAGCGACATGGGGAACCTCGCTACTGTTGGAGTGTGGCTTCGGGAGCGAAGCCGTCGCCGCGCTTGCGCTGGAAGGCGTCGCTCCGGATCACGCCCATGATGAAGGACGCGATGCGATAGTCGTCGGTCTCCGCATCCTGGGCGATGCGCCGCACGGTCGGTTGGTCGTGCGGCCCCATCGGACGCCCGATGGCGAAGGCCAGAAGGTTTTCGGTGAACGTGCGCGTCAGCGGAATCGGCCGACGCAGCAGCGCGTCCACGAGCTCGGAGGGGTTGGACACCGGGGTGCCGTCGTAGAAGTCCCCGTTCGTGTCCAGCGGGCCGCCGTTCTCGCGGACCCGCCACTTGCCGGTGACGTCGAAGTTGTCGAGCGCGAGGCCGATGGGGTCGATCATCCGGTGGCACGAGTTGCAGCTCGGATTCCGCGCGTGCATCTCCATGCGTTCGCGCGTCGTCAGCGGGCGCCCGTCCACGACCTCGGCGATCTCCTCGAGGACCGGAGTGTCCGGCGGCGGAGGAGGAGGCGGCGTGCCCAGCAGCACCTCCATGACCCACTTCCCGCGCAGCACCGGCGAGGTGCGGTTCGCGAGCGAGGTCAGCACGAGCACGCTCCCGTGGCCGAAGACTCCCCGCCGGGTATCGTCCGGGTACTCGACCCGGCGGAACTGACGGCCGGCCACTCCCGGCATTCCGTAATGGCGGGCGAGCCGTTCGTTCGCGAAGGTGTAGTCGGCCTGGAACAGGTCGAGCAGGCTGCGGTCCTCCTGGACGAGGTGCGCGAAGAAGAGCTCGGTCTCGCGCCGCATCGCGTCGGCGAGGTTGTCGTCGAAGTTCGGGAAGAAGTTCGGGTCCGGCTTGACCTTGTCCATGTCCTGGAGCCGGAACCACTGGGCGGCGAAGCGCCGGCCGAGCGCCGCGGCGCGGGGGTCGGCGAGCATCCGGAGCGCCTGCCGCTCCACTTCCTCCTCGTTCAGCGCGCCCTGGTCGGCGAGCCGCTGGAGCTCGTCGTCGGGCGGCGCGCCCCACAGGAAGAACGAGAGGCGCGAGGCGAGGTCGGCGTCGGCCAGCCGGAAGCCGCGCTCGCCGGCGCCCGCCGGGGCGCGCTCCAGCCGTAGCACGAAGTGGGGGCTCGCGAGCATCGCCTCGAGCGCGGTGCGCACGCCCGACTCGAAGCCGGCCGCCGCGTATCCGTCGTCGTAGAAGCCGAGCAGGTCCTCGAGCTCGCGCGGCTCCAGGTTCCGGCGGTAGGCGTCGCGTCCGAGGCGGGCGAGGATCCGCCCGGCGCACGGCCGCGCCTCGTCCGGAGTCGTCGGGCGGCAGGTGAAGACGCGCCGGCGGCTCGGAGTCTCCGAGAGGCCGGTCGGGTTGAACGGCCCGGTGACGATCACGTCGCGGACGTGGGGCAGGGTGGTGATCCCCGCGCCGCCGGAGCCGCCCCCGGCGTAGGACCAGTCGTGCGGGCGGATCAGATCCTCGTAGGGGCCGTGCTGACGGCGGACGAACGCGGCGGCCAGCCGCTTGGTCCCGGCCTTGACGAACACCCGCGGCGTCTGCGTGACGACGCCGCCCCGCCCGTCGGCGTCCACCTGGCGGTGCGTGTCGTAGAGCAGCAGCGCGACCCGCTCGCCGTCGATGGAGACGTCCACGTCCTCGATCCGGGTGTTCGCTCCCGAGGCGAAGGTCACGCCGAAGGTGTATTCGCCGTCCACCGGGAAGGTGTGGTCCACGACCAGTCCGCCCCTCGTGCCCCAGGGGGCGCCCTCCAACTGGTCCCACGGATGCTGCGAGAGGTACTGCGAGTTGCTGTAGGTGTGGTCCACCGGCTTCCCGCTGCGCTGGCCCACGGCGAGCCGGCTGATCGCGCTGGCCGCGTTGAGGTAGGACTCCAGCAGCGTTGCGGAGAGCGTCTGCGCCTCGGCGATGTTGTCGAAGTTGTGGCTGACCTGGTCGAGCGGCAGCCAGTCGCCGGCGTCCACCTCGAGGTCGAGCAGCTCGAGGATCGCCTGGCCGTACTCGTGCCGGTTCAGGCGCTGGAAGGGCCGGACCCCCGGATCGGGCGCGCGGGCGGCCGCCTCGTCGAGGCGGGTCTCGAGCGTCTCCACGAGCGTGGCCAGCTCCTCGGGAGTCGAACGCCGGATGCCTCCGGGGGGCATCATGCCGGCGCGGAGCTTCCGCACCATGCCCTCGGCGACGCCGGCGCTCTCCGACGCGCGGGTCACGTCGAAGTCCTCGAGCGAGAGGTTCCCGGTCATCATCCGGGAGTTGTGGCACATGACGCAGGTCGTGCTGACGACTCGGTTGGCCACCTCATCCGACGGAGTCGGCGTCTCGCCCGCGGCGAGCCCCGCGAACGCGAGCAGGAGCGGGGTCAAGGGAGCGTTCCTGAGCATGGATGCAAGACGGCCGAAGGGGCGCATCCGAAGACGCAATTGTGCGCTTTCCGGGCACCCGGAGTCAAATCGCGCGGGCCGCTCAAAGCTTGAGTCTCCGGACCACCTGCCCGTCGTTTTCCCAAGGCGTGGCCTTGTAGCGGGACGCCTCCTCCTCGGTGGGCTGCGCGCCCGCGTCGTCGATCGCGCGGGAGACGAGCGTGTGGTCGCCCGCAGCGGCGTTCCGCCACGGCGCCCGGAAGCGTCGGAAGCCGTACCGGTGCGCCGCCGGGTGCAGCTCGGCGGGCCGGAAGGGGCCGTCGTCCACCCGGACCTCGACGGCGCGGATCGGCGCGGCGCCGTCGTTCCAGGCGAGGCCGTGGACTTCGAGATCGCCGCCGGAGGTCCGCTCGACCCGGGTCACGAGCGACTTCAGCCGCATCCGCCCGATCGCGCTGGCGCGATGCGCGACCCCCGACGGCGTCTCGACGCCGCGCACGGTCACGTAGTCCTTCGCCTGGTACCAGCCGGCGAAGCGCCCGTTCCAGACCTCGATCCGGTGGAGCCACTTGACCTGCGCGACTCCGTAGAAGCCGGGGACGATGAGCCGTAGCGGGCCGCCGTGCTCCGGGGGCAGGGGTTCGCCGTTCATGGAGTCGGCCAGAAGCGCGCCCCCGCCGAGCGCGTCCGGCACCGGAAGGCTGCGCGCGAACCGGCCCGGGTACTCGTTCCCGCGGAGGCGTTCGACCGCCCGGTCGGCGCCGAAGAACACGACTTCGCGCGATGCGGGGCCGACGAGGTCCCGGATCAGCGGGACGAGCGGGACGCCGCCCCAGCGCGCCGCCCCGACGAGCCCGTGCATGCCGATCCCGCCGTTGCCGCAGCACTCGAAGAGCGAGACCGCCTCGCGCCTGGGGAGCGCGGCGAGGTCGTCGAGGCCGTAGCTGCGGGCGCCGACGGCGAGCCGGAACTGCGCCCGCCGGATTTCGGGCACTCCGCCGTGGTGGAGGACGAAGAACTCGGGAGTCGGGACGGTCTCGCCCCGGATCCGCGAGAGGTCCGTGTAGCGGGCGCGCGTTCCCTCGGGCGGCGGCTCGAGGTCGCTCCACGGGACGACCCGGTCCTGCGCCCACGCCGGGAGCGTGGCGGCGAGGCCGAGGAGCGCTTCCCGGCGGTTCAGCAGGCGCCGGCCCCCCGGGGGACCGGCGCCCGGGCCCGGATCAGAAATGGATCCGGAGCGCGACGCGGGCGATGCGCGGCGAGAGGTAGTTCGAGATCCTCCCGTAGTTCGCGCCGCTCGACGTGTTGATCGCGGTCACCGTGTTCTGGTTCGTGATGTTGAACAGGTTCAGCTCGGGGGACACGCGCACGTCGCCCACCATGAAGTCGCGGAAGAGCGCGAAGTCGAAGGTCGTGACGTTGTCGAGGCGGTCGCTTCCGATGGGCGCCGAGAGGATCGTCGCGCCGCCTTGGTTCAGCCCGCTCACGAAGAACGTGCGGGCCACCGGCTGCCCGGTCTGGTAGCGCATGACTCCCGACGTGCGGAAGCCGAACGGCGCGTGCCAGGTGCCGATCACCTTGAACTGGTGGGTGCGGTCGTAGAACGACCGGCCCTTGGCGTTCACCTGCTGGTTCGGGTTCCCGAAGATGCCCGGGTTCGTGTTCTCCCACTGGCTGCCCCGGCTCCACGTGTCGGTGTCGTTCCACGTGTACGAGACGAGCGCCTGCCAGTTGTTCGAGAACCGCTTCTGGCCGGTCAGTTCGACGCCGTTGTAGGACGTCTCGAACTTGTCCACCGTGGCGACCTGGAGCTCGCTCAGCCCGACGAATTCGGGCCGCAGGTTGTACACCGTGAGCTGGCCGCCGTCGTCGCCGGTGCCGGCCATCCCGTCCACGCCCGGATCGGTGACCTGCATCGCGTCATAGGCCGAGTCCGGAGCGGCGAGGTTGACGACGTCGGACTTGTCGTCGCTGGTGCGGCGCGAGAACGTCGCCTGCACCCAGATGTCGCCCTCGAACTCGCGCTCGAGGCTCACCGTGAATTCGTCGGTGAACTCGTGCTTCAGGTCTGGCGAGATCGTGTTCACGGCCGCCAGCGCCCCGAACTGGTCGGAGAGGATGGCCCCCTGCTCGCCGTTCTGGAACTGGCCGTCGCCGTTGAGGTCGCTCCACTCGTAGGTGTTCGTGAGCCCGCCGTTCTGGTTCACGAAGTTGGCGAACCCGGTGGAGAACTGGTGGTAGTAGCGGCCCCAGCTCGCCTTGAGGGCGCTCTTGCCGCCCTCCTCGAGCCCGACCACGACGCCGATCCGCGGCGCGAAGCTGGACAGGTCGAGGATGCCGTTCCGCTCGGGGAACACCCGGGGACAGCCGGCCGCCGTCGTGCACCAGGTGCCGTCCGGGCTGTTCTGCTCGGGCAGCCAGCCGTGGTAGCGGTCCCAGCGGAGGCCCAGCTTCAGGGTGAAGCGGCCGCTCGTGATGATGTCGTCGATGTAGGCCGAGGTCTGGTCGAGCGTCTGGGCGTCGTTCCGCGGCGTGTTCCGGAACTGGACCTGAAACGGGACGCCGTTGTTCAGGCGGATGAACACGTCGTCGATCGCCGTGGTCTCGTTCCGGATCGGGTTGTGCGAGTACTCGAGGCCGAGCTTGAACTCGTGGTCCGCGCCCGCCATGTCCTCGAGGAAGTACGTCAGGTCGCTCTTGTAGGAATAGCGCTTCCGGCGCCGCTCCACGTTGAAGTCGCGGGCGTTCAGGAACGTCCCGAGGCCCACGTCGAACCCGGCCTGCCTCCCGGCGGCCTGCGCCTCCTCCGAGTGGTACGTCGGGAACCACACGTTCAGGTGCGAGAACCGGGTGTCCAGCAGCGCGTTCTCGCTGAGGGTCGAGGTCCACGTCGCCTGGATGATGCGGAAGGTGTCGTCCTCGATCCACGTGGCCTCCGGGGGCCGGTTCTCGGCGAGCCCCCGTCTCGGCTTCCAGTAGGTCATCTCGTGCCACTCGACGCTGAACTTGTTGCTCTGGTTCAGGTCGGTGTCGCTCTTGAGGACGAACTGGCGCATGTCGGTGTCCTCGGTGACCGACTGCACGCCGGAGACGTAGCGGTGGACCCGCTCGTCCCGGAACGAGAAGTAGAAGGTGGAGCGGTCGCGCACGATCGGGCCGCCGATCTGGCCGTTGAAGTCGCTCAGGTAGTCGAACTCGGAGGCCGTGCCGCCCTGCGACTCCAGCTCGCTGCTGAAGTTGTCGAACTGGGTGGCGTCGTTCTGGTAGAACGCTCCCACCGAACCGGTGTACTCGTTGCCGCCGGTCTTGGTGACCATGTTCAGGTACACGCCGGGCGCGTTCACCGACGCCGGGTGCGACCCGACCTCGACCTGGATTTCCTCGAAGCTGTCGTAGTCGTAGTAGTAGCCGCTGGCCCCGAGCGCCGCCGGGCAGGTGACGTTGACGCCGTTGAGGTAGTAACTGTTCTGCCCCCACGAGGTGCCCCGGGCCGAGAAGACGGCCTGGAGGCCGGTCTCGCTCCCGCCCACGTCGAGGCGGTTCGTGGTCACGCCGGGCGCCTGGTGCTCGAGCAGCGACCAGACGTCCCGGGCGCTCGGCACCTCCTCCAGCAGGCTCTCGTCGAAGGTGGCGCCGATGACGGTGCTCTTCGTGTCGAGCAGCGGCGACTCGCCGACGACGGTCACGGTCTCCTGGACGGTGGAGAGCTCCAGCGTGACGTTCAGCGACGTGGTGCGGGCGATGTCCACCCGGACCTCCTCGTAGATGAGCGTCTGGAACCCGCTGAGCTCGTAGCGCAGCGTGTAGATGCCCGGCGACACCGACAGGAACCGGTAGGAACCGCCCCCGGAACTGACGGAGACGTCGCTGCCGCCGTCACCGGTGAGCGTCACGGAGACGCCCGGCAACACCTGTCCGGTGCCGTCGAGGATCGTGCCCTCGACCGTGCCCGACTGCGTCTGGCCGAACGCGCCGCCCGCCGCGAGAAGCAGCGTGGCGATCAAAGAGGTGGCGTTTCTCATGGGCCCTCCCTGGCTTGAAAGGGGATTCAAGGCAAGAATCGAGCCTCGCCCATTCGGATCACAAGCTGTTTGTGCACAACGGGTTGACTCCCTCCCGCAGGTCGGCGATTCAATCGTTTGGAACCATCCCCATGGAACAGGTGAACAGCGCCCGCTGCCGGTCGGTCCAGTCCCCCGATCCGTTGCCGTGCTGGATGAGCATCCGCCCCTCCCGGTACATGCCGAGGTCGAGCGCGAATTCCTTGCCGTTCGACTGGCGGCCGCTGTGGTCCCAGGCCGCCGGAAGCGCCGGGTCGTGGAACCGATAGGTCCCCGTGCGGCCGTACGCGATCCGGTTCGACCAGACGTCCATCCCGGGGATGAGCCCGGCGAGCCCGCCCGAGGGGTCCGTCCCGAGACGGGTCTCGACTTCGAGGATTCCGGGGATGACCGCCCGGCGGAGCACGGCTGCGGCGCGGCGGATCGAGGTCACCGTGAGCGGAACCCGCCGGATCGCCCGGTAGCGCTGCGGCGCTCCCGGCGCGAGGCTGCGGAAGATCCCGAGGACGGCCCGCTCCTGCTCCGCCGAGAGCTCCTGGTCGAGGTAGAGCGCGACCCACGACTCGGGGCCGAGCGTGACGAACTCGGCGCCGGCGAGGTCGGTCGTCCCGTACCGGCCGGATTCGAGCCGCGTCGCCGTCGTCGCGTGGCACGGCGGGTGGGACGGCGGGGCGTTCGAGCGGCAGGGGCAGGGGGTGTCGCAGGGACAGGCGGTGAAGGCGTGGCCCCGGATGGACCAGTCGGGGAAGCGGTCGCCCGGGGACGCCGTCACCGGCGGGAGCCGCATCCCGAACCCGCCGGCGGGGCGCACCACGAACCGCACCGTCTCGGCGAACCGGAGCGCCGCCGGCTCGCCATCGACCAGCGTGGGTGCGTAGGCCCAGTCCTCGGCCGCCGCCACCGCCGCCGCCGCGAGCTCCTCCGGCCCCCGGAGGCTTCTCGCGGCGGACACCGCGCCGCTCGGGTCGAGCGTCAGCTCGAGGATGACGAGCGCCTCCTCGTTCCGCGCGGCGGCGGTCTCGGGGTATTCCGGGGGCACGAAGCGCACCCGCTCGGGCCGGGCGATCTCGCCGCCCACCGGCAGGATCGGGGCCTCCTCGGGCGCGCCGCAGGCGAGGGCGAGCGCCAGCGGCCACCACGACGCCCGCCAGCGTGGGAACATGACCCGCATTCTGACCGATGCGAACGCTGGCCCTCGTCGCCGCGGTGCTCGCGGGCGTCGTGCAGGAGGACCCGCTCCGGCGGGCGGCGGCGCTGCTCGAGGCGGGGGACGCCGAAGCGGCCGCCGCGCTCGTCGCCGGGTTCGTCGAGGGACGCGAGACCGAGCCGGAGGCGCGGCAGCGGGCCGGCGTCTTCTGGCTCGTCAGCGGCGAGCCGCGCCGGGCGGTCGCGCACCTTCGCGCCGCCGTCGAGTCGGATCCCGCGTTCGTGGATGGGTTTCTCGCGCTCGGGCAGGCGCTCGGCCAGATCGGGGAGACCGAGCCGGCGCTGGCCGCGCTCCGGGAGGCCGGGCGGCTGGCGCCGGAACGCACGGATCCCCGCTACCTCGCCGCGGCGGTGCTGGACTCTGCGGGAAGGCTCCCCGAAGCGGTCGCCGAGGCTTCCGAAGCCGTCGCGGCCGCGCCCCGGGACCCCGAACTGCGACGGTTCCTCGGCCGGCTGCTGCTGCGGGTGGAGCGATGGCCGGAGGCCCAGGCCGAGCTGGAGGAAGCGATCCGGCTCGGCTACCGGGGGGATCCCGCCGTGCTCGCCGAGCTCGGCGCGGCGCTGCTCGGGCAGGAGCGGCTCCGGGCGGCGCGGCTCGCCTTCGAGCGCCACCGGGAGCTTGCTCCCGGCGATCCCGGGACGCTCCTCCAGCTCGGGTACGTCGCGTGGCGCGACGGCGATCACGACCGCTCCGCGGCGTTGCTCGAGGAGGCCATCGCGCTGGACCCCGGGCTCCGCCGCGCCCACCACTTCCTCGGGCTGACCGCGCTGCGGCGCGAGGATCTTGACGGCGCGGAGGCGGCGTTCCGGCGGGCGCTCGAGACCGGCGCGGACTTTCCCGAGGCGTGGTTCCACCTCGGCAAGATCGCGCTCCGGAGGGGCCGGGCGGAAGCGGCGGCGCGCCATTTCGAGACGGCGCTGGAACACGACCCCGACTACGCCGAGGCGCTGTACCAGCTCGCCTTCGCGCGCCGCCGGCTCGGCGATTCCGAGGGAGCCGCCCGCGCGCTCGAGCGGTTCCGGGATGTGCGACGATGAGCCGATGACCCTGCTCCTCACGCTCCTGCTGGCGGCCGCGCAGCACCAGCCGGTCGCGACGTTCTCCATCCTCGGCCACGACCCGGACACCGGCGAGCTCGGCGTCGCCGTCCAGTCGAAGTACTTCTCGGTGGGGCACGTGGTCCCGTGGGCGGAAGCCGGGGTCGGCGTCGTGGCGACGCAGGCCAACGTGAACGCCGGCTACGGGCTCCGGGGCCTCGAACTGCTGCGCGAGGGGCTGTCCGCGGAGGAGGTCCGGGACCGGCTGCTCGCCGAGGACGAGTTCCCGGGGGTCGAGGGGCGGCAGTTCGCGGTGATCGACGCGCGCGGCGGGATCGCGGCGCACACCGGGCCGACCGCCAACTTCTGGGCGGGGCACCGGGTCGGCGAGCATTACTCGGCGCAAGGAAACATCCTGACGGGGCCGGAGGTAGTGGACGCCATGGCCGAGGCCTTCGAGTCGGCCTCGGGGACGCTCGCCGAGCGGCTCCAGGCGGCCATGGTCGCCGGGCAGGAGGCCGGCGGCGACAGCCGCGGCCGGCAGTCCGCGGCGATGCTCGTGGTAGGGAAGCGGATGGGCCGGAACATCAACAACGACGTGGTGGCCCGGCTCCAGGTCGAGGACCACCCGACCCCGATCGTCGAGCTCGGGCGCGTGCTCGACATCAACCTCGCCCTCGCCGCGATGAGCCGCGGCCGCCGGCTTCAGGAGGCCGGCGACATGGCCGGGGCGCTCGGGGAGGCGGAGCGCGCGGCGCGGCTCTGGCCGGCGGCCTCCGATGCCTGGCTCCACCTCGGACTGCTCGCGTACTCGCTCGGCGACCGCGACCGGGCGCTCGAGGCGCTCCGGGAGGCGGCGGACCGAAACGAGCTGTTCCGCGGCCAGCTCGAGTCCACCCTGAGCTGGACCGGCCATCCGGGACTCGACGAGGAATTCATGGCCGCGCTCTTCCCGGAGTGAGCCTCCTCCTTCTCGCGCTCCTCCTCCAACCGCCGGACGAGCTTCTGGCCGAGGGCCGGCGCTGGCTCGACTCGGGAAACCCAGCGGCCGCGGCGCGCGTGTTCGCCCGCCTCGCCCGGGAGGCGCCCGACGCCCGCTCCCACTACTACCTCGGGGTCGCGCTCCTCGCCGCCGGGCGCCCCGCCGAAGCGGTCGCGCCGCTCCGCCGGGCCGACGCGCTCGCCCCCGAACCCGTCGCCGCCGCCGCGCTCTCGCTGGGCGCCGCGCTGATCCGCTCCGGCGACAGCGCGGGGGCCGTCGCGGCGCTGGCCGCCGCCGCCGAACGCTTCCCCGACGCGGCCCCGATCCTCCTCCAGTTGGGCCACGCCCGCTACCTCGAGCTCGACGGCGACGGCGCCCGCGAGGCGCTCGTCCGCGCCCGCCGGCTCGAGCCGGGAAATCCGGCGGTCCACTTCCACCTCGGGCTCGCCGAGGCGGCGCTCGGGGAGGTGGAACGCGCCGCCGCGTCCTTCGCCGAGGCGATCCGGCTCCGGCCGGACGACCCGGACTCGCGGGTCGCGCTGGCGCGGATCCTCGCCCAGCGGGGGCGGCTCGACGAGGCCGAAGCCGCCTACCGCGACGCGCTCGGTCTCGCGCCGGGGTCGCCCGCCGCGCTCACCGGGCTCGGCGCGCTGCGGCTCCAGCGCGGCGATCCCGAGGCGGCGCGGGGACATCTCGAAGCCGCGCTCACAGCGGAGCCCGACCACCGACAGGCGCTCTACCATCTCGCCGCCGCGTTCGCCGCCCTCGGCCGCGACGAGGAAGCCGCCCGGGTCCGCGAGCGCTTCGTCGAAGTCGCCGCCGCCGGGAACCCGGCCCACCGTCCGACCCGCACCCGCGTCCGCCGCTGATGCCCGCGCTGCTGATCCTGCTGGCCGCGCTCCAGTTCCACGACCGCACCGAGGAGTCGGGGATCCGCTTCCACCACGAGGACGGCGGGAGCGGCCGGCGGTACGTCGTCGAAATCGTCGGCGCCGGCGTGCTCACGCTCGACTACGACCTCGACGGCTGGCCCGACCTTTTCTTCGTGAACGGGGCGCCCCTGCCCGGGGATCCGACGGCGGCCACCGAGGGCAACCGCCTCTTCCGGAACCGGGCCGACGGGACCTTCGAGGATCGGACCCGGGAGGCGGGGCTCCTCGATCCGGCCGACCGGCGCCGCTACGCGATGGGCGGCGTCTCGGGGGATCTCGACAACGACGGCGATCCGGACCTGCTCGTCACCCACTTCGGCGCGGAGCGGCTGTACGAAAACCGGGGCGACGGCACTTTCGCCGAGGTTCCCGGCGCCGGCGGCGCGACGGACCCGCACTGGACGACCAGCGCCGCGCTGTTCGACGCCGACGGCGACGGCTTCCTCGACGCCTACGCCGCCAACTACCTCGACTATTCGCTCGAGGGGCACCGCGACTGCGTCAGCCCGGTGCGCGACCTCCTCGCCTACTGCCATCCGCAGGAATACCCCGGCGTCGCCGACTCGTTCTTCCGCAACCGGGGCGGGCTCGCCTTCGACGCCGCGCCGGTCCCCGGCTCGGAGGACGGGAAGGGGCTCGGGGTCTCGGTGACCGACCTCGGCGGCGACGGCGTTCCCGACGTGTACGTCGCAAACGACACGACTCCCAACTTCCTCTTCCGGGTCGAGGTCCGGGACGGCGAGGCGCGCCTTGCGGAGCGCGGGCTCGCCGCCGGCGTGGCCTACAACGAGGAGGGGCTTCCCGAGGCGGGCATGGGGACCGACTGGGGCGACGCCGACGGCGACGGGCGCATGGACCTCGTGGTCACGAACTTCGACTTCGAGACGAACACGCTCTACCGCAACCTTGGCGGCGGGCTCTTCCTCGACGCCACGCAGGCGATGGGACTCGGCGGCGAGTCGCTCACCGAGCTCGCCTTCGGTTGCGACCTCGCCGACTTCGACAACGATGGCCTCCTCGATCTCGTGGTCACGAACGGCCACATCCTCGACAACATCGAACAAATCCAGTCCAACCTCCGCTTCGCGCAGCCGGGGCGGTACTTCCGGAACCGGGGCGGGACCTTCGTGGCCGCGCCGGGCGGGGATCTCGAGCGGCCCAGGGTCGGGCGCGGCCTCGCCACGCTCGACTACGACCGCGACGGGGCGCTCGACCTCGCGCTCGCGAACAACCGGGGCCCGGCGGAGCTGCTCCGGGGCGCGGGCGGCGGTCGCTCCGCCGGGCTGCTCCTCGTCGGCGCGACCGGCAACCGGGACGGCGTCGGGGCCCGGGTCCGACTGTCCTCGGGAAGAGTCGCGGAGCGCCGCGCCGGCTCCAGCTACCTGTCCCAGCACGACCCGGCGCTCTGGTTCGGGCTCGGCGACCGCGCCGACTCCGGGCCGATCCGGATCCGCTGGCCCGGCGGGCGGGAGGAGTCGCTGCCCGCGCTGCCGGCGGGGCGGGTGACCGTCGTGCGCGAGGGCCGGGGACCGGTGGGGTCCATCCCGCTGAAGCCATGATCCTCGCGGTCCTCCTCGCCCAGATCGCCTTCGCCGAGGTGGCGGCGGAGTCCGGCGTGGATTTCCTCAACATGTACGGGGGCGTCGGGTCGAAGCGGTACATCGTCGAGACCACCGGAACCGGCGCGGCGCTGTTCGACTACGACGCCGACGGCGACCTCGACCTCTTCTTCGTGAACGGCTCCCGGCTCGGCTACGCCGACGCCGAGGCGCTCTCGAGCCGGCTTTACCGAAACGACGGGATCGGGCGCTTCGTTGACGTGACCGGCCCCGCCGGGCTCGAGGCGCGCGGCTGGGGGCAGGGGGTCGCGGTCACCGACTACGAGAACGACGGGGACCTCGACCTGCTCGTCACCTGGTACGGCCGGAACCGGTTCTTCCGGAACCGGGGCGACGGCACCTTCGTGGAGTCCGCGGCGGAGCTGGGCCTCGACGACCCGCAGTGGGGCGCCGGGGCGGCGTTCGGCGACCTCGACGGGGACGGCGTCTCGGACCTCGTGGTCGTGAACTACGTGGACTTCGACCACGAGAACACGCCCGGTCCCGGGGAGGCCCCGAACTGCTTCTTCCTCGGGATGCCGGTCATGTGCGGGCCGAAGGGGCTGCGACCGGCGCCGGCGCTTCTGTACCGCGGCCGCCCGGGCGGCGGGTTCGAGCCGGTCGCGGACGGCGCGATCGGACGCGATCGCTTCTTCGGCCTCGGCGTGGTCATGGGAGATCTCGACGACGACGGGGACCTGGACGTGTACGTCGCGAACGACCAGACCCCGAACAACCTCTACCGCAACGACGGGGGCTTCCGCTTCGCCGAAATCGGCCTCGAGGCGGGGCTCGCCTTCAACGAGGACGGGCGGGCGCAGGCCGGCATGGGGGTCGCGCTCGGCGACTACGACAACGACGGCCGGCTGGACGTCGTGGTGACGAATTTCTCGCACGACTACAACACGCTCTACCGGTCCACCGGCGACGGCTGGTTCTCCGACGAGTCCTTCGCCGCCGGGGTCGCCGAGCCGAGCTACGGCCTGCTCGGCTGGGGCGCCGGATTCGCCGACTTCGACCGCGACGGCTGGTTGGACGTCCTCGTCGTGAACGGCCACGTCTATCCCGAGGTCGAGGGGCCGGTCACGGACAGCGAGTACGCCCAGCCGGCGCTCCTGCTGAAAAATCTCGGGAACGGAGTGTTCGTGCCGGCTCCCGACGACGCGCTCGCGACGCCGCGGGTGTTCCGGGGCGCCGCGTTCGGCGACTGGGACGGCGACGGCGATCCGGACGTCGTCGCCACCGTCATGAACGACCGGCAGGCGCTCTTCCGGAACGAAAGCGTCGGGAACGGCTGGGTGGGATTCCACGTGGTCGGGCGAAGCGCCGCCCGGGCCGCCGCGGGCGCGCGGATCGAGCTCCTCGCGGGCGGCCCGCGGCAGATCCGGGAGGTCCGCTCGTCGGGCAGCTACCTGTCGGCGAACGACTTCCGGGCGTTCTTCGGCCTCGGTCCGTCGCCCGGGCCGGTGCGGGCGCGGGTGCGCTGGCTCTCCGGCTGCGAGCGCGAGGTGGCCGCCGAACCGGGCGGGTTCCGTCTCGTCATCGAGCCGGCGGGGTGTCGGGGCCGCTCCAGCGTGACTCCCTTGAGCAGCGCGAACACCGGGACTCCGGGCCGCAGACCGAGATCCTCCGCCGCGTCCCGGGTCAACTGAGCCCGCACTACCGCCCCGCCGAGCTCGACCCGCACTTCCGGCAGCGCGCCGTCCGCGACGCTCTCGACCCGGCCGGGGACGACGTTGCGGATGCTGATGCGGCTCGGGCGCTCGGTCGCGAGCGCGACGTCCCGCGCTCGGACGCGCAGCCGCACTTCCTCCGGCGGACGTTCGGCGGCGGGAGCCAGAAGCGTCGCCCCGCCGACGTCGAAGCGCGCGAGCCCGGTCTCCGGGTTCCACTCGACGAGCCGGGCGGGGAGGAGCGTGCCGGCCTCGAACCGCTCGCCGGGGCTCCCGCCGCCGAGCCCGAGCGCGACCTCCTCCACGGGCCCCGCGGCCTCCACCCGACCGTCGCGGAGCAGCGCCATCCGGTCGGCGAGCGCCGCCACCTCGTCGAGGTCGTGGGTCACGTGCACCGCAGCCACGCCCTCGGCCCGCGTCCACTCCCGCAGCCACGGCAGGAGCCGCGCCCGCGCCGGGACGTCCAGCGCGGAGAACGGCTCGTCAAGCAGCAGCACCCGGGGCCGGGCGAGGAGCGCGCGGCCGAGCGCGACCCGCTGACGTTCGCCCCCCGACAGCCCCGCCGGGCGCCGGGCCAGCTTGTCGCCGAGGCCGAGCGGCTCGACGACCTCCTCGAGGTCCGCGCCGGAGCGCCGCGCCGCGTACCGGAGGTTCCCCGCCACCGTCAGGTGGGCGAAGAGCGCCGGCTGCTGGAAGGCGAACCCGAGCCGCCGCCGGTGCGTGGGCCGGAACGCGCGCGGGCCCTGCCAGAGGCCGTCGGGGGCCTCGACGCGCCCTTCCAGCCGGATGAGGCCGGCGACGGCGCGAAGAAGCGTGGTCTTGCCGCTTCCCGACGGCCCGAAGAGCGCGGTGACCGCGCCGCTCGGGGCGGCGAATCCGGCCTCGATTCCGAAGCCGCCGACCCGGCCGGCCAGATCCACGCGCAGCCCGGTCATCGCCGCTCCAGGCTCATGGTCACGAACACCACGACGAACGCGAACGCCAGCAGACCGGCCGCGAGCAGGTGCGCCGTCCCCCACTCGAGCGACTCGACGAGGTCGTAGATCGCGATCGAGAGCACCCGGGTCTCGCCCGGGATGTTCCCGCCGATCATCAGGATCACGCCGAACTCCCCGACCGTGTGGGCGAATCCGAGCACCGCCCCCGCGAGGATTCCTCTTCGGGCGAGCGGGACCGCGACCGTCCAGAAGGCGTCCCGGGGCGAGGCCCCGAGCGTCGCCGCCGCCTCGAGCGGGCGGTCGCCGACGGCCTCGAACGCGCTGCGGATCGGCTGCACCGTGAACGGCAGGGAATAGAGCACCGACCCGATCACGAGGCCGGGGAAGGTGAACGCGAGCGAGGGCTCGCCGATGAGGCCGGCGACCCATCCGCCCGGGCCGGACGGCCCGAGGCCGATGAGCAGGTAGAACCCGAGCACCGTCGGCGGCAGCACGAGCGGAAGCGCCACGACCGCGGCGACTGCCTCCCGGGCCCGGGAGCGGGTGCGGGCGAGCCACCACGCGAGCGGTCCGCCGAGCAGCAGCAGGAAGACGGTGGTCGCGCCCGCGAGCTCGAGGGTGAGCCGGATCGCCGGCCAGACCGGGCTCACGGGAGCTTGTAGCCGGCGCCGCGGATGATCTCTCGCCCGGCCGCGCCCTGAAGGAAGCGCATGAAGGCCGAAGCGGCCGGATTGTCGCGTCCCCGGCGCAGAAGGAGCGTGTCCTGGCGGATCGGCGGGTGCAGGTCGTCCGGAACCTCCCAGCGCGAGCCTTCGGGCGGCGCCTGCGTCAGCGCGACGAACCCGACCTCGGCGTTGCCGGTGCGCACGAACTGGAACGCCTGCGCGACGTTGGTTCCGACGACCCGCCGAGGCGGCGACGGAATCCCGAGCCGCTCCAGCACCGCGAGGGCGGCGGCGCCGTAGGGCGCGGTCCGGGGGTTCGCGAGCGCGATGCGCCGGAGGTCGGGCGCGCGCAGCGCGTCCGGGCCCCGGATGCGGGCGGGATCCGGACTCCAAAGCGCGAGCCGTCCGATCGCGTAGGTCGCGGGCGGGTCGCCGAGGCCGGCCTTCCGGAGCAGCGCCGGGCGCTCGGCGTCGGCCGCGAGGAACGCGTCGAAGGGCGCGCCGTTCAGGATCTGCGCGTAGAGTTGGCCGGTCGAGCCGAGGCTGGCGCGGACGCGGAATCCGGTCTCCTCCTCGAACCGGGCGGCCAGTTCCCGCGCCGTCGGCCCGAAGTTGGCCGCGACCGCGATCCGCGCCTCGCCGCTTCCGCCGGCGAGGAGCAGCAGCGCCGCGGCGGAGGCGATCACCGGGGCCGCTCGGGAGCGGATCAGCGGTGCGCCGTCATCATGATCTCGACCTTGATCCCGGCGCCCATCATCTTCGCGCCGACGGTCGCGCGCGCCGGCGGGGACGATCCCACGATCTCGCGGTAGGCCGCGTTCATGGCGTCGTAGTCGCGCATGTCCTCGAGGAACACCATCGAGTCCACCACGTCGGCGAACCCGAGCCCCGCCGCGGTCAGCGCTTCCTCGATCCGCATCAGCGTGGCCCGGGTCTGCTCGCCCGGGTCCTCGCTCCGGGGCGACGGCGGCACCATCCCCGAGAGCCACAGCCGATCCCCGGCCCAGATCCCCGCCGAGAGCGGGCTGCCCGAGCGGGGGCCTCCCGGCGCGAGGACGCTGCGCTCGGCGGCGCTCGCCACGCACTGCACCTCGGCCTTGAAGAGCGGGTTCGCGAGCCGCGCCTCCACCGTCGCCCGGCTCGGCGGATCGACCGGGAAGAACTCCCGGTACGCGGCGTTCATCTCCCCGAACGCCCGCGAGTCGTCGAGGAACACCCGGCAGTTCACCACGTCCTCGTAGCCCATGCCGCCCGCCTCCAGGACGAGGCCGACGTTCCCCATGATGCGCTCCATCTGGGCGGTCACGCCGCCTTCCACCGGCTGGTAGGTGTCGGGGTCGCGCGCCGTCGCTCCGGCGACGAAGAGCGTGTCCCCGGCCCGGACGCCCCACGAGTACGGGAGCTCGGGGCTCATCATCGCCTCGGGGTTCACGACCACCCGCTCGGCGTCGTGGTCGACGGCCACCATCGAGGCCTCGACGAGCGCGCCGGGAATCGCGATGGCCGCCTGCACCGTGGCCCGGGTGGGCGGATCCTCGGGGAAGTACTCCCGGTACACGTCGTTCATCGCCGAGAAGTGGCGGATGTCCGACAGGAACACGTTCACCGCCGCGACCCGCGAGAAGTCGAGCCCGTTACGCTCCAGCACGGCCCCGAGGTTGTCCATCATCTGCCGCATCTGGCCCTCGATCCCGCCGGGGGCGAGGCCGAGCCCGCCCTCCATGTTCCCGATGGCGCCGGCCACGTAGAGCAGGTCGCCGCTCCAGCTCGCCTCGGAGAAGGGCAGTCCGAGGTCGTTGACCGAATCGTCGGCCGGCTCGGGTTCGGGCGCTCCGCAGGACAGGAGCGCCGCGGTCAGCGACAGCGAGAGGAGTCGGATCATCGGGCGGGCCTCCGGGCGGGGCCGATGATACATTCGGGGTTCCGGCCGATCGCCTTGCACTCCGTCTTTCGCCCCGGGCCCTCCGGTCGTCTCGAGGTGGACGGGGTTCCGGTGGACGCGGCGATCGAGGCGTGCGGAGCGGGGACTCCCGCGTACCTGTATTCGATCCCGGCGCTCCTGCGGCGGTACGACGACCTGCGCCGGGCGTTTCGGCCCCTCGCGCCGCGGATCTCGGTCCCGCTGAAGGCGAACGCGCAGCCGGCGCTGCTGCGGGCGCTGCGCGACCGGGACGCCGGCGCCGAGGCCGGGTCGGAGGCCGAGCTGCACCTCGCCGCCGCGCTCGAGTTCCCGCCCGAGTCCATCACGCTCACCGGGGTCGGGAAGTCGCGCGCCGCGCTCGAACGCGCCGTGGAGCTGGGGATCGGCCTCGTCTCGGTCGAATCCGAAGCCGAGCTCGCTCGCCTCGGCGAGATCGCCCGGGAGCGTCCCGTTTCCGCGCTGCTGCGGCTGAACCCCGAGCTTCCCGGCGTGGACACCCACCCGAGCATCGCGACCGGAGTCCCGCGGGCGAAGTTCGGGCTGGACGCCCCCCGCGTCCGGGCGCTGCTGCGGCGCGGCGGCGATCCGGTCCGGATCGTCGGACTCCACGCCCACGTCGGCTCGCAGATCCTCGATCCCGCCACGTTCCGCCGGGCCGCCGAGCGGCTCGCCGCGCTCTTCGCCGAGTCCGGCTCGCTCGAGGTGCTGGACGTGGGCGGCGGGTTCGGGATTCCGTCCCGCGACGGGGAGGCCGAGACCCCGTTCGCCGCGTTCGCCGACGCGATCCGGGAGGGACTGGAATCGGTCCTCGGCGGGAACCTGCCCCGCGTCGTGGTCGAGCCGGGGCGCTCGCTCTTCGGTCCCGCGGGAGCGCTCGTGACCCGGGTGACCGAGGTGAAGTCGGTCGGCGACCGCGATTTCGTCGTGACCGACGCCGGGATGAACGACCTGCTGCGCCCGGCGCTCTACGACGGCCACCACCGGATCGTCCCGGTGGCGCCGGGGAAGGGGGCGCCCCGGCCGTTCGACGTGGCCGGCCCGGTCTGCGAGACGGGGGACGTCTTCGGGCGCGACCGCCGGCTGCCTCCGCCGCAGGCCGGGGATCTGCTCGCGATCCTCGACGCGGGGGCCTACGGCTTCACGATGTCCTCGAACTACAACCTGCGCCCGCGCCCGGCCGAAGTCGTCCTCGCCGGCGGCGGCGCGGTTCTGGCTCGCCGCCGCGAACGTCCGGCGGAGCTGGCCGACCGGACGTTGCGAGCCCGATGAGCGGGCGGGGGCCGCGGACGCCGCTGGTCGCCGGGCTCTTTCTCGCCGCGGGCGTCGCCGCGATCGTCGAGTTCCGCGGCGAACCGCGCGACCTGCTGTTCGCAGCCGTCCTCATCGCGCTCTTCACGCCGCTCAAGGCGCTCATGGTGCGCTGGCTGGGCGGCGCCCGCCCGTACTCGTCGGCCTTCGTCGCCTCGGCGTTCTCGATGCTCGTGGGCCTCGCCTTCCGCGAGCCGCTCAACCTCTGGGCGCTGCTCGTCCGCAGCGCCGCGATCACCGCCGTCCTCGAGTTCGTCGCGCTCTACGCGATGCGGACGTTCGAGCGTCCGCTCTCGCTGGCGGTGCTCGCCGGGTACATGTCGATCGTCGTCCACCTCCTCTCGGGGGGCTTCGTCCTCGCCGGGCGCGCCCCGACGATCGGGTTCCCGTTGATGCTGGCGGGAGCGCTCGTGATGTGGTCGCCCCTGCTGGTCCGGGGACTCCTCGGGCGCCGTTCCTCCTAAGGAGATCCCCCATGTGGAAGCTCATCCTCGCCGCGCAGCTCGTGGCCGCCGTCGCCGCCGCGCAGACGAACCCGCTGCACGGCCGGACCAAGGTGAAGAACTACCTGCCGCACATGACCTGGACCGAGGTCGAGGACCTGCGGGAGCGCACCGACATGGTCGTCATCCCGGTGGGCGCCATCGAGCAGCACGGCCCGCACATGGCCGTCGGGACCGACGTCCTGAACGGGATCGAGCGGGCCAAGCTGATCGCCCAGCGGACCGACGTCCTCGTCGCCCCGATCCTCTTCCCGGGGAATTCGCCGTACCACCTCGCCTTCCCGGGGACGATCAGCCTGTCGGCGGAGACGGTCCAGCAGGTGCACCTCGAGGCCGCCGAGAGCCTGCTGCGCCACGGCTTCCGCCGCTTCCTGATCCTCAACTCGCACGGCGGCAACCGGGCGACCTCGCAGTACATCGCCGACCGGATCAACCACGAGACCGCCGGAATCGCCGTCGAGCTGGGCGCGGCGTCCGCGCCCTTCCGCGAGCGCGGTCCGGGGCGTGGCCCCGTCTTCGACCGCCACGGCGGCGTCGGCGAGACCTCCAACTCGCTCTATCTCAACCCGGAACTCGTGGATCTCGAAAGGGCCCGTCCGGCCGAGCTCACCCATCCCGAGCATCTTGCGGACCTGATCCCGGACATGATGGCCGGCGACCCCACCGCGTCGCTCGTGTTCCTCGCCGAGTCGCTGAAGGCGGAGGAGACCGGGAAGGGGACCTCGACCCGGGAGCTCACCGACACCGGCGTCTGGAGCGAGCGGAACCCGGCGGACGCGACCGCCGAGCGCGGCCGCGAGGAGACCGAGGCCTTCGTGGAGGCCGCGGTTCGGTTCATCGAGCGCTGGAAGGAACTACGCCCGATGCGCTAGAGGCGGGGGATCCGCAGCGGGCCGGCCTCGAGCACTTGGCCCCAGATGCGGCGTCCGACCGCGTCGGCCTCCCGCAACAGGGCCTCCTCGTCCATCGTGAGCACCCTCCGGTCGCGCATCACGAACTCGCCGTCCACCATCACCGACTCGATGTCTCCGGGGTGTCCGCCGTGGACGATCGCCGAGATCACCCGTCCGGCCGGCGTCAGGTGCGCCCGCAGGGTGTTCACGACGAGAAGGTCGGCCTTGCGCCCGACTTCCAGCACGCCGAGTTCGTCCGGCTGGCGGACGGCCCGCGCCCCGCCCGACGTGGCGTCGGCGAGCGCGTCCTCCGGCTGCGGGGCGAGGCCGGGCACCTCGTCGCCGTCGCGGTTGCGGCGGATGCGCTCGGTGAGCATCGCGATCCGCATCACTTCGAAGAGATCGTTCGTGTTGTTGTCCGTCCCGAGCGCGATCGGGCACCCGGCGGCGCGCAACTCGGGAATCGGGGGGCTGATTCCGCGGTTCGCGGCCATCCCCGCCTGGTGGGCGATGATCGTGCCGGTCTCCCCGAGAAGCGCGATCTCCTCGTGGTTCACGTAGCGGGCGTGGGCGGCGAACAGGCGCGGCCCGAGGAAGCCGTGCCGGTGCAGATAATGAGTCGGGCGGACGCCGTGGTGGAGCGTCATGAACTCGAACTCGGCGCGGCTCTGGTTCAGGTGGATCGTGTACCCGAGGTCGTGGCGCTCGGCGAACGCGCGCACGGCCTCCAGCAGCTCCGGCGAGGAGGTCTCGACCAGCGCGGCCGCCGGAAACACCGTGATCCGTCCGTTTCGGGCGCCGTGCCACGTTTCGAAGAGGTCGCTGATGCGCTCGAGCCCCTCGTCGCGCAGCCGCTCCGAGAAGCGCGGCGTCGCGCTGGCGTTTTCCGCCATCGCCCGCGTCGAGATTGGTCCGGGGACGTTCTCGGCGTCGCGGATTCCCTCGGCGAAAACGCAGCGGAGCCCCGAGTCGGCGAGGACGCCGGCCTGCCGCTGGACGTTTCCGGTGTACTCCACGATCGTCGTGGTGCCGGTGCGGATCGCCTCGAGCGCCGCGACCTGCACCATCAGCTCGCCCTCTCCGCCCTCCAGCAGGCTGGCCGGCGAGACCGGCAGGTTCGCGGTGTTCGGGAACCCGAAGTCCTCGTTGAAGCCGCGGGCGATGACCGCCCGCATGTGCGCGTGGGTGTTGATGAATCCGGGCAGCAGCACCCGGTCGCGGCAGTCGTAGCGGTCGGCGCCGGGGAAGGCGGCGAGCACTTCCTCGGAAGGGCCGATCGCGGCGATGCGGCCGTCGTGGACGGCGAGCGCGACGTTCTCGCGGACCCCGTCGGGATTCGCGACGGTCGCGTCGGTGAAGACCACCGCGCCCGTCGGCTGCGCGGCGCGTCCCCGGGCGGCGCCGGCGAGGACCGAGGCTCCGGCCCCGGCGAGAACCTGACGGCGAGTGACGGCGAACATCGTGACGGGCCTCCTCACCCGGCTTGGAACGTTCCGGCTGGATCGAGCGTATGGGACTGAAGAAGGAAATCCGGGTGCTTCGCATTCAAGGATACCGGGCGTGATTCGTCTCGCCCTCGCGCTCTCGCTCCTCGCCGTTCCCGTCCGGGCGCAGGAGATCCGGGGCCGGGTCGTGGACGGAATCTCCGGCGAGCCCATCCTCGGCGCCCTCGTCGTCCCCGAGCCGTTCGCGGCCGGCGGTCCCGAGGCGACGACCGGACCCGACGGGAGCTTCGCGCTGGATGCGCCTCCCGGCACGGCGAGCGTCTTCGTTACCGCCGAGGGCTATTTCCCGCTTTCGGCCCCGGTCGGGACGATCCGCCTCCTGCCGCGGGAGATCTCGGAGACCGTCGCCGTGACCGCCGCGCCCGCGGAAGAGCAGGAAATCTCGTCCACCTCGGTCGCCCCGGCGGACGTGCTGGAAGTCGCCGGCACGGTGGACAACGTCTTCCGCGCGCTCTCCACGCTTCCCGGGGTCACCGCCACCGCGGACTTCGGCAGCCGGCTCGCCGTGCGCGGCGGCGGACCCGACCAGAACCTCACCCTGATGGACGGGATCGAGATCCACAACCCGTACCGGCTGTTCGGTCTGGTGAGCGCCTTCAACCCGGAGACCGTCGAGGACTTCGCGCTCTCCGCGGGCGGCTTCGGCGCCCGCTACGGCGACCGGCTCTCGTCGCTGCTGACGATCGAGAACCGCCGGGGCGGGCCGCGCTTCGGCGCGACCACCTCGCTCAGCGTGACTGACGGGAACGTCGTGCTCGAGGGACCGCTGCCGGGCCCCGCCGGCGGCTTCCTGCTGACCGGGCGACGGACGTACTACGACGTGATCGTGGGCCGCATCCTCGACCAGGACTTCCCGTCCTTCGCCGATCTGCAGTTCCAGGGCGCCTGGGAATTCGGCCCCGGGCACCGGCTCACGGTCACCGGCGTCCGCTCCCGCGAGGACACGAACTTCTCCTTCGAGGACGAGGAGGAGGATGAGCGGGCGGACTTCCTCTCCGACACCGAGACCGATCTCGGCGCGATCCGGCTGGACGCGGTGCTCGGCGGCCGCGCCACCGCCACGACGATCCTCGCCGGGTACCGCAACTCCGAGTTTCTGGACTTCGAGGGCTCCTTCCGGGACGAGGAGCAGGGCTCGAACCGGGAGGAAGCGCGGGTCGAGGTCGGTTTCGACCGCGAACTCGCGGTCACCGACTGGTCGCTGCGCCAGGAGTTCGGCGTCCAGTTCCGCGACCGCCACCTGATCGACGCCGGGTTCGAGGTCCACCGGCTGCGGTCCGGGGTGCACCAGCGCATCGACGGGGAGCGGAACGTCAGCGAGGCCAACCCGACGAGCATCGAGGGCGGGTCCGGGCTGCCGGATCTCGTGGATTCCCAGCTCGCCGGCCACCGCTCGGGGGCGTGGATCGCCGATTCGTTCCAGGCGACGGACCGATTGACGCTCGAGCCGGGCGTCCGCCTCGACGCCAGCACCGTCAACGAGAGGGTCACGATCTCTCCCCGTTTCGCAGCCGAGTGGGACTTCGGCGACGGGTTGCGCTTGCGGGCCGCCGGCGGCCTCTACACCCAGAGTCCGGGGTACGAGAAGCTCATCCAGTCGGACTACTTCCTCGAGTTGAGCGATCCGACCGCGCTGCTCCACGAGCGCGCCGTCCACGCGGTCGCGGGGCTCGAGAAGCTCTTCGACAACGGCGTCAAGGTCCGGGTCGAGGGCTACCGCAAGGTCTTCCGCGACCTGCTCGTCGGCGAATTGGAAACGGAGGAGGAGCGAGCCGAGCGCGTCTCGTTCCATGACTTCCCGACGAGCCTCGCGGGCGACGTCCCGACCGAGGCGCAGATCACGGTGCGGCCCGGCAACGGGGCCGAAGGGGACGCGACCGGCCTCGACTTCTATCTCGAGCGACTCGACCCTTCGGCGCGGGTGAGCGGCTGGGTCTCCTACGCCTGGGGCCGGGCCCACCGCGAGAGCTGGGGGTTCCGCTATCCGTTCGAATACGACCGCGAGCACGCCGCGAGCGTCGTCGGGCAGGTCCGGCTCACCCGCCGTTTCTCGCTCGGCGGCACCTTCCGCATCGCGAGCGGCTTCCCGTACACGCCGGCGCTCGGCGTGCGCGTCTCGCCCGATCTCGACCCCGCGCGCGGCTTCGTGCCGGAGACCGACGATACCGGCGGGTACGTCTATCAGGTGGACCTCGGCGGCCTCGAGAACCTCTACTCGGGGCGGCTGCCCGGCTACTCCCGCCTCGACCTCCGTCTCACCTTCCGTCCCGGCGGCGACTCGGGACGCTGGTCCTTCTACGGCGAGGTCATCAACGCGCTCGACCGGACGAACGCCATCGCCATGGACTTCAGCCTCGAGCCGAACCCGGGCGGCCTCGAGCCGTCGGTGGTCGAGACGCCTTCCCAGGGATTCCCGCGGGTGCCCACCATCGGCGTACGCTTCCGCTTCTGACATGGCCCGGCGCGGATTCCCGGAGCTGGCCCGCGCGCTCGCGCGGGACCTTCCGCCCGAGCTCCCGCCCGAGCTGCGCCGTCTCGCCGGCGAACTGCGGGCTCCGGAGCCGGAGCACCCGCTTGTCGGCGGCGTCGCGCTCGCGCTCGGAGTCCGCGACGGGACGCGGGGCCTCGCCGCACCGCTGCTGCGCCTCGCCGCCGAGATGCTCGCCGACCATGCGGAGAGCGCGGCGTGGACCGCCGACGATCTCTACGAATTCCTCGACGGAATCGGCCCGGAGCGCGCCGCCGACTTTCTCGAGCGGATCGCGGGAGGCTGGAACGGCTGGAAGCGCCCGTCGTGAGCGGTCCAGCCGCCGTCGGCGAAGAGCACCGAACCCGTGACGTAGCTCGCGGCGTCGGACAGCAGGAAGACGGCGGGGGCGGCGATCTCGTCCGCCGTCGCCCAGCGTCCGATCATGGTCTTGTCGGCGTAAGCCCGCTTCCAGTCGGGGCGCGCGTCGATGGGCCCGGTGAGCGGGGTCTCGACGACTCCGGGCGCGAGCGCGTTCACCCGCACGTCGGGGGCGAATTCGGTGGCCGCGGTGCGCACGAGCTGCACGATCCCGGCCTTGGTCGCGGCGTAGGCGCCCTGGCCGGGCTCGACCACCTGCGACCGGATCGACGACAGCAGCACCATGCTCCCGCCGCCCGCCCGGGCCAGCGCCGGGGCGCCGTGCCGGATCGCGAGGAAGGAGCCGCGCAGGTTCAGCGCGACGACCCGCTCGAATTCCTCGACCGTGGTCTCGGCGATGCGCTTGCGCACGTTCACCCCCGGAGTCACGACCACGCCGGCCGGCCGGCGGTCCCGGAACAGAGCCGCCATCGAGTCCTCGCTGCGGACGTCCACCGTCTCGGCTCGGCCGCCGGGGATCGACGCCGCGACCTTCTCGGCCCCCTGGGCGTCGAAATCCGCGACGACTACCGACGCGCCCATCCGCGCCGCCAGCGCCGCCGTCGCCGCCCCGATCCCGGAAGCGCCGCCGACGACCACGATCTCGCGCCGGTCCAGTCCGAAGAGCATCGGCGGATTATCCTCCGAACCATGGAGCTTCTACCGGTCCCGGCGAGGATCGAGGCGCGGATTCTCCGGGAGGTCGAGGCGGCGGCGGACGAGATCGCCGCGTGGACCGGCGAGCTCATCCGCATCCCGACGGTGAGTCCGCCCGGCGAGCATTACCTCGAAGGCGCCGCCGCGATCGGCGACGCGCTGCGCGCCGGCGGGTTCGAAGTCGAGTCCGACGACCCGCCGGCGTCGGTCTGCCCGCCCGACTCCGCCCGCTTTCCGCGCCGGAACGTCATCGGCCGGATCGGCGACGGCGAGCGGCGCGTTCACCTGAACGGGCACTTCGACGTGGTGCCGGCGGGGGAGGGGTGGACCGGCGACCCGTTTTCGGGGGAGATCCGCGACGGATCCGTCTGGGGCCGGGGCGCGAGCGACATGAAGGGCGGCCTCGCCGCCGCCCGCTTCGCCGCCGAGGCGATCCGCCGCGCCGGGCTCCGCCTCGGCGGCGTTCTCGAGATTTCCGGCACCGTGGACGAGGAGATCGGCGGGCACGCCGGCGTCGGCTGGCTCGCGCAGTCGGGCCGGTTCCCCAATGGGACGGTGGTGGTGATTCCGGAGCCGTTCGGCTCGGGCCGGGTCTCGGTGGGGCACCGGGGCGTGTACTGGTTCCGGGTCGTCGCCCGGGGCGCGGTCGCCCACGGCAGCATGCCGTTTCTGGGGAACAACGCGATCGGGCAGTTGGGGCCGCTGCTCGAGGACGTCCGCACCGTCTGGAAGCCGACGCTGGCCGAGCGCCGCACCGCGCTTCCGGTGGTTCCCGAGGGGGCGCGGTTCGCCACCGTGAACGTGAACAGCGTCCGGGGCGGGCAGGCCGGCGCGGCCGTCGAGAGCCCGCAGGTTCCCGACCGAGCCGAGCTCGTGGTGGATCGGCGTTTCCTCCCGGAGGAGACGCTCGCCGGGGTGCGGGACGAGATCGCGCGCTGGGTCGCCCGGTGCGAGGCGGAGGACCCCGAGCGGAGCTTCGAGATCGAGGAGCTGCTCACCGTGGAGCCGGTCCGCACGCCGCCCGATTCCCCGGCCATCGCCGCGATCCGTTACGGAGTGGAGCGGGTGCTCGGCACTCCGGTCGAGGAGGTCGCGAGTCCGGGCACCTACGACCACAAGCACGTGACCCGGATCGCGGGGAACCCGGACTGCGTCGCCTACGGTCCGGGAATCCTCGAACTGGCGCACTGCCCGGACGAGCACGTCCCCGTCGAGGAGCTGGTCCGCGCGACGGGCGCGCTCGCGCTCGCGACGGCCGCGCTCCTCGGCGTCCAAAAGCTCACGGGCGCGGGCCGCCGACGCCGAAGCCGCGGACACCGACCCGGCGGGGGATGTAGGCGTCGGGGTGGACCGCCCGGTGGAAGACGATCCGGCCGTTGCTCATCACGAACATCGGTTCGTGGGTGTAATGGATGTCCTCCAGCGGGTTCCCGTCCACGGACACCAGGTCGGCCTCGAGGCCCGGCTCGATGACTCCCGTCCGGTCCCGCACGCCGTACGCCTCGGCCGAGCGGATCGTGGCCGACTGCAGCGCCTCCAGCGGCGTCATCCCCATCTCCACGAAGTGCGTCATCTCGCGGTAGATCCGGGCGAAGCTCTCCGGGCCGTACCGGGTGTCGGTGGCGGTGAGGATGGTCACGCCGAGTTCGAGGCCGCGCCGGAAGCCCTTCTCGAGGAAGTGCAGCAGGTGGGTCCCGCGCTGGAAGCTCGCCGAGCTGTTGTAGTCGTCGTGCGGCTGGAGGAAACCCACCACTGACGTGTACGTGGGAATCCACGCGGTTCCGCGCTCGACCATCATCCGCAGCCCCTCCTCGTCCACGTAGGACCCGTGCTCGATCGTGGCGCAGCCGGCGAGGATGGCGTTGCGGACGACCTCCTTGCCGTGGGCGTGGCAGGCCACCCGGACCCCGAGCGCGTCCGCCTCCTCCACGATGGCGGTGAGCTCGTCCACCGAGTACACCATCATCTTGGGGTCGGGGCCGTTCGGGCCGGAGGTCGTGCCGCCGGAGCGGGTCTTGATCCACCGGGCGCCCCGGTCCACGTCCACGCGCACGACCTCGCGCACCGCCTCCGCGCCGCGCACCTCCCGATTCAGGTACTTGTGCAGGCGGGGATCGGCGAGCGCCGAGGCGCCGAGGTTGGGCAGGACGTACACCCCGGCGGCGAAGATCTCGGGGCCGGCGAGGTATCCGCCCTCGACCATGTCGTTCATCCGCACGTCGAGGAACGAACCCACCGCGGCGCTCTTCATGGTGGTGACTCCCGACTCGAGCGCCCGGTGCATGCCGTCGAGCGTCCGGCCGTGCCAGTGTCCGTCGAAGAGGCCGGGGATCAGGTGGCGGCCCTCGAGGTCGAGCACGTGCGCGTCCTCGGGCGGCGGATCCGTCCCCACGGATTCGATGAGGCCGTCGCGGACGACGACGACCGCGTCCTCGGTGACGGTTCCGTCGGCGACGTGGACGACGTGGGCGTTCACGAGCGCCACGAAGGGCTGGGGAAGCCGCCCGTCCTCGTCCGGGAGGTAGGGAACGGAGGGCTGGGCGACGAGGCCGGCGGCCATCAGCAGCGGGTTCAGGGGCATGGAAATCTCCTCGTCCGCCGATGGTATGTTGCGGCCCATGCGGCGGCGCACGTTCCTCGGAACCGCGGGCGGGACGCTCGTCGCCGGCGCCGGCTCGGCGGCCGCGCTCGAACAAGCGGTGGCCTCGCTCGGGGGAGCCGGCCCCGAGGCCGCGGCGCAGGACGAGGATTTCTGGTTCCGCGTGCGCGAGTCCTTCACGATCGACCGCAACCACATCAACCTCAATTCGGGGAGCGTCAGCCCGGCCCCGGTCCCGGTCCAGCGCGCCATGCGCCAGTACTGGGAGGTCACCAACATGGGGCCTTCGCTGTACGTGGACGAACTCCTCGGGCCCCGGCTGGAGGTGGCCCGGCGGCGGCTGGCCGAGACGTTCGGGAGCAGCCCCGAGGAGATTGCCTTCACCCGCAACGCCAGCGAAGCCATGGAGATCGTCCAGTTCGGCCTTGACCTGAAGCCGGGCGACGAGGTGCTGACCACGACGCAGGACTATCCGCGGATGCTCATGACGTGGCGGCAGCGCGAGCGCCGCGACGGAATCGTCCTGCGCACGGTGCCGTACCCCACGCCCCCCGAGGACCTGTCGCAGCTCACCCGCATCCTCGAGAACGCGATCACGCCCCGCACGCGGGCGCTGCTCATCTGCCACACGACCTACACGACCGGCCAGATCTTCCCGGTGGGCGAGATCTGCCGAATGGCGCGCCGCCGCGGGGTCGAGACCCTCGTGGACGGCGCGCACGGGTTCGCCCACTTTCCGTTCACGCGGGACGAGCTGGACTGCGACTACTACGGGACGAGCCTGCACAAGTGGCTCTTCGCGCCGGTGGGGACCGGGTTCCTCTACGTGCGCAAGGAGAAGATCCCGGGGCTCTGGCCGCTCATGAGCGCGCCGGCGAGCCAGGCCGACGACGTCCGCAAGTTCGAGCAGATCGGAACCCACCCGATCGCGGTGCGCGGCCCGATCACCGAGGCGGTCACGTTCCACGACGGGCTCGGCCCCGAGCGGAAGGCCGCGCGGCTCGTCCACCTGCGCACCCGCTGGGCGGAGCGGGTCAAGGAGCTTCCCGGCGTCACGGTGCTGAACCCGCCCGACCCGCGCCAGGCGTGCGGGATCGGGGCGATGCGGATCGAGGGCGTGGACTCGGGCGACCTGACCGACTTCCTCGAGCGCAAGTACCGGATCCACGTGCGCCCCCGCTTCGTGCGGGGCGAGTTCGACTGCGTCCGCGTCTCGCCGAGCGTCTTCTCCACGCTCGAGGAAGTGGACCTGTTCGCGACGGCGGTCGAGGACGCGGCCCGGAACGGGGTCGCCGGATGAACCCGCGCCTCGTCGAGGCGCTTCGGATCGGCACCGCCGGATTCCCCGTTTGGGTGTTCGTCTGCAGCGCGGTCGCGCTCGTCCGCCCGGAAGCGGTCACTTGGATCCCCGGCCGGATGATCACGCTCGGCCTCGGGGTCATCATGCTGGGGATGGGCCTCACGCTCACGCTGGAGGACTTCCGGCGAGTGCTCGTGAGCCCGCTGCCGATCGGGCTGGGCGTGATCCTCCAGTTCCTCGTGATGCCGCTGCTGGGCTTCGCGCTGGCCGCCGCCTTCGACCTCCCCACCGGCTTCGCCGTCGGGCTGATCCTCGTCTCGTGCTGTCCGGGCGGCGTGGCCTCCAACGTGATCTCGTACCTCGCGCTCGCGAACGTGCCGCTGTCGGTCTCGATGACCGCCGTCTCGACGGCGGCTTCGGCGCTCATGACCCCGGCGCTGACCGCGCTGCTCGCGAGCAGCCGGGTCGAGGTGCCGCTCACCGGGCTGCTCATCTCGACGGTGCAGGTCGTCATCCTGCCGGTCGCCGCCGGACTCGCGCTGAACCGCTACGCCCCTCGGGTGAGCCGGACGCTGCTTCCGTGGGGGCCGTTCACCGCCGTCTTCCTCATCACCGTGCTGGTGGCCTCCATCATCGGCGCCAGCCGGGAAGCCATCCTCGCGTCGGCGGGTCCGCTCATCGGAGCGATCGTCTGCCTCCACGCCGGCGGGTTCGGGTTCGGCTACCTCCTCAGCCGCGTCCTCGGCCGGGGCGAGGCCGTCGCGCGGACGATCGCGATCGAGGTGGGCATGCAGAACTCCGGCCTCGGCGTCGTGCTCGCCCGCGCGAACTTCACGAACCCGGCGGTCGCGGCCCCGAGCGCGATCTCGAGCCTCGTGCACTCGCTCGTGGGGAGCGCGCTGGCGGCGCTCTGGCGGGGCCGGAGTCCTGGCGATCCCGGCCGAGGCCCCGCGGGTGCGCCCCATGAGTCCGCGATGGCGCACGCGTTTGGTGGGCGATCCACGACCTCGGGTTGAGTCGCGAGTTGGGAAACCGCCCGTTCGCCCCGGGGCGCTGGCCCCCGGGTGCTACCTTCCTTCCAAGAGACTCCCGTCGTGAACCCCGAGCTTCTGGTCTGGGCCCGAGAGACGGCGGATCTGACGATCGAGGAGGCCGCGCGGAAAATCGCGATCAACGAGGCTCGAGGCGTCGCGGGAGCGGATCGGCTTGCGGCCCTCGAGAGGGGTGAGGGGCGCCCCTCGAGGGCTGTTCTCGTTCGGATGGCTCGCCACTACCGCCGTCCGTTGCTGACGTTCCATCTTGAGGCCTCCCGCCGCAAAGTCCGCGGGGGCCGGAGTTTCGGGGGTTCCCGAAGCCCGGTCGCCTCGGGAGGCGGCGCTGCTCGATGCGCTGGTGCGGGATGTGGAGGGCCGGCACGACATGGTTCGCGCAGCGCTCGTCGTCGAGGACGAGGCTGAGCCGGTTCCGTTCGTCGGCGCCCTTCGCTCGGAGGGAAACGAGTCTCGGGGGCCAGCGCTCGTCGGACGCGCGGGGAGCGCCCTGCGGGAAACGCTGGGCGACGACCTGACCGAGGCGCATCACGCCGCGCGTGGGGTGGACGCAGCGTTCGCATCCTCCGTTCGCGCGCCGAGGACGCTCGCCTCTTCGTGCTGCTCAAGGGCGATCTCGGCAGTTGCCACACGGCGATGGAGGTCGGAGCGTTCCGCGGCCTGGCGCTCGCCGACGAGTTCGCGCCCTTCGTCGTGATCAACGACAACGACTCGAGGGCGGCGTGGTCGTTCCCCCTGTTGCATGAGCTGACCCATCTCCTGCTCGGCGACTCCGGGTGCGCCGGCGATGGGCCCGGAGCGGAGCGGTTCTGCGCCGCCGTCGCCTCGGAACTCCTGCTGCCCGAGACGCTTGTCTCGGAACTGTGGGCCAGTCACGCCGGCGGGGGCGCGGTGGATCGGATCGACGTGATCGCTCGGGAGCGAAACCTGAGCCGAACCATGATCGCGTGGCGGCTCTTCCGCGCGGGCCGCATCGATCGGGAGACGTTCCAGCGTCTCAGCGCCGAATACCGAACGCAGCGGCGGCGACGCCGGGCGCAGGCTCGGGAGGAGGCTCGCGAGGCTGACGGCAGCCCGACGTGGCGCGTCATCCGGCGCCACCGGCTTGGTCCGCGCCTCCTCGGCTTCACTCGGAGAATGATGGAAGCCGGAGCGCTCTCGACGACCCGATCGAGCGGGCGCCGGAATTCCGGGATTGGTTGGAAGCGTGCGCACGGGCGGGCCACGTGCGGATTCCCGTCGAGGTGTACGAGGAAGCGCTCGCCGGCCGGCCTGACGATCTCACCGGGTGGCTCAGGGCAAAGCGTCGCATTCCGCTCCTGGACGAAGCCGTGGAGCCCAGTTTGGTTCTGCGGGTTGTGAGTGAGGGTTACGCCTCGGGCCTGTCGCAGAGCGAGGTGGCCCAAGTCGGAGCCGACCCGTTTCCCGTCGCGCACGCCCTCAAGGCGCCGGGGCGCCGGACGGTCGTCACGAGGGAGCGTTCGAAGCCGTCGCTGCAACGCGCCAACAGGCGTATCCCCGATGTCTGCGACGACCTGGACGTGCCGCGTTGCGGCACGTTTCAACGGATCGAGTCGCTCGACTTCAGGACCGGAGGGGCGTAGTCACGGCCAGTGCAGGAGCGGCGCGGACCCTGTGCTACCTTTCCCGCGCCCTTGACCGAACCCCCGCCCGCGCCGACGCTCGCCGACCTGCTCGACGCCGTGGACCGGCTCGAAGACGGCTCGTTCCACCAGGTGGAGATTCGGATCGGCGAGGCTCGCGTGCGCGTCTCGCGCAGCGCTCCGGCGGCGGTCGTGACCGGGGCTCCGCCGCCAGCGGCCGCCGCTCCCGCGCCGGCCGTCGAGGCCGCGGCGGCGCCGGCGGCCGACGCCGGGCTCGTCATCGTGGAGGCGCCGATGGTCGGCACGTTCTATCGCCGCCCGAGGCCGGACGCCGCGCCGTTCGCCGAGGTCGGGGATCGGGTCGAGGAGGGGCAGGTCCTTTGCATCATCGAGGCGATGAAGTTGATGAACAACATCGTCGCCGAGCGCGCCGGGGAGATCGCGGAATTCGCTCCCGAGGACGGATCGCCGGTCCAGTTCGGCGACCGGCTCGTGGCGATTCGGCCCTCCTGATCCCGCAAGCGGGTTCGGCACGGGCGCCGTCAGCGTCATGTTCCACAAGATACTGATCGCGAACCGCGGCGAGATCGCGGTCCGCATCCTCGCCGCCTGCCGCGACATGGGAATTCCCACGGTCATCGTCCACTCCTCGGCGGACGCGAACTCGCTGCCGGTGCGGCTCGCCGACGAGCGCGTGTGCATCGGGCCGCCGGCGCCGGGCGAGAGCTACCTCGACGTCCCGCGCATCCTGGCCGCGGCGGAGATCACCGGCGCCGACGCGATCCACCCCGGCTACGGGTTCCTCGCCGAGAGCGCCCCGCTGGCCGAGGTCTGCGAGAGCTGCGAGGTCACCTTCATCGGGCCCGGGCCGGACGCGATCCGGACCATGGGGGACAAGGCGCTCGCCCGGCGGGTGATGCGCGACTCCGGCGTCCCGGTGCTGCCGGGAGTCGAGGCGCCGATCGCGGACGCGGGCGAGGCGGTCCGGATCGCGGACGACGTGGGTTACCCGGTGCTCCTCAAGGCGTCCTTCGGCGGCGGCGGGCGCGGCATGCGCATCGTCCGGGAGCCGGGCGACCTCGAGGCCGCCTTCGCCTCCGCCTGCGCCGAGGCGCAGGCCGCGTTCGGCGACGGATCCATGTACCTCGAACGGTTCCTCGAGAGCGTGCGGCACGTCGAGGTCCAGGTCTTCGCCGACGCCCATGGCAGCGCGATCCACCTCGGCGAGCGGGACTGCTCGGTCCAGCGGCGCCACCAGAAGCTCGTCGAGGAGTCCCCGGCGCCGGGGATCTCGCCCGAGCAGCGCCGCCAGTTCGGCGAGGCGGCGGTGCGCGCCGCCGCGGCGGTGGGCTACCGGAACGCCGGCACGGTCGAGTTCCTGATGGACGCGAACGGGGAGTTCTTCTTCAGCGAGATGAACGTGCGCATCCAGGTCGAGCACCCGGTGACCGAGATGGTCACCGGCAAGGACCTCGTGCGCGAGCAGATCCTCGTGGCCGCGGGCGAGCCGCTGTCGTTCGCCGGCGAGCCGATCGAGCTCTCGGGCGCCGCAATCGAGTGCCGGATCAACGCCGAGCACCCCGAGACCTTCGCGCCCTCGCCGGGGCGGATCGGCGCGTTCCACAGTCCGGGCGGACCGGGAATCCGGGTGGATACCGCGTTCCACGCCGGCGCCGACGTGCCGCCGTGGTACGACTCGCTGCTGGCCAAGGTGATCGCGCACGGGGACGACCGATCCCACGCCATCGCCCGCATGCGCCGGGCGCTGAAGGAGATGGTCGTGGAGGGCGTCCACACCACGATCCCGTTCCACCTGCGGGTGCTGGATAACGAGGAGTTCCTTGCCGGCGGCTTCGACACCGGGATTCTCGGGCGGATGGGCTGATCTCCGTGGCGCCCCGCTCTATCCGATCCTTGACGCGGAGGTTCTCGGCGCGGGCGACCCGGGACCGATCCTTCGCGCCCTCGCCGCCGCCGGCGTGCGGGTCGCGCAGTTGCGCGCCAAGGCGCTCGCGCCCCGGGAGTTCCTCCGGTGGGCGCGCGCCGGGGTCCGGGGCGGCGAGGAAGCGGGAGTCGCGGTTCTCGTGAACGACCGGGTGGACGTCGCGATCCTCTCGGGGGCCGCGGGCGCCCACGTCGGCCAGCGCGACCTCTCGCCGGAGCGGACGCGCCTTCTCCTCGGGCCGGATCGGATGTTCGGCCTCTCCACGCACTCGACGGCGCAGGTCCGCGCGGCCGCCCGAGCCCCGTGCGACTACCTCGCGATCGGCCCGGTGTTTCCCACCGGATCCAAGGCCGCCCCCGAACCGGTCGTGGGTCTCGACGGCGTGCGGGCGGCGAGGCGCGCCGCGCCCGGGCGGACGCTCGTCGCGATCGGCGGAATCCGGGGCGATCGGGCGGCCGCGGTCCTCGGGGCCGGGGCGGACGCCTTCGCCGTCGTCTCGGCGGTGGACGGCCGCTCGCCGGCGCGGGCCATGGAATCGGCGCGGGCGCTTCTTGGCGCCGCCGGGAGGGGCTGAGCCGACATGCCCGGACGACGGTTGGAAGGGAAGCGGATCGCGGCCGCGATCCGGGCCGAGGTCGCGGACGACGCGGCGGACCTGGCCCGAAGCGGGCGCCCGCCCGGGCTCGCGGTGGTTCTCGTCGGCGACGATCCGGCGTCCGCGATCTACGTGCGGGGCAAGGCGCGGGCCTCGAGCGAGGCCGGGTTCGAGTCGGTGACCCACGGCATGCCCGCGGACACGACCGCGGCGCAGCTCGGCGAGCGCCTCGACGCCCTGAACGACGACCCTCGCGTGGACGGGATCCTGCTCCAGTTGCCGCTCCCCGCCGGCCTCGCCGCCGCGAGCTTTCTCGCCCGCATCCGCCCGGACAAGGACGTGGACGGATTCCATCCGGTGAACGTCGGCAACCTCGTCGCGAACCGCCCGGGGCCGCGCCCCTGCACGCCGGCGGGAATCCTCGAGATGTTCCGCCGCGAGGGAATCGATCCCAAGGGGAAGCGCGCCGTCGTCGTGGGGCGCAGCGACATCGTGGGCAAGCCGCTCGCGCTGCTGCTCCTCCACGCCCACGCGACCGTCACCGTCTGCCACTCGCGCACCCGCGATCTCCCCGGCGTCTGCCGTGAGGCGGACCTGCTGCTCGTGGCCACCGGGTGGCCCGGCCTCGTCGGCGAGGACGCGATCCGCCCCGGGGCGGTCGTGGTCGACGTCGGCATGAACCGGATCGCCGACGAGAGCGTCGCCGAGGACTTCTTCCGGTCGGCGCCCAAGCGGCTCGAGCGCTTCCGCAAGAACGGCCACGCGCTCGTGGGCGACGCCCACCCGCACTTCATGAAGGAGCTGTCCTCCGCCTACACGCCGGTGCCCGGCGGCGTCGGGCCGCTCACGATCGCGATGCTGCTGCGGAACACCGTCGATCTCGCCCGCGCCCGGCGCGAGGCGGGAGGCTGACCGGACGCTTGCTCCGGATCGGGCTCACCGGCGGGATCGCCTCGGGGAAGACCACCGTCCGGAAGGTCTTCGAACAAGCCGGAATCCCGATGCTGGACGCCGACCGGCTGACCCACGAGCTGCTCGCTCCCGGCGGCGGCCTCGTCGAGGCGGTGGCGGCGGCGTTCGGCGACGCGCGCGCTCCGGACGGCGGCGTCGATCGGGCGAAGCTCGGGGCCGTCGTGTTCGCGGATCCCGAGGCCCGCAAGCGGCTGGAGCGGATCGCGCACCCCGAAATCCGCCGCCGGATCCGCGCCTTCCTCGACGCCCGCGAAGCCGAGGGCGCCCGGGCGGCGGGAGCCGAAGCCGCCCTCATGGTGGAGAGCGGGAGCACGTCCATGTACGACCGGGTCGTCGTGGCGCACTGCGCGCCCGAGCAGCAAGTCGAGCGCCTCCTAGCCCGCTCCGCCCTGACCCCCGGCGAGGCGCGCGCCCGGATCGAGGCGCAGATGCCCGTCGCCGCGAAGGTCGCGGCGGCCGACGACCTCGTCGATACCTCGGGTTCCCTCGACGAGGCGCGGGAGGCGGCCCGGCGGCTCGCCCGCGAGCTGCTCCGCCTCAGCCCGAGCGGAGGAAGCTGAGGAGGGTCTCCTCCAGCTCGCCGCGCGCGTCCAGAATCCGCTCCGCCACGTCGCGCACCGCGCCGCGGCCTCCGGGCGCTCCGGCGACGTAGTGGACCCGGCGGCGCACCTCCGGATGGGCGTCCAGCGGGCATGCGGCGAAGCCGGCCAGCGCCAGCGCCGGGAGATCCTGCACGTCGTCCCCCACGAAGGCGATCTCCTCGGGTTCGAGGCCGAACTCGGATGCGGCCTCGCGCAGCGCCTTCCCCTTGGTCCAGCAGTTCTCGCGATAGAAGTCGAGGCCGACCTCGCGGGCGCGGTCGCGCACGATCCCCGACGCCCTGCCGGTCACGAATCCGAGCCGCAGCCCCCGCCGCTTGAGGAGCAGCAGCCCGAGGCCGTCCCGCGCGTGGAAGCGCTTCCGCTCCGCCTCGCCCGGCTCGAACGAGCCGTCGGTTAGCACGCCGTCCACGTCCAGCAGCAGCGCGCGGACGCGGCCGGTGCGCCGCGCCAGCTCGGGCGTCCAGTCAGTCAACTCAGGCGCGCGATTCCCGGCGCCGGAGCGCCGCCCCCACGAACTCCCGGAAGAGCGGGTGCGGCCTCAGCGGGTTGGACAGGAACTCGGGGTGGAACTGGACGCCCACGAACCACGGGTGCTCGGGGATCTCGGCGATCTCGTAATACCCGTCCTCGGTCGTGCCGGTGAAGCGCATGCCGCGGGCTCCCAGCGCCGGCTCGAATTCGGGCACGAACTCGTACCGGTGCCGGTGCCGTTCGCGGATCTCCTCCCGCCCGTACGTGCGGGCCGCGAGCGACCCGGGCGTCAGGAAGACCGTCTGGGCCCCGACGCGCATCGTGCCGCCCATCTCGGTGACCCCGTGGAGCTTCCGAAGACGCGCGAACAGGATCTCGTCCGACTCGGGATCCAGCTCCTCGGTGGAGGCGCCGGCGAGGCCGCACTCGCTGCGGGCGAACTCCAGCACCGCGAGCTGCATCCCGTAGCAGATGCCGAGGTAGGGGGTTCCCGTCGTCCGGGCGCGCCCGGCGGCGGCCTCCATGCCCGCGGCGCCGCGCCGCCCGAAGCCGCCCGGAACGAGAATTCCGTCCGCTTCCTTCAGCTCCCGGAAGTCTTCGAGGTCGAGGTTCTCCGCCTCGATCCACTGGATCCGGACCACGGCGTCGTGGGAGACCCCGCCGTGCGCAAGCGCCTCGCCGAGGCTCTTGTACGCGTCTTGGTGGTCCACGTACTTGCCGACGATCGCGATATCGACCTCGCCCTTCCCGCGATGCATGCTGCGCGCCGCCCGGTTCCAGCGGGCGAGGTCGCGCTTGCGCGGACGCAGCTTGAAATGCCGGAGGATCCGCGCGTCCACCCCCTCGGAGGCGAGGTTCACCGGCACGTCGTAGATGGACGCGGCGTCCACGGCGCTGAACACGGCCGCCGGATCGACCGAGGTGTGGAGCCCGATCTTGGTCTTGACCTCCGCCGGGAGCGCGTGCTCGGCCCGGCACAGGAGCACGTCGGGCTGGATGCCGATGGCCCGCAGCTCGCGCACGCTGTGCTGCGTCGGCTTCGTCTTGTACTCCCCGGCGGTCCGCACGAGGGGAACGAGGGTCAGGTGGAGGAAGCAGGTCCTCGTGGCGCCCACGTCGAGCCGGTACTGGCGCACCGCCTCGAGGAACGGCTGGCTCTCGATGTCCCCGACCGTGCCGCCGATCTCCACGATCACCACGTCCGGGCCGGTCGCGGCGATGCGGGTGATGCGCCGCTTGATCTCGTCGGTGACGTGCGGGATGACCTGGACGGTCGCCCCGAGGTAGCCGCCCCGGCGCTCCCGCGCGAGGACCGTCTCGTAGATCTGGCCGCTCGTGGCGTTCGAGTGCGCGGTGCACGAGACCTCGGTGAACCGCTCGTAGTGGCCCACGTCGAGGTCGGTCTCGGCGCCGTCCTCGGTCACGAAGACCTCGCCGTGCTGGTACGGGCTCATCGTGCCCGGATCCACGTTCAGATACGGATCGCACTTGAGGAACGCGACCGAATAGCCCTGCGACTGGAGCAGCCGCCCGATGGACGCGGACGCGAGCCCCTTCCCGAGGGAGGAGATGACGCCGCCGGTGACGAAGAGAAAGCGCGTGTGGTCCGGGACTGCGGCGGAACCCATCAGGTCCGTCGCGGCTCGCTTCGTTCCATGCCCCGCGAACTATAGGGGAAACGAGTTTTCCACAAACGGGCGATTTCGTGGTTGGTTTTTCGATTTCGCGCGTCTTTAACAGACATGCGCAAATTTCAGATTCGCGCCGACGGCGAGCAGCATCGCCGGGCGGCCGAGCGCCTCGGCGAGCTGTTGCGGCAGCTCCGGGAGCTCGGCGGCAGCGACTTGCACCTCGGCCCGGGCGCGTCGCCGCACTTCCGCGTGGACGGCGAGCTCGGGACCGCCGGCCGGCCCCCGCTGTCCCCCGAGGACGTGGAGGCGATGGTCGTGGCCCAGCTTCCCCCGCGCCAGCGGGAGAGCCTCGCCGAAGGCGGGGAGCTGGACTACGCCTTCACCCTGGTCGGCGTCGCCCGTTTCCGCGGGACGGCGTTCTTCCGGCGCGGGCGGGTCGGCGCCGTGTACCGCATCGTGAGCCGCGATCTCGAGTCGCTCGGCGACCTCGGCCTCCCCGACCGGGTCCTCCGCCTCGCCGACCTCTCGACCGGTCTCGTGCTGGCGTCGGGCCCGGTCGGCTCGGGCAAGTCCACCACGCTGGCGGCGATCGTGGACCGGATCAACCGGACCCGGCGCGCTCACGTCGTGACGGTCGAGGACCCGGTGGAGTTCCTGCATCCGAACCAGCGGTCGCTCGTCACCCAGCGGCAGGTCGGCTCGGACACCGAGTCCTTCCACACGGCGCTGCGCTCGGTGCTGCGGGCGGATCCCGACGTGGTCGCCATCGGCGAGATCCGCGACCGGGAGACCGCCGACGCGGCGCTGCGCGTCACCGAGACCGGGCACCTCGCGCTCGCGACGCTCCACGCCCGCTCGGTCCTCCATGCGATCACCCGGATCGTGGAGCTGTTTCCGCCCGAGCAGCACCGCCAGATCCGCAACCGCCTCTCGGCGACCCTCGAGGGAGCGCTGTGCCAGCGGCTCGTGCCCCGCGCCGCCGGATCGGGGCGCGTACTCGCGGTGGAGCGGCTGCTTCCCACCCCGGCGGCGCGCAACCTGATCCGCGAGGACAAGCTGCACCAGTTGTTCGCGGTGATGCAGGCGGGGTCCGACCGGACCGCCTCGGTGCGCCTCGACGACGAGCTCGCGTCGCTCGTCGAGCGCGGCGCGATCGGAGAGCCCGACGCGCTGCGGGTCGCGAGCGATCCGAAGGCCCTGCGGGCGCGGTTCGCCGGGAACGCGGCGCGATGAGCCGGGCGCTGCGGCGGCTGCGGGCCGTGGGCGAGGGCGCGTGGCCGCCGGTGACCCGCCGGCAGGTCGCGCTCCTGATCCGTCAACTGGCGATGATGGTGGCGGCCGGGCTTCCGCTCGTCGAGAGCCTCGAGGTCCTCCGCGCCCAGCAGGAGCACCGCCGGCTCCGCGACGCGGTCGATGCGATGGGGGCGGATGTCCGCTCCGGGCGTTCGCTGGCCCAGGCCATGGGCCGGCACCCGCGGATCTTCGGCAAGCTCTCGGTGGCCATGACCGCGATCGGCGAGGCGGGCGGACGGCTGGACCGGAGCCTCCTGCGGCTGTCAGGCGAGCTCGACGAAAGCGCCCGCATGGCGGCGCAGGTGCGCGGCGCGTTCGCCTATCCGCTGGCCGTGGGCTCCATCGGAATCCTCGTGGTGGTGGTGATCCTCTGGCGGGTGGTTCCCGTGTTCGCCGAGCTCTACGAGGGCCTCGACGCGGAACTTCCGCTCATCACCCGCATGGTCATCGCCGCATCGGAGTCGGTGGGCGCCCACGCGCTCCTCGGGGGCGCACTCCTCGCGGGCGCGGCGCTGTTCGTCCTGCGCTTCCGAAGAAGCGAGTCCGGCGGCGCCCTCGTGGACCGGCTCGTCCTGAAGACGCCGTTGTTCGGCAAGCTCGCCTTCCGGGCGGCGCTGGCCCGCTTCTGCCGCACCCTCGCCACGCTGGTGAGCGCCGGGCTCCCGGTGCTCGAGGGCATGGACATCGCCCGGCGCGCCATGGGAAACCGCCATCTCGAGGATGCGCTCGGCCGCGTCCGCGAGCGCGTCGAGACCGGGAGTTCGCTCTCGGGCCCGCTGCGGCAGGCGGGCATGTTTCCGCCCATGGCGTGCCAGCTCGTCGCCGTGGGCGAGCGCACCGGCGAACTCGACGAGGCGCTCGCCAAGGTGGCCGACTTCTACGAGGACGAGGTCCGCCGCGCCAGCGAGGCTCTGCTCCCGCTCCTCGAACCCCTTCTCATCCTGGTCCTCGGCGTGGTCATCGGTGCGATCGTGATCGCCATGTACCTGCCGATCTGGACCCTCGTGGGGCGCCTCTCCTGAGCCGCCCCGCCTTCTCTCCTCCCGGAGGTCCCTTCCTTATGATTCCTCGCGCTTCCCGAAGCCCCATGAAACCCCCCGCCGCCGATTCCGGCTTCACGCTCATCGAGCTCCTGATCGTGATCGCGATCATCGGCGTGATCGCCGGGATCGCGATCCCCCAGTTGCTCCGCGCCCGGCTCTCGGCCAACGAGGCGCAGGTCATCGGCGACTCGCGCGCCGTGATCGCCGCCGAGCAGACGTACGCCGCCTCCAACTGCGGATTCTTCTCCGACCTCGTCAACCTCTGCCGCGGCGGAGGCGACTGCGCCGGGGTCGGCATCCCGAACTACCCGGACGCCGCCCCCGAGTTCGTCGGCGGCGATCTGGGGCGCACGAGCCCGTACGTCAAGTCGGGTTACAGCCGCACGCTCGCGGGGAACGGGAGCCCCACGACCGTCCCCGACCACTGCGATCCCGACAGCCTGCTCGACTATTGCTACCACGCCGAGCCGGCGGACGTGGGCCGCACCGGCGTGCGCAGCTTCTCGGCCACGAGCGCCGGCGCGCTCTACACGGCGCCCGACGGAGTCGCGATCGCCTGTCCGGTGCCGGCCGGGACCGCCTTCCTCGAGTAGGCCGGCTTGCCGGCGATCCGCGCCCGCTCCGTCCGCCGCTCGTTCCCCTCCGCGGGGAACGTGGTCGAGGACGTGAGCTTCGACGTGGCGGCGGGCGAGACCGTGGCGCTCGTCGGCCGCAACCAGGCGGGCAAGTCCACCCTGCTGCGCCTCCTCGCCGGGCTGCTCCGCCCGGACTCCGGGGAGGCGCTCCTCGGCGGGCTCCCGGCGACTCGTCCATCGGCGCGTCGCGGGCTCGGCTTCCTCGACGAGGGGGCCCCGCTGCCGGGAGGGCTCCGCCCGCTGGAGGCGGTCCAGCTCGCGGCGCGCCTCGGCGGCGGCGACGCGAAGGCAGCGGCGGAGCGGGTCGGCGTTCCGGTCGCCTCGCGGCGGCCGCTCTCCCGCTGCTCGCGTGGAATCCGCCAGCGCGCCGGGCTCGCCGCCGCCCTCGCCCCGGCGTCGCGCGCGCTGATCCTCGACGAGCCGTTCTCCGGACTCGATCCGGTGGCGTGGGATCTGGCGGCGCGGGCGATCCGCGACGCGGCGGACGCCGGCGCGGCGGTGCTGCTGAGCCTCCATTCGGAATCCGCGGTCACGTCGCTCGCGGACCGGGTCGCGGTGCTGCGGCGCGGGCGGCTCGTCCGCGAGGGGCCGGCCCGGGATTTCGTCGGCCCCCCCGGTTGGCTCCTCGCCGCGGTGCGCGAGTGATGGCCCGGGCCGTCCTCGCGCTCGGCCGCGCCTCGGCGGCGTCGTTCTTGCGCGACCGGGGACCGCTCGCCGCCCTTGCGGTCGTCGTCGCGTCGCTCGGCCTCGCGGTCCTCCTGACGGGAGCCACGATCGGCTCCTCGGGCCGCCTGCTGGCGGACTTCGGCTGGTTCGCCGCCGGGGTCGGCGGCTGGGCGCTCGCGATCGGGTACGGGAGCGGCCTCGCCGACCGGGGCGGCGTGCTCGGGCCGCTCGCGCTCGCGAGCCCGGTGGGCGCCGGGACGGTCGTCCTCGGCCGCTTCCTCGGCCTCGCCGCCGGTCTCGCCGCGTTCGCCGCGCTCGCGACGGTCCTTCTCGTTCTCGCGCTCGAGAATCCCGTCGCCGCGGCGGGGTGGCTGCTCTTCCTTCGCCTCGTCGTGGTGCTGTCCCTTTCGACCTTCCTCGCGAGCGTCCTGCGGCCGGGCCCGGCGGCGCTGCTCGCGGCGCCGACGGCGCTCGCCGGCTGGCTCCCCGCCGATCCCGGCGGCTGCCTCGCGGCCGCCGGACGCATGCTCCTGCCGCGGCTTGCGCTGCTCGCGCCGCCCGGCGGCGAACCGGTCGCGCTCGCCGGACCGACGCTCCACGCCGTCGCGTATTCGGCCGGGATGCTCGCGCTCGCCGCGCTCCTGACGGGGCCGGTCCGCCGCCGGCGCGGAGACCGCGGGTGATTCGCGGCGCGCTCGCGCTGGCGCTCCTCGTCCTCGCCGCCGCGGCGCCCGGCGGGGGGCGCGCGCCGCCGATCCCGGACTTCGCCGCGCTCCCGCTCCCCGCCGGCGTCCGCAGCCTGCTCGCCGACCTGGCGTGGATGCGCGCCGTCCAGCACTACGGGGCGCAGCGGCTCCAAGGCCGCCTTGGATTTCCCGAGCTCGAAAGCGGAATCCTCAGCGCCGCCCGGCTCGATCCCGACTTCCGCGCGCCCGCGGTCTCGGGGGCGCTGCTGCTCGCCGAGCCGCCTCCCTTCGGGCCGGGCCGTCCCGACGCGGCGGCGGCGCTGCTGCGGGACAGGGTGGAGCGGCGTCCCGACGACGAATCAGCGGCGCTCGTGCTCGGCCTCGTCCATCTGTGGCACCTCGGCGATCCGGACGGCGCGGCGCGCGTGTTCGCCCGCGAGGCGGCTCGCCCGGACGCGCCGCCCTGGTTCGCCGCGCTGGCCGCGCGTTCGTTCACCGAAGCGGGGGTGCGCGACGCCGCCCGGTTGATCTGGAGCCGCCTCCTGAGCGAATCGGAGACCGACCGGGAGCGGGCCAACGCCCGGACCCATCTCGCCCAGCTCGACGCCCTCGACGAGCTCGACCGGCTGACCGAGGCGATCCGCGGCCTCCCGGACGCGGACGGCTGGGAGGACATCGTAGCGGCCGGAATTCTCCCGGAGATCCCCCGCGATCCGGCCGGAGTTCCCTACCGGTTCGCCGGCGGCGCGCCCGAGATCGCCCCCGCGTCGCCGCTCGCCGGATTCCCCGGTCGCCGATGACGATCCTCGGCGCGGCGCTCGCCGGGGCGACGCTCGGCAGCTTCCTGAACGTGATCGCGACCCGGCTCCCCGCGGGCGAGTCGGTCGCGCGCCCCCGCTCCCATTGCCGCGACTGCGGGCGACCGCTGCGCCTCGCGGACCTCATGCCGGTTCTCTCGTTCGCGCTGCTGCGCGGAGCCTGCCGCGACTGCGGAGCCCGAATCCCGCTCCGGTACCCGCTCGTCGAGGCGTTCGGCGCGGCGCTCGTCGTCTGGGCGGCCGCGGGCGGCTGGTCCGACCCGCTTCACGTCCTTCTGCGGATTGCGTTCCTCAGCCTGCTGCTCACGCTGCTCGTGACCGATCTCGAGCGCATGATCCTTCCCGACCGGCTCACGCTGGGCGGGCTCGCCGCCGGGCTCGCGTTCGCCGCGCTGGGACTCCCGCCGGGACCCCTCGAAGCCGCGCTCGGAGCGGTCGTCGGCGTCGGGCTTCCGTGCGCGCTGCGGTTCCTCTACCTCCGCTGGCGCGGGGTCGAGGCGCTCGGTCTCGGCGACGTGAAGATGCTGGGGATGGTCGGCGCGTTCCTCGGACCGGCCGGGGTGTTCCAGACGCTCGGGCTGGGGTCGGCGCTCGCGCTTCTCGCGACCCTTCCGCTCCTGCTTCTGGGAAGGATTTCCCGCACGACGCGCATCCCTTTCGGCGCGTTTCTGGCGCTCGCCGCCGCCGCCGCATTCGTGCTCCGGGAACGCGCCTGAAAAAAAGTTTTCCCCAATTGCCCCGTTTCGTGCACGCAATTCCGATTCGTTACGTGTATTCCTTGCATGGTTTCACGACGACTCGGCGCGCCGCCCCCCGCGGCTGACGCAACCCGACCGGCGCAGCGGGGGTTCTCGCTCGTCGAAGCTCTCTTCGCCGCGGCTCTTCTCGCGATGGGCGGCGGCGCCTTCTTGCGCTCGGTGACGGCGGCCGGCGCGGCCGGCCACTCCGCGGTCGGGGCTGACCTCGCGGCCCGCGTGGCCCGCGACCGGCTCGACCGGCTGCACGCCGCGCCGATGCACCGCACCTGGCCGCTACCCGGCTACCACCCCTCGGTCGCCCCCGGAGGCGGGGTCGATCCCGGCGGGGCGGGGGTTCCCGGCTACGTCGCGTGGTTCGACGAGCATGGGGACGAGACCGACGAGTCCCGGGCGCGTTTCGAGTCCCGGTGGCGCGTCGAGGAGGCGACTCCCGCCGGCGGCGACCTCGCGGGCCTCGCCTTCACGGTCGTCGTCCTTCCCGTCGGCGGCGGACGCGCTCCCGTCGTCCGCCTCTCCTCCTTCCGGGCGGCGAACGGTGAGTAGGCCGGACTCGGGGCTGGCGCTCCCCGTCGCGCTCCTCCTCGTGCTCTCGCTCGCCGTGCTCAGCGCCGCCGTGCTCTCCAGCATCGGCGCCGGCGCCGACGTCAGCCGGAACCGCCTGTGGGCCGAGACCGCCCGCGGCCGGGCCGAAGCCGGCCTCGAGTACGCGAAGATCGTGCTCGCGGCCTGGGTGAAGCGCGACGGCGACTGGAGCGGCGCGCTCCCGCCGGCGCGGTCCGCCGTCCGCGTCCGGCGCGGCGCCCCCTGGGGAGCGGCGCTGCCGGCGGATCCGAGCGCCTGCCGGAACCCCGAGCGCCCAGGCTGCCGCGACTACCAGATCTTCCGCGACGAGTCCGCAGGCGGGGCGACCGCCCGGATCTACGTCGGGCGCGTGCTGCGCGCCCCCGGCGGGCGGGCGCTGCTGTTCGACCCCCGCGCCGCCGGTTCGGGCTGGACCCCGGATCCCTCGGAAGTGGATTTGCGCGGCGTGACCGTATGGGCGCGGCGGCCGGTAGTCGGAACGGCGGACGCCGGCGCGCCCCACGACCGCGTCGTGCTCACCGCCGAGGCGCGGTACCCGCCGCCGGCGGACGAGGCGGACCCCCACGCGATGGCGCGCCTCGAGATGACGCTGCGCCTCGCCCCGAGGCCCGCTCCCGCCGCCGACGGCCCGCTCGACTACGGCGGCCCGGGGAACCGCTTCCGCAACGTGCCGCGCCGCCCCGGCGGGCGCTTCCAGATCGTCGAGTAGCCCTTGACGGCTCTCATTTCCAAGGAGGAACAGACGTCATGCGTCGCTTTCTTTCGCTCTTCCTGAGCCTTCTCGTCGCCGCCCCCGCGGGCGGATCCGAGGTCGAGCGGGGTCGCGACCCGCTCCAGCTCGCCCGCAGCGAGGCGCGCCACCGGGTGTGGGTGCTCCTCGACACCTCGACCTCCATGCACGGGGGCGGGTTCGGACCGCCGCGCAAGCTGCCTGCGGCGGTCCGGACCATCGAGGACGTGATCGCCGAGTTCCGCGACGAGTCCGGCGAGCCGCTCGCGCACTGGGCGCTCGCCACGTTCCAGGAGCGCCTCGACGAACCGGACTACGAGGAGGACGAGGCGTGTTCGGACCCCACGCTCGGCGCCGGCCTCCCGTACGGATCGCCCGGGGCGAGGGAGGCGTCGGTCCCGATCTGGTGGGCCCCGTGCCGGGGCGTCGCGATCCGGACCGAGCCCGACGCCTGCGACGCGCAGGCGAACGCCGACGACGTGCTGCGGCGCCTCCCGCGGGACGTGAACTCGACCGTGACCCCGAACGGAATCGGCCTCTGGCAGCTCGCGCTCCACATCCGCGGCGCCGCGGCCGTCGATCCGGTCCCCGGCCGTCGCGACTTCATCCTCGCGCTCACCGACGGCGAGGACACCTGCGAGTGCGGCGAGCACTTATGGAAGGACTTCAACGAGGGACCGCGCGGGCGCGCCCGAAGCCGCGACGTCGCCCTGCGCTCGCTCGCCGGATCCCCCGAAGAAGTGTCCGTGCGCCGGCCGGAGCCCCGCGACCTGTACGCCTGGAACGCCGGGCTGAAGGCGCGGGCCGCCTACCGCGCGCTGCGCGGCGAGGATCCGGCGAATCCCGCCGGGGACGTCTTCGTCGTCGGGTACGCGATGGGGGACCCCCGCACCCGGGAGCGCGTGAACCACCTCGGCTGGATGGCGTCCGACCTCCGGCGCCCGACGATCCACGCCGGGAACGCGGGCGAACTGTTGGGAGCGCTTCGCCGCGCCATGGACGTGGTGACGCTGCCCGACGGGATGTCCGCGCTCTCCCCGCCGGCGCTAGCCACGGTCAAGGAGCTCGTGGCCCGCTCGCCGTCCCCGGCCTTCCCGGGCAGCGACCCGTCGCTCCAACCCGGCGATCTCGTCGCCGACCCCTCGGATCCGGACGACCTGAGCCGCGCGCTCCGGCTGCGCGCGGCCTATCGGGACAACATCCTCATCTCCACCGCCGCGGAGCTCCACGAGCTGCGCGGACACCTCCGAGCGCGGCCGTCAGCCGGCGGCGCGGTCGTCTGGGACGCCGGCGAACGGCTCCGGGACCGCGATCCCGACGGGCGGACGTTGCTGTTCAACCGGCCCGGCCGGCGCGCGCTGCTTCCCTTCCGGGTGGGGGAGGTCTCCGCCCGGGACGTCGGAGTCGCCGCGGGCTTCCTCGCCGAGTTGGACGGAAAGGGCGCCCGGACCGCCGCCGACGCGGCGGAGATCGTGGTGCGGGTCACCCGGGGCGCGGAGCTCGGAATCCACCCGAAGACCGGCCGGATGTACGGCCCGGGCGGCAGGCTCCACTTCACCGGCGGAGCGGGCACCTGGAAGCTCCGCGAGGCGCTCGCCGCGCCGGTCGCGGTGGGGAGCCCGCCGACGGCCCCCGACGCCATGACCCGGCGCCGGGACGCCTACCGGCCCTTCTTCGACGCCCACGTGAACCGCCGCACGGTCGCCTACCTGCCCACGAGCGGCGGGATGCTACACGCCTTCGCCGCCGACACCGGCCACGAGATCTTCGCGTACGTCCCGGACGACGTGCTCGGCCCCGCGCCCGGCGAGACCGAGCCGGACCGGGTCCTTCTGCGGGACCTCGTGGAGCAGACCGTCGTTCCCGATCCCGGGTACGAGGCGGCTCGCGCCAGCCGATTCAGCCTCGCTGGGTCGGCCTCGGTGCGCGATCTCTGGCTCGAGGGCGAGCGGCGGTGGGCGACCGTGCTCGCGTTCGGGCGCGACTACGGCGGGCGCTTCCTGACCGCGCTCGACGTCTCGCAGGTGGGCGACGGCTGGCGCGGCGACCTGACCCCGGCGCACGGGGGCCCGCCGCGGCTCCTGTTCAACGTGGGGCCCCGGGACGCGCTCGCCGGACTCGGCCACACGCCGGTTCCGGCTCTCGCCGAAGTTCCCGGCGCGGACGGCGCGACGTCGGTCGTGTTCCAGACCGCGGGCGCCGGAGCCCCCGGCGACGATTCCGGCGAGTGGCTCTTCGCGCTCTCGCCGGAGACCGGGAACGTCCTGCGCCGCTACCGGCTCCCGAGCGACTCCGGCGCCCGGATCGCGGCGAACGCCACCCCGGCGCCGCCCGCGCTCTGGCGCGAGTCCTACGCCGACCGCGACGGCGGCGATCTCGTGACGCGCGTGTTCGCAGCGGACGTGCAGGGGCAGATCCACCGCCTCGACGTCCGCGACCCGAGTCGCTGGAAGTGGGGCCGGGCGTTCTCGCTGGGGCCGGACCAACCGGTCCTGACCGCCCCGGTCGCGCTCGCGCTGCCGGGCCGCACCGAACCGCACCTCCTGGTCGTGACGGGCGGGGATCGCCGGATTCCCGGCGGCGCGTCGCAGTTGGCGCTCCTGCGCGAATCGGGAACCCGGCTCGTGGAGGTCTGGCGGCGGTCGCTCGACCCCGGCGAGGCCCCTCAGGGGGTCCCCGCGGTGGTCTCGGATGGCGCGAACGTGGACGTGCTCCTCGCCACCCGGCTGTCCACGACTTCGGGCGAGGACTGCTCGGGAGTCGTCCGGGAGTCCCGGTCGCGGCTGCGCGCCTTCGACGGCCTCACCGGCGCTCCCGCCGCCGGCGTCGTCGCGACGGACGCCGCGTTTCGGGAGCTCGGCCCCGGCGCGGTCCGGGGGATCGCGCTGTCGGCCTCGGGCAATGCGGCGCTGAGCTTCTCGTCGGGCGCGGGCGAGGTGATCGACGCGGTCATCGGCGACTTCAAGTTCCGCATCCCCGACCGCGCCCTCAAGGACGTGACGCTGTTCGTCGAGGGATTCCGGCGCTCGCCGTTCTGACCATGTCCGCTTCGCGCAGAAGCGCCGGATTCACGCTCGTCGAGGCGATCCTCGTCGCCGCGGTCACGCTCTTCGTCGTGGGCGGCTTCCTCGTCCTGTTTCGCGCCGGGCAGGGGGCCTTCCGGACCGGGCCCGAGGGAGCGGCGCTGCAACTGGACGCCGCCGCCATGCTGGACCTCGTCGCCCGCGACCTCGAACGGGCGGGCTCGGGGCTTCCGCCGGAGGTCCCCGTGTTCAACGATCTCGGGCAAGCCGGCGACCGGAACCCCGACGGGCTTGACTTTCTCGCCGCGCCCGAGCGCCTCGCCGCAACCGGATTCGAGCCGGTCGTCGCTTTCGACGGCGCCGTCGCCCGGCTCGACGCGCCCCGCAGCCGCCTCGAACCCAACTCCCTCGCCGTGGTCTTCAACGACGACGAGATGACGCCCCGCTGGGCGCTCGGCGAAGTGGCCGAGGCGTCCCGGGGCGGCGGTTCGCCGCAGTCTCCGTCGGGCGCGCGAGTGCGGCTGCGCCCGATCCGCAACGACTGGCACTTCCACTTCCGCTCGCTCGACTCCGGCACCTTCGAGCCGGGCGGAGGCGGCGGGCTCATGCAGCGCGCCCTCACGAGCGTGCTGGGCGGAATCATCGAGGCGGCGCTCCCCGGGCTCGGATCCGGCCCCGCCGGGGCCCTCACCGACCAGGTCGTCTCGACGATGCTGGAGCAACTCGGCGAGAAAACCCGAAAGAAGAAAGGGAAGGGGAAAGGGAAGTCCGTTCCCGGCGGAACGGACGAGGAGGACGCGAACTTCGGCCCTTTCGGCCTCGGCCAGCCGGGACTCGTGCCCGTGTCCCGGATCCGCTACTGGCTGCGCGAGCCCCGTGCGCGGGACGGGGGCCGGCGCACGCTCATGCGGCAGGTGGACGACGGCCAGCCGCAGCCGGTCGGGTTCGCCGAGGACTTCCAGGTCCGCTACGTCACCGGACGCGACGCGGACCGGATGGGCGGCGCGCCGCCCGCCCTCATCGGCGACATGAAGACGGCCCGCCAGCTCGGCGACCGGATCGTGCGGGCGGTGGACGTGGAGATCCGGGTGGCGTCCAGCGACGCGCCGAGCCGCGGCCCCTCGAACGAAGCGGAGTCCCGGACGACGACCGTGCGCCGCCGGGTCGGGCTTCGCGTGACGGCCGCCGGGGTCGGACGGCGGGCGTGGGAGGAGAGCATGCAGCGCAACGCGCTTCCCACCGAGATCCCGCGGATCGGCCCGCTTCGCTTCATCAAGCTGCCGTGGTGATCTCCGGTTTCGCCCCCGAGTGGATCGCGACCGTCCCCAGCGTGCGTTTCGTCCACGAGACCGCGCCGAACCCGGCCGCCCGCAGGCTCGCCGCCAGGTCGTCCGCGTCGGGGAAGTCGAGGATCGAGTCCCGGAGGTACCCGTACGGGGCCCGCCCGGGAGCGGCCAGCGCCGCGAGCGTCGGCACGCCGAGCCGCAGCCACGCGCCGTGCAGGAGCCGGACGCCGGCGTTCCCCGGCCGGGAGAACTCGAGGACGACGAGCCGTCCGCCGGGGACGAGCACCCGCAGGATCTCGGCGAGGCCCGCGCCGAGGTCCGGCAGGTTGCGCACCCCGAACCCCACCGTCGCCCCGTCGAAGCTCCCGTCAGGGAAGGGGAGCCGCATCGCGTCGCCGGCCACCCACGCGATCGGGCGGCGGCGCGCCTCGGCCTTGACCTGCGCGCGGCCGAGCATCGCCGGCGTGAAGTCGCACCCCACCGTCCGCAGCTCCCGAGGAACCTCGAGCGCGAGGTCGCCGGTCCCGCAGCACAGGTCCAGAATCCGGTCGCCGGGCAGCGGAGCGCCGCCGAGGAGCCGGGCGCGCGCCGCCTTGCGCCATCCCCGGTCCAGACCGACGCTCAGGAGCCGGTTCATGCGGTCGTAGCCGGGCGCCACGGCGTCGAACATGCCCTGGACGGCGCCGGGCGTCCGCCGGAACGCGTCGGGGCTGCGCTCGAATGCCACGGGCCGGGATTCTGGCGCCGATCCCCCGGCGATAATCTTCCGCGCCCGGTGTCCGCCTCTTCTCCGCTCCTCCTGATGATCGGCCCGCTCGGGGTTCAGGAGATGGTCGTCATCATGCTCTTGGCGCTGATGCTGTTCGGACCCCGGAAGCTGCCGCAGATCGGCAAGACGCTCGGAAAGAGCCTCGCCGAGTTCCGCCGGACCAGCAACGAGCTCAAGAACACCCTGGAGCGCGAGGTCCAGATGGAGGAGTTCCGCAACGCCCGGTCGGAGATGAAGGGCTTTCAGCAGGATCTGCGCGAGGGGCTCGCCGGCTCCGACTCCGGTCGGCCTCCGGAGGACGACCCCGACGAGCCCCCCGCCGAGTCGTCCGAATCCCCGCCGGACGAACCGCCGCGTGCCTGAACCGGAAGACGTCGCGGACGGCTCCGGCGAGGGCGGCGGCGCCCCCGACCGGATGACCTTCCTCGAGCACCTGGACGAGCTCCGCACCCGCCTGATCCGGGCGGTCATGGCCATCGGCGTGACGTTCGTCGCGTGCTTCTTCTTCTACGAGCGGATCTTCAACTTCCTGATGCAGCCGCTGCGGGAGGTGCTGGACCCGCTCGGCGGCGAGCTCATCGCGACCGCCCCCACCGAGATCTTCTACCTCGGCATGAAGATGAGCCTGTTGGTCGCGGTGCTCGTCTCGACCCCCGCGTGGCTCGGGCAGGTCTGGGGTTTCGTGGCCCCCGGCCTCTACAAGCACGAGCGCCGGCTCGCGTGGCCGCTCGTGGGGCTCGGCTCGATGTTCTTCGTGCTCGGCGCGGTCTTCGCGCACGCCGTCCTCTTCCCCGCGGCCGCGGGCTTCCTCGGCACGTTCGGAGGGGGCGGCGAGGGGATCGAGCTTCGCTACAAGGTCTCCGAGGTGTTCAGCTTCTACGCCCGCGTGGTGCTGGGCTCCGCGATCGTCTTCCAGATTCCGACGCTCGCGCTGGCGCTCTCGCGCCTCGGGCTCGTCACGCCCCGGATGCTCTGGAAGTACTTCCGCTTCGCGGTGCTCGGCGCCTTCGTCCTCGCCGCGCTCCTGACCCCGCCGGACCCGACCACCCAGATTATCCTCGCCGGCCCGATGATCGTCCTGTATCTGGTCTCCATCGGGATCGCGTGGGTCGGCAACCGCAGCCGCCGCAAGCGGCGCGAGGAGGCCTCGGGCGACGGCTCGTGATCGCCGCCGGCGCGCGCCGCGGGGCTGCTAGGATGCGGCCATGCCGAAGGCCCGCCTGATCGGCAGGGCGTCGCTCCTGCCTCTCCTGGTCGCTTCCACCATCGCGGTCGCGGTGGCCGCGCCGGACCCGTGGAAAGAGCTCCGCCAGTGGCACGTGAACGTGATCCGCACGGTGGAGACCGAGTACGTCCGCGAGATCAGCCCCGAGACGCTCACGAGCGCCACGGTGTCGGGCATGCTGGCCCGACTCGATCCGCACTCGAGCCTGATGCCGCCGCAGAACTACCGGCAGATGCGCGAGCGCCAGCAGGGCGGCTACGTGGGCCTCGGGATCCGGGTGCAGCAGCGCAACGGCCTCCTCACCGTGGTCTCGCCCTTCGAGGGCACGCCGGCGTATCGGCTCGGCATCCGCGCCGGCGACGTGATCTCGCGGATCGAGGGCGTGGACGCCACCGAGTACGACATGGACGGCGCCGTCTCCCGCCTCAGGGGGCCGCAGGGAACCGCGGTCCGCATCACGATCACCCGGCCGGGCTACGACGCGCCGCTCGACTTCACCGTGATCCGGGACCGGATCGCGCTCCGCAGCGTCCCGTACTTCTTCCTGCTCGACGCGGAGGAGCCCACCGGCTACGTCCGGATCTCCGACTTCAACGAGAACACCGACCAGGAGCTCAAGGACGCCATCGTCGAGCTCCGGCTCCAGGGCGCGGAACGGCTCATGGTGGACCTCCGCCGGAATCCGGGCGGCCTTCTGAACCAGGCCGTCTCGGTGTCCAACGTCTTCCTGAAGCAGGGCAAGGAAGTGGTCTCGATCCGCGGACGCGACGCGCGCATGGATCAGGAGTACCACGCCCGGGAGCCGAGCCCTCACGCGGATCTCCCGCTGGTCGTCCTCGTCTCGAGGGAGAGCGCGTCCGCGTCGGAGATCGTGGCCGGAGCCGTGCAAGACCATGACCGGGGCCTCATCGTCGGCGAGAACACCTACGGAAAGGGCCTCGTCCAGTCGGTGTTCCAGCTTCCCCACGGCTACGCGCTCGGCCTGACCTCGGCGCAGTACTTCACCCCCAGCGGCCGGCGGCTTCAGCGCGACTACGACTCGGGCGACTTCCTCGCCTACTACCAGGGGCGCGGCGAGCACGACTCCAACGACGAGGCGGGGACCGTCGTCCGGACCGGAATCGGCCGCGAGCTCTCGGGCGGCGGCGGAATCGAACCCGACCACGAGGCGCGCACCCCGGACCTTCCGGACGCCGTGCTGGAGCTGGAGCAGCGGGGAGCCTTCTTCCGCTTCGCCACCCGTTTCGTCCCGAAGGACGGCCGCGGCGCCGTCGATGGGGCGGGGGAGCGCCCCGACGAGCTCACCGCCCGGGGCGCGAACGTCCGCGCCGTCGATCAGGCCTTCCGCGCCGACGAGCGGGCCTTCGAGGAGTTCTTCGCCTTCCTCGAAGAGGAGAACGTGGCCCACGACCGGGAGGCGCTCGAGGCCCACCGCGAGCCGATGGCCATCCGGATCGAGAGCGAGGTCTTTCACCTGCTGTGGGGCCCCGGAGCGGCCCAGCGGGCGGTGATCGACCGCGACCCGCAGGTCCGGGCGGGGCTCGATCTCATGCCGCGGGCGGCGCTCCTGCTCGAGGACCCGGACGCCTACCTCACGACGATGGGCGGTTCGGGACTCCAGTGACGGCCGTCCTCGCGGCGGTTCTGCTGCTCCCCGCGCTCGCGAACGCGCAGTCCATCGACGAGCTGCTCGTGCGCATCGAGAGCCCCGACGCCGACATCCGGCGCGAGGCGGCCCGCGACCTCGGCCGCAACGGTTCGGACGCGGCCGTCGAGGCTCTGAACGGGGCCGCCGCCGACGAGGACGTCCAGGTGCGGGACGAGGTGCTCGCCGCGCTCGTCGCCGTCCGCCGTCCGGTCGCGGCCCCCGGCGTCCTTCTCTTCCTCGGCAGCGACGTGAAGGCCGACCGCGAGCGGGCGGTCGCGTCGCTCGTGGACATGCACGGGATCGAGGAGCCGCCGGGACGGGGCGCCCGCGCGATGAACTGGCTGCTCCGCCGCGACGACGACTTCGTGCTGGATCCGCTGCGCCCGGTGTCCCCGAGCGTCGTCGGCGGGCTCATGGGCCGGCTCCAGGATCCCGAGCGCGACGTCCGCCTCGCGGCCGCGGAAGGACTCGGCCTGCTGCGGGCGGCCGCCGCCGTTCCCGCGCTCACGGCGGCGGCGGGCGACGCCGAGGAACGGGTGGCGCGCGCCGCGATCGCGGCGCTCGGCGAGGTGGGCCACGTCGCCCCCGAAACCGCCGGCCCGGCGCTCGTGGGCCTGCTGGACGGCTCGCCTCATCCCGTGGACGTGGTCGAGAGCCTCGGGATGATGGCCTTCGAGAGCGCCGGTCGGACGCTGCTCGCGGCCTATGACGGCGACGCCGACGGCGAGCTCGGCGAGGCGGCGCTCTGGGCGCTCTCTCGGATCGGATATTCGGGCGCGCTCGCCACGTTCATCGCCGAGCTGACCGGCAGCGACGCCGGGCGGCGCGAGTCGGCCGCGGCGGGTCTCGGCCGCATCGGCGACCGGGATATGGCCGACGGCATGGTCCGCGACTTCCTGCGGGAGGACGACCGTCGCGTCCAGCTCGCCTACTGCTTCGCGCTGACGCTGCTGGGCGAGACTCCCTTCGTGGACCGGGTGGTGCTCGATCTGACCGACCGGACGCTCGGCGACCAGGCGCGCGACTACGCGCTGGAGCTCGGCGAGCCCGCGGTTCCCCAGTTCGTCCGCTATCTCGGCGATCCCGACAAGGACATGCGCCTGCGGCTGATCGAGCTTCTGGAGCGCATCGGCTCGGCCGCCGCGATCCCCGGGCTCGAGGGCCGCGAGCAGGATCCCGAAGCGGACGTCGTGGATCGGGCGCGGCTCGCGATCCGCCGCCTGCGCCAGCTCGAGGAAGCCGGAGTCGAAGCGCGGCGCGGGCCGGGCGGCGGTTGAAGCCTCCCGGAAACGATGAGACGATCGGCGGCGTGAACCTGGCACTCGTGAGTCACTCCACTCGGCGCCGCGTCCCGGCGGCGCTTCTCGCCGCGGTCTTCGTCCTCGGCGCGCTTCCGGCGGACGCGGACGCGCCGTCCCGGCGCACCGTCTGGCGCGACATGACGAACAAGGGGAACTCCCTCGTGATCGGGCGGTTCGCGGGCAAGTTCGAGAGTTCCGACTTCCGTTCCCGGCGCATCGTGATGCGGCACCGGGACACCGGCAAGCGGGAGACGCTCCGGATCGACGACGGTCTCGGCCTGATCGCCGAGATCGTGAAGCCGGGCGTGTACGACGTGCTCGCGATCGAGGCGGTGTACCTGCCGCAGATCCGCCCCATGAACCCGCGCCGGATCCGCCCCATCCGCCAGCGGTTCTCGGTCTCGCCCAGGGAGCACGAGATCAGGGAGGCGCTGATCCTCGTCCCCGCCGACCGCCCGGTCTACATCGGCACGATCCGCGCCGGCGCCGAGCGGCGGGGGATGGTGTACGAGGGCCAGAAGCTGCGCGTGGTCGATGACTTCGACGTGGCCATGGACCGGCTCGCCACGGTGTATCCGCAGCTCGCGACCAGCCTCGAGCAGGAGGCGCTGGTTCCGCAGCGGCACTTCATGCTGCGTCCGACCCGCACCGACCCGCCGCTCGAGGCCGTCGTCGGCATGGAGGACCCGGTGACGCAGGCGCGGCGCTACATCGAGGACGGAAAGTACGAGCAGGCCATCGACTGGCTCTCCACGTTCATGCCGGTCTCCGACAACCAGCGCAGCGAGGTGCGGCTCCTGATCGGCGAGGCGCATCTGGGATCGCGCGACCTGCCGCTCGCCATCGAGGAGCTCGGCGAAGTGCTCCTGAGCGAGCCCGGCAATGTCCGCGCCTTGCGGCTGCTCGCCCGCGCCCACTCGCTGAACGGCGATCTGGAGGACACCGAGAACCTCTACCACGCGCTTCTCGAGATGCGGCCCCGCGACGCCGAGGCGCACCTCCAGATCGGCTACCTGCAGGCGCTTCGCTCCGAGGAGGAGAGTTCGCTCGCCTCGTTCGAAGTCGCCTTCGAGAGCGAGTTCGACTACCTGATGCACGACCTCGCGCCGTTCCTGATCGCGGTGCGCGGCACCACCGAGCAGGGCGCGCTCTACGAGCCGGCCACGATGCTCGACACCGACGTCCCGTTCGCGGGCGGCTCCGGCTCCCGGCGCTCGTCGCGCAACGACGGCATCCTCGTGCTGATCGACCACCGGGGGCGCGTCAAGGCGGCGCACTTCGCGCCGGACAGCTCGAACCGCGCCCACCTCACGATGTTGTCTTTGGTGCGCGGGCGCTACCGCCCGGCGCGCCTCAACGGGGTCTCGGTGCCGTCGATCCTCGCGAGCGGCCGCTTCCGCGGCGAGAACTAGGGCGCTTCCAGCAGCCGCTCCACCTCGGCCTCGAGCGCCGAGAACGGTTGGTCGGTGCTCGGCGCCGGGTGCAGTAGCCCTTGGCGGTCGATGAGGAAGTTGGCCGGGTAGCGGGCGGTCTCCATGAACACCGGCGGCACGGCGCCGCCCTCGAGCGCGCCGGGCACGAGCAGCGGGTACTCGACCGCCACCGACTCGTCCCGGAACGTCCGCTGGATCGCCTCCTCCTCGGTCGAGATCCCGAACACCACGAGGCCCCGGTCCGCCTCCTCGGCGGCGAGCCGGTCCAGCTCGGGCATCTCGGCGCGACACGGCGGACACCACGTGGCCCAGATGTTGACAAGCACGACGGACCCCCGGTAGCCGGAAAGCCGGTGGACGCCGCCGTCCAGATCGCGGGCGAGGAAGTCGGGCGCGGGCACGCCCGAGAGCGCGAGGTTGGCCGCCTGCCGCGCCCGGCGGACGCCGCCCCGGATGGGGACGAAGGCGAGCCCGAGCGTCAGCGTCGCGACGAGCGCGCCCGCGATCCCCGCGGCGCCGAGCGCGCCGGCGCGCCGCGCCCGGAACGCCGAAACCAGCGCGAGGACCGGCGGCGCCAGCATCGCGAGGGTGACCGCGGCGAGCCGGAACACCCAGTCGCCGTCGGGGTTCGCGCTCAGGCGCGTGAGCCCGACGTACGCGCCGAGGCCGAGGACGGCGGAGAGCAGCGGGGCGGAAAGGCCGGCCCACAAGGGCGAGCGGGGCACAAGGCTCATGGGACGTCTCCCTCGTAGCGGCGGCGGATGACGGGAATCAGGTACTCGGCGAACAGCGACTCGGCGTCGGGGTCGGGAACCCAGCGGAAGTCGTCCCGCGCCGCGCGGTCGTCCACCTCGGCCGGCCAGCTCTGGACGATCCGGTCGCGTTGCACGTCGGGAGCGTAGGTATGGTCGAGGTCCGGGAAGTCCCGCCGCACGCGGGCGGCGACTTCCTCCGCCGAAAGGCTGGGGCCGCCGAGGTTGTATGCGGTGCGCGAGAGGCGGGACTTGTCCGCGTCGGCCAGCCGGAGCACGCCCTCGACCGCCGTCGGCATGGCGCAAAACGGAAGTCGCGCCTCGGGACCGACGAAGCACGCGAACGACTCGCCCCGCGCCGCGGCGTGGATCATCTCGGGCGCCCAGTCGCTCGTCCCTCCCGACGGCAGCGTCTCGGCGGACAGGAGCCCGGGGAACCGCACCGCGCGGAAGTCCAGATTCGCGCACTCCCGCTCGAGGACCGTCCCGAGGCGCTCGACGTAGAGCTTTTGCGCTCCGTAGAGCGTCGCCGGGTTCAGGAACTGGTCCTCGCGCACCGGCCCGGGGTCGCGCCGCAGCGGCACTCCGTACACGGCGATCGAGCTCGGGAAGAGGAACGCCACCGGGGTCTCGGCGGCGAGCGCCGCCGCTGCCCCGAGCGCCCGGACCGAACCCTCGACGTTGACCCGGTGCGCGAGTTCGGGGACCGACTCGGCGCGGGTCGAGAGCAGCGCGGCGAGGTGGAAGATCCGCTGCGGCCGATGTCCGAGGATGCGCTTCCAGACCTCCCGGTCGAGGATGTCGCCCTGGATGTGCCCGAGGCTTCTCGGGGCCGCTTCGCCGGGGAGCGGGCGGATGTCGGTCGTGAGCACCCGGCAGTCGGAACGCGCCGAAAGCCGGCGCACGAGCGCGGTTCCGATCTCCCCGGACGCGCCGGTGACCAGCGTGACCGGCGGGCTCACGCCGGGCCCCCGAGAACGGCGGCGAGGAACCGCCCCACGTCGCGGCACTCGGGCGCCGAGACCTCGTGGGCGATCGGGTACGCGCGGAAGACTCCGTCCCACCCGGCGTCGCGAAACGCCCGGAACGCGGCCTCGCCGTAGCGGCACGGAATGAGTTCATCCGACAGGCCGTGGCCGGCGAAAAGCCGCGCTCCCGGGAGCTTCGGACCGCGCACCAGCTCGGTGTGGGCGACGTGAGTCGAAAGCGCCAGCACGCCGCCGACCTCGACGGGATCCCCCGCCACGCCGTCGAGCCCGGCGGCGGCGAGCGCCACCGCGCCGCCCTGCGAGAACCCGGCGAGGACGATCCGGCGCGCCGGAACGCCCGCCTCGCGCTCCTCCCGGACGAGTTCCCGGATCCAGGTCACCGACTCGGCGAGCTGCTCCTCGTCCACGAGCCGCCCGCGGGCCTCCGGAGACTCCGCGATGATCGCGCGCAGATCGAACCACGAGCGCATCGGGAAGCCGCCGTTCAACGTCACCGGGCGGACCGGCGCCTCCGGGAAGCGGAAGCGGACTCCGAGCGCGGGCGGGAGGCCGAGCATGGGGATCACCGGGACGAAGTCGTCGCCGTCGGCCCCGAGGCCGTGGAGCCAGATCACGGTGGCGCGGTGCTCTCCAGACGGCGGGAGTTCGACGATGCTCACGTGAATTGCTCCCGCAGCGCGAAGTCGAGCGTCTCCAGGTACCGGTCGGCGTCGGCGTTCGAGAAGGTGAGCGGGGGCTTGAGCTTGATCACGTTGCGGTCGGGGCCGTCGGTGCTGTTGAGGATGCGGCAGTCGTGGAGGCGCCGCACGAGCCGCCCGGCCTCCCGGGTCGCCGGCGCCGGCGGATCGCCCGGGTGCGCGAGCTCGAAGCCGAGGAAGAGGCCCCGGCCGCGGACGTCGGCAAGGATAGGGCAGGAGCGGCCGATCTCGGCGATCCCGGAAAGAAGCCGCGCCCCCACGGCCGCCGCGCGCTCGGCGAGCCCCTCGTCGCGGATGACGTCGAGGACGGCGAGGCCGGCGGCGCACGAGACCGGATTCCCGCCGAAGGTGTTGAAGTACTCCATCCCGTCCTCGAAGGAACGGGCGACCTCCGGGGTCGTCACGACGGCTCCGAGCGGGTGCCCGTTTCCGGCCGGCTTGCCCACGGTCACGATGTCGGGAACCGCCGCGTCGTCGCCGGTCCGGTCGGAAAAGGCCCAGAACGCCGGGCCGACGCGCCCGAAGCCGGTCTGCACCTCGTCGGCGACGATGACGCCGCCGGCCTCGCGCACCGCCCGGTAGAGCGCGTCCAGATATCCCGGCGGCGGGACGATCTGCCCTCCGCAGCTCAGGATGGCCTCGTGAACGAGGGTGGCCGGCCCGGCGGCGGCGACGCGGCGGGCCGCGTCCTCCATGAGCCGCTGCGTCCAGTCGGGCCGATTTCGGCGGAAGCGCCCGCGGAACCCGTCGGGAGCCGGCAGCCGATGGAGGCGGGGGTGCGGCCGGCCGCCGCCCGGACCGTCCAGCTTGTACGGGCTGATCTGGATGAGCGAGGTCAGGTTCCCGTGGTAGCCGCCGTCGAAGACGATCGCGTCGTCGCGGCCGAGCCGAGCGCGGGCCAGCCGCAGCGCGAGGTCGTTGGCCTCGCTGCCGGAGTTCGTGAAGAACACGACCGACAGCGGCTCGGGAAGCGTTTCGGCGAGCGCCTCCGCGTATTCGGTCAACTGCCGGTAGAGATACCGGGTGTTCGTGTTCAGGAGCCGCGCCTGCCTCGCGATGGCCTCGGCGACTCTCGGATGCGCGTGCCCGACGTGGCAGACGTTGTTCACCATGTCGAGGTAGTCGCGCCCAAGGTTGTCGTACAGCCGGGTGCGCCGCCCGCGCGCCACCGAGACCGGCGGGTCGCCGCTGAGGCTGAGCGCCGCGCTGATCCGTCGCCTCCGCGCCTTCAGCAGGTGCTCGGGCTCGGCGAGGGCCTCGTGCGAGACCGCGACCCGGTCCGGGTCGAGGCCGAGGAACGCCGCCGGGTTCGGGCTCATCGCCTCGAGGACCGGAAGGTCGCGGGGCGCGGCCACGCCCGGCGGGTCGTCGCCGAAGCCGAGATCGGCGGTCAGCAACTGGAAATGGAGGTGCGGCGGCCAGCCGCCGTTCTCGTCTTCGGTCCCGAGCCTCGCGATTCGATCGCCGCGCCGGACCGGGTCGCCGGGCTTCCAGCGGGCGAGGCATTCGCGGGCGAGATGGCCGTACAGCGCGCCGAAGCCGCCCGGATGCCGGATCGCGAGGCAGGGACCGAACCCGAGCGGGACGGCGTCCTCGCGAATCCAGTCGATCGCGCCGTCCAGCGGGGCGCGGACCTCGGTTCCGGCCGGCGCGAAGACGTCGATCCCGAGGTGAATCGTGCGCGGCTCGGCGACCGGCGATCCGCCCCGGAAGCCGGGCGCGGCGTAGAGCAGGCGCGGCTCGCGATAGCGGCCGATGGAGACTCCGGGCGGGATGGCGTCGGCGAGCTCCTCGGGGCCGGCCAAGGCTTCGGGGCCGAGATCCAGCGCCGGCGCGTCGTCCGGAATCTCGATCGGCCGAACGGCCGCCCCTCCGGGATCCGCCGATCGAACCCGGAACCCGGCCGCGACCCGCGCCCGAGCCGCGAGCAGCGCGCCCGGAGTGCGGTCCAGTTCCGACAGGAACCGCCACATCCCGTCCTCGCTGGTCACGAGATACGCCTCGCCGGCGTTGGCTCGCCCGGCGCTGACCGCGGCGCTCACGAGCGCCCGCGCCGCGAGCGCGGTCGGGAAGAGTTCGGCTTCGGCCGCGAGCGCAGGGGCGAACGCCCGGAGGACGGCGAGCGCCGCCTCGAGCGGCTCGGCGGCGGTGAGCGAGAGATAGAGCGCGGCGTTCGCGGCCTCAAGCAGCGGCGGACCCCGCGACGCGTCCCCGAAGTCCAGCACGGCGAGCGCGCCCGGGTTCTCGGGTTCGCCCTCGAGCAGCAGGTTGTCGTCGTTCAGATCGTTGTGGAGCCAGTTCTCCGGAAGGCCGAGGAGTTCCGTCAGTCTCGGCAGCGTCCGCTCCCGGATCCGGTCGTAGAGCTCCGGATCGCGCAGTCCGCGTCCGGCCGCCCGGATGACGCCCTCGTACCGATCCGGCCGCCAGGGAATGTCCGCCGGCGGGAGCTCGTCGCCCGCGACCGAGGCCAGCGCCGACTGGAGCCGGGCCGCGGTTTCGCCGGCCCGGGCGAGGAGCGCCGGCGGGCGGCGCCGGAACGACGAGAGCGCCCGGCCGGGGAGGCGCGGGAAAAGCCGCAGCCAGTGGCGCCGTCCGTCGAAGACGCGCGACGCCCGTGCGCGCCCGTCGGGAAGCGGGATCGGAACCGCGACCCGGACCTGCGCCGCCGCCGCCCGGATCAGGCGCTCCTCGAGGTCGAGCTGCGCGGCGGAAGCGCCGCTCTCGCTGATCTTGAGGACGCGGGCGCCCACCGCGAAGTTGAGATCGCGCTCGCCGGGCAGGGGAAGCGCCTGCGCGGAGACGCCCCACAGCGCGGCGGCGAGCTCTTCGGCCTCCGCCGGGGTGACGCGGGGCCGGCGCGGCAGCGGATCGTTCACCGCAGCAGCATCCGGATCAGCCCCAGCTTGCCGGCGTAGGGCGGATAGCGGATCGGGAGGTCCAGCCGCGAGCCGGAGAGCACTGCGCGGGGCCGGGACAGGCGGTCGAAGCCGTAGCGGCCGTGGTAGGCGCCGACCCCGCTGCGGCCGGTCCCGCCGAAGGGCAGCCAGGGGCTCGCGCAGTGGAGCACTGTGTCCTGCGTCACGAGCGCGCCGCCGGGAATCCGCCGCACCGCCACCCCGAGCGAACTCCGCCGCGACCCGAAGAAGTAGAGCGCGAGCGGCTCCGGATTCGCCGCCACTCGGTCGAGCGCCTCGTCCTCGCTCCTCCACGGGACGAGCGGCAGGATCGGGCCGAAGATCTCCTCGGTCGCGGCGGCGTGTCCCTCGGGCCACGGCCCGGTGACGGTCGGCGCGAGATAGCGCCGCGCCGGGTCCGCCTCGCCGCCGCGAAGTACCGGAAGCCCGTCGAGCAGGCCGAGCAGCCGATCGAGGTGGCTCTCGTTCACGATGCGGGCGTAGTCCGGGCTCTTCGCCGGGTTCTCGCCGTAAAAGCGCGTCAGCTCGCGGCCCACGAGCGCGGCGAATTCGTCGAGGCGGCGCTCGGGGACGAGCGCGTAGTCGGGCGCCACGCAGGTCTGGCCGGCGTTCAGGAACTTCCCCCACGCGATCCGGCGGGCGGCGAGCGGCAGATCGGCGGAGTCGTCCACCATCGCCGGGCACTTGCCGCCGAGTTCGAGGGTGACCGGCGCGAGCGTGTGCGCCGCCGCCTCGGCGACGGCCATTCCGGTGCGCCGGTTTCCGGTGAAGAACACGTGGTCGAACCCGGCCCGCACCAGCGCCGCGCCGGTCTCGGGGCCGCCCCGCACGACGCTCGCGAGCCCCTCGGGCAGCGCGTCGGGGAGGATGCGGGCGAGGAGGTCGGCGGTCGCCGGCGCGAGTTCCGACGGCTTCAGGACGACGGCGTTCCCCGCCGCGATCGCGGCGACGACGGGCGCGAGCGAGAGCTGGACCGGGTAGTTCCACGGCGCGATCACGAGCACCGCCCCGAGCGGGACCGGCTCGACCCGGCTGCGCGCCGGAAGCAGCGCGAGCGGCGTGGGCCGGCTCCGCGGACGCATCCACTCTCCGAGATGGCTTCGCGCGTGGCGGATTTCGGCGCGCACGAGGCCGATCTCGGTGGCCCACGCCTCGAACGGGCCCTTGCCGAGGTCCCTCTCGAGCGCTTTCTCCAGCGCGCCCCGATGCTCCCGCAGCATCCGGTCGAGCGAACCGAGCGCGTCCCGCCGGAACCGCCGGGAGAGGGTGGCTCCGCTCCTCGCGAATCGCCTCGCCCGCTCCCGAATCTCGTCCAAGGGAGGGCGAGTATAGAGTCTAGAATCGGCGGCGATGGCCGCCCGTTCCCAAGCTCTCCCGTACCCCTCCGCAACGCTGCCGGACCGCCCGGTCGCCATCCCGCCGCCCGCCGCGCACCGCGTCCTCGGGAATCCGATGGCTCCGCCGTGGCCGGCGGGAATCGATGAGAGCTTCTTCGGCATGGGCTGCTTCTGGGGCGCCGAGCGGCTGTTCTGGAAGCTCCCGGGCGTCTGGAGCACCGCGGTCGGATACGCCGGCGGAACCACCGCGAACCCGTCGTACGAGGACGTCTGCTCGGGGAGGACCGGCCACGCCGAGGTGGTGCGGGTCGCGTTCGACCCGGCGCGGATCGACTACGACGGGCTGCTGTGCGCGTTTTGGAACAACCACGACCCCACCCAGGGAATGCGCCAGGGCGGCGACGTCGGCACGCAGTACCGCTCGGCGCTCTATACGGTGGGCGACCGGCAGCGGGACGCCGCGCTCGCCTCGCGCGACGCCTTCGAGGCGCGCCTCCGGGACGCCGGGCTCGGCGCGATCACGACCGAGATCCGGCCCTCGCCGGCGTTCCATTTCGCCGAGGAGTACCACCAGCAGTACCTCGACAAGAACCCGTGGGGGTACTGCGGCCTCGCCGGTACCGGCGTCTCCTGCCCGACGGGCGTCCGCGCCGCGAGCTGATGGCGGGGACCGGGCGGCGGAGCGCGCCGCCGGGCTGCGCCTCGGAGCGATCCGGCGCCGGATCTTCCTCTGCGCGGACGCGACGAAGCCCAGGTGCTGCGCCCCCGAGCGCTCGCTCGAGTCCTGGGCCTTCCTGAAGCGGCGGCTCGCCGAACTGGGCCTCGCGCGCGGCCCCGAGGGAGGCCCGGTGGCGCGGACGAAGGCGAACTGCCTGCGCGAGTGCGCCGACGGGCCGGTCAGCCCAGCAGGCGCCGCAGCAGCGTCTCCGCGCGCTCCGCCGGAATCCCCCTCCTGAGCGCGTAGTCGCGCAACTGGTCCCGGCCGATCCGGCCGACGCTGAAGTACCGCGCTTCGGGGCTTCCGAAGTACATCCCGGCCACCGACGCGGCCGGATGGATCGCGAAGTTCTCGGTGAGCGCGACCCCGATCCGCGCCGGGGCGTCCAGAAGCTCGAACACGTCGGCGAGGATTCCGAGGTCGGGCGTCGCGGGATAGCCGGGCGCGGGCCGGATCCCCTGGTACGCCTCCCGCAGCAGATCCTCGGGTGCCAGGTTCTCGTCGCGCCCGTAGCCGAGCGCGCGCCGCGCCTCCTGGTGGGTCTTCTCGGCGAGCGCCTCGGCCAGCCGGTCGCCGAGCGAACGCAGGAGCAGCGCGTCGTAGTCGTCTCCCTCCGCCGCCCGCACGAGATCGTCCAGCCCGGCGACGGTCACGGCGAACAGCCCGACCGTGTCCGCTTCGGAATCGAGGAAGTCGGCGGCGGCGAGGCGCGGGCCGGGCCGATCCTCCTGCTGGCGGAGCGTCGGGATGCGGCGAAGCGCCCGCTGCGGGTCCTCGGGATCGCGGACCTCGAGGTCGTCCCCGACCGAGACCGCCGGGAACAGCCCGAAGACCGCCTCGCCCGAGAGACCGTCCAGCCCCTCGAGCCGCGCCCGGGCGGCGTCGTGAAGCTCGCGGGCGGCGGGACCGGCGTAGGGGTGGTCGAGGAGCGCCGGGAATGTTCCCCGGAACTGCCAGGCGTGGAAGAACGGCGTCCAGTCGATGTACGGGACGAGATCGACGACGGGAACGCTCCGCCGGCGGAACCCGAAGAACTCGGGGCGCACCGACTCCGCGCGCGCGAACCGGGGAGCGCGGGCGCGGGCCTCCTCGAGGCCCAGCAGCTTCGGCCGGGAGCGCGGGTCGCGCCGGCGGATCGCTTCCTGCTCGTCCCGGTTCCGTGCGACGAACGCGTCCCGGTCCGCGCCGAGGAGCGCCGCCGCCACCCCCGACGCCCGGGACGCGTCCGCCACGTGCACCACCGGCGCGGCGCGCTTGGGGGCGATCCGCAGCGCCGTGTGGCGGACCGAGGTCGTCGCCCCGCCGATCAGCAGCGGCGTCGCGACCCCCCGGCGTTCCATTTCTTCGGCGAAGCGCTCCATCTCGTCGAGCGACGGCGTGATGAGGCCGGAAAGCCCGATCAGCGAGGCCTCCGAGTCCAGCGCGGCGTCGAGGATCCGGTCCGCCGGGACCATGACCCCGAGGTCGTGGATCCGGTAGCCGTTGCAGGCCAGCACGATGCCCACGATGCTCTTGCCGATGTCGTGGACATCGCCGCGCACCGTCGCGAGCACGATGGAGCCGCGCCGCGCGCCGGCGTCGGTCTCCATGAAGGGCTCGAGCGCGGCGACCGCCCGCTTCATCACCCGCGCGCTCTTGACCACCTGAGGCAGGAACATCCGCCCGGCCCCGAACCGGTCGCCGACGACGCGCATCCCGTCCATGAGCGGCCCCTCGATCACCGCAAGCGCCTCGCCATGCTCGCCGAGCGCTTCCACGGCGTCCCGCTCCATGTGGTCGAGAACGCCTTCGAGGACCGCCCGGGCGAGCCGCTCGCCCACCGGCAGGTCGTCCCGCCGCTCGGCCTTGCGGCTGCGAAGCCGCGCCCGCGCTCCGGCGGCCGCCTCGACGAGCCGCTCCGTCGCGTCCGGACGGCGGGCGAGGAGCACGTCCTCCACCCGCTCGCGCAGCGCCTCGGGAATCGAGTCGATCGGTGGCAGCCTCCCGGCGTTCACGATCGCCATGTCGAGGCCGGCGGCGATCGCGTGGTGCAAGAAGACCGAGTTCATGGCTTGGCGCACCGCCTCGTTCCCCCGAAACGCGAACGAGACGTTCGAGACTCCGCCGGAGAGCAGCGACCCCGGGCACGCCTCCCTGATGAGCGGCAGCGACGCGAGGAACTCCAGCGCGTAGCGGTCGTGCTCGGGAATTCCCGTGGCCACCGCGAGCACGTTGGGGTCGAGGATCACGTCCTCGGGCGGAAAACCGACGCGCTCGACCAGAAGGCGCGCCGCCCGCGCCGCGATCGCCGTCTTCCGCTCCCGGTCCACCGCCTGGCCCCGCTCGTCGAAGGCCATCACCACTGTCGCGGCCCCGAACCGGCGCACCCGCTCCGCCGCCCGCAGGAAGGCGTCCTCGCCGTCCTTCAGCGAGAGCGAGTTCACGACGCACTTGCCGGGCGCCGCCCGAAGCCCGCGCTCCAGCACGCCCTGCCGCGAGCTGTCGATCATGATCGGGAGGCGGGCGACCTCCGGCTCCATCGCCACCAGCCGGAGGAACCGCTCCATCGCCGCCTCCGCGTCCAGAAGCGCGTCGTCCATGTTTACGTCGATGAGGTTCGCGCCGCTGCTCACCTGGTCCCGCGCGACCGCGAGCGCCTCTTCCAGCCGCTCCTCGCGGACGAGGCGGGCGAACTTGCGGGAGCCGGTGACGTTCGTGCGCTCGCCGATCACGAGGAAGCTGCCCTCGGGGCGCACGAGCGGCTCGGTCCCGGCGAGGCGGAGGCGGCGCGCGGGGCGGGGGACGCCGCGCGGCGGCACGTCCCGGACCGCCGCCCCGATCGCCTCGACGTGCTCGGGGCCGGTTCCGCAGCACCCCCCGACCGCATTCACGAGGCCGTCCCCGGCGAGGCTGCGTATCTCCCGGGCCATCGCCTCGGGGGTTTCGTCGTACTCGCCGAGCTCGTTCGGAAGCCCGGCGTTCGGCGCGAGCGTGATGGGAACCGCCGCCTCCCGCGCCAGATCCCGAACGAACGGGCGCATCGCCCCGGGGCCGAGCGAGCAGTTGATTCCGGCCGCCGTGACCGCGGCGTGGCCGACCGAGATCCAGAACGCCTCCGCGGTGTGCCCGGTCAGGTTCCGTCCGCTCCGATCGACCGCGGTGAACGAGACCACCAGGCCGGCGCGGCCCGGCGCCCGGTCGATGGCTTCGGTGGCGGCGTCCAGCGCCGCCTTCGCGTTCAGCGTGTCGAAGCAGGTCTCCACCAGAAGGACGTCGGCCCCGCCCTCGAGCAGCCCGGACGCCTGCTCTGCGTAGGAGTCGCGCAGCTCGTCGTAGCCCAGCGCGCGATGCGCCGGGTCGGCCACGTCGGGGGAGATCCCGAGCGTGCGGTTCGTGGGCCCCATGGAGCCGAGCACGAAGACCTCCGGCCCGCCCGCCCGCCGCGCCAGCGCCGCGCCCGCCCGGTTGATCTCGAACGCGAGGCTCGCCGCGCCGTAGTCGGCGAGCGAGATCGAGGTCGCGGTGAACGTGTTCGTGGTCAGCGCCTCGGCTCCCGCCGCGAGGTAGCGCCGATGCACCCCGAGCACCAGCTCGGGCCGGGTCAGGCAGAGCGCGTCGCCGAGGCCGGCGAGCGGCTGCGGGTGGTCGCGAAGCCGCTCGCCCCGATACCCCGCCTCGTCGAGCCGCTCCCGCTGGATCATGGTCCCGATCGCGCCGTCGATGAGCAGGATGCGCTGCGCCAGGGCGTCCAGCAGCGCCCCGTGGCGGTCGTCGCGAGCGGTCATTGGCGCCCGGAAGTGTAGGGGTAGGATTGCCGGGCGCCGTGAGCCGCATCCCCCTCCACCTTCAGGTCGTCATCGGCGCGGTCGCCGGAATCCTCGTCGGCGCGCTCGTGGGCGAACCGGCGTCCCTGCTCCAGCCGGTTGCGGATCTCTTCGTCCAGTTGCTGCGGATGATCATCGCCCCGATGATCTTCCTCACGCTGGCGGTGGCCATCATCGGCCACGGGGCGCGGTCGGTTTCGGGCGTCGGCGTCCGGGCGGTCGCCTACAACCTCGTCACGCTCTCGATCGCGCTCGCCGTCGGGATCGGCGTCGCCGCCGCGCTCGGCCCGGGCGAGGGTCTGGACGCCGCGACCCGCGCCTCGCTGGAGGGGAGCGGAACGGCTCCGGCGGTGACGGGCGAGCCCCGGTCGGCCCTCGACGTCCTCATCGGCGTCGTCCCGACGAACGTCTTCAGCGCGTTCGTGGACGGCGACGTCCTCCAGATCCTCTTCCTCGCGATCCTCTTCGGCGTGGCGGTGCGGGCGGTGGGGATCGACCGGTTGGACGGCCTCGTGCGCGTCGTGCGGGGCATGAACCAGCTCGTGTACAAGGTGGTCCACTGGGTGGTGCTGCTCGCCCCGTTCGGCGTGTTCGCGATCCTCGCCGCGGTGGTGGGCCGCAGCGGGCTCGGCATCCTCGGCGCGCTCGCGTGGTACTGCGCCGTGGTCTTCCTCGCGATCCTCGCGCACGTCACGTTCGTCCACGTCGGCGCGGTTCGCGTTCTCGCCCGGCAGCCGCTCGGCAACTTCCTTCGGGCGCTGCGGGAGCCGCTTCCGATCGCCTTCGCGGCGGTCTCGACCGCGGCGGCGCTTCCGGCGTCCATGGTGGCCGTGCCGCGCGAGACCGGGATCACCGAGCGCGCCGCTGGGTTCGTGCTGCCGCTCGGGGCCGCCGCCGGACGCGATTCCAGCGGGATCTACCAAGTCGTCTCGGTGCTTTGCATCGCCCAGCTCGTGGGCCGCTCGCTCGACGGCCCCGAACTCTTCCTGCTGTGGGTGACCGCGATCCTCTCCTCGCTCGCGGTCGCGGCGGTGCCGGGCGCGAGCTTCGTGAACCTGACCATCCTGCTGGACGCCGTCGGCCTTCCGGTCACGCTCGCCGCGCTCGTGTTCGCGGTGGAGCGGCCGCTCGACCACCTGCGCACCAGCGGGAATCTCATCGGCCAGCTCGCCAACGCGACGTTCACCGGAGCGACGAGCGGCGAGATCGGACCGCCGGGACGAAGGCGCTGAGTTGCGGCGCGTCCTCCTCGCGCTGCCGCTCCTCGTCGGCTGCGGCGGCTCCGAACCGAGTTCGGTCGCGCCGACTCCGCCATCCGCGGCGAACGTGCGGGGCATGGTCGTCGCTACGGTCACCGGCGTCCCGGCCCCGGGCGCGACGCTGCGCGCCGGGGAGCGGACCGCGAGCGCCGGCTCGGACGGCCGATTCTCGCTGGACCTCCCCGTCGGGACGCACCGGATCACGCTCTCCGCCCCCGGCTTTGTGGAGCGCGTGACGACGATCCGGGCGCCCAACGCCGACCTGCGGCTCGACCTCATCCCCGAGGCGGCCCCGTGGGACCTGCGGTTCTATCGGGAGCTGGCCCGAAACGGCGCTGGCGGCGGCGACCTGGAGCCGCTGCGCCGCTGGAACCAGGAGCCGGTCTTCTACGTCGATTCCAACCCCGAGCCCACGACCGGCGACCTGGTTCCCGAAGCCGCGATCGAGCTCGTCCTGGAAGCGATCCGGGTGACCGTGCCGCTGCTCACCGGCGGCCGCTTCACCGGCGAGCGGGTCCACGTCACGACGGACCCGCCCGCCGACATGACGCCGGGCACGGTCGTGCTGCGCTGGAACGCCGCCGAGGTGGAGTCCGAGATCGGCGTGGGGGACGCCTTCGCCTACCGGGTCGGCGGACCGGCGAACGTGGTCGTCTTCCGGCACTTCGAGCAGACCTTCGCCGCGCACCACGAGATCGGGCACGTGCTCGGCCTCTACCACCCGCTCGGCGGCTTTCGGCCCTCGCACATGTGGTACTCCGGCGTCCTCGACCCGCCCCACTTCACCCAGTGGGACGTCTTCCACGCCCGCGTCCTCTACAGCCGGCCCGAGGGCAACTCCGATCCGGACGTGGACCCGCCGGGCTTCGTGGCCGGTGAGTAGGTCAGGGAACGAGCAGGTTCCGCCGGAGCCGGCCGGCCGCCGGGTCGGACATCCCGTCGGCGAGCGTCGAGGCGAAGCCGGGCCCGTAGCGCCCGGCGAAGACGAGCGGCCCCAGCCGACGCTCCTGCGGCGCGCCGCCGGGGAAGAGCGCGTTCCGCGCCCGCAGGAAGCGCCGCCGCCGCTCCTGGTCGCGCCGCTTGGCCGCCCGCAGCGCCTTGCCCTCCAGATCGCCGAGGATGCCCAGCACCTTGCCCCGCGCGCGGGCGACGGCTCCGGCGAGGCTCGGGTCGAGCGCCCCGAGCGCCGCCTCGACCGCGGCGAGCCGTTCCTCGTTCGCGGCCCGCGCCGAAGCGAGCGCCGCGTCGGAACGGGGATCGCCGGAGCGCCGGTTGAGCGCGGCCTCGTCGGCGTGCGAGAGCTCATCGAAGCCGATCCCGTCCTCGTCCAGAACCCGCAGCGCCGGCCGATGCAGGATGCTGACGAGGTGCCGCGGCAGCACCAGCGGCCGCGGAATTCCGTGGAGTTCGTAGAGCGCTCCCATCTGCGCGTGGTAGGCGAGCTCCGACGGCCCCGCGACGTACGCCGCGGTGGGGAGGAGCGCGTCCTGGACCAGCGGGCGCAAGAGCACCGCGGCGCTCGCGCGTTCCGGCGCGGACTCCAGATCCGGCCACGGCGGCTCGGCGCGGCTGCGGACGGAGTCCACCGTTCGGAAGACGCCGTACCCGGTCGGGCTCGCCTGCGGCGCGAACCCCCGCGCCTCGATTCGCGCGCTCGTCGACTCCACGAGCGCCCGCGCCTCGTCCTGCCGGTCGAGCGCCGCCCGATAGACCGGCGTCGCCAGCGCCTTCAGCGCCGGGTCGCTCGGGTTCATCACGACGAGTCCGGACCCCCGGGTCAGCCACGCGAGCAGCCGGGCGAAGGCGCCCGCGAGCGTCCGGCCCGGCCGGTAGGCGTCGCGCGCGGCGGCGACCGTTTCTTCGGAGAACGCCGTCTTCGGCAGCGTCCGCTCGAACTCGTCCAGCAGCGTCAGGACGTTGTCGTCCAGCCGGCGCACCGATCCCGGCGTTCCCGGCGCCTCGTCGTCCGGGGCGTACCGCAGCGAGACCGGCTTCCCGCCCGAATCCAGGATCCACGCGGTCCGGATTTCCTCGAAATCGTGGTCGTCGCCCTCGACCCAGAACACCGGCACCGCCGGGCGCCCGGCGCGCTCCTCGAATCGCCGCGCCGCCACGACCGTCGAGATCGCCTTCGCGAGCCCGTAGAGCGGTCCGCCGAGGAGACCCGGCTGCTGGCCGGTGACGATCGCGACCGCGCTCGGATCGGCGAGGCGGCCGGCTGCCTCGCCGCCTTGCCGGACGAGCGCCTCTGCGACCGCCTCCCGGGGTCGGGCGAGGCTCAGCGTCCGCTCGACCGCGTCCCGCTCGGCGTCCGGAGCGAACGGATCGGGCAGGAACTCGGCGAACCCGCCCGGATCCCGCGCCCACGCCCCGAAGAACCCGCCCGGCGGGAGGTCGAGCGTCCGGACGTTCACAGCCGGCCCATCCGTTCAAGCGGCCAGTAGCGGAACAGCACCTTCCCCACGATGGCCTCGCCCGCGACCGCGCCGAACTGGCGGCTGTCCCGGCTGCGCCCGCGGTTGTCCCCGAGCACGAAGTAGCGGTCGCCGTCGAGGACCAGCGGCGCGGGGGCGCGGCCCCGGCGAGCGGCGAACCGCACCGTGTCTCCCGGAAGCGCCACCACCCGCTTCACCATCGCGGTCTCCCGATGGTCGAACACGACGAGATCGCCGCGATCCACGCCGAACCACCGGAACCCCGCCGGGCTGATGAGGATGCGCTCCCCCGGCTGGAGCGCCGGCGCCATGCTGCGGCCCTCGACCCGGTAGCTGCGGACCGCGTGGCCCGCCCCGAATCCGAGCGCGCCGGCGGCGAGCAGCGTGAGCGCGACCCGGACTCTCACATGCGCTCCGGGGCGGGGATGCCGAGCAGCGCCATCCCCGCCGCGTGCCACGCGAGGAAGCAGGCGACCGCGTGCGCCCGCAGCTCGAGGGCGTTCGCGTCCGGCTCGCCCGCGATCCGGTAGCGGTGGTAGAAGGCGTTGAAGCGCTGGGCGCCGTCGTAGGCCCAGCGGGCGAGGATCTGGGGTTCCTCGGATTCCGCGGCGCGGGCGGCCGCGTCCCGCAGCGAGGCGGCCTCGCGCATCAGCGTCCAGAGCGCGGTGGACTCCTCGGGATCGAGCGCGTCGAGGCGACGGTCGAGGTCGGGCAGGGGAGCGGGCGGACGATCGGGAACCTCCGCGCCGATGCGCACGAGGATGTTGCGGGCGCGGACCGCCGCGTACTGGAGGTACGGGCCGGTCGCGCCGTCGAAGCTGAGCGCCTCGTCGAGGTCGAACGCGATGATCTGGCTCTTCGTGACCTTGACCATCAGGTACCGCAGCGCCCCGACGGCGACGTCCCGCGCCAGCGCCCACCGCGCCGCCTCGTCGAGGTCGGGATTCCGACGCGCGACCTCCTCCCCGGCCCGCTCGATGAGCGCGTCGAGGAAGTCGTCCGCCTTCACCCCAATGCCCTTGCGCCCGGACACCTCCACGCTGCCGCGCCCCGAGCCGTCGCCGAGGCCGAGCCGCTCGAGCGTCGCCCGCGTGAGCGAGACCATCTCGTAGGCGAAGTGCCGCGTCCGGGCGCGGTCCGCCTCCGTCGTCAGGCGGGCGACGGCCTCCTGGACGATCTGCTGCGGGTAGGACTGGCGGGCGTCGATCACGTGGTGGACGACCGCGCCGGCGCCGAACGTCGGCGCGTCCGGGTCCGCCTCCCCGTCGGTCGTGATCCACGCGGTGGCGCCGTCCGGATAGCAGTGGAACCGGCGGGAGCGGAATTCGAGGCCGAGCAGGCCGATCTGCCACAACTGATACGGGATGTCCTTGCCCACGTAGGTCACGGTGCCGTTCGAGCGGACGATCACCTTCTCGCCGTCCTGCGCGAGCGGGGTGTCCATGACCCAGCAGCCCCGGTTCTTGCCGGAGTCGCTCAGCCGGATCGCGCCGCGCTCCTGCAGCAGCTCGAACGCGCGGTCCCAGAAGCGGAGCCGAAGGATCGTCTTCTCGCAGGGCAGGACGTCGTAGCGCGCCCCGATCCGCTCCATCGTCTCGACGTGGCGAAGCGCGACCCGATCCGCGACGATCGCGCCGATCTCCGACCACGGCGGATCGCCGTGTTCGAGGCCCCACAGCGCCTCGCGCCGCAGCTCCGCCCGCTCCGGATCCTCTTCCAGCCAGCGCGAGACCTCGGTGTAGAGCTCCCAGCAGAGGTAGTCGAAGCGCGGCTTCCGGGCGAGCTCCCGCACTGCGTCGGCGTCGAGCCCGCGCAGCGCGACGAAGCCGAGCGCCACGTCGGCCACCTGCACCCCGGTGTCGTCGATGTAGTTGTGGATCTCGACCGCGTGGCCGAGGAACTTCAGAATGCGGGCGAAGGAATCGCCGAGCGCCGCGTTCCGCAGGTGGCCGATGTGCGCGGCCTTGTTGGGGTTGATGCAGGTGTGCTCGACGATGCGCAGCCCGTCCGGCGCCTGCGTCGGCGGTTCGGCGGCGGCGCGCAGCCAGCGCTCCCGGTCGAGGAACACGTTCACGTAGCCCGGGCCGGCGACTTCGACCCGCCGCACGGCCGGATGAGCTTCGAGCGACGCAGCGATCGAGGCCGCGATCTCGCGGGGCGGCCGCCGGAGGACGCGGGCGAGGGCGAGCGCGGCGGGGAACGCGACGTCGCCCCGGTCCGGGCTGGCGGGGGTGTCCGCGACGACCCGCGGTTTCGGGACGCCGAGGTCCCGAACCGCCTCCCGGACCGTATCGACCAGTCCGGTGAGCATGAGGGATCGGCGCGGATTCTATGCCGCGCTTCCTAGAATCCCCGCGTGCGCCGCGACGAGTTCACCGCTTTCCTGCGGGAGCGCCCGCGGGTCGCCGACGGAGCGGTCGGGACCGCGCTCTACCGGGGCGGCGTGTCGGTGCGGCGCTGCTTCGACGACCTGAACCGGTCCGATCCGGCCCGCGTCCACGCGATCCACGCGGGGCACCTGGCGGCGGGCGCCGAACTGGTCACCACGAACACCTTCGGCGCGAACCGCTTCAAGCTCCGCCGGCACGGCCTCGGTTCGGAAGTCGCCGCGATCAACGCCGCCGGGGTCGAGATCGCGCGCCGCGCGGCCGGCCGCAAGGCGCTCGTCTTCGGCTCGGTCGGCCCCACTGGCGAGAGCGTCGGCCCGTACGCGCCGCAGGCGCTGCGCGACGAGGTCCGCGAGGCGTTTCGGGAGCAGTGCGCGGCGCTCGCCGAAGCCGGCGTGGACGGGTTCCAGATCGAGACCTTCACGAGCCTCGCCGAGTGCCTTCTCGCGCTCGCCGCGGCGCGCGAAGCCGCGCCGGACCTCGCCGTCGTCGCGCTCATGACGTTTTCGGAGCAGGGGACCGCGGCCGCCGGCGAGACCCCGAAGGCGGTGACGGCCGCACTCGAGAGCGCCGGCGCGGACGCGGTCGGCTCCAACTGCGGCCGCGGGCCGGCCACGACCTGCGACGCCCTCGAGGAGATGCGCGGCGCGACCGCGCTGCCGCTCGCCGCGCAGCCCAACGCGGGCGTTCCGGAGCGGGTGGACGACCGGTTCCTCTATCCGTCCTCGCCGGACTACATGGCGCACTTCGCGAAGCGCTTCCTGCGGCTCGGGGCGCGGCTCATCGGCGGCTGCTGCGGCACCGGCGAGGAGCACTTGGGCGCGATCGCCGGTGCCGTCCGGGCGCTTTCCGCGTCGGGCCGGGCGATCCCGGCGGCGGCCGGAGCTGGGTCGCGCCGGGGCGGCGAGGCGAAGGAGCCGGTCCCGAGCCGGGATCGCTCGGGCCTCGGGGCGGCGCTCGCCGAGGGGCGGTTCGCGGTCTCGGTGGAGTTCGACCCGCCCCGCGGCGCGAACGCGGCGCCGCTCTTGAAGAAGGCGCGGTCGCTCGCCGCCGCCGGCGTGCGATTCGCGAACGTGGCGGACGGACCCCGCGCCAGCGCCCGGATGAGCGCGATCGCGTTCGCCGCGCTGCTCGAGCGGGAGGGGGCGCTCGAGACGATCCTCCACTACCAGTGCCGCGACCGGAACCTGATCGGGATCCAGGCGGATCTGCTCGGGGCGCACGCGCTCGGGCTGCGCAACGTGCTGGCGGTGACCGGCGATCCGCCGAAGCTCGGCGACTACCCGCACGCCACCCCGGTCTTCGATCTCGATTCGGTGGGGCTCGTGCGCATCCTCTCGTCGCTCAACCGGGCGCTCGACCTCGCCGGAAATCCCGTCGGCGCGCCGCTGCCGTTCCTCGCCGGCGTGGGCGCGAACCCGGCGGCGGTGGACCTCGAGGCGGAAGTCGGGAAGTTCCGCCGCAAGGTGGAGGCGGGAGCGAGCTACGGCCTCACCCAGCCGGTGTACGAGCCGCGGGTCCTCGAGCGCTTCCTCGAGGCGATCCGGGACTCTCGGGTTCCCATCCTCGTGGGGGTGCTGCCGCTCGTGAGCTCGCGCAACGCCGAGTTCCTCCACAACGAGGTGCCCGGGATGACGGTGCCGCAGCCGGTGCGCGAGCGCATGGCGCGGGCGCCGGACGCCGAGGCGGCGCGGTCCGTCGGGGTCGAGGTGGCGCGGGAGATGGTGGCCGTCTCGCGCGACCTGGCCGAGGGGGTGTACGTGATGCCGCCGTTCAACCGGTTCGAGCTGGCGATCCGGGCGGTGCGGGGGTTCGTCTGATCGGGAAGGTGGGAGAATGCGGGGCATGAGGCTCGGCGCCGCCGCGATCCTGCTGGCGCTTCCGGCCGCGGCTCAGGAGATCCCGCGCTTCGAGGCGGGGGTCGATCTCGTCTCGGTGCCGGTCGCGGTCACGGATCGCGACGGGGACTTCGTCACCGGACTGACGGCGGCGGATTTCCGCGTCTTCGAGGATGGAGTCGAGCAGGAGATCCTGATCTTCGGCGCCGGGCTCGACGAGTCGTGGGTCGAGCTGCCCCCGGAAGCGAAGGAGGACACGCCCGGCCGCAACGTCATCGGCCTGCTCCTCGACTCGTCGGGCAGCATGGAGAAGGACATGAGCCTGCTCCACGAGGCGGCGATCAAGTTCCTGACCAACATTCCGCCCGCAGAGCATCTCTTCGTCATCAGCTTCGACGAGAACATCCGGCTTTCCGAGTATTCGTCGGACGACCAGCGGACCATCGCGAACCGCATCTACGACATCGAGGCCGACGGTTGGACCGCGCTCTACGACTCGGTGGCGACGTTCCTCGACCGCGTCTGGGACTACGAGGGACGCAAGACGCTCGCGGTGTTCAGCGACGGAGCCGACTCGCGCTCGGCGCTCAGCTTCGGCGAGGCCATGGACCTCGTCAAGCTCGGCGACACCACCATCCACACGATCCAGTTCGGCGACCGGGCGCGCGCCCGGGACCTCTTTCACAACTCGCGCTTCCTGCGGGCCATCGCCGAGGAGACCGGCGGCTCGCACGCGGTGGCGTCCTCGCTCGACCAGATCGACGAGCTCTACGACCGCATCCTCGACGAGCTCCACAGCCAGTACGCCATCGGCTACGTGTCCAGCAACCTGAAGCGCGAGGGCCGCTACCGGGACATCGAGGTGCGCGTCGTCGCCGACGGGCTGGACGACCCGAAGGTGCGGGCGCGCCGGGGGTACTACGGCCCGATGGACCCGCCGAGCCCCTGACCGGGCGCCGCGAGCCGGCGAAGCAACTCCCGCACTTCGCCCAGGCGTTCGTGGTCGAGGTTCCAGAGCGCCTTCTTCGCCGCCACCCCGACGGACGCCTGGGGAGCGGAGGTCGTCGCGAGGAAGGCTCGCGACCGCGCCTTCGCCGTGGGCGCGACGAGCCGTCCACTCGGGCGACGCAGTCGAAGAACTCGTCGATGCACGGCGTGATGGGACGTTTTCCTCAAGGCTCTGCAATCGAGGCTCGAGCGCCTTCAGCGAGTGAAGAAGCAAACCCTCGCGCTTCCGCCTGCGCAGCACGGAGAGCCGATTCGCGTCTTCCGTAGCATTTCGATTGGCCGCCGACAGGAACGCGCCCCGAAACTGCGTTGCCTCGGGACAGTCCATCGACAGTTTGCCGTCCTTCCCGAATCGCCGGGTCGGCTCCCGTCTGGAATTCTGCTCATGGGACAGCGAAAGGGTTGGCAACCGGACGGTCTCGGCTTGCGTCGCGATCGCGGCGGGTGCGCGGTTGCACCCATTGCCATTGGCTTCTGATTGGTCCCCACGGACCGGGACAGCGAGTGATCCGTCCTCGCGGTCAACGCGAATGGTCAGCGCCTAGGAACCGTGATCTCGATGCTGGCCGCCAAGCTTGATCGACCGTTTCAGGTCGAGCTGTGAGAAGAGGGGCTTCCAGATCGTGTTCTGGATCGCATCGGGCGATCCCGCGAAATCCACGACGCCGCGGAATCCGGTAACCCGCATGATCAGCCCGGCGTGTCCAGCGCCGGCCAACAGGAAGAGCGCTTCGAGCAAGGAGGTCTTCCCGACGCTGTTTCCCCCGGCGAACAGATTGATTGGGCCGAGACGGGAGATGTGGAGATCTTCCAGCCCCGGAAATTGCGGATTCGCCGTTGCTCGAACATGGGTTGCTCCACTCTGACGGGGCCCTGAACGGACGGAACCGCCCGCCCCGGTCCACGTCGCGTCGAACTGTACGTCGCCCCGACCGATACGCCGCCCAGGTAGCCTACGCTTCCCCGCCATGCAGAAGCTCGCCGCCGCGCTCCTCCTCGGCGCCCTCGCCGCGCCCGCCGCCGGCCAGCCGGAATTCCACGACGTCCACTTCCATGCGACGGACTACATCCAGCGCCAGATCGATTTACGGGACTTCCTCGGGATGATGGGCGATCGGGTGGGCCGTTCCACCGTCATGCCCATCCCGCTCCAGCAGAAGTGGGATCCGCACGTCTCGGGGGACCGCGCCCCCGACTACTACCTGCGCACCGACGCGCCGCTGTACTACTACTCGTTCGTGGACGCCATGGTCGCCGAGGCGGTGCTCGCGCTCCCCGAAGCGGACCGCGCCCGGCTGGACCCGATGATCACCGGCTTCAACCCCACCGACATGTACGCGGCGGACCACATCGAGCGCGCGCTTCGCATGTACCCCGGAGTGTTCAGCGGAATCGGCGAGTTCTCCATCCACAAGGAAGTCGTGACTCCCAAGACGCTCGGCCACGCGGCGAGCCTCCGCAACCCGGCGCTCGACCGGATCCTCGAGTTCGCCGCCGAGTCCGGCCTGCTCGCGCTCGTCCACAACGACGCGGACGTCATCCTGCCGCACGCGGACGCCCATCCGGCGCACTTCGACGCCTTCCTCGAGCTCGTCGCCGACCACCCGGACGCGACCATTGTTTGGGCGCACTCCGGGCTCGGGCGCTTCGTCGAGCCGACGGACGGATACGTGGACCTGCTGGAGGACGTGCTGGAGGACGACCGCTACGCCCATCTGCACCTCGATCTCTCGTGGGACGTCGTCGCGGAGCAGATCGCCGACGACCCGGCGTGGGCCGATCTCGTCGAGCGCTTTCCGACGCGGTTCCTGCTGGGTTCCGACGCCGTGACTCCCCGGGACGAGGCCGCCTACCTGCGGAACCTGGCCGTCTGGGAGCCGCTCCTCGACCGGCTCGGCGCGGACGCCGGCGAGGCGCTGCGCCTGCGGAACTACGAGCGCCTCTTCGATGAGGCCCGCCGGCGGGTGCGGGCGTTCGAGGCGTCCCGATAAGCGGGCCCGGAGTCGGTCAGGGAGCCGTGACGCTGACATTGTCGCTCACGATGTAGGGCCCATTCCTCGCGGCCGTCGAATGGACGCAGGCGTAGTAGTCGTGGTCGATGAAGTTCGGGGGGGCTCCGGCCGTCCGTCTGCCTGAATCCGGTGGCGTTCCAGGTCGCGCTGAGACCGCCCTTGCCGGCCGCGCCCCAGTTGTCCTCGGTCTTCTTCCCGGTCGAATGGAGCTCCGCGCGGATCTCCTCGGCTTTCGTCTTGGTCAACGCCGCCGACGCGCTGATCGTAAAGTGGACGTCATGTTCCGTAGAGCTCGACCCAAGCTGCCCGGAGGAATTCCGAAGCGCGAGGCGGAGCGGCTCGAGAAAGGCTGTCCTGCCGGCGTTGTCGGGGCCGTCCAGGACGGTCATCTCGCCGAGGTCGCGCGCGACGCGTCGGATGGGCCGAAAGTTCTCGATCTCAATGCGGACGATGCGCACGCGACGGACAACTCCCTTCGCCGCCGCGGTCGTGATTTCCTGCGTGGAGCGCAGCGAAAAGGGGGACGGGACATCGCTTCGATCTCGGCGGAAGCGAAAAAGGGAGCAGGCCCGCTCCTTGTGGAGCGGGCCTGCTGGGGAGTCGGGAATCAGGTCAGGGCGTGGGGATCGCAGGAAGGCGTACGCCGTTGCTCAGCGTCCAAGCATCCAGGTCTTTGTTCTGGACGGGGGCAGCGCAGACGTAGTACGTGGCCGCGACAACTCGTCGGGTGACGTCTTGATCCCAGGTGGCCGTTGTCGCGGTCGGAGCAGTGGCGGTCTTCGGCGTCAAGCCATTGCCACCGCGGCAGGCTTCCAGTGGGTCGGGAGGATTTTCGTCGTCGTCCCTCACGACATACCTGCGAAACGCGTAGTTTGTGATCTCTTCGTCGGCGGCCTTCGGGAACGCCCAACTGTCGGCCGCGCGGCGGATGGTGAAACGAATGTTGCCGGCGTTGGCCCGGTCCGGGTCGTCGGAGGACTCTGAGACCCACCGGCCTCCACGGATCGAAACGATCGGCGCGGAAACGGTCTCGACCGGAATGTCAGAGAACTTCCAGTCGGAACGTCCGTTCTCATTCTGCGCTCGGTAACACAGGTAGTACTCGGAGTGCGGAGTGAGGGCTCCAGTAGTCGTGTACCGGTCAACAGTCGCTCCGCTCAGCGTGTCGGACGTCTGAGCTGCGTCGCACGTACCCTGATCGATCTTCCTCGGATCGATGTTGTCCGTCTTGATCGCCATTCGGTCCACGAGATACCGGAACTCGTACTCGATGGCGGCGACGTCGGACATCTCGACGTCCCAGGAGATGGTGTCGGTAACGCCGTCAGCGTTGATCGAATTCGGCATCCCTCCCGCCAACGTAGTTGGGGCAGGCGCTCCCCACGACCACGAGGGGTCGCCGAACTGTCGCTCGCCGGAGGAGTCCGTCCAAGTCGCCCGAACGCAAAGGACGCGAGCGTGTCCATCGGGACCGTTGTAGGCCTGCGTGAAGGAGTTTCCGAAGCCAAGGTCATTGTCTCGCCACTGAATGGATCTGTCGTCGCATGGCGCGTCCAGATCGAGCACTCTCGCGGACAGCTTCGTCTGATAGTCCACGTCAGCGCCAGCCTGGTCCCAGCGCCACGTCACGTTGTTTGCGTCGCTGCGCCAGGTGACGTTCAGGGCGCCGGAGCCGGTCACCGGGCCGGGCCTGGGGCCGCCAGAGCCGCTCAGCGTGGTCGCTTCGGCGGTGTCGCTCCACTCGCTCGCGGCCATCGTCTCGTCGTCCTCGTCGGGAACGGCGCGCACTCGGAACTCATACTCGGTGTCGGCCTCGAGGCCGGTCACCGTGCATTCCGGATCGTCCACGTCGTCCACGTCGCAGTCCACGTCGTCCCAGTCGCCTGTCCCGATGCGGGCCTGGACCTCGTAGCTCTCGGCGTCGTCCACGGCGTCCCACGCGAGATCCACGGTGGTCTCTCCCGGGTCGCTGGTCTCGAGGTCGTCGGGCGTGTCGAGAGCGACCGCCGGAGGCGTGCCCGCGACGCCGCGCACCGACTCCGTCCAGTCGCTGAACTGGGGATCGGCGACGGTTCCCACGAGGGATCGCACCCGGGCGTGGGCCACGGCGTCCTTGGCGAGGTTGCTCAGCCGGAATTTCGGCACGGTCACGACGGTGAAGTTCTCTCCGCCCACGAACGCCGCGCCGACGCTGTACTCGACGAAGTAGCCGCTGACGTCCTTGACCGCGGTCCACGTCCACTCGACGTAGCCGGACCCGGACTGGGCCGCGAGGTCGGTCGGAACGGCGATGGCTTCGGGCTCGGGCTCGGGCTCGGGCGCCGGTTCGGGAGCCGGAGCTGGAGCGGGGGTCGGAGCTGGAGCGGGGGTCGGAGTGGGCTTGTCGTCCCCGCAGCCGGCGGTGAGCAGCCCGAGGCCAGCGATCAAGCCGAGCGACAGGACCCAGAAGCGCCAGGAGCGGCGTCCGCGCGTGGAATTCAGCATGTCAGGTTCCTCCGATATGCACAACTCGTGGGGCAAGTAACGTGCCCAAGTTACAAGGGCAGCGCAACCATAACAGAAGCGAAACCGGATGAAAAGCGCAACCGGCGCGGCGGCGTCAGGGGAGCCGCCGCGCCGCCAGCGCGACGAGCCCCGCCCCGACGAGGAGCGCGGCGCCGATCCGGTTCGCGGTCCGGCGCGACTCCGGGCTCGCGAGCCGTCCCCGCAATCCCGAGGCCAGCAGGATCCATCCCACGACCGCGATCCCCCCGAGAACCACGAACGTGGCTTCGAGGATTGCGAACTGTAGCGGCAACGGGCGCTCCGGCTCCACGAATTGCGGCAGGACCGCCATGAAGAAGACGATGCTCCTCGGGTTGATCGCGGTCACCACGAACGAGTCGAGGAACATGGCGCGCCCGGAGCCCGACCGCGCCTCGCCGCTCGCGTCCGGCTCGCTGCGCCAGCGGCGGACGCCGAGGACGATCAGGTACGCGCCGCCCGCCACGGCGAGCGTCCGGAAGAGCGCGTCCGAGAGATGCAGCGCCGCCGCCACGGCGGCGAGCGAGGCGGTCATCGCCACCACGTCGCCGAGCACCACGCCGGGCACGGTGAACCGCCCCGAACTCCGGCCGCTTCCGAGCGCGTAGCCGATCACCACGAGGATCGTCGGGCCGGGGACCATCATGAACGCCGTCGTGGCGGCGACCCACGCGAACCAGAGTTCGGGGGCCAAGCGCGGTCAGGGAGTCGCGGCGGAGAGGCCGAAGACCGCGCCGTCCTGCGTGCCCACGACCAGGAACCCGTCCGTGACCGCCGGCGACCCCATGATCGCCGCCCCGAGGTGGTGCTCGGCGACCGGCGCGCCGGTCTCGAGGTCGAGCACGTGGAGGCGCCCGTCGGCGTTGCCGACGTACGCGCGGTCGCCCGCGATCGCGGGCGAGGAGTCGAACCGCGCGCCGCCGCGGAAGGTCCAGCGGGCCTCCCCCGACGCGCGGTCGAGCGCGTGGACGAGCTTGTCGCGTCCGGCGACGATCACGAGGTCGCCGCGGACCGCGGCCGAGGCGTAGAACGGGAAGTGGCGCTGCGGATGCTCGTAGGACCACCGCGGCGCCCCGGCGTCCAGATCCACCGCGAGCACCTGGTTGTCGAACGTTCCGTAGAACGCGATCCCCGACGCGATCGCCGCCGAAGCCGCGGTGTAGCCGCCCGAGTCGAACCGGAACGCCTCGGCGCCGGTCGATAGCCGCACCCCCCGCAGGAACCCGTCGCAGCCGCTGATGTAGGCGATCCCGTCCCGGATCGCGGCGGTCGCGTGCACCGGCCCCTCGGTCTCGACCGAAAAGCGCAGCGCCCCGGTCTTCCGGTCGAGTGCGTAGAACTTCTGGTCGTAGCTGCCGATGAGCACGAGATCGCCCGACACCACCGGCGAGGCCTTGATCTCGGCCCCGGTCGCGAAGGTCCAGCGCGGCTCGCCCGTCTCCGCGTCGAGGGCGTGGACGACGCCGAGGAGGTCCCCGATATACAGCAGCCCGCCCGCGACCGCGGGGGAGGACTCCCCGAAGAGATCGTCCTCGCCGTCGGGGTCGGCGGACGGTTGGAAGCGCCAGCGCTCGGCGCCGGTCGCGAGGTCGAGCCGGACCACGACGTCGGGAAGCGCCGAGACATAGACCGCGCCATCGACGACGGCGGGGGAGGACTCGACCGAGAACCCGAGCGGAGCGGTCCAGCGCACGTCGAGGTCGTCGGGAAGCGCCTCGGCGGCGACCCCGGTGAGGCCGGCGTCGCGGCGGAACTGCGGCCAGTCTCCGGCGGAGGCGGAGCCGGCGGCGAGGGCGAGGAGGAGGGTCAGGCGCATGCTCGGTAGATGTGGAGCGCGTCCTCGGCGGCGAAGGCGCGGGGGTTGTGCCGCCCGGTCCATTCGCGGGCGGCTTCGGCGGCGAGGTCGGGCAGCTCGCCGAGGCCGTGGTCGAGCCTTGGGGGAAGGCCGGCGGTCTCGATCCAGTCCTCGAGGAGATCCGCGAGGGTCGCCGCCGGATTCGGCCCCGGTTCGATCCCGGCGGCCTCGAGGAGCGCCCGGTAGCCGTCTTCCGCATCGGGGCCGTTCCAGCGGACCACCCGCGGCAGGGTGATCGCGAGCGCCTCGCCGTGGGGGACGCCGTAGCGGCGGGTCAACGGGTTTGCGGCGGCGTGTCCGGCGCCGAGCATGGAGCGCTCGATCGCGGCCCCCGCGAGAAACGCCCCGAGCTGCATGTCGGCCGGGGCCCCGCCGGGGAACGCCCGCGCCAGCAGCGCGAAGGCCGCCCGGCTGAGCGCGAGCGATTCGGGGGTGCGCGTCTTCGTCACGGCGGTCTCGACCGCGTGGGCCACCGCGTCGAAGCCGGCGGCGCGGGCGACGGCTTCGGGGGCCGAGCGGGTCAGCTCGGGGTCGAGCACTACGGCGCGGAACATGGCGTCCGGCGCCCCGCACGCCAGCTTGGCGTGGTCCCGGTCGCGCGAGATGAGCGCGTACGATTGCGCCTCGCTTCCGGTGCCGGCGGTCGTGGGCACGCCGAAGAGCGGAGGAAGCGGGCAGCGGCGGCGCCCGTGGCCCCGGTAGTCCTCCATCCGGCCCCCGCCCGCGAGCAGGAAGCCGATCCCCTTGGCCATGTCGAGCGAGCTTCCGCCGCCGCAGCCGACGAGGCAGTCGGCCCCGGTCTCCTTGGCGAAGGCGGCTCCCGCGGCGACCTGGCTCTCGGTCGGGTTCGCGCCGAAGTCGGAGAAGACGCGCGGCTCGCGCCCGGCCTCCCGCAGCGCTTCTTCGACCCGGCTCGCGATCCCGGCGCGGACGACGCCGGGGTCGGCGGCGACGAGCGGGCGCGCTCCCGTCCGTTCGGCCAGCGCCCGCAGGTCGGGCAGGACGTCCGGCGAGGGGTCGTCCAGCCGCCAGCTTCCGGCGGTCGCGCCCGGCCGCCGGGGGAATGCGCCGGTCAAGCCGCCCTATTCGGCGATGGCGAAGAGCTGGTTGCGGCTCGCGATGTAGAGGGTCCCGTTCGCCGGGACCACGCTCGAGTACACCGAGCTGCCCATGTTCATCTCGGCCAGGACTTCCTCGGTCGGGCCGGGTCGGAGCACGACCACGTCGCCGTCCTCGTCGCCGAGGTAGAGCTTGCCGTCCGCGACGACCGGCGATCCCCAGACGGCGGCGAAGGTGTCATGCACCCACAGCGGCTCGCCGGTCTCCATGTCGAGCGCGTGCAGGAAGCCGGAGAAGTCCGGCATGTACACGATCCCCTCGTGCGCCGCGGCGGTCGAGATCGAGCGGCGGATCACGTCGTAATGCCACAGCCGGCCCGAGTCGGTGACGTCGCCGCGCATCGTCGGGTCGATGGCGAAGAAGTGGCCCACGCCCTCCCCGTGCTCGGGGTCCTGCCCGTTCGCGATGAAGAGGCGGTCGTCGAGGATCACCGGGGTCGAGATCACGTTGTTGCGGGTGCGCGGCCACAGCGAGTCCTTGGGGTTCGTGTCGAAGGACCAAAGCAGCTCGCCGGTGTCGGCGACGTAGCCGCGCACCCAGCCGTCGCCCTCGCCCATGACGACCTGCGCCACGCCGCCGATCTCGGCCACTCCGGCGGAGGACCACTGGCCGTGGAGGATGTTCTCGCCCACGTGGTTCGCCTCCCAGACCAGCTCGCCGGTCAGCTTGTCGAGAGCGATGATGGCGGGGGCGCGGGGGGAGGGGACGGTGACGTGGGTCTCGTCCTGGCCGTTCGAGGTGTTGATGAACAGCAGGTTCCCCCACGAGACCGGGCTGGAGTTGGACATGTTGTGGGGGAATGCTCCGACCTCCTCCATCATGTCGAACCGCCACAGGACGTCGCCGTCCTGCGGGGCCTGGTAGGTCTCGCCGCTCCAGCCGTCGTTGCCGTCCGCCATCCCGTTCACGTCCGCCGCCAGCACCTCGCCCCGGTTCGTGACGTAGTAGAGGACGTCGCCCTCGACGAGCGGCGAGGAGCACACGCCCTGGAACGGCCAGTCGTTCACCCGGCCCGAAGCGAGCTTGTCCGAGACGAGCTGCCAGAGGAACTCGCCGGTGGCGGCGTCGAACGCCAGCATCACGCCCTTGTCGCCGGAGATCTCCTGGTCGTAGAGCGCCTCGTTGTTGGTCCCGACGAAGACCCGCCCGCCGGCGACGACCGGGTTCCCGTAGGTCTGCGAGCCGAGCGCCGCGACCCAGCGGACGTTCTCGCCGGAGCGCACGTCCCAGGTCAGCGGCAGCGGCGCCGGGGCGTCCGAGACCATGTTGCGGTCGGGGGTTCCGCCCCACATGGGCCAGTCCTGGGCCGCGGCGGGCGCGGCGAGAAGGAGGGCGGCGGAAACGATTCGGGACATGGAGCCTCTCAGTTGCTCACGGGGCCGACCGTGACGTTGTCGAGGAAGATCTCCGCGGCGACGGCGTCGGCGAACACTCCTGGAGCGCCCTCGAGGTGCGGCAGCTCCTCCCGCCATTCGATCGTCCAGCCGTCGGGCTCCGGATCGCCGCGGCGCCAGACGCGGCCGCGGGCGACGACGTCCTCGGCGTCCTTGAACACCTCGAAGCGCATCGAGTACCAGGCGTCGGGTTCCCACGCGAAGGGAGTCGCGGTCGAGCGTCCGGGGGTGGCGTGCCACGAGTGGATCTCGAGGCGCTGGTGGTTGCCCATGAGGACCAACTGGTAGCGCTGGGCGACGAGGCCGACGTTGCCGAGCTGGCGGCGGCGTTCGGTGGCCATCACGTCGGCGGTCACCGCGTAGTTGCTGAGCTGCGGCGAGCCCATGAAGACCCGCGCCCGCCGCAGGAAGGGGTTGTCGGCGAGCTTCACGAGCGTCCCGTCGCGCACGGCGTACTTCCCGGCCGCGTTCACCCACTGCGCGGGAACGGCGGCGTCCTCGGCGTCGAAGTCCCAGCTCCACGGAAGCGGCGGGACCACCCGGAAGCGGGCGGAGCCGGACAGGTCGCCCGCCCGGGCGGTCACCGCTCCGGCGCCCGCCGGCGCGTCCGCCGGAATCCGCAGCGCGCCGCCTTCGACCGATCCGGCGAACGCCTCCCACGCCGGATCGCCGGGAACGTCGGTCTCGCGGCCGCGGTCGTCGAAGGCGCGCACGGTCAGGGGAACCTCGTCGCCCGGGGCGAGGAGCGCCTCGGTGGGCGAGACCAGCAGCCGGACCGCCGGGCCGCCCGCCTCGGGCGCGGTGTCCGTCGCCGGCATGTCGTCCGAGGGACGGTGGGCGCCGATCGCGTAGAGGTGGGCGTTCGAGACGAGATACACGAGGCCGTCGCTCACCGCGACCGAGGCGACGACCTCCTCCGGCTCGGTCTCGGAGCCGAGCAGGTCCTCATCGAGCACGGTCGCTCCTTCGGCCTCCGGCTTCAGGATGTAGAAGCGCCCGTTGCCGGTCCCCACCCACAGCTTGCCGTCGGCGAGCACCGGCGAGGCGCGCTGGATCGTGCCGAGGTTGCGGGTCCAGCGCCGCTCGCCGTCGCTCGGATCGAACGCCGCGAGGTTCGCGCTGTTGTCCATCCAGTAGAGGGTCTCGCCGTCGGTCACGCCGGACGAGTAGCCGCCGAGGAAACCCGGCGCCCGCCACAGCGCCGCCTCCTCGGCGATCTCGCCGGTCGAGCGGGCGTCGAGCGCCGCGAGCAGGCCCATGGTCGAGAAACTCACGTTTTCCTCGCCGTGGCTCACCACGACCGTGTCGCCGAAGAGGATCGCGCCGCTGTTCACTCCGCGCTTGCTCATCGGGTAGTGCCAGACCGGGTCGCCGGTCGCCGGATCGATCGCGTGGAAGGCGCCGTCCCCGCCGCCGACGAGCAGCAGTCGGCGGCCGCCGACCGTGCGGATCGAGGGCGGCGAGTAGGTGGTGTCGTAGGGGCGGGCGCCGGGGGCGCTCATCCAGCGCGCCGCGCCGGTGGTCTTCTCGAAGGCGAAGAAGCGCTGACTGCCGCGGGCGTGCGCGCCCCACGACGAGCTCACCCCGCTCACGATCACGACGTCGCCGTGGATCAGCGGCGACGGGGTGCGTCCGCCGTGGGTGCTGATGACGCCGAGCTCCTCCGACAGCGAGCGGCGCCAGCGGACCTCGCCGGTGGCCGCGTCGAACGCGGTCAGTTCCGCGCCGACGGTCAGGGAGAAGACGAGGCCGGACTCGGGATCCGCCGCCGGGGAGGCCCAGCCGGCGCGCCGGGGCGGGGCGTCCGAGTGGAAGACGTTCCGCCGGTGCTCCCACAGCAGCTCGCCGGTGCGGGCGTCGAGCGCGAGAAGCCGCTCCTGACGGGTCCCGCCGTCGCCCGAGGCGTTTTGCAGGAACAGTCGGTCGCCCATGACCACCGGGGTGGAGCGCCCGCCGTAGGGAAGCCGGAACGCGAGGTTCTCGCCGTCCGGCGACCACGAGTCGGGAAGGCCGGTTTCGGCGGAGACGCCGTCTCGGGTCGGCCCCCGGACTTCCGGCCAGTCGGCCGCCGCGGATCCTGCCAACGACGCCGCGAGCGCGAGGAGGACGCCGGTACGCATGGCCCGCATTCTATTGACCCGGCACAATACGCGGCGATGCACCGAGCCGTCCTCGCGGCCCTTCTGGCGTCGCTGGCCGCGCCCGGCGCCGGACAGTGGCCCGGCTGGCGCGGTCCTTCCGCGAACGGCGTCTCGGAAGAGACCGGTCTCCCCGAGCGGATCACCGCCGGGGCCGAGGCGTGGAGCGTCGAGGTTCCCGGGCGCGGGCACTCGTCGCCGGTGGTCGAGGGCGGCCTCGTGTTCCTGACCGCGTCCGTCGAGGGCGAGGTCGTCCCCGGCCATGAGCCACCGATCCACTACCGGGACGGCGAGGTCTATCTCCACCCTGGCAGCGGATCGGGCGACCGCAGCCACGCGCTGCTCGCGCTCGCGTACGACGCCGAAACCGGGGCGGAGGCCTGGCGGCGGACGCTCCACGACGGGCCGGTGCACGACAACCGCTACCGCACGAACACCTACGCATCGCTGACCGCGCTGACCGACGGGGAGCGGGTCTATTTCTGGTTCGGCTCGCAGGGCCTTTACGCGCTGACGCTGGACGGCGAGCCGGTCTGGAGCCGCGACCTCGGCGACTTCGGCGACTGGGGGCTCGGCCACGGGATCTCGCCGGTGCTCCACGGCGATCTCCTGATCCTCGTCTGCGACGACGACGCCGGCGAGAAGTCGCAGATCTTCGCGGTCCATCGGAAGACCGGCGAGATCGCGTGGCGGATCGGGCGGCGTGCGCGCAAGAGCTGGGGGACGCCGAGCCTTGTGCCGGTCGGCGACCGGACGCAGTTGGTGGTCGCGAGCTACGACCGGATCGCGGCCTACGACCCGACGAGCGGCCGGGAAGTCTGGGGCGGGGCCGGCTTCGACTCGAACGTGGTCCACACGCCGGTGCATCTCGCCGTCGGCGACGACCGGCTGGTGTTCGTCTCGACCGGCTACCCCGACAAGGAGGTGCGGGCGCTGCGCCTGAGCCCCGGCCGCGCCGAGCCGACGCGCGAGTGGACGCACGCCCGGGGGACCGGGTACCTGCCGTCGGGGATCGCGTACGGGGGCGTACTGTTCGTGATCTCGGACGGCGGGGTCGTCACGGGGCTCGATCCGTTGACCGGCGCGGTCCATTTTCAGGGGCGGCCGCCGAACCCGGGCCGGTACCACGCCTCGCCGGTGGGGTACGAGGGGAAGGTGCTCATTGGGAGCCTCGAGGGCGACCTCACCGTCTTCCGCGCCGCCCCCGAGTTCGAGGTTCTTTCCACGGGGTCGCTGGACGAGGCGATCTGGGCGTCGCCCGCCATCGCCGACGGGACGCTGTTCCTGCGGACCGTGTCCCGGCTCTACGCCTTCCGGAGGGGGTCGTGAAGGCGCTCGCGCTCGTCCTGCTCGTCGCGGCGGGGGGCGAGTGGCCCGGCTGGCGCGGTCCGGGAGGCCGGGGCGTCGCGGCGTCGCCGGCTCCGACCGAGTGGGGGCCGGAGCATCCGAACCTGCGGTGGCGGCGCGAGATTCCCGGCCGGGGGCACTCGTCGCCCATCGTGGCCGGGGATCTGGTTCTCCTGACCACCGGGATCGCCGGCGAGACCGTGCCCGGAGCCTCCGCCGTGACCCATCGCATGGGCGGCGAGGAGTTCGTGCATCCCGACAGCGTCGGAGCCGACCGGCGGGTCACGCTGCTGCTGCTGGCCTACGACCGCGAGACGGGCGAACCCCGCTGGGAGCGGACGGTCCGGGACGGCGCGCTCCCCCACGACGCGCGCCATCGCGTGGGCTCCTACGCGAACCCCACGCCGCTGTTCGACGGCGAGCGCGTCCTCGCGTGGTTCGGCTCGCAGGGCCTCCACGCCTTCGACTTCGACGGCGAGCCGCTCTGGTCGCTCGACCTCGGCGGCGTCGCGACGCTCGGGATGGGCGTCGGGGTCTCGCCGCTCCTCGTCCCGTCGGAGGGGCTGGTCGTGGTTCTCAACGACGCGAGCGACAAAGGCTCGTTCATCGCGGCGGTGGACGCCGCGACCGGGGCCGTGCGCTGGCGGAAGGAACGGACCCAGCCGGTCGGCTGGGCCTCGCCGATCCTCGTCGGCGACCGGATCGTGACCGCGGGAACGGACGACGTCGTGGCCTACGACGCGGCGACCGGGGCCGAGGTCTGGCGCGCCGAGGGCCTCCATGCGAACGCGGTCCCGAGCCCGGTCGCGGACGACGGCGTCGTGGTGGTCGCGACCGGCTATCCCAGCAAGAAGGTCATGGGGATCGACGCCGCCGACGGAAGCGCGCTGTGGATCCACGCCCGGGGCCAGGGCTACGTGCCGTCGCCGATCCTCTACCGGGGGATCGTCCGGCTCGTCAGCGACGGCGGAATCCTGACCGCGCTCGACGCCCGGACCGGAGCGGTCCTCCACGACCCGGGGCGCATGCCGACCCCCGGCAAGTTCTTCGCGTCGCCGGTGGCGGCCGGGGACTTCCTCTACCTGACCAGCGAGGACGGCGACACTCACGTCGTCCCCGCCGGGCCGGAGTTCCGGGTCGAGGCCACGAACTCGCTGGACGAGCCGGTGTTCGCCTCGCCCGCCATCCACGACGGGGCGCTGTACCTGCGCAGCGTCTCCTCCCTCTACTCGGTGGCCGAACCATGAGATTCCTCCTTCTCGCTGCGCTCGCGCCGTGGTCCTGCGGCGGCCCGCCGGAGCCGCCGCCGAGGTACTCCGCGGCGCAGTTCTACGACACCGAGCAGGTGTTCGGGGCGTCGTTCTCGCCCGACGGCGAGCGCATCCTGATGACCTCGGACCGCAGCGGCGTGATGAACGCGCTGGCGCAGCCGGTCGCCGGCGGGGACGCGGTTCCGCTGACCTCCTCGACGAGCGACGCGTTCCTCGCGGTGTCGTTCTTCCCGAACGACGACCGCATCCTCTACACCGCGGACCAGGGCGGGAACGAGCTGAACCACGTGTACGCGCTGGAGCCGGGCGGCGAGCCGGTGGACCTCACCCCCGGCGAGAACCTGAGGGCCGGGTTCGTGCGGTTCACGGCGGACGGGTCGCGGTTCTTCCTCATCTCCAACGAGCGCGATCCGACGGCCTTCGACCTCTACGAAGTCGATTCCAGGAGCCTCGAGCGACGGCTCGCGTTCGAGAACACGGGCGGCTTCGGCGCGGGCGCGGTGAGCCCCGACGGCGCGCGCTACGCCGTCACCCGGACGCGCAGCAACGCCGACAGCGACGTCTTCCTCGTGGACCTCGCCGCTCCGGAGGCCGAGCCGCGCCACCTGACCCCCCACGAGGGCGACGCCGAGCACGCGCCGTTCGCGTTCACGCCCGACGGGTCGGCGCTGGCCTACGGGACCGACGCTCACGGCGAGTTCCGTGAGGCGTGGACCGTCGATCTCGAAAGCGGCGAGCACGCGCCGCTCGTCCAGGCGGACTGGGACGTGATGTACGCCGGCTGGTCTCACGGCGGGCGCTACCGCTTCCACGCGGTGAACGCCGACGCGGTCACCGAGGTCACGGTGCTGGACGAGGAGACCGGCGCGGCGCTCGACTTCCCGGAGGTCACGGGCGACGTGACCGGGGTCGCCTTCGCGCGGGACGAGACGAGGATGGCGTTCTACGTGAACAGCGACACGTCGCCCTCCAACCTGCACGTCTGGGACCTCGAGAGCGGCGAGCACCGCCGGCTGACCGATTCGCTGAACCCGGAGATCGCCCGCGACCGGCTCGTCGAGGGCGAGGTCGTGCGCTACCCGAGCTTCGACGGGCTGCACATTCCCGCGATCCTCTACCGGCCGCAGGACGCCTCGCCCGAGAATCCGGCCCCGGCGATGGTGTGGGTCCACGGCGGCCCCGGCGGGCAGAGCCGCAAGGGCTACGGCGCGTCCGTCCAGCACCTCGTGAACCACGGCTACGCGGTGCTCATGGTGAACAACCGGGGTTCGTCCGGCTACGGCAAGACGTTCCACCACCTCGACGACCTGCGCCACGGCGACGTGGACCTGAAGGACTGCGTCTTCGGCCGGACCTACCTCGAGACCCTCGACTGGGTGGACGGGGACCGCGTCGGGATCATCGGCGGCAGCTACGGCGGCTACATGGTGGCCGCGGCGCTCGCGTTCGAGCCCGAGGCCTTCGACGTGGGCGTGAACATCTTCGGCGTCACCAACTGGGTGCGCACGCTGTCGAGCATCCCCGACTGGTGGGGCGCCCAGCGGGACGCGCTCTTCGCCGAGCTCGGCGATCCCGAGACCGAACTGGAGCGGCTGACCGCCATCTCGCCGCTCTTCCATGCGGAGAACATCGTGAAGCCGCTGTACGTGGTGCAGGGCGCGAACGACCCGCGGGTGCTCCAGGTCGAGAGCGACGAGATCGTCGAGGCCGCGCGGGCGGCGGGGGTGCCGGTGGAGTACGTGATCTTCCCCGACGAGGGACACGGGTTCCGAAGGCGGGAGAACCGCATCGTGAACGCCGACCGCATCCTCGCGTTCCTCGAGACGCACCTGGGAGGAAATGGATCGTGACGCTGCTGTTTCTCGCGCTGCTCGCCGTGGCGCCCGCCGAGTGGGACCGCTTCCGCGGCCCCAACGGGAGCGGACGCGGCCCCGACGGGTCGCTGCCCGTGGAATTCACCCCCGACCGGGAGCTCTTTCGGGTTCCGGTCCCGCTCGGGCACTCGTCGCCGATCCTCGCCGGCGGGCGGGTGCATTTGACCGCGTTCCGGGACGACGAGTTCGTGACCTTCGCGCTCGACATGGACACCGGCGAGACCCTGTGGGAGTCGATCGCCGCGAGGCCGCGCTTCACTGAGGTGGACTCGCGCAACAACGCCGCGTCGCCGAGCGTCGCGGCGACCCCGGACGAGGTCGTCGCGTTCTTTCCCGATCTCGGCGTGATCGCCTACGACGGGGCGGGGGAGGAGCGCTGGCGGCTCCCGCTCGGCCCGTTCGACAACCTCTACGGGATGGGCGCCTCGCCGATCTTCGCGGGCGAGTACGTGGTGCTCGTGCTCGACCAGAACCTGGGCTCGGAGATCCTCGCGATCCATCGGGACGCTGGAACCGTGGCGTGGCGGACTCCCCGGCCCGAGGCCACGAGCGGCCATTCCACGCCGATCCTCCGGGACGCCGCGGGCGGGGTCGAAATCCTCGCGCCGGGGAGCTTCCTGCTCACCGCCTACGCGCTGGAGACCGGGACGCCGAGCTGGTGGGTGCGCGGGCTGCCGTGGGAGATGAAGTCCACGCCGGTGATGGCCGGCGGCCTCGTGTACGTGAACGGCTACGGGGCGCCGCTGAACGAGCCGGGCAACCAGCGCACCGCGCCGAGCTTCGCGGACGCGCTCGAGGCGTCGGACGCCGACGGCGACGGGGCGATCTGCCGCGACGAGGCCGAGGGGCATCCGGCGTCGTGGTTTGGCGTGATCGACCTCAGTGGGGACGACGCGCTCCAGGCCTCCGAATGGGCCTATTACGAGGCGGTGCTCGCGTCGCGCAACGGGGTGATCGCCGTCCGTCCGCCGGGCGTCGGCGAGTCGGGAGACGTGACCGACGCGAACACCGTCTGGACCTACCACCGCCGCGCGCCGCAGCTCCCGTCGCCGCTCGAAATCGGGGGCGTGCTGTACCTCGTGAACGACGGCGGGATCGTGACCGCGCTCGACCCCGAAGAGGGGGTCATGCTGTCGCAGAACCGGCTGCGGGGCGCGGTGGACGCCTATTACGCCTCGCCGGTGGCCGCCGACGGGAAGATCTTCTTCGTGAGCGAGCTCGGCATGGTCGCGGTGACCCGGCCGCTCGAGCCGGGCGAGGAGTCGTCCGAGCTGGAGGTGCTCCACGTGAACCACCTCGAGGAGGCGGTGTACGCGACGCCCGCGATCGCGCCGTCGCGCCTCTACATCCGGACGGTCGAGCACCTGATCGCGATCACGGGGGAGTAGCGTGGTCCTCCTGCTGCTGGCGCTCGCCCTCCAGCCGGACCCCGGCGCCGCGTTGCTGCAAGCCGCCGGCGACGGCGACGCGGCGGCGGTCCGGGAGCTGCTGGACGCGGGAGCGCCGGTCAACGCCGAGAACCGCTACGGCGCCACGCCGCTCTTCTTCGCGGCGGAGCGCGGCCACGTCGGGATCGTCCGGATGCTGCTGGACGCCGGCGCGGACGCCGCCCGGCGCGACCGGTTCTACCAGATGACGGCGCTGACCCGGGCGCTCGGGGCCGACCGCCGCGAGGCGGCGCTGCTGCTGATCGACCACGGCTCCGGCGAAGTCGGGTCGGCGCTGGTGTTCGCCGCGCGGGGCGGCGACGTCGAGCTTCTCGAGGCGGCGCTCGCGAACGGGACGTTCTTCCTCGAGGATCTGGAGGCGGCGCGGGACGCGGGCGTGGGCGCGATCCGGGAGCGTCTGGCGGCCGTCGTCGCCGAGCCGCGTCCGGTGGAGCCGGCGATCGCGCCCGGAGCGGTGGCCGGGCGGTACTTGCGCGAGGCCGACCGGGACGGCGTGCTGGTCCGGGCGGCCGGCGACGGGATCGAGGCCCGGTTCTTCACCGGCGAGGACGAGCCGGGCGAGCCGGTGCGGCTCGATCCGTCGGGCGAGCGCAGCTTCTCGGCCGAGGGACTGACGCTCGTCTTTCCCGGCCGCGGCGGCATGATCGAGCGGCTCGTCGTGGATCGCGGGGGGGAGATGCGCTCCTTCGAGCCGGTCGGCGAGCTGGAGGGGCGGGCGGAGGCGGACGTGGAGCCGGAGGAGGAGCGGGCGCCGGCGGCGGATCCGGTGGCTCCGCTGACGCCGGGACCGTGGCCGCAGTTCCGCGGGCCGCGCGGCTCGGGGATCGCCGACGGGCAGGGAACCCCGATCCGCTGGAGCGCCGAGACCGGCGAGGGGATCCGCTGGGAGGCCGAGCTTCCGGGGCTCGGCGTGTCCAGCCCGATCATCCATGGCGACCGGGTCTTCGCGGTGACCGCGGCGAGCGTGACCGGGGACACGGAGTTCCGGATCGGCCTCTACGGCGACGTCGCGCCGGTCGAGAACGAGACCGAGCACGAGTTCGCGCTGCGGGCGCTCGATCTTTCGACCGGAGAGCCGCTCTGGACGACCGAGCTGCATCGGGGCGTCCCGAAGACGCTGCGGCACACCAAGTCCAGCCAGGCGAACGCCACGCCGGCGACCGACGGCGAGCGGATCGTCACCGTGCTCGGCAGCGTCGGGCTCCTGTTCGCGCACGACCTCGACGGGAATCTGCTGTGGGAGCGGGACGTGGGGCCGCTGAACAGCGGCTGGTTCTACGACCCCGCGTTCCAGTGGGGGCACGCATCCTCCCCGGTGATCCACGAGGACACGGTGATCCTGCTCGCCGACGTCCACGGCGACGCCTTCCTCGGGGCGTTCGACCTCGAGACCGGCGTGCCGGTCTGGCGCGCCGAGCGCAACGAGGTCTCGACGTTCTCCACGCCGCTCGTGCATGACGCGGGCGGCGCGCCGGAGGTCGTCGTCAACGGCACGGTCATCGCCGGCTACGACGCTTCCACGGGAGCCGAGCGCTGGCGGCTCGGCCCCAACTCGGAGATCCCGATCGGAGTGCCGCTCCGGGGCGACGGCCTCCTGTACGTGCAGGCCGGGTATCCGCCGGTCCGCCCGATCTACGCGATCCGTCCGGGGATGACCGGCGACCTCACGCTGCCCCTGGGCGAGGACGCGAGCGAGGCGATCGCGTGGAGCCACGACCGGGGCGGCGTGTACATCCCGTCGCCGCTGCTCTACCGGGGCGTCCTGTACCTGAACGCGAACAACGGCAGGCTCGCGGCCTACAGCGCCGAGACCGGGGAGCGCATCTACCGCGCGCGCATCGGCGGCGTCGGCGGCTCGTATTCGGCCTCGCCCATCGCCGCCGACGGACGGCTGTACTTCACGTCCGAGGAGGGCGAGACCTTCGTGATCCGCGCCGGACGCGAGTACGCGCTCCTCGCCCGGAACACCGTGGATCGGATCGTCATGGCGAGCCCGGCGGCGAGCGACGGGGTTCTGGTGATCCGGGCGATCGACCGGTTGTTCGGGATCTCCGGCGGGGACGCGCATCCTTGAACGACGCCGAATCGGACGCGCGCTACCTCTCGCTCGTCATCGATCCGGTGCGCCGGTGCGCGTCCCGCCCCGACGCGGTCTCGGCGACGCCGCAGCGATGGCGCCGCTGCCGGGAATTTCGAACGTCGAGCGCTGGTGGAACGAGCCGGAGCTCGCGTCCTGCGGCGGATGCTCGCCGCGATCCACGCCCACCCGCTCGACTCGGAGGGCGTCCGCGACCTGCTGCTCGTCGCGTTCTGCCGGACGATGATGGGTCTGTCCAACGCCGCGTTCCCCCACCAGTCGATGTCCTTCCGGGCGACGAACGGCGCGATGCGGACGCTGTTCGAGCGAAGCGTCGGGGAGCGCCATCGGGAGCGGTTCGAGCGGGATTTCGCGACGGTGCTGAAGGGCGCGACCGCTCCGCCCGGGGCCGGGGCGCGGACGGGTCGTCCTGGCGGACGCGCGATCGCCCGAATCCGCGTCCGGGGCCGACCTGCTCATCGCCTCGCCGCCGACCCGAATCGAATGTCCTACGTGCGGGAGCTTCGGCCCTGCATGTACTGGCTCGGATTCCTCGACAACCCCCGGCAGGCCGGAGAGCTTGATTGGAAGGCGATCGGCGGAACCTGGGGGGTCGCGACGAGCCGCTTGGCCTCGTGGGAAAGCAGCGGCGACGTCTTCCTGCCGCCGAGCCCGCCCGGCCTCCTCGGACGGATCGGAAACGGCGGAACCTCCGGCGGCGGTCTGTCGCGTTACGTCGGGAAGTGCTTCGAGGACGTCTGGCGACACATCGCCGCGACCTCGACCTGGATGCGCCCCGACGCGGACGGGACATGCTGCGCGAGGCCGGCGGGGACGACGTGACCGTGACCGCCATCAGGAAGCGCAACTCGAAGAAGGAGTTGTTCGAGTTCGCCGTGAGCGGTCGGGTGCCGCGATGAACCACCCGTTGGTCGAGGCCCTGCTGATCGTCGCCGTCGCGGTCGGGCTGCTCGGCTGGGCGACCTGGGAGTTCTTCAAGGAGGTTGCGTCGAACCGCTGACCGCCGCTTCGTCCGTGCGTGGGGCCTCGTCGAGATCGGCCAACGCCACCCGGACGAAGGCGTCGGGGAGCGTCCCGGCGTTTGCGCACCGGGCGCGGCGGTGCGTGCCGTCGAGGCTGACCGAACAAGGGACCTGTCCGTCCGAACGACGCCGGATGAGTACCGACCGCCGGTGCCCGCCCGGCGCTTGGATCGTGACCTCCCCGTAGTGCGTCGGGTACGTTTCCAGTCGGCAAGGACGCAGTTGGTGCACCATCGGCAGCAGTCGCCGGGCGTTCGCCATCGCCCGACCGGAGGGCGCCGGGAATCCTTTCTTCCCGGGCCTCCGCCGGCGCGTCCTCGAGATCGGACAGCGCCGCTGCCAGATCGGGAGTCTCCACCGCATCCACGTCGGAAAACTAGCGAACCCCCCTTCGGGCATGATTCGGCGATGCGCCCGACCCCGCTCCTCCTCCTCCTCCTCGCCGCCGCGTGCGGCCCCGCCGCCGTCCCCGAACCGGACCCGTACGGAGTCCCGGGCGCGAAGAAGCGGTTCGAGATCCGGCGCGACGTCGTCGTCGGCAAGCTGGAGGCGGCGCTCGGGCCGGCGATGCGTGCCCACGGGATCGATCTCTGGCTCGTGCTCGACCGGGAGAACAACTACGACCCGCTCCATGAGGAGGTCGGCGGCGGCTTCTCCGGCGTCCGGGGCGCGTACATCTTCCACGACCGGGGCGGGGATCGTCCCGAGCGCATCTACATCGGCTCGCACGAACATCCGGGCAACTCGGTGGTCGGGCAGGCGTTCGACGAGACGCTCTACTACGGCTACCACCCGGACGGGATCACGCCGCACCTGCGGGCGGCTATCGAGTCGCGGGACCCCGAACGGATCGGCGTGAACACGTCGCACACGCTCCCCGAAGCGGACGGGCTCACCGCGGGTCTCCGGAACTTCCTCGAGGACGCGCTCGGGCCGGAGTACGCGCCCCGCCTCGTCTCCGCCGAGCTTCTGGTCCGGGACTTCCGCCTCGCGCGCACCGAGGCCGAGACCCGCGCCTACCGAAAGGCGCTCGAGTGGACCGCGCGCTGGATGACCGAGACGCTGCGGGAGATCGAGCCGGGGGTCACGACCGCCGAGGACGTGGCCTGGCGCCTGCAGGACCGCGCCCGGGAGCTCGGCCTCACCGGCGGCGGCACGGTCCGGGTGGTCCGGGAAGGGGAGCTGCTCCCGATCCACGATCCGGACGTCGCGCTCCAGCCGGGCGACGTCGTCGGGATCGACGGCGGGCTCAAGTACCTGCACTTCGCCGTGGACATCAAGCGGACCGCCTATCTCCTGAAACCCGGCGAGACCGAGCTTCCGCCCGCGCTCGCTTCGGCGTGGGAGGACACGGTTCGCTTCGGCGAGCGCTACGCCTCGATGATGCTTCCGGGAACGGTCGGCCACGAACTCTGGTCGGCGCTGGGCGCCGAGGCGACGGCCGCCGGATACCGCAGCGTGGGACCCGACGCGGGCGGCGATGCGGTCACGACCACCGACCCCGAGGTCGGCGTGTACGGGCACTCGGTCGGCAACGTCGCCCACGACATCGGCGCCCGCGTCGCCGACAACCTGCCGTTCGCCTACGGGGACCGCGTGGGCTTCTCGCTCGTCGCCGACGAGTGGGTCTCGATCGAGTTCCACATGAGCACGCCCATCCCCGATTGGGGCGGCCGGACGTGGTATGCCCGCTTCGAGGAGACCGCGCAGGTCACGCCGGAGGGCGCCGAGTGGCTCATCCCGTTCCAGCGCGAGATCCTCCTCGTACCGTGAAGCCGGTCGGCTTCGGCCTGATCGGGACCGGCATGGCCGGGGGCTTCCACGCCGACGAGCTGCGCCACGTTCCGAACGGCTTCCTCGCCGCGGTCTGTTCGCGCAACGCGGAGAACGCCCGCCGCTTCGCCGAGGCCCACGGCGCCGCTCGCTGGCACACCGACTACCGGGCGCTCCTCGACGACCCCGCGGTCGAGGTCGCGGCCGTCCTGAGTCCGACCGGCCTCCACGCCGAGATGGCCCTCGCCGCCGCCGAGCGCGGCAAGCACGTACTCGTCGAGAAGCCGCTCGAGGCCACCGTCGAGGCGGGCGAGCGCCTCGTCCGGGGCTGCCGCGAGCGGGAGGCGCTCGTCGGGGTCATCTTCCAGATGCGCTTCGGGCGCGTCGCCCGGATGCTGCGGGCGCTCATCGGAAGCGGCGGGCTCGGCGAGATCTGGATGGCCGACGCCTTCGACAAGGCCAGCCGCCCGCCGTCGTACTACCGGCGCGCCGCGTGGCGGGGGACCGAGGCGCTCGAGGGCGGCGGCTGCCTGATGACCCAGTCGATCCACATCGCGGACCTCCTCCAGCACCTCGTCGGGCCGGTGGCCTCGGTGGTCGGGCGCACCGCCACCCGCCGCCACGACGTCGAGGTCGAGGACATGGCTGCGGCGCTGCTGCGGTTCGGGTCGGGCGCGATGGGCGTGCTGGAGAGCACGACGGCGATTCGGCCGGCGCTGCGCTCGCGGATCGAGATCCACGGCGAGCGGGGAACCGTCGTCGCGAACGCCCAATACGACCAGTTCCTAGTCTGGAACGTCGAGGGCGTTCCCGGGCCGCCCGGCGTTCCCGAGAGCGACGCGCTGGAGGACACCGACGACCCGTGGGCCTATCCGCAGACCCGCCACCGAGTCCAGCTCCAGGACATGGCCCAGGCGGTGCGCGACGGGCGCGAACCGATCCTCAACGGCGAGGAGGCGCTCAAGTCGCTGCGCCTCGTGCAGGCGATCCGGGAGTCGGCGCGCGCCGGACGCGAGGTCTTCCTTCCGGGCCTAAACTAGCGGCGCGGAGGTTCTACTGATGCGTTTTCTCGTTCTCGTCGCCGCGGCCGCCCTCCTTCTCGGGGCCGCTTCCGAAGACTGGCCCCACTGGCGGGGGCCCAACCACGACGGCGTGAGCGACGAGGTCGGCTTGCCGGTGTCGTGGGACACCGAGGACGGCGTGGTCTGGAAGGCCGAAATGCCGGCGTGGAGCGGCTCCACGCCGATCATCGCCGGCGACCGCATCTTCCTCAACGTCTCGGTTCCGGACGACGACGCGGGCGTGCCCGCAAACCCGTCGGGACGCCGCCCGAGGCGCCAGACCGGAGCCGGCAACGCGACGTACAGCGGGACGATCGAGCTCTGGGCGCTCTCCCGGACCGACGGCTCGCTCCTGTGGAAGCGGCCGCTGAGCGACCGCGACTACCGGGGCCGCAAGAACAACATGTCGTCGCCCTCGCCGGTGACCGACTCCGAACGGGTCATCAGCCTCACCGGAACCGGGATCCTGAAGTCGTTCGACCACGACGGCGGCGAGCTCTGGTCGCGCGACATCCAGGCCGACTACGGCGACTTCGGGCTGAACTGGGGCTACGCGAGCAGCCCGCTTCTCGTCGGCGACGCGCTGTTCGTGCAGGTGCTCCACGGCATGAAGACGGACGATCCCTCCTACGTGATGCGGCTCGACGTCGGAACCGGCGAGACCGAATGGAAGATCGAGCGCCCCACCGACGCGATTCACGAGTCCCCCGACTCCTACACGACCCCGTTCGTCCATGAGGTCGAAGGGCGCCGGGAGATCGTCATCACCGGCGGCGACGCGGTCACCGGGCACGACTTCGACACCGGCGAGGAGCTGTGGCGCTCGGACGGGCTCAACCCCGAGAACAACCGGGCCTACCGGATCGTGGCCTCGCCGGTCGTCAAGGACGGGATCATCTACGCGCCCACCCGGGTGAAGCCGCTGCTCGCGATCCGCACTGGCGGCGCCGGCGACATCACGGAAAGCCACCGCCTGTGGTCCTTCGACCGGGGTCCCGACGTCCCGAGCCCGGTCACCGACGGCAAGAGCTTCTACGTGGTCACCGACAACGGCGTCATGTACGCGCTCGACGCCCGCACCGGCGAGGTCCAGTGGGGCCCCGAGCGCATCGCGCCGGGCACCTATAGCGCGTCGCCGATCCTCGCCGAGGGCCGCATCTACATCATCAACGAGGACGGGGTGGCCTCGGTGATCTCGGTGGAGGACGGCTTCGAGGTGCTCGCGACGAACGACATGGGGGCCTACACCCTGAGCTCGTTCGCGATCTCCGGGGGGCAGCTCTTCGTCCGCACCGCCGACGCGCTCTACTGCATCGGCGACTGAGCGCGCTTACGGAGGCCGTACGCCGCCAGCAGCAGCAGGATCCCCGCGCCGGCCCAGTTCGGCGCGGCCAGCAGCGCCCCGGCGTCGGGCGGCCAGAGCAGGAAGACGGTCGCGAGCAGCAGCAGCGCCCGTGAGGCGACCCCGAGCGGGCCGAACAGCCAGCCAGTGAGCCCGGCGGAGAGCGTCGCCACGACGAGCGCGCCGAGCAGGAACGCCGCGACCGCCCCGGGGACGCCGCGCCCGTCGAGGATCAGCAGCAGCTCCGGCCGCCATACGAAGAAGTAGGGCAGCGCGAATCCGGTCAGCGCGAATCGGAAGGCGGTGACCGCCACCGGCAGGATCGGGGCGTTCGCGATTCCCGCCGTCGTGTAGGCGGCGAGCGCGACCGGCGGGGTCACCATCGAGAGCATCCCGAAGTAGAAGATGAAGAAGTGGATCGACAGCGGCGGCACGCCGAGCTGGCCGATGATCGGGCCGATTAGAGTGGCCATCAGCAGGTAGCAGACCGCCGACGGCAGGCCCATGCCGAGCACGACCGAGCCGACCATGATGAGCAGCAGCGCCGGCAGCAGGCCGTCGCCGGCCACCGAGAGGACCGTCGCCGGAAACCGCGTCCCGAGCCCGGTCAGCGTGACCATCCCGAGGATGATCCCGACCGATCCCGCCGCGGCGACGAGCGGCGCCGCGCCGCCGGCGATCTGGCGCAACCCGTCGAGACCGCGGCTCAGGCTCGGGCGCGTCGAGGGGTGGAGCGCGGCGACGACCGCGACCACGACGAGCGCCACGCTCACCGAGCGGAAGACGGTGCGTCCGGCGACGAGCGACGCGAGCAGGCTGAGCAGCCCGGCGGAGAAGACGACCCCGGGCCAGATCGGTCCGCGCGCTTGTTCGGACGCAGGCGCCTCGGTCTCGCCGAACCGCTCGCGGCGCGCCTCGAGGTGGACCATCGTCAGCAGCGCGAGGTAGTAGAGGATCGACGGCAGGATCGCTGCCCGCACCACGGTGAGGAAGCTCACCGGCGGGTCCACGAGCTCCAGCATCATGTAGGCGCCCGCGCCCATGACCGGGGGCACGAGCGCCGCGCCCGAAGCCGCGGCCGCCGTGATCCCGGCGGCGGCCCGGGCGGTGAACCCGGTGCTGCGCATGAGCGGGATCGTCAGCGTGCCGGTGGTGGCCGCTCCCGCGACCGCGCTTCCCGACAGCGAACCCATGAGCGCGTTCGCGAAGACCGAGACCTTCGCCGCCCCGCCCACGCTTCCGAGGAAGAGCCGCCGCGCCGAGCGGGTGATGAACCCGGTCGCGCCGGTCTGCTGGAGCGCCGCCCCGAACGCGACGAACAGGAAGACGTACGAGAACATCACCTTCATCGCGATCCCGAAGACGCCCTGGCTTTGCAAGAAGCCCTGCGACGCGATCCGGCTCAGCGAGTACCCCCGGTGCGGGAACAGGAGGTCCGGCATGTGGGGCCCGAGGATCGCGTGGACGAGGAAGAGGCCGGTCAGGATCGGCAGCGCCGGCCCGAGCGCCCGCCACGTCGCGAGCAGCGCCGCGCCGATCCCGAGCGTCCCGAACGCGAGGTCCATCGGGGTCTCGGCCCCCGCCCGCGCGCCGAGCGTGGTCGGCCCGAGCGCGCTCCACCAGAAGACGTAGCCCGCGGCCGCCGCCGAGGCGGCGATTCCGGCGACGTCGAGGAGCCGCAGCCAGAGCGGGTCGCCGTCCTTCCCCTTGGCGAGGAAGCACAGCGGCAGCCCGAGCAGCGCGAAGACGGCGAGCTGCGCCTGCGGCGCGAGCGAGGGCCGGTTGACCTCGACGAGGACGAACCCGGTCAGCAGAAGCGCGAGCGCCGGGATCCCGAACCGGCGCGCGGAGCTCAGGAGCCCGGCCAGATCCCGGCTTCCCGGTAGTACCGCTCCGCCCCCGGATGGAAGGGGACGCCGGTGCTGCGCACGGCGTTGTCAGCGCGGATGGAGCGCCCCGCCGGATGCTTGGTCGCGACGTCCTCGCGGGCCTCCCACAGCGTCCGGGTGATCCGGTAGATCAGCTCGGGATCCGCGTCGGCGCGGGTGATGAGGTGCATGGATCCCACGTCGAGTCCGAGGTAGTCCTCGTCCTGGTTCCGGTAGGTCCCCGCCGGGACCACCGCGGGCCGGTAGAACGGGTACTCGTCGGGAAGCGCGTCCCGGACCGCGGGATCGAGCGGCACGAGGCGGACGTCCATTCCCGAGGCGGCCTGCACGATCGAGGCGGTGGGGACCGCGCCGCCGAGGAAGGCGGCCTGGGCGGAGCCGTCGGTGAGCATGTCCACCGCGCCCGCCTGGGTGTTGTACAGCGGCACGAAGTCCTGGTAGCCGACCCCGTGCGCCTCGACGATCGGGCGGATGAAGTGCTCGAACCCGGCGCCGGCCACGCCGACCACGACCCGCCGCCCGGCGAGGTCGGAGAGCCCCGCGATCCCGTGGCGGACCGGCGCGACGAAGGTCGCCACGTTCGGGGCGAGGGTCATGACCGCCTGCACCGGATACGCCTGGCCCCAGCCGTCCTCGCCGCGCGACGCGAAGTAGGTGACAGCGGCGTTCGAGAGCGCCAGATCCAGCTCGCCCCGGCTGAGGCGGCGGATGTTCTCGCCCGAGCCCTTGGTCGCCTCGGCGGTGATCTCGAACTCGCCGGACTCCTGGAGCACCTCGGCGAGCGCCCCCGCGACCACGAAGAACGCCCCGCCGGGAGGGGCGCCGCCGAGGCTCAGGAAGCGGTTCGTCGAGTCCCCGCCGACTCCGCAACTCGCGGCCAGAAGCAGGAGGGCGGGGGCGATTCGGGTCATGCGCCCCGGAAGCATATAAACTCACAATGACGTGCTTCTGCGCCAGTCGGACCAGGACGCCATTCGCAAGCTGCTCGCCCAGCTTCCGGGGCCGGTGACCCTCACGCTGCGAACGATCCGCGAGGGCGAGTGCCGCTCCTGCCCGACGACCGAGCAGTTGCTGCAGGAGGTCGCGGAGCTCTCCCCGAACGTCCGCGTCGAGATCGAGGAGGCGGAGGCGCCCGAGGAGCCGGCCCCGGTCATCACGCTCACCGGCGCCGCCGCCGGCCGGGTCCGCTTCCTCGGGCTGCCCGAGGGGCACGAGTTCGCTTCGCTCCTCGACGCGATGCGGCGGGTCGCGGGCGAGCCGCTCACGCTCGGCGACGCGACGAGGGACGCGCTCGCCGGACTCCGGCGGCCGGCGCACGTCCGCGTCTTCGCCACCCCCAATTGACCGTATTGCCCCCCGGCGGCCGGTCTGGCCGTCCAGTTCGCGGTCGCGAGCGAGAAGGTCTCGACCGACGTGGTGCTGGCGCGGGACTACCCGGGGCTGGCCCGGCGGTATCGGCTCAGTTCGGTGCCGCTGACCGTGATCGAGTCGGAGGGAGCCTCGCGCAGCGTCCTCGGCGCGCGGCCGGAGGCGGACTTCCGCGACGCCCTGCTGGAGGCCGACGGCGATGCCTGAACTGACCCGACGCGCGGCGCTCGCGCTCCTGGGCGCCTCGCCGGCCTCGCTAGCCCGTTCGGCGCCGTTCCCCGAAGACTCGGTCGGCGACCTCGGGCGGAGGATCCACGGCGTCCGCCGCCGGTTCGGCCTGAACCGGGCGATCGGCGTCCACGTCCGCCATCTCGAGTCCGGGACCGAACTCTTCAGCCACAACGCCGACCGGACCTACATCCCGGCGTCGGGCATGAAGCTGCCGGTGATGGGGGCGTGCCTCCACTACCTCGGGCCGTCGTACCGCTTTCCGACGCGGTTCTACGTGGACGCGCCGCCCGACGCGGATGGGGTGATCCACGGGCCGGTCCACGTCGTCGGCTGCGGCGATCCGTCCATCACCCGCCACGACATGGACTTCATCGCCGACTCGCTCGCCGCCGCCGGAATCACGGAAGTGCGGGGCGGCGTGCTCCTCGACGACGGGTTCTTCGAGGCGCAGGAGGAGGACCAGCCGCGGATCGCCCGCATGATGGCCAAGCGACTGCCGATCCAGAGCGCGCTCGGCTACATGTGGAACCGGGTCGAGGTGGCGGGCGTGCCGGGCGAGGGAAACCGGCCCGACGTCCGCGACGAGGGCCACGGGTACTACGAGCTCGACAACCGCATGGTGCTGCGCAACTCCGGGCGCCCCTACATCCTCGTCCAACGCCGGGGCAGGCGGCGCGCGCGCATCCAGGGGCGCATCCGCCGGGGCGGAAGCGAGCGGGTGGCGCGGTTCACCGCGACCGAGCCGGCGCTCTACTTCGGCTACGCCTTCCAGGGCAAGCTCGCGGAGCGCGGGATCGTCGTCCACGGCGAGCCCGAACGGAAGGCGCTGCCGAATCCGCGCGAGAAGCTGCTCCTGTACCGACACGAGTCGGCGTCGCTGCCGCAGGTGCTGGAGGCGCTCGGCAAGTACAGCAACAACTGGTCCTCCGAGCAGTTGCTCTTCGTCGCCGGCGCGCACCGCTGGGGGCCGCCCGGAACGGTCGAAAAGGGCGCGGCGGCGCTCGAGGAGTACATCGTCGGCCTCGGGTTCCCGGCCAGCACCTTCAAGATCGCCGACGGCTCCGGGCTCTCCCGCGAGAACAAGCTGAGCGCGCGGATCCTCGTGGCCATCGTGCGCGACCTCTACCGCCCGCCCGAGCTCCGCTCCGACTTCCTCTGCTCGCTCGCGGTCTCCGGCGTGGACGGCACGCTCGCCCGCCGCATGCGCTCCCGGAACACGCTCGGCCAGGTCATGGCCAAGACCGGCAGCCTCAACGGCGTGAGCTCGCTCTCCGGCGTGGCGTTCCCGCACGGGCCGCAGGATCGGGCGCTCGGGTTCTCGGTCGTGACGAACGGCGTGCGCCAGAGCAGCGGCGACGCGGTCGAGAACGTGATCGCGGGCGAGCTGGTGAGCTGGGCGAGCGACCTGACCACCTGAGTGCGGGGCGTCCCGGGCCTCGATCCGCCCGAGTACTGCGACTGGAAGCCGGACCCCGACGCGGTCCGGGAGTTCCGCGACAACGCCGGCGACGCGGACGACGCCGACTTCCTCGGGCTGTACCGGGGGCTCGTGCGGAATCGGCTCCACGACCGCCAGCTCAAGCGGTGGGTGCGGTCGGGCCGGCTCTCGAAGGCGTGGCTCGGGACCGGGGAGGAGGCGGTCACCGTCGGGGCCTGCCACGCGCTCGGCCCCCGGGACGCGGTCGGGCCGATGATCCGCAACGCGGGAGCCGCGCGAGAGCGGGGCATGCCGCTCGTCGAGATGTTCCGGGGCGCGCTCGGGGACCTCGACGGTCCCGCCTGCGGGCGCGACCTCCATTTCGGCGACCTCGACCGGGGCGTGGTCGCGCCCATCAGCATGGTCGGGTCGCTCGTCCCGGTGCTGGCCGGGATGGCGCTCGCCTATCGGCTGCGGGGCGAGGACCGGGCCGGCCTCACGTGGGTCGGCGACGGGACCACCGGAACCGCCGGATTCCACGAAGGGCTCACGTCGGCGGTCGCGCTCGGGGCGCCGCTGATCGTCGTGATCCAGAACAACCGGGTCGCGCTCGGAACCCGGACGCCCGAGGACGCGCCCTTCGCCGCGCTCGGGGCGGCGTACGGAGTTGCGTCGCTGGAAGTGGACGGCAACCATGTCCTCGACGTGCTCCGGGGCGTGCGCCGCGCGCGGGAGCGATGCCTTGCCGACGCGCGTCCGGCGCTCGTCGTGGCGAGCACGTTCCGGATGGGCGGGCACGCGACGCACGACGAGGCCGAGGCGCGAGCGCTGTTTCCCCCGGAGGTCTTCCGGTGGTGGGGAAGCCGCGACCCGGTGCGCCAGTACCGGCACTGGCTCGTCGAGGAGGGCCGCGCCGATGAGGCGGCGGTGGAGGCCGTCGAGCGCGAGGTCGAGGCGGAGGTCGAGGCGGCGGCGAGCGAGGCGTCAGGGTAGGGGGAGGACGACCAGGTCGATCCAGACCCCGCGCCGGGGCTCGAAGTCCCGGTCGGTCGTGACGAGGGTGGCGCCGGTGACGCGAGCCGTAGCCGCGAGCCAGATCTCGTTCTTGCCGAGATTGCGGGCGGGTTTCCACGGCGGCTCCCCGGCCGGACCGGGGATCTTCCCCTCGAGCCATGCGTCGATTTCGGCGTATGTCTCAAGAAGACCAGGTTCGAGAGGGAGCATCTGGGCCCGATCGAGCATCTGTTGAATCCTCCGACGTTTGCCGTCGCCTCAGTGGCGTTTGTGCGCGAGGGCGAGGAGTTCGCCATGGCACACGATCGAGAAGTACTTGCCGACGTTTTCGGCCTAGCCGTTCGTGTCGCGCAGGGCGGGCCACGGCTTGCCGCGCACCAGTTCCAGGAGAAGCCCGCTGTCGAGGACGAACCGCCCCGCGGTCAACGAAGCTCAGCGTGAAGTTCCGCGAAGTCTTCCGTGCCCGGCCACGGCTCGTCGAACCGGGGCGGGAAGCGATACGGATCCTCGGGATCCCGCTTCGGAAGCAGCGGACGCTGACCTTTTTCTCGATTGGGAAGCGAGCGGAACAACGCGTCCCGCTCCTGCGCCTGCTTTCGCGAGTTCGCCTGCGGCCTTGAGGACCGCGCTGTCGAAGCGGCCCATGTCCGCGACTGCGGACGCGGCCAGATGGATCGCCGTGCCGCCAAGTGTCCGCCGCCGGGAAACGCTCGCGAGCCATCTCCAGCCTCGGGGCGCTCAGTTCGACGATCGTGGAGCCGCTGGGAGTTCCGTCAGTTCGAAGTCCACGAGCTTCCTCAGCCAGTCCGGCGAGGGCCCGCGTCGCGCTCCCGAACCGGTCACGACGAAGCGGGCCGCCGTGTCGGCGGTCGCCCGCAGCGTGTCCACCAGTCGAACGAGCTCGAGCCAACCGATCATCCCCGGCGCGCGCACCGATCCCCGGAACTCAAGCGAACGATGCGCCCGCGGCGCTTCACCCATCGCCCGCATCCTACTCCTTCAGCTCGGCGTGCATCTCCAGCATCTCCTCACGGGACCACGGCTCGTCGTCCGGGGGGAGCCGGGGCAGCGGCCCCGTCCGGAAGTACGCGTCGAAGCGTTCCCGCTTCCGCCGTCGTTCGTCGGGAGGCGAGCGGAACGGCTCGCTCCGGCTCCGGCTCGACGCCGCCGGCCTCGACCGTTCGCGCGCCGCCGTCGCGTGAAGAGCCGGTCACGGTGACGGCCTTGCCCTACAAGCCGCGCAGGGACTCCACGTCCACTCCCCCGAGCTTCACGCGCAGCGGGGAGCCGGAGTCCACCACCAACAAGCACTCGCGCCTGCCGTAGTCGATCTCGTCGAGCCGCCCGGTGATTGCGCACGGGCGGGGCGGGGGGATCGATGGACTGGCGAACCGGGTCGAGCGCCTTCAGCCGCCACCTGACGCCCGCCTTCGCGAGTTCGCTCGCGGCCTTCAGGACGGCTTGGTCGAAGCGGCCCATGTTCGCGATGGCCAGCGCCGCAAGATCGATGGCCGTGTCGTCGAGGTCGGACTCGGGGAAGCGCTCCCGGGCCGCCGCCAGTCTCGGGGCGGTCAGTTCGAGGGAACCGCGGCGAAGCCCGGCGGCCTCGAAGTCCACGAGCTTCCTCGGCCAGGCCGACGCCGGCCCCGGCCGCGCTCCTGAACCAGTGGCCGTGAAGCAGGCAGCCCGTTCGGCGGTCTTCCGCAGCGCCTCCCCGACCCGGGCGAGTTCGCTCCACCCGCCGCCGTCCATCTCCAGCGCGTAGCGCGCCCGCGTCCCGTCCACCGTCGGGCGTCCTACCCTCAGACCGGGGGGAGCTCCTCGTGGAAATTCGTCCGCGCCTCGATGGCGTGGGCGACCTGGAGAATGCGCGCCTCGGCGAACGGCGGGCCGTAGATCTGGAGCGCGAGCGGCAACCTCGGCTCGCCGGCGGTGAACCCGCAGCCCATCGTAAGCGCCGGAACGCCGGTCATGTTGCCGATGAAGGTCGTTCCAGGACGGGTCGTCATCCCGTCAGGATCGCGTCCTTCGGGCACGTCGCTGCGCGCCTCGTCGGGGGTTCGCAGCCGTCCCGCGGGCGCGAGCGCGCCGGGAACGATCATCACGTCGCAATCCTCGAACGCCGCAGCCATCTCGCGCTTCAGGATCGTGCGCACCCGCAGCGCCTTGATGTAGTCGGTCGCCGAGTAGAACCTGGCCACCTCCAGCCGCTCGCGCACCAGGGGATCCAGTAGCTCGGGCGTTTCGGCGAGGCGCTTCTCGTGGAACGTCGTCGCTTCCGCCATCGCGACGATCCAGCCCGCGGTTCCGGCGAGGTCGGCGTGGGGGATCGAGACCTCGACGGTCGTTGCGCCGTCGTCTTCGAGAAGCCCGATCGCGCTCTCGACGGCGGCCCGCACCTCGTCGGTCGCTCCTTCGAACATGCCGACCCCGATGCGCAGGCCTCGGACCCCGGGCGCGAGCGCCGCGAGGTAGTCGGGGACGGGTTCGTCCGCCGCCGTCGGGTCCAGGGGATCGGGGCCGGCGAGAACCTGGAGCATGGCCGCTGCGTCGTGCGCGGTGCGGGTCATCGGCCCGGCGTGGTCGAGCGTCCAGCTCAGGGTCGTGACCCCGTAGCGGCTGATCCGCCCGTAGGTCTGCTTCAGGCCGACCACGCCGCACGCGGCCGCCGGTCCCCGGATCGAGCCGCCGGTGTCGGTGCCGATGGAGAGCGGAACGAACCGGGCGGCGAGCGCGGCGCCGGAGCCGGACGACGAGCCGGACGGCGAGTGATCGGTCGCCCAGGGGTTGCGGGCGGGGCCGAAGCCGGAGAGGACGCCGCTCCCCATCGCGAACTCCAGCAAGTTCAGTTTCCCGATCAGGATCGCCCCGGCGTCGTCCAGCCGCCTCGTGATGGTCGAGTCGTAGTCGGGAACCCAGTCGGCGGTCGCCTGCGAGCCGTTCGTCGTCAGGATCCCGCACGTCGCGAGGATGTCCTTCGGCGCGTAGGGAACGCCGTGCAGCGGGCTCCGGAGGTCCCCGGCGCGGATCTCGGCCTCGGCCCGGCGCGCCCGCTCCCGCGCATGGTCCGCCGTCACCGTGATGAACGAGTGGATCGCCGGGTCCGCCGCCTCGATATGGGCGAGATGGGCCTCCACCACCTCGACCGGCGAGAGCTCGCCCGACCGGTAGCGCTCGGCGAGCGCCCGCGCGCTCAGCCGGCAGAGTTCGGGGATCACCGCGCCGTGAAGCGGACCGCCGGCTCCACGAGGTCGTCGATCTCGAGTTCGCGGACGCCCCGGAAGAAGGCCCGGTTCATGCGGAAGGCCGGGACGATCGCCCGAACGCGCTCGCGCGGGAGGGGCCGGTGGTGGAGCCGGTTCGCGCGGTCGAGTTCGGACTCGGGGGAGCCCGGACCGCAGGCGAGCGGGAGCGCCGCGACGCCGCCCAGAAGCGCGCGGCGGGTCAGGTCGGCCACGGCGGTCAGCGCCTCGCCGCGTGGAGCGGGAGCGCGAGCACGCTCGCCCGTACCCGGATGATCGTGTGGAGCGCCCGGTCGGGTCGGAAGAACGAGCCGCCGCGCCGGATGTCGTAGCCGAGCACCACGAGGTCGCCCGGCTCGGTCATCGTCGCCACCTGCCGGGGCACGTTGCCGACCCCCTCGATGACCGGGACGCGGGTCCGGTAGAGCCGGCCCATGCGCTCGATGGTGGCGACGAGCACCTCGTCATGGTCCTCGGGCTCCCGGCTGATGAACGACGGCGGCCGCACCGAGAGGATCGCGAACGGGATGTCGAACTGGCGGGCGAGGCCGAGCGCGGTGTCCGCCGCCCGCAGCGTGCTCTCGAGGTCGGTGACCGGCAGCACGACCCGCTCCCACGGGAAACGCCCGCCGGGGAGGAGCACCGGGCAGGGGAAGCCGGCCATCGTCGCGAGCGAGCGGCTCGTGTTCAGGCCGAGCCGGGCGAACAGCGACGGCTCCTGGCGCGGGAACACCACGCAGCCGGCCTCGGACCCGGTGTCCTCGACCGGATTCCGGCCGAGCGGAACCACGTCGAGCTCGTCGTCGGGAACCGCGAATCCGTCGGGCGGCGCCACGCCGGGCGCGGCCACGACCCGGCAGCGTTTCGCCCGGGACGAGCGGAACAGGTATCCCGCCTCGCGCCAGACGATCGATGGAAGCCGCCGGTCGGCGTACACCACGAGGTCGCTCCCGAACTGCAGCGGAAACAGCGACTTCCCCTCGCGGAGGAACTCGGCGGCCCCGGGGGCGACTTCGGGATCGCCGGTGATGAGCAGCCGGTCGCCCGCCTCGATGGTCGCGGCCCCGTCGGGGACGACGAAGGTGCCCGATCGGTAGATCCCGGCGACGAGCCACTTGCGGGCGCCGAGGTCCCGAAGGCGCACGCCGATCGCCGGCGAGGTGGGGAGCACCTGGATCTCGCGGATTTCCCCGAGGCCGAGCCCGAGCGTCGTCGCGACCTGGTGCGAGTGCTCGACCCGGTTGCGGATCTGGGTCGCGATCACGACCGGACGCGCGATGCTCGTCGCGCCGGTCTCGCGCAGCCCGGCGCCGCGCTCCTCGGCGCGGACGGTGCCGAGCGTGCTCGGCCGCGGGTTCAGTTCGCCCGCGACCCGGCAGATTTCGGCGTTGACGTCGTCGCGGTCGGTAGTGGCGATGACCCAGTCGGCGCCCTCGGCCCCGGCGTCGCGAAGCGCGAGCGCGCAGGTGCCGTCCCGCGCCAGCGTGCGCAGGGGCTTGCCGGTCCAGCCTTCTTCGAGCCGCTCCAGCTTGGCGGGCTCAAGGTCGAGCACCACCACGCGGCGGTCGGGGCCGAGCTGGCGCGCGACTTCGCTGCCGGTCTGCCCGGCCCCGACGATGACGACCCGGGACGGCTCTTCCCATCCCGGGTCGCGACCGGTCAACTGCGAGCGATCACTCGTGGTGACGGTGGGCTTCGATGATCGAAACGACCGCGCCCTCGGTGAAGGGCGCCACGTCCAGCAGCGTGATCGGCTCCTGCGGGTCGGTGTCGGCGCTCTTCAGCATGAAGTCCTCCCCCGTGGCCGTGCCGGCGTCGTAGGCGTGCGAGGTCAGCTCGATCTCGTCCAGCCAGTTGCCGTCCTCGTCCATGGCGCACGTGGACTCGACGCCGATGAACCAGTCGGTGCTGGGCGCGATCATCTGCGCGAAGGTCACGCACGGCGCCTCGGCCTCGAGCTCGATCTCGGCGTGGTCGGCCAGGAGGAGCGCCTGCAGCTCCGATTCCATGGTCATGAACGGCGGGATGCCCATGGCTTCCAGTTCGGCCGCGAGCACGTCCGACGCGCCGCTCTCGGCGAGAACCTTCAGCCCGGGCGAGGCGATGCCGCCCTCCTCGAAGATCGTGACGTCCCTCGGATGGAACGCCATGACGACGAAGGGCGCCACGCCGACGCCATCCGGGAACGGAACCGCGCCGAGCGACTGCAGAATCGGGCTCGACGAGATCATCGGCGAGTACGTGATGTCGTAGTGGGCGCTGGTCTCCGGCTCGGGCTCGGGGGCCGGAGCGGGGGCCGGCGCCGGAGCGGGGGCGGGCGTGGGCGCCGGCGTGGACGACGAGTCGTCGTCGCTGCAGGACGCCAGTCCGAGCGCCAGCCCGAACGTCAGGGAAAGAAACAGATGTCGCGTCGTCATGTAGCGGTCGCTCCTTGTGTGTTCGACGGCGTGATTGTATCCATTGCGGCGGCGGCGGCCGTGCGGATCGGATCCACGCCCGCTTCGAACCCGTCCGCCGCGCGCTTGAGGCCGCTGGCGCGTCCGAAGTATCCGGTCAGGACGGTCTCCTCGACCGCCCGAACCTCGTGCCCGAGGCGCCGCAGGCCGTCCGCGATCTCGTTTCCGGCGCGCTCGTCGAGGTCGATGGCGCCCACGTCGCAGTGCATGCGCGGCCCTCCCGCCGCGTCCCGCATCGAGCGCCCCTGCTCGAAGACCCGGGCCATGAGCAGCGACGCCGCCGAGATCAGCCGCCGGCCGCCGGGGGCGCCCGCGACCGCCGCGAGGCCGTCCCCGTCGAAGGCCATGAGGCCGGTCGCGGCATGCAGCGCGAGCCGGCCCGGCGCCGCCGAGACGCGGGTTCCCGGACGCGGGTCGAACCACATCATGCCGTTGTTGATCGGATAGCCGAGGCCGGGGACGGTCCACGCCGAGCCGAACCGGCCGCCGAGCGTCGCCGTCAGCGCCACCGCCATCCCGTCCTGATCGACTGCGTTCACGTGGGTGGTGCAGTCGCCGTCGGCGGCCCTGGACGGATCGACCGCGGTCCGCCCGCCGGCGCGCCGCCCGGCGAGGTAGTCGGGGTCGAGCAGCGGCGCGACGGGTCCCGGAAGCCGCTCGAACCGGTCCTCGAAGGCGAGCCGCAGCGACTGCGCGAGCCGGTGGAGGAACCGGACCTCGTCGCCCGGCTCGAGCGCGTCCAGATGCAGCAGCGTCTGGGCGAGCGTCGGGCCGCCGGACGAGCCGCCGAGCGTGGCCACGTCGAGGCCCCGGTAGCGGAACCGAAGCGGCTCCTCCCAACGGGTCTCGCCCTTGAGATCGGCCCGGGTCAGCACGCTCTCGCCGGCGAGGAGCCGCTCGGCCTGCTCGCCCTCCCGAAACGGCGCCGCCCCGTCCCGGGCGAACGCCCGAAGCGAGCGGGCGAGGTCCGGGTTCCGCAGCGGCGCGCCCGGAGTCTGGAACCCGTCGCCCTGGACATGCAGGCGCGCCGCCGCCGGGCACTTCGCGAGCCGGCGGGCGCCGGCCGCCCGGTGCGCGAAGAACGCCCAGTCGGGGACGAAACCGTCCTCGGCCATCCGGATCGCCGGCTCCGCCACGCGCTCGCGCGGCAGCCGCCCGAACCGGCCGTGAAGCGCGTCGAGCACCGCCGGGGCGGTCGGCGCGCAGATCGAGGTCGGCCCGGTCTCGGCCCGGTCGCCGCGTGTCGGCGGAAACCCGTAGAGGCCCCCGCCCACGCCGGCAAGCGGCTCGAACATGTCCTCCGAAGCGGCGAGCGGAGCGCGGGCGATCCCCTGGATCGCCTCGACGCGGCCCCCGGCGAAGACCACGGCGTACGCGGTGCCGCCGAGACCGCTCATCGAAGGCTCCGAGACCCCCGAAGCCAGCGCGGCGGCGACCGCGGCGTCCACGGCGTTGCCGCCGTCGCGGAGGATCCCGGCCCCGGCGCGCGCCGCGTCCCGGCTCATCGCGGTCACGACGTTGGCGCCCGACGCCGGCGACCGCGCCGGCAGCGAGACGCTCTCGCGGATCACGCGACGTTGCCGCCGCACAGCGGCGTCGCCGCCCTCAGTCCCTTGAACCGCTCCCGGTGCTCGAGGAGCGCGGCGATCCCGGCGGCTCCCGCCGGCTCGACGACCAGTCCGAGCGTGCGCAGCAGCAGCGCCCCGGCCTCCTCGATGGCCTCCTCGCCGACCTCGACCACGGCGTCCACGACGGCGCGCATGACGGTCACCGCCTCGGGCACCGGCACCCGGACCGCGATCCCGTCGGCGGCGGTGCGCGGCGGCTCGTCGGAGGGACTCGCGTCCCCGGTCCGGAACGCGCGGCGCATCACCGGCGCGCCGCGGGCGACCACGCCGATCACTCGCATCTCGGGCGCGCGGGCCTTGATCCAGGCCCCCATGCCCCCGATGAGCGCGCCGTTGCCCACCGGGATCAGCGCCGCGTCGCCGTGGAACGATCGGGTCAGCTCCAGCGCGATCCCCCCGGCCCCCTCGGCGATCTCCGGTTCGCGCCCGTCCTCGACGAAGGTCGCCGGGAACGCCCGCGCCGCCTCCTTGGCCGCGTCGAAGTCCTCGCCGACCTGGCGCACGTCGGCGCCGAGCGCCCGCATCGCCGCGATCTTCTTCGGGTTGGCGCGCAGGCTTGAAAACACCGTCAGCGGAATCCGGTGCTTGCGGGCCGCCCAGGCGAGCCCTTGTCCGAAGTTGCCGGCGGACCCGGTGACCCAGCCGCCGCTCGTCTCCGGGCCCCGCCGGGCGGCGAACCAGCACGCGCCCCGGGCCTTGAAGCTGCGGATCGGATTCACGGACTCGACCTTGACCGTGACCTCGGTCCCGAGCGCGTCGTCGAGCGCCGGCGACCGGTACTGCGGGGTGTCGCGGAACTCCGGCGGCGTGTCCGCCCACGCGGCTTCGATCCCGGCGATCGTGGGGGCTGCGGTCATGGCGGCGGATGGTATTCGTCTGCCATAGACTCACCCCATGCCCAAGAACCTGAGCCGCCGTCAGTTCGTCCAGACCGGCGCCGCCGCGGCGGCCGCCCTCGGAGTCTCGCGGGCCGCTCCCGCGGTGCAGTCCTCGGGGCCGCGCCCGGTGGTCATCTCGTCGGGCAACGGCAACCGCTACAAGAACGGCGGCGACGAGGTCGTCGTCCAGCGGGCGTTCCGCATGATGACCGAGGGGACCGACATTCTCGAGAGCCTCATCGCCGGCGTGAACATCGTCGAGCACGATCCCGAGGACGCGAGCGTCGGGTACGGCGGGCTGCCGAACGCCGACGGGGTGGTCGCGCTGGACTCGTGCTGCATGCACGGCCCGACGCGGCGCGCCGGCGGAGTCGCCGGGATCGAGGGCGTGCGGACGCCGTCGCTCGTGGCCCACGCGGTCATGCAGAACACCGACCACCACCTGCTGGTCGGCGAGGGGGCGCAGCGCTTCGCCCGCAACATGGGCCACAAGATCGAGGACGACCTCAACTCCGAACTCTCGCGGAGCCGCTGGCTCGAGTGGAAGCGCCGGATCGACCCCGGCCACTACCTCGACCCGAAGAAGCGCGCCGCCGCCGGTCACGCCGCCGGGCTCGCGATGGTGCGCGACGGCCTCATCGACGAGGAGCACTACTACGGGACCATCAACTGCGACGGCCTGAACGCGAACGGCGACCTCGCCGGGGTCACGACCACCAGCGGGCTCGCGTGGAAGATCCCCGGTCGCGTCGGCGACTCGCCGATCCTCGGGGCCGGGCTCTACGTGGACAACGCCGTGGGAGCCGCGGGCTCGACCGGGCGCGGCGAGGCGAACCTCTACGGCCTGTGCTCGTTCCACATCGTCGAGGAGATGCGGCGCGGCGCCCACCCGAAGGACGCGGCGATGGCCGCGCTCCAGCGGGTCAAGGACAACACCGTCGAGGAGCGCCTGCTGAACTCGCGGGGCCTGCCGGCGTTCGGCCTGTCGTTCTACGTCGTGAACAAGGACGGCGTCCACGCCGGGGTCTCGATGTATACGAGCGCACGTTCGAGCTACGCGGTCTGCGACGAGAACGGCCCCCGGTCCGAGTCGATGGAGGCGTTCCTCGAGGGAAGCGCGTCGGACTGAGCGTGCGGGTTCTGCTGATCCTGCTGCTCGCGGTTCCGGCGGCCGCCCAGGAGGAGCCGGAAGAGCCGAAGAAGCCGGCGATCGACCTCGACTACCGGGTCGAGAACCCGCTGGATCTCCTCGCCCCGCAGGAGCGGTTCGACCGGCAGTGGCGGCGCATCTGGCGGAACCTCGGAACGCGCTACCACCTCTACCCGGCGGAGCAGGCCGGAAACGGGAACGGGCCGCCGCGCATCTTCGGGGGCGGCTGGAACTACAGCCTGTGGCGCGACCCGGTCACCGGCTGGCCCGCGTTCTGACCCCCGCCGCATGCGGATCCTGAGCTTCACCGCGGGGGCGGGCAGCATGCTCTGCGGGAGCTGCATCCGCGACAACGCGCTGGCGCGGGCGCTCCGGGCGCGCGGGCATTCGGTGCGGCTGGTTCCGCTGTACGCCCGCTCGCGCACCGACGAGGAGAACGTCTCCGAGGATCGGGTCCGCTTCGGCGGGGTCTCGGTGTGGGCGCAGCACGCCGCCCCGCTGTTCCGCCGGGCGCCGCTGTTCGACTGGCTGCTGGACTCGGGCCCGATGATCGAGCTCGCCGGGCGGCTCGGCTCCTCGACCGACCCGGAGGGGCTCGGCCCCCTGACGGTGACGACGCTGCGGGGCGCGTCGGGAGCCGCCGGGCGGGCGGTGGAGCGCTTCCGCCGGTCGCTCGAAGGGTTGGAGACGGACCTCGTCGTGCTGCCCAACTCGCTGCTGCTCGCGCTGGTTCCCCCGCTGAAGGCGACGCTCGGCCGCCCGGTCGCGGTGACGTTCTCCGGCGAGGACCTCTTCCTCGAGCGGCTGCCCGAGGCGCACCGCGCGGAGTCGCTGCGGCTGATGCGCGAACTGGCCCCGTCCGCGGACGTGTTCGTGGGCGTGACCGGGCACCACGCCCGCGACATGGCGTCCCGGCTGGGCGTGCCCGAGGACCGGGTGCGCGTGGCGCCGCTCGGCGTGGACGCCGCCGGGTTCCCCGAGGCTCCCCGGGCGAGCGGCGACGGGCCGGTGCGGATCGGGTTCTTCTCGCGGATCGCCCCGGAGAAGGGTCTCGACCGGCTCGCGGCCGCGGTCGCGCTCCTCGCCCGGCGCGACGGCGTCCCGCCGCTCGAGCTGCACGTCGCCGGATGGATGGCGGGCAAGCGGCGCAAGTGGCTCGCCGGAATCGAGGTCGGCTTCCGCCGCGACGCGCCCGGAGTCCCGTTCCGCTACCACGGCTCTCCGGACCGGCCGGAGAAGATCGCGTTTCTCGCGGGGATGGACGTGATCGCGATTCCGGCGACCTTCCCCGAGCCGAAGGGCCTTCCGGCGGTGGAGGCGATGACCGCCGGAACGCCGGTCGTCCTGCCGGCGACGGGCGCCTACCCGGAGCTCGTGGAGCGCACCGGCGGCGGCGTCCTCGCCCGCTCCTCCGAACCCGACGACGTGGCCGACGCCCTGGAGCCGCTCGTGACGTCGCCCGAGCGCCGGGCCGCGCTCGGCCGCGCCGCGTTCGACGGAGCGCGCAAGCATCACTCGCTGGAGGCGATGGCGGACGCCGCCGAAGCCGTCTATCGGCGCATCGCCGCCTGAAGAAGGGAAGTTCGATGGCAGACCCCGCTCGCGACGCGCACGTGCGCGAGATCGTCCGGTGGCATTTCAGCGAGGAGACCGGGTCCCGGTTCTGGCTGGATTTTCGGGAGAAGCTGGACTTCGACCCGCTGACCGCGGTCCGCGGGTTCGAGGACCTGCGGCGGTTCCCGCCGTTCGAGGATGAGTGGCTGCGGGGCGGCCCGGTGCGCCGGTGGGTGCCGAAGCCGTTCCAGGACGATCCGCTCTTCGTGTTCGAGACCGGCGGCACGACCGGGATTCCGAAGAGCCGCACGTCCGCCCGCGACTTCCGCATCGACTACGAGCGGTTCAGCGAGTTCCTCCCCGAGGAGCATTTCCCGAAGGGGGCCAACTGGCTCATGCTCGGCCCGTCCGGCCCGCGCCGGCTGCGCCTGTCGGTCGAGCATCTCGCGCAGCATCGGGGCGGCATCTGCTTTTCGGTGGACCTCGACCCGCGTTGGGTCATCAAGCTCATCAAGAAGGGCTGGACCGAGCACCTGAAGGCGTATCAGGACCACGTCGTCGATCAGGGCCTGACCGTGCTCTCCGCCGGCCACGACGTGAAGTGCCTGTTCACCACGCCGAAGCTGCTGGAGGCGCTCTGCCTGCGGCTCGAGGACGAGGGCCGCACACTCGCCGAGACCGGGATCCAGGGAGTTTTCTCGGGAGGCACCGAGTTCACGCCGCAGTGGACGCGCTTCGCGATGGAGGAGCTGCTCGACGGCGTGTTCCTCCAGCCGACCTACGGAAACACGCTGATGGGGCTCGCGCCGGCGCGGCCCCCGGTCCCCGACGACGGCTACAAGATCGCGTACTACCCACCGATGCCCCGCGCCGCGCTGGAGGTCGTCGATCCGGAAACCGGCGACGTGGTCGAGTACGGCGCGACCGGGCGGGTGCGGCTGACGACCCTGACCCGGGAGTTCTTCGTGCCCGGCTTCCTCGAGCGCGACGAGGGCGAGCGCGAGCCGCCGTGGGGCGCGTTCCGGTGGGACGGGGTGAGCGGCGTGCGCCCGTTCTCGAAGCTGCCCGGCGGGACGACGGTGGGAGTGTATTGACGGGGCTGCTGCTGGCGCTCGGGCTCGCGCTCCAGGCCGAACCGGTCGTGGTCCGGGCGGGAACCGTCCACACGGTCACGGCCGGGACGTTCGCGCCGGGCGAGATCCTCGTCCGGGACGGGGTCATCGAGGCGGTCGGAGCGTCGGTGGACGCCCCGCCGGACGCCCGGGTCCTCGAGGCGGAGGTCGTCGTTCCCGGGTTCATCGACAGCCACACCCACATGGCGCTCGACTGGTCGAACCCGATCCCCGGGCCGGTCACCGCCGAATGGAAGGCGGTCGAGAACGTGGACCTGGGCGATCCGATGGTCCAGGTCGCGCTGTCGGGCGGGCTGACCTCGGTCGTGACCCGCCCCGGCAGCGGGATCGTCTCCAGCGGGCAGGCGGTCGCGCTCAAGCTGAAGCGCGACCGGGCCGAGGTGCTGAAGCCCTACGTGGACCTGAAGATGGCGGTCCGCCCGTTGATCAACCTGCGGCCCGGCGAGACCCCGCAGACGGTCATGGGCTGGTACGCGACCGCCGACGAGCACTTCCGCCGGGCGAGCGCGCTCGACGACGAACCGGGGGACGAACGCGACGAACGTCTGGAGGCGTTCGCGGCGGTTCTTCGGGGCGAAGTGATGGTCCACGCGCACGCGCACTACCCGAACGAGGTGATGATGGTGCTGCGCCTCGCCCGCAAGTACGGCTTCATCGATCGGCTCGCCTTCGCGCACGCCGAGGAGATCTTCCCGATCACCGAGCTGCTCGCCGGAACCCGGATCGTGCCGGTGATCGGTCCGATGATGATCGTCCAGTACTACGGCGACGAGCGGCCGCGGAACCTGCTGAAGGATCTTCTGGACGCGGGCGTCCACGCGGCGATCCAGACGGACATGTCGAAACAGCACTTCAAGGACTTCCGCGAGTACGGCGCGTTCCTGGCCCGCCACGGCCTCACCGACGACCAGGCGCTTGCGGTCATGACGATCAACGGGGCGCGGGCGATGATGCTCGACGACCGGATCGGCAGCATCGAACCCGGCAAGGACGCCGATCTGGCGCTGTTCGACGGCCACTTCCTCGACCTGACCGCCGACCGCGTCCAACGGGTGATCGTGGACGGCCGGCTCGAGTACGAGCGCGGGCGCGAGCTCCAGCCGGAACGACCACGGCCGGTCGGCCCGTTCGGTCCGGTCACGGGCGCGATCGGGCCGGACGACCGGTCGTTCGCGATCACGGGAGCGCACGCGTTCACGGTCAGCCATGGGGAGATCCGCGACGCGACGCTCGTGGTCGAGAACGGTCGGTTCGTTCGGGTCGAGGCCGGCGGCGCGCCGCCTGCGGGGATTCCGGTCATGAACGTCGGCGGCCGGGTCGTCATGCCCGGAACCGTGATCGGCCGGGCGTTCGGAAACGACTGGATCGGCGACCTGAAGTGGCAGGTGCAGAACGACGAGATCACCGAGCCGGTCGTCCCGGAAATGAACGCGCTCTACGCGGTGGACCCGTGGTTCCCGTCGTATCGGCTGAACGTCGAGATCGGCGTGACCTCGATCCACGTGACCCCGGGCGTGCGGAACCTCGTGGGCGGCAACGGGGTGCTGGTCAAGACCCCCGGGATCGACTTCGAGACGATGGTGCGGCGGGAGCCGGCGAGCATGGCGCTCGCGCTCACCCAGTCGGCGCTTCGGGAGTGGTCGCTGACGCTGGAGGACGCGGCGGCCATGATCCGCGCCGCGCTGGACGCGGCGTTGCGCCACGCGGAGTCGGGCGGTCCGTACGACGCGCGGATGGAAGCGCTGCTGCCCATGCTCCGGGGCGAGGTCCCGGCCATGATCCACGCCGACCGGGAGAGCGAGATCGAGGCGGCGCTGGCGCTCGCCGAGGACTACGGACTGAGGCTCGCGATCACCGGCGGCGTGACGGCGCACCGGTTCGCGGACCGTCTCGCGGCGGCGGACGCCGGGGTCGTCCTCGGCAACTCGGGCAGCTACGCCTCGGATGTCCGGGGCGGCGGCGAGGGCTGGAGCGTCGAGGGGCCGGCGATCCTGAACCGGGCCGGAGTCAAGGTCGCGTTCTACGGACCCGGCGCGTCACGCAGGGCGGCCCCGACCGGCAGGCTCGGCGGGGAGCCGATCCTGAACGCGGCGTGGGCGTTCCGCAACGGCGTCCCCGAGGCGGACGCGCTGCGGATGGCCACGCTCAACGCGGCGGAGCTGGCGGGAATGGGCGACCGCATCGGCAGCATCGAGCCGGGCAAGGACGCGGACTTCGTGGTGCTGGAGGGGCATCCGTTCGACTTCCGGGCGTTGCCGCAGCAGGTGTTCGTGGACGGGCGGCTGGAGTACGCGGCTGAGCTCGGACGAGGAGACGCTGGGCGACGGTGACCGCGCCGGTCGCGGCGGCCACGCTCCCGGCCATCCACTTGATGAGCCGCCGTTCCACCGCCGCCGGCCGCGCGTCCAGTTCGGCGTGCGTCACGTAGTCGCTCCGCTCGCTCGTGCGCTGGAGGCCTACGGTGATCGCGTCCGCCTGCGCCGGAGTCAGTCCGTCGTCCGTCAGGCTCTCGGCGACGGCGCGGGTGTCCAGCATGGCTCGGGGGCCACGGTATCGAGAATCGTTCCATGCGCCATGTTTGGACGTGATGATTGGAGAATGCTCGCCGCCCTGCCGGACCTGATGGTGCGGAGGTGCGCCTGCGGAACGGGCCGCACCCGTACTCGCCGTTGATCGGAACGTCCGCATCCAGGCGCCGGATGCGGGACCTCACGGAAGGGCGACCCCGAGCCGCCGGGCGTACTCCTGGAGCCTCCCCCCGTACAGGCCGGTGAGCCGATAGGCCTCCTTGAACCCGAGCCCTCCCTCCAGGGCGGCGCGCCGCACTTCAGTGGCGAAGGGCGCTCCTACGCGGGCGTTCTGCATTCCGAAGAAGGCGCCGCCGCCCGATCGTGCGCGGCGATGCGCCGACCGGCCGGTCGGCCCCGACGAAACGAGTTCCGCGGCGACCGCGCCGCACCAGTCCTCCACGTCGGAACCGCCAGGCGACAGCCCCTCGAAGCCGGAGATTCCCTCCGCGTCCAGCCAGATGTGCGCGAGCGCGAACATCTGAGCCGACTTCGCGTCCGCCCCGGTCACGAAGATGAGCGGCGCCCAGCGGTCGGTGGACGTCATTGCCGACGACGCCGTTGATCACGGCCATGACGCCCAGGTTCTCCACGGATCGCCGACGTTCGGTCACGGCGTTCTGCCACGTGCGGACGTTCGCCGCTCATCCCCCGTCCAGACCAAGGGCGCGGCGCATGTCGCGTCCGACTGCGGCGGGGTCGTCCTCGAGGCTCGCGTTTCCCACGAACGCGAGCGGATCCTCGCCTTCCTCGCGGCGCGACTCGCTGAGCCACGCCTGGCGCAACTGCATCGCGTGGAGCGTGTCGAGAAGGTCGGGACTCGGCCGCCTCCTCTCGGATCCCGGCAGCGCCCGGTAGTCGGGCGCGGGCAGGCGCTCTTCGGGCGGCCCGGAAAGGAAGAACCATCCGAACGGCGTGTGGGTCACTCTCGCCGGCTTCTCCAACTGCTTGAACGTAGGGCGCTTCTCACCGCGAACCCACGCGGGGAGCTGGGGAACCCGCTCCGCCACATCCTCAATGTCGCTCCCGGCGCGCTCGCACGCCCAGCGGAGGATGGTCGAAGGAACGGCGAGTCGGGTCATGGCTGCGGCTCTGCGGGGAATACTACGGACGCATGCCGGCCCGCACCCTGATGATCCAGGGCACCGGGTCGGACGTCGGCAAGTCGCTCGTCGTCGCCGCGCTCTGCCGCATCGCCCGGCGGCGCGGGATCGAGGTCGCCCCGTTCAAGCCGCAGAACATGTCGAACAACGCGGCGGCGTGCGAAGGCGGCGAGATCGGGCGGGCGCAGGCGCTCCAGGCCCGCGCTGCCGGCCTCGAGCCGCGAACGGACTTCAACCCGGTGCTCCTCAAGCCGGAGACCGACCGGCGGGCGCAGGTCGTGTTCCAGGGCCGGGTGGCCGGCAGCCTCAGCGCCGCCGGCTACATCTCCAGCCGGGAGGAGCGCATGGCCCCGGTGCTCGACAGCTTCCGCCGGCTGGTCGAAGCGTACGAACTGGTGATCGTGGAGGGGGCGGGCAGTCCGGCGGAGGTCAACCTGCGGGCGGGCGACGTCGCGAACATGGGGTTCGCCCGGCGCGTCGGCGCGCCGGTCTGCCTCGTGGGCGACATCGACAAGGGCGGGGTGATCGCGAGCCTCGTCGGCACGCAGTCGGTCCTCGACCCCGGCGACGCCGCGCTCGTGCGCGGATTCCTGATCAACAAGTTCCGGGGCGACCCGCGTCTCTTCGACGACGGCTTGGAGGCGATCCGCGCCCGGACCGGCTGGCGCAGCTTCGGGGTGGTCCCGTGGCTCGCCGCCGCAGCCCGGCTTCCGGCGGAGGACGCGGTGTCGCTCGGGCGCGAACGGAGGCCCGGCGCGACGCTGAGGATCGTCGCTCCGATGCTCTCGCGGATGGCCAACTTCGACGACGCGGACCCCCTGCGGATGGAGCCGGGAGTGGACTTCGAGTGGGTTCCGCCCGGGCGGCCGCTGCCGCGCGACGCCGACGCAGTGATCCTTTTCGGGACCAAGTCCACGCTCGGCGAACTCGCGTTCCTGCGCGCCCAGGGCTGGGACCACGACGTGATCGCCCACGCGAGGAGCGGGGGCCGGGTGCTCGGGCTGTGCGGGGGCTTCCAGATGCTCGGGCGCGCGCTCGCCGACGACGAGGGCAGGGACGGCCCCGCGGGGCGAGCGGAGGGTCTCGGGCTGCTGGACGTACGCACGGATCTGTCGCGGGACAAGGCCGTGCGCAACGTCCGGGGTCGCTGCGCTCGAACCGACACCCCGATCGTGGGCTACGAGATCCATGTGGGGGACACGATCGGCCCCGACTGCGACCGTCCGACGTTCGAGCTGGAAGGCCGGCCCGACGGCGCCCGCTCCCCCGACGGGCGCGTCGAGGGGACCTACCTGCACGGAGCGTTCGCGAACGACGAGTTCCGCCGGGAGTGGCTGCGGCGGGCGGGCGGCGAGGGTTCCGCGCTGGACTACGGGGCCGCGGTGGAGGCGGCCCTCGACGCGCTGGCCGACGGCGTGGAGGATGCGGTGGACGTGGAAGGGCTGCTCGGTAGTGCCGCAGTTCCGTTCTTGGAGCCTTCAGCCTCTCGGCCGTAGCGCACAATCCGGCGCCCATGACAAATTCTGGCATTGACAACGCGTATCCTTCGCCCGTGAATGATCCGCACCGAGCCAGATGTCCGCGAGCGCCAACTATGGGGATCGAGAGGGGAGTCGAGCTGAGAAACGTGAGCCTCACTCTGCTCTCGAATCAAGCTCCTCATTCGGCCGAGGCCGACGATGGGGAGTCGAGCTGAGAAACGTGAGCCTCACTCTGCCCTTCAGCGATGCGTTCGGAGCGCTGACCGGGTTCCCGCCCTTCCCGTGGCAGGAGCGCCTCTACGAGGAGTGCTTCCGTCGGGGGTCGCTGCCGTCCGCGGTGGACATTCCGACGGGCCTGGGCAAGACCGCGGTCATGGTGATCTGGATGCTCGCCCGCGCGGCCGGGGCGGATTTGCCGCGCCGGCTCGTGTACGTCGTGGATCGCCGCGCCGTCGTCGATCAGGCCACCGAGTTCGCTGAGCGGCTTCGAGCCGCGCTGCACGGGGAAGACCGGCTGAAGCCGGTCCGTCTGGGACTCGGTCTCGAGGACCGCAAGCTACCCATTTCAACCTTGCGCGGTCGCCACGTGGACAACCGGGAATGGATGGCCGACCCGACCTCCCCGGCGATCATCGTGGGGACCGTGGACATGGTGGGTTCCCGGTTGTTGTTCGAGGGATACGGACTCTCGCGCCGCATGAGGCCCTTTGCGGCTGGGCTGCTCGGCTGCGATTCGCTCGTGTTGTTGGACGAGGCTCATCTCGCCCGACCGTTCGGGCGCTTGCTTCGCGCCATCGAGATCGGGACGACTCCGCCCAGCTCGCCAGATTCCGACGGGCCGGCGGGGACGCTCGCCGGCTCGGCGAGCGCGACGGGCCTGCCGCCGCGCTTTCGCGTGCTGCCTCTCTCTGCGACATTGGATCGGACTTCGACGACCGAGGCCTTCGGTCTGGACGAAACCGACGAAGGGAACCCGATCGTTCGCCAGCGACTGCATGCGCCCAAACGCATTGCGGTCGAAGCGCTCGAAGAGTTCCGGAAGCTCGACGAGCAACTCGCCGACCGGGCGTGGGCGCTTGCCGCCGATCACGAGAAAGGGACATTCAGCCGTGTCGCGATCTTCTGCAACTTCAGGAAGGACGCAGAGAAGGTCGCCGACGCTCTAGAGAAGAGATCGCGCAAGGAGAATTCGGACGCCTACGTCATTCGGTTCGTCGGAGGCCGGAGGGTCCATGAACGGCAGCAAGCCGCGGACGAGCTGGTGAAACACGGGTTCATTGGCGACTCCGTGACGGCGGCGGAGCGGCCGACGTTCCTCGTCGCCACGTCGGCGGGAGAGGTCGGAGTCGATCTCGACGCGGAGCACATGGTGTGCGACCTCGTGGCGTGGGAGCGGATGGTGCAGCGCTTGGGTCGCGTGAATCGGCGGGGCAGCGGCGCGGCGCGGGTGGTCGTCATCGATCAGGGCCCGCCAGCGAAGCCGGCTCCCGGTCCGCACGTCGTGGCGCGCCACCTCGCGGTGGCCGCCCTTCTCGATGAGCTGCCACGGGACGACGCAGGCGAGAAGCAGGCGGGCCCGGCGGCGCTCGCGGGTTTCGCTTCGCACAACGGCCGAAGCGAAAGAACCTCGGAGGCCACGACCCCGATGCCTCTCTATCCGGCCCTTACTCGCCCGCTCGTCGACGCGTGGGCGATGACGTCGATTGAGGAGAATGCCGGGCGGCCTGCGATTGCGCCCTGGTTGCGCGGGTGGGTGGAAGACGACCGCCCGCAGACCGCCGTCTTATGGCGCCGCTTCCTGCCCATTTGCAGCCGAGTCGGTTCCGACGAGCCGGCCGCTGTCCGGAAGTCGGACGCCCGCGAGTTTTTCGCCGCGGCGGCGCCTCAAGCGGCGGAACTGTTGGAGACGGAGTCCGCCCGCGTCGTTGACTGGCTCCGTAAGCGTGGCAGCGCAGTTCGGAAGAAGTTGGTCGGCGCGAAGGACGAGAAGGGCGGAGAGCCTGGTTCGGTAGGCCTGAGCGTGCGTTGCCCCGTGGTCGTTGTACTGGATCGGGCCAACGGCTTTGTGCGCACCATGTCCCTCGACGAGATTGAGGAATCCACGAGCGACAAGCGGCGCCGGGATCGACTGGCGGAGGAGTTCGCAGCAAGGCGGGTCGTCGTGGACGTTCGCATCGGCGGCCTGACGGACGGCCTTCTCGATGAAGCAGCCTCCGATCCCCCGACCACGATCGAGGACAACTGGGTGGAGGCCGGCGGTGATTCAGCCGGCGGGGCGTGGACGCTGCGGGTCGATCGGTGCGAACAGCGGGACGGGGTGGTTGACGGGTGGTTCGTCGTGTCTTCCATTCCGCTCGTCGAATCGGAGGAGGGCGAGCCGCGGGCGTGGTTGGTCGTGCGGAAGCGGCGCACCGCGGGTGAGAGTGAGCACGCGAGGTCCGTCGCCGGAAAGCTCCAACGGCTCGAAGACCACCATGACTGGACCGGAGAGGAGGCCGCCCGCATCGCAGCGAGGCTGGGCCTTGCTCCCGACGAATCGGCGATGCTGGTCGCCGCAGCCCGATTCCACGACCACGGCAAGGCGGCGGCCCGCTGGCAGCGGGCGTTCGACGCGCCGCGCGAGGGCGGTCCCTTCGCCAAAACGAAGAGAGGACCCAACCAGCATCTGCTGAACGGGTTCCGGCATGAACTCAAGTCGGCCTTCGATGCGGAGCGGATGGGATTGGATGGCGTCGAGCGAGGCAGCGCGTACTTCGATCTGGCTCTGCACCTGATCGCCGCGCATCACGGCAACGCCCGTCCCGGCATCAAGGTCGGCGGCTACGACGATCTTCCTCCGAGCGCCGCCGAGGCGGCGGCGCTGGCGATCGGAATTCGGTTCGCGCGCCAGCAGCGCCAATGGGGGCCGTGGGGCCTCGCCTGGTGGGAAGCGTTGCTCCGCTCCGCGGATCAGGCGGCTTCGCGGAAGCTGGATGAGGAGGGGTCCTGATGGCCGAGGCGCAGATTCCAGTCGATCTCAAGAATCCCGGCCAAGTGTTCGCGTGCCTGGGGTTGGTGGAAGCCGCGGACGTGTTGCTCGGCGACGCTCGGGGCGCATTCGACTGGACGGATCCGGGCGATGTTCAGTTCCGGATCGCGGCGAGCGGCGATGAGTGTCCGCTTGAGCGCGTCCTTCGCTTTCTCGATGAGGCCAAGGTCGTGTCCGTCGCTCCTAAGGGATCCACGCTCAGCACCGAGAAGTGGAAGGTCCGGACGGAGACGTCCGGCTCAAGTGCGTTCCCATTTCCGGATGCGGGCAAGCCGGACGTCCTTCCGGCGCGGCTGACCGATGGCTCCGGCAACGTCATCGTGGTGGATCACTGGGGCGACCAGACGAGGGCGCGACGCGATCGGGTGAAGTTCTGGGCCGGCGCCGGCGGGTATCCCGGTGCGGCCCTGACGCGCGACGCGCTGGACCTGATTTGCGACCATGCTCTTGGCAACGCGGACGCGCCGTTCGATTTCGCAACGGAACAGAGCAGCAGCTTCCGATTCGACTGGCGGCGCGACTACATCCCCATCGACGCCGGGTTCTCGCCCAACAGGCACGGGAACGTAGTGATGCGTGGGTATCCGATCGTCGAGGTCCTCGCAGCGGTCGGATTGACGAATGCCCGGCCCTGGCGGCGCACGCGGTTGGATTACACGTACGGCGTCATCGGCTTGTCAGAAGCGCTGTACGACCCCATTTTCCTGCGAGCGGCGCTCGGCACGGAGGTCGCTCCGACGGCCGGGATGCCGTTTCGCTTTTTTCGGATGCGGCTGGGCGAACCCGGTCAGGAAGGCCAAGCCCGCTGCATCCTCGACGTAATTGAGGAGACACCGTCATGAGAAAATTCGACGCTGCGTACGCCGAGGCGTGCGCCAACGACCGCAGCGGGCCCGTCGCCCTGACGCTGCGCCAGGTCCTGATTCCGGTGGAGGGGCGCGATGGCGTGGTCTTTCCGCCCACCTACGCTGGCATTGGCTACAACATCGACACGTTGTCCGATGGCACGAAGGTCGCGGCGTTGGACAGCGTCGGCTCCCAGGCCAATCGCATTGAGCCGCTATTCGAGGACGCTCCCTACGCGGCGCTTGTGCCTCAGATCGATATTCGATACGGGGAGGACAAGTCGATCTCCATTCTTCGCGCGGGTCATCGCCTCGGCGATGCGCTGGTCCGATCGACGGACCTCGCCGAAGACGCGAGCACGGCGTTCCGCGCTCTGGACGATGGAGACGCGGGCGGCGTGGCGCGGCTCGCGCCCACCTCGCTTGTGTTCGGAGCTTGGGACTCCCGCGACACGCAGGCCAAGGCGCCTCGGATCGTGCAGTCCGTAATCCGCGCCTGGGACGTGGACAAGCTCAAGCGGTCCGCCCAATACGGGCCGCCAGTGGACTACGCCCAGCTCGACATCTTCTCCGAATCAGAGAAGGAGAAGGCTGAAGGCAGCCAAAAGAGTCCGCTCGCGCAGCGTGGTTTCGTGCACGTCCCGGCCACCGAGTCGCACGGCGGAATCCTGGTCCGGGGAGAAATCCGGCGGACTGTGACGGTCAACCTGATCGCGCTGCGCCGACTGAATGCCGAGGATGGGCCGGCGTTGCGGCGGTACATCCTCGGCCTCGCTCTGGTGGCGGCCACAGCGCCTCTCGATGGGTTCTTTCGCCAGGGGTGTCTCGTGACTCCGGATCCCGACGCTCCTGCTTCGTGGGAAGCCGTGGCTCGCGACGGCGTGCGCACTGCCGTGGATGTGGACGCGGAGTCGGCGCTCGACTTCGCGCGGGACGCGTCCAACGCGTTCGGTGTGGGCGAGAGTCGCGAGGTCGTCTTCGACAAGGCGCGGGCGAAGGCGGACGCAAAGAAGAAGGCCTGAGTCATGAGTCGTGCCCTCCTTTTCGAAGTGCGCCTGCACGAAGGGCGCTACCACGGGGTTACGGTCGGTTCCGGCGGCGATTGGCCGCCGGCGCCCGGACGCCTGTTCCAAGCGTTGCTTGCGGGGTCGGCTCGCGGGTCCATGGTCCCTGAGAGGGTGTGGGCGGCGCTGGCGTGGTTGGAGCGCCGTCCGCCGCCGGTTGTTTGTGCGCCAAGAGTCATGCGGGGACAGGAGTATCGGAATTTCGTTCCCAACAACGACCTCGATTCCGTGCTCTCCACAAAGGGAGCGGAGGACTTGGAGACCGCCGTCGCTCTGACCCGCGTGGCCAAGCGGATCCGGCCGTTCCTATTCGAAGACACCGCGCCGCTGCTGTACGTCTGGTCGCTCGGAGACGACGACGCGCCCCAGGCGTTGAGCGACGCGGCCCTCGATGTGTACCAGTTCGGTCGCGGCGTCGACCTCGCGTGGGCCTCCGCATCAGTCATCGATGACTCGGAAGTCCGGGCCCGGCTCTCGTCTTTTTCGGGTGTCGTCTATAACCCGACCGAAGGAGGCGCAGGCGACCGCGCCCTCTTGTGTCCTCAACCGGGCACGGCTGACAGCCTCCGGACACGCTTCCTTCGAACGCGGGATCGGTTTCGGTTGCGCGACCACGGGCATCGGGGGCATACCTTCGATCAACCGCCGAAGCCGCTCCTTAAGCGGGTCGGCTACTGCGCCCCGCCGACGCGTCGCGTGTTCGCCCTGCGGGAAGAACCCCATGCCGGGTTCGCGCCGCGGAGGCTAAGAGGGGTTGCGGGTCTCGTCGCGGAGGTTCGGGATCGGGCGGCGGGGCGACTGGCCGTTGCGCTTCCGGCCGACGCAGCCAGCGTCGAGCGTTACGTCGTCGGACGAGGCGCCACGGAGGCGGACAAGCAGTCTCGCGTCCGCATCCTGCCCATCCCGTCCGTTGGCCACCCCGAGGCCGACATGATGATCCGGCGCGTCGCAGTTCATATCCCGCAGTCGTGCCCGCTTCGCAGCGACGACGTGGCGTGGGCGATGGGGCAGGTCGCCTGCCCGGACGACGACGGCGTGATCCAGTGGAAGTTGGAGCCCGCCAATGACGATTCGATGGCGGACCGCTACGAAGCCGCGGGTCGGCGCTGGCGGAGCGTGACGCCGCTTGCGCTGGGCGCGACCCGAAACCGGCCGCGAGACGCCGACCGGAGGCGGCTCGAATCCAGAGCTGCGCACGCCGTCGTCCAGGCGCTTCGGCATGAGGGCGTTCGCGTTTCCCCGGAGACCGTGCGTGTGCAGCGGGAGCCGTTCGACCGTCGCGGCCAGCGGGCCGAGTCATTCGCCGCCGGAACCCGGTTTTCGCCGAAGGTCCTCTGGCACGCAGAGGTCTTCTTCGTCGAGGTGGTGAATGGACCGCTCGTCCTGGGGGATGGTCGTTACCTCGGGTTGGGCCTCATGCGGCCCGTCGAAGAGGCGTTGCCCGGCGTGCTGGCGTTCGGGATCGACTCCGGCCTCGGCGACGGCGCTGATCCTTCCGCGGTCGCGGGCGCGGCGCGCCGGGCCATGATGGCTCGCGTCCAGCGAGCGCTGCCGCCAAGACAGAGGCTGCCGCGATACGTCAGCGGCCACGAACCCGACGGCCGACCCATCCGCGGCGGCGCTCACCGGCATGTCGCCGTCGTCCCTGACTTGACGCGTCGGCGGTTGCTGTTCGTCGGTCCACACGTGTTGCAGCGCAACGGCCTTGCATGGCGCCACATCCGTGACGATCACGAGCTCATGGATCGCGCCCTTGCGGGAATGAACGTTCTCCGAGCGGGCCGCGCCGGGCGCCTGGCGCTGATGCCGCTCGTGATTGACGGGGAGTGCGACCCGCTGTTCGCGCCGGCGCAGGTCTGGTCGAGCCAGTCCGAATACCGCGCGACTCGTCATCGCCGTCGGCTCTCGGACGAGGAGGCGCTCGAGGCCGACGTGCGTTCCGAATTGGATCGGATCGGTTGGCCGAATCCGACCCAGGTCGAAGTCGTTTCCGTCCGGCGCGGGCCTCGGGGCGCTCTGTTCGGTCGGCTGCAGCTCCGATTCGCGGTCGCGCAGGAGGGGCCGCTCGTCATCGGGCGCGACTTGCACTTGGGCGGAGGACTCTTCGTCGGCGAATCGCGGTCCGGCTGAGGGTGTCCAGTTCGCGAGCGTAGATTGCGATTCTCGCATCGCTCCCACTCATCGTCGGCGAATCGCGGTCCGGCTGAGGGTGTCGGCAGTGCGCCCGACCTGTTGCTGCGCGCCGTGACCGTCCCGCCCCTCGTCCCGGCGCGGATGGTCAACGAGCACGTCTATTGCCCGCGCCTCGCCTACCTCATGTGGAGCCAGGCCGAATGGGCCGAGACCGGCGACACGGTGGACGGGCGGCGCGTGCACTCCCGCGTGGATCGGGCGGGGAAGCCGCTGCCCGATCCCGAGGACGTGAAGGACGAGTCCGACAAGCTCGTCACCCGCTCCCTGACGCTCTCATCCGAACGGCTCGGCGTGATCGCCAAGATCGACGTCGCCGAGGCGGAGGACGGCCTCGTCGTCCCCGTGGACTACAAGCGCGGCAAGCGCCCGCACGTCGCGAAGGGGGCGTACGAGCCGGAGCGGGTCCAGGTCTGCTTGCAGGCGACCCTGCTCGAGGAGCACGGCTACCGCGTCGAGGAAGGCGCCATCTGGTACGCGGCGAGCCGGGAGAAGGTCCGGATCCCCATCGACGACGAGCTGCGCGCCTCGGCGATGGAGGCGGTCCGCGGCCTGCGCGAGACGGCCGCCGCGGGGGAGATTCCGCCGCCGCTGGAGGACAGCCCGAAGTGCCCGCGCTGCGCGCTCGTCTCCGTCTGCCTGCCCGACGAGATGCGGTCGCTCGGAGGCTCGGACCTCGAGCCGCGCCCCATCGCCATCGGCCCGGACGAGTCGCTGCCGCTCGTCGTCCAGTCGCAGCGGGCGACGATCCGGAAGTCCGGCGACACGCTGAGGATCGAGGACGGGGAAGACGCGACGATCGTCCGGCTGAACGACGTGTCCGACGTCGCCGTCTTCGGCGCCGCCTACCTCACCAGTCCGGCGCTCGCCGAGCTGATGCGCCGCCAGATTCCGGTCGCCTGGCACAGCCACGGGGGCTGGTTCCGCGGCGTGACCGCGGGCGTCGGCCACAAGAACGTCGAGGTCCGCACCGAGCAGTACCGGCGCAGCTTCGACGAGGACCATTGCCTGCGTTTCGCCCGCCGCCTCGTGGAGGCCAAGATCGTGAACCAGCGGACGTTCCTCCGACGCAACTGGCGCGGCGAACCCGATGGCAAGACGCTGGCGCTCGAGCGGCTCAAGGTGGCGCGGAAGGCCGCCAGGCGGGCGGCGACGACCGCCGAACTCCTCGGCGTCGAGGGCGACGCCGCGGCCACGTACTTCCGGGCGTTCTCCGGGATGCTCGCCCCTCCCGGAACCGAGGACGACGAAGTCGCCCCGTTCCGGTTCGACCGCCGCAACCGCCGTCCGCCCGCCGATCCGGTGAACGCGATGCTCTCGCTCGCCTACGCCATGCTCACCCGCCAGTTCGCCAACGCGCTCGCGACGGTGGGGCTGGATCCGTACCGCGGCTTCCTCCACGCGCCCCGGTACGGCAAGCCGGCGCTCGCGCTCGACCTCATGGAGCCGTTCCGCCCCATCGTCGCCGACTCGGTCGTTCTTTCCGTCGTCAACACCGGCGAGATCGCGGCCGGCGACTTCGTGACGGCCCCGACCGGAGTCGCGCTCACTCCGGCGGGCCGCCGCCGCTTCATCGGCGCCTACGAGCGCCGCCTCTCGCAGGAGACCACCCATCCGCTGTTCGGCTACAAGCTCAGCATGCGGCGGCTGATCCTGCTCCAGGCCCGCCTGCTATGCCGACGTCTCCTCGGCGAACTGGAGAGCTACCCGCACTACCTGCCGCGGTGAAGGCGGAACATGACCGGGGAACGGACCTACATCGTCACCTACGACATCGCCGACAGCCGGAGGTGGGGCAAGGTGTTCAAGACGATGCACGGGTTCGGGAAGTGGCTCCAACTGTCGGTGTTCCAGTGTCGGCTCTCCTACCGCAGGCGCGCCGAACTCGAGACGAAGCTCCGGGAGATCATCAAGACCGGCGAGGATCACGTCCTCCTCATCGACGTCGGCCCGGCGGACAAGAGCGCGGTCGCCGTCACGAGCATCGGGAAGACCTTCACGGCCATCAAGCGCGAGTCGCTGGTGCTGTGAGACGTCCAGGCCGCCGAATCGCGCCGGACGGCCCTGGAAGCCGGGAGCAACGACCCCGCCGACCCGTTTCGAGCGGCGCGGCGGTGAGCGAATCGACGGGACCGCTCGAAGAGCCGCACTGCGCAGGTTTTCAAGGACTTGCGTCCATTTTTGGGCGCGGACGCGCGGTCCGGGAAGCCGGATCCGTGGCAGAATCGGCGGGGCGCTCGAAACCGTGCGGCGTTCGCCTTCTGTCCCATGCGGGGCAGGGGGTACGGCCACTCCGGGGCATGATTGCCCCGGCCTCATTGAAGCGTGGGGCATGATTGCCCCGGCCTCCACTCCGCCGCCAAGGCCGCACTCGCGGCGCCACCACTCCGGGGCATGATTGCCCCGGCCTCATTGAAGCGGCCTCGTCCTAAGGCGCCTTCCCGCGCCTTCTAGGCCCACTCCGGGGCATGATTGCCCCGGCCTCATTGAAGCGATATCGTCTCCCGACGGGACAATGGATGGGCAACCACTCCGGGGCATGATTGCCCCGGCCTCATTGAAGCCCGGCGCCATGCGCGATTGCGCGGAGCACGTGGAAATCGAGTCGCCCACTCCGGGGCATGATTGCCCCGGCCTCATTGAAGCCCGGCTTGCGGATAGGAAGCCCGAGCGGGGGATCGCGCCCACTCCGGGGCATGATTGCCCCGGCCTCATTGAAGCAGAGCCCCTTCATTCCCGCGGCGGTTTTCGCCCCACTCCGGGGCATGATTGCCCCGGCCTCATTGAAGCGGTACCGCATCCCTCACGCGAGCCCCTCAAGCTCGCCCCCGGCTCGCCGTGGAGGCGCCCCACTCCGGGGCATGATTGCCCCGGCCTCATTGAAGCGCGTTCTCTCCGGGGCATGATTGCCCCGGCGCGCGTCCATTCCACTCGCACTCGCCCACTCCGGGGCATGATTGCCCCGGCCTCATTGAAGCGCCTGCGCGTCGAAGGTGAAGCGCACCGCTACGGTAGACCACTCCGGGGCATGATTGCCCCGGCCTCATTGAAGCATCCGCTCCATTCGCATGATGCCGCGCACGCACTCGGCCACTCCGGGGCATGATTGCCCCGGCCTCATTGAAGCATCTCCGCGGATACGGAAACCACGATCGGCTCTGATGACCACTCCGGGGCATGATTGCCCCGGCCTCATTGAAGCGAGGCCACGAGGTACTGGCCGGCGCGGGAGGTCCCGGCCACTCCGGGGCATGATTGCCCCGGCCTCATTGAAGCTCGGGTTCCCGCCGGCCGCCCGGATTTCCTCCGGGAGCCCCACTCCGGGGCATGATTGCCCCGGCCTCATTGAAGCGATTCATCTTGGATTGCGCCTTCAGTACAAGGATCGCCACTCCGGGGCATGATTGCCCCGGCCTCATTGAAGCCGAGTCACGGCCCCAGCGAGCCCATCGACGGTCCTGCTCCACTCCGGGGCATGATTGCCCCGGCCTCATTGAAGCATGTGGTCGGCCCTGACGGGGCCGGTCGGCTGGATTGTGGCCACTCCGGGGCATGATTGCCCCGGCCTCATTGAAGCGGCGAGAGTCGATCCGACAGCACGCACGACCGCAACAACCACTCCGGGGCATGATTGCCCCGGCCTCATTGAAGCCGGGGAGTACGTCCCGGCCCTCGCGCCCGACGAGCCCTGCCACTCCGGGGCATGATTGCCCCGGCCTCATTGAAGCCGGTAGCCCCGACGACGGCATGGTCGAGGTGAAGGCCCCACTCCGGGGCATGATTGCCCCGGCCTCATTGAAGCGACCTCTCGGGCACCACGCTTTGGGCCTGTTCAAATTCCCACTCCGGGGCATGATTGCCCCGGCCTCATTGAAGCGGAGACCGGCTACTTTCTCGCGACCGGGGACGAGCACGACCACTCCGGGGCATGATTGCCCCGGCCTCATTGAAGCGATGGCGTCAGGCGCGTCCGGCGCGGCGCGTTGAACCAACCACTCCGGGGCATGATTGCCCCGGCCTCATTGAAGCAATCCGGCGGGATCGCACCATTGGGCGCGAAGGACGCTCCACTCCGGGGCATGATTGCCCCGGCCTCATTGAAGCTCGGGCTAGGGGGGCCGGCTGACGGGGTCGTCGGACCGCCACTCCGGGGCATGATTGCCCCGGCCTCATTGAAGCGGTCGACGTACTCGCGGTCTCCCGCCTCCCGCGCCTACCACTCCGGGGCATGATTGCCCCGGCCTCATTGAAGCCGCTGCAGGTTCAACCAGATGGTCGTGCCGTCCGAAACCACTCCGGGGCATGATTGCCCCGGCCTCATTGAAGCATCAGGATGCTCGTGGCGCCCCGTGGCGATCCGGGGGTACCACTCCGGGGCATGATTGCCCCGGCCTCATTGAAGCTCGCGGGCGGCAGGATTCTTCATCGCTGCTTCAGTCACCACTCCGGGGCATGATTGCCCCGGCCTCATTGAAGCCGCTTGACCGAGATCGTTTCGCCGACCGCTTTCCCGCCACTCCGGGGCATGATTGCCCCGGCCTCATTGAAGCAGGGGGGGTGGGCATTCGGGCACACCTTTAGGTGCCCCTTGCCACTCCGGGGCATGATTGCCCCGGCCTCATTGAAGCCTCCCGACCGAATCCGTGATCCTCGCCCCGGTCCGCCCACTCCGGGGCATGATTGCCCCGGCCTCATTGAAGCAATCAGCAGCGTACGGTCGCGGGCCTGAGCCTCATTCGCCACTCCGGGGCATGATTGCCCCGGCCTCATTGAAGCATCGGATATAGCCTCGCGCTCGTCTTCCAGTCGACCGCCCCACTCCGGGGCATGATTGCCCCGGCCTCATTGAAGCAATGAGGCGGCGCGCCTCCCGGAGCGCTTTCGCTACGGCCCACTCCGGGGCATGATTGCCCCGGCCTCATTGAAGCTCGGCTACTGGAGCGCTGCCAGTGTAAGGAGCGGAGCTCCACTCCGGGGCATGATTGCCCCGGCCTCATTGAAGCACGGACCGAGTGAAAGGCTACGGGCACTCTACGGCAACCACTCCGGGGCATGATTGCCCCGGCCTCATTGAAGCGGGCGGCCCGCCATGATGGTGGGCCGATCCAGCACCCACCCCACTCCGGGGCATGATTGCCCCGGCCTCATTGAAGCGACGTTTTGTTCGGCGTGAAGCTCATTAGGCCTGAGCCCACTCCGGGGCATGATTGCCCCGGCCTCATTGAAGCATCGCTATTGGGAGCCATTCATGGGCGGCGGAAGCGCCACTCCGGGGCATGATTGCCCCGGCCTCATTGAAGCCACAGCGATGCGACTGTCTTCGTTTCTCGGACGAATGCCCACTCCGGGGCATGATTGCCCCGGCCTCATTGAAGCCTCGAGCGCTCCCGATGTGCGGTCTTCGGACGCGGGCGACCACTCCGGGGCATGATTGCCCCGGCCTCATTGAAGCTCGTCGGCCACCCGCCTCCACGTGCTGGCGGCGGGCGCGACCACTCCGGGGCATGATTGCCCCGGCCTCATTGAAGCCCTGTTCTGGCGCGCGTAAGGATGCGCACGCCTGAGTCCACTCCGGGGCATGATTGCCCCGGCCTCATTGAAGCCGAAGGAAGACTAGTCGCTAACAAACCACGCTAGCGATCCACTCCGGGGCATGATTGCCCCGGCCTCATTGAAGCCGCGCATGGAACGACGCGCGACAGGCTCTTCCAAGACCCACTCCGGGGCATGATTGCCCCGGCCTCATTGAAGCAAGTCGCGAGCCGTGGCATAAAACGACGGCATGTCAGCCACTCCGGGGCATGATTGCCCCGGCCTCATTGAAGCCACTCGTGCGCGAGCACCTCGCGCCGCGCGGAGTCGCGCCACTCCGGGGCATGATTGCCCCGGCCTCATTGAAGCTGGGCGCATCTCACGCGGATTCCGCTCGCGTACGCGTACCCACTCCGGGGCATGATTGCCCCGGCCTCATTGAAGCAGTTGGGCCGTCCATGGGCTACTGGAACCGTGGACGTCCACTCCGGGGCATGATTGCCCCGGCCTCATTGAAGCAATAGAGCACTAGACGGGGGCGCGTATGAGGCGCGCCCCCACTCCGGGGCATGATTGCCCCGGCCTCATTGAAGCGAGTTGATCGCCGCCGAGAGGTCCGATGCGAAAGGACCACTCCGGGGCATGATTGCCCCGGCCTCATTGAAGCGCGGCGCCGTAGTTTTTGGTTCCGGCGCATGGGGCGGGCCACTCCGGGGCATGATTGCCCCGGCCTCATTGAAGCCTGATGAATTGGACGGCGCTAGCGCCCTCTCCCAGCCTCCCACTCCGGGGCATGATTGCCCCGGCCTCATTGAAGCGGGGAACCCGCCCGGCACCCCCAAGGAGCAAACCATGACCACTCCGGGGCATGATTGCCCCGGCCTCATTGAAGCCACCGGCGCGATTGGGCCGGGCGGCCGGAGGTGCCCCCCCACTCCGGGGCATGATTGCCCCGGCCTCATTGAAGCACCCTATGATTAAGAAACTCCGGCTGCTGCTCGTTCCCCACTCCGGGGCATGATTGCCCCGGCCTCATTGAAGCCGGAGGGGCAACCGGCTATCGCGCGTCGGCCGGAGCCCACTCCGGGGCATGATTGCCCCGGCCTCATTGAAGCGCCGTCAGAGAGCCTGAACGCTAGCCCTTCACCCGGCCCACTCCGGGGCATGATTGCCCCGGCCTCATTGAAGCACTATCGCCGGCGGAGCTCGAATCGCGGCGAGTTCTTCCCACTCCGGGGCATGATTGCCCCGGCCTCATTGAAGCCGGAAGCGCCCGGACACTGCAGTCGACACACGGTGCGCCACTCCGGGGCATGATTGCCCCGGCCTCATTGAAGCGAATTCCACGTATGAATCCATCATCGTGGTAGCCACCCACTCCGGGGCATGATTGCCCCGGCCTCATTGAAGCCTCTCCCGCCCGCGGCGGCGGGAGGAGGTACCCCTACCCACTCCGGGGCATGATTGCCCCGGCCTCATTGAAGCAGCCCTCCGGTAGGCGCGCCTGCCGGCCGGGCAGGCTCCCCACTCCGGGGCATGATTGCCCCGGCCTCATTGAAGCAAGCGGCCGGGAGCACGCTCGCCTCGATCAGCGGCAAGGCCACTCCGGGGCATGATTGCCCCGGCCTCATTGAAGCAGGAAAGCCGCCGCGGAGCTCGTCGGACCGGACGTCGAGCCACTCCGGGGCATGATTGCCCCGGCCTCATTGAAGCACTGGTGCTCACGCGCGCCACGCGCGCGTCGCACGCTACCACTCCGGGGCATGATTGCCCCGGCCTCATTGAAGCCGCCGTCTCCGGGGTGCCGCGCTCCTCGATCTACCAACCCCACTCCGGGGCATGATTGCCCCGGCCTCATTGAAGCTTCGCCTCGGCGGCGGCTCCTCTCGCTGCGGCGAGCCACTCCGGGGCATGATTGCCCCGGCCTCATTGAAGCGACCGCTGCCGCGTAGTCGACCTCCCGTCCGTGCTTCGGCCACTCCGGGGCATGATTGCCCCGGCCTCATTGAAGCCCGGCCTGGAGCCCTACGGCGGCCACAGCGGCGCTAGCCCACTCCGGGGCATGATTGCCCCGGCCTCATTGAAGCCCGCCGCGGCGGCGGCTTCACGTCAGCCGCCGTCAGCCACTCCGGGGCATGATTGCCCCGGCCTCATTGAAGCAACGTCTCGCCAGATGATGTCTTCGGTGCCGGAGTTGACCACTCCGGGGCATGATTGCCCCGGCCTCATTGAAGCATGCGGCATTTCATGGCGCCTGTAAGACCTAAGGACTCCACTCCGGGGCATGATTGCCCCGGCCTCATTGAAGCCTTGGATCTTCATCATCAAAACCACCCGCGCGAAGTAACCCACTCCGGGGCATGATTGCCCCGGCCTCATTGAAGCCTGAGTTTGCCTACGTCACGCGCGATCCCGTCGATCCACTCCGGGGCATGATTGCCCCGGCCTCATTGAAGCCGCCTCCGCGGTAGAGGCCGAGCACCCGATCAAGGCCGGCCACTCCGGGGCATGATTGCCCCGGCCTCATTGAAGCTAGGACGGCGAGCTGCTTCTCCTTGATCCGGATTTGCGCCACTCCGGGGCATGATTGCCCCGGCCTCATTGAAGCGAGGCGCGCCTCCAGTTCCCGCTCCTCTTCATCGGACCACTCCGGGGCATGATTGCCCCGGCCTCATTGAAGCTTCCTCGGGGTCGATGGGCTCGATGGGCTCGGGCTCCGGCCACTCCGGGGCATGATTGCCCCGGCCTCATTGAAGCGGAGAAGCCGGCACCGCCGGCGAAGAAGCCGCCCGCCCCACTCCGGGGCATGATTGCCCCGGCCTCATTGAAGCAGCTGCCCGCACTCCGGGCAGCGGCGGGAGCGCTCCCGCCACTCCGGGGCATGATTGCCCCGGCCTCATTGAAGCCATCGAGCGCGATCTTTGCCTGGATCGCGTCATTCAGCCACTCCGGGGCATGATTGCCCCGGCCTCATTGAAGCGGAGCGCCAGAGGGCGCGATGGACAGTGGCCTCCCGCCACTCCGGGGCATGATTGCCCCGGCCTCATTGAAGCACGCGGGCTCGCCGTAGCCGCGCTGTGCGAGGATCCCCACTCCGGGGCATGATTGCCCCGGCCTCATTGAAGCCCGCATTGGAGGCGCGCCGAGCGTCCTTCAAGGACGCCCACTCCGGGGCATGATTGCCCCGGCCTCATTGAAGCCGCCGTGGCATGTTGAAGTTCCACCGGAATGGCTTCATCCACTCCGGGGCATGATTGCCCCGGCCTCATTGAAGCCGGAGCTTCCCGACGTCGCGGGCGATGGAGTCAATGCCACTCCGGGGCATGATTGCCCCGGCCTCATTGAAGCAGAGGAAATTCCGAACACTGGTTCATTGCGCTCGGCAGCCCACTCCGGGGCATGATTGCCCCGGCCTCATTGAAGCTCGTGCCGAAACCTCGGCTCCGTATCCAGGTCAAGACCACTCCGGGGCATGATTGCCCCGGCCTCATTGAAGCGCGGCGATCGCTCCGTACGGAAATCTCGCCGGCGCGCCACTCCGGGGCATGATTGCCCCGGCCTCATTGAAGCCGGAATGGCTTCCAACCTTCCCAATAGTCAACATACCCCACTCCGGGGCATGATTGCCCCGGCCTCATTGAAGCAGACCTTCCCGCCGGGGTGGGAGTGGCCGGAGGCCCACCACTCCGGGGCATGATTGCCCCGGCCTCATTGAAGCCGGGGCACCGCGGAGCATTGGTTCATCGCGGTCGGCCACTCCGGGGCATGATTGCCCCGGCCTCATTGAAGCCTAGGCGGCGTTTGGAACCGGATGGTAGATGCCCTCGACCACTCCGGGGCATGATTGCCCCGGCCTCATTGAAGCCCGTGGGATCGCGATGAGGATGGCTACTCGGCTCGGGGCCCACTCCGGGGCATGATTGCCCCGGCCTCATTGAAGCCCCGATCGTCTTTCGCGCCGCGAGAGGCGGCGAAATCCCCCACTCCGGGGCATGATTGCCCCGGCCTCATTGAAGCCGGGCTGGCGACGCCGGGAATCGTACCGGCGAGGTCACCCACTCCGGGGCATGATTGCCCCGGCCTCATTGAAGCTCGTGGCGGCGGCAACCGCGGCAGCGGTCGGCACCGTCGCCACTCCGGGGCATGATTGCCCCGGCCTCATTGAAGCACGCGCACGTCATGGCTGCCGTGGAAGGACCGAACGACCACTCCGGGGCATGATTGCCCCGGCCTCATTGAAGCCGAGTCAAACGTCGTGGCGGCGACCACCTGCCCGTGCCACTCCGGGGCATGATTGCCCCGGCCTCATTGAAGCCAAGGAGAGCTGGGACCTCGACGCCGAGCCGCTTGACCACTCCGGGGCATGATTGCCCCGGCCTCATTGAAGCCGGGGTACCCCCAGCCTCCTCGGGGCTAGGTACCCCCACCACTCCGGGGCATGATTGCCCCGGCCTCATTGAAGCGACTTCCTGCGTGATCTCAGTCAGAGCCGATCTCATGCCCACTCCGGGGCATGATTGCCCCGGCCTCATTGAAGCCGGGCTCCGGCACGGAGCTCGTCCCGGCGCCACTTCGGCCACTCCGGGGCATGATTGCCCCGGCCTCATTGAAGCGCGTCCTTGGGGACCCTCTGCCAGAACCGGAATACCACCCACTCCGGGGCATGATTGCCCCGGCCTCATTGAAGCCTCCATCAGCCGGGCGACTGCCGACGCCCGGGTCTTTTCCACTCCGGGGCATGATTGCCCCGGCCTCATTGAAGCCGAGCAGCCGCTGGCGTGGCCACGCTCCGGGGTTCAGACCACTCCGGGGCATGATTGCCCCGGCCTCATTGAAGCGTGGGCGCGGGCCTCGATCAGCCGCGCCATGGCGTCTCCACTCCGGGGCATGATTGCCCCGGCCTCATTGAAGCAGGGTGCCACCGGCGAGGCGGCGCGCCGGTGGGCGGCCCACTCCGGGGCATGATTGCCCCGGCCTCATTGAAGCCTCGGGATATCCGAGTGACAGCTGACCGCTCTCTCAACCACTCCGGGGCATGATTGCCCCGGCCTCATTGAAGCCGGCGGCGCGAGCCCTTCCAGCTCGCCCGCCGGCAACCACTCCGGGGCATGATTGCCCCGGCCTCATTGAAGCTGCGACTCGTCGCACCGCAGCGGTACCAATATGTGCCGACCACTCCGGGGCATGATTGCCCCGGCCTCATTGAAGCCGTGGTACCGGAAGCTGTTCCCTGCGATCTTCAGCTTCCGACCACTCCGGGGCATGATTGCCCCGGCCTCATTGAAGCCGCTTGAGGCCGCGCGCGAGCGTTTGGCGCGCACGGAACCACTCCGGGGCATGATTGCCCCGGCCTCATTGAAGCAGCCACCGAGCCCCGCTGAATCGTCACCGTCCAGACCCCACTCCGGGGCATGATTGCCCCGGCCTCATTGAAGCCTGGTAGGACGCGGTTGTCGCCGTCAACCCATCTGTACACTCCGGGGCATGATTGCCCCGGCCTCATTGAAGCTAGCCTTCCGGCGAGTACGGGATTTGGTCGATCAAGACCCACTCCGGGGCATGATTGCCCCGGCCTCATTGAAGCGCTTCTGGCGGCGTCCATGAATACAGCGTGAGCGGCCCACTCCGGGGCATGATTGCCCCGGCCTCATTGAAGCCTCCTTCGCGCGCCGGCGGGAGCGCTCGGCGCGCTCCCGCCACTCCGGGGCATGATTGCCCCGGCCTCATTGAAGCCACGTCACGAGCAGGTCCTCCACGTCCGTCATGCCCCCACTCCGGGGCATGATTGCCCCGGCCTCATTGAAGCGCCGCGTACACCGCAATGATCGAGCAGCCCGGCGCGCCACTCCGGGGCATGATTGCCCCGGCCTCATTGAAGCTCGACCGCCGCCGACGTTGCCGCGCCCTCCGGTTCCGCCCCACTCCGGGGCATGATTGCCCCGGCCTCATTGAAGCCCACGGCCCGGCGGTTGTGGTCTATCCCCAGCACTACCCCACTCCGGGGCATGATTGCCCCGGCCTCATTGAAGCCGCTATCCGCTCGGCTGCCAGTCTATGCCGATGCGTCCCACTCCGGGGCATGATTGCCCCGGCCTCATTGAAGCAGATTGCTGGTGAATTCGTGGGAAGCGGTCATAAGCGCCCCACTCCGGGGCATGATTGCCCCGGCCTCATTGAAGCACGCTCGGCTGACGCAGTCGGCTGACGCCCCGCTGGACCACTCCGGGGCATGATTGCCCCGGCCTCATTGAAGCAACGCCGAAAGCTGGGCGGTTAGCGGTATCGCCGCCTCATACCACTCCGGGGCATGATTGCCCCGGCCTCATTGAAGCAGGACGGCGCGCCCGCCGAGAAGCGCTCGCTCCGGGACCACTCCGGGGCATGATTGCCCCGGCCTCATTGAAGCTGGCCCGTCGGCATGTGGCCGCCCGGCCACTGGCCCTGCCCACTCCGGGGCATGATTGCCCCGGCCTCATTGAAGCCGGAGGAGTGGTCTCGGGGGCGGGAGAGTCATTGCTCACCACTCCGGGGCATGATTGCCCCGGCCTCATTGAAGCTCCGCCGCCCGGAGCGAATACATGGCGGTCCCGGATTCCACTCCGGGGCATGATTGCCCCGGCCTCATTGAAGCGCCAGCCGGGACTCAGTCCGGTCCCGGAAGCGCAGCCCACTCCGGGGCATGATTGCCCCGGCCTCATTGAAGCTTCGTCGCGGCCACGGCCGCCCTGTGGTACCTCGCAGGCCCACTCCGGGGCATGATTGCCCCGGCCTCATTGAAGCAAGGCGAGCCCGTGGACGCCGATGCAGTGGGAAGCGTACCACTCCGGGGCATGATTGCCCCGGCCTCATTGAAGCCCGGCAAGGATGAAATACCACGCCTCGGCCATCATGCCACTCCGGGGCATGATTGCCCCGGCCTCATTGAAGCATGGTTTCACCATCGGGATGCGAAACCACTCCATCGCTAACCACTCCGGGGCATGATTGCCCCGGCCTCATTGAAGCTGTCTACTGCGAAATGGCCATTTCGGGGGCTGATCGTCCACTCCGGGGCATGATTGCCCCGGCCTCATTGAAGCCCGCGGCGAAACCGGGAGGAAGGTCGAGGCCGTGCTTCCCCACTCCGGGGCATGATTGCCCCGGCCTCATTGAAGCTCGGGCGGCGGCCGCCGCCACCGGGCGAGGGCATTCGCCACTCCGGGGCATGATTGCCCCGGCCTCATTGAAGCAAGCCGGCCATCGACGTCGGGATCGCGTCGATCAGGGCCCACTCCGGGGCATGATTGCCCCGGCCTCATTGAAGCGACTCAGCCGCGAGGGGCGGCAGCCTCGGGCCGTCGACACTCCGGGGCATGATTGCCCCGGCCTCATTGAAGCCCGGCCGCTTCGAGCGCGCGTCGTTTCGCTTCCGGCATCGCCCACTCCGGGGCATGATTGCCCCGGCCTCATTGAAGCGCCTCCGGGGTGGCCGGCTGGTTCTCCGGGCTGCTGGCCACTCCGGGGCATGATTGCCCCGGCCTCATTGAAGCTCGGCGGCTCGCAACGAGTACGAGGCCTCGCCTCGCTGACCACTCCGGGGCATGATTGCCCCGGCCTCATTGAAGCGGCGACGCGAACGTGACGCTCGCCGCCTCGGGCGATACCCACTCCGGGGCATGATTGCCCCGGCCTCATTGAAGCTCACCGCCGGTAGCGACGAGGTGCCCTACCGAGTGACCACTCCGGGGCATGATTGCCCCGGCCTCATTGAAGCAGCCAGAGGCCGCCCAGTAGTCGGCCTCAAGGGCTAGCCACTCCGGGGCATGATTGCCCCGGCCTCATTGAAGCTCGGCGTTCGGCGCCGCCCCGGTATATGGGGCGCTGCCCACTCCGGGGCATGATTGCCCCGGCCTCATTGAAGCCGTCGTCCCGGCAGCGTTCAGGCCGAGCAGCGCCGCCCACTCCGGGGCATGATTGCCCCGGCCTCATTGAAGCCGCTTCTGGCGCGCGCGGCGCGAGGGGCAGGACGTGGAGCCACTCCGGGGCATGATTGCCCCGGCCTCATTGAAGCGCGGATACATTCATCCGCGCCAATCTCCATGGCGTGGCACCCACTCCGGGGCATGATTGCCCCGGCCTCATTGAAGCGCTCGCTACATGAAAGGACGCATCGTCTCGCGAAGGTCCCACTCCGGGGCATGATTGCCCCGGCCTCATTGAAGCACCACGCCTCCCACGGCGAGTGCGATTGCGAGTGCTACCCACTCCGGGGCATGATTGCCCCGGCCTCATTGAAGCACGACGTGTGGGAGCTCCGCGTGCTCTTTTTCCCGGCCACTCCGGGGCATGATTGCCCCGGCCTCATTGAAGCGCGCGGGCGAGCCGCCGCCGCTACGCGTACTCGATCGCGCCACTCCGGGGCATGATTGCCCCGGCCTCATTGAAGCCCAGACCGCCCCCGAGTCGGCCTCTCATCCCAGACCGCCACTCCGGGGCATGATTGCCCCGGCCTCATTGAAGCCGGGGTACCCCCAGCCCCCTCGGGGCTAGGTACCCCCACCACTCCGGGGCATGATTGCCCCGGCCTCATTGAAGCCGGAGCTGGAAGAGGCTCGCTCCGGTCGGGGCGCTGGTCCACTCCGGGGCATGATTGCCCCGGCCTCATTGAAGCAGGCTCGCGTGCCTGTTGGTCAGCCTGTCCACCGCGAGCCCACTCCGGGGCATGATTGCCCCGGCCTCATTGAAGCCGGAACGAGGACGGCGGAGCGTGCACGGCGGACGAGGCCACTCCGGGGCATGATTGCCCCGGCCTCATTGAAGCCCGGCCGGCTACTTTCCTCCGGGGTACTTCCCGCCGGCCACTCCGGGGCATGATTGCCCCGGCCTCATTGAAGCAGGCGGTTATCCCCAGCTGGATTTCGCGCGTCGGCAACGCCACTCCGGGGCATGATTGCCCCGGCCTCATTGAAGCCATCCGATCCAATGGTTGTTTCAGTGTCGGATGAAACCACTCCGGGGCATGATTGCCCCGGCCTCATTGAAGCGGATAACGCGCCTAATAGGCGATAGCGCAACGCCTTCAGCCCACTCCGGGGCATGATTGCCCCGGCCTCATTGAAGCGAGGAGCATGACTCCATCGGGCGGCTCGCGGACGCCCGCCCACTCCGGGGCATGATTGCCCCGGCCTCATTGAAGCAGATCGGGGCGGACGCGACCACTGATACGAGCACCGGGCCACTCCGGGGCATGATTGCCCCGGCCTCATTGAAGCCCAATTTGAAATCCTCTTGCCGTAGAGCGCGCGCAACCCCACTCCGGGGCATGATTGCCCCGGCCTCATTGAAGCACTACACGTTTTCATAGCGTGTTAGGCTTCCATCAATGACCACTCCGGGGCATGATTGCCCCGGCCTCATTGAAGCATGGCGCGGACCGCCGCGAAGATGCGCGCCGACGAGCCACTCCGGGGCATGATTGCCCCGGCCTCATTGAAGCCCGAAATTCGACAGGTCGCACGTGGCCCGGAGCCTCACCACTCCGGGGCATGATTGCCCCGGCCTCATTGAAGCCGGGAAGGAGCGCCTGAAGGCGCGGTAGCGATCCGCCCACTCCGGGGCATGATTGCCCCGGCCTCATTGAAGCGGCAGCTGCTCCCGCTGAACGGTACGCGGGTGACCCATCCACTCCGGGGCATGATTGCCCCGGCCTCATTGAAGCCGCGATGTAAAGAAACATCGCCAAGGACGCGCCTATCCACTCCGGGGCATGATTGCCCCGGCCTCATTGAAGCCCAATAACGATTGATACGCGAAGGGAAATGCATGGATAGGCCACTCCGTCCCACTCCGGGGCATGATTGCCCCGGCCTCATTGAAGCGTCAGCCGGACGAATGCGATGTTTGATGGTCTCGGCGCCACTCCGGGGCATGATTGCCCCGGCCTCATTGAAGCAATCCGAGCCGCGTAGTGCCGTCCCATATGACTCCAGCCACTCCGGGGCATGATTGCCCCGGCCTCATTGAAGCCATTTACACGGGCGAAACAGGTGTCGAGAAGTTGTACGCCACTCCGGGGCATGATTGCCCCGGCCTCATTGAAGCATTCGCCACGTCGGCGCGCGGGAAAGCTGGCGGCGGGACCACTCCGGGGCATGATTGCCCCGGCCTCATTGAAGCTGTAGTTCATGGTTTGCTCCTTGTGGTGGGGTGCCGGGCCCACTCCGGGGCATGATTGCCCCGGCCTCATTGAAGCCGGGGTACCCCCAGCCCCCTCGGGGCAGGCTACCCCCAGCCACTCCGGGGCATGATTGCCCCGGCCTCATTGAAGCACCTTTGGGGACCGAGATTTCCGTGCGGGTGGGCATGAGCCACTCCGGGGCATGATTGCCCCGGCCTCATTGAAGCGTCGAAGGCGCAGTCGTAGTCGATCCGGTATCGCGAGCCCACTCCGGGGCATGATTGCCCCGGCCTCATTGAAGCGACACCGCGATCGGCGCGCAGGGCACGACGCCTTTCACCACTCCGGGGCATGATTGCCCCGGCCTCATTGAAGCGCGGGCCGGATCAAGCGCTTCATCCTCCCGCCCGGCCGGCCACTCCGGGGCATGATTGCCCCGGCCTCATTGAAGCTGCATGAGCTTCCGGCCGACCACCGGCAGGGGCCCGGCCCACTCCGGGGCATGATTGCCCCGGCCTCATTGAAGCGACGTACCGGTGCTCGTGGGGGCGGAAATCGGGGCTGACCACTCCGGGGCATGATTGCCCCGGCCTCATTGAAGCGGGTTGATGACGCCGCCTCCTCCCGCCGCCACCCGTGCCCACTCCGGGGCATGATTGCCCCGGCCTCATTGAAGCCCCAATCACGCGCGCGAGAAGGACGTTCCGCGCGTCGCCCACTCCGGGGCATGATTGCCCCGGCCTCATTGAAGCGAGAGCCTTGTACAGCCTCAAAAAAAAATGATCGTCGGGCCACTCCGGGGCATGATTGCCCCGGCCTCATTGAAGCCCGTTCCGAGCTCGGCGCGCCGGAGCGTAGCCATCGGGACCACTCCGGGGCATGATTGCCCCGGCCTCATTGAAGCGATGGAATGAAAATCTCGACGGAGAAAGCGGCGGAATCACCACTCCGGGGCATGATTGCCCCGGCCTCATTGAAGCCGGCACGTCACAGGTCCGCGTCACAGTACGTCGCTGAATCCACTCCGGGGCATGATTGCCCCGGCCTCATTGAAGCAGGTCGCGGCGATCGAAAGGACGCCTCGGCGGCGGATCCACTCCGGGGCATGATTGCCCCGGCCTCATTGAAGCACCTGGATGGGGCCGGGGGCGCCCGTCCCGCCGCCCCCCACTCCGGGGCATGATTGCCCCGGCCTCATTGAAGCCTCGAGGGATGGCCATGCATCGCGTAGGGCACACGCACCACTCCGGGGCATGATTGCCCCGGCCTCATTGAAGCATCACGGTCAAGTCGTCGCCGCCACAACGTTCAATGCCCACTCCGGGGCATGATTGCCCCGGCCTCATTGAAGCGACGGGCAGGCGAATAGGCCGACCGTCGCCATCGATCCCACTCCGGGGCATGATTGCCCCGGCCTCATTGAAGCTTTCGCGCCCCCCGCCGCCGTATCCAGTACGCCCGAGACCACTCCGGGGCATGATTGCCCCGGCCTCATTGAAGCCCGTCTTTTTTCAGCCGGACGACGACCGGATCATCGACCACTCCGGGGCATGATTGCCCCGGCCTCATTGAAGCAAGAATCCTGAAGCCGCCGCCGGACTCATGCTCATTTCCACTCCGGGGCATGATTGCCCCGGCCTCATTGAAGCATCTACGCGGGCGAGACAGGGCGCAAGACGGCGCATCCACTCCGGGGCATGATTGCCCCGGCCTCATTGAAGCCGACCTCGGTGCCCTCGGCTGAGGCTATCCGTACTCCACTCCGGGGCATGATTGCCCCGGCCTCATTGAAGCTAGGCACAAAAAAGCCCCCCGAAGAGCGACTCCGGGGGGGCCACTCCGGGGCATGATTGCCCCGGCCTCATTGAAGCACGTTGACTTTGGCTCCTATCGCCGGTTCGTCCGGCGGCCACTCCGGGGCATGATTGCCCCGGCCTCATTGAAGCGGAATTCGGGTGGCCGACAGCGTTCGCGTTTGTGGCCCACTCCGGGGCATGATTGCCCCGGCCTCATTGAAGCCGTGATTTCGGCCGCCCAGTGGCCGGATATGGCCCTGCCCACTCCGGGGCATGATTGCCCCGGCCTCATTGAAGCGCTACCGGCTCGATCTGGCAGCTGCGCGCGGTCCTTCGCCACTCCGGGGCATGATTGCCCCGGCCTCATTGAAGCAAAGACCATCACGGAGATCATACGTCCTAGCGAGTCCTGCCACTCCGGGGCATGATTGCCCCGGCCTCATTGAAGCCTGCACACGGAATCCGAGGGCCCCCTCGGGGAGATCGGCCCACTCCGGGGCATGATTGCCCCGGCCTCATTGAAGCGCCACGTCCGCCAGCGTCAAGGTGCCGCCCGCCGGCCCCACTCCGGGGCATGATTGCCCCGGCCTCATTGAAGCCGGCAGCGGCGTACCGTGGCACGTGGGTGCACCAGTGCCACTCCGGGGCATGATTGCCCCGGCCTCATTGAAGCTCTTCATTGAATCAAACGATGATGGAAGTTCAATGCCAACCACTCCGGGGCATGATTGCCCCGGCCTCATTGAAGCGCTTCCGGCCCGCCCACTCAATCTGATCGCCTTCCCGGACCACTCCGGGGCATGATTGCCCCGGCCTCATTGAAGCCGGAAGGTTGGTTTCGGATGCGCTAATCAATGGAAACCACTCCGGGGCATGATTGCCCCGGCCTCATTGAAGCCCACATTCGGAAATCGCGAAGGGAACGCGAGAGTCGCCACTCCGGGGCATGATTGCCCCGGCCTCATTGAAGCCGGCTACGCGCGAAGGCTCGCTGGCGAGGATCGACGCCCACTCCGGGGCATGATTGCCCCGGCCTCATTGAAGCAGACCGCCCCCGAGTCGGCCTCAAGGGCTAGACCGCCGGCCACTCCGGGGCATGATTGCCCCGGCCTCATTGAAGCCGGTGTACGCCGCGAATCCGGCACGTTTCCCGGAGTCCACTCCGGGGCATGATTGCCCCGGCCTCATTGAAGCTTTGAATTCTCGCGCGATTGGATTTCTAGTCGTTTGCCCACTCCGGGGCATGATTGCCCCGGCCTCATTGAAGCCCGCCGCACGTGGCGCGGCGGCGGAAGCGAAGAATCCACTCCGGGGCATGATTGCCCCGGCCTCATTGAAGCTTCCTTGGTGCGTCCATGCCAGTCATTCCATGACACCCACTCCGGGGCATGATTGCCCCGGCCTCATTGAAGCGCATCGGAGCGTGAAGGAGCATACAATGCGCCTATGCCCCCACTCCGGGGCATGATTGCCCCGGCCTCATTGAAGCTACCAAGCACCTCAAGCTCGCGACGACGCGCGCATTTCTCCCCACTCCGGGGCATGATTGCCCCGGCCTCATTGAAGCGTGGCGGCCCTGTGTGGCAAAGGTAACGCAGTGCGTCGCCACTCCGGGGCATGATTGCCCCGGCCTCATTGAAGCAAGGGCATCCACCATACGGTTCCACACGCCTGAAAGCCACTCCGGGGCATGATTGCCCCGGCCTCATTGAAGCACTGTTACATCCGACGTTGCGGCGGCAGCAGACACAACCCACTCCGGGGCATGATTGCCCCGGCCTCATTGAAGCTGTCCCCACATATCCACGCGCGATGATGGAATCTTTCCACTCCGGGGCATGATTGCCCCGGCCTCATTGAAGCCGCGCCCGTGGGCGCGTCTAAGGCGCCTAGGAGGCCCACTCCGGGGCATGATTGCCCCGGCCTCATTGAAGCCGGATCTTGCTGACGTCCTTGGCGATCGCGTCTAGCCCACTCCGGGGCATGATTGCCCCGGCCTCATTGAAGCGAGGCATCGCGTCGGGTAGCCGAGCTGCCCGTCCCAGCCCACTCCGGGGCATGATTGCCCCGGCCTCATTGAAGCACTGGGCGACCGGCACGGTCGACGTGATCGAGGCTATCCCACTCCGGGGCATGATTGCCCCGGCCTCATTGAAGCCACAGCATCGACGAATGCGGTCGGCTCGGCTGAGACCCACTCCGGGGCATGATTGCCCCGGCCTCATTGAAGCCGTGGCACTCGCTAGGCGCAAGCCCGATGGAAACTCCCCACTCCGGGGCATGATTGCCCCGGCCTCATTGAAGCGGGATAGCCGCGAATACCTTGCGCTACCACATGCGACCCACTCCGGGGCATGATTGCCCCGGCCTCATTGAAGCTAGACAACGTCGTCAAGCCGCTACTCGACGCGATATGCCCACTCCGGGGCATGATTGCCCCGGCCTCATTGAAGCGTGACCTTCCGCTTCTGGAAGGCGACTCCGCGGGATGCCCACTCCGGGGCATGATTGCCCCGGCCTCATTGAAGCAATAGGCGCGGGCGTGCCACTAGGGGCGCGTGTATCGCGCCACTCCGGGGCATGATTGCCCCGGCCTCATTGAAGCCGGCTCGCCGGGCGGCCGCCGGAGGCGCCGCATGTGACCACTCCGGGGCATGATTGCCCCGGCCTCATTGAAGCGTCCTGCTCACAAACACCAACGCATCCGAGTGAAACCCACTCCGGGGCATGATTGCCCCGGCCTCATTGAAGCATCCACTTCGCGAATGCATCCTCGGAGACTGGCTGCCCACTCCGGGGCATGATTGCCCCGGCCTCATTGAAGCTCGAGGCAGCTATCGCCTTAGACCGCGGCAAACGCGCCCCACTCCGGGGCATGATTGCCCCGGCCTCATTGAAGCAACAATCCTACATTACGGTGCGGATCCGGGCGAGGATGTCCACTCCGGGGCATGATTGCCCCGGCCTCATTGAAGCCGGGATAATAACCCTATTGACACCGGGCATCAGTCTCGTGCCACTCCGGGGCATGATTGCCCCGGCCTCATTGAAGCGAGGCCTAGCCCGCGAGGTACCACAGGGCGGCCGTGGCCACTCCGGGGCATGATTGCCCCGGCCTCATTGAAGCTCCAGGGTGCCAGAGGTAGAGATAGACGGCGAGCCGGAGCCACTCCGGGGCATGATTGCCCCGGCCTCATTGAAGCTCAGGCCGAGGCAGTCGACGCGGCCGCCACCGCCGACCACTCCGGGGCATGATTGCCCCGGCCTCATTGAAGCCTAATCGCGTACCAACCGGAGCTCCGGTACCGGGAAAAACCACTCCGGGGCATGATTGCCCCGGCCTCATTGAAGCATCTTCATCAATCCTTTCATCCGATTCATTCATCAACCACTCCGGGGCATGATTGCCCCGGCCTCATTGAAGCTCTCTCCCTCCTAATTAGAGGTCTTAAGTAACGCGCCCCACTCCGGGGCATGATTGCCCCGGCCTCATTGAAGCGGATTCACGATGCCGCCGCCACCCGCTACCACCTTCGCCCACTCCGGGGCATGATTGCCCCGGCCTCATTGAAGCTATGGCGCGTTCCACCGTGTGCGCAATGCCATGGAGCAGCCACTCCGGGGCATGATTGCCCCGGCCTCATTGAAGCGGGATTCTCGACAAGGTGCGTTGGGAACGCATCCACGGCCACTCCGGGGCATGATTGCCCCGGCCTCATTGAAGCGGGCGACTCGAGGCGCAAATGACGCCGGAGAAGCCGCCCCACTCCGGGGCATGATTGCCCCGGCCTCATTGAAGCCACAAGTGGCTCGTTTCGCTAGATAGATTTCTTTTGGTGCCACTCCGGGGCATGATTGCCCCGGCCTCATTGAAGCCCTGGTAGTCGGCCCCCGCGAGGATCGCGAGGGCGTCCCCACTCCGGGGCATGATTGCCCCGGCCTCATTGAAGCCAATCCTGCATGATGCCGACCGGATCGCCGTACGCGCCCCACTCCGGGGCATGATTGCCCCGGCCTCATTGAAGCCACCTCCCGGATGTCTCCGTGCTCGCGGCGCCGCCACCCACTCCGGGGCATGATTGCCCCGGCCTCATTGAAGCTTCGCGCCCACCCGGAGCCGAGGCGAGGAGGCGACGCCACTCCGGGGCATGATTGCCCCGGCCTCATTGAAGCGTCGACGAGCATCGAGCCCCAGGTCGATCCGGCCATGCCCACTCCGGGGCATGATTGCCCCGGCCTCATTGAAGCGAATCGATTTGGCGCGCCTAGGCGACGCCTAGGCGACCCACTCCGGGGCATGATTGCCCCGGCCTCATTGAAGCCTCCGGCCCCAAGTACTCGACTCCGGGGCATGCGGCCTCATTGAAGCTGGGAGTTCGGCGCACTAGCTCGCCACTCCGGGGCATGATTGCCCCGGCCTCATTGAAGTTTGCTCAAAATAATGGCCGCCCACTCCGGGGCTGATTGCCCCGGCTCATTGAAGGGTTTCCGACGAGCCACTCCGGGGCATGATTGCCCCGGCCTCATTGAAGCAAGCAATGCTACGGCCATCATTGCCCCGGCCTCATTGAAGCCGCATGATGGATACCACTCCGGGGCGCCGATTGCCCCGGCCTCAAGCCATAGCCACACCCACTCCGGGGCATGATTGCCCCGGCCTCATTGAAGCTCCTCCGTTCCCGCTCCGGCCCCGTCTCAGGCGAGCGCGCCACTCCGGGGCATGATTGCCCCGGCCTCATTGAAGCCAACGCGCCCCCGCCTTCCAACCACTCCGGGGCATGATTGCCCCGGCCTCATTGAAGCCCGAAAGACGAACGATGATCGTATCCGGATGGCGTTCTTACCCACTCCGGGGCATGATTGCCCCGGCCTCATTGAAGCCAGCCACTCCTTGGTTTCGCCCGCGAGGATCGCGCCCACTCCGGGGCATGATTGCCCCGGCCTCATTGAAGCATGCGCCCTGATGCGCGCCAACAGGTCCTGTGGGACCCGGATTGCCACTCCGGGGCATGATTGCCCCGGCCTCATTGAAAGCGCGCGAAGCAGACGGTGCGTCCGTGAAAGGTGCCATGCGGCGCCACTCCGGGGCATGATTGCCCCGGCCTCATTGAAGCACGCGCCGCGAGTTGGTGCGCCATTGGATTCGCGTGCCACTCCGGGGCATGATTGCCCCGGCCTCATTGAAGCGAAATCGCACCGGCCCGCGTGAGCTCAGCCCCATCCCCCACTCCGGGGCATGATTGCCCCGGCCTCATTGAAGCTGCTTCGGGCTGAGCCGCTCCGCCTCCGGGACCACTCCGGGGCATGATTGCCCCGGCCTCATTGAAGCCGGGAAAACGAAAAGGACCAGCGCGCGAATGAAGCCACCCACTCCGGGGCATGATTGCCCCGGCCTCATTGAAGCGGCCACACTTCCACGCTTGCCGCCTACCGCACTCCGCCCCACTCCGGGGCATGATTGCCCCGGCCTCATTGAAGCAGCCAGATGGCGACGCTCGTCCGGCCGGGTTTCCCCAGCCACTCCGGGGCATGATTGCCCCGGCCTCATTGAAGCAAGCGCTACGGCCACCATTGGGGCGCATGATGGATACCACTCCGGGGCATGATTGCCCCGGCCTCATTGAAGCCATTAGTTACGCCGGATCTCGCAACATACCGAAGGCCGACCACTCCGGGGCATGATTGCCCCGGCCTCATTGAAGCAGCGGCCGACCGTAGCGATTTCCCCGCCCAGCCGGAATCCACTCCGGGGCATGATTGCCCCGGCCTCATTGAAGCACCCAGCCGGGGAACGCGCCGGTGGGCCAGTACCACCCACTCCGGGGCATGATTGCCCCGGCCTCATTGAAGCCTGATATGAAATCACTCAGAGCGATCATAGATGCCCAGTTCCACTCCGGGGCATGATTGCCCCGGCCTCATTGAAGCGGCTGGCGGACCGGCGGCATGAAGCTGGGCATGCTCTACCCCACTCCGGGGCATGATTGCCCCGGCCTCATTGAAGCGCCTCGACGCTGATGCCGGCGATGCTGGTGATCTGGGTCCACTCCGGGGCATGATTGCCCCGGCCTCATTGAAGCCCGGCGCGCCGCCGCGGCGAAAGGTCTCGGCGCAAGCGCACTCCGGGGCATGATTGCCCCGGCCTCATTGAAGCCTCATGCCTCGCGGTACTGCGTCTCGGCCGCATCGAGCCACTCCGGGGCATGATTGCCCCGGCCTCATTGAAGCATCGCAAGATCGCGGCGTGATTCAAGAGAATGATTCATCCACTCCGGGGCATGATTGCCCCGGCCTCATTGAAGCTCGTTCCAAGGCGCATCGTTTGCGACGACGCGCCAACCACTCCGGGGCATGATTGCCCCGGCCTCATTGAAGCATGGAGGACGACGCGGCGAATGCCGCAACTACTTCACCCACTCCGGGGCATGATTGCCCCGGCCTCATTGAAGCGACGTGCGCGTGCGCGCACCTACGCGATGCATGGCCACCCACTCCGGGGCATGATTGCCCCGGCCTCATTGAAGCGCCATAGCCGTCTGCCGTGGTTTCCGGCATCGCGACCCACTCCGGGGCATGATTGCCCCGACCTCATTGAAGCTATGTCCGTCCGATTGGGCGGCAGGGGCAGGTCCGTCCCCACTCCGGGGCATGATTGCCCCGGCCTCATTGAAGCAAGAACCCAAGCGATGCGGAATGGCATAAGAACGCCGCCCACTCCGGGGCATGATTGCCCCGGCCTCATTGAAGCGCCATGATGGCCGAGGCGTGGGATTTCATCGCGCCCCGAGCCACTCCGGGGCATGATTGCCCCGGCCTCATTGAAGCCCGTATCGGTACGTCTCTTCCACTTCACGGATTTCGCCCCACTCCGGGGCATGATTGCCCCGGCCTCATTGAAGCCCCGCCGAATACGCGTCCCACGTGACTCCGCTCGCTCCGCCACTCCGGGGCATGATTGCCCCGGCCTCATTGAAGCCATGTTGTCGAGGTGGTTCCTTCCACCACGCCAAAGCGCCACTCCGGGGCATGATTGCCCCGGCCTCATTGAAGCGGAATCTGAATCGTGTCTCCACGTTCAGCGAATCCACCCACTCCGGGGCATGATTGCCCCGGCCTCATTGAAGCGCTCGCGTGGCACTAGACGTTCATGATGCGCCTGTCCCACTCCGGGGCATGATTGCCCCGGCCTCATTGAAGCTTCGCCGTAGTGGCGGCGTCGCCGCGCACGCGTTGGAGTCCACTCCGGGGCATGATTGCCCCGGCCTCATTGAAGCCCGACACTTCGCGTTGTGATGAAGACGTGTTGAACGCGCCACTCCGGGGCATGATTGCCCCGGCCTCATTGAAGCCACTCGCCATCATGATGGTAGGCGCGATGGTGGGATACCCACTCCGGGGCATGATTGCCCCGGCCTCATTGAAGCCGGTCCTTCCGCTGGGGATATCATCTCGTTCGGCGCCGCCCACTCCGGGGCATGATTGCCCCGGCCTCATTGAAGCCCACCTTGCGCGCGATCACTCATACCAACGCCCCACTGCCACTCCGGGGCATGATTGCCCCGGCCTCATTGAAGCTCGCAGAATGAAGTCAGGATAGTCGTCAATGGCGCCACCCACTCCGGGGCATGATTGCCCCGGCCTCATTGAAGCAATGTGGTTTCGCGTGGCCGCGAACAACGACTGCGTGCCACTCCGGGGCATGATTGCCCCGGCCTCATTGAAGCGCGAGCGTGATGAGCAGCGTCCTCGCGGGGTAGTCCGCCACTCCGGGGCATGATTGCCCCGGCCTCATTGAAGCCACGTCCCGGCGAGGCAAGTATGATCGCCCGCGCCTTCCACTCCGGGGCATGATTGCCCCGGCCTCATTGAAGCCGAGACAGGGTCGAGACAAAGATTCCATCATCGCGAGTCCACTCCGGGGCATGATTGCCCCGGCCTCATTGAAGCCACCGGGGCACCGGGCGAGTCCGGGGGCGCGTCCGGCCCACTCCGGGGCATGATTGCCCCGGCCTCATTGAAGCTCGGCTGCCCGGAGTGAATAGGAGGCCTCGCCGCGTTCCACTCCGGGGCATGATTGCCCCGGCCTCATTGAAGCCATCAGGGAAGTAACCCACGCACTCCATATCTCACGTGGACCACTCCGGGGCATGATTGCCCCGGCCTCATTGAAGCCTCCGGCGCGCGCTCATGGCGGCTCGGGCCGCGCTGGCCACTCCGGGGCATGATTGCCCCGGCCTCATTGAAGCTAGGCGCGTGCGCGCGCCTTCCTACGGTTGAACCACGCCCACTCCGGGGCATGATTGCCCCGGCCTCATTGAAGCAAAGCCTAGAGGCGCAGCTTGGGGATACGACCGGCACCGTGCCACTCCGGGGCATGATTGCCCCGGCCTCATTGAAGCACTAGCACCTTGCGTCGCTATGTCTGGGCGCAAGTAACCACCACTCCGGGGCATGATTGCCCCGGCCTCATTGAAGCATCCTTCCACTCGCTAGGTAGCGATACCAGTCGCCTAGCCCACTCCGGGGCATGATTGCCCCGGCCTCATTGAAGCACTCCCGCTTGACGGTCGGCGCCGGCGCGCCGGTCGACCACTCCGGGGCATGATTGCCCCGGCCTCATTGAAGCGTGCAATACGCTCGCAACCACGGCATATCCAAGTTCGCCACTCCGGGGCATGATTGCCCCGGCCTCATTGAAGCCAACGCCATACGTAACAGGACGCAATCCGCCGCCAGATGCCACTCCGGGGCATGATTGCCCCGGCCTCATTGAAGCTAGGAGCGCTCGCCGTCGGCGGTCTGGGCGCGATCACGCCACTCCGGGGCATGATTGCCCCGGCCTCATTGAAGCAAGCACGTCATTAATGACGAGCGCGCCGACCGGAGCGAGCCACTCCGGGGCATGATTGCCCCGGCCTCATTGAAGCAATCGTGGCCACGGTGGAGCCTCCTTCCGTCGAGAGGCGCCACTCCGGGGCATGATTGCCCCGGCCTCATTGAAGCGGCCCTGCGCTCGCTGCCGGGCGACGCTGCTGAACCCCACTCCGGGGCATGATTGCCCCGGCCTCATTGAAGCCTTCGCACTTCCACTGTATCGCCGGATTCATAGCCTCCCCACTCCGGGGCATGATTGCCCCGGCCTCATTGAAGCACTCGCCTTATCCGTGGATATCTTCATGGAATCAAACCCACTCCGGGGCATGATTGCCCCGGCCTCATTGAAGCGCGACAATTTCCGCGAGCACTCCGGGGAAATCGCACTCCACTCCGGGGCATGATTGCCCCGGCCTCATTGAAGCCCAAAATCGATCAGTTCCGCGCGAGTGTCTGTACGCTCCCCACTCCGGGGCATGATTGCCCCGGCCTCATTGAAGCATTCGGTTCGCCTTGGCTGAGGGCGAGCCGCTTCTTCCCCACTCCGGGGCATGATCGCCCCGGCCTGTTGGCAGGATCACTGCATCCGGGAAGTCCCGCCACGGCGCCGTGGGCGGCGGGGTCATTCAAGAGTCGTTCTCGCTTCACTCATGCCGGAAAGTCGGAAGTCCCGCCACGGCGCCGTGGGCGGCGGGGTCATTCCGTCCGGTACTTGTCGAACCAGGCCACGATGTTCTGGATTTTCGCGATCAACTGGCTCGGCCTGCGGCTCATGTCATGGGACGCGCCGGGCAGGCGGACGACCGCCGTGTCGATTCCCTGGAACTTCAGGGCGTGGAACAACTGGTAGCTCTCCGAGAGCGGGGTTCGCAGATCGTCGGCGCCGGTGAGGATCATCGTGGGGGTGGTGACGTTGCCGGCGAGCGAGAGCGGCGAGAACTTCCAGTAGGGCTCGGGGTTCTCCCACGGCAGGCCCTCGTAGCGGCTGAAGTAGTAGCCGTACCAGTTGTCCGCCGTGAGCGTCTTGCTGATCCAGTTGACCACCGGCTTCTGCGAGACCGCCGCCCGGAAGCGGTCGGTCTTGCCGACGATCCACGCGGTCAGGATGCCGCCGGCGCTGCCGCCGGTCACGAACAGGTTGTCCTCGTCCACGTAGCCGCGCCCGATCGCGGCGTCCACCCCCGACATCACGTCGTCGTAGTCGTTGCCGGGGTAGTTGCGATAAAGCAGGTCGCCGAACTCCTCGCCGTAGCTCGTGCTGCCGCGCGGGTTCGTGTAGAGGACGACGTATCCCGCCGCCGCCATGAGCTGCATCTCCGCCGAGAAGCGGTCGCCGTAGTTGGAGATGGGGCCCCCGTGGATCTCGAGGATGAGCGGGTACTTGCGGCTCGGGTCGAAGTCGGGCGGCTTCACGATCCAGCCGTGGACCGGCCTGCCGTCGAACGAGCTGTCCCACCACAGTTCCTCGACCTCGCCGAGCGTCCGCTGCGAGAGCAGGTCCTCGTTGAGCGAGGTGAGTTGCCGGACGGACTGCCCGGGAGCGCCGACCGAGAGTTCGCCGGGCATGCCCGGAGTGCTCTGGTTGAACGCGAACGCGCCGGTGTCCGCCACCGAGAACGAGCCGCCGCCGTAGGGCCGCCCGTAGGAGGTGCCGCCGAGGCTCTCGCCGAGGATCGCGACCTCGCCGTCGAGCGTCGTGAACGCGACCTTGGAGTTGCCCTCGTCGTCGTACTGGAAATAGATGCGGTGTCCGTCCGCCGCCCAGACCGGGTTCGATACGCTGCGGTCGAGGTCCTCGGTGACCACCCGCGCGCCGCTGCCGTCGAGGTTCATCACGTGCAGGCGGCTCACCTGGTACGTCCGCACTCGGTCGTCGTAGCCCACGAACGCGACCTGGCTGCCGTCGGGAGAGACGGCGGGGCTGTGGTCGGGGCCGTTTCTCGTCGTCAGCGCCCGGATTTCGCCGCCGTCGATGGGGGCGAAGTAGAGCTCCGAGTTCCGGTAGTCCATGACCCAGTCCTCGTTGCGGTTCGCCGAGAACACGAGCCCCGCACCGTCCGCCGTCCACGCCGGCGCGCTCGCGTGGTGGAAGTCGCCGGTCGTGACCTGCCTCGGGGTGCCGCCCGAGACCGGGAGCACGAAGACGTGGCTGTAGCCGAAGTCGAGGTAGCCCACGCCGTCCTGCCGGCTCTTGAAGCGGTCCTCCATGATCGGCGGGTCGGCCCAGTCGGCGCCCGGCGGCGGGCGGGGCGGGGCGGCGAGCTGCGGGGCCGGGTAGGGGACCAGCATGTTGAACGCGATCCGCTCCCCGTCGGGCGACCAGCGGATGTTCCGGGGCGCCTCCAGAAGCTGCGTCAGCGTCGCCGATTCGCCCGTGTCCATCCAGCGCAACTGGATCTGGCCGCCCGAGCTGTACGCGAGGCGGGTTCCGTCCGGGGACCAGCGCGGCGAGGAGCCCTCGGCGAGGCGGCGGTGGCCGGTTCCGTCGGCCCCGACGATCCACAGCTCGGAGCGCCGCCGGTCGCGCATGACGTCCATCGACGTCCGCACGTACGCGATCTCGGTCCCGTCGGGCGAGATCTGCGGGTCCGCGGCGAACTCCAGTTGGAACACGTCCATGGGCTGGAACGGGATGAGGGCGGCGAAAAGAAGGGCGCCGGTCATGGGTTGGTCTCCTGGTATGTCTTGAACCAGGCGAGCTGGTTCGCCACCTTGGCGATCAGTTGGCTCGGGCGGACGCTCATGTCGTGCGACGCGCCGGGCACCCGCACGACCGCCGTGTCCACGCCCCGGAACTTCAGCGCGTGGAAGAGCTGGTACGACTCGGACAACGGCGTGCGCAGGTCCGCCGTGCCGGTGAGGATCATCGTCGGCGTGCTGACGTTCCCGGCGAGCGAGAGCGGCGAGAACTTCCAGTACGGCTCGGGGTCCTCCCACGGGAGGCCCTCGTAGCGGTTGCCGAAGTAGCCGAACCAGTTGTCGGCGGTGAGGGTCTTGCTGATCCAGTTGATGACGGGCTTCTCGGAGACCGCCGCCCGGAAGCGGTCCGTCTTGCCGACGATCCACGCCGTCATGATCCCGCCGGCGCTGCCGCCGGTCACGAAGAGGTTGTCCTCGTCCACGTAGCCGCGCGCGATCACCGCGTCCACGCCCGACATCAGGTCCTCGTAGTCGCCGCCCGGATAGGCGTGGTAGAGCAGGTCGCCGAACTCCTCGCCGTAGCTGGTGCTGCCCCTCGGGTTCGCGTACAGCACGACGTAGCCGGCCGCCGCGAACATCTGCATCTCGGCGGAGAAGCGGTCGCCGTAGTGGGCGATCGGTCCGCCGTGGATCTCGAGGATCAGCGGGTATTTCCGGGCCGGGTCGAAGCCGGGCGGCTTCACGATCCAGCCGTGGACGCTGCGTTTGTCGAAGGAGCTCTCCCAGCGGATCTCCTCGACCGCGCCGAGCTCGCGCCCGGCCAGCAGGTCCTCGTTCAGCGCGGTGAGCTTGCGCACGGCCTCGCCGGGGGCGCCGATCGCGACCTCGCCGGGTCGGTCGGGTCGGGTCCGGTTGAACGCGAACGAGCCGTCGTCCGCCACCGAGAACGAGCCGCTCGCGTAGGGAAGCCCCCACGAGCGCCCGCCGCCGCTCCCGCCGAGCGTCGCAACCTCGCCGTCGAGCGTCGTGAACGCGACCTTGGTGTTTCCCTCGTCGTCGTACTGGAAATAGATCCGGTGGCCGTCCGCCGCCCATACCGGGTTCTTGACGCTGCGGTCGAGGCCGGCGGTCACCGTGCGCGCCTCGGACCCGTCCGCGTTCATCACCCGCAGCTCGCTGACCTGGTACGTCCGCAGCCGGTCCTCGTAGCCGACGTAGGCGATCCGCTGGCCGTCGGGCGAGACGGCGGGGCTGTGGTCGGGGCCGTTTCGGGTCGTCAGCGCGCGAATCCGGCCGCCGTCCACCGGCGCGACGTAGATCTCGGAGTTGCGGTAATCGCGCTCCCAGTCCGGCTTCCGGTTCGACGAGAAGACGAGCGCCGCGCCGTCGGGGGTCCACGCCGCCGGGCCGGAGTGCTGGAAGTCGCCGTCGGTGACCTGGCGGGCCGAGCCGCCCTCCGCCGGGACGACGAAGACGTGATCGAACCCGAAGTCGAGGTAGCCCACCCCGTCCTGCCGGCTCTTGAAGCGGTCCTCCATGATCGCCGGCTCGGCCCACTCGGCCCCGGGCGGGGGACGCAGCGGGACGGCGAGCCTGGGCGGCGGATGCGGCACCAGCATCGTGAACGCGATCCACGCGCCGTCGGGCGACCAGCGCAGGTTCCGGGGCGGCTTTCCGAGCTGGGTCAGGACCGCCGACGCGCCGTCGTCCATCCAGCGGAGGCGGATCTGGCCGTCGGCGACGTACGCGATGCGGGTTCCGTCGGGCGACCAGCGCGGCGACGTTCCCTCGTCGAGACGGCGGTGCCCGTCGCCGCCCGCGTCCACGAGCCAGATCTCGGAGCGGCGGCGGTCGGTCATGAGGTCCATCGAGGCGCGGACGTAGGCGACCTGGCCGCCGCCGGGCGCGATCTGCGGGTCGGCCGCGAACTCGAGGCCGAAGACGTCCATGGGCTGGAACGGGATGAGTGCGGCGAGGAGGAGGCTGGTCATGCGAGTCGGTAGGCGAGTTCGAGTGCGTCCACGGGCCAGTAGATCTCTGGACGACCGGGGGCGCGGCAGTTGAGGACGGAGTCGCGCCACTGGGCGGGGATCGCGTCGAGGCCGTGCACGGCTCCCAGCAGCGCGCCGGCGATCGCGGCGTTCGTGTCCGTGTCGCCGCCGCGCATCACCGTATCGACCACGCCCTCCTCGAGGGATTCGGCGCAATGAAGTTGGCGGATCGCGTTGGGGAAGGCGATGAGCACCCAGCCCATCTGGTGGACGTAGTCGTCCGGCGGGGGTTCGAAGAGCCTCGCATCGGCGTCATCTCCGAGCCGGCGCATCTCGGCGACGACGTCCTCCGGGCCGGCGCCGGTGTGGATCGCGAAGGCGATTCCGGCGGCGAAGAGCGCGCTCGCCTGAAGGCAGACCTCGTTCGGGTGGGTGATGGCGGCGTCCTCGCGCGCCCACGCCATCACGTCCGCCGCCTCGCGCCGGGCGCCGAAGATCCCGAGCGGGCTGATCCGCATGAGCGCCCCGTTCGCCTCGCTTCTCGGCTTCGAATAGCCGTTCAGCCCGGCGCGGATCGTGTTGCCGCAGTCGAAGGGGTCGGAATGCAGCCAAGCGACGTAGCCCCGCTTCACCGCCTCCCGGTCGAAGCGCTCCAGCTCGACGAGCGACCGCGCCAGCGTCAGCGCCATCTCCGAGTCGTCGGTCGGCTGGCCCGCGAGCGTGTCGTGCGTCCCGCCGTCGGCGAGCTCCCGCACCCCGTCCGGGTACTTCGCCCGGATGCTCCGCGGGGTCTCGAACTCGACGAGGCTGCCGAGCGAGTCGCCCGCGAGCTGCCCGAGCAGGCACCCGGCGGCGCGATCCTCGAACGATCCGGCCATGAACCGCTTGCGACTCTAGCACCCGATAGACTTCCGGCCCCCGTGATCCGAGTTCCCGTCCTGCGCTGGGGCAAGCCCTACCGGAGCCTCGAAACGCAGACGGTCTCGCACTTCCTCACCGGCGAGCCGATCGCCGAGGTCGATCAGGCGAATCCGGGGATCGTGAAGCGCGACCTGCGCCGGGCCGCCCGGGCGCGGGCGGCGCTGCGGGAGTTCCCGATCCGGGACTTGCTCGACCGCATGCGGGTCGCCGCCCGCCTCTACATGGAGGAGGAGCTTCCGTTCGGCGAAGGGACCCAGACGCCCGACGAGTTCGTCCACGCCCAGTCGGCGACCACGGGCCTCCCCGAGGCCATGTGCCGGGCGAACATGGAGAAGAACCGTTTCGTCCTCGAGCGGATGGAGCAGGTGCTCGACGCGCTCACCCGGGGCCTGGACCTCGAGGTGCTTTCGGCGGGGCACGGGGTCGAGGAGCGCGGGGTGCCGATCTCGTACCAGGCGCAGACCCCGGCGCTCGCCTGCGTCCTGCCCTCCAACTCGCCCGGCGTCCACACGCTGTGGCTGCCGGTGCTCCCGCTCCAGATCGGGCTGATCCTGAAGCCCGGGCCGGAGGAGCCGTGGACCCCCTTCCGCATGGCCGAGGCGTTCTTCCGGGCGGGGATCCCGCGCGAGGCCGTCGCCGTCTATCCCGGCGGCGCCGACGTGGGCGCGGCCGTGGTGGAGGCGTCGCCGCGCACGCTCATCTTCGGCAGCCGGGCGACCGTGGAGCGGTATCGGGGCGACCCGTCGGTGCAGGTGCATGGCCCGGGCTTCTCCAAGATCCTCCTCGGCGACGACATCGTGGACGACTGGCGGGACCACCTCCCCGTGCTGCTCGAGAGCGTTCTCCTGAACAGCGGGCGGAGCTGCATCTCCGCCTCGGGGATCTGGGCGTCGCGGCACACCGAGGAGATCGCGGGGGCGCTCGCCGAGTCCCTCGCCCCGGTCGCGCCCACGCCGCCCGACGAGTCGGACAGCCTGCTCGCCGCGTTCACCGTGCCCGGCATGGCCGAAGCCATCGACTGCGACATCGAGGAGCGGATCGCAGGCGGCGGGGCGACGGAGGCGACCGCGCCGCTGCGGGGCGGGCCGCGCCTCGTGACCGAGGGGCGCGCCTCGTGGCTGCGGCCCACGGTGGTCCACTGCGACGGCCCCGACGCGCCGGCGGCGAACGTGGAGTACATGTTCCCGTTCGTCTCGGTAGTGCGCTGCCCGCAGGAGGAGATGATCGGGCGCATCGGCGACACGCTGGTCGCGACCGCGATCACCGACGACCCGGACTTCCGCGCCGACCTCCTCGACACCACCTCGATCGACCGGCTCAACTTCGGCCCGGTCCCGACGACGAAGCTGAACTGGCTCCAGCCGCACGAGGGCAACATCCTCGACGTGCTCTACCGGGCGCGCGCCTTCCAGTCCTTCTGACGTGAGCGGCCGGGGCCTCGAGGTCTCCGGGCTGGTCCGGGAGTACCCGGTTCCCGGCGGCCTGCTGCGGGTGCTCGACCGGGTGGACCTGCGGCTCGATCCCGGCGACGCGGTCGCGGTGACCGGAAGCTCGGGCTGCGGCAAGAGCACGCTGCTGTTCGTGCTGGGGGCGCTTGAGGATCCGTCGCTCGGCGAGGTCCGCCTCGACGGGATCGACCCCCACGACCTGGCTCCCGACGACCAGGCCCGCTTCCGGCGCGACCGGATCGGCTTCGTGTTCCAGGACCACTGCCTGCTGCCGCAGTGCACCGCGCTCGAGAACGTGCTGGTTCCGACGCTGCCCGATCCTCGGCCCGACGACTCCGAGCGGGCGCGGGAGCTGCTGGTCCGGGTCGGGCTCGGCGAGCGGCTCGACCACCGCCCGGCGGCGCTGTCGGGGGGGGAGCGCCAGCGCGTGGCCGTGGCGCGGGCGCTGATCCGCCGCCCGGCGCTGCTGCTGTGCGACGAGCCCACCGGCAATCTCGACGGCGAGGCCGCCGACGAGGTCGCGGACCTGATTCTCGGCCAGGAGTGCATCATCGTGCTCGTCACTCACGACGAGGCGCTGGCGGGTCGGTTTCCTCGACGGCTGCGGCTTGTCGGCGGACGGCTCGAGGGATGACCCCCCGGAGCCTGCGCTACTACTGGCGCGAGCACCTCGCGACGGCGTTCGCGACTTCGGTCGCGGTCATGGTGCTGACCGGGGCGTTCCTCGTCGGCGACTCGGTCCGGGGGAGCCTGCGCAGCGCGTTCACCGGGCGGCTCGGCGGGGTGGATCACTCGGTTCTGGCGCGGCATCCGTTCCGGCAGGACCTCTCCGATCGGCTCGGGCGCGGCGCGCCGGTCTGGCGGCTCCCGGGGGCGATTCTGGGCGGGCCGCCGGTGACCGTGTTCGGCGTGGACCAGCGGTTCTTCGGGCTGCACGGGGTCGCCGACGCTGGAATCGGGCGGGGCATGGTCCGGGTCGGCCCCGGGATCGACCTGTCTCCGGGCGATCCGGTCGTGCTCCGGGTGGACGACCCCTCGGCGGTCGCCGCGGCCTCGCTGTTCGGAAACAAGGAAGGCGGGATCACGATCCGCCGTTCCGTCGAGCCGTGGCCCGACCCGGCGCCCGGACCCGCTTCGGGAGATTTTGCGCTGTTTCCGGCGCAGGGAGCGACCCGCGCCGTGTTCGTGGGGCTCGACGACCTCGCCCGGGTCGTCGGCGAGCCCGGACGCGCCAACGCGCTGCTGATCCGGGGGAGCCCCGAAGGGCTGCCGGACGCGCTGACGCTCGACGACTACGGGCTGTCGCTCGAGCCGTCCGTGACCGGGGAGTTCGTGCTGGGCTCGCGGGCGGTCGTGCTGGACGATCCGACGGTCGCGGCGGCGCGCCGGGCCGGGGGGGAGCCGGTCCTGACGTACCTCGCGACGCGCATGAACCGGAACCCGTATTCGCTCGTCGCCGGACTTCCCACGCAATGGCTGCCCGAAGGCGAGTTCTTCCCCGGGCCGTGGCTCGCGGACGACCTCGATCTGGCGCCCGGCGACCCGGTGCGGATCGAGTTCCTCCGCTGGGAGGCGGGCGGCTACGTCGAGGAGTCGGTCGAGCTGACCGCAGGTCCGGCGGTCTCGGACGGGGTCTTCGCGGACGGGCTGCTCGCTCCCGAGGTTCCCGGCGTGTCCGACTCGGCGACCATCGGCGACTGGAACCCGCCGTTTCCGGTGGACCTCTCGGCGATCCGGGAGAAGGACGAGGAGTACTGGGACGAGCATCGGGCGCTTCCCAAGGCGTTCGTGCCGCTGCCCCTCGCCGAGCGTCTCTTCGCGATGCGCGAGGGCCGGGCGACCTCGGTCCGCTTCGAGGAAGAGCCGGATCTGCTCGCCGAACTGGATCCGGCGCGGTTCGGGCTGGAAGCGATCCCGGTGCGCGAGCAGGGCCTCGCCGCCTCGGTCGGGGCGACCGACTTCGGGGCCTACTTCCTGTACTTCTCGTGGTTCCTGCTGGTCTCGGCGTTCCTCCTGATCGGGCTGCTCTACCGGCTCGGGATCGAGCGGCGGCTCCCCGAGATCGGCCTCCTGCTCGCTTCGGGCTGGCCGCCGCGCCGGACGACGGCCCTGCTGCTGCGGGAAGCCGCCGTTCTGGCGCTCGCGGGAGCGGTCCTCGGCGCGGCGCTCGGCCTCGGCTACGGGCGGCTCATGGTCGCTCTGCTCGGCGGCGTGTTCGAGGGAGCGATCGCGGGGACGCTTTCCGGCGGCGGCGTGGACGCGCTGCGGTTCGTGATGTCGTGGCCCAAGTTGGCGGGCTGGGCCTTCGGTGGCGCGCTTCTCGCGTGCGCGGTCGCGTGGCTCACGGTCCGCCGCGTCGTGCGGCGGGCTCCCCGGGCGCTTCTGGCCGGCGCTCCCGAGGACCGGTCGGATTCGCGGCCGTCGCTTCTGGGCGCGGTCGCGATCGCGGGAGCGGTCGGCCTGGTGGGCGCGGTGGCGCTGGGCCTCGTCCCCGCGGTCGTCGGTTTCTTCGGGGCGGGGGCGCTGTTCCTGACCGGCTCCTTGCTCCTCGTGCGCGCCGGAGTCAGCCGCGAACTTCCCGGATCGGGCCTGGCCGGGCTGGGGTTCCGGGGGCTCTCGTTCCGGCCTGGGCGGAGCCTGACCGCGATGGCGCTCGTCGGCTTCGCCTCGTTCACGCTGGTCGCGGTGGAGTCCTTCCGCAAGCGCGAGGATTCAGGACTTCCGCCGGGGGCGGGCGGGTTCGTCGCGGTCGCCGAGACCGTCTTCGGAATCCCGTGGGACCCGGCGACGGCCGAGGGCCGGGACGCGCTCGGGATCGAGGAGTCGGACGTTCCGATCACGCCGCTGCGCATCGCCGGCGACGAGGACGCGAGCTGCCTGAACCTCTACCAGCCGGATCGCCCGAAGGTTCTCGGCGCGCCGCCGGGCCTCGTCGCGCGGTTCCCGGTCGCCGCCGGCGATCCGTCGGCGCTCGGGAGCGGCGCGCCGGGGGATCCGATCCCGGTGGTCGGCGACCAGAACTCGATGACGTACGTCCTGAAGTGGCGGATCGGCGAGGAGCGGAGCTTCCCGATCGGGCCGGGCGGCGCGGAGGTTCCGCTCGTGCTGGTCGGGACCCTGCGGGACTCGATCTTCCAGAGCGAACTGCTCATGGCCGAGGAGGACTTCCTGCGGGCGCTACCGTCGGGCGACGGCTTCCGGATGTTCCTCGCGACCGGGGGCGAGAGGGCGAAGGCGTTCCTCGACGACGCGCTCGCCGACCACGGAGCGCGGACGCAGACCTCCCGGGAGCGCCTCGCCGAGTTTCACCGGGTCGAGAACGCGTACCTCTCGACCTTCCAGGCGCTCGGCGGGCTGGGCCTGCTGCTGGGCGTTCTCGGGCTGATCGCGGTACTGCTGCGCAACGCCCACGAGCGTCGCCGCGAGTGGGCGCTTCTCGCCGCCGCCGGATTCCGCCGGCGCGACTTCATCGCGATCGGGTTCTGGGAGAACGCCTTCGTGCTCGTCTTCGGGGTCGTCGCGGGGGCTGCGTCCGCCGGGGTCGCGATCCTCCCGGTGCTCGAGCGCGAAGGGTTCGGGGGCAGCCTGCCGCTGCTGGCGGGGCTCTTCGCCGGGGTCCTCGGGTTCGGGCTGCTCGCCGGCTGGTTCGCCGCGCGGAGCGTCGCCTCGCGCCCCATCGTGAAATCGCTGCGGGCCGGTTGAGCGCTTAGGATTCGGGCATGACCCGATTCCTTCTCGCGCTCTCGCTCCTGCCGTCCGCCGCGCTCGCCCAGCCGGCGCGGGGATTCCTCGCCGACCAGTGGGACGAGCAGCGGTCGATCGAGGAGCGCTTCCGGGCGATCCCCGATCCGGCGCGGCTGCGCGAGTACATGGAGTACATGGCGGGCGAGCCGCACATCGCCGGCTTCGGAAACGGCAGCCGCCGGGTCGCCGACTACGCGCTCGAGAAGTTCCAGTCCTTCGGGCTGGACGCCCGGATCGAGGAGACCGAGGCGCTCATGCCGATCCCGACCGACCGGCACGTCGAGGTGCTCGGCCCCGAGCCGTGGACGCTCCTGCTCGACGAGCCTTCGGTCCCCGAGGATCCGGACACGTTCGACGAGGGGCGGTTGCCCACGTACAACCCGTACGCGGCGGACGGCGACGTGTCCGGCGAGATCGTGTACGTGAACTACGGCATCCCCGAGGACTATGAGACGCTGGCCGAGCTCGGGATCTCGGTGGAGGGCAAGATCGTGCTCGCCCGCTACGGGCGGAGCTGGCGCGGGATCAAGGCCAAGCTGGCGGAGACGCACGGGGCGATCGGAGCGCTCATGTACTCGGACCCCGAGGACGACGGCTACTACCGGGGCCTCACCTATCCGGAAGGACCCTGGCGGCCCGAGGGGGGCGTGCAGCGCGGCTCGATCCTCGACATGCCGGTCCGCCCCGGCGATCCGCTCACGCCCGGATGGGGCGCGACCGAGGATCGCGAGAAGCTGACCCGGGAGACCGCGGGCACGCTGGTCGGAATCCCGGTGCTGCCGATCTCGTGGGGCGACGCGCTTCCGATCCTGCGGCAGCTTCGGGGAACGCCGGCGCCGAACGACGACTGGAAGGGGGCGCTCCCGATCACGTACCACATCGGCCCCGGTCCCGCCGAGGTGCGGATGCGGACCGCCTACGACTGGCAAGTGCGCCCGGTGTACAACGTGATCGCGACGATCGAGGGATCGACGTATCCGGACGAATGGATCGTCCACGGCAACCACCACGACGCCTGGTGCAACGGCGCGACCGACCCGATCAGCGGCGCCGTCCAGCTCATGGAGACCGCCCGCGGGTTCGGGGAACTGCTGCAAGCGAGAATCCGGCCCCGGCGGACGGTCGTGTTCGCGCTGTGGGACGCGGAGGAGTGGGGGCTTCTCGGGTCCACCGAGTGGGCCGAGACCCATCGGGAGTCGCTCGGCGAGAAGGGAGTCGTGTATATCAACTCCGACTCGACCGGGAAGGGGTGGCTCGGGTTCGCCGGCAGCCACACGCTCGAGAAGTTCCTGAACGGCGTGGCGCGGGACGTCGAGGATCCCGAGCGCGGCGTGAGCCTGCACGAGGCCGCGCGGGCGCGGCGGCTCGAGACCGCGAACGATCCCGAGGCGCGCGACCGCATCGAGCAGAGCGACGACTTGCGGCTCGCGGCGCTCGGCTCCGGGTCCGACTACACCGTGTTCCTCGACCATCTGACGATGGCGTCGCTGAACCTCGGGATCGGCGGCGACAGTCCGGGCGGGGTCTATCACTCGAACTACGACACCCTCCACTGGTACCTGAACCACTCCGACGGCGACTTCGTGTTCGGGCGGGCGCTCTCGCAGCTCATCGGAACCGCGATCTGGCGGCTCGCCAACGCCGCGATCCTTCCGTTCGGGTTCACCTCGCTGGCCGACGCGATGGAGGAGTACGTGGACGAGATCCGCGAGACCCACGCGGCCATGGAGAACCCCGAGGATATCGACTTCGCGGCGCTCGAGTCCGCGCTCGCAACGCTGCGGAGCGCTGGCGAGGACTACGAGACCGCGCTGGCCGACCTCACCGCATCCGGGTCCGCCGACGCCGTGCTGGCGAGCGCGGAAGTGTCCCGGCTGAACCAGCTTCTCTACACCTCCGAGCGGCGGCTCGGCCACGAGGAGGGGCTGCCTGAGCGGGAGTGGTTCCGGCACCAGATCTACGCGCCCGGCCTCTACACCGGCTACGGAGTCAAGACGATTCCGGGTGTCCGCGAGGGCATCGAGGAGGGACAGTGGGACGCCGCCCGGCTCTACGTGCGGGTGGTGCAGGACGCGCTGTCCGCGCTCACCGCCCAAGTGCGCGAGGCGGAGGGTATTCTCGGCCAACTTCGCTGACCGGAGGCCCCCCATGAAGATCCTGTTCCTCGCCGCCCTGCTCCTGCCCGCTCCGGCTCCTTCGGATGACGTGGCGGCGCTCCAGGAGACCTTCGAGACCGCGGTCGCCGCGCTCAACTCGGGGAACCTCGACGGGTTCCTCGACAGCGTTCATGACGAGGCGCTCTCGTTCTACTCGTGCGGCCCGACCTCGGGCAAGCAGGGCAGGGAGGCGTGCGCCCTCGACTGGCGGCTGTTCTTCGACAACGCCGCCGGCGCCGAGTTCCGCACGAGCGGCGAGCAGTACCGCATCATCGGCGGAACCGGAATCGCCTACGGCTCCTACGCGCTGTCGGTGCTGTACGACGGCAAGGAGCGCATGACGGTCCACGAGGGCCGCTACACGATGACCTACATCCGCTCCGGCGACGAGTGGAAGATCATCATGCAGCACAACACTCCCGCCGGCGACGATCCCCAGCCGGTGACCGGCCTGCGCCGCTAACGAGAAACGGGGCCCCGCCCCGAAGGGCGGGACCCCGCGACGGGCCGGCGGTCCGTCAGGCGGCCATCTTCTGGGCGTTGTCCAGCACGACCGCCATCTTCTCCGCGCCGCGCTGCATCTCGTCCATCGTGCCGATGGAGATGCGGCAGCGGGTCCACAGCGGCGGGAACGGACGTCCGACCCGCACGCCTTCCACGGCGCACGCGGCCTGGAACTCCTCGATGGGCATTCCGGTGTCCGCGAAGATGAAGTTGGTCTGCGACTCGGTCACGTCCAGTCCGCGGTCGGTGAAGAACTTCGTGATGAAGTCCCGCGCCTCGGCGTTCCGCGCCTTCTCGTTCACGAGGTAGCTCGGGTCCGCCTTGTCTCGCTCGAGCGCGGCGTTGGCGGCGACCATCGAGATGGTGCTGACCGAGTTGCCCATGTGGAACTCGCCGAGCTCCGCGATGGCGTCCTCGTGCGCGATCGCGTAGCCGATGCGGAGACCGGCCATGCCGTACGCCTTGGAGAACGTCCGGGCGACGATGAGCCGCGGATCCTGGAGCGCGGCGGGAATCATCGTCTCGTGGCCGGGAGTGGTCACGTAGTCGATGTACGCCTCGTCCACGAGGATGCGCAGGTCCGGGTTCACCATGAACGCCCGGTCGATGAACTCCCGCCCCTCGGCCGGATCCACGAGCGTCGCGACCGGGTTGTTCGGGTTGCAGTAGAAGAGCATCCCGCTGCCCTTGACCGCGTGGAGCGTCTGGTCGAGGTCCATCCGGAAGTCGGAGGTGAGCGGCACCGCCTTGGTCCGGTAGCCCATGAGCGCCGCGTAGCCGAAGCACTCCTCGTAGGTGGGCAGGGAACCGACCAACGCCTTCTCGCGGCTCGCGTACTGGTGCGTCGCGTCCACGAGAATCTGCGTGGAGCCGGCGCCGACGAGCACGTTCTGCGGCTTGACGCCCCACTTCTCGGCGATGGCCTCCTGGAGCGGCCCGGAGTAGGCGAACGGGTAGCGGCCCATGAGCGTCCCCTCGGGGCCGATCAGCGAGTCCACCGCGTCCATGACCACGTCTCCGGGGCCGAGCGAGTTCTCGTTGTTGGCGAGGTTGATCGCCTCGTCGGCGGCCATCCCCTGCGCGGCGGCGAACGCGACCTGCTCGCGCAGCCGCGAGCGGACCAGCGTGGCCGCGTAGAAACCCGCGGCGCCGGACGCGGCGTGGTTCAGAAAATTGCGACGAGAGAGCATGTTCGGTTTCCTTCGGTTCGAGCGAGCGGTCTGGTACCGGCCTACTGCTGGTTGTCGGTGGTGTTGAGCCCGAGCACGTCCGCGAACACGGCGGTGGCGCGCTGCATCTCCTCCATCGTGCCGATGGAGATGCGGGCGTGGGTGTCCTCGTAGGGCGGGAAGTCCCGTCCCACCCGGATGCCCTGCTTGGCGCAGGCCTCGCGGAATTCGCGAGCGGACATGCCGAGGTTCACGAAGACGAAGTTGGTCTGGCTCGGCACCGGATCGAGGCCGTTGCTCGAGAAGAAGTCCAGCGTGTACTGCCGGGCCGCCTCGTTGCGCTGGACCTCGGTCATGATGTAGTCCGGGTCCTCGAGCGAGCCGTAGGCGGCCGCGATCGAGAGCACCGAAGTCCCGAAGGTCAACTGGAGCGGCGCGATCCGGGCGATCGTGTCCTTCTGGCCGAACGCGTAGCCGAGCCGGAGTCCGGCCATGCCGTACGCCTTCGAGAAGGTGCGCGCCACGAACACGTCGCGGTAGCGCATCGAGAGCTCGGCGCCGGTGTCGTAGGCCGGGTCGGTCACGTACTCGAAGTACGCCTCGTCCAGCAGGATCGCGGTGTACGGCGAGTTCTTCTTCACGTAGGTGACGAAGTCGGTGATGTCGGAGGCCGAGTGGATCGTGCCGGTCGGGTTGTTCGGGTTGCACACGAACACCATGCCCGCGCCCATCGAGGCGCCCGCCATCTTGTCGAGGTCGAGCGCGAGACCGCCGGTGAGCGGAACCTCGGCGACCGGGTGCCCGAGGTAGCGGGCGGTGCGGGTCGGGCTCTCGTAGGAGCACTCCGCGGTCACGAGCGGGCGACCCTCGCCGGTGAAGACGCGCACGGCGCTCCGCAGGATCTCGCCCGAGCCCGCCGCCAGCACCACGTTGCGGCCGTCGCCGCCGTGTTTCTGGCCGAGCTTGTCGCGCAGGTCCTGGTCGCTGATCCCGGCGTTCATCGGGTAGCGCATGATCGAGCCGTACTCGCCGCGCAGCGCCGCGACCGCCGCCGGGCCGGGGCCGAGCGGGTTCTCGTTGCTGCTGATGCGAACCTCGTCCGCTTCCGGAGCGGGGACGAAGACCGGGGCGCCGCGGAAGCCGTTCTCGGCCTCCCAGGCCTCGCGGCCCCGGGCGCTGATCGCGTGGAGGGTCGCGGCGCTCGGAGCGCCGGCCAGATTCAGAAATCCGCGACGGGTCGCATTCATGGGGAGTCTCCCTTTTCGCTGGAGTCGGGGTTCATCGCTCCCCGGAAAGTACCGAACCCGCAGGCCTGGGGCAAGATCAGTCCGGTCAGTGGACCATGAGGTCGGCGACGAGCGCGGTCGTCCCCCACTGCATGGTCATCTGGCCGTTCATGCCGTCGGCCATGAGGGAAATCGTGAACATCTCCTCGGAGCTGTCGCGGGTCTCGACCTTCATCGGCATGCTGAGGACGTCGTGGCCGGGGTCATGGGCGTTGCCCATCTGGCCGGTTTCCTTGTTGACCACGAGGTCCCAGCCGGCGTCCGTCTTCTTCGCGAAGAGCGTGTAGGCCCCGGCGGGCAGCATCTCCGAGCCGAACATGAGCGAACCCTCGCTCGTGATCGTGGTCGCGCCCTCCGAGCCGAGGCGCCAGATCATCCCCGGCGTCGCCATGCCGAGCATGTCGCGGCCGTTGAGGCTCGGGCGGCCGTAGTCCACCGACACGGCCTTGCCGCTGAAGCTGGCCTTCGCCTCGCCCCTCGGGTTGTGGGCGAGCGCGAGGCCCGCGCCGAGCGAAAGCGCGAGCGCGACGCCCATCACGACGTTCGCCGCCCGGGTGAGCCGCGACTTGGCGCGGGCCGCGGCGTTTCTATGCAGGACGCCGCGCCCGGCCATGCGGTCGAGCAGCGCGGCCGTGACCGGCAGCGCGGCGCGGGTCGCGTCCGCGTCGCCCGCCGCGATGGCCTGGCGGAGGCCCTTCGCCTGGGTGCGCAGCCGGCTGCGGTGGCTGCGGTTGCGGAGGCGACGTTCATGATTCTGACGAACGCGTTTCTTCGCGGATTTGGAATGAGCCATGCGGCGAGTCTATCGCGCCGTGCGCTGCGAAGGACCGCCGCCGGCGAGCAGCCGGATCGGGCTGCTGAAGGTGGATACGGTGACTTCGGGGCCGCTGTCGCCGTGACGGCCGGCGAGCGTCAGCGGAGTGCTCGGCGTGGGCTCCATGGGAAAGTCCGAGACGATCTCGCCGCGGAACGTGGACGCGTCCAGCAGGAAGCCGGGGACCGCCCCGAATCCGAGATCCACCTCGCCCGAGTGGGTGCGGACCTCGTACCAGCCGTCCTCGCGCAAGGCGCCGGCGAGCCGGATGTTCGCGGTGAGGGTCTCGGCGGTGCAGCGCCGGGCGGCGACGTCCTCGAGGCGCATCTCGCCGCTCACCGTCTCGGCGACCACGTGGTCGGCGACGAGGCCGTTCACCTCGAGCGGCCCGCTGATGCTCCGCAGCAGGAAGCGCCCGCCCGGCGAGGCCACGTCCTCGAGCGAGATCGCCGCGGTGAACGAACGGACCGTGAGCGAAAGCCCCTCGGGCAGCCAGAGCTCGAGATCGACGAGCACCGGCGGGATGCGCCGGGGCGCGCGCACCTCGGTGAGCGGGATCTCGCGGGTGCGCCCGTCCGCGCCCCGAGGCGGCTGCGGACCGATCCGCACGTGGCCCTCGGTCTGGTGGAGGTCGAGATTCACCCGGCGGAAATGCCGCTCGCTCTCCTCGGGCGGGACCCCCGGCTGCAGGCGCTTGACCGCGACGAACCGAAGCAGGCGATCCTCCGTCGCGGCGCTGCGCACCGCGACCTGCCCGGCGAAGTTCATGACCGAAACGGCCGTGCCCGCCTCGACTTCGATGGTCCGCTCGACGCGCATCGTCTCCTGCACGGCCGCTGCTGGGGCGGCGGCGCCCAGGCACAGGGCGGCGGCCCACAGCGGGGCGCGTCTCGGGTCGGGTTTCATCTGCATGTCGTTCGTTCTCCCTATCCGGTGGACGGGGGTTCCGGTCCGGAAAAATCCTCGATGCGGTCGCGGGCGGCTTCGCCGTCCCCGCGTTCCAGATCTCGCATCAGCATCAGGGTGTTGTGCAGCAGCTCCAGCTTCCGGGAGAGGCTCTCGAGGAGCGACTGCTGCGCCTGCTCGTCCTCGGGCGCGGCCTCGGCGGCGAGGCGCCCCTCGGCGATGGCCTCGTCGATCGCGGCGAGCTCCGGGGAAATGGCCCGGTGGGCCTCGCCCCGGTCGGCGAACGCGCTCTCCACGTCGCTGATCGCCCGCTCGTAGAGCACCGCCGCGTCGCCGACCGGATTCGGGTCGGGCGCGGGGGCCGGATCGCCGGGGACGAGGAAGCTGAGCAGCAGGCCGGCGGCGGCGAGGAGCGGCAGAAGCCACAGAACGCGGCGCATCCCGCCGAAACGCTAGCGCAGCGAGGCGAGTCCGAGGCCAGCGGCCGCCGCGGCGGCGAGGAGCAGCGTCCAGCCGATGGCGTGGCGGAACGGGCGGGGCTCGCCGGCGATCCGCCGGGCGCCCTCGTGGAGCCGCCCGACGAGCCGCTCCCGGAGGTGCACGACGACGGGGGAGACGTTGCCGAGAACCGCGACCGTCGCGGCGCCGGCGGATCGCAACGGCTTGCGGTAGAGCCAGTCGGCGTCGAGGGTGACCTTCGGGGTCGGGGCGAGTTGCGGGAGCTTCCGGAAGAACAGGATCGCCGTCCCGACGAGGATTCCGAGTCCGCCGACGACGTGATCCACGGTCCACGGCGCGTAGGTCGCGGGGAAGGGGAGGAGGCGGTAGAGAAGGCCCGGGAAGACGCCGTAGAGGAGGCAGAGCCCGGCGAGGATTCCCATGGCGGCGAGCATGTTCGTCGGCAGCGGGCGGGTCTTCACGCCCCGGTCGGGGCCGAAGAACGCGAACCAGGGGAGCTTCAGCCCCACCGAGAGGAAGGTGCCCACCGCTGCGAGGGTGAGCAGCAGCTCGGGCCAGAAGAGGTGCTCCTCGGCCGCCGCGCTCACGATCATGGACTTGCTGATGAAGCCGTTGAAGAGCGGAGCGCCGGAAATGGACAGCGCGCCGACGAGGTAGAGCGCGACCCCCCAGCGCATCCGCGACGCGGTCCCGCCGAGATCGGTCAGCTTGTGGAGGCCGGTGGCCTCGATCGCGGCGCCCGCGCCCATGAAGAGCAGGGCCTTGTAGAGGATGTGCGAGTAGGCGTGGGCGACCGTCCCGTTCAGCGCGAGCGCGGTTCCGATTCCGACGCCGGCCACCATGTAGCCCACCTGGCTGACGATGTGGTAGCTCAGCAACCGGCGGAGGTCGTTCTCCATGAGCGCGAAGATCGCCCCCCACAGCGACATCGCCACCCCGAGCGGGACGAGGACGCCCGTCTCGGGGAAGAAGCGGACGAGCGCGTACACCGCGGTCTTCGTGGTGCACGCCGAGAGGAAGACCGCGCCGGAGGTCGAGGCCTCGGGATAGGCGTCGGTGAGCCAGGCGTGGAGCGGGGGGACCGCGGCGTTGACCGCGACCGCGGCGAGGATGAGCCAGAAGGCGGGGCCGTCCTGCGGGGGGCCGAACCCGGCGCCGCGCTGGAGGACGATCCCGAAGAACAGCAGCGCCCCGCCCGCCGCATGCACGAGGAAGTAGCGCATGCCCGCGGCGCGGGCGCCCGGGCCGCCGCGCCAGATGAGCGTCATCGACGTGATCGCCATGGCCTCCCAGAACACGAAGAAGGTGATCCAGTCGCCCGCGAGCACGGTCGCCAGGGTGGCCCCGGCGTAGGCCATCGCGGCCGCGGTCTCGTGGCGCTGGAGCCGGTGCGCCCCGTAGAGGAGCCCGGCGACCGCGACGATCCCGAAGACCAGCGCGAAGACGCGGGAGAGTTCGTCCGCGTGGAGCCAGACGAGGTCGAAGCCGGCGACGCGCGTCTCGAGCGACATGGGAGCCAGTCGGACGACGGCGAGAAGGCTGGCGGCTGCGAAGGCGAGCCCGATCCGGGCGGGACCGAACCGGTTCCCGAACAGCAGCGCGGCGGCCGCCCCGGCGAACAGCCAGACGGACGGGTGCGAGAGGATCACCGGTAGTAGTCCTCGGACCGCGCCAGAAGTCGCTTCAGGAAGCGGGGGCCGACGAGGACGAGAAGCGCCGCGCCGGCGACCCCGACGATCGCGTCCGAAAGCGGAATCGAGTTCCACCACGCGCCGTGCGGGTGGTAGCCGCCGAAGAGGTTCCATGCGTCGGCGGCGCCGAGCAGGAGGACCGCGACGACCGCGAGGCGCTTCATCGCGCGCCTCCCGCGAGCGTCGCCGGGACCGACTCGACGACGGACGCCGCGGCTTCGGCGGCGAGGGACCAGAAGCCGACCCCGAAGTCGGGGAACAGCCCGAGCGCCACCGCGACGGCGGCGGTGGCCGCGGGCGGTCCCGCGAGCAGCCACGAGGCCTTGCGGAACTGCGTCCGCGATGGTTCGTCGAACCATGCGGCGCGCAGGATCGGGATGTAGTACGCGAAGTTCAGGAGGCCGCTGAGCAGCAGCACAGCCACGACCCACCACTGGCCTTCGGCGAGTCCGCCGAGCGCGAGGTTCCACTTGGAGAGGAATCCGGGCAGGAGCGGCGCTCCGCCCATGCCGATCGCGCCGACGGAGAACGCGGCGAAGGTGACCGGCATGGCCGGGCCGAGGCCCCGGAGATCGCGGATCCGCTCGATGCCGTTCGCCGCGTAGATGGAGCCGGCGCAGAAGAACAGGGTGATCTTCATGAAGCCGTGGGCGGCCACGTGAAAGATCGCGCCGGCGAGCGCGAGCGGCGAGCCGATGGCCGCGCCGAGCACGATGTAGCTGAGCTGGCTCACCGTGGACCACGCGAGCCGCCGCTTCAGGTGGTCCTCGCCGAGCGCCCGGAGCGACGCGAAGACGATGGTCAGCGCGGCGAGCAGCGCGAGCGGCAGCGCGACCCCGAGGTCGCGCATCAGCTCGGGGCCGAAGGTCCAGCCGGTCACGCGGAGCACGCCGAACGCGCCCGCCTTGACGACCGCGACCGCGTGCAGCAGCGCGCTCACCGGCGTCGGCGCGACCATGGCGCGGGGCAGCCAGGCGTGGAGCGGCAGGATCGCGGCCTTGGCGCCGACGCCGACGAGGAAGAGGAGGAACAGGATGCGCAGCGCCGGGTCGCTCGCCGCGCCGGCGAGGAACCCGCCCGGCGTGAAGCTCGCGCCGGGAACGAGCGAGCCGGTCCAGACCACCGCGGCGAGGAGAAGCTGCCCGGCCAGCAGCGTGTAGAACAGGTAGGAGCGAGCCGAGGAGAGCACGCCCGGGGCGTCGCGCCGGTGGGTCACGAGCGGCCAGGTGGAGACGGTGAGGATCTCGTAGAAGATCAGGAAGGTCAGCGGGTTGGCGGCGAGCGCGATCCCCGCTGCCGAGGCCACGGCCACGGCGAACGCGGCGTAGTAGCCGGTCTGGTGGCGCTGCTTCGTGGCGCGGAGGTAGCCCATCGAGTACGGATGGGCGGCCAGCCAGAGCAGCGAGGCGAGCGTCAGGAAGACGAGCCCGAGCGGATCGGCGCGCAACTGGAGCGGCGCGCCCGGAAGGAGCGGGATCGCCGGGGTGACCAGCGTCCCTTCCTGGGCGAGCATCCACAGCGCCGTCGCGAGCTGGAGCCCGGCGGCGAGGAAGGACCAGGCCTCCCGGAGGTTCGGGCGGCGGCCGAAGAGCAGGATCGGGACGACCGCGAGGAGCCCGGGAAGCACCGCGAGGAACGGCGCGAGCGAAACGGTCACGGCGGCCAGCTTCCGGCGAAGAATCCGACGGTGAGGGTCAGGACGGCGAGAAACGTCAGGCCGAAACTTATGGAGAGGGGCAGCGTCGCCGGCGCGTCGGACGCCGGCTTGCGGAACCAGATCGCCTCGAGGAGCCGCAGGAAATAGACGGCGCTGAGGACGCTGGAGACGAGCAGCGCGGCGAAGGCGAAGGCGTTCGTCTCCCAGGCCGCCGCCAGCAGCAGGTACTTCGAAAAGAACCCGGCGGCGGGCGGCAGCCCGATCAGCGAGAGCGCGGCGACGCTCAGCGCGACCGCTTCGAGCGGCGCGCGGGCGCCGAACCCCGCCCAGTCGCGGATCGTTCCCAGCCCGTGCTCGAAGCGGGCGCTTCCGGCCCCGAAGAAGAGCGCCCCCTTGGCGAGGGCGTGGGCGATCATGTGCGCGGTCGCGCCGGCGATCGCGAGCTCGGAGCCGATCGCGATCCCCAGCAGGATCGTTCCCATCGCCCCGACGCTGGACCAGGCCAGCATCCGGACCACGTCGGTCTGGGCGACGGCGAGCGCCCCGCCGACGAGCGCGCCGGCGATTCCGAGCCAGAGCGCCACGTCGAGCGCCAGCGCCGCGGCCTCGGTCTCCGCCGCGACTTCGCCGACGACCCGCAGGATCGCGAAGGCGCTCACCTTGGCCATGACCGCGGCGATGAATCCGGCGGCTGCGGGAGGCATGTGCGCGTAGGTGTCCGGGAGCCAGCCGTGAAGCGGGAAGAGCGCCGCCTTGAGCGCCAGTCCGGTCGCGATCAGCGCGACGCCGACGGCGACCGCGGGGCCGCTTTCGGCGGGGAGCGCGCCGAGCCGCCCGGTGAGGTCGTCCATGTTCAGCGTGCCGGTGACCGCGTAGAGGAATCCGATACCGAGGAGGTAGAGCGAGCCCCCGGCGGTGCCGACGAGGAGATAGCGGAACGAGGCGATCGCCGCCCGCCGGCCGCCGCCGGCGATGAGCGCGTAGGCGGCGAGCGACGAGATCTCGAGAAAGACGAACAGGTTGAAGAGGTCCCGCGTCGCGACGATGCCGACGAGTCCGGAAAGCAGGAGCATCACCGCGGCGTAGAGGAGGCCCTCGCGGGTGCGCGAGGTCTTGCCGACCTCGAGCGGGCTGGCGGCGGCGGCGCGGGTCGCCATGAACGAGATGAGCAGGATCAGCAGGACGCTCAGCGGGTCGAGTTGGATCTCGATCCCCCACGGGCCGGGCCAGCCGCCCATCGCGTAGCGGATCGGCCCCTCGCGGAGGACGTGGAGCAACAACCGGAGCGCGATCAACGTGTGGGCCGCGACGAGGCCGAGCGTGACCGGGCGGGCGGCGCGGCCGAGGAGCGGAACGAGCGCCGCGGCGCCGAGCGGCAGCGCGATGAGGGCGCCGCTCAGGACTTCGGTCACAGGAGTTCTTCCTCGTCGAGCGAGCCCTCGGAGCCGCGGATGCGGATGAGCAGCGCGAGCGCGAGGCCGGTCGTGGCCACCGAGACCACGATCGCGGTGAGCATGAGCGTGTGCGGCAGCGGGTTCATGAAGGCCGCCGCCGCGACGGCGCCCTCCTCCGCCCCGACGATGGGAACCCGCGCGCTCTCCTTCCAGCCGAGCGCCACGTAGAACGCCATCACCGCCACTTGCATCACGTTCATCGCGAGGAGCTTGCGTAGCAGGTTCGGGACGAGCGCCATCCCGGCGAGGCCGACGACAAAGAGAGTCACCGCGAGCGCGTACACCGGCGCTACTCCCGGACTCCGGCGCTGATCGTGTGGAAGAGCGCGACGACCGTGCCGGCGACGGCGACGAAGACGGCCGTCTCGATCAGCAGCGTGGCCAGCTCGCGGATCGCCGCCGGCTCCGAGCCGAACGGCAGGACGCCGTAGTCGAGGAACGCCCCGCCGAACGCGATGCAGGCGACGCCGATCCCGACGTACCCGGCGAGCCCGAGGCACGCCATGGCGAAGGAGGTCTTGAGGCCCGGCCCGAAGCCGCCGCCTCGAACGAGCCGCATCGCGATCAGCCCCGACCCGAACAGCACGCCCCCCTGAAAGCCCCCGCCGGGGCTCACGTGGCCGTGGATGAGGACGTATGTTGCGAACAGCAGAATCCACGGAACGAGCGCGCGGGTCGCGGCGTCGAGCACGTCGCTGCCGAACGGGTGGGCGAGGGCCGGGCCGTCGCGCTCGCCGTTCCCGCCGAACGCGCCGAGGACGAGGAGGCAGCCGAGCCCCGCCGCGAAGATGACCGCGGTTTCGCCCAGCGTGTCGTAGCTGCGGTAGTCGGCGAGAACCGCGGTGACCATGTTCAGGGCGCCGGTCTCCGCCCGGGCGTCCTCGATGAAGCGCGGCGATACATGGGTCGCGGCCGGGGACTCCGGGTCGCCGAACTCGGGCAGGGCGCCGGCCCCGGCGAGCAGGCCGACGAGCAGGCCGCCCGACGCGAGCCCGACGAGGAGCCGGCGCATCTCAGTCGAACCACCGCGACGTGCGGAACGCCACCGAGACCAGCAGGATGGCGCTGAGCGCGCCGCCGACCGACGCCTCGGTGAAGGCCACGTCCACGGCCCCCAGCAGCGCGAACCACGTCGCCGCGGCGAAGCTGAACACGCCGAAGAGCGCGGCGGCGGCGAGCACGTCCTTGACCAGCAGCGACGCGATCGCGACGAGGATCATCACCGCGAGCAGGCCCGTGGCGACCAGCGCGGTCATTCGGGCCGCTCGTCGCCGCTGCGCAGCCGGGCGCGCCCGAGCGCGTGGGTGGCGGTCGGGGTGGCGATGGCCACGAAGACCGCGATGAGCGCGTAGCGGGCGGCGATCGCCCAGTCCTCCGAGAGGATCGCGAGGCCGATCAGCGTGAACCCGAGCCCGACCGTCTCGCACTTGGAGATCGCGTGCAGGCGGGTGAAGAAGTCGGGGAGGCGCAGCACGCCCACCACGGTGGCGAGGATGAAGACCAGTCCGGCCGCCATCATGGCGGCGGCGACGAGTTCGCGGGGACCGAGATCGCTCATGCGGCGCGGTCGAAGTACTTCGCGAAGATCAGCGTCCCGAGGAACCCGATCAGGGCGTAGGCGAGCGCGATGTCCACGAACATCTCCGGGGTTCCGGAGAGCTCGCCGGCGACGAGCAGCAGGATGAGCGTCTTGGCGGCGATCGGGGCGAGGCCGGTGAGCCGGTCCCACAGCGTCGGCCCGCGCAGCACGCGTACGAGCGCTCCCAGGATCGCGAGGAACACGCACCCGGCGAAGAGCGCGAGGATGACGTCCATCTTCAGCGGTAGAGGCGGGCCATTCGGGATCGCAGCGCCTGGCTGGGCTCGTCGCCCTCGAGCGCGTGGACGGCCAGCTCGCCGTCCTCCGAGTCGAGCGTGACGGTGCCCGGCGTGAGCGTGATCGAGTGGGCCAGCACCGCGCGGGCGGGCGCGTGGGGGAGCCCGTCCCGGAAGCGGCGGATCGCGGGGGAGATGCGCAGCGTCGGGGAGAGCACGATCCGCGCCACCCGCGCCGCCGAGAGGAGGATCGCGAAGACGAGCCACGCGAGGAAGGGAATCCACCGGGGGCCGACGCCGAGCCCGGGCCGGTCGCGGAAGACCGCGCGGGTTCCGATGGCGATTCCGATCGCCGCCGCCGCCCCGGCGCCCAGATGGAAGCCGTCGGTCAGGCCCGACAGCAGGAACCAGAAACCGAAGAGGCCGGCTGCGAGGACGCCGCTCCGCATGCCCCGGGTCAGCGGTAGAAGTTGACGCCGACCAGGAACTGCTGGGTCCGGAAGCCGAAGTCGCTGCCCGACCAGATCCGGTACTCGGCCCGCGCCGAAAGGTAGGAGAGCACGTACACCTCGAACCCGGCGCCCACATGCGCGGTGAGCTTGTGGGAGGTCTCGTCGAGCCCGATCTCCACCCCGATGGGAATCCGGACTCCGGTCGGGGCTTCCGGATCGGCGTCGGGATCGGGCTCCTCGTACATGTAGTCCTCGCGGACCTCGTCGCGGCGCACCACGCCGGCGCCGGCGAGGACATACAACTGGAACGGCTGGCGGCGGCCCAAGTGGTACACGACCGACCCGTCGAGGTGGTACCGGTTCGTCCGGTACTGGTACGCGGGAACCGCCAACACGTCCTCCACCGGCTCGTCTTTCTCGGTGTAGCGGCGGTTCGACCGCCCGAAGTGCAGCCCGGCCTCGAGGCTGAAGTTGTCGTTGAAGCGGAACGCGGCGCCCCCGCCGAGCCCGAAGCCGCGGCTCAGGTTGAGATTCTCGTGCGCCATCAACTGCGCCCCGGCTCCGGCGGCGAGGCGGAAGAGGTGCCCCTGCGCGCCGGCCGGCGCGGCCGCGAGCGCGGCGAGGAACGCTCCCAGAATCCCGGCCCGGAGAAGGGCGCGGGCGCGGGGATCGGGTTCCGGCGGCACGTCGGGGGCATCCTACTTCACTACCATGCGGCCCCGATGAGCGGGAACGGGTCTCCGGGGGAGATGGACCGGGCCCTCGTGCGCCGCGCCGGAGCGTCCACGCTGGGGGTCGTCGTCTCGCGGTTCACCGGCCTTTTCCGGGAGCAGGTTCTGGCCTCGCTCTTCCCGACGCGGGTCCTCGACGCCTTCGTCGCGGCGTTCCGGCTGCCGAACGCGCTGCGCGAGATGCTCGCCGAGGGCGCGCTCTCGAAGGCGTTCCTGACGGTCTTCGCGCAATTGGAGGAGCGCGGCGGGCGGAAGGAGGCCGACCGGCTCCTCGCGCTCACGCTGCGGACGCTCGTCCCGGTCGTGACGCTCGTCGTCGCCCTGGGAATCGTCTTCGCGCCGCAGCTCGTCGCGCTCGTCTTCCGGGGAGGCGCGATGTCGGCGCCGCCGCCGGGACCGTTCGCCGGGGGCTTCGCCACGATGGGCGATCTCGCCGTCTGGCTGACGCGGATGATGTTCCCGTTCCTGTTCTTCATCTCGCTCGCCGCGCTGTACACCGGCGGGCTGCAGGCGCGGCGCCGGTTCTTCCTTCCCGCCGTGGCGTCGGCGTTCTTCAACCTCGCGACGATCGCCGGGGCGCTTCTCGGCGCGTATCTCGGGCCGCATCTGGGCCTGCATCCCATGGCGGGGCTGGCGCTTGGGATTCCGCTCGGCGGACTCGTCCAGTTGGGGGCGCAGTGGCGGACGTACCGGCGTTCGGCGGTCCGCGTCCGGCTTTCGGGGATCCGGGAGTTCGACGATCCGGGCCTCAAGAAGGTGGGGAGGCTCTTCCTGCCGGTGGCGCTGTCTTCGGGCAGCCTCCAGATCCACGTGCTCATCTCCAGCTACTTCCAGTCGATGGGAACCTCGTGGCTCACCTGGACCTACCAGGGCTACCGGATCGCGCAGTTCCCGTCGGCGCTCGTCGGGGTGGCGCTCTCGCACGCCGGCCTGCCCGAGCTCAGCCGCGCGGCGGCGCGGGGCGACCGGGACCGGTTCCTCGCGATCCTGGTCCGCTCGGGACGGCTGCTCATGATCCTGGGTCTCGCGAGCGCCGCCGGGCTCGCCGCGATCGCCGAGCCGCTCGTCGCCGCGATCTACGAGCACGGCGTCTTCCGCACGGAGGACACCCAGGCGGTGGCCACGGTCATCCGGGTCTATGCGCTGGGGCTGCCGGCGTTCGGCGCGGTCAAGATCCTCACCGACGGCTTCTTCGCGCTGGGGACGACCCGCCCGCCGCTCATGGTCACGCTGGGCGGGATCGGCGTCCTGTGGCTCGTGACCGACTTCGCGGTGGAGGGGCTGGGCTACGCCGGGATTCCGCTGGGGACCGCGGCAGTCGCCTGGGCCTCGGCGGGGGCGCTCTTCGGGCTGCTCGCCGGGCGGCTCGGCCGGGACGGCGCGAACCGGCCCCGCTCCCGCGCGCTCGCGTCCGCCGTCGCCGACGCGGCGCTGCGGGGCCTCGTCACGGCCGGGCTCGCCGGGGTCCCGGCGTGGCTCGTCGCGTCGAACGTGGAGACGGGCGGCGCGCTCCTCGCCGAGGTCGCAGTCACCGGAGTCGCGACGCTCGCCGGGTTGGCCGGGTTCGCGCTCGGGGCGCGGCGGCTCGTTCCGGTCGAGTACGCGCTGCTTCGGGACGCGCTCGGGCGCTTCGTCCGGCGGCGATGACGGCGGACGATCCGGTCGCTCGCTACCTCGCCTGGCTGGAGGCGGAGCGGGGGCTCGCCGCCAACACGATCGCGGCGTACCGGCGCGATCTCGCGGCGCTCGCCGAATACGCCGGGGGGCGGGACCTCGCCGGGCTCGACCCGCGCGACGTGGACGCCTTCGTCACCGGGCTGCGGCGGCGGAGCCTTTCGTTCCGCTCGATCCAGCGGGTCATGGCGGCGGTGCGCGGCTTCTACCGGTTTCTCGTCGCGGAAGGCGAGATCGCGAAGAACCCGGCGGAGAAGCTCGTGCGCATCCGGGCGGTGCGGCCGCTGCCCCGGCTGCTCGGGGCCGCCGAGGTCGAAAGCCTGCTCGCGGCGCCCGACGGCTCGCCCAGAGGCCTGCGCAACGGGGCGATGCTGGAGACGCTGTACGCGACCGGGATCCGCATCTCGGAGCTGCTGCGGATCCGCATCGCCGACGTGGTCGCCCGAAGCACCGACATGCCGGCCTACGTCACGGTCGTGGGGAAGGGGGACCGAGAGCGCATCGTCCCGGTGGGGGAGGTCGCCGAGGACCGGATCGCGACGTGGCTCGCCGACGGCCGTCCGGCGCTGATGGGCGACCGGCCCGAGACCGGATGGCTCTTCACGGGACGGGCCGGGCGCCCGCTCACCCGCCAGGCGTTCTGGCGCATCCTTCGGGAACTCGGCGCCGGGGCCGGGATCGCGCGTCCGCTCTCGCCGCACATGCTGCGGCACTCGTTCGCGACGCACCTGCTCGAGCGCGGCGCCGACCTGCGCAGCTTGCAGCAGCTTCTCGGGCACGCCTCGATCAGCACCACCCAGATCTACACCCACGTGAGCGAGGAGCGCTTGCGCCTGGTGTACGACGAGCACCACCCCAGGGCCCGAAGAAAGTGACTCCGGCCGAGATCGCGGCCCTGCTTCGCCGGGGCGGGATCGCGATCTACCCCACCGAGACCTTCTACGCGCTCGGGGCCGACCCGCGCTCGCCCGAGGGCGTCGCCGCCGTCTTCCGGGCGAAGGGCCGCCCGCCCGACCGGGCGCTTCCGTGGATCGCGGCGGACCGGGAGCAGGTCGCTTCGGTCGCGGTGCTGACCCCCGTCGCCGAGAAGCTCGCGCGGCGGTGGCCCGGGCCGCTCACGTTGGTGCTCGACCGTCGCGACGGCGCGGGCACGGTCGCGATCCGGGTGAGCGCCCATCCCCTCGCCCGCGCCGTCGCGCGCGAGCTCGGCCATCCGGTGATCTCGACCAGCGCGAACCGCAGCGGCGCGCCCCCCGCCGTCACCGCCGCCGCCGCGGCGCTTCCCGGAGTGCCGGCGCTCGACGGAGGGACGACCCCCGGCGGCGCGCCGTCGGCGATCGTGGACGCGACCGGGCCGGTCCCGGTGGCGCTGCGCGGACGGATTCCCGACTCAGGCGGGTAGCTGGTCGGGCGGCGGCGCTTCGGGAACCGGCGGCGGCAGCCGCAGATCCGGGAAGATCACGTCGAGCGCCTCCTCCAGCGTCGAGACGAAGTGGATCCGCAGCGCTTCCCGGATCTCGTCGGGCATGTCCTCGATCACGCTCGGCTCGTTCAGCCGGGGGAGGATGACCTCCCGGATGCCGTAGCGGTGGGCGGCGAGGAGCTTCTCCTTGATCCCCCCGACCGGGAGCACGTGGCCGGTGAGGGTGATCTCGCCGGTCATGGCGAGGTCGGAGGGGCACACGGTTGCGGTCAGCGTCGAGATGAGCGCCGCCGTCAGCGTGATGCCCGCGGACGGGCCGTCCTTGCGGGTCGCCCCCTCGGGGACGTGGAAGTGGAAGTCGGTCCGCCGGTGGAAGTCGCTCGGGATGCCGTAGGACTCGGCGTTGCGCCGCACCCAACTGAACGCGGTCGTGGCCGACTCCTTCATCACGTCGCCGAGCTTCCCGGTCAGGGTGAGGCGGTTGTTGCCGCGCATCTGCGAGGCCTCGGCGAAGAGGATGTCCCCGCCGACGGGAGTCCAGGCGAGCCCGATCGCGACGCCCGGCACACTGACGCGCTCGGCGAGCTCGCGCGAGAGCGAGGACGGGGCCCCGAGGAGCTCGCGGACCGCCTCGGGCGTGAGCGCGAGCGGCTGCTCCTCGCCCTCGGCCAGCTTGCGGACCGCCTTGCGGCAGATCTTGGCGATGGCGCGTTCGAGGTTGCGGAGGCCGGCTTCCCGGGTGTAGTCGCGGATGATGAACGCGAGGGAGTCCCGGTCGAACACGGGGGCCACCTTCTCGTCCTCGACGCCGTGGTTCTCGAGCTGCTTCGGGAGGATGTGCCGGATCGCGATCTGGACCTTCTCCTCCTCGGTGTACCCCTCGAGCCGCAGGATCTCCATGCGGTCCTTGAGCGCCGCCGGGATCGGGTCGGACATGTTGGCGGTCCCGATGAACAGCACTTCCGACAGGTCGAACGGCAGGTCGAGGTAGTGGTCGCGGAAGGAGTCGTTCTGCTCGGGGTCGAGCACCTCCAGCAGCGCCGAGCTCGGGTCGCCCCGGAAGTCCATGCCGAGCTTGTCCACCTCGTCCAGCATGAAGACCGGGTTCCTCGAACCCACCCGGGCGAGGCTCTGGAGGATCTGCCCGGGGAGCGCGCCGATGTAGGTGCGCCGGTGGCCCCGGATCTCGGCCTCGTCGCGGATGCCGCCGAGGCTGAGCCGGACGAACTTGCGCCCGACCGCCTTGGCGATCGACTTGCCGAGACTGGTCTTGCCGACGCCGGGAGGCCCGACAAAGCACAGGATCGGGCCCTTCTGGTCGGGCTTGCGCTCGCGCACCGCGAGGAACTCGAGGATCCGGTCCTTGATCTTCTCGAGGTCGTAGTGATCCGCCTCGAGGATTTCGCGGGCGCGGGGGACGTCGTACTTGTCCTCGGTGCGCTCCTTCCACGGCATCCGGACGAGCCAGTCGAGGTAGGTGCGCCCGACGGTGTACTCGGCGGAAGCGGGCGGGATGCGGCCCAGCCGGCGGAACTCCCGAAGCGCCTCCTTCTCGGCCTCTTCGGGCATCCCCGCCTTGGTGATCTTCTCGCGGAGCTCGTCCAGTTCCTTCGTGGAGTCGTCGCCCTCGCCGAGCTCCTTCTGGATCGCCTTCAACTGCTCGCGCAGGAAGAACTCGCGCTGGGTGCGCCCGACCTCGGTCTTGACCTTGGACTCGATGCTGCGGCCCAGCTCGCGCACCTGCTTCTCGCGCAGGATGGCGGCGTAGGCGAGGTCGAGCCGCTCCTTGATGGCGAGCGTCTCGAGGACTTCCTGGCGCTTTTCGGTCCCGAGGCTGGGAAGCTGCTCGGCCACGAAGTCGGCGAGCTGGCCCGCGGCCCCGATCCGGGCCAACTGGCGCTTCATCACGTCGCCGGGGCGGGTGAAGAGCTCGCTCTTGATCATCTCCTGCAGCTCGGAACGGATCTGGCGCGTGAGCGCCTCGAACTCGACCGTCTGCTCGGCGCCGGCGGCGCCGTCCAGCTCGCGGATGTCGGCGCGGACGTAGGGCTCGACCTGGACGATCCGCTCCACCCGGAAGCGGAAGCTGCCCCGGATGACGATCCGGATGGTGCCGTCGCGCATCCGCATCTGCTTCTCGAGGCGGGCGGCGGTCCCGACGCCGTAGAGGTCGTCCTTGCCGGGGTCGTCGACGGCGGCGTCGCGCTGGGTGAGCACGGCCAGCATCACCTGCGAGCCGGCGCGGTTCGGGGCGTCGGCCTCCTGGGTGGCGTCGGCGAGAAGCTGCTTGGTGCTCTTGCGGCCTACCGACAGCGGCAGGAACGAATGGGGGAAGACGACGATGTCCCGCAGCGGGAGCACTGGGACGCCGCGGAAGAGCCGGCCCTCGACGTCGGGATCGACGAGTCGGGGAGGTTGGGGAGAGTCAGTCATGGGACAGGGGGAAGACCATCGATCAGCACTCTAGCACCGGAAAACGGGGCGCCGGGAGAACCTGAGCCGGGCCGACTCAACCGAAGCTGACCTCGTCCGGGAGCTCGTTCACGTCGTCCGCCTGGATCGGGAAATGCTCGGCCAGGAATTCGCCAATCCGGCGCACGCCGTACTCGAGACCCTTGCCCACTCCCGACTCGTGGATCTCGTCGGTGATGCCCTTCGCGATCTCGTTCCACGCGCCGGCGCCGATCTTCTCGTCCACGATCGGGTCGGCCACGATCTCGAACCGCCGGGAGCGCACCGCTAGGAACAGCAGCACGCCGGCGCCGTCCTCGGTGTGCTGCATGCCGAGAGCGTCGAAGTCGCGCAGCGCGCGCTTGCGGGCGTTCTCGAAGGGCAGGAGCCGGCGGATCACGTGGACCCGCAGCTCGCGCGACGTGGCCCTTTCGGCTTCGCCGATCGCGGCCGCGATCCGGTCCAGGTCGCCCTCGGAGAGATCGCGCCGTAGCGACCGGGGAACGCGCATCACCAGCTCCCGCTCGCGCCGCCGCCGCCGAAGCCGCCGCCCCCGCCGCCGAATCCGCCGCCGAAGCCGCTCCCGAATCCGCTGCGGCCCATCATCACCGGCCCGCCGTAGCCCCACGAGGATCCGGTCCGGGACGCGGCCGCGCGGGTCATTCCGGTCGCGGCGAGCCCGGCGAGGAAGCCCACCGGCACGAAGAAGAGCAGCGCGAGCGGTCCGGCGAGGAGGAGGCCGAGGAGCAGCGCCGCCCCGCCGCCCGCGGCTCCGGCCACCCACGGGCGGGCCGCGTTGCCGATCCAGCCGAGCACCTGCGCCCCGACCAGCAGGAGGAGCATCCAAAGCCCGCCGACGCCGCGCCGGCGGCGCTCGGGGCGGGGCGCGGGAGCTTCGAACTCGCCGATGGCGGTCGCGGCGATCCGCAGCGCGGTCCGCTCGAAGCCGAGCGCGTACTCCCCGGCCTGGAACGCGGGGGAGAGCTCGTCGCGCAGGATCCGTCCAGCGACTCCGTCGGGGAGCATGGGCTCGAGGCCGTAGCCGACCTCGAGCCGACTCCGCCGATCCTCGATCGAGACCACGACGAGCGCGCCATTGTCGGTCTCGGCCCGGCCGATCCCCCACGCCTCGGCGACCCGGATCGAGAAGTCCTCGATCGGGGTCTCGAGCCGCGGGACGGTCAGCACCGCGATCTGGACCGAGGTCTCGGCCTCGATCCGCGCCAGCGCCGAGTCCAGCCGCGCCGTCTCCTCGGGAGTCAGGATTCCAGCCTGATCGACGACCCGCCCGGTGAGCGGCGGAACCTCCTGCGCGAACGCGCCGCCGACTACGAGCAGCGCGACGAGCGCCGCGCGGAGGCGCATGTCAGGCGGACGGGTCGCTGAAGTCCACGGTCGGAGCGGTCTCCGCCCCTTCGTCCGCCTCGAAGTAGGCGGCCTCGCCGAAGTCGTAGAAGCCCGCCACGATGCGGGTGAAGAAGCCGCGTCGCAGCACGTTGTACGCCTGCGCCGCTTCGTTGAATCGGCGCCGCTCGACAGCGATCCGGTTCTCGGTGCCGGCGAGCTCGTCCTGGAGGCTCAGGAAGTTCTGGTTCGCCTGGATCGTGGGATACCGCTCCACGGTGACCATGAGCCGGGAGAGCGCCCCCGAGAGCGCGCCCTGCGCGGCCTGGAAGCGGGCGAGCGCCTGCGGGTCGCCGAGGTCGTCCGCCGAGACCTGGATTCCGGTGGCGCGGGAGCGGGCGTCGATGACCGCCTCGAGGGTCTCCCGCTCGAAGTCGGCGGCCCCCTCGACGGTGGCGACGAGGTTGGGTACGAGGTCGGAGCGCCGCTGATAGACGTTTTCGACCTGCGACCACCCGGCCTTGACCCCCTCGTCGGCGACGACGAGGCCGTTGTAGGTCGAGGTGAAGGCGAAGAACAGGACGAGGCCGAAGACGGCGGCGGCCGCGAGCGCGGCGCCGCAGCCGACGAGGATGAGTTTGCGCTTCATGTCAGTGGTCGTTGTTTCCGGTGGGTTCGGTTCCGGGGAGGAACGCCTCCACGATCGTGTTCGGGCCGTCGGCGGCCGGGCGGCCGGTGTCGAAGTCCACCCGCACCAGGGGGAGTCCCGGCGGGGCGCGGAAAGCCTCCCACTGGACTGCGCCGGTTTCGGCCTCGGTCATGAATTGACGCCAGGCCGGAAGCGCCACCGAGGCGCCGCTCTGCGAGCGCCCGAGCGTCTCGTTCTGGTCGTTGCCCACCCAGACGCCGGCGGCGACACGGGTGTCGAAGCCGATGAACCAGGCGTCGGTGAAGTCGTTCGTGGTGCCGGTCTTGCCGGCGATGGGGCGGCCCACCGAGCGGGCGGAACGGGCGGTCCCCCGCGCCACCACGCCCTGGAGCAGGTGGGTGACCACGTAGGCCACGTCGGGGCTGACGACCGAAGCCGTCTCCGGGTGGAAGCGCTCCAGCTCGCGCCCGTCCCGGTCGGTGACCCGGGTGATGAAGTGCGGCTCCATGCGCACGCCCTGGTTCGGGAAGGTGCTGTAGGCGGAGACCATCTCCAGCAGCGTGACGTCGGCGGACCCGAGCGTGATCGACAGCACCGGGAGCATGTCGCTCTGGACGCCGAGCCGCCGGGCGAAGTTCACGACGTTCTCGGGGCCGAGGTCGTGCACCATGCGCACCGCGGGGATGTTGCGCGAGCCCTCGAACGCCTGGCGCAGCGTGATCCAGCCGCGGTGCTCCTCGTCGTAGTTGTTCGGCTCGTAGGGGATTCCGGTGATCGGGTCGGTCCACGAGAACGGCGCGTCCAGCAGCAGCGAGGTCGGCGCGAAGCGGCCCGACTCGAGCGCGGCCCCATAGGCGAAGGGCTTGAACGAGGAGCCGGCCTGCCGCCGGGCCTGGGTGACCCGGTTGAACTCGCTCTCGTCGAAGTCGAAGCCGCCGACCATGGCCCGCATCGCGCCGGTCTGGACGTCGAGCGCGACGAAGGCCCCTTCGGTGCGGGGCCGCTGCTCCAGCCCGACCACGAGTTCGTTCCCGTCGTCGGACAGGACGCGGAAGCGCCCCACGTCGCCGCGCCGGAAGAGCCGGTCGGCGGTCCGGCGCGTCCACGCGAGCGAATCGGGGTCCACGCGGGCGGTCCTCGGGCCGATCCGGATCCGGGGGTCGCCGCCGGCCTCGACCACGATTCCGCCAAGGATCTCGCCGATCTCGGGCTCGCCGCTCCACGAGGAGTCGCGGTACTCGTCGAAGTCGGTCCCGTCGTCGGCGAGGTTCCGCTCGAACCCGCGGAACCCGCGGCGCTTGTCGTGCGCCCGCAGCGCCGAGTCCACGCTGCGGTTCGCGACTTCCTGCATGGGGGAGTCGAGCGTGGTGTGCACCCGGAGCCCGCCCTCGTAGGTCTGCTGGCTACCGTACTGGCTCGCGAGGTGGCGGCGGACCATCTCGAGGAAGTGCGGCGCGAGCGGGTTCGTGTCGCGGGGGCGGAGCCGGACCGGCTCGACCCGGGCCGCCGCGGCCTCGTCGTCCGTGATGTGGCCCTCGGCGAGCATCCGGGTCACCACGATGTCGCGGCGGGCGACCGCGGCCTCGATGCTTCGGTAGGGGGAGAAGCGCGAGGGGTTCGGGGCGAGGCCGACCAGCATCGCCGCCTCGCCGATGGTGAGATCGGGAGTCGTCTTGTCGAAGTAGTAGTCCGCCGCCGCCGCGACGCCGTGGTTGCCGTGCCCGAGGAAGACCTGGTTCGCGTAGAAGGTGAGGATCTCCTCCTTGCGGTAGGCGCGCTCGATCCGGATGGCGGTGAGCGCCTCCTTGATCTTGCGCTCGAGCGTCTCGTCCCGGTTCAGGAACAACTGGCGGGCGACCTGCTGGGTGATCGTGCTGGCGCCGGACACGATGCGCCGGGCGCGGGCGTTGTCCCACGCGGCGCGGGCGATGCCGGCCACGTCGAACCCGAAGTGGGTCCAGAAGCGCTGGTCCTCCGCCGCGACGAAGGCGTCCCGCAGATGCTGGGGCAGGGTGTCGAACTCCACCTCGATCCGCCGCTCGACCGCGAACTGGCCGATCTCGACCCCGTGGCGGTCGTAGATGATGCTGGTGGCGCTGGACTCGTGGGCCTCGAGCTGCTCGATGAGCGGGATGTCGCTCTGGTAGGCGAACAGCAGCCCGACGACGGCGCCGGCGATCCCCGCTCCGAGGAACAGGAAGGCGACGATGATGCGCCCGGCCGCCTGTCGGCGCCGGAGCGCGGCGGTCCTCCGTTTCACCGCAGCAGTTGCGTGAGCGCGGGTTCCAGATCCGGGTGGGCGAACCGGAAGCCGTGGCGGAGCAAATTGCGCGGGATCACCCGGGCGCCGTTCAGGAGCAGCGCCTCGGCCATCTCGCCGAACATGAGCTTCATCGCGAAGCCGGGAGCAGGGAGGAACGCGGGCCGCCCGAGCGCGCGGCCCAGCGCGCGGGTGAAGTCGGCGTTCGTCGCTGGATTCGGCGCGGTCAGGTTGTACGTCGGCTCCAGCGCGGCGGCGTCCATGCCGATGAAGTGGCGGATCGCGCCGATGATGTCGTCGAGGTGGATCCATGGCATCCACTGTCGGCCCGAGCCGAGCGGGCCGCCGAGGCCGAGGCGGAACGGCGGCAGCATCGAGGCGAGCGCGCCGCCGTCCGGCGAGAGCGCTATCCCGATGCGGATCGCCGTTCCCGGCACGCTCGAGGCGCGGATCTCGTCCTCCCACGCGGCGCAGACCTCGGGGAGGAAGCCCTCGCCGGGCGCCGAGTCCTCGTCGATCTCCTCGTCCCCGCGCGATCCGTAGAAGCCGATGGCCGAAGCGGCGATGAGGCGCTTCGGCGGCTTCCTGCAACGGGCGATCGCCTGGACCAGGGCGCGCGTCCCTTCGATCCGGCTCGCGCGGATGGCCCGCTTGCGCGTGGCGGACCAGCGGCGGCCCACCGGCTCGCCGGCGAGGTGGACGACGGCGTCGAGGCCCTCGAGCGCCGCCGCGATCCGCGCCGGTTCGTCCGGGCGCCATGTCTTGGGGATGACCCGCGGCTGGTGCGCGGCGCTCCCCGAACGGCTGAACGCGACCACGTCGTGGCCGTAGTTCGTGAGCGTCCGGGTGAGCGCCCGCCCGATCAGGCCGGTCGCGCCCGTGACGCCGACCGTGAGCGTCGGGGGCATCGGTCTAGCGTAGCAGCGCAGTTGCGGCGGATCGGGCCGTCCGTGAGAATTCAGGCACCGGGAGGTTCCCCATGCTCCGCCGCGCTCTCATCACCGTCCTCGCCGCGCTTCTGGCGCTGCCCGCTCTCGCCCAGGAGAAGCGGGCGATGACCATCGTGGACCTTATCGACATGCCGAGGCTCGGCAGTCCCCGGGTCTCGCCCGACGGGTCGCAGGTCCTGTTCACCCGCTCGGACACCGACTGGAAGGAGAACGGGCGGACGACCCACATCTACCGGATCGACGCCGACGGAACCGGCGAGGTCCGGCTCACGAACGGCGAGAACGGCGAGTCGAGTCCGCGGTGGTCGCCCGACGGGAGCATGGTCGCGTTCCTGGCCCGCCGCGGCGAGGACGATTTCACCCAGATCTACCTGATGCGCAACCGGGGCGGCGAGGCCTCGCCGCTGACCAGTCATGACAGTTCGGTCCAGTCCTTCCAGTTCGCTCCCGACGGCGCGTCCATCGTCTTCGTCGCGCCCGAGGCCAAGTCCGAGGAGGAGAAGAAGAAGGACGACATGATGGACGACGTGTTCGCGTTCGACGAGGACTACAAGCAGCGGCACCTCTGGCGGGTCATGGTCGGCGGGGACGACGAGGGGAGCGAGGAGCGCATCACCGAGGGCGACTTCTCGGTGATCGGGTTCAACCTGTCGCACGACGGCGCGCGGATCGCGCATTCCCGCAGCGTCAGCCCGCTGGTGGACAACCGGGACGAGGGCGAGGTCTGGATCATGAAGGCCGACGGCTCCGGCGCGATGCAGCTCACCGACAACACGGTCAGCGAGTCCGGCGCCCAGCTCTCGCCCGACGGCTCGACCGTCATGTTCACGTCGGACTCCAGCGCCGACTTCGAGACCTACTTCAACGACAACATCTTCCTTGTGCCGGCGGGCGGCGGGCCGCACCGGATGCTCTTCGAGGACATGCCGCACGAGGTCAACGGCGCCCGCTGGGCCGGGGACGGGTCGATCTACTTCACGGCGAACACCGGAGTCCGCACCGAGCTCTTCCACGCCCGGATCGATGACGCCGAGCCGACCCAGCTCACGGCGGGCGACCACGCGCTCCAAGGCTGGAACTTCTCGGCGGCGGCCGACATGCACGTCTTCGGGATCAGCTCCCCGACGAACGCCGGCGACTTGCACCTGCTTCCGGCGGCGGGCGGCGACCCGACGAAGGTCACGTCGGTCTTCGACCATCTCGACCGGGAGTTCCGGCTGCCCCGGCAGGAGGCGGTCCGCTGGGACGGCGCCGACGGAGTCGAGGTCGAGGGGCTGCTCTACTACCCGCTCGACTTCGAGGAGGGGACCCGCTACCCGCTCGTGGTCCAAACCCACGGCGGCCCCGCCGCATCCGACAAGTTCGGATTCGTGTCGTGGAGCAGCTACGTCCAGGTGCTCGCGGCGCGCGGCTACATGGTGTTCAAGCCCAACTACCGGGGCAGCACCGGCTACGGCGACGACGTCCTGCGCGACATGGTCGGCCACTACTTCCGCCAGGCCCACCTCGACGTGATGACCGGCGTGGATTACCTGATCGAGCGCGGCCTCGTGGACGGCGACCGCATGGCCAAGATGGGCTGGAGCGGGGGCGGCCACATGACCAACAAGATCATCACCCACACCGACCGGTTCAAGGCGGCCTCCTCCGGCGCGGGGGCCGTCAACTGGATCTCCATGTACGGCAACAGCGACGTGCGCATCTACCGCACGCCGTGGTTCGGCGGCACCCCGTGGCAGGAGGACGCTCCCATCGACGCGTACTGGAACCACTCCCCGCTGAAGGACATCTACCGGGTCACGACCCCGACGATCGTGCTCGTCGGCGAGAACGACGTCAGAGTGCCGCCCGAGCAGTCCGTCGAGCTCTACCGGGCCCTACGCACGAACGGCGTGGACACGCACCTCTACATCGCGCCCAGGGAGCCGCACGGCTGGAGGGAGCTCCGGCACCAGTTGTTCAAGGTGAACGTGGAGATCGACTGGTTCGAGCGACACGTGCGCGGGATCGAGTACGAGTGGGAGACCGGTCCTGCGGACATGGGGGAAGGGGAGGAGGCCACCGACGGCATGGAGCAGTAGGCGGCGCGGGTGCCGAAGGCGCCCGGATTCGACGTATCGCATCCGTATCTCCGCGCGGGTGAGGCGAGACGGGACTTCCGGCGCGCGAAGGAACCTTGAAGGTCTGGCGCATCCAAATGGATGACCCGCCGGAAGACTTCTTCCTTCGCTGACGAACCCACCCGCGGATCGCAACCGAACCGTCCGGCTTCAAATGGCCAAACCAGTTCTCACTCTAGGAGCAAGACAGTGTCCGAAGAGACAACATCCGGCGGTGGACGCCAACCCGTGGTCTGGCGCATGCACATCAAGACCGCCCCTGAAGCAGGGAACACCCGGCAGGACGTGTTTGATCCTTGTGTGCGGCAGCGCATCCTGGGGGTCGGGTGGAGAGTGTTGGACAGAGGCGACCACGATGGTTTCGTTCGCTGACCAGACGGTCGTACAGGGGTCGCATGGTGCGATGCGCGCACGTTCACTGCGTATGCCGGTTCGTCAGTGCCCGATTCCACGCGCTTCAGGTGGGCGAGGGAGGTATCCCGTCGGAATGCGGGGTCTCCGCCGGCGTGGGCCGAGGCCAGGGACGGCGCGAAAGGGTCAGACGTCAAGGAACGCGGTCCACGAGTACTCGATATCCCCAGCCAGGCTGTGCATCACGCTGCAGTACTTCTCGAACGACAGGTCCACCGCCCGACGCAGCCGCTCCTCTGACACGCCGGGTCCGGCGCCCGTGAACGCGAGCGTGACGCGCACGAAGCGGCGCGGATGGTCGTCCGCCCGCTCGCCGGAGACCGTCCCCGTGAGCTTCGTCGGCTCGGCGCGCATCTTCTTCAGGATGTGGATCACGTCGATCGCCATGCATCCGGCGAGCGCGGCGAGGAGCGTCTCCATCGGCGACGCGCCCTTGCCGTTGTCCGAGTCGAGCGCCAGGCGCTCGCCGGTGGGGGTCGTTGCGGGATAGCCGGTCGCGCCGTCCCATTCGAGTTCGATCCGCACGTCGTTCCTCCGGTTCAGCGCTCGCGGCGAAGCGCGATCGAGACGTTGGTTCCGCCGAAGCCGAACGAGTTGGACAGCGCCCACTTCGCGTCCGTGCTCGTCGGGGCGACGACCGGCGGGTAGTCCTCGAGCGCCGGGTCGAGCGGCTCGGCGTTCACGCTCGGGGCCAGCCAGCCCTCGTCCAGCATCATCGCGGTGAATGCCGCCTCGAGCGCTCCGGCGGCCCCGACGGTGTGCGCGGTGTACCCCTTGGTCGAGCTGTAGGGCACCGTCGGCGAAGGGAACAACCGCCGGATCGCCCGCACTTCGGACACGTCGCCGAGCGGAGTCGAAGTGCCGTGGGTGTTCACGTACCCGATCGCTTCCGCCGGCAGGCTCGCGTGGCCGAGCGCCCGGCGCATCGCGAGCTCCGCGCCGCGGTCGTCGGGGGCCACCATCCGTCCCGAGCCGTCGGAGGACATTCCATAGCCGTGGATCGCGCCGAGGACGCGGGCTCCCCGGCGCTCGGCGGACTCGCGCGACTCGAGCGTCACGAGGCCCGCGCCTTCGCCGAAGATGAACCCCGCCCGGTCCGCCGCGTAGGGCCGCGAAGCCTTCTCGGGGCGGTGGTTGTCCGAGCGCGTGTAGGCCCGCATCGAGTCGAAGCCGAGATGGAAGTGGACGTCCGCCGACTCCACGCCGCCGGCGAGCGCGCGGTCGATGAGGCCCTCGCGGATCCACGAGGCCGCGATCACGAGGTTGTACGCGCCGCCCGCGCAGGCGGCGGTCGCCGACACCGACGGGCCGTTCGTGCGGAACAGCGTCGCGAGGTTCGCCGAGACGGTGGACCCCATGATGAGCGGCACCGTCGCCGGCGAGACGCGCACCCGGCCCGGCCCCCGGCTCTTCGCCGCGACTTCCCGGTGGGTCTCGGTCTCGCCGCCCTTGCCGCTTCCGACGACGACCGCCATGTCTTCCGTGGGCATCCCGGACTGCTCCAGCGCGAGCCGCGCCGCCCGCACCGCAAGGCGCGACAGGCGGCCCATGAAGCGCGCCTCCGACCGCCCGATCCCGAGGTCGGCGGGGTCGATCGATCCGGCGTAGTGGCCGAAGAGCTCGTTGCCGGTCTGCGCCTGGATGCCCGGCTCGAAGGGCGAGCATGCGACCGGACGGCCCGGCTTGAGGAAGGCCCGGTGCTCGTCGGCGCCAGTGCCCACCTGCGACAGCATCCCGATTCCGGTGATCACCGCGTCCCTGGGACGCGGCGCCGGAAGGTCGGTTGGCATGAATTTGGCTACGATACTTCACGTTGACGCACACCATGCCGCGATGCTTCCTGTCGCTCGCGCTGCTCGCGATTCCGGTCGCGGCGGCGGCGCAGCCGCGGCTCGAGCCGGATCGCTACCGGACGCTCGTCGAGGAGACGAGCGGCGGGCTCTTCATCACCGCCGGACGCGAGCTCGCGTCGTACCGCGCGGATTCGGTGGAAGCGGTCGTCGGCGAGTTCATCGCCTCGAATCCCGGCGCGCTGCGGCTCAAGGCGGCGGCGTTCCTCCACAGCGAGGCCGCCCTCAGCGCCGGGTCGGTCGGGCATCTCGACTTCGCGCGAGCGCTTCTTTCGGCGCTTCCCGAACCGGATCGGGAGGAGTGGCTGCGGCGCTGGCGCCTCGCCGTCGGCTACTCGTACCACCTCGCGCTCAACTCGGCGGCGGCCATCGCCCACTTCGAGAAGGCCGTGGAAGCCGCGCCCGACGACCCCGAGATGCGGTTCGCGCTGGCGCGGGTCGCCCAGATGGCGGGCCGCCAGCGAGAGGAGCAGCCCGTTTCGCGGCGCGCGGTCGAGCTCCTCACCCAGCTCGCCCGCGAGGATCCGGACACGGTCGAATACGCGGTGCGGCTGGCGGGGGCGCTCTTCGACACCGGCCAGCGCGAGGCGGCCACGACCCTGCTGGACCGGCTGGAGGGGATGCGGATGCCTCCGTACCCGCGCCTCGCGTACCTCCTGATCCGCGGCGAGGTCGCGCTCGACGCGGGCGACTACGCAGCCGCGGAAACCGCGTTCGCCGAGGCGGCGGCGCGGGCGCGGCGGTCGCCGGGCGCGATCTCGGGTCTGGTCGCCGCCCGGCTCGCGCAGGGGAAGAACGCCGAGGCGTTCGAGGCGGCTTCGGGCCTCCTCTCGCGTCCGCCGGCCGGCTGGGAGCCCGAGTGGCAGTTCTGGCTCGGCCCCGCCATCGACATCCAGGAGCTGTTCGGCGCGATGCGCACCGAGATCATGGAAGGGTTCGCGCAGTGATCCGGCTGCTCCTGCTCGCCCTCGTCGCGGTTCCGGCGGCCGCCCAGCCGGTGCGGGTCGAGGCGCTGCTGCACGAGGAGGGCGAGTTCTCCCGGTTCGCGAACCCCGCTGCGGTGGAAGTCCTCGTCGATGACGCCGCGCACTCGTTCGAAGTCGAGGAGCCCGGCCCGCTCGCGGTCGCGGCGGTGGTCGACCTGAGCGCGAGCGTGCGCGGCCCGATGCTCGAGGCCGTCCAATCCGGCCTCGGGTCCTTCTTCTCCGGCCTCGGCGACGCGGATCGCTGCGCGGTGGTCTCGTTCCGCCGCTCGGTGGAGCTCCACGCCGGCTGGGAGGACTCGTGCGCCCACGCCGCGGCCGCGGTCGCGGAACTCAAGAGCGGCGGCCCGTCCGCGCTGAACAACGCGATCATGCTCGCGATGGGCCTGCTCGCCGAGGCGCCCGGCCGTCCGGTGCTCGCGATCTTCACCGACGGGGTGGACGGAGCGAGCTGGAGCCGCGACCTCTGGCCGATGGTCGCGATCGCGGGCGCGAGCCCCATGGTGCTGTCCGTCACCGCTCCGGCGATTCTCGCCCGGGGAGGCCGGGTCGGCGGGCTGTACGGCGCCGTGAGCGCCGAGGACTTCGCGCAGCAGATCGAGTTCGAGGGCCGCAACCTCCGAAGCGGCAGCGTGGACCTGAAGGGGCTGCGCAACGTGGATCCGTACTGGGTGCTCGAGGAGCTGGCGCGCCGCAGCGGGGGCGTCCTCGTCCGCACCTCGGGCGAGCCGTCCGACATCCGGGACGCGCTCGCCGGCCTCTCCGGCGAGATCGGGATGCGGACGCCGCTCGTCCTCACCCCCGATCCGGCGCTCGGGGCGGGATTCCACGAGATCGCGGTCCGCAGCCCGGAAGGAGAAGTCCGGCACCGGACCGGGTTCGTCCGCCCGCCGTAGCCGGTGGCCGCTCGTTCGGGACGCGGCGCCGTCTCGAATCCCGCCGGGCGCTTCGAGCGATACCGGGAGGAGGCCTTCGACGACGGCTGGGGCGAGCCCGAGGCCGATCCGCCGCCGGAGACCGAGCTCATCCCCGATCGCTCGAAGACCGTCATCGCCCGCAACGACTCCCCGGATGTCCCGTTCGACCGCTCGGTGAACCCCTACCGGGGCTGCGAGCACGGCTGCATCTACTGCTTCGCCCGACCCACCCACGCCTACCTCGGCTACTCGCCGGGGCTCGACTTCGAGACGCGGATCGTGTTCAAGCCCGAGGCGGCGCGCCTCCTGCGCGAGGAGATCGGCAAGCGGAGCTACGACCCGGCGCCGCTCGCGCTCGGCTCCAACACCGACCCGTACCAGCCGGCGGAGGCCGAGCTGCGGATCACCCGGGCGATCCTCGAAGTCCTGCGCGACGCGCGGCACCCGGTCGCGATCGTGACCAAATCGGCGATGATCCTGCGCGATCTCGACGTTCTCGCGCCGATGGCGGAGGAGGGACTGGCCAGCGCGATGGTCTCCATCACGACGCTCGACGGCGGCCTCGCCCGCTCGATGGAGCCCCGCGCCGCCGCTCCCGCCCGAAGGCTCGCCGCGGTCCGGGCGCTCGCCGCCGAGGGGGTCCCGGTCGGCGTCCTCGCCTCGCCCATGATCCCCGGACTCAACGACCCGGAACTCGAAACGATCCTCGAGGCGGCGCGGGACGCCGGCGCCCGGTTCGCCGGCACGATCCTGCTGCGGCTGCCGCACGAGCTGAAGGATCTGTTCACCGAGTGGATCGAGAAGCGCTATCCGACCAAGGCGCCGCGCGTGCTCGCCCTGATCCGGCAGACGCGGGGCGGGGAGCTCAACTCCGCCGACTTCGGGGAGCGGATGCGCGGGACCGGACCGTGGGCGGAGCTCCTCGGCAAGCGCTTCCGCGTCGCGAAGGCGCGCCTCGGGTTCGGGGAGCCGCCGCCGTTTCGGACCGATCTCTTCCAGCGCCCCGGCGCGCCGCGTCCGCTCTTCCCCGGGAGGCCCTCATGACCCGCATCCTTCTCGTCCTGCTTCTGGCTGCGCCGGCGAGCGCTCAGCGCGCCCGCGACCTCGGCGTTCCCTTCGAGGGGACGCCGGGGCCGCTGAACGCGATCACCGACCTCGCCGGGGTGGAGGTCGGCCACGAGACGATCATCGAGGGCGAGGGCGCGCTGGTCGCGGGGCAGGGGCCGGTGCGCACCGGGGTGACCGCGGTGCTGCCCCGGGGGCGGGCCAGCCGCAGCCGGGTCTTCGCCGCGTGGTTCACCCTGAACGGCAACGGCGAGATGACGGGGACCACGTGGCTGCGCGACCGGGGGATTCTGGAGGGGGCCGTGATGATCACGAACACCCACAGCGTGGGCGCGGTCCACGAGGCCACGATCGCGTGGTCGCAGCGGAACCTCGACGCGCCCGACTGGAGCCTGCCGCTGGTGGCCGAGACGTGGGACGGGTTCCTGAACGACATCAACGGCTTCCACGTCCGGGAGGAACACGTCTTCGCCGCGCTCGACTCCGCCGCCGGCGGGCCGGTGGCCGAGGGATCGGTCGGCGGCGGAGCCGGGATGAACACTTTCGGGTTCAAGGCCGGGATCGGAACGTCGTCGCGGGTCGTGAACGCGGCGGGCCGGGACTGGACGGTGGGCGTGCTGGTCCAGTCCAACTTCGGGCGGCGCCATCAACTACGGATCGCCGGGGTCCCGGTGGGACGGGAGATCACGGACCTCATGCCCGAGCGCGGCGGTCCGGCTCCGCGGGGCGGCCGCGACGGCTCGATCATCATCGTCGCGGCCACCGACGCGCCGCTCCTGCCGCACCAGTTGGACCGGTTCGTCCGGCGGACGACGCTCGCGCTCGGGCGGCTCGGCAGCATCTCGATGAACGGCTCGGGCGACATCTTCGTCGCGTTCTCGACCGCGAACGAGGCGGCGGCGCACAGCGAGGAGGGCGTGGCGGCGCTGGAGGTCCTCGCCAACTCCGAGATCAACCCCTTCTTCGAGGGCGTGGTCCAGGCGACCGAGGAGGCGATCGTGAACGCGCTCGTGGCCGGGCGGGACATGACCGGCGCGAACGGCAACCGGATGTACGGGCTGCCGCACGACCGCCTGCGCGAGATCCTCCGCCGATACAACCGGCTGGAGTGACCTGCGAGCCGAGCTCTCGTCAGCTCGAGCCGATTCCCTCGAGAAGGCGGGACCACTCCTTAGGGTCTTCCGGCGGGGCGACGCGCTCGTCCAACTCGCGTCCTATCGCAGTGAGGAAGTCGCGCCGGCTTCGCCCCTCGAGGAGCATGAACAGGGCGCGCGCGAATGGCCCGATCTCCGTCACGTAGACCTCCAGGCCGAAGGCGAACTCGCGCGCCGCGAGTTCCTGAACCGGAGTTTCGTCAGCCTTGAGGACGCCGGGCGCGAAGAACACGAGCCGGGGCGCTTCCGATGCCCGCGCCTTGGCGACCGAGGCCTGGGCTTCGACCAGACGGACGGGCCCCGATTTCGCCTCCGCCACGAGGCGAAGTTCCTCTGCGTCTCCCTTTGCCTGAAAGCACATGATGTCCCCGGGCGCACCCGTGGCGCGGTCGGACTCGTTCACGCCCTGGGCCTCGACGCGCGAGTACGCGCCGAGAGCCTCGCCGACGACGCGCATCAGCGCCGTGCCCACGACTTGCGGGCGCAGGCCGCCACTGGCCGTCTTCATGAAACGGTCGAGGAGGTCGCACAAGTGATCCACGCTGACGCGGTTCGGGACCGGATAGTGGAATCGGCTTCGCTTGAGCCGAACCACGACCTGACCCAGGACGCCGATGAACGCCTCGCGAACGGCGTCGGGATCGCCGGAACGCTCCAGCTCTCCGAGATGCTCGACAAGGGACTCCCAGGTCGGCCGATCGCCCTTCTTGACATCGGCCAAGTCCTCGTCCAACCGAGGACGCCGCAGCGGTTTGCTGACGTAAGGGTCGTCGCCGCCGCCGAGCACGGATTCGTTGTCTCGATTCCACGGCACGACCACGCTCGTGCAGAACGAGCGCGGGTTCCAGCGGGCTTCAACGGCCGTCGCCGTGTCCTTGGTTTTCTGGAGGCGCGGGAGATGGCGGGAGGGCTCCGCGATCTTCCCGAGCAAACCGCGTGACGATCGCGAACCGAACGCTCGTGCGCTTCGAGTTGACGAAGTCCGCGACCGGACTCTCATCGGGGTCGGCGTCGGCTTCCAGCGCCTCTGCCCAACGCTCCCGCAGCCACTCCCCGATCCGTTTGTCGTCCATCGCGCGAAGTTCAGCCACAGCGACTCCTGCCGCGCGGTGCGGACGGAGTGGCAGGTCTTCGCCTCGGCGTCGACTCGGCGCCATTTCGCGTAGAGCTCGTCATAGAGCGCAGTCCGGTATCCGGACAGGACCGCCCGCCCGCGTATCGAGCGCCGCGCGGAGGCGAGCCGCTCGCGGTCTTGGTCGCTCATCTCGAAGGCGTACGCCGATCGATCGCCACGCGAGGAATGCACGTACGGCGGGTCCAGATAGAAGACGGTGGATTCGGTGTCGTAGCGCTGGATCACTTCTTCGGCGGGAGCGTTCTCGATCTGCACGCGCATCAGGCGCTGGGCGATCTCCGGAAGGCCTTTGACGGATCCCAACCAGCGGGAGACCGCGCCCGCCATTCCGGCGCGCGACGTCAGCACCCAGTGCGCCCCTCGCTGCTCGTCTGCGCAAGGCCCGTCCGGATCTGGCGGGCGCGGACGAAGAACCGGCGCGCTCGCTCACGTCGGTCAGGTCCGTTCTCCGGATCGCACGCCCGGGCGAGGTCAGCGCGCGGGAACGGCGTCAGCCCGATCGCCCGGATCAGCGCCTCGCCGTCGTCGCGCAACACCTCGAAGAAGTTCGCGAGTTCCGAGTCGAGATCGTTGTACGTCTCGACGGGGGAAGGCGGGCGATTCAGGAGCACCGCGGCCGACCCGCCGAACACGTCGCAGAAGTGCCCGGCGTCGCTCGGAATGTGCGGAAGGAGGAAGTCGAGGTGGCTGAACTTGCCGCCATACCAGCCGACGGCGATTTTCCGGCGGCGGCGCGCCGCGATTCGACGACCGGCGCCCGTGGCGTTGGCCATGGGAAAGAGCGGCGGAGCCGCGCTCGGCGACGGCTCGGGCCCCCTTCGTCGAGGGCGGCGTGGCGGGTGCGCACTAACGGGCATGGACTGGTTCCGCCCAAGCATGACCGGAAACTCCGCCGGGGATCGATCCGTCAGGATGAGGAAGTCGTCGAGGTCAGGGGTTCCCGCCAGACTTGTTGTCGCTCGGGTCCACGAGATCGTAGGCGTCGCCGCGTTCGGTGGTCGGCGGACGAGGGACTCCCTTCTTGACCGTAACTTGCCGACCGCGGACATCACCACCGCGTGGGCCGCGCTCTTCGTATTGGCCGGAGTACGGGGCCTTGTTGCCCGGATGCATTCGTTTCGGCACGTCGGACACCCCCTTGTGAGTGGTCGCAACTTCCTCAAGGGAACTGGAGACCCGGTATCGGATCCCATCCCCTGCTCAACCCGTCAGGGCAACACATTGCGACTCTGCTCGCAGAAGCGACGAGACCCCCGACGCTCACCCGGTCCAGGCACATCGGAACGCACGGCGACCCATTCTCGAACGCGCGCGGGCCGGAGCGACGGCGGCGATCGCGTTACCGCCTTCGCTTTCCCTGGCTGGAGTGACCTAGCGCCGGTGGTCGGGGGTTCCGAAGGGGAAGAGCTGGTCGAGGTCGGCGTGCTCGTAGGGGAGCGCGTCGAGGAAGGTCGTGCCCACGAAGGGCTCCGGGGCCTCGACCACTACGATCGTCTTCGCGTAGCCGGTCTCGTCGAACCCGCGGCGGAAGTGGACGCGCGAGTTCACGACGAACACGTCGAACTCGTCCGGATCGATGGGGCCGATGCGGAAGCGCTCGGGGTAGAGCACCTGCGAGTAGGCCGGCGTGATGAAGACCACGTTCCCGTCGCCGAACGACACCGCCGCGATCCGGTCGTAGCCGAGCCCCTCGTCGAAGTACTCGAGCGTGCCGACGATCCGTCGGGGCGAGCCGCCCGATGGGGTGAACCCGCCGATCTCGTGGTCGAACGGATCCCCCGGCTGGACGTCGGTGGCCGCGAGCGTCTCGAGCGTGTGCGGCGAGCTGACCGCGCCGTAGAGCGTCTTCCCGATCCCCCGGGCGAGGAAGGCGTTCAGGATGTGCGTTGCGTCGCCCGGGCGGTCGCTGTGGTCTCCGACGGCGACCGGGGTCTCGCCGGCCGCGACCGCGTCGGCGACGATCCGCGCGGCCTCGTCGGGCATCGGGTACGAGCCCCGGGCGAACTCCTCCCGGACCCGCCAGATGAAGTCGTCCATGTCGTCGGCGATGCGGTCGGCGAGCTCCTGGTCGCCGTTCGTCATCACGTGGACGGTCGCCCCCACGTCGGGCACGTCGGACCACGGATAGCCGTAGAAGACGCTCACGTAGGCGTCGTGCTCGCGGCTCTCCCAGCGCCGGGCGCGCTCCATGATGTCCATGGACGGGGACTGGCCAGTCCACTGGAGCACCGTGGCGGTGATGACGCCCGGCTTGCGCGTCGCGGTGGTCGAGTCGTACTCGCCCCGGGCGGCGAGGCGCAGGGCGCGGGCGGCGCGCTCGCCCTGGATGTACGCGTCGTAGTGGGGGTAGCGCTTGGTCACGAACGCGAAGTTCGCGTGCTCGAGGAACTCGCCGTCCTCGTTCCCGTGGAGGTCGAAGGTGCCGGCGATGGGCACGTCCGGGCCGACCGCCTCGCGGAAGCGGCGGGCCAGTTCGGCCTCGGGCCGGGGGATGTCGCGCACCGCCATCGCGCCGTGGAGCGCGAGGTACACCGCGTCCACCGGGAGCTCGGCGGCGAGCTCGGCGATCATCGCGTCGGCGAAGTGGTCGAAGGTCTCCTTGGTGTTCCAGCTTCGCGACGAGCCGCCGAAGACCCCGAGCGGGGAGGTGAGCGGCACGAGCTGGACGTCGCCGAACTCGCGGGCCCGCTTCACGAATCCCTCGACGTAGTTCCCCGACGCGAGGAGCTCCTCGCCGGTGACCGGCTCGCTGCGCTGGAGCCAGTCCTCGACCTCGGTGTCGCCGCCGGGACAGAAGGTGCAGGTCTCGTGCTGGAAGGCCGCGACTGCGATCCGCAGGGGCGGCTCCTCGGGCGGCGGCGCGCCGCACGCGGCGAGGCTGAGCAGGAGGAGGGAGAGGACGAGGCGCATCCGCCCATGGTACCAACCTGTGGCGAGCGCGTCGACGCAGCCGTCACCCGTCGTGATTTCGCTTGCGGTTCTAGACGATTCCGGCACGCTACACTCCAAACCGGAACCGGGGGCTGGACGCCCTCAAGGGAGTGCGCATGACGGAGCGGGACGAGGACGTCCAGGGAAACGAATCGGACTTCGAGGCCGAGAACCGGAGCCGCACCATGGACTCCAGCATCCAGCTCGGCGAGCTGTTCGCCGACATGTTCATGACGAGCATGACCCAAGCGTCCGACAGCGGCGCGTCCGAGCCGGGCTCGCTCGAACCCGCCAAGTGGATCGCCATGATGTGCAAGATGCTGGCGCTCGGCATGTCGGACGTGCTCGACGAGGAGTCCGCGGTGCGGCTGGCGCGGACCATGATGGCGGAAGTGGACGCGGAGTTCCTGCCGGGAGAGAAGGAGGAAGTCATGGACGCGGAGGTCGAGTCGGCCGAGCGCGACGCGCTGCTCGCGTTCAACCGGCTGTGCTCGCGGGTGATGCTGTACGCGGCGCTGCGGCGGATGTACTTCCACAAGCTCACCTACAGCGGGATGACGAAGGAGGAAAAGGGCAAGGAGGCGAGCGAGGAGGTCATGGAGAAGTTCGGGCGGGCGTTCCATCCCGCGCTCCACGAGAAGCTCGGCCGGCGGTTCTTCAAGGATCATGGCGAGGCGCTGGAGCTGATGGCGAAGGCGTTCGCCGCGAAGCAGGAGGCGGAGGCCGAGTTCGACGAGGATCAGCTCACGCAGGCCGAAGGAGAGGCGTGAGCGAGGCCTTCGCGCCGCTGCCGGACCGCAGGTACGGGGTCCTCTACGTGGACCCGCCCTGGGACTACAAGGGGCAACTCCAGCACGCCGGACCCGGAAGCGGCGACTCCGGCGGCGCCGTCCGCCACTACCCGACGATGACGCTCGCCGAACTGAAGCGGCTCCCGGTCGAGACGATCGCGGCCGATGGGGCGCGTTTGTTCCTCTGGGCCACGAACCCGCACCTCGACCAGGGGATCGAGCTCGGGAAGGCGTGGGGGTTCGCGTGGTCGTCGGTCGCCTTCGTGTGGGACAAGCTGCGCGTGAATCCCGGCTTCTACACGATGAGCCAGTGCGAGCTGTGCCTGCTGTTCCACCGGGGCGACGCCCCGCCGCCCGAAGCCCCCGAAATCGTGCGGGAGAAGCGCCGGGAGCACTCCCGCAAGCCCGACGGAGTCCGCCGGCGCATCGAGCGGCGCTTCCCGGACGCGCGCCGGATCGAGCTGTTCGCCCGGGGAGCGGCTGACGGCTGGGACGGCTGGGGGCTTCAGGCCTGACGGAAGCCGTCGGAGCCGACCCGGCACAGCAGCGAATACAGGACCGGCGCGACGGCGTCAGCGCCGTCGCGCCGAGCAGGCCGAAGATGATGGCGATGGCCATCGGCTCCCACATCGGGCCGCCGCCGAACCACAGCGGCAGGAGGCCGGCGACGGTCGTCACGGTGCTCAGCAGGATCGGGCGGAAGCGCCCCTGCGCCGCATCGAGGATCGCCTCGGGGGGATCGAGGCCGCGCTCGTCGATCTCGATGCGGATGCGGTCGAGGAGCACGATGGCGTTGTTGATGATTCCGGACAGCGCGAGGATCCCCGGCAGGGTCATGAACCAGAAGTACGACTGCGCGACGAGCAGGCCGCCGCCGACGCCGATCAGTCCGAGCGGGATCGTCAGCAGGGCGATCGCGATCCGCCGGATCGAGTTGACCTGCGCCACGAGCAGGAGCAGGATGATGAGGCCGCCGATCGGCGCCTTCTCGGTGACGGACCGGTTCGCCCCCGAGGAGGTCTCCGCCGCGCCGCCGAACTCGTAGCGGTAGCCGACCGGCCACGCGGTTCGCTCGGCCTCGATCCACGGCCGCAGCCGCGCGACCACGTCGGCCGGGTTCGCGCCCGGCTGGAGGCAGCTCGAGACGGTGACCGTGGGCGCCTGGTTGCGGCGGCGGATCGTGGCCGACTGCCACTCGACCGAGGCGTCGGCGACCTGGAGCAGCGGCGCCGCGGCGCCCGACTGGGCGTACACGTTGAGGCTCTCCAGTCGGGCCACGTCGGTGCGGTCCGCGACCGACCAACGCAGCGTGACCGGGATCGAGGAGTCGCCCTCGCGGAACCGCGCGGTCTCGAGGCCGCTGAGCGCTGTCTGCAGCGAAATCGTCACGTCCTGGCTCGAGACCCCGGCGCGCCGGGGGCGGGGCTGATCGACCTCGACCACCAGCTTCTCGCCAGAGGCTCGCGAGCAGCCCCCGGTCCATCTCGCTGCGGCCGAGCGCCGAGAACGCGGGCATGCGCCGCTCGACGAACCCGTCCGCCAGCCGGGCGAACTCGCCCGACGAGAGCTGCGGCAGGGGGACACGTAGGCGGCGTCCGCGTCGGGGGGCAGGGCCGCGAGCGCGGCGTCGGCCGACGCGCACGACGTCGCCCTCGACGCGCAGGTTCCCCGCGAGGGCCTCGGGCGCGAGGAAGGTGAGCCGCTCGAACGGGGCCACCTCGCGCAGCCGGCGCACTTCCTCGGCCGGGCTCCCGCTCACCGAGAGGTAGGAGAAGTTCTCCCGCCCGCTGACGCGTTCGCCGGCGGCGTTCGTCTCGACCGGGAAGCCCTGCGCGTCGGCGTCGAGCACCGGCCCGGCCACGACCGGCTTCGGCAAGCCGGTGGAATCGTTCGCGCGCGCCGCGGCCAGCGGCCGAGCGCGATCACGACGTGGACGTCGGGGTCGGCGAGCAGCGCGTCCATCGCGTCCCGGACCCCGGCCGGCGTCCAGTCCGCCGTGCGCCGGGCGAACGCGACCGTGAACCGGGGAGCGGCGAGCGCGGCCGTTTCCGCCTCGACCGCGGCGCCGAGCGCGGCCGCGGCCTCCGAAGGGCCGTCGAGAACCACGCCGACGACGCACGGCTCGCACGGCGGCTGCGTCGCCACGACGCCGACCGCGAGCAGGAGGGCGAGCGTCACGCCCGGTCGCGTTTCTTCAGCACCAGGTCGCTCAGCTTCGCCCCGGCGCCCGGCTCCGACCACGGGCAGACCTCGATGCAGATCGCGCAGCCGAACGTCTTCGTGAAGTACGGGATGCACTTGTCGAAGTCCACGTACCAGCGCTTCTCGCCGCGCACCCACTGCTTCTTCTCGTGGATCGCATCGGGCGGACAGTCGGTGGTGCAGCGCCGGCACATCAGGCAGACGTCGTCCACGCCGATGTCCTCCGGCGCGTCGAGCGCGAGCGGCATGTCGGTGAGGACCGTGGCGAGGCGGAAGTTGGAGCCGTGCTCCTTGCTGATGACCGAGCCGTGCTTGCCGAGCTGGCCGAGGCCGGCGCGGACTGCGAGCGGGATGTGGAGGATGTCGCTCGCGTTCGGATCCCCGTAGGCGCGGGCGGGGAAGCCGCGCTTGCGGATCGTCCGGCCGAGGCTCACGGCCATCAGCCCGATCTTGCGGTACGCCCGCATGACCTCGCGCGCGCCCCGGACGTGGGCGGCGTGGCGCATCTCGTCGCGCTCCATGGAGAGGCCGATCACGACGGCGGTGCGGTAGGGGACGCCGCGGCCCTCGAAGACGTCCGTGTCCTCGACCCGGGCGATCCCGACGAGCGACGCGCCCGCCTCCCGCGCCGCGTCCTTCACGAAGGCGGCGTTGCCCTCGGGCCCCTCGTCGATCCGCCGCCGCGCCGAAGGACCCCGCTCGCCCCGAAGCTGGATCTTGTTGACGAGCCGCTCGCGCACCACCTCCCACGGGTTCAGGCACATGAAGAAGTCGTCGAGCCCCTGCCAGGCGATCGGGCGATCGGGGTCGGCGTTGTGGAACACCTTGGTCGCCCGGCGCGGCTCGCGCTCGCCGAGTCCGTTGATCCGGTTTCCCGAGACCGGCGGGTTCCGGTAGCCAAAGGCGTAGTCGGGCGGCGGCCCGTCGCGGAACTTCATGCGAAGGGGCCCTCGTCGAGCCAGATCGTTCCGCCGGTGCGCTGCGCCTCGGCGTGGCGCTGCCGTACCCGGCGCGCGACGGTGAAGTAGAAGACGACGAAGCGGAGGACGTCGGAGACGACGATCAGCGTCCGAATCCGGCGGGCGAGAAACCCGAGCGGGCCGGGGTCGGCCTCGGCCCGGCGCACGAATCCACGCACGATCGGCAATTGTAGTGAAGGAAACCGGTCTGTCCGGCGTAATGCACCGACAGAACCCCGAAATGCGGATCGACCCCGAGGAGCAGCAGTGGATCCGGCGGTGCCGCGCCGGCAGCCGCCGGGCCTACGAACCCCTCGTGCGGCGGTACGCGGCGTGGGCGCAGGCGGTCGCCCGCCGCAAGGTCGGCGATCCGGAGGAGGCGCGGGACCTCGCGCAGGAGGCGTTCGTGCGGGCGTTCCACGCCATGCCGCGCTTCCAGCCGGGCCGGCCCTTCCTGCCGTGGTTCTCGGTCGTCCTCGACCGCGTCTGCGCCAGCTACCTGCGCGGCCGCCGCATGGCGATCCCGTTCGCGGAGGAGCCTGCGACCGACGGCGGCATGGCCGGGATCGGCCAGCGGGTGGACCTCGAACGGGGACTCGACGGCCTGCCGCCGGCGCAGCGCGAGGTGCTCGTGATGAAGCACGTGCACGGGTTCGCCCATCACGAAATTGCCGAGCGGCTCGGCATCCCCGAGGGGACGGCGATGTCGCGGCTGTCCGCCGCCCGGAAACGGCTCGCCGGCCTGCTCGGTCGGAGGCGAGGAGAATCACCATGAACGAAGGCAACGGCGCTTCCGGTCGCATTCCGCGCGACGCGCCGGGCGGCGCGGAGAACGCTCCCCGTCCCGGCGACTGGGACGACAAGGCGCTCGACCGGTTCTGGCTCGGCGTGTACTCGCGGCTCGAGCGGGGCGTCGCGTGGACGGTGCTCTCGATCTCGGCGGCGCTGCTGGCGGGCTTCTTCGGCTGGGAGTTCGCGATGGTCTTCCTCGCGGACTCCGGGGTTCCGCTCGTGGTGCGGGTCGGAACCGCGGGGCTTGTCGTCGGGAGCTTGCTGCTGCTGCTCGGCATGGTCCGGGAGCGCATTCGCGGCTGGCGTCGGGATCCGTTCCGGAGAGTCCGGCGATGACCGTGCTCGAGGCGCGTCTTGCCTTCCTCGAGGCGCTCGGCCGCGCCGCGTCCTCCTTCCTCGCCGATCCCGGGACGCCGCTCGTCGCCCGGGTCGGCTTCGCCGGGCTCGCGCTCGGTGCGCCGCTTTTCCTGCTGGCGACGCTCCGGGACCGGATGCGCGCCGGCGCTCATGACCTGAGGAGGTCCTGTCCATGATCGTGGTCACCACGCCCACCATTCCCGGCGTCGAAATCGCCGAATCCGTCGGAATCGCCCGCGGCGCGACCATCCGCTCCCGTCACCTCGGGCGCGACATCATGGCCGGCCTCAAGGGGATCGTCGGCGGCGAGATCGAGTCGTACACGAAGCTGCTGGCCGAGAGCCGGGAGCAGGCGCTCGCGCGGATGATCGAGCACGCCGAGGCGCTCGGGGCCGACGCGGTCGTGTCGGTGCGCATCATGACCTCGATGGTCATGCAGACCGCCGCCGAGATCCTGATCTACGGGACGGCGGTGAAGATCAAGCGGTGAGCGGAGTCGAGACCGACCGCGGCCGGTTCCTCGAGGATTTCCGCGTCGGCCAGCGGATCGCGCACCCGTTCGGGCGCACCGTGCTCGCCGCCGACAACATGTGGTTCTCGCTCCTCACCCAGAACCAGAACCCGATCCACGTGGACCGGGCGCACAGCGAGGAGACCCCGTTCGGACGGCCGCTCGTGAACTCCTGCCTGACGCTCGCGCTCGCGACCGGCCAGTCGGTCGCCGACCTCACCCGCAACGTCGTCGCGAATCTGGGCTGGGAGGAGGTCCGGCTGCCGGCGCCGGTCTTCGAGGGAGACACGATCCGCTCGGAGAGCGAGGTGCTCGCGGTCCGCGAATCGCGCTCGCGCCCCGAGGCCGGCGTGGTGACGGTGCGCACCGTGGGCCGCAACCAGGACGGGACGGTGGTGATCGAGTTCCGGCGCGTCTTCCTCGTCTGGAAGCGCGCCCATGCGCCCTAGCGGGTTCCGCGCAGCTCCCTGAGCATGCGCTCGATCTCCGGCGGCGGGTCGCCCGAGCGGCTGACGATCCAGGTGACCGCGAAGTTGAGCAGCATCCCGATCGTTCCGATCCCCTCGGGGCTGATCCCGAACCACCACGACTCGGGGCCGGACCACTCGAACACCTTGAACCAGCCGATGTAGGCCGCGGTGAAACCGGTCCCGGCGATCATGCCGGCGACCGCGCCCCGGGCGGTCACCCACGAGGTGAACACCCCGAGCACCAGCACCGGGAAGAAGCTGGCGGCCGCGAGCCCGAACGCGAAGGCGACCACCGCCGCCACGTAGTCGGGCGGCCAGATCCCCACCAGGATGGCGACCACCACCGCGCCTGCCGCCGCGACCCGCGCCCAGCCGAGCTCCTCGCGGTCGGTCATGTTCGGCCGCAGGAAGCCCTTGAGGAGGTCGTGCGAGACCGAGGCCGAGATGACGAGCAGCAGGCCCGCCGCGGTGGAGAGCGCCGCCGCGAGCCCGCCCGCGGCGACGAGGCCGACGACCCACGCCGGGAGTTCGGCGATCTCGGGGTTGGCGAGCACCATGATGTCGCGGTCGATGAAGAGCTCCGCGTCCGGGCCCTCGCCGTACTGGATGATCCCGTCGCCGTTGCGGTCGGTGAACGCGATCAGCCCGGTCGCCTCCCAGTTCTTGAACCACGAGGGCGCGTCCGCGTACGCCGTCTGGTGGAGCGTCTGGATCATGTTCACCCGGGCGAAAGCGGCGACGGCCGGGGCGGTGGTGTAGAGGATGGCTATGAAGAGCAGCGCCCACATGACGCTCCAGCGGGCGAGCCGGGCGGTCTTGACCGTGTAGAAGCGGATCAGGACGTGCGGGAGGCCGGCGGTGCCGGTCATGAGCGCGAGCGTGATAGCGAAGACGTCGAGGAGCGACTTCTTGCCGGCGAGGAAGGCCCCCGTGTATTCGGGAAGGCCGAGGTCGGCGTGGATGCCGTCGATGGCGCGCAGCAGATGGACGCCGGCGCGTTCGCCATCGATCAGCGGGGAGCCGAAGCCGACCTGGGGGATGACGGTGCCGGTCATCATCCACGAGATCGCGCCCGCTGGGATCAGGAAGGCGACGATGAGGACGCAGTACTGGGCGACCTGGGTGTAGGTGATCCCGCGCATGCCGCCGAGCGTCGCGTAGATGAGGACGATGACCCCGCCGAGGATGACCCCGTACTCGACGGGCACGGTCAGGAAGCGCGAGAAGACCACGCCCACGCCGCGCATCTGGCCGGCGACGTAGGTGATCGAGATGAAGACCGCGCAGGCCACGGCGACGAGCCGCGCCGCGCCCGAGGCGTAGCGGTCGCCGACGAACTCGGGGATCGTGAACCGTCCGTAGCGGCGCAGGTACGGCGCTACGAGGAGCGCGAGGAGGACGTACCCGCCGGTCCATCCCATGAGGTAGATCGCGCCGTCGTAGCCCATGAACGAGATGAGCCCGGCCATCGAGATGAACGAGGCGGCGCTCATCCAGTCGGCCCCGGTGGCCATGCCGTTCGCGACCGCCGAGACCCCGCGCCCGGCGACGTAGAAGCCCGAGGTCGTTCGGACCCGGCTCGCGATGGCGATGGCGGTGTAGAGCGCGAAGCTCCCCACCACGAAGGCGAGGGTCCAGCTTGCGATGCTCACTCGTCGTCCCCCTCGATCCGGTCCATCGCGACCGCGTTCACGACGAGGAGCGCGAGGAAGATGAGGATGGACCCCTGCTGGGCGAACCAGAAGCCGAGCGGGAACCCGGCGATCCAGATCTCGTTCAGTGGACCGGCGAGGAGGACCCCGAGGCCGAGCGACGCGACGAACCAGACGGTCAGCAGTCCGGCGATGAGGCGAAGGCTGCGCTTCCAGCGGGAGTCGGCCATGCGGGGCGGAATGGTGCGGCAGCCGCCCCTCGGGGCGCAAGCGCCCTGGGGATCCGTCTCCGGGCGGCGGGGTGGGCGTGTACCCGGCGGCCTTTAGTCGCGCTTCCGCGTCGGCGTCGCGCGTCGGTGTGGAGCGGCCGCCCTGCCACCTCAGGAAGAAGTCCACGAGGAGGAGCGACGTGCGCGCCGACCCCGCCGAGGAAGAAGCAGGGCAGGAGCTCGGACGGTTCGTGACGCACTTGACGGCGGCGGGGCGCTGGTATGCTCGCTTTTCGACGGAGGCCAGCGTGATTCCAGCCCCATTCGACTACCACTCTCCGGGAAGCGTGGACGAGGCCACGAAGCTGCTCCTCGCCAATCCCGACGCGAAGCTGCTCGCGGGCGGGCACAGCCTGATCCCGATGATGCGCTTCCGGCTGGCCCAGCCGAGCGCGCTGATCGACCTCAGCGGCGTCCCCGGCCTCTCCGGCGTCCGGCTCGACGGCGACGCGCTCGTGATCGGCGCGATGACCCGCCAGGCCGAGGTCGAGTCCTCGGACCTCGTCAAGGCGCACGCGCCGCTGCTGGCCGACGCCGCGAGCGTGGTCGGCGATCCGCTGGTGCGGAACCTGGGCACCATCGGCGGCAACGTCGCCCACGCCGATCCCGGCAACGACCATCCGGCCGCGATGCTGGCGCTGCGGGCCTCGCTCGTCTCGAGCGGTCCGGCCGGGACGCGGACCGCCGCGGCGGACGACTTCTTCCGGGGGCCGTTCGAAACGAGCCTCGGGGAGGGCGAGATCCTGACCGAGGTCCGGGTTCCCGTCGGCGGCGCCGGCTCGGGCGGCGCCTACCGGAAGTTCGAGCGGAAGGTCGGCGACTACGCGGTGGCCGCGGTCGCGGCGCAGGTGCGGGTTTCCGGCGGATCGGTCGCCGAGGCCGGAATCGCGCTCACCAACGTGGGGCTGACGGCGATCCGCGCTTCCGCCGCCGAGGCGGCGCTCGTCGGAACGGCCGGCGCGGCGGACGACCTCGACCGGGCGGCTCAGGCCGCGGCCGACGCGGCCGAACCCCAGGACGACCACCGGGGGACGGCGGACTACAAGCGGGCGCTCGTGCGCACGCTCACCTTCCGGGCGCTTTCCGACGCGCTCGCCCGAGCGGGAGAGACGGCATGAGCTCGCATTCGATCCGCCTCGCCATCAACGGCGAGGAGGTGGAGCGGGAGGTCGAGTCGCGCCTCCTGCTGGTCCACCTCATCCGGGAGGAGCTGAACCTCACCGGGACCCACATCGGCTGCGACACGACCTCGTGCGGCGCCTGCACGGTGCTGCTCGACGGGACTCCGGTGAAGAGTTGCACCGTGTTCGCGGCGGCCGCGTCGGGCAAGTCCATCACGACCGTGGAGGGCCTCGGCGACGCCGCCGAGCTGGATCCGGTCCAGCAGGGGTTCACCGAGAAGCACGGCCTCCAGTGCGGGTTCTGCACTCCGGGGATGATGCTGACCTCGAAGGCGCTCCTCGAGCGCAACCCGGATCCCTCCGAGCAGGAGATCCGCTGGGGCGTCTCGGGCAACCTCTGCCGGTGCACCGGCTACGTGAACATCGTGAAGGCGGTGGAGCGGGCGGCCGAACTCATGAAGGAGAAGAGCGATGGCTGAGTGCAGGGGACTCGGACACTCCGTCCAGCGGAAAGAGGACGCCCGGTTCATCCGGGGGAAGGGCCAGTACGTCGATGACGTGAAGCTGCCGGGGATGCTCTACCTCGACATCGCGCGCAGTCCGTACGCCCACGCGAAGATCGCGAAGATCCACGAGGACGCCGCGATGGCCGTCGAAGGCGTCGCCGCGGTCATCACCGGCAAGACGCTCGAGGGCTTCAAGCTGGCGTGGATGCCCACGCTGATGAGCGACCAGCAGATGGTGCTGCCGGTGGACACGGTGAAGTACCAGGCGCAGGAGGTCGCGGCCGTGGTCGCCACCTCGCGCTACGCGGCGGCCGACGGCGTGGCGGCGCTGGAGGTGGACTACGACCCGCTTCCGGTCGTGGTCGATCCGCACGAGGCGCTCAAGCCGGACTCCCCGAAGGTGCGGGACGACAAGGACAGCAACCACATCTTCCACTGGGAGAGCGGGGACGGCGAGGCGACGGACAAGGCGCTCGCCGGCTGCGACACGGTGGTCGAGCAGAAGATGCACATCCCGCGGATCCACGTGGCGTCCATCGAGACCTGCGGCTGCGTCGCGAAGTGGGATCCGGTCGAGGGCCACCTGACCCTGTGGCTGACGACGCAGGCGCCGCACGCGATCCGCACCGTGGTCGCGCTGGTGACCGCGCACCTCGGCCTCGCCGAGCACAAGATCCGGGTCATCTCGCCGGACATCGGCGGCGGGTTCGGGGGCAAGGTGCCGGTCTATCCCGGCTACGTGCTCGCGACCGCCGCGTCGGTCGTCACCGGGAAGCCGGTGAAGTGGGTGGAGGACCGCTCGGAGAACCTCCAGGCGGACTCGTTCGCCCGCGACTACCACATCGCCGCCACGCTCGGGTCGAAGGACGGCAAGGTGACCGCGCTGAAGCTGGACACCGTCGCGGACCACGGCTACTCGGACGCCGCCGCGAACCCGTCCAAGTTCCCGGCGGGGCTTTACCACATCGCCACCGGCTCCTACGACATGGAAAGCGCCCACATCACCGTCGATGGCGCCTACACGAACAAACCGCCGGGCGGGATCGCCTACCGTTGCTCGTTCCGGGTGACCGAGGCGGTGCACGCGATCGAGCGGATGGTGGATCTCCTGGCCCGCGAGAACGGCGAGGACCCGGCCGACTTCCGGATGCGGAACTTCATCCGTCCGGAGCAGTTCCCGTACACTTCGGCGCTCGGCTGGGAGTACGACAGCGGGGACTACGGGGCGGCGCTGCGCAAGGCCATGGACATGATCGGCTACGAGGACCTCCGCGCCGAGCAGGCCGAAAAGCGCGCGAAGGGCGAGCTCATGGGGATCGGCATCTCGTCGTTCACCGAGATCGTCGGCGCCGGGCCGTCCAAGACCTTCGACATCCTCGGGATCAAGATGTTCGACTCGAGCGAGATCCGGATCCATCCCACCGGGAAGGCCATCGCCCGCTTCGGCACCAAGTCCCAGGGGCAGGGACACGAGACCACCTACGCGCAGATCATCGCGGAGGAGCTCGGCATCCCGCCCGAGGACATCCAGGTCGAGGAGGGCGACACCGACACCGCTCCCTACGGACTCGGGACCTACGCGAGCCGCTCGACCCCGACCGCCGGGGCCGCCGCGTCCATCGCGGCGCGGAAGATCCGGGACAAGGCGAAGAAGATCGCCGCGCACCTGCTCGAGGCGGATGAGGCCGATCTCGAATGGGAGCGGGGGAAGTTCTTCGTGAAGGGGTCGCCCGACCGGGCCAAGACCATCCAGGACGTCGCCTTCGCCGCGTACACGAACCACCCGCCGGGCATGGAGGCCGGCCTCGAGGCGATCTCCTACTACGACCCGCCGAACCTGACCTACCCGTTCGGCTCGTACATCTGCTGCGTGGACATCGACCGGGGCACCGGGCAGGTGCGGATCCGGCGGTTCGTCGCGGTCGATGACTGCGGCGTGCGGATCAACCCGATGATCGTGGACGGCCAGATCCACGGCGGCCTCACGATGGGCATGGCGCCGGCGCTGCTGGAGGAGATCTCCTACGACTCCGAAGGCAACATCACCGGCGGCAACTTCGTCGAGTACCTCGTGCCCACCGCGATGGAGACGCCGAGCTGGGAGCTGGGCGAGACGGTGACCCCGTCGCCGCACCACCCGATCGGGGCCAAGGGCGTGGGCGAGTCGGCCACGGTCGGCGCGCCGCCCGCCATCGTGAACGCGGTGGTGGACGCGCTGTGGCACCTCGGCGTGCGCCACGTGGAGATTCCGATGACGCCGTCGCGCATCTGGGGCGTCCTCAACGAGAAGGGAGCGGCGCTCGGGCGCTGACGGAGACGGTGACCGGCGGTCCCCCGGACGTCCTCGCCGCCGCCGTGCAGCTTCAGCGCGACGGGACCCCTTTCGTCCTCGCGACCGTCGTCCGGGCCGAACGCCCGACCTCGGCGCGCCCCGGCGCGAAGGCGATCGTGCTTTCGGACGGGAGCGCGAGCGGGTTCGTGGGCGGGTCGTGCGTGCGTCCGGCGGTGCGGCGGGAGTCGCTGCTGGCGCTCGCCGACGGTCGGCCCCGCCTGCTGCGGATTTCTCCGGACGCCTCGAACCATGGTCCCCAGGAGGGCGTTAGAGAGGAGCGCATGGCTTGCCTGAGCGGGGGCGCGATCGACATCCATCTCGAGCCGTACCTGCCGTCGCGTCGGCTCGTGGTCTCGGGCGTCTCGCCGGTCGTGGAGGCGCTCAGGGCGCTCGGCGGCGCGCTCGGGATGAAGGTCGATGGGGACGGGGAGGTCGAAAGAGAGGTCGAGGGGGCCTTCGTGGTCGTCGCCGGGCACGGCGAGGGCGAGGAGGAAATCCTCGAGGCGGCGCTTTCGGACGAACGCGCCGCGTGGGTCGGGCTCGTCGCGAGCCCCCGCCGGGCGGCGGGCGTGCGCGAGGCGCTGCGGGCGCGGGGCCTTTCCGAGGCGGAGGTCGAGCGGCTGCGGTCGCCGGCCGGCCTCGACATCGGGGCCGAGACTCCCGGCGAGATCGCTCTCAGCATCCTCGCCCAGATCGTCGAAGACCGGGAGCGCCCGGCTCCGCCGGTCTCCGACGACGCCGTCGATCCCGTGTGCGGGATGACGGTCTCGCGGGACTCCCCGCACTGCGCCGAGCGCGACGGGGAGACTTTCTGGTTCTGTTGCCACGGCTGCGCCGCCGCGTTCGAGGCGCGGGAGGCCGAAACCACGACCTAGACGCCGGCTCCTCCAAGAAGTGCTTCATGTTCTTGCGATTCCTCACCCGGCGGCCGTTCGCGCCGCTGGCGCTCATGACGGGGGCGCTGCTCGCCGCTCCCGGGACTGAAGCCGAGTTCGCCCGCTCCAGTCTGGCCGGCTCCGTGAACGACGGCGCCGGGCTGGCGCTTCCGCGGGTGACCGTCACCGTCACCAACGCCGATCCGGCGGCGAGTTCCCGGCTGGCGGAGGGGCAGGAGGCGCTGCGCGACGGGGACTGGGCGGCGGCGGTCGCAGCGTTCCGCGCCGAGGCCGCAGAGCGTCCTCAGAGCTCGGAGACGCACCGGCTGCTCGGCTCGGCGCTGCGCCTCGGCGGCGGGACCGACGAGGCCCGGGAGCCGCTGGAGCGGGCCGTCGCGCTGGATCCCGAGAACGCGCTGGCCTGGACGGCGCTCGGCGACCTCGAGGCCGAGCTCGGGAACTGGGAGGCTGCGGCGACCGCGCTCGAGACTGCGCTCGGCTTGGCGCCGGGCGACCGCGACCTGCGGTTCCGGCAGGGGGCGCGCTCATGAACGCCGGGGAGATGCACCGGGCCGCAAGAGCCCTCGCCGAGCTCCCGGACGACCCCGGGCGCAGCACCAGTTGGGCATGATCGCGCTGAACCGGGGGCGCAACGAGGACGCGATCGCGCATCTGGAGCGGGTGCTGGAGCTGGATCCCGAGGGGCCCAACGCGGAGCGGGCGCGGGGGATGCTCGCGGCGCTCCGCCGATAGAATCGGCCGCCTATGGAATTCAGCGGAACCGAGATCGTTGCGGCGCCCAGGGAGCGGGTCTGGGAGTTCGTCTCGGACGCCGAGTCCGTGGCGTCCTGCCTCCAGGGAGTCGAGTCCTTCCGGGTGGTCGAGCCCGGTCGGCGCTTCGAGGTCGTCGGCGGGGTCCGGCTCGGCACGGTCGCGCTCCGGTCCAAGAACATGCTCGAGTGGACCGAGCGGATCGACGGAGATCTCGCGAAGCTGAAGATTCGGGGGCGCGGACCCGGCACCAGCATCGACGGCGTCGCCGAGATGCGCCTGCGGGAGGTTCCCGAGGGCACCGCGCTCGACTGGAAGGGGACCGTGCAGGTCCGGGGAACCGTCGCGGCGCTGGCGTCGCGGCTGATGCGCCCGGTGAGCGAACGCATCCTGCGCGACATGTTCGCCAAGATGAAGAACAACATCGAGGACTGACATGAGATTTCTGGCGCTCGTCCTTCTCCTCCTGTCCGGTGGCCTCGCCGCAGCGCAGGAGCCGTACTTTCCCGAGCGGCACGAGTGGCTGACGCGGAGCCCCGCCGAGGCCGGCATGGACGACGCGACGCTCCAGTCCGCCGTCGCGATGGCGGTGGCGGCGGAATCGGACGCGCCCCGCGATCTCGCGCTGGCCCACGAGCTCACGTTCGGACGCGAGCCGCACGGCAGCCGGGTGGGCCCGACCACGGTCCGCGGCGACCTGAGCGGCCTCGTGATCAGGGACGGGTACATCGTGGCCGAGTGGGGGCCGACGACGAAGGTGGACATGACCTTCAGCGTCTCGAAGACCTTTCTCTCGACTACGGTGGGCCTGCTCTGGGACGCGGGGTTGATCGACTCGGTCGAGGACCGCGTCGGGCCGTACATGCCGGACGACGAGCTGTTCGGCGGCGCGCACAACGGGTCCATCACCTGGGATCACTTGCTGCGGCAGACGAGCGACTGGTCGGGAACGCTGTGGGGGAAACCGGACTGGGCGGATCGCCCGGTCGGCGACCACCCGTTCGAGTATCCGGACCGGCAGATGCACGAGCCGGGGACGTTCTACAAGTACAACGACGTGCGGGTGAACCTGCTCGCGCTGGCGGCGCTACACGTCGCGCGCGATCCACTGCCGGTGATGCTGCGGAAGGCGGTCATGGAGCCCATCGGGGCGTCGAGCACGTGGCGGTGGCACGGCTACGAGAACTCGTGGGTGATGATCGACGGGCGCGACGTCCAGTCGGTGAGCGGCGGCGGCCACTGGGGCGGGGGCATGCACATCAGCGCCCGCGACCTCGCTCGCTTCGGCTACCTCTTCCTGCGGATGGGGAACTGGAAGGGCGAGCAGCTCATCTCCGAGGAGTGGATCGCGATGGCGCGGACTCCGGGCGACGTGAACCCGAGCTACGGCTACATGAACTGGTTCCTGAACGGGCCGGTCGAGCGCGACGGCGAGATGGTCAAGTCGATCCCCGCCGCGCCGGACACCGCGGTCACGTTCCGGGGGGCCGGCAGCAACATCGTGTACGTGGACTGGGAACACGACCTCGTCGTCGTCGTGCGCTGGATCCAGGGGGGCGGCCTGAACCCGTTCCTCGCCGAGGTGCTGGCGTCGCTCGACTGAGAACCCGGGACCGCTCGACCGCGGTCGTCTTCCGTCGGACCCGGGACCGCTTCGGCGGCCTTTCGAACATGGCGGCGAGTTCTCGCTGCGCGTCGGCGGCGTGGGCGTGCGCACCGCGGAGGCGCGGCGCCAGGGCGGCCGGTTCCCCGACCATCCGGAGATTCAGCGGCTCATCGTCGAGCAGCGAAGCCCGATGGCGGCGAAGCGGGTCGTCGAGCCGCATCGGGAGAAGACCCGAGCCGACTGGAGCCGGGTGCGGGTCGCGATCATGCGCTGGCGCCTGCGGGTGAAGCTGGCGCAGCGCCGGGACCGTTCGGGGCGCTGCTGCGGGCGACGGGGGATCGCCCCATCGTGGAGGAGTCGCGCCGGGACGCCTTCTGGGGAGCGCGGCCGTCCGGCGCCGGAACGCTCGTGGGCGAAAACGTCCTCGGCCGCCTCCTGATGGAGCTGCGGGAAGCGCCGGAGGCGGGGGACGTCCCGCCGCCCGCCGTCGAGCGATTCCTGCTTTCCGGACGGCCCGTCGGGAGCGCGCCCGCCGTCAGTCGATCCCGAGGACCGCCTTTGGCATATGCATGCTCACCAGCATGTTCGGAACGTCCACGGTCTCCGAGATCTTGAGGTCGCCGGCGAGCGAGCAGAGCACGTAGGCCTCCTCCGGCGTGAGGCCGTGCTCGGCCGTGAGGTACGCGATCATGTGGCGCGTGGCCTTCTTCGCGGCCTCGTCGATCGTGGGCGCGAAGCCGGTGACCGCGTAGTACTCGTCGGTCTCGTACTCGGCCTCGCGGACACCGCGCGGGTTGGGCAGGACCTCGAACTCGAGCACGAGCCGCATGGGGGCCTCGACGGCGCTGCCGGACACCTCGCCGTCGCCCTGCACCGCGTGCGTGTCGCCCACCGAGAAGTTCGCGCCCGGCACCTGGACCGGCAGATAGACCGTCGCTCCGGGCCGCATGTACCGGTTGTCGAGGTTGCCGCCGTTCTCGCGGGGCGGAATGGTCACGAGCATCTCGTCGGTGGCCGGGGCCACGCCGAGCACGCCGGGAAACGGGTCGAGCGGGATGACGATCTCGTCGTTGAAACGGACGCTCGTCGCTCCCGGCGCCATGTCGAAGCTGCGGAACCACGGCTCGGTGAACTCGTCGGCGAGGAATCCGAAGCCGGGGAAGATGCCGGCCCAGCCGGGCCCCAGGACCTCGGCCTCGTGGATCGTGACCGCGAGCAAGTCGCCCGGCTCGGCGCCCTCCACCGCGATCGGCCCGGTAAGCGCATGGATCAGGCCGAAGTCCACGCTCGCGAGGTCGGCCGCCGTGGTCGCCGGCGTGATCTGGCCGTCGGACGCTTCCTTCGTGAACACCTCGACGACCGCGCCCGACGGGACGGCGAGCACCGGTGGGATCGTCGCGCTCCAGCGGTTGTGGGTGTTCTCGGCCGCGAGCGTGAACCCGGGGACCGGCCCGGCCGGTTCGGGCTCCGGGGGAGGCGGCGGAGCGCCGCAGGCGAGAGCGAGAAGGGCGAGGGGGAGGAGCGAGCGCATCCCCCGGATTATTCGGGATCGCTCGACGCGGGTGCGGCGTAGTAGCCCTTGCGGGTGCGCGCCGTCAGGTCGTCGCGTCCCGGAATCCGCACCTCGATGGAGCGCCAGCCGCCCTCCTCCCGGTCGCGCGACGGCAGGTAGGCGATCTGGTACTGGCGGTGGAGCTCGTGCTGGATCTGCCGGAAGTAGCGGGAGAGATCCTCGATCTCCTCCGGGTAGAACGAGCGCCCGCCGCTCTGGTCGGCGACCGAGTCGAGGAAGCCCCGGTTGAGCTTGCCGCCGCCGTCCGGGCTCCATCCGGTGTAGCCGACGGCGTAGATCGCGCCCTCGGAGAGCCGCGCTCCCTCGAGCGCCTGCTCCATCGTGCTCACGCTGCCCTCGGCGGCTTGGCCCGAGTCCTCGCCGTCGGAGACGAGGATGAGCGCCTTTCGGGTCTCGACCCGGCTGAGCTCCTGGAGCCCGGTGAGGATCGCGTCGTAGAGCGCCGTCTTGCCGAACGGGCGCATCGCCCGGATCATGGCCACCTGGTTCCAGACCTCGGAGTCGTAGGGCGGGCCGAACCGCACGCCCTCGGCGAAGGTCGCGACCCGGCCCCGGTCGCCGGTCGCCATGTTGCGCAGGAAGATGTAGGCGGCGGTCTGGATCGCCGAAAGGCTCGAGCGCACCGAGGCCGAGGTGTCCAGCAGGAGCAGGCTGGTCACCGGCGTGAGCTCGGCGGTGAAGTAGCTGATCTCCTGCGGCGCGCCGTCCTCGAGAATCTCGAAGTCGGCGGCGTCGAGCCCGGTGACGAAGCGCCCGCGCTCGTCCTCGACCACGATGTCGAGCGTGACGCTCGGGACCCGCACGACGAAGCTGAAGCGATCGCCGATCCCGGTCTCGAACTCCCGGGGCGGGGGCTGCTGCGCGGCCCCGAGCGAAGCGAGCCCCGTGAGGACCGACGCGAGAACCAGGGGGCGCACGCCGCCAGTTTAGGGCGTACACTCCGAACGTCGCGGAGGTTCCGGTCATGAACGTGCGCATCACTGTCAACGGCGAGGTTCGGGAGCGGGAGGTGGAGCCGCGCCTCCTGCTCTGCCATCTGCTGCGGGACGAGCTCGGTCTCACCGGGACCAACATCGGCTGCGACACGACCCAGTGCGGGTCATGCACCGTCCTCATGAACGGCGAGGCGGTGAAGTCGTGCACCGTGCTCGCGGCGCAGGCGGACGAGGCCGAGGTCACGACCATCGAGGGCCTCGCGCCCGAAGGCGGCCTCCACCCGGTCCAGCAGGCGTTTTGGGACCACCACGGCCTGCAGTGCGGCTTCTGCACGCCGGGGATGATCCTGACCGCGGTCGAAATCCTGAAGCGGAAGCCGAACGCTTCCGACGGCGAGATCCGCCACGGACTCGAAGGCAACATCTGCCGCTGCACCGGCTACGAGAACATCGTCAAGGCGATCGTGGCCGCGGGCGCCCGCAACGGGAGCTGAGGGACAGGTCATGGGTCGCTACATCGGCAAGTCGGTCAAGCGGGTCGAGGATCCGCGCTTCATCCAGGGGAAGGGCCGCTACGTGGCCAACCTCGAGCTTCCCGGCTGCGCGCACGTCGCGGTCAAGCGGAGTCCGTACGCCCACGCGAGGGTGCTCGGAATCGACGCCTCGAAGGCGCTCGCCATGCCCGGCGTGATCCGGGTGTTCACCGGACGGGACTTCGCGGACGGCGGCTGCGGCGAGCTTCCCTGCGGCTGGGTGGTCCCGGACACGCAGGTTCCGCCGAGGCCCATCGTGGTCACCGACCGGGTCCGCCACGTCGGGGACTCGGTGGCCGTCGTGGTCGCCGAGGATCCATACGTCGCCGCCGACGCGCTCGAGGCCGTCGAGGTCGAGTACGAGGCGCTCCCTGCGACCGTGGACGCGCGGGCGACGACCGAGCCGGGCGCGCCGCGAGTCCACGACGGGATCGAGGACAACGTCTCCTACCGCTGGGAGCTCGGCGACCGGGACGGCTGCGACGCCGCGCTCGACGGGGCCGACCACGTGATCGAGCTGGAGCTCGTGAACCAGCGGCTCGTTCCGACCGCGATGGAGCCGCGCGCCTGCGCTGCCCGCTGGGACGCGGCGTCGGAGGAGATGACGGTCTGGACGACGAGCCAGAACCCGCATCCGATCCGTCTCCTGCTGTCGGCGTTCACGCTCGGGATCCCCGAGAGCCGGCTGCGGGTGATCTCGCCCGACGTGGGCGGGGGCTTCGGGAGCAAGATCTTCCACTACCCCGAAGAAGTCATCGTCCCGTGGGTCTCCCGCGAGATCGGGCGCCCGGCCAAGTGGGTCGCGACGCGCACCGAGAGCCAGATGACGGACTCGCACGGGCGCGACCACGTGACTTCGGCGCGGCTCGCCATGACCGCCGAGGGCGACTTCACCGCGCTCAAGGTCCACACCTGGGCGAACCAGGGCGCGTACCTCTCGACCTTCGCGCCGCTCATCCCGACGGCGCTGTACATCACGCTGCTTTCCGGCAACTACCGGATCCCCGCCGTGTTCGGCTCGATGGAGGGAACTCTCACGAACACGACCCCGGTGGACGCCTACCGCGGGGCCGGGCGGCCCGAGGCCTCGTACCTCGTGGAGCGCCTCGTGGACATGGCGGCGGCCCGGATCGGAGTGGATCCGCTCGAGATCCGCCGTCGGAACGTGATCCCGAAGGACGCCTTCCCCTACCAGACGCCGGTCGCGTTCCAGTACGACAGCGGCGATTACCAGCGCCTGCTGGACAAGGCGGTCGAGTCGGCGGACTACGCGCGGATGCGGCGCGACCAGGCCGAGGCGAGGTCCGAGGGCCGGATTCGGGGCGTCGGGCTCGCGCTTTGCATCGAGGCCAGCGGCCCGGCGCCGTCGGCCGTCGCCGGTTCGCTCGGGTCGGCCGTCGGGTTCTGGGAGAGCGGCGAGGTTCGGGTGCACCCGACCGGCCAGGTCTCGGTGTACACCGGTTCGCACGCCCACGGGCAGGGCCACGAGACCACGTTCGCGCAGGTCGTGGCCGACGAGCTCGGGATTCCGCTCGACAGCGTCGAGGTCGTCCACGGCGACACCGGGCGGGTCAGCTTCGGCATGGGCACCTACGGCAGCCGCAGCGCCTGCGTCGGCGGCTCGGCGCTCGCGCGCAGCGCCCGGAAGGTGCGCGGCAAGGTGACGCGGATCGCCGCGCACCTGCTGGAGGCCGCCGAGGAGGACATGGAGTACGACCGGGAGACCGGCCGCATCCACGTCAAGGGGTCGCCCGAGCGCGGCAAGGACTTCGGCGAGCTCGCGTTCGCCGCCTACACCGCGCACAGCCTTCCCGAGGGCATGGAGCCGGGGCTCGATTTCACGAGCTTCTACGACCCGGCCAACTTCACCTTCCCGGCGAGCGCCCACATCTGCGAGGTGGAGGTCCGCCGCGAGACCGGCGAGGTCCGCATCCTCCGCTACGTGGCCGTGGACGACGTGGGCAAGGTCATCAACCCGATGATCGTCGAGGGCCAGATCCAGGGCGGGATCGTCCAGGGGATCGGGCAGGCGCTCACCGAGCACGGGGCCTACGACGCGGACGGGAACTTCGTCACCGGCAGCCTCATGGAGTACGCGGTCCCCCGCGCCGACGTTCTCCCGGGCATCGAGGTGGACCGGATCGAGACCCCCTCGCCGCACAACCCCCTCGGCGTGAAGGGGGCCGGCGAGATGGGGACGATCGCCGGGACGGCGACCGTGGCGAACGCGGTGGCCGACGCGCTCGGGGCGCGCGGACACATCGACATGCCCTTGACCCCCGAGAAGATCTGGCGCGCGCTCCAGTCCTGAGAGGAGACTCCCATGTACCCAGCCCCATTCGAGTACCGCCGCGCCGGGACCGTCGCCGAGGCGGTGGAACTGCTGCGCTCGAACCCCGACGCGAAGCTGCTGGCCGGCGGGCACAGCCTCCTTCCCGCGATGAAGCTGCGGGTCGCCCAACCGGCGACGCTCGTGGATGTCGGGCGGATCGAAGGACTCTCCGGCATCCGGGAGGAAGGCGGCGCGTTCCGGATCGGGGCGCTGACCTGCCATCGCGACGTCGCGGACTCCGCCGCGCTGCAGGCCGCGTGCCCGATGCTCGCCGAGACCGCGGCCGCAATCGGCGACGTCCAGGTCCGCAACCGGGGCACGATCGGCGGCAGCCTCGCCCACGCGGACCCGAGCGCGGACTACCCGGCGGCGATGCTCGCGCTCGGCGCCCGGATCACCACGTGCGGCCCCGACGGGAGGCGCACCCTCGACGCGGGCGACTTCTTCGTGGATCTCTTCACGACGGCGCTCGGCGAGCACGAGATCCTGACCGGGGTCGAGGTTCCGCGCGCCGCGGGAGGGGCCTACCTGAAGCATCGGCACCCGGCGTCCAGCTACGCGGTCGTCGGGATCGCGGCTCGGGTCGCGCTGGATTCGGACGGCGATGTGGCCGAAGCCGCGATCGGCGTCACCGGGGCGACCGCGAAGCCGACGCTCGCCGCCTCGGCCGCCGCTTCGCTCGTCGGCGGCGCGCCCGACGAGGCGCGCGTAGCGGCGGCGGCCGCGCTCGTCCCGGAGGCTCTCGGCGAGCCGCTCGGGGACCACTACGCGTCCGGCGGGTTCCGGCTCCACCTCGCGGAGGTGCACGCCCGCGCCGCGCTGGGGATCGCTGCGGCCCGCGCCGCCGCTTGAGCGCCCGCTTCGGGTCGGTCGAGGAGCTCCGCGAGGCGCTCGCCCGCCGCCGCTACGTCGCCGGCGTCGAGCTCGCCACTGCGCTGTTCCTGAGCCTACGGTTGGGGCGGCCGCTCTTCCTCGAAGGCGAGGCCGGGGTAGGGAAGACCGAGCTCGCCAAGGTGACGGCGGAGGTTCTGGGCGCGCCGCTGATCCGGCTCCAGTGCTACGAGGGGCTCGACGTGGCGCAGGCGGCCTACGAGTGGAACTACACCCGGCAGCTCGTGGGCATCCGCCTGGCCGAGAGCCGGAACGAGGCGGCGCGCGAAGCGGACCTCTTCTCCCGCGAATTCCTGCTCCGGCGGCCGCTGCTCGAGGCGCTCGAGGGCGAGCCGGGCCGGCCTCCGGTGCTCCTCATCGACGAGGTGGACCGCAGCGACGAGGAGTTCGAGGCGTACCTGCTGGAAGTGCTCTCGGACTTCCAGATCACGATTCCGGAGATCGGGACGATCCGCGCCGCCGAGCCTCCGGTCGTGGTGCTCACCTCGAATCGCACCCGCGAGGTGCACGACGCGCTCAAGCGCCGCTGCTTGTACCAGTGGATCCCGTATCCGGACTACGAGCGCGAGCTGGCGATCGTGCGCGAGCGGGTGCCCGAGGCGGCGGAGACGCTCGCGGCGAGCGCGACCCGATTCGCCCAGGAGCTTCGGGCGCTCGAACTCTTCAAGCGGCCCGGCGTGGCCGAGACGCTCGACTGGATCACCGCGCTGGCCGCGCTCGGCCAGACCGCGCTCGACGAGTCGGTGGTGGATCGAACGCTCGGCGCGCTCCTGAAGTACCGGGACGACATCGAGACGGTGCGGGGCGAGCGCAGCGGCGCGATCCTGTGCCGGATCGCGGCGGAGGTCTCCTGAGCGCCGAGCTTCCGCCGCTGCTGCGGAACCTCACGCTGTTCGGGCGCCTCTTGCGGGGCCTCGGCCTCCCGGCGCCCACGTCCCGGATGCTGGATCTCGCCGACGCGCTGACGCTTCTGGACGTGTTCCGGCGCGAGGAATTCCACGCCGCGGCGCGCTCGCTGCTGGTGCATCGGAAGGAGGACCTCGCGCTCTTCGACGCGGCGTTCGCGCTCTTCTGGGAGACCCCGCCGGAGCGCTGGAGCCGGGCGCGGCTTCCGGGGACGACCCTGCGCCGCAAGGTGAAGCGGAGCCCGGCGGCGACCTTCCGCCCGATCCAGCCGGGTTCCGAGGATCCCGGGACCGAGGGTCAGGAGCGCCCGCTGGCGCGGCGGACGTGGAGCGACCGGGAGGCGCTCCAGCGGCGGAACTTCGCCGATCTCGGGGAGGACGAGCTCGCCGAGGTCAAGGCGCTCATCCGGGACGCGGCGTGGTTCGCTCCCGAGCGCCGGACCGTCCGCCACGGCCCGGGCGGGAACCGGAACTTCGACCTGCGGCGGACGCTGCGGGCGAGCCTGCGCACCGGCGGCGAATGCGTCCGGCTGGAGCGGCGCCGGCGGCGGCGGAAGCCCCGTCCGATCATCGTCCTCGCCGACGTGAGCGGCTCGATGGAGACCTCGGCGCGCATCCTGCTCCACTTCCTCTACGGGCTGTCCCGGGGGTCGCCCGGCAAGGTCGAGGCGTTCGTCTTCGCGACCCGCCTCACCCGGCTGACGCGCAGCCTGCGCGACCGCCAGGTGGACCGGGCGCTGCGCCGCGCGTCGGAGGCGGTGCGCGACTGGTCGGGCGGCACCCGGATCGGGGAGGCGGTCCATCGGTTCAATCAGGACTGGGCGCGCCGGGTTCCGTGCTCGTCAGCGGTGGTGGCGATCGTGAGCGACGGGTGGGACCGGGGCGATCCGGACCTGCTGGCGCGGGAGATGCGCCGGCTGCGGGGACTCTCGTGGCGGCTGATCTGGCTGAATCCACTGCTCGGCGATTCCGGTTACGAGCCGCTGGCCCGGGGGATGCGCGCGGCGCTGCCGCACGTGGACGATTTCATGCCGATCCATGACCTTGCGAGCGTGCATGCGCTCGGGGAACACTTCCGGGCGCTGGGACGCCCTAAATTCCGGCCGTGAGGGACGTCGCTCCGGTCCTGCGGGACTGGCTGGAAACGCGTGGGCCGCTCGCGCTCGCGACCGTGGTCGGGACGTGGGGGTCGTCCCCGAGGCGGCCCGGCGCCCGCATGGTCGTGGACGCGGCGGGGCGCATCACCGGATCGGTCAGCGGCGGCTGCGTCGAGGCGAGCGTCGTGGAGATCGCGCGCGAAGTCATGGCGAGCGGCGTCCCGAAGCTCGTCGGCTTCCGGGTGACGGACGAGTCGGCGTGGGAGGTCGGCCTCGCCTGCGGCGGGGCGCTCGAGGTGCTGGTCGCGGTTCCCGATCCCGAGCAGGTCGAGGCGGCGCTTCGGGCGCTCGAAGTGCGGTCGCCGGTCGCGTGGGCGGTCGATCTCGGCGGGAGCGGGGCGGCGGTGCGGACCGCCGACGGGACCGTGGTCGGCGATCCGGGGCTCGGCTCCGCCGCCGGGCCGGTCCTCGCCGCGGGGCGGCCCGAGCGGCTCGAGGGCGTCTTCTGCGACGTGATCCTCCCCGAGGAGACGCTCGTGATGGTCGGCGGGGTCCACATCGCGCAGACGCTCTCGATCCTCGCGCCCGCCGTCGGCATTCGCCCGGTGGTCTGCGATCCGCGTCCGGTCTTCGCGTCGAGCGAGCGGTTCCCCGGAGTCGAGATCGTGAGCGACTGGCCGCGAGAGGGCCTCGCGCGCATCGGGCTCGACGAGGGCGCCGCCGTCGCCACCCTGACCCACGACCCCAAGCTGGACGACCCGGCGCTGCTGGCCGCGTTGCCGAGCGCGGCGTTCTACGTGGGAGCGCTCGGCAGCCGGCGGACGCACGCCCGGCGCGTCGCCCGCCTTCGCGAGAAGGGCCTCGCCGAGGAATCGCTCGGGCGCCTGCGCGCCCCCATCGGTCTTCCCATCGGCGCGCGGACGCCCGAGCAGATCGCGCTCGCCGTGCTCGCCGAGGTGGTGGCGGCGCGCAACGAAGCCGGGACGTGACCATCCTCGAACTCGAGGCGGTCACCAAGCGGCATCCGCAGGCGGACGGCTCGGAGCTCACCGTCCTCGACGAGGCGAGCCTCTCGGTAGCCGCCGCGGACACGGTCTCGATCACCGGGCGGTCCGGCAGCGGCAAGAGCACGCTGCTGCATCTGGCCGCCGGAATCGAGACCCCGTCCGCCGGGCGGGTGATCCTCGCCGGAGAGGACCTCGGGCGGCTCGGCGACCGCGCCCGCAGCCGGGTCCGGGGTCGGACGTTGGGGTTCGTGTTCCAGTTCTTCCACCTCGTGCCGTGGCTCACGGCTCGGGAGAACGTGCTGCTGCCGGCGCGGATCGCGGGCGCGGACCGCGTCGGGGACGAGGCCGCCGGGGAGCGGGCCGACCGGCTGCTCGATCGGGTGGGCCTGTCGGACCGGGCAGGGGAGCCGTCGCGGGTGCTCTCGGGCGGCGAGATGCAGCGGACCGCGATCGCGCGGGCGCTGATGCTTCGCCCGCCGCTCGTGCTCGCCGACGAGCCGACCGGCAACCTCGACGCCGGCGCCGCCGGGCGGGTGGTCGAGATCCTGTTCGGCCTCGCCGGGGAGAACGGCGCGGCGCTGGTGCTCGCGACCCACGATCCGGACCTCGCCGCGAGGACGGCGACCCGGCTGCGCCTCGCCGGCGGCCGGCTCGTCGAGGCGTGATCCGGGCGCTGCTCCTGCGGACGCCGGCCCGCTTCCGGGTGGCCCCGGCGCTGTCGCTGCTGTCCGTCGTCGCGATCGCGCTCGGGGTCGGGGCCGTGCTCGCCGTCGATCTCCTGAACCGGGCGGCCATTCAGACGCTCGACGCCAGCCTCGAGGCGGTGTCGGGAACGACCGATCTCGTGGTGCGCAGCGTCCGGGAGCCGCCGGCGCGCCTGCCCGACGAGGCGTGGCCACTCGCGCTTGGCGTTCCCGGCTTGCGGCGGGTCTCGCCGGTGGTGCGGATTCCGGGAGCGTCGGTGGACGGCGCGCCCCTGACGGTGCTGGGCGTGGACGCGTTATCCGGTTCGTTCGGGAGCCTGGCCGGCGGCGTCGCGGAGGAAGCGGAGTTCCGCGCCGGCGGGAGCACGCTCCGGCTGCCGCTCCTCGGGACCGACGGGGGCGCCGCGTTCGTGGATCTGGCGGACGCGCAGGAGCTGCGCGGCGAGCCGGGGATCGACCGGCTGGAGGTGGAGCTTCCGGCGGGGGCCGATCCCGACGAGCTCGCCCGTCGGATCGAGGCCGCGGTCCCCGGGTCCGAAGCCGCGACCGGCGGGACGCTCCGGCGGCAGGGGGCCGACCTGTTCGCCGCGTTCCGGATGAACCTGAGGGCGCTCGCCGCGGTCAGCCTGCTCGTGGCGGCGTTCCTCATCTACGCGAGCGCCCGGGCCGGGCTTCAGGCGCGGCGGCGGGAGCTCGGCCTCTACCGGGCGCTCGGGGCGCCGGCGACCGGCGTGGGCGGCCTGCTGATCGGGGAGGCGGCGGTGACCGCGGCGCTGGGGGCGTTGATCGGGATTCCGCTCGCGGCGCTCGGCGCGTTCGCCGCGCTCGACGGGGTCAGCCGCACGCTCACGAACTTCTATCTGCTGGAGCGGGTCGAGTCCGTCGCCTTGCGCCCCGAGGGCGTCCTGGTGGCGTTCGCGGCGGGGCTCGCGGCGGCGCTCGTCGGAGCGCTCCCGGAAATCTGGATCGAGGCCCGGCGGCCGCCGGCGCGCCTCCTGCTCCCCGGGCGCGAGACCGCGAGCGGCCGGAGGCGCTCGTGGTCCGGGTTCGCCGGACTCGCGCTCGCCTTGTTCGCGGTCCACGCCGCGGTCGATCCCGACGGATTCGCGGCCCGGCCGGGCGGCGGATTCGTCGCCGCCGGGGCGCTTCTCGCCGGAGCGGCGATGCTGACCGGGGCGGCGCTGCGCCTCGGCGGGCGGATCTCGGCCGACCGCCGCAACCCGCTGGTTCGGGGCATGGCGGCGGCGCTGCGCGAGCCGTCGAGCTCCGCGCCGCCGGCGGCCGCGCTCGTGGTCGCGGTCGCGATGCTCACCGGCGTGACCGCCCTGGTCGCGAGCTTCCGGGACACGCTGGACGCCTGGCTGCTCCAGACGCTGACCGCCGACCTCTACGTGTCGGCGTCCGGGGACGCCCGCGGCGCGAGGCGGGAACTGCCGCCCGAGGCGTTGGCGGCGGTCGAAGGCGAGGACTTCCGGGCGGTGGACGTCCTGCGGGCGCTGCGGGTGCGCGTCCGGGGAACCCCCGTGAACGTGTTCGGAGTCACCGCCGCGCTCTCGGGCGACCGGTTCGCGATCGTGGGCGACCGGGAGGCGGCGCTGCGCGGCTTCCGGGAAGGCGGGATCCTGGTCTCCGAGCCGCTCGCGCTTCGCGAGGGCCTCGGCCCCGGGGACCGCTTCGCGCTTCCCGGCGAGGAGGCGCTCGAAGTCGCCGGGGTCCATCGGGAGTACGGCAACGAGTTCGGGGCGCTGTTCATGGACCGGAAGCGGCTGGCCGAGCTCTATCCCGACGGAGCCGAGGCGGCGCACGGGGTCGCGCTCTACTTGCGGGACGGCGCCGATTCCCGCGAGGCGGCGGTGCGGCTGGAACGCCGGTTCGAGGGCCGCGCCGTCGTCGTGGAGAACGGCGCGCTGCGGACGCGGGCGCTCGAGGTGTTCGACCAGACGATGTCGGTGACCGGGCTGCTTCGGGCGATCGCGCTGTTCATCGCCGCGGTCGGGCTCGGTCTTTCGCTCTTCGCCGTGGCGCGGGAGCGGGCGCCGCAGATCGCGCTCGAGCGGGCGCTCGGGGCGACCCGGCGGCAGGTCGCGCTCGCCATGGTCGGGCGGGGAGTCCTGATCTCGCTGGTCGGGCTCGCGCTCGGCGGCGGGGCGGGGGCGCTGCTCACGCTGCTGCTGGTCGAGGTCGTGAATCCGGCGTGGTTCGGCTGGCGGCTCAGCCTGCACTGGCCGGTCGGACTATTGGTTCTCCAGGCGGCGCTCGTGCTCGGGACCGGACTTCTCGCCGCGGCGATTCCGGGCCGGGCCGCCGCGCGAACCGGGGCGGTCGCGCTGCGAAGCGAGCTGTGAGCGCGCTGCTGCTCGCGCTGGCGCTCTCGTGGACGCCGGCGTCCCGCGACTTCATCTGGGAATTTCCCCGGGACCATGGGCCGCACGACGGCTACCGCACCGAGTGGTGGTACTTCGTCGGCTTCCTCGAGGACGACCTCGCGTTTCAGTTCACCCTGTTCCGCAGCGGCCTCACCCTCGCGCCGGCGGACGCGGAGGTCTCGCCGTGGGAGGCGCGGCACGCGCTCATGGGGCACGCGGTTCTCGCGAACCTGCGGACGGGCGAGCGGGCGTTCTCGCAGACCGCCCACCGGGAGGCGCCCGGCCTCGGCCGCGCCGGCGACCCGCCCGAAATCCTCTGGATGCGCGGTCCGCCGGGAACCGGGGAGGCCTGGCGGCTCGCCTTCGAGGACGGCGCGTTCCGGGTCCGGGCGGCGGACGCGAGCCGGGGGCTGCGCTTCGATCTGGAGGTCCGTCCCACGCTCCCGCCGGTCTTCTGGGGCGACGGGGGCTATTCGGAAAAATCCGAGGGCGGCGGGGCGAGCCAGTACTACAGCTTCACCCGCATGGAAGTCGAGGGAACCGCCGGATCCCGGCCGGTGCGGGGGACCGCCTGGATGGATCGGGAGTTCGGCTCCGACTGGCTCGCGCCCGACCAGGTCGGCTGGGACTGGTTCGCGCTGAATCTCGACGACGGGCGCGACCTGATGCTCTACGACATGCGCGGGGAGGGCGGGGCGGTCGTCCATTCCGTGGGCACGCTGCGGCTCCCCGACGGAACCAAGCGGATCGTGGACATCGACGCGCGGCCGACGCGGTTCTTCGTCCCCGACGACGGGGCCGTGCGGTATCCGGTCGGTTGGCGGCTCGTCGGCGGGGGGCTGGACCTCGCGATTCAGCCGGTCCTCCTCGAGCAGGAGAACCGCAAGGAGCGGGGCGCGCCGGGGCCGGACATTCCGTACTGGGAAGGGGCCGTGCGAGTGGAGATCGACGGTCGGAACGCGGGGCGCGGGTTCGTGGAACTGGCCGGATATCGGACTCCGATGAACCTGCTACTCTCAGCCGGCCGGCCCGAACCGGCGGAAATCGAGGAGAACGGCAAGATGATGGAACCGCTGCAGTTCCTCTTCCGGTGGCTTCACGTCTTCGTGGGGATCATCTGGATCGGACACCTGTACTTCTTCAACTTCGTGAACGGCCCGATGACGGCGCAGCTTGACGCCGCCACCAAGCGCAAGGTCGTTCCCGAGCTGATGCCGCGGGCGCTCTACTGGTTCCGCTGGGGCGCCGCGTGGACGTGGATCACCGGCGTGCTTCTGCTCCTCCTCCTCTTCTACCACGGCGGCCTGACCGATCTCGGCGGCATGGGCGCGCTCGCCATGGTGGCGGTCACGTTCCTCGCGGTGTTCGTCTATGACGCGCTGTGGAGCAGCGGCCTCAAGTCGAACGTCCGCGCCGCGACGATCGTGTCGTTCCTGCTGCTTTCGGCGACCGTCTGGGCGTTCGTGAACGTCGGCGGCTTCGACCCCCGCTCGGTGCTCATCCACACCGGAGCCATGTTCGGCACGATGATGGCCTTCAACGTCTGGTTCCGGATCTGGCCGGCCCAGAAGCGGATCATCGCCGCGGTGAAGGGCGGCGAGGCTCCGGCCGCCGCCGACCCGGCGCTCGCGGGCCTGCGGTCGAAGCACAACACCTACATGTCGCTTCCGCTGCTCTGGGCGATGGCCAACGAGCACGCGACCCCGTTCTTCGGCGGCAACCTCGGCATCCCGTCCGACCTTTACTGGGTGGCTTGGCTCGCGATCGTGGCGATCGCGTGGCACGTCATCTTCCAGTGCTATCGGATCGCGGGCCGCGTGAAGGGAATGTAGGCAGCGAGCCTCCCACGGCGATCGCCGCGTTCAGGAGTGCGCCGAGCAACCCGGCGTGCACTCCGCCCACCTTGTCGTAGCCGGCGAGCGTGAGGCCGGCCGCGAGCGCGGTTCCGGCGACGATCCCGACGAGGACCGCCCGTGGCGACGTCCGCGACCACGCGAGCCCGAGGACGAAGGCGGGGGCCGCCTGCACCAGCAACTCCATCTTGAGCTCCAGCAGGCCCCAGAGGCTGATGCGCGGCGTGAGCGCGACCGCGACGAGCGCCCCCATGACGAGGAGCGAGAAGAGCTTCCCGACCCGGGTCAGGCTCTCCTCGCCGATCTTCCGCCCCGACCGCCGCAGCGCCGGCCCGGCCACGTCCTTCGCGAGCATGGACGACAGCGTCAGCAGCACCGAGTCGGCGGTGGACATGATCGCCGCAACGACCCCGACGACCGTCAGGATGCTCATGACGAACATCGCTGGCGACCCGGCGGACCAGTCGCGCAGCAGCGCCGGGAGCACCTGATCGGCGGCGACTCCCGAGAGCCCGGAAAGGCGGGGCAGCGCGAGGATTCCGACGAGGAAGACGGGGAGCGTGGTGAGGAACGGCAGGAAGGCGAGGACCGCGATCGCGTGGCGCAGGGACCGGGTGCTGCGGGCGGCGAAGATGCGCTGGATGGCCTGCGGGTACACCGCACCGGAGAAGCCGATCAGGAGCACGGTGCTGGCCCACGTCGTCAGGGTCGCGGCGTCGGGCGCGAGCGCCTTCTCCGGCTGGTTCGCGAGGATCCAGCGGGTGGTGTCGCCGAGCGTCTCGCCGGAAAACGCCGCCGCCGCGAGGAGCCCGAAGAGGCCGATCGCGAGCAACCCGCCCTGGAGGCAGTCGGTCCACGCGACGGCGCGCAGGCCGCCGAGCAGCTCGTAGCCGAGGATCGCGCCGGCGAGGACGAGCACGCCCGCCGCGAAGGGGATCGCTCCGCCCGACAGCCCGTTCACGACGTGGCCCATCGCCAGGAGCTGGGCCAACAGGTAGTTCAGGATGGCCGCCGCCATGAGCAGGTTGGCGATTCCGGTCAGCGCCGGCGAGTCGTAGCGGTAGTCCAGCCAGTCCGCCGGGGTGACGAAGCCGCGCGCCTCGGAGGCGGCCCGAAGCCGCGGCGCGATGACCAGATAGACCACCACGATCGCCATCATGAACCCGACGCTCATCACCCACGGGAAGCCGATGCGGTAGGCCTCGCCCGGGTATCCCACGAGCGTGTTGCCGCTGTACTGGGTGGCGTAGAGCGTGAACAGCAGCACGACCGGGCCGAGGTTGCGCCCGGCGAGGTAGAAGTCCCCGAGCGACTCCGCGCGCCGGGCGCGTCGGGCGCGGATCCCGAGTCCGGCGAGGACGCAGACGTAGGCGGCGAGCGCGGCGACGACCGCCGACGCGAAGCTCACCGGTCCTTCCAGTGGCGCGTCGCCGAGAAGGCGACGAGCCCGGCCGCCGCGAGCGTGCAGGCGAGCGAGACGAGCGCCCACGAGGGCGTCCCGAGCCAGATCGAGGGAACGCCCCCGGGCGCCCACCAGGGGATCGAGGCGGCGTAGAGCGCGACGATGAGCACGAGCGCCCACGGGCGGTCGAGCGGTTCCCGCGGACGGGCCATGGCCCTGACTCTACGCGGTCTGTGGGACGATGGGCGGACCATGACGCTTCGCCTCCTCCTCGCGTTTCTCCTTCCGGCCGCGCCGGCGTCGGCGCAAGAGGCCGAACTCGCCATCGTCGGCGGATCCGTGCTCGACGTGGTCTCGGGCGAAATGCGGGAAGCGAACGTTCTCGTGGGCGGCGGGCGCATCCTCGCGATCGGGTCCGACCCGGCTCCGGCGGGGGCCGAGGTCGTGGACGCCTCGGGCAAGTTCGTCATGCCCGGCTTCCTCGACGCCCACACCCACGCCGACACGCTCTCCCAGGTCCGCCGCGCGCTCGAAAGCGGGGTGACGACGATGCGCAGCGCGAGCGTGGGGTCCTATCGGGACGTGGCCATCGGCCGGATGGTGCAAGCGGGCCACCTCCCCGGGCCCGACTACCTCGGGGCCGGGGTCTTCGTGACCCCGCAGATCGGCGAGTCGCGGCTCGCGTCGGAGAGCCTCTACGGAATCTCGGGGGACATCCAGTCCGAGGAGGAGCTGCGTCTCCTCGTCCGGGTGAACGCCGAGAACGGCGTCCGGGCGATCAAGGTCCGGGCGACCGAACGCGCCGGGCTCCCCGACACCGATCCGAGGAAGCAGACCTACACCGAGGCCCAGTTGCGGGCGGTGGTCGAGGAGGCGGCCCGGCTCGGGGTCCCGGTGCTCTGCCACGCGCACGGCGACGAGGGCGCCCGCGCCGCGGTGCGGGCCGGGGTCGCGAGCATCGAGCACGGGACGTTCCTGACCCGGGAGACGCTGGATCTCATGGCCGAGCGGGGGACGGCGCTGGTCCCGACGTACACGACGCTCATCGACCTCGCCGAACCGGGCGGCGACTACGACCACCCGGTGCTGGCGATCCGCGCCGACTTCATGGTGCCGCGGATGGAGCGGGTGATCCGGACGGCGCACGCGGCCGGCGTGCGGGTGATCGCGGGCAGCGACACCCACTACGACCCGGAGAGCGTGAGCCGGATCGGCGCCGAGGTCGCCGCGTTCGCGAGGCTCGGGATTCCGCCGGCCGAAGCGATCCGGGGCGCGACGATCCACACGGCGGAACTGCTCGGGATCGCCGACGACACTGGATCGCTGGAGGTCGGCAAGGAGGCGGACATCATCCTGCTGGCCGAGAACCCGCTCGAGGACATGTCCGCGATCCAGGACGTGATCGCGGTCGTGAGCAACGGGGCGCTCGCCGTGAACCGCCTCCCGTTCGTCCGGTCCGAGTGACGGCGTAGAATTCCGGGAGATGCGCGGAGACCCGGTTCCCGGAGACACCGAGACCCAGAGCCAGATCCGGGAAGCCGTCCGGGAGTTCGCCGCGGCGGAGATCCTTCCGTACGCCGCGGACTGGGACGAGGCGGAGCGTTTCCCCGAGGAGGCCGTCCGGGCGCTCGGGCCGCTCGGCTTCCTCGGGCCCATCTTCCCGGAGGAGCTCGGCGGCGCCGGCTTCGGCTACCCCGAATACGCGGTCCTGATCGAGGAGCTGGGGCGCGCCGACGCCTCGCTCGCGATCACGGTCGCGGCGCACGTGTCGCTCGCCGCGAACCACATCTACGAGCAGGGAACCGACGAGCAGAAGGACCGGCACCTGCGTCGGCTCGCGTCCGGCGAGGCGCTCGGCGCGTGGAGCCTGACCGAGCCGGAGGCCGGCAGCGACGCGTCGGGAACCCGCACGACCGCGGTGCGCGACGGCCGCGACTGGGTCCTGAACGGCAGCAAGACGTTCACGACCAACGGGTCGGTGGCGGACGTGGCGATCTGCATGGCCTCCACCGATCCGGAAGCCGGGGCCGGCGGGATTTCGGCCTTTATCGTGGAGCGCGGGATGCCCGGGTTCCGGGCGGGGCGCAAGGAGCGCAAGCTGGGGCATCGCGCGTCGGACACCTCGGAGATGGTCTTCGAGGACTGCCGGGTGCCCGCGGGGAACCTGCTCGGGGCCGAGGGCGACGGATTCCGCGCCGCGATGAAGGTGCTCGACGGGGGCCGCATCAGCATCGCCGCGCTCTCGCTCGGGATCGCCGGCGCGGCGCTCGACGCTTCCGCCGCCTACGCGGGACAGCGCAAGCAGTTCGGGCGCCCGATCGCCGAGTTCCAGGGGGTCCGGTTTCCGATCGCGGACTCGCACGTCGAGATCGAGGCCTCGCGCCAGTTGATCCAGCACGCGGCCCGGCTCAAGGACGCGGGGCGCGAGACGACGCTGGAGTCGGCGACGGCGAAGCTGTTCGCGAGCGAGGCCGCGGTGCGGGTGACGAACCGGGCGGTGCAGACGCTCGGCGGGTACGGGTACGTCCGCGACTACCCGGTGGAGCGCTTTCTCAGGGACGCGCGGCTCATGCCGATCGGCGAGGGCACGTCCGAAATCCAGCGGCTCATCATCGCCCGGCGGCTTCTGGGCCGGCTCAGCGGCTGATTGCGGCCCCCGGACGCGGCGCTGGCCGCGCTTCGCCGCGGCGACCGGCGGACGCTGGCGCGGCTGCTGACCCGCGTCGAGAGCGGGGATCCGGACGCGCGGGCGGCGGCGTTCGCCGAGCCGTGGCCGGAGGACTGTCGGGTCGTGGCCGCGACCGGACCGCCCGGAGTGGGCAAGAGCGCGCTTCTCGCCGCGGCGGCGGAGCGCTGGCTCGCCGACGGGGTGAAGACGGCGGTCCTCGCCGTGGATCCCACCAGTCCGGCGACCGGGGGCGCGGTGCTCGGCGACCGGACGCGCCTCGCGAGCGACGAAGGCGCCGTCTTCTGGAGGAGCATGGCGGCGCGGGACGCGGACGCCGGGCTCGCTCCCCAAGTCGAGCCGGCGTTGCGGCTGATGGCCGCCGCCGGATTTCGCCGGGTGCTGCTGGAGACGGCGGGAGTGGGGCAGGGGGACGTGCGCGCCGCCGGTCTCGCCGACCTGACGCTCGCGGTCACGGCCCCGGGCCTCGGGGATTCGGTGCAGGCGGCGAAGGCCGGGCTCTTCGAGATCGCGGAGCTCGTGGTCGTGAACCAGGGCGACCGCCCGGGCGCGGAAGCGCACGCCGCAAGCTGGCGCAGCATGCGCTCGGGGCCCGTGCTCGTCACGACGGCGACGACCGGGGCGGGGGTCCGGGAGCTGGTGGCCGAGGCGGAGCGGGCGCTTGCGGCAAGGCCCGGGAAACCCCGCGTCGGACGGCCGATCGCGCTCCGGCTCCACCACGTGGGGATCGCGACCCCGGATTCGAGCGAGGGGGCGGCGCTCTGGGAGTCGCTATTGGGTCTCGAGGAGCGCGAGTTCCACGAGGTGCCCGAATTTTCGGTCGTCGCCCGTTTCGTCGCGCCGGACGGCGGCGGCGCGCAACTGGAGCTGGTCGAGCCGACGGACCCGGAGTCGCCGGTGCGCCGCTTCCTCGAGCGGCGCGGGGCCGGGCTCCATCACGTCTGCTTCGAGGTGGCGGACATCGAGCGGACGATGGCGGCGCTCAGGGAACGGGGGGCGCGGTTCCTCGACGAGCGCCCCCGTCCGGGAGCGGGCGGGCGTCTCGTGGCCTTCGTCCACCCGAAGAGCGCGGGCGGCGCGCTGCTGGAGCTCAGGCAGGCGTAGCGGCGGCCTGGTGGGCGATGCAGGACTTGAACCTGCGACTTCTACCGTGTGAAGGTAGCACTCTGGCCACTGAGTTAATCGCCCCCGCGAGACCGACCGGAAACTAGCACAGGATGCTGAATTCCGCGCGCTCATCCCGGCGTTCGCCTGCCTCCGATCTTCGCCCGCGGCGAGATGCCGCGCCGCGCCGGTCAGCAGATCTCGACCTTCATCATGTTGGTTGCGCCGCTGAGCTGCGTCGCCCCGCACACGAGGACGACCCGGTCGCCGGGGGCGACGAGGCGCTCGGACCGCAGCGTGTCCAGCGCCGCCGAGAGCATCTCGTCGGTCGTGTCGTAGCGCCGGTTTCGCATCGGGCGCACGCCCCAGCGGAGCGCGAGGCGGCGGTACACCCGGTCGGTGACGGTGAAGCCGAGGATGGCGCACTCGGGGCGCATCCGGCTCACCTGACGCACGGTGGCGCCCGAGTCGGTGAACGCCACGATGCAGACCGCGGCGGTCGCGGTCGCGGCCTCCTTCGCCGCCGCGGCGACCGCCTGCTCCACCCGGCTGCGGTCGATCAGCGAGAGGTGGTGCTGCTGTTCGGCGAACTCGGCGTGCTCCTCGGTGTAGGCGGCCACCCGCTCCAGCGTGCGCACCGCCTCCACCGGGTACTTTCCGATCGCGGACTCTCCGGAGAGCATCACTGCGTCCGAGCCGTCGAGGATCGCGTTGGCCACGTCCGAGGCCTCGGCGCGGGTGGGCATCGGGTTCTCGATCATGGAATCCAGCAACTGGGTCGCCGTGATCGCGATCCGCCCGCGGCGGTTGGCCTCGTGGATGATCTGCTTCTGGATGATGGGCACCCGCTCGGCGCCGATCTCCACGCCCAGATCCCCCCGCGCCACCATCACGCCGTGGGCGGCGCGGACGATCTCCTCGAGGCTCCGCAGCGCCTCCGGACGCTCGATCTTGGCGATCACCGGCATGTCCTCGCGCCCCGCCTGCGCGAGCAGCTCGCGCACCTTCCGCACGTCGTCGGCGCGGCGGACGAACGAGACCGCGACGTAGTCCACGTCGGCCTTCACCGCCGCTTGGAGGTCGGTCCGGTCCTTCACCGTGAGCGCGGGCCCGGACAGCGGAACCCCGGGGAGGTTGACTCCCTTGCGTGCGAGGAGGAGCCCGCCGACCTCGACTTCCGCCTCCACGTCGGCGTCGCCCTGGCCGACCACCCGCACGCGCAGCACGCCGTCGTCGAGGAGGATCAGGTCTCCCTTGCGCACGTCCCGGGCGAGTTGCGGATAGCTGATCGAGACGAGTTCGCTGGTCCCGAGCACGGAACGGCTGGTCAGCGTCAGCTTCTGGCCGGCCCTGAGGCGCACTCCGCCGTCGGGGACCGGGCCGGTGCGCATCTTGGGCCCGGCGAGGTCGGCGAGAACCGCCACCGGCCGCCCGCACGCCTCCGCCACGCCGCGCACCATCTCGACGCGCCCGGCGAGGTCCTGCGCGGATTCGTGGGCGCAGTTGATGCGGACCACGTCGAGCCCGGTCTCGATCATGGCGCGGACCGTGGCCGGATCCCGGCTCGCCGGGCCGAGCGTCGCGACGATCTTCGTCTTTCGCACCATGCCGCCCCCGATCAGGTCGCCGGCGTCGCCAGCACCGTGAGGATGATCTTCAGGCCCGCCATGAACGAGCCGCCGAAGGTGCCCGAGATCTTGGACCGACCCACGCGCCGCCGCGAGGTCACCGGCACCTCCACCACGGGAAGGCCGGCGAGCGCGGCGCGGATCTGCATTTCGGCGGTCCAGCCGAAATCCGGGTCGCGCATTCCGAGCGCCTCGAAGGCCCGCCAGCGGATGGCGCGGAAGGGACCGAGGTCGGTGAACCGGTAGCCGGCGCGCAGCCGGATGAGGAACGTGGCCAGCCGGTTGCCGAGCCGCGCGTGCGCCGGGTGCGCCCGCTCGTCCATGTCGCCCCGGCTGCGGGAGCCGATGACCAGGTCCGCTTCGCCCGAGCGCAGCGGGGCGAGCACCGCCGGAAGCTCCTCGGGGGCGTCGCTCGCGTCGGCGTCGAGGAAGAGCAGCGCGTCGGGCGGATCGGGCCGAAGCGCCGCCACGCCGGCGAGGCAGGCGCGGCCGTAGCCGGGCCGCGGCTCGCTGACCACGATGGCCCCGAGCCGGCGCGCCACGTCGGCGGTGCCGTCGGCGGAGCCGTTATCGACGACGACGATCCGGTCCAGAAACTCGCGGGGCAGGGCGGTGAGCACGTGGGCCACGCCGATCTCCTCGTTCCGGGCCGGGATCACGAGGGCCGTCCGCATCGACGGCAGGGAGTATAGGGAGGCCCGCCCCCGTTCCCTTAGGATTCGTGCGTGCGATGGCTGCCCGGCGCGCTCCTGATCGCCGGATTCGCGTGCGCGGCCCCGCCGGCCGAGGAGCCCGCGACGCTCGTGAAGGGCGGGCGGGTGCTCGACGGGAGCGGCAACCCCTGGTTTCGGGCTGACGTCCTCACGGTCGGCGACCGGATCGTCCGGGTCGGGATCGTGCCTGAGGACGAGGTTCCCGCGGGGGCCGAGATCGTGGACGCGACCGGGCTGACCGTCATGCCGGGGTTCATCGACCCGCACTCGCACGCCGTCGGCGGACTCCTGACCGAGGAGCTGAGGGGCGCCGAGCCGATCCTGCGGCAGGGGATCACCACGGTGATGGTGAACCCGGACGGCGGCGGCGATCCCGACCTCCACGGGCTGCGGGCGGCGCTCGAGGCCGGCGGAACCGGAGTCCACGTCGCGCTCATGATCGGCCACGGGTCGGTCCGGCGCGAGGTCATGGGGATGGAGGCGCGTCCTCCGGACGAGTCCGAGATGGAGCGCATGGCGGAGCTCGTCCGGGCCGGCATGGACGCGGGCGCCTTCGGGATGTCGGCCGGGCTCTACTACGCGCCGGGGAGCTACGCCGAGAACGACGAGGTGGTCCGGCTGGCCGCCGAAATCGCGCCGTTCGGGGCGTTCTCGAGCCATGTCCGGGACGAGAGCGACTACAACGTCGGCCTCGTCGCGGCGGTGGAGGAGGTCATCGAGGTCGCCGAGATCAACGGGATCCGCGGCGTGGTGACCCACTTCAAGGCGCTCGGGCCCACCGTGTGGGGCCAGAGCGAGGCCGCGATCGCGCGGATCGAGGAGGCCCGGGCGCGGGGCGTCGAGGCGTTCGCCGACCAGTACCCCTACGAGGCGTCGGGGACGAGCGTCACCGGGGCGCTCGTCCCGCGCTGGGCGCAGGCGGGCGAGACCATGCCCGGCATGCCCTCGCCGCTCGAACGGCGGCTGCGGGGGCCCGAGCGACAGCGGCTGCGCGCCGACATGCTGGTTGCGCTGGAGCGCCGGGGCGGGGCCGACACGCTGCTCCTCTCCCAGCACCGGGCGGATCCGGCGCTCGAGGGCCGATACCTCGACGACCTCGCCGGGGAATGGGGGATCGAGCCCATCGACGCGGCGCTGCGCCTCCTCGAAAACGGCGGCGCCGGCCTCGTCTCGTTCAACATGTCGGAGGACGACATCGCCCGCATCATGCGCCGGGAGTGGACCATGGGCTCGTCGGACGGCGGCCTCGTCCCCATGGGCGAGGGCCATCCCCACCCACGCTTCTACGGCGCCTTCCCCCGGCGGATCGCCCGATACGTCCGCGACCGGAACGTCCAGAGCCTCGCCGCGGCGGTCCGGGGGATGACGAGCCTTCCCGCGACGGTGTTCCGGATGCGCGACCGGGGTCTCGTGGCGCCGGGGAAGATCGCGGACCTGATCGTCGTGGACGCGGAACGGTTCGCCGATCGCGCGACCTACGAGGACCCCCACCGGCTCGCCGAGGGCGTGGAGTACGCGCTCGTCGGCGGCGCGTTCGCCATCCGGGACGGGGAGATGACCGGGGCGCTGGCCGGCGAGGTTCTTCGGCCCCACTGGAACGAAAGCCCATGACCGCATCCCCGCAGATCGCCCCCTCCATCCTCGAGACCGTCGGCGACACGCCGATCGTCGCGCTGCGGCGCATCGGGGCCGGACTGCCCGGCCGGCTCGTGGCCAAGATGGAGTCCTTCAACCCGGGCGGCTCGGTGAAGGACCGCATCGCGATCACGATCATCGAGGATCTGGAGCGATCGGGGACGTTGCAGCCGGGCGGCGTCATCGTGGAGGGGACGTCCGGGAACACCGGGATGGGCCTCGCGCTCGTCGCGGCCGTCAAGGGGTACCGGGCGATCCTCGTGATGCCCGACAAGATGAGCGACGAGAAGATCCGGGCGCTGCGGGCCATGGGGGCCGAGGTCGTCATCACCCCGACGGCGGTGGAGCCCGAGGACCCGCGCAGCTACTACAGCGTCGCCCGCCGCCTCGTGCAGGAGACCGACGGGGCGGTCCACGCGAACCAGTACCACAACCCGGTGAACCCCGAGACGCACTACCGGAGCACCGGGCCGGAGCTGTGGGGCCAGCTCGGCGAGAGCCTCCACACCTTCGTCTGCGGCCTCGGAACCGGGGGGACGATCTCGGGCGTCGGGCGCTTCCTGAAGGAGCGCAACCCGGCGGTGCGGATCGTCGGCGCGGATCCCATCGGCTCGCTCTACGACGAGTACTTCCGCACCGGCAAGCTGGGCGAGGCCCGCACGTACAAGGTCGAGGGGATCGGCGAGGACTTCATCCCGTCCACCATCGACTTCGGCGTGGTGGACGAGGTGATCCAGGTCTCCGACCGCGAGTCCTTCCACATGGCCCGGCGGATGGCGCGGGAGGAGGGGCTCTTCGTCGGCGGCTCCGCCGGGTCGGCCATGGTGGCGGCGGCGCGGGCGGCCGAACGGGTTCCCGAAGGGGCGCTCGTGGCGGTGCTCATCCCCGACTCGGGCAACCGCTACCTGTCCAAGGTGTTCAGCGACGACTGGATGCGACAGAACGGCTTCCTCGGCCACGCCTTCGGGACGGGGTCGGTCGCCGACGTGCTCGCCGCGAAGGGCGGCGCGGAGATCGTGAGCGTTCCCCGGGGCGCCGGGCTGCGCGAGGTCGTGGAGCTCATGCGCCGGCACGACGTGTCCCAGCTTCCGGTCACCGACGGGGACGCCTTCGTCGGGGTGGTCAGCGAGGCGAGCCTGCTCGGCGGGCTGCTCCAGGGCGGGCAGGGGGAGGACTCGATCGCCGGGTTCGTGCGCGAGGACGCGATCGAGACGGTGGACGCCGCGCTGCCGATCGACGACCTGGCGAACGTGCTCGCCGCGGGGCGGATCGGCGTGGTGACCGACGGGAGCCGGGCGCTCGGCCTGCTGACCTCGATCGACCTGCTGGACTACCTCTCGCGCGACGCCGCCTGAGTCACATCCGCCGCCAGCGCGGGCCGCTCCCGCCGGCGCGCGGCGTCCAGCGCGGGCCGAGCACGTCGGCGGCGCGGCAGTCCACGCAGTTGGACGGGTGGACCTCCAGCTTCCCGTTGCGGACGTCATAGACCCCGGCGGGGCACATCTCGCGCCAGAGGCCGGCGACGGCCTCGGGAACGTTGTCCGGGACGACGAGGTGCCGCGGGGCGTCTTCGGGCGAGTTGTTGCCGCTTCGGAACACCCCGTCCATCTTGGAGAGGCCCGCCGGCTCGGCCGCCGCGGCGGGCGGTTCCCTCAAGACGGCGGCGTCGCGCGGCATGGTCAGCGAGCCTGGGGGCAGGCGGCCGCCGGTCAGGGTCGCGAGCGCGGAGACGGCGACCCCCGGAAGGAATCCCCGGGCGAACGCCGGACGCATGTTCCGGGTGCGGTCCAGATCGCTCTGGATGGGGCTGTCCCGGACCATCGCGTCGTACATCGACAGCGGCACGTCCGCGGTCAGGAACGAACGGATCGCGTCGGCGGCGAGGATCCCCGAGAGCATCGCGTAGTGGACGCCCTTGAGCGAGGGGACGTCCACGAAGCCCGCAGCGTCGCCGACGAACAGGACCCCCGGCCCCGAAAGGCGCTCGGGGACGGCGGCGGGGCCGCCCTCGGGGATGATCTTCGCGCCCCACTCGAGGCATTCGCCGCCTTCGAGATGCGGCCGTACGAACGGATGCTCCTTGAGCCGCTGCAGGAGGCGATGCGCGTTCAGGGCTTCCGCCGGGGCGTCCAGCCCGACGACGAGGCCGATGGCGGACAGGTCCTCCCCCATGGGGTAGAGGAAGCTGCCCCCGAAGGCCGAGCGCGGCAGCGGGAACCCCGCCGCATGCGTCACGGTCGGCACCGGGTTCGGCGAACGCCACAGCTCCTTCACCCCGAGCGAGAACGCCTCGGCCCCGGTGGAACTCACCCCGTTCCGCTCCCGCGCCGCCTGGCCGAGGGGCCCCCGGGCGCCCTCCGCGAGCACCACCACGCGGGCGGCGATCTCGGCGGGCGGCTCCCACGCCGGGCCCGGGGTTCCGTCGCGCCTCAGCCCGGCGGGGACGGTGCGCAGCCCGGCGACGCGCTCCCCTTCCATGAAGAGCTGGCCGACGGCGAACCCGGGGAAGAGCTCGACCCCCAGCTCCCCGGCCTTGCCGGCGAGCCAGCGGACCATTTCGCCGAGCGAACCGACGCGCGCGCCGTGGTTCTTCATCGTGGGCGGCGGCGGCAACGGGATCGCGCGGCGGCGGGTGAGGAAGCGGAACCGCTCGCTTCGGACCTCGCCCCGGAACGGCAGCTCCTCGTCGGGAACGTCGGGGAAGAGCTGGCGGAACCCCACCGGGTTCACGACCGCCCCGGACAGCGAATGGCCCCCGAACTCGGCGGCCTTCTCGAACACGCCGATCGAGACTCCGTCGGCGATCTGGGCCAGACGGATCGCCGCCGAGAGCCCGGCGGGGCCGCCGCCCACGATCGCGACGTCCAGGGGGATCGCGTCCGGTCCCGGCGGTCCTTCCGCCAGCAGGCGCTCCCGGGGCAGGGGCGGCTGGAAGCGGTCGAGGCGGACGCTCATCCGCCGAAGCGGGCCGGATCCCATTCGAGGCCCAGTTCGGCCGGCGGGCCGATGTACCCGAGCAGCGCCGAGGCCGCGACGACCGCGGGGCTCGCGAGCCAGCCCTCGCCGCCCCGGCCCATGCGGTCCTTCCAGTTGCGGTTGAAGGACGTGATCGCCCGCATCCCCGGCTGGAGCGCGTCCTCGCCCTGGCCGAAGCAGGGGCCGCACCACGAGGCGCGAATGGTGCCGCCCACCGACCGGAACGCCGACGCGATGGACTCGCCGTCGAGCCGGGCGTCGGGGGACTCGATGCGGCGCCGGACGCCTCCCGAGCCGGGAAAGACGACGAACTTCCCGATCGCCTCGTCGCGCCCCAGGTCGCGGGCGGCCCGGACGACCTGCGCCGCGACCAGCAGGTCGTCGTAGCTGCCGTTGGTGCACGAGCCGATGTACGCGCAGTCGAACGGGATGCGTTCGGCGGCGACCTCTTCCGCCGGCGCGGCGTTGCCGGGCGCCCACGGGCGGGCGACCAACGGGCGGACGTTCTCCAGCGAGAATTCCTCCTCGACCGCGAACCGGGCGCCGGAGCCGGCGGCGGGCGGAGTCCAGGGGAACTCGGAGACGCCGTGCTCGGCGTACCACGCGCGGGTCCGTTCGTCGAAAGGGAAGATCCCGCTGAGCGCCTCGGCCTCGGCCATCATGTTGCAGATCGTGTTGCGCCAGGTCACCGGGAGGACGCCGCCCGGGTCGGCGAACTCCACCGACATCCCCCGCGCGCCGCCGTTCCACCCGGCGATGAGCCGCAGGACCACGTCCTTGCCTGACGACCAGGGCGGGGGAGCACCGGTGAGCACCACGCGCCGGCCCGGCCCCGGCGTGAGCAGCACGCTCCCGGTGGCCCAGCCGAACCCGAGCGCGGTGGAGCCGATCCCGACCCCGAACGCCCCGTAGGCGCCGTACGCCCGGCTGTGGCTGTCGGCGCCGGCGATGACCGCGCCCGGCATGACGAGCCCCTGCTCGGGAAAGTAGAAGTGGAAGATGCCGTCGCCCGGGTTCGCGAACCACGGGTGCTCGAGCCCTTCGGCGCGGGCGAAGTCCTCGCTGATGGCGGTCTGCCGCTTGTCCGCCTTCCGCCCGGTGAACACGAAGTGGTCCGCCGCGATCGCCGCCCGCCGGGGGTGGATCGCGCCCCCGGTGATCTCCCGGAAGGCGTGGATCGCGAAGGGGGCGGTGCCGTCCGACGCCGGGAGCAGGTCGGCGTGGACGAGGACCGTCTCGCCGGGGCGGATCGAGGCCTTCGGGTCCACCCGGTGCGCCGCGAGGATCTGCTCGGTCACGCTCATCCGCCGGGCGAGCGGCGGGGCCGGCCACGCGACCTCGGCGCTCCGGTCCAGCGACGCGAGGAACTCGCGGCGGCCGACCCGAAAGACGCCGCCGTCGCGCCGCAGGGCCTCCTCCCGCTCGGTGAGCGGCTTCGGCCAGTAGTCGCGCCCGAGCGTCTCGTTGGTCAGCCCCCGCGTCCTCGGGTCGAAGCGGAAGCGATGGCCGTCCTCGGCGTCGGCGACCGCTTCGGGGCATTCCAGCACGTCCAGCCCGAGGTTCACGGCGTTGCGCGCGAAGATGGCTCCCGGATCCCTCCCGACCACCACGACGAGCGTCGTGCCTGCGTCCCGCGCGATCCCGAGCAGCCCGGCCGGGCTCATCTCGCGCGACGAGCCGACGCCGAAGCGGTCTCCGGCGATCAGGAAGTTCTGGCCATTCGCCACCCGATCGGCGAAATCGGGCATGAGGTGGCGGAACGCTCCCTCCTTCCAGCGCCGGTCGAGGTCGTCGAGACTCTCGGAGACGCACCACGCGGACGGCGTGATCTGGTCGGTGTCGATCGCGTCCTGCTTGCGCTCGGGGTCGGCGGGGTCCCAGAAGATGAGCGCCTCGCCCCGGACCGGATCCGATCGCCCGTGCGCCGGACGTCCCGGCGGCGGAGGCAGGGGAACGTCCGCCTTGCGCCGGACCGGAGGGATGGGCAACCGCCCGAGTATAAGGATCGGCCCCCATAGAATTCCGACCGTGAGCCTTCTCGCGGCGGCGCTCTCGCTGCTCGCCGTCCAGCCCTCCGCCGCGCCGGAAGGACTGCTGGGGTCGGAGCCCGGGGAGATCTTCGTGCTGACGATGGGGCCGGACCACATGGTGCTGTTCCGGGAGTGGGGGCACGCGGCGCTGTGCGTGGACCGCATCTGCTTCAACTACGGGGTGACCGACTTCAGCCGCCCGGTCGGCCTCGCGACCGAGGTGCTGCGGGGCGAGGCGCGGTTCTGGCTCGGCCTCACGACCTACGAGCAGACGCTCGCGACGTACTTCGGCCACGACCGCAGCGTCTTCCGCCAGGACCTCGACCTCCCGCTCGAGGCGCGGGAGGAGCTTCTCGGGATGCTCGCCGCCGACCTCGTGCCCGGGCAGTCGGAGTACGTGTACAACCACTTCACCGAGAACTGCACGACGAGGGTCCGGGACTACGTGGACGCGGTCACGGACGGAGCGCTGTCCCGGGTCGCCGACATGCCGGAGGTCTTTCTGGACGGCTCCGGGGAGCTCGGGTTCCGCGCCCAGATCCGGCGCGGACTGGTGACGAGGCCGCTGCTGCTGTGGCTTTCGGAAGTCGGGGTCGGGGGCGCCGCGGACGGTCCGATCACGCCCTACGACGCGATGTTCGTTCCCGAGGGCCTCCGGCACGGGATCAGCCGCGGGCTGGGGTCGGAGCCGGTCCAGCTCCGTCGCGGGCGGGACGGGGACGTCCTCGCCGCCGATCCGGGGAGCCGCCCGTACCTCCCGTGGCTCTTCGCGACGGCGGCGCTCCTCGGCGCCGGACTGCTGGTTCCCCGCTTCGCCCGGCCGGCCCGCTTCGCCACGGCGGGCGTCCTCGGCCTCGTCGGGGTCGCGGCGACGCTCGCCGCCGTCCTGAGCCCGCTCCCCGAGTTCCGCAGCAGCCTCGCCGCGCTCGTGGTCCCGCCGACCGACCTGCTGCTGGCCGCGCCCTTCGCGGCTCGCTACGCCCGCTTCCGGCTCGCCTTCGGCGCGGTCGCGATCCTCGCGCTCGTCGTCCTCGGAGCGGCGCAGCCGATCGCGTGGACCGGGCTCGCGGCGCTCGTCCCCATCGCCGCGATGGTCGTCTCCGAGCGGCGCCGTCCGTGACGGATTCCATCGAGCAGGCGCTGCTGCGGCGGAACATGCCGGCCGCCTTCCGGGCGTGCTTCGCCCGGTCGGCGGCGGCGGTGCGGCGGGGGCCCGGCTTCATCCCCGAGGACGAGATCGAGCCGGTCCTCGGGATTCCGAGGGCCGAGGAGCCCGCCGAACCGGCGAGCGCCGCCGATGGCGCCCGCACGGTCGCGATCACGCTGAACGGCGGGCTCGGCACCACGATGGGGATGCAGGCTCCCAAGGCGCTGCTGTACGCCTCCGCCGGGCTCACCTTCCTCGAGATCGCGCTGCGGCAGGCCCAGGGCGCCGGCATGCGCCCGCTGCTGATGAACAGCTTCGCGACCGACCGGGCGGTGCGCCGCGCGCTCGGGCGACGACGGGTCGCGAGCTTCCTCCAGCACGTCGCGCCGAAGCTGCGCCGGACCGACTTCCTCCCCGTCGAGGTTCCGGATCGGCCCGAACTGGAATGGTGTCCGCCGGGGCACGGGGACGCGTACACCGCGCTCGGGGCGAGCGGCTGGCTCCGCCGCCTGCTGGACGAGGGCTTCCGGTACGCCTTCCTCTCCAACGTGGACAACGCCGGGGGCAGTCCCGACCCGGCGATGCTCGGGCGCTTCCTTCGCTCCGGGGCGCCGTTCCTGATGGAGGTCGCGCGCCGGCGGCCGGACGACTGGAAGGGCGGGCACCTGGCGCGCCGCCGCGCCGACGGTCGGCTCATCCTGCGGGAGACCGCCCAGTGCCGCGCCGAGGACGACGAATTCGCCCGGGACCACGGGCGCTACCGATACTTCAACACGAACAACCTCTGGCTTCGCCTCGAGGCGCTGCGGGACGCGCTCGACGCCAGCGGCGGGTTCCTCCCGCTCCCGACGATCGTGAATCCGAAGACCGCCGATCCCCGGGATCCGGAGTCGGAGCCGGTGTACCAGTTGGAACAGGCGGCCGGCACGGCGATCGAGGCGTTCGACGGCGCGGTCGCGCTGGAGACCCCGCGGCGCCGCTTCGCTCCGGTCAAGACGGTCGAGAACCTGCTGGCGCTGCGGTCGGACGTGTACGGGATCGGCCCGAACGGCGCGCTCGAACCCCGCCGGGACCCGCCGACCGTGGAACTGAGCGGCTGCCGTTTCGTCAGCGACCTCGAGGCGCGCTTTCCCCACGGGCCGCCTTCGCTCGTCGCGTGCGACCGGCTCACGGTGCAAGGCGAGGTCCGCTTCGGGAAGGACGTCGTGTGCGAGGGCGAAGTGCGGGTGGTCGGCGACGGGGAGATTCCGGACGGCGCCCGGCTGCGCGGCCTCGTCCGGGTCTGATTAGAATTCGTCCGCGATGCGCCGGGAACACCGCCACGAACTCCAGAGCGACGAGCTCATCTCCGGGCTCGGCGCGGTGATCCACTGGGGCCGGACGAACGCCCGCGCCGTCGGCTGGGGCGCCGTGGCCGTCGTGGGCCTGGCGGCGCTCGTCGGCGGTCTCCTGACCATGCGGGCGAACCGGAAGGACGCGCTGCGGACCGAGTTGACCGCACTGGTCGGGAACGTCGAGTCCGAGGCCGGCGTCTGCGTCGAGGCGCTCCCGAGGCTGCTCGAGATCGGCGAGAGCGAGGGGAGTTCGGTCGAGGGTCGCACCGCGTCCTACTTCGCCGGGGTCTGCCGCAAGGAAGCGGGCGACTGGGCCGGCGCGGCGCAGAGCTTCGACCGCGCGCGGGGCCGCCCGGACCTGCTCTCGGCGCTCGCCACCTACGGATTCGCTCAGGCGCGGCGCGGCGAGGGCGCCGTCGAGGACGCCGCCGACGCGCTGCGCAGCCTCCTCGGCGGCGACGACGGCTTCCCGGTGGACGCCGCGCTCTACGAGCTGGCGACGCTCGAGGAGGAGCGGGGCGCGTCCGACGAGGCGCTGCGCCTTTACGAGCGGCTCGAGAGCGAGCACGCGGACTCCCGCTACCGGCCGCTCGCCGAATCGCGCGTCGCGCGGTTGGCCGAGCCGGCCCGCTAGCTTGCCCGAGCCCGGGTTTCCCCCGGCGACCGGGGTTCGGCCGCCGCCGGCGCGACGAAGCGGCTGCCTGACGCTGATTCTGGTCGCGGCCATCGCCGTGGCCGGAGTCCTCCTCGCCGCCGGAGCCTTCCTCGGCTCATTGGGCCGGGCGGGCGTCTCGGGGGAGACCGTCCTCGTCCTCGATCTGGGCGAGGATCTTCCCGAGACGCGGGCGTGGTCGGCGGGCTGGCTCGGCCCCGAACCGCCCGATTTCCACGCCGCGGTCGAGGCGCTCGACGCGGCGGCCCTGGACGACCGCGTCCGGGGCCTGTTGATGCGGGGGAGCGGAACGCCGCTCGGCTGGGCGCGCGTCGTCGAGCTGCATGCGGCCGTGGCCCGCTTCGGGGAGAGCGGCAAGCCCGTCGTCGCCTTCCTCGAGTCGCCGGGGATCCGGGACTACGCGCTGGCCTCGGCGGCGGACCGCGTCATCGCCCACCCGCGGGCCCGGCTGATGCTCGTCGGGGCGCCGCTCGGGGTCACGCTGTACGGCGAGCTACTGGAGAAGATGGGGATCGGCGCCCAGTTCGAGGCGATCGGCGCGTTCAAGAACAGCCCCGACGCCTTCACCCGGTCCGAGATGACCGAAGCGCACCGGGAGCAGCTCGGGGCGCTTTCGGCGGACGTGTTCGAGCACGTCTCCGGCCACGTGGCCGAGGCCCGGGGCGTCGCGACGGAGCGCGCCCGGGCGTTCCTCGGCGGCGGCCCGCACCTCGCCGACGCGGCGCGAGAGGCCGGCTTCGTGGACGTGGTCGCGTACGCCGACGAGGCGGAGGCCGCATGGGGCGGCGCGTCCAGCTTCGCGGCGCTCGGGGACTACGCGCCGGGCCGTCCGGGAGGCCGTCGGCGGATCGCCGTGGTCCACGTCCACGGCGCGATCCTCCCGGGCGAGAGCGGCAGCGACCTCGCCGCCGGGCGGGTCGCCGGAGCGGCCACCGTGCGCGCCGCGCTGGAACAGGCGCGGGAGATGGACTCGGTGGCGGCGGTGGTCCTGCGGATCGACAGTCCGGGCGGCGCGGACACCGCGTCCGACACCATCTGGCGGGCCGCGGAGCGGGTCCGGGAGCGGAAGCCGGTCGTGGCCTCGTTCGGCGACGTGGCGGCTTCCGGCGGCTACTGGGCGGCGACCGCGGCGCGGCGCATCGTCGCGAGCCCGTTGAGCGTCACCGGCTCCATCGGCGTGTACGCCGGGAAGTTCCACGTCGGCGAGCTGCTCGACAAGGTGGGCGTCACCCTCGAGACGGTGTTCCCCGACGGGGCCCCCTCCAACAACTGGGCGAATCCGGCCGCGCCGCTGGCCCCCGCCGAGCGAGAGCGCCTCCGAGAGGGGATCGAGGACACGTACGCGGTCTTCCTCGAGCGGGTCGGCGCCGCGCGAGGCATGAGCGCCGAGCAGGTGGACGCGGTGGGCCAGGGCCGGGTGTGGTCGGGTCGGCGGGCGCTCGGGCTCGGGCTCGTGGACGAGCTCGGCGGCCTCGACGCCGCGATCCTCCACGCGAGGCGCGAGGCCGGGATTCCCGACGGCGAGGAGGTCGGGATCGTGCGGCTGCCGGAGCCGCCGGCGTTCGCGGACGCGCTCCTCGCCGAGCTGGGGATCGCGGGGTTGAGGGAACGGAGCCCGCTGCTGCGGGCGATGCTGCGGGGCGGGTGGTTCGCGCTGCTGCCGTTCGTGCCCGACCCCGCCTGAGTCAGCCGTCCTTCGGGCCGAAGGCGGCCGCCTTCCGCCGCAGCGCGGCCGCGTCCGTCGCCACGTCGGGCGGCGCCTCCCGTTCGGGCGTGGCCTCGAGCTTGAGGCTCCGGGCGGGCACGGCGAGTCGGACGTCGAGCGCGCGGGCGAGGCGCAGCACCTCGAGGATGAACTTGTGGCGCTCGGTGAGCTCCTCGTGCCAGTCATCGACCCGGAAGAAGCAGTACACCAGGACGTCCACCGACGACTCGGAGAAGCGGTTGACGTGGACCTCGTAGTAGTCGTGGCGCATCCGCGGGTTCGCCAGCACGACGTTGCGGACCCCTTCCACGAAGGCCGCGATGCGGTCGGGGTCCGCGTCGTGGCGCAGCGGGATCATCTGCTTCATCCGCCGGTATTCGCGCTGGCCCATGTTGTCCACGACCGCGTTGGCGACGGTTCGGTTGGGAACCGAGATGACCGAGTCGTAAAAGGTGCGGATCCGCGTGGCGCGCAACCCGACGCGCTCCACCGTGCCCTCGGTGCCGTCCACGAGCACCCAGTCCCCCACCTGGAACGGCTGGTCCACGATGACCGCCATCCAGCCGAGCACGTTGGCGAGCGTGTCCTGCGCTGCGAGCGCCACGGCGAGCCCGCCGAGGCCGAGCCCGGCGACGAGCGTCGTGATCGAGTAGCCGTAGCTCTCGGCGAGGATCAGGACCGAGACGAGGACGGCCGCGATCCGCAGCACCGACCGCGCCGGCGCCACGAGCTGGTCGTCGAACGTGTTTTCGGTGCGCTCGGCGATCCGCGCCAGAAGCCGGCTGACGACTTCCACGGCCCGCAGCGCCGCCCAGACTCCGATCAGCGCGAGCGCGAGCGTCAGCAGGAAGACGAGCACGCGGCTGGCCCCGACCGGGAAGCGCAGGTCGGGGACGAAGTAGCGGGCGAACGCCACCCCCGCGAAGGTGGCGGTCGGCGCGGCCAACTGGAGGACGCCGTCGCCGAGCACCCGGGAGCGGACGGAGACCAGCGGCGCGACCGCCCGGCGCAGCAGGAGCGAGAGGAGCCATCGCAGCAGCCATCCGGCGGCGACGAGGACGACGAACCCGAGCACGGCCCACAGCGTGAAGCCGAAGTGCGAGCGCTCGAAGACCGGAGGCAGGATCTCGAGCAGCCGCCGGGCGAACCACGAGAACGTGGCGTCGTAGAGCGCGTCCGCGCCGAGCACGGTCGAGGGAGCGATCCGCCAGGCGCCGGAGGCGTCGCGGTCGAGGGCGAACTCGGGCAGGCGGACGGGGAACGGGCGGAAGCGATTCCGGTCGCTCTCCGGATCGCGGTACTCGGGGTCCGCCGGGACCGCGCTCATGACCACGAGGAGTCCCCGCGCGTCGAGCACCGACTTCAGCCGGGAGCCGACGCGCTCGGCCTCGCCCGGTTCCACGCCCGACGGGAGCGCGAGCGCGCGTCCGACCCGCTCCCAGTCGGGCGCCGGGCGAAGCTGCTCGCCGAGGAAGACGTCGAGGACCGCCCGCGGGTGGCGGAGGTCGTCGGGGACCGTCTGCGCGGGGGCGAGCGCGGGGAGCAGCGCGAGCCAGAGGCGCGCGGCGGCTCGGAGATTCACTCGGGGAAGGCTCATGCGTTCCGTACGCCTGGCAGGACTCGAACCTGCGACCTACGGATTAGGAATCCGTCGCTCTATCCACCTGAGCTACAGGCGCAGGGCGGGACATGCGCGCGAATGGTACTCGTCAGTGCGCGATCCGGAAGCCGTCGGGCGGGGTCCGATCCCCGATCTCTCCGACCTCGACCCGATCCACCCGGCCGGGCATGTCCCTCCTGAGGACGCCCCGGAACCGAAGGATGTCGTCGGCGTCGCCGAAGGCGAGCACTTCCACGGTTCCGTCGGGGAGATTCCGCGCCCGGCCGCGCAGGCCCAGCGCCCGCGCCGCCCGGACGGCGGCGTAGCGGAAGCCCACGCCCTGGACGTGGCCGCGGACGACGATCCGGGCCCCCGCCACGGCTCAGGCGAGCGCCCGCTCCAGATCGGCGAGCAGGTCGTCTTCGTCCTCGACGCCCACCGACAGCCGCACCAGCCCGTCGCCGATGCCGAGCCGGGCGCGGGTTTCCGCCGGAATCGAGGCGTGCGTCATGGCCGCCGGATGGTTCACGAGGCTCTCGACGCCGCCGAGGCTCTCCGCGATGTGGAAGATGCGCAGCCGCCTCATGACCTCGCTGGCGCGGTCGAAGGTCCCGACGTCGAAGGAGACCATGCCGCCGAACCCCGACATCTGGCGCTTCGCCAGCTCGTGTCCGGGATGGTGCGCGAGCCCCGGATAGAAGACGCGCTCGACTCCCGGACGCCCGTCAAGGAAGGCCGCGACCGCGCGGCCGTTCGCGTCGTGCTGGCGCATCCGCAGCGCGAGCGTCTTGGCGCTCCGGAGCAGCAACCACGACTCGAACGGCGACAGGATCGCGCCGGCGGCGTTCTGGAGCCAGCGCAGCCGCTCCAGATGCTCGTCGCCCCTGGGAATGAGGACACCGCCCACGCCGTCGCTGTGTCCGTTCAGGAACTTGGTCGCGGAGTGGACGACGAAATCCGCGCCGAGCTCCAGCGGACGCTGGAAGTACGGCGACATGAAGGTGTTGTCCACGGCGACGAGCGCGCCGCGCTCATGAGCCGCGGCGGTCAGGGCGGCCAGGTCGGCGACCCGCAGCAGCGGGTTGCTCGGGGTCTCGAGGAAGAGCATCGCGGCGCCGTCGAGGGCGCGGACGGTCGCCCCGGCGTCGCTCGTGTCGAGGAAGGTGAACTCGACGCCGCGGCGGCGGATCACCTGATCGAAGACCCGCCACGTGCCTCCGTAGGCGTCGGCGGTGGCCACGACTCGCGATCCCGGAGCCGCGAACTCCATGAGCAGGACGATGGCCGCCATCCCCGACGCGCAGGCCACGGCGCCGGCCCCGCCCTCCAGCCCGGCGAGGTTCGCCTCCGCTGCGTCGCGCGTGGGGTTGCCGGTCCGCGAGTACTCCCACGGGCCCGGCTGACCGGGCGCCGGCTGCACGAAGGTCGTCGCCTGCACGAGCGGAACCACCACCGCCCCGGTGCCGGGGTCGGGGTGCTGGCCCACGTGGACGGCGCGGGTCGAGAAGCCGCGGGAGTCGGGTTTCGAGGGTTCGCTCACCGGGGGATCGTACCGGCCCCCGGCGCCATACTTGAGCGCGGATGAGCCTTCTCCTCGCGCTCGCGGTCTCGCTCCAGCCCGCGCCCGAGGCGATTCGGGCGATCTTCGCCGAGTGGGATCGGGACGACTCGCCCGGCTGCGCCGTGGGAGCGCTCCGGAACGGCGAATTCGCGTTCCGGGACGCCTTCGGCATGGCGAACCTCGACGACGGGGTTTCGCTCACGCCGGAATCGGTCTTCCGGATGGCCTCGGTCTCGAAGCAGTTCACCGTCGCGGCCGTGCTGCTCGCCGAGCGCGACGGCCTCCTGACGCTCGACAACCCGATCCGCCACCACTTCCCCGAACTGCCCGCGTGGGCGGATCCGGTGACGGTCCGTCACCTGATCCACCACACGAGCGGAATTCGGGACTACCTGACGGTCATGTGGCTGCGGGGGCAGGGGGACGACGCGCACTACTCCGACGCCGACGTGGCCGGCGCGCTCGGGCGGCTCGAGCGGCTCAACTTCGAGCCCGGCAGCGAGTACCTCTACAGCAACTCCGGCTACTGGCTGCTCGGGCAACTCCTGCCTCGGGTCTCCGGGAGCTCGCTGCGCCAGTTCGCCGGGGAGCGGCTCCTCGAGCCGCTCGGCATGACCGGGAGCCACTTCCACGACGACGTCCGGGAAGTGGTGCCCGGCCGCGCCCGGGGCTACCGACCGCGGGACGGGGGCGGCTGGGAGCTCGACGAGACCACGCTCGGGATGGTCGGCGACGGCGGCCTGTACACGTCGGTCTCGGAGATGGCCCATTGGGAGCGGATGTTCCTCGACCCGGCGGCATTCGGTCCCGAGTTCCTCGAGTCGCTCCTGCGGCGCGGGGAGCTTTCCGACGGGCGGCTCCAGACCTACGCCGGAGGCCTCGTCCACGGGACGCATGGCGGACGGGCGGTCATCCAGCACGGCGGCGGGTTCGTGGGTTTCCGCACGTTCCTGCTGCGGTTTCCTGAGGACGCCTTCGCGGTGCACGTGCTGTGCAACGCCGCGAGCGCCGATCCGGGCGCGCTGGCGCGGGCGGTCGCCGACCGGTTCCTGCCGCCGCTCGAGGAAGCGGATCCGCCGGAGGTTTTCGAGATCGAGGGTGCGTGGTGGGACGGGACCACCGGCTCCTTCGTGACCGACGCCGCGGACTTCGAGGGCCGGGTCCTTCTCGACGAGCCGGACCGCGTGGTGGTCCGGCGCCGGGCCAGCGGGACTTCCGCTACCGTCGGGTGGAGAGCTTCGTCCCCGACGAGACGGCGCTCGCCGCATTCGTCGGATCGTGGACCTGCGACGAGCTCGGCGTGACGTGGGAACTGCGCAACGACGACCGGCCGGGCCTGACGCTCGGGACCGGCGCGGGCGACCCGATTCCGCTGGAGCCGGCGTTCCGGGGCGGCGACTCGACCGTCTTCCACTGGCCGAGCGGCACGATCCGCTTCCCGGCCGGATCCGCCAGCTTCGAGCTCGCAGCCGGCCGGGCGCGCGCCTTCCGCTTCCGCCGTTAGGCCCGCGCGACGCTGACGGCGCCTCCTACGTCGCGTAGTTGGGGAGGAGTTGCTTCACTACTCCATCGATGTCCCCGAGAGTCCCGCTTTGGTCCATTGTTCGCGGATCCGCCGGGAGGCGGCTACCTGATTCGCCGGAAGCGGCAGCGTCCTCGCGGTATCTTCGGCGCGCTTGGCGAATCTGGAGAGCTGCCGGTGGAGCGTGTTCGGCGGATCCCACGCTGGAATTGGAATCGCGTTCCAAGGGTTCTTGTGGGAAATCACGACCGCTTGTACGGCACTCCTCGAACGCAAGTTTCAGGCACGGGGCGTTCAGGATCGCGACCAGAAAACGCGCCTCGTCCCCGGACCCCACCGGGCGCGAATACGGTTTGGAGTCAAGAATCGCGACTCCGCACGCTGCGTGCCCGGCTCGCATCAAGTCTCCGGACGCCGGGTAGATCACGACGCGCCGCCGGCGAGGCTTCAGCGGAAGCTGTGCCGCGAGCGCTCGAACGTGGTTGGATTCGGCCCAGCAACGAAGGCGGCGTGTGGCTTCCCAAGCCAACCTGTTCCCTATAGAGCCGGTCGAGCTTCAGCCAGAGATCGTTCGCTTGGGCCTCGGCTTCGGCCAAGAGTTCACCTGCTCCATCCACGGGAACCATCGCCGTGTCGGCGTTCTTCGCGTCAACGAGAAACGGGAGAAGGTGTCGCGAAGTCAGGATCGGCGCAAGCCATTCGCGGGGGACTTCGCCGCAGCGAGGCTGCACGGACTTCCACGGCTTCCGAACGGACGGCGTTGTGGTCACTCGTCTTGAAGAAGTCGTTGCACCCGGCTGGACGTCGGCGGCCTGCGTGAGGACCTTCGGGGTAATGGTTGCGCCCGGTCGTCACTGCCGGGCCTCGTAATCGGACGGCGCCCACGGGAAATGCGGAGGGGCCGTCCAGTCGAACCGGCACAGGTTGTTCTTGACGTGATCCTCCGGGTCTTCTGGACGTCCCCTCAGTAGCCGCTCCGCAGCCCGGAGCATGTCGAGCGTGGGCTTGGGAACCTCTTTCATCCTCGGTTGGAGACCCTGGCGGGAAGGCCGCAAGCGCGACCGGTCTCCGCCCGACGGATTGCAACCGAGAAGACGCGACACATTATGTCTATGCCGCTTGTCGTGGGCGGTTCGTGCTAGGCGTCCGACAGATCCTGGATCGCCGACCGGATCCGTTCGGCGAGCGCCGGGAACCCGTCCGCGTTCGGGCCGCCGCCCTCGGCGCGGTTCGCTCGCCCGCCGGCGCGTCCGCCGATCTCGGCGACCGCGTCCGCGAGCAGCCGGTTCGCCGGAAGGCGGCGGGCGAGGTCGTCCGAGACCGAGAGGATCACGGCCGCCCGGCCGTTGCGGACGGTCGCGACGAGCGCCGCCCAGGGGCCGCTCTTCTGGCGGTCGCGGAAACCGTCCATGAGCCGGCGGTGCTCGCTCTTCGAGACGTCCTCGAACGGCGGCGGCGCCCAGAGCCGGACATCCCCGAGACGCTCGATTCCGTCGTCGCTTCGCGCGCCGCCGGCGAGCCGGTCGGTGAGCCTTGAAATCTGCTGACGGGCCGCCCGCAGGTCGGCCTCGAGCTTGCCGAACCGGGCCGGGGCCTCGTCCGGCCGGCTGCGGGCGGCGCGCCCGATCTCGCCCAGCAGGCCGCGGCTCCTCCGGACGTGCGCGAGCGCCGAGGCTCCGGTCCACGCCTCGATCCGGCGCACCCCGGCGGCGACCGACTCCTCGGACGCGATGAGGAAGAGCCCGGCCTCGCCGGTGCTTCCGAGGTGGGTGCCCCCGCACAGCTCGATGCTGAACTCGGGGATCTCGATCACCCGGACCTCGGTCCCGTACTTGTCGCCGAAGAACGCGAGCGCCCCCCGGTCGAGGGCGGCGTCGAGCGACATCACGCTTGCGAGCACCTCCCGGCTGGCGCGGATCTGCTCGTTCACCCGGCCCTCGATGGCGTCGATCTCGCCGGGGGTGAGCGCGGCGAAGTGGGTGAAGTCGAAGCGCAGCCGCTCGGGCGCGACGAGCGAGCCGGCCTGCTTCACGTGCGGCCCGAGCGTGTCGCGCAGCGCCGCATGGAGCAGGTGGGTGACCGTGTGGTGCTGGCGGGCGCCGTCCCGCCGGGCGCGGTCCACGAGCGCCTCCAGCCGGTCTCCGACGCCGATCGAGCCGTTCGTGACCTTGACGGAATGCACGACCAGGCCGTCGCGCGTGCGCGTGTTCACGACGTCGGCGATTCCGCCCGGTCCGCGCAGGACCCCGCGGTCGCCGATCTGGCCGCCGCCCTCCGGATAGAACGGGGTGCGGTCGAGGATGAGTTCGCCCCGGGCGCCCTCGACGAGCGCCGGCGCCGGGCGGGGCGCTCCCTCCTCGCCAGCTTCGAGCGTCGCGAGCGTGACCGCTCCGGGCGTCTCGGTGGACCCGTACCCGGTGAACTCGGTGGGGCGGTCGCCGGCGAACTCGCGATAGCGGGCGCGCCCCGCGTCGGGCGCTCCCTTCCAAGACCGGCGGGCGCGCTCGCGCTGGGCGCTCATCTCGGCCTCGAACCCGGCGGCGTCCACGACGAGTCCGTTCTCGCGGGCGATCTCCTCGACGAGGTCGAGCGGCAGCCCGAAGGTGTCGTAGAGTCGGAAGGCGTCCGCGCCTCGGATGCGGCCCGCGCGGCGGACGTCGTCGCACTCGAGGATGCGGTCGAGCTGGGCCATCGCGGTGCGCAGCGTTCCCGAGAAGCGCTCCTCCTCGAAGCGCGCCACCCGCAGCGCGAGGTCCCGCGAGCGGCGCAGTTCCGGATACCAGCGCTCCATGCGCTGGATCGCGAGGTCGGTCAGGTCGGCGAGGAACGGGCCCTCCACCTCGGCTTTGCGTCCGTAACGAAGCGCCCGGCGCAGGATCTTCCGCAGCACGTAGCCACGCCCGTCATTGCCGGGGAGCACGCCGTCGGCGATGAGGAACGCGGTGGCGCGGGCGTGGTCCGCGAGCACCCGCGCGCTGGCCTCGAGCGCGTCGCCGGGCGGGGAGGCGGCGCGCTCCCGGACCCACGCGGTGAGGCCGGAGAAGAGATCGGTTTCGTAGTTGGAGCCCACGCGCTGGAGCACGGCGGCGAGGCGTTCGAGCCCCATCCCGGTGTCCACCGACGGAGCCGGCAGCGGCCGCATCGCGCCCGACCGGTCGCGATCGAACTGCATGAAGACGAGGTTCCAGATCTCGAGGTGCCGGTCCTCGCCCTCGAACCCGGGGCCCTGGTCGTAATGCACTTCCGAGCACGGGCCGCAGGGGCCGGTCTCGCCCATGGCCCAGAAGTTCTCGGCCGCCGGAAGCGCGTGGATGCGCTCGGCGGGGAGGTGTTTCCGCCAGAAGCGCTCGGCGTCCTCGTCCCGGGGCGTTGCGTCGTCGCCGGCGAAGAACGAGGCCGACAGCCGGTTGGGGTCGAGGCCCAGGTCCCGGGTCAGGAACTCCCACGCCAGCGCGATCGCCTCCTCCTTGAAGTAGTCGCCGAAGGAGAAGTTCCCCAGCATCTCGAAGAACGTGTGGTGCCTGGGAGTGAACCCCACGTTCTCGAGGTCGTTGTGCTTGCCCCCGGCGCGGACGCACTTCTGGACGGTGACCGCCCGGGGCGGGGAACCGGGCGGCGCAAGCCCGAGGAAGATGTCCTTGAACTGGTTCATCCCGGCGTTCGCGAACAGCAGCGTCGGATCGCCGAGCGGGACGAGCGGCGAGCTGCGCACGACGCGGTGATCCCGCTCCTCGAAGAACGAGACGAACGCCTGGCGCAGGTCGTCGCTGCGGGTCGGGGTCAACTCGGGGCCTCCGCCCGGGCGATGGCCTCCCGGATGACGGACGGCGAGAAGCCGCGGCCGTAGAGGCGGCGGCGCTCGCCCGCCCGGTCCGGTGGGTTGCGCCTCTCGCGCATCCGACTGAGCGCTTCCCGCGCGCCTTCCAGCTCGGCGTCGTCGGCGAAGGCGGCGCGCACCGCGTCCTCGATCAGGTCGTCGGGGAAGCGGCGCCGGCGCAGCAGGGCCGCGACCCGCGCCGGGCCGTGGAGCCGGCGCCGCGCCGCCCGGCCCGCCACTTCCCGGGCGAGGGTCGCGTCGTCCACGTAGCGGCGCTCGCGCAGACGGTCCACGACGTCCTCCACCTCGTCCTCGGGAACCTCCCGATCCCGCAGCCGCACCCGCACTTCTCCCTCGCTGAGATCCCTCCGGGCGAGGGCGGCGAGAGCCGTCACCCAAGCCGAACGCGGCGGGGCGGCGGAGCGGCGGCTGGATGGACGGGGCGGCACCTTCGCAGCCTAGCGCACCCCCGTGGCGGCCCCGTGGCGCGCCGCGCCGCAGTGGGCGCACGCCGGCGCGAAGGGATGGAGCGGACGGCGGCAGCGCCAGCAGGGCTGCGGGCGGACGGGATCGCCCGAGCGGATCCGCCCGCGCACGGTGGCCCAGTCCGAGGCGTCCGCGCCCATCGAGAGCAGCGCCTTGAGGTCGCTGCCCAGCTCCTCGATGGCGGCGTACCGCTCGGAGACGGCGGGGGCGAGCGCCCGCGCCACGACCGCGTCCACGTCCTCGGGAACGCGCGGATTGCGCTTGCGGGCGCTGGTTTCGCCCCCTTCGAGGATGCGTTCCCGCAGGCGCTCCGGGTTCGGATCCTCGTAGGGAAAGCCGCCGGTGAGCGCCTCGAAGAGGACGACCCCGGCGGAATAGATGTCCGACCCGAGGCACGCCCGCCCGGCGAGCTGCTCGGGGGCCATGTAGAGCGGGTTGCCGATGGGGCCGGGGTCCTCCTCCGCCACGGTGACCCCCCGGGCGAGGCCGAAGTCGCTGATCTTCGCGGTTTCGCCGGAAAGCAGGACGTTCGCGGAGTTGAGGTCGCCGTGGAGCACCTCCTGCTCGTGCGCGTGCCCGAGGCCGGCGCAGACCTGAATCACGATTCCGAGGGCGAGCGCGGTGGGAAGGGGCCCCTCGAGCCCGATCCGGCGCGAGAGCGAGGAGCCGTCCACCCACTCCATGGCCACGAAGAGGTTCCCCTCGTGCTCGTCGCAGGTGAGCAGGCGCACGATGTTCGGGTGGTCGAGGCGAGCGAGGATCCGGCACTCCTCGAGAAGGGCCTCGCGTCCCTCGGCGCTCTGGTCGTGGGGAATCTTGATGGCCCGCAGCGCCCCGACCAGCGCGTCCTGGACCAGATAGACCGCCCCGAACGTCCCCCGGCCGATGTGGCGCCGCACCTCGTACTTGCCGATCTTCTGGCCGAGGAGGAACATGGAGGCGGGCGCCGAATCCTAAGCGTCGCGGGGCGGAACCGAACCGAGAATTCGGGCCGCTGCCACGACGGCCGCCGTGCCGACGCGCAGCACGCGGCCTCCGAGCCCGAGCGGACGGAATCCGCGGGCCGCTGCCGCCTCCGCTTCCGCCCGGGTGAACCCGCCTTCGGGTCCGATCGCGAACGCCGCGTCTTCGGTCGGCGGCGCGGGACCCCGGGCCGCTCCGGGCAGCGCGATCCAGCGGGTGGTCGGGAGATCGCCCTCGATCCACGCGCCGAACGGCGCGGCGGGCTGGACCCGGGGGAGGCGGGCGCCGCCGCCTTGACGGACGCCCGAGAGCGCCGCCGCCTCCCAGCGCCGGAGCCGCTCGCGCGAACCCTCGCAGCGCTCGGTGAGCAGCGGAACGATGCGCGCCGCTCCGAGCTCGGCGAGCTGGCGCACCAGCGCGGTCATTCCGTCGCCCTTCGGAATCGCCACCGCCGCCGTCAGCCGGATGGGCGCCTCGGGGGTGGGGACGGCGTCGCGGCAGCGCACCTCCACGACGCCCTCCGACTCCCCGGCGACGGCGGCGGCGAAGGCGCGCCCCGCGCCGTCGAAGACCTCGACCTCGTCGCCGCGCCGGAGCCGCAGCACGCGCCGCGCTCTCGACGACTCTCCAGGATCGAGCGCGAGGACCGCGCCCGGCGCGGCCTCGGGCAGGAAGAACCTCGGGGTCCGGGCGCTCAAGAGAAGAGCCGGCTGAACAGCGACGGCCGATCGCGGTCCTTCGCCTGCTCGTCCTCGTCCGAAGCCGCGAAGTCGGATTCTCCGTCGTCGCCGCGCATCGCGTCCCGAAGCCGCTCCACCGCCCGGCGCTCCTCGCGCCCCATCCGCCGGGGCACCTCGACCCGAATCTGAACGAGGTGGTCGCCGTGGGCGCGGCCCTGGATTCCGGGGAACCCGCGGCGCCGCATCCGCAGCCGGGCTCCCGGCTGGGCGCCGGCCGGAATGCGCAGCGATTCCTCGCCGCGCACGGTCTCGACCTTGAGGACCGTCCCGAGCGCCGCCTCGGGGAAGCTGATCGACGCCTCGCCCAGCACGTGCGCCCCGTCCCGGCGCAGGCGGGCGTGGGGCCGGACGTGGACGACCACGTAGAGGTCGCCCGGCGGTCCGCCGGAACGTCCCAGCTCGCCGGCGCCGGGAACCCGCAACTGGTTGCCGTCGTCGATTCCCGCCGGAATCCGCACCGTGACCTCGCGCTCCCGGCCGCGCACGCCCTCGCCGCCGCAGGCGCGGCAGGGGTTGCGGTTGATGCGGCCCGCGCCCCGGCAGCCGGAGCACGTCTGGCGAAGGACCATGAACCCGCGGCGCACCGTCTCCTGGCCGGAGCCGGCGCAGCGGCCGCAGGCGATGGGTTGCGCGCCGCCGGCGCCCCCGGTTCCCGAACAGTCGTCGCACGGCTCCTGCCGGGAGACGAGGATGCGCTCCTCCCGCGCCTCCACGGGCGCGTCGAAGTCAATCGTGAGGCGGACCTGGAGGTCGCCCCCCCGCGCGGGGCCGGCGCGCCGGCCGGTCCCGCCGAACATGTCCCCGAACATGCTCTCGAAGACCCCGCCGCGGAACAGGTCCTGGAAGTCCGAGAAGATCTCATGGTTGACGTTCGAGGCGGCGCCGCTGAGCCCGGCGTGGCCGAGCCGGTCGTAGCGCTCGCGCTTTTGCGCGTCGCCGAGCACTCCGTAGGCCTCCGAGGCCTCCTTGAAGGCGTCCTCGGCCTTCGCGTCGCCCGGGTTCTTGTCGGGGTGCCAGCGCACCGCGAGCTTGCGGTAGGCGCGCTTGATCTCGTCGCTGGACGCGCCGCGCTCGACGCCGAGGACGTCGTAGTAGTCGCGACGGCTGGTTTCCACCGGCGTCATGCCTCGGAGATCTCGGCCGCTTCATCAACCGGGCCGGGAGTCTCGGGGGCATCGCCCATGGCGACGACGACGCTGGCCGGCCGCACCAACTGGTCGCCGAGCGTCCAGCCGCGGCTGAGGACGCCGACCACTTCCTCGTCCCGCTGGCCGTCCTGCGCCGGCGCCCGCTGGAGCGCCTCGTGGACCCGCGGGTCGAACGGCTCGCCGAGCGCGGGAACCTCGCTGAAGCCGTGCTGGGCGAGGGTCTCCTCGAAGCGGCGCAGCACAAGCCGCACGCCGGTGAGCATCGCGTCCGCGTTCTCCGCCGACTGGGGGCCCGCGACCGCGCGCTCGAGGTCGTCGAGCACCGGAAGGAATCCGCCGCCGACCCGAGCGAGAACGCGGGAATGGGCCTCCTTGCGCTCGATCTCGGCGCGCCGGCGGGCGTTCGCGAAGTCGGCCTGCGCGCGGCGCGCCAGATCCTTCGCGGCGACCGCCTCGCGCTCGGCGCGCTCCAGCGCCGCCCTCAGTTCGGCGAGCTCCGGTTCGGTCGCCGGCTCCTCGGCGGCGACCGCTGCTTCTTCGGTCATGGTCCTCTCTTCCCGGGCGACCGGCAGGCTAGCACAGCGAATTCGGCGTGGAACGCGTCCGTCAGCGCCGCCGCGACCGCGTCCCGAGCTGGCGGCGAAGCGGTCAGCTCCGCGACCCCGACGGCAGGAACCGGAGAATCGGGGGGCAGGCCGGCCAGCTCGTTCACGAGGTCCCGCCGGAGCGTCCAGGGGATGGATCCGTGCTGCAGGAACGCGCCCTGCGACCAGCGCTGCGCGCCGGAGACGAGCTTTCGGCCGCCGGCGGTGATCTCGTGGCCGGTGGACACCGCGAGGCAGGGAAGCCGCGCCGACTCCCGGTCGCGGCGGCTCGCGGCGGACGGCGGCGGGTCGAGGTCGAGGAAGCGCGACAGCGCCGTCCAGATCACGCGCATCACCCGCACGTAGGCGGCGCGGACCCCGGCGCAGGCGCCCGCCGGCGCCGCCACCGCGTAGGTGAGCTCGTCCGGGAGGTGCAGCAGCGCGCGGCCGCCGGTGGGGCGCCGGACCCACGGGATCCGCGGCGCTCCGGGCGCGAGCGCGTCCTCGAGGCGCTGGCGATGGCCGAGGGTCAGCGCGGGACGCTCCCAGCGATAGAGCCGCAGGGCGGGGGGCGCGCCGGCGACCGCGCCCCGCAGCAGCTCCCGGTCCCGGGCCATGTTCGCCGGCCCGTCGGCCGGGGGGGCTACTCGAGCAGCGTCCGGAGCTCGGTCCACTCCCGCTCCTGCGAGCGCGCCACCGGCTCCGAAGTGAGCCGCCCGCGCCAGGTGTTCACGCCCGGATAGAGCCACGGATCCTGCTGGACCGCCTCGCGCAGCCCGAGGCCGGCGATCTTCAGGGCGAACTCGAGCGTGACGTTCGTGAGCGCGAAGGTCGATGTCCGGGGCATCGCGCCGGGCATGTTGGCGACCGCGTAGTGGACGATGTCGTCCACCCGGTAGGTGGGCTTCGTGTGGGTGGTGGGCCGGGTGGTCTCGGCGCAGCCGCCCTGGTCCACGGCGACGTCCACGATGACGGCCCCCGGATGCATGTGGGCCAGCATGTCCCGGGTGATGACCCGGGGCGCCGCCGCTCCGGGGACGAGCACCGCGCCGATCACGAGGTCCGCCTCGGAGAGCGCCTCCTGAAGCGTGATCCGGCTGGACATGAGGGTCGAGACGCGGCTGCCGAAGATGTCGTCTAGATACCGCATCCGCGGCACGCTCTTCTCGATGATGGTGACCTCGGACCCGAGCCCCACCGCCATCTTGGCCGCGTTCAGCCCCACGACGCCGCCGCCGATGATCACCGTCCGCCCCCGGGGGACGCCGGGCACGCCCCCGAGGAGGATCCCGGACCCGCCGCAGCCGATGTGGAGGTGGTGCGCCCCCTCCTGGATCGACATCCGCCCGGCGATCTCGCTCATCGGGGTCAGCAGCGGGAGGCTGCCGTCCGGCGCCGTGATCGTCTCGTACGCGACCGAGGCGACCCCCCGGTCCACGAGGGCGCCGGTGAGCTCGGGAAGCGCGGCGAGATGGAGGTACGTGAAGAGGATCTGGTCCTCCCGGAGCAGCTCCACCTCCTCGGGCAGGACCTCCTTCACCTTCACCAGCATCTCGACGGTCGCGAAGACCTCCTCGCGGGTGTCCACGATGCGGGCGCCGGCGGCGGCGAACTGCTCGTCGGTGATCCGGCTGCCGAGGCCGGCTCCGGCCTCCACGAGCACCTCGTGCCCGGCGGCGACGAGCGTGCCCACGCCGCCGGGCACGAGGCCCACGCGGTTCTCCGTGTCCTTGATCTCGCGGACGGTACCGAGGATCACTTCGCTTCTCCTGAAACCGCGGGGCCGGGTTCGTCGCTGCGGCCCGAACGGGTCACCCCGTGGAACGTCGCCCCCGGGCTGACGGCGAGGCTCGGGGTGGTGATGTCGCCGATGACCCGCGCCCCCGCGCCGAGCACGACTTCCTCGCTGGCCACGAGGTCGCCGACCACGGTTCCGTGCACCTCGATGCGCCTTGCGGCGACGTCCGCCTCGACGCGGCCGGAGGACTGCACGACGACCTCGCCCTTGGATTCGATCGCGCCGCGAAGCGATCCTTCAATGAACACGTTGCCCTCGCCGGCGATCTCGCCGCTGATCCGCAATTCGGCGCTGATCCACGTTGGCCGGCTGCTGGAGTCGGAGTCGTCCGCCGGATCCCGGGAACGGAAGAAAGGCATGGAATCGAGCGGACTTCAGGCGAGCGGGCGACGGGGCTCGAACCCGCGACCCCGAGCTTGGGAAGCTCGTGCTCTACCGACTGAGCTACGCCCGCAACGAAGCGGGATTGTAGTCAGCGGGGCGCACCGGCCTCGCGGATTCGCTCGAGCACCCGGTCCCGGCGCGCCTCGGCGATTCCGGGACGAAACGCCTCGAGGGTAAGGCGCAGCACCGGCTCGGTGTGCGACGGCCGCAGCGTGAATCGCCAGTCCTCGAAGTCCATGGTGAGGCCGTCGGTCTCATCGACCGCGCCGTCCGGGAACCCGGCCCGCGCGCCGGCGATCGCCTCGTCCGGGCGGGCGACCCGCACGCTCAGTTCGTCGAGAGTGAAGAAGCGCTCGCGGAGCGCGTCCGCGAGTTCGGCGAGCGAGCGCCCGGCGGCGCCGACCCGCTCCGCCATGCGGAGGATCGGGAGCAGCGCGTTGTCGGCGCACCCGGCCGCGCGGAAATAGAAGTGTCCGCTCAGCTCGCCGCCGAAGCAGGCGCCCTCGGCGCGCATCCGCGCCTTCATGAAGGCGTGGCCGACCCGGTTGGGGCAGGAGCGCCCGCCGGCCGCCCGGATCGCCTCGGGAACGGCCCGGGACGAACGCAGGTCGAAGACGACCGCGCCGCCGGGCGCGCGCTTCAGTTCCCCCGGAGCCAGCAGCGCGGTCGCGAAATCGCCCGGGACGAACGCTCCCTCCCCGTCCACGAAGGCGCAGCGGTCGGCGTCGCCGTCCCACAGAGCGCCGAAATCGGCCCGCTCGGCGCGGACGCGCGCGGCGAGCTGTTCCCGATTCCTCGGATCCAGCGGGTTCGCGCCGTGGTTCGGGAAGGCGCCGTCCGGAGTGAAGTGCATCGGGATCCACGTCCCCGGGAGCCGCCGGAAGAGCCGCTCGGCCATGAGGCCGCCCATGCCGTTGCCCGCGTCGAGCACGACGCGCAGCGGCGGGAACGCATCCGGCCGGATCTGCGCCAGCAGGAACTCGACATAGGACTCCGCGACGTCCCGGCGCTCGAGCGGGGCCTCGCCGTCGGCCGGCGCGCCGGACTCCACGAGTTCCCGGACCTCCGGAAGCCCGTGTTCGGCGAACACCGGGACCGCGTCGCGCGCGACGAGCTTCAGCCCGTTGTCGCCGGGCGGATTGTGGGACGCGGTGACCATGACCCCGCCCCAGAGCCGATCGCACTGGACCGCGAACCACATCGCGTCGGTCGGGAGGAGGCCGTAGTCGATCACGGGAACGCCGGCTCGCCGGAGACCGGCGGTCACGGCGCGGGTCAGGTCCGGGCTGGTCCGGCGGGCGTCGCGGGCGATCCCCACCGGGCCGCCGCCGAGCCAGCGCCCGAAGGCGGTTCCGATCCGTTCGGCGAGCGCCGGCGACAGCGGGACCGGGGACGCGCCCCGGACGTCGTACGCCTTGAAGAGCGCCCTTTCGGCGGAGCTCAGGGGTCCCATGGCGCGGCGCTGTCGGCGGCGACGACGCTCTTGTCCCCGAGCGCCGCCCGAAACACCCGCGCGCCGGCGCCGACGAAGACGTTGGCGCAGAGCACGGATTCGCGGACCGTCGCCGCGGCGCTCACCCGGGCGTCGGCCCACAGGACCGAGTCCTCGACCCTCGCGCCCGCCTCCACCCGGACTCGACGGCCGAGCACGGCCCCCGGCCCGATGACCGCGCCCGCGCCGACCCGCGCCTTCGGGCCGAGGAGGCCGGGACCCACGAGGCGGGCCGAGGGATGCACGACGGCGGACGGGTCCACGATCATCCCGCCGGGGTTGGGCTTCCTGACGCCGGGCACGCGGACCCGCCCGGCGAGCGCGTCGCGGTGCGCCTGGAGGTAGCGGGGGACGGTTCCGATGTCGGTGAAGTAGCCGGCGTGCCGGAACGCGGTCACCTTCAGCGGCCCGGCGACCGCCGCCGGAAAGACTTCGGTCTCGAGCGAGCAGGGCCGCCCGGGCGGGATCAGGTCGAGGACCTCGGGGGTCATGGCGTAGGCCCCGACGCTCACGTCGCCGGCGGCGCCCCGGACCGCGGCCTTCTCCTTGAAGCCGGCGACCTCGTTCCCCCCGGCGAGGCGGACCGTCCCGTAGGCCGAGGCATCGGGCGCGCGGGTGACCGCGAGCGTGAGCGCCGCGCCGCTCGCCTCGCGGGCGGCGGCGAGTCCGGCCACGTCGAGGTCGGTCAGCACGTCCCCGTTCAGGCACCAGAACGGTTCGGTCAGCAGCGAGCGGGCGTGGCCGAGCGCCCCGCCGGTGCCGAGCGGACGATCCTCGATCGACCATGAAACCTGGACCCCGAGACCGGAGCCGTCGCCGAAGGCGGCGGCCATCCGCCGGGGCCGCGAGGCGTGGCACAGGACGATCTCGACGCATCCGGCGGCGCGCAGCATCTCCATCTGAGCGCGGAGGAAGGGCTGCGCGAGGAGCGGCGTCATCGCCTTCGGGCGTTCGCTCGTGAGCGGGCGCAGGCGCTCGGCCTTGCCGCCGATCAAGAGGACCGCCTTCATGGGACCGGCGAATTATCCCCCGACTCCCGCTGATAGAGTCTCGCCCGCGCGCGGGAGCGTCCCGCGCCGGCCCCTGGCGAGCGGGGAGGCGCTGGAACGGTCCGTCCGGAACGCGAACAGCATGAACCTCCCGAACCGGCTGACCGTGGCGCGGGTGGCCCTGACCCCGGTCGTTCCCGCAGTCATGCTCGGCGACTGGCCCGGCTGGCAGGTCGCGTCGATCCTGCTGATCAGCTTCCTCGCGCTCACCGACCTCCTCGACGGCTGGCTGGCGCGCCGATGGAACCAGATCACGCCGCTCGGCGTGCTGCTCGACCCCATCGCGGACAAGTTCTTCATTTCGACGGTCTTCATCTGTCTCGTCGCCCGGGGGCTGTGTCCGGCCTGGGTGGCCATCGCGATCATCGGGCGCGAGTTCGCGGTCACCGCGGTGCGGATGATCGCCCTCGAGAAGGGGGGCAGCGTTCCGGTGAGCTCTGTCGGGAAGGCCAAGATGCACGTCCAGGTGTACGCCGTCGTGCTCGTGCTGCTCGGCGCCTGGATTCCGTCGCTCGCCCCCCTCGGCGCGCCCGGGCTCTGGCTCGCGACCGCTATCACCCTCTGGTCGGGGTTCGTCTATGTCCGGCGCGGCCGGCGCTTCTACGCGGCGAGCTGAACCCGGGCCGACGCGGCGCCGGGTGTTCCGGAGGCCGCCGGAGGTCTTTCTCGGGTCCGACGCGCTCGCCGCGCTCGACGGGACCGAGGGTCTGCTGCTCGGAGAGAAGCGCCACCGGCAGGTGGACGTGTTCGGCCTGCTGCCCGTGGCCGGCGGCCCCGACGCGCTCGCCGCCGCGCGGTTCGACGGCGACCGGGACACGACGTGGCCGGTCGTGGGCGTGGCCGTCGCGGACGACGCCCTGCCGGCCGCGGGGGAGCGCCTGCTGGACGGACTGGTCGCGGGCGACCTGGTGGTGGTGGGCGCGGCCCGTGAGGCCTACGCGCACAACGGCGAGAGCCTGACCCCGTGTTCCGTCGCGGGACGGCGGCCGAGGACCTGACTCAGGGCTCGCGCTTGGCGAGGAGGGCCCGGATCCGCTCCCGGGCGTCGGCGGCGAACGCGCTGTCCGGGGTCTCCTCCACGACGTTCTGGTAGTGGACGAGCGCTTCGGGCTCGCGTCCGCAGTCGCTCAGCGCCTGTCCGAGGCGCATGCGGGTCTCGTCGGCGCGGGTGAAGTTCGGCCAAGTCGCGAGGATCTCCTCGAGGCGCGGGATCGCCCCCCGGCACCAGCGGCGCTGGTCTTGGTAGAACTCGGCGATCTGCAGGGTGGCCTCGGCGAGCTCGTCCTCGCACTCGACCACGTATCCGCGGGCCTCCTCGGCGTAGCGCGAGTTGGGATAGAGCTCGAGCAGCTTGCGGAACTCCTCCACCGCGAGGCGGGTGTCTTCCTGATCGCGGTCGGCGCCCCGGCGCCGGCGGTAGTGCCCGAAGGCGATCCGGTATTGGGCGTAGTCGGCGCGGGGGTGGTTCGGGAAGAACGTGAGGTAGTCGCGAAACTCGGTGGCCGCGAGCAGGGCGTTCTGGGCGCCGCGCTGTTCGTAATAGGTGTCGGCGATGCCGAGCCGGGCGTCGCCGGCGAACTGGCTGCGGGGGTAGCTGTCGAGAAGCTGGCGGAAGTACGTTCGGGCGGTTTCCCAGTCGCGGCCGTCGAGCGCCTCCTGACCGAGCGCCAGCAGCCGCCGGTCGGCCTGGGCCCCGTCGGGCACGGCGGTGATCTGGCGTCCCCCGCAGCCGCCGGCCAGCAGGACGGCGAGGAGGCACCAACCGGAAAAGCGCATGCGCCGCGCGAATGCTAGCAACGGACCGGCGTTCTCAGGCGGCGCGCATCGCCCGGACGACCGCCGCCGGATCGAGAGCGCCGAAGATGGCCGAGCCGGCGACGGCGACGTCGGCCCCCGCCGCCCGCGCCGCCGGAATGCGGGCCGGGTTCATGCCGCCATCGACGGTGATCGAGTAGCCGGGGCGCACCCGGTCCGCGATCTCCCGGACGCGGCGCACCCGCTCGAAGCTGCCCTCGATGAAGGCCTGGCCGCCCCAGCCGGGGTTCACCGACATGACCACCGCGTAGTCGGAGGCGGCGATGGCCTCCGCCAGCGTCGCGAGCGGGGTCAGCGGGTTGATCGCGATCCCCGGGCGGGCGCCGGCGCGGCGGACGTCGTCGAGCGCCTTATGGAGATGGTCCACCGTCTCGGGATGGATCGCGACGTCGTTCGCGCCGGCGTCCACGTACGCCCCAAGGGACTCGTGAGGGTTCCGGATCATCAGGTGCGCTTCCAGCGGAAGCTCGGTGAGCGCGCGCACCGCCCGGATCACCATGGGTCCGAAGGTCAGGTTCGGAACGTAGTGGCCGTCCATCACGTCGAGGTGGAGCTGGTCGGCTCCGGCGGCCTCGACGAGAGCGACTTGGCCCCGCAGGTCGGAAAAGTCCGCCGAGAGCAGGGAAGGGGCGATCCGCACGGCTATCGGCTGAGAGTGAGCACGATCCGGTCGGCCCGCGTGACCCGCGCTCCGGCCCGGGGGGCCTGATCGACGACGGTCCCTCGCGGCACGCCCGGGTAGCGTACGTTGCGAACCTCGCCGACGCGGACCGAGGCGCGGCTGAGCGCGTCGGCGAGTTCCCCGTAGGCGCGGCCGATGAAGTCCGGCATCAGGTACGACTCGCTCTCGGAGCCCGCCGAGAGCAGCAGCGACACCTCGGTGCCGGGGATGGCCTCGGCGTAGGCCACCGGCGACTGGGCGATCACCCGGCCGGCGATGTAGAAATCGTCGGGAACCTCGGCGATCCGGCCGATCCGGAACCCTTCGGCCTCCAGTTGGCGGCGGGCGGCGATGAGGTTCTCGCCCTCGAGGCGGGGCACCATGGAGCGCGTGGGGCCGAGGCTGAGGAACACCCGCACCGAGCGTCCCCGCTTGAAGGCGACTCCGGCGCGCGGCTCCTGGCGAGCGACTTGGCCCGCGGGAACCCGGTCGTCGAAGACGTTTCCCGCTTGGGAGATGCGGAGCCCGGTGCCCGCCAGCACCCGCTCGGCGGTCGCGGGATCGAGGCCCTCGACGCTCGGGACCGGCGGGTTCGAGGTGCCCGACGCGAGGAGGAGCGCGATCGCCGCCGACAGGACGAAGGTCGCGCCGAGTCCGACGACGATGAGCGCCGCGTCGAACGCCCGCGAAACCCGCGACTTGTCCGGCAGGCTGCGCACGAGCCGCATCCGCACGCCGCGCTTCATGACGCGAATTCTAGGCCAGCGGGCGCCGCATGAGCGCGGCGAAGTAGCCGTCGGTCTCCGATTCCTCCGGGAGGATCCGCAGCGCGCCGGCCCCGTCCCGGAAGCGGGAGACCGATTCGGGAAGCCCGGGACCGAGCGGAACGGTTTCGAGCGCGTCCGGGCCTTCCGCGAGCGCCCGGACCAAGTCGCCCGTCTCCTCGGGATCGAGCGAACAGACCGAATAGAGCAGGAGGCCCCCCGGGCGCAGCAGGCCGGCCGCCGCGCGGGCCAGCCGCAGTTCGGTCCGGGCGAGCCGGGAGACCCGCTTGGGAGAAGAGTTCCACTTCAGGTCGGGATTGCGGGCGAGCGTCCCGAGGCCGCTGCACGGCGCGTCCAGCAGGATCCGGTCGAAGGAGCGCGGCGGAAACGGCGGACGCCCCGCGTCGGCGCTCACGAAGGAGAGGTTCTCGACCCCGAGCCGGCCAGCGATGCGCCGCAGCAGTTCGACGCGGTGGGGCCGGAGGTCGGCGGCGACGGCCCGTTGCGGATGGAGCCGCTCGGCGAGGATCCCTGCCTTGCCGCCGGGCGCGGCGCAGGCGTCCAGCACCCGTTTCGCGCCGGCGAGGGGGAGCAGCCACGCGATGAGCTGCGAGCCGGCGTCCTGGATGTGGACCAGGCCGTCGCGGTGCGCCGCCGCCCGGAACGGCGCACCCGACTGGACGGCGAGGCAGCGCGGCGCCATCGAGAACGGGCGCGTGCGGACCCCGTCGGCGAGAAGGCGCTCCTGCGCCTCGGCCGGCTCGACGCGCCTGCTGACCCGAAGGAAGGACCGCGGGACGCGGTTGTTCGCCTCCATCCGGGCGATCGCCCCGGCCTCGCCCAGCTCGGCGACGAACCGGTCCACCATCCAGTCGGGATGGGACAGGCCGACGCGGAGCCACAGTCGCGGGTCGCCTCCCGGGCGCGGCCACGGAAAGTCGCTGCGCAGGTAGGCGCGGAGGATCGCGTTCACCATGCGGTCCGCGCCGGGCCGGGCGACCTCGCGGGCCAGCCCCACGGTCTCGTGGACGGCGGCGTGGGGCGGAATCCGGGTCAGCATCCGGAGCTGGTAGAGGCCCATGCGCAGCAACACCAGCAGCGCCGGGTCCAGACCGGCCAGCGGGCGCCGGGCGAATCCGTCGAGCGCGTGGTCGAGCGCGCGGCGCTGCCTCAGCACGCCGAACGCCAGCTCGCGGGCCAGCGCGCGGTCGGCCTCGCTCGCTCCGGACTCGAAGCGGGCCAGCAGCGAATCGGGAGTCGCGGAGCGCGTCCGGCGCCGGAGGCCGGCCTCGACCTCGCGCAGCACCCGGAACGCGAGCAGGCGCGCCGGCTGTGCGCTCACCCTCGGCCGCGCCGTTCGAGAATCCGCGCCAGCGCGCCCGGATCGTCGGTGAGGACGCCGCCGGCCCCGAGGTCGAGGAGGCGCTCCATGTCTTCCGGGTCGTTGACGGTCCACACGACCACGGGAAGCCCGCGCCGCCGGGCGGCGGCGAGGAAGCGCGGGGTCACGACCCGGACGAAGCCCAACCGCTCGGGCACGAGCAGGGCCTTGCCCTCGATCTCGACGAGGCCCGACAGGTAGAGGCGCGAGGCGAGGAGGAAGAGCGCGACCTCGGACATGGACGCGACCGTGGGCGTCTCTGGACAGTGGGACCGGAAGCGGCAGAGCAGCCCGCCGTCGAACGCGGCGGCGAGCGTGATCGCGGTCCGGTCCGCGGCCCGCAGCTCGGCGCAGAGCGGGGCCATCGTCTCCGGCGTCTTCATCTCGATGACCATGCGCCGACCGGGGTGCGCCTCAAGGACCTCCCGCAGCGTCGGGACCGGGATCTTCGCGGCGCCCGGCGGCGCGGCGCTCCATTCGCGAAGCTCCTCGAGCGTCATCGAGTCCACCCGGCCAGTCCCGTCGGTTGTGCGGTCCACGGTGGGGTCGTGGATGACGACCGGGACGTCGTCGGCGGTGAGGTGGACGTCGAACTCCAGCACGTCCGCGCCGACTTCGACCGCGGCCCGGAACGCCGGGAGCGTGGCTTCCGGCGCCTCCACGTTCCCGCCCCGATGCGCCATGTTGGGAGCGGGCGCGGCGAAGAACGGATGGGGCGCGACCGGGGGGCGGGACCCGGACCACGCGGCGAGTCCGCCCCAGACGACGGCGAGGAACGCGAGCCCCCAGAGGAACGCTCGAAGGAGCCGGCGGATCACGAGGCCTCCCATCCGAGCGCGGCGACGGCGGCGTCCTTGTCGAGAAAGCTCCCGCCCGCGGGCAACAGCCGCCCCCGCACCGCGTCCGCCGCGCTCATGCGGCGCGAACCGGGAAGCTGCACCTCGACGAGCCGCAGCCCGGTCCCGTCGCCGCATCCGACCACGAGGTCGGGACGGCGCGCCGAGCCCGTGTTGCGGAAGTCTCCCGGCGGCGGCGCGTCGCCCCCCGGAACCGCCTGGTGCACGCGGATCCGTCCGCCGTCGAGGGCAGTCACCGCCGGCGCGAAGGCGCGCACCCGGTTCGCGAGCTCCTCGGCCGGCCGCCGCCAGTCGAGCACGGCGTCGGCGCGGACGACCCGGGGCGCGAGCGTGGCCCGTGAATCGTCCTGCGGCGCGGGCCGGAGCGTTCCGTCGGCGAGGTCCCCGAGCGTTCGCAGCAGCAGCGCCGCGCCGATCGGGGCGAGCCGCGCGAGAAGGCGTTCGGCGGTCTCGCCGGGTTCGATGTCCACGGCCTCCTGGAGCAGCACCGGTCCGGTGTCGAGCTTGGCGTCCATGAGCATGGTGCTCACTCCCGTGCGCTCGTACCCCCGGGCCACGGCCCAGACGGCGGGCGCCGCGCCCCGCAGCTCGGGAAGCAGCGAGGCGTGCACGTTGACGGCCCCGAGGCGGGGCGCCCGGAGCAGCGACGCGGGGAGGATCTGGCCGTAGTCGGCGACCACGAAGCAGTCCGCCGCGAGTTCCGCGATTCCCGCCGCGGCGGCCCGCCGGCGGAGGCGGGGCGGCTGTCGGACCGGAATTCCGTGCTCGTCCGCGAGCCGCGCGACGGGGCTTCGGGCGAGCCTCTTGCCGCGCCCGGCGGGCCGATCCGGCTGGGTGACCGCCGCGAGCACCCGGTGCTCGGCGAGGAGTGCCCGGAACGTCGGAACGGCGAACGAGGAGGTCCCCAAGAAGACGGCCTTCAGCGGCGTCGCGCTCATCCCCGGGTGGCGGCCCTACCAGTCGCCCCGGCGCATCCGGCGGCGGATCTTGCGCCCGATCAGGTCGCGCTTGAGGGCGCCCAGCCGGTCGAGGAACAGCCTGCCGTTCACGTGGTCGATCTCGTGCGCGAAGGCGCGGGCGAGGAGACCCTCGCCCTCCGCCTCGAAGGGTTCGCCGTGGATGTCCGTGCCGCGGACCCGCAACCACGCCGGACGCCGGGTGACCCCGGAATAGCCGGGCACCGAGAGACACCCCTCCTCCTCGTGCTGGACGCCCTCGGACGCGAGGATCTCGGGGTTGGCCATCACGATGAGGCTGTCCGGCTTCTCGCCAACGGTGACATCGATCACGATGAGCCGCAGCGGGATCCCGATCTGGGGCGCCGCCAGCCCGACTCCGGGTGCGGCGTACATGGTCTGGACCATGTCCTGGACCAGCGGGGCCCAGTCGCGGCTGAAATCCTCGACCGGCGCCGAAGGATTCACGAGCACGCCGGCCCCGTAGCGAAGGATCGGCAGGACCGGCACGGGGCGCGATTCTATTCCGGGCGGTACGATGCGACGGCTCATGGGAGAAGCGATCACCGGCCGCGTCGTGGGCATGCATTGCGCCGGCTGCGTGGCGGGGGTCGAGCGTTCCGTAGGCGGCGTTCCGGGCGTGGCGGCGGCCAGCGCGAACCTCGCGACTGGCGATCTCGCGGTCACGCTCGAGGGAGGGCGCACCGGGGACGGGGAGCTGCGAGCGACCCTCGCCGCCGCGGTCGAGTGCGCGGGCTACCGGCTCGAGTGGCCCGAGGCGGAGGCCCCGCCGGACGCTCCGCCCGGCGTCCTGCTTCCGGCCGCCGGCCTCGCGCTCGCGTTGCTGACGATGGGGGCGGGGATGTCCGGAGCCGGCCTCCTCGTCCAGTTCCTCCTCGCCACGCCGGTGGTGCTGATCCTCGGCCGCATCCACCTCGTCGCGCTGGTCCGGGCGTTCCGGTACCGGGCGTTCGGCATGGAGAGCCTCATCGGCCTCGGCGCCGGGACCGCGTGGGCGGCCTCCACGACGAATCTCCTGGGCTTCGCCCCGCCGGACCTCACGTTCTTCGACACCGCTGCGATGCTCGTCGCGATCGTGAACGTCGGGCGCTGGATCGAAGCGCGCGCCCGGGGACGGGCGTCGGACGCGCTGCGGAAGCTGCTCCTGCTCCAGCCGCGCACGGCGCGCCTCCTTGCGGACGGCGCGGAGGCGGAGACTCCCGTCGAGGCGGTGCGGGCGGGTCAGGTGATCGGGGTGCGCCCCGGAGAGCGCGTTCCCCTCGACGGGCGCATCGTCCGCGGCGGCGCCGCGCTCGACGAATCGGTGTTGACCGGCGAGAGCGCGCCGGTGGATCGCGGCGAGGGCGACCTCGTCGCGGCGGGGGCGCTGAACCGGAGCGGCTGGATCGAGCTGGAAGTCCTGCGCCCGGCGTCCGAGAGCGCGCTGCAGCGGATCGCCGCCGCGGTGAAGCAAGCGCAGGCCGAGAAGATCCCGCTCCAGCGCCTCGCCGACCGCGCGGCTTCGGTGTTCGTGCCCGCGGTCATGGCCATCGGCGCGCTCACTCTGCTGGGCTGGCTGGCTTCGGGCGCCGCCGGCGGCTTCGCGCTGGCGCGGGCGGTCGCGGTGGTGGTCGTGGCGTGTCCGTGCGCCGTCGGTCTCGCCGCCCCGATCGCGGTGCTCGTGGCGACCGGCGAGTCCGCCCGGCGGGGCGTGCTCTTTCGCAACGGCGCGGCGCTCGAGACGCTGGCGTCGGTGCGGGCGGTGGCCTTCGACAAGACCGGCACGGTGACCGAGGGCGAGCCCGAGGTACTGCGCGTCGTCGCCGGGGAAGGGGTCGGCGAGGAGCGGTTGTTGACGCTCGCGGCGTCGGCGGAATCGCGGTCCGAGCACCCGCTCGCGCTCGCGTTGATGCGCTACGCGAAGGATCGCGGGATCGATCCCGAGCCGCTGGAACGGTTCGAGGCGCTTCCCGGCCGCGGGGTCTTGGCCACGCTCGCGGACGGATCGGAAATCCTCGCGGGGAGCAACCGGGTCCTGCCCGGCTGGGATCCAGGGGACGGCGGCGAGGCCTCGGGGCGGCTGCATGTGTTCCGCGACGGAGCCTGGATCGGCTCGGTCGGATTCCGCGACCGCCCCCGGCCCGAGGCCGCGGAGGCGGTCCGGACGCTGCGCGAGCGGGGCCTCCACGTGTCGCTGCTGTCGGGGGACGCTCCGGGCGCCGTCGCCGCGATCGGGCGGGATCTCGGCTTCGACGAGGCTTCGGGGGGACTGCTTCCCGAGGAGAAGCGCAGCGCGCTGGACCGGATCCGCGAGCGCCGGGGCCCGGTCGCGATGGTCGGCGACGGGCTGAACGACGCCCCGGCGCTCGCCCACGCCGACGTCGGGATCGCGCTGTCGAGCGGGGCCGACGTGGCGCGGGCGGCGTCGGGAGTCACGCTGATGAAGGCCGACCTGCGCCTTGCGGGCGCGTCCATCGCGACCGCGCGCCGCGCCGTGCGGATCATCCGGCAGAACCTCGGCTGGGCGTTTGGATACAACCTCGCGGCGATCCCCTTGGCGGCGGGGGTGCTGCACCCGCTCACCGGCGTTCTCATCGCGCCGGAGGCCGCAGCGCTCGCGATGGTGCTGTCGTCGCTGTCGGTCGTGCTGAACGCGCTCCGGCTGCGGCGGAACCCGGCCTAGCCGGCTCGGGGACGCCGTCCGGAGAAGCGCCGCCGCCGGGGCGGGGGCCGCTCGGGTTCCGGCTTGGGGGCGCGCGCGACGATCTCCTCGACCCGCTTGCGCAGGATGTCCAGGGCGTCGCGCGCCGACGGAGCCAGCGCCGGGCCCGCCGCCCGCGCCCGGCGCAACAGCCGAGTCGCCTTGTCCGCCGCCTCGCGCGCGGTGGCGTCGCGGTCGTGGGCCCCGCCCTCGGCGAGCGCTCGCTTCAAGTGGTCCGCCATCGCCCGGACGCCGTTTCCGTCCCTGCCGAACTTCCGCACCGGCGCGAGCGTCTCGAGCGAGTCTCCGATCTCGGCCAGCTTCGCCTCGAGCCGGGCCTGGTCCAGCGGTCCGCCGTCGAAGGTCTCCGCCGCCTCGTCGAACGCTTCGCCGAGAAGCGTCAACAGCCGGTCGCGCGCCGCTCCGGCGTCGGGCGATTCGAGCCCGAGAACGCGGCGGTAGGCGGGCCAGATCTCGACGCCGGCGGCGGCCCGGTCGGAGGCGGGAAGCCCGCCGAGCGCCGCGACCGCTTCCTCGAAGGAGGCGAGGGCGTCGCGATCCGCGTCCTCGAGCGGCTCCGGCGGAGGGGGCCGGTCGCGGGCGCCGTCGCAGGCGTCGCGGAATCGATTCCACATCGGCTCCACGTGCTTGCGGGGAACCTGCGCGGACGCCTTCCAGCGCGCCATGAGGTCGCGGACCGCGTCGCGCACCTCGCTCGGATTGGCCTTCGCGGCGAGCGCCTCGGCTGCCCCGATGAGCGTCTCGCGGGCGGCGATGGCCTCGGCGAACCCGGCCTCGCGCTCCTTGCGCGACGCCTTCCAACCGGCGAAGAACTCGTCGTTCGCCTTGCGGAACCGGCGGTACACGGGCTCGGAGCGCTTCCCGCAGCCCTTGGCGTTCTCGCGGAACGCCGGCATCAGGTCGCGCATCTCGCCCACGCGGGCGAAATCGCCCGCGGCGGCGATCTCCTCGGCGGTCTCGGCGAGCTTCTCGAGCGCCGCGAGCTTCCCTTCGAGATCCTTCGCGGCCTGCGCGCGCAGCGGGGCGACGCGCTCGAGGAGGCGCTCCCGCGCCTCGGTCCACCGATTCCAGAGCTCCTGACCGCGCTCGGGATGGGCCTTGCGCACTGCCCTCCATGAATTCTCCAGCGTGCGCAACTCCCGATCCACGCGGGCGAGATCCTCGACCTCGACGAGCGCTTCGGCGGACTCGATGAGCTCCGCCTGCGAGCCGAGGTTGGACCACCGCTGCCAGTCGAGCAGCTCCCGCGCCTCCCGAACCCGGGGGAGGAGCGCGCTGCGGCGGCGGTCGAGCCGCGCGCGGCGGTCCGGAGCGACCCGCTTCCAGAAGCCGCCGTCCGCCCGCGCGGCGGCGAGGTCGCGCAGCGCCCCCTCGGCTTCGTCCAGCGAAAGCGGGTCGGCTTCGGCGAGCGACTCGAAGCGCTTCTCCAAGGCCTCGATCCGTTCGCGCGCCGCCGCGACCCGGCTCTCGCGGGACGCCTTCGCCGCCGCGGCCAGCTCGCGGGCGCGCGCGGCGGCCTGCTGGATGCGTTCGCCGTCGACGGAATTGCGAAGCTCCTCGGGCGCGGACGCGAAACGCGACTCGACGTGGGCGAGCTCGCGGCCCGACGGCGGTGGACCGTTCCGGTCCTCGGACTCGAACGCCTTCACGAGAGCCTCAGCCCGATCCACGAGCTCGCCGAATTCGTAGGCGACGACCTTCCGCCGCTTGCGTTCGCGGGCGGCGTCGCGTGCCTTTCCGGCCGCGGTCCGCAGGCGCTCGAACCAGGGACCGGCGCCGCGCTTTCCCTCGAGTGCGCGTCGCGCGTCCCGCTCGATGGCCGCGATCCGGTCCAGCAGCAGCGAGTCGGTCCCGGCCTCGAGCTCCTCGAGCAGCGCGTCCGCCTCGGGGAACTCCGGGGGCCGGGGGGCGACCGGAGCGGCGACCGCGGGCCGCTCGACTTCGAGACGGCGGCTCGGCGCCCGCGATTCCCTCGCGGCGGCCGCGGCCTCGCGCCGCTGGCGCAGCAGCGCCTCGGCGGCTTCCGAGACCGGCCCCTCGGCGGCGAGCGCCTCGGCGCTCGGGAGATCCGTGCCGTTCGCGTCGCCGACGAGCGCGAGAACCTGACGGGTTCGCTCCTCCACCCGGTAGGGGTGGTCCGCGGGAAGCCGCGCCTCGGCCCGCCGCCGGGCGAGGCGGCGCACCTGCGGCGCGGCGTTGCCCTGGGCCACGGCGAGGAGACGGTCGGGGTCGTCGAGCCGGCGCACGGCCGCCTGGCCGGCTTCGAGCGCACCCGGCGCCGAGGCGACCTGCACGAGCGCGTCCTCCGACGTGACCGCGGCGAGCGCCCGGCGGCGGGCCTCGGGGTCGCGGGCGCGTCCGGCGACCCGCGCGAGCGCCGGATCGCGGGTCGAACCGTTGGCGGTCATCGCGAGCAGGCGCTCCAGCGCCTCGTCGCGCAGCTCCCGGAAGTGCGCGCGGACCGCCACGTCCGCCACGCGAAGCGGCGGCTCGAGCAGCGCGAGCGCCCGGCGGGATTCGGCCAGATCGCGCTTGTCGGCGGCGATCGTAGTCAGAAGCGACTCGGCCCGGCCCCGCGCCAGGGCGCGCTCCTCGTCGTCCCGGGCGGTCTCGACGAGCTCGAGCAGCGCCCGCGGCAGCTCGATCCGCCGGATGGCCTCCCGGCGCACGCGGGGATCCGCGTCCTCCTTCGCGCGTTCCACCAGCGGGCCGACGTCGGTCGCCGGATGGCGGTGAATGGCGCGGATTCGGGCCTCGGGATCCCGGCTCCGAAGGGGAGAGGAAAAGCGGTCGAGTACGGACATGCTCCGGCGCGCGCGAAACTATAGCCTTCACCGCGTGCCGCCTCAGGCGGGCTCGTCCTCGGCCCGATTCCGCAACGCGGCGCTCGGGTCGCTGCTGGCGCTGGGCCTGCTGGACCAGCAGATCCTGACGCCGCTGATCGCCGCGCTGGCGCGGGGCCTCGACGCGGCCATCCCGGACGTCGGGTTCGCGATTTCGGCCTACGCGGTCGCCGCGGCGGCCGCGCAGCTCGTGATCGGCCCGCTGTCGGACGGGAGCGGGCGGCGCCCGTGGCTGCTTGGGGCCGCCGGTCTCATGCTGGCGTCGGCGTTCGTGATTTCCACGGTGTCCGGGTACGCGTGGTTTCTCGCCGCTCGCATCGGCGCCGGGGCCGCTGGCGGTGCGATCTCGGCGCTCGCGGTGGCGTGGGTGGCCGACGTGACCCCCTACGCCCGGCGGGGCCGCGTCATGGGGGCGATCCTCGGCGGGGCGATGGGCGTCGCCGCACTCGGACAGGTTCTCGGCGCCCGCGCGGCCACGAACGGCCACCAGCCGGTCTGGGGCGGACTCGCCGTGTTCGCGCTCCTCGTCCTCGGCGCGCTCTGGCGGCTGTCGGAGCCGCGGCGGGAACGCAACGGGGAGTCGCTGCGCGAACGGTTCCGCGGCTACGCGGCGTTCCTGCGGGCGCCGGGTCTGCGCGCCGCCGCGGGCGCCTCGTTCTTCGCGTCGGGAGGGGTCGTCGGGACCATGGCCTACGCGTCGGGCTGGATGCAGGAGACCCGGGGGTTCTCGCTCGCTTCCATGGGGCTTCTCTACGGCGTGTTCGGAGTCGTCATCCTGTTGACGCAACCCGTCGCCGGGCGGATCGCCGACCGGTTCGGCAAGCGCCGCGCCACCGTCGCGTCGTCGAGCCTCCTCGGATTCATGACGCTGCTGCTTCCGGCGGCGGGCGGGGCCGGGCTCGTCGTCCTCGTGCTCGCGTTCGGCAGCGTGAGCGTGGCCCGCATCTCCGCCTTCGCGGCGCTGCGAACCGGCCTCGTCCCGGGTTCCCGCCGGGCCGCGTTTCTCGCGTTCTCGAACACGCTCTCCCAACTGGGGATCGCCGCGGGAGCCGGTCTGGGAGGCGCGCTGCACCCCTACGGGTTCGACGTGACGTGCGTCGCGATGGCGGGGTTCGCGGCGATCGCCGCGCTTCTCCTCGCCCGAGTCCCCGAGCCGGGCGCCGCATGAGTCAGAAGCGCGTCCTCCGCATCCTCGGCGCGGGGGCGGTGCTCGCGCTGCTCGCAGCGCTGTCGCTGCCGGTCGGGATCGGAGCGCTTCTCGCCACCCGCGCCGGCACGAGGCCCCAGGACCGCGACCTGCGGACGACGCCCTTCGATCACGGGCGCTCCTTCCGGACGGTGTTCCTCGACACCCGCGACGGGGTCCGGGTCGCCGCGTGGCTGATCCGGGCGGCGGGGCCGGGCGACTGCGCGGTGGTGCTCTCCCACGGCCTGTTCCGCTCGCGGCGCGAGGTCCTCGACCGCGCCGCGTGGCTTTCGGGCGCGGGTTGCGAGGTCGTGACCCCGGACCTGCGCAAGCACGGGGGCACCGTGGGCGGAAGCACCACGCTCGGCGACCGGGAGCGCTACGACGTGCTCGCCGCGCACGACTTTCTCGCCCGCGAGTTTCCCCGCTCCCGCCGCTTCCTGATGGGGGTCTCCATGGGCGGCGCCGCCTCGGTCGCCGCCGCCTCGCTGGCCGCGCCGCCGCCCGCCGGCGTGGTGGCGGACAGCACCTTCCGCAACGCCCCGAACGTCATGGACCAGTACGCGCGGGTGTTCTTCGGGCTGCCCTCGTTTCCGGCCACGAACCTCGCTCGGCTCGGGATGCGGCTCGCGGGCGGGCACTCGCCCAGCGCGTTCGACGTCGAGGCGCTCTCGCGGGAACTCGGGGAGCGGGGAATCCCGATCCTGGTCCTCGCGGGGACGGAGGACCGGCGCGCCCCGATCGCCGAGCAGGAAGCTATCTTTCGCGCCAATTCCTCCGCCCGGAGCCGCTTCCTCCCGGTCGCGGGGGCCGCGCACGGCCGGCCCTGTTTCGCGGCGCCGGTTCGCTGCCGGGCCGCGCTCGCGGACTTTCTGGATCTCGCCACTCAATGAACAGCCATTCCCCAGACACCAATCTCGAGCAGAGCGTCGCGAGGCAGGTCCGGCGGGCCGCCGCCGCGCTGAAGCTCCCCCGCGGGCTGCTCGACCAGATCCGCCTCACCGACAACGTCCTGCTCACCCGGTTCCCGGTCCGGTTCGGGGACAAGGTCGAGGTGTTCACCGGCTGGCGGGCCGAACACAGCCACCACCGGCACCCGCTCAAGGGCGGCATCCGGTTCAGCCCGCTCGTCGATCAGCAGGAGATCAGCGCGCTCGCGGCGCTCATGACCTTCAAGTGCGCGATCGTGAACGTGCCGTTCGGCGGGTCCAAGGGCGGGATCGCCTTCGAGCCGCGCAACTACAGCGCCGAGCAGATCGAGAAGATCACCCGGCGGTACACCGCCGAGCTGATACGCAAGAACTTCATCGGGCCGGGAGTCAACGTGCCGGCGCCCGACCTCGGCACCGGCTCCCGCGAGATGGCGTGGATCGCCGACACCTACGACGCGATGCATCCCGGGCAGGTGGACAACTTCGCCTGCGTCACCGGAAAGCCGGTGACCCAGGGCGGCATCCGGGGCAGGGAGGACGCCACCGGGCGGGGGGTCATCATGGGCGTGAGTCGGGCGCTCGACTTCCCCGGCGACTTCCGCTCGTCGGGCCTCACCCGCGGTCTCGAGGGAAAACGGCTCGCGATCCAGGGGTTCGGCAACGTGGGGTTCCACACCGCGGACATCGGGATCCGCCGGGGCGCGGTCGTGACCGCGGTAGGCGAGTGGGACGCGACCGTCGCGAGCCGCCGGCCCGAGGGCCTCGCGCCGCGGGACCTGTTCGAGTGGAAGCGTCAGCATGGAACCATTCGGGGGTTCCCCGGAGCGGACGAGGAACTGCCTCCGGGAGCGATCCTCGAACACCCCTGCGACGTGCTGATTCCGGCCGCGATCGAGAACGTGATCACCTCGGAGACCGCCCCGAGGGTGCAAGCGCGGCTCATCGCCGAAGCCGCGAACGGCCCGACGACTCCCGAGGGGGGCGCGGTGCTGCGCGAACGCGGCATTCCGGTGATCCCCGACGTGTACCTGAACGCGGGCGGAGTGATCGTGTCCTATTTCGAGTGGGCGCGGAACCTCTCGCACATGCGCTTCGGCCTCATGGAGAAGCGCCTCGAGATCGCGAACACCGACGCGCTGCTGCGCGCCGCCGAGACGCTGGCGGGGCGGGAGCTGAGCGACCGCGACCGCCGCGACCTGCTCATCCGGTCGGATGAGCGGGAACTCGTGGTCAGCGGCCTGGAGGAGAAGATGTTCCACGCCTGGGACGAAATCCGCGAGGCGCGCGGGCGGCTTCCAGAGTCCGGAGACCTTCGGCAGGCGGCGTTCGTCGTCGCCGCGGACAAGATCCGGCGCAGCTACGAGGAGCTGGGCATCTTCCCCTGATGACGATCGCGAACCAGCTCACGCTGCTGCGGCTGCTCCTCGCCCCGGTGGTGGTGATGTGCATCGTGTACGGGCGCTTCGGCTGGGCCATCGCGGCCTTCGTCCTCGCCGGCGTGACCGACGCCCTGGACGGGGGCCTGGCCCGCCGGCGCAACGAGCGCAGCCGCCTCGGGGCGGTGCTGGACCCGGTGGCCGACAAGGCGCTCATCGCCTCGGCGGTGGTGACGCTCTCGCTGGAGCTTCCCGGACTCGACATCCGGCTCCCGGCGTGGCTCGCCATCATGGTGCTGGCTCGCGACGCGACGATCCTGATCGTGGCCGCGTCGTACAACCTCGCCATCGGGCCGCGGGACTTCACGCCGAGCCGCCTCGGGAAGGGGACGACCGTCGCCTACGTGGCCGGAGTTCTCTGGATCCTCGTCGCCAACTACGCGGGGATCGTCCACCCGCTCACGACCGCGCTCATTGCGCTCATGGCCGCCGGCACCGTGATCACGTCGGTGCAGTACCTGTGGAGGATCCGCGACCTCTGAGTTGCGGCAGGAGCCCGAGGATCGCCGCCGCCGCGCCCGCGAATCGCAGCTCGGGAACCGGCGCGGCGAGGAGCGCGGCCGCCGCCAGCAGCAGCAGCCGGTTCGGGATTCCGGCGGCGCGCAGGCCGTGCCCGTAGAGCCCGATCGCGGCTGACGTGATCGCGAGCAGGCCCATGGCGAAGGCGAGCAATTGGGCCGCTCGCGGCGGTGCGCCGGCGCCGGGGAGCAGCGGCGTATAGGCCATCAGGAGCGGAACGAGGAACAGCCCGAGCGCGAGGCGCACCGCCTGGGCCGCGGCGGCCATCGGACGCGCCCCCGCGACCCCGGCCCCGGCGAACGCGGCGAGCGCGATGGGCGGGGTCACGTTGGAGGTCTGGGAAAGCCAGAAGAGGATGAGGTGCGCGGTCAGGAGCGACAACCCGATCTCGGTGAGCGCCGGCGCCGCGACGACCGCGACCACGATGTAGGCGGCCGTCACCGGGAGGCCCATGCCGAGCACGAGCGCCGCGGCCGCCGAAAGCCCGAGCGCGGGGAGGAGCGCCCCCTCGGCCGCGCCGAGGACGAACTCGGCGAACTGGAGCGCCACGCCGGTCTGCCCCATCACCCCCACGACGACCCCGGCGGCGGCGCAGGCGAGCGACACCGGGACCGCGGTGATCGCGCCCTTCGCGAGACCCTCGAGGAGGAGGCGCGGGCCGATCCGGGTTTCCCGGCGCAGCCAGCTCGCCAGCACGACCGCGGCGCAACCGGCGGCGCCGACCAGCGGGGGCGAGTAGTTCAGCGCGAGAAGCGCCGCCACCACGCCGATCGCGATCAGGAAGTGGGCCCCCCGGGCCAGAACCGCGCCGAGCCGGGGCGGGTCGTCCATGGCGCGGATGCCGCGCCGCGCCGCGAACCCGTGGACGAACAGGAGAGTCCCGGCGAAGTAGAGCGTCGCCGGCAGGATCGAGATCAGGACGATCCGCGGGTAGGGGGTGTTTGTCAGCTCCGCCATGAGGAACGCCCCGGCGCCCATGATCGGCGGCATGAGCTGGCCTCCGGTCGAGGCCGCGGCCTCGATTCCGGCGGCCTCGGCCGGGGAGTACCCGAGCCGCTTCATCATCGGAATCGTGAGCGAGCCGGTCGTGACCGTGTTCGCGATGGCCGAGCCGGACACCGAACCCATCGCGGCGGACGCGACCACCGCCGCCTTGGCCGGTCCGCCCCGGAACCGCCCGGCGACCGCGTACGCGGCCTCGATGAAGAAGCGCCCGCCGCCGGTGACTTCGAGCAGCGCCCCGAACAGGACGAACACGAACACGGCGCCGCTGGCCACCGAGAGCGGGAGTCCGAAGAGGCCGGCGCCGGTGAATGCCTGGAACCGCAGGATGCGCTCCAGATCGAAGCCCCGGTGGGAGAGGAGGCCGGGAAGCTCGGCTCCGAAGCCGTTGTAAAGGAGAACCGCGCCCACGATCGCGACCATCACCGCGCCGACCCGCCGCCGGGTCGCCTCCAGCAGCAGCCCCAGCAGGACGGTCCCGGTCAGGACGTCCAGCGGCTTCAGGCCCTCGAGGATGTGCTGGATGGACTGGCGGTCGAAGCGCAGGACGAGGATCCCGACGGCGAGCGAGAGCCCGGCGAGCGCCAGCGACAGCGTCCGCGCCGCGCCGGCCGATCGGGCCCAGTCCGAAAGGAACGCGAGCGCAAGGATCCAGGTGAGGTGGATCGGCAGCAGCCAGGTGTCCCCGAGCGAGCCCAGCGAGGACTGGTAGAGCTGGAAGAGCGACAGCCCGGCGCCGATCCAAAGGAGCGCCGGCGGGAGGCGCTCGGACGCGGACACGAGTCAGCGCAGCGCTTGGAGCGCGCCGGGATGCGGCGGCAGGTCGCCGATGGCCATGAGCTCCCCGGGCTGGATGAAGGCGGCGTTCGGCGTCACCCGCAGGAACTCCTCGCGCCCGGCGAGAAGCGACCGCACGAGCGCGCCGGCGACCCGGTCCGGCATGTCCTCATGCACCACGAGCATGTTCCACAGCGACGGAGTGAGGGTCGGGGCCGCGACGCCCCGGTAGGCCCCCTCGGGCACGAAGAAGCCCTCGTAGGCCGGATTGCGCGCCTCGATGGCGGCGATCTCCTCGGGGGCGAAGGGGACGAGCACGAGGTCGCGGGTGAGGCCCAGCTCCACGACCGAGCTGACCCCGAGCCCGGCGGCGAGGAAGAGCGCGTCGAGCCGCCCGTCCTTCATCGCGTTGATGCTCTGGGTGTAGTTGAGCTGCCGCACGCGCAGGTCGTCCGGGCCGATCCCCAGAGCGTCCAGCACGTTCCACGAAGTGACCTGGTTTCCTGATCCCGGCGGGCCGACCGAGACCCGCTTGCCGTGGAGATCGGCGACGCTCTCGACGCCGCGCCCCCGGACGCTCAGCAGGTGCACCACGTTCGGGTAGAGCCGGGCGAGGATCCGCACCGGCAGCGGATCGGGAAAGCGGCCCCGCCCGACGACGGCGTCGGCGACCGCGTCCGCCTGGCTGAACCCGACGTCGCTCTCCTTGCGGGCGACCTGGATCAGGTTCGTGACCGAACCGGCGGTGACCTCCGCCTTCACCACGAGCCCCGGAAGATCCTCAGTCCAGCGGCTCGCGAGCGCGCCGCCGAGCGGGTAGTACACGCCGGCGGTGGTGCCGGTCGCGACCGCGAGCGGGCGCGCCTCGCCCCCGCAGCCGAGCGCGGCGAGGAGCGCGAGGGGAAGGAGCGGCCTCACCGGCGCACCGCGTCCGAGAGGCGATAGAGCAGCGCCAGCGCCTCCCGGGGCGACAGCGCGTCGGGATCCTGCTCGCGGAGGATCGCCGCCGCCGCGTCGGCCCCGGGATCCGGGGGCGCCGGTTCGGGAGCGGCGGCCGACGCGGCCTCGCGCGGAAGGCCGCCCAGGATGCGGTCGGCGCGCTCGACCACGGTCCTCGGGATCCCCGCGAGGCGCGCGACCTGGATGCCGTAGCTGCGGTCGGTTCCGCCGGGGGCCACCCGCCGCAGGAACACGATCTCGTGCTCGCGCTCCTCGGCGCGCATGTGAAAGTTGACCACGCCCGCCTCGGCCTCGGCGAGCCCGGTCAGCTCGTGGTAGTGCGTCGCGAAGAGGGTCTTCATCCGCAGGCCGGGATTCCGCGCAATGTATTCGACGACCGCCTGGGCGAGCGCGAGCCCGTCGCCGGTCGCGGTGCCCCGGCCGACCTCGTCCAGAAGCACCAGGCTCGCCGGGGTCGCGTGATGCAGGATGTGGGCGGTCTCCTCCATCTCGGTGAGGAACGTGGAGCGCCCCCGCGCGAGGTCGTCCGTGGCTCCGACCCGGGCGAACACGCGGTCCACGACGGGCAGCCGGGCGCTCTCGGCCGGAACCAGCGAGCCCAACTGGGCGAGGATCACGTGGAGCGCGGTCTGGCGCAGAAACGTGCTCTTGCCGCCCATGTTGGGGCCGGTGAGCACCATGAGGAAGCCCGACTCGTCGAGGCTCAGGTCGTTCGGGACGAAGCTCTCCCCGTGAAGCGCCTCCACCACCGGATGGCGGCCGGCCCGGACCTCCAGCTCGTACCCGTCGTGCATGTCCGGGCGGCGCCAGTCGCCGCCGGCGGCCACGTCGGCGAGACCGAACGCGACGTCGGCCTCGGCGAGCGCCGCGGCGCTCCGGAGGATCTCCTGTCCGGACGCGCCCACCTCCTCTTCGAGCCGGGCGAAGAGGCGCGCCTCCTCCTCGAGGATCCGCTCGTTCGCGCCGTTGAGCCGGGCCTCGAACTGCTTCAGCTCCTCGGTCACGTACCGCTCCGCCCCCACGAGGGTCTGGCGGCGGACGTAGTCGGAGGGGACGCGGTCGGAGTGGGCGCGCGCGACCTCGATCGTGTACCCGAAGGTGTGGCTGTGACGAATCCTCAGTGACGCGACCCCGGTGCGCTGGCGCTCGCGCCCCTCGATCGCGGCGATGGCGCGGCGGCTCTCCAGCCGCAGCTCGCGCAGGGAGTCCAGCTCCTCGGAGACCCCGGCGCGGATGACCCCGGGATCGCGCGCGAGCGCCGGCGCGTCCCCGGCGATCGTCTCCTCGATCCGGAGCCGGACCGCGGGGAGGTCGTCGAGGCGGTCGCGCACGTCCCGCAGCAGCGGGGCTTCCATCCCTTCGAGGATCTCGCGGACGCGCCCCACGGTCGCGAGCGATGCGGCGATCCGCAGGTACTCGCGCGGCCCGGCGAGGCGCAGCGACGCCCGCGACGCCAGCCGCTCAAGGTCGGCGCAATGCTGGAGGGCGTCGCGCGCCTCCCGGCGACGCTCCCCCGAGCCGACGAGCTCCTCGACCGCCTCGTGGCGGGCGCGGATCCGGTCCGCGTCGCGCAGCGGGCGCGCCAGCCGGAGCCGCAGGAGGCGGGCGCCCATTCCCGTCCGGGTCCGGTCGAGGATGCCCAGGAGCGTCTGGCCGGCGCCCGAGAGCGAGTCGAAGAGCTCGAGGTGGCGACGGGTCACCGGGTCCAGCAGCAGGGAGCCGGAGACCTCGAGCCGCCGAATCGCGCGGAGGTGGCCGAGACGCGACCGCTGGGTCTCCTCGAGGTAGCGGACGGCGGCTCCGGCGGCGGCGACGGCGGCCGGGGCGTCCGCGATTCCGAACGACTCGAGCGAGACCGTGCCGAACTGGCGGGTGAGCGCCTCGGCGGCGTGGCGCGGCTCGAACCAGTACGCCGGGCGCGCCGTCACCAGCGGGTTCCCGTCGCAGGCGGCGGCGCGCCCGTCGGCGGCGCCGTCGTCGGCCACGAGAAGCTCCTTCGGACCGAACGCGGCGGCCGCCTCGGCGCAGGCGGCGAATTCGCCGGGGGCGAAATCGGCGGCCACGAAGTGGGCGGTCGAGAGGTCCGCCCACGCCGCGCCGATCCGGCGGGCGTGGGGCGGGCCGACTTTGGCCACGGCCATGAGCCAGGCGCCGTCCGAGTCCTCGTCCTCGGCGTGGAGCCACGTCGAAGGCGTCGCGATCCGCACGACCTCCCGGCGGACGATGCCCCGGGACGCCCCGGCCGGCTCGACCTGTTCGCCGATGGCGACCCGATGCCCCGCGCGGACCAGCTTTCCGAGGTAGCCCTCGAGCGCGTGGTGCGGGAACCCGGCCATGGGGATGGGGTTGCCTTCTGCGTCGCGCTGACGCGAGGTGACCGCGAGGTCGAGCACCCTTCCGGCGACGTGGGCGTCCTCGCCGAACATCTCGTAGAAGTCGCCCATCCGGAAGAACAGGATCGCGTCGCCCGCCTCCCGGCGAAGCTCCTCGTACTGGAGCATGGCCGGCGAGCCGCCGCCGCCCGGCGCGCGGGCGGATCGCTTCCTGGGCCTGGCGGCCGCGGGGGCCGGCGTTTCCGGCGGCGCCGCCCGCTCCGTCGGGAACAGCAGGCGGGGAATGGAGAGGGACACGGCGAGCCCCGCGGCCGAGCGGATGGGCAGTATGGTACTGGCCCGTGACCGAGCGAACCGCGCCCCGGGCGGTCGTCGGGGTCGATACCACGGGCGATCTCGGAAGCGTCGCGGCGCTCGTCGGGGAGGAGCCGATCGTCCGCTCCTTCGCCCCGGGCCGGCAGCACTCGGCGAACCTGCTGCCCGCGCTCGAGGATGTCCTTGAAGCGGCGGGAGCGGATCTCGGGCCGCGGACGCTGCTCGCGGCGGCGCGGGGCCCCGGCTCGTTCACCGGCCTGCGGGTCGGGCTGGCGACGATCCAGGGGCTCGCGCTCGCGAACGGCCTCGAGGCGGTCGGGGTCTCGGCGCTCGACGCCGCGGCGGCCATGGCGCCGGCCGCGGACGGGCCGGTCCTCGTGCTGGTGGACGCGCTTCGCGGCGAGCTCTTCGGCGGCGTGTACCCGCGCGGGCCCGGCCCGATGCGGCTACGGCCCGAGGAGACCGGAGGCGTCGTCCGGGAGTGCGGCGCGGTCGCCGTCGCGGGACCGGGGGTCGCCCGCTGGCGCGACGCGCTGCGGGCCGCGAACCCGGGAATCCCGGTCCACGACGAAGTTCCGCCGCTCGCCGCCGCGGTCGCCCGTATCGGACGGGACCGCTTCGTGCGCGGAGAACCCGCGCCGCTCGCGCCGCTCTATCTCCGGGCGCCGGACGCGGTACCCTCTCCCCCGGCGGGGCGCGCCCCGCGACGAACGTGAACCGAGACTGAACCGACGGGCGGGAGGCGCCGATGGAACCCACGGAAACGCAAGAGAATCCGGCTCCCGGGGAGGCGCGGGCGCTGGAGGAGATGAAGCAGGAACACCGGCGCCTCGACGAGCGCATCGCCGAGCTGGAGTCGCAGCTCACGCTCACCCCGGACGAGCACATGCAGGCCGCCGTGATGAAGAAGCGCAAGCTCGCGCTGCGGGACCGGATCGAGCTCGCGTCCCAGAGGGCCTGAACCCGGACGCGCGGGGCGCATGCGCATCCCCATCGCCCCCGAGGGCCGCGCGTTCGTCGCGATTCCGCTGGCGCTCGCGCTGGGAACCGCCGCGCTCCACCTGGCCGCCGGGGTGCCGTGGCTTCTCGTTGCGCTCGGTTTCGCGGGCGCGGCGCTCTTTTCGGCGTTCTTCTTTCGGGATCCGACGCGCCGGCCGCCCGAGGACCCGGACGCGGTCGTCGCCGCCGCCGACGGGGTGGTAACCGCGGTGGCCGAGGACGAGGACGGGGCGACCCGCATCACGGTGTTTCTCTCGATCTTCGACGTGCACGTGAACCGGGCGCCGGTCAGCGGCGTGGTCACCGGCGTCGAGCGCCGTTCCGGGGAGTTCCGCGCGGCCTTCCGGGAGGACGCCGGCGAGCGGAACGAAACCAACGAGGTCCGGATCCGCAGCGGGGCGGGGACGGTGCGGGTGCGCCAGATCGTCGGCGCGGTGGCTCGCCGGATCGTCTGCCGGGTCGCGCCGGGCGACCGGCTGGCGCGCGGCGAGCGGTTCGGGCTGATCCGGTTCGGGTCCCGGACCGACGTGCTGCTTCCCGCCGGGTGCCAGGTCCTGGTCCGCCCCCGCGAACGGGTGCGGGGCGGCGAGACCCTGGTGGCGCGGCTCCCGTGAAGATCCGCCGCCCGCTGCTGCGAACCCGCCGGGGGGTCTTCCTGCTGCCCGCCGGGTTCACCGTCGCGAACATCTTCCTCGGCTTCTACTCGATGATCGAGAGCCTGCTGGGGGACTACCGGGCGGCGGCGCTCGCGATCGGCTTCGCGATCCTCGCCGACCTCGTGGACGGGCGCGTGGCCCGGTTCGCCTCGGCGACGAGCGAATTCGGGCGCGAGCTGGACTCGCTCGCCGACATGTGCTCCTTCGGGATCGCGCCGGCGATCCTCGTGTGGTCGTGGTCGCTCCACCACGTCGCGCCGACCGGTTGGCTCGTGGCCGCGCTCTACGCCGTGTGCGCGGCGGTGCGTCTCGCCCGATTCAACGTGGGCCGGCTGAATCAGGACAGCGGCTTCTACGTCGGGCTGCCCACGCCGGCCGCGGGCGCGCTCGTGGGGGCGGTCGTGTATGCGTTGCCCGAGCCGCCCGGGCCCGGTCTTCCGACCGCGCTCGCCTTCCTGTCGATCGTGGCCCTCTCGATGCTCATGAACAGCCCGGTCCGCTATCTGAGCTTCAAGGGGCTGAGCGAGCGGCGGGCGCACTCGTACCGGTTGCTGCCGATCCTCGCCGGATTCGTCGTCGCGACGATCGCCGAGCCGGTCGTGATGTTCCTCGTCCTCTCCATCGGATTCGCGATCCACCCGGCGTTCCTTCGCGCCCGGCGCCTGGCCCTCCGGAAGCGGTCCGCCGCCGCGCTCCCGCAGGAAGAGAAGTCCTGAGCGTCAGCGCCGCGCCCACGCGGTGATCTCGCGGACGCGCCACCCCTCCTCGCCCCGGCCGCCGAGCTCGAGGGCGATCCGGAACCGCTCGCGCAGCGGCCGGTCGTTTCCGATCTCCATGCTCCGCCACTCGGCGGAGAGGATCGCGAAGCGCCCATCGGCGGAACGCCGGATCGAGCCGGGCCGCTCGGTCCAGGCCACGGACGCCCGCTGGCGGAACAGGACCCCGAGCCGCCGCCGGAGTTCGTCCCCGGTGACGCTCCGCCAAGGCTCGCCGGCCAGCGCGATGACCGCCCAGCCTTCCGGGTAAAGACCCGCCATCCGGTCGGCGTCGCCGGCCTCGAAGGCGGCCCCGAGGCGCCCGAGCGCGTCGGCGAGCGTGTCGCGAGGCCCGTCCGCCGGCGCGCACGCGGTCCCGAGCGCCAGGAGCAGCGGCGCGAGCCTCCTCACGGCCCCGGCCCCCGCAGCGGGAGGAGCACCGCGATCAGAAGCCCCGGCTCGCCGTCGGGACGGCTCTCCGCCCGCACCGAACCGCCGTGCGCCTCGGCGAAGCGGCGGGTGTTCGCGAGGCCGAGGCCGGAGCCCCTGGTCCTCGTCGAGAACTCGGCCTCGAAGACCCGCTCGCGAAGCTCCCGGCTGACGCCCGGGCCGTTGTCCTCCACCTCGATCCGCGCCCGCGAGCCGGCCCGGCGGGCGCGGACCGCGATCTCCCCGTCCTCGCGCCCGGAGTCGCCGACGGCCTCGAGCGCGTTCTGGAGCAGGTTCTCCACGATGCGGGCGAGGATTCCGGCGTCCGCCCGGACCCGGAGGCCGAGTTCGGCCTCCACCCGAATTCCGATCCCGCCCGACGCCCGCGCGTAGGGAGCGACGGTCTCGCCGGTGAGCGTCCCGAGATCGACCTCCTCGAGCTCGAGCGGCGCGCCGACGGCGGAGAACTCGGAGGAGATCCGGCGGAGGCGCTCCACCTGAAGCAGGATGTCCCGGCTGCCCTCGAGCGCGGTCTCGCGCACGTCCCGGCCGCGCGGGTCGCGGGCCACCCGGTCGATGTAGTCGGCGGTGAACTGGATCGGCGCCAGCGCGTTCTTGATGTCGTGCGCCGCCCGCCGCGCGAGGTCCGCCGTCGCCTCCTCGCGCATCCGTCGACGCACGCCGGGAATGCGGCGGGTGAGCCGCTCCACGCTGCGGGCGAGGAGGCGCAGCTCGTCCACGTCTCCGGCCTCGGCTACCGGCCCCTCGACCGATCCGTCGGCGATGCGATGGGTGACCCGCGCCAGCCGCCGCACCGGCGCTGCGAGCCGCCGCGCCATGAAGCCGGGGAGCAGCACCGCGCACACGAGCGCCACCACTCCGGCGGCGAGGACGAGCGTGTGCTGGAGCGCCCGCGCCCCGGCCTCCCGCGCCGCCTCCAGTCGGGGCAGGGGAACCGCGAGGAAGCGCTCGCGGACGCCTCCGGGCAGCCGCACCCAGGCGATCCGGTAGCGCAGCGAATCGGGCTCGGCGCGATCCAGCACCGGCTCGCTCCCGATCGCCGCCATCGCCGGGATCGCCGGATGAGCGGGCAGCAGGCCCGCGAGCGCCAGCGCCGGACGGCTGACCCCGGCGAGTCGGCCCGCCTCGTAGAGCGCGAGGTCGGCGTCCACCTGGTCCGCCGCCCGCGCCAGCCGGAGCTCCAGCTCGGACGGGTCGAGTCCGGCCTCGAACGCGCCCGAGGCGCGGGCGACCCGCTCGGCGACGCCCGCCCGCTCGGCCGCCTCGGCCTCGCTGGTCCCGTCGAGCACGGCCTCCATCCGCCGCTCGCCGAAAACCGAGAGCCCGATCACCGCGACGAGCACCGCGGCCCCGAGCGCTTCGGTGAGCTGCATCCGGAAGCTGCGCCGCAAGCGGCGTCGGCGCGAGCCGGGAGCGAGCAGCCGAATGCGGACGGCGACTGCGGGGACGAGCGCGAACACGACCGCAAGGAAGAGCCATCCGAGCGCGCCGGCCGCGATGTCCTGCCAACCGGTCCGCCGCCACGACACGCGCCATAGCTCGTCGCCGACGGGGATCGACGAGGACGCCCGATCGGAGTCCAAAAGCCCGGCCGCGGGCGCGAGGCGAAGGTCGCGTCCGGCGAAGATGGCCGGAGCGGCGGGGTCCTCGAGCAGGAAGTGGTCGGCGACCCCGCCCGGCCGCGACGCCATCGGGACGTCGGCGACCCGCACGGCCACGGTTAGGCGGAATCGTTCTCCTCCCGCGAGGCGCCCGTCCACGTGGAACGCGTCCCCGGAGTCGGCCGCGCAGGCGCGGAACGCCCCGCCCGGCGCGCCGTCGGGCGCCGCGGGGCCCATCGGCGCACCGGCTTGGCGGGGAAATCCGACCGAGAATCGGGAAACCGCGCCCTCCGCGCCCTCGACGGCGAGGCCGCTCGGCAGGTTCAGCCGGGGCAGGCCGGTGGCGAGCCAGAGGCGCCACGCCGCGTCCGGCGGCGCCGCCGCGATCGCGGTCCGCGCTAGCTCGGCGCTCGCCTCCGCGGCGGCGTGGCAGACCCGGTAGCGGTGCCGCTCGATCTGCGCCGGGGCCTCGGTGGCGGCGAAGGCGTGGCGGCTGGCGCCCTCGAACCACTCCATCGCCGGGAGCAGCAGCAATTGCGGGCCGATGAAGAGGCTCAGCGCGAGGAAGAGGGCGAGCCCCGGCTCCTTCCGCCCGAGCGGCGCCCGCAGTTGGCGCATCCACAGGCGGCCTCGGGAGGTTCGGCGGACGGCGAGCGCTCCGGCGAACGCGAACGCCGCGGCGAGCCCGACGGCCGGACCGAAACCGATTCCGGCGAGCGCGACCGCGCCCCACCCGGCGCCGGACGCCCACCCGCCCCGGCGCAGCGCGAGCAGCGCCCCGAGCATCGCGGCGGAGACCGCGGCCATGAGCGCGAACCAGCCGACGATCTCGGCGCTCCCGGCGCCGACCTGCCAGCGCGGCGTCATCGGGAACGCGCCGGTCGCGGCGATCTCCCGCAGGAGGAGCACGAGCGCCACGACGATCCCGGCGGCGAGCGCGCCGTGCGCGGCGGCCCGGAGCGGTTTTCGGGGCGCGGCGGCGCCGCCGGGTCCTTGCACCTGCACCACGCGCATCGCCGCGAGCGCGGCGAGCGCGGTGAGGAGCGCCCCCGCGGGCGAGGCGGGAATTCCCGGCAGCCCGGGAGACGCGCCGCCGCCCCAGGCGAACAAGGCGGCGCCCGGGAAGGCGTCGGAAAGCGCGCGCAGGAGCGAACCTCCGCCGAAGAGGAAGAGCCCGACCGCCGCGAGCGCGCCGAAGAGGCCCGACTTCCACAGCAGCGTCCCGGCGACCGCTCCGCCGGCGAACAGCGCGAACGCCGCGAGCGGCTGCGCCCGGGCGCGGCGTTCCGCCTCCCGCACCCGGGGCGGCGCGATGAGCGTGTTCGCGACGCCCAGAAGCTGTCCGTCGTAGGCCCGCAGGGCGAAGAAGTACTCGAGCGCGTCCGGCGAACCCTCGCGGAAGCGCTCACCGCGCAGCTCGAAGAGGCTCGCGAGGGCCGAAGGGTCCTCGGCGCCCCGAAGGAATTGCACCGTCATGCCCCGGCGCCCGGCGATCTCCAGCGCCGAGAGCGGCGGGTCGCCGAACACTGGGGGGGGGTCCTCCGAGATCGGGGCCTCGACGGTCACGAGGCCGAGCCGGTTCCGCAGGCACTCGGCGGCGACGAGCGTGCCCCGGCCGCCCTCCTCGCTGAAGAAGAAGAGCGGAAAGTAGGGCTCGGGGCAGTCCTCGGCGCGGACTCCCTCGGGGAACATCTCCCCGAGCGCCGCGTCGATGTGGGGATTCCGCCCGGACCACGCCACCGGCTCGAGGCCCCGGTCGTACAGCGTCGCCGTGGCGGGGCCGATGCCGGCGTCGGGAAGGCGCCAGCCCGACAGCGCGGCGAAGGCCGGCCCATGCGTGTCTCGGGCGTCGGACCCCTCGACCGCGGCTGCGATCGCCGGGGTCCGGGCGATCAGGTAGGCCGCGTCCCCGACCTGCCGGGAGAGGTCGGCGAGCCAGGCGTCCACCCGGTCGGCGGCGCGGTTCGCGCCGGTGGACTCGCCGCGGACCCCGCGCTGAAGCGCGCTCCCGATCCCGAGCGCGGCCAGCGCCGCGAGCAGCAGCGCGGCGGGCGCCGCCCGATCCGTCCGTTGGTAGCGGACGAGCGCCGCGGCGGCGAGGAGCAGGAGCGCTCCCGACGCCGCGTAGCCTGCCGGCGGAAGCCACGCGAAGCGGCTCTGGACCTCGCCGACGGCGACGGCGTAGAGCGCGAGCCCCGACGCGAGCAGAACCGAGCCGGAGCGGAAGGGAAGGGCCACGGCGATCGGTACAGTATCGGCGGCACCTTGCTCCGCGTCTTCCTCCGCCCGGCCGTTCCGGGGTTCTGGCTCGCCGCGGCGATCGCGGCGGCGCAGCCTCCGCCGACGGAACCGCCGCCCGCCGAGGCCCAACCGGAGCAGCCGCCCCCGGAGGAAGGGCAGGAGGAGCAGGCGCCGCAACCGCCCCCCGCCGAAGCCAAGCCGGAAGAAGCCGCGTCGGAAGAAGCCGAGTCCGGGCCGGCTCCGGAGCCTCCGCCGACCCCGACCGCCGGGATCCTGCCCGCGAACGAGCTCGCCGCGCCGTCGCCCGGTTTCCGGGATCCGATCGTCCAGGTCGCGCGGCACGGCGACGGCCTCGTCGTCCGCACCCGGACGGGGCGGGTCGTCGTCTACGCCCCGGACGCCGTTTCGGCCCGCTGGGCTCCCAGCGGGGACGCGACCCGGTTCATCGGCGTCCGGGACGACTCGCTGTTCCTGCTCGGCGACGAGGGGCGGCTCCAGTTCCGCAACCTGCGCGACGGAAGCGAGGTCGCGGCCCGGACGCTCGCGCCGCCGCCGCCCGCCGGGATCGTCGGTTCGGCGGGCGGATTCCTGCTCGCCGGCGGCGAAGGCGCGCTCTTCGGCTACGCGCCCGAGACCGGCGAGCGCCGGTTCGAAATCCCGCTCCCGGGAGGAGCGGCGCGGACCATGACCGCGCGATCAGGCCTCCTCGCCGTCGCGCTCGACGGCGGCGCGGTGCTGCTCGCCGAGCGGCACGGCTCCGCGCTTCGCGAGCGCTGGCGGCGGGAAGGGGTCGGCACGGTCGAGACGAGCCTCCTGCTGCTCCCTGAGCGGGGTCTCCTCGTCGTCGGCACGATGGAGGGCGACCTTCTCGCGCTGCGCCTCGACGACGGCTGCGAGGCGTGGTCGTGGGCCCTCCAGGAAGCGTTCCGGCACGCCCCGGGCGTCGGCGAGCGCTTCCTCTTCGCCGCGTCGGGGGCGAACACTCTCTACGCCTTCGACGTCGGGGGCGGGTCCGAGCGGTGGCGCGCGGCGCTGCCGGGCCGGCCGGCGGCCAGCCCGCTGACCATGGGCAATCGCCTCCTCGTCGCCACCCGCGACGGGCTGGCGCTGGAGTTCGACCCCCGCACCGGCCACGCGGCGGGCGGCTACCAGGACGTGGGGGCCGAGATCGTCGGGGTCGTCGCGGGCGTGGACGACTCCGACTGGAGGGCGCGGCGCCTGTATCTGGGCCTTCGCGACGGGCGCTTTCTCGTCCTCGCGCCGCGCGGCGCGTCGCGGGCGGAGGAGCCGGAACCGCCGGATAGACTCCCGCCCGTCATGGAATCCGACCCGCTGCGCGCCCGGTGACGCCCGGCGGATCCATGAGTCCTGAGATCCTCGTCCTCGATTTCGGCTCCCAGTACACCCAGCTCATCGCCCGGCGATTCCGGGAGCTCGGCGTGTACGCGGAGATCCTTCCGTGCACCGTGGGGACCGACGAGATCCTCGACCGGAAGCCGAAGGGGATCGTGCTCTCGGGAGGGCCCGAGAGCGTGTTCGCGCCCGGCGCCCCCGCGATGCCGCCGGGACTGCTCCCGGCGCCGGTCCCGGTGCTCGGCGTCTGCTACGGCATGCAGCTTCTGGCGAGCGGCGCCGGAGGCGACGTGCGTCCGGCCGGCCGGCGGTCCTACGGGCCGGCGCATTTCGTCCGCGACCCGGCGCGGGGCGGGCGGCTTTTGGAAGGGGTGCCCGAGGAAATCCGCGCCTGGGCGAGCCATGGGGACAACGTGGAGTCGCTTCCGCCCGGCTTCGAAGCGCTGGGACGAACGGACGGCGCCCCGATCGCGGCGTTCGCGCACGAGGGCCGCGGCCTCTACGCGCTCCAATTCCATCCCGAGGTCGCCCACACCGAGCACGGCGCGCGCATCCTGCGGAACTTCGCCGAAGCGATCTGCGGAGCCGCCGCCGACTGGAGCCCGGCGGCCTTCGGGGAGCGTGCCGTCGCCCGGATCCGCGAGCAGGCCGGCGGCGGCCAGGTGGTCTGCGGCGCGTCGGGCGGCGTGGACAGCACCGTGACCGCCGTCCTCGCCCACCGCGCCATCGGAGAGCGGCTCCACTGCGTGTTCGTGGACAACGGCCTCCTGCGGAAGGACGAGGTGGAGACGGTCCGCCGGTCGTTCGAGGACGGCCTCGGGATCCCGCTGCGGGTCGTGGACGCCCGCGACCGCTTCCTCTCGCGCCTAAAAGGCGTGACCGACCCGGAGCGCAAGCGCAAGATCATCGGCGAGGAGTTCATCCGGGTCTTCGAGGACGCGACCGCGGACATTCCCGACCTGCGCCATCTCGCCCAAGGGACGCTCTATCCCGACGTGATCGAGAGCGTCTCGGTGCGCGGACCGTCGGCGGTCATCAAGAGCCACCACAACGTGGGCGGGCTGCCCGAGACGATGCGCCTCGGCCTCATCGAGCCGCTGCGGGAACTCTTCAAGGACGAGGTGCGCGAGCTGGGTCGTGACCTCGGCGTTCCCGCCGCGCTCCTCGACCGCCACCCGTTCCCGGGGCCCGGACTCGCGGTCCGGATGCTCGGCGAGGTGGAGCCCGGGGGACTCGAGGTGCTGCGCGCGGCGGACGCGGTGGTCCGCGAGGAAATCCGCGCCGACGGGCTGCGCGACCGGATCTGGCAGGCGTTCGCGGTCCTCCTCCCGCTTCGGGCCGTGGGGGTGATGGGCGACGACCGGACCTACGAGCGGGTGGTGGCGGTGCGCGCCGTAGAGAGCCGCGACGGGATGACCGCGGATTGGGCCCCGATTCCGGTGGAGACGCTCCGGCGCATCTCCAGCCGGATCACCGGCGAGGTGCGGGGCGTGAACCGGGTCGTGTACGACGTGACCTCGAAGCCGCCGGGAACGATCGAGTGGGAATGAGGCGCTGAGCGTGGCCGACCCCTTCGTCCACCTCCACACCCACACCGAGTACTCGATCCTCGACGGCATGAGCCGGATCGGGGAGATCGCCCGGATCGCGGCCGACGACGGGATGCCGGCGATCGCGATCACCGACCACGGCAACCTCTTCGCCGCCCTCAAGTTCCACAAGGCCGCCCGCGCCGCCGGCGTGCGCCCGATCCTCGGCTGCGAGGCCTACGTGGCGCCGGGCCGCATGGAGGACCGGAACCCGGACTCGGAGAACGAGCACCTCGTGCTGCTGGCGAAGAACCGGACCGGCTTCGAGAACCTCATGCGGCTCACCTCGGTCGCCTTCCACGAGGGCTTCTACTACAAGCCCCGCATGGACTTCGCGCTGCTGGAGAAGCACCATGAGGGACTCATCGCGCTGTCCGCGTGCCCAAAGGGGGCCGTCCCGAAAAGCGTGCTCGGACTCGGCGATCCGGTGGAGGTCGCCGGGCGCTATCAGGAGGTCTTCGGGAAGGGCAACTACTTCCTCGAGGTGATGGACCACGGCTCCGACAGCTGCGAGCCCGAGCTCGGACGGATCGAGCGGGCGATCTCCGACGGGGTGCTGGAGGTCCACAGCAAGACCGGGATTCCGCTGGTGGGCACGAACGACTCCCACTACGCCGAGCCGGGCGACGTCGAGGCGCACGACCTGCGCATGTGCATCAGCACCGGCGAGACCATCTCCAGTCGAAAACGGCTCCGCTTCGGCTCCGACCAGTTCTGGTTCAAGACGTCGGCCATGATGCGCGAGGTCTTCCGGGACGTCCCCGAGGCCGCGGCGAACACGCTCCGGATCGCCGAGAGCGTCGAGGACTACGACGTCGCGACCGGGGAGAGCCGCCTTCCCGACTACGCGGCGCCGGGCGGCAAGAGCCTCCACGAACACATCGAGGACTCGGTCCGAAGCGGCCTCGACGCGCGGCTCGCGTCGCCGGAGCGCCACGGCAAGCGCCCGCCGCGCGGCGACTACGAGGACCGGCTGGTCCTCGAGCTGGGGGTCATCCGCAAGACCGGGTACGCCGCCTATTTCCTTATCGTCCAGGACTTCGTCAAGTTCGCGCGGACGAAGCGCATTCCGGTGGGGCCGGGCCGTGGATCGGCGGCGGGGAGCCTCGTGGCCTACTGCCTCGGGATCACCGACATCGACCCGCTGGCGCACGGGCTGCTCTTCGAGCGCTTCCTGAATCCGGCGCGGATCAGCCCTCCCGACATCGACGTGGACTTCTGCGAGCTGCGCCGCGAGGAGGTCCTCGACTACGTCGTCGAGCGCTACGGCAAGGATCGGGTGGCCCAGATCCTCACGTTCGGCACGCTCGGAGCGAAGTCGTCGCTGCGGGACGTGGCGCGGGGACTGGAGGTGCCGCTCGCGCAGGTGGACCGGCTCGCCAGGATGGTTCCCGACTTCGTCGATCTGGACACGGCGGTGCGCGAGGTGCCGGCGCTCGCCCAGGAGGCGACCAAGCCGGAATTCCGGAAGTTGTTCCGGCTCGCGCGCCGGCTCGAGGGGTTGCCCCGCAACGAGGGGACCCACGCCGCCGCGGTCGTCATCGCGCCCGCGCCGCTCGAGGAGATCGTGCCGCTCGGCAAGGACGCCGAGCGCGGGAAGCGCGTCAGCGACACGGTGCGCCGCAAGACGCAGTTCGACATGCACGACTGCGAGGCCGTGGGGCTGTTCAAGATGGACTTCCTCGGCCTCCGGGCGCTGACCCACATCCAGGACTGCGCCGACCGCATCCTCGCCGACCCGGATCTGGACCTCTCGCCCGAGATTCGGCGGGCGGTGGAGGACGTCGTCGCCGGCCGATTCGAGAAGGTCCCCCCCGACGAGGCCACCTTCGAGCTGTTCGGGCGGGCCGACACCGACGGGATCTTCCAGTTCGAGAGCTCGGGGATGCGCGAGCTGCTTCAGAGCTACCGGCCGGAGAATCTCGACGACCTCGCCGCGATGAACGCGCTGTTCCGGCCCGGCCCGCTGAACTCGGGGAACACCGAAGCCTTCGTGACCGCCAAGCGCAGCGGGAAGCTCTCCACCGCGCTCGACGCCCGCGTCCGGGAGCTCTTTCCGGAGACCCGCGGCCTGATCGTGTACCAGGAGCAGGTGATGCTGGCGGCCCGCGAGATCGCCGGCTACGAGCTGGGCGAGGCCGACATCCTGCGCAAGGCGATGGGGAAGAAGAAGCCCGAGGTGATGGAGCAGCAGAAGCAGCGCTTCGTCGCCGGCGCGGTCGAGCGGGGGCTCTCGGAGCAGGCGGCGGTCCAGACCTTCGATCAGATCGACAAGTTCGCCGGGTACGGGTTCAACCGCGCCCACGCGGTCGGCTACGCGCTCGTGGCCTACGTCGCCGCATGGCTGCGCACTCACTTCGCGCCCCACTTCTTCGCCGCGCTGTTCACTTCCGAGGCGCGGTCGTCGGACAAGGACGTCCGGCTCGCCCGGTTCCGGCGGCGGGCCGAGGAGATCGGCGTGGCGGTGCTGCCGCCCGACGTCCAGGCGAGCGACGCCGGCGCGCGGGTGGAGGGCGAGGCGGTGCGCTACGGGCTCGGGGCGCTCAAGAACGTGGGGCAGGCGGCGGCCGAGGCGATCGTCCGGGCGCGCGGGAACCAGCCGTTCGACTCGCTCAGCGACCTCGTCTCCCGCACCGAGGCGGGCGCGCTCAGCCGGGGCGCGCTGGAGGCGCTCGCGAGCGCCGGCGCGCTCGACTTCGTTGGCGTGCCGCGGGCGCGGATCGCGGCCGGCGCCGGCGAGATCCACGACCGCGCCCGGCGCCGTCGGGATCAGGAAAGGGCCGGCGTCCAGGCGCTGCTCGGAGCCGTCCGGCAGGCCGACCTCTGGCCCGACTGCCCCGACTGGACCGAAATGGAGCGCCTCCGGCACGAGCACGCCGCGTTCGGGTTCTACTGGGAGGGCCATCCGGCCCCCGAGTACCGGCGCGCGCTCCGCCGCCACGTGGACGGGCCGATCGGCGCCCTCGATCCGCGCTCCGGACCGGCGGCGCGGTTCGCGGGGGTCGTGCGGGGGCTCAAGTCGCGCAAGACCCAGCAGGCGCGGCGCATGGCCAACTTCAACCTCGAGGACGAGACCGGCGTCCTTCCGGTGGTGGTCTTCCCGGACGCCTGGGAGAACTGCCCCGAACTGGCGGAGGGCGCGGCGGCGTTCGTCGAGGGCCAGCTCGGCGTGAACCGCCGCGACCCCGAGCAGCCCGAACTGCGGGCCGATTCGATCCGTATCGCCGAGGAGGCGCCGCTCGCGCTCGCGAGGAAGGTCACCCTCGTGGTGCGCGATCCCAGGGCGCTGCGGGCCGGCCTCGAGGGGCTCCTGCGCGAGCACGGCGGGCGGACCGCGCTGGCGCTCGAGATCCACGACGGGGAGCGGACCTTCCTGCTGCGCACTACGAGCCCGGTCCGCCCGACCCGCGCCTTCGCGACCGCGGCCGCCTCGCTTCTCGGCGCGGACGCGGTCCGGATTGACGGCGAGCCGCTGCCGCGCCTGTGCCTGCTCGTTTCGGACGGCGAGGCGTCCCAGGCGGCGCGCTCGGCCTCCGCCCCCGCCCAGCCGGAACTGCTCGCCGGACCCCCTTCCTGAGCGAGGCACGCCATTTGCTTGGCGGCGGGCCGAGCCTCGCTAGACTCCGTAAACGTGCAGACCGCCTTCCTCGATTTCGAGACCGAGATCCAGCGCCTCGTCCAGCGCATCGACGCGCTCACCGGTCTCCCCGAGCGCCGCGCCGCCGAGATCGCCGCGCTCCAGAAGGCACTGCTGCGCAGCCGCCGGCGGATCTACGCCGACCTGACCCCGTGGCAGCGGGTGCAGGTGGCCCGGCACCCGGAGCGCCCCTACGTTCTCGACTACGTCCGGCGCATCTTCACCGGGTTCACCGAGATGCACGGCGACCGCCGCTTCGCCGACGACCCCGCCGTCGTGGGCGGCGCGGCGTGGCTGCATGGCCGGCCGGTCATGGTCATCGGACAGCAGAAGGGGCGGGACATTCCCGAGCGGCTGCATCGCAACTACGGCATGGCGCGGCCCGAGGGGTACCGCAAGGCGCTGCGGCTGATGCAGCTCGCCGAGAAGTTCGACCGGCCGGTCGTGACGCTCGTGGACACGCCGGGCGCGTATCCCGGGATCGAGGCCGAGGAGCGCGGCCAAGCCGAGGCGATCGCGGTCAACCTGCGCGAGATGGCGCGGCTCAGCGTCCCGATCGTCGTGGCGATCATCGGGGAAGGGGGGAGCGGCGGGGCGCTCGGGATCGCGGTCGGGGACCGTATCCTGATGCTGGAGAACGCGATCTACTCGGTCATCTCGCCCGAGGGATGCGCCGCGATCCTGTGGAAGAACCCCGAGAGCGCCCAGGCGGCGGTGGTCGAAGCCGCCGAACGAATGCGGATCACCGCCCCCGAGCACCTGCACAACGGCCTCGTCGATGAGATCGTGCCCGAGCCTCCCGGAGGAGCCCACGCCGACCACGACCGCGCCGCCGAGATCCTCGGCGAGCGGCTCCTCGAGGCGCTGCGCGGGGTCGAGTCGCTGTCGCCGGCGGAGCGGCGCCGCGCCCGATACCGCAAGTTCCGGGAGATGGGGAGTTTCGGATTCGGGCCCGCCGTTCCGGAGGACCCTGCGTGACCGGGCTGCGGGCCGGCCGGTTCTTCCGGCGGCTCACGAGGCTCGCGACCTTCGCCGCGCTTGGCGGACTCGGCCTCCTCGTGGTGGGGGAGATCCGCCGGGGCCTCGTGCCCCACGAGGTCGGCAGCCTCGGCGAGTGGCGCGGATCCAACGAGGACATGGTCTCGAGCGGCGTCCGCCTCGTTCAGGTCGATGAGCGCGGGCGTCCCGTCGCCGAGATCGAGGCGGAGGAGGCGGTCGCCCAGTCGGGACCCGACCAGCGCTTTCTCGGGGTCTCGGTCCGCTTCGTGCGGACCCACGGCGAGGACGACACCCTCGTCGAGGCCGACGAGCTGATCCTCGACACGCGCCGCGAGACGTTCCACTTCGCCGGACACGCCGTGCTCACGACGACCGACCTCGAGCTTTCGGGACCCCACCTCCACTTCCGGAGGAACCCGGACCACCTGTGGACCCCGGAGCCCACGCAGTTCCGCGCCGGCGAATTCCACGGGGTGGCCGGGAATCTCGCCTTCCAGTTGAGGTCGGGAACGGTGAGCATGCAGGGCGTCGCGCTCGCCTCGCACGACGACGCCCCGATCGCGATGGTCGCCGACCGGGCCCGGTTCGAGCGCGAGACCGGGGAGATCCTCCTGAGGGGGGACGTCCTCGTGACGACGGACGGGTTCCGGCTGGAGTCGGCGCAGACCGTCGCGATCCGCCGCAATCCGCTGCTGCGGCGGGTGACCGGCCTTTCCGCCGGGTTCCGCACCCGCATGGAGATCGCCGACGAGGACGGCGCGCCGATCCTGACCTTGCAGGCGGACGACCTCGACATGGACCTCGGCCGGGGCCGCCTTCCCCGGGCGATCCGGGCCGTGGACGGCGCCCGCTTCGAGGACGCCCGGGAGAGCCGGGCGCGAGGGGAGACCGCCGAGCTTCGCTTCGACGACGACGGGAATCCGGTGGCGCTCTCGCTGCAGACGGGCGTCCGCACCCGGACGACTCCGTCGGGGTCCGACTACTGGATCGAAGCCGAGGCGCAACGGGCCGAGCTCGGATTCGCGCCGGACGGGGCCCTGAGCGCGGCCGAGTACGAGGGCGAGGTGGTCGTCCACCACGGCCAGGCCTCGGCGCGGGCCGGCGAGGCGAGCTTCGACGGGGCGAGCTCGCTCGTTTTCCGGCAGGAGCCCCGCATCGAGGATCGGTCGCTGCTGGAGCTGGCCGGCGAGGTCCTGCGGATCGAGATCGGCTCTCCCGGCCGGATCGCCGGCGAGGGAGGCGTCGTCGGTCGCTTCCTCGGGCGGAAGGCCGGCTGGCTGCCGGGCGCTCCCCGGGACGCCTCCATCCTCGGCGACCGCGCCGAGATCGAGACCGGCTCTGGACGGGCGCGGTTCTCGGGGTCGGTCCGGATCCTGCTGGACCCGAGTCTCATCACGGGAGACGCGGTGACGCTCGACGCCGAAGCCGGAACCCTCGCCGTGGACGGAGGCGTCGAGAGCCGGATGCGCCTCGGCGACGAGGACCTCGCGTTTTTCGTGCGTTCGGAGAGCCTCCGCTACGCCGAGGAGCTGCGGTACTCGGGCGCCCCCGACCTCCGGCACCGCTCCGGAACCGACGAGAGCCGGCTCGAGGCCCGGACCATCGTGGCCGAGATCGACAAGGAAGGCCGTCTCGGCGGGCTCGTGGGGGAGGGGACGGCGCGGTTCTCCCGCGGTGAGAGCCGGGTCGAGGGCGCCCGCATTCGCTTCGATCCCACCGCGGACGAGCTTCTCGCGACGGGCGCTCCGGCGGCGGTCGCGACCGGGGGCCGGCGCACCGAGGGCGGCGAGGTCGCCATCGCGCTCGACGTCGATCGCTGGAACGTCCTCCCGAGCCCGACGAGCCGCACCCGGACCACGCTGCGCGTGAGGCCGCAATGAGCGAACGCGTGCTCGCCTGCGAGGATCTGGTCAAGAGTTACGGCCGCCGCCGGGTCGTGGACGGAATCTCGGTGCGCGTGCGCACCGGGGAGGTCGTCGGCCTGCTCGGCCCGAACGGCGCCGGCAAGACCACGACGTTCCGGGTGATCGTGGGCCTGATCCGCGCCGAAGGCGGCGCGGTGACCCTCGACGAGGAGGACCTGACCGGGCTTCCGCTGCACCGGCGCGCCCGGCGCGGCATCGGCTACCTGCCGCAGGAGCCCTCGGTGTTCCGGGGGCTGACAGTGGAGGAGAACCTGCTCGCCATCCTCGAGCTGCGGGGCGTGCGCCGCGCCGAGCGCGTCGAGCGCACCCGGGCGCTGCTGGACGAGTTCGGGCTAGCCGACCGGGCGCGGGCGTACGGCGAGTCGCTCTCGGGCGGGGAGCGGCGCCGCGCCGAGATCGCCCGCGCGCTGGCCACGCGCCCCGGGTTCCTCCTCCTCGACGAGCCGTTCGCCGCCTGCGACCCGATCGCGGTGGCCGAGCTCCAACGGGTGCTGGCGCGGCTCCGGGATCGGGGGATCGGCGTGCTCGTGACCGACCACAGCGTGCGGGAGACGCTGCGGGTGACCGACCGGGCCTACATCATCGAGGACGGCCGGATCCTCTTCGAGGGCGCGCCGGACGAACTCGTGCAGAGTCCCGACGTCCGGCGCGCCTACTTGGGAGCGGACTGGCAATGAGCGCCCGGCCCGGCGTGCGCCAGGGGCTCCAGGTCGGCGTCCGGCAGCAGCAGCGGCTGCGGCTGACCCCGCAGGTGCGCCAGACCATCGAGATGCTCTCGCTCCCGCTGGTCGAGCTGCGGATGCGCGTGGAGCAGGAACTGCGCGAGAACCCCGCGCTCGAGGAGCTCGGGCCCGGCGAGGACGCGAACGAGGAGCCAGAGCCGATCGCCGCGGCGGACGAGGAGGACGAGGCCGAGGCCCCGCTCGAGGACCCGGTCACCGATCTCGACTCGGAGTCGTGGTTCGAGGAGTACCGCGACCGCGGCGGCGGCTCGGGGTCGTCCGAGGAGCCGCCGTCGTTCGAGCGCACGCTCCCGGCGACGCGCACGCTTGCGGCGCATCTCGGGGAGCAGCTCGGGACCGAGGTGGAGACCGAGCGCGAGCGCCAGGTCGGGCTCGAGATCATCGGGAACCTCGACCAGCGCGGATACCTCGACGCCACGGTCGCCGAGATCGCGGGCGGCCTCGACGCGCCGACCGACGAGGTCGAAGCGATCCGCCAACGGATCCTCCGGTTCGATCCGCCCGGATGCGCCTGCCTCGACATCGAGGAGTGCCTCGTGACCCAGCTTGAGGTCCGCGAAGGGCCGGACGGGCCGCTGGCGCGGATCGTCCGGGAGCACCTCGACCTCATCATGGGCGCGCGCTTCCGCGATCTGGCGAAGGCGCTCGGCAAGGAGCTGGACGTGGTCATGCGGGGGATCCGGCAGATCGGCGAGCTGGACTTCCAGCCCGGCGCCCGTTACGCCTCCGACGCGCCCTCGTACGTGATTCCCGACGCCCGCGCGTACCGCGTCGGCGCGGTCTGGCGCGTCGAGATGAACGAGGAAATTCCGCGGCTGCGGGCGAATCCGCTCTACCGGAACATCCTGAAGTCGCGGGACGCCCACTCGCCGAAGGAGCGCGCCTTCATCAGCGACGCCTGGGCGCGCGCCAAGGGGTTCGAGCGCTCGGTGCGCCAGCGGCAGGAGACCGTCCGGCTCGTCGCCGAGGACATCGTGCGCAAGCAGGAGGAGTTCTTGAACGAGGGGATCGACCGCATCCGCCCGCTGGTCCTGAACGACGTGGCCCGCGACATCGGGCGCGCGGAGAGCACCGTGTCGCGGGTCGTGAACGAGAAGTACCTCGCGACCCCGCGCGGGGTCATTCCCTTCCGCCGGTTCTTCCACAGCGCGTTGGCGCTGCGGAACGGGCAGCAGGTGTCGTCCGAGGCGGTGAAGGCCCGGGTGCGGCGGGTGATCGAGCGCGAGGATCCCGAACGCCCGCTCGCCGACGAGCAGATCGTCCAGCTTCTGGGCCGGGACGGGGTGATGATCGCCCGCCGGACGGTCGCGAAGTACCGCAAGGCGCTGCGCATCCCCGCCTCCACCGAGCGGCGGGTGCGCTATCGCAACCAGGCGTAGCCCGGTACTCTCCCGTTCCATGATCGGGATCGTCGTGGTGACCCACGGCCAGTTGGCGCGGGAGCTGGTCGCGGCCGCGGAGATGATCACCGGGGACGACATCCCGAACGCCACGTCGGTCTCGATCGGCTGGCACGACGGCCCCGAAGAGGCGCGGGCGGCGATCGTCGCCGCGATAGAACGGGTGGAGAGCGACGACGGGATCGTGATCCTGACCGACATGTTCGGCGGCACGCCCTCGAACCTCGCGCTGAGCCTGCTCCGGGCGGGGGCCGTGGAGGTCGTCACCGGCGTGAACCTGCCGATGCTGATCCGGCTGGTCTCGTTCCCCCAGGAAGACGAGGTGGAACTGCTCGCCGCAGCGCGGGCGGCGCTCTCCCAGGGCAAGGAGAACATCTACCTCGCCTCCGAGCTGCTCGGCCGCGACCCCGCCAAGTGAAGCGGCGTCCGTGGTCGAACGGGACGTCGCGATCACGAACCGGCTGGGTTTCCACGCCCGCGCCGCGGCGCGCTTCGTGAAGACCGCCTCCCGCTTCGACTCGGTGGTCACCGTGACCGCGGGCGGCGCCACGAGCGACGGCAAGAGCATCCTCGGGCTCCTGTTCCTCGCCGCGGGGGCCGGAACCGAGATCCGCATCCGCGCGACCGGCCCCGACTCGGAGGCGGCGCTCGACGCCCTCGCGCGGCTGGTCCAGAACGGCTTCGGAGAGACCGGATGAGCGCCGAGATCACGCTCACCGGCGAGGCGGCCGCTCCCGGGGTCGCGGTCGCGCCGGCGACGCTCTTCGAGCGGAGCGTGGTCCCGATCTTCCGGGTGACGGTGGCGCGGCGCCAAGCGCCCTTCGAGCTGCGGCGGTTCGAGCTGGCGTGCGAACAGGCGGAGGGGCAGCTCGAGCGCATCCAGGAATCCACCCGCAACGCGATCGGAAGCGACCACGCCTACCTGTTCGAGGCGCAGAAGCTCATGATCCGGGACCCGGTGCTTGTCAGCCGGGTGCGCGAGATCATCCGCTCCGAGCAGACGAACGCCGAGTGGGCGCTCGGCAAGGCGCTCGGCGAACTGGAGGCGGTCTTCGACGGCCTCGCCGACGACTACCTGCGCCAGCGGCGGGGCGACGTCGCCGACGTGGGCGGCCGCCTGCTGAAGAACCTCTCCGGAGGCGACGAGCGCGGGCTCCAGACGCTCGAGCGCAACCACGTGGTCATCGCCGGCGACCTTGGCCCCTCGGACGCGGCCGAGCTCGACTGGCCGCACGTGGCGGCCATGGCGATGGAGGCGGGCGGCCCGACGTACCACAGCGCGATCCTCGCGCGGACCCACGGGGTGCCCTGCGTCACCGGGGTGGCCGGGCTCCGCGAGGAGGTGCGCATCGGGGGAACCCTGGTCGTGGACGGCTTCGAGGGAGTGGTGGTCGTGAACCCCTCGGAGGAGACGCTCCGCCGCGCCCGCCGGAAGCGCGTCCGGGAGCGGGAGCGCCGCCGGCGCATGCTGCGCACCGCCCGGAGCCGCGCCGAGACCGCCGACGGCCAGCGGGTCGCACTCCTCGCCAACCTCGACAGCCCGGACGAACTGGAGCTGGTGCGGCAGTACGGGGCGGAGGGCGTCGGCCTGTTCCGCACCGAGCGGATCGCCGGCCCGAGCGTCCCGAACGAGGAGGAGCAGTTCCGGATCTATCGCCGGCTCGCCCGCTCGCTCGCGCCGCATCCGCTGGTGATCCGCGCCTTCGACCTCGACGCGATCGCGCTCGGTCGCTCCCGCGAGCAGAATCCGGCGCTCGGGCTGCGCGGCGCCCGCCTCCTCACCGAGTCCTCCGCCGTCTTCGAGGCCCAGATCCGAGCCGTGCTCCGCGCCGCCGCCCACGGCGAGATCCAGTTGATGTTCCCGATGGTCGGCGGACTCGAGGAGTTCCGGGCGGCCCGCGCCCACGTCCGGACGGCGACCGGCGAACTGGAGAAGAACGAGATCCCCTTCCGCGAGCCGCCGGTCGGGGCCATGCTGGAGCTCCCGTCGGCCGCCGCGACCGCCGACTTCGTCGCGAGCGAGGCCGACTTCCTGAGCATCGGCACCAACGACCTGATGCAGTACCTCTTCGGGGCCGATCGGGCCAACGAGCGGGTCGCGCACTTCAACGATCCCTTCCACCCGGCCTTCCTGCGCACGATCCGGTTCGCGATCCGGGCGGCGCAGGGGACGGGAACCCCGCTCGCCATCTGCGGGGAGGTGGCCCGCGAGCCGCTCATCATGCCCCTGCTGCTGGGGTTCGGCGTGCGCAGCTTCTCGATGAGCCCGCAAGCGGTGCCGGAGGTCAAGGAGCTGATCGGAAACGTCGAGATCGGCGTCGCCGAGAAGCTCGCTTCGGAGATCGTCCAAGTGCCGACCGCGCAGGAGATCCGCGCCCGGGTGATGCGGCGCGTCGGGGCTTCCTGAGCCGGACGCTCAGAAATTCGGCCGCCGTTCGCGGAAGTCCGTCGCTTCCTCGAGCGCCCGCGCCGCGAGCAGCAGCCGCTCCTCGCCGTACACCTGTCCGACGAGGGCGATCCCGGTCGGGGTTCCGTCCTCCTCGAAGCCGTTCGGAACGGTCACGACCGGGTGCCCAGTCATGCTGGTCATCGGGTTCACCGCCCGCCACGGCGTGACCACGGCGTCCAGCCCGTCCATGGCCCGATGGACCTCCAGCATGTTCCGGTAGCGGATCCGGTTCGCCTGCAGGTAGTCCACCGCGGGAACGAGCCGCGAGGCCCGGAGCTCGCCCCGGTGCCCCTGCCGCACGAGGTCCCGGTCCATGCCGCTTCGGGCGAATTCCTCGAAGCCGGCGGCGCGCTCGACGTACTCGATGAAGTAGGTGAGGCGGTTGTCGGGCAATTCCACCGGCTGCAGGTCGTGGCCGAGGCCGCGCAGGGTCTCGAGGCTGCGCCGGGCGTTCCCGTCGGCCTCCTCGAAGGCGAAAGCGAGGAAGCCGAGGCGCAGGTCGCCGCCGGACGCGGTTCCGTCCCAGTTGAAGGGAACGTCCCGGACCGTCGCCAGATCCCGGTCGTCGGGTCCGGCGACGGCGTGGAGCACGAGCGCGGCGTCCTCGGCCGAGCGGGTCATCGGACCGATCTTGTCGAGCGAGAAGCCGGCCGCCATGACGCCGTGTCGGCTCACCCGTCCGAACGTGGGGCGCAGGCCGAAGACGCCGCAACGGACGGCGGGCGACAGGATCGAGCCGCCAGTGTCGGTCCCGATGGCGAAGCCGACGAGGCCCCCGCCGGCCGCCGAGCCGGAGCCGGCGGAGGAGCCGCTCGAACCCTCGTCGGGGTTCCACGGGTTGTTCGTGCGTCCGCCGAACCAGTTGTGGCCGAACGCGAGTTCGCCGGTCGTGAGCTTGGCCACGAGCACCGCCCCCGCCGCGTCGAGCCGCTCCACCACGGCGGCGTCGAGATCGATTTCCTGATCCTCAAAAACCCCGGCCCCCCAGGTCGTGCGATACCCGCGCACCGCGATGATGTCCTTCGCGCCCCACGGGACGCCGTGGAGCGGCCCCCGGTAGCGCCCGGCGGCGATCTCCGCGTCGGCTGCGCGCGCCTGCTCGCGCGCTCGCTCCGGAGTCAGGGTCACGACGCAGTTGAGGACCGGGTTCAGCCGCTCCAGCCGGGCGAGGTACATCTCGGTGAGTTCGACCGACGTGACCGCTCGGGTCTCGAGGAGGCGGGCGAGCCGGGTCACCGGCCAGAAGGCGACTTCCTCCAGATCGGCCGGACGAGTCGGCGCGGGCGCTTCGCGGCGGCGGAGCGGGCGCTCCTCCCGGTCGAACCTCATGCCGGGGACGGCCGGGTTGAAATAGAGCGGCGGCGGAATCGCGTTGTGGAGCGGGATCTCCCGGATCTCCTCGCAGAAGTCGAGGTTCTTGTTGGCCTCGTCCACCATGAGCCCGAGCTCCTCGTCGGAGAACTCGAGTCCGGCGAGCGCGGCCGCCTCCCGCATCATCGAGAAGCGGATCCGCGCCGCGCCGCTCTGGTCGAGGCGCGTCCACAGACAGCCGGGAAGGAGCGTTCCGGAGACGCCGGCGGCGTACGCCCAAGCGAGGAAGTTGCGTCGGCGGTACATCGGATCACCAGTCTATGCGCCGGACGCGCCAGCAGCGCGGCGCATCCGGCGGTCAGGGCGACCACGACCCCCGCGAGCGCGACGAGCCACGCGAGCGAGCAACCGGCCGCCGCGCCGGCCGTCGCCGCGAGGACCAACCGGCGCGTCGCCCCAGGTCGCCGCGCGCCTGCCCGACCACGCTCCCGAGAGCGAGCAGCAGCCCGGCCGCCCCGAAGATCCCGACGGCCGGCGTCGCGATCGCGTCGGCCCCGAGCAGCGCCGCGCGGCGGCAGGTCGCGGTCTCCAGCTTCAGCACCCGCAACGCCGAGTCGGTCGAATGCGCCGCGTTCCGGATGGCGAGCAGCGCGTCCGGGCCGGGCGGCTCCCGCAGGCGCGCCACGACCTGGGTCGGTCGGGGGAAGGGGAACGGGGCCGAATTTCCGAACGGCACGAACATCGAACCCTCGACCGGGAAGGGGGGTCGCTCCCGACTGCGCACCTCGGGGACCACCCCCGCGATGCGGTACTGCTCGAGGCGTGACCGCACGACGGTCCCGAGCGGGCTCCCCTCGATCCGCCGCGCCGGCGCGGCGTCGGCCAGCCCGACCGGTTCCGCCGGCGGAGCGTCGGACGGCAGCGAGCCGCGTCCTTCCGTGACCTCGAGGCCGAGCGTGCGAAACAGGTCGTGATGCACCCGAGCACCGCGACCTTCGCTTCCGCGTCGCCGTCGAGGCCGTCCCCGTCCAGAAAGCCACTGCCGGGCCAGTCGGGAAGTTGGTCCGCGACAGCAGCCGCTCCAGCGCGTGATCGAGCGCGAGCCGCGACAGCAGCCGCTCCAGCGCGTGATCGAGCGGCGGCGCCGGCGTCCACGCCTCGAATTCCGGGCCGGGGAACATGAAGCGCTCGGGCGTCACCCCCAGCACTCGATGCTCCGCGCCGTCCAGTTGGATCGTGCGGCCCACGATCTCCGGCGACCCGCCGAAGGCCTCCCGGAACAACCGCCAGCCGAGCACCACGCTCCCGTCGCCGGCGGCCACGAGCTCATGATCCTCGGGCCGGAACAAGCGTCCGTGCGCCGGCGCGATCCCGAGGTTGTCGAGCAGGCCCGGACTCACGCTGGCGGCGAGCAGGGCGCGGGTTCCGGCTTCGGTCTCGAGCACGGGCCGGGCCACCCTCCAGACGTCCACCGACTCGAACGAGTCGGACTCGGCGGCGAGGAAGCCGATTTCCCGCTCGAAGAGGAGCGCGGGGCTTCCGGGCGCCGCCCGCTCCACCACCAGCTCTACGAGCGCGTCCCCGTCCGGAAACGCCAGCGGCCGCCCGATCACGGCGTCCCACGCCGCGTTCGCGGCGACCGAGGCGGCGACCGCGAGGGAGACAAGCGCGACAGTCGCCGCGGTCGTCCCCGGAGTCGCTCGCAGCGAACGGACGGCGGCACGGACCGACGCGCCCACCCGGCCGGACAGCACGAGACCTAACCGGGAGCGGATGGCCCCGACCCGGTCCGGTCGGGCCCGACGAATTCTCGCAGCAGATCTCGACTCTGCTGGCGGACGAAGTACCTCCCCTCCGGGACGCTCGCGACGGCGGCCCCGTGGTGAAGCAGCAGCCGCACCGCCTTCACGTCCCCGGTCAGGAGCGCCAGCGCCGTTCGACGTGCACCCTGCGACGCGGCCCAGGTGAGCGGACTCCACCCGAAGCCCCCCGTCCGATTCACGTCCGCGCCCTCGCTCACGAGCCACTCGACGACTTCCGTTCGGTCGAACCCCGCCGCCAGACGCAGCGGCATGCGTCCCTTCAGATTCCGGGCGTTGACGGACACGCCGCTGGCCGCGAGCGCCCGTACCGCGTCCAGATCTCGATCGGCCGCGGCGGCGACCAACCGGCCCTCGGGAGTCTCGTCACCACGCAATTCTGCGAAGAACTGTGCCTGCGTAACTGGACCGTCCGTGGATTCGCGAGGTCGCTCCTGGGGTGCGTCGCGGCCGGGTTGGAATGCGCCCAGCCTCCACCAAGCGGCCCCCACGAAGATCCCCGCCGCGATCAGAAGCAGCAGGGTGCGCGCGCGAACTCGTCGCATCACGTTCCAACGCCAAGCAGAACCGGGAGGCCGCCGCAAGGGAAGGTCGGAACCGGCTCGGCCGAGCGCACTCGTCACTGGAAGTCCCGGCTTGGGATGTCGGGGGCCGCGATTTCCGGGCGGAAGAGGCGCTCCACGATGACGTGGGTCACCCCCTGGCCGGCCTCGGGGCCGGCGGAGCTCCGCTCGGTCTCGATCCGTCCGGAGACGCCGAGGAACGACAGCGTCAGGGCGAGGCGGCGCTGGCGCTCGAAGACGTCCGGCCAGAGGATCAGATTCACGAACCCGGTCTCGTCCTCAAGCGTCATGAACAGCACTCCCGAAGCGGTGCCCGGACGCTGCCGGCAGATCACGAGGCCGGCGTAGCGGACCTCATTCCCCGAGCGCATCGCCGCCACTTCCCGCGCGGTCGGAAGCCCGTCGGCCTTGAGCCGACCCCGAAGCGGCTCGAGCGGGTGGCCGCGCACGCTGTGACGGGTCGTCCGGTGGTCCCACGCGATGGACTCGAAGGAGTCGAGCCCGGCGAACCGGGGCGCGGGCTCTTGCAGCAGCGACTCGCCGGCCTCCCCGGCGGCGCCGAGCGCGGTCCAGACCGCCTCCCGGCGGTTCTTCGGGCCGAGGCCCCGGAAGGCGTCGGCCTCGGCGAGCGCGGCGAGCGCCTTCTTGCCGAGACCGGTCCGGCGGGCCAGATCCTCGATGGAGGCGAATCGCCCCTCGTTCCGGGCGCGGAGCAGTTTCGCCGCCTCGGCCTCGCCGAGCCCCTTCACGTATCGAAGGCCCATGCGGATCGCCGGCGCGTCCTTCCCGAACGGCTCGAGCGCGCAGTCCCAGCCGCTTCGGTTCCCGTCCACCGGGAGGAACCGCACCCCGCGCCGGCCCGCGTCCTGGATGATCGTGGAAGGCTGGTAGAAGCCCATCGGCTGGGCGTTCAGGAGCGCGCAGACCGACTCCGCCGGGTAGTGCCGGAGGATCCACGCGCCGGCGTAGCTGATGAGCGCGAAGCTCGCGGCGTGGCTCTCGGGGAACCCGTACTCGCCGAACCCCTGGATCTGCTGGACGATCCGCTCGGCGAACTCACGGGCGACGCCTCGGGCGGTCATCCGCGAGATCAGCCGCGTCCGGTGCCCGCCGATGCTGCCGGCGCGCCGCCACGCCGCCATGTCGCGGCGAAGCTGGTCCGCCTCGCCGGGCGAGTAGTCCGCCGCCACCACCGCGAGCCGCATCACCTGCTCTTGGAAGAGCGGCACTCCGAGCGTCTTCTCCAGCACCGGAACCAGCAGCGGGTGGGGGTACTCCACCGGTTCCTCGCCGCGCCGGCGGCGGAGATAGGGATGGACCATGCCCCCCGCGATCGGGCCGGGGCGGACGATGCTGATCTGGATGACGAGGTCGTAGTAGTTCTCGGGGCCGAGCCTCGGGAGCATGGACATCTGGGCGCGGCTCTCGATCTGGAACACCCCCACGGTGCGCGCCTCGCGGATCATGGCGAAGGTCTCCGGGTCGTTCGGGGGGATGCTCGCCATGTCGAGGTCCACGCCCCGGGACTCGCGCAGCAGGCGGAAGGCGAGATCGAGCTGGGTGAGCGCCCCGAGCGCCAGCAGGTCCACCTTGAACAGGCCGAGCGCCTCGATGTCGTCCTTGTTCCACTGGATCACCGTCCGCCCCGGCATCGCCGCCCGCTCCACCGGGACGATCGTGGAGACCGGCTCCCGCCCGAGGAGGAAGCCCCCGGGATGGATCGAGAGGTGGCGGGGGAACCCCTGGATCTCGCCGACCAGCCGGATGAGATGGCGCACCGCCGGGGTCTCGGGCGACCACCCCGCCGCCTGGAGCGACCGGTCGGAGGCCGGCTCGTCGCGGGAGAAGCGCCGCGCCAGCCGGTCCACCGCTCCGGCGGAGAAGCCGAGCGCCTTGCCGAGGTCCCGGACCGCCGAACGGGTCCGGTAGCGGACGGTGTTCGCCACCATCGCCGCCCGGTCCTCGCCGTACTTCCGGTACACGAAGCGGATCACCTCCTCGCGACGGGCGTGCATGACGTCCAGATCCATGTCCGGGGGCTCGGCCCGCTCCCGCGAGAGGAAGCGCTCGAACAGGAGGCGCATCCGCACCGGGTCCACCGCGGTGATCCCGAGGCAGTAGCAGACCGCCGAATTCGCCGCCGAGCCGCGCCCCTGGCAGAGGATCCGGTTCTCCTCGCAGAAGCGGACGATCTCATGCATGGTCAGGAAGTAGCCGCCGTAGTCGAGCTCCTCGATCAGCTCCAGCTCCTTCAGAAGCTGGCGGCGCACCGGCTCGGGGACGCCCTCGGGCCAGCGGCGGGCGGCGCCCTCGAAGGTCCGCTTCCGGAGCGCGTCCCCGTCGCCCTCCAGCGGGTAGCGGTAGCGGACGTCGTCGAGGGAGAAGCGGCAGCGCTCGCCGATCTCGAGGCTGCGGGCCACCGCCGCCGGGTGGTCGGCGAAGAGCGCGGCGAAGTTCGCCCCGGCGCGGAGGAAGTACTCGGCGTTCGGGCGCAGGAGGCGGCCCGCCCGGGCCAGCGGGGTCCGATGGCGGATCGCGGTGAGCGCGTCCTGGAGGTCGCGGCGACCCGGACGGTGGTAGAGCACCTCGGTGGCCGCGACCAGCGGCGCCTGGTAGCGCGCCGCGCGCTCCCGAAGGCGCGCCTCCTCGGGAACGTCGGAGTCGCGGGCGTGCCGGGGGAGCAGGATGGAGAGGCGCTCGCCGAAGGCGTCCCGGAACAGGCGGCCCTCGCGGTCGGGCGGGCCGTCGTCGAGGAGCGGCGTCCGGCCCGTCCCCCAAAGCGCCTGGAGCCCCTCGGCCGCTTCCGCGATCTCCTCGGGGCGGACGCCCGAGGTCCGGGTCCCCATGGGGGCGCCGTCGTCGGCCTCGACCCGATGGGAACTCCGCATGAACCCCCGGGTCAGCAGCCGGCAGAGGTTCTTGTAGCCGGTCCCGTTCTCCGCGAGCAGCACGATCCCCCCGGCGGGCGCCCCGTCCTCTCCCAGAATTCCCGCCTCGGCCCCCACCACGAGCCGGAGACCGAGGTTCCGAGCCTCCACGTGGGCCTGCACCATGCCGCCGAGGCTCTCCCGGTCGGTGAGCGCGAGGCCCGGCAGGCCGATGGCGTGGGCCTCGGTCACGAGCTCCTGCGGGTGGCTCGCGCCCTCGAGGAGCGAGGCGTTGCTCTTGCACCACAGCGGGTAGTACACGGGCGACTCAGCGGCGGGCCGGCCTCATTCCACCCGTCCCTCCAGAAACCAGTCGCGCCGCTCTCGGTCGTAGAACACCCAGCAGGTCTCGCCGGTCTTCAGGGAGGCGAAGTAGTAGTCCCGGACGACCGGCCTGCCGGAGAGCCGCCGCCACCATCCCCCGGAAATCCGGTAGGGGCCGACCGCCGAGACCACCGAACCGTGCTCCACGCCCCGGAGCAGCCAGCCGTCCGGCTCCGCCGAGTCCCGGTGGGGCAGGGCGAGCGGCTCGTCGTAGATCCGCCGGACGATCGCCGGGGCTCCGGGCAGCCGCCCGCCGTCCCCGCCCTCCATGAGGATCGGTTCGGAGGCGGGCTTCGGCGCGGCGGGCCGGGACCGGGGAAACGCCCGATCCGCCGGAACCGGCCGGCAGCGGTACCGCTCGGCCGGCAGCCAGCCGTCGCGCTTCTCGATCCGGAACAGGCAGCTCTCGCCGAACTCGGCCTGGACCCGGGCGAGCCCGCCCGCCGCGAGCTTCCGTTGGCGCGGAGAGGTTCCGAACAGCCCGGCCTGCTCGGAGAGCGCCGCCCCGCCGTGCGCGCGGAGGACTAGGCAGGCGACGCGGCCGCCGCCCTGGGCCAGCTCGCGGTCGAACCGGAGGCGCAGCAGGGAGAGGATCCGGACCGCGTCCGCCGAGGGCTCCGCCGGAACCACCTCGCCTTCCCGGCGGCCGTCCTCCTCGTCGTCGATCCGGTAGGCGAGCTTCCGGAGCGCGAGGCCCCGATGGCCCAGATCGGCCAGCAGTCCGTCCACGAGCCGCTTGACCTGGAAGAGCAGCCGCTCGCCGTCCGACTCCGGCGGCTCGAAGTCCATGCGCCGCTCGAGCGGCCGCTCGGGGCGGAAGACGTCGCCGGCCATCGTCTCGACGGCGCCCGAGGCCAGGCGATGCAGCTGGGCGATCTCGACCCCGAACCGGTTCCGGAGCCCGCCGGCCGGCTGCCGGAGCAGATCCCCGAGGGAGCGGACGCCGAGCCGGTCGAGGGCGGCGAGCGTCGGGGCGGGCAGGCCGAAGGAGACGAGCGGAGTCCGGCCCGCCGCCTCGCGCTCCTTCTCCAGGTCGGGGAAGACCCGCATCCCGAAGGACGCGCGGGCGGCGGCGAAAGAGCCGAACCGGGTGAATCCCACCGTCACCGAGGCCTGGAACCCCCGCTCGGCCAGGTCCTCGCGGATGGCGGCGCCCCATTCGGAGGGCGACCCGAAAAGCGTCGAGAGGCCGGAGGCCACCAGCCAGAAGGTCCCCGACGCGCCGCGGCCGTCCAGAAGCGGAGCGAGCGCGTCGGCCAGCTCGACCTGCGGGCTCCATCGCCGCAACCGGGACGCGACCGCTTCGGCCTCCTTGCGGACTTCCGGCTCGGAAACCCAGCCGGCGCGCAGGTCGGGGCAGACCGCGGCGGCCGTGGGGTGGCGCATGCCGACGCGCACGCCCTGACGGATCGCGGCGCGGTTCGCCGAGGCGATCCGGGCGAGGGCGCCGTCCTCGGTCAGCGACGCCGCCGGACCGTCCCGCCAGTCCGGACGGCTCCGCAGCAGGATCTGCAGCGGAAACGCCGGCAGGTCAACGCAGGCCGTTCGGCTCACGACAGACTCCCTCGAAGCGGAACCCCGGGGGCAGGGAGGCTTCGGAAGATTGGCCCTTGTCCTTGAGGACGGTGACCGCGAGCTCCTTGCCCTGGGGACCCCGTCGGCTCGCGTCGTAGCGCTTCACGATCCTCGGGTCCAGCGAGGGCATGCCGGAGCCCTTCGCGGTCAGGAGGACCACCGCGTTCCCGTGTCGCCTCGCCAGCGCCGACAGCCGGGCCAGCGGCGGAACCCGCGGCCGCGACCGCTCCGGGCGACCGCTCCGGAACGGCCGCCGGGCGCCGCCGAGGCGGGGCTGCTCCGCGTCCGCGAGATCCACCACCACCAGCCCGAACGCTCCGGCATGGGCGAGATGGGTCGCCGCCCGGATCTGGGCTTCGGTCCCCTCCACCCGGACGAGGACGATGCGCTCCGGCGCCGCTCCGGACCGCTCGGCGTCCGGCGGATAGAAGACGCTCCGGGGAGACCCGACCCAGGCGACGAAGCCGTGCCGCTCCTCGTCCTCCTGGGCTTCGGCGACCAGCCGGAGCGCCGCCGTCAGCGCGCCCGAAGCCGGCCCGCCCGAGATCTCGACGAGGCATCCGAGAAGCGGCCGCAGCCCGAAGACCGGAGCGGGAAGCCGCTTGCGGGAGAACCCTCCCGCAGCGGGGGCCGGAAACGGCAGGACCGCCGGAGCGGGCGGTTCCGGTTGGAGCTTTCGCAGGGGCAACATCGCGCTCACCGAAGGCTGCGGCGCAGCTCCACGACCCGGCCGAGGATCCGGCAGGAATCCGGGTTGGGTCGGAGGATTTCGAAAGCGGGGTTCTCCGGGCGCAGCTCCACCCCCCCCGCGCTCCGGTGGAACCGCTTCACCGTGGCCTCTCCCTCCACGAGCGCCACGACCACCTGACCGTTCGCCGGCTCGACGCCGCGCTCCACGACCACCGTGTCGCCGGGGAGGATGCCGGCCCCCGTCATGCTCTCTCCCCGGACCCGGAGCGCGAGGAAGTCCTCCGGATCCCGGCTTGGGGAAAGTTCGACCGGGAGGAAGCCCTCGGGGTTCTCGACGGCCTCCTCGAAGCCGCCCGCGGCGACCTCGCCCAGAATGGGAATCGGCTGGGCGGGCACCGCAAGCCGGTCGGGAAGGCGGTAGCCCCGCGCCCGGCCCGGCTCCCGCAACAGCCTTCCTTCCCGCACCAGCGCGGTCAGGTGCGCCCTTGCGGTCTCCAGGGCGCGAAACCCGAAGTGGTCCCGGATTTCCCGCAGGGAAGGGGAATCCCCCCGCTGGAGCCGCTGGCGGACGAAGCGGAAGATCCGTTCCCGGGTCTGGCCGGGAGGCGTCTTGGGCATGCCCGGAACGGTAACAGACATTTGTCTGTTATCGCAAATCCGGGATCAGAAGGGGACCTCGTCCTCCTCGTCGTTCTGCTCCACGCCGCTGCTCCGCTCCGGCGCGTACCGCGGCGCCGGCTCCGTCCGCCGCAGCTTCTCGTTGAACCCGTCGTCCGCGCGGCCCGAATCCGTGCGCGCCGCCGGCTCCCCGGTGCCGTCGCTTCCCACCACGGTCTGCGCGATCGTCTCGGTCGAACGGCGCTCGCTTCCGTCGCGGGCGGTGTACTTGCGGCTCTCGACGTGCCCCACCACGAAGACCCGCTGGCCCTTGCCCAGCTCCCGCTCCATCCGGTCCGCGAGCGAACCGAAGGCCGTCACCGAATGCCACTCGGTCTCCTCGACCTCGCCGGGGGGCGGGGGCCAGCCCGAGCTGGTCGCCACTCCCACGCTGGCGCCGGACCGGCCGAACCTGCGGACCTGGCTAATGTTGCCGAGGATGAACGATCGGTTCCGCTGCGGCTCGGCGTCCTCGACTTCCTGCACGATGTCGGCGAGCACGCCGGTCGCCTGCATCTGCTGTCCCGACCGATTCCGGAACTTGCGCGTCTGGAGGCGGCCCTCGACGTACGCGGCGGACCCGGTCTCGAGCCTTTCGGCCGCGGTGATGGCGGCGCCCCTCGCGCAGATGCGGTGGAACGCCGACCGCTCCTGGCTCGAGCCGTCCTCCGCGGGTTCGAGGGTGACGGTCTTCATCACGAAGCCCACCCGGCGCGCTCCGCCGGAGTCCTTCGTGGTGGGCGGGTCATGCACGATCCCGCGCAGGATGATCTTGTTGACGTCTCTCACAGCCACTCGTCCTCCATGCCGCCGTCGTCCTCGCGGGACGGGCCGGTCATCTCCTCGGGCTCGTCGGGCTCGGACGGCGCTTCCCCGTTCCCGTTCGCGAGGATCGTCCGGACGACGGTCTCGGTGGCGCGGCGATCCTCGCCCTCCCGGTCGGTGTACTTGCGCGTGCGGACGTAGCCGAGCGCGAAGATCCGCTCGCCCTTCTGCGTCGTCCGGTCCATCTCTTTCGCGAGATCGCCGAATGCGGCGACCTCATAGAACGCCGCCTCCTCGTAGTCCTCGAATCCGCCGCCGACCTTCCGGAACCGCTTCTCGTCCACGGCGACCCGCACCCCCGCCGCGATGAGCGAGTCGCTCTCCCGGAGCTTTTGCTTGCGGTCCACCGAACCGAGCAGGATCGAATGGTTCAGGTGCGGGTCGGCGCTCCGGACGGCGCGAAGGACCCTCGCGCGCACCTCGGTGGCCTCGGCTTCCTGCCCCTCCCGATTCGTGTAGCTGCGGGTGCGGAGCTCGCCCTCCACGTAGACCGGACTGTCCTCGTCGAGCCCCTCGGCCACGTCGGCGTTCTTGCCCCGCGCCGAGACGCGGTGCCAAGCCTTCTGGTCGCGCTCGCCGCCGTCGGAGTCCGCTTCCGAGGTCACGGTGTGGACGTTGATGTTGACGACCTTCGACCCTCCGTCGAATTCCCACTTTTTCGGCGGCTCCGAAAGGACTCCGCGCAGGATGACCTTGTTCAGGTCCTTCATGACCAGCGCTCCTTCCCGTCGCCCGAAGGCGGCCGGGCGATCAGCAGCCGGGTTCCGACGCCGGCAGCCCCGCCAACTGGCGCTCGGCTGCGAGGGCGGCCGGGGTCCCGGCGAATACCTCCAATATGTCCTCGTAGATCTCCCGGGCGTCCTCTTGGTTGCCCAGTCGCTCCAGGATGTACCCCTTCTTGTACCAGGCGTCGGGCACTTGGTCGCTGTCGGGGAAGTCCTCGATGAGTGTCTCGAACTGCGAGAGCGCGTCCTCGAGTCGTTCCTCGGCGAGCATCGACTCGCCGAGGAAGTACACGGCGTTGTCCGCCAACTCGCCCCCGATCTCGATCACGTGCTCGAAGCCGGAGACCGCGAGCGCGTACCGTCCTTGCAGATAGTCGGCGCGAGCCTCCAAGAAAAGATCCGAGACCCCCGGCCCTTCCAGCACCTCGGCCTCGGGCGCCGCGTCCTCGTCTTCGGCCGCCGGGTCGGGGCCGGCGGTCGCCTCCTCTTCGGTTCCCGGCGTCTCGACGGGAAGGAGCGCCGCGCTGCGGAGCTCGCGCAGCTCCTCGACCTCGGCCATCAGGTCTGATAGCCGCTGGTTGTTCTGGCTGATCGACTCCCGAATGACGTCGACGTTCCGGTCGAGGCGGGAGATCGTGTTCGAGCTCTCGGCGCGCGCCCGCCGGTTCGCCTCGAGCTCCTGGTCCAGTTCGGCGCGCAGTCCGGTGATCTCTTCGGCGAGCGTTCCCTGCGCCTCGATGAGGTCCGCGAGCTGCGTCTGGATCTGACGGATCTCGGCGATGATGCGGTCCTGGTCGCGCTGCGCGCCGAACGCCGGAGCGACGCCGACGAGGAGGATCGCCGGAAGGACGAGCCGGATCACTTGGCCACGACCACGAAGTGGGCCCTGCGGTTGCGCCGCCACGCCTGCTCGTTGCGCGCCGGATCGAGCGGGACTTCCTTCCCGAAGCTGATCGTGCGCAGCCGGTTCGACGCGATGTCCAACTGCGCCAGGAAGTCGCGGACGCTCCGGGCGCGCAGGTCGCCGAGCGCGAGGTTGTACTCCACCGTGCCGCGTTCATCGCAGTGCCCCTCGATCTGCACCGAGACGGCGCCGTGGCGGCGCAGCCATTCGGCGTGCCGGGTCAGGATCGCCTGCGCCTCGGCCGAGAGGTCCGCGCTGTCGTAGTTGAAGTGCACGTCCTCGAGCGGCGCCAGCGCGTTCAGCTCGGCGAGGGTCATCGAGGCGACGTCGAGCGATTCGGAGCGGACCGAGGACTCGGGCGCGCGGGCGAGGATCTCGTCGTCGGTGAGCCCGCCGGCGGACGCGGCGCCCCGGGCGTCCGCCGCGGCCGGAGCCGATTCCGCGGTCTCCTCCGTCGCGTCCATCACGGCGTCGGCGGGAACGCCCGCGGTCGCCGGGGCGCGCCCCGAGCTCCCGCAGCCGCCGAGCAGAAGAAGAACGCCCGCGCTGGCCAGAAGACGAGAGAGAGACATCACGGGAAAGACCTCATTCGGGGCTGGCCGGCGGATTCCCCCAGCGCGGCGTGGTGTTGCTTCCTTCGCGGGTGAGCTGCCGCAACCCGGAGCCGTCCCGATGCATGGTGAAGATCTGAGCCTCGCCGGTCCGGTCCGACGCGAACGCGATGTGGAGGCCGTTCGGCGCCCACGACGGGCTCTCGTTACTGCCGCGGCCGGTCGTGAGCTGCCGCGTCTGCCGCGTCTCGAGGTCATGCACCACGATGTCGAACGGGCGGCGCTCGATGCGCGAGGCGTACGCGATCTCGCTGGACTGGCGCGACGGCGACCATGAGGGCGCGTCGTTGTAGGACCCCTCGAACGAGACGCGCCGGAGGTTCAGGCCGTCCTGGTCCATCACGTAGATCTGCGGGGAGCCGGTCCGGTCCGAGGTGAACGCGAGGGTCCGCCCGTTCGGCGACCAGGTCGGGGAGACGTCGATGGCGCGGTTGTTGGTGAGCCGCCGCAGCCCGGTTCCGTCCTGCGAGATCACGTAGATCTCCGACTGCCCGTCCCGGCTGGACGTGAACGCGATCGTGCTCCCGTCGGGCGACCACGCGGGGGTGAAGGATTGGCTCTCGGCGACGAGCTTCTCGCCGCGCCCCTGGTAGAGGAACGCAAGGTAGAGGGCGGGGGCGCCCTCCCGATAGGAGATGTAGGCGATCGCGCGCCCCGTCGGAGACCACGTCGGCGTCAGGTTGAGGGATCCGTTGACGGTGACCGGTCGCTGCGCGTGCCCGTCGTAGTCCATCAGGAAGATCTCCTTGCTTCCGGGCTTCCTGCGGGTCGTCGAGAACGCGAGCCGCGTCTGCGCGACGCCGCGGTAGCCGCCGGCCTGCATCAGCACGTCGTCCGAAATCCGGTGCGCGAGCTCCCGCGCGGCGTCGGGACCCGCGGTGTAGCGCCGCCCGAACACCCGCTCCCGGGCGCGCACCGCGTGAAGCCAGACCTCGGCGACGAGGTTCCCGTCCTCCACGTCCACGTGCGCCTCGACGAGGATGTCCGCGCCGACCGAATCCCATTGGTAGTAATCGACTTCGCCCTCGGTCGCCCGTTCGGCCGCGACGTCGTAGAAGCGCTCGGGTAGCATCCGGTACACGCCGGCGAAGGCGACGTCGTCTCGCAGCACGCGGGTCATCATCCGGGCCTCGTCGGGAAGGCCGGGCCGCTCCTTGGGCGCGGTCGCGCCGAGCTTGGGGATCGCCATGCGAACCGGGGTACCCGGACGGGTGATGTCCAGATACCAGTCGCCGGCGACGGGCTGCTGGGCGGCGGGTCCGGCTCCGAGCGTCGCGAGGAAGGCGAGGCTCGAAACCGCCGCCGCGACGAGGACCGGGGCGAACGGGCGCATCCTCACGCTCCGGCCCTTCCTTCGTAGGTGAACAGCAGGTGGACCCCGACCTGGTCCCGGGGATAGCTGTCGGGAAGCTGGGGGAACGGCTCGCCGAGGATCACGGCGCGCAGCGCGGCCCGATCGAGGAGGTTCTGGCCGCTCGACTCCTCGATATCGGCCGCCGAGATCGAGCCGTCGCGGTGGATCGTGAAGCGCACCACGACCCGCGCCTCGCCCCGCACCGGGATCTGCTGCCAGTTGGCCTGGATGCGGGCGATCATCTGACGCTGGTAATAGGCGTACTCGAAGTCCTGGTCGAACATCGAGCCGCCGGGGATCCCGCCGAGGCCGATTCCGCCCCGGCCGGAACCGCTGGACGCGCTGCTGGACCGGTTCCTCGAGGGTCGGGAACTCGTGTCCACCGGGCGGCGCGACGCCACCCGCCCGGCGGCCGCCGAGGCGGCGTCGCGCCCCCGCAGCCCCGAATCCGGCTGCGACGGGCGCGGCTCGTTGCGGCGCGCCCGGGCCTCGGGGGTCGGCATCCGCTCGCGCGTCTCGGCGGTGGGGCGCACGACTTCGGGACGGGCCTCGGGTTCGGGGGGCGGAGGCTCGGGGGCGGGGGGTTCGGGCTTCGGCTCCGGCGGCTCGGGTTCGGGAGCGGGGGGTTCGGGAGCCGGGGAAGAGGCGCCGAGGCTCGGCGTGGGCGAGGGGCCCGACATCCCGAGCTCGACGAACGTCGCGGAGGGAAGCGGCATGGCCGGTCCGGAATCCGCGGCGTACACGACGGCGACCAGCCCGAGAGCGCCGAAATGGGCGGCTCCCGACCAGACGAGATTCCGCCGGAAGCTGTCTGCGGCGGTCTTCGGACGCTCAGCGGCCACCCTGTTCTCCGGGATACGCGTACACGAGACCGACGCGATCGAAACCTGCCCGCTTCATCGTGTCGACGACCTCGATGACCCTTCCGTATTGTAGCGAGACGTCCCCTTGCAAATACCCCTCGCGGGCCCCCTCGAGCTGGACCATCTCGCGCAGTCGCTCCTCGAGCAGGATCGGGTTCACGGCGTCGTCGCCCACGTAGGTGCGGCCCTCGGAATCGACGGTCACCATGATCCGTTCGGTGGATTCCGCCGACTTCATGCGGGCGGTGGGAAGGCTTACGTCGAGGGATCGGACGAGTAGCGGCGCGGTGACCATGAAGATGATGAGAAGGACCAGCACCACGTCCACGAAGGGCGTCACGTTGATCTCGGAGAGCGCCGAAGCGCCCCGGGCCGAGCGCCGCGCCTTCAGCCTCGCAAGCGGCGAGCCGCCGCCGGAGCCGCCCCCTTCCGACGCCGTCTTCATGCCCATGGGATCAAGCCTCGGCGAAGCGCTCGAGCCGAGCGGTGAGCTCCAGCGAGAACTCGTCCATGTCGGTCTCGATGCGCCGCAGCCGGGCGAGAAACGCGTTGTACGCGATCACCGCCGGAATCGCCGCCCCCAGCCCGGCCGCGGTCGCGATAAGGGCCTCGGAGACGCCCGGAGCCACCACGCTGATGTTCGCCGCCTGGGTGAAGCCGATGTCCTGGAACGCGTTCATGATCCCCCACACCGTGCCCAGCAGGCCGATGAATGGGGTGGCGCCGCCGGTGGTGGCGAGGAACACCAGCCGCTGCTCCAGCCGCCGGCCCTCCCTCGAGGAGGCGAGCGCCATCGAGCGGGCGACCGCCTCCATGTTGCTCACGACCAGCGTCTCGCTGCCGCGCGCCCGGGATTGCTGGACGACTTCCTCCTGGCCGGCGAGGAACAGGCTGGACAGCGGGCTCGCCCCGTGCTTGCGCGCCGCCATCGAGACCTCGGCCAACTGCTGCGCCCGGCGGAAGTCGGCGAGGAAGGCGGTGGACTCCCGCTCCGCCCGGCCGAGCTCGCGCGACTTCGAGACGATGATCGCCCACGAGACGAGGCTGAACATGAGCAGCGTCAGGAGAACGAACCAACTGACCGGCCCGGCCTCGATGATGAGGCCGAGCATGTTGTCGGCGGCGAACACCCCCGACTCGCCCATGTCCGTCGTTTCCACCACCGGCTCGGCGGGGGTCTGATCCTGCCCGAACGCCGGAAATCCGACTGCCAGGACGAGCGCGGCGGCGAGCGCGCGAACCGCCGCGAAAAAGGGAGACACCACAACATATTGTACTGCGGGGGCCGCCATACCACTACCGGTTGGGGTACCGTGCATCCATGCTCGAGTGGTTGAGGGTGCGCAACGTCGCCCTGATTCCCGAGGCGTTCCTCGAGCTGGGAGAGGGGCTGAACGTCGTCACCGGGGAGACCGGGGCCGGCAAGAGCGTGCTCCTCGAATCGCTGATGCTCGCGCTCGGCGCCCGGGCTCCGTCGCGCGTGGTCGGCGCCTTCGGAGACCGGGCGTTGGTCGAGGCGGGGTTCCGGCTCGCGCCCGACGAAGCCCTCGGCGAGATCCTCGACGACCACGGCGTCGAGGCCGAGGACGGGGAGCTGATCGTCCGCCGGGAGCTGCGCGCGAAGGGCGCGGGGAGGATCCGGGTGAACGGGGTCCCGATCGCGGCTTCCGGGCTGCGCCGGATCGGGGCGCAGCTCGCCGAGGTGTTCAGCCAGGGCGCCCACCAGGAAATCCACCAGGCCGGCGGCGCCCGCGCTGCGCTCGACCGCGCGGTCGGGAAGCCCGATCGGACGCGGCGGCTCCGGGAGGTCTTCGAGCGCCTGCGCGAACGGGAGGAGGAACTGGAGCGGCTCGCGTCCGCGCTGGCCCGGGAGGACGCCGAGCGGGAGGCGCTCGGGCGGCTCGTCGAGGAGATCGAGTCGGCCGAACTCGAACCCGGCGAGGACGAGGCCCTGCGGAACGAACGGCGGAGGCTCGCCGCCGCCGACCAGTTGCGCTCGCTGCTCCGGACCGCGCGGCGCACGCTCTACGACGCCGAGGAATCGGCCACGAGCCAGATCGGCGTCGCGCTGCGTTCGCTCGAGCGGGCTTCGGAATGGGATCCGGAACTGGAGCCGGCGCTCGTCCGCCTGCGCGACGCGCTCGCCGCCGCCGAGGACCTCGCGCTCGAGATCGGCGAGCGCGAGAAGCAGGTCTCGGCGGCCCCCGAGCGGCTCGGCTGGATCGAGGACCGCCTCGCGCTCGTGCGCGGCCTCGAGCGCCGGCACGCCGGAGGAGCGGGCGGCGCGGACGCGCTCCTCGAACGGGTCCGGGAGGCGGCGGCGGCGCTCGGAGCGATGCGGGACCGCCGCGAGGCCCGGGACCGGCTCCGGGAGGAGGTCGCGGCGGCCGGGGCGGAGTACCGCCGGCTCGCGGAAGAGCTCTCGGGGGCCCGCCGCCGGGCGGGGAAGAGGATCGAGGCCGTCGTCAAGCGGGAGCTCGCCGGGCTGGGCATGCCGAAGGCGCGCTTCATGGTCGCCCTGACCGGACTTGCCGAGGATCCGGAACGCCCGACCGCCCAATTTCGGCCGCACGGGACCGACCGCGTCGAATTCCGGTTCGCCGCCGCCCCGGACGCGGCTCCGGGGCCGCTCGGGAGCATCGCTTCCGGCGGCGAGTCGTCGCGCTTCTTTGTGGCGCTCAAGGCCGGTCTCGCCGATGCGGGCGGCCCGCCCACGACGGTCGTGTTCGACGAGGCCGACTCCGGCACGTCGGGCCGGATCGCGCATGCGGTGGGGGCGCGGCTGCGCCGGCTCGCGCGGACGCGCCAGGTGCTCTCGGTCACCCACCTGCCGCAGGTCGCGGCGCTCGGGGACGCGCACCTCGTGGTCGAACGGGTAGAATCGAGCCAGTCGGTGCGGGTTCGGGGTCTTTTGGGAGCGGACCGGATCGAGGAGATCGCCCGCATGCTGGCCGGCCCGGAGATCACCGAAAGCGCCCGGGCGCACGCCCGCCAACTGCTTTCCGCCGAAGCGGAGGATGCATGAGCGAGTCCCCCGGAACGCCGCGCTACCGGATCGAGACGTGGGGCTGCCAGATGAACGTCCACGACTCGGAGAAGATGGCGGCCGCGCTCGCGAGCGCCGGATACGCCCCGGCGGGCGACGAGACGCCGGAGCTGGTGCTGCTGAACACCTGCTCGGTGCGCGAGAAGGCGCAGGAGAAGGTGTTCCGCCGGGTCGCGGAGCTCGCCGCCGGGCGCAAGCGCGGCGATCTCATGATCGGTGTGGCCGGCTGCGTGGCCCAGCAGGAGGGCGGGGCCATCCTCGCCCGCGCGCCGGCGGTGGACTTCGTCCTCGGGACCCAGAGCGTCGTGCGCCTGCCGGGGATCGTGGAGCGCGTGCGGGACGGCGAGCGGGGCGTGGTCGAGATCGGCCGCCATCCGGACAACCTCGACATCCCGCCCGAGCGGATCGAGCGGCTTCCGGGCGTCAAGGCGTACGTCACGATCATGGAGGGGTGCGACAACTTCTGCTCGTTCTGCGTCGTGCCGTTCACCCGGGGACGCGAACGCTGCCGCTCGGTGGAGAGCGTCGCGCGGGAAGCCGAATCGCTCGCCGCCGACGGATTCGTCGAGATCCAGCTCCTCGGCCAGAACGTGAACTCGTACCGCGACCCGGTCGCCGGCCGCAGTTTCGCCGAGCTCGTGGACGCGGTGGGCGCGGTTCCCGGAATCCGCCGGCTGCGCTTCACCAGCCCGCACCCGAAGGACTTCGGCGAGGACCTCATGGAGCGCTTCGCCGACTCGGGGCCGCTCATGCCCCACATGCACCTTCCGGCGCAGTCGGGTTCGACCTCGGTGCTCGACCGGATGCGCCGGGGCTACAGCCGCGGGAAGTTCCTCGATCTCGTGCGCCGGGCGCGCGAGTTCGTGCCCGGTCTCGCGATCTCGACCGACCTGATCGTGGGCTTCTGCGGCGAGTCCGACGAGGAGTTCGCGGACACGCTGACGCTGCTCGACGAGGCCCGGTTCTCGTCCGCCTACTCCTTCCGCTACTCGGAGCGTCCGTTCACGCTCGCGTCGCGGTCGCTTCCGGACGACGTGCCCGAGCCGCTCAAGCTCGAGCGCCTCAAGGAACTGCAAGCGCGCCAGCGCGGGATTCAGGTGGAGCTCAACCAGGCGCGGATCGGCGCCACGGTGGAGGTCCTCGTCGAGGGCGCCGCCCGGCTGCCCGGCCAGCTCCGGGGCCGGGGGCCGGACCACCGGGTCGTGAACTTCATGGGCGACGAGGCGCTCGTCGGGCGTTTCGTTCCCGTGGAGGTGATCGGCTGCGGACCGAACAGCCTGCTGGGTCGTCAAGCCGACGGCGGGGACCGGGATCCGATCCCGCTTCCCGTCCTTCAGGAGGCGCCGGGAGCGCCTCTCGACAATTGAGGGCGGGACCGTGGAAATCGAGATGACCATCAAGGCGATCCTGACGGTGCCGGCCACGAGGGCCACCGTCGTGCTGCTGAAGGAGGAGACCGGCGAGCGGGAACTGCCCATCTGGGTCGGGCCCTGCGAGGCGCGGGCGATCGGCGTGCAGATCGAGAACCTCGAGACGCCCCGGCCGCTGACGCACGACCTGATGCGCGAGCTCCTGCGCGAGCTGGAGGCGCGGGTGCACCGCGTGGTCATCCACAGCATCTCGGACCGCACCTTCCTCGCCCACATCCACCTCGAGCGGAAGCGGCTGCGCATGGCCATCGACGCGCGTCCGAGCGACGCGATCGCGCTGGCGCTGCGCACCCGGGCGCCGATCTTCGCGACCTCGGACGTCATGGACTCGGCGGCGCAGCTCGGGGACATGACCCAGAACGGGCCGAGCGAACCCCCGCAGGACAAGGAAGAGCTGGACGCCTGGCTCGAGACGCTGGACGAGGAGGATCTGGGCGGCGCCCAGTAGCGGAATCGTGCGCGGCTCCGTCATCGCCATCACGAACCAGAAGGGCGGGGTGGGGAAGACCACCACCGCGGTGAACCTCGCCGCCGCGCTCGCCGGGGAGGGTCACGAGACGCTGGTGCTGGACGTGGATCCGCAGGCGAACGCGACCGTGACCTTCCTCGGCCCCGAACCGGTGGAGGCCTCGCTCTTCGACGTGCTCGGCGGCGACGCCCGCCTCGTGGACGTCATCCGGCCCACCCCCATTCCGCATCTCTCCATCGCGCCCTCCCACATTTCGCTGGCGCGGCTGGAGCGCCAGCTTCTCGGCGACATCGACGCCTACTACCGGCTGCGGGACCGCACCCAGCACGTCGGCGACCAGTACGACTTCCTCATCGCCGACACCCCACCGACGCTGGGGATGACCACGGTGAACGCGCTCGTGGCGAGCCACCACCTGATCCTCCCGATGCAGCCGGCGTACTTCTCGCTCGAGGGAGCGGACGACCTGCTGGACACGCTGGAGCAGGTCCGGCGGCGCCCGAACCCCGACCTGAACCTCCTCGGCGTCCTCGTCACGATGGTGGACGCCCGCACCCGGCTTTCCCGGGACGCCGAGGCGCGGATCCGGGAGCACTTCGGCCCGAAGGTCTTCGACGCGACCATCCGGCGCAACGTCCGGCTGGAGGAGAGTCCGGCCTACCGCGAATCCATCTTCACCTTCGCGCCGTCCTCGCGGGGCGCGGCGGATTATCGGCAGCTCGCCGGAGAGGTGCTGGAGCGTGTCCAAGCGTACCGGGCTCCCTGAGCGCGTCGGCCTTCGGGCCCGCGACCGCCACTACCTGACGGGAGGGACCGAACCCGAGACCGAGTCCGACTATCGGCTCATCCCGCTGGACCGGGTGCATCCGAACCCGGAGCAGCCGCGCGAGCGGGTCGGCTCGCTCGCGCCGCTGGCCGAGTCGATCAAGGAGAACGGGATCCTGCAGCCGATCGTGGTGCGTCGGATCGGCGCCAAGGACTTCCAGATCATCGCCGGCGAGCGCCGCCACGCCGCGGCGCGGCTGGCCGGGCTGCGCGAGATTCCCTGCTTCGAGCGCCAGGCCGACGAAGGGAAGACGCTGGAGCTCGCGCTCGTGGAGAACCTCCTCCGCAACGACCTGACTCCGTTCGAGGAAGCTTCGGCCTACCGCGGCCTCATCGACGACCACGGCTACACGCACGAATCGCTGGGCCAGCGGGTCGGCAAGACGCGCACGACGGTCACCGAGACGCTCACGCTGCTGCACATCCCCTACGAGATCCGCGAACTCTGCTGGAGCTCGGGAATCCACTCCCGCCGGCAACTGCTCCGGATCGCCCGCCAGCCGGACGCCGAGGCGATGAGCGCGCTGGTGCGCCGCATCGCCCAGGGCTTCGCCGATCCCGCGCCGTCGCCGAAGCGGGCCGCCGGGCGGGCGAAGCCCTTCGTGTTCCGGTACGCGCCCAAGGGAGGGCCGTTCCGGCTGCAGATGACGTTCCGCCGCTCGCAGGTCGAGGACAAGGAAGTCGTGGCGGCCCTGCGCGAGCTGCTGCGCAGCCTCGAGAACGCGGACGGAGACTGACGGCGTCGGCACGCCGACATCGCTCCTAACTGACTGATCTACAATCGGTTAGATTCATACATCCCGCTGCTTCGGGCGTGCGATAGACTCGCGCCATGAATCCTTCCCGACTCGCGCTCCCCGTCCTCGTCGGAGCGGCGCTCGCCGGAGCGCCGGCGCTGGCGCAGGACGACCGGACCGAAACGCTCCAGGTCGGTTCCCCGGCCCCGGATTTCGAGCTGATGGACGCCGCCGGCGCATCCCACCGACTGTCCGAACTCGTCCAGAGCGGCCCGGTGGTGCTGGAGTTCTTCCGCAGCGGCGACTGGTGACCGTTTTGCAAGGCGCAGCTCGGCGAGCTGCAAGAGTCGCTGGACCGGTTCCGGGACGCGGGCGTGACCGTGCTCGGCATCTCGAAATACGACCGGGAGGAAACCGCGCGCTGGGTCGAGGAGAACGACTGGACCTTCCCGATCCTCGCGGACGGAGGCGTGGTGATTGACGCCTACGGCCTCCGCAACCCCGACCACGATGGAACCGGGCGCCACGGCCTCCCGCATCCGGCCACGATCATCGTGGATCGGGAGGGGACCGTCCGCTTGTTGAACATCTGGGTCAACTACCGAGAGCGCACGCCGCCGGACGAGATCCTGGCGGAGATCGCGCAACTTCCCTAGGAAAGGCCATGCCCCGAATCGCCCTCCTTTCGCTCCTCGGCCTGATCGCGCCGGCCGCTTCCGGCGCCCAGGTCCACATCGAGATTCCCGACTGGGAGAACGCGGCCGACTTCAAGCTGGTCGCGTCGCAGAGCGCCGTGCGCGACGGCGATCCGTTCGAGGTCGCGGTCGTGGCCGAGATCGAGCCCGGCTACCACCTCTACGGGCCGGACGAGAAGCCGCCCAGCGCGACCGCGGCCGAATGGAGCGCGCCGGAAGCGTTCGCTCCGGGCGATCCGATGTATCCGGAGCCCATCCGCCGAGATTTGTCCGGGCTGGGCGAGTTCGACCTGTACGAGGGCCGCGTCGCGATCCGGATCCCGGTGGACGCCCGCCTCGACGGCGGCGGTTCCGTCGAGGCCGAAGTGCTGCTGCGGTACCAGCTCTGCACCGACAACGCCTGCAGCGCACCGACCAGCACCACCCTGACGCTCGACATCCCGGTCGCGGGGAAGGGGGAGACGGTCGAGCCGACGCACGCGGACGTCTTCCAGGAGAGTGCGCGATGAGCGAGGTCGTCCACACCTGCCACGCGCGGATCGTGAAGCAGGCCGGCCCGGTGCGCCAGGCGTTCCTCGAGGACTTCGACGCGCCGGTCCGCTTCGGAGTCCACAGCGGCATCGCCGCGTTCTACGGCGTGCAGCCGGCGGAGGAGATTCCGGCGACCCTCGACTACGTGGTCGCCGCCACCGGCGGTTGAATGGTGGGCACGCTCGGGCGGGCGCTCGAGGTACGCGGCATTCCGAGCCAGCCGGACCGGCTCGAGGCGAACGTGGAAGGCGACGTCGTGGACGAGGGCGGGGTCATGGCGCTCCGCCGGATCCGCATCCGCTACCGCATCGTCGTTCCCGCCGGGAAGCGGGCGGAGGCGGAGCGGGCGCTCTCGGTGCACGAGCGCGGATGTCCCTTGGCGAACACGCTGCGAGGGGCGGTGGAGCTCAGCTACACGGCCGAATTCTCGGACGCGGCCTGAACGCGCGATGGACGCGAATCCCCCGGACCTGCGGGCGTTCATGCGGAACGCGCCGCAGGCGGTCAGTGTGGTTACGGCGGCCGGGGAAGGGGGGCCTCGGGGGATCACCGTGAGCGCGTTCTTCTCGGTGAGCGTCGAGCCGCCCCTGATGCTGATCTCGATCGGGCGGGCGGCCCGGGCGCATCCGGCGATCCGCCGGGGTTCGTTCCGCATCCACCTGCTGGCCGACGACCAAGCCGGGGTCTCGAACCACTTCGCGCGCCCGGGCCTCGATTCGGCGCAGCAGTTCCCGGATCATGCGCCCGACGGAATCGACCCGCCCCGGATCCCGAATTGCGTCGCGTGGGCCGACTGCCGGATCGTGAGCGCGCACGATGAGGCGGACCACACGCTCTTCGTCGGCCGGGTGACGGCGAGCCGGGTGGAGCGGCCGGACGCCCGCCCGCTGCTCTACCAGCAGGGGAGTTACCGCACCGTCGGGCCCGCTCCGGCATGAAGGCGCGCACGTTCGTCCTGATCGGGACGCTCGCCTGGGGCTGCGGCGCTCCGGAAAAGGAAGCTCCGCCCCCCGAGCCGGTCGTCGAGCCGGAACCGCCCGCTCCCGAGCCCGAGCCGGTCGCGCCGCCGCCGCCCCCCCCCGAGCCGGACCTTCCGCGTTTCGGAACGCTCCACGTGGAGGGGACGGCGGGGGCGGCGGTGTTCCTTGGCGGGGAACGGCTGGGCACGGTCCCCGGACGCTGGGAGGCGCTCAAGCCGGGGGACCATGACCTTCGGGTGGAACTGGAGAACCACATTCCATTCGAGGTCGAGGTGACGATCGCCGCAGGCCGAACGCGAGTGGTTTCGGCGGTGCTCGACGAGCGGCTGGGCTCGATCATGGTCGAGAGCGACCACGCCGGGGCGATGGTGTTCCTCGACCGGAACTTCAAGGGAAACACGCCGGTGCGAATCGGGGAACTCCAGCCCGGGGAGTACCGACTGACGATCTCGCTCGAGGGGTACGACGTCGAGAACCGGCGGGTGACCGTCGAGCGCGATTCGGTCACGGTTCGCGTGGAGTTCGGCGATCCGATTCCGACGCTGGAGGCCGCCGTGGCGGTCGTCCACAAGCACACCTTCGGTTCCTGCGCGGGAACGCTCGCGGCGACCGAGGACGGATTTGCGTACCGGACCGACCATCGCGACGCCTTCACGCTCGCGTTTGGTCAAGCCGAGGCGTTCGAGCTGAACTACATCGAGAACAACCTGCGGCTCAAGGTTCGAGGCGGGCGCACCTACAACTTCGAGTCGCCGACGGACGACATGGATTCGCTGTTCGTGTTCCACCGCGACGTGAACGGCTACCGCGAAGCCGTCGCCGCCCGCTGAGACCCGACCAGGCCGGCTCCGCTCCTCCCTGCCGGCTTTGTATGTTACATAAGATTTCTTATCGGAAGTAGCGTCGGCGCCAAGAAACTCATTTCTCGACCGCGCCAAAGCGCTTCCGCAGCATCGCCCGCCGGTGCGAGAAGCTCGCCACGATGTCCCGCTTGGCGAGTCCCTCGAGCGACGCGCTCAGCGCCGTGCGGTACTCGACCTGCTCGGCCAACCGCACCGTCTCCCGGCCCTTGGCGTCCTGCTTCGGCTGGAAGCGCATCTCGTGCACCCATTTCCGGTAAGGCCCGCGCACCTGCTCCACGATGATCCGCCGAGGCGGCTCCCAGACCGCGACTCGGCTCAGCCAGCGCAGCGGGATGGTCCGGAACATCTTGAATCGAAACTCGAACTTCGCGCCGGCCCCCATCTCGATCGGCATCTTGGTCAGTAACTTCAGGCTGATCCACGCGGGGCTCAGGATGTCGAGGCTGCGCGGGTCGCCCACGAATTGGAACACCCGCTCCTGCGGGCTGGCGAGGTGTACGGCGCTCCGGTACGTCGCCATGGGCACCGTCCCAGGCCTTCAGACCAAGCAGTCGGCGCACTCCGGCGCCGTTGCTCGGGTCCCGGCGTCGGCAAGAACGCCCGACGACTCCGGGCGGGGGTTTACGATACGAAAAACGTCCACTTCATCATAAGGATACCAAATCGGCTCGTCGCTCCCGGACGGCCTCAGCCGGACGCCGAACCGAACCGCTCGACGAGTTTCGCCTCCCGAAACGCGAAGACTTGCCGAATGTGCCGTGCGATCAGCTTGCGCTCCACCCATGGTCCGCCGAACCGCGCTCCGAACTCGAGCCGGTAGTCGAGCACGACGGTTTCCGATCCGTCCGCGCCCCGCTTGGGAGTGAATCGCATCTCGTGGCTCCACGCCCCGAAAGGCCCCTGGACCAATTCCTCGACCATGCGGTGCGGCTCCCACACGGTGACCTCCGTGTCCAGCTTCGCCGGAATCGTCTTCAGAAGCAGCACCCGGTAGTGGACTGCGGCGCCCACTTCCCGCTCGAGCGGGGTCGGGCTGATCAACTGGAACCCGGTGCGCGGCGGCATCGGCGACGCAAGCTCGCTCCCCTCGGCGAACAGCTTGAAGACGGGCGCGACGGGGCTGGCCAGATGGACGGACTGCTGTGCGTTCTCATGAACCGATCATCCGCCCGGCGTTCAGGACGGAGTGATCGGCCCGAAGCGCTCGACGAGCGCCCGCGTGCGGAAGGCGAAGATCCGCTCGACGTCCCGGGTCACGAACAACCGCTCCAGGAGGCGGCCCCCCGGCGCCCGGTACTGCACGTGGTCGCTCGCGACGATGACCTCCCCTCCCCCGGCGTCCCGTTCCGGCTGGAAGCGGTGCTCGTGGATCCAGGTTCGGTACGGCCCCCGCACCTGTTCGTCCACGAAGCGATGCGGCGGCTCCCACGCCGTGATCCGGCTTCGCCAGCGGATCGGCAGGCCGCGGATGCGCAGCCGATAGTCGATGAGGGCGCCGACCTCCATCTCGATCGGGGCCGGGGTGAGCACCTCGAACCGCAGCCACGGCGGAGTCAGTTCCTCGAGGTTCCGGGCCTCGCTGAAGAACGCGAACACGGACTCCAGCGGGCTCGCCAGACGGACGGAACCCCTGAACGTGCCCATCGTTCCACGATGGTAGCATTCGTCCGATTCGCGCTATCCGACGGCGGAAACGGGTCGCGTCAGGTCCCCTTTCCCTCCCGCAGGCAGGAGTTTTTTCATGGCAGAAGCGCACATTCCGGGCATCGACTTCCAGCCCGACGGCGCTCCGGAGCAGCGCGAACGTACCCGGCAGAACGGCCCGACTTCGTCCTACACGATGATCGAGCCGCGGCTGAAAGTCATTTACGGGCGCTTCTACAAGGAAAGCTACTTCTCGCCCGAGTCCACCATCGATCCCCTGAACAAGGAGCTCATCGCGATCGCCTGCTCGCTGCTCGCCAAGTGCGAGGGCTGCCTCGACGGGCACATCCAGAAGGCGCTCGAGGCTGGGGCCTCCAAGCAGCAGATCAGCGAGACCATCGCCATCGCGATCGGGATCAACGCCGCCGCCGTCGTGGATCAGACCGACCGCGCCGCCGCCCGGCTCGGCCTGAACCACTTCCCGGTCCACCGCAAGGCCCCCAAGCCGATTTCCTGACCGGCCCCGGGGCCACGGCTCAGCGCGGCGACCCGATCGGGGATCCCGGCGGCAGCGACGGACGGCGCGCGTGCGGGTCGAGGCTCTCGGTCCGGTTCAGGAACCGGTGGATGTCGCCGACCGCGAGCTGCTCGTGCGGCGTCCGGGCGATCGAGCCGAGCGTGGCGCCGAGCTCGCGCAGCCGATCCTCGAGGATCGCCCGCACCCGCGCCGGATTGTCCGGGTTCGTGGCTTCGCGCATCATCGCGTCGATGACGCTGCGCTCCGCCGCGTCCTGAACCGCCCGGAGGTACGTGGAGTCGGGTTCGGCCCCGCCCCACGTCGCCTCCACCAGCCGGTCGAGCACCTCCGAGAGGCCGGGCTGCGCCGGGTCGCGGGCGTGGTTGTTCACGAGCCGCGCCATGCGTTCCGGATGGAGCAGCAGGAGCACCGTGTAGTCGGCGCTCGTGTCCGCGGCCGCGAGCGGGTCGAAGACGAGCCCGGTGTGGCCGTCGAAGGCTTCGCCCCCGCGCTCGCGGTAGGCGGGCGGCGGGATCAGGTCCACGATCCGCTCCGGCAGGGCGAGGAAGTCGGTCTCGAGCGTGCGGAGCACGACGTCGAGCGCCGCGCGCTGGCGGTCCCCCGGAATGGGCATGACCGGCAGTTGGCCGTCGCCCCGGACCGCGTAGTAGTACTCCTGCCCGCCGATCGTGTTCATCGCCGCCTTCATCTGGAAGCGATGGTGCAAGTAGAGCGGCACGAGGATCGGCTCCAGCGCGGACATGGGGTCGCCCACGCGGATCGCGTTCTCGGAGAAGGCGTCGAGGCCTGCCGCCCGGATGTCGATCTCGCGCTCGAGGTGGCGCACCAGATCGCCGCCGTTGTCCCAGACCGACGCCAGCGGGTGCGCCCCGGCGCCGATGTAGTTGTCGGTGTGCGCCATGAAGCGGGTCTCCGACGAGAGGCCTTCGCGCATGATCGCTTCGAGCCGCGTCGCGGTCTCGTCGGGCGGGAAGTGCCCGTAGGCCCAGCGGACCGACAGGACGTCGTACGAGCCGACACCCACTCCGTAGGCGTCGTCGAGCGAGATCTCGCCGTCCTCGAGCACCGCGAGCGGCGCCGGGTAATCCATGACGCTGGCGCGGTTCCCGTAGGTGGAGGACATGTAGTTGTGCGGGAAGCCGAGGGTGTGGCCGACCTCGTGCGCCGAGAGTTGCCGCACTCGGGCGAGCGCCATATCCACCGGCGAGGCCCCCGCCGCCTGCGCCAGGTACGCGAATCCCGGCGCCGCCGAGAGGCCGCACGAATCCGGGCTTCCCGGGTCGGGCGGCAGCCCCATCGCGTCCGCGCCGTGGGGCGACGTCAGGCCGACCCCGATGAGATGGTCCTGGCGCAGCCGCAGGCTGCCGAGGTTCACGTTCCCCTTGATGATCTCGCCGGTGCGGGGGTCCTGTACCGAGCCGCCGTAGGACCAGCCCCGGGTGCGCCGGTGGGTCCAGTGGATCATGTTGTAGCGGATGTCCTGCGGGTCGGCCCCCTCGGGGAGCACCTCGACTCGGTATGCGTCGATGAACCCGGCGGCCTCGAAAGCGTCGCTCCACCAACGGGCCCCGTCCAGCAGGGCACCGCGGATCGGCTCCGGCACGCCGCGGTCGAGGTAGTACACGATGGGCTCGACGACCTCCGAGCGCTCCGCCGACGGATCCACCTTCTCGAGCCGGTGCCGCGCCGTCAGCCGGACCGTCAGGGGCTGGTCGATCGGCGTGGCGTAGTCCATGTACTCGGGGCCGTTAACGCCGATGCGCGGGTCGGCCACGCGCAGCTCGAAACCCGGTTCGGGCAGCCGGACGAGCGAGTGGTGGTGCCGCAGCGTGACCGCGTCCCCGCTGGCGGCGACCCCGCGGACGAGCGGACCGGGCTGGTCGCTCGTGAAGGTGAGCATCGTCTCGACTTCGCTGTTGTCGGGGAACCCCCGGGTGTTCTCCAGATAGAACACGCTGCGGGAGCGGTCCAACTGGAAGGTTCCCTGCCCGGCCCGCCGGATCCGCGCCGCCGAGCCGTGGGCGTCGCGGAGGAAGAAGTCGGTCGTGTCCACGAGCACGCGCCCGCCGGTCTCGGCGGCCACCTCGAATCCCCAGTGCACCGACGGCGCGAAGGCGTCGCGCACGGCGCGGACCTCGTCGGGGTTGTCGCTGATCGCCCGGAACCGGTAGTTCGGCTCCATGAGCAGCAGCCGCGGCCCGACCCGGATCGGCTTCAGCACGGCGCGCCGGCTGAGCTGGCCCCGGTCCAGTCCGACGGGGTTGCTCCCGAGACCGGACGCGGCGGAGACCGAGTAGAGGAACTCCTCCTCCATCGAGGCGAACTCGGCGTACATGCGGCCGGTCCGCTCGTCCCAGTACAGCGGCACGAACCCGTCGATGGGGGTCATTCCGGCGACCTTGTCCTCGATCGTCGGCGGCGCTTCCTGCGCGAGCGCCGGCGCGGCCAGCGCCGCCGCGAGCACGGCGAGCAGGAGGAAACGGCGATGGGTCATGGCGGGCGCCTCCAAGAGGGAAGGAAGGGACGCGTAGTGTGACAGCCCGCCGGCGGGATCAGCGCGAGCCGCGGAGGAAGCGCAGGAACTCGCTGTCGCTTCCGATCACGATCGTGACTTCCTCGTCGAGCGCGGTGCGGTACGTCTCCAGCGACTTCATGAAGCTGTAGAACTCGGGATCCCGGCTGTAGGCGCCGGCGTAGATCGCCGCCGCCTCGGCGTCGGCCCGCCCGCGGATCTCCTCTGCCTGGCGGAACGCCTCCGACTCGACGGACTTGAGCTCCCGCTCGCGCTGGCCGCGCACCTCGGCGGCCCTTCCCTGCCCCTCGGACCGGCTGCGCTCGGCGATCCGCAGACGCTCGGAGATCATCCGGTCGTACACGCTGGCTCGGACCTCCTCGACGTAATTGACGCGCTTGATGCGCACGTCCACGAGCTCGATCCCGAACGAGGGCGTGACCTGCGAGGCCTTTTCGAGGATGCTGCGGGTGATCGCGTTCCGCCCGTGCTCGATCTCGCCGGCGGTCTCCTCGGTGGCGAACGAGATCAGATCCTCGGTGAGCTCGAACTCGCGGTTGCTGATCCGGACGATCTCGAGCAGGTCGAAGCTCGCCACGGCGTTGCGCGTCTCGCCGTCGATGATGTCGTCGAGACGGCTCTGGGCGCCGCGCTCGTCGCGCACCGACTGGAAGAAGAGCAGCGGGTCGGAGATGCGCCAGCGGGCGTACGTGTCCACCCAGATGAACTTCTTGTCGCGGGTGGTGATCTGGTTCGCGTCGCCGTCCCACGGGAGCCAGCGCTTGTCGAACCGGGTGACCCGATGCACGAACGGCAGCTTGAAGTGCAGGCCCGGGTCGGACACCGATTCGCCGACCGGATCGCCGAAGAGCGTGATGATGGCCTGCTCGGTCTCGCGCAGCGTGTAGGTGCTCGAAACCGCGATCACGAGCGCGGCGAACGTCCCGCCCAGCTTGTACGCCGCGCCCTTCATCGCCGCTCCTCCGGTCCGCCCGGAGCCCGCGCCGGCGCGTTGCCCGAGAGGTTCAGCAGGGGAAGCAGGTTCCCCGCGTCCTCGTCGAGGATCACCTTCTGGCCCATGCGCGGGAGCACTTCGGAGAGCGTCTCGAGATACATCCGCGCCCGGGTGACCCGGGGCGCGTTGCGGTACTCCTCATGGACCGCTGCGAACCGCGCCGCCTCGCCGCGCGCCCGGTTCACCCGCTCGGTGGCGTAGCCCTCGGCCTCCTCGAGCACCCGCTGGGCGTCGCCCCGGGCGCGGGGGATCGCCTGGTTGTACTCGGCGAGGGCCTCGTTGGTGAGGCGCTCCTTCTCCTGGATCGCCTCGTTCACCTGGTTGAACGAGGGCTTCACCGTGTCGGGCGGGTTCACGTCCTGGAGCACGAGCTGCTGGACGCTGATGCCGGTGTCGTAGCGGTCGTTGATCTCCTGGAGCAGATCCTTGGCCTGCGCCGCGATGCGCTCGCGCCCGACGGTGAGCACCTCGTCCACGCTGTGGTCTCCGACGACGTCGCGCATGGCCGCTTCGCTCATGTCGCGGAACGTGCTCCGGATTTCGCGCACGTTGAAGAGGTACGCCCGCGGATCCTGCACCTTGAACTGGACGATCCACTCCACCACGGCGACGTTCAGGTCGCCGGTGAGCATGAGCGACTCCTCGAGGAACTGGCGCTCGTCGTAGGTCGTGCGCACGCCGGCCTCGAGGGTCCGGAACCCGAACTCCTCCTTGAGCTGGCGCTCCACCGGCACCTTGGTGACGTCCTCGACGAACGGCACGATGAAGTGCAGGCCGGGGGCGGTCACCCGCGCGTACCGGCCGAACCGAGTCACGACGCCCGCCTCGTCCGGATCCACCTGATAGACCGACAGGGCGAACGCGACGACGGCGAGGAGGCCGGCGACGATCATCCCCAACTGACGCCGGGGAAGCCCCTGGAACCGGTTCAGGATCTCGTCCACCGGAAGGCGCTCGCGGGCGTTCGTGAATTCGGAGAAACCGCCGAAGCCGCCCCCGTTGTCCTGTTGGCGCATGCCTGGACTCTCCCCGCGAAATCGCTGGGCTATGTTATCTCGGTGCCGCCCGCCCGCCTCGCTCCCTTACTGCTCCTCGCCCTTGGATGCGGCGGCGCGCCCGACGCGGAGCGAGAGGCGATCGAGTCCGAGATCCGGGCGGTGCTGGACCGGCAGGCCGAGGCCTGGAACGCCTTCGACCTCGAGAGCTTCGTCGCCGACTACCTGGATTCGCCGCGGACCCGCTTCGTGAGCGGAGGAACCGTCCTGCGCGGCACCGGCGACCTCCTCGAACGCTACCGGACGAACTACCCGGATCCGGCGGCGATGGGGCGGCTCGAGTTCCGGGACCTCGAAATCCAGCCGGTGTCGAGCGACGCCGCGCTGGTCTTCGGGCGCTACCGCCTCGAACGCGAGACCGACGCACCGACCGGCCTCTTCACGCTGCTGCTGGAGCGCGGCGCCGACGGCTGGAAGATCAGCCACGACCACACGAGCGCCGAGTAGCGGCGCTCAGCGGCGGGGGGATTCCGGCTCGGCGCGGCCGAGCGCCCGGAAGTACTCCTCCACCATCTCCTCGTAACCCTCGGGCGCCCGCTCGGCGCCGGTCGCGACCACGTCGGTCTGGCCGCCGCGCAGCGCCCGCCGCAGGTCGAACTCGAACTCCCGCAGCGCGTCCAGCACGTCCGACTCGAGGGCCGCGACCGCCCTGGGATCGCCGATGAGGTCGTCCGGCGAGAGGCCGCGCATGGAGTCGATCGCGCCGTCCAGCCGCTCCGGCCCGAGCGGACCGCCCGCGCCGCCCACGTTCCCGAGCGCCCCCCGCAGCCCATCGGCCTCGGCGATGCGCCGGTCCATCTCCCGGTCGAGCTGGCGAGCCTCGTCGGATCCGCCGCCCGCTCCCTCGCCCCGCTCCGCCAGCCGGTTCCGCAACGACTCGAGGCCGCGCACCAGCGATCCGGCCCGGTCGAGCACGTCCTCCCTCGCGGCGCGCTCGGACCCCCGGACCGTCTCCCCGGCGCGCTCCAGATCCTGCTCCAGCGCCTCGAGGTCGGACGCGATCATCGCCTCGAACTGGTCGGCGTAGTCGGGGCTCCGCTCGGCGATGACGCCGCGCGAGTAGTGGATCTTCTCCTTCAGCTTGCGGTCGCGGATGCCCCGGGCCGCGGCGCCCACGGCGCGCGAGGCCTCCGGTTCGTCCCGGCTCCACTCGCGGCTCACCTCGTCGAGATCGCCCTCGACTCCCTGCACCCGTTCGGCCAGATCCGCCTTCTGCTCCTGCAGCGCGCGGACCGCGTCCCGATCCGGCCGATCCCCGAGCCCAGCGACCTCATCGCGAATCCGGTTCTGGGTGGAGCGAAGCCGGCCGACTTCGTTCGCGAGCCGTTCCACGTCCCGGTCGAGCCGCTCGCGGCGCTGGCTGTCCAGCTCCCGCCGGGCCCCGCGCAGCCCCTCCGCCGCCGAAAGCCCCGAAGCGACCCCGTCGGCTCCGCCGTTCGCCCCGCGCATCTGCTGGGCGGCCTCGCGGAGGCGCCGCGAGACGGCGGCGAGGTCGGGCCGGGAGCGCTCCCGCGCGAGGCGCTCCAGCCTCCGCGCGATCTCGTCGGTCTCCTCGGCGATCTGACGCTGGCCGCCGCCGTCGCCGGGCCCCTGCGGCAGCCCACGCCGCGCGTTCTCCTGCTCCTGCCGCCGCGCCAGCTCGGCGAGGCGCTCCATGACCTCGTCCACCTCGTCGGCGGCGGAGCCCTGCTGGCGCTGCTCCACGGTCTCGTACTGGTTGCGCAGCTTGTCCATCTCCAGCTCGAACAGCCGGGCCAGATCCTCGGACTGCGGCGTCGGGGCCCCTCCCCCGCCTCCGCCGCCGCCCCCGAAGCTGACCTCGCGCTCTGAGAAGGTCGCGTCGGCGCGCTGCAGGTGGGCCAGCGCCTTCTGCTCCGAGGGAAGCGCGCCGTCGGGGTCGCCCGCGACGAGAAGCTCCTCGGCGGCGGCCATCTCGACGAGCGCCGCCTCGAGCTCCTCGACGATGCCCCCGAACTCGGGAACCTGCGCGATCCCGCGGTTGCGGAGCCGCCGGGCGAGCGTGCTCACTTGCTCCCGGAGCCGTCCCTGGGCGAGCCCGACCGTCGCCACGGTCTCCGAAAAGACCGTCCCCGGCAGGTCGGGCCGCTCCTGGATCACCTTGAAGGTCGCGACCACGACCTGCTTCTGGCGCAGTGTGAGCGTCCCGTCGAGCGCGTCGCCGGCTCCGCCCGCTCCGCCGCCCCCCGGAGCCGAGTCGGCCTGCCGCCAAGTCCGGTCGAGCCGACGGATGGCGACGAAGTAGAGGTCGGTCGAAGCGGTCGTCCCGGCGCCGTCCTCGGCGACCGCGTAGTAGGAAAGGAGATCCCCGGGGACGAGCTCGTGCTCCTCGAGGAAGAGCGTGTGCCCGGTCTGGATCTCGGACCGGAGGCCGGAGCCGAGCAGCACTTCGGTCCGCTCCTCGCCGCCGTTCACCGCCCAGCGCAGCTCGAGGCGCCGCAGCGCGTAGTCGTCCTCGGCGAAGACCTCGGTGAAGACCTCCTCCACCGCGCTCGCCTCCACGTCCCTCCCCGGCTGGACGAAGCGGGCGATCGGGGGCAGGTCCTCCAGCAACTCGATCGCGTAGTCGCGGGACGCGGTCCGCACCCGTCCCCGCGGATCCGCGAGCGCGATCCGGTAGGAGCCGGATCGCTCCGGCGCGAGCACCGCCGTGAGGCCACCGTCGGGACCCGGCTCGAGCGGGATCTCGACGATCTCGCGCGCCCGCTCCGGACCGGTCTCCATGCGGATCGCGCCGGCCTCGACCGCGACCGACGTATGCGCCAGCACCTCGATCCGGGTGCCGGTCACGGCGGCGACGTCCCCGCCGTCCTCGACGACCCGGGGCTCGAGTCCGGTGTGCGCCGGATAGCGGTAGGTCAGGTCGAGCCGGGCGACCTGGGGCACGTCCTCCACGTCGATCCGGTAGCGGGAGGAGCGGACGCCCTCGGCCTCGACGAAGTAGTGGGTCGTCTCCGGAATTCCGAGGAGGAGATGGCGGAAGGAGCCGGTCTCGGGGTCGAACCCCATCGCCTCGCTCCGGCGGCCGCCGCCGTCCGAGTCGGTGACGATCTCGACCCGGTCCGCCGTGAAACCCTCGAGGTGCGCGTCGATCCAGCGGTCGCTCCCGGTGGCGACCACCAGGTCGCCCGGATCGACGTGGATCCGGTACGGGTTCGCGGCGGAGACGTCCCGCCACGGCGTCAGCAGCAGCGACACGCCACCCTGGAGCACCGGGGGCGCGATCACGGCGACGCCGGCGATCGCGACCAGCACCGTGGCGAAGGCCGCGCCGGTGCGGCGCAGGCCGCCGGTCTCGACCGACTTCCCGACGTTCCCCTCCTCGCAGCGGCGGATGGCCTCCTCCACGACCAGCCGCGCCAGTTCCGGCGACACGCCGGCCAGCCCGCGCTCGCCTGCCTCCATCTCGGAGCCGAGCTCCACGCCGCTCACGACGGTCTCGCGCAGCGAGGCGTCGTGCTCCTCGACGTAGAGCGCCACCTGCCGATCGCTCACCCGGGAGCGGAGCGGATTCCACAGGAAGCGGACCAGCGCGCCGAGCACGAGGAGCCACGCCGACGCCTGGAAGACCCGCACCACCCACTCCTGGTAGCGCAGGGCGTCCATCGCCCACGCCGAAGCCACGACGACCACGAGCGAGGCGGCGACGCCGAGCGCGAGACCGCTGAGGATGCGCCGCAGCCGCCAGCGGGCGCGCACCCGGCGGATGACCTCCAGCAGCTCCCGGGTGGAGGAGCCGCGGTCCGGCCCGAGGAGTCGGTGCTCGAATGCGCTCATGACGCCTTGCCGGTGAGTATAGGAACCGCGGGCGAGCCGCGGCGGAATCCGCCGGTCGCGACGATTCCCTCGGAGAGGAGCAGGAGCGCGAGCGCGAGAAGCAGCGGCCATCCGAGGCGCAGCCCGGCGGCGACGGCCGGGGCCGGCTCGCCGTCCTCGGGCTCGGTTGGCGGCGGCGCGGCCACCGCGACCCGCACCTCCTCGGCGTCCAGCAGCGCCGGGTCCAGCTCGGCGAGCGGCGGATTCGCGGCGATCGCGCGGAACTCCTCCGCCTCGGGCGGGCGGGCGCCCCAACGGCCGGCGGCGTCGAGCCGCAACGCCGCTCCCTCGGCCAGCACCGACGCGCTTCCGTCCGGACCGCGCACCAGCAGCTCCGCGCCCTCCGCCCGGAACGCGGACGCGGGATCCACGACCTGGCCCACCCGCCACGCGATCGGGACCTCCTCGAAGCGGGCGGCCCACGCGAGCAGCTCGTGGACCAGCGGCACGAAGGCCGGACGCTGCGGGAGGTCGTTCCACGAGGCGTCGAAGGAGCTCAGGAAGGTCGCGACCCGTCCGGCGCCCCGCTCGTGCGCGACGAGCGCGGGCCGGCCGTCGTCGAAGCGCGCCAGCGCCGCCCCGTCGGGAATCGCTCCCGAGACGGAGCGGTAGCGGAAGAACGCCGCGCCGCTCAGCGCCGCGGTGACCCCGCCCCCGCCGGAAAAGGGCGCGAAGATCGGATGGCGGTTCCGCAGGTTTCCGATCCGCCCCGGCGGAAACCGCTCCACCGCGTCGCCGACGGCGAACGGGATCACCGCCTCGAGGCCGGTTCGGACGCGGGTCGGCCCCATTCCGAGGACGAGTCCCCCGCCCGCATCGACGAACGCGCCGAGCGCCTCGACGGCGGCGGGGTCGAGGCGGCCCGGATCGGCCGCGACCACGACCCGGACGCCCTCGAGCGGGGGCGCTCCCCGGACCGGACCGTCCTCCACGAGGAACGCGGGCGACGCGCCGACCCGCAGCGCCTCGCGCAGATACAGCGGCGAGCTTCCGCCGCCGAGGTGCAGGACCCGCACCGCGTCGCCGGGATCGACGACGAACCGGAACGCGTCGTCGTCGGGGAGCCAGTCGGGCCGCGGCCCGGAAATCCGCACCTCCGCCGCGATCGGCTCCGCCGAGCGGACGAAGGGAGCGAAGCGCACGGCGGCCGCCTCGAGCGAACGCGCTCCCTCGAGCACGACGGTCCGGCGCTCCACGGCGCGCCCGGCGAGCCACAGCGACGCCTCCGCCTCGACCCGCTCCCCCGAGGGACCGGGAACGAATCCGATCCGGGCGGCGGCCGCAAGGCCGTCGCGTCCCGCCGGAGCGAGCGTCACCGACGAGACCGACGCGCCCCACGAGGCCGGCGGCGAGCCGACCCCGACCACGGTCACGGCGGCGCCCTCCGGGAGCGCCCGATCCGGACTCCCGTCCTCGAAGCCGCTGCGCTGGAGGTCCGAGATCAGGACGACCTCGCGCCGGCGGCCCGGCGCCGCGGGAACGAGCCGCGCCCCGAGTCCCAGCGCCGTCGCGATGCGGGTTCCGGCCTCTCCCGGCTGGATTCCCTCGACCGCGCGGCGCAGCTCGTCGCGATCCTCGGTGAGCCCGGTGAGCGCCTCGGGGCGGTCGTCGAAGGCGAGCACGACCGCGCGGTCCGCCGGGCCGAGCCCGGACAGGACCTCCGCCGCGGCTTCGCGGGCCGCTTCGCCCCGGTCGCCGATCCTCATGCTGAGCGAACGGTCCACCACGAGCGCCACGTCCCGGGGCGGATCGGCCCAGTCCGCCGCCGCGCCGGAGTCGAGCAGCGGGCGGGCGAACGCCAGCGCGAGCAGGAGCAGCGCCGCGATGCGCAGGAGCAGCAGCGGCAGGTTTCGGATCCGCCGGCGCCGGTGACGAACGGCGGGGCCGAGCCGCTTCAGGAAGAGCAGCGACGGGAACGCGACCGGCTTGCGCCGCCTCCGGGTGAGGTGCAGCACGATCGGCAACGCGACCAGAAGGCCGCCGAGCAGGAAGAGCGGCGCGACGAATCCCATGCCTCAGCGCCCCCGGGAGCGCCCCTCGCGCTCGGTCAGGTAGCGGAACAGCGCGAAATCGAGCGGCGTGGCGGTGTCGGCGAGCACGTGATCCGCTCCCCGGCGCCCGAGCCCGGCGCGCAGCTCGGCGATGTGCGCGTCGAGCAGGTCCCGGTAGCTGTCGCGGATCCGGCCCGGCTGAACCTCGAGCACGGCTCCCGTCTCGAGATCCCGGATGCGCGAGCCGCCGTCGTCGAAATCGGGGAGCCCGTCGAGGTCGAGGTCGCGCTCGGCGGGGTCGAGCACGTGGAACGCCATCACGTCGTGGCCCGCCGCCCGCAGCCGGTCGAACGCCGCGAGGATCTCGTCCGCCGGCTCGTAGAAGTCGGAGACCACGGCCACGAGCCCGCGCCGGGTGAGCACCGCGCCCATCCGCCCGAGGATTCCGCCGAGGGTCCCGGCGCCCTCGTCGCGCACCGGCCCCGGCTCGGCGGCGGCGAGCGTGCGGAGCACCGTGTCGAGGTGCTTCGCCGAGGGCGGCACGAACTCGCGAAGCTCGTCGTCGAACGTGACGAGGCCCACCCGGTCGCGCTGGCTGCGTGAGAACGCGGCGAGGCAACCGGCGAGGAACCGGGCGTAGTCGAGCTTGCGGATCCCCCGATGGCGGAAGTCCATCGAGCCCGAGACGTCCACCGCCACGACGAGGTTCGCGTTCGTGTCCGCCTCGAATTCCTTCACGTGAAAGCGGTCGGACCGGGCGAAGAGCCGCCAGTCCAGCCGGCGGATGTCGTCGCCGGGCATGTAGGGACGGTGCTCGGCGAAGTCCACCGAGCGCCCGAGGAAGGTCGAGCGGTGGAGGCCGCTGATGAATCCCTGCACCACGACCCTCGCGACGAGATGCAAGTTGGCGATGCGCGCCAGCGCGACCGGATCGAGGAACCGGGCGGCCGGGTCACTGGCCGGAGCCATCGGGCCTCACATCCGGGAGCGGGGCGTCGGCACGGCTTCCAGCAGCTTCGCCACGATCGCCTCGGAGTCCACCTTCTCCGACTGGGCGTGGAAGTTCGGGAGGATCCGGTGCCGGAAGATCGGGGGCGCCATCGCCCGCACGTCCTCGAGCGCCACGTGGTGGCGCCCTTTCATCAGGGCGCGGGCCTTGCTGGCGAGGACGACGTTCTGCGCGGCGCGGACGCTCGCGCCGTAGGCCACCCACTCCTTGACGAAGTCGGGCGCGTCGTCGGCGTCCGGACGGCTGCGGCGGGCGAGCTCGACCGCGTAGCCGAGGACCGCCTCGGTCACCGGCACCCGCCTCACGAGGCGCTGGAATCGGATCAGGTCCTCGCCCTCGAGCGCCTGGTCGAGCTGCGGCTTCGCGTCGCGGGTGGTCGTCCGCACGACCTCGAGCTCCTGGTCCGCCGGCAGGTAGCCGATGACGATGTTGAAGAGGAACCGGTCGAGCTGCGCTTCGGGCAGCGGATAGGTGCCCTCCAGCTCGATCGGGTTCTGGGTCGCGAAGACGAAGTAGGGCTCGGGCAGCCGGTAGGTCCGCCCCTGGACCGTGACCTGGCGCTCCTGCATGGCTTCGAGCAGCGCCGACTGGGTCTTCGGCGGCGTCCGGTTGATCTCGTCCGCGAGCACGATGTTCGTGAAGACCGGCCCCTTGACGAAGACGAGGTTCCGCTTTCCGGTCTCCGGGTTCTCCTGGATGATGTCGGTGCCGGTGATGTCCGACGGCATCAGGTCCGGGGTGAACTGGATCCGGTTGAAGTCCAGCGAGAGCACCTCGGAGAGCGTCTGGACGATCAGCGTCTTGGCGAGCCCGGGGACGCCGGTGATGATGCTGTTTCCGCCCGCAAGCAGGCTCACCAGCACCTGTTCGAGCGCCGCTTCCTGCCCGATGATGGCCTTCTGGATCTCGCGGGTGACCGCCTCCATCGAGTTCTGGAGCCGGACGGCGAGTTCCGCGTCGGATTCGGCGGGAACCGTTTCGGCGGGGGCCGGGGCCGCCGGCCCGCCGAGGTCCTGTTCCGAAGTCGCGTCGCTCAAGCGAGCCTCCCTAGTGGATCATCCCGTATATGACGTAGTTGACGCCCAGCTTGAACGCCTCGTTGGTCAGGTCCACCGGCCAGTAGCCGCTGCCCGACCATTCCCAGTAGTCGCCGATGTCGTGGTTGTAATTGGCGATGACCATGAGGCGCCCGTTCGAGTCGTTGTCCTCGAAATAGCCGTAGTACACCGGAACGAGGTCGGGCCTCGTCGCGTGCTCGAATTCGAGCGTGTCGATGTGGAAGAACGAGTCGAAGACCGGATGGGTGACCTCCAGCTCGATCAGGTCGTGACCGGGGAGCACGCGCTCCATCTGGCGGGCGAAGTTGGCGAGCGCGCGCGACTGGACGAAGTCGTCCACGACGAGGAACCCGCCCTTGAGCAGGTAGGCCCGGAGGTTCTCCGCCTCCTGGTCGCTCGGAAGCCAGTAGCCCACCTCGCACAGATACGCCCACGGCCGGCGGAAAAGTTCCTCGTCGTTCAGCGACCAGATGTCGGTGCCCTCGTCGTGGAGCGAGAGCGAGGTGTACTCGGCGAGGATGCGGTTGAAATTCTGCTCGCCCCACGGGTAGTCGTGGTTCCACTTGAGGTCGAGCCCCCAGTAGAAGCCGCCGCGCCGGTAGCGGGGCGGCTCGAAACGGATGCGCACGAACGCGAACCGGTGGTCGTACGGCGCGTTCGCGTAGTCGAGCGGGAGCTCCAACGCGTTCGGGTCGGGCCGGAACGTCGCGGTCAGCTCGCGTGCGGGCTCCTGGGCGAACGCCGCGACCGGCAGCGCGATCAGGAGCGCCCGGCGGATCACGATCCCTCCTCCGAGAGCCGCCGGAGCAGCCCGAGCGCGTCCCGGTAGGTGGGCGCGATCTCAAGCGCCTCGAGCACGCGCCACCGCGCCCTCGTCCGGTCGCCCGCGAGGCGGTGCGCCCGGGCGAGGCGGTAGAGCGCGCCGGCCCGGTCCGGGGGCTCGGTCGCGAGCACTGCCCGGCGTTCCCGGATCTCGCTACCGTGGTCGCCGAGTTCGGCGAATGCGTCGGCGAGGCGCTCGTGCGGCTCCCGGCTCATCGGCCACGCGAGGAGTCCCGCCTCGAGCGCCTCGGCCGCTTCCGCCGGATCGCGCCGCAGCGCGGCGAGCCGCACCCAGCCCTCGTGGTCGGCGGGAACCAGCGCGAGGTGCCGCTCGAGCGCCTCCGCCGCCTCGGCGTCGCGCCCGGCCCGCTCGTGGATGCGCGACAGCGCCCGGGACGCGCCGTCGAGCCCGCCGTAGTCGGGAGCCGACCGGAAGGCGCGCTCCAGGTACGGGACCGCCTCCGCGTCGCGGCCACTCGCTTCGAGCGCGTTCCCCGCGGCGAGCTGGGCGAAGAAGTCCTCCGGGCGCTCGTCGGCGCGCCGCCGCAGCCCGGGGAGCGAGACGGGCCCGGGAACGTCGGCGAGCGCGTTCGCCGCCGCGCCGAACCGCTCCTCGACGCCCGCCGCGAGCGCCGCGTCGAGCGCGTCGAGCGATTCGCCGAGAACCTTGGGAAGGACCTCGCGGCTGGTCTCGCCCCGGTGGAACCCGTCCAGCATGGAGAGGATCGCCGGGAACCCGTACGTCGCCTCCACCTGCTCCAGCACGAGCGAGGAATGGTAGTAGGAGACCCCCACCTGCCCCGGCCACGTGGGGCGCAGGAATCCCTCGTCCAGTTCGCCGAGCGGCAGGAGCGCGTCGCCGCGCATCGCCTGGTAGAAGGCGCGGCTCGCGCCGTCCCCGAAGCGCCGCCGCTCCTCCAACTGGCTCATCCCCTCGGTGAACCAGCGCGGAACGCGGTTCCCCGTCAGGCCCATGGTCACCGCATGGGCCAACTCGTGCCACAGCGTGGAGGTCCAGTGGTACTCGCCCACCTCGCGGGTCGAGGGCGACTCGAGCGCGATCACGTTTCCGAAGCAGACCCCGTGCGCGCCGATGCCGGTCATCCCCACGGTGCGCACCGAGAAGTCCGCCGACCGGTCGTACACCTCGATCCTGATCGTCCCGTCGGGTCTCCAGCCGTACCGCTCGCCGAAGGCCTCGATCGCCTCGCGGGACACTGCTTCCAAGTACGGCAGTAACAGGTCCGCCTGGGTCGGCGGCAGCACGAACTCGAACGGCGGCGCGCGCACGACCGTGAACGCTTCCAACTCGTCCAGCAGGTCCAGCGTGTTCTTCACGAACGCGTCGAACGGATCGCGCTGGAAGGCGGCCTCGAGCGCCCTCCGCCCGGCTTCCATTTCGCCGAGTCGCAGGAGGTTGAGCCCCGAAAGGCGCAGGGCGGCCACCGACTCCGGATCGCGCTTCAGCGCCGCCTCCGCCCGCTCGGCGGCCTCCCGGTAGCGCCGGGTGCGCTCGGCGGCGGCCCCGACGCCGAGATCGAGCCGTGGATCGCCCGGAAACGCGGTCCGGAACCGCTCCTCCACCGCCGCTGCGCCGGCGAGGTCGCCGCTCAGGAAAAGCGCCCCCGCTCTAGCCTCCAGCGCGGCGGGCGAACGCGGCAGGTCGGCGAGCAGCGCGGCGGAGGCCTCGAGCGCGGCCTCGGCGTCGTCCTCCTCGAGCAGGCGGACGATCCGCAGCGCCCGCGCCTCGGGATGCCGGGGGTTCACGGCGAGCGCGGCGTCGAGCGGATCCCCGCTCGCGGCCGCCCCGCGCAGCCGGGCGATTCCGAGAAGCGCCCGCGGATCGCGGGGGTTCCGGTCCAGCACCGCCCGGAACTCGCGCTCGGCCTCCGACAGGTTGCCCTTGTCGGCCAGAAGCTCCGCCGCGAGCAGGCGCGGGAGCCGGTCGCCGGGCGCGAGCGCCGCCGCTTGGTCGAAGAGCTGCAACGCCTCCCGGACGAGGCCGCTTCCGAGGTAGCCGAGCCGGACCAGCGCCTGTCCCGCGGCGACGAGTCCGGCAGCGGTGCGGGCCTCGGGCGGCGCCCGCTCGTGCTCGCGGAGCGCCGCCTCGAGCCGCTCGCGCGGGTTCGCGCCGCGGCGGGCCTCGATCCCGGCGATCGCGGTCTCCGCCTCGAGCCGCGCCGCGCTGAACACCTCTCCCGGAACCGCGCGCAGCAGTTCCAGCGCCTCGGCGTCCTCGCCGATCTCGATGTGGATGCGCGCCCGCATCAGCGGCGCCCCCGGCCCGAGCGCGTCCAGCGCCTCGTCGTAGCGGCCGGTGAGCCGCAGCGTCTCGGCCAGCCCGAGCGCCGCGTCCGCGTCGGGGAGGCGCTCGCGGAATCCGGCCTCCGCCTCCTCGTAGTTCCCGGCGGCGAGCGCCTCGGCCGGCTGGGCCAGCGCAAGAACCGCGAGCGCGGCCAGCATCAGCCCGGCGGCTCCTGGAGCTCCTCGATCCGGTCGCCGATCTCGGCGATCCGCAGCAAGAGCTCCTCGAGCTGGGCGAAGTACTCGTCCTCCTCGAAGTCGTCCCGGAGCGCCCGGAGCGTGTCCACCCGCGCAGCGAGCGCGTCCCGCTCCTGGATCATCCGGCGCAGGTCCTCCCCCGCGGCGGCGAGTTCCGGATCCCCGAACGGGAGGCGCCGCGCCGCCAGCGCTCCGTCGGACTCGCCGCCGACCCCGTCCCCGTCGTCGTCGAGCACCGCGTGCTCGGTCTGAAGCAGCCCGGCGTCGCGGTACTCCCGCTCGGTCCCGGCGCGGGCGAACTCGAACGCCTCCAGCACCGAGATCCGGCTGTCGCGGTTCCGATCGGCGGCGGCGTCGGCGTCCGAGGACGAGAACGCCTCGACGAAGTGCCCGGCGAACCGGGTGGCGCCGGACTCGTGCTCGCGGCTCGCGGCCACGAGGACTCGGCCCGGCGCGGCGAGCGCGGGCAGGAAGGCGGCGGCGGCGCTGCCCAGATGCGCCACGGTGACCGGCGCGCCGTCGAATCGCCCCAGCATTCCGCCCAGGTCCTCGGGCCCCACGTCCGGGCCGGGTAGGTGGAACCGGGCGCCCCGGCCGGTGGCGCTGCCGTGGCCGATGAGGACGAGGAAGAGGCCGCCCGCGGGATCGGCGACGGCGTCGATTTCGGCGCGAATCCCGGCCGCCGTGCTGCGGCCGTCGGCGAGGCACGGCCTCGGCTCGTCGGGAACGCGCTCAGCGAGCACGCGAACGACGGGCGGATTCGGCTGGGCGCGCGCCGCGGCGCACAGCTCCTCGGCCCAGCCGGCGAAGCGCTCCTTGTAGCGGGGGTCGGCCCCGACCCCGGCCACGATGAGCACGGTCGCCTGCGCGAGGACCGCGATCACGGCAACCCCCAGCGGTTGCGCAGCACCCACTCGCCGCCGAGCAGCGAGGCGACCAGCAGGAAGAACGCAGGAACGAAGGCGAGCGGGCGGCGCTCGGTCACGGTGACCCCGGCGTCGGCGATCCGAAGCCGCTCGAGCGCCTCGTCGATCTCGTCGGCCTCGAACGCCCGGCCCCCGGTGGCCTCGGCGATCCGGGCCAGAAGCGCCCGATCCGCCTCGGCGTCGAAGTACTCGTCGGTCACGACCCCGGTGCGGAACCGCGCCCGCGCCGGCTCCGGCGCTTCGGCCCCGAGGGTCCGCACCTCGACCTCGTGGATTCCGGTATGGGTCCCCTCGTACGCGCCGGCGTACTCGCCGTCCTCGACCCCCGTCCACGTGAGCGGGACCAGCTCGCGCGAGCCGTCCGGCCGGGTGACCGTGGCCTCCACGACCGCGTCGTTGATCTCGAGGAAGCGCTCGTCGCGGACGGTGGCCGTGATCCGGATGCGCTCGCCCGGAGGCGCTTCCTCGGGGTCGGCGGCGGCCTCCATCCGGCGAGGGGTCTCCGCGATCAGCCAGCGCAGGAGCCGTCGCCAGAGGACCTCGTGGGTCTCGTCCTCGAGCGGAACCGACGCGTGCATCTGCCACGTCCACAGGTCCTGCGCGGTGAGGCTCGCCGCGCGACCCCGCCCGAACCGCTGGTAGAGGAGCACCGGTTCAGCGGCGTCGCTTCCCGGCGTCACGCCCTCGAGCAGCACCACCGCGCCAGGCTTGGCCGCGCCGGCGCGGTTCACGATGGAGAGCGGCGGCAGGCCGCGGTAGCGGTCCTCGTTGCGCTGCGGATCGGGGTCGAGGCGGACCACTGGATGCCCGGCGCCGGCGCGGGTCGGAAAGACGTGGAGCTCGCGGAACACGGGAGCGGCTCCGCCCGGGATCGCTGCGTCCTCGGGGATCTCGGGCAGCGCGAGCGGGAGGACCTCGGCGATGGCCGTGTCCCGGTAGCCGCCCTCGGCGAAGGAGGCCCCGCCGCCGAGCGTGAGGAGGCCGGCCCCCCGCACCGCGACGAAATCGCGCAGCATGTCGAGCTGGTCCTGGTTGAAGAAGCTGGCCTCGACGGTCCCGAGAATCACCGCGTCGAACTCGTACAGCTCCTCCCGCGAGTCCGGAAATCCCCCGGCGAGCTCCTCGGCGCTGTCCACGTCCACCCGGTAGAACTTGCCCTCGGCGGTGCGCACCATCCCGAGCACCCGAAGCTCCGGATCGGGAGCGACGGCGCGGCGGCGAAACTTGAACTCGAAGCGCGGCTGCCCCTCGAAGTGGAGCAGCCGGACCGTCCGGGTCTCGACGTCGAGCAGCCGCTCGCGCTCGTTGTTGTGCGTCAGCATCTCCCCCGGGAACGGCGCCGCCCGGAAGCGCAGCCGCCGCAGGCCGCCCTCCTCCGCCGGGAACGGGACGGCCGCGGTGGTCTCGAAATCGTCGCCGACGATGGGGATCGAGCGCGTCGCGGCGATCCGGCCCTCGTCGAGGACCTCGAGGCGGACGACCTCGCCCTCGAGGCCGCGCGCCCGAAGCCGCACGTGGACCTCGAGGCGCGAGCCCCGCAGCGCGCGCGGCGGAAGGTCGGGCTCGCCGAGCGCGAGGTCCCGCTCGAAGGACTCTTGGCCGAGCATCACCGGGAACACTGGGACTCCGGCCTCCCGCAGCGCGAGCAGCGAGTCCTCGAGCGCGTCCGGGTCCGAACGGGTGTCGGCGCCGTCGGTGAGCAGCAGGATTCCGGCGAGCCGCCCGGACGGCGCGCCCTCCATCACCCGGTCGAGCGCGGCGGCGAGGTCGGTGCGGGCGCCGGCGAAGTCGAGGTCGGCGGCGCTCTCCACCACGTCCGCCTCGTCCGAGAAGCCGAGCAGGCGGGTCACGAACAGCGCCTCGAGATCCTCGCGGAAGCTCCCGGCGTGCTCGCCCTCGGGCGGGAACGCGGAGAGGAGGAAGTCGCCGCGCCGCGCCGCGCCGTCGTCCTTGTCGGGAATCCGCATGCTCGCGGAGTCGTCGAGCAGCACCGCGACCGCGTTGTCCTGGGGTACGACGGTCGAGAGCACGAGCTCGGGACGCAGCAGGCACAGCGCCACGACCGCCAGCACCGCGCCCCGAATCCCGGCGACGACCGCCCGGCGGCGCCCGCCGAGCCGGCGGTATCCGGCCCGCCCGAGAAGCCGCCACGCGCCCCACGCGGCGAGGCCGAACAGCGCCGGGATCACGATCCACGGGGCCGAAAGCTCCAGCCGTCCGGCGGCGAAGTGCGCCCACGGGCTCCCGAGCAACCACTCGACGGCGGGGGTCATCCGGCTCTCAGTGGGTCATCGCGTAGATGATGAAGTTCACTCCCATTTCGTACGCGTAGTTCGAGAAGTGGAGCGGGTACCACGGATTCTCGGCCCACTCCCATGCGTCGCCGAGGTCGGTGTTCCAGTTGATGACGACCATCAACCGGCGCTCCTCGTCGAAGATCCCGCGGACTTCGGGGATGTAGCCGTCGCGCTCCCACGTCGGCCCGCCCCGGATGCCCTGCCCCACGTTCGGCACCTGCACGACCTCGTCCACGTTGTAGAACGACCGGAACAACGGGTGGTCGAGGGGCACGTCCTCAATGGGGTATTCCGGCAGCACCCGGCTCATCTGGTGGGCGAAGTTGGCCCACTCGGCGGAGCCCCAGAAGTCGTCCACGACGAGAAAGCCGCCCGAGAGCAGGTAGCGCCGCAGCCCCTGCACCTCGGGCTCGCTCATGGCCATGTACCCGACCTCGACCGTGTAGAGGAACGGAAACCGCCCGATCTCGGGGTCCGTCAGGAGCACCCGGTTCTCCATCGCGTAGGCGTTCAGGTTCGTGAGCCTCCGGACCCCGACGAGGAACTGCCGGTCGGCCTTCGGGAAATCCACGTGCCAGCCCCGCCAACCGTATCCCGACCACGCCGCGCGGGTGAAGTAGAAGTCGTGCCCGGCGCGGCGGGGATCGCGCAGAAGCGGGTCGCCGAGCGTCTCGCCGGTCGCTTCGGCGAGCATCTGGCGCAGCCGGTCGGCGGTGGCCTGCCCCCGGCGCTCGCGCTGCTGGAGGGGTTCGGCGGGCTCCGCCGGACTCCACCCGGGCCGATCGAAGAGGAGGGCCGCGGCTCCCGCGAACGACGCGAGGAGACCGCCGCCGGCGAGCAGGAGTAGCGCCCGGCCGGCCATGCGCCAAGCCTATCTTGCGCCGCCGCCCGAGGGGGCGGCCGCTGGTACGATTCGGCGCCGGCGAAACCCCTCGCCCGAAGGAGAGTCCCCATGCGCTTCTCGCTGCTGAACGGGATGATCGTCGCGACCGCGCTCGGAATCGCCTGCGGCGGCGGCGAGGCCCCCGTGGAGGAACCCGAGGCCCCGGCGTTCATGCCCGGACCTCCCTCGGACTTCCAGGCTCCGACGACCCCCGACGACAACCCGCAGACTCCCGAAAAAGTCGCGCTAGGCAAGCAGCTCTACTTCGATCAGCGCCTGTCGGGCGACGGCTCCCGCTCCTGCTACTCCTGCCACCTTGTCGAGAACGGCCTCACCGACGGCCTGCCGACCGCCATCGGCGCGTTCGGTCGCCAGCTCAACCGGTCCAGCCCGACGCTGTGGAACATCGCGTACCACACGCAGTTCTACTGGGACGGCCGCAGCGACTCGCTGGAGGGCCAGGCGCGCGCGGCGTGGACCGGCGGCAACATGGGCGCGGACGCCGACGCGGTCGTCGAGACGCTGAACGGGATCGAGGGGTATCGGACCCAGTTCGAGGCCGTCTTCGGCGGTCCGGCGACGCCCGACAACGTGGTCCAGGCGATCGCGGCCTTCGAGCGCGACGCGCTCTACTGCGGCGACACGGCCTACGACCGGTGGCGGCGCGGCGACGCCAGCGCGATCTCGGAGGAGGCGATGCGGGGCGCCGAGCTGTTCACCGCGGGCGCCGGTTGCGCGACCTGCCACAGCGGGGTGCTGTTCACCGACATGCTGTTCCACAACGTCGGGATCGGCATGGACGCCGAGGATCCCGATCTCGGACGCGGCGGCGTGACCGAGATGGACGAGTGCAGCACGACCTCCGACGAGCCCTGCCAAGGCGCGTTCAAGACCCCCACGCTGCGCGACGTCAGCAAGAGCGCGCCCTACTTCCACGACGGCAGCGTCGCCACGCTGCGCGAGGCCGTGGAGATCATGGCCAGCGGCGGGATCCTCAACCCGTACCTCGATACGGACGAGCTGCAGGACCGCAACCTCTCGGACGCGCAGATCGACGACCTGATCGCCTTCCTGCACGCGCTCGACTGCGAGAACGGCGCACGGATCTTCTCCATGCCGGAGCTTCCCGAATAGACTCCCCGGCCCATGAACCTGAGCTTCGTCGGCGGCGGCGCCAAGTGGACGGGAACCGCCCGGATCGCCGAGAAGGGCGAGAAGGACAAGCACCAGCCGTGGGACGTGCTGGTCAGCCCCGACGGCGGCGATCAGGTCGAGGGGGTGTTCCTCGTGACCGATCTCGCCGCGTCCTCGGCCGCGGACGGCGGCGACGCGGACGAGCGCCTCGCCCAGGCGTTCGGCCGGGCGCTCACGTCCGAGCTGCAGATGCGCCGACTGTCGTCCGGGTTCCGGTTCGTCGTGGACCACCGCTGGGTGGTCGGTTACTAGCGGAGCGGACCCCGCGACGCCCGGCGTCGCATGAATTGGGCATAGCCAGCCGGCATGCACCGTTTGTTGCGCGCCGCCTGATGGACGTATTCGCCTTCCGCGAGGAGGTGATCGCGGAGTAGGGGTTCTCGCGCAGCTTCACGCGGATCGCCGCGTCCGACGTCAAGAACACGGTGGACGCGACCTACGCCGGCGGCCGCTTCTGGCCCTCGCCGCTGATCGAGTTGGACCCGAACTTCGAATCGGGCGGCTACGTGGACGACCTCGTGGACGCGGGCGTCCTCCATCCCGAGTGCGGCCGCATCTTCCGGATCAAGGGCGAGGACGGCCCGCCGGGCGACCCGATCCGGCTGCACCGGCGTCAGGCGGACGCCGTCGCGATCGCGAAGCGCGGCGAGAGCTACGTCCTGACCACGGGCGCCGGCTCCGGCAAGTCGCTGGCCTACTTCATTCCCCTCGTCCATGACGTGCTTCGACGCGGGCGCGACAGCGGCGTCAGGCCATCGTCGTGTACCCGATGAACGCGCTGTGCAACAGCCAGCTCGGGGAACTCCAGCGCTTCCGGCAGCGAGGCTGCGGCGAGGGCCGGGAGCCGGTCACGTTCGCCCGCTACACCGGCCAGGAGTCGATCGAGGAGCGCGACCGGATCGCCGCGAACCCGCCGGACGTCCTGCTCACGAACTTCATGATGCTGGAACTGCCGATGACGCGGTTCGTCATGGCCGACGAGGCGATCCACAACGCCTGCGCCGGGCTGCGCTTCCTCGTGCTCGACGAGCTGCATACCTACCGGGGCTGCCAGGGCGCCGACGTGGCCATGCTCGTGCGCCGGGTGCGGGAGCGATTCAACGACGACCTGCTGTGCATCGGCACGTCGGCGACGATGGCTTCCGAGGGCCCGGCGAAGGACCGCAGCGGCGAGGCCGCGCGCGTCGCGAGCCGCCTGTTGTGGAGCGCGAACGCGATGTCTTCGGATCCCGAGGGGTACAACCCGCACTCGTCGATCTCGGTCTCGCGGACGACGCAACCGCGCCGTCCGGGCCGGAATCCCCACACGCCGAGCTGATCGAAGTCCAGCGCGACGCGGCCGCCGCGCAACTCTTCCGGAACGAGCGAACGCCGGACGACGGTCGCCAACGCCTCCAGCATCCAGATGCTGTGGATCGTGACGAGGAGCCGGACGCCGTGCTTCGCCAGCGCGACCAACGCGGCGCATGAGGGCCTCGAGCCGCACCAGCTCTTGATCCCGGGCCTTCCGCCGGCTCTCGCCCGAGACCAGCCCGGCGGCCCTCCCGAACTCCCGCCGCGTGTGCGTCCACGTGGACTCGACGCCGATGATCCACTGCTCGACCCTGAGCCGCTCCGCGGGATCGGGGATCGCGGTCTCGACGGCGGCGGCGCTCGTACGCCTCGTGGTCACCGGCCAGAACGGCGTGTCGCCACTTCATGGACGCGCACACCCGAACGAGGTTCTTCGCGGGGCCGTTCGCGTACGCGAGCCGCTTCTGCTCGAGCCAGCGCCCGCCGGGCGTCCGTTCGTGGAGCCGTCGCTTTCGCCCGCCGGTGAACACCACGAGAACGTCGTGCTGATCGCTCTCAAAGAGGCTTCCGGACGAGCTCGGCTCTCCGCGAGGAGGCGCCAAGAGGCGACGACTCCGGCAGCCTCCTCCCCCTAGACACGACGTCTGGCGCCGTGTCATGATGCGCGGCCCGGCGCGATCGTCACTCAAGCGCCCGGCCACGCCGGAGTCCACACGGTGCTGCGCGTGCTTGAAGCCGGCGCGGTCGTGGACCGGATTCCGCACTCCGTCGAGGGGTTCAACTGGCAGGTCGGCGGGCGGCTGGGCCGGCTACCTGCCGGCTACCGGATCGGCCCCGGTACCTTCACGATCCGGTGATCGCGGAGGGCATGACGGCGGCCGGCGAGCGCCGCTGGGCGGCGAGGTTCGGGGCGGTGGCCCGCCACTACCAGCGGCGGCAGGACAAGCTGCGGGACTGCCCCTCGTCCACGCACTGGGCGGAGGTGGCGGAGCGTGAGGCCGAGGCCCAGCGTCTGGATCGGACGGTCGCCTAGTGGCGGCGGGCGGCCGAGCGCGCCCTGGTCCGCGCCGCCGGGCTCGAGAGAGGCGGAATCTCCCGCCCGAACCCGAATTTGATATAGGGATGAAATCTCTTTACGGTGATATTCGTTTGACGCGTCATCCCTCATGGCCGACCCCCTCTTTCAGCGTACCGTCCCGTGCGGGCGCACTGGGGTTTCGGATGCGCGGGGTCAGGAAGATCAGAAGCTCCTCCTCCCGCTCCCGGCCGCCCGACGACCGGAACATCCTCCCCAGCAGCGGGATGCGGTGGAAGAACGGAACCCGCTGCTGGTCCGACGACTCCTGTGTCACGAAGACCCCGCCGAGCACGGTGGTCTCGCCGTCGGTGACGCGCACGCGCGTCGTCGCGTGCTGGGTGAGGATGCTCGGAATCCCGCCGACGGCTTGGCCGAAATCGAGCGTGTCGTTGTTCAGCGCGAGGTCCAGCAGGACGGTTCCGTCCGGCCCGATCTCGGGGGTCACGGTGAGCTCCAGCACCGCGTCCTGGAACTGGACGGTCACGGTGTTGTTGGCGACGACCTGCACCGGGAACGTGACGCCTTGCTTGATGGTGGCCGGGCGGGCGTTTTGGGCCACGATACGGGGCGCGGAGAGGATGCGCAGGTCGCCGCGGCGCTCGGCGGCGGTCAGCGCGACGTCCAGCCGGTCCACGCCGAGCAGCGCGCCGAGCGCGATTCCAATCGCGCCGGTCGGGCGCTCGGGGATCGGCAGGTTGACCCCGTACCCGGGCCGGGTTCCGTCCGGGCCGGGCGGCGCGAGCAGCCCGCCCTGGCCCTCGACGAACCCGGACGCGCCCAAGGAGCCGATCGCCCCGGCGTCGGCGCGGGCGGCCTGCCCCGCTCCGGACTCGCCCTCGACCAGCTCCCCGCCCCATTGCACCCCGAGGCTGCGGCTCTCCGAGCGCGTGGTGAGCACGATCCGGGCCTCGATCTCGACTCCGGGAACGGGCACGTCCAGCGCGGCGAGCGCCGCCTCGAGTTCGGCCATGCGCCCTTCGACCTCGCGGATCAGGAGCGCGCCGGTGCGCGGATCGGCGACGAGCGAGCCGCGTTCGCTGATCCGGTCTTGGAGAAGCTCGCGCACGTCGGCCGGCGACGCGTGGGCGAGCCGGCGCACGGTGCTGACGAGCGCTCCGGCGAGCTCGCGCTCCTCCTCGTGCCGCACCTGCTCGATCTCCTCCGCCGCGAGCTCGGCGAGGCTGCCGACGCGCAGCACCGCGCCCTCGAGCGTCCAGCCGAGTCCGCGCGACCGCAGGATCACGTCGAGCGCCTGGTCCCACGGGGTCTCGGTGAGCCGGATCGAGATGGGGCCGGAGACCGACGGCTGCAGCACGAAGTCGAGCCCGCTCACCTCCGCGAGCACCCGGAGCACGTCGCGGACGTCGGCGTCGCGGAAGTCGAGCGTCACCCGCTCGGCCTGCGGCGGCTCGGGCGGGGCCGCTTCCTCCGGCGGGGGCGGCTTCTCCTCCGGTTCGGGTTCGACCGGGTCGCGCACGCAGACGACCTCGAGTCCGTCCACCGGTCCGTCGAAGTCGCAGACGACGTCGGGGGCCAGTTCCAAACGGAGTTCGGCGGTCCCGTCTTCGGCCGCCTCGACGCGGGCCCCGAGGATCTCGGCGGTGGAGACGCGCCACGCGCCGCGCACCGCGTCCACGTCCGCCGGTCCGAGGGAGACCGCCATCTCGTCGCCCCGCCGCAGGAGGCCCTCGACGGCGACCGGGCGGTCGGCGAGCAGCCGGATCCGGGTCTCGTCGCCCGCACGGTGCATCTCCAGCGCGGTGACGACGACGGGCTGAAGCGCGACGGCAAGGAGCGCGGCGATCATGGCGCGCCCCCTGCGGCCGCGAGCGGCGCGTGGACTTCGTCCTCGGGGTCGGAACGCAGGGCGAAGGTCACGCCGGTCCGGTCCACCCGGATCACGAGGCCGTCGAGCAGCCGGTCGCCCGGCCGCGCCATGAAGGCGTCGCCCCGGGGGGACTCGAGCACGGCGATCCCGCCCTCGCCGCGCACGAGGACGCCGCGGACGCGCGCTTCGGAGACGAGCAGTCCGGCGAGGCCCGCCGGGCGCTCGGCCTCGGGGGGCGGCGGAAGCGGTCGGAAGGGATCCCGCGGCTGGAGGAGGGCCGCCGTGATGAGTAGCGCGATCACGGCGCCGACGCCGACCCGGTCGATTCCAGGCCGCGTCCCACGGTCACCGCGACGAACCGGGCGGCCAGCGGACGGTCCGGCTCCGCAGGCGCGAGCAGCTCGAACTCATCCACGATGACGGTCCGCTCGAGGCTGGCGACGCGCTCGAAGAACGCCACGTAGCGGAAGTAGTCGCCCTCCAGCTCGACGGTGGCGGAACGGGCGGCGAACGTCTCCGCCCCGGACTCCGGATCGGGCGCGAACCGCCGCACCCGGAGCCCTTCCTCGGACGCAAGGGCGGCGAGCGAATCGAGGATCTCCCCGGTTTCCGACTCCTGGGCCAGCGCGCCCCGCAGTTCCTCGACCTGGCTCTCGGTCCGCTCCAGATCGGCCCGGACCGCCTCGGCCGCGCGTTCGTCCGCGCCGCCGACCGCCTCCCGCCGCTGCCGGTCCGTGTCCAACCGGGCGACCCGGTCCCGCTCGGCGGCGAGGGCGGCCTCCCGCGCCGGACGCAGCCACAGCCGGAAGCCGCCCTGGACGATCGCTGCCAGCGCCACGAACGGCAGCAGCGCGCGCAGCGCGGCGCTCACGGCGCGCCTCCGATCGGCTCCGGGTCGCGGGTGTCGAAGCGCAGCGTTCCCGCCAGCGAGAACTGGTGGTCGCCCGCGCGGTCGGCGGGTCCGTCTCCCGCGACGCGCTCCACGAACTGCAGCGTGAGGCTCCGGATCCGCCGGATCTCCCCGAGCCGAGCGGCGGCGGTGCGCGCCGCTCCGGTCGAGACCGTGCGGCCGGTGATCCACAGCTCGGCCCCCCGCCGCCGCAGGTTCTCCAGCACGACCGCGTCGCCCACGTGGCTCGGAAGTTCCCCGAGCAGGTCGGAGACCACCCAGCGCTCCTCGTCCCACCGCGCGAGCCGCCCCTCGACGATCCGCAGTTCCTCGAGCCGCCGCCGGTCCTCCTCGATCCGTTCGCCGAGGCTCTCGAGCGCCGTGATCCGCTCGTCCAGGCCGACCGCCGCCGCGGCTTCCGCGCGAACGCGGGCGTCGAGGCGCCGCGTCTCGACGATCGCGAGCGCGAGCGACCCGGCGACGAGGACCGCGCCCAGCGCGATCGGCAATTTCGCGCCCGGCCCGGGCCACGAGGGGCCGGACCGCGCCTTGAACGCGCCTTCGGGCAGAAGGTTCATCAGGCGTCCTCCAGGTGGTTGAACGCGAGCCCGGCGGCGAACGCGAGCGACGGGTCGCCGCGCTCGGGGTCGAGGACGCCCACCGGATCCAGCGACGCGGGGTTCGCCGGGGCGACCGCTGCGCGGACGTCCTTGCGGCTCGCGCCGCCCCCGGCGAGGCGCAGCGCCTCGGGACGCGGCTCGCCCGCCTCGCCGAGCGCCTCCGCCACCGCGGACCCGATGCGCTCCTCGAGCGCCGCGGCGCGCAAGCGCTCGGCGCGCGTGTTCGGCGCGTCCTTCCCGGCGCCGCCGAGGCCTCCGCCGGGGGCTTGGAGGCTCGAGACCAGCTCGAGCGTCGGCGGGTCCCCGTTCCGAAGCGCCCGGGGTTGGAAGACGTGCGTGGCCGCGTGCGACTCGCCCACGTCGAGCACGGCGACGGGCCGGCGCGGCGGCTCGTCCCCCCGGATGCGCGCCTCGAGGCGCATGGCGGCGAGAAGGCCGTACGGCTCGATCTCGACCCGGCGGGGCCCGAGGCCGGCCCGCACGACGCTGCGGCCGTTCGCCAGCACGATCTCGCGCCGCGCTCCGCCGAACGTGACGGCGCGGTTGTCGGGGTCCGCCTCGCCGTGCGCGGGCTGGTAGTCGAAGAGCACGTCGTCCATGTGGACCGGCAACTGGCGCGCCGCCTCCACCGCCACCGCGTGGCGGAGGTCACCGCGCTCCGCGCCGAAGCTGCCTTCGGGCAGCTCGAGCCGCTTGACGAGAAACGACCTTCCGCCGACCCCGACCGCGGCGTCCCGGTCGGGAACGCCCAGCCGCCCGGCGAGGCGCCGCAGCGCGTCGCCGACGACCTGCATGTCCCGCACGGAGCCGCCGCGGACGGCCCCGATGGGGAGCGGCTCCCGGCCGGCGGCCGCGAGCCGGATTTCGGTCCGGTCGCGGGCGAGCGCGACGAGCTTGACCGCCGACGCTCCGAAGTCCACGCCCACGCCGGTTTCGACGCGGGTCCATCCGATTCGATCAGAGAACATATGGATTAACACGTAACGGAGCCGGTTTTTCGTCACGAAACGGCCCGAATGTGGATAACTTTTTTTCGTCGGGGTCCGACGGTCGCGCAAGTTGACCCCCATTCCGGCCCCACCTATACTTCCGTTTCCTTGCGGGCGGCGGTCCTCGGGCCCCTTCGGGCTTCCCGGGCGCTCACGCCCGTCTTTTTTTACCCTCTCGTCCTTTCTTCATGCCGCGAACCGAGTCCACCACGTTCCTGCGGGCGCGCGACGTGACGCGCCGCTGGTACGTCGTCGATGCCGAGGACCAGGTCCTCGGGCGGCTCGCCGCGCGGGTGGCGCGGGTGCTGATCGGCAAGCACAAGGCCGAGTGGACGCCGTTTCTCGATTGCGGCGACCACGTGGTGGTGCTGAACGCGCACCGGGTGCGCCTCACCGGACGCAAGGACCAGCAGAAGACGTACTACCGCCAGAGCGGGCGGCCCGGCGGCCTCAAATCCGCGACGGCCGCGCAGGTTCGCGCGGCGCACCCGGAGCGGCTCGTCGAGAAGGCCGTGCGGGGCATGCTTCCGAAGGGATCCCTCGGGCGGAGCCAGTTCATGAAACTGAAGGTGTACGCGGGTGACCGGCATCCGCACGCGGCGCAGCAGCCGGTCCCGCTCCCGGACGCGCTCGGGGCGCGGTCCTGATGTCCGTCCCGATCGCGTACGGCACCGGCAAGCGAAAGTGCTCGGTCGCGCGGGTCTTCCTGCGCGAGGGCAGCGGCCAGATCCTGGTGAACCAGCGGCCGCTCGAGGACTACTTCCCCCGCCCCACCTACCAGGGCTGGGTGGTCCAGCCGCTGCAGGCGACGGACCGGTCGGCGCAGTTCGACGTGGACGCGCGAGTGCGGGGCGGCGGGCTTTCCGGGCAGGCGGCGGCCGTCAAGCTGGGCATCGCCCGGGCGCTGAGCGCGAGCGAGGCGGGGCTCCGGCCGGAGCTCAAGCGGCGCGGGTTCCTGACGCGGGACGCACGGCGCAAGGAGCGCAAGAAGTACGGACAGCCCGGCGCGCGCAAGCGGTTCCAGTACTCCAAGCGGTAGCGCCGTGTCCGACACCACCGTCAGCATGCGCGACCTGATCGAGGCGGGTCTGCACTTCGGCCACGAGACCAAGTGGTGGAACCCGAGGATGCGTCCGTACATCTACGGGACCCGCTCCGGCGTCCACATCCTCGACCTGAACCAGACGCTCCCGATGTTCCGGGACGCGCTCAACTTCATCTCCCGCCTCGGGGCCGAGGGCAAGACGATCCTGTTCGTCGGCACCAAGCGGCAGGCGCAGGAAGTGATCGCCTCCGAGGCGAGCCGGGTGGACGCCTTCTACGTGAACCACCGGTGGCTCGGCGGCCTGCTCACCAACTTCCGGACGATCCGCAAGAGCATCGCCCGCTTCCAGGAGCTGCGCGACATCACCGAGAACGCCGACCTCGGCGGCTTCTCCAACAAGGCGCGGTCGCGGCTCGAGAAGCGGCGGCGGCGGCTCGAGCGGACGCTCGCCGGGATCGAGAAGATGGAGCGGCTCCCGGACGCGATCTGCATCGTCGATCCCAAGAACGAACTCATCGCGGTCCACGAGGCGCGCAAGCTCGGTATCCCGATCATCGCGATCGTGGATTCGGACTGCGATCCCGATCTCGTCGATTACATCATCCCGGGAAACGACGACGCCATGCGCGCCATCCGGCTGTTCGCGTCCCGAATCGCCAGCGCGTTCGGGGAGGGCCGGCGCCTCCGCGCACTCCCGCCGGACGAATCCGAAGCGTTCGTCGAGCCGGCCGGCGAGGCGAAGGACGAACCTGCTTCCGCGCCGCCCCCGGGCGGCGGCGAAGCGGCCCGGCCCGCCTCCTCCGGCTGACGGACGCGCCTCTTTTCCGCGGCCTGCGGGCCGCGAAACCATGGAGCACGTGACCCCCATGCCCGCGATTGCCGCCCAGCAGGTGAAGAGCCTCCGGGACCGGACCGGCGCCGGATTCGCCGACTGCAAGCAGGCGCTCGTCAAGGCGGACGGCGACTTCGACAAGGCGGTCCGGCTGCTGCGCGAGAAGGGCGTCGCCGCCGCCGAGAAGCGCGCCGGGCGGGCGGCCACCGAGGGCCTGATCCACTCCTACATCCACGACGGGCGCATCGGCGTGATGGTGGAGCTCTCGTGCGAGACCGATTTCGTCGCTCGCAACCAGACGTTCCGCAGCCTCGCCAACGACGTCGCGATCCATATCGCGAGCAACTACCCCGCCCCGGCGCGCTGGGTGCGCCGCGAGGACGTTCCGGCCGAAGTGCTCGATTCCGAGCGCGAGCTCATCCGGACCCAGATCGCCAGCGATCCGAAGAACTCGAGGAAGCCGCCGCAGGTGGTGGACCGGATCGTCACCGGCAAGCTGAACCGCTTCCTCTCCGAGCGGGTGCTGCTGGAGCAGCCGTGGGCGCTCGACGACAGCAAGGACATGACCGTGAACGACCGGGTCATGGAGGCGGCCCAAGCCATCAAGGAGAACATCCAGATCCGCCGGTTCGTCCGCTTCGAGCGGGGCGAGGAGCTGAGCGGATAGGGACGGCGCGCGATGTCCGACCGGCGCGTCCTGCTCAAGCTGAGCGGGCAGGCTCTCGAAGGCGAGGAGGCCGGGGTCTCGATCGAGGCGGTCGAGGCGATGGCCCGGCGCATCGCCGCGGTGCGGCGCAGCGGGGTCGAGACCGCGTGCGTGATCGGCGGCGGGAACATCTTCCGCGGGGTGTCCCCGCGGATCCGCGGCATGGACCGGGTCACCGCCGACTCGATGGGGATGCTGGCCACGCTCATCAACGCGCTCGCGCTCCAGGAGCGGCTGGAGCGGCTCGACTGCGACACCCGGCTCATGTCGGCGATCACCGTGCGCCAGGTGGCCGAGCCGTTCGTGCGGCGCCGGGCGCTGCGCCACCTCGAGCGCGGACGCATCGTGATCTTCGCCGCCGGCACCGGCAGCCCCTACTTCTCGACCGACACCGCCGCGGCGCTGCGCGCCGCCGAGATCCGGGCCTCGATCCTCATCAAGGGTACGCGGGTGCGAGGCGTGTTCACGAGCGACCCGGAAAAGGACGAGGACGCGCGTCCGATCCGCCGAATCAGCTACCTCGACGCCATCGGGCAGAAGCTGCGGTTCATGGACCTCACCGCGATCTCGCTGTGCATGGAGACCGGGGTTCCCATCGTGGTCTGCCACCAGGACGACATCGAGCGCGCGGCGCTCGGCGAGGAGGTGGGGACGCGGGTCGGCACGCCATAGACTTTCGCCATGAAGCACGAAGTCCTCGATGACGTGAACCGCCGGATGACCCGGACGGTGGAGAATTTCGAACGAGAAATGGCCGCCGTGCGCACCGGGCGCGCCTCGGTGGCGCTCCTCGACGCGGTCCGGGTGGACTACTACGGCCAGAACGTTCCGCTGAACCAGGTCGCCGCGCTCAAGACCCCCGACGCGCAGACGATCACCGTCCAGCCGTGGGAGCGCCACATGCTCCAGCCGATCGACCGGGCGATCCGGGTCGCCGATCTCGATCTCAACCCGACCTCCGACGGCGCGCTGCTGCGGATCCCGATTCCGCCGCTCAGCCAGGAGCGCCGCCGCCAGCTCGCGAAGTCCATCGCCAAGATGGCCGAGGACCACAAGAACGCGCTGCGCCGGATCCGTCGGGACGCGAATCAGAAGCTGAAGAAGAGCGCGAAGGCGGGCGATCTCTCGGAGGATCTCGAGCGCGACCTCGAAGCCGAAGTCCAGCAGCGCACGAACCGCTACGCCAGCCAGATCGCGGACCTCGCCGGCAAGAAGACCGAGAGCATCCTCACGATCTGACCCGCCCGGGCCGGAGCGATCGATGCTGCCGACCCACGGGATCCGGCTGCGGCTCAAGAACGACGGCGAGTGCCGCCGGTGCGGGCAGACGCTTCGAGCCGGCATCTACGCCTACTGGTCTCCGTCCACGAAGGATGTTCGGCGCATCGAGCGCCCATCCTTGACCACCGCACATTCATCGAGCGCAAGCGCACATCCGTCACTCCGCCCCGACTGCGCTCGACGCGCTCCGCGGCGGCATGACTCAGAGGCTGCGGACGAACTCCAGTTCGCGTGGGAACGACTTTGCTGTCCGGCGCTGCGTGGAGGCCGAGGCCGCCGACTCTCCAGTCCCCTATTCGACACAGGGTCCCAAGTGGTTCGTTCACAACGGAACCGAGGAACTTGTGGTCGGCACGGCGGACGCCATTCCCGCGCCACCGTCGGCTCGACGGAGACGCCTTGGATGACCGTCGATCGCCGCTCATCCATGGGTGGCCCATCCTGCTGCTCACGAACGGAGACGTTGGTCCGCTGTTCGCGCTTCCGGTGAAGCCGGACCGAGGCACGGACGGCCGCTGGTCTCTCCGCGCCGACGCGGAGCCGGCGTTCAATCCGGCCCTCGCCGTGGGACGCCACATCAACCCGACGTTCTTGAAGAACTCGAAGCCTTGCTGGACGAGGGCATGCCGTTCGACAACCCCGACGAACTCGCGCAGGTAGCGAGGGGGATGGCCCGATCCATGCGTCTCGCCATCCGCTCCTCGCCGAACCCCGCTGCGCTGGTGGGCGCGGTCCCTCCACAGGCAGGCCTACACAACGCGGCCATCACAGTTCTTGCCGACTGGACTGATTACACGGCCGGCCTGCTGCGGGAACTCAGGTCCCTGCCCAAGCGTGAGGACTGGAACTGCACCTGGCGGCGGCGCTCATTTCCGGCGCTCCAGGGCCGAGACCGCGCTCCCGCGTCTCCGGGTCGGCCAACGCGCCGCTCTCCAGCAATCAGCGGCAGAAAGACGCGCTCGAGAGCCTGCGTACGCAGCCCCTCACTGGAGTTGCCCCGGTTTCGTGGACGCCTAACCTCTAGCGAGGAGAGCATCCACGATGATGACCAAGAAGAAGCGGAAGCGTCCGCAGCGGCCGGCAACACATGCAGCCAAATGGACTCGATCCCGCGGCCAAGCCGACCGTTGAGGGCCATGAGCCCGACTTCGCGATCCTGGACGACGGCGTGCGCTTGAACATCGAGGTGGACGGGCGGCACCACATGGACCGGCGAGGTCGCCAGCGGCGCCAAGACGTCGCGAGGGATCGGATCCTCGAGAAACTTGGTTGGACCGTGCTCCGCATTCCCGCGTGGCGGATCCAACAGGAAACGGACGCCGTGATCGACGAGATACGCCGTGCCCGGAATCGGCTGCCGAGCGCGAAGGCTACTGACGGTCGAGGCGGCGCAAACCCTCCAGCATGACCTGGGCGCCGGCGGCGACGTGCGCCGTTTCGGTGAACTCCAGCGGCGAGTGGCTGATTCCGTCCCGGCTGGGCACGAAGACCATCCCGATGGGCGCGAACGTCGCGATCGACTGCGCGTCGTGCCCGGCGCCGGACGGCATCCGCCGGTAGTCGAAACCGAGGTCGCCGGCGGCGCCCGCAAGCAGGTCGATGATCGCCGGGTCGCACGGGGCGGCGCGGCTCAGGTAGTAGGGCTCGAACCGGATCTCGGTGCCGTTGCGGCCCGCGATCTCGGCGCCGACCTGCTGGAAGCGCTCGTAGAGCTCGTCGATGACCTCCACGCGCAGGTCGCGGATTTCGAGCGTGAGCTCCACCTCGCCGGGAATCACGTTCGCCGCGCCGGGCCGCGCCTCGATCCAGCCCACTGTCGCGACGTGCCGGCCCTCGCGCGCCCGCGCCTCGTCGTTCACGGCGGCGACGAAGCGTCCGGCGGTCACCATCGCGTCGCGCCGGATCGCCATGGCCGTGGTTCCGGCGTGGTTCGCCATTCCCGTGATCGTCACCCGGAATCGCCGGATGCCGACGATCCCCTCCACCACGCCGATGGGAATTCCCGCTTCGTGGAGCGTCGGGCCCTGCTCGATGTGCGTCTCGAGGAACGCCGCGTAGGCGCCTTGCGGCAGCGCCGCCTCGGTGACGCGCGCCGGGTCGCCGCCGACCCGGGCGAGCGCCTCGCCGAGCGTGAATCCGCCGTACACCGGGCGGTCGAGCTCCTCGGCGCGCACCTCGCCGGCGAGCGCCCGGCTCCCGGTCTTGCCGTTCTCCTCGTTGAAGAAGACGACCGCCTCGAACGGATGGCGTCGCCCGCCCTCGGCGTGGAGCGCGCGGGCGCATTCAAGAGCCGCGACCGAACCCACCATGCCGTCGAAGTTGCCGCCTTCGGGCACCGAGTCGAGGTGCGATCCGGCGACGAGCGGCGGGAGTCCGGGCTCGCTTCCGGGGAGGCGCCCGATGAGGTTGCCCGCGACGTCGATGCGGACCTCCATGCCGGCTTCCTCGAGCCACGAGGCGAAGAGTTCGCGGGCGGCGAGGTCGGCGTCGCTGCCGGCGGTGCGGGACACCCCGCCCTCGGGGTTCGCGCCGAAGCGCGCGAGCGCGTCGAGGGCCTCCCCGACGCGGGACTCGGGGACGGCGACGGCGGGACGGGCGAGGGCCGCGCCGGCGGCCGCTGCGAGCCACTCGCGCCGGCTCAGGGGGACGTTCATGGATCGCCAGTGTACGCGGCGATGGGCGCGACCTCGCGGTCCTCGGCGAACCCGACGATTCCGGCGGCGCGCACCGGAATCCAGCCGTTCGCCGGAGCGCCCCGGACCTCGACCTCGAGTCCCTCCGGGAGACGCGCCAACTGCGGAAACGAGTCCGCCGGGCCGCTGCGGATCACGGCGGCCGGCGCAATCACCAGCGCACGGTCCGGGCGGGCTGAGCGCAGCGCGAGGAGCGCGACGAGAACTCCCGAGGCCAGAACCCCGAGGACGAGTCCGACGGTCAGGAGCCGCCGGCGCGAGCCGAGAATGCGCGCGGTCAGGAGCGCTCCGGCGAGGAAGACCGCGGCGAGGAGCGCGATCCGCAGGCGCGACCTCGGCGTCCGGGCGAGCCGCGCGCCCGGTCCGTCCATCGCCGCGTGCAGGTCGCGGGCGAAGGAGTCCGCGTTTCCGAGGCGATCCGCGACGAGGCCCCGGGCAAGCGCGAGGTTCGCGAGCGCGTCGGAATCGCCGGGGCGTTCGAGCAGCGAGCGTTCCCAGTGGAGCATCGCCAGACCGAGCCGCCCCTCCCGGAACCGGGCGTTCCCGAGGTTGTACTGGAGCGCCGCCGGATCCCCCGGCCCGGAGCGTGCGAGGAGCTCGTCCCAGATCGCGCCGGCGCCCGAGTAGTCGCCCCCGTCGTAGCGGTGGGCGGCGTCCTCCGCCGTTTGGCCGAGCATGAGCGCGAGGACGAGCAGCTTCATCGCGTCAGCTCCGCCTCGAGCGACGCGATCAGCTCGCGGGCCTCGGACGCGCCCGGCGCCTTCGCCGCGTCGCCCCGATAGCGGGCGCCCTCGGCCTCGGAAAGCGTCCGCCCGAGCCGGTCCGCGGAATCGGCAGCGCCGACCTCTCGGAATCGCGCGGCGGCCGCGTCCGGCGTGAGGCCGGCGGGAGATCCGCCGAGCCGGTCGGCCGCGTACCGGTAGAGGATTTCGGCGACCGCGCCGCCGGTCTCGGCCGGATCGAGGTCGGGCCGCAGCCTGCGCAGTCGGCGGGTCGCGGCGCCCGCCGCGCGCGCACGGCGGTAGGCGTCCGCATGGAGGGCGCGGTCGCGCCGACGCCGGGCGAGCGCGAGCACCGCAAGGTTCCACGCCGGGGGAAGCGCGAGCGCGACCCAGAAGAGTCCCGTCCAGTCGCGCGCCGGCGCAGCGGGACCCACGGGCTTCAGGTAGCGGATGTCGTCCCCGAAGCGGGCGCCCGGCGAGGCCGCGGCCGCCGGCGCGCCGATGTCGGCGGAGCCCCCGGTCACGCGGATCGGAATGGGGTCGGTGGCGAGGCGCTCGTAGGCGCCGAGGCCGGGATTGAAGGCGTGGAGCGTGGCCGGCCCGATCTCCCGCGCTCCGCCGCGCTCTGCGACGACCGGGAAGGACCACGAGCGAACGCCGCCGAAGACGAATCGGTCGCCGTCGGCGCGAAGCCCGGCCGCTTGTTCGTTGTCGGGATCGAAAACCCGGAAATCACCGTCGAGCGTCGGGTCGAGCGCCGGCGGATCCACTCCGCTGAGGTTCCCCTCCCCCTCGAGGCGAACCCGCAGGACGAGCGTCTCGCCGACCGCGGCGTCCCGTCCGTCGAGCGGCTCCCCGTTCCGGAGCAGCTCGCCCGACAGCGCGAATTCCCCGACCGTTCCGCCGAAGTCCGGCGGCCGGCCGGTCTCGGGAAGCTCCTCGACCCGCAACGCGACCGCGGGCGCCGTGCGGGCGTGGACCACCTGCTCGGGACTGAAGAGCGAACGGCTGCGCGTCCGGACGCCGATCTCGAAGGTCGGCCCGGGAAGCACGCGCTCGCCGGCGCCCGCCGGGAACACGGCGCGCATCAGGATGGGCCACGTGTCGTACTCCACGCCATCGACCACTCGCCGCTCGCGGACCGGACCGGGGAGGGCCCGGCGGGCGGCCACGTCGTCCGGGGAAAGCCCCCGCTCGAGCCATGGCACGTCCGGGAGCGTCACGTCCTCGATCCAGACGCCCTCGGGACGGGCGCCGCCGGTTTCCTGCGCGAAGAGGACCGGAACCCGCGCGTAGAGCCGGTAGAGCACGAGGACCTGCTCGCCGACGCGCACGTCGCGGCGGTCCGCCTCGACCCGGACGAAGAGATCGTCGAGGTCGAGCGCCGGCGCGCGGTCCGGGCGGCCGAAGAGCGAGTCGAGCGGCGACGCGAAGGGATCCACGGAGCGCGGCCGCGACGGGGCCCGCACCCGCCCCGGCTCCACCCGCAGCGTCAGCGGCTCGGTGGGCGCGTAGCCGGGGACCGGAATCGCCGGGATCGCGAGGTCGCCGGTCCGGGTCGGCTGGAGGACGTAGGTCCAGCGGGTCTCGCGGTCGAGGCTCCCTCCTGAGAAGCTGATGCTGGAGCCGCGCGACTCGCCGCGCACTTCGAGGCCGGGCATCCGGGGCAGCTCCGGCGGACCGTCCCGCTCGCCGGGGACCGAGACGCTCAGGTTGACCGTCTCTTCGAGGCCGATGCGGCTCGCTTCCAGCTCGGCCCGCGCCGCCTCCTGCACGCCGGCCGACCCGGCGGCGAGCGCCACGATCGCGACGAACCGCATCAGTGGCGGCCCCGGCGCACGGCGCGGGCGCGGTTGGCCTCGCGCCGATCCTCGTGGAACTGGCGCTCGATCTCCGCCAGCGCGGAGAGGATGCGCTCGGCTTGCTCCGGACTGAATTCGGGAACCTCGCCCGGCCCTTCCCACGGCTGCGGCTCGGATTCGGACGGCTGCTGGTCCTGATCCTGTTCCGGTTCCTGCTCCCGGTCCTCGTGCTGGTCCTGGTTCTGTTCCTGCTCCTCGTCCTGATCCTGCTCGTCTCCCCCCTGCTCGTTCTGCGGCTGCTCCTGCTCCTGTTCGTCCTGCTGGCGGCGCAGCGCGAGCTCGAGGTTCTGGCGCGCCTCGACGTCCTCGGGGTCCAGCACGATCGCCTCGCCGTAGGCCGTCGCCGCGTCCGCGAACGCCTCCGCCTGGAACAGCGCGTTGCCGAGGTTGAAGAAGGAGTCCCGCCGCATCGTTCCTTCGGATCGGTCCGCCGCGGACCGATACCCGAGCAGCGCGTCCGCGAGCGACTCGCCGCCCATCCGGTAGTGCACCCCGGCGATGTTGAGGTCGTTCTCGGGCGCGTCCGGGTGCGCCTCGAGCGCCCGCGAGAACGCTCCGAGCGCCGCCGGGAGGTCGCCCTCGGCGAACCGGCGCGCGCCCTCCTCGGTGTCCGGGTCGGGGCCGCCGAGGATCTGCGCGGCGAGCGCCAGCGGGAGGAGGATCATGCGGGCCGGGCGCTCCGGCGGACGAGCCCCCACGCCCCGAGGCTCGCGAGGCCGAGCGAGAGCGGAATCGGGAACCGCTCCACGGACCGGCGGGAGAACGTGTCCCCGAGGCGGCGGCCCTCGAGTCCGCCGAGGAACTCGGCGACGCCGTCGATCTCCGCGTCGTCGCGGGAGATCCGGAACCACTCGCCGCCGGTCGCCCGGGCGAGGTCGGCGAGCGCGGCCTCGTCGAGCCGGCTCACCACCGGGTTCCCTTCCCGGTCCAGCATGATCCCGGGGCCGCGGTCGCCCGCGACCGGAATCGTCTCGCCCGCCGGAGTGGCCACGCCGATCGGCAGGATCGTGATCCCGCGCTCCGCCGCGAGCGCGGCGACCTCGCCGGCGGCCCGGGGGCGGGCCGCGTCCTGCTGGCCGTCGGTGAGCAGCACGACCACCGGGTGGCGGCTCTCCTGCCGGTCGAACGCCTCCACCGCGGTCTCCATCATCGCGCCGAGATCGGTTCCGGGGCTCTCCACGACCCCCGTGGCCACCCCGGCGAGGAGCGTGCGGACCGCTCCGAGATCATGGGTGAGCGGACACTGGACGAACGCGTCGCCGGCGAAGGCGAGGAGGCCCATCCGGTTCCCAGCGAGGCGCCCGGCGAGCTCGGACGCGACGTACTTGGCGCGCTCCATGCGCGACGGGGCCACGTCGCGGGCGTCCATGCTGAAGGACGCGTCGATCGCGACGAGGATGTCCACCCCGACGAGCTCCACGTCCCGCTCCTCGAATCCCCAGCGCGGGCGCGCGGCGGCCGCAGCGAGAAGCGCCAGCGCCAGAATCAGCAGGCCCTCCCGGAGCCGCCTCCGGCCGCGCGACTCCCGCTCCAGCAGACTCGACGCATGCAGCCCCACGCGCTGCAGCATGGCCCGGGCCCGGACCGCCCGAACCCAGAACAGGAGCGCGGCGAGCGGCGCGAGCGCGAGGAGGAAGAGTGCCCCCGGTTCTCCGAACCGCATGTCAGGGGACGGTCCGGAACGCCGTCGCCTCGAGTCCGACGGCCAGAAAGAGAAGGATCGAGGCCCACCCGGCGAAGACCGGCCCGCGATCCGCCCAGGTCGCCCACGAGGGCTCCTCGATCTCGGTCCGCTCGAGGCGGTCGATCTCGGCGTACACCTCGGCGAAGCTCTCCCGGTCCCGCGCCCGGAAGTAGCGCCCGCCGGTGGCCTCGGCCACCTCACGGAGCGCGTCCTCGTCGATCGCCGGCGCCTGGCGCGTCGCCAGCAGCCCCCGCAGCGACCGGCCGTCGCTGCCGGCGCCCACCGTGTACACGCGAATGTCGCGCGACTTCGCGAGGCCGGCCGCCGTTCGGGGATGGATCTCGCCGGCGTTCGAGACTCCGTCGGTGAGCAGCACGATCACCCGGCTCTCGGCGTCCGAGTCGGCCAGCCGGTTCACGGCGGCTGCGATCGCGTTGCCGATCGCGGTTCCGTCGGGCAGGTCGCCGATCCGCACCGAGTCGATCCGCGCCCCGAGCACCTGGTGGTCCAGCGTGAGCGGGGTCACGGTGACCGCGTTGCGGGCGAACGCGACCGCGCCGAGGCGGTCGCCCGAGCGGCGGGCCACGAAGTCGGCAAGCACGTCCTTGGCCGCCATGAGCCGGGTGCCGCCGCCGAGGTCCTCGGCCTGCATGCTGGAGGAGATGTCGAGCGCGAGCACGATGTCCACCCCGGCGCCGGTCGTGACTTCCCGCGCCAGCCCGATCTGGGGCCGGGCGAGGGCGAACGCGCCGAGCGCGAACGCCGCGAGGACCAGCGCCAGGGGCAGGAACGCGAGCCGCGCGCGCCACGAGCGCGGCAGGCCCTTGAAGCCCGCCGCCCCGGGAAACCGCAGCGCCGGCGACCGGTCCCGGAAGATGCGGAAGCCGAGGAGCGGAACCGCCGCCAGCAGGAGCAGCGCGACCGGCCAGAGCAGGCGCATCAGGCGGTCCGCTCCACGAAACTGCGCGCCCGTTCGAGGCACGTCCGGGCCGCGTCCGGGCGAAGCCGGCCCTCGCTGAACTTCGCGAAGTCGGCGTAGTCGAGAATCCCGCCGAGCGCCCGAAGCTGCTCCGCCTCGAGCCGGAGGTCGAGGTCGCGGCGCATCTCGTCGCTGGTGCGCTCCAGCCAAGCGGTCTCGAACCGCCGCCCGGCGTACCGCTTCATGGCGGCGGAGAGCCGGTCGAGGAACGCCTCGACGTCGCCGGCCTCCAGTAGGCCGGACCGGGCGAGCCGCCCGAGCGCGAGATCGGCTTCGGCGGCGGGGCCGAGCGGCGGCGGAGCGGGCGCGGGTTGGCGGCGGCGCCGTCGGAACCACCAGGCGGCGGCGACCAGCGCGAGAACTCCCAGCAGGATGAGCGCGATGAGGCCGTAGCGCGGAGGAACCCGGATCAGGAAGGGGCCGCGGATGTCGTGGACGTCGGCGAGATCTTCGGCGAGAGAGGTTGCGACCGCGATCGGGATCGGACCGGTCTCGAGCGGAGCCTCGCCCCCGACGTCGAAGCGGACCGAGGGGAACGCGCGCTCGCCGGGAAGCGCGAGCGCCATGAGCCGCATGCGGTGGACCGTCTCGCCGGCTCCCCGTTCGGTCTCGGCGGAGACGAACCGGAAGGCGTCCGATTCGGGAGCTTCGGGCGCGGGAATCCGCTCGCCCTCGGGATGCTCGACCCGCAGTTGGAGGTAGAAGACGGACCCCACCTCGATCGGCTCCTCGGGCAGGTCGGCCGTGACCCGGTATCCGGACGGCTGCGCCGCCACGAGCAGCGCGAGCAGCAGCGCCCCGGTCATCGCCGGCGCCTCCCCCGCAGGCGGAAGAACCGGCGGACCGCCCCGTCCCAGGGAGCGCCGGCGGTGACCTCGACGAGATCCGCGCCCGACTCCCGAAGCGCCCGGCTCACTCCCTCGCGCTCCCGCTCGGCGCCCGTGCGGAACGCGTCCATCGTGCGCCGGTCGGACGTGTCCAGCAGGAAGAGCGCCCCGGTCTCGGCGTCCTCCACCTCGAGGAGCCCGGCGTCGGGAAGGTCGGTCTCGCGGGGGTCGGCCACCCGCACCGCGACCACGTCGTGCCGGCGGGCCGCGGCGCGCAGCGGCCGCTTCCACCGGTCCGGCGGATCGCCGAGGAAGTCGCTCAGCAGGAAGACCGTGGCCCGGCGGCGCAGGACCCGGCTCAGGTGCCCGAGCGCGCCGGCGATGTCGGTCCCGCGGCCGGCGGGCTCGTGGAAGAGCAGGTCGCGCAGCACCCGCCGCCCGTGTCGGCGGCCCTTCCGCGCCGCGAGGCGGGTCTCCACCCGGTCGGTGAACAGGAGCGCCCCCACCCGGTCCCCGTTGCGGATCGCGGAGAACGCGAGCGCGGCTGCGACCTCGGCGGCGACGGCCCGCTTGAACGCATCGCCGCTGCCGAAGGCGAACGAGCGCGAGACGTCGAGGAGGAACAGCACCGTCAGCTCGCGCTCCTCGGTGAACTTCTTCACGTGGAGCGTCCCGGTGCGCGAGGTGACGTTCCAGTCCACCGACCGGATGTCATCGCCGGGGAAGTACTCCCGCACCTCGGAGAACTCCATCCCCTGCCCCTTGAAGGTGCTCAGGTACTCCCCGGCGAGCGCCTCGGCCACGAGGCGGCGGGTGCGGATCTCAAGGGTCCGGACCCGCGCGAGGACCTCGGCGGCGGAGACCGGCGCGCCGGGATCGCTCACGGCACCGCGACCGCGTCCAGCACGCGGCGCACGATCTCGCCCCCGTCCACTTCCTCCGCCTCGGCCTCGTAGGAGAGGATCACCCGGTGGCGAAGCACGTCCGGCGCGACGTGCTTCACGTCCTCCGGCGCGACGAAGTCGCGGTCGCGCAGGAAGGCGCGCGCCCGCGCGGCCCGGTACAGGTCGAGCGTCGCCCTCGGCGAGGCGCCGTGCTCCACGAGCGGTCCGATGTCGAGCGACCACGCGCCGGGATCGCGCGTCGCGCCCACGAGCGACACCACGTAGTCCTTGATGCGGTCATCCACATAGACCGCCTCCACCGCCTCGCGGGCTTCGGCGACGGCGTCCCGGTCCACGACCGGCTCCACCTCGGGGATCCGGAAATTCGCCATCCGCTCGAGAATCCGCCGCTCCTCCGCCGGCTCGGGGAACCCCATCACGACCTTCATCATGAACCGGTCCACCTGCGCCTCGGGGAGCGGATAGGTGCCCTCCTGCTCGATCGGGTTCTGCGTCGCCAGCACGAGGAACGGCTCCTCGAGCGGCCACGTGGTCTCGCCGATCGTCACTTGCCGCTCCTGCATCGCCTCGAGCAGCGCGCTCTGGACCTTGGCGGGGGCGCGGTTGATCTCGTCGGCGAGTAGGAAGTTCGTGAACACCGGCCCCTTGCGCGGCTCGAACGCACGCTTGTCGGGGTCGTAGATGAGCGTTCCGACGAGGTCCGCGGGAAGAAGGTCGGGAGTGAACTGCACCCGGGCGAAGTCGGCGCGGACGGCCCTCGCGAGGCTCTTGGCGAGGAGCGTCTTGGCGATCCCGGGAACCCCCTCGATGAGGACGTGGCCGCGGGTCAGGAGACCGATCAGAAGCCGCTCCACCGCGTCCTGCTGGCCCACGACGACCCGGCCCAGCTCGGCCAGCAGGCGGTCGGCGAACGCGGCGCGCACGGCGCGGATGCGGTCATCGGTCATGAACGGTCGAACCCCGGAGATACCCATTCGTTCCGGGAATTCTAAGCCGCGGTCGCACCCCCGCCGCCGGCACGCTACCATCGGATCGACGGAGGCCAGTTTCATGATCCGATCCCCCCTTCGCACGGCGGCTTCGCTGCTGGTCGCCGCGGCGCTGGCCGCGCCCGCGTTCGCCCAGTCGCAGCTCGGCTCGGTGGATTTCCCGAACTCGGGAAGCGAGGAGGCGCAGGACGCGTTCCAGCGCGGAATCGCCGCGCTCCACAGCTTCTGGTACGAGGAGGCCGCGGAGGCCTTCAAGAACGCGCAGGAGATCGATCCGAACTTCGCGCTCGCGTACTGGGGCGAGGCGCTCAGCCACAACCATCCGCTGTGGTCGGAGCAGGACATCAGCGCCGCCCGCGACGTGCTCAGCCGGTTCGGCGACACCCGCGCCGAGCGGATGCGAAAAACGCCGACCGAGCGCGAGCGCATGTACATGGAGGTCGTCGAGGTCCTCTACGGAGCGGGCGACAAGTACGAGCGCGACCAGCTCTACCACGACGCGCTCGCGCGGCTCGTGGCGGCGTACCCGGACGACGACGAGGCGAAGGCGTTCCACGCGCTCTCGTACCTCGGCCTCGTGCGGCGCGGCGAGCCCGGGTTCCACCGGCAGATGAAGGCCGGCGCCATCGTGAGCCGCCTCTTCCAGGAGAAGCCGAACCACCCCGGCGCGGCCCACTACGTGATCCACTCGTTCGACGATCCGGAGCACGCGCCGCTCGCGCTGGAGGCTGCGAACCGGTACGCCGAGATCGCTCCCGAGGCGCACCACGCGCAGCACATGCCGTCGCACATCTTCCTGCAGCACGGCATGTGGAACCGCGTCTCCCGCTCCAACGACGTCGCGTACAACGCCTCGGCCAAGTGGGTCGAGGAGAAGAATCTCTCGCTGAGCAAGCGCGACTACCACAGCCTCGAGTGGAAGGCCTACGCGGATCTCCAGCGCGGCCAGTACCAGGCGGCGATGGACGCCATCGGGATCGTCGAGGAGTCCGCGGACGCCACGGACGAGCTCCGTCTGCGGCGCCTCGCGGTCGCCATGGCGGCGCGGCAGGCGATCGAGACCGGCCGCTTCGGCGACGTCGAGATGCCGTCCGGCGAGGCCGACACGGGCCGGTACAACTCCACGTCCAGCCTGTTGCTGGCGGTCGGCATGAAGGCCGGCGCGATGGGCGACGCCGCGATGGCCGACGAGGCCGCGATGCGGCTCCGGAAGCTCGCCGAGGCGCGCGACGCCGACGGCCAGTCCTACCAGGCCGACTCGGTGCGCGTCATGCAGCACGAGGTCGAGGCGCTCGCCGCGAAGGCGCGGGGCGACCTGGACGGGGCGCTCGCGCACGCCGAGATGGCGACCGACCTCGAGGAGGGGCAGGATCCGCCGTCCGGCCCGACGTACCCGATGAAGCCGTCGCACGAGCTGCGCGGCGAGCTGTTGCTCGAGGCCGGCCAGCTCGACGAGGCCGTGCGCGTGCTCGAGGAGGGCCTGTCCCGGACCCCGAACCGGTCGCTCTCGCTGCTCGCGCTGGCGCGAGCGAAGGCCCAGCTCGGCGACGCCGCCGGCGCGAGCGCGGCGTGGACCACGCTCGAGGGCTTCCTGACCGAGGCCGACAGCGACGTGCCGTTCCTCGGCGAGGTCCGCAGCAACACCGCGCAGACCACCGACCAGCAGTAGGCCGGCCGGTCCCCCCCCCCCCCCGCTCTCAGGGCGGGGGGGAGTTCACGTAGCCGTTGCGGGCCCGCACCCGGATCCCGCGTCCGGGAACGCGCACCCGGATCGGCACGAATCCCTCCGCGCCGAGATCCGGCGTGAACGAAAGCACGTAGCGCACCTTCAGCTCCCGGAGGATCTCCCGGTAGGCGGCGTCCACGTCGCGGTCGGACTCGAGGACGACGACGCGCCCGCCGCTGGCCTCGGCGACTTCCTCGAGCAGCCGGACCCCGCGGCTCTGGGGCCGGCGGAAACTGGGCTGGACCGGGGCGGGCGCGAGGATCGCGTAGAAGAGCGCCTCGGAGGCCCGCGCGGCGCTGCGCAGGTGCTCCTCCCTCGACCAGCTCAGGTTGTCCTCGCCGTCGGTGAACAGGAGGAACACGCCCCTCCCCCGGTCGTCGTGCAGCGTCGCGAGCGACAGGATCACCCCGTCGCGGAGCGCCGTCGCCCCGCCGGCCGTGCGCCGGGTTCCGAAGTCCAGCCCCTCGGGACAGGGGCCGAACGGGTGCACCCAGCGGGCGAGCCGGGCGAACGCGACCACGGCGCAGGAGTCACGCTCGGTCATCCCGGCGGCGAAGGTTCGGGCGCCGTCGATCAGCCGCTGGTAGCGGTCGCCCCGCGTGCTCGAGCTCTCGTCCAACGCGAAGAGCACCGAGACGCTGAGCGCGTCCGAGTCGAGCAGCCGGAAGTCGGTCGGGACGTCGTTCACGAACAACTGGAAGTCGTCCGGGCCGAGCCCCTCGACCGGCGCGTCACCCCGGGTGACGGAAACGTCCACGAGCACCGCCCGGGTCTGGATCCGGAACTGGGCCGCCGCGGGAGCGCCCGCCAGGAGGACGGCGAGGGTCAGCCCGAGACGCACCGTTCAGGCCGGAACCAGCGCCCGGAGCCAGTCGAATCGGGACGGGGCGCCGTCGGCCCACGTCGAGAGGAAGCGCATCCACGGGAACGACCGATCCCGCCCGGCGAGATGGTCGGTCGCGAGCTCCGCGGCCTCGTCGCTGCGTCCCGACTGGTGGAGGGCCATCACGAGCGCGGCGGTCGCCGCCCCCGACGGCGGCTCGCCCCGCGCCGCCTCCACGAGTCGCGCCGCGGCGTTCTCCGCGCCCCGATCGCCGAGATCGAGCTCGACCTCGAGCAGGCGGCGAGGCACCCAAAGGCGCGGCGCGACCGGATCGCGCAGGGCGCGCATCTGGCTGTGCGCCTCGACCCGGTCGCCCGAGCCGAGCGCGGCCATCGCGAGGCGTAGGCGCAGGTCGTCGGGGTCGCCCATCGCCTGAACGAGCGGGTGGTCCGACCGCTCGCCGTCCGCGTTGCTGAAGCCCCGGGCGGCGACCGAGGCGACGAGCATGCGCGCGAATTCGGGCCAATAGTCCTGCTGGAGCAGGTACCGCGCCTGGACGCCGAGAAGCGCGGCGCGTTGCCACGCGATCGGCGGAGCGGCCGGATCCGGGGCCGACGCGAGGATCGCGCCCGCCGTGTGCAGATCGAGGATCCCGAGCGGCCGCCGGGCCGCGGCCAGATGCAGTTCCCACGAGAGCGTCCGCGGCAGCGGCGCCGACGCCGCGCCTCCCCAGCTTCGCCGCAGCGCGTCGCGCGACCGCTGGGGAACGCCCGGCGGCCAGACCTCGGGCAGCGTCCGCAGCGGCGGATCGATGAGCCGGAAGAAGAAGGCGTTCTGGTTCCCCAACCGGCCGGCGGTCTCGGCGTGCATCAGCGCCGCGAAGAACCGGAGGCGGAACCCGCGCGGCTCCGTTCCCGGCGGCGACGCCTCGAGGAACCCCTCCTGCGCGGCCGCGAGCGCGCGGTGGCCGGCGGCGACGAGCGCCCGCCCGATCGCGAAGACCTCGCCGCCGGCGTAGCCCTCGACGAGGTCGGCGTAGCGCCCCGGAGTCAGCGCCGGGGCTTCGTCCTGCGGCACCCGATCATGGTTCCGAGGCTGGGCCGGACGCCTCGTCCAGCGCCAAGTCCGCGAACGCCCCCGGATGGGAGAGCCGGATTTCGGAGCCGGGGCCGAGCCGGACCGGCTCCTCGAACGCGTACTTCTCGAGCCAGTCGGCGTCGATTCGCCGGATGCTGAGAAGCGGGGTCGAAGCGCCGTCCGCGGTCACGAGCTCCGCCGAGAAGGCGTCGGCGTCCGGGGGAGGCGTGAGCGCGAGCAGCCGCCCGGCTCCCGGACGAAGCGCCGGCCCGTCGGCGTGCACGACGCGGACGGGGGAGTCCGCGTCCTCCGGCGCCGGCAGGATCCCGACCGAGGGCCGGTCGTTGAAGGCGAACCCCTCGGTCTCGAAGCCCTTGCGGTACTCGAGCTCGAGGAACAGGCCCCCGGCCCCGAGCGGGTCGAAGGTTCCCGCGGGGCGCCGGCGGGTTCCCTGCCCGACCACCCAGGTGAAGACCGGCTCGGCGTCGCAGCTCCCCCGGTAGAGGACCGCGCGGCGGAGAATCGCCACGGCGTCGCCGGGCCGCAGCTCGAATCCGCCGGCGCCGGGGAGAGGCTCGGCGTCGAGCGGAACGCAGGTTCGGAACTCGGAGGCGTCGGCCGGGATTTCGACCGGCTCGACCGGCGACGCGAGGACCGCGCCCGGCGACAGCGGCGGCGGCTCCGGAATCGGGGGCTCCCGGTCCGGACGCGGTCCCTCCGGCGCGAGGCCGATCGCCCAGTCCACGAGCATGTCGGTCTCGCGGTCGTCGAGGGTGCGACCGTGCGCCAGCCGGCCCACGCCGTCGTCCGGCAGCCACGGCGGCATCCTCCGGTGCAGCACCTGCCGCGCGATGGAGTTCGCCCACGAGACCGCCTCGGCGTACCGCATCAGGTTCACCGGCGCCGGGCCGACCCCCGAGTGGCACGACGCGCAATGCGTTTCCAGCAGCGGGCGGATCTCCCGGTAGTACGTATAGCCGGAAAGCTCCGGCTCGTGCGCCCGCGCCCCCGGCCACGCGAGGAGGACGACCCCCGCGAGAACGACGAGGAAGGCGGCTCTCAAGACCCTTCCCCCGGAAGTCCGCGCATCCCCTCGGCGAAGATCTCGTACGCCTCCAGCACCCGCAGCCGATCGCCCTCGTCGCCGTACAGGTCGAGCAGCCAGGCGCCCCGGATGATGCGCTTGAGAGCCGGCCACGGCCGGTCGTCCTCGACGCGCTCGCCCCAGGCCAGCGCCAGATCCTTGGCCTCCAGCGCGGGGATGAAGAGGTCGGCCCAACGGCCGTCGGCGATGAGGCCCCGCACCCTCCGGTCGCGCTCCCGAATCGCGGCGAGAATATCGCGGGACTCGTCGGGGACGACGAGCTCCGCGAGCCCGGCGGGAACGGGCGGCGCCGCCCCGAGCTCCCGCAGCTCGGCCTCGGACAGGAAGACGAAGTCGAACCGGTCCGCGTCGTCCTCGTTCGGGAACGTCACGAACGCGGTGAACGAGGAGCGCTCGCTCCGGTCCCGCCCGACGGGAATCTCGAGCGCGTCGGACGCGGATTCCAGCGGCGCCGGATCGTCGAGGAGCGCGCCCAGCGCGTCCGCCTCCGCGACCTCGGCCACGAAGCCGTCCGCGTCGATCGGGCGGGTGAAGGAGTCGTAGAAGTAGAGACGGAACCGCCCGTCCTCGAGCGTCCCCTCGAGGTGGTGCACGCCGTCGGGCGCCATGAAGAGGATTCCGCCGTGACGGGGGTTGTGGTCTCCGTGCTCCGCCACCCGGGTCGTGGTCTCGGCGGGTGACCCGTCGGCGCAGGTTCCGGGCTCCGTCGATTCGCCGCCGACCTCGCCGGGGCAGGTCCAGACCACCTCGCGGGTGGTCGGGACCAGCGGATCGCCGGTCGCCGGGCAGGCGCCGGGCTCCTCCGCCACGAACCCGTCCGGCTCGGCGAGGCAGACGTAGCGGGTGACGAGCGTGCGGCGCACGAGCGCCATGCCGCACAGCGGACAGTCGCCCTCGTCGTGCGACTGGTGGTCCCGGTGCATCGGGCACAGCCACACCGTCCAGGATTCCTCCGGCTCCTGGGCGGCGACCGGAAGCGCCAGCAGACCCCCCAGCAGGAGAATTCCGAGTCCCCGCAGGCTCATGGCCGGATTCTAGGCCGGGGCGCTCCGGTCGGTCAGGTTGACCGCGACCGCCCGGGCGGCGCGGACGAGGTCGTCGGGCGCGATGAGGATCTCCTCCCCCCAGACTCCGGCCCCCACGCCGAGCATCGGCTCCTCCATGAGCGCGAGATCGAGGAACGTCCGCGTATCGGGCTTCTGCCAGCCGAACGGCGGGATGGACCCGATCGCGTAGCCGGTGAACTCGATCACTTCCTCGGGGCGCGCCAACTGGATGTTGCGGTTCCCGATGGCCTTCTTGAGCCGGCCCGAGATGACGCTGCGGTCGCCGCCGACCCCGACCAGAACCCGCTCGCCGGTTCCGGCCCGGAAGATGAGCGTCTTGACCATCTGGCTCTCCCGGAACCCGAGCGCGCGGGCGACCGCCGCAGCGCCTTTCGGGGTCTCGGCGGGAAACGTGCGCCGCTCCCACGGGATCCCGCGCTCGTCGAGGTAGCGGTGCGGCGGGAGAACGCTCACGCGGCCATGCTTTCCCCGGCGTGCGCGCCGACGGCGCGCAGGACGAACCTCGGGAGGAAGCGGGGAAGCAGCGGGACGATCCGGGGCAGGAGCCCCGGGAAAATCACCGCCCGGCCCCGAAGGGCGCCCCGGTATCCAGCGCGGGCCACGGCCTCCGGGCGCGCCATCGCGAGGCGCAGCATGGGGCCCCTGAGCGTAATTCCGGCGGTGCCGAGGAACGGCGTGTCCACCGGGCCCGGGCACAGCACGCTCACCGTGACCCCCGTGCCCCGGAGCTCCCCGGCGAGACCTTCGGAAAGGTGTTGCACGAAGGCCTTGGTCGCGGCGTACGCGGTGAAGCCCCCGCCGGGGACGAAGGCCGCGAGGGACCCCACGTTCAGGATGCGTCCCCGGCCCCGCCGCAGCATCGCCGGGAGGCAGCGATGGCAGAGCTCCGCGAGGGCGACGGCGTTCAGCTCGAGCATGGCGCGCTGCACGCTCGTGCCCACCTTGTGGAAGGGGAGCGAGCGTCCGAAACCGGCGTTGTTGACGAGGAAATCCACTTCCAGATTCCGCTCCTCGAGCTCGCCCATGAGCTCCTCCACGGATCCGAGCTGCGCGAGATCCTTCGCGATCGCGAACGCCTGGACCCCGTGGCGGTCGGCGATCTCCCGCGCCGCCCGCTCGAGGCGTTCGGGGGCCCGCGCCACGAGCACGACGTCGCGCCCGTCCGCCGCGGCGAGATCGGCCACATCCCGGCCGATTCCAATGGAGCCGCCGGTGATCAGCGTCACCGGCCGCGGAGAGGCCGCATAGTCTTCGCCTGACATCGCGCCGCCCATTCTAAGAGCGGTCCATCGGGCGGCGGAGGTCCTTCATGTCATTCCACGATCGAGACTCCGACACCCCGCTGGTGCCGAAGGAGCTGTCGCAGCTCGCCTTCAACGCCCGCGTGCTGCAGGAGGCGCAGGACAAGAGCGTCCCGCCGCTGGAGCGATTGAAATTCCTCGGGATCTTCTCGAGCAACCAAGACGAATACTACCGGGTCCGGGTAGCCACGATCCAGCGGCTGGAGCGGCTGGGATCCCGGGGGCACGGGCTTCTCGGCTCTTCCCCGAAGCAATTGCTCGGCCGGATCCAGAACCGCATCCTCGCCGACCAAGACGTATTCCTCGAGACCTACGAGAGCCTGCTCGGCGAGCTGGAGGAGCAGGGGGTCCGGATTCTCCCGGAAGGCGAGCTGAACGCCCGGCAGCGAGCGTTCGTGGGCGACTTCTTCGCCCACAAGGTGCGCCCGTGGCTCACGCCGGTCATCCTGCAGGACTCGCTGGAGCGGCTCGTGCTCTCCGAGCGCGACATCTACCTCGGGGTCCGGGTGGAGCGTGAGGGAAAGCGCCGCCCCATGTACGCCATCGTGGACGTGCCCACCCGGGTCGCGCCCCGCTTCGTGCGCATTCCCGACGAGACCGGGCGCGCGTCGTTCATTCTGCTCGAGGACGTGATCCGCTTCGGCCTCGCCGGCGTGTTCTCGATCTTCCGGGCGGTCCGCGCCGACGGCTACGTCATCAAGCTGACCCGGGACGCCGAACTGGACCTCGACGGCCACCCCAAGGAGAGCTACCTCACCAAGGTGGAGAAGAGCGTCATTCGGCGGCGCACGGCCGACCTCGTGCGGTTCGTGTACGACGAGAACATGCCCGACGATCTGTTGAAGGCGCTCCGGAAGAACCTCGACATCGCGAAGCGAAGCTCGCTGGTTCCGGGGGGAAGGCATCACAACTTCAAGGATTTCATCGGGTTTCCCGACGTGGACGCGGACCTGCGGTATCCGCCCCGAGAGCCGCGGCCGGTGCCGGCGATCGAGTCCCGGAACACCGTGCTGGCCGCCATCCGCGATCGGGACATCCTGATCCACACGCCGTACCAGCGCTTCTCCAGCATCATCGACCTCCTCCGGGAGGCGGCCATCGACCCCAAGGTGACCCGCATCGCGGTGACGCTGTACCGGGTGGCGAACAACTCGGGGGTCGTGCGCGCGCTCATCAACGCGGCGCGGAACGGGAAGCGGGTCACGGCGGTCGTCGAGCTCACCGCGCGCTTCGACGAGGCCACGAACATCCAGTTCACCGACCGGCTGCTGCGCGAGGGCGTTCGGGTCATCTTCGGCCCGGAGGATCTGAAGGTGCACGCCAAGCTCGGCCTGATCGAGCGCAAGGAGCACGGCAAGAAGGCGTTCTACGGCCTGCTCGGCACCGGCAACATGAACGAGAACACGGGCCGCATCTACACCGACCACTTCCTCCTGACGGCCCACCCGGGGATCTGCGAGGACATCGCCAACCTCTTTCGGATCATCCGGCGTCCTTACCGGGAGCGCCGCTTCCGCCACCTGCTCGTGGCCCCGTGGACGCTCGGAAGCTCGATCGGCGAGCTCATCGACGCCGAGGCGGAACGCGCCCGCGCCGGCGCGCCCGCGTTCATCGAGGCCAAGATGAACAACCTGACGCACGCCGAGACGGTGCGGCGGCTGATCCGGGCCGCCGAGGCCGGCGCGGCGGTGCGGCTGATCGTGCGGGGCACGCTGGCGCTGCCGATCGACCCGGCCCGCATCCCGGAGAACTTCAAGGCGATCTGCATCCTCGACCGCTACCTCGAGCACTCCCGGTTCTTCACGTTCGGAGGCGGCGGCATGCCGCTGACGTGGGCCGCCTCGGCCGACTGGATGCCGCGGAACTTCCAGCGCCGGATCGAGATCGCGTTCCCGATCTACGACCCGGAACACCAGGCGGCGCTGCGCGAGTACTTCGCGATCCAGTGGGCGGACAACACCAAGTCGCGGCTGCACGATCCCGACGGGCGGAACCAGCGGGCGCCCCGGGTCGGTCCCCGCCGCCAAGCGCAGGCGGAGCTTTACGACTGGCTCGCGCCGCGCGCCCCGGAGCCGCCGATGAGGGTCGCCGTCAGCGCCGCCGCGTCCGCGAGGCCGGCGTAGGCGGAAGCGGCGTCGGCGAACGGCACGCGAAGCGACGGAAGCTCCTCGAGGGGCAGCTCCTCGAGCAGCGACCAGGCGAGCTCCCGACGCCGCGCTCGCGTCCACGCCGGCCCGAGCGGCGGAAGCCGGCTGACCTGGCTCGAGACGAGGCGCACCCGCCCCCGGTGGAACCAGCCGCCCAGATCGAGCTCGGCGTTTCCCCGGGCCAGCCAGGATCCCACGACCACCGTTCCGTCCCGCGCCGCGAGGCGGATTCCCTGATCGAGGGCGCGTCCGCTTCCGGAAACCTCGAACACCAGATCGGCCCGTCCGGCGAGACGCGCGGCGTCCTCGGGAGCGACGGACCGCCGGGCGCCGAATCGACGGGAGAGCTCGCGCCGGGCCGGGCGGGGCTCGATCGTCGCGAGATCGCCCAGCGGGAAACGCGCGAGGAGCCCGGTGAGCGCGAGGCCGAGCGCCCCCTGCCCCAGCACGACCACCCGGGCGCCGACGAGCGGCGGGCCGTCGAGCAGCAGGTTCACCGCCGTCTCGCAATACGGAAACCGCACGGCGCGCTCGTCGGGAAGACCGGGCGGGACGGCCAGCAGGTCGGCCGGATCCGCGTGGAACCGGGTCTGGTGCGGCGCGAAGGCGAACACCCGGCCTTCCAGGAGCTCTTCGGGCTCCGCGTCCCGGCCGACGCGCTCGATCTCGCCGAGCGCCGCGTAGCCGTACCGGAACGGGAAGCGGAACCCGCCGCCGGCGAGCGCCGGGATCGCGTCGTCCCGCACGAGTTCCGGGTCGAGGTCGCCGCGCCACGCCGCGAGTTCGGTCCCGGTGCTCACCATCGCGAGCCGGGTCCGGACCTGGACGCTCCCGCCCGGCAGGTCGGGGAGCAGGTCGCGGCGGACTCCGATCCGCTTCGGCCCCTCGAACCAGACCGAGAGCCGCTCGCGGGACCTCATCGCCGCCGGAAGTCGGGAGCCCCTGCGAGCACGAGGTCGTGGTCAAACCGCTCCCACCGCCAGCGGCGGAGCGCCACCGGAGCCTCCACCCGCGCGAGCGCCGGCTCTCCGCCGATGAGGCGCGGCGCCACGGTGATCACCGCGCAGTCGGCCAGCCGATCGGCGAAGAGCGCGGTGAGCACGCGGCCCCCGCCCTCGACTAGGAGCCGCCGCAGGCCGCGCTCCCGGAGCAGGCGCATGAGTGGCGGCAGCGGCACCCTGCCGGCCTCGTTCGCCGGAAACTCCAGCACCGTCGCGCCGCGCTCCCGGATCCGCTCCGCCGCTCCGGGCGGCGCGCCCCGGGTCGTGGCCACGAGCAGGTTCCGGGCCTCGGGAACGCCCCGGAAGAGGCGGGCGTCGAGCGGCAGCCGCAGCCTGCTGTCCAGCACGATGGGGTCGGGGTCGCGCCCGGCGGCGAGGCGCACGTCCAGCCGGGGGTCGTCGGCGAGCACCGTGCCGATGCCGACCATGATCGCGTCGTGCCACGACCGCAGCCGGTGGGTCAGCCCGAGGGACGCGGTCCCGCTGAGGCGGAGCGGCTCGTCCGGCCGCGCCGCGATGGACCCGTCGAGGCTTTGCGCGTAGGTGACGGTGACCGAGGGCCGGCCGCGCCGGCGCCGTCCGGCGAGGTCGGCGACGAGCGCCTCGATCCCGGTTTCGCCGGAAGGACTTCCCGGAATCACCCGGCTCCGGGCGCGGCGCGCCGCCACCCGACGTCGTCGAGAAGGACGTCCCCCGGAGGGTTTCCGACGAAGCTCAGGCGGATCGCGCGGATCGACGCCGGGGCGTCGATCGAGGTGAAGTCGCGCACCGAGATCGCCCGGTATTGCGGGATCGCCTCGACGAGACGGCGGTACCGCGCCTCGTTCATCCGCGCGGACTTGAGGAAGCGCACCTCGAAGGCCGGCTCGGGGGAGGCGACTGTCACCGGCTGGAAGCGAGCCTCGGCGCACGGCGCCTCCGGTTCGCAGGCGCCCTCGACCAGCTCGGCCTGCAGCGAGAGCGCCGGCGGGGGCCGGGACGGGTCGTCCCGGTCGGGGATCCACGTCACCGAGAACACCAGCTCGTCCGCCCCGACCACCTCCTCGCCTTCGGCGAAACGCACCTCGAACATGGGAGCGTCCGCGTCCGCCTCGATCCGCAGGCGCACCGCCGAGGTGCCCTGCTTCGAGCCGTCGCGGAACAGGACCTCCTCCTCGCGCCAGCGAGCGAAGCCCTCGGCGTGGAGCGTGGCGCCGGGCGCCGTCCCGGTCGTGAGGTCCAGATCTTCCTCGAACGTCGCGACGGCCCCGGTCCGCCCGTCGGAGTACTGGTTCAGGTAGGGAACCTCCGGGAGGAAGCGGCGTCCGGCGCGGTAGTCACGGAGCAGCGGAAGCCACTCGGTCTGCCCCAGCAGCGTGACCCGCAGGAACGCCGCGACGTAGGACGCCGCCACCCGCCGCTGGGTCTCCTCCGACACGAGCGGCGCGCGGTTGATCCACAGCGATCCCGGCAGCCCCGAGTCCATTCCCCAGGTGCTGTTGAACTGGCCGTGGTTGCCCCCGTGCAGGAGGAGGCCGGCCTTGACGCCCCACGGAACCTGCCCTTCGAGCGGCCGGCCGCTGAAGTGCGTCCGGTTGTACTGCCGCAGCCCGTGGAAACTCGGCTCGTCGGTGTCGTGGGTGCCCTGGAGCGCGAGGAAGTGCACGTCGTCGAGCTGGATCCGTCTCGAATAGCGGCGGTCGATCTGGGCGACGGCCACGACCGACCGGACGCCGAAGCCGTAGTCGAACTCCATGTCGGCGCGGTCGGGAAAGTGGTCGAGCCGGTTGAACGCGGTCGCGATGGCCGCGGCCTCCCCGCCGCGGGAGTGCCCGACGAGTGCGACGCGGTCGAAATCGAGGCGCCGATGCAGCGGTGATCCGGGATCCCGGTCCATCTCCCGAAGCGCGGCCAGGTGCTCGAGCAGCAGGATCCCCCGGGCGGGCATCTCGCGGCCGCCGAAGTCGCCGGACCAGCTCCCGTTGAGGAAGTTGCCGTCCACCGAGACCGCCGCCACGCCGTGGCTCGCGAGCATTTCGGTGAGGTAGGCGTATCCGGCGTCGGAGAAGTCCTCCATCCGGTGGTTGCCGTGCACCACGAGCGCGACGGGCCGCCGGTCGCCCGCCTCGACCGCGGGCAGGTGCATCCGGCCGTTGATGGGCGCCTCGTCGATCCCGAACCCCCAGTACCACTCGCGATGGTCGGCGCGGAATCCGGACCATTCGGGAAGCGCCGGTCCGAGATCCACCGACTCGGTGCGGATCGTCACGCCCTCGCCGTACTCGGGACGATGCGGATCCCGGCCGCTGCCGTAGGTGAGCGCCTCGACGGCGAACGGCCCGGCGGCCGCGGGATCGTCGCGAAGCGTCGCCGCCGGCGCGCCGGAATCCAGCGGCGCGCGGGGATACGGGTCCGTCCCCGGATTCAGGAGCCACCACAGTCCGGCGCCGGGCAGCAGGAGGCCGACGAGGACCACCGTCGGCCCCGTAAATCGGCGGCGGCGGAACGGGTCCGTGACGACTCCGAGGCCGGCGCCCACGAGGAACGCCCCGCCGAGCGCGAGCGCGACGAGCCACGGGAACAGCTCTGACGGCCACCGAAGCACGTACGCACGCAGGACGAGCATCGCGGCGACGCACGCGACGACCAGCCCGACCGAGTCGGACCGGAACCAGTCGGCGCCGCTCGCGAAGTACCGGAAGATCGCCGCGGCGGCGGCGACGGCGACGATCCCGCCAAGGCCCGCGACGGCCGCGGCGACCAGCGAGAGCGACCCCGGCGCGTACAGGAGCCCGGCGCCGACGTACATTCCGACGACGGCGAGAGCGCACGCGACGCCCCCGGACCGGGCGACGCCTCCGTCTCCTCTCATGCGCCGGCCGGGTCAGTCTCCCCGCAGATAGTCGTCCGTCCCGTCCAGCCAGTCCTGCCGGGGAGGCGTGAAGATGTCCACGTCCAGCGTGTCCTCGAGCGCGATCGCCTTGTGGGGCACCCACGAGGGGAGGACGAGCACCTCCCCGGCGCGGACGTCGATCGGCTCGGAGTCCTCGGAGTCGATCCAGAACCGGAGCGCCCCCTCGAGGACGTAGGTGATCTGCTCGTTGTCGTGGGAGTGCATCGGCACCACCGCGCCCTTGTCGAGGTACACGTGCGTGAGCATGGCCCGCTCGGCGGAGATCATGCGCCGGCCGATGGAGCCGCTGAGGCGCTCCTTCTCCATGTCGTCCCAGCGCAAATGCCGGACTTGGTCCCGGGGATCGGCCATGGCTGCTCCCTTCGCGCCGCGCGGCGCGGGCCGATCATACCGGCCCGGAGTCAGCTCCAATAGCCGGCGGCGAGCCCGAGGACGACTCCGAAGGCGACGGTCAGCACCGGGAACGCCGCGAGCGCGGCGGCAGCGCGCCCGCCGATCCGCAGCCGGCTCGGAACGAAGACGATGAGCGCCTGGGCGCCGACCGTGCTCCAAAGGCTCACGTAGGCCATGTCCGGCTGGGCGCAGAACGGGCAGTCGGGCGCCCCCGCAGTCTGAATGTTGCACCACGCGGCGCCGCCCGCCCACAGCCACACGCAGCCACAGTCGTAGATGAGGTGGCAGACGTTGATGAAGAAGGTCCCCGCGACCGCGGCCGCGAGCCCGAAAGCGCCGAGCCGGAACAAAGCCGTCCGCATCATGCCGGGCATTCTACGGGCTGGCGGCGGAGCGCCGCGTCCGCCCGGCGGGTGGGTTCGGGCATGCGGAACCCGTTCCCGCAGGCGAGCGCGAGCTCCACGGCCGTCTCGAGGTCGAGGAGATGTCCCACGGAAAGGAACATCGGACGGACCCGGTCGCGGGTGCGAAGCGCGGCTCCGACGAGGTCGCCCCGGTGCGTGAGCGGCGTCCGGTCGCCGCGCCTCGGACCGGGCTCGGCCGCCTCGCCGACGAGGAGGCTCTTCGCCGCTCCCGCGGTCGGGAGGCCGGTCAGGACTCCGAGGTGGCAGGCGAGCCCGAACCGCCGGGGATGGGCGATCCCCTGCCCGTCGCACAGGATCGCGTCCACCGGAGTCTCGAGCTCGGCGAGCGCCGCTAGGGCCGCCGGAGCTTCCCGGAAGGAAAGCAGTCCGGGAAGGTAGGGAATGAAGACCGGACGCCGCGCCGTCCGGGTCTCGACGACGCGGCGCTCGGCGACGTCCCAGACCACGGCAGCCGCGGCGCACGCGCCGCCGAACGGGAAGGCCGCGTCCACGCCGGCGACGCGGCGGGGCCGGAAGCCGGGCGGGGTCTCCGCCCGCACCCGGGGCGCGAGTTCGCGCTGGATGGCGAGCGCCCCGGCGCGGTCCGTCGCCCATGGATGCGGGACCGGGGGCAGTTTCACGACCGCTATTCTGGCCGCGTGACCAAGTTCGATCGGGTGCACGAACTGGCGCGCGGCATTCCCGAGGGACGGGTCACGACTTACGGGCAGCTCGCTCGCGCCGCGTCCCGGGAGGGGCTGCGGCTGTCCGCCCGGGCCGCCGGGTGGGCGCTGCGCAACTGCCCCGACGGGGTTCCGTGGCACCGGGTGGTGAACGCCTCCGGCGAGCTCTCGGCGGAACTCCGGGGACAGTGTCCCGACGGGCTGCAGCGGGCGCTCCTCGAGCGCGAGCGAGTGCGCTTCGACGACGCCGGGCGCGTGCGGCTCGACTCCCATCTCTGGGAGCCCGGCTGCTAGGCTCGCCGGCGATGCCCGAGTTCACCCGAAGGGAGGTGCTGGCCGCCGGCGCCGCGGCCGCCGCCATGCCCCGGGCGGCGGTCGCGGCGCCGCTGGCCGCGCCCCCGATCCCGCTGGTGCGCATCGGGTTCGTCGGGATCGGCGGGATGGGTTCGGTGCACGTGCGGAACCTGCTCGCGGTGGGAAAGGCCATCGGCGGTGTGGAGATCCGGGCGCTCTGCGACATCCGGCCCGAACACGCCGAAAGGGCGCGGGAGTGGGTGCGCGAGGCCGGCGGACCGGAGCCGAAGCTCTACACGCGGGGAGAACGCGACTTCGAGCGGCTCGCCCAAGAGGAGGACCTCGACCTCGTGTTCACCGCCACGCCGTGGCGCTGGCACGTGCCGGTGATGCTCGCCGCAATGGAGAACGGCAAGCACGCGGCCACCGAGGTTCCGGCCGCGACCACGATCGACGACTGCTGGCGGCTCGTCGAAACCGCCGAGGCGACGGGTCGCCACGCGGTGATGATGGAGAACTGCAACTACGGGCGCCACGAGATGCTCGCGTTCCATCTCGTCCGGCTCGGGCTGCTCGGCGAGGTGCTGCACGCCGAGGGCGGCTATCTCCACGACCTGCGCTCGGTGAAGTTCTCGGATCGGGGCGAGGGACTCTGGCGGCGGGACTGGTCGCGCCTGCGCAACGCCAACCTCTATCCGACCCACGGGCTCGGGCCGGTGGCCAACTGCATGGACATCGGCCGGGGCGACCGGTTCGACTTCTTGGTCTCGATGAGCGGGCCGTCCCGGGGGCTCCAGGACTACGCGCGGGAGACCTTCCCCGAGAGCGCCCCCGAGCGCGACGAGCGGTTCCTGCTCGGGGACGTGAACCTGAGCCTCATCCGCACCGCCCGGGGGCGCACGATCACCGTCGTGCACGACACGAACCTGCCGCGGCCGTATAGCCGCATCCACGTCGTGCAGGGCACGAAGGGGATCGTCAGCGGCTACCCGCATCGGGTCCACGTCGAGGGGCGCAGCCCGGACCACCGGTGGGAGGACGCTTCGGCGTACTTCGACGAGTTCGAGCACCCGCTGTGGAGGGAGGTCGCGGGCCCCGGCGAGAACCTCGGGCACGGACGCATGGACTACCTCGAGGACTACCGGTTCATCCGCTGCCTCCAGGAGGGGCTGCCCACCGAGATGAACGTGTACGACGCCGCCGCGCTCTCGGCGGTCACCGACCTCTCGGAGCGCTCGGCGGCCGATCGGAGCCGACCGGTGGACTTCCCCGACTTCACCCGGGGCGCCTGGCGAAGCTTCCCGAAGCTGCCGGTCGTCGGGGCCTGAGTCAGCGGCCGGGGCCGCGCTCCGGCGGGATCGGCGTCACCGCGCCGCGGCGGACCACCCAGCGGCCGTCCCGGAAGACCTCGGCCACGTTCGCGATCGCGCCGACGTCGGTCAGCGGGTCTCCCTCCACCACGAGCACGTCCGCGAGCTTGCCGACCTCGAGGCTTCCAAGCTCGTCGCCCATGCCGAGGGCCCGGGCGCTGTCGAGCGTGCCCGCCAGCAGCGCCTCGGCCTCGGTGAACCCGGCCTCGACACGCGCCTCCAGCTCCCGGACGTAGGCGCGGGGAAGGTCGCGGAAGCCGTCTCCGGCGAGCCCGAGTCCGACCCCCTCGACCTCGAGGGCGCGGTCGGCGAGGAAGATCCTGGGTCCGGGGATGCGGTTCTCCCGCACCCAGTCCCGCAGCGCGGACGCGACGGCGCCCGCCGAACCGACATCCCGGATCGACGTGATTCCGGACCAGAGGTACAGATGGAGGCGCTCCAGCGCGCGGAGCGTCTGGCGCGCCGGATCGTCGGGTTCGGAGTCGGCGAGGCGCGCTTCGACGTCGATCAGGCCGGGCAGCACCGTGTGACCGGTCACGTCCAGCACGCGCGATCCCTCGGGCCACCCGGTCTCCCCCTCGGGGAGGAGCGCGGCGATCCGGTTGCGCTCCATGACGAGGGTCCCGATTCGCGAATCGGATCCGGTCCCGTCGAACACGAAGCCGCCCCAGAGCACCGTGGTCCCCTCCGGCCCCTGCGCCCCGATCAGTGCAAGGGCGAGCGGGAGAAGCGCGAACGCGCGCCGCACGTCAGGCCTGATGCATCGTCTTGCCGCCCACCACGGTGCGGTGGATGGCGATCTCCTTCAGGCGGTCCGGCTCGTTCTCGGCGACGTCGTGCGGGTCTTCCTCGAGCACCACGAAGTCGGCCAGCTTGCCGATCTTGATGCTCCCCTTGATGTTCTCCTCGAAGGAGGCCCACGCGCCGTTGATCGTGCCGATGCGCAGCGCCTCGTCCATGTTCACCTTCTGGTTGTCGCCCCAGATGCGGCCTTGGGTGTCCTTGCGGGTGATCATGGCCTGGAGCGCCATCATCGGCTCGTAGGGCCCGGGGACGTAGTCGGAGGCGCCCGCGACCTTGATGTCGTGGTCGAGGAAGGATCGGTGGGCGAACATCCACTTCATCTTTTCCTCGCCGTACTCCACCCACTTGTTCCCGTGGTAGTGGACATAGGTCCAGAACGGGGTCGGAATCGAGCCGGTGTCGTGGATCCGCCGGAGCAGCTCCGGGTTCACGAGCGAGCAGTGTTCGATGCGGTGGCGCGCGTCCCTCGGGGCCTCGGCCAGCACCTTCTCGTAGGCGTCGAGCACGTAGCCGATCGTGAGGTCGCCGTTGGCGTGGATGCCGATGTGGAAGTCGTGGGCGTGCGACTCCTCCACCGCCTCCATGATCTCCTCGGGGGTCATGGTCAGGATGCCGTGGTCGTCGGTGCCCTCGTAGGGGGTGCTCATGTACATCGTGCGGCCCGACGCCGAGCCGTCCGCCCCGTACTTGACCGCTCCGATGCGCAGCCACTCGTTGCCGAACCCCCGGTGGATGCCCGCTTCCTTGAGGCCGGAGTAGAGGTCGGAAGCCGCCGAGGCGAAGTAGTACATCCGGTAGCGGAGCTCGCCGGCGGCGTAGGCGTCCTCGAGCGCCCGGAGGCCCTCGGAGTCGCCGCCGGTCTGGTGCACGCTCGTGATCCCGGCGGCGGTCATGAGCTGCGACATGTGGGCCACGCCCGCCTGGTAGTCGGCCCTCGCGTAGACCCGGCGCTCGCCCACGCCCCGGAAGACGTCCTGCGCCTTCTCCTCGACGAGGCCGGTGAGTTCGCCGCTCGCGTCCTTCTCGAACCGGCCGCCCGGCGGATCGGCGATGTTGCGATCGACTCCGGCCATCTCGAACGCCTTCGAGTTGTACCACGCGATGTGGCCGCCCCGGTGGGAGACCCGCACCGGCACGTGGAGCGCCGCCTCGTCCAGATCCTGGCGGGTGATGCGCCGGTACTCACCGCTCTCGTCGGTGACCTTGGTGTCGTCGTACTTGAAGCCGTCCACCCAGTAGCCGGCCCGGGTGTCGGCGGCGGCGGCCCGGATGGCGAGCTTGATGTCGTCGATGGTGCGGACGTCGAGGTTCACCTCGAACAGATCGCGCATCCCGCCCGGATGGCAGTGGGCGTCGATGAACCCCGGCACGACCGTCATGCCTCCCGCGTCCACGACCTCGGTGGCCGGGCCGGCGAGGTTCATCACGTCGTCGTTGGAGCCGACCGCGACGAACTTGCCGTGGTTCACGGCGAGCGCCTCGGCGCGGTCCATGGTCGCCGCTCCCTCGCCGTACTCGGCGGTGTACACCCGCGCGTTGCGGACGATCATCTGCGGCGGCGCGGAGCCGCCCCCGCCCTGGCCGCACGCGGTCGCGAGCCCGGCCGCCGCGGCGGCTCCGCTGAGCTTCAGGAACTCGGCGCGGCTGACGTTCTTCTGGAGCAAACGGGACATGGTCGCCTCCTGAGAAAACCCAATTAACGCACACTCGGGGGGCGCGGGGTGAGCCGGGGCGGCCCGCCGTCCCGCAGCGCCTCGTTCAGCGCGGCGATCCGGGCGCGCACGGCCTCCCACGCCGCGATCCGCTCCTCGTACTCGGCGCCGAGGGCGTCCATGCGGGCGAGCGTCTCGGCGCCGGGAGCCTCGGTGTAGGCGTCGAGGTTCCGGGCCTCGCCGGCGATCCGGGCGAAGAGCGGCCTCGGCCCCGGGGAGAAGCGCTGGCGGCCCTCGGTCCGCGAGAGGTTCCGCGTCGCCTCGGCGGCCGCCTCATGGAACTCGGAGACGCGCGTCTTCAGCTCGCCGTCCGGCTCCTCCGCGAACGCCTCGACCAGCGCCGCGGCCTCCTTCGCGGCCGCGTCAGCGGCCTCGTGGGCGCGGTGCATCCCGGAGATCATCCCGGTGAGCCGGATGAGCGCGGCGTGGTTCGCCCGCCGGTCGGCCTCCGGAATCATGATCCGCGGATCCTCGGAGACGGCGACCGTTCCCTCGGCGGCGGCGGCGCCGCTCGCGACCCGGACCGAGAACGTTCCGGGAAGGGTGCGCGGACCCGACGGAGGCCCGCCGAACCCCTGCCCTGCCCCGGGGACCGGCGGATCGTGCCGGAGGTCCCACGCGATCCGGTTCAGCCCGGGCTCCAGCTCCGCCTCGAGCGTCCGCACGGTCGCGCCGTCGCCGCCCGTCACCGTCACCGACGCCTTTCCCGCCTCGGCGGCGTACACGTGCAGCAGCGCGCCTTCGGGCGGGTTCTCGGCGATGAAGAACTTGTGGCCGGTGTTGCCCTTGTGCGTGTACATCCGCCACTGGACAGCGGCCCGCACCGGGAACAGGTGGAGCGGCTTCTCGAAGACCGAGGCGTCGAGCGAACTCAGCGGGGCGATGTCGTCGGCGATCCAGACGCTGCGCCCGTGCGTTCCGAGGATGAGGTCGTTCTCGCGGGGGTGGATCGCGAGGTCGTCCACCGGGACGGTCGGGATCTGGCCGCGGATGCGATGCCAGTTCGCGCCCCGGTCGAGCGTCAGATAGACCCCGAACTCCCCGCCGGCGACGAGCAGGTTCTCGTTGTCGTGGTGCTCGCGGATGACGTTCAGCGCCGCCTCCGGCGGGAGCGTGGCGGCGAGCGAGCGGAAGCGGTCGCCGTAGTCGTCGCTCGCGAAGACCCACGTGCGGTAGTCGTCGTTGCGGTGCCCGTCGAGGGTGACGTAGAGCCGGCCCGCCGCGTGCGCGGAGGCGACCAGCCGGGTCACGTAGGTCCGGTCGGGGACGCCGGGGAGGTTTCCGGTCAGGTCGTCCCAGTTCGCGCCGCCGTCGCGGCTGCGCATCAGGTTCCCGTCGTCGGCCCCCGCGTAGATCACGCCGACCTCGAGCGGCGAGACCGCGATGGTCACGATCTGGCCGTAGGTCGAGATGCCGTCGTGCCGCGAGAGCGCGTCCTCGGTCACCGGAATCCCCATGATCGGCAGCTCGTCGCGATCGATGCGCTTGGTCAGGTCCTCGGTGCGGGTCCATGCGTCGCCTCGGTTCGTGGAGATGAAGAGCCGGTTGCCGCCGTAGAGCACGGTGTTCGGGTCGTGGGGCGAGATCACGATCGGGCTGTTCCAGTCGAAGCGGTAGCGCTCGCCGGCGTCCTCGGGCTGGGGGCGGATGAGCTTGGTCTCGGAGGTGCGGCGGTTCAGCCGGCGCAGGTTGCCGTTCTGCGACTCGACGTACACGGTGTCCGGGTCGTTGGGGATCGCCTGCGTGTAGAAGCCGTCGCCGCCGCCCACGCGGAACCAGTCCTCGTTGCTGATCCCCTGGCGGAAGAAGGTGCGCGACGGGGCCGCCCAGCTTCCGTTGTCCTGGAGGCCGCCGTATACCAGGTAGGGCGTGCTCATGTCGTGCCCGATCTCGTAGAACTGGCCAAGCGGGATCGTGTTCACGAAGTCCCAGGTGCGCCCCCGGTCCCACGAGATGTGGATCCCGCCGTCGTTGCCGAGCACCATGTGGTTCGAGTCGGCGGGGTTGATCCACAGCGCGTGGTGGTCCACGTGGATGCGCTGGACCCAGTCGGTGTCGAAGGTGCGGCCCCCGTCCTGCGAGTAGTGGATCCGGGTGCCCAGGACCCAGATGCGCTGGTCGTTATTGGGATCGATGCGGATCTGGCTGTAGTACATCGGGCGCGGGTTCGTGTCGCTCATCCGCTCCCAGGTGAGCCCGCGGTCCTCGGAGCGGAACACGCCGCCGTCCCGGTGCTCGACGATCGCGTACACGATCCGCGGATCCCGGCGATAGACCGCGAGCCCGATGCGGCCGACGTCCCCCTCGGGGAGGCCCCCGCCGAGCTTCGTCCACGTCTCCCCGCCGTCGGTGGTGCGGTGGATTCCGCCGCCCGGCCCCCCGCCCGCGAAGCCGTAGGCGCGCCGACGGCGCTGGTAGAGCGCCGCGTAGAGGATGTCCGGGCTCGCCCGGTCCATCGCGAGCTCGACGGCGCCGGTGTTCTCGTCACCGAAGAGCGTTCGGTCCCAGGTCTCCCCGCCGTCGCGCGTCCGATAGACGCCGCGCTCCTCGTTGGGTCCCCACAGGTGGCCGAGCGCCGCGACGTACGCCGTCTCGGGATCCGTCGGGTGCACGAGCACCCGGCCGATGTGGTGGGTGTCCTCGAGGCCCTTGTGCTCCCACGTGGTTCCGCCGTCCCTCGAGAGGTACACCCCGTTGCCCCACGAGCTGCTCTGGCGGTTCGCCGGTTCGCCGGTGCCCACCCAGACGACCGAGGGGTCCGACGGGGCGACCGCGACCGAGCCGATCGAGGAGACCTCCTCGTTCTGGAACTGGGGGATCCACGTCGTGCCGTGGTTCTCGGTCTTCCAGAGGCCGGCGCTCGCGGTGGCCATCCAGAAGATGCGCGGATCGGACTCGACGACGGCGACGTCGTCGATCCGGCCTCCCATGATCGCCGGGCCGATGTTCCGCCACTCGATCCGGTTCAGGATGGACTCGACCTGCTCCCGGGTCTGGGCGAGGCCGGAGCCCGCCGAAGCGAGCAGGAGAAGCAGCAGCGCGGCCAAGCGGCGCGCGGTCGGCGAAACGAACATGGAGGAACCTCCGGGGCGGCGCGTGAAGCGGGCGAGCGTACAACACGCCCGCCCGGTCTCAGGTCCGGCGTTCCACGGTCACGGAGACGATGTCCACCTCGTGATAATTTCGGTGGCGCACCGCCGCCGCGTGGTGGCGCAGGAGGCGCAGCGAGAGGTCGCGCTCCATCGAGGCGCCCGCGGGATCGCCCAGCGCGAACAGCCGATCCTCGATGTTCCCCTCGGAAGGCGCCGCCACGAACTCCACCTCCACCGAACGGGCGTCGCCCCGGGCGCTCACCCGAAGCTTCCGGTCCGAAGCCTTGTCCTCGCCGCCGAGCACGAGGAGCCCCGCGGTGGGAATCCCGGTTCCGCGGGATGGTCCTGAAGAAGCCTCGTCCTCGCCGCCGAGCACGAGGAGCGCCTCCTCGCCGGTCGAGCGCAGCCGCTCGCGCGAACGCTCGTCCCAGCGGCGACCCTCGGCCCAGGAGACGAGGAAGTCGTCCAGCTTCGGCATCGCGCCCGTATCCAGCGTCGTCTCGAGGCGGAAGGTCTTCGGGCCGGTGGCGTGGAGGAACAGCATCAGGAGCAGGATCGCCGCGCCGCCCGCGGTCATGCCGTTCCCGAGCAGCGCCCCCCAGAACTCCCCGAGCGAGTCGGAAAAGATAAGGCCCCCCTGGAATCCCGCGCCGATCCAGTACGCGACTCCGATGACGGTGGCGGCGCGGAAGTCCACGCCGTCGCGGACCGCGACGCGCGCCCCGATCACGAAAAGGACGCCGATCAACACGAAGATGTATCCGGCGATGACCGGATCGGGGAGCGCGATCAGCAGCGCCGCCGCCTTGGGCACGAACGCGACGACCAGGAAAAAGGCGCCGATGTAGATCCCGACCCGGCGCGAGGCCACGCCGGTGAGCTCGGTGAGCGAGATGCTGCTCGAGTACGTCGTGTTGGGCGGCACCCCGAGCGCGCCGGAGAGCAGGTTCCCCACTCCGTCGGCGCCGAGCGCTCCCTGGACCACGCGGTAGTCTGGGGCGCGGCGCTTGCGCCACGAGACCTGCTGGATGGCGACGGCGTCGCCGAGCGTCTCGATGGCCCCCACCAGCGTGACGAGGACGAACGCCGGAAGCAGCGCCCAGAAGGCCGGACCGAAGGAGAGATCCAGACCTGGCCACGCCGAGTCGGGAAGACCGATCCACGCCGCCTCGCCGACAGGCCGGTAGTCGCCGAGCCCTAGGAAGGCGGCGAGCGTCGCCCCGATGACGACCCCGATGATCGGCCCCCACAGGCGCAGAATTCCCGGGGCCCGCAGCGCCATCCCGACCGCGATGAGCATGGTGACGGCGAACGCCGCCGGAGCGGCGTTCGGGGACGCGCCGGCGGTGGAGTTGTCCATCATGTCGAAGACGATGGGCATGACCGTCACCGCGATCAGCATGATGATCGTGCCGGCGACCGCGGGCGTGATGATCCGTCGCACCGCGGCCATCCGGCGCACCAGCAGGAACTGGAAGAACGACGAGGCCACCACGAGCGTCGCGAGCAGGCCCGGCCCGCCCTCGACCAGCGCGGTCACGCACACCGAGATGAACGCTCCGGACGTGCCCATCATGAGGACGTGGCCGGCGCCGAGGCGCCCGAGCCGGACCGCCTGCAGCATCGTGGTGAGTCCGCTGATCAGCAGCGCCCCGAAGACGGACCAAGCGACCCATGACTCGGCGGCGCCCGCCGCTCGGGCGATGATGAGCGGCGTGATGGCGATCCCGCCGACGGTGAGGACGGCGGCCTGGACTCCGAGGCCGGCCGCGATCCACTCGGGCGGTCGCTCGTCGGGCTGGTAGCGGACATCCCGCTCGGCGGACTCACTCATGCTGACCTCTGGGCTTTCGGCGAATCATGCCGTCGCCCGCCTGCCGCCCCTGGCTTCGGGGACCAGCGGCTCGTCCCACATGGACTCGAACAGGAAATCGCGGCTCTCGTGGAGCCGATGATCCCCGCCCTCGATCTCGACGAGTTCCGCGGCCGGGCACTCGGCGGCGAAGTCGCGCGACAGCGATACCGGCACGACCTCGTCGTTGGCTCCGTGGAAGATGCGGGCAGGAACCCCGAGCTCCCGCGCCAGCCGCGCGGTGGGATACCGCGCCTCGTCGGCGACGGCCCCGGAACCCACCTTGAGGATCCTATCCCCCACCTCGACCGAGATGGCGCCGTCGGCGTCCCACGCTTCGCGCCGCTCGGCCGGAAGCTCGGCGCGGAACCGGGCGAACATCAGGAACGCCGGCGCGATGGCGTAGGCCTGCCGGACGACGTCGGGGCGTTGGGCCGCGTACCACAGCGCGGCGATCCCGCCCATCGAGGAGCCGATGAGCGTGAACGGGCCGCTCGTGCGTTCGCGCAGGAAGCGCAGCGTCCGATCGAGGTCCTTGAGGTTCCGCGTGAGCGAAAGGTCCCGGCAATCGCCGCCCGAATCACCGTGCCCGGTGCAGTCCGCGGCCGCGAAGCCGGGACCGCGGCGGTAGAGCCAGTCGCGGAAGCGGTTCGGCTTGCCGCCGTTCCGGTCCGATCCGAGCCCGTGGAGGAAGACCCACGCCGGGGCGTCGTCGGTCGCTCCCGGGGTCCACGAGAGCGCGAGCGGCGCCTGGCCCGGTTCCGCGGGGGGGATCCGCAGGTCGAGGATGCGATGCGGGGAGGGAGGGATCATGAATCGAGGCGGGCGCGGGCGTCGCGGAAGACTGCGTGGAAGGCGGGCCGGGTCAGCCGGCCGGTGAACGTGTTCTGCTGGCTCGGGTGGAAGCTGGAGAGGAGGACCGGGCCCCCCGGAAGCCGCGCCGACGCGCCGTGGCCGAACCGCGGCTTCGGGCGCGGAAGCGGCCGGCCGGATTCGGCGAACGCCCGGAGGAACCCGGCGTGCGCGACCGCCCCCAGGACGAGGACGACCTCGAGGTGCGTCGAGCGCGCGATCTCCTCCAGCAGGAAGGGCCGGCATGCCCGGAGCTCGTCGCCGAGCGGACGGTTGTCGGGCGGGGCGCAGTGGCAGACGGCGGTGACCCGCGCGTCCAACAGGCGCAGGCCGTCGCCGGAGCGTTCCGAGACCGGGCGATCGGCGAACCCGAACCGGTGGAGCGCTTCGAAGAGCCATTCCCCCGACCGGTCGCCGGTGAACATCCGTCCGGTGCGGTTCGCGCCGTGGGCGGCCGGCGCGAGGCCGACGACGAGAAGCCGCGGGTTCTCGACGCCGAACGAGGGAACCGCCCGGGCCCAGTAACGCTCCCCGGCGAACCGCTTCGGGGGGCGCCGGGCGACCTCCTCCCGGTGGGTCACGAGGCGTTCGCAGGCGCGGCAGGCGGCGATTCGGTCGGCGAGGGGTTCCACGGGCCGCGGAATTAGACTCGACGCGTGCGGACGCCGCGAATCGCCGTCGCCGTGTCCGCGTGTCTCCTCGGGGAGCGCGTGCGGTACGACGGCGACCATTCCTTCGACCGCGGGGTCGCAGGCCTCGGCGCGGTCTTCGACCTGATTCCCGACTGCCCCGAGGTCGGCGTCGGCCTCGGCGCGCCCCGCTCGCGCATCCACCTGCGGGAGCGGCGGGGCGAAATCCGCTCGATCGGCGCCGACGGAGAGGACCTGACCGGCGCGATGCGGGCGTACTCCGAACGCGCGGCGGCGCGCTTGCGGGCGGCGGGCGCGGCCGGGATCGTGCTGAAGTCGCGTTCGCCGAGCTGCGGGATCGGCGACGCCCTCGTCCACGGCGGGGCCGAGCGCACCGGCTCCGGGGTCCACGCCGCCGCGCTTCTCCGCGCGCTGCCCGACATCCCGGCGATCACCGACGACCGCTTGGGAGACCCGGCCGCGCGGGACGACTGGATCACCCGGGTGTACGGGCTCGTCGAGGCGCGGCGGATAGGCCCCCGGATGCGCGACGTCCACCGGTTCCACTCCCGGTGGAAGACGGCGCTCATGGCGCACGACGCATCCGCCGCGCGCCGCCTCGGCCGGACGCTGAGGGTCCGGGAGGACGCCAGGCGGCTTCGGAAGGAGTACCGGCGCGGCTTTCTCGAGGCGCTCTCGGCGCCGTCGTCGGTCGGGGCGCACCAGGACGTCCTCCAGCGCCTCGCCGGCCATCTCGACCGCCGCGGCGCGGTCCACGAGGCCATCGCCGGGGTACAGACGGCTCGCTCCCCCTCGCCGAGCCGATCCTGCGGATCGCCGCGCTCGGAGCCGGGACGCCCACGCTCGCGGACCAGGCGTAACTCGACCCCCGGCCGGCGGCGCTTCGCTACCGGGAGGCGCCGTGGCCCGCCGGCTCCCGGACCACGCTGCGGTAGAGGGCCTCATAGCGGGGCAGGACCAGTTCCGCCGCGAAGCGGTCGCGGGCGCGCTCGAACCCCGCCCGGCCCATCCGCCCCCGCGCCGCGTCGTCGGTCAGCAGCGCGAGCGCCGCGTCCGCCATGGCCCGCACCTCGCCCACCGGGAACAGCCGGCCGCTCTCGCCGTCCCGCACGACCTCGGGCAGGCCGCCGATCGTAGTGGCGATGACCGGAACCCGCGCTCGCATCGCCTCCAGCGCGGTGAGGCCGAAGCTCTCCTGCTCGCTCGGGAGCAGCAGCAGGTCGGCCTGCGCGAGCGGCCCCTGGATGTCGTCCTGCTGGCCGGCGAACGCGACGTCCCCGGCGAGGCCGAACTCCCGCACGAGCTGCTGCGCGAACAGGCGTTCGGGCCCCTCGCCGACCAGCACCAGCTTGGCCGGCACGCGCTCGCGCACCAGCCGGAAGACGCGGATCACGTCCCCCACCCGCTTCACCGGCCGGAAGTTCGAGATGTGCATCAGAATCGGCTCGCCGCCCGGCGCCCACCGCCGCCGCGCGTCGGGGTCGGCGTCGGGATGCGGGGGCGCGACGTCCACGAAATTGGGGATGACCTCAATGGGGAGATCGGGGGTGAAGTCCCGGCGGGTGCGGTCGGCCAGATACCGGGAGACGGCGGTCACCGCGTCGGACTGCTCGAGCGCGAACCGGATCACCCGATGGAAGGAGCGGTCGGCGCCCACGAGCGTGATGTCGGTGCCGTGGAGCGTGGTGACGAGCCGCGTCTCGCCGGCGCCGATGATCTCCCGCGCGAGGAACGCGCTCACCGCGTTCGGCACCGCGTAGTGGGCGTGGATCACGTCGAGCCCGCCGATCCCGGCGGCCACTTCGGCCAGCTTGGTCGCGAGCCCGAGCGTGTAGGGCGGCCAGCGGAACAGCGGATACGACGCGATCTCGACCTCGTGCAGCGAGATTCCGGGATGGAACCGCCGCAGCCGGAACGGGACCGCGTAGCTGACGACGTGAACCTCGTGGCCGCCGCTCGCAAGGCCGATCGCGAGATCGGACGCGACCGCGCCGCTGCCTCCGTGGGTCGGATAACAGACGATCGCGATCCGCACGGCGGGAAGCCTAGCCCCGCCGCGCCGCGGCTTTTTTCCGTACACTTCGTTGACCGGCTCCGGCGCCAACGGCGAACTCCGGGGTCGGATGACCCTTCGCCGTCATCCCGGAGGAGAAGCGACCGATGGACCCACTGCTCAAGATCAGTGATCGCCCCCCCACGGCGGTGTCTCCCTCGGACACGGTTCGCGAAGCGGTCCAGGCGATGATCGATCACGGGGTCGGCGCGACCGTGGTCGTGAAGGACGACGGCTCCATCGCCGGCATCTTCACCGAGCGGGACGTCATGAGTCGGGTCGTGGCCAAGCACCGCGATCCCGAGACCGTGCGCGTCGAGCAAGTCATGACCCGCCGGCCGGCGACGGTGCCGCTCGGCACCTCGCTTGAGGACGCGCTGGAGCGCATGGTCTCGCGCGACTTCCGCCACATCCCCATCGTCGAGGAAAGCCACCCGGTCGCCATCGCCAGCGTGCGTCGAGTGCTCAAGTACAAGCTGGACCAAGGCAAGGAAGAGCTGGAATCGCTCGTCAGCTACTTCGACGCCGACGGCCCGGGCGGCTGATTCCGCGAACGGGATCCGTCAGCGCGCGCCTTCGGGCTTATTCTTCGACAGGAGCCAGCCCAGGACGAACAGCGCCGCGCCGGCGCCGGTCGCGGCGAGCATCGGGCGCATCTCCGTGGTGCCGAAGAACAGCGCCATCGCCCCGGTGACCACGAGCATCCCCGCCATTTGGAGCGCCCGGCCGGCGTAGTAGCGCATCCACTCCAACTGGAAGGCGCGGTCGGAAGGCATCGGGGAATCTTCGCGCACTCTCAGCGGCGGTGGAACCGCCTCTCGATGAGCGGCAGGTCCAGGCGGACCACGGTCGGGCGCCCGTGGGGACAGGTCCCCGGATTCGCCGTCTTCCACAGCCGCTCCAGCAGGTAGCGGCTGCGCGCCGGATCCAGCTCCACGCCCGCGGTGACGGCCGCGTGGCAGGCGACGCGGGCCATCATCCGGGCGGTCGCGTCGTGCGTCGCGGCGGCCGCGCACTCCCGCTCCTCGCCGCCGAGCGAACGCAGCAGCGCGTCCAGTCCGCGGGAGAGGCCGAGCGCTTCGGGAACCGAGCGCAGGAACCAGCCGTCCCCGACCTCCTCCACGTCGAAACCCGCTTGGGCGAGCCGCGCCCGCTCCTGCGCGAGCGCCGCCCGCTCGCCCGCCGAGAGTTCGAGCGGCGTCGGCTGCAGCAGCGGAACGCGGCCCCCGTCCCCCGCCCCGTCCATGAGCTGGTTGAAGAGCGCCCGTTCCTCCGCCGCGTGCTGGTCGATCAGCAGCAGCTCGTCCCCCTCCTCCGCCACGAGATACGACCGGTGGAACTGGCCGAGGAAGCGCGGCGGCGTCTCGCCGAAGTCGAGAAACGCGGGGGCCTGGTCCCGGTAGAGCAGCTCGGCGGCGGCGCCCGTGTCCCGCACGAATTCCGGCTGGACCCCGGTCGCTGCGCCCGCGCGCCCGAGCGAGACCTGGCGCGGGGAGCCCTCGAGCGCCGAGAGCACCGCGCGGAACACCGCCCGGAACGCGGCCCCGGCGTCGCGGAAGCGTACTTCGGCCTTCGCCGGATGCACGTTCACGTCCACCGCCTCGGGCGGCAGGTCGAGGAACACGTGCGCCCTGGGCGCTCCGGCGCGGCTGGAGATGCGGCGGTAGGCGTCGAGCGTCGCCCGGTGGAGGCCCCGGTCCTGGACCGCCCGACCGTTCACGAAGAGCCTGAGCCGGGATGCGGTCCCCCGCAGCGCCGACGGCGGCGTGAGGAACGCCCGCACCCGATGGTCGCCGGCGTGGGCGTCGATGGAGATCGCCTCCTTCGCCCAGCGCGGCGCCAACTGGCGGACGCGGGCGGCGAGGTCCGCGGCCGGTTCGGCCTCGAGCAGCGCCCGGTCGCGCTCCCGGAGCCGGAACGCCACCTCCGGCCAGCCGAGCGCGAGGTTCTCGAACGCCGCGATCAGCCGCGCCCTCTCGGTTCGGTCCGCTTTCAGGAACTTGAACCGGGCCGGCGTGTTGAAGAACAGGTCGCGGACGACGACCTCGGTCCCTCGCGCCATGCCCACCGACCGGAACTCGGGCTCGCTCCCGCCCTCGACCCGGTACTCGGATCCCAGGTCCGCGTCGGGCTCCCGCGTGCGCAGTCGAAACCGGGACACCGACGCGATCGCCGGGAGCGCCTCCCCCCGAAAGCCGAGCGAGCCGATCCGGTCCAGATCGGACAGCGCGCGGATCTTGCTCGTGGCGTGGCGCTCCAGCGCCGTGCGGGCGTCGTCGGCGTGCATCCCGATTCCGTCGTCCACGACGCGGATCTCGGCCTTTCCGGCGCTCTCGAAGCTCACCCGCACCGACTGCGCCCCGGCGTCGATGGAGTTCTCCACCAGTTCCCGCACGACCGCCGCGGGCCGCTCCACGACTTCGCCGGCGGCGATCTGGTCGGCGACCTGCGCGGCCAGCCGATGCACCCGCCTCACGTCAGTCGCGGCGGCGCTCCAGGGCCCCGAGGTCGCCGACCGCGGACAGGTCCGCGTGGAGCGCGGCGAGCAGCCGGAGCCGGTTCGCGCGGACCATCGGGTTCTCGTCCATCACCAGAACCTCGTCGAAGAAGCGATCCACCGGGCCGCGCAGCGCGGCGAGCTCCCGGAGGCCGTCGGCGTACCGCCCTTCGTCGAACTTCCGCGAGACCTTCGCGCGCGCCTCTCCGAGCGTCGCGAGCAGCGCGCGCTCAGCCGGCTGGACGAGGAGCGCCGCGTCCGGCGCCGCCGCGCCCGTGCGCATCGAATCGGGCAGGATGCGCCGGACCCGGTTCGCGGCGGCGGCGAGCGCGCTGAAGTCGTCGGTTCCCCGAACCTCGACCAGCGCGGCGACCCGGCGGCGCAGGTCGTCCACCCTCCGGTCGGCGGCGTGTTCCCCGAGCACGGCGCGCACCGCGTCGGCGGGGTGCTCGCGCTCGAGCGCCCGACGCAGCCGCTCCTCGAAAAAGGCGTCGAGTGCGGGGTCGGGGCCGGCGTCGGGGTACCCGGCGCGGGCCTCGGCCAGAACTTCGGCGGGAGTCCGCCAGCGCCCGCCCCAGCGGCCCGGAGCGTCTCCCAGAATCCGGATGATCGAGAACGCCGCCCGCCGCAGCCCGAACGGATCCCCGGCTCCCGACGCCGACTCGCCGCCGAAGGTGAGCCCGACGAGCGTGTCGGCGGCGTCGGCGAGCGCGACGACCGCGCCCGTCGCGGTCTCCGGCAGGGATCCCTCGAGCCCGCCGGGCCGGTAGTGGTCGCGAACTGCGGTCCAGATCGTCTCCGAAGCGCCCTCCTCCCTGAGCAGCAGGCCGCCCGCGACCCCCTGAAGCGACGCGAACTCGCCCACCAGCAGCGTGGTCAGGTCGCACTTGGCGAGCCGGGCGGCCTCGGCGGCGGCCTCGGGCTCCGCCGGGGTTCCCCGGGCGAGCCGTCCCGCGAGCGCCGCGATCCGCTCGGCCTTGTCGCGAAAGCTCCCGAGGCGCCGGTGGAACACCACGTTCGCGAGGTCCTCGGCCCGGTCCCGGAGCGGAGTCCGCCGGTCCTCGTCCCAGAAGAACGCGGCGTCGCGCAGCCGGGCCAGCGTGACCCGCTCGCTGCCGCGCCGGATCCGCCCCTCGGCGTCGTCGGGCATGTTCGTGACCGCGAGAAAGGCCGGCGCGCCGTCGAGCGGCAGGTATCTCTGGTGTTCCACGAGGACCGTGCGGCGGATCGCTTCGGGAAGATCGAGAAAGTCTTCGGGGTAGGAACCGTGAACCACGCCCGGCCACTCCACGAGCCCCGCCAGCCGCGCCAGCGGGATCGCGTCCGTCCGGGGCGCGCCGAGGGCGGCCTCCGCCCGCTCGATCTCCGCGGCGAGGCGCCGGACGCGCTCGTCGGAATCGAGAAGCACGAACCGCTCGCGGAGCCCGTCCCGCAGCTCGGCGAACGAGCCCACCTGGAAGGGCGCTCCCGGCTCCCCGACCCGGGAGCGGAACCGATGTCCCCGACTGCGTTCGCCGGCGACGACCGGCGCCCGGCCCGCCAACTCGATCCGCAGCGGGACGACTTCACCGCCAAACAGCGCCACGATCCACCGGATCGGGCGCCCGAAGGGAAACGGCTCGCCGTCCAGCTCGGCGTCCCACTGCATCGGCTTCGGGAAGCGGAGCCGCCGCAGCGCCCGGCCGAGGACGCCGGGAAGCGCGTCGAGCGCCGGGCGTCCGGGCTCGGTGCGCTCGAGAACGACGTAGGAACCGCGCGGCCCGCTGCGGATCCGGAGCCGGTCGTCCATCTCCTCCGCCGCGACGCCCTGCTTCCGGGCGAATCCGATCGCCGCGGGGGTCCACCCCGCCTCGTTGCGGCCGATGCGCGCCGGCGGCCCGGCGACGACCTCGACCCGGTCCTCCTGCCGGTCCGCCGCCTGCGCGACCGCGACGAGCCGCCTCGGAGTGGCGAAGCCGCGCGCCGCCGAGACCGGAAGCCGCGCCGCGGCCAGTTCGGCGGCGAGCGCATCGGGCCAGGCGCGGGCGAGCGGGCCGAGCCACTCGGCCGGCGCCTCCTCGCACCCGATCTCGACGAGAAGCTCGCGATCGGCCATCAGGTCTCCAGCCAGCGGGCCGCCGCCCGGGTGGCGAGGCGACGGACCGCGAGGATGCGCCCAGGCCGGTCGCTCGCCGAGACCGCTCCCCGGGCGTCGAGGAGGTTGAACAGGTGCGACGCCCGGAGGCACTCCTCGTAGCCCGGAAGCACGAGCCCCTCCTCGATCAAGCGCCCCCCCTCGGCGACCGCCGCCTCGAAGGCGCGCTCGAGCCGGGGGACGGACGCATGGTGAAACGCATAGCGGGAGGACTCCACCTCGTCCCGCAGGCGCACGTCCCGGTAGCGCGTTCCCGGCGCCCATTCGAGGTCGTACACGTCGTCCACGTTCTGGAGGCACATCGCCAGCCGCTCGAGGCCGTAGGTGATCTCCGCCGGGATCGGGGACAGGTCGAGGCCGCCCGACTGCTGGAAGTAGGTGAACTGGGTGACCTCGAGGCCGTCCACGAGCACCTGCCAGCCGACGCCCCACGCGCCCAGCGTCGGAGCCGCCCAGTTGTCCTCCTCGAACCGCACGTCGTGCGCCGAGGCGTCCACCCCCACCGCGGCGAGGCTCCCGAGGTAGAGATCCTGGACGTCCACCGGCGCCGGCTTGAGGATTACCTGAAGCTGGTGATGCTTGTAGAGGCGGTTCGGGTTCTCGCCGTAGCGTCCGTCCGCCGGGCGGCGCGAGGGCTGGACGTAGGCGACGTTCCAGGGATCCGGCCCCAGGACGCGAAAGAACGTCTCGGGGTGCATGGTCCCGGCGCCGAGCTCCTGGTCCCACGGCTGCGCCACGATCGCGCCCCGCTCGGCCCAGAAGCCGGTCAGCCGGGCGATCAGGTCCTGGAAGCTCATCAGGCGGCGCCGAGGACCGAGGCGAGCGCGTCGCGGGTCGGCAGCCGGCGCTCCACGACCGCGTCGGTCAGGAGCCCGTGGAACGCGAAAAGCTCCAGCGCGTCGCGGCGCTTCGGCGCGACGCCCGACGGAGGCGCGCGCCAGATCTCGTCGAGGAGCGCGAGCGCCGGCCCGGCGAGGCTCGCGCTCGGCTCCGACGGGCCCCCGGGGCACTCGGGACAGCGCCACGAAGGCCCCCCGGCGTAGAAGCGGGCTCCCGACTCCGCGAACGCCGCGCCGCAGCCGCACCGCGCCGGCCTCGGATAGAACCCGGACAGCCGCAGCGCCCACGCCTCGAAGTACGCGGCGACCGCTTCCGGCGGGCTTCCGCCCAGCAGCGCGTCGCGGCACGCCGCCATCAGGCGGTAGAGCTGGGGGCTCGCGACTCCCTCGGAAGCAAAGAGGTCGGCGAGGTCGGCGAAGAACGTCAGCGCCGCGCCCCGCACCGGATCGCGCACGAGCGGCAGCGCCGACTCCACGAGGTCCGCCCGGTCCACGTTCACCAGTTCGCGTCCCTCCCGCTCGAACCACCCCACGTCCAGCTCGTTGCCGACCTCGAGCGCTCCGAGGCGCGAGCGCGGCTTGCGCGCCCCGCGCGCCCAGGCCCGCACCTTCCCCTGCTCGCCGCTGAAGAGCACGACCACGCGGTCCGACTCCTTGACTGGCCAGGTCCGGAGCACGAAGCACCGGGACTCCCTGAGGGGCACGAAGGTCAGATGTACTGCAGCGCGGCGCTGCCGAGGCCGAGGAACAGCATGAGTCCGGCCACGTCGGTCGCGGTGGTGACGAACACCGAAGACGCGAGCGCCGGATCCACCTTGAGCCACCGCAGGGTCAGCGGCATCAGCGTGCCGAAGAGCGCCGCGACCAGCATCGTTCCCCAAAGCGCGACCCCGAGCGCCGCGCCGACGCGCCAGTCTCCCTTCCACGCAAGCGCGAGAAGCGCCACCACGCCCCCGATCAGGACTCCGTTCACGGCCCCCACCGCGAGCTCCTTCAGCAGCGCCGGCCGGCTGTTCTTCCAGTTCAGCTCCCCGAGCGCGATGCCCCGGACCATCACCGTGAGCGTCTGGTTGCCGGCGTTGCCGCCGAGCAGCGGGGCCAGCGGCATGAAGACGGCGAGCACCGCGAACTGCGCGATGGACGCCTCGAACAGGTTCACGACCGCCGCGGCCAGCAGCGCGGTCACGACGTTCACCCCGAGCCAGGGGATCCGCAACTGCACCGAACGGGTGGGCTTCGTGAACACGGTCTCCGCGAGGCCGACCCCGGCGAGCCGGTACATGTCCTCGGTGGCCTCCTCCTTGATGACGTCGATCACGTCATCGACCGTGATGACCCCGACCAGCTTTCCTTGGTGGTTCACGACCGGCGTGGCCAGGATGTTGTAGCTGGCGACGAGCTGGGCGACCTCCTCCTGGTCCATGTCGGTCCGCACCCGCAGCACGTCGGTGACCATGGACTCGGACAGCAGCGCCTCGGGGCGCCGCTGCAGCAGATGGCGCAAGGACATGACCCCCACGAGCGTGCCGTGCTGGTCCACCACGTAGATGTAGAAGACCATCTCCACGTCCTGCGAGTCCTGCAGCCGCTGGATGGCCTCGCCGATCGCCGTGTCCTCGCCCAGCGAGAACACCTTGGGGTTCATGATGCGGCCGGCGGTCCGCTCGGGGTACTGGAGCAGGTCCTCCACGTCGGAGGCCTGCTCGCCCCGCATCCCGGCGATGACCTCGTCGCGCAGCGCCTCCGGCAACTCGCTCAGGAGCGAGGCCGCGTCGTCGGGGTCCATCTCCTGGAAGAGACCGGAGACCTCGCGGGGATCCAGTTGGCCGACGAGCAGCGCCGCCTGCTCGAGCCCGAGCTCCCCGATCGCCTGCGCGGCGAAGCCGGAGTCGTCCGCCAGCGTGATGCGGAACGTCTTCAGCCGATAGGGCTCGGGCAGGTCGTTCAGCACCTGGGCCACATCCGCCGGATGCAGCTTCCCGAGAATGCGCTGGGCGTTAACGTCCGCGCCCCGGCTGACCAGCTTGCGCACGGTCTCCGCGAGCAGCGGAGTCTTCGTAAGCGCCATGATGATCCTGGGGTTGGCGCATCCCGGCGCGGGTCCGGCGAGACCTCCCGGAACCGGATTCCGGAGGCTGGTCGGATCGCTCGGCGGGGCGCATCTAGGGCCGCATCGTACCACGCGGCCCCGCGCCTCAGAGGCCGAGATCGCGCAGGATTCCGGCGTTGTCGCGCCAGCCGGCACGCACCCGCACCTGGAGCTGAAGGTGCGCCTTGCGACCGGCGCGCCGCTCGATGCGGGCGCGGGATTCGCTGCCGATGCGCTTCAGCATGGAGCCGCCGCGCCCGATCACGATGCCCCTGTGGGAGTCGCGGTCCACAAGCAGCGAGGCCTCGATGCGCAGCGGGGTCCCGGCCGCGTCGTAGAGCTCGATCCGGACCGCGGCCGCGTGGGGCACCTCCTGGTGGAGGTGGAAGAGCATGCGCTCGCGGACGATCTCCCCGGCGAAGAACGCCTCGGGCAGATCGGTGATCTGGTCCTCGGGAAAGAGCGGCGGGGACAGCGGAAGCAGCGACTGGAGGAGCGAGACCAGCCCGCCGGGCGCCTCGACGTTCTCGCCGGTCCGGGCGGAGAACGGAACGACCGCGCCGAGATCGAGCGAACGAAAGAATTCTTCCCGCTCCCGCGAGCGGCCGGCCGGCGTCGCGTCGATCTTGTTGATCCCGATCACGCGGGGCCCGGAATACCGCTGTAGATGACGGGCGAGGACCCTTTCCCCGTCGGGATCGGGCGCCGCCGCGTCCACGACGGCGAGCGCCACGTCGGCGCCGCCGAGCGTATCGACCGCCTCGCGCATCATCGCCTCGCCGAGCCGGTGGCGGGGACGATGGATCCCCGGCGTGTCCTGGAGGATCAGCTCGAGGCCCGGACGGCGCGCCACGCCGAGGATGCGCCTGCGGGTCGTTTGCGCCTTCTTCGTGACGATCGCGAGGGGCGCCCCGGTGAGGCGGTTGAGCAACGTGGACTTGCCCGCGTTCGGCGGGCCGAGGAGCGCGACCAAGCCGGCCCGATGCGCCGCGCCTTCCCGCGTCATTCAGGCGGCGGGCGAGCGCCGGGTCACGCGCACGAGCTCCACGCTGCGCTCGTTCGCCGCGAGCACCTCGATCCGCAGCCCCCCGTGCTCCGCGACCTCGTCGGGCCTCGGAATGCGCCCGAACGCGGCCACCACGAAGCCTCCCACGGTGTCGAGCGGCGCTCCCCGGAGCGAATCCGGGATGTCGAGCTGCGATTCGCGGTTCACCGCGTCCAGTTGGGCGGCGCCCCGCGCGCGGACCCGGCATTCTCCCTCCACGACGAAATCGGCGCCGGGCGCGCCCTCGTCGTCCCGCACTTCGCCCACGACCTCCTCGGAAATGTCCCGCAGCGTCACGATTCCGGAGACCGAGCCGTGCTCGTCCACGACCGCCGCGAACGTCTGCTTGTCCTTCTGGAAGTCGCGAAGCAGCTCGTCCGCCGGCTGGGTCTCGGGCGCCGTCCTAACCGGTTGGACGTACGCCCCGAGCTCCTCGTCGGCGCCCGGGGACAGGAGGTCCACGACGTTCACGATTCCGACCGGACGATCGCTCTCGTCGAAGACCGGCAGGCGGTGGTGGCGGCCTTCCGCGACGAGCCGCCGGGCCTCCCCGACGGTGGCGCGGCAGCCGAGCGAGACCACCCTCGGGCGCGGGGTCATGACCTCCCGGACGACGGTGTCGCCGAGTTCGAGCACGCCCCGCACCATGTCGGTCTCGTCGTCCTCCAGAATCCCCTCCTCCGCGCCGGTGCGGAGGAAGGCCTCGACCTCCGCCTCGGTGGCGTCGTCGTCTGGCTCGCCCGGGACCGGGAAGGAGCGGCGCAGCGCCCGCCGCAGCGGAACCGCGACCGGCGCGGCGAGGCGCTCCCAGCGACGGAACCATGGGAGCACGCGCTTGAGCACGCGTTCCGGATCCTGCAGCAGGACCGTCGCGGGGAGCAGCTCCCGCAGCGCGATCCACGCCAGCCCGAACGCGCCGGGCGCGGCGGCCGCGAGAAACGGTCCGGAGGCGCGCTCCGCCACGAGCCACGAGGCGACCGCGACCGCGGCGAGGCCGAGCCGGGAGGGCACGAGCACGACCAGCGGATCGCTGAGGCTCTCCCGCAGCGAGTCCGATTCGTCGGTGTGCTCGGCGAGCACCCGCACGGCGACCTCGCTCGACGAGAAGAAGGCGATCTCGAACAGCGCGAGCACCACGACGAGCGCCGCCCCGAGGACGAGGCTGGCTGCGGCGAGCGCCGTCCAGGTCATCCGGCGAGCCCGTGGCGCCGGCGCAGGAGGCGCTCCAGCCGCTCCATCTCGCCGGCGTCGCGTTCGTGGTCGTAGCCGACGAGATGCAAGAAGCCGTGCACGAGGAGGACGCGCAGTTCCTGGTCGAGCGTCGCTCCCCGCTCCTCGGCCTGACGGGCGGCGGAATCGGCCGACACCACGAGATCGCCGAGGTAGGGCTCCCCGACCGGAACCGGTTCCGCGGGAAAGGCGAGCACGTCCGTGGGCCGGTCCTTCGCCCGGTAGGCGCGGTTCACGGCGCGCATCGCCCGGTCGGACACGACGCGCAGCGTCGCGCCGCGGGGATCGCCGGGAATCACGTCGCGGGCGACGGCGCGGAGAAGGCGCTCCAGCCCCGCCCGATCCACGCGGAAGCGGCGCTGCCGATTCTGGATCGCGAAGGCGGGCGCTTCCCGATCAGGCATCGGCCGGCTTCCGGAAGTCGAACCCGGGATACGAAATCCGCCGATGATGAATCCCCTCGAGCGTGGCGAGGAAGCTCTCCCGGATGCGGACCATGTCGCCCAGCCGAAGGTCGCTCTCGTCGAACTGGTCGTCCTCCATCATCGAGTCCACGATCCGGTCGATGACCCGCTCGAGCTCGACCCGCGACGGTTTCTCGACGCTGCGGGCGGCCGCCTCGATGCTGTCGGCCATCATCACGATGGCGGCTTCGCGGGTCTGGGGCTTCGGGCCGGGGTAGCGGAAGTCCTCCTCGCGCACGGTTCCGCCGTTCTCGGCGGCCGCCTTCCGCGCCCGCTCGAGGAACACCCGGAGCCGCCGGGTCCCGTGGTGCTGCGGAACCATGTCCACGATGTCCTTGGGCAGACCGAGCCGCTCGGCGTCCCGGATCCCCTCCTCGACGTGCTTGATGATGATGATCGCGCTCTGCCGCGGCGGAAGGTGGTCGTGCGGATTCGCGCCCCGCATGTTCTCGACGAAGAACTCCGCCCGCCGCAGCTTCCCGATGTCGTGGTAGAGGGCGCCGGTTGAGCAGAGGATCGCGTTCGCGCCGATGGCCGACGCGGCCGACTCCGAAAGGAGCCCCACGAGAACGCTGTGCTGGTAGGTGCCCGGCGCGTAGAGCGCGAGCCTCCGAAGCACCGGGTTGTCGCGCCGAGCGAGCTCCATGAGGCGCAGGTCGCTCGTCCGCTCGAACGCCGCCTCCAGCGCTGGAAGCAGCAGGATCACGAGCGGCGCCGTCAGGAGACCCCCGCCGAAGGCCGAGGCGGCCTCCACCGCGAGCCGGACCGGATCGCCGCCGTCGGCGCGCAGCAGGTCGAGGCCGAGCACCACGACCACGCTTCCGGCGCCGACGAGCGATCCGAGCCGGACCACGTCGGTCCGCCGCGCCATGCGGGAATGCGCCAGCACCGCGATCAGCCCGCTGACGAGCGCGAACGGCCCCACGATGACGTTTCCGGTCATGACGGTCACGAGCGCCGCGAACACGGTCGCGTTCAGCACCGCCGTGGCCCGGTTCTCGAGAATGACGGAGAGCAGCGGAACCGCGGCGTAGGGCACCGCGAAGACGTACATCGAGGAATCCACGAACGCCTCGCTACCCGACTGGGCGGCCGCCGCGCGCCAGAGGAATCCGAGAAGCCGGGTGATGGCGAGGTGCGCGACGATCAGGGCGCCTGCGAGGGCGAACCCGTGGACCATCCACCGCCGGCCGGAGCGGGCCGGCTGGTACAGGCGGAACAGGATCCAGGCGGCGAGCGAAGTGAACAGCAGCGCGCCGACGCCCGCCCACGGAGACGCCACCGGCGCGAACGCCCGCATGGCGTCGAGCCGGCGCAGGTGATCCTCGGTCACCTCGTCTCCGGCGCGCAGGAGGGTCCGCCCCTCCCGAAGCTGGATCACCACCGGATCCACGTTCTCCTCGGCCGACGCCCGCGATCTGGTGGTGGCCACTTCGTTGCGCGCCAGCGTGGGCTGGATGAACCGCTGCGCGAGCTCGGCGAGCGCGGCCCGGTCGGGACCGGACTCCTCGGAGAGCGCCAGCATCTGGAGCCGCGCCGCCCGCGCCGCGTCCTCGATGGACAACACGTCGGTGAGATCGGGGAGCACGTGGACCTCGCCGCGTTCGGCGTCCTGGCGCTGGATCGGCCTCCCGAGCGCCGCGAGCGCGCTCTTCTCGGCGAGGATGTCGCGCGCGAGCACGCTGACCGCCGCGTCGGTCAGGTTGCGCTCCACCGATTCCCGGAACTCCAGCCCCAGGAGGAGCGCCAGCTCGTCCCGCGCGAGCTCGACGCCGAACTCGCGCGCGGCGCTCTCGGCGAAGGCGTCTTCCGAGGCGGTGTCCGCCTCGATCGACTGCCGCCCGAAGGCGAACCCGCGAGCGATGCGCGCCCGCACCGTCTCCCGAACCTGCGGATCGAAGTCATAGACGTCGGGAACGACCTCCAGCGCCTCCTGGCGGCGCTCCTCGGTCGCCGCCGCGTCCTCATAGGTGAAGTCGGCGGAGACGCGGACCGTCGCGGTCGCGATGTCGCCGACCTCGTACACCGGCGAACGGAAGCCCAGCCGGGGCCAGATGAGCAGCGCGAGCACCAGCGCGAGCGCGCTTCCGGTGAGCAGCGGGCGATCGAACACCCAGTCGCGGGAACGCAGGACGAGCGCCCGCAGCGGTGCGAGCCGTCCGGCCGAGGCGTCGTCAGCCATGCGATTCCACCCGCGCCAGAGCCCGCCGGTCCTCGTATCGGGGGTTCCGGCTCTCACTTCGCGCGTACGCCCGGACGATGGCCTGGACCAGCCGGTGGCGGACCACGTCGCCGTCACGGAGGTGCACGAGACCCACGCCGTCGAGACCGCCCACGACCTCGAGGCATTCCTCGAGCCCGCTGGCCTGCCCGCGAGGCAAGTCGTTCTGGGTGACGTCCCCGGTGACCACCGCCCGGGTGCCGTGCCCGATCCGGGTGAGGAACATCTTCATTTGTTCCGGCGAGGTGTTCTGCGCCTCGTCGAGGATGATGAACGACTCGTTCAGCGTGCGCCCCCGCATGAAGGCGATCGGGGCGATCTCGATGACTCCGCGCTCGCGCAGGCGCATCACCCGCTCGGGGTCCATCATGTCGTGGAGCGCGTCGTAGAGCGGACGCAGGTAGGGATCCACCTTCTCGATGAGGTCGCCGGGCAGGAAGCCCAGTTTCTCGCCGGCCTCGACCGCGGGGCGGGTGAAGACGATCCGGCGGACCTGCTGGGTCTGAAGCGCCTCGACCGCGACCGCCATCGCAAGCCACGTCTTTCCGGTTCCCGCTGGGCCGGCGCACAGGACCAGCTCGCTCTGGCGCATGGCCCGCAGGTACTGGAGCTGCCCGAAGCTGCGCGGGCGGATCGTCTTGCCCGGAGCGGGCTGCACGACCGTGTCGAGGAAGTACTCGCGCAGCGAGGCCCCGGGGTGCTGGCCGAGGATGCGGACCGCGGTGCGCAGGTCGCTCATCCGGTACCGCGCCACCTCGCCGCCGATCGCGGCGAGCTCGTCGAGGGCGGACGAAAGCAGCGCGATCCGGTCGTCGGGCCCTTCGGCGAGAAGGACGTCGCCGCGGCTCGCCAAGGTGAGCCCGAGCAGCTCCCCGAGGCCGCGCAGGTTGCGGTCGCGGATGCCGAAGAAGGCGAGCCCGGCGTCGCCGGGAATCGGAATCCGGGTCATCCGGTCACCGGACGCGGGCGAGCGCTTCCGGCCCGCGGCGCGAACGTGCGATCAAGCGGCGGGGGCGCGGCGCGGACGCTCGGCGGCGCTGACCCGGTGGTGCATCGGACGCTTGGAAAGTAGCACACGGCCGGCCGGACAAACGAAGGGCCTAGAATTCGAGGGATGCCAGACGCACTTCTCCAGACTTCGATTCCCGGCGCGGAACCCATCTCCCGCGGGAAGGTCCGCGACATCTACGCGGTGGGGGACGACCACCTGCTGCTCGTGACCTCGGACCGGGTCTCCGCGTTCGACGTGGTGCTGCCGCAGGGCATTCCGCAGAAGGGCCGGGTGCTTAACAGCCTCTCGGCGTGGTGGCTGCGCCGCACCGGGAACATCGCGCCCAACCACCTCGTGACCGACGACCCGGACGACTACCCGGAGCCCTTCCGGTCGGCGGGCGCGGACCTCGCCGGACGCTCGATGCTCGTCCGGAAGCTGCGTCCGGTGCTCTTCGAGTGCGTGATGCGCGGTTTCCTCTACGGGTCGGGCTGGAAGGAATACCGGCGCGAGGGGAGCGTCTGCGGGATCGCGCTGCCCGACGGCATGCAGCTCGCCGAACGATTTCCGGATCCGCTGTTCACCCCGGCCACCAAGGCGGAGAGCGGCCACGACGAAAACGTCAGCGAGGCGTTCATGGCGAACGCCCTCGGGTTCGAGCGCACCCGCGAGCTGCACCGCCTTTCGCGGGAGATCTACGTCCGGGGCGTGGAGTGGGCGCGCCCCCGGGGCATCATCATGGCGGACACCAAGCTCGAGTTCGGCGAGGACGAGGACGGCGCGCTCCACCTGATCGACGAGGTGCTGACCCCGGACTCGTCCCGCTTCTGGCCGGCCGACGACTACGAGCCGGGACGGCTCCAGGCGAGCTTCGACAAGCAGTACGTGCGCGACTACCTCGAGACCCTCGACTGGGACAAGTCGCCCCCGCCGCCCCCGCTTCCGCCGGAAGTGGTCGCGGGCACGACCGAGCGCTTCCTGAGCATCTACCGGCGGATCACCGGCGAGCCCCTGCCCGGCGCCTGAGGACGCGGCCGGGGTCAGCGCCCCCGGCGGTCCCGGTCTCCCCGGTCGCGGCCGCGGTACTCGCGGTCGCCCCGGTCCCGGCGGCGCGGCGGACCTCCGGGCCCCCGCCGGCGCGTGTTGCGCGGCGGCGACGGCGGCAGGCCGGCGCGCTCGCGGAGGATCTCCTTGGTGGAGAGCCGCACCTTGCCGCCCTGGTCCATCTCGATCACGCGGACCTCGACCTCGTCGCCTTCCTGGAGCTCGTCCCGGACGCTGTGCACGTGGCGATCGGCGATTTCCGAGATGTGGAGCAGCCCGTCGGTGCCGGGCAGGATCTCCACGAACGCCCCGAAGTCCACGATCGTCTTGACGACGCCGGTGTAGTCGCGCCCCACCTCGGGGGTCGGGCCGTTGGCGATCCCGTCGATCCGCTCCTGCGCCCGGCGCGCCGACGCGGCGTCCGCGCCCGCGATGTGGATCACGCCGTCGTCGCCGACGTCCACGCGGGCGCCGGTCTCGTCGGTGATCGCGCGGATCGTCTTGCCGCCGGCTCCGATGACCTCCCGGATCTTCCGGACCGGGATCTTCATGGTGAGGATGCTCGGCGCGTGCTCGGAGGTCTCCTTGCGCGGCGCCGGGAGCGTCGCGGCCATCTTCCCGAGGATCGCGATCCGGGCTTCCTTGGCTTTCTGGAGTGCCTCGGCGACGAGCTCGAGCTTCAGGCCCGAGACCTTGATGTCCATCTGCAGGGCGGTGATCCCGCTCTGCGTGCCGGCCACCTTGAAGTCCATGTCGCCGAAGTGGTCCTCGGCGCCCGCGATGTCGGTCAGGATGCGGCTCGTCTCGCCGTCGGTGACCAGACCCATCGCGATGCCGGCGATCGGTGCGCGGAGCGGCACCCCGGCGTCCATCAGCGCGAGGCAGCCGCCGGTGACGGCGGCCATGGAGCTGGACCCGTTGGACTCGAGCGTGTCGGAGACCACGCGAATCGCGAAGTTGAACTCGCCCTCGTCCGGGATCGCCGGCAGGAGCGCGCGTTCCGCCAGCGCGCCGTGGCCGATCTCGCGCCGGCCGGGACCGCGCATCATCCGCGCCTCGCCGACCGAGAACGCCGGGAAGTTGTAGTGCAGCATGAACCGTTTCTCGCCGCCGCCGTGCACCCAGTCGAGGCGCTGCCCCTCGCTGGGGGGGGCGAGCGTGGTGACCGCGAGCGCCTGCGTCTCGCCGCGGGTGAAGATCGCCGACCCGTGGGCGCGCGGGAGCACCGAGACGTCGCACGTGATCTCGCGGATCTCGTCGAAGGCGCGGCCGTCGAGGCGAGTCCCCTCCTCGAGGATGCACTTCCTGAGGATGTCCTCCTCGAGTCCCTTCACGATCCGATCCACCTCTCCGGCGAGCGCCCGGAGATCGTCGTCGCGATCGGCGAGGGCCGCGAGTACGTCGGCCTTCACGCCGGCGACCGCGGAAGCGGCCGCGAGCTTGCCCTTCGTGCGCATGGCTGCGGACAGCGGCCCGGCGAACTCGGCGCGGACCTTCTGCTCGAGCTCGGCGTCGCGCCGCTCGGGAGCCGCCTCGCGCTTGGTCGGTTGGACGAGGTCGCGCAACTCTTCCTGAAGCGCCACGATGGAGCGGATGTGCTCGTGGGCGAACGCCAGCGCCTCCACCATCCGCGACTCCGCGATCTCCTCTGCGCCGGCCTCGACCATCACGATGGCGTCGCGGGTGCCGGCGACGACCAGATTCAGCCGGGAGTCGCCCAACTGGGACTGCGAGGGGAACAGCACGAACTCGCCATCGACCTGACCGACCCGGACCGCGGTGACCGCCGTGTCGAACGGCAGGTCCGAGATCACGAGCGCGGTGGCCGCCCCGGTGAGCGCGTGCACGTCCGAATCGTTCTCGCGGTCCGCGGAGAGCAACAGGCAGGTGATCTGCGTGTCGTTGCGCCACGTCGAGGGGAACAGCGGCCGCAGCGGGCGGTCGATCAGGCGGCAGGTGAGGATCTCCCGCTCGTTGGGACGGCCCTCGCGCTTGAAGAACCCGCCCGGGATGCGGCCCGCGGCGTAGAAGCTCTCGCGGTAGTCCACGGCCAGCGGGAGGAAGTCCACGTCCGGGCGCGGCCGGGCGGACGCGGCCGCGGTGGAGAGAACGACGGTGTCGCCGTAGCGCACGGTGACCGAACCGGCCGCCTGGCGCGCGACGCGCCCGGTCTCGATGACGAGATCGCTTGCCCCGATACGGGCTTGAACGGAATGAACCAACGTGACTGCCTTCCTATGGAGGGATTGGGCGAGGGTGCGCAGGCGCGACGGCGACGATGGGCGCCGTTTACTTCCTGAGACCGAGCTCCGCGATCAACTGGCGATACCGGTCCGCGTCCGTGCGGCGGAGGTAGTCCAGCAGGCGGCGCCGGCGGCTGACCATCTTCAGCAACCCCCGTCGGGAGTGATGGTCTTTCTTGTGAGTGGTGAAGTGGCCCGTCAGCCCGGAGATGCGCGCGGTGAGCATGGCAACCTGCACTTCGGGGGATCCCACGTCCGTGTCGTGACGGCGGTGCCGCCCGATGATGTCCTGCCGGATGTCTGGCGTCAAGGTCACGTGCCTGATCCTGTCAACTCTCGGAATGACCGTTCTTGAAACGGGCGGCGGAGGTCGCCGCGGCGAGCCGGCCACGCCGGCCCGGGCCGCCGAAAGGGCGTCTCGCAGTCGGAACTCCCTTGTCAGCGCCAAATGGAACGGCGGCAGCGTAGCACACGGTCACTCCCGTCCCGACCCCGCGCCGCGCGGCCAAACGACCAACGGACGCCACGAAGTCGCCGTCGCCTCTACAACCGCAACGAATCGAATGCGTCCGACACTGTCGTGTTCGACCGCCGCCCGCCGCTCGCCGGGAACGCCCTCCGCCGGGATCGGCGCCCCGTGCGTGAGCCGCAGCGCCTGGTCGGGCGCCAGTTCGAGGCGCTCCCAGCCGAGAAACACCTCGAGCGGATCCAGAAGCGCGGCCCGAAGCTCGTCCCGGGTTCCGAGCGCGTCGAGGGAAACCGCCGCCTCGACCCGGTGGCGGCCCACCGCCAGCCTCCGCAGCGCGGCGAGGTGCGCCCCCGCTCCTAGGCGGCGCCCCAGATCCCGCGCGAGCGCCCGCACATAGGCGCCGGGCCCGGCCTCGCAGGAGATCACGGCGTCGCGCCCGTCGTAGTCCACGAGCTCGAGGGAAAACACCCGCACCGGAACCGGGGCCAGCTCCACTTCCCTGCCCGCGCGCGCCAGCCGATGGGCGCGACGACCGGCGACCCGTTTCGCCGAGTACCGGGGCGGCGTCTGGAGGAGGTCCCCGACGAACTCGGGAAGCGCCTCCCGGAGCCGCTCCTCCTCCGGCGGCGGCCCGGGCGCGCCGATCGGGCGCCCGGTGCAGTCGTCGGTGTCGGTCCCCTGGCCGAAGCGGACGGTCGCCCGGTACCGCTTCGCGCCGGCGCCCACGAACCGGATCAGGCGGGTGGCGGGGCCGAGGCACAGGGGAAGGAGCCCGGTCGCGAACGGATCCAGCGATCCGGCGTGCCCGGTCCGAACTCCGCCCGAGACCCGCGCGACCTTCCGGACCACTCCGGCGGAGGTGATCCCCGGCTCCTTGTCCACGAGCAGCAGGCCCTGGAGCGTAGCCTCCTCCGGCGATGGGGTCAGCGCTCCGCCTCGTCGGGGTCGGGCTCCGGCGCCGGGCGACGTTCGCGCTCCTCCTCGAGGAGGCGCTCGAGGCGAATCCCGAACTCCACCGACGGGTCGTACACGAAGCGCACTTCCGGCGTCAGCCGCAGCCGCACCCGGGCGCCGAGCATCCCGCGCACCCGGCCTTCGGCGCGCCGAAGCGCCTTGAGCGTCTCGTCGCGCTCTTCGGGCGAGCCGAGCACGGACACTCGGACCTTCGCCACCGAGAGATCGCGCGCCATCTCCACCCGCGTCACGGTGGCGCGGGCGATGCGCGGATCCCCGAACTCGAAGCGCAGCATGTCGGAGATTTCGCGGCGAAGCTGCTCGCCGACGCGGTCCGACCGGGCCCACGCGCCCGGGGCCTCAAGCCTCGACATGCTCGTCCCCCCCGCCGCCGTCCAGCCGGGCCCACACGATCTCCGCGCCGGACACCTCGGCCGGGAACGCCCGGACCGCCAGCGCCGACGCCGCCGAAAGCCGCGCCTGAACGACCGGCCGCCCGCTGCCGATGGCGACCACGCTCAGCTCCGCTTCCCGCAGCGCCTGCGGATCCCCGGTCTCGGCGACGGCGACCTGACAGCGGGCGCGAAGCCGATCCCCGAGCGAACGGACCACCCGCCGCCGGTCCTTGAGCGAGCGGGCTCCCGGCAGCGACAGCGTCAGCAGCAGGACGCCGACCGACGTGACTGCCATGCCCGGCGAGACGGCCAGACGGGAGCCGGGATCAGCCCAGCGCCCGATTCTCGACCGGAACCTCCTCGAAGGCCTCGATGATGTCGCCGATCTTGACGTCGTTGTAGCCGGCGAGGCCGACGCCGCACTCGAACCCCTCGCGCACCTTGCCCACGTCCTCCTTGAAGCGGCGGAGGCTGCCGATCCGGCCCTCGTGGACGACCCGCCCGTCGCGGACGAGCCGCACCCGGGCGCTCTTGGGCACGGTCCCCTCCAGCACGTACGAGCCGGCCACCACGCCGACGCGGGGCACCTGGAACGTCTTGCGCACCTCGATCTTCCCGACCTCGACGACCTCCATCTCGGGCTTGAGCATCCCGACGATGGCCTTCTCGATTTCCTCGGTGAGGTGGTAGATCACGGTGTGGGCGCGGATCTCGACGCCCTCGCGCTCGGCGAGCCGCGCCGCGGAGGGTTCCGGACGCACGCCGAACGCGACCACGATGGCGTCCGCCGCCGCGGCGAGGTTCACGTCGGTCTCGGTCACCGCGCCGGCGGCGGCGTGCACCACCTGCACGCTCACTTCCCGGTTCCCGAGCTTCATCAGCGTGTCCCGCACCGCCTCGACGGTGCCGCCGACGTCCGCCTTGACCACGATCGGCAGCTCCTTGCGGCCCTCGCCGGAGACCTGCGCGTGGAGCGTGGCGAGGTTCAGCCGCTGGCGGCCCTCGATCCGCTGCATGCGGTTCGCGTCCTGCCGTTCCTCGGCGACCCGCCGCGCCTCGGCGGGCGCGGGCGTGACCCGGAAGCGATCCCCCACCACCGGCACGTCGCTGAGGCCGAGAACTTCCACCGGGGTCGAAGGCGGCGCCTTCTTCATCCGCTTGCCGCGCTCGTCGAGGAGCGCCCGGACCTTGCCCCACGCCCCGCCGGCGCTGACCACGTCTCCGACCGAGAGGCTGCCGCCCTGGACGAGCAACTGCGCGACCGAACCGCGTCCGCGATCCTTGCGCGCCTCGAGAACCACGCCGTGCGCCAGCTCGTTCGGGTTGGCCATCGGCTCCTCGAGCTCGGCGACCGTGAGCACCGACTGAAGCAGGTCGTCCAGCCCCTCCTTCGTCTTCGCCGACACCGGGCAGAAGATCGTGTCCCCGCCCCATTCCTCGGGGTTGAGCCCGCGCTCGGAGAGCTGACGCATGACCGTTTCCGCGTTCGCGCCGGGGCGGTCCATCTTGTTGACCGCGACCACGATCGGGACCTTGGCCGCCCGGGCGTGGCTCAGCGCCTCGAGCGTCTGCTCCTTGACTCCGTCGTCGGCCGCGACCACGAGAATGACCGCGTCGGTGACGTTGGCGCCCCGCGCCCGCATCTTGCTGAACGCCTCGTGGCCCGGCGTGTCCAGGAACACGATCGGGTGGCCGTTCGACTGCACCGCGTAGGCGCTCATGTGCTGGGTGATGCCGCCCGCCTCGCTGTCCACCACCCGCGACTCGCGGATCGCGTCGAGGAGGCTGGTCTTGCCGTGGTCCACGTGCCCCATGACGGTGATCACCGGGGCGCGCTCCACGAGTCCCACGACCGAAGCCTCCGCGTCCTCGGTCGCCTTCGCCACCGCGACCGCCGCCTCGGCGACCTTGCCGCCGAAGCCGCGCACGACCTGCGCGGCGGTCTCCTGGTCCAGCAGTTGGTTGATGGAGGCCACCACGCCGTGCTTGAGCAGCAGGCCCTTGACCACCTCCACCGGCGGGATGGACATTGCGTCGGCGAGATCCTTGAGCGAGATGAGATCGCCCAGCTCGATCGTCGCGGTGGTCCGGAACTCCCGCCCCGCCTGCCGCAGCCCGGGAGGCAGCGGGCTGTCGAATCCGTCGAGCGTCGTCTCGGGCGCGTCGGTGGGGGCCGCCGCGCGGCGCGACCGCGAGCGCTTGCCGGGGCCGGGACGGCCGCCCGGCTTCGAGGGCGGACCCGGGCGCGAGGGCCGCAGCGACGGCGGCGTGGCGCGGATTCGGGGCGGCGTGGCTCGCCGCGTGGGGGTCCGGGTGAGCGAAGCGGCGATGACACGCTCGGTCGCCCCCGGACGGAACGTCGCGGGGCTCGCCGCCGCGGCGATGCTTGCGGTCTCCAGACGCCGGCGCCCCCGAGCGGGGGCGGGCGAAACGTCGGTCGCCGCGGTCTTTCCGGACTCCTTGGACTCGGCGGCGCGTTCCTGCGCGACCGGACGGACCTCGGCCTTGGCGGACGCGGCGCGCTGTCGGGCCGCTTCGGCGGCCTCGCGCTCCTGCTGGGCCCGACGCTTCGCCTCGGCCTCGCGAGCGGCCCGCAGCGCCTGCTGCTCGGCCGCGAGGCGCCTGGCTTCGGCCGCGCGCTCCTGCTCGGCCCGCTGCCGCTCGGCCTCCCGGGCTTCGGCGGCGGCGCGCTCGCGAGCCGCCTCGACTTCGCGGACCTCCCGATCGGCCTTCTCGCGCTCGGCCGCCGCCGCCCGCTCCGCTTCCGCCTGGCGGATCTTCTCCCGAGCTTCGGCGCGGCGGTCCACGCGCTTGGCCTTTCCCCGCTGGATGCGCAGCTTGGTGCGGATCCGCTTGGCGGCGATGTCCGGAATGGACGACGAAACCGTGCGCACCCGCACCTTGGGGTCGGCCTTCAGCGTCGCGAGCAGCTCGCCCGGCTCCATGCCGAGCTCCTTCGCGAGATCGCTCACGCGGACGGTTGCTGGCATGGAATCAGTCGGTGCTCTCGGGGGCGCTCGGTTCCGTCGGCTCGGGAACGGGCGCCTGCTCGTCCACCGGCTCCGGCCCGCGGCTGGCGCGTAGGCTATCGCTACCGGGCGCCGAATTCGGGCGCCGCCGACCTCGCTCCTGGGGGAAGGGCCGACGCTCGCCGTCGCGGCGCGGCGGGCGATCCGTCCCCTCGCGGCGGAACCGGCGGCGGCGGTCGTCGTCGCGGCGCGGCGGGCGATCCGTCCCCTCGCGGCGGAACCGGCGGCGGTCGTCGCCGTCGCGGCGCGGCGGGCGATCCGTCCCCTCGCGGCGGAACCGGCGGCGGTCGTCGCCGTCGCGGCGCGGCGGGCGATCCGTCCCCTCGCGGCGGAACCGGCGGCGGCGGTCGTCGTCGCGGCGCGGCGGGCGATCCGTCCCCTCGCGGCGGAACCGGCGGCGGTCGTCGCCGTCGCGGCGCGGCGGGCGATCCGTCCCCTCGCGGCGGAACCGGCGGCGGTCGTCGCCGTCGCGGCGCGGCGGGCGATCCGTCCCCTCGCGGCGGAACCGGCGGCGGTCGTCGCCGTCGCGGCGCGGCGGGCGATCCGTCCCCTCGCGGCGGAACCGGCGGCGGTCGTCGTCCTCGCGCCGGGGCCGCCGCTCCACTTCGCGGCCGCGCATTGGCGGGCGCGGTCCCCTGCCCCGGGCGGATCCGCCCGCGCGCGTGCCGCCTTCCTCCGGGGCGCGCACCTCGAGCGGCGCGCCGAGCAGATCGGCGGCGAGGCGGACGTTCTGGCCGCGCTTGCCGAGCGTTCGGGGCAGCTCCTCCTCGGCCACCAGCACCAGCAAGGCGCCGGGCTCCCGGGAATCGGGATCCGGGCCCACCGAAAGCACTTCCGCCGGACGCAGCGCGTGCCGGGCGAAGACCGCCGGATCGGGATGCCAGCGCACGACGTCCACGCGCTCGCCCCGAAGCTCCCGGCTGACCGCCCGAATCCGGCTCCCGCCGGGGCCGAGGCAGCACGCCACCGGATCCACGTCCCGGCGCTCGGCGGACACGGCCGCCTTGGCGCGCACCCCCGGCAGCCGCGCCACCCCCCGGACGCGGACGATCCCGGAGCGGACCTCGGGCGCCTCGCGTTCGAGCGCCCCGGCCACCACCTCGGGGGCGATCCGGGAGAGGATCACCGGAGGCTCCTCGGGCCGCAGCGCGACCACGACCGCACGCACGGTGTCGTCGGGGTTGAACACCTCGTGGCGGCTCTGCTCGTTCGCCGGCAAGCGGGCCACGGAGGCGCCGAGATCGACGATCAGGTCCGCGCCCTCGCGGCGAAGCACCCGCCCGGTCTCGAGCTTTCCGATGCGGTCGCGGAACCGCTCGCCGCCCGCGAGCAGGCGGGACTGGCGCAGCCGGTCCTCCAGCTCGCCGCGGGCGGCGCGGACAACGGGCCGGGCGAGTCCCTCGAGCTCGGTCTCGCCCGCTTCGGAGGCCGCGCGGTGGAACCGGCCGGTCTCTAGGTCCAGCCGGACCGCCACTGCCTCGCCGGCGCTCTCCGACGCGGCGCGACCCGCAGCCGCCTCCACGCTGGCGACGATCTCTTGGGCGGGGACTCCCGAAACCGAGGCCACTTCGGCGATCAGCTCTCCGAGCGCGATCGTCGCGCTCCTCTTCGGAGCAACGCGGCGACGTCGGGGTCGAGGCGGGCCGCCGCGACGGCGGACCACGCGACCGCGAGCTCCTTCGGCGTCGTCCCCAGATGCAGGACTCCGCCCTCGACCCGGGCGAGGGTCGCGCTCCGCTCGGAATCCCGGTCGCCGTCCCGATACCGCACCCGGATCCTCCGGCCCAGGAAGCGCTCGCAGTCGGCCAGCGAGCGAAGGGGCCGGAAGAGGCCCGGAGTGCTGACCTCCAGCGTGTACGGGCCCCGGAACGGATCCTCCACGTCGAGCATCGCCGAGAGCGCGTGGTTCACCCGCTCGCAGTCGGCAAGACCCACCGCGTCGGCTTCGCGTTCGATGAATACGCACAGTCTCCGCCCCGAACGGGGTCCCTTGATCTCGACCCATGCGAGGCCTACTCCCGCCGCTTCCGCGGCCTCGCGCGCCAACCGCTCGACTCGTTCGACGATTCCCTTGGGGTCGTGGGGGTCGTGGGGAATGCGGAAGCGCCTCCGTCGCGCGATCGGGAAAAAGAAACCGCTGCCGGAGTGCGACAGCGGCTGGAACCGGAGGCGGAACTGCTTCCGCCACCGAGCGGCGGGACTATACCAATCCGGGCGCGGCGGGGCCGGGAAGTTCGCAGAGCGATTCCGCGACGAGCTCCTCCGCGTGCGCCTCGGCGATCCGGGCCGCGACGAAACTGCCGACGGGCGCCTCCCCCTCCACGAGGAGGACCCGCGCGTCCACCTCGGGCGCCTGTCCCTCGGTGCGTCCGCACACGAGCAGGTCGCTCTCCTCACAGGGGCCGTCCACCAGCACCGGGACGACGCGGCCGACCATCTCCCGGTTCCGCTCGAGCGCGGCCTCCCGCCCGGCGGCGAGGAGGCGGTCCCGCCGCTCGGCCTTGATTTCCTCGGACACGGTCTCGACCGGAACCCACGACGCCGCCGACTCCTCGTTCGAGTAGAGGAACGCTCCCATCGCGTCGAAGCGGGCCTCGCGGACGAAGTCCTCCAGCTCGCGGAAATCGGCCTCGGTCTCCCCCGGAAAGCCGACGATGAACGTGCTGCGGATCGCGACTCCGGGCACGCGCTCCCGGATCCGGGAGAGGAGCCGCTCGTTGGACTTCCGGTTTCCCGGGCGCCGCATCCGCTTCAGGACCGGGCGGCTCGCGTGCTGTAGCGGGATGTCCACGTACCGGCAGACCTCGGGAACCTCGGCCATCGCGTCGAGGATGGACTCGTCGAGCGTCGTGGGGTAGGCGTACAGGAAACGCACCCAGTCGATTCCGGGAACCGCGGCCAGGTCCCTCAGGAGCGAGGCGAGGCCGCGGCGCATGCCCAGATCGGCCCCGTACGCGGTCGTGTCCTGCGCGACGAGCACCAGCTCGCGCACGCCGTCCGCCGCGAGCGACGCCGCCTCCTCCAGCACCGATTCCGGCGTGCGGCTGCGGAACCGGCCCCGGATCTGCGGAATCACGCAGAAGGTGCACGGGTGGTCGCATCCCTCGGCGACCTTCAGGTACGCGAGGTGCCGAGGCGTGGACCGAATCCGCGGCGTCGTGTGGTCGTAGAGCCAGCGCACCGAGCCGTCCGCCTCGAGCGGGGGCGCGAGCCGCGGCCCCGGGTCGCAGGCCTCGGCGATCCGCTCGACCTGGTCGAGCCCCAAGACCGCGTCGATCTCGGGGATCTCGCGGGTGAGCTCGGCGGCGTACCGCTGCGCGAGGCACCCCGCCACGACGAGGCGCCGGCAGCGGCCCTCGCGCCGGTGGCGCGCCATCTCGAGAATGGCCTCGACGCCCTCCTCCTTGGCCGGCCCGATGAACCCGCAGGTGTTCACCACGAGCGCGTCGGCCTCGCCCGGATCGTCGGTGGTCGTGAAGCCCCGGCGGGCGAGGACCCCGAGCATCACCTCGCTGTCGAGCAGGTTCTTCGCGCATCCGAGGCTGACGAGGCCGACCCGGGTCGGACGGGCGCCTGCGTTCACGGGCGGAGCCGATACAGCGTTCGGGGAAACGGGATCGCCTCCCGCAGGTGCGAAAGCCCGGCCACCCACGAGACGAACCGCTCGATCCCCAGCCCGAAGCCGGAGTGCGGCGGGCATCCGTACTTCCGCAGGTCCAGGTACCAGTCGAAGGCGTCATCCGGCAGCCCGTGCTCGCGGATGCGCTCGAGCAACAGGTCCGGGTCGTGGATGCGCTGGCCGCCGCCGACGATTTCGCCGTACCCCTCCGGAGCGATGACGTCGAGGCACAGCGCCTGCTCGGGACGCACCGGATCCGGCTGCATGTAGAACGCCTTGATCGCCGACGGGAAGTGGGTCACCACCAGCGGGCGGTCGAGGTCTTCGGTCAGGAGCGTCTCGTGGCGGGCGCCGAAGTCGGAGCCCGGCTCGAAGTCGCTGTTCTTGCGAGCGAGGGTCGCCGCGGCCTCGTCGTAGGTGACGCGGGGGAACGGTGCGCGCACGGCCTCGAGCGGAGCCGGATCCCGCTCCAACGTCTCGAGTTCGCCCCGATGGCGCTCGAGGACGCGGCCGAGCGCGTGGCAGATCAGCCCCTCGGCCAGCGCTGCGACGTCGTCCAGCTCGGCGAACGCCACTTCCGGCTCCAGCATCCAGAACTCGATCAGGTGTCGGCGAGTCCGCGACTTCTCGGCCCGGAACGTCGGCCCGAGGCAGTAGGTCCGGCCCACCGACATCGCCACCGCCTCGTTGTAGAGCTGGCCGCTCTGGCTGAGGAAGGCCTGCTGGTCGAAGTAGCGGGTCTCGAACAGCGTGGTGGTTCCCTCGCAGGCGTTCGGCGTGAAGATCGGGGTGTCCGCGCACAGGAAGCCCTGCTCGTCGAGGTACTCCCGGAAGGCGAGCAGCACCCCGTTCCGCAACCGGAGCAGCGCGTGCTGCTTGCGGGAGCGCAGCCAGAGGTGACGGTTGTCCAGCAGGAACGACGCGCCGTGCTCCTTGGCCCCGATGGGCCACGGCTCCGCCTCGTGGAGGACGGTCATGTCGGCGGCGTGGATCTCCATGCCGCCCGGCGCCCGGGGCTCCCGGCGGGGCGCGCCGCGGATCTCGATCGCGCTCTCGATCGGGGCGCGGGCGGCCCGGGCGAAGGCCTCCTCGGACACGGCCTTCCTCGCCACCACGACCTGCGCGAAGCCGGAACCGTCGCGGAACTGGAGGAAGAGGATCCGCCCGCTCGACCGCCGCCCGGCGAGCCATCCCCGCAGCGCGACCTCCTCGCTCTGCGCGCACGCCCCCTCCGCCTCGAGGCTTCGCCCGAGCGCCGCGAGCGTGGGCGGCATGCGGTCGTCGAGGGAGGCCGGAAGGTCGGACACGGCGACGGGAGTGTCGCCGACGCCCGCGGGCGGCGCAACTTTCGCGGTCAGCGGAGCGCGAGGTCGCCGAGCAGCGCGCCGAGCTCGGCGCGGCTGGAGCGCCGGGGCGCCCGGTCCAGCGTCTCCCGCACCATGGCGACCGTGGGCTCCACGTACTGCGCGTACACGGCGTTGCCCCTCGCGCGCACTTGGAAGCCGTAGGTGCCCAGCGCCTTCAGCAGGCGCTGGAGCGCGACCGTGTCCATCTCGGCCAGAAGCTCCTCGCCGGCGGACGCGAGCCCGGCGCCTTCCCGGAAGCGGTCCAGCACGACCGCCTCCTCGAACGGAATCGGCGACGCCCCGGTCCGGACGTAGGGGTCCCGCAGCAGTGACATCACGTCGTAGCCCCGGGGCCCGATTCGGGTGTCCTGGTGGTCGATGACGACGAGGCCGCCGTCCGCCGGGACCACGAGGTTCCGCGAGTGGAAATCGCGATGGCACAGCGCCAGGGGAGCGCCCGCGGCCTCTTCGGCCAGTTCCGCGAAGAGACGGTCGAGCCGCTGCGGGATCCGGCTCCCTAGACCGAGGAAGTGCTCGCCGAAAAAGCGCAGCTCGCGCAGGAACAGCGGGGCGTCGAGCCGCATCCGGAAGGCGCGGAATCGGCCCGCGTCCGGGGAACGCTCGAGGCGGCGCCCTCGCCGCTGGATCCGTCCGAGGAGATCCACCGCCTCGAAGTACCGCCCGCCGGCGTCCGGCTCCCGCCGCAGGACCCGGTGCTGGAGGAGATCGTCCCCGAGATCCTCGAGCAGCACGACGCCGAGATCGGGGGCCTCATCGAGGATCCTCGGGACCGCGATCCCAAGCGAGCGATAGAGGCCGGTCGAGTCCGAAAACGGCAGCGCTCCCGGCGCGTAGGGGGCGCTCATGAGGCAGACCACGACCGGCCCCCGGCCCGGGAACGCGGCGCGGAAGTACATCCGCTCCCCGGCGTCCTGGACGAGGGGCGCAGTCTCGGTCCCCGGACGTCCCCGCCGCCGGAAGTAGGCCGAAAGGCGCTGCGCGCCCGACGACTCGGGCGAGGCCCGGCGCTCCTCGACGGTCATGGGAGGGACGCCCCGGCGCCGCCGGCGAACAGCGCTCCCGAAACCTCGGCCCCGGGCGGCACGGCCTCGCCGGCCGCGACGATCGAGTCCCGAACGACCGCGCCCGGTCCCACCGTCGCCCGGTCGAGGAGCAGCGACCGCAGGACCTTCGCCCCCGCCCCAACGGCGCACCCCGCCCCGACAAGGCCCGGCGAGTCCACGACGGCGTCCGGCGCGAGGCGGGCGCCCCCTCCCGGCGCGCCGTCGCGGAACGAGAGCGCCGCCGCCAGATACCGGCCGGGAGTCCCGATCTCGAACCACGGCGCCGCGCTCGGAAACACGAACCCGCCGCCCGAGCGGATCAGCCCCGGAAGCAGGTCCTCGCCGAGGCCGGTCGCGCCGGGGACAAGCAGCCCGAGCCCGGCGGGTTCGAGGAGCCACACGCCGCAGAACACCGGTCCCGACGCGCCCCGTGGGCCGATTCCGGCGAGGCGTCCGTCGGAAGCGACCTCGAGGCGGCGCTCACGCTCGAAACCCTTCGGCGTCCGGGAGGCGGCGAGGAGCGTGGCGCAGCCGCCGAGGCGCCGGTGGGCGGCGGCGAACTCCGGGAGATCGGCCTCGGAGAGCGCGTCCCCGTTCAACAGCAGGAACGGCTCGCTCCCGAATCCGTCCCCGGCGAATCGGGCGAGCGCCCGCTGGAGTCCCCCGGACGTTCCCAAGAGACGCGTCTCCTCGGACCGCAGCACCTCAAGGCCGGCGGCCGCGGCGCGCCGGAGCGCCGGTTGGAGCGACTCGGGGGCGTGGTGGAGGTTCACGACGACCTTCCGGACGCCGGCGCGCCGCAGCCTGTGGAGGATGCGCTCCAGCAGCGACATCCCCCCGAGCGGAAGCGCCGGCTTCGCGCACCGGTCGGTGAGCGGCCCCATCCGCTCGCCGCGTCCGGCGGCGAAGACCATGGCGCAGCGCGGCGGCGCGACCGTCATGCGGACGGGGCCTCCGCATCCGTCAGCCAGTCGGAGGCCGCCGCGTCCCGCAGGTCCAGCGAAACGACGCGCGACACGCCGGGTTCCTCCATGGTGACCCCGTACAGGTGGTCGCAGGACTCCATGGTGTGCCGATTGTGGGTGATGACCACGAGTTGGGTCGTCGCCCGGAGCCGCCCGAGCATGGCGGCGAAGCGCTCCACGTTCTGGTCGTCCAGCGGCGCGTCGGCCTCGTCCAGCAAGCAGAACGGCGCCGGGCGGAAGCGGAACAGCGCGATCAGGAACGCGATGGCGGTCATCGCTCGCTCCCCGCCCGAGAGCAGCCGCACGCCGCGGAGCTTCTTTCCGGGCGGCTCGCCGAGGATCTCGACCCCCGCCTCCAGATCCTGGGGCACGCCGCTCGCCGGGCGCGCGTCCTCCTCCTCCGGCTCGTGCCGCTCCACGAGGCGCAGCGACGCCCGGCCGCCGCCGAAGAGCTCCTCGAACGCCTCGGCGAAGTTGCGGTCCACCGCGTCGAACGCGGCGCCGAACCGCTTGCGGGCGTCGATGTCGTGTCGGGCGAGCGCCCGCATTCCGTCCCGGACGCCCGACTCGACGTCCTGAAGCTGTTCGGCGGGACGCGCCCGTTCCTCCTCCAGCCGGGTCAGCGCGGCCCCCGCGGTCTCGTTCACCGGGCCCATGCGCTCGAGCCCGGCGCGGAGCCGGTCGGTCTCCTCGGCGAGGTCGTCGCGTCCCCGCTCCCCGAGGTCCGCCGGAAGCGCGCGAGCGGCTTCGGCCGCGGACTTCCCGTAGCGGCGACGGAACTCGTCCTCCAGCTCCGAGAGGGAACTGCGCCCCGCGCCCAGCTCGGCCCGGGCGGCCGCCTCGGCGGATTCGGCCGCCCGCAGCTCGGCGCGCCGCGCCAGCAACGGCTCCGAAGCGGCCTCCAGCCGGTTCGAGAGTTCCCGCTCGCCCCGGGCGAGCTCCGTCTCCCGCGCCCCGAGCTCGGCCTCGTCGCGTTCCGCCGCAACCGCGCTCGCCCCGGCCTCCTCCCGCCGGCGCGTCCACTCGAGATCCTCCCGCTCCAGCTCGCGCAGATCCTCGGCCAGCCCCGAGAGACGGCGTTCGTCCTGCTCCTCCTGACGCCGGGCCGCGTCGAGCCCCTGCCTCGCCCGCTCGGCCTCCGCGGCGGCGCGGTGCGACTCGCGCTCGGCGGCCTCCCACTCGGACTCCGCCTCCCGCGCCCGGCCGCCGGCCGCTTGCGACTCCTCCCGCGCCGCCTCGACGCGGTTCTCGTGGGCTTCGAGGTCCCGCCGGCGATCGCGGATCGCCCGCCGCGCCCCTTCGAGCGCCTCGCGGTTCCGTTCCCGATCCTCGTCGTTCTCGGACCGGCTGGCATCCGCGGCCGCGAGCGCGCGCCGCGTCTCCGCGAGCCGACGGCGCCCGGAGTCCAGATCGCCCGCAGCACGTTCCCTCGCCCGCCGCGCCTCGTCGCGCGCGCCGGCGGCGCGGTCCAGTTCCCGGCTCGCATCTTCGAGTCGGACGGACGCGGCCGCGGCCTCGTCGGCCCGCTCCCGCGCCGCCCGGTCAGCCTCGGCCTCCTCCGCCTCGAGGCGGGCGAGATCGCGGCGCGCCCCGAGGAACCCGGTCCCCGGCCCCGAGAGGCCGACGCGTACGAGCCCCGAGGGCGTCACCGAATCCCCGGCCGGAGTCACGTAGCTCCCCTCGGCCTCGGCGTAGGCGGCGAGCGCCGCATCAAGGTCGGGAACCACCGCCGCGTCCGGAATCGAGGCGGAAAGCGCGGGATCCTCGCTGCGCACGCGCCGGCGCAGCCGGTCGCCCTCGCGCGGCCCTTCGGGCGCAGGGCCGCCGACGAGTTCCCCCACGAGCGCCTCCCACGACCGCACTCCGGCTCCTTCGGCGAGTCGCTGCAGTTCCCGCACCTCGGCCGCCCGCCGCACACGGATCCGATGCACGCCGATCACGCGCTCGGCGGCTTTCTCGTACCCCTCGTCCACGTCCAGCGCTTCCCCGACGGCTCCCGGCAGATCCAGACCGGCCCCCTGCGCCAGCTTCAGCAGCTTCCGACTGGCCGGGCCGAGCTGCTCCCGCGAGCGGACAAGCGACTCCGCCGCCTCCCGTCCGCCCCGAATCCGTCCGAGATCGCGTTCCGCGGCCGCGCTGCCAGCCCGCGCCTCCTCGAGCGCGTCGGCTTGCTCCCGCCGCAGGCGATCCAGATTGCGCCAGCGCGCGACGGCGTCGCTCTCCGCCTCGACCCGGGCCTGAAGCTCCCGCGCCGCCTCGCGCTCGGCGGCGTCGAGTTCGGCCTCCCGCGCGACGAGCTCCTGCCGTTCCACACCGAGGCGCTGGGCGACGGCGAGCAGGCGTTCTTCGGAGCGCTCGTGCTGGTCCAGCCGGAACGCCAGCTCCTGCGCCGCCTCGCGGGACTTGAGCGCCGCGCGCTGCGCCGCCTCGAGCGCGGCCACGGCGCGGGCGACCTCGCTTCGCGCGGTGTCGAGCCCGCTCCGGCGCGAAGCGGCCCCGCTCCCGGCTTCCTCCGCAAGGCCGTCCAGCGCTTCGGCGCGTCGGACCTGCTCGCCGCGCTCCGCCCGGCGGCGCGTTTGGGCCTCGCGAATCGCGCGCTCCTCGTCGAGGCGCCGCTCCCGCCGGATCCGCCGCGCCTCGCCGGCGCGCGCGCCCTCGCGCAGGAGCGCGTCCAACTCGCCCCGCCGGCGGCGCGCCTCGCCGATGAGTCGGACCGCCTCGCGCAGCTCGGCGGCGCAGCGGTCGAGGCGCGTTCGCATCGCGTCGAGGCGGCGTTCCAGCACGAGGAGGCTCGCCCGGCGCCTCCCGACCTCGCCCGCAAGGCGCTCCAGCGGACCGGTTCCTTCGGCGATCCGCGCCTCCAGGTCCCGGCGGCGGGCCAACTGCTCGGCGATCTCCACCCGGCGCAGCGTCGCCTCGAGCTGCTTCGCCTCGCCCGCGTGCCGCGCGTCGCGCCGGGCGCGCCGGATCCGGGCGTCCAGATCGGCCATGCGCTGGCGCGCCTCGGCGAGCGCCCGCTCGGCGGCGCGAAGGTTCTCCTCGCTCTCGCGCCGATCCTGCCGGTAACGCCCCAACCCGGCGGCCTCCTCGATGAACCTGCGCAGCTCCTCGGGAGGGCGCGAGAGCACCTCGCCCATCCGTCCCTGCTCGATCAGCCCGTACGAACGCCCGCTCAGCCCCGTCCCGGCCAGCAGCCGCAGGACTTCCTTCCTGGTGCTGCGGCGGCCGTCGATCTCGTAGGCGGACCGCCCGCTGCGGTCCACCCGGCGCCCCACCACCGCGTCGGGGGAACCGTCGCGGTCGAGACCGGAGAGATGGAGGCGGACTTCGGCGACTCCGAGCGGCTTGCGCTCCGCGTTGCCGGAGAAGATCAGCTCCTCGCCCCGGCCGCGGATGGCGCCCGCGCCGAGCTCGCCCACGACCCAGAAGATGGCGTCGGCGATATTGCTCTTGCCGCAGCCGTTGGGGCCCACCACCGCGGTCGCGCCGCCCGCGAACGTGATCGCGACGGCGTCGGCGAAACTCTTGAACCCGGCGATCTCCAGGCGTTCAACGCGCAACCGGGGTCCTTCCGGGCGGCGCGTGCATTGGGGGATTCTACGGAGCGGAACGGCCCGCCCGACTGTCAGAATCCGGGCTGCACGCCTTGGGCCTCCTCGACCGCTACATCCTGCGCCTCATCGCCCCGGGCGCCGCGATGGGGTCGGGCGTGTTCCTGTTCGCGCTGCTCCTGAACGAGATCGTCATCCGGCTGCGCGAGCTCGTCACCCAGGGGGCCGACCCCGCGACCGCCGCGCTCGCGCTGGCGCACCTCGTCCCCGCGCTGCTGGCGGTCGCGGTGCCGAGCGCCCTGCTCTTCGGGGTGCTGTTCGCGTTCTCGCGGCTGACCGCCGGATCGGAACTGCTCGCGATGCGCGCGGGCGGGGTCAGCTCGCCGAGGCTGCTCGCGCCGGTGGGGATCGCCGCGCTGCTCGGGTTCGGCGCGACGCTCGTCCTCATGCTCGAGGTGGTCCCCCACTCGAACCGCCGGTATCTGGAGCTGTCGGGCGAGCTGGCCTCGTCGAGGCTGCGCGCCGAGATCCGTCCGCGCGTCTTCTACGACGAGCTGCTCGACGAGAAGGTCCTGCTGATCAGGGCCGCGCCGCCGGACGGCGACTGGGAGCGCGTCTTTCTCGCGGACACGAGCTCCCCCGCTTCGCCGACGATCTACGTCGCCGAGCGCGGGCGGCTGGCGGTGCTTCCCGCCGACCGGATCGCGTACCTCGAGCTCACGAACGTCGAATCCCACGCCTCGCCCGACCAGGACCCGGGGAAGTACCGCATCCAGCGGGCGGACCGCATCCGCCTGCCGCTCGACGCGGTCGAGGTCTTCGGCCCCGAGACTCCCGGACCGCGCCGGGACGCTCGCTCGATGCGGCTTCCGGAGCTCGTCGCCGGCTGGGAAGAGACCGAGGCCCCGGTGTACCTCGTCGAGATCTACAAGAAGTTCGCCCTGCCCTTCGCGTGCGTCGCGTTCGGCGTGATCGGGCTCGCGCTCGGGCTGAGCCCGACCGCCGGGGGAACCCGTGCCGGCGGCTTCGTGTTCGCCGCCGGAATCGTCGTCCTCTACTACATCCCGCAGCTCGTCGCCGAGGAGCTCGCCATCGCCGGCGAGATGACCCCGTGGGTCTCGGTGTGGGCCACGCCGGCTGCGACGGTCGGGATCGGGCTCCTGCTTCTCCTGTTCGGATCGTGGGGCATGGATCCGGTGGGCGCGGTCCAGCGAGCGGTCGCGCGCCTCGTCCCCGAGCGCTTCCGGCGCGGGCCGCCGGGTCTGGCCGGCCGCCGTTCCGGCCGCCGCCCCCGGCGGCTCCTTGTGGGAGACCGCTACCTCTTCCGCCGCTTCGCTGCGTGGTTCGGGGCGAGCCTCCTCATCCTCCTCGCCATGCAGCTCGTCGGGCTCGTCACCCGAACGGTCGGGAACGCATTCGAGAACGATGTCGCTCCCCTCGAGTTCCTGCGCTTCCTCGGCCTGTCGCTGCCCGGCCTCGCGCTCGACATGCTGCCGCTCGCCGCGCTGTCGTCCACGCTCGTGACCTTCGGGGTGCTTGGGGGGAGCCGGGAGCTCACCGCGTTCCGCGCCGCGGGGATCTCGCGGAGCCGACTCGCGGTTCCGGCGCTCGCCGGCGGACTCGCGGTCGCCGCGCTCGCGCTGGGCCTCCAGGAGGGCGCGCTCCCACGGATCGGCGCGGAGGCGGAAGAGCTGGAAACCCGCATCGAGGGCCGGAGCCTGCGCGCCGCCGATCCGAGCGAGCGGCAGTGGATCCTGACGCCCGAAGGAACCGTCTATCACTACCGCGACTTCGACCCCGAGTCCGGTCACCTCGAGGAGCTGTCGGCGTTCGCCCCCGCGCCCGACCAGGGCTCGCTCAGGTCCCGCAGCTTCCTCGCCGCGGCCCACTGGTCCGAATCCGACGGCCACTGGAACGGAATCGGCGGATGGACGCGCAACTTCGGCGGGGAGGCCGCCATCCAATCCTTCGCCCGCCGCTCCTTCCCCGACATTCCGCCGCCCGAGTCGTTCCTGCGTCCGGACCTCGTGGCCGAACAGCTCACCCGGGGCGAGCTGGAGGAGCGGATCGGCGCCATCGAGGCCGCCGGCCACGCGGCGCCCGCGCTGCGGGTGGACTTCCATCGGCGGGGCTCGGCGCCCGCGGCGGCGCTCGTCACCGTCCTGCTCGGGCTCCCCTTCGCCTTCAGCCGCGCGAATCGAGGCGTGCTCGCCGGCGCGAGCTTCGCGATCGCGATCGGGATCCTGTTCCTCGTCGCGAACCGGCTCTTCGGGTTCCTCGGCGACGCCGGAGTGCTGGAGGCTCCGCTCGCCGCGTGGAGCCCGAACCTGTTTTTCGGACTCGCCGCGCTCTTCCTGATCCTCAGGCCGTCGGACTGACCGGGCCGAGCAGCGTTCCCGGCGGCAAGACTGCTCCCGCCGGAACCTCGACCCCGTCGCCGAGGCACGCCCCGATCTTCGCCGCGCCCCCGGGGCGCGCCAGGTGGTCGAGCACGCGGATCCGCTCCACCGGCCCGCTCTCGAGCCGCGCTCGGGCTCCCACCCGGGCGCCGAAGCCGAGGACGCTGTCGCGGACCACGGCCCCGGACCCCACCTCGGCGCCGTCGAGCAGCGCCGCCCGCTCGAGGACCGCCCCCGCGCCGACCCGCGCCCCCGCGCCGAGCGCGATGGGCCCGAGGATGCGGGCGTCGGGGTGCAGGACGGCGCCGGGCCCCATGGTCACCGGGACGCCCCCGACGTCGCGCCACTCGAGCCCCACGGCCCGCGCCCGCACGCCCCCGTCGGCGAAGAGCGGGACGACGCGCCCGATCAGGTCCCACGCGTACGTCAGCGGCACCCACGGCCGCTCGGAGCGAACCACCCGCACGCCCCGCTCCCGAACCAGGATCCGCAGCAGGTCCGGCAGCTCCAATTCGCCCCGGACGCTCTCCCCCACCTCGCCGAGGCAGTCGAGGTCCACCCGGTCGAGCGAGTAGGCGCCGATGCTGGAGAGCTCCCGCGGGCGGGCCTCCGGGGGTTTCTCCACCACGTCCACGAGGCGTCCGTCCGGGGTGACCTCGACCACGGCCCGGTTCCAGGGATCGGAAGCCGGTTTCACGAGGATGGCCGGCCGGGTTCCGGTGACCCGCCGGAGATCGTCGGCGTGGTAGAAGTCGTCGCCGTTGATGACCAGCGCTGGGCCGGTCAGCGCGTCGCGCGCCGCCCGCAGCGCGTCGGCGGTGCCGCGGGCGACCCGCTGCTCGACGGGCCGCAGCCGTAGCCGTCGCCACTTCGTTCCGAAGTGCGCGAGGATTTCCTCCTTCCGGTACCCGACGACGAGGATCGCCTCGTCCACGACCTCCTGGAGCTGGTCCAGCACCCGTTCCGCGAGGGGACGCCCCCAAAGCGGCAGTAGCGGCTTCGGCGTCCTGCCGGTGAGAGGCCACGTCCGGCGGGATCTCCCGGCGAGCAGGATGACCGCGGTCGGCTTCATGAGGCGAAGGACGCGCTTGCTATGCTCCGCGCCCGCAACCGGGCCGCCGAGCGCTTCGGGAGTCGCCCGGATTCCGGGGCCCGCCCCCACGAGCAGCGCATTCGGGCGCGGCGCGAGTCAGGAGGAGCCCCGTTGGACCCCGGCCGATCCGAAGAACCCCGCCTGTTCACCTCCGAGTCGGTGACGGAGGGCCATCCGGACAAGGTGGCGGACCAGATTTCGGACGCCATTCTCGACCTCCACCTGAAGCGGGATCCGGGAGCCCGGGTCGCCTGCGAGACGCTCGTCACGGCGGGAACGGTACTCGTCGCGGGCGAGACCGCCTCATCCGCGCCTCCGGACGACGACGAGCTGCGAGCGGTCATCCGGAACGCGATCCGGCGGATCGGATACGTAGGGCGGGACGATTCGTTCGATGCCGATTCGGTCGAGATCTCCATCCGGCTGGGCCGCCAGGCGTCGGACATCGCCATGGGCGTGGACACCGGGGGCGCCGGCGACCAGGGGATGATGTTCGGGTTCGCGTGCGACGAGACCCCCGAGCTCATGCCGCTCGCGATCACGCTGGCGCACCGGCTGACCCGGAGACTCGCCGAAGTCCGCCGCAGCGGGCTCGTCCCGTCGCTGGGGCCCGACGGGAAGTCCCAGGTGACCGTGGCCTGCGACGGGGACGGCCGGCCGCGGTCGGTCCCGGTCGTCGTCGTGTCCTCGCAGCACGCCCCGGGGACGGGCCGGCAGGTCGTGCTGGACATCGAGGAGCACGTCGTCCGCTGTGTCGTCGAACCCGGCCTCCGGGGGACGCCGTTCCGGATTCTGGTGAACCCCACCGGCGCGTTCGAGCAGGGCGGCCCCGCCGCCGACTGCGGGCTTACCGGCCGGAAGATCATCGTGGACACCTACGGCGGAATGGCCCGGCACGGCGGGGGCGCGTTTTCCGGCAAGGATCCGACCAAGGTGGACCGGTCCGCAGCGTACATGGCGCGCCACGTAGCCAAGAACGTCGTGGCCGCCGGCCTCGCCCGCCGCGCCGAGGTCCAGTTGGCCTACGCCATCGGCCGAGCGGATCCGGTCTCGGTGCGGGTGGACACCTTCGGCACCGGCGTCCGCGCCGACGCCAACCTCGAGGCCGCGGTGCGGCGCGTGTTCGGCCTGACCCCGCGCGAGATCATCGAGGCGCTGGACCTGCGGCGGCCGATCTACGAGACCACCGCCAGCGGCGGCCATTTCGGGCGCTCCGGCCCCGAGTTCACTTGGGAGCGCACCCACCGCGCGGCGGACCTTGCGGCCGAACTCGCCTGAATCCGGCCCGCTCCCGACGCGGTTCGATCCGGCTGCGATCGAAAGCGAGGCGTGGGAGCGCTGGGAGTCCGCGGCCGCCTTCGCGAGCGAGACCAACCCGGACGGGTCGGTCCGGGACGGCGGCGACGCGTCACGCGAGCCGTTCACGATCGTCATCCCGCCCCCGAACGTGACCGGCCGGCTCCACATGGGGCACGCGCTCAACAACACGATCCAGGACGTCCTCATCCGGCGCCGGCGGATGGACGGGCGCGACGCGCTCTGGGTTCCGGGGACCGACCACGCCGGCATCTCCACCCAGACCGTGGTCCGCAAGCACCTCGACGCGCGGGGCGTGGACTACCGGGCGCTCGGGCGCGAGCGGTTCATGGAGGAAGTCTGGAAATGGCGCGAGGAGTACGGGGGCGTGATCCTCGACCAGCTCCGCCGCCTCGGCTGTTCCTGCGACTTCCGCCGCACCCGGTTCACGATGGACGAGGGGCTCTCGCGGGCGGTGCGGACGGTCTTCAAGTCGCTCTACGACCGGGGCCTGATCTACCGGGGCAAGCGGGTCGTGAATTGGTGCCCGGTGGACCGCACCGCGCTCTCCGACGACGAGGTGGAGACCGCTCCCGAGGGCGAGCCGGGCCATCTCTGGCACATCGCCTATCCCCTCGCCGACGGCTCCGGCGAACGCCTCGTCGCGGCCACGACGCGCCCGGAGACGATGTTCGGCGACGTCGCGGTCGCGGTCCACCCCGAGGATCCGCGCTACCGGAAGTTCGTCTCGCGGCGGGTGGCGCTGCCGCTGACGGCGCGCACGATTCCGGTGATCGCCGATTCCGGCGTCGAGCGGGACTTCGGCTCCGGCTGCCTCAAGATCACTCCCGCGCACGATCCGCACGACTTCGAGATCGGCGAGCGCCACGGGCTCGTTCCGCTGAACGTGATGCGCGAGGACGCCTCGCTGAACGACGAGGCGCCGGAAGCCTTTCGCGGCATGGACCGCGACCGCGCCCGCGCCGCCGTGGTCGAGGCCCTCGACGCGGCCGGGCTGCTGGATGCGGTCGTTCCCCACCGGCTCCCGCTGGGGCGCGCCCAGCGCTCCGGGGCGCCCATCGAGTATCGGCTCTCGGACCAGTGGTTCGTGCGGATGCGCCCGCTCGCCGACCGGGCGCTGCGGGCGAGCGGCTACGAGCTCCGCGACGGCGAGTGGGTCAAGGAGTCCGAGGGCGGGCTGCGCTTCCACCCGGCGCGCTGGGAGGACGTGTACGCCCGCTGGCTCATCGGGATCCGCGACTGGACCATCAGCCGCCAGATCTGGTGGGGCCACCGGATTCCGGCGTGGCGCCACCGCGAGACCGGGGAGTACCTCGTGGACGTGGATCCGCCGGAGACGGTGCTGCGGGAACCCGAGGCGTGGCGCGCGGAGGAGGACGTCCTCGACACTTGGTTCAGCTCGTGGCTGTGGCCCATGAGCACGCTCGGCTGGCCCGAGCGGACCCCCGACTTCGAGCGCCACTACCCCACGAGCGCGCTCTCCACCGACAAGGGCATCCTGTTCTTCTGGGTGGCGCGGATGAACTTCGCCGGCCTCGAGATGACCGGCCGCCTGCCCTACCGCGACGTGTACATCCACCCGACCGTGCTCGACGAGCGCGGCGCGGTGATGAGCAAGAGCAAGGGCAACGGCATCGACCCGCTCGCGGTCATGGACGGCGCGACTCTCGCCGAGCTGCGGCGCCCGCTCGAGGAAGCGCGGCCGACGAACATGGCGGAGCTGGCGCGACGGATGGAGCGGAGCTTCCCCGACGGGTTCGAGGGAGTCGGAGCCGACGCGCTGCGCTTCACGCTCGTGCGCCTGTGCTCCGAGGGGCAGGAGATGCGCCTCGCGCTTCCCAAGTTCCACGAGATCGGCCGCCGCTTCATCACCAAGCTCTGGAACGCGTCGCGGTTCACCCTGCTCGCGATCGAGGACGGGCCCCCGCGCGCCGGCGACGCCGGCCCCGCCGCCGAGGATCGCTGGATCCGCTCCCGGCTCGCGAGCTGCGCCGAGGAAGTCGCCGACGCGCTCGACCGGTTCGATTTCGCCGCGGTGGGCTCCTCGCTCTACCGCTTCGTCTGGAACGACTTCTGCGATTGGTACGTGGAGCTCGCGAAGGCGCGGCTGCGACTCGATCCCGCGGGCGCCACGACCCGCACGCTCGCGGACGTGCTCGGGACCTCGCTGCGCCTGCTGCATCCGGTCGCGCCGTTCGTCACCGAGTTCCTGCATGCGCGACTCGAGCGCGCGCTCGGCGCGGAGCCGTCGCTGCTCGCCCGGGCCCCCTTTCCGCGCCGGGCAGGAACGCGGGACGCAGGCCTCGAGCGGGACTTCGACGCGGTTCGCCGGCTGGTGGCCTCGATCCGCAAGCTGCGCTCCGACGCCGGTGCCCGACCCGATCTGCCGGTGCGCCTTTCGCTGCGCGCCGGGCGCGGTCCGGCGGCTCTGCTGACCGACGTGGAGGGCCCCCTCGCCCGGGTGGGCCGGCTCGAGTCCCTCGAAATCGTCCCGCGCGACCGCGCCTGGCCGCCCTCGGGGTCGATCGGGATCGTCGATCCGGATTGCGAGGCGGCCGTCGCGCTCGGAGGCGACGTGGACCTCGAGGCGGTGCGGACCCGGGCCGAAGCGCAACTGGCGCGCATCCGGAACCAGATCCAGGGCAGCCGCCGCCGGCTCGCGAATCCGAAGTTCGTGGAGCGCGCCGACCCCGCGATCGTGGCCGAGCACCGAGCGCGCCTCGCGTCGCTCGTGGATCAGGAGGAGCGCCTAGAGGCGCTCGCGTCCCGGGCCGACTGGTAGCATCGGAGCGCACCGTGGCCGGACGGAACCGCTCGAAGTCGCTCGCCCAGTCCGCGAGGGCGCTCCTCGCCGACGCGCATTCCCTCATGCGCGACCCGCGCCGGCTGACGCGGGCGCTGGTGCTTCTCGCGGTCGCCGTCTGGGTGCTGGCCGGCGGCGTCGGGGGGATGCAGCGGCGGGACGAGGCCCGCGAGCGGTTCGAGCGCATGTCGGAGACGGTGGCGGCGCTGAAGGTGGAGCGCCATCGACTCCGCGCCGAGGTGCGCAGCCTCGAGGAAGACCCCGCGGCCCTCGAGCTCCTCGCGAAGTCCGCGCACGACCTCGCGGCGCCGGACGAGATCGTGGTGCTGCTGCCGGACGATCCGCCGATTCACTGAAACGTCAGCGTCAGCGGAACGAGTTCCCCGCTCCGGTCCACGAGGATCTGCAGCTCGTCGGCGGTCTGGAACCGCTGCACCAGCACCGCGAGCGATTCGACGCCGCGGACTTCCCGGCCGTTGACGCTCAGCAGAACGTCTCCGGGAACGAGGCCGGTCTCGCCGAGTACCGTGTCCATGGGGAACGACACCAGCTCCAGTCCCGCCGACTCGCTTCCCACGATCCGGGGCACTACGGTGGAGCCCGACAGGATCCGCGGCAACTCCGATGGGAGCCGCAGCCGGACCTCGTCCCTCGAGAGCGTCCGCGCCGCCGGTTCCCCCTCCGGAGCCGGCTCGGGCGCGGGTGTCGGCGGTTCGGGAGCCGGCGGCTCGGGAACCGGAACCGGAGGCGGGCCGGCGGACCGGAGCTCCGCGCCCGGCGCCGCCAGATCGAGCGCGACCGCCCCCGCTGGGCCGACGAGGCGGAGCGTCTCGCCCGCGCGCGCCTCCAGAACGTAGCCCCGGCACGACTCCCCGATCTCAAGTCGGCATCCGGGACCGCGCGCGAACTCGAGGAGTACCAGCTCCCGCTCCCCCTGCCAGACCGCGCCGGCGAAGCGAACGTCCTCGGCCTGGGCGCCGGCCAGCGCGAGCCAGAAGACGACTCCGGCGGGTACCACGGCGCCCGAGAGCATAGGGCGGCGAGCTAGACTGTCGGCCGACAGCGGTTTCGATCCGGCCCGCGCCGGAGACGCAGCGCCGCCCCGGCCCTCTTGGCGGGGTGTTGGGGCGCGGTTGCGGCGGCGAGATGAGCGGCCCGGCTCGAGGCCCGGATCCCGGCTTCGGGACCCGGTTCCGCCGAGACGGCGGACCCGCCGGTTCCGGGGCCAAGCGCCCGATTCTCCGGGCTCCTCCCCGCGGTCGCGAGGGCGAATCCGGAGGTCCCCGAATCCCCGCCGCCCGAAGACGATCTCCCCAAGCCGAACGCCGAATCGAATCCCTGCCCCCCGACTCCTCCTCGGCTCCTGGCCCGCCCGGGCGCTGCTCGTGGTGGGAGCGACCTGGATCCTCGCGTTCGCCGGCGTCCTGCCCGTCGCTTGGAGCGGCGGAGCCGGCCTCGTCGCGCTCGTCACGACGCTCGCGGTGACGGCGTGGTACGCCCGCGACATCGCCCAGTGGCTGCTGTTTCCGGTGAAGCGGAAGCTGTGGATCTCCTACGTGCTGGGCGGCCTCCTCCCGCTCGCGTTCCTGAGCGCCTTCTTCCTGTTGGCGTTCTACGTGATCCTCGGCCTGTTCGGGTACTACGCGCTGCAGGCCAACCTCAACGCGCGCGGCGCGGCGCTCACCCGGGCGGCCGACCGGATCCTCATCGAGGCGCCGCCGGACGCTTCGGACGCGGTCCTCGGCGGGCTCCTCGAGGACGCGGCCGAGCGCGTCAGCGATCTCGCTCCCGGCGCGACGGCGTGGTATCTCGAACACGAGGACCGGCGCCTCACCCGCGTGGTCGGCTCCAGCGACGCGCCCCCGTTCTCCGGCTCCAGCGCGCTTCCCGAATGGGCGCTCGTCCCCTACGAGGGCGTGGTCCGCACCCGCGACGGCGAGTGGTTCGGCGCGCTCTCTCCGGGGCCCGCCGGAACCGTCCTGGTCATGGCCCCGCTCGCCCCCATGCTGCAGCGCAGCGCGAGCGAGGAGAGCGTTTCGGTGCGGACGCTGTGGACCTTCTACGTCGGCGAGGACACGGTCGAGGCCGAGGAGCTTCCGCCGCCCGGGGACAACTTCGAGATCGCCTTCCAGGGGGCCTTCGTCGCGCTCGAGGCGGTCTCCGCCCACCCCGAGCTCACCGGGGGGACGGTGCTCATCTCCTTCGCCTTCGCTCCGTTCGAGCTGGCGCAGGGCGCCACCGGCGGACTTCCCGAGTCGCTGAACGACTTCGACGTGGGCGCCGGCCTCCTGATCGGCCTCGGGGGCCTGGGGCTCGTGTTCGTCGCGCTTCAGGTGTTCGCGGTCTATGTCGGCGTGCGCCTCGCCCGGTCCATCACCCGCTCGGTAGAGGCGCTCAGCGACGGGACCCGCATGGTCCGCAGCGGCAACTTCGGCCACGCGCTCACGGTTCCCTCGCGCGACCAGCTCGGGGATCTGGCCCGGTCCTTCAACGTGATGACCGCGAAGATCCGGGACGACATGGAGCGCCTCCGGCAAGCCGCCCACCTCGAGCAGGAGATGGACACCGCGCGCGACGCGCAGGCGCGCCTGCTCCCGCGCGACGGCGCGGTGACGGTCCCGGGGTTCGAGGTCGCGGCGGTCTGCCGCCCCGCCGCCGCCGTGGGCGGGGACTACTACGACCTGATCCCGCTCGGGCCGAACCGTCTCGGCGTGGTCATCGCCGACGTTTCCGGAACCGGCGCCCGCGCCGCGTTCACCATGGCGGAGCTGAAGGGACTCATCCTCGCTCTCAGCCGCGTGCACGAGTCGCCCCGGAAGGTGCTCGTCGCGGCCAACCGCGCGCTGTACGAGACCCTCGACCGCCGAACCTTCATCACCATCACCTACGCGGTCTTCGACTCCGAAGCCGGCTCCGTGACATTCGCCCGGGCGGGGCACAGCCCCCTGCTCCGGCTCCGTCGCGGGAACGGGGCGGCCGCCCGGTGCGAGCTGTCGGCCCCCCGGGGCCTTGGCCTCGCGCTGGACCCGGGGCCCATCTTCGAGCGCGTGCTCGAGGAGCGCACCGCCCCGCTCGCAGCCGGAGAAACGTGGGTGTTCTTTACCGACGGGGTTTCGGAGGCCATGAACGGCGACTCCGAGATGTTCGGCGAGGAACGCCTCGCCCGCCTTCTGGAAGACAGTTGGAGGCAGCCGCCCGAAGAAATGCAGCAGACCGTGGAGGACGCCGTGCTCGACTTTACCGGGGCCAAGACCCACAACGACGACCTGAGCATGGTCGTGGTCCGGGTGCTCTGATGCGCCGACGACGCCGGACCCGGGCCGCGCCGCCGAAGGCGCGGCGCCCGCTCGCCTTCTTCCGGAGCCGCCTCGGCCACCGGTTCCGCAAGCTCGATCTCCTCGAACGGGCGCTGACCCACGGTTCCTACGCCCATGACCACGGCGTGGGGGACTACGAGCGGCTGGAGTTCGTCGGCGACGCCGCGCTCGGCCTCGCGGTGACCGAGATCTTCTACTTCGCCTGCCCCGACTGGACGCTGCATCGGCGCCAGGAGGCCAAGTCGGCGATCGTGAACAACGAGTCGCTCGCGGCCGCGGCGCGGACGCTCCAGCTTCCCGACGGATTGCGGGTCGGGGCCGGTCAGGGCGGCGAACAGGGGGCGCGTTCCTCGGACCGCATCCTCGCGAACGTCTTCGAGGCGGTGCTCGGGGCGGCGTGGCTGGACGGCGGCCTCGACGGGGTGCGCGGCGTCGTCCGGACCGCGTTCGACGACCGGTTCGAGTCCTTCGGTGCGGACCCCGACGCGGGTCCGGGCCGGCGCTCCCCGAGGCGCCTCTACTTCGCCGCGATCCGGATCGTGCGCCGCGTCCTCGGGCTCGCGACCCCGGTGGAGCGGGCGATGGGGCGCGCGTTCGGGGACCGGGAGCCGCTGCGCGCGGCGGAACACGCGAGCCCCCGCCGGTCGTGGCGGCGCCGGGGGCGACGGCCCCGCCGGCCCCGCGAGGAGCGCGGCGACGGCGGCGCGCAGCGGTTCCTCGGCCGCGACGTCCTGCACCTCGTGATCGCGGACGCGCTCCACGCGCGGTTCCCCGACTGGGACGAGGGACGCATGACGCTCGCCCGGATGCGCCTCCTCGAACGCGACTTCCTCGTGCGGATCGGCGGCGCCTGGAACGTCGAGGCCGGGGAGTCCCGGGCGGCGGTCGTCGAGGGACTGCTCGGCGCGCTCTTGCTCGACGGCGGCCTCGCAGCGGCGAAGAAGGCGCTCGCCCCCGTCATGCGGCCCGCGCTCGACGATCTGGAGGATCCGAACCTCGAGCTCCTCGACGCCAAGACGCTGCTCCAGAACCGCATCGCGAAGGCGGGCGGCGAGCCTCCGCGGTACCGGGAGGTGTCCCGTCCCGGCCGGGGCCACGCCGCGGTCGTGCTCCGGCTGGCGGACGGCAAGACCTTCCAGGGGACCGGCAGGGGCGTCAAGGACGCGGAGAAGGACGCCGCCGCCCAGGCGTTCCGGCGCCTCTACTCCGCCGCGCGCCCCGACAAGAAGGAACGCCCCTGCAAGCCGTCCGACGCAGCCCCGCGCTCCGAGAACCCCAAGGGCGCGCTCCAGGAGCTGGTGGCGAAGGAGCAGCGGGAGGTTCCGACCTACCGGGTGCTCGCCGAGGAAGGGCCCGAACACGACAAGACCTTCCACGTGGAGGTGCTCGTCGCCGGACGGGCGCTCGCCCGGGGCCGCGGGCCGAGCAAGCGGCGCGCCGAGGCCGAAGCCGCGGCGGCGGCCCTCGACGCGAGGCGCTGAGGCCGCGCGCCGAGCCCTCTATACTCCCCGCCCGAACCGAACGAACGCCTTGGAATCCCTGAACTTCGAGCTGAACGAGGACCAGCGCGCCACCGAGGCGCTGGTCCGCGATTTCGCGTCGCGCGAGGTCGCCCCGCGCATCCGCGAGAACGACGCGGCCCGGCGCTTCGACCGGACCATCCTCGAGCGCATGGGCGCGCTCGGGATTCTCGGCCTCTCGATCCCCGAGCGGTACGGCGGCGCGGGGCTCGACTACGTCTGCCTCGGGCTCGCCTCCGAAGAGCTCGAATACGTGGACACCTCGCTCAGGGTCGTCATGTCGGTCCACGCCGGGCTCAACTCGCTGTCGCTGCTGACGTGGGGCGACGAGGAGCAGAAGGAGCGCTTCCTGAAGCCGCAGGCCGAAGGCCGGGCGATCGGGACCTACGGCCTCACCGAGCCCGACGCCGGGAGCGACGCCGTGGGCATCCGCTCGACGGCGGTGAAGGACGGGGACGGCTACGTCCTCAACGGGGAAAAGCACTGGATCTCGCTCGCCGAGATCGCCGACAACTTCCTCGTGATCGTCTGGACCGACGCCGACAAGCGCCGGAACCGGGACCACACCGGACTCTCCGCCTTCATCGTGGAGCGGTCCAGCGACGGCTTCGAATCGGGCGCCATGACCGGGAAGTGGGGCATCCGCGCCGGCAACACCGGCTGGTTCCGCATGCGCGACGTCCGGGTTCCGGAATCCTGCCGGCTGGGCGCCGAGGGCGAGGGGTTCCGGATCGCGATGTCCGCGCTGGACCAGGGCCGCTTCACCGTCGCCGCCGGAGCCACCGGGCTCATCCGCGCCTGCCGCGACGCGAGCGTCAAGTGGGCGCTCTCGCGGAAGTCCTTCGGCGAGGAGATCGCCCGGCACCAGCTCGTCAAGCAGATGATCGCCCACATGGAGCGCGACTACGAAGTCTCGCGGCTCCTGTGGCTGCGCGCCGGGGACCTCAAGAACCGCGGGAAGCGGGACACCCGGGAGACCTCGCTCGCCAAGTGGGTCGCCACGGTCGCGTCGGAACGCTCCGCCTCCGACGCGATCCAGATCCACGGCTGCTACGGATACTCGGACGAGTACCCGGTCGGCCGGTTCTGGCGCAACTCGAAGGGCGCGGTCATATACGAGGGCACCCGCGAGATCCACACGCTGGTGCAGGCCGACTACGCGCTCGGGTACCGGCGCGACCGGCCGGCGCGGGTCGCCCTGCCCCCGTTCGAGGGCTGAGCGAACCCCCGGATGCCCGGCGCGCTTCCCGAGTGGGTCGCCGGGCGCATGGTCCGGGTCGTGGAGGCCGGGGCGATCGAGTGCGCCCGCACCATCGGGCGCGGCGACCGCCGCCATTCGGACGCGGTCGCGGTCAAGGCGATGCGCGCCGCGCTGGACGACGTTCCCGTGCGCGGGACCGTGGTCATCGGCGAGGGGGAGCGCGACCGCGCCCCGATGCTCTGGTCGGGCGAGTCCTTCGGCCGGGGCGGGCCGGAGGATCCGGCCGTCGAGATCGCGGTGGATCCGCTCGAGGGCACGAACCTGTGCGCCACGGGCGGACCCGGCGCGATCGCGGTCCTCGCCGCGTCCGGGTCCGGCGGGCTGCTGCGCGCCCCCGACGTGTACATGGACAAGATCGTGGTGGGACCCGCCGCCGCGGGGCTCCTCGGCGGGCGCGTCCGGCTCGGCCAGCCTCCCGGCGACGCCGTGGCCGCGATCGCGGAAGCGGAGGGCCTGCCCCCCGAGGAGATCACGATCGCGGTCCTCGACCGGCCCCGGCACGCCGAGCTCGTCGCGGGGATCCGCGCCGCCGGCGCCCGGGTCCTGCTGATCGGCGACGGCGACCTGAGCGCCGGGATCCGCGCCGCGACGCCGGGGACTGGGATCCACGCGGCGATCGGTTCCGGCGGCGCCCCCGAGGGGGTGATCGCGGCGGCGGCGATCCGCTGTCTGGGCGGCGGGATGCTCGGCAGGCTGCTCACGCGCGGCCCGGAGGAACGGGAGCGGATCGAACGCGTCGGCGTGCGGGAGCCGTACGAGCCGAAGGACGCCGCGACGCTCGCGCCGGGGCCGGATCTCGTGGTCTGCGCGACCGGAGTCACCGACGGCGATCTCGTGGACGGCGTCCGGTTCTCGCGGGACGGGATCCGCACGACGACCTGGATCCTGACCGGCGATCCGCCGGAAACCTCGCGACTGACGCGCTCCCGGCGGCTCGGGACTCCGGTATGATTGGGGCCGCGGCACGGGCCATTCGCAACGGGCCATCCAGTCTCGCCGCGTCAGTGCATCTTGGTGTTCGATCCCGCGGTCGTCAGGGCGGCCGTCGCCGCGTTTCTTGACGACGGCCCGGCGCGCACCTACTACTTCGATCGGGATTCGTCGCGGATCGTGAGCGTCTCGGAGGATCAGGAGGACTCCGCGACGCAACGGATCGTCTGGCAGCTCGAGTCGGACACCCGCGGCCGCTTTGTCCCGATCCCCAAGCCCAAGCTCGAGGAAACCCTCAGCGAACAGGACGAGTTCGTCGAGCGGCTCCCGGAAGGGGATCTCCGCCAGCGGCTGGAGAAGCTCATCGAGGACGACCCGGACGGGAGCAAGATGGCGGAGGTCGTGGTCCGCAACCGCGAGGCCCGCAACGCTTGGCGGCTGTTTCGCACCGGTCGCGCCGAGACCCGCGCCCGCGCGTTCCTAGGGAACCTCGACGCCTAGCCGGTCGGGGCCGCTGGCGCCGGCCTTGCATTCCGCTAGGTCGTGCAGTCGTTTCCTGGAGGGAATCCAATGCTCCGCCCCAACGAGCCCGTCCCCATGCGATTTCGCTGGCTGTTCGCCGCGGTAGCGGCCCTGCTGGCCGTTCCCGCCGCCGGCGCCGCCCAGGATTCGACCCGGTCGTACGCCTACGGCGCCCTGAGCGACGTCGAGGGAGACGTCTGGCTGCAGCGGGCCGACGACTTCGGCGCGAACGAGGCCGAGCCCAACAGCCCGTTCCTCCCGGGCGACCGGCTCTGGACCCGGGAGCCCGGGCAGGCGGAGGTGCGGTTCGCCGGCCGGGTGACCGCGTGGCTGCACGAGCGCACCAAGCTCGACTACGTGGAGGGCGACGAGCCGCACCGGCTGGGCTTCTGGACGGGGAGCCTCCTGCTCCGGGTCGGCGACGACGCTTCGGTCGTGGTCGAGAGCCCCGGAGGCTCGCTCGCTCCCCAAAGCGCCGGCCGGTTCCGCCTCGACGTGCTCGAGGAGGGACAGGGCGTCCGGTTCGTCGCCCTCGAGGGGATCGCGACGGTCCAGAGCGACGCCGGCTCCGTCGTGCTGGCGACCGGCCAGCGGACCGTCTCCTCCGCCGACGGCGCGCCGAGCGCCCCGGAGAACATCGACGGAGTCGATCAGGACGCGCTGATGGAATGGGCGGACAGCCGCGACGCAAGCCGCGCCCTCAGCGAGAACGTCCCCTACGACGAGCTTCCGGACGAGGTCCAGGAGCACGTCCACGACCTGCAGGGCCACGGCCACTGGCGCCGCGACCCGCACCTCGGCTGGGCGTGGTACCCGACCGTCGCGGCGGGCTGGGCTCCCTACCACTACGGGCGCTGGGCCTACACCCCCTTCGGCCACACCTGGATCTCCTACGACCCGTGGGGTTGGGCGCCGTACCACTACGGACGCTGGGGCTACGGCTCCACCGGGTGGTACTGGCTCCCGGGCTCCCACTGGGGGCCGGCGTGGGTCTCGTGGGCGTGGGGGCCGGACTGGATCGGCTGGTCGCCGCTCGGCTACTACAACCGGCCGGTGTACGGGTTCCACGCGGTCCGGGGCGGGTTCTACGGCGGCGGCGCGCGGCCGGGGACGGTCGTCGGACGCGCCGTGGCGCGCGGCGAGGCCAACCGGCGCGCCCGCCCGCGCCACGGCTGGAGCTTCGCGGACCGGTCCGCCATGGGGCGGGCGGGCTCCCGGAACCGGCTCGACGTCTCGACCGCGCGAAACCTCCGGGACGCGCGCGTCTCGGGCCGGGGCGCGGTGCTCGACCGGAACCTCCGCGAGCGGGCCGTGGGCCGGACCGCGATCGCGACGTCCACGGCGTCGACCGTCCGCAACCTCTCGAACGCGCGGCGCGGCGCGATGGTCCGCGACCGGCGCGCCACCGCCGGCGCGCAGCGCCTCGCGGCCCCGGCGCGCAGCGCCCGCAGCCGGGCGACCGCGGGGCCCGCGCCCGGGACTGTCCCGTGGACTTCGGGCGCGGCGTCCCGAAGCGCTCCCCGTGCGGCGCCCCGCGCGACCGGAAACCGGCTGGGCGGACGTCCCGGCGCCAGCCGCACGGCTCGCCCGCCGCGGCCGCGCGCGGCGCCGTCCGGCGGCGGCGCCCGCAGGCCCAGTTCGGTCCGGCCCAGCTCCCGCCCGAGCTCGGCGGCTCCCCGGTCCCGCCCATCCCGGCCCAGCTCCAGCCCGAGTTCGGCGGCCCCGCGCTCCCGCCCCTCCCGCCCGAGCTCGGCGGCCCCGCGCTCCCGCCCCTCCCGCCCGAGCTCGGCGGCCCCGCGCTCCCGCCCCTCCCGCCCGAGCTCGGCGGCTCCCCGGTCCCGCCCATCCCGGCCCAGCTCCAGCTCGCGCCCGAGTTCGGCGGCCCCGCGCTCCCGCCCTTCCCGCCCGAGTTCGGCGGCCCCGCGCTCCCGCCCTTCCCGCCCGAGCTCGGCGGCTCCCCGGTCCCGCCCATCCCGGCCCAGCTCCAGCTCGCGCCCCAGGTCCCGGCCGAACCGCTAGAGCCGCCGCGAGGCCCGTATCGGGCGCGTTCCCGCCGGTGGGAGCGCGCCCGCCTTTCGTGTTCCCGATCGCCGCGGCAACCGGAATCCCAACGGCGCGAAAGCGTTTCAAGACCCGGCCCGACACGGCCGAAATGGACGCTTGCGCCGCCCGCGCCCGGTTGGTAAAGAATTGGGGTTACCCCAACATCTAGGGGTACGGGGTGGTTCGCACCACTACATCTTGTTGTTCGGCCCGCTTCGCCCCCTATCGAGCGACGGAGAGAGAAAGCGCCCCATGCCCAACCTGGCGACCGAACCCGCGACGACCACCGGACTCGAGGAGGTTCCCCGGCGCGTCCCCGGCTCGGGAGCGGGCGAGGAAGGCGGACTACGGTTCGAGCGCTTCTTCACGACCCCCGCAACCTCCCCGTTCGACACGGTCGAATGGGAGCGGCGCGACGCCGTGATCACCGACGAGCACGGCAACGAGATCTTCGCCCAGCGCGGCGTGGAGTTCCCGAAAGCGTGGTCGCTCATGGCCACCTCGATCGTGGCCTCCAAGTACTTCCACGGATCGCTGGAGAAGGGTGAGCGCGAGTCGAGCGTGCGCCAGCTCGTGGGCCGGGTCGCCCGCCAGATCGCCCGGTGGGGCCGCGACGGCGGCTACTTCGCCGACGAAGAGTCGGCGACGACCTTCGAGGACGAACTGACCTGGCTGCTCCTCCACCAGCGGGCCGCGTTCAACTCCCCGGTCTGGTTCAACTGCGGCGTCGAGGAAAGCCCGCAGTGCTCGGCGTGCTTCATCAACTCCGTCGAGGACACGATGGACTCCATCCTGACGCTCGCGCACACCGAGGGGATGCTGTTCAAGTGGGGTTCGGGGACGGGCTCCAACCTCTCGGCGATCCGAAGCTCGCGGGAGTCGCTCTCGGGCGGCGGCATCGCGAGCGGCCCGGTGTCCTTCATGAAGGGCTTCGACTCGTTCGCCGGAGTGATCCGCAGCGGCGGCAAGACCCGCCGCGCCGCCAAGATGGTGATCCTGAACGTGGACCACCCGGACGTCCTCGACTTCATTGACTGCAAGTCGCGCGAGGAGCAGAAGGCCTGGGCGCTCATCGAGGCGGGCTACGACGGCTCCCTGAACGGCGCGGCCTACGCCTCCATCCAGTACCAGAACGCGAACCACAGCGTGCGCGTCAGCGACGCCTTCATGGAGGCCTGCGCCGCCGACGGCGCGTGGGAGACGCGGTCGATCACGAGCGGGGAGGTCATGGACCGGCTACGCGCCCGCGACGTGCTCCGCCGCATCGCCGAATCCACCCACGTGTGCGGGGATCCGGGGATGCAGTTCGACGACACGATCAACCGCTGGCACACCTCGCCCAACAGCGGCCGCATCAACAGCTCGAACCCCTGCTCGGAGTACATGTACCTGGACGACTCCGCGTGCAATCTCGCGTCGCTGAACCTGATGCAGTTCCTCGACGACGTCGGGGAATTCGATACGCCAGCGTTCGAGAGCGCCGTGAACGTCCTGATCACCGGGATGGAGATCATCGTCGGGAACGCGAAGTACCCGACCGAGCGGATCCAGGCGAACTCGCACGCCTTCCGGCCGCTCGGACTCGGCTACGCGAACCTCGGCGCGCTCCTGATGCACTACGGACTGCCCTACGACAGCGAGTCGGGGCGATCGCTCGCCGCGTCCATCACCTCGCTCATGACCGGCGCCGCGTACGGCCAGTCCGCGCGGATCGCGACCGCAGTGGGCGTCTTCGACGGCTACCCCGAGAACCGCGAACCGTTCGGCGAGGTCATGCGGATGCACCGCAGCGCGGCGCACGACGTCCCCGAAGCCGGCGTGCCGCCGGACCTCCACCGCCGTAGCCGGGACGTATGGACCGAAACCATCGAGCTCGGCGACGCGGCCGGCTACCGGAACGGACAGGCCTCGGTCCTCGCGCCCACCGGCACCATCGGGCTGATGATGGACTGCGACACCACCGGCGTGGAGCCGGACCTCGCGCTCGTCAAGCACAAGAAGCTCATCGGCGGCGGCGTGATGCGCATCGTCAACCACACGGTCCCCGCCGCCCTCGCCCGCCTCGGCTACGGCCCGGCCGCCGCCGACGCGATCTGCCGCCACGTGGACGAACACGGGCACATCGAGGGGGCGCCCGGCCTCCGTCCGGACCACCTCGAGGTCTTCGACTGCGCCCTCAAGCCGACCGGCGGCTCCCGCTACATCCACCACATGGGCCACGTGAAGATGATGGCCGCGGTCCAGCCGTTCCTCTCCGGCGCCATATCCAAGACGGTGAACATGCCGGAGGACAGCACCGTGGAGGAGATCGAGCGCGCCTACGACGCCGCCTGGAAGCTCGGCGTGAAGGCCATCGCCATCTACCGCGACGGCAGCAAGCGGGCGCAGCCGCTGAACCAGGGCAAGGAAGAGGCCGCTCCGACGACGGCGGCGGCTTTCGAGGGCGAAATCCTGCCCCCGGAGCGCGACGCCGTCATCCACAAATTCGACATCGGCGGGCACAAGGGATACCTCACCGTCGGCCTCCGGCCCGACGGCACGCCCTGCGAGATCTTCCTGCGCATGGCGAAGGAGGGCGCCTTCGTTTCCGGCATCATGGATTCGTTCGCCCGCTCGATCTCGTACAACCTGCAGTACGGCGTCCCGCTGCGCGTTCTGGTGGAGAAGTTCTCCCACACCCGGTTCGAGCCCTCGGGATACACCGGCAACCCGGAGATCCCCCACGCGGACTCGATCACCGACTACATCTTCCGCTGGCTCGAGCTGCGCTTCCTCCAGGACGAGGACGAGGCGCCCGAGCCCGTCCGGGCGAAGCGGCCCCCCGGACGGGAGCGGATCCCCCAGCCGTCGGCCGTGTTCGCCGACGCTCCGCCGTGCTCGACCTGCGGCGCTCTCATGGTCCGCAGCGGCACCTGCTTCAAGTGCCTGAACTGCGGCGCGACTTCGGGCTGCTCCTGATCGGTCAGGCGGCGAGCGTCCCGACCGCGACGCCGCCGCCGTCGGTCGCGTGGATCCGGACCGACTCGATCCGGTTCTCGAGCGGCGCGTCCGCGACCGCCGCGACCCGAAGATAGGAGTCGGTCAGCCCGGTCCACCGGCCGGCCGCGTCCCGCTGCTCGAATAGAACCTCGACCGTCCGGCCGACGTGGGCTCCGGCGAAGGCCTCGCGCCGCCGGTCCGACAGTTCCCGAAGCCAGCGGCTCCTCGAGGCGATCTCCTCGGGAGGGACCTGCCCGGGCAATCCCGCCGCCCGGGTTCCGGCGCGCGGCGAGTAGCTAAAGACGTGGTAGTAGGCGAAGGGCATCTCCCCGAGCCAGTCGCAGGTCTCCTCGAAGTCGGCCCGGGTCTCGCCCGGATACCCCACGATCACGTCGGTGCCGAGCCCGAGTCCGGGGACCAGCGCCGCCGCGCGCTCCACGAACCTGCGGTATTCGTCCGCCGCATACTTGCGCCCCATCGCGGCGAGGACCCGGTCCGAACCCGACTGAACCGGCAGGTGCAAGTAGCGGCACAGCTTCCCGCCCTCCCCCATGTGCTCGAGCAGGCGATCCTCCACCGTCGTCGGCTCGATCGACGTGATCCGGACCCGGTCGAGCGCGGGAATCTCCTCGAGCCGCCGGGCCACGTCGGCGAGCGTCCGGCCGCCGCTTCGGTAGCGCCCGATGTTCACTCCGGTGAGCACCAGTTCCCGGTGTCCGGCGACGGTCAGCTCGGCGGCCTCGCGGACGAGGTCGGGAAATCGGCGGCTCCGCTCCCGGCCCCGCGTGAAGGGAATGATGCAAAAGCCGCAGAAGAAGTCGCACCCGTCCTGCACCTTCAGGTTCGCCCGGGTGGAGTCGTAGCGCCCGGTGGAGGGAACCTCGAACTCCTCGCGCGAGATTCGGGCGGAGTGCAGCACGACCGGCTCGGACAGCTTCCGCGGCCGGTCGAGGTAGTCGGGAAACGCGTTCTTGAACTCGCTTCCGACGATCATGTCCACACCGGGAATCTCCCGCAGCGCGTCGAGGCCCGACTGCGCGTAGCACCCGGTCACGACCACGAACGCCTGCGGCGACTTCCGCAAGGCGCGACGCACCGTGTTGCGGCAATGCGCCTCGGCCCGGTGGGTCACCGAGCAGGTGTTGATGACGACGAGATCCGCCGCCGAGCCGAACGGCACGATGCGATAGCCCTTGGCCTCGAACTGCCCGGCCCACCCCGCCGCCTCCGTGTGGTTCAGTCGGCAACCGAGCGAGGCGAAGGCGGCGCGCGGCACCCGGATATTCTAGGAGCGTCATGCATCGACGCTCCGGAACCGGAATCTGACCATGGACGAACTCGGTCTCGCGCTCGTCGCCCTCACGCCCATCGCCGTGGTGGCGTTCTTCCTGGTCCTGCTTCGCTGGCCGGCGTCGCGGGCGATGCCGCTCAGTTGGCTCGCCGCCGCCGCGCTCGCGCTCACCGTGTGGGGCGTGCCGGGGATGCGCATCGCCGCCGCCTCCATCAATGGCCTCATCGTCGCGCTGACGCTTCTGTACATCATCTTCGGGGCGCTGCTGCTGCTCCACACGCTGCGAGAGAGCGGGGCCCTTCGGGTGATCCGGCAGGGCTTCGTGGGCATCAGCCCCGACCGCCGCGTCCAGGTGATCCTGATCGCGTGGCTCTTCGGGGCCTTCATCGAGGGTTCGGCCGGATTCGGGACCCCGGCGGCGGTCGCGGTGCCGCTGCTCGTGGGCCTCGGATTTCCGCCGCTCGCCGGGGTCGTCGCCGGGATGCTCATCCAGAGCACCCCGGTCTCGTTCGGCGCCGCCGGGACCCCGATCCTCGTGGGGGTTTCGAACGGTCTCGCCGGGGACGCGGCGGTCGCGGCGTGGCAGTCCGGGCTGGGACTCGCCGAGTGGAGCGACCTCATGGCGTTCCTCGGGCTCCGGGTGGCCATCCTCCACGCCGTCGCCGGGACGCTCGTGCCGCTGATCGTCGTGGCCACCATGACCCGCTTCTTCGGCGCGAACCGCAGCTTCCGCGAGGGGCTCGCCGTCTGGCGTTTCGCGCTCTTCGCCGCGGTCGCCATGACCGGGCCCTACCTGCTCACCGCGTGGCTGCTCGGTCCGGAATTCCCCTCGCTTTTCGGCGGGCTCGCCGGACTCGCGATCACCATCGCGGCGGCCCGGCGCGGGCTCTTCATGCCGCCGGTCTCCAGGCCGTGGGACTTCCCGGCGAAGTCCACCTGGGACAAGGAGTGGACCAGCGATCGGGCGACGGCCGAGGACGGCGGACCCGCCGAGACGCGGATGGGGCCGGTCCGGGCGTGGATTCCCTACGCGGTCGTCGGGCTGCTGCTTCTCGTCACGCGCCTTCCCGCGCTCCCGCTCAAGGACGCGCTCTCCGGGGTCGTGATCGCGTGGAGGGACATCCTCGGGAGCGGAATCGACGCGAGCTTCGCCCCGCTGTTCCTTCCCGGCGCGATGTTCATCGCCGCCGCCGCCGTCGCCTTCGTCGCGCACCGGATGAACTCGCGGCAGATGGGGCGGGCGCTCTCGCACTCGCTGCGGAGCACCGCGATGGCCTCGGTCGCGCTCGTGTTCACCGTGCCCATGGTGCAGGTGTTCCTGAACACCGCGGACGGTGCGGCCGGCCTCCCGCCGATGCCGATCGCGCTGGCCGAAGGAGCCGCGGCGCTCGCCGGCGGCGCCTGGCCGTTCTTCGCCCCGTTCATCGGGGGGATCGGGGCGTTCGTCGCCGGAAGCAACACGGTGAGCAACATGATGTTCTCGCTGTTCCAGTTCGGGGTCGGCGAGCGACTCGGGCTGGATCCGGGCTGGGTCGTCGCGCTCCAGGCCGTCGGGGGGGCCGCCGGGAACATGGTCTGCGTCCACAACGTGGTCGCGGCGTCCGCGGTGGTCGGCCTGATCGGGCGCGAGGGAGCGGTCATCCGCCGGACGCTCGTCCCCTTCGCCTACTACGCGCTGCTGCCGGGCGCCCTCGGCTACTCGATCCTGTGGTCCGGAAGCAGCGGCCTCCTGAACGCCGGGACGGTGGTCGTCGCCCTGATCGCGGCGTTCGCCGCGTGGTTTGTGATCCGGGGAACGCGCTAGGGGAGCAGCGAACGGCCGTCCATCGATTCGGGAACGGCCACGCCCAGCAATTCGAGCGCCGTCGGGGCCACGTCCCGCAGGCGCGCTCCGCCCCTCAGCGCGAAGTTCGCGAGCACGACGCCGTCCACGTCCTCCATGGAGCAGTGGTCGCCGCTCCAGTCGTCGAGGTTCGGAGTGATCGGGTCGGCCGGCATCCCCCCGAGCGTGCTCTGCCAGCCGATGCGGTAGCCGGGCGCGAGGCCGAGGATCAGGTCGGGCGCCTCCTCGAGGAAATCCCCCTCGTATACGTCCTCGCGCCGATGGACGCTGCGCACGATGCGCTCGCCGGTCTCGGGATCCTCGAACGCCAGCAGATCCGCGACGAGCCGCGAGACGAGCGCGTCCCGTTCCGCGCCGGGCGCGACGATCCCGGCGGGCTCCCTGCCCCGCTGGTTCAAGTAGATCCCCGAGAGCCCCAGCGCGAACGCCTCGGTCCGCGACCAGTCCACTCCCTCGAAGAAGAGCGAGCCGGGCCGGAAGAGGTCCTCCAGCCGCCGCTCCGCCCCGTCGCCGGCCGCGGCCATGTAGCCGTTTTGGGCCAGCCAGGTGTTCACGTTGAACTGCTTGCGGAACGAGTGGAAGCCGTGGTCGGACACGACGAGGATCCGAGTCCCCGGCGGCGCGGCGGCGGTCGCCTCGCCCACGATCCGGTCCATGTCCCGGTACGCCCCGGCGATCCCCTCGCCGAGGAAGGCGCGCTCGGGATCGTGGTTCGGATGGTCGGGATCGGCGAACCGGTAGAGCATGTGCTGGAGCCGGTCGGGGAACAGGAAGACCGAGACGAGCAGGCGCCAGTCGGTCCCGCCGAGCTGGTCCATGAGCAGCCGCTCGTTCGTCTCCCGAGCGAAGCGCGCGTCCTCGAGGAACGCCTCGATGGGCACGGCGCCGTCCCGCAGCGGATTCGTGACGATCTTCCAGCCGATCGTCTCGAAGACGCCGTTGCGCTCGGCGAGCTCGCCGGCGAAGGACCGGGGCCACGAGAGCGGGAGCAGCGATGGAATCCGCCGCGGGTCGAAGTTGATGGGCTCCATGTACACGGAAAGATTCGGCTCCGTCTCGAGCAGCCGGAACCGGACGGTCCCAAAGAGGCGCACCAGCGGGTTGAGCGCGAAGCGAACCGGAACGAAGTCGGACCACGCGTGCGGCTCGAGGCGGATCTCGTGGTCCTGCACCGAGATCGAGACGCCGCTTCCGCTGCGGGCGAAGCGAATCGGAATCTCGAGCTCCGGCTGGGCGGACTCGGTGAAGTCCCGCGGCCCCCGGATCACGCTGTCCGCGACCCCGTCCGCAAAACGCAGCGGGAAGCGGGTTCCCCCGGTCTCGGTGGTGGCCTCCTCGACGAGGTCCGAGGTGTAGAGCGACCACAGCCCGAACGAGCGCCGGACGTCGGGGACGCCGAACCCGGCGAGCACCTTCGACCCGTCCGACCGCTCCACCGGAAAGTCCATGGGCGCGGAAAGCGCCACCGTCGGAACGCCGGCCTCGCCGGCGAGCTTCCAGAAGGAGTGCCCCTCCCGGCTGCGCACCGCTTCGGGAACCCACCGCGGCGTCCACCACGAACCGCCGAACGCGACCGCCGCCAGCGCGAGCCCGACCAGGCCGGCCCAGCGCCGCCAGCGGAACGCGAGTCCGGCGAGGACGAGCAGGAGCGCGACCACGGCGATCCGAACGCCGAGGCCGGGCAGCGCGCGCTGCGACTCCCGCACCAGCGCGATCCGGGGCGCGTAGCCGCCCGGGGTCTTCTCGAGGAAATCGAAAATGCGGGTCCGGCCCGGATTCATGCCCGTGGCGAAGGTGGCCCACGCCACCGGAGACTCGGAGGGCGTGGTGGTCCCGAGCGCGGCGAACGTCCCCTCCTCGGCGAGCCGCGCCAGATGCGGAAGCTCGCCCGCCTCGATCAGAGTCGCCACCACGTCCGGGTCGGCGCCGTCGAACCCAAGGACCAGCAGCCGCTCCTCCGCCCCCGCGCTCGCCGCCGCCAGGAGCCCCAGCGCGAAGCCGACCCGGTTGACCATCGCGGGGAATCTACCGCGGTAGAATTTCGTCGTGTACAAGTTCGGCCTTCTCGCGGCGTGCCTCCCCGCGCTCGCCTTCGCCCAGGAACCGGAGGTCGAACTTCGCTTCGCCGACGAATTGGAGGCCATCCGCGACGATCCGCGGGTGCGCGCCGCGCTCGACGAGGTGCTCGCGATGGATGCGGACAACGAGTCGCTCCTCATCGAGTTGACCGAGATCCCGGCGCCCCCGTTCATGGAGGAGGTGCGGGCGGCGCACTACCTCGGACTCGTGCGCGAGGCCGGCTTCGAGGGCGAACTGGACGAGATCGGCAACGTCCTCGCCCGGATCGAGGGGACGGTCGGCGACCGGACGATCGCCGTGGTCGCCCACCTCGACACGGTGTTCCCCGAGGGCACCGACGTGACCGTCCGCCGCGACGGCGACAAGCTCATGGCCCCGGGAATCGCCGACGACACGCGGGGTCTCGTGACCATGCTCACGACCATGAAACTGCTCGACCGCCACGGCCTCAAGACCCGGGACGACGTCCTCTTCGTGGGTTCCGTGGGCGAGGAGGGGCTCGGCGACCTGCGCGGCGTGAAGCACCTCTTCCGGAAAGGCGGCCCGTCCATCGACGCATTCATCGCGATCGACGGGACGAGCAACACCCGGGTGCTGAACCACGCCATCGGCAGCCACCGCTACCGCGTGACCTTCCTCGGTCCCGGCGGCCACTCGTGGGGCGCGTTCGGCCTCGGCAACCCGGCGCACGCGCTTTCGCGCGCGGTGAAGCTGTTCGACGACCGCGCCGGCGAGTACGTCACCGCGGGCGACAAGACGACCTACAACATCGGGCGGATCGGCGGCGGCACCTCGGTGAACTCAATCCCGTTCGAGACGTGGATGGAGGTGGACATGCGGTCCATGGCGCCGGCCCGGCTTCAGGAGATCGACGCCATCTTCCAAGGCGCCATGAAGGACGCGCTCGAGGAGCAGAACGCGCTGCGGCGCGACGGCGAGGAGCTGACCGTCGATATCGACATGATCGGCAACCGTCCCTCGGGGATCGTGCCCGCGGACGCGCCGCTGATCCAGCGCGCGCTGGCGGCGACCCTCGCCGTCGGGGCAGAACCCGAGTTCAGCATGGGATCCACCGATTCGAACGTGCCCATCTCGCTTGGGATTCCGGCCACGACGATCGGCAGCGGCGGCGAGGGATTCGGGGCGCACTCGCTCCACGAGTGGTGGGCGAACCGGGACGGACACCTCGGCATCCAGAAGGCGATCCTGCTGGTGCTCGCCGAGGCCGGCTTCGAGCCCGAGTCCCGCTAGCGGTGTCCTCCTGCGAGTTCGATTTCCGGCTCGAGGTTCCGGCCGCGTCGCTGCTCGAGGCGATGCGTCGCGACTTCGCCCGGTTCGGCGGCGCCGTGACCGGGGCGACGGAGTCCGGCGGCTACGGCGAGTTCACCTTGCCGACGCCCATCGGGGAGTTCGCCGGGGTCTTCCAGGTCGCGGACCGGGACGGCGGCTGCGACGTGCGCATCGAGGTGGAGGGCAAGCCGCTCTTCGTCACCTGCGGCATGATCGGCGAGCACCTCAGGCGGCGGCTGCGCAAGGCGGCCGCCGCCTGAGGACTCAGCGGCGGGCGACCGGGTTCTCGAGAACTCCGACGGTCTCGACCTCGACCGAGACCATGTCGCCCTCGCTCATCGCCTGCGTGGTTCCCGGGGTGCCGGTGAAGATGACGTCTCCGGGCGCGAGCGTCACGTAGCGGCTCAGGTAGCTCACGATCGTCGCGCAGTCGAAGATCAGGTCGCTCGTCCGCTGCTCCTGAACGACCTCGCCATTCAGACGGGTGGTCAGCAGCACGTCGTCGCAGTCCGCGCCCCGTGAAATGACCGGGCCAATCGGCCCGTAGGTGTCCGACGCCTTCGCCCGGAACCACTGGAGGTCGGCCCCCTGCCAGTCCCGCTCGCTCACGTCGTTTCCGGCCGTGATGCCGAACACGTGATCAAGCGCGTCGGCCTCGGACACGTCCCGGGCCTCCTTCCCGATCACGATGACCATCTCGCCCTCGTAGTGGACGTTCCCCGCGTCCCCAGTCATTTCGATCGCGTCGCCGGGCCCCACGATGCTGGTCGGGAGCTTCGCGAACACGCCGGGATACGCCGCCGGCTCGCGCCCGCCGAGATGCGAGGCGTAGTTCAGCCCGATGGCGATCACCTTGCCCGGCATCGCCGGGGCGAGCATCCGGGCCGAGGACCCAGCGAGCCGTTCGCCGGTGGGGGCTCCGCCCTCCCACGGGGCGGCGTGCAGCACGACGACCTCCTCGCCTTCCATGCGGCCCCACATCGCGTCGCTCGAAGCGCCGGCGACCCTGACGTAGTGGCCGTCAGGCTGATCGTCCACGGCGACGGGCATGGGGCCCTGCATCTCCGGCCCTTCGGAATCCATGGGCGCGCCGCAGCCAAGGGCGCCGAGCGCGGCAATCAGGAACAGCGGGCGAAGACGCATGCGGGAGACCTCCGAAAGGCCGAGGGTATCAGCCGCCGGGCGCGCACTCGCGGGAACGATTCCGGGCCACCACCTCGTAGGCAAGCGCCTCCAGCGCGAGCAGCGGCGGAACCGCGAAGGCGAGGATCGCCCCCGCCCGCAACAGCCATCCGCCGACCCCGCCGGGGCGAGCGGCGAGCAGGAAGCGATTCACCGCGAGCGCCCCGCCCCAGACCCGTCCTCCGGGGATCGCGAAACGAAGACGGCGTTCGCAGTCGGCGCGGCTCAGCCCGAGCGCCGCGAGCTCCGCGTCGGCGCACTCCTGAAACGCAGCGAAACGCACCCGACCTGAACCGTCAAGCCGGGCCGCCGTCCGCACGGCCCGATTGCAGAATCCGCAGCCGCCGTCGTAGATGAGAAGTGGCTGACCGCCCGGCCTCACGGCCGGTCGAGATCCAGCCGGGGCACGTCCTGCCCGCTTCCGTTGAACGAGTTCGTCGGATGCCGTCGGAGCAGCCACGTCCGCAACAGGCCGAACCCGAAGCCGAGGACGATGGTCAGGCCGATGGCGGCTCCGACGAAGGCGAACGACTCGAGGATCACGAAGAGGATTCCCCGAGGCGGCTCGGGATCGGGAAGCGTGAAGTACTCAACCGGAACCGGTTGACCGATCGCGACGGCGAGTAGGCCGAGAATCAGGAAGGGCATGGAGGGCCTGCCGCTGGATTCTATCCGGCCCGGCCGGAAGCCACGAGATCGAGCGACCTGCGCATGGAGGATTCGATCCGGGTCACGAGCGGAGCCGTGTCGAAGCGGAAGGCGCGGGAGACTTCCTCCCGGATCTCGGCGGCGTCCTCGCGTCGCAGCCAGACCGGCGGGTACCCGCCCGACCGCATGAACCACGTCAGCAGGACGTGCGCAACCCGGAAGTTCGCGTTCAGGAACGGTGCGATCTCAAGGAACCGTGCGAAGAACAGCGCGGCCCGGGGCGCGGGCACGAGGTCCTGACCGCTCGGTGCGTCGATCCACTCAAGGAGATCGCCGAGGCGCAAGCCGATCGTCTGCGGCGGCGAGAGCGCCCCGCCGGGGAACTGGGGCTCGATCTGGATCGTGCGGATGAGCGACGGCGGCGGATCGCCGACGGCGAGCGCGTGAGCGGCGGTGATGAGCTCGGCGTCAAGCTTCCCACCCTCACGGGCGGCCGCTTCCACGCGGCCCAGCGCGGCGAGGATAGGTACGAACGGTTGGACCGCTGCGCCAGTCCGAGCGCGGGCCCAATCGGCTGGAGCAGGCGGGCTGCCGGTGAGCGCGAGGCACTTCCCGGCGGCCTCCACCATGAGCGCCCGGCAGCGTTCCTCCCATGCATCGGCCCCGAGCCGATCCCGGACGGCGGCGCAGTGTTCCCGAAGATCCTGCCCCGGACCGCCCGGACCCGGATGCAGCGGCAGCGGCGACTCCATTGCCGGAAGTCTAGGGGGGGCAATCTCCAACGACGACGTAGCCGGAGACGCGGGACCATCAAGCCTCGGGAAGGGCGGCGAACCGGGCCTCCACCGACTCGGATTCGAGCCCGGCGGCGGCGACGCTGTAGCGACCCGGGCCCGCCTTGGTCAGAAGCCCCTCGTGGAGGAACCACGCCACGACCGCGAGCGCCTTGTATCTCGGTTCGGGCCTCAGGGCCTTGATGAACGCCTCGGTAGTGGTCACCGCCCCGGCGCTCCGACGAGCAGTCGCGGCGACATCGAGCACCACGGTTTCTTCTACGCGTTCTTCTACGCGCTGGTAATACTCACCATTCCGCACCGTCGATCCGGCAGTCTTCACGAGCCGAGTGTCCTCGCGCGTAAAGCGCGGATACTGCCCAGTAGACGCTAGCGTACCGCGCTGCTTGCTCCTTCTCCGAGGCCTCGTAGCAGATTCCGTGTCATCGGAAACGCGGGCCGAAGAACCGATGCCTGCTGTCGGACCCAGCCCGGATCCAGCCCGAGTCGCTCGCAGACCCCTAACTGGAACATAGAGAATGGCTTACGCTGAACAGGATCCGTATGCACGTGCTTGCCGGCCGCTCGCCGTACGACGAGTTCATCCACTTCCGCAACGCGCCCCGGGTGCTCTGGGCGGGCGCGGAGTACGATCCTTCCCATGCTCGCCCGGCGAATCATCCCGTGCCTTGACGTCCACGACGGAAGGGTGGTCAAGGGGGTCCGCTTCGTGGACCTGACCGACGAGGGCGATCCGGTGGAGGTGGCCGCCGCTTACGACGCGGAGGAGGCGGACGAGCTCTGCATGCTCGACATCACCGCCACGTGGGAGCGGCGCAGCACCGCGATGCGAACCGTGTCCCGGGTCGCCGAGCTCCTCACCATCCCATTCACCGTGGGCGGCGGCGTGCGCACCGTCGCTGACATGGACCGCCTTCTTCGCGCCGGCGCCGACAAGGTCGCCGTCAACAGCGCCGCCGTCAGAAGCCCCGAAATCCTCCGCGAGGCCAGCCGCGCCTTCGGCTCCCAGTGCGTGGTGCTCGCCGTGGACGCCCGCCGCCGGCAGTCCGGGGGGTTTGAGGTCGTCGTCGCCGGGGGCCGCACTCCGACCGAGCTCGACGCGATGGACTGGATCCGCCGGGGCGAGGAGCTCGGGGCCGGCGAAATCCTGCTCACCAGCATGGACCGCGACGGCACCGCCGACGGGTACGACCTCGAGCAGGTAGGCGCGGCCGCGGACGCCGTCTCCATTCCGGTCATCGCGTCGGGGGGCGCGGGTTCGCTTTCCCACCTCCGCGACGTGTTCGCCCACACCGGGGCCAGCGCCGCACTCGCCGCCTCCATCTTCCACCGCAACATCCACTCCATCGGAAAGGCTCGGCGCTACCTCCGGGAGCGGGGCATTCCGGTGCGGACGACCGCATGATCGCTCGCGGCGACGTGCGCTGGAACGAGGCCGGCCTCGCCCCGGCCGTCATTCAGGACGCGGGCACCGGACGGGTGCTCATGCTGGGCTGGATGAACGCCGAGGCGCTCGTACGAACCCTAGAGACCGGTCGCGTCCATTTCTGGTCGCGCTCGCGCCGGACGCTCTGGAAGAAGGGCGAGACCTCGGGCAACGAGCTCCGCCTCCGCTCGCTCGCACTCGATTGCGACCGGGACGCGCTGCTCGTCCGCGCCGATCCCGCTGGCCCCACCTGCCACACCGGAGCGACCTCCTGCTTCTTCCGGGGCGAAGGGGCAGACGGATTCGGGGAAGTTCTCGGCGAACTCGCCCGCATCGTTGAGGAGCGGGCCAAGGAACGCCCGGAAGGTTCTTATACGGCCCGCCTGCTGGAAGCCGGGGTTCTTCGGACCGCCCAGAAGGTCGGCGAGGAGGGCGTAGAGACCGCGCTGGCCGGCGCGGCCGACGACGACGGGGCCCTCGTCAGCGAGGCCGCCGATCTCCTGTACCACCTGCTGGTCCTGCTCCGGGCGCGGGACGTCGCCCCCGAGCAGGTCAGCGAGGAGCTTCGCCGCCGGTTCCCAGCGCCTTCATCGCCTCCCGCAGCGTGAAGCGCCGCTCGTAGAGCGCCCGGCCGAGGATCACGCCGGCGATCGGCGTGCCCCGCGCCTCCTCCCGAATCAGAGCCAGATGGCCGAGCGTCCCGATCCCGCCCGCAACGATCGTCGGCCTTCCGGTCGCCCGCGCCACGTCGAGCGCTCCCCCGAGATCCGGCCCCGCCATCGTGCCGTCGCGTTCGACGCCGGTGTGGATGAACGCTCCGGCGGCCACAAACCGCCGGGCGAGAACGCCCGGAGCGCCGCCGTCCCGGACCCAGCCCCGGGTTCGCACCCGGCCGTCCCGCACGTCAAGCGCCACCGCCACGGCCTCGGGCGCTTCCCGCATGGCCGCCTCCACAACCTCAGGAGCCTCGATCGCCGCCGTACCGAACACCACCCGAGCGGCTCCAAGGTCGCGCCAGCGGCGGAAGTCCTCAAGGCTCCGCACGCCGCCCGCAACCTCCACCGAGAGCTCCGCCGACCGCACGACGCTCAGGACGGCGTCCCGGTTCTCCCCGTCCCCGAACGCCCCGTCCAGATCCACGACGTGGAGCCAGCGGGCCCCGTCCCGGGCGAAGGCTTGGGCGAACGCAACGGGATCCTCGCCATAGACGGTCTCCCGGTCGCGTTCGCCACGCATCAGCCGCACCACTCGTCCTTGGGCGAGGTCCAGCGCCGGGATGGGCTGGATTTCGGTCATCGGCTGGCGAGGAAGTTGGCGAGGATGCGCTCGCCGACGCGTCCGCTCTTCTCGGGGTGGAACTGAATCCCGGCGATCCGGCCCCGGGCGACCGCCGAGACGAACCGCCCGGCGTACTCGGTCTGGGCGACCCCGTCCCGGTCGTCCTCGAGATCGGCGTAGTAGGTATGCAGGAAGTACACCCACGAACCCTCGGGAACTCCGGCGAAGAGCGGGTGCGGGCGCATCGCCTCCAACTGGTTCCAGCCGATGTGCGGGGCCCGCACGCCGGACGGGAACCGGCGCACCCGCCCCGGAAGGAGAGCAAGCCCCGCAACGTCCGGATCCTCGTCGCTCGCGTCCAAGAGGATCTGGAGCCCGACGCAGATGCCGAGCAGCCGGGCTCCCCGTTCCAGCGCATCGCGCAGCGGAGCCTCCAGTCCTCGCTCCCGGAGCCCCCGCATCGCCTCGCCGAAGCGCCCGTCACCGGGAAGCACGAGATCGTCGCCGCTTCGGACTTCCTCGGGATCCCGCGTGAGCGTGACCGGCGCTCCCCGCCGCCGGAACGCCCGGACCACGCTGCCGAGGTTTCCGGCCCCGTGATCGACGACGACCACGTTCCCCATCAGACGCTGAGCGAGCCCTTGGTGGAGAGAACCCGGTCCGAGACGACGCTGCGGGCATCCCGAAAGGCACGGCCGAACGCCTTGAACACGGTCTCGGCGATGTGGTGGCTGTTGCGCCCGGTGAGGCCGTCCACGTGCACCGTCATGCGGCTCCGGTCGGTCAGCGCCCGGAAGAAATCCTCGAAGAGTTCCGTCGGCACCGCGCCCACGCGCTCGGCAGAGAACCGGACCCGCCACGCGAGAAACGGCCGCCCGCAGAGATCCACGACGACCCGGGAAAGCGCCTCGTCCAGCGGTACGTGCGCGGTTCCGAACCGCTCCACCCCGACGAGGTCCGAGAGCGCCTCGCGCAGGCAGTCGCCGAGCACGAGCCCCACGTCCTCGATCGTGTGGTGCGGGTCCACGTGGAGGTCCCCCTTCGCCTCGATCGCAAGGGAGACTCCCGAGTGGCGGGCGAAGGCGTCGAGCATGTGATCAAAGAACCCGAGCCCAGTGGAAACCGAGATCCGGGGCTCGGGCGGATCAAGGTCCACCCGAGCCTTGACGCTGGTCTCGCGAGTGCTCCGGTCCGCAGCCGCCCGTCGGCTCACTGGGCGGCGACCTCGCGCAGCGCGTGGAGGAACTCCCGGTTCTCTTCGGGAGTGCCGACGGTCACCCGAATCGCGTTCCGCAGCACGGCGCTGTCCGGGTAATGGCGGATACCGATGCCAAGCTGCTGAAGCTCCCGGGCGATCTCCGCGCCCGGGCGCGGCGTTTCCGCCAGCACGAAGTTGGTCCGGGAACGCCTCGGACGCACTCCCGGAATCGCTCCCATCCGGTCGGTCAGCGACTCCCGTTCGGCGGAGATCCGCTCCACGAGCCGCAGGAGCGCCGGCCGATGGTCCAGCACCGGCATAGCCGCCCGAGCGGTGAAGATGCCGACCGGAAACGGATGCTGGCAGCGGCGGATCATCGCGATCGCCTCGGGGTCGCCGAGCACGTAGCCGAGCCGCGCTCCCGCGAGCGCGAGCGCCTTCGAGAACGTCCGAAGCAGGAGAACGTTGCCGAACTCGTCCAGAAGCGCCCGGGCGCTGGTCCCGGCGAACTCGTGATATGCCTCGTCCACGACCACGAAACCGGGCGTCGCTGCGGCCAGCTCGCGAAGCTCGGCGAGCGGGAACACCGCCCCCGAGGGGTTGTGCGGGCGATTCACGTAGATGAGCGCCGGCTTCTCGACCCGGGCGCGGCGGGCCAGCGCCTTCAGGGGATAGCCGAGGTCGTGATCAAGTTGGAACGGGCGGGCGTCGCCGCCGGCAAGCCCGATCGCCCACGGATACATCGAGAACCCGGGCGACGGGTACCAGCCAGCGGACCCCGGGCCGGTGAGCGCAAGCGCCGTCAGCGCGAGCATCTCGTCGCCGCCGCTGCCGAAGACCACTCCTTCGGGCTTCCAGTCGGCGACCGCCGCGAGTCGCCGCCGCACCGGCGGATAGGACTCGTCGGGATACGGCCGCGGATCGGCGGTCGCGACCGCCGCCGCGATGGCCTCCGGCAGTCCTTCCGGAAGGGGCCAGCGGCTTTCGTTCCAATCGAGCCGGATCCGCCCCGGCGGACGGCTCGGAATCTCGGGCGAGAGGTCGCGGACGGTGCGACGAATCGCGTCGAATGGGACGGGCTTCATGAAGCGGCGGGCGAATGCTAAGTCACTCGTCGTCGAACCGGACCTCAAGCGAGCGGGCGTGCGCCTCGAATCCCTCCATCCGGGCGAACTGCGCGAGTTCGGCGGCGACGCCCAAGAGCGCCGGGCGGTCGAAGCGGATGAGCGCCTGCCGCTTCCGGAAGTCGGCCACCGACAGCGGCGAGGCGTACCGGGCCGCTCCGCCGGTGGGAAGAACGTGGTTGGGACCGACTCCGTAGTCGCCGAGCGCAACCGGGGCATGGGCCCCGAGGAGGACCGCCCCCGCTCCGGGGAAGCGGTCGGCGAGCGCTTCGGGGTCTTCCACCATGACCTCAAGGTGCTCGGGGGCGATCTCCTCGGCCACGGCGACTGCCTGTTCCAGATCGCGGACGAGGATCACCGCCCCTCGCGCCCGAAGCGCCTGGGAGATCGTCTCGCGGCGGGGATGGGACGGCCCCTGTCGCTCCAGTTCGTCCACGGTTGCGGAAGCCAGCTCCCCGGACGTGGTGATGAGCACCGCGAGCTCCTCCCCGGAGCCGTGCTCCACCTGCGCCAGCAGGTCGGCGGCCACCCAGCGGGCATTGGCGCTCGCGTCGGCCACGACCACGACCTCGGACGGCCCGGCGACCGAGTCGATCCCCACCCGAGCGGACAACTGGCGCTTGGCCTCCGCCACGAAGGCGTTGCCGGGCCCCACGACGAGCCTCACCCGGGGAATCGTCGCGGTTCCGAGCGCAAACGCGGCGATGGCCTGCGCTCCTCCGACCCGATACACCTCGGTGACTTCGGCCGCGAGGATCGCGGCCGCGAGCGCCGGATGGCGCTCCAGCGCGCCGGGCGGCGTGGCGAGCGCGATGCGGGGGACTCCGGCCACCCGCGCCGGCGCGACGTTCATCAGGACGGTGGAGGGATAGACCGCGGCTCCACCGGGGACATAGACCCCGACAGAGGGGATCGCCAGCACCCGCCATTCGAGCTCCGCGCCCAAGCGGAAGGACGGCTCCGACTGGCGCTCGTGAAAGGCGGTGATCCGAGCGAGCGCCCGCTCCAGAACCGAACGCTGTGTCACCGGGAGCGGCTTCGCCGCGGCTTGAAGCTCGCTCGACGTGACCCGAAGCGAGTCCACGTCCACCCGGTCGAACCGCCGGGCGAAGCGGCGGAGCGCGTCATCGCCGTCGCGTTGGACTTCGTCGATGATCGCCCGGGTCGCGCCGGAAACGTCGGCGCTTTCGCCGGAACGGCCCGATCGGAACGCCTCACGCCACGCCTCCGGGTTCGGATACACCGGGATCCGAAACGCGCTCACGAGTCCGCCGCTTCGGCGAGCCGCCGCAACATGGGGCGGATCCGGTCGCCGCGGAGCCGGAACGCCGCCCGGTTGACGATGACCCGGGCCGAACTCGTAAAGAGCGTCTCGACCTCCACCAGACCGTTCGCCCGCAGCGTGCTCCCGGTCTCCACGAGATCCACGATCGCGTCGGCGAGCCCCACGACCGGCGCCAGCTCGATCGAGCCGGAGAGCCGGATCAACTCGACCGGCACCCCCCGTCGCCCAAAATGGCGCTCCGCTACCCGCGGATACTTGGTGGCGACCCGGAACGATCCCGGGGGAAGCTCGCGCCCTTCCGGACGCGCCACGACCATCCGGCAACGCCCGAAACCGAGGTCCAGCGGCTCATACAGCGGCAGCGGTTGCTCCTCCAGCACGTCGCGCCCGGCGATCCCGAGGTCGGCCACCCCGTGCTCGACATAGATCGGGAGGTCGCGGTCCTTCGCGAACAGGGCCTCGACGCCGTCCCCCCGGAGTCGCAGCCGCCGCCCGGCTTCCCGCACCGGCGGCAGCGGGATCCCGGCGCGGGCGAGGCAATCCGCGACCGGCTCGAGGAGGCGTCCGGTCGGAAGGCCGAGGACGAGCGGCTCGCTCATCGATCGGGCTCCATCCGAACCGACCCGCCGCGGCCCCGGGCGGTGCGGGCGGCGCGAAACGCCTCGGCGAGCCGCTCGGGGTGCGCGGGCACGGGCTGCGACGGCTCTTTCAGGGGATCGGGAATGAGATCCGCGAGCGCGCCCACCGAGAGCGAGAAGCCGACCGCAGGACGCGGCGCGCCGAAGCGGGCGAGCAGGTCGTCGTAGCGGCCGCCGCCGCCAAGCTCGCGTCCCGCACCCGGGGCGTGGACCTCAAGGATCATCCCGGTGTAGTAGTCGAACCCGCGCAGCTCGGCGAAGTCGAAGCGGAAGCGGTCGATCAGCCCGAGCCGGGTCAGGACGTCCGCGATGTCCGCCATCCGGTCCACGGCTTCCACGGCCCGCCGCGGCAGCCCCGGCCGCCGGGCGGCTTCAAGCGCCTCTACCCCGCCGAGGCAATCGAGCGCGCCCAGCAACGGAGCGGCGGTCTCCCCGAGCCCGGCGCGGATGCGCGAGCGATCCTTCTTCCAGAGGCCGCGCAGCGCCTCCTCGCGGGAGGAGGACGGACGCCTCGCGAGCGCCTCGTCCAGAAGGCCGAGCGGGTACCCCGCATGGCCGAGCGTGAACCGGGCGTCACGTATCCCGAGCCGGTCCAGCACCTCAAGCGCGACGATCAGGATCTCAAGGTCCGCCGCGAGTCCCCCCGCGTAATGCTCCACGCCGACTTCGGAGAGCGCCGCCGGGCCGAGGCTCCGCTCAGGGCGACGCATGACCTCGCCCCGGTAAGAGAGCCGCCGGGTCTCCGGGGGCAGCCGGGTCGCCGCCGCCCGCGCCGCGAGCGCGGTGCAGTCGGTTCGGAGCGAGAGCAGCGCCCCGCCCTCGGTGAACCGGTAACTGGCCCGCTCGGACCACCGCCCCCCGCCCCGGGCGAACGCCTCGGCGTAGTCGAAGACCGGGAGCAGGATCTCCTCGTAGCCCCACCCGGCGAGCACGCTCGCCGCTACCGCCTCCACCCGCCGCCGACGACGCGCCTCGTCCCCCACGAAGCACACCGCGCCGGGAAGCGTCCGCAGCAGCGAGTCCGACATCACACCCCAACGTAGCGGGCGACGAGCGAGCGCGCCGCCGCCGGGTCGCTGGTTCCGTGGACGATCGCGCGTCCGTCGGGAAACACCACGAGCCGCCGGCCCTCGGCCTCGAAGGACAGGACCAGCGGGCTGGACCGGATGGACTCCCGCACCGCGTCCAGCCGGCCGAGCCGCTCCCCGAGCGAGCGCAGCAGGTCCGGCTCCGCGCCGGTCCCCGAGGGCCGGACCTGAACCGCGTTCCGCCCGCACAGCGTCGCCGGCGACGATTCGGCGCGGCCGTCGAGAAACGGGAACTCGCGCTTGGAGCACGCCGGACAGTCGGGATCGGGGCCGCCGATCTCCATGCGGTAGGCGTCCCGCTCCCAGACGTCGAGATGCCAGATCCCGGTCGAGAGCGCCTCCATGCGCCCGGCGAGCGCCTTGAGCGCGTCGGCGACCGCCCAGGCGGCGACGGCGTGCACCACGGGCGCGATCACGCCGGCGGTGTCGCAGGTCGGCGACGAGCCCGGCGGGGGAACGTCGGGAACGACGCACCGCAGGCAGCCGGTCCGGCCGGGCACGATGGTGCAGGTCATCCCGTAGCTGCCGACGCAGGCCGCGTAGATCCACGGAATCCCGAAGCGGACCGCGGCGTCGTTGATGAGGTAGCGCGTCCCGAAGTTATCGGTGGCGTCGAGGATCACGTCCGCGCCCTCGACCGCCGACGCGACGTTGCCCGCGTGGAGGTCCGCCGCGAGCGGCTCCAGCGCGATCTCCCGGTTCACTTCCTCGAGCCGCCGCCGGGCGCCTTCGGCCTTCGGCACTCCCTCGGCGGCGTCGCGCTCCCCGTAGAGGCACTGGCGCTGCAGGTTGGAGAGCTCCACGGTGTCCCGGTCCACGAAGCGCACCCGCCCGACCCCGCCGCGCGCCAGCATGTCCAGCGCGACCGTGCCGAGCGCCCCGGCCCCCACCACGAGCGCGGTCGCCCGCCCGAGCCGCTCCTGGCCGTCGGCGCCGATACCCTCGAAAAGAACCTGGCGGGAATAGCGGTCGGACACGCGGAAGGGATCCCCCGCGGGGCTCGGGCCGCGGGGCCGGTATTCTGACCGAAGCCTTAGACTTCGGGACCCGATGCGTTTCCTTGCGGCCGTCCCGCTGCTGGTTCTGGCCCTCGCGGCGCCGGCCGGCGCCCAGGCCCCCTTCCTGCCGTTCGACGAGGTGCGCGGCGGCATGACCGGCGAGGGCCGGACCTCGCTCGGCGGCGACCGGATGGAGACGTTCTCGGTCGAGGTCGTCGGCGTGCTCCGGGGCGCGCTCCCCGGCCGCAACATCATCCTCGCCAACCTCTCGGGCGCGAACCTCGAGCACACCGGCGTCATGCAGGGCATGAGCGGCAGCCCGGTGTACGTGGACGGGCGGCTCGTGGGCGCCGTCGCCTTCGCCTTCCCCTTCGCGAAGGACGCGATCTGCGGGATCACGCCTTTCGAGGAGATGGTCCGCTTCTCCAACTCGTCCGCGCCGCAGGCGGCGGGAGCCGCCAGCTTCCTCGACTTCTCCGGCGACGGCGCCCCCGTCGTCAACGCGCCGCCGACGCTGCGGGCGGACGCCGGGGACGCCGCGCTGGTCCCGATCCGGACCGCGGTCGCGGTGAGCGGCCTCGCCCCGGCGGCCGAATCGCTCCTCGCCCCGCTGTACGCAGGACTCGGCATGGCCATCGCGCCGGGCGGGCGGACGGCCCAGAACGGGGGCGAGGATCCGCCGCGGCTCGCGCCGGGAAGCGCGGTGGGCGCCACGCTCATCGGCGGCGACATGGTCTTCATGGCCAACGGCACCGTGACCCACGTGGACGAGGCCACCGGCGAGGTGTACGCCTTCGGGCACCCGTTCCTTGGCCTCGGCGACATCTCGATCCCGATGCAGGCGGCGCGGGTGGAGGCGGTCGTCGCGTCGCTCTCCAACTCCTTCCTCATGGCGAGCGCCGGCGAGCGGATCGGGGCGTGGACCCACGACGGCTCCACCGGCATCCGGGGGCAGCTCGGCATGCGCCCGCAGACGATCCCGCTGCGGATCCGGATGGGGACCAGCCGGGGCGTCCGCAGCGAGTACGCGCTCGAGCTCGCCAGCATCGACGCGCTCACGCCGCTGCTCGCGTTCTCGGGACTGGTCGCGATCCTCGGCGCCGAGGAGAGCCAGTCGGCGCCGCACACGCTGCGAGTGAGCGCCCGGATCGCGCTCGGCGACGGTCGGGTGCTGCCGGTGGAGGACGTCTTCGCCTCGACCGCCGGCGCGACGCTCCTCGCGGCGGGACAGCTCGTCGCCGCGCCGATCCAGTTGCTGCTCGCGAACCCGCTGGAGCGCATCCCGGTGCGGGAGATCGACGTGGAGGCGACGGCCGCGCCGGGCGCCCGCGCCGCCCGGGTCACGCGGGCGTGGTTCGAGTCGTCGCGCGTCCGACCGGGCGCGACCGCGCCGCTGCGCATCACGACCCGCGACTACCGGGGAACCGAGCGCACCCGCTCGCTCGACGTCCCGATCCCCGAGAGCGCCGCCGGGGCACGGCTGCAGGTCGTGCTCGCCGACGCGAACGCGATGCTCACCTCGGCCGTGACCCGAGCCACCTCCGGCCCGCCGGTCCACGTCGAGCAGATCTTCCGCGCGATCAGCCGCCACCCACGCGCCAGCCGCCTCTACGCCCGGCTGATCCGCACCGACCGGGACGCGGTGGTCGTCCGGGGCGACTACCTGCCCTCGCTCCCGCCGAGCGTCCGCTCGGTCATCGCCCGCGACGCGTCGGGCACGTCGGGAGGGGCGCTCCGCTCGTCGGTGCTCTGGGAGGGACATCTCGACTTCGACGCCACCGTCACCGGCTCGCGCCGCCTCGCGCTCGAGGTGGAGGCCCGGTGAGGCGACGCCTCGCGATCCTCCTGCTGGCCGGGGGTTCGCTGCTGGCGGCCAGCCGCGACTTCTGGCGGTTCGAGACCTCGGGCGACTTCCTCAGCGGCGAGAGCCGCGGGGTCAGCGTCGGCCCCGACGGCCAGGTCCGCCTCGCGCCGCTCGTTCGGGAACTCCACGCGCCCGAGCAGCCGTTCATCTGGCGCGTCGTCATGACCCAATCCGACACGCTCGTGGCGGGCGGCGACGGCATGCTGCTGCGCATCCGGGGCGATGTCGTGGAGCCGCTCGCCGAGAGCCGCGAGGGCGGAATCCACGCGGTCGCGGCGGCGGACGACGGCGCGGTCTTCTACGCGGCCTCCCCGGGCGGGGCGATCCATCGCATCGGCCGCGACGGACGGCGAAGCATCCTCCACGATCCCGAGGTGGGCTACGTCTGGGGGCTCGCCGCCGAACCGGGCGGAAGCCTGCTCGCCGCGACCGGTTCCCCCGCCTCGCTCATCCGGATCCAACCGTCGGGACAGGCGACGCCGATCTTCCGCAGCCCCGAAGAGCACGTCACCGCGCTTCACCGCGCTCCGGACGGCGCGATCTTCCTCGGCACGGCCCCGTCGGGGATCGTCTTCCGGATCGACCCGGCGGGCGACGCGATGGCGCTCTTCGACAGCGAGCAGACCGAGATCGGACGGATCGTGACCAACGCGGCGGGCGAAGTCTTCGCGACCGCGCTCGCCGAGTCCGCGGGTTCCGGACCGAGCGCCGCCGCGCCCGACCTTCCGGCGCCGCCGGGCGGTCCCGCGGGGGTCACGGCCACGGTCACGACGTTCAGCGCCTTCCGCGCGCCGACCTCGCTCGGCGTTCCCGCCGGCGCCGCGCCGTCGGGCGGGACCAACGCGCTCTATCGGATCGAGGCCAACGGGGCCGCCGAGGCCATCTGGGAGTCCACCGAGGAGCGGCCACTCGCGCTCGCGCTGCTTCGGGACGAACGGCTCCTTCTCGGGACCGGCGACCGCGGGCGGATTTACCGGATTTCCCGCGACGGCGACCGGACGCTGCTGCTGCGGATCGAATCCGAACAGGTGACCGCCGCTGCCGCCGTGGGCGAACGCATCGTCCTCGGCGCCTCGAACCCGTCGCGGGTGCTCGCCGTCGGCCCGGGGGCGGGAACCGAGGGCAGCTATCAGTCGCGGGTGCTCGACGCCGGCGGCGCGGCCGCCTTCGGGCGGATCGCCTGGGACTCGCGCGCGCCCGCGGACACCACGATCCTCGTCGAGACGAGGACCGGCAACTCCGAGGAGCCGGACGACACCTGGAGCGACTGGCGCTCCGCCGCGAACGGGAGCGCGGTCGAGAGCCCGCCGGCCCGGTTCTTCCAGTGGCGGGCGACGCTGCGGTCGGACGGAAGCGCTTCGCCGGAGCTCGTCTCGCTCACCGCCGCCTGGCTCGCCGCGAACCGCCGCCCGAGCGTGACCGGCGTGACGATCCATCCGCCGGGCGCCGGGTTCGAGCAGCTCCAGACTCCCCAGCCGGTGCGGGTCCAGGGCATGGCGGATCCGCTGGAGCCCACCGAGGCCGGCCGCCGGGCGACCTCGGACTCGCTCGGGTTCGTCGGGAGCGGGCGCCGGATCTACCATCCCGGACTCCAGACGATCACCTTTGAGTCCAGCGATCCCAACGACGACCGTCTCGTCCACGCGGTCGCGATCCGCCGGGTGGGCGAGGTCGCTTGGACTCCCCTCGCCGACCGGCTGCGCGAACGGGTCTTCGCGTGGGACACCTCCGGCCTTCCGGACGGGAGATTCGAGCTCCGGGTGACCGCGGACGACAGCCGCGACAACCCGCTCGGCGACGCGCTCGCCGGCGAACGGGTGAGCCGCCCGTTCATGGTGGACAACACGCCGCCGGTCGTCTCGGATCTCGCCGTCGCCGCCGACGGGAGCCTCCGCTTCGCCGCTTCCGACGGGGCGAGCCCGATCCGCCGGGCCACGGCCGCGGTCGCGGGGGGCCCGCCGCAGGTGATCCGTCCCGCCGACGGCATCAGCGACTCCCTGAGCGAACGCTACGAAGCGCGGCTGGACGGATTCGCGGCCGGCTCCGCGGTGGTGGTCCGCGTGGAGGACGACCTCGGCAACTGGGTGACCGCGGAGGCGAGGGCCGAACCCTGACCCCGGGATCGTCCCGGATCACGGTCTTCACCCGCTCCCCCCGCCCCGGCGAAACCAAGACCCGCCTGATCCCGGCGCTGGGCGCGGACCAGGCGGCGGCGCTCCAGCATGCGATGGCGCTGGACCTGCTCGACGATCTCGGCCGCCGCGCTGCGGCGCGCGAGCGGGAGTTGCGGATCGCGGGCGCCCCGTTCCCGGTTCCCGGCGGGTGGTCCGTCCGCCCGCAGGGACCGGGAGATCTCGGGGCGCGCCTCGCACGGGTCGCGGAGGACGCGCGGCGGGAGGGGGCAGCGAGCCTCGTCGTCCTCGGGGCCGACGCTCCGCTCCTGCCGGACGGCCTCCTCGGGGCCGCCTTCGAGGCGCTCGAGGCGGACGACCTTGCGCTCGCGCCCGCCGAGGACGGGGGCTACATCCTGATCGGCTTCGCCTGCGGCCGCCTCGAGCAGGACCGGATCCGCCGGCTGCTGTCGGGGATTCCGTGGGGGACCGACCGCGCCCTCGAGGAGACGCTGAAGGCGGCGCGCGGCCTGCGGCGGACGCTGCTGCCCGGGTTCTGGGACGTGGACCGCCCCGAGGACCTCGCACGGCTCCGGCGGCTCGCCGTCCGAAATCCGGAACGGCTGGCGCGGGTCGCTCAGGCCATGAGCTGGAGCACGACCGCCTGACCGATGAGCGCGAACGAGTTGTAGGACACGTTCATCGCGGCGAGCGCCCCCTTCCGGCCCTCGTAGGCGAACGACTGGTAGCCGATCGGGAGGAGGAATCCGACGGTCGCGGCGAGCGCGAGATGCACGCCGGCCAACGCTCCGTCCGCGCCGGCGAGAAGCTGCTGCAGGATGAACGCGGTGAGCAGCGCGAGCAGGAACGAGACGCCGTGGGTCTTCAGCGGGTTGAAGTCCCTGCGGATCTCCTCCTCGGTCTTCTCCACGAGCTCGAGCCACTTCTTCCCGAAGAGCGGCCCGTACCAGAGCATCCCGACGACCATCGGAACGAAGCCGGCGACGAGCACCGGCAGAAACTGAACTTCGTGCATGGGGACCTCCCGTCAGTCGCGATCGGGCGCGCCGCCCACGTCCACGCCCGCCTTCTCCAGCTCCCACAGGATGGCGTCGGCGAACTCGTTCAGGCTGGACAGCTTGCGCCCGTTGATGAAGATGCTCGGCGTGCTGGTGATGCGCAGGCGCATCGCCTCGCCGATATCCCGCTGGAGCGCGGACTCGGTCTCGGCCGCGCCGAGACACGCGGCGAAGGCGGCGCCGTCGAGGCCCGCGCCCTCGGCGATCTCGGTCACGTCTTCCTCCGAGGGATTGAAGGGGGGAGTCGCGTACACGGCGTCGTGGTACGCCCAGAAGCCGCCGAGCGCCTCGGCGCAGATCGCCCCCCGCGCCACGTTGCAGGCGCCCGGATGCACCGGCGCCGGAATCTGGGGCACGCAGGTGTCCAGCGGGTAGTTGCGGTAGTAGAGCGCCACGTGCGGCCCGGTCGGCCCCTGCGCGTACAGGTCGTACGCCCGCGCGAAGTTCTGGCACGAGGGACACAGGAAGTCCGAGAACGTGACGATCTTCACCGGCGCGTTCGCGGATCCCTTCACCGGCGCGCCCTCGAGCGAGACCTTCACCGGGCGCTGCTGGCGGAACGTCGGGTTCCGCCACTGCGGGGGCGCCGGGGCCAGCCCGGCGTGGGTCAGGGCGAGATCCTCCCGGGCGGGTTCCGCCGACGAGATTCCGAGGATCGAGAGATCGCCCGCCGCCGCCCGCTTGCTGAGGCCGTCGTTCACGACGAGCGTTCCGGAGATGATGAGGGCGGTGGTCAGGCCCCAGGCGCGAATCAAGAAACGTTCCACGGCAGTCTCCGATGGGTTACGAACCCTGCGGCGCGCCGGCCATACCGAGATCAGGATCGCGGCGTTGGCGACATACGTCCACAGGCAAAGCGAACAGAGGGCCCCGATCGCGAGGGTCTGGACGCCGAGCAGGAAGGCGTCCACGACGAGGGCCAGAAGGACCAGCCGGAACGCCAGGCGTCCGACGACGCCCGAGATCGACATTCCGGCGAGCATCGAGAATCCGGCGAGCACGCCGAAGGAAAGAAAGTACGCGAGACCGGCGGCCGCGAGCGGCACGCCGCCGACGGCCGACCAGGCGCTGGCCGCGACGGTCGCGCAGCCCGCGTCCGCCGGATCGCAGAACGCGGCTCCGAGCGCGCTCTGGTCGAGCCCGTAGTGCCGGAGCAGCAGGATCCCGGAGAGAAGCGCGCCGGCGCCGGCGGCGAGAAATGCGCCCGCGAACCGGAGGGAAGCGAACCGGCTGCCGTACATGCGCCGGAGAGTCTAGTGTTCGCCCCTCGCGCGCCGGTATGCCGACGCGGAATCCGGCGTCGGCACGCCTGATTTCAGATCGGGCGCGGGCTCCGGCTCGCCGTACACGGTCCGCACCGGGACGAGTCCGGCCCACCACGGGAGCGCGAGGTCCTCGTCGTCGTCCGACGGCGGGCCGGAACGCGCCTTCGCCGTCGCCTCCGTGATCGGGACCGCCGCGACGAGCGTCGCCTTCATCTCGGCCGGATTCGGGGGCCGGGTCTCGCCGAGGCGCCCCGGGACCAGCTTCTCCAGCAGGACGTCGAGCACCCGCGCCTTGGCCTCGGGCTCCTCGACCGGCGCGGCCCGCCCGAGGACCACCGCCGACCGGTAGTTCATCGAGTGGTGGAACGCTGACCGGGCGAACACCAGCGCGTCGAGGAGCGTCACCGTGACCGCGACCTCCGCGCCTGACGCCAGAAGCCGCATGAGCCGGCTCGCCGACGAGCCGTGCAGCAGGACGCGGTCCCCGTCCCGGGCGTATCCCATGGGAATCACGAACGGGGAGCCCTCGTCCACGAAACCGACGTGGGCGACCAGCCCCTCGTCGAGGATCCGGTCGATGAGCGCGCGGTCGTGGCTGCCGCGTCCGGGGATGCGGCGCACCCGGCTTCTGGCGGTCGGCGCGAGGTCGCTCACGTCCTCATCCCTCCTCGGAAAGGCGCAGGCGCAGCCTGCGGGTCACGGCGCCCATCGTCACGACGCCGACGAGCTCCCCCCGCTCCACGATCGCGATCGCCCGGAGCCCCGCGGACAGCAGCGCGCAGGCGCGCACCGCCGCGTCACCGGGCCGGAGCGTCCGCCGCAGGATCTCCGGCTTCATCACGTCGGCGGCGGTCGTCCGCTCGCGTCGGTCCTCCGGACAGCGGCGCACGTCCTCGAGGCGCAGCGAACCCACGAGCCGGCTCTCGTCCACGACCGGGATTTCGGGGAACTCGGCCTCCTGGTCCTCGACCTCGCGGAGCGAGGCGCCCCGCTGCACCGCCCGGATGCGGTAGTCCAGCACGTGACGGGCCTCGAGCCCGGCGAGCGCCTCCCCGAGCCACAACTGGTGGATGACCTGACGCGACACGCGCCGGAGGTGGACGCCGAGGAAGACGAACCAGACCCCGACCACGACCTGCGGGCCGCCGGCGCCTCCCGAGAGCAGGCCGAGCGCGCCCAGCCCGATCAGGAGCAGCGCGAACGCCCGCCCGCTGGCGGCGGCGGCGCGGCTCGCGGCCGCGGGTCGGCCCCAGATCTTCCACAGCGAGGCCCGCAGCAGACGGCCGCCGTCGAGCGGCAGCGCCGGGATCAGGTTGAAGGCCAGAAGAAGGCCGTTCATGAGCGCGAGGTGCTCGGCGACGAGCGAGGCCGCCGCCGGAAGCCCCGCGATCGACCGGAGCCACAGCAGCGCCGCGAGAAGCGCCCCGGTCGCGAGCGGGCCCGCGACCGCGATCCGGAACTCCTCGCCGGCGTCCGCCGGTCCCTCGCCCAGCACGGTGCGGCCACCGGCGAACTCCAGACTGACCCCGGCGACCTCGCGCCCTTGTCGGACGGCCGCGACGGCGTGCGCGAGCTCGTGCGCCATCACCGAGACCGCGAACAGGCTGGCGGTCACCACGCCGAGTCCGAAGGCCGCCGCCCCGCCGAGCCCGAGGCCGCTGCGAAAGTAGATGGCTCCGAGGCAGGCCGCCAGCACGACGCCAAGAAGCAGCCACGAGGCGTGGACGTCGATCGGGACGCCGAAGGCCCGGCCGAGCCGGAACCGGCTGGTCACGGGAGCTTCTCCCGGCGCAGCAGCAGCAGCCGGTCGCCCGGCTCGAGGACGCGGTCGAGGAATCCCCGGTTGAGCGCGAGAAGGGCCTCCTCCGGCGCGTCGCTCGCGGACTCCGGCAGCCGCCCGAGGGCGTCGCGCACCGTGATGCCGCCCGGTCCCGGCGCGGCGCGGGCGACCACCCGGAGCGGCCCCGGCGCGTCCGCTCGGCCGATCCGGCGCAACGATTCGAGCGTCGCGACGAACTCGTCCTCGCAGCGCCGGAACTCCTCGCAGTCCATCCGGAGCGCGACCGCGCCGGGCGGAGCGGACACGAGGGCGACGAGCGCGCGCGCCTCCCCGTCCCGCATGACCCGGCCGCGCGCGCCGATCCAATTCCGGATCCGGATCGCCTCGGCCATGCCGACCTCCTCCCCTTCCCCGGCGCCCGCCCGTTCGAGAAGACCGGCGAGGCGGTCGAGGAGCGCGCGCTCGGCGTGGAAGGCTTCGACCGGACTCTCCGCCGGAACGTCCGGCGGGGCCGGAGCGGCGACCCCGGGGCATTCCCCGGCGTTCTCCAGGCCGAACAGCGACGCGACTCGCGGCGAGCCGGGATCGGCCCCGAAGGCCACGCGGAACGAGCGGCCCGTATCCGAGGTCGCCCGGAGACACGGCCCCACGTGCGACCGGAAGGCGAAGCCGTCGGGCAGCCGAAGGCGGACGCCGGCGGCCGGCAGGAACACCGCGCCGTCCCGCTCGGAGCCGAGCCGCCCCGGTTCGCCGAACACGACGCCGTCGACGAGCTCGAACCACTCCTCCGCGCCGGTCTCCTCGACATTCGCGCCGATGTCGAGCTCGAACGGTTGCGCCCGGAGCGCGCGCGTCTCCGGGTCGCGGAGGCCGGTCCCCCACGCCGCCTCGGCGCGTTCGAAGAACGCCCGCAACGCGGCCGGGCCGCCGAGCGCGACGAGCGCCCCCCGCGAGAGGTGCAGCGTCCGGTCGGCGAAGAGGCCCGCCTCGGGCGCCGGAACGTCGGTCACGACCACCCGCCACGGCTGCCCGATCGGAGCTCCCAGCGCCGCGATCCGGTCGCCGAGCGTCTCGTCGGGCCACAGCGGCGCGACGCTTTCGATTTCGGTCCGCGCCCGCAGCGCCTCGGCGACGGCCGCTGCGTCCGGCGGGGTCGGACCCCGGGTCGTCGCGCAGCCCGTCAAGGCCGCGACGAGCGCGAAACGAAAACGGATTCCAGAAACAAGAAGGGCTCCGGCAGCAAAACTGCCCGGAGCCCGGTGGTGAAACGAATCGGCGCCAGCAACGCTCACCGGCCGGAGCTTTAGGCCGCCGGCCGGGAGAATCCGCCGATCAGGCGTAGAAGGCGGTGTTCGTGTCCCGGTAGTCGGCCCACTTGTCCGGCAGATCCTCGTCCGGGAAGATGGCCGTGACGGGGCACGCCGGCTCGCAGGCTCCGCAATCGATGCACGTGTCGGGATCGATGAAAAGCTGCTCGGCCTCTTCGAAACCGTCCTCGTCACTGGTCGGGTGGATGCAGTCCACCGGACACACGTCCACGCAGGCGGTGTCCTTCGTCCCGATGCAGGGCTCGGCGATCCAAAACGACATTGAAGTCTCTCCTTCAGAAAATCGGCGTCCGGCCTATCCCATGGCCAAGAGTTGCTGGGAGTACTCGGTGACCCGATCCAGCGAGCCCCAGAGCACAAGCCCAATGATGTTAGGAACTACCAGTGCCAAAAGCAAGGCGGCGTCGAGCCGACTGAGCCCGAACGGAGCGGCTCCGGCAGCGGCCTCGTCCACGACCATGACGCGCAGGACGCGCATGTAGTAGAAGGCGGCGACGGCGGCGTTCAGCACGCCGATCACCGCCACCCACGCGAGCCCGGCGTCGATGACCGCGGCGAAGACGTAGTACTTGGCGAGGAAGCCGGCGAAGGGCGGGATCCCCATCAGCGAGAACATCAGGACGCCCATCGCGAGCGTAAGCGTGGGCGAACGGCGCCACAGGCCCCGGTAGGCGTCGAGCTCGAAGCTGCCCGTGTCCCTGTGGACGAGGATGACCACGAGGAACGCCCCGAGGTTCATGAACAGGTAGATCACGAGATACGCCGCGATGGCCTGGACGCCCTCGACGTTGAACGCCGCCGCCGCCATCAGGATCGTCCCTGCGTGGGCGATCGACGAGTAGGCGAGCAGGCGCTTCAGGTTCGTCTGCCGCAGCGCCGCGACGTTCCCGAGCGTCATGGTCAGGACCGAGACTCCGATCAGAAGTCCCGCGGCGTTCACTCCGCCGACCGAAAGGAACGTCCCGTCGCCGCCCGGCGTGGCCAGCGCCGAATGGAACAGCCGGATCAGGACCGCGAACCCCGCCGCCTTGGGACCGACCGAAAGGAAGGCGGTCACCGGCGTCGGCGCTCCGGTGTACACGTCCGGACACCAGAAGTGGAACGGCGCGGCGGCGATCTTGAAGCCGACCCCCGCCATGACCAGCACCAGCACGAGGAGGATGGCCTCCGCGTTCGCGCCCTCTGCCAGCGCCGCCTGCACGCCGTACACGTCGAGCGTGCCGGTCAGCCCGTAGAGCAGCGACAGCCCGAAGAGCATGACCCCGGTGGATACCGCGCCGAACAGGATGTACTTGAGCGACGCCTCGTTCGAGAGCCGGTCGCGGCTCAGGTAGCCGACCATGACGTAGGACGCGACCGACACCGTCTCGAGCGACAGGTAGATCATCGCGAGGTTCACGGCCCCCGCCATCCACATCAGCGCCACGGTCACGGTCACGAGCAGCGCGACCATCTCGCCCATCCGGGCGCCTTCGAGCTCCCGGTTCCGCAGCGAGAAGAGCAGCACGAAGATCGCGGTCGCGACGAACACCGGACGCAGCACCCCGAGAAGCCCGTCGTCGGCCACCATCGAGGCGAACAGCGCGCCCCCGCTTCCCTCCATCGCGCCCAGCGCGAAGAACAGCGACGCGAACAGGCCGACGAGGGTGATCCCGACGAGCAGGTTTCGGTTGCGCTCCGCCGACAGACGCTGGGTCCACAGGTCGGCGACGATCACGACGGCGAGCGTGCCGACGAGGATCAGCTCCGGGATGAAGTGGCGGATGCTCTCGAGGGCGTTCGACACCGGCTATCCCTTCAGGTCCGCCGCCTCGTCCAGGTTCACGTTCTTCCGAATCCGGTAGAGGGACATCACGATGGCGAGGGCGACCGCGGCCTCGCACGCCGCGATCACGATCACGAGCAGCGCGAACACCTGCCCCCCGAGCGCCCCCTCGACGAAACGCGAGAACGCGACCAGGTTCAGGTTCGCCGAGTTGAAGATCAACTCGATCGACATCAGCACGTTCACCGCGTTGCGCCGGGTCAGGACCCCGAACACCCCGATCGCGAACAGCGCGGCCGAGACGTAGAGGTAGTGCTCGAGCGGAATCATGAGCCGGACCTCCGCCGCCGCACCAGCATCGCCGCGCCCATGAGCGCGATCAGCAGCAGCACCGAGGCGACCTCGAAAGGAAGCAGGAAGTCGCCCATCAGCAATTCCCCGACGCCGACGCTCGTCGGGCCCGGGTCGCCGGTGTCCATGGCGTTCCAGTCCACCGACCCGATGATGCCCACCAGCAACGCAAAGACGACGCCAGCGGCGATCGCCCCGGGCAGCACCTGGACCGTTCCGGTCCGCAGGTTCATGTCGTAGATGCGGTTCGTGAGCATGACTCCGAACAGCAGCAGGGTCAGGATGCCGCCGACGTAGATCAGGATCTGAGCGCCGGCGAGGAAGTCGGCCCCGAGATAGACGTAAAAGACGGCGACTCCCGCGAGCGCCCCGACGAGCGCGAACGCCGAGTGCACCAGATTGGTGCCGAGGACGACGTAGAGCGACGCCCCGAGCACCAGCAAGGCGATCCCGTAGAAGATCGCCTGCGCCGCCAGGGTCTCCATCGCGCTTCTCAGGCCGCCGGCGGCGTGCGCGGTTCCTTCGCGAACCGGTAGAGCAGGTCGCCCTTGGTCGCACCCCCGAACTCGTAGTTGGGAGTCATGACGATGCAGTCGGTCGGGCACGGGAAGACGCAGAGCTGGCAGTAGCAGCACAGCGACATGTCGATGTCGAACTGGACGACCGTCTGCTTGATGGCCATGCCGTCCGCCGCGAAGATCGGCGGCGCGTCCCGGGTGCGCCTCTCGTTCTCGATGTGGATGCAGTCCACCGGGCAGGCGCGCTCGCACTGCTTGCAGCCGATGCAGTCCTCGATCTTGACGTGGAGCCGCATCCGGGAACGGTCCATGACCTCCTGCGCGGGCAGGTTCATGGGTGTCTTCCAACGCTCTTCGGGCCGCTCGTCGGCGACGTACTGCTGGGTCACCGCCCGGGTGAAGAGGTGGCGGAGGGTGATGGCCATTCCGGCGAGGATCGTCGAGACGGTCTCCCAGATGTCCAGAAAATAGCGCCGCACGTTCAGGCCTTCCTCAGGCGAGCCCCCGGATCAGCGTGACCGCGATCAGAAGGGAGAAGGAGATGGGAATGACGTACTTCCAGCACACGGTCATGAGCTGGTCCACCCGCAGCCGGGGCAGCGTCCACCGCAGCCACATCTGGACCACGACCAGGAAGAACGCCTTGCCGAAGAGCAGGATGGGACCGGAGCCGACCGGACCGCCCCAGCCGCCGAGGAACAGCAGCGCCGCCATCATGGAGACCAGCAGCATGTTCCCGTACTCGGCGAGGAAGAAGAACGCGAACCGCATCCCGGTGTACTCGGTGTAGTACCCGGCCACCAGCTCGGACTCGGCCTCGGGAATGTCGAACGGGGTCCGGTTCGTCTCCGCGAGCCCGCAGATGAAGAACAGGACGAACGCGATCAGGTTGAGCGGGAAGAGCTGGAAGATCAGCCAGTCGCCGACTCCGAGGAAGCCGCCCGACTGGAAGGCGACGAAGTCCGGAAGACTGAGGCTGCCCACCTGCGCCACGGCCACCAGCACGAGGATCGCCGTCGGGATCTCGTAGCTGACCATCTGGGCGGCGGCGCGCATCCCGCCGTAGAGCGCGTACTTGTTGTTCGACCCCCAGCCCGCCATCAGCACCGAGAGCGCCCCGAGCGAGGTGATCGCGACGAAGTACAGGACGCCGATGTTCAGGTTCGCGACCGCGAGGATCGCGCCGTCGCCCGACACGCCCCACGGGATCACGACGAACGCCGCGAACGCGCTCGCCACCGCCACCATGGGCGCCGCCCGGAAGAGCACCCGGTCGGCGTCGCGGGGGACGATGTCCTCCTTGAACATCAGCTTCACGCCGTCCGCGAAGCTCTGCAGGAGTCCGTGCCAACCGACCCGCATCGGACCCAGCCGGTCCTGCATGTGGGCCGCGACCTTCCGCTCCAGCCAGATCGCGTAGATTGGGTTGATCGCGACCACGGAGACGACGCCGCCGATTCCGAGCAGCACCACGGTGAGGCGCTGGAGCTCCGTCGGCACGAAGTCGGCGATCAGCTCGCCGACGATCGGCGCGATGATCGGGAGCGCGGCGATCGTCGCGAGCGCGCCGAGCGCCATCGCGATCGGGATCGCCGTCAGCGGCCCCATGAGCCGCATCTCGATCTGCCGGAACCGGGTGATCAACGATCGATCTCCCCTAGCACGATGTCCAGGCTGCCGATGATCGCGATGATGTCCGCGATCATCTCGCCGCGGGTGATCTCGTGGAAGAGCCCCATGGCGACGAAGCAGGGCGACCGCCCCTTGACCCGGTACGGAATCGGCTTCTTGTTCTCGGCGACGACGTAGAAGCCGAGCTCGCCCCTCGGAGCCTCGGTACGGCAGTACGCCTCGCCGGCCGGCGGGCGGATCGTCCGGGGCACCGCGGCATGGACATCGCCTTCGTCGGGAAGCCGCTCGAGCGCCTGCCGCGCGATCTTCACGCTCTCGTACATCTCCCGCACGCGCACCCAGTACCGGTCCCAGCAGGAGCCGACCGGGCCGTGCTCGCCCGAAGCGACGATCACGTCGAAGTCGTAGGTCTCGTAGCCGAGATACGGGTCGTCCCGGCGCAGGTCCCACGAAATGCCCGACCCCCGGAGGTTCGGTCCCGAGAGCGCGTAGTCGCGTGCCATCTCCGGAGTGATGACGCCGATGTCGGCGGTCCTCCGGACGAAGATCTTGTTGCCGGTGAGCAGCCGGTCCATCTCGTCGAGCACCGGCTTGAACTCGGTCAGGAACTCGCGGGCCTTGGCCTTCCATCCCTCGGGGAGATCGTGCGAGACCCCGCCCACCCAGTTGTAGTTGTACAGGAGCCGCGCCCCGCACAGCCACTCGAAGAGGTCGAGGATGCGCTCGCGCTGCTGGAAGGCCAGCAGGAAGGGCGTGTACGCCCCGATGTCCATCCCGTAGGTGCCCATGGCCAGCAGGTGGCTCGCGATACGCTGGAGTTCGGCGGTGATGACCCGGATGCCCTGGACCCGCTCCGAGACCTCGATCTCGAGCAGCTTCTCCACCGTCATGGCGTAGCTGAGGCTGTTCGCCATCGAGCCGACGTAGTCCATGCGGTCGGTGAACGGGATCACCCCCTGGTAGTCGATGTTCTCCGCGTGCTTCTCGAAATTGCGGTGCAGGTAGCCGATGTGCGGCCGGGCGTCCTTGACGATCTCCCCGTCGGTCTTGAGCTCCACGCGCAGCACGCCGTGGGTCGAGGGGTGCTGCGGCCCCATGTTGAGGATCATCTCGTCTTCCTCGAGATCCTCGGGGGCGAAGGCGTAGGAGTCGTCGGGCGGAAGCTCCTCGTCGTAGAGCGTGACGAGCGGCCCGCCGTCGGGGCCGCGCAGCGCCGGGCCGGACATCAGTCGAACGGCCCCACGCCGGTCATGTCCCCGCCCTCGGCGCGGTCGGTCATCTGCCGGCCCGGCTTCACCGGAATCTTGTGCCACGTCTCCGGCCACTCCCAGTCGCGCAGCAGCGGATGGCCCGGCCAGTCGGCGGGAAGGAGGATGCGGCGGTGGTCGCTGTGGCCCCGGAACCGGACTCCGAAGAGGTCGAACGCCTCCCGCTCGTGCCAGTTGGCCGCCTTCCAGACGTTCTCGAGCGTGGGCAGTTCCCCGCCCTCCCTCGGCGCGCGCACCTTGAGCACGATCCAGTGCTTCTTCCCCAGCGAGAACAGGTGATAGACCATCTCGATCGCCGGCGGATCGTCCTTGTCGTAGTCCACGCCGGAGACGCAGTGGAGCGTGTCGAAGTCGAGCTCGGCGTCGCTCTTGAGGAACCGCGCGGCGGACTCGAGCTGGTCGGACTCGATCCGCATCCACGGGTCCTTCGCTTCGGCGTCCGCCGTCACCGCGTCCTCGTCCAGCCCGAGATGGGCGGACAGCCGCGCGATGACCTCAGCTCCAGTCACGCCCGCGCCTCTTCCGCCGGGGCCTGCCGTCCGGCGCGGGGATCCTCCAGCAGCGAGCGGTCGCGGATCAGATCCTGCAGCGCCATGATCCCGTAGAGCAGCGCCTCGGGGCGGGGCGGACACCCGGGCACGTAGACGTCCACCGGGATGATCTGGTCCACGCCCTTGACGACGTGGTAGCCGTGCTGCCAGTACGGGCCGCCGTTGTTCGCGCAGCTCCCCATGGAGATGACGTACTTGGGCTCGGGCATCTGGTCGTAGAGCCGCTTGACCCGCAGCGCCATCTTGTGGGTCACCGTGCCGGCCACGACCATCACGTCCGACTGCCGGGGAGAGGCCCGGGGAATGAGGCCGAGGCGGTCCCAGTCGAACCGGCTGGCGCCGGTGGCCATCATCTCGATCGCGCAGCAGGCGAGGCCGAAGGTCATCGGCCAGAGCGCCGAGAGCCGCGCCCAGTTCACGATCGCCCCCACCGTGGTGAGCGCGACCTGGTTCTTCCCGAGAACGTTGATGAGATCCACTGAGCGCTGACGCCTCCTCAGGCGGCCATCCGATCCACGCCCTGGGCGGAGCGGCTCCGCTTCAGTTTCCGCCGGTCCTCCTCGCGCACCCACTCGAGGTCACCCTTGACCCACACGTCGGCGAGCCCGAGCACGAGCATCGCGATGAAGATCAGCCCGGCGACGAGCGCCCCGGTCCCGGCGTCGACGTACGTGAGCGCCCACGGCACCAGCAGCACCGCCTCCACGTCGAAGATCAGGAACACGAGCGCGAAGACGTAGAACCGGATGTTGAACTGGACGCCCCACGGCGTGCCGACCGGATTCTCCCCGCACTCGTAGGGCCGGACCTTGGCTTCGGAGGGCGCGGACGGGCGGACGAGCGACGAGACCAGCAGCGTCATGCCGACGAAAAGCGCGCCGGCGATGACCGCGATCAGCGCTCCGAGGAATTCACCCATGAAAAAGGCCGACGAGAGGCCCGCCGGAGCGCGAATTCTATCCGCCGCGCCCCACGAGGTCTAGACGGAACCGGGCGGGACGCGCGCGAAGGCCATGGAATTCCCGCTCGGGAAGAAGAGCGTCATCCGGTCGCCCTCCACCCGGACCTCGCAGGGCTCCCGGTGGTTGCGGTCCGCCTCGCCGGCGCTGCGAAGCGCCATCCGCAGCGGGGCGGCCTCGAGCGGCCCGATCGGTTCGCCCGCCGACAGGTGGTGCATGTGGGTGAGCATGAGCGAGTCCCCGTCGCGCGACCAGCGGCCTCCCTCCGCCGAGCCGCGCGCCGGCTCGCCGCCCTCGCCGGTCACGAAGAAGAGGACGAACCACTCCCCCTGCCCCGGCGCGTCCTCCCGGAACGAAATCCGCCCGTCCACGGGCAGCTCGCCGCCGCCCGACATGACGTAGGCGCGGGGCCGCCACGCACCGGCGAGCGAGTCCGACGGCGGCGCCGGAGCGGTGCACGCGAACGCGAGCGTGAGGAGAAAGAACTTCCCGAACTTCATGCCAACAGCCGATCATACGCGCCGTGGCGCTTTCGGTCGTGATCCCCACCCTGAACGCGGCGACGACCATCGGGAGCGCGCTCGACTCGGTGCCCGGGAGCGCCGAAGTCGTGGTGGTGGACGGTGGGAGCGGCGACCGCACCCGGGAAGTCGCCGCCGCACGCGGGGTTCGAGTGCTGCGGGCCGAAGCCGGTCGCGCCCAGCAAATGAACCGTGGCGCCGAGGCGGCTTCGGGCGACGCACTGCTCTTCCTTCACGCCGACTGTCGCCTTCCCGAGGATGCCGGGGCCGCAGTCGAGCGGGCGCTCCGGGACCCCGGCTGCGCCGGAGGCTGGTTCCCGCTGCGGGTGCTGCCGGAGACGTGGATCATGCGCCGCGCCGCGAACGGCTCGAACCGCCGCGCCCGGCTCCTCGCCCTGCCCTACGGGGATCAGGCGATCTTCGCCCGAGCGTCGGCCTTCCGGGCGGCCGGGGGCTTCCCGGAAGACCCGATCATGGAGGACGCCGGCCTCGCCCGCCGCCTGCGCCGCATCGGGCGGCTCGCCGAAGCGCCTTCGCCGGTAGTCACCGGCCCAGGTCACTGGTCGCGGCGCGGCCCCGTGCTTGCCGGGCTCATCGACCAGATGGTTCTGGCCGCCTGGCTCCTCGGCGTCCCGCCAAAGCGGATCGCCCCCGCGTACTACTCGCTGACGCGCCCGAAGAGCCGCGACCCGGCCATGCCCTGAGCCTCCACCGCGGCGATCGCGATGACGTGGACGATCTCGTCCACGTCCGAGCCTCGCTGGAGGACGTGCACCGGCCGCCGCAGCCCGGTGAGGATCGGCCCCACCGCCTCTGCACCGCCGAGGCGCTGGAGCAGCTTGTAGGCGACGTTCCCGGCTTCGAGACTCGGGAAGACGAGTACGTTGGCGGCCCGGTCAAGCTGCGAGAACGAGAACGTCCCGAGCAACTCGTCCACGACCGCAGTGTCCGCCTGCATCTCGCCGTCCACAATCAGATCCGGCTCGCGCTCATGGAGGATCTCGACCGCTCGCCGCACCTTGTTCGAGCGCGGATGGGGTGCGCTCCCGAAGTTCGAGAACGAGAGCATCGCCACCCGCGGCTCGACGTGGAAACGCCGCGCCACCTCGGCCGCCTGAACGGCGATGTCGGCGAGCTCTTCCGCCGTCGGGTCGATGTTCACGGTGGCGTCGGCGATGAACTTGATGTCGTGCTCGAAGACCAGCATGTACACGCCGGCGACCTTCCGCACGTCCTCGCGCTTGCCGACGATCTGGAGCGCGGGCCGGATCGTGTCCGGATAGGACTGCGCCACTCCGGCCACCATGCTGTCGGCGTCGCCACGATGGACCATCATCGCGCCGAAGACGGTCGGATTGCGCATCAGCTCGTGCGCCTTGCCCGTGTCCACCCCGCGCCGCTCGCGCAGCTTCAGCAGGACGCCCGCGTACTGGTCAAGCCGGTCGGAGCGATCCACGTCCACGACTTCGGCACCGCTGAGATCGACGCCCAGTTCCGCCGTCCGCCGGGCGATCACGTCGCTCCGGCCGAGCAGCATCGGGCGGGCAATCCGCTCGTCCAGCACCCGCTGCGCGGCGCGGAGGATGCTCGGGTGCTCGCCTTCGGGAAGCACGACCGACCGGACCGACTCGCGGGCGCGCACGGCGACGCGCGACATGACCTCGCGCTCGAGTCCCAGCCGGGCCTCGAGGCTCGCCCGGTAGTCGTCGAGGTCGAAGTCGGGATTCCGGGCGACGCCGCTCTTGATGCCAGCCGCGGCGACCGCCGGAGCCTCCCACAGGAGCACCCGGGAGTCGAAGGGCGACGGGATCAGGTACTCGGGTCCGAACTGCATCCGCTCCTTGCCGTGGGCGCGGATGACCGAGTCGGGCACGTCCTCCTTGGTGAGGGCGGCGAGCGCCCGGGCGGCGGCGAGCTTCATCTCCATGTTGATGGCGCGGGCCCGCACGTCGAGCGCGCCCCGGAAGATGAAGGGGAAGCCGAGGACGTTGTTCACCTGGTTCGGGTAGTCGGACCGGCCGGTGGCCATGAAGACGTCCTGGCGGGCGTCCATGGCGTCCTCCCAGGTGATCTCCGGATCCGGATTGGCCATCGCCATGACCAGCGGGCGGTCGTTCATGGAGACGACCATCTCCTTCGAGACCGCGTCCTTGACCGACAGCCCCATGAACACGTCGGCCCCGCGCATCGCGTCGTCCAGCGTGCGCATCGAGGTGTCGAGGGCGTACCGCTGCTTGAACTCGTTCATGCCCGACGAGCGGCCGGCGTAGATGACCCCTCTGGAGTCGCACATGACCACGTGCTCGTGGCGCACGCCCAGTTGCTCGGCGAGCTCGGCGCAGGCGATTCCGGCGGCCCCCGCCCCGTTGATGACGACGCGGACGTCGGCGGGATCCTTGCCGGTGAGCTCCAGCCAGCTCAGGAACGCCGCGCCGGAGATGATCGCGGTGCCGTGCTGGTCGTCGTGGAAGACCGGGATGTCCATTTCGGCGCAGAGGCGCGATTCGACGTGGAAGCAGTCGGGGGCCTTGATGTCCTCCAGATTGATGCCGCCGAACGTCGGCTCGAGCGCCTTGACCACCTCGCAGACCTGATCGGGATTGGTGACGTTGAGCTCGATGTCGAACACGTCGATGTCGGCGAACCGCTTGAAGAGAACGCCCTTCCCCTCCATCACCGGCTTGGCGGCGAGCGGCCCGATGTTCCCGAGCCCGAGGACGGCCGACCCCGTGCTCACGACGGCGACGAGATTTCCCTTGGCGGTGTAGTCGAAGACCCGCTCGGGATCCTTGTGGATCTCGCGGCACGGCTCGGCCACGCCGGGGCTGTAGGCGAGCGAGAGATCGCGCTGGGTGCTCGTGGGCTTGGTGGGCCGGACCTCCACCTTCCCCGGACGGCGGCCGAGGTGGTAATCGAGTGCGTCCTGCTTGCGGATCAAGGGATTCCCTCCTCGGGACCGATCCGGCTGCGCTCCGCCAGAACGGGGCCGCGGCGAGCCGGTGAGGATCTGCCCGCCCCGCGGGGCCGGTCGAATGTGGCCGGAAGTCTAATGGCGCGGGCGTGGCATCATCGGGCGATGGGCGACGGCGGAGCGACGATCGGCTACGAGGCCGAGCTCTGGGCGATGGCGGAAGAGTTCCGCGTCTCCATGGAACCGGCCGAGTACAAGCACGTCGTCCTCGGGTTGATCTTCCTGAAGTACATCTCCGACGCGTTCGAGGAGCGCCGCGCCGCGTTGGCCGCCGAGCACGGCGACGTGGTGGCCGAGGATCGCGACGAGTATCTGGCCGACAACGTCTTGTGGGTCCCATCCGCGGCTCGGTGGGCGAAGCTCAAGGCCGCGGCGCGGCAGCCTGGGATCGGCGAGACCGTGGATCGAGCCATGGACGCGATCGAGCGGCAGAACCCGAAGCTCAAGGACGTGTTGCCAAAGGGTTACGCGCGCCCTGCCCTCAGCAAGAAGGACCTCGGAGGCCCTATCGACATCGTCAGCAACATCCGGGTGGGGGACGGCGACGCCCGCTCCCGGGACGTGCTCGGCCGCATTTACGAGTACTTCCTTTCCCGCTTCGCGAGCGCCGAGGGAAAGAAGGGCGGCGAGTTCTACACGCCCCGTTGCATCGTCCGGCTGCTGGTCAAGATGCTGGAGCCCTACTCGGGGCGGGTTTACGACCCCTGCCGTGGCTCGGCGGGCATGTTCGTGCAGTCGGTTGAGTTCCTGCGGGCGCACTCCCGAGGCGACGGCGCCGCCATCAGCACCTATGGGCAGGAGTCCAAACACACGACGTGGCGGCTCGCGAACATGAACCTCGCCATTCGGGGAATCGAAGGCCAGATCGCCCACGGCGACAGTTTCGGCAACGACCGACATCCCGACCTGAAGGCCGACTGCATCCTCGCCAACCCGCCGTTCAACCTCAAGAAATGGGGCGGCGACCAACTGACCGAGGACCAGCGGTGGCAGTGGGGAGTCCCGCCCAAGGGCAACGCCAACTTCGCGTGGGTCCAGCACATGGTCCACCATCTCGCCCCCGGCGGCACGGCGGGATTCGTGCTGGCGAACGGCTCCATGTCATCGGCGCAGTCGGGCGAGGGCGAGATCCGGAAAACGCTGATCGAGGCGGGTCTCGTGGAATGCATGGTGGCGCTGCCGGGGCAACTGTTCTACTCGACGCAGATCCCGGCGTGCCTCTGGTTCGTGGCGCGGGACCGCCCCCGATCCGGCGAGGTTCTCTTCATCGACGCCCGCAAGCTGGGCCGCATGGTGGACCGCACCCACCGGGAGTTGACCGACGACGAGATCGCCCGAATCGCAGCGACCTACCGAGCGTGGAGAAAGGGCGACAGCGCCTACGAGGACGAGCCGGGCTTCTGCCGCAGCGCCCCACTCGACGAGGTGCGCAAGCACGACCACGTGCTGACGCCCGGCCGGTACGTCGGGGCTCCGCCGCCAGAGGACGACGGCGAGCCGTTCGACGAGAAGATGCGCCGGCTCGTCGGCGAGCTCAAGGAGCAGCGGGCCGAGGCGGCGAGGCTGGATCAGGCGATCGAGCGGAACCTCCGGGCGCTGGACTTCTGGGACGGCCCGGCGTGACGTTTGGATTGCGCTTTCGTCCCTAGAGTGCGACACAACGCTCGTTGCATGGCGCAAGTGCGAGACAATCCAGTTTGCGTCGCACTTATACGCTCAAAACGCAATATAATCGCCGTTGCGTTGCAAGAGTGCGAGATAACGATCAGCCGCGCCCCCTGATGGTGCCGGTCACCTACCAGACGGGCCGGTTCCCCCCTGACCACCGCCTCGATTGGCCGCGTCTGGTCCCGCTTCTCGGCCCTGCCGTCGCCGCCGTCGCCCGGTATGACGGCATCATCGCGGCCATCCCCAATCCGGACGTGTTGCTCGCCCCGCTCGGGCTGCAGGAGGCCGTGCTGTCCTCCCGCATCGAGGGAACGCAGGCGACGCTCGGCGACGTGCTCGAGTACGAAGCCGGGCACGAGCCGGAATCCCCGACCCGAAAGCTGGACGTACAGGAGGTCCTGAACTACCACCTCGCGATGCAGCGGGCGGTGACCCTGCTGAAGGACCTTCCGCTCTCCCAACGCGTCCTTCGCGAGACGCACCGAGTCCTGCTGGACGGAGTGCGCGGCGACGGCAAGGCGCCCGGGGAATACCGAGTCGTTCCGAACTGGATCGGCCCACCGGGGCGCTCCATCGAGGAGGCGACGTTCGTGCCGATCGATGCCGGAGCGCTGCCGGACGCGATGAGCGCTTGGGAGGCTTACATGCATTCGAACGCTCCCGATCGTTTGGTGCAGATGGCCATCCTGCACGCCGAGTTCGAGGCGCTCCACCCCTTCCTTGACGGCAATGGACGGCTCGGACGGATGCTGATTCCCCTGTTCCTGTGGCGGCGCGGACTGATCGGCGCACCCTCGTTCTACATCAGCGCGTGGCTCGAGGCCCGCCGCAACGACTACTACGAGAGACTGCTGGCGGTGTCGCGAGACGACGACTGGACGGGCTGGTGCGAGTTTTTCCTGGAGGGAGTGCGGGCGCAGGCGGAGGACAACCTGGCTCGGGCCGAGAGCATCCTCACGCTCTACGAAGGGATGAAGCGCCGCATGGCCGAGCTGACCCGATCGCGCTACGCGATCCACGCGCTTGACTGGATCTTCCGCTACCCCATCTTTCGGAGCACCCGCTTCGTCGCCGAAGCCGGCATCCCGTCGCACTCGGCCTGGCGCATCCTGAAGACCCTGCGTTCGGCGGGCGTCGTCCGCACGCTGGTCGCCGGAAGCGGACGGCGTTCGCCCATCCTGGATTTTCCAGAGCTCAGGCGGATCGCCGAGGGGAACCGACCATGAGACCCACCGACGCCCACATCGAGCGCCAGTTGCGGCTGGGAGAGGGACAACCGTTGGGCGTTCCACCGCAGCGCATGCGCCAGCGATCGCCTCGCCGACGAGATCGGCGCGTTCGCCAATGAGGACGGCGGCGTACTGCTGTGCGGCGTCACCGACTGCGGCGAGGTCGTCGGAATGTCCCGCGGGCAACTGGATTCCCTCGAGCGTCAAATGGTCGAGATCGGCGAGAACTCGATCCGACCGCCGCTCCCGCTCTTCATCACGCGGCGGGAACTCCACCCCGGCAAGGCGTTCCTCGTGGTCGAGGTCCCACGGGGACGCACGCTCCACGAGAGCCCCGGCGGCGCGTTTCGGCGAACGGGTAGCTCGAAGCGGCGCATGGGCTCGGACGAACGGCTCCGCTTGGCGCAGCGCCGGGCTAAGGCGCGTTTCGCGTGGTTCGACCGTCAGCCCGTGCCCAGCACGGGGTTCCGCACGCTGGAGGAGGAGCTGTGGCGGCCCCTGATCGGCGATGAGGGAGCGACGAATCCCGAAGACGCCCTGCGGCAGTTAAACCTGGTGACCGAGGACGAAGCTGGAGCCTCGCGGGCCTCCGTCGCCGGAGTGTTGCTCTGCGCCGAGAAGCCCCACACATGGCTGACGCAAGCCCGGATCGTCGCCACCTGCTACGAAGGCGGCGATCGCGCCTCGCGCCAGTTGGACGCGTTTGAGATCACCGGCCCGCTGCCCTGTCAGATCAGTGACGGGATGCACTTCGTGCGCCGCAACGTGCGCATGGACCCGCCGCAGTACAGCCTGCGAGCCGTATTCGAGGCCGTCGTGAACGCGGTGGCGCACCGGGACTACTCCATCAAGGAGCGCCGCATTCGCCTCTCCATGTTTCGTGATCGTCTGGAGCTCAGTTCTCCGGGCGAAATGCCCGAACGGCCAGCGACGCGCAACGAGACTCTGACCTCGATCCTCCGTCGCACGGCGGTCGGCAGCGTCCACGGCGCGGGAGAGGCGTTCCTTCATGGGCGTCAGCGGCGACGGCATTCGCATCATCCAGCGGGAGACCGCCGATCTCTCCGGCCAGGAGGTGCGGTATCGCCTCGTGGACGGCAGGGAACTGCAAGTGACGCTGCCCGCCTCGACATGACCGCACCCCTCCACTACCGCCCGGGCGCCTTCCCGCCGGATGACCGCATCGACTGGGGGCGCCTCGTTCCGCTGCTCGGCCCCACCGCCGCAGCCATCGGCCGCTACGACGGCTTCCTGAGTGCCTGTCCGAACCCTGAGGTACTCCGAGAAGCCGTCGCCGAGTCGGAGATCCACCGCTTCGGGACCTGGTACAAGTGCCTTTGGAAGGCGACGCGCACGAAAATCCGTAACGCTGGGGTACCAACCCGCCGACCGATCCACCTTGATCGACCTAATGGATCGCAGCGCGTACGACTTGGTACGGGTTGGATGACCGCCGCCACCCAGGCCCGCCCACGAGCATTCGAGGAAGTGGAGCGGCTCCCACGCTGCCCGGACGTCGTCCACGCCGCACGAAAGCGGGGCGTTCGCGAAGTCGTCCACTTCACGACCATCAGCGGCCTCATCGGGATTCTGGCGAAGGGCGCCGTGCTGAGCCGTGCACGGCTGGAGGGAGACAAGTACCTTGAGTACGTGTGTCGACCGAACGCACCCGTTCGGAAGGACGAGGCGTGGCTGGACTACGTGAGCCTTTCCGTCAGTCGCATCAACGACTGGATGTTCGAGCACTCCGAGCGCTGGCAGGTCAAGAATGACAACCCGTGGGTGGTCCTGGCCTTCGATCCGGCGCTCCTCGGCGACCCCGGTGTGGTGTTTGCGACCACCAACAACATCTACCCGGCGTGCCGCCGGGCCGAAGGCCTCGTCGGATTCGAGGGCCTGTTCGCGGAGTCGGTCGCCGGGCGGTACGGAAAACTCCACGACCGCGAGGAGAAGCCCCGAAGCTGGCCGACGGACCGGCAGGCTGAGGTGCTCTATCCGGGTCAGGTATCGTGCCGGTATCTCCTCCGCGTTGACGTGCAGCGGGAGGAGACGCTGGATGTCGTTGCTGGTCTCGAGGGCACTCTACGAGTGAGCGTGCCGGTTCGACATACACCGGCGGTATTCCAATGACCAGCAAGGGTTTGTTCGTGAGACACAAAGCCCCGACACTTGCTGGACGCGACGTGGGCGGCGTGCTGGGCCGCGTCGAGCGGTCGGCCCTCTGGGCCGCCTACGGCGACGCCCTCGGTTGGATCAGCGAACTGACGAACGCCGCTGGCCTGCGGAAACGCACCGGCGGAGCGCCGCTCGACGAACCGATCGCTTGGGAGCGTCACATCGGCGGCCGATCGGGGGTCACCGTTCCCCTTCCCCGAGGCTGCTACTCGGACGACACGCAGTTGCGCCTCGCCACGGGGCGAGCGATCCGACCCGAGGGTTTCGACGTCGAGGCATTCGCGAAGGTCGAGCTTCCCGTGTGGCTTGGTTACGGACTCGGCGGTGGGAAATCCACAAGCGCGGCCGCCGCCCAGCTCACGAGACGCAATCCGGCGTGGTGGAGCAACCGCTTCCGGGGATGGACCCGCTCCGGCGGAAACGGCGCGGCCATGCGCATCCAGCCACACGTGTGGGCGTCACGCTCTCCGGAGGACCCGGAGTCCTATTTGCCGGATGTCGTACGGAATTCAGTGTGCACCCACTCCCATCCCACCGGGCTTATGGGAGCCGTCCTGCATTCGCTTTGCGTGGCCTATTCCACAGCGACCGGCGAGGTACCGTCCCCGAAGCAACTACCGACTCTTCGTGAACAGACGGCGCGGGTGCCGGGACTCGTCGCCCGAGACGACGAACTGCGCTACTGGCGAGCGGCCTTCCAGCAAGAGGAAAGCCGCTTCGACTCGGCGTGGGCGCGAGCGTGGGACGAGGTTCAGCAGTCCGTCGAACACGTCGCCGCCTGCCGCAACGGCTCGCAGGGCGTGGACGGTTATGAGGCCATCGTGCAGGCTCTGGGACTGCGCGAACGAGAGCGCCGGGGCAGCGGAATCCTGACGGCGGTGGCCGCGCTCGGTTTGGCATGGTGCGAGGATCGGCCGGCGGAAGCCATGCGGATCGCGGCGAACGCGGTCGGCACCGACACCGACACGATCGCGTCCATGGCGGGCGCGATTCTCGGGGCCACGGCGGACGCCGACCCGCCGTTGGAGGTGCTTGACGGCCCGCTGATCCGTTCCGAGGCGGTCCGTCTGGCAAGGATCGGGGAGGGTGAGAGTCCCGCGAGTCATCCCTACCCCGACCTCCTGCATTGGACGGCCCCCAAGCACCGAGCCGAGGCGTTGGAGCGGACGAAGGACGGAGGGCTCCGTGTGCTTGGCCTCGGTCCCGCCCGGCGGCTGGAGGGAAACCCGCCCTTCGTCAACGGCACGTTCCAGTGGCAGTGGATCCGGCTGGACTTCGGGCAGACGCTCCTCATCAAGACCCGTAAGGGGGAGCCCGAGGCCCCCCAAGAGAAGAGGGGCCTGCAGGAGACGATCGCCTACGTCTCGGAACATATTGACGACGATCGGATCGTCGGACAGGCGCTGCGCAAGGTCGCGCGCAAGGGCACCCACGGCGGGATTGCGGGCTTCAGCTCGGCGCTGATCGACCTGCTGCGCGCTCACAAACCGGACTGACCCATGAACCTCATCGTCTTCGGAGCCACCGGCAAGACCGGGAAACACGTCCTCAAGGCCGCGCTCGACCGGGGAGCCGAGGTGACCGCGTTCGCCCGCTCGCCGCAGAAGCTTGACGGATTCGAGGGTGTCCGTATCGCGGAAGGCGACGTGCTGGACCCGGAGTCGGTCGCGGCGGCGATTCCGGGACACGACGCCGTGATCGTCGCGCTCGGGAGCGTCAACCTGAAGGACGCGACGACGCTCTCCGCCGGAACCCGGAACGTGCTCGCCGCCATGAACCGCCACGGAGTGCGGCGTCTCGTCGCGCTCTCCGCCGTCGGCGTCGCCGAGAGCTGGGGTCAGCTTCCGCTGCTGCCCAAGCTGCTGTTCCGAACGATGCTGCGGAACGTCCTCGCCGACCACGAGGCGCAGGAGGCGCTCGTCAGGGACAGCTCGCTCGACTGGACGATCGTCCGCGCCGCCATCCTGAAGGACGGCCCGGCGACCGGCGAGGTCACCGCCTCGAACACCGGCAAGGTGGGCAATATCCAACGCGCCGACGTGGCCGCGTTCCTCGTCGCCGCGGCAACCGAGGGGACCTACCGGGGACAGACGATCTCGATCACTTCCTGACGCCGGGAACCCCGATTCGCTCAAGAATCGTCCGCAGTTCCTCCCGCTCCGAAGCATCGAGGCTGCGGGTGGGGAGCCGGCTCGGACCGCCTGTTCTTCCCGTGAGCTCCAGCGCCGCGTTCACGACCGGGCTCTCCGCCCCGGTGCGCCGCCACATCCGGATCCGAAAGGCGTACCACGGCCAGTTCACCCGGGTCAGCAGCTCCTGCGCCGCCCGGTACTCGCCCGCCTCCATCAGCCGAAAGACCTCCAGATCGTGCTCGGGCCAGATCATCGCGAGATGGGTGATGTATCCCCGGCCCCCGAGCATGTGCGTCAGCGCCTGCGCCCCGAAGTTGTCGATGACCGCGACGCGATCCCGGAAGCGCTCGATCCCGCGCTGGTACTCGAAGGCCCCCCGCGCCGTGGACCACTTGAGCGCAAGGCACCGGGGCAACGCGACCAGCCGCTCGACGTCGTCGAGCGTCATGTCGTAGCCCTCCCAGTGCGTGTTGTAGATCATGATCCCGAGAGTGCTCGTGGCCTCATGCACCGCCTCGAACACTCGAAAGAGATCATCGGGCGACGGTTCGTAGTAGTAGCCGGGAGCGAGCTGGACGCCCCACGCGCCGATCTCCTCGGCGAAGCGCGCCATCTCGACCGAGACGCTCGGGTTCGTGTCCTGCGCGCCGACCACCACCGGGACGCGCCCGTCCGCCGCCCGGACGACGGTCTCACTGACCGCTTTCCGCTCGTCGAGCGAGAGCATCGGGAAGTCGCCTCCGGCGCCGGCGGCGAGCAGCGCCCCGCTTCCCGAGACGATTCCCCGGTCCACGACGTACCGCACGTTCTCGCGGATCGCGTCGTGGTCCACGCTCAGGTCGTCATGGTAGTGGGTGATGACCGGAATCAGGGGGCCGCAGATCGCCATCCCTGTGTTATACCCGAACCCCGTGGCGGCGGTTGACTGGATCGTTCTGGCGGTTTACGCCGGACTGACGCTCTGGCTCGGCTGGTTCTACGGGCGGCGGCAGACCTCGACCCGCGAGTATTTCGTCGGGGGCGGGCGCCTCAACCCGCTCGCGGTCGGCGTCTCGCTCTTCGCGACGCTCGTGAGCACGGTCTCGTACCTCTCGGTGCCGGGCGAAATCATCGCGAAGGGGCCAGTCACCCTCGCGCAGCTCGTCACGCTTCCCGTGGTGTACGTGGTCGTCGCCTACTGGCTGCTTCCGGCGTTCATGGGGCGCCGGGTCACGAGCGCCTACGAGCTCCTCGAGGTTCGTCTCGGCGCGGGGGCCCGCCTGCTCGGCGCGTCCATGTTCATCATCCTTAGGGTGGGATGGATGTCGCTCGTCGTGTACGCGGCGGCGGTGGCCCTGACGGTGATGATCGGCGCCGGCCCCGAAGCGGTGCCGGCGATCGTGCTCGTGACCGCGGCCGTCGCGGTCGCCTATACGTCGCTCGGCGGACTTCGCGCCGTCGTCGTGACCGACTGCATCCAGTCCACGTTGCTTCTCAGCGGGGCCCTCGTCGTCATCGGCGTCGTAACCGTGGAAATGGGCGGTTTCGGGTGGTTCCCGACGACGTGGCAGGCGAACTGGGACACGCAGCCGCTCTTCAGTTGGAATCCGGCGACCCGCGTCACCGCCTTCGGCGCGGTGATTTCGACGCTCACGTGGTACGCGGCGACCGCCGGAGGCGATCAGGTGGCCATCCAGCGGTTCATGGCGACGACCGACCTGAAGGCCGCCCGACGCGCCTACGCGACGCAGCTCATCGCCATCACGGTCGTGACGGTGGCGCTCGCGCTCGTCGGGCTCGCGCTCCTCGGCTACTTCGAGGCGTTTCCCGGGGAGCTGGGCGCGGGCCTTTCGCTCAGTGACGACGGGGACCACGTGTTCCCGTACTTCATCGCCCAACGGCTACCGACCGGGATCGCCGGGCTGGTGGTCGCCGCCATGTTCGCCGCCGCCATGTCCAGCGTGGACTCGGGGGTGAACTCGATTTCCGCCGTGGTCTTGACCGACTTCGCGCCACGGCTCGGCAAGGGCGGCGGAGATGACGCGACCAGGCTGCGGCTGGCGCGCTGGATCGCGGTGGGAACCGGCGGCCTCATCGTTCTCGGCAGTTTCCTGATGGCCATCGTCCCCGGCAACATCACCGAGACGACCTCGAAGACCTCGAACCTGCTCACGACTCCCATCTTCGGGCTCTTCATCTTCGCGATGTTCGTGCGCCGCGTGCGCCCCGTCGGCGCCTTCGTCGGCACGGCGGCCGGCATCGTCGCGGCTGCGCTCGTCGCGTTCTCGGGTCCGATCTTCGGGTTCGATCCGGTCACCGGAGGCGACCCGGTGAGTTTCCAGTGGATCGCCCCGATTTCGTTACTGGTCCAGATCGCCGTGGGCTTCCTCGTGAGCCGGCTGTTCGAACGATGATCCGCACCCTCGCCGCCGCGCTGCTGCTCGGCTTCCAGCTCTTCATGATCGGGTACGCCCGTTTCGTGCCGTCGCGCTACTTCTGCTGGGCGCCGATGGACTCGCAGAACCTGTATTCGATCGCGGTCGAGATCGACGGGCACAGCCTCGGCCCGGACGAAATCGAGGCGCGGTACCGCCAGCCGGCCACCGGCGGGAACTGGCAGGCCATCCAGCACGCGCTCGACAAGGTGCAGCAGTACGAGGAGACCTACGGAAAGGACGACGACGCCCGTGTCACCGTCACGTTCACCGTGAACGGCGGCCCCGAGGAGACGTGGTCGTGGCCGCCGTGACCGCCTCGTGGAACCCGTTCCGCTGCGGCGGCACTCCACTCCCGACGCCGCTCCTGCTCGCGGCCAAGCTGCTGGTCGTCACGCTGCTCGCGACCGGGCACGTCGCCACGCTCCCCGATCCCTTCCTGCCCTTCCTCCGCGTGTTCGACCGGATCGGGCACCCCGAAGCGTTCCGGCTCGGGCTCCAAATCCTGTTCGTCGCCGGCTCGATCGCCGTGCTCTTCAATCGCCGGGTCCGGCTCGCCTCGCTCACGGTGGGCCTGACGATCCTCGTGGGCATCGCGTCCTCAAGGATCTACTGGGCCAACAACACCTTCTTCGCCGGCGCGGCGCTGACTCTGATCGGACTCCACGCGTCGGGGCGGTCGGTCTGGCTGCTGCGGGCGCAGGTCGCGCTCATCTACTTCGGGGCCGGGTTCAACAAGATCCTCGATCCCGACTGGCTCTCGGGACAGTTCTTCGAGCACTGGACCGAGAATCTCGGCCACGACCTCTACATCCGGGCGGCGGCGCTGCTCCCGCCGATGGCGCTCTCAAGGTTCATGTGCTGGGCGACCATCGCCACCGAGCTGAGCCTCTTCATCGGGTTCGCGACGCCGCGGCTCCACCCGTATGCGATCTGGCTCGGCGTGCTCTTCCACGCGGCGATGACGCTGTTCACCGGCATCACGTTCGTGCTGTTCCTGTACGTGGCCCCCATCGCGTATCTGGCGTTCGCCCGGTGGCCGCGCCAGACGACCGAGGTCCTTTACGACGGCGACTGCGGAATCTGCGCGAGGACGAGGCGCTGGTTCGAGGCGCGGGATTTCGAGGGCGCGTTCCGCTGGACGACGTTCCAGAGCGGAGCCGGCGACCGGTTCGGCATCACACGGGAGGCGCTGCGGCGGCGGCTCCACATCGTCGTGGACGGAACGCGCATCCACGAAGGCTTCCGGGCGTTCAAGCTGATGCTGCTCTACAACCCGGTCACCTACTTCGTGATGCTCGGGGCGTTGCTCGTCCTGCACGACGGACCGGCGGGGATGCGCAGCCTGCTGCTCGTCCTGATGATCGGGTTCTTCTTCCCGCTCTTCGACCCGATCGGGCAGTGGTTCTACGACCTCGTGGCGCGCAACCGGGGACGGCTCGGCTCGGAGCCGTCCTGCCCGGTGGACTGACCGCGCAGCACCTTCTCGAACACGCGGTATGCCTGCGCGAGCCAGTCGGCCAAGGCCTCCCAGTTGTCGGGGTTGCGCGTGTCGCACTCGTTGAAATAGTTCGCCCACTTGCTACTCGGCTCTTCGCCGAAGTGCCGCATGAGCGCCTCGCGATACATAGCGATCCGGCACGTCGCCTTCAAACCTTCCCCTGGCAAACCAATCAGGAAGCAGTTGACCCGATCTGAGGCCACGGAGTGGCCAATCCGCAGATCGGTACCGGCGACCTCAAAGTGCACGTAACTGCGGGCTGTCTGCTGCACGTCACCCGGGTGAAGCCGAGCGATCCGGGTCCAGAACTCACGCCGGAAACCGCTCCAGTCGAATTCGGTAGCCACGCTCAGCGCCCGCCGTCGTCAGCCACCATCTCCCCGGAGTGCCGCCCGAACCACGCCAGAATCCGGTGCGTGACGTCCATCAGGAACTTCGGCTCCCGGGGGCCGTGCGGCGTGCGCGGGTACACGACCATCTCGGTCGGAACCCCGAGCCGGTCCAGCGCCCGGTAGAACTCCTGCCCTTGGGTGAACGGCACCCGCAGGTCCTCGGCGCCGTGGATCACCTGCGTCGGGGTCGTCACCTCGGCGATCCGGTAGATCGCCGAGTGCGCCTCGTACACCTCGTAGTCCTCCCAGAACTCGCCGCCCATGTGCCCGGCGAGGTAGTCCTGGATGTCCGTGGTCGTGACCATGCTGACCAGATTCGGAAGCCCGGCGCCCATGCTGGCCGCGACGAACCGGTCCGTCCGGGTCACCGCGAACGAGGTCATGTATCCCCCGTAGCTCCACCCCATGATGAACAGCCGCTTGGGATCGGCGATCCCCCGCTCGATCACGAGATCCACGCCCGCCATCAGGTCGTCCATGTCCTTGAAACCCCAGTCCATGAAGTTCGCGTAGCGGAAGTCCTTCCCGTATCCGGTGGAGCCTCTGGGGTTCGGCCGCAGGACCGCGTAGCCCTCCTGCGCGAACGTCTGCAGCATGTAGATGGACGGACCGCCGGTGAAGGTCTCCGAATAGACGCCGGCAGGCCCGCCGTGGACGTTGAGCACGAGCGGAACCCGCCGCCCCTCCTCGTAACCCACCGGGAGGGTCAGTAGCCCGTCGATCTCCAGTCCGTCGCCGGAGTCCCACGTGAGGACCGACGTCTCGCCCATCGCCGGGCGGGGCACGTCCCGGTGCAGGTCCGTCAGCCGCTGCGGTTCGAACGCCGCCGCCGGGCCGCCGCCATCCGCGACCGCCGCCGTGAACACGTCCCACGGCGTGTCCGGGGTCTGGTGGGTGAACGCCATCACGTCCGCTCCCGCCGCGATCGAGTGCGCACCGAAGACGCCGGCTCCGGGAGTCATCTCCACGAGCGCGCCACCGTCCGCCGGGAGCGCGAAGAGCCCCCGACTGGTGCGGTCGGCCTCGCTGACGTACACGAACGACCCGTCCCGGGACCAGCCCACGATCCCGGGACTGCGGTCGCGGGTCTCCGCCAGCTTGACCCGCTCGCCGCCCATGACCGGCATGACGTACACGTCGCCGAGCCCGATCGGCTCCGGCTGGTCACCCGTGGAGCGGAACGCGACCGTCGCGCCGTCGGGCGAAACACGCGGACTGCTCTCGACGCCGTCGCCGCCGTGGAGCGGCGTCACCCGCTCCTCGTACACATGGACCACCGAGAGATCGCCCGAGCGCCGGTTCGTGTTGATGCGTGGGTCGTCCTGATGCGCGAACACGATGCGGTCGCTGCTCGACCAGTCCCATCCGGTCACGTGGAAGTCGCCCTCGGTGAGCCGGCGGTCCTCCGCGTCGGGATCCGGACCGTCGGTCACGAGCGCGAGGTACAGATGCCCGTACTTGAAGTCCTGATCGACGAGCTCGACATCCCGCTTCTCCTTGCGGCGGGCCTCCTCGTCGTCGGTCTCCGGGTCGCGCATCACGTAGCCGACGCTGCCGCCGTCGGGCGAGAAGCGGAACGATCCCGCGCCGTTTTCGGCATGCGTCACCGGGAACGCCTCGCCGCCCGCGAGCGGGAGCAGCCAGACCTGCGGTTTCCCGTCGCTCGCCCGCAGAAAGCCGAGATACCGGCCGTCGGGCGAGAACGCGGGCGACGTGGCGGAACTCTCGCCGGTCGTCCACGCCACCGGCTCGCCTCCCACTGCGGGAACCACGTGGATTTGCGTCCGGTACTCCGACTGCTCGCCTTCCATGAGGGGAACGGTCACCGTGAACGCGACCATCTCCCCGTCGGGCGAGATCGCCACCGACGAGATGCGGTGGTACTGCATCTGGAGTTCCGGCGTCCAGCGGTGGTCGTCAGCGAGCGCGAACGCCGACAGCAGCGTCAGAAGAATGAGGAATCGGGCGATCATGGGTCAAGTATGGCAACTCCGGGCCGTCCGTTCCCGTAGTCTTTGACCGATGACCGCGCCCGTCAGCACCGGCCTCGAGCGTCTCCCCGACCTCGGCGATCTGCTGCGCGGCCTCCGAGTCGGCCTGATCGCCAACCCGTCCGCGGTGACCGCCTCGTTCCGGCACGCACGGGAGGTCATCGCCGGGCTGCCGGGAGTGACGCTCGCCGCGCTGTTCGCCCCCGAGCATGGCTTCGACGCTACCGAACAGGACCTCATCGAGATCGAGGGCGCCGCGGATCGCATCCCGGTGCACAGCCTCTACGGCCCGGTGCGCCGACCGACCGAAACGATGCTGGAAGGGCTCGACGCGCTGGTCTTCGACATACAGGACATCGGCTCCCGCTACTACACCTACATCTGGACGATGGCCCACGCCATGGAGGCGTGCGCGGCCAGCGGACGCCGGATCGTGGTGCTCGACCGCCCGAACCCGATCGGCGGCCGCATGGTCGAGGGGAACGTCATCCGCAAGGACCACCTCTCGTTCGTCGGGCTCTATCCCCTGCCCAACCGGCACGGCATGACCGTCGGCGAGATCGCGGCGCTGCTGAATCGGCATCACGGCATCGGCGCGGACCTCGTGGTTGTGGGGTGCGACGGCTGGAGCCGGGAGGCGTGGCTGGACGACGCCGGGCTCCCCTTCGTGCCGCCGTCGCCCAACATGCCGACCCTCGACACCGCTGCGGTGTATCCGGGCATGTGCCTCGTCGAGGGCACGAATCTCTCCGAGGGGCGGGGCACCACCCGGCCGTTCGAGATGGTCGGGGCCCCGTGGATCCGCGGCGGCGAGCTCGCCCGCGCCCTTGCTGCCGAGGAACTGCCGGGAGTGGGCTTCCGACCGATCCGGTTCCGCCCGACGTTCCACAAGCACGGAGGCGAGGAATGCGGCGGCGTCATGCAGCACGTCACCGACCGAGCGACGTACCGGCCGTGGCGGACTGGGATCGCGATGCTCGCCCACATCCGGCGGCTGTGGCCGGCCGAGTTCGCGTGGCGCCCGCCGCCGTACGAATACGAGCTGGAGCGGCTTCCGATCGACATCCTCGCCGGTTCGCCCCGACTGCGCGAGGGGATCGAGGCGGGCGCCGACGTTGCGGAGCTGGCCGGGGACGATGAGGGTCGCGCCGCATTCGACCGGGTGCGCGAGCAGTTCCTGCTCTACCGCTGACCGGCGATCCTCCAGCCCGGCAGCGCCGCGGCCTGACGGACCCACTCCTCCATTTCGGGTCGGTCGAGCGGCCCTTCCAGCACGTCGGCCCAGCGGGCGTCCGGGTCCTTGCCGGAACCCGGCGGCAGCGGCCGAAGCGCCGCGCCCCGGAAGAACGTCACCCGCACGAAGCGATTGAAGCAATGGACGTTCAGGAAGAACCCCCGGTCGCGCACTCCATAGAACGGCGAGTTCCAGCGCACCGCCCGGACCACCCCGGGAACGACGCCGGCGATGAGCGCGTCCAGCTCGCGGGAGGTCTCGCCCTTCCACCCCGGAGCGGCAGCGATCCACGCCCGCACCGGAGCGTCGCCGTCTCCCTTGGGGATTTGGGGATTGCCACCGGAGAGCAACCTCGGCGCGGCCATGAGACGCGGAATTCTGGCCCGTAGAATCGCGGCATGTCCATCGTCCTCCTGAGCGCGCTGCTGTTGGCCCCCGAGGAGGAGAAGGTCCTTCCGCTCGCCGCGACCGAGACGCTCGAGTTCACGGTGACAGAGGGCACGTGGATGTCCCTCGATGTCTCGCCCGACGGCGGCACGCTGGTCTTCGACCTGCTCGGCGACCTCTACACCCTGCCGATCGAGGGCGGCGAGGCGACTCGGATCATGGGCGGCATCTCGTTCGAGAGCCAGCCGGTCTTCTCGCCGGACGGCAGCCTCATCGCGTTCCTCAGCGACCGAACCGGAGTCGAGAACCTGTGGGTGGCGGACGCCGACGGCAGCGACCCCCGCGCCCTCACCGAGGACGGACCGACGAACGACCGCCCCCAGCTCATGGTCTCGCCAAGCTGGACGGAGGACGGCCAGTACATCCTCGTCTCAAGGAGCCGGCCCCCCGAACGCACCGCGAGCGTCTTCCTCGTGCATCGGGACGGCGGGAGCGGCGTGCGCCTCGGCGAGCCGCCGGGCGAGCCCGCTCCCGGCGGGCCGCAGCCGCTCAACCGACTCGGCGCGGTCGCGTCGCCGGACGGACGCTTCGTGTACTTCTCCGAGCGGCGCGGGGCCTTCAACTACAACGCGCAGTTCCCGATCTGGCAGGTGGTGCGGTTCGACCGCTGGACCGGGGACGAGACCACGATCACGAGCGCCCCCGGAAGCGCGATGCGCCCGGTCCTGAGCCCCGATGGCCGGAGCCTCGTGTACGCGACCCGTCATCGGACCAAGACCGCGCTCCGGGCGCGCGACCTCGAGACCGGCGAGGAGCGCTGGCTGCTGACCGGAGTGACGCGGGACGACCAGGAGTCGCGCGCCAGCCGCGACACGATGCCCGGCTACGCCTTCACGCCCGACGGCGACGAAATCATCGCGAGCGTCGGCGGCGGCATTCACCGGATCGACTTCCGAACCGGCGCGACGACCGAAATCCCGTTCTCGGCGAAGGTCGAGGCCGAGGTGGCTCCCCGGCTCTACTACCCGCGCCGGGTCGAGGACGGCCCCACGGTGACCGCCCGCATGGTCCGTTGGCCGCGCATCTCGCCGGACGGGAGCGCCGTCGTCTTCACGGCGTTCAGCCAGCTCTACCGCATGGAGCTTCCCGCCGGGACCCCGGAGCGGCTCACCGACTCCGACGAGGACGAGTTCATGCCCGCGTGGTCCCCGGACGGGAGCCGGATCGCGTACGTCACGTGGTCCACGGGCGGCGGCCACCTCAAGACCGTGTCCGCATCCGGCGGTTCGGGAACGGCGTTCACGACCGAGCCGGCGTTCTATGCCGAGCCCGCGTGGAATCCCTCGGGCGACGCCATCGTGCTCCGGCGGGCTCCGGTGAAGGAGCACCTCTACTCGGTGCCCGACGAGGAAGAGATCGGCGGGATGCGCCCGGCCGAGCTCAGCGAGCTGCTGCTGATTCCGGCGGCCGGCGGCGGCCTCACCGTGATCGGCCCGTCGGAAGGCGGGCGGTTCCCCCATTTCGCCCACCTCCCGGACCGGGTGTATCTGACGGAGCGCGATGGGCTCCACTCGGTGCGGACCGACGGCTCCGACAGGCGCCACCACCTCAAGCTCACCGGGAGGGGCGCGGGGCGTAACCCGCCTCCGGCGAGCGAGATCCGACTTTCCCCGGACGGAACCCGGGCGTTTTTCGAGCTGCAGAACCGCCACTTCCTCGTCGAACTCCCGGGCGCGGGCAAGGAGGTGATCGAGGTCAAGGTGACCGGTGGGCCGACTCCCGTTCCGGTCCGCGAGATCGCGCCCGAGGGCGGCTTCCATCTCGACTGGGCCGCTGACGGATCCAGCGTGATCTGGTCGCTCGGCAACACGATTTTCCGTCAGGAGATCGCGGCCGAATCCACCCCCGAGACGTTCCGGGCGGTGGTCGAAGCGCCGAGAGCCCGCCCGAAGGGGACGATCCTGCTGGCCGGGGCCGCGCAGGTCATCACCATGGAAGGCGACGAAATCCTCCCGGGCGGCGATGTGCTCGTCGAGGACAACCGCATCGTCGCCGTCGGGACCGATCTGGACGCGCCGGACGGGGCACGGGTGTTCGACGTTTCCGGCAAGACCGTGCTGCCGGGCTACGTGGACGCCCACGCGCACATGTGGGCGCCTCGGGGCGTGCACCAGCGGCAGGTGTTCCAGCACCTCGCGAACCTTGCCTACGGCGTGACGACGACCCGAGACCCGCAGACCTCCACCGCCGACGTCTTCACCTACCGCGACATGCAGGAGGCCGGGCGCATCCTCGCTCCCCGGATCTACGCGACCGGTCCCGGGATCTTCTCGCGCTCCGGGGTTTACGACGCGGAGGCGGCGGACCTCTTCCTGAAACGGTACGCGGATGCGTGGAACGCGATCACGCTGAAGCAGTACGTCGTCGGCGACCGCATCGTCCGTCAGTGGGTCGCGATGGCGTCCGCGAAACACAAGCTGATCCCGACCACCGAGGGGGCGCTCGACCTGAAGCTGGATTTGACTCAGATGGCCGACGGCTACTCGGGCAACGAGCACAGCCTCCCGATCATCCCGATCTACGACGACGTGGCCCAGTACGCCGCCCGGACGGACCAGTACTACACGCCGACGATCCTCGTCGCCTACGGCGGCCCGTGGAGCGAGAACTTCTTCTTCCAGAACACCGACGTGGCAGGCGACGAGAAGCTGGCCCGCTTCATCCCCGCCTCCATCCTCGACAACATGGTCCGTCGCCGCGGCCAGTGGTTTCTGGAGGAGGAGTACGTCCACGTCGGGATCGCCGAGGGCTGCGCGAGGATCGTCCGCGCCGGCGGGCGATGCACGCTCGGAAGCCACGGCCAGCTACAGGGGCTCGGGGCCCACTGGGAGATATGGGCGATGGGCTCCGGCGGCCTCACGCCGCACGAGACCCTGCGGGCCTCGACGCTGCATGCGGCGGAGGCGATCGGTCTCGCCGAGGATCTCGGCTCGCTCGCACCCGGCAAGCTGGCGGACATCCAGATCCTTGACGCCGACCCGCTGACCGACCTGCGGAACACGAACTCGGTGCGATGGGTGATGTTGAACGGCGAGCTCTTCGACGCGAGCACGCTGGAGACGCTCTACCCGGTGCCGAAGCCCGCGCCCGAACTCTTCTGGGACGAGGACCCGCCCCCGGTCGCGCCGGGACGCTGATCCGCGTCGACCGCCTCGGCCATCGCAGCGAGCGTCGGGAACACGAAGTCGGTCTCGGGGAGCGTCTCGAGCGGCGCGGTCGCGCCCCAGCTTCCCCCTTCGGAGAGACGCTGGCGATCGATCCAGGCATTGCGGAGGCCGAGGCGTTTCGCCGGAACGTGGTCGTGGTGGAGGCTCTGCGCGGTGTGGAGCACGTCTTCCGGCCCGAATCCGAAGTCGGATTGAAGTCGCTCCAGCAGGAAACGGAAGTTCGTCAGCGACGGTTTGTAATCGCCGATGTCCTCGGCCGTCCAGACCGCATCGAACCGTGCTCCCAGCTTCCGCTGCGAGGCGGCGATGCCGTCCCGGTGGACGTTGGAGAGGATGACCAGCCGGTAGCGCCGGGCCAGACGGCGGAGCGCGTCGGCGGTGTCCGGGAAGGCCGGCCACTGCCCGACCGAGGCTCCGAACGCCGCATCCAGCGCCGGAGTCGTCTCCATGGCGAAGGTCCCGGCGAGATCCCGGTGGACGCGCTCAAGGAGCTCGGGATACCGGAGGCCGGGGTTCGCGGCCTCGTTCCGCCCCTCGACTTCGGCGAACGCCCGGAGCGCGATGTCCCGCGTCACCTCGACCGCGCCGCTGCGCATCAGGAGCGGCTGGAGAGCGTCCCAGATGCCGGTCTCCCAGTCGATGAGGGTGCCGTAGCAATCGAACGTCAGAATCCGGAAGTCGGAGAGGCGCGGCTTCATTCTGGATCCGGGAGATACCGCTTGGGGAACATCGCGACCACGGTGTAGTTCGGATCGACGACGTTTCCGATGCGGGCCTTTCCGAGCTGGGACAGAAGCTGCAGCGCCTCCCAGCGGTCGAAGCCGTAGTCCGCCTCCAGCCAGAGGATGATCTCGGTGTGGGCGATCCGGAACGCGTCCATGAGCGGGCGGACCGAACCCGCAACCATGATGTAGTCGTCGTTCTCGATGCGCGGCCACGAGATGGTCTCGCCCGAACGCACCTCGAAGCGGAACGTGATCTCCGCGGTGGTCTCGAGCCCGGTGCCGGTGATCTCGCCCTCGCCCTGCAGCGCGTGCACGTCGCCGAAGTAGAAGTACGCCCCGTCCTCGAACACGGGCAGATGGACGCTCACCCCCTCACGGATCTCGGGCGTGTCCATGTTGCCGCCGAACCGGCCCGGCGCGGCCACCCAGATGACCTCGCCCCGGTCGGGCGCGACGGCGACCCGGCCGATCATGGGTTCCAGATCCACCGTGATCGGCGGCTTGCCGCTCGCCGGCAGATCGAGCGTGCCGGTGCCCGCCTCCCGGTCGAGCCGCCACTCGAACCGCCGCTGCGGCACCGGATCGTGCAGCATCGGCGTCTCGGGCGTCATCGTGAGGGCCGCGAAACCGGCGGAAGTGCCGGAGATGGCGAGATCCCGGTTCAGCGCGAGCCGTTCCACATGGACGACGAGGGTGTCCCCGCGCTTCGCCCCCTCGATCCAGATCGGGCCGACCTCGCCGGCGCGATGGCGCTCGGACTCCGGCATGAACGCCGCGCCCATGGTCTCGGTGACGAGGGTGTCGCCGGCGTCGATGCGCAGCACCGGCTCCCGCACGGCGAAGGTCTGATAACCGTGGTCGGGCACGAAGTGATGCGTGCGTTGGGCGATCGCCGGCGCGGCGACGACGACGAGAGTGAAGAGAAGCAGGATGGGCATGTTGCGATTGTCTCCCGAAAGCTCAAGCCATAGTTATGATATTATGGGTATATGCCAAACCGGAAGGTAACCTTCAGCCTCGACGAGCGAACCGCGAGCCGCATCGGGGCGCTGGCCGACGAGCTCGGGATCGCCCGCAGCGCCGTCGTTCGGGAGGCCGTGGCGTTCTATCGGAAACACGCCGATCAGGTCAGCGAAGAGGAGCGCGACGAGCGCGTGCGCGCCTTTCGGAAGTTCCTCCGCGACGCGTCCGACAAGCCATCATGATCGTTCTGGATACTTCCGTCCTTGTGGACGCGCTCTCGGGTTCAAGGTCGCTGGCCACTACCTTCGCGAAGGTCCTCGCGACTGGCGAGCGCCTGCGGCTGCCCGCTCCCGTCCTCTACGAGTGGCTGTGCGGCCAGCGGACCGTGCCCGAGCTCGCGCTCCAGCGGGTGCTCTTCCCGGACGAGCGCACGCTGGCGTTCGGGCCGGTTGAAGCGCGGGTTGCCGCCGATCTTCACCTCAGCGTCGCCGGGCTCGGCGAGCGGCAGGCGGCCATCGCGGCGTGCGCGCTCACCCGGGAGGGGCAGCTCTGGACCACGCGGCAACCGGACTTCGCGGAAATTCCCGGGCTCGCGCTCTTCCGGCCGGCGCCCCCCGGCAACGGAGCACCGGAACCGCGCTAGCATCGCTCGCCCATCAGGAGGCGACCATGAGAATCCTGCTCGTCCCGGGCGCTCTGCTGCTGGCGTTGGCCGGCTGCGGCGGGGGCCTCGACTACCCGTATTCCGACAAGGGAGACGTCACCGAGGACATGCACGGCGTCACGATTCCCGATCCCTACCGGTGGCTCGAGGACGACCACGACCCCGAGGTTCTGGAATGGGTGGACGCCCAGAACGAAGTCACCCGCGAGTACCTCGACGCGCTCCCCGCCCGGGAAGCGCTTCTGGGCCGCCTGACCGAGCTCCGCGACTACGCCCGCCAGAGCGCGCCGTTCCGCTGGGGCGACCGGTGGTTCCTTCGGGCGAACGACGGCCTGCAGGATCAGGACGTGCTCTACCGGCTGACCGACCCCGACCAGCCGCAGTCCGAATGGGAGGTGCTGCTGGATCCGAACCGGCTCTCGGAGGACGGCACCGTCAGCCTCGAGACGACCGCCTTCACCGAGGACGGGTCACTGATGGCCTATGGGCTCGGGCAGTCCGGTTCCGACTGGCGCGAGTTCCACGTCATGGACGCGGGGACCGGCGAGAAGCTGGACGACCACCTCCGCTGGATCAAGTTCTCCGGCGCGGCGTGGACCCACGACAACGGCGGCTTCCTGTACAGCCGCTATCCCGAGCCGGATCCCGACGCCGCGCAGGGCGGCGTGAACCGGAACCAGACCGTCTGGTACCACCGGCTCGGCACGCCGCAGGACAGCGACGAGATCGTGTACTCCCGTCCCGACCAACCGGACTGGCTCACCGGGGCGCAGGTCTCGGACGACGGTCGCTACGCCATCTTCGACATCCAGGAAGGAACGGACCACCGGAGCCGTATCCACGTGCTGGACCTCAAGGACGCCGCCAGCCCGGACTTCAGCGGCGAGGTGAACCCGCTGCTCGACGAGTTCGACGCCGCCTACGATTTCCTCGGCAACGACGGCCCGGTCTTCTACTTCCTCACGAACCTCGACGCCCCGCGCTACCGGGTGATCGCCTTGGACCTCCGGCGGCCCGACCCGGCGCACTTCCGCGAGGTCGTGGCCGAGGGGCGGGAGACGCTTCTCGGGGCGCGCATGTTCGGAGATCGCTTCTTGCTGTCGTACCTCACAGACGCCAGCAGCCGTCTCGCCGTGCACGCGCTCGACGGCACTTTCGAGCGTGACGTGCCGCTGCCCGGCATCGGCTCGGTGGATCAGGTCAGCGGCAAGCGGAACGACCCGACGATGCACTTCGTGTTCTCGTCGTTCCTGTTCCCGCCGTCCGTGTACCGCTACGACTTCGAGACCGGCGAGGCGGACCTCGAGTGGGAGCCGGACATCCCCTTCGACCGGGAAGCGTTCGAGACGAATCAGGTGTTCTTCGCCTCGGCGGACGGAACCCAGATCCCCATGTTCCTGACCCACCGGAAGGACCTGTCCCGCGACGGGGACAACCCCACGCTGCTCTATGGCTACGGCGGGTTCAACATCAGCCTGACGCCGGGATTCAATCCGGCGAACCTCGTATTCCTCGAACACGGCGGCGTGTACGCCCAGGCGAACCTGCGGGGTGGAGGCGAGTACGGCGAGGAGTGGCACAACGCCGGGCGGCTGCTGAACAAGCAGAACGTGTTCGACGACTTCATCGCGGCGGCCGAGTTCCTCATCCACGACTCGGTCACGCAGCCCTCACGGCTCGCGATCGCGGGCGGCTCCAACGGCGGGCTGCTGGTGGGCGCGGTGCTGAACCAGCGACCCGAGCTCTTCGGCGCGGCGCTTCCGGCCGTGGGAGTGATGGACATGCTGCGCTTCCACCGATTCACGATCGGCTGGGCGTGGATCTCCGACTACGGCGATCCCGAGGACGCCGAGATGTTCGAGGTCCTCCATGCGTACTCGCCGTACCACAACATTGCGCCGTCAGAGACTTTTCCGCCGGTTCTCGTGACCACCGCCGATCACGACGATCGGGTCGCCCCGGGGCACTCCTTCAAGTACGCCGCCCGGCTTCAGGAAGTCCACGGCGGCGGTCCTGCCCCGATCCTGATCCGCATCCAGAAGAGCGCCGGCCACGGTTCCGGCATGCCGGTCTCGATGCGGCTGGCGCTGGACGCCGACCGGTTCGCGTTCCTCTTCCACAGCCTGCGCATGGACTGACGAACACAGAATCTGCGCGCTTCGCACTCAAATAAAGCTGCGGTGCATCTCGATATATGTTCGCGGCGCGCCTTGACTTTTTTCCGGCGATGGCCTAGTGTTCGCGCCGTCTGGAGCCCGGTCTTCGCCCCCAAGGACCGAAACGGGCATGCGGCCTTCCCCAGTCGGAAGGATCGTCCGGGCGGTTCGTATTCACGTGCGCTGGCGGCGTACGTTTCGCGAGAGAGGAGACCCATTCCGCGATGAACATCACACCACTGCGGGACAACGTCCTGCTCCGCCGTCTCGAGGCGGAAGAGGAGCGAGTCGGCTCCATCATCATCCCCGATTCGGCCAAGGAGAAACCCATGACGGCCGAGGTCGTCGCAGTCGGCAAGGGCAAGGTCCTGAAGGACGGAAGCCGGCAGGCCGTGGAGGTCGAGGCGGGCCAGCGGGTGCTGGTCGGAAAGTACTCGGGCTCCGAGGTCAAGCTCGACGGTGACGACTACCTCATCGTCCGCGAGGACGAGATTCTGGGCGTCATCGCCTAGGCGAAGCGCTCCCCACCGGAACAAAGGAACCCGAAGACATCATGGCAAAGAACATCGTTTACAACGAGGAGGCTCGCCACGCCCTCTCCCGCGGAGTCAACAAGCTGGCCGCCGCGGTTCGCGTGACGCTCGGCCCCAAGGGCCGCAACGTGGTCCTCGAAAAGAAGTTCGGCTCGCCGGTCGTGACCAAGGACGGCGTGACCGTGGCCAAGGAAGTGGACCTCGAGGACGCGGTGGAGAACCTCGGCGCCAAGATGGTGCGCGAGGTCGCTTCCAAGACCTCCGACGTCGCCGGCGACGGGACGACCACCGCCACCGTGCTGGCGCAGTCGATCTTCCGCGAGGGCCTCCGCAACGTCACCGCCGGCTCCAACCCGATGGAACTGAAGCGCGGCATCGACAAGGCCGTCGCCGCGGTGGTGTCCGAGATCCAGTCCGGCTCCAAACGGGTCAGCGGCGAGATGATCGCGCAGGTCGGGACCATTTCGGCCAACGGCGACTCGGAGATCGGCGAGATCATCGCCGGCGCCATGGAGAAGGTCGGCAAGGACGGCGTGATCCAGGTCGAGGAGAGCCGGACGCTCGAGACCGAACTCGAGATCGTCGAGGGCATGCAGTTCGACCGGGGCTATCTGTCCCCGTACTTCGTGACCGACTCCGAGCGCATGGAGGCGGTGCTTGAGGACTGCCTCGTGCTCGTCCACGAGAAGAAGATCTCCAGCATGAAGGACATGCTTCCGGTGCTCGAGAAAGTCGCCCAGGCCGGGAAGCCGCTGCTGGTGGTGGCCGAGGACGTCGAGGGCGAGGCGCTCGCCACGCTCGTCGTGAACAAGCTGCGCGGGACCCTGAAGGCCGCCGCCGTCAAGGCGCCCGGCTTCGGCGACCGCCGCAAGGCCATGATGGAGGACATCGCGATCCTCACCGGCGGCAAGGCGCTCTTCGAGGACCTCGGCATCAAGCTCGAGAACATCTCGATGAGCGATCTCGGTCACGCCAAGAAGGTCGTCATCTCCAAGGAAGACACCACGATCGTCGAGGGCGCGGGCACGACCGACGCCATCGAGGGCCGCATCCAGCAGATCCGCGCCCAGATCGAGGACACCACCTCCGACTACGACCGCGAGAAGCTCCAGGAGCGTCTCGCCAAGCTCGTCGGCGGCGTGGCGCTGATCAAGGTCGGCGCGGCCACCGAGACGGAGATGAAGGAGAAGAAGGCGCGGGTCGAGGACGCGATGCACGCGACCAAGGCCGCCGCCGAGGAAGGCATCGTGCCCGGAGGCGGCATCGCCGTCCTGCGCGCCGGCGCCAAGCTCGACGCCCTCGCCTCCGACGCGAGCCTGAGCCACGACGAGCAGGTGGGCGTGAAGATCATCGCCCGCGCCATCGAGGAGCCGCTGCGCTGGATCGCCCAGAACGCCGGCCACGAGGGTTCCATCATCGTGAACAAGGTGCAGGAGCTCGAGGGCAACTCCGGCTTCAACGCGGCGACCGGCGAGTACACCGACATGGTGGCGGCGGGCGTCATCGACCCGACCAAGGTCGTGCGCTACGGCCTCCAGAACGCGGCCTCCATCGCGAGCCTCCTGCTCACGACGGAAGCGCTCGTCTCGGAGATCCCCGAGAAGGAGAAGCCCGCCCCGGGTCCGGGCGGCGCTCCGGACATGGGGGGCATGGACTACTAGTCCACCGCCCCTCCCGGCCCCCCGGACGGCGACGTTCGGGGGGCCTTTTTCGTCCGCGCGTGCGCCCGCCCCCTTCGCTACACTCCGCCGACGATGTCCGCAAGCCACCTCGAGAGCCGTGCGGCCGGCGGCCTCACCGTCGTGGACGAGATCGAGAACGGCCTGCACTACGAGCTGCTTCCGGATCTCTGGCGACGGCTGAAAGCCATGGCCGAGGCGTCGGAGGTCCAGCTCTTCGTAACGACGCACAGCGATGAGTGCACTCAGGCGGCGATCGCGGCGTTCGAGGGCGACCTGGACGAATTGGCGGTGCACACTCTTTCGCGACACAGCGACGGGAGAGCGCGCGCAGGTACGTACCGGTCGGAGGCGCTCAAGAGCGCGAGACGCTTCAATCTCGACCTGCGATGACGGACGGCGGCAGGGACAGACGAACCGCTCGGACCGACTCCTTCTCGTCGAGGGAAAGGACGAAGTGCTCTTCTTCGGATCGCTCCTGAAGCGAGAACGCGATCCGCCGCAGATCCTTGAGGTCGGCAAGGATGGCTTCCGTACCGATCTGGATGCCGTCCTGAGGAGAGCTCAGGATAGTGGCGTCGAACTCGCCTCCATCGGGATCGTTCGCGACGCTGGCGAGAACCCGCGCGGCGCCCTCCAGAGCGTCCAGGACGCTGTTCGCGCAGTGGGGCTCACGCCGCCGGCGACGCACGGCGCGTTCTCGGACGCAGCGCCGCGAGTCGGAGTCTTCGTCATGGCGGACGGCGAGAACCCGGGGGCGCTCGAGACGCTTTGCCGGCGGCCCGTCGAGACGAGCGCGGAGGGCCGGTGGACCGACTACCTCAAGTGCCTCGACGGGCTCCGCGCCGATCGCAACGCCGCGCAGCGGGACAAGTCGTTCACGCACGCCTGGCTGGCCTCCATCAAGAACCCCGTAGCCCGCGTCGGCGAGGGCGCGGCGCAGGGAGCTTGGGACTTCGCCCATCGCGCCTTCGCCCAAATCGCCGACTTCGTGGGCCGCCTCGCAGCCGATGATTGAGGTCACGCCATGACCATGGACCGCGAAACCGAACGCCGGCCGCTGCGCGAGCGGTCAAGCGGCCAGCTCGGCCGACTGGCGGGCATGTTCCTGTCTCCGGGAGCCGTCTTCGAGTCCATCGCCGTCGCTCCGACCGTGGCCGCGGCCCTCGTCGCGACCAGCCTCGCCGGCGCGCTGGGCGCGACCGCGGTGAGCCGCGCCGCCGACGTCGACGCCATGGCCCGCTTCGCGTTCGAGCGGCAGCAGGAGGCGATGCCGGGCCTCGTCTCGCGCAACATGTCGGACGCCGATCGCGAGCGGGCGTTCGAGGCGGCGCGCACGGGACTCCGGATCAGCCGCAACTTCGCCCCGATCATCGGGGCGATCGGCGGGGCGGCGGCGCCGCTCGTCGCCTCGGCGGCGCTGCTGCTGGGGTTCGGGGTGCTTGGCGCCTCGGGAAGCTACCGCACGATCCTCTCCACCGTGACCCACGCCTGGTGGCCCGCCGCCGCGACCTCGAGCGTCCTCACCGCGGTCGTGGTCTGGACCTCGTGGCCGATGGCTCCCGAACGCGCCGCCGCGCCCCTGCGAACCAGCCTCGCCGCGCTCGTCCCCGACGCCGACCGCGCCGCGGCCGCCTTCGCCGGCCGGGTGGAGCTCTTCCTCGGCTGGGAGATCGCGCTCCTCGGAATCGGCCTGGCCACGACCCTCGGCGTCTCGCGCAAGCTCTCGTTCGGCGCCGCGACCGCGCTCTGGGCGCTCGCCACCGCCGCGGCGGTCGGGGTCGCGGCCGCGACGCGCTTCATCGGGTTCACCGCGGCGTGATCCGGAAGCTTCTCATCGGCGCTGCGGCGCTCGCATTGGCCGTCGTCCTCGTGTTCCTCAACGCGGAGCCCGCGGACGAGCGGCCCCGCGTGGAGGCCCGCACCGTCTCGCCCCGCGATTTCGTGGCCACGGTGGACGCCTCGGGGGTCGTCCGTCCCGGCGAGAGCGTGGACATCTCGGCCGAAGTCGTGGGCCGCCTCCTCGAGATCGCGGTCGGGCCCGGCGACGCGGTCGCGCCCGGTCACGTCGTCGCGCTGATCGACGACGCCACCCAGCGCGCGATCGTCGAGGAGCAGCGGGCCGTCGTCCGCGAGGCCGAGACCGCGCTCGAAGGCGCCCGCATCGAGGAGGAAGACGCGCGGCGCGAGGCGGAGCGCGCCGCCCGGCTCCACGCCGAGGGCGTCGTGAGCGCCCGCGGCGTCGAAGAAGCCGAGGTCGCCCGCGACCGCGCCGCGAACGCCCGCAGCCGCGCCGGCCTGACCATCGAGCGGGCGCGCTCGGCGCTGCGCCGCGCCGAGGAGGACCTGGCCAAGACCGTCGTCCGCTCTCCGATCCGGGGCACGGTCCTCGCGGTGGATCTGGAGCCGGGCGAGCTGGTCGTCGCGAGCAGCCAGAACCTTCCCGGGAGCAAGATCATGACTCTCGGCGGCGACGACGAGCTTCTCGTCGAGGCCGACGTCCCCGAAGTGGACGTGGTCCAGGTCGAGGAAGGTCAGACGGCGGAGATCACGCTCGCCGCGCTCGGGGACGCGACGCTTTCCGGCGAAGTGACCGAGATCCAGCGGGTCGGCCAGCGCGACGAGTCCGCCCGCCTCGGCGGCGCGTCTCCCGGGGCCGAGTTCCGGGCGCGCATCCGCCTTCTGGATCCGCCGGCGGCGGTGCGGCCCTCGATGAGCGCGCTGGCCCGCATCGAGACCGAGCGGCGGGCGGACGCGCTCGCGGTTCCCATCGGCGCGCTCGTCCGCCGCTTCCCCGAGTCCGCCGCGCCGACCCGCACCGTGGCCATCAGCGTCGGCGGAAGCGGCACGAACGTCTCGGGGAGCGCGACGCCGCAGGGCGCCGGCTGGCAGGTCGCCTTCGTCGTGAAGGACGGGCGGGTGGAGGAGCGCCGGGTCACGACTGGCCTTTCGGACCTGCTGGAGGTGGAGATCGTCGAGGGGCTGGCGGCCGGCGAGGACGTCGTGATCGGGCCGCCGCTCGTGCTGCGAACGCTCGAGGACGGGCTGGAGGTCGTCGCGGCGGGCGAGAGCCGGTGATCCGCGAGAGCCTGCGGATGGGGTTCTCCTCCATCCGCCGCAACCCGCTCCGGTCGTTCCTGAGCACGCTCGGGGTCGCGATCGGGATCGCGTCGGTGGTCGCCGTCGCGTCGGTCTCGGACGGGCTCTCCCAGTCGATCCGGGGCGAGTTCGGCGATCTGGGCGCCGAGTACATCACCGTCATGTGGAGCCCTCCCCGCGACGACGTGATCCGGCGGCGCTCCTTCCTGACGGTGGCCGACGGCGAGGCCGCGTTCCGCGAGGCCACGGCCGTCGCGGCGTTCGATCCGGTGATGAAACTGCGGCCGACCGCCCGCCTCGACGAGGAGGAGCTGGAGATGGCCGTCGAGGGAGTGGGGCCGTCGCACCTCGAGGTCGGGGGCAAGACGCTGGCGCGGGGCCGGTTCCTGAACCCGGGCGACATGAGCCGCCGCAGCCGCGCCGCGGTCGTGGGCGCGGGGGTCATGGACGAGCTCGGCGGACCCGCAGACCCGGTGGGCGAGCGGGTGCTTCTGGACGGGGTCCTCTTCACGATCGTCGGCGAGCTCGCCCCGAAGGAGCGCGGCGCGTTCTCCATGGGCGGCGAGCCGGACGAAACGATCCTCGTCCCGGTCACGACCGCCGAGGACCGGTTCGGACGGGGACGCTCCACGCCGGTCCAGCTCCACTTCCGCGCTCGCTCGCTCGAGGAGGTCGAACTCGCCGAGGAGCAGCTTCGCGAGGGGCTGCGCCGGGCGCGGGATCTGCCCGACCGGGCGGAGGACGACTTCCAGATCCTCTCGCTGGACGCGCTCCTGAGTTCGGTCCGGGCCGCCGTGCTCGCGGTCGTGACCGTCGGCGTGGCGCTCGCCGCGATCAGCCTGCTGGCGGGCGGAATCGGCGTCATGAACGTGATGCTCGTGGTCGTACGCGAGCGCGGGCGCGAGATCGGGATCCGCAAGGCGATCGGCGCGAGCCACCAGCACCTCGTGCTCCAGTTCCTGGTCGAGGCGGTGCTGCTGTCGCTCTCGGGCGGCCTGCTCGGAGCCGCCATCGGGGCGATCCTGCGCCTGCTCGCGCCCGCGTTCGCCCCTTCCCTGCCCGTGGGCGCGCCGCCGCTCATGGCGTTCGCGGTGGCGTTCGTGTTCTCGGTGGCGGTGGGGGTGGTGTTCGGGATCTACCCGGCGGTGATCGCGGCGCGCCGCGAGCCGTGGTCGGCGCTGCGCTCGGACTGACTTCCCCCGGCTCGAGCGGGGCTCCCCGCCGGAATTCGTCGGTCTCCAGCGCCGGCGCCTCGACGTCCACGCCGCGCGCGGCCGGCGACTCCGTCAGCCGCGAACTTCCGACGAACTGGAGAGGCGCGGAAACGAGTCCTTCCGCATCTGGCGCGCGTCGCGCCGCCAGGCGTCGAAGTGCACGCCGCGGGCCGCCATCGAGTCCTAGCGCTCGTTGAGCGCTTGCATGCGTCGCTCCCGGCGGGACGGCTGCCGGAACGAGGCGGATCGAATCGCCCTCCGTACGGCTTCGACCTTCGGAACGTTCCAGCGCCGCGCGAGCCGTTCGATCTCCTCGGCGGTCGCCAAGTCCAGCGAGAACGTCATCTTGACGGCAGGTTGGGCCATGCCGTCACCGTAGAGTTTCGACGGGCTACTCTGGCGCGGTCCACGCCGGCCCCCGCAGCGACCGGCCCGGGAGCGCCCGGGTGTACTCCCCCTCGTCCACGACCGGGACGCCGTTGACCAGGACGTAGCGCATCCCAACGGAGTAGTGGAACGGATCCTCGAAGGTCGCCACGCCCCGGATCGTCTCTGGATCGAAGATCGCGAGATCGGCGAAGTGGCCTTCCTCGACCGTCCCGCGGTCCTCGAGCCGGAGGATCTCGGCGGGCAGGCCGCTGAGCCTCCGGATCGCCTCCTCCCAGGTCAGCAGGCCCTCGTCGCGGACGTAGGTTCCGAGCAGGCGCGGCACGGTTCCGAGGTGGCGCGGGTGCACCAACGGCGGGAGGTTCTCCGAATCCAGGTCGAGGGCCCCGCCGTCGGTTCCCCCGGCCACATACGGCGGCGCGAGCACGTGCCGGAGGGTGTCCTCCTCGTTGTTCCAGTCGATGACGACGCCCCGGCCCTCCTGCTCCAGCACCACGTCCATGAAGACCTCCTCCGGCGGCTGGCTGCGGATCTCGGAGACCTCCTCGACCAGCTTCCCGTTGACCTCGGGGTCGTCCACCCCGAGCCGGACCCGATGCCAGCCGATGTTGGCGAGGTAGGGCGGCTCGGTCACGAAGTCGCCGGCGATGCGCTCGCGCTCCGCCGGATCGCCGAGATGCGCCAGCATCGCCTCCGTTCCGCCCTCCTGCGCCCACGCCGGGATGTAGCTGGCGAGTCCGGTGATGCCCCAAGTGTAGGTGTAGCTGTCGCCGGTGATCTCCACGCCTCGGGCGCGGGCCTCGTCGATGATCCCGAGGAAGACGTCGGCTTCGGTCGAGGAGGTCGAGTTGAGGTGGAAGAAGTGGATGCGGGCGCCGGCGGCCTCACCGATCGCGGGCGCCGGCGACCTCACCGATCGCGAGCGCCTCGCGGATGGCCTCGGGGTCGGTCCCGTTCATCGTGCGGGCGTGGTTCGCGAAGAGCCCGCCCATCGCCGCCGCCTCGCCCGCGATCGCCGCGAGCTCCTCGGTGGACATGTAGATGTTGGGCACGTAGCTCAGACCCGCCGAGACCCCGAAGGCTCCTTCCTCCATCGCCTCCCGCGTGAGCCGCAGCATCTTGTCCATCTCGCCGTCGGTGGGCGGGCGGGCCTCGTAGCCCATGACGTACGCCCGGACCGCGCCCGACCCTACGTAGGACGCGACGTTGATCGCGGTTCCGGTCCGCTCCACGTAGTCGAGAAAACCGCCGAGCGTGTCCCACTGGTCCCCCACGATCCCCACGTCCGCGACGACTCCCGGCGCGCCGCGCCCGTCGAAGACCGTGCCGCCCCGGATCACCGCCGGAGGACCGTGCCTTCTGGGAGAAAAAGGCCTCGAAGGCGACACTCGCCTTGGCCGATGAGATGCTGAAGCCATTCCACGAGATCAATCGAGACTTGAAGCTGAGGTACACCAAGCAATATCTCGGTATGGAGCTGCGCGGGGCCGCATACAACTTTGTCGGTCTTGTACCGCAGAAAACCAATCTGGTCTTGCGATTTCGTCACCCTAAGGACGCCGACCTCGACCAGCGGCTCGCGGCGGAAGATCTGGAAACCTCCGCATACAACAAGCCCTGGGAGTACGGCATCAGCCTGACGCCGAACCAGTTTCGGGAGAAGAGAGCGCTGGTGAAGGATCTCGGGAGGTTGGCGTACGAGTACTACACCAAAGGCTGACATCGGGGGTCCGACGCACGCTTTGGCTTTGCGCTCACGTCCGGCCCCCCGACTAGGATCGGGCGACTCACTCCTCCTCCAGCGCCGCGCGCCGGAACAGCCACCCCGACCCGGCCCAGAAACCCGCGAAAACGTGGTTCGAGATCAGGATCTCCGGGATCGAACTCACCGGGACGAGGTGCTTGCCGATCATCAGCCCGTACCAGGCCACGAGGATCTGCGCGAACGCCGCCGCGAAGAGCGCGTAGGCGGTTCCCCGTGACCGGAACCGCGCCAGGGCTGATCCGACGAGCGCGGTGGCGATGACCCCGAAGTAGATGCGGTCGAAGGGATCGCCCTCGACGCCGATGAGGCCCACGGCCCCGATCACGACGAGCAGCAGGAGCCCGGTCGCGAACGCGGCCGCCGCGCCGAGACGGCGGGTTCGGACGGCCACCTACCGGAACCCGAAGATCAGCGGGAACAGCGTAGCGACGACCGCGCCCCACCCGGCGTAGACCAGCAGATACCCCATCTGCCAACGCTCGAGCGCCCCGAATCCCCTGCCCGAGTGCAGGAAGCGGGCGTAGAACCCCGCCGATCCGGCGAGGCTCACGAGCAGCACGAGGTTCTCCCCGAGCGCCGCGACTCGGTTCGGCGTGAATCCGAATTCGCCGATGCGTCCGAGGATCGCGCCGAGCGCGAGGAGGTCGGCGGCCAGCGCGGCGACTGCGAGCAGCAGCGCGAGCGCGTCGAACAGGCCGGGCGGCGCGGCCGGATCGCGGGCCGAGACGTTGTAGAGGATCAGGCCCGCCACGAGCACCAGCACCGCGTCGAACAGGATGAGCACCTCGCGCTCGATCCCGACCGGGTTGCCGGTGAGGAGACCGGTCGCGAGGAACGCGAGCAGCGCGAGCGTGAACAGCGGCGTGAAGATGCGGGCCAGCACCGGGGCCATGTTCTCGACGACGCTCTTCTTCATTTCGACGAGGCCCGAAGCGACGACGATCGCGCCGGCGACTCCGCACGGGACGATCCAGTTGCCGATGAGCCACTCGGCGTCCACGCCGATGGCCTCGAAGCTGAGCACGGTGACCGCGGTGAACACCATGCCGCCGAGCCCGATGAGCACGAGGTAGATGAAGAGTTCGCCCGAGAAGCGGACGAAATCCATGCGGGCGCCGCCGGCGAACCAGCGCCCGCCGGCGTAGGCGATCCCGACGAGCAGCCACGCGGCGATGGGAGCGTGGAAGACGAACAGCACCTCGGTGTCGCCGCCCGGCTGGAACGGCCAGAGGTTCGCGGCGAGCGCCACGAGCGCGAACCCGCCGCCCAGAAGCAGGATCGTCCGCCGGCTCAGCTCCCGCTTCCACGCGAGGAACGCGGCGACCCCGGGAAACAGGAACAGGCTCATGTTCCGGGCGTAGAAGTGCCCGCCCGCGTCGTCGAAGCCAAGGCCGAAGAGGCTCGGGAGCTTGATGAGCGCCGCCGCGAGCACGGCGATCCCGAGGGCGACGAGGGGCTCCCGTCCCGCCGCCTCGGCGGGCGGCGGCGAGACGAGCTGTTTCCACAGCCGCTCCGAGTGCTCCCGGGCGAACTCACGGGAGATTTCGTCAAGGGCGCCCATCCGCTTGATGGCCACGAGGAACGCCTCGTCGGGCGTAAGGCCGGCTTCGGTGAGTGCCGCGATGCGCTCCCGCAGGTGCCCCTCCAGCTCCTCGGCGTCCGGGCCGCTGACCGCCGGGCGCCGCCGGAGGAAATCCCGCCAGCGGGCGATCAGCTCTTCGACCGGCGGGGCGTTCATGCGGGCACCGCCGACATTTCCGACCAGAGGCCCCGCAGCGTGTCCTCGACGATACGCCACTGGCGGCGTTGGGCCGCGAGCTGGGTCCGCCCGGACGGCGTGATCCGGTAGTACTTGCGCCGCCGTCCGCTCTCCGTTCTTTCCCAGCGGGCGGTCACGTGGCCCAGGCGTTCGAGCCGATGCAGGATCGGATACAGCATGCCGTCGGTCCACTGCAGCTCGCCGCCGGAGAGTTCGGCGACGCGCTTCAGGATCGCGTAGCCGTAGCTGTCCGCCTCGGCGAGGATCGAGAGCACGAGGGGCGTGGCGGAAGCCGCCACGAGGTCCTTGCCGATGCCGTTCATACCTAGAGGCATTATGCGTCACGCCTCTAGGTATGTCAACCTCCCGAGTAGAACTTCGCGGTGCGGGCCGCCGCCTGGGCGGCCGCTTCGGGGTCCGCCCCGCCCTCCACCGCCGCCTGCTCCCATCCGGTGGCGCTCTCGTGGATGTCGGTCGGCGCCAACGACTCCCCGAAGTGCACGGCCAGTTCCCGGAACGACATCTCCCAGCCCACGCCGGTCGCGGCCGGCCCGTACCGGTCCCAGTGCTCGGACGGGTTCGAGGCGTGGGTCAGCGTCAACCGGGAATCCGGCCCGATCTTCACCTCCACCCAGCTCACGTCGCCGCCGAACTCCCACGTGAGCGAAAGGCGCGACGGCGGCTCGCACCGGGTGATCCGCCCGCCCGCATTGCCCTCAAGCTGGAAGCGCCCGCCTTCCTCGAGGCGGACCGGCAGGAACCAGCGAGCGAGCCGCTCCGGGCGCGTGAGCGCGTCCCAGATGTCCTCCGGCGAACCCGAGAAGCACCGCGACAGCGTGACGAAGTGCCGCGCCCCGAGCGTGACCGAGCGCGTGAGCTCAGGCATCGCCGGCGAGCTTCACCGCCTCGGGCACCGGGCGCAGATCGCGGACGAGGCCGAGCCACGACATGACGACGAGCGCGTAGTAAGTCGGGTCGAGCTCCCACCAGAAGAACCCCTGCCGGGTCGCCGCGGGGTATCGGTGGTGGTTGTTGTGCCAGCCCTCGCCGAGCGTCAGCAGCGCGAGAACGAGGCTGTTGCGGCTGTCGTCGCGGGTCTTGTAGCGCTGGCGGCCCATCCGGTGCGCCGCCGAGTTGATGAGCGAGGTCGCGTGGAAGAGCGCCACCGTCGAGATGAAGAAACCCCAGACCAGCATCTGCGGCCCGGTGGTTTCGACCCCGGCGGCTCCGAGCGCCGATCCGAGCGCGTAGAGGCCCCCCGCGAGCGCCAGCGGAACCGCGGTGTCGAAGCGGTCGAGCAGGCGCAGTTCCGGATAGCGGGCGAGGTCCGACACGACGTCCAGCCGGGTCGGGAAGTTGGCCGGCGCGGTGATCCAGCCCATGTGGCTCCACAAGAAGCCGTGCTGGCGCGGCGAGTGGACATCCTTCGGGCCGTCGGAATAGCGGTGATGGAGCCGGTGGTGCGCCGCCCACCACAGCGGCCCGCGCTGGACCGCCGACGCGCCGAGCACGGCGAACGCGAACTGCCCGACGCGCGACGTCCGGTACGTCATGTGCGAGAAGTACCGGTGGTAGAACCCGGTGATCGCGAACGCCCGGATCCAGTAGAGCGCGAGCGCGACCCCCACCGCGGCCCAGCTCCAGCCCACGAGGATCGGGCCGAGGCACGCCACGTGAACCGCGATGAAGGGAAGGACGCGGGTCCACTCCACGCGCATCGCGCGCTCGCCGGAGATAGGCTCGTAGGACCAACTGTCGAACCAGACGGTGGCGATCCGCAGGAAGGACGCGGCCGCGCTCAGGAAACCGCTCGCAGGTTCGTCATCGGTGCGCAACTATACGCCCATGAACGCCGCGCTGGCCGGGCTCTTAGCCGTTTTCGGCCTCGCGTTCTCGCTGTGGCTGCTCAGCCTCGCGAAGCGGGACGCCTCCATCGTGGACATTTTCTGGGGCCTCGGGTTCGCGGCGCTCGCGTGGCTCTACCACGAGCGGACCGGCGCGGAGTCATTCCGCGCGGTCCTCGTCCCGGCGCTCGTCACGCTGTGGGGCGTCCGCCTGGCGGCGCACATCGGGCTGCGCCACCGCGGCGAGGACCCGCGCTACCAGGCGATGCGGCGGAAGTGGGGAGCGCGTTTCGGGGCGGTCTCGCTGTTCACCGTGTTCTGGCTGCAAGCGGCGATCATGTGGATCGTCGCGATGCCGCTGCTCCAGGCGCAGCTCGCCGACGCCCCGTGGTCGCGGCTCGACTGGCTCGGAACCGCGCTCTTCGCCGGGGGCTTCCTTGTCGAGGCGACCGCGGATCTCCAGCTCCGCAGGTTCCGCGCCGACCCGGCGAACCGGGGCCGCGTGATGGAGGGCGGCCTGTGGCGGTACTCCCGGCATCCCAACTACTTCGGGGACGCGGTCGCGTGGTGGGGCCTCGGCTGCCTCGCGCTCGCGACGCCGGGCGGAGCGTGGACCCTCTTCGCACCCGCGATCATGACGTTCCTGCTGCTGCGCGTGTCGGGGGTCCCGCTGCTCGAAAAGGGCCTCCGGGCGAGCCGCCCCGGTTACGCCGAATACGCCCGGCGCACGAGCGCCTTCGTCCCGTGGCCGCCCCGCCCCGCCTGATGCTCCGCTTCGCGATCCTGCTGCTCGCTCCGGCGTGCGCCGCGCCCCCGGCGGCCCCGCCCGCCCCCGAGGGGGTCGAGCGGAGCGTCTGGATCGGCCGCGCGAACGGAGAAGTCCTCTACGCCGAGGCGGCCGACGTTCCCCGCCCCGCCGCCAGCTCCATCAAGGTCTCCTATCTCGTTGAGCTCTTCGCCGAACTCGAGGGCGCGCTGGACCGGCCGGTTCCCGGCGCCGCGGCGATCGTGGGGGACCCGGCGCATCCGGCGATCGCGCACTTCGATCCCGAGACGCAGGCCGAGATCCGGGACGCGCTCGAAACCGCCGACGTCCGGACCGTGGGCCGGCGCATGATCCGGGGGACCGGCGTCTCGAACGCCGTGTACAACGCCGCGGCGAACCTGACCACGGCGTTCCTCGGGGGGCCGGCGGCGCTCACCGAGCGCATCCACGCCCGCCACCCCGACTTCGCCGGAATCCGCTCTCGCCGCTACATGCTCGCGGCGCGGAACGTCACCGGCGACAACACGGCGACCGCCGAGTCGCTCGCGGCCGTGCTCGCCGCAATCGCCCGCGACGACTTCCCGGGCGCGTCCGAGCTGCGGGAGGTCCTGTTCCTCGAGGACACGCCCCGGGGGCGGCACTTCTACAAGGGCGGCTCGCTGAACAGCCTCCCGGTGACGCGGGTGCTCTCCGGATTCTTCGAGCGGGCCGGGGAACGGGCGGGCGCGCAGCTCGTCTATGCATTCATGGGCGAGATCGCAGAGGTCCCAGATCCGGGTGCGGCCGGGGCCGCGCTCCAGCGGCATCTCGAAGAGCTGGCCGAGGCGCTTCCGTGACGCTGCTGCTCGTTCTCGCGCTCCTCCCCGCGGGCGAGGACTGGCCGCAGTGGCGGGGGCCGGCGCGCGACGGCGTGTCGAACGAGACGGGCCTTCTGGAAGCGTGGCCCGAGGGCGGGCCGCGCCTCGACTTTCGCGCGGACGGACTCGGCGAGGGGTACTCCTCGATCGCGGTCGCCGACGGGCGCATCCACACGCTGGGAATGCTGTCGGGGCGCGAGTGGGTCTTCGCGCTCGACGAGGAGACCGGCGCGACGCTGTGGTCCACCCCGCACGCCGACGAGTTCAACGACTGGCGCGGCGACGGCCCGCGCAGCGTCCCCACGGTCGCGCACGGCCGCGTCCACGCGCTCGGCGCGAGCGGGCGCCTCAGCGTGCTCGAGGCCGCGACCGGGCAACTCGTGTGGAGCCGCAACCTGCTCGACGACTTCGGGGCGCGCAACATCAGTTGGGGGATCAGCGAGTCGCCGCTCGTGCTCGACGACCGCATCCTCGTCTCGCCGGGCGCGCGGCGCGCCGGGTTCGCGGCGCTCGACCGCCGCACCGGCGAGACGCTGTGGACCGCCGCCGGCGACGAGGCCGGCTACGCCTCGCCGATCCCGGTGGACCTCGAGGGGGCTCCGCACGTCGCGTTCTTCAGCGGCGAGCGGGCGGTCGGGATCCGGGCGAGTGACGGCGAGATCCTGTGGAGCTACGACCGCGCCTCGAACGGGACCGCGAACATCGCGACCCCGATCCTGGTCTCGAACGCGGGCGGGACGGCGCGCCTGTTCGTGACCTCCGACTACGGCGCCGGCGGCGGACTGATCGAGCTGCGGGCCGGCCCGGACGGCTCGGTCGCGGCCTCCGAGCTCTGGTTCACCCGGAACCTGCGGGCGCACCACGCGACCCCTATCCTGCATGACGGGACGCTGTACGGCTTCTCCGGCTCGATCCTGACCGCGCTCGGCGCCGGCGACGGCGAAATCCGCTGGCGCGACCGCGGCTTCCCCAAGGGAGCGCTCGCGTTCGCCGACGGGCGGTTCTTCCTGGTGAGCGAGCGCGGCGACGTGGCGCTGATGGAGCCGTCGAGGTCCGGCTACGTCGAGCGCGGGCGGTTCCGGTTCCCCGAAGCGGACCGGTCGCGCCGGGACTTGTGGTCGCACCCGGTCGTCGCGAACGGACGGCTCTACGTCCGGGACCAGGACGCGCTGCTCGGCTGGAGCGTGCGACGATGAGGGGTCCGTAGGATTCGCGGGTGGCCCAGTACGACCGCATCGCGAGCGCGTACCGGGAGTCCAAGCGCCTGCGGTTCCGGACTGCGATCGAGCGGTTCACGCTCTTCGAGACTCTCGGCGACGTCCGCGGGCGGACCGTGCTGGATCTCGCGTGCGGCGAGGGCCACTACGCCCGCCTGCTCCTGCGGGCGGGCGCGACGGCGGTCACCGGCGTGGATGTCTCGCCGGGGATGATCGCGCTGGCGAAGGCCGAGGAGCGCCGGGAGCCGCTCGGCGCGCGGTACGTGCGCGCCGGCGCGGCGGACTACCGGGCGGACGAACCGGCGGACTTCGTGATCGCGATGTTCCTGCTCTCCTACGCCGGGACGAAGGAGAAGCTCGTCCGATTCCTGGAGGCGTGCCACGACTCCCTCAAGCCGGGCGGTCGGCTGGTCGGCTTCAACGACAACGTCCTCCGGCCGCCGAGCGGAACCGAGTCGCGGCGCAAGTACGGGTTCGAGCGGACCGGTCCGGCGGTCGCGATGGCGGGCTCCCCGATCCGCTACCGCTTCTACGCCGCGGACGGGAGCTTCTTCGAATTCGAGAACGTCTTCCTGCCGCCGGCGACATGGAAGGAGGCGTTCGAGGAGGCCGGGTTCCCCGATCTCCGGTGGCCTATCGTGCGCCTTGATCCCGAGGAGCGCGGCGACCCGTTCTGGGACGACTTCCTGGCCAACCCGCCGATCATCGGCTTCACGGCCTCCCGACCGGCGATCTGAGAGGCGCCGGGCCTTACGATTGGCCTGTGGCGCACTACGACAGCATCGCGATGGCCTACCGGGACTCCAAGCGCCTGCCGTTCCGGGACGCCATCGAACGGCACACGCTCTTCCGGTTGCTCGGGGACGTCCGCGGGCGGACCGTGCTCGACCTCGCGTGCGGCGAGGGGCACTACGCCCGCCAGATCAAGAAGGCCGGCGCGGCGGCGGTCACCGGCGTGGACGTATCCCCGGCGATGATCGTGCTGGCGCGGGCGCAGGACCGGCTGACGCGGCTGGACGTGCGCTACGCCGTGTCGGACGCGGCGGACTACCGACCGGACGAACCGGTGGATCTGGTCGTGGCGATGTACCTCCTGTCCTACGCGAAGACGCAGGGGAGGCTTCTGCGCTTCCTCAAGGCGTGCCACCGCGCCCTGAAGCCGGGCGGCAAGCTCGTCGGCTTCGTGGACAACGTCTTCGATCCGCCGGGAAGCGGGGAGACCCACAGGTGGCGGAGGCACGGTTTCGACAAGATCGGGCCGGCGGAACTGAAACCGGGGGCGCCCGTCCTCTACCGGTTCTACCCCCAGGGCGGCGAGCCGTTCGAGTTCACGAACATCTACTACCCGCCGCCGACGTGGGAGGAGGCGTTCCGGCGGGCCGGCTTCCCGGACCTCCGCTGGCCGATCCTCAAGCTGGAGCCCAAGGCGCGCGGCAACCCGCTGTTCGCCCAGTTCATGGCGAGGCCACCGGTCATCGCCTTCACGGCCACCCGCCCCACCGCCTGACGCGGCCTGCGGGAATTCCCTTCGCCGGGGAACTTTCTTGCATTTCGCATCGTTATTGTGTACCGGGCACTATTCGATTCGGCGATCGTTTCGCGAGGGAGGAAGCAGCGCATGGGGTACCAACAGTTCGAATCCAACGAGGATTGGTTCCAGTGGCTCGGGGAGTGCTGCTTCGGGGGTCCGGAGCGGAAGCCTCGACCCGCCGCCGGGACCATCGGGAACGTCCGCGGTTGGATCCGGGTGAGCTTGCCCCGCTTTCGTGGACAGTTGACTATTTTGGATCCGCGGCGTGACGCGAGCTTCGTTCCCGCCGCCGGGCCGTGTTCCCGAGAGCCGGCCCCGCTGACGTGGACGGCTTCGAGAGCGAGGTCACACTCGGCGGCGCGGGCGGCCCCGAGACCGGAACCGACCGCCCGGATCGGCGAGGTTGCGTCTCCCCGCCAACCGCGCCTCGGCCCGAAGCGCCGCGCCCGCACCCCGCCAGGGGTGCGGCGCGCAGGGCCGAGGCCCGTCGCCCGCTCGTCCCGCGGCTGCGCTCCCGACCCGCTCATGCCGGCCCCCCGAAGCGCCGCTCGCACTCCATCGGCGACTCGTACCCCAGCGCCGAGCGCCGACGCCGCGGGTCGCGCCACCCCTCGATGAACGCGAACGCCTCACGCCGCGCCGCCTCCGGGTCCGCCAGCGGAACCACCTCCAGCAGCTCGCACTCCAGCGTCGCGAAGAACGACTCCGCCATCGCGTTGTCGTAGCAGTCCCCCGCCGACCCCATCGACGGACGCACCCCCGCCCGCCGGCACAACGCCCCGAACGCCGCCGACGCGCACTGGCTCCCCTGGTCCGAGTGGCGGACCGCTTCCGTGGGACGCCGCCGCGCTGCCGCCATCTCCAGCGCGTCCAGCACCAGCGACGAGAACAGCCGCAGCCTCATCGCCCGGCCCACCACCCGCCGGCTGAAGGCGTCCACCACCGCCGCCAGGCACATCGTCCCTCTCCCCGTAGGGACATACGTCACGTCCGCCACCCACGGCCGGTTCGGCCCCTCCGCCCGGAAGTCCCGGTCCACGAGGTCCGGCGCCGGACGAGCCGCCGCCCCCCGCACCGTCGTGATCTCCCGCTTCCGCCGCGACGCGCCCCGAAGCCCCAGCGCCCGCATCAGCCGCGCCGCCCGCTTCCGACTCGCCCGCTCCCCCCGCGCCTGAAGCTCCGCGTGGACTCGCGGCGCCCCGTACGCCTCCCGGTTGTCCCGTTGGATCGCGCCGATCTCCTCCTTCAACGCCGCGTCCCCGAGCGCCCGCGCCGACGGCTCCCGGTCCAGCGAGGCGTGGAACCCGCTGCGGGAGACCTCCAGCACGCGGGCCGTCGTCGCGGTCGGATACACGGCCTGGCGCGCCTTCATGAACCTCCATCCTCGGAGATGGTCTCCCGGGCGAACCAGGCCGCGGCTTTTTTCAGGATCTCCAGCTCCAGCGCCTGCTGGGCGACCTTCCGGCGCAGGGCGCGGTTCTCCTCGCGCTCCGCCCGCGTCCAGCCCGCGGCGTCGCGGCCCTCAGCCGCGTCCGCCGCCCGCACCCAGTCGCGGATGGTCCCCGCCGTCGGCTCGAACTCCCGCGCCAGAGCCTCCGGACTCCGGCCCGAACGCGCCAGCTCCACCAGCCGCGCCCGGTGCTCCGCCGCGTACCGCGGCCGCTTCTTCGTGCTCATCGGGGACTCCTCCTCCAAAGAAGTTAGGCGTCCACGAAACCGGGGCAACTCCAGTGGGGTAAAGAAGGGCCCTCAGGGCGTGCCGGGGAAGACTCCAAGCGTCGCGGCGACGATCCTCAAATAGAGAGTCCTCGTCGCCCCGGGCTGAGCCGTCTTGTCCCCTGCCCGACCCTCGGCTACTGTCGCCGGCGTGACGAACCGCGCCGATCTCCGGGTCAACGGCCCCCGGCTCCTCCGGACGATCGCCGAGCTCGCGACTATCGGCGCCACGCCCGACGGCGGGGCCGAGCGGCTCGCCTTCACTCCCGAGGACGGGCGCGGGCGCGATCTCGTCCGCTCGTGGATGGAATCCACCGGCCTGCAGGTCCGCGTGGACGGAATCGGGAACGTGATCGGTCGCCGCGAGGGGGAGGATTGCTCCGCCGCCGCGGTGATGCTCGGCTCCCACATTGACACCGTCGGCAACGGCGGGAAGTACGACGGGAACCTCGGCGTGCTCGCCGCGCTGGAAGTCGCTCGCACGCTCAACGACGCGGACGCGGTCACGAGCCGTCCGCTGGAGGTGGCCGTCTTCTCCAACGAGGAGGGCTCGCGCTACCACCCGGACATGATGGGCAGCCTCGTATACGTGGGCGGACTTCCGCTCGAGACCGCATGGGAGCGGCGCAATCCCGAGGGCGACGCCGCGCTGCGCGACGAGCTCGAGTCGATCGGCTACCTCGGCGACGCCCCGCTTCCGGGTCCGGTGCCTGCAGTGTACGTCGAGCTGCACATCGAGCAGGGGCCGGTGCTGGAGGCGGAGGACGTGGCCTTCGGGGCGGTCACCGGCGTGCAGGGGATCCTGTGGGAGGAGATCACGCTGACCGGCACGGCGAACCACGCCGGCACGACCCCGATGCGGTTCCGTCATGACGCCGGCGTGGTCGCGGCCGAGGCGGTGCTGCTCGCCCGCGGCCTCGCGCGCGACATTCCCGGGCAGGTCGCCACGGTCGGGCGCATGTCCTTCGCCCCCGGCCTCACCAACGTGGTTCCGGGCAAGGCCGTCTTCACGCTCGACATCCGGAACCCGGACGCGGAGCGGCTCGCCGCCGCCGAGGAGCGGTTCTTCGCCGGACTCGACGAAGCGGCGGCTCGCGAGGGCGTGCGGATCGACCGGCGGGAGCTCGCGCGGTTCGGCCCCGCGGTGTTCGACGAGCGGGTCGTCGCGCTCGTCGAGGACGCGGCCCGGGCGCTCGGCGGGTCCTGCCGGCGCATGCCGTCCGGCGCCGGGCACGACGCCCAGATGCTCTCGCGGGTCTGCCCGACCGGAATGGTCTTCGTGCAGTCGGTCGGCGGCGTGAGCCACAACCCGCGCGAGTTCACGACCGACGAGCACGTCGTGGGCGGGGCGAACGCGCTGCTGCTCGCCGCCCTCAGCCTGCTCGATTCCTGACGGCCTCCTCCCCGAGCGCCCGCTCGCCGACGCGGCCAAGCCAGCGAACCAGCGGGATCGTCGCCGCGATCCCGACGATCGTCAGCGCCCCCGAGAGCGTCGCGCCGCCGCGGGCCATCTCGACCCCGGCCCGTCCGGCGGCCCCGAGATGCGCGAACAGCAGCGCCCCCGGCCCGACGCCGAGCGCGGTTCCGAGCACGTAGTCGCGGACGCGCACCCGGGTGAACGCCCAGCCGAAGTTCTGCACCGCGAACGGGAACACCGGCGAGAGCCGGGCGAGGAACACCGTTCCCGGCCCGGCCGAGCCAAACGCCCGGGAGAGCGCCTCGAACCGGGGGAACCGGCGGAGCAGCCAGCGGCGCAGTCGCCCGAGGAGCAGCCGCCCGAGCGCGAAGGCGATGAGCGCCCCGACTCCGTTCCCGATCCACGCCGCCGCGAGGCCCTTCGAGAAGCCGAAGAGATAGCCCGCCGCGACGCAAAACGGCGAGCTCGGCAGCGCGAACCCCACCGCGATCGCCATGACCAGCGCGAAGGCGGGCAGGCTCTTCGGCGCCCATTCGAGCACCGAGCCCCCGTCGGCGTCGCCGCGCACAAGCAGCGGCAGCGCGACCGCGTTCAGGCAGAACAGCAGCAGCAGCCAGAAGCGCCAGTCGCGCAAGCGCCCGCTCGACGCGAGACGCTCAGAACCGACGGGAGGCATCGCGGGGCCAGCGCTCCACCACCACCTTGGTCTGGGTGTAGAATTCCACCGCGTGCGCGCCTTGGGCGTGCAGGTCGCCGAAGAAGCTGCCGCGCCAGCCGCTGAACGGGAAGAACGCCATCGGCGCCGCCACCCCGACGTTGATCCCGACGTTGCCGGTGAGCACTTCGCGCCGGAACCGCCGGGCGGTGCGGCCGTCGCCGGTGAACACGGAAGCCATGTTCCCGTAGTCGCCGCCGTTCACGAAGCGGATCGCCTCCTCCACGTCCGGCGCGCGGATCACGCCGAGCACCGGGCCGAAAATTTCGGTCCCGGCCACGTCGCCGTCGGGGGACAGGTCGTCCAGCACCGTGGGGCCGACGAAGTACCCCCGCAGGCCCTCGACCCGGAAGCCGCGCCCGTCCACGGCCGCCTCGGCCCCCTCGCCTTCCACGGCCGCGCCGATCAGCGACTCGATCCGGTCCCGGCTCTCGCCCCGGATCACCGGCCCCATGTCCACCGAGTCGTCGAGACCGGAACCCACCACGCGGGTGCGGGCGGCCTCGGCGATCGCGTCGCGGAAGGGCTCGTGGGCGTCCCCGACCGTCACCGCCAGCGAGGCGGCGAGGCAACGCTGGCCGGCGCAGCCGAAGGCGCTGTCCGCCACCGCGCTCACGACCGAATCCACCTCGGCGTCGGGAAGGATCACCACCGGATTCTTGGCGCCGCCCTGGCACTGGACCCGCTTCCCGTTCGCCGCGGCCCGCGCATAGACGGCGCGCGCCACGTCGGAGGAGCCGACGAAGCTGACCGCCGCCACGTCGGGATGGTCGAGCAGCGACTCCACGGCCGCCCGCCCGCCGTGCACGAGCTGCACCACCCCCCGGGGCAGATCCGCCTCCTCGAGCAGCCGCGCGACGAACTCCATCGTGAGCGGGGTTTTCTCGGAAGGCTTGAGCACGACCGCGTTCCCGCAGGCCACCGCGTACGGCAGGAACCAGAACGGGATCATCGCCGGGAAGTTGAACGGCGCGATCACCGCCACGACGCCCACCGGCTGGCGCACCATGAACTCATCGATCCCGCGGGCGACGTCCTCGAGCATGCGCCCTTGCATCAGCGTCGGGATCCCGCAGGCCACCTCCACGTTCTCGACGGCGCGGCGCACCTCGCCCCGGGACTCGGCGAGGGTCTTTCCGCACTCGCGGGTCACCAGGCGCGCGATCTCCTCGAAGTCCCGCTCGAGGAGCGCCTTGAGTCGGAACAGCGGCTGCACCCGGTCGGTCGGGGGCGCGTCCCGCCATGCGGGGAGCGCGGCGGAAGCGGCCTCGACCGCCCGCCCCACGTCCTCGGGACCGCCGAGCGGCGTGCGGGCGAGCAGGCGCCCGGTGGCGGGATCCCGGACGTCGAGGGCGTCGGTGGCCGCGGACGGCGTCCAGCCTCCGGAGATGTAGTTGCGAAGCGTCCGAATCCGGGACATGGGCCACGCATAGGATACGCGGCGGCATGACTTTCTTGCTCCTCGCCCTCGCGTCCGCGTCGGCTCCCGAGGTCGGCTTGCTGCCCCAAGGCGCCGACGCTCCGATCGTGGACGGGATCGTGGACGACGCCGCTTGGGCGGGGCTGGATCCGTTCACCGGCTTCATCCAGCAGGAGCCGGACAACGGGGCGCCGGCGACCGAGCGCACCGAGGTGCGGCTGCTGCTGTCCGAGACCGCGCTCTACGTCGGGATCATCGCGTTCGACCGCGATCCCGACGGCGTGCTGGTCTCCGAGAGCCGGCGCGACGGAGACCTGAACGAATCGGACTCGGTGCAGATTGTCCTCGACACGTTCAACGACAGCCAGAACGGGTTCCTCTTCGGCACGAATCCCGAGGGGATCGAGTACGACGGCCAGATCGCCGGCGAGGGCGCCACCGGCGGCTACAACCCGAGACCCGGGCAACGCGGCTCGCAGCGCGGCGGGGTCACCGGTTTCAACGCGAACTGGGACGGCGACTGGACCGTGCGGTCGAGGACCACGGCCCGCGGCTGGGAGACCGAGTTCGCGATCCCGCTGCGGACGCTGCGGTACCAGCCGGGAGACGAGCGCACCTGGGGCCTGAACGTGATGCGGAACATCCGGCGCAAGAACGAGCAGTCGTTCCTCGCGCCGATCCCCCGCGGCTCGAACATCTACCGCGTCTCGCTCGCCCGGAGGGTCCACGGCCTGCGGCTGCCGGGCCGGCGCGACGTCAAGGTGACCCCGTTCGCGCTCGGCGACGCGACCCGGAACGCGCTCGCGGTCAGCGAGGAAGCCCGCTCCAACGAGGGGTTCGACGCGGGGCTCGACGTCAAGTGGGGAGTCACCCCCAACCTGACGATCGATCTCACCGCGAACACCGACTTCGCTCAGGTGGAGGCCGACGACCAGCAGGTCAACCTGACCCGGTTCCCGCTCTTCTTCCCCGAGAAGCGGCCGTTCTTCCTCGAGAACGCCTCGACCTTCCAGTTCGGGGCGCCGCAGGAGGTGGACCTCTTCTTCAGCCGGCGCATCGGGCTGAACGCCGGGCAGGCGGTCCCGATCCTCGGCGGCGCCCGGCTGTCCGGGAAGATGGGCGCGTTCAACATCGGCCTGATGAACATGCAGACCGGCGCCGCGTTCGACGCCGAGACCGGCGCGCTCTCGCTCGCCGCGAACAACTACGGGGTGGCGCGGATCCAGCGCGAGGTGGGCCGCTCCAACTTCGGCGGCATCCTCGTGAACCGGCAGGCGAACGGCGACTGGGCCGAGGGGGACGACTGGAACCGGGCGTTCGGGGCGGATGCGGCGATCCAGTTGGCCGAGAACACCCGCTTCTTCAGCTTCCTCGCGAAGACCAGCTCGCCGGGCGCAACCGACGGCGGCGATGTCGCCGGGCGGGCGTTCCTGAACCACATCGGACCGCTCCACCAGGGCCACGTCGGGTTCACGCAGGTCGGCGAAAACTTCAATCCCGAGGTCGGCTTCGTGCCGCGCCGGGGCTATCGGAAGTACCAGTGGCGCTATTTCCTCGACTACCAGCCCACGGGGATCGAGGCCCTGTCGTGGTTGCGGCGGTACTCCCCGCACGTCACCTGGAACGCCTTCTACGACTTCGACGGCCAGATCCAGTCAGGGCGCGGACACTTCCACTTCATCGAGTTCCAGCCCAACTCGGGAGGGCGCTTCGGGTACTGGTTCGACACCATGGTGGACGCGCCGACCCGGAACTTCCCCGTGTTCTCCGGCGCGGACGGGAACGAGGTGGTCATCGCGCCGGGCGAGCACCGCTGGCTCGTCCACAACGTGAACTACATCGGCAACGCGAGCGCCCGCTTCTACCCGACGATCTACTGCCAGACCGGCGGGTTCTACGACGGGAACCAGCGGGGCTGCAACGTGAGCGTGAACGGCCGCGTGGGCGCCGTTTTCCAAGCGAGCGTCGGCTGGCGCCGGGACGTCGTCGAACTCCCCCACGGCGAGTTCACGAGCGACCTCGTGCCGATCCGGCTGAACTACTCGTTCACGCCGCTGCGCCGGCTCGAGGCGCTCATCCAGTACAACAGCCAGACGGCCTCGGTCTCGTCGAACGTCCGCCTCGTGATGCTCGACCGGAGCGGAACGGGCCTGTTCCTCGTGTACAACGACATCCGGAACACGGCCTCGTTCGACCGGTTCGACTACGAGACGGGCTTGGAGTATCCGAACGTGCTCGGGCGCTCGTTCATCGTCAAGTACACCCGGCTGTTCGACTTCTGAGCCGTCAGGATCCCGAGGGGATCCGGTCGAGCACTTCCGCGTGCTCCGGGAACCGGCTCGTCTCGTACTTCGAGTAGATGAGCTCGCCGTCGAGCTTGACGTCGAAGATCCCCTTCGAGCCCTCGATCAGCTCCGACTCGAGGCCGCGCCCTTCCTTGATGGCGGCCGCCAGACCGGCGGCCTGCGGAAGGTAGTTTCAAACGACGCAGTAGGTGATGGAAACCCGCACGACACCCTCCTTCGGCCCCCTCGCGGGAACCCGGTGAAACGCTCCGCGCCGCCGGGGATGGCGGGGCCGACGGGGCTCGAACCCGCGACCTCCGGCGTGACAGGCCGGCGCTCTGGACCAAACTGAGCTACGACCCCGGCTGTTGCCGGCGCGAAGCGAGCGAGGATTCTAGCAGCGCCGGGCCGGCGCGCTAAGCGAAATGCGTGCCAGAGGCGGCAAATCCCGGAGGCGTGGTACTATAGCCGGCCGCCCCATGCGCCTGACCCGGAACCAAATCCATTTTCTTGGATACAAGATCACCGATCAGTTGCACGTGAAGGGGCTGATCGAGCCGGAGGATCCGGACGCGCTGGTGGAGTCGGTCGTGGAGCTCATCACCGAGAACCTGCGTCAGGAGGACGAGCTGAACGAGGAGGTCCGCAAGCTGCTCGACAAGTACGGGGAGCAGATCCGGACGGGGGGCGCCGAGTACCGCGAGATGTTCAAACTCGTCAAGAAGCGCATGGCGCGGGAGCAGGGAATCATCCTCTGACGGCCCCATGCGACTCACGAACGGCAAGATCAACGACCTCGCGAACCAGATCCTCGACCTGCTGCGGGCCGACGACAGCGTCGAGTTCTACGCCGAGGACCGCGAGATCCGCCGCGAGGTGACGCAGGTGATCAACAAGGAGCTCGAGGACGACGAGCGCATCGACCAGATCGTCCGGCGCAAGATCGACAGCCAGGGCCGGGCCGTCCAGCAGGGCACCGAGAACTGGGAGATCCTCTACCGGCGCTACTACGACGAGGAAATGGTGAAGTCGCGGCGCTACGTCCCCGGCGAGGAGCGCGAGGAGTAGCGCCGCCGGGACGCCGGCCCGAAGACCGGCGCCCTCTTCCCGGGGTCAGTGGACGCTGACCTCGATCCTCCGCGGCTGCGCCTTCTCCAGCTTCGGCAGGGAGACGGTGAGCACGCCGTCCTTCGACTCCGCCCGGATGCGCGACGCGTCCACGGTCTCCGGGATGCGGAACGAACGGCGGAACGTGGCCGCGGCCCGCTCGCGCCGGGTCCAGCGCACGGCGGCGGGCGCCGCGCCCGGAGCCCGCTTCGCCTCCACGGTCAGGCGACCGTCGTGGAACTCGACCGTGGCGGCGTCCTTCGGCACGCCCGGCAGGTCCACCTCGATCAGGAACTCGCTTCCGGCGTCGCGGACGTCCACGGCCGGAGCGCAGACGCAGTCGCCGATTTCGGGCGCGTCGTCCTTGCGGATCGCCCGGGGAAGGAGCGGCCAGCCGAACAGCGGCTGCGCGCGGAAGCCCCCGAGGGGGCGGTTGAACAGGGTCAATTCGGTCATCGGTAGTGGCCTCCTTTTCGGGCTTGTCCGAAACCTTGGAAATCACCGGCGTTCTCGCCGACACGAGAACTATAGACGCGTAAGCACATGATATCAACTCATCGCATATAGATGATCTTATGGCATTCGACGCATATACGGCCGATTGAACGGCCGCGCCTCGGTTTCTATACTCCGCGACCGTGGCGGGCCGCCCGCCGGGGAGGCTGCCTTGCGCATCGGCATCAACGGATTCGGACGGATCGGACGGAACATCTTCCGGGTCGCGCTGGACGATCCCGACATCGAGATCGTCGCGGCGAACGACCTCACGAGCCCCGAAACGCTCGCCCACCTGCTGCAGCACGACTCGGTGTCCGGCCCGTTCGACGGGAAAGTCACGGCCGAGGGCGGCGAGCTGGTCATCCGGCGCGACTCCGGGGAGAGCCGGCTCAAGGTGCTGAGCGAGCGCGATCCGGCGAAGCTCCCGTGGGGCGAACTCGGGGTCGAGGTCGTGGTCGAATCCACAGGCATCTTCACGGAGCGCGAGGACGCCGGGAAGCACCTCGCGGCGGGCGCGCGCAAGGTGATCGTCTCCGCTCCGGCGAGGGGCGAGGACCTGACGGTCGTGATGGGGGTGAACGACGACCGCTACGACCCCAACTCCCACCACGTGATCTCGAACGCGTCGTGCACCACGAACTGCCTCGCGCCGGTCGTGAAGGTGCTGCACGAGCGGTTCGGGCTCAAGAAGGGGGTGATGACCACGGTCCACTCGTACACGAACGACCAGCGGCTTCTCGACCTGCCCCACTCGGACCTCCGCCGCGCGCGCGCCGCCGGGGTGAACATGATCCCGACCTCCACCGGCGCGGCGAAGGCGGTCACCAAGGTGCTTCCCGAACTCGAGGGCCGGCTCGACGGGATCGCGGTCCGGGTGCCGACGCCCAACGTGTCCCTGACCGACTTCACCGCGTTCCTCGACCAGCCGGCCTCGGCCGAGGACGTGAACCGGGCCCTGGAGGAGGCCGCCGACGGCCCGCTCCGGGGCGTCCTGCAGGTCTCGCACGACCCGCTCGTCTCGGTGGACTTCCTCGGGAACCCGCACTCGTCCATCGTGGACGCGCCCTTCACGAAGGTCGTGGACGGCGACGCCGTGAAGATCCTCGCCTGGTACGACAACGAGTGGGGCTTCTCCTGCCGGGTCGTGGACCTGATCCGCAAGATCGCCGCCTGACGTGCGCCTGCTCGCCGTCCTTCTCGTCGCGGCGGCCGCCAGCGCGCAGACCGAACCGCTGGAGCTGCGCCACATCTACGGCCCGGACGCGCTCGAGTTCTCTCCGGCCCTGCCGAGCGTCGAGTGGCTTCCGGGCGGAACCCATTACCTGACCGCCGACGGCGAGGGCGCCGAACGCCAGTGGCTCGTCGTCGAGGCGGCGACGGGCGACCGGCGGCCGCTCTACGACGCCGAGGCGCTCGCCGCAGCGATCGCGGAGACCCTCGCGATTCCCGCCGAGGAGGCGGCGCGCGAAGCCCGGCCGGCGAGCCTCGAAATGGCGCCGGGCGGCGAGTGGATCCTCCTGAATCTCGCGTCCGACGTCTTCGTCTGGGAGACCGGAGCGAACGAACTCGCGCGCCTCACCCGGGGGCCGGAAGCCGAGGAGCTGCCGCGCTTCTCGCCGGACGGGAAGCGGATCGCCTTCGTCCGCGGGAACGATCTGCACGTCGTCGATATGGAGGGCGGCGAGCTGCGGCTGACCACCGGCGGCGGCCCCGACCGGCTCCACGGCAAGCTGGACTGGGTGTACCAGGAGGAGATCTACGGGCGCGGCGACTTCCTTGCGCACTGGTGGAGCCCCGACGGCAGCCGGATCGCCTTCCTCGAGAGCGACGAGAGCGCCGTTCCCCGGTTCACGGTGGTCGATCACGTCCCGATCCATCAGGAACTGGAGGTCTATCCCTACCCCAAGGCCGGCGACCCGAACCCGACGGTCCGGATCGGCGTCGTGCCCGCGTCGGGCGGCTCGATTTCGTGGATGGAGCCCCGGGGCTACGGGAACGCCGAGACGCTGGTCGTGAACGTGGCCTTCGCGCCGGACGGACAGCTCTGGTTCCAGATCCAGGACCGGACCCAGACGGTGCTGGACCTCCACCGGGCCGATCCGCGCACCGGGGAGACGGTGCGCGTCCTGCGCGAGGACGCCGGCCCGTGGGTGAACGTTCACGGGCCGCCGCGCTTCCTGAGCGACGGGGGCTTCCTCTGGTTCAGCGAGCGGACCGGCTTCAAGCACCTGTACCGCTACGCCGCCGACGGCTCCGAGGTCGGGCCGCTCACCGAGGGCCGGTACGAGGCGCGCCGGCTCCACGCCGTCGATGAGGAAGCGGGTGTCGCATACGTTTCCGGGACGTGGCGCTCGTCGCTCGAGGACGAGGTGCTGCGGATCGCGCTCGACGGCTCGGGAACCGCCCCGCTCGGAGGGGGCGGCGGAACCCACCAGGGGAACTTTCCCGAGGACGGTCCGGTGACCCACTGGGCCTCGGTGTTCCATGACCTCGAGAGCCCGCCCACGATGACGCTTCGCGACGCCGGCGGAGCGGTAGTGCGCGAGCTCGGCGGCGGAACGGTCCCGGCGCTCGCGCGGTTCGAGATCGTCCCGCCGGAGCTGCTCACGGTTCCGGCGCGGGACGGAGTCGAACTGGACGCGATGATGATCCGGCCGCATGGGTTCGATCCCGACGCGGGCTATCCGGCGTGGGTGCACGTGTACGGAGGACCGCACGCGCCGCAGGTGCGCAACCACTGGCTCGGCGCCCGCGGGATGTGGTTCCAGCACCTCGCGCAGCAGGGCGTGGTCGTCTTCGTCGTGGACAACCGGATCGCCTCCGGCAAGGGCGTGGAATCGACGTGGCCGGTGTACGGCAACTTCGGCGAGCAGGAGCTCGCGGACCTGGTGGACGCGGTGGACTGGCTCGCCGGCCTCGACTACGTGGATGCAACGCGCATCGGCGTGGACGGCTGGAGCTTCGGCGGCTACATGACGCTGACGGCGCTCACCAAGTCGGACCGCTTCCGCGCCGGGATCGCCGGCGGCAGCGTCGTGGACTGGCGGGACTACGACTCGATCTACACCGAGCGGTACATGAGCACGCCCGACGAGAACCCGAGCGGCTACGCCAAATCTTCGGTCCGGGGGTCCGCCGCCGACCTGACCGGCGACCTGCTCCTCATCCACGGCACGATGGACGACAACGTCCACATGCAGAACACGATCCAGTTCGCGTGGGACCTCCAGAAGGCCGGCAAGCCCTTCGAGCTGATGGTCTATCCGAAGTCGCGCCACGGCGTCCGCGACGAGGATCTCGTGCTGCACCTGCGGGAGACGATGGCGGCGTTCATCCTGAAGACGATCGCCCCGTAGCCGGGCGAACCCGGCGCCCGGTCGGGACGTTCTACCGGGTATGCGAGCTTCCCGAAGAGCGATCCTGCTGGCCGTCTCGCTGTCCGTGGTCGCGACCTCGGGCGCGGCGCTTCCCGACGTGGACGGGTGGCGGGACCATCTCGCCGCGGCGGCGCCCGAAGCGCCGGTCCGGGTGCGGCTCTTCGATCCCTACCGGCTTCTTCCCGGCGAGACTCGGGCGTGGGTCGAGCGCGAAGTCAAGGCCGCGTTCGGTCGGAGCGGGGTCGAAGTGCGCTTCGTCCGGAACGCGGGCGGTCCGGTGGTCCCGGCCACGCTCTTCCCGGAAATCCCCGAGCGGTGGGGCGTGGACCCGGACGCCATCGGGGTCTCGATCGGCTCCCCCGGCGACCGGCGCTCGGTGTTCCTGTCGCTGCTCGCGGCGAAGCGGGCGATCGGAATCTCGAGCGGATCCGGCGACGGAGGGACGACCGCGCCGCGGGACCGCCGCCGGCTCGGAGTCGCCCTCGGCCGCGTGCTCGCCCACGAGATCACCCACACGATCGCGCCGGACTGCCCGCACACCGCGACCGGACTCATGGCGAAGCGGCTGAGCCGCCGCATGCTGACCGCGCCGGGCGTGGGCTTCGACGAGACGGCGACCCGGCACGTCCAGCGCGGCGCGCAGGCGTTCGGCGAATCGTAGTTCGGCTGACTCAGGCGGCTCGCGGGAGGAACGCGAACCGCGGCTCCTCGACTTGCTCCTCGGTCCACGGGTTCACGACACGCACGCCGGCTTCGATGAGCGCGGACGCGAAGTTCGTTTCGATTACGTGTGCGGCGAGTCAGCGGGAGTCGGGCGAATCGCCTCCCGACCGAGGCCGACCACCGCCGAGCATGCGCGCCGAGCCCCCGCGCCGTCCTCCTCGTCCTCTTCGCTCCAGATCTCGTGCATTCTGCGGATGTTCTCCGACGTGCCCAGCATGGCGTCCTCCACGAGGATGCGCGCCGCTTCCTCCGGAGTGCGGTCACGCTCCCTGGCGCACATGCGCAAAATCGCCATCGCCTCCCCGTCCATGTCGTCGATCGTGATGCTCGCCATGGCCCTGCCCTTCTGGGGGCGCCGGCAGTCCAGGACGAAGAACGCGCTACTCGCCCATCAGCGCGTTGAAGAACAGCTTGAACGTGCCGTGGGTCTGCGCCCGGTGCTGGGCGCGGAAGCCGATCATGACGATCGTTCCCTCGCCGTGCTCCACCGAGACCATCGCCGCCTTGCTCGCGATGGCTTCCTCGCCGAGCAGCCAGCCGCTTTCGAGAAGGTCGCGGTCCGCGTAGGTCACGACCCGCCGCACGCCCGCGCTTCGCGCTCCGGGAACGGTCTCGTACACCTGCCCGCCGGCCAGATAGGCGACCAGCGCCTCGTCGGGCATGCCCTGGGCGTAGGGGCTTGACGCGTCCACCCTCGCCCGCAGCGTCGAGCCCGGCGCCCAGAAGTCGGCGCCCCACTTCCCGGCGACGGCGTCGCGCACCGGAACGTCGAACTCGTCGAGGACGAGCTGGCCCGCCTGCGCGAAGGTCACGAGCGTGCCGCCGTTTCGCACGAACGCGTCGAGCGCCTCCACGCCGTCCGCGCCGAAGCCGCTGCGGTACTCGGGCGGAATCTCGTCGGGGTTCCACCGCGACTCGCCCGCCTTCGGCCCGAGCATCATCTCCTTGGAGTCCGCCGGCAGGACGATCACGTCCCAGCGCTCGTGGAGGTCGCCCGCGAGAATTTCCTCGTCGAAGAGGCTCGTGTATGCGAACTCGAAGTCCTCGAGCAGCCAGCGGGTCCAGCCCTCGTCCATGTTGCCGCCGTAGTAGCGCTGGTACATCCCGATCCGCTGGCGGGACAGCGGCCGGGATGCGGCCGACGGATCGGCGTCCAGCGCCGTGAAGCTGACTCCGGTGGCTTCCGCCGCTTCGGCGAGCGTCGCCTCCGGAGTCCCCGCCGCCACGAGCAAGTCCCCCGGTTTCGCGCCGGCGATCTCCCCGGTCGCCCGGGCCAGCGAGACGCCGGCGGCGAACAGCATGTTGGCCGCGCGGAACGAGTCGTTCAGCGCGCCGTCGAACGCATGCCCGTGAGGGGCCTCGGAGGCGACCGATCCGGCGGGAACGGCTCGCTCGGCGACGACCTCGAGGTCCGCCTCCACGGGCTCCCGCGCCTCATGCACTCGAACTCCCATGAACTCGGCGAGCACGTCCCCGGACATGTCGTAGGGGCGGATCGGCTCCCCGTCCCGGGAGCGCGTGTAGGTGTTGTCCGGATAAAGCGTGCGACCGAGAAGCCACCGGATGACGCCGCGCTTGGGCTGCGCCGACGAGATCACCCACGTCCCCGGCCCGTAGACGCGTCCTTCGTGGGTGAACCCGCCGGCGGATCGCTCCACCGTGATCCCCTGGAGCAGCAGCTTGTCCACCATCTTGCCCATGGTGAGCGGATCGTGCTGATCGGCGGGCACGATGTACGCCTTCACCTCGTCGGCGGCTCCCCGCTCGATCTGGCGGCTCGACTTGTTCCACGCGTTCCGCAGCACGATCTCGCGGTTGCGGGCGGCGATCTCCAGCGGCGAGAACGTCGCCACGATCTGCCGGTCCACAATGTCCCGCACGCGCCACCAGCCGCCCGGCCACGGATTGGGGAACGTCGTCTGCGCCTCGTACTCGGGCAACTGTCGCGAACCCCGGAGCTGGTCCGGATGCACGTACAGCGGAGTCGCGAGCCGGGCGCTCGCCGACTCGGTGAGCATCCCGGCGATGTTGTGGAAGGGGGTGATCCAGTGGAAGCCGAAATGTCCCCAACCGGAGTAGATCGCCGCGTTCACCGTCCCCTCGAACCCCATCTCCTCCATCCGGTACGCCATGTGCGCACCGTACCAGGCCATTTCCCGCCACACGATGGGATCTCCGCCGGGGCGGATCGGCTCGGCGTAGGGCGGCAGGTAGATCCGGGCCGTGTACGCGCCCATCTGGTGGTGGTCGATGAACGCCTGCGGGATCCACTCCCGGAACATGATCCGCGCTCCGTACTGCGACTCCACGGTGTTCTGCATGAAGGCGTCGCGGTTGTTGTCGTGACCGATGTAGTGGTGGTAGAGGCCGGGCGGGCCGGCGCCCTCGTACTGGGTGCCGACCCAGCGGTCGTACCACTCGTTCACGAGGTCCACGCCGTCCGGGTTGAACCCGGGGATCAGGATCGAAATCGTGTTGTCGAGGATTTCGTGGACGCCCGGATCGTCGCGGGTCGCGAAGAGCCACGCGATTTCCGCCGCCGACTGCGCCGCGGCGACCTCGGTGGAATGCAGCGCATAGGCCTGGACGAAAACGACCTTGCCCTCCGCGATCGCGCGCTCCACCTCGGCCTCGGAGTGACCGCGCGGGTCCTGCAGCACGGCGTTCATCCGCTGGAGCTCGTCGAGCCGGGCTAGGTTCTCCGGCGACGAGACGTAGAGCGCGAGGAAGGGCCGTCCCAGCGTCGAAGGCCCCATCTTCACGACTTCGACCCGGTCGCTGGCCTCGCCGATCAGCTCGTACCACTCCACCAGGCGGTCCCAGTGGGCGAGCTTGCGGTCCGCGCCGAGGCGGTGTCCGAAGAATTCCTCGGGATCGGGGATCTGGGCCGCCGCCGGGCGGAGGAAGCAGGCGGCGAGAAGGACGAGGAGAGTGGTTCGAATGCGCACGACGGGCAAGAATAATCCCGATCAGCGCAGGCCCTCCGCCGTCCCGGCCTCGATCTCCACGATCCGTCCGTAGAGCCAGAGCAGGTCGGAGATCCGGTTGACCCACGACAGCACCTCGGGGGCCGCCTCCCCGTAGCGGACGAGCTCCCGTTCCGCCCGCCGGCAGACGGTGCGCGCCAGATCGAACGCGGCTCCGCCGGCGTGCCGGCCCGGCAGCGCCCAGTCGAACGTGATCCGCTTGTCCTTCTCGAGCTCGCGCACCTCGGCGGTGACCGCGTCCAACTGCTCGGCGGTGATCCCGGACGGCGAGCCGGGCGGACCCCCGATCCCCGCCAGCACCCCGAACAACGCCCGCTGGAGCGACTCGGCGCGGTCGGCGATCGGACCCGGCCCGCTGAGAGCGCGGGCGAGGGCGATCGCCGAACCGAGCTCGTCGAGCGTCCCGAGAACCTCCACCGCCGGCGATCCCTTGGACTCGCGGCGGCGGCGGACCTGGGTCGTCCCGCCGTCGCCGCGGGTGGTCGAGATGCTCATCGGAAGCGGTATTGAACCCCGACCTCGAGAAGCCGGCCCAGCGGTCGGAAGCCGTTGCTCTCGAACGCGCGGTCGTCGAAGAGGTCACGAACCTGCAGCCGCAGCCGGAGATCGTCGAGCGCATCCCAGCCGGCGACGAGATCCACGCGCCGCATCCCGGAGAACTGGAACACCCGGCTCGAGAAATCGGTCGGATCGAAGAGCGGCCCGTACTTGTCGGAGCTCAGGTGCGCGTCCACCGCCCAGGCGAACCGCGCCGCCCGTCCGGAGAGGACGACGCTTCCCTCGTACTCCGGGAGCAACCATGCGCGGGGGAGTTCGTCGGGGGCGTTGTCGGGCGGGTCGGCGTCGGTCCAGGTGAACGAGCCCCGGACGCGGGTCGCGCCCGGAAGCGCGACGCGCGCGCTGGCCTCGATTCCCCGCGCCGCTCCCGCGCTCTCGTTCTCGTAGCCGGAGAAGCGTCCGAACGGGTCGGTCGCGGAGTCGATGGGCCCGAAGGCGATGACCTGCGGACGCTCGGAGCGGAACCAGGCCGCCTCGGCGGCGAACCCGCCGTCGAGGGAGGACGCGGCGAAGCCCAGGTCCTGAACGGTCGTGAACTCGGGTTCGAGGCGCGGGTCGCCGTACACGGAGTAACCGAAGGACGAGTACCACGTCCCGAACCGCTCGTAGAGCGAGGGCGCCCGGAAGCCGCGAGCCCACGAACCCCGGAGCCGGAAGGAATCGGTGACCGCGAACGCTGCGGCTGCGTCGCCGCTCCAGCCGCGGCCGCCTTCGGGAGACGGAACGTCCGACCACGGGCCGCCGGCGGCGGGGCGGAGGTCCGGGGCGTCGGTCGCGAACCCCTGCATCCGAATCGCGCCCCGGATCCGGGCGCGGTCCGACAGGGCGAATTCTTCCTGGGCGAAGAACCCGATCGACGATTGCCGCGCCTCCACGCCCGCGAGCGGATTGGCCGTTTCCATCCGTTCCACGTGCGCCTCGCCGCCGAGCGTGAGGTCATGCGCGCCGGCGGCGGCGATCCGCGCCGTCGCGCCCCGGACGCCGCCGTCCCAGGTCGAGGTCTGGAGCGAAGCCGGATCCCACGGGCTCGTCCCGAGCGGCCCGTCCTCGTTCTCGCGGACGGTCACGAGCTCCTGAAACCGCACGTCCCACGCCGCCCGGGCGCCCAGAGCGCCGGAGAGCGACGCCTGGGCGGCGAAGTAGCGGGTCCGCTGGGTGGCGTCCGGATCGACGAGATCCGGCACGAAGGTGGCTCCGCCGAAGTCAAGGTCGTCGTGCGGCGTTCCCGCCTCCAGCGCCTCGACCTGCGCGGGCGACGCAGCGTTCGCCGGGACGATTCCGGCGGGCGCGCCCGGAAGCGCGCCCGGGCTCTCGGCCAGGCCCAGACTCGCGGCCGAGCCGAGAATCCGGCCGGTGATCCGGACGCCGCCCGCTTCCAGCGACGCGCGGGCGAGGCCGCCGAGGTTCGCGTAGCGGTCGTCCCCGGTCGGGCCCTCGCGGAACCCGGTCCGGGTCAGTCCGCCCGAGACGTCGATCCCCTGCCCGTTCGTCGCGAGAAGGGCGCCGGCGCGGGACTTCCCGAGCCCTCCGAGTCCGGCGTCCAGCGTGACCCGGGGGCCGGTTTCGGCCGATCGGGTGACGATGTGGATCACGCCTCCCATGCCGTTCGTGCCGTAGAGCGAGGATCCGCCGCCGCGACGCAGCTCGACCCGATCGATCCCCAAGGTCGGGATCGCAGGCAGGATGCTGGCGGCGGAGGCCTGGGGCGCCGCCGTGTCGCGAAGCGGCGCTCCGTCCACGATCACCGCCGTGCCCGGACCGGGAAGGCCCCGCACCGACGCCGACATGACGCGGCCCGGCCCCCCGTTCTGCCGGAGGTGGAGCCCGGGAAGGCCGCGAAGCGCTTCGGCGAGCAGCCACTCGCCCCGCTCGTCCAGTTCCTCGGACGAGACGACGGACACGAGCGCGGCCGCGTCCGCCCTCGGCGCTCCGGCGGCCGAGACCACGACCTCCTCGCGCACGGCGCGGAACCGCAGCGTGAGTTCCTGCGCGGGACCGCCGGGCGCGACTTCCACCGGCGCGGACGTGAGGTCCCCGAGGCGGGCGCTCGCGAGGTAGCGGGACTCGGATAGCGCGTCGAACGAGACCGCGCCGTCGGGGTCGGCGGTCCGGCGCAGCGCATGCCCGCCGAGCATCGACTCGAGGCGCACCACGCTGCCGCCGACGGGCGCGCCGTCCTCGTCGAGGACGCGGAAGGTGAGCGATTCGCCGGCGAGCAGCGGGGGAATCGAGAGGATGAAGGAAAGAAGGAAGGCCATGACGAGTCCTCGCGGCGAAGCCGGGCGGACTCGTCCTTCCACGTTCGCGCGCACGAACCCCAAGGGAACCAAGGGGCAATGGCGGCGGAGCATGAAGGAGGGTTCTTCCCGACGAAGAAACTCCCGCAATGGGCTTCGGGCAGGTCTCCTGACTTACGGATCGGACGCGGGGCATCCACCCGGCCCTCCCTTCCCGCCGGCCAAGGCCGGCAGTGGGCGCCGGACCGAAGTCCGGCGCGGGCTGGGCAATCCGATTCACAGTGGCGCGGGCCGTCCGGGATTCGCACCCGGTTCCCTCTTCGTCGGCGACCGCTGGCGGCCGCCGAAACCTGAAGCCGTGTGTGGAAGGCGGGCCGAGTATAGCGGCGGCTATGGTTCCCGCCGTGCTTCGCGGCCTCGAGGATCTGGATCTCTCCGGACGGAGGCTCCTGCTGCGCGCCGACCTCAACGTCCCGCTGGATGGGGGGCGCATCGCCGACGACAGCCGCATCCGAGCCGCCGAGCCGGGCCTGCGGGCGGCGCTGGACGCCGGGGCCTCGGTCGTCCTCGCGTCGCATCTCGGGCGACCGAAGGGCGTGGATCCTGATCTCAGCCTGCTCCCGGTCGCCGAGCGTCTCGGGGCGCGGCTCGCGCCGGACGCGGGCGGCCCCCGCTCCGCCGAGCTGGCGGCGGCGCTGCGCCCCGGCGAAGTCCTGCTTCTCGAGAACCTGCGCTTCGACCGGGGCGAGACGTCGAACGATCCGCGCTTCGCCCGGCGGCTGCGCGGGCTCGCCGACGAGTACGCGCTGGACGCCTTCGGGGCCGCGCACCGGGCGCACGCCTCGGTGGACGCCTGCGCCCGACTCTTCCCGAGGCCGGCGGCCGGCTCGCTGCTGCGGCGCGAACTCGCCGCGCTCGGCCGCCTGCTCGACGATCCGCCGCGCCCGTTCGTCGCGATCCTCGGCGGCGCCAAGGTCTCGGACAAGCTCCCGGTTCTGGACGCGCTGCTGCGCCGCGCCGACCGAGTGCTGGTGGGAGGCGCGATGCAGTACACGTTCTTCGCCGCGCGGGGCCTCCCCGTCGGCGACTCGCGCCTGGAGCCGGAATTGATTCCGCGGGCGCGGGATCTGCTCGCCGCGGCCGGAGACGGGCTGATGCTCCCCGAGGACCACCGCGTCGCCCCGGCGACTTCCGCCGAGCGGGCCGACGAGCTCGCGATCGGCGAGGACGCTCCCCGGCCGTGGATGGGCCTCGACGTCGGGGGCGCGACCGTGCGGCGGTGGACCGACGTGATCGCCGGGGCGCGGACCGTCGTCTGGAACGGCCCGCTCGGGCTGTTCGAAAATCCGTGCTTCGCCCGGGGGACGGTCGCGATCGCGGGCGCAGTCGCTCGCGCGCACGACCGGGGCGCCCTCACCGTCGTCGGCGGGGGGGATTCGCTGGCCGCGATCCGGGCGGCGGGCGCGGAAGGCCGCATCGGACATCTCTCGACCGGCGGCGGCGCGACGCTCGCGTTTCTCGCCGGCGACCGACTCCCCGGAGTGGAGGCGCTTTCCCGTGGCTGAATCCCGCCGTCCCCTCGTGATCGGCAACTGGAAAATGCATCGGACTCCCGACGAGGCCGGGGCGCTGGCGCGGGCGATCCGAGCCGGGCTGGACCATCCGGGCGTGGACCTCGGGGTGGCGCCTACGTTTCTCGCGATCCCCGCGGTCGCGCACGCGCTGCGGGGAAGCCTTGTCGAGGTCGGGGCGCAGGACTTCCACCACGAACCCGAGGGGGCGTTCACGGGGGCGGTCTCGGCGCCCATGCTGCGGGCGGCTGGATGTTCGTTCGTGCTGGCGGGGCATTCGGAACGGCGCCAACTGTTCGGCGAGACCGACGCGGACGTGGCCCGGAAGACGCGGGCGGCGCTCGCGGCCGGGCTGGCGCCCGTGGTCTGCGTGGGCGAGACCGCCAGCGAACGCGACGGCGGGGTCGCGGAAGCGGTCGTGCGCCGCCAGCTCGGCGCGCTCGAGGGGCTGGGCGACGCGTACGCCCGAATCGCGGTCGCCTACGAACCGGTGTGGGCCATCGGTACGGGCCGGGCGGCCACCGCCGAGACCGCGCAAGACATGCACGCCGTCATCCGCGCCCGCCTCGGCGAGATCGCCGGCGAGGCCGCCGGCGGCATGCGCATCCTTTACGGGGGCTCGGTTAAGGGCGATAATGCCCGTTCCATGACCGAAGGCGCCGATGTGGACGGCGTCCTCGTAGGCGGCGCGAGTCTCCGCGCCAATTCCTTCCTCGCGATCGTTTCCGAGATCAGCCCGACATGACCATCCTCGTGACCGTCCTGCACGTGTTCGTGTGCATCTTCCTCGTGCTGGTCGTCCTCACCCAGCAGGGCAAGGGCCAGGATCTCGCGAGCGCGTTCGGCGGAGCCGGCACACAGGCGGCCTTCGGCGCCCGGGGCACCGCGACCCTGCTGACCAAGATCACGACGGTCGTCGCGGCCATCTTCATGATCACGTCGCTGACGCTCGGATACCTGAGCCCCTCGACCGGCGAGATCACGGTTCTGGACGACGCGCCGGCGCAGACCGCGCCCGTGGAAGCGGAAGAACCGGCCGAAGACCCCTCCTGACCGTTTGGTCTAGAATTCCCCGCCCGGTCCGGACGGATCGGGCGCGTCACCGCCGAAGTGGTGGAATCTGGTAGACACGTGCGCTTGAGGGGCGTATGGGCTCACGCCCGTGGGGGTTCGAATCCCCCCTTCGGCACCAGACTCAAGGAGGTCATGCGCCGCGCCTGGCGTGGCGCACGTGGTGGAAGACTCCCTCGTCGTCCCGCACTCGCTCGAGCCGGATCTCCCGGAATCCGAGCGCGTTGAGCCAATCCCCGACCTCCGGGGAACCCGCGTGGACCGGCTCCACGGTCGCGGCCTCCCGATGAAACCGCGTGTGCCGATGGCCCTTCGGGAAGTCCTCGTCCGCGAGCATCACCCTCCCACCGGGCGCGAGCACCCGGCGAACCTCGCCGAGCCCCGCCTTCGGATCCGCCCAGTGGTGGAACGCCTTGATCGAGATCGCCACGGTCGCCCAGCCGTCGGGCACGGGGAGGCGCTCCGCCCCTCCCCGTCGGACCCGGACCCGGCCGAGCAGCGGCAGCGAGCGGACGCGCACGGCGAGGAGGCACGGCCAGGCCGGATCCACGGCCCGCACCTCGACTCGCGAAGCGCTCCGGGCGGCGAGAACCGCCGACTCCCCCGGGCCGCAGCCGATGTCCACGACGCGATCCCCCGCCTCGATTCCGGCGCGGGGAACGAGCGCGTGGTTCCACGCGCCGCGGAACCGCCGGACCACGTAGCCGATCGCCGCCGTGGTGCGGAACTTCTTCCACCACGGGCGGCGGCCGGCCATGAGCGCACCCTACCAGCCGGGCCGCTCGATTCGGTATCTTCGGGCGCATGACCAAGACCGCGAATCGCACCGGCCTCGTGTACCGCGACGCCTTCCTCCGCCACGAGATCCGACCCGGACATCCCGAGTCGCCGCTCCGCCTGATCCGAATGATGGAGGCGTTCCGCGCCGCCGGGCTCCTCGAAGCGGTGGTCCCGGTGGAGAACTGGCCCGACGCGTTCGCCTCGATTCGGGGGCGGCACGAGGCCGGACACGTGGACCGGATCCGCCGCATTCCGCGCTCCGGCGAGATCGCCGAACTGGCGGTCTCGGGGGCGCTGGCCGCCTTGCGCGACGTCTCGCGCGGCGAGCTCCGCAACGCCTTTTGCGCCGTCCGCCCGCCGGGCCACCACGCGAACGACACCGGAGCCGAGGAAGGGTTCTGCTACTACTCGAACGCCGCCATCGCCGCCGACTACGCCCGGCGCGAGTGCGGGCATGAGCGGGTCCTGGTCGTGGACTGGGACTACCACCACGGAAACGCCACCCAGAACGCGTTCTACGCGGATCCGACGGTCCTCTTCTTCTCGACCCACAACCAGTACGACTACCCGGGGACGGGCGATCCGAGGCTCACCGGTCGCGGCGACGGCTCGGGAACCAACTTCAACGTCCATCTGGGGCCCGGCGCCACCGACCGCGACATGCTGAGCGCGTGGGATCGGCTGCTCCTGCCGGCGGTGGAGCGGTTCCGCCCCGACTTCGTGATCGTCTCGGCCGGCTTCGACAGCCGGAAGGACGACCTGCTCGGCTCGTTCGACGTGACCGACGACGCCTTCCGGCGCATGACCCGCACGCTGATGGACGTGGCGGAGCACTACTGCGGCGGACGGCTGGTCTCGCTGCTCGAGGGCGGCTACAACGTGGACGGTTCGGCGCGGGCCGCCGCGACGCACCTCGCCACGCTCACCGACTGATCGGAGGACGATCGTGACCCGACTCCTGCTTCTTCTGGCGCTTCTTCCCGCGACCGCGTTCGCCCAGGAACCCGCCGTCACCGAGGACCTGCTGTCGGGGCTGAAGCTCCGGGGGATCGGGCCGGCGTCGCGCTCGGGGCGCATCGCCGACGTGGCGATCGACCCGACGAACCGCTCGGTCTGGTACGTCGCGGTGGCCTCGGGGAACGCCTTCAAGACGGTGAACCGGGGCACGACGTGGGAGCCGATCTTCGAGAACTATCCGGTGTACTCCACCTCCTCGGTGGTCGTGGTTCCCTCGAATCCCAACGTGATCTGGCTGGGCACCGGCGAGAACAACGGGCAGCGTTCGGTCCCGTGGGGGAACGGCGTGTACCGCAGCCGGGACGCCGGGCGCACCTTCGAGCACATGGGCCTCGACGAATCGGAGCACATCGGGAAGATCGTGCTCCACCCCGAGGACAGCGACACGATCTGGGTCGCGGCGCAGGGGCCGCTGTGGCGGTCGGGCGGCGATCGCGGCCTGTATCGTTCCACCGACGGGGGCGCGAACTGGGAGCGCGTCCTCCACGTCTCGGACGACACCGGCGTCAGCGACGTGGTCCTCGATCCGAGGAATCCCGACGTCCTCTACGCGAGCGCCTGGCAGCGCCGCCGGCACACCGGGCTCCAGATCGCGGGCGGTCCGGAAGGCGGAATCCACAAGTCGGAGGACGGCGGAACGACGTGGCGGCAGGTCACCCGCGGCCTCCCGACCGCGCCCAGGCAGGACATCGGACGCATCGGCCTCGCCGTCTCTCCGCACGACCCGGACGTGGTGTACGCCCAGGTCGCGGCCAGCGACGGGGGCAACGGCTTCTACGCCTCGACCGACCGGGGCGAGAGCTGGGAGAAGCGCAGCGACTACTTCGTCACCGACCCCCAGTACTACATGGAGATCTTCCCGGATCCGCACCATCCGGGCCGGATCTACTCGATGGACACGTGGACGCACGTCTCGGACGACGACGGCCGGACGTGGCGGCGGCACGAGAGCGAGTGGAAGCACGTGGACAACCACGACCTGGAGTTCGACCCCGACGATCCCGACTACCTGATGATGAGCAACGACGGAGGGATCTACGAAAGCTGGGACCAGGGGAAGACCTGGAAATTCCACGCGAACCAGGCCCTCACCCAGTTCTACCGGGTGGGGATCGACAACGAGTTCCCCTTCTACAACGTCTATGGCGGCACGCAGGACAACGCGACGATGATGGGGCCGTCGCGCACCACCCACGTGCACGGAATCCGCAACAGCGACTGGGTGGACGTGCTCGGGGGCGACGGGTTCCAGGCGCGGGTCGATCCCGAGGACCCGAACATCGTGTACGCGCAGTACCAGTACGCCGGGATCGTCCGGTACGACCGCCGCACCGGCGAGCGGGTGGACATCCAGCCGCAGCCCGAACCCGAAGACGAGCCGCTGAAGTGGAACTGGGACTCGCCGCTCATCATCTCCCCGCACGACGCCGCGCGCATCTACTTCGGCGCCAACCGGCTCTACCGGAGCGACGACCGGGCGAACACGTGGACCGCGATCAGCGGCGATCTCACGCGGGGGATCGACCGCGCGGATCGCCTCGTCATGGGCCGCACCTGGAGCGTGGACGCGGTGTGGCGGAACCTCGCGACCTCGACCTACGGCAACATGGTCGCGCTCGACGAGTCGCGCTTCGTCGAGGGGCTGATCTACACCGGGATGGACGACGGGCGGATCCAGATCACCGGCGACGGCGGTCTCGAGTGGCGCGCGGTGGACGAGATCCCGGGCGTGCCGGAGTTCACCTACGTGGCCGACGTCCACACGTCCCGGCACCGCCCGGACCGGGTGTACGCGGTGTTCAACAACCACAAGGCGGGCGACTTCCGGCCCTACGTCGTGCGCAGCGACGACCGCGGGGTCACGTGGACGAGCATCGTCGGCGACCTTCCCGACGACCAGACCGCGTGGACCATCGTGGAGGATCACGAGCGCGAGGGACTGCTGTTCCTCGGGACCGAGTTCGGACTCTTCGTGACGCTCGACGGGGGCGAGCGGTGGATCCGCATGAAGGGCGGCCTTCCGACCATCGCGATCCGCGATCTCGAGATCCAGGAGCGCGAGGACGACCTTGTGCTCGCGTCCTTCGGGCGGAGCTTCTTCATCCTCGACGACTACGCGCCGCTGCGCCGGCTCGCCGAGGACGGTCTCGCCGAAGGCGGAACGGCGTTCCCGGTGAAGGACCCGTGGATGTTCATCGAGACCAATCCGCTCGGCGGCGGCGAGAAGTCGCAGCGGGGGCACGCCTTCTACACGGCGCCGAACCCTCCGTTCGGCGCGGTCGTGACGTTCGTTCTCTACGAGGGCGTCCAGTCGCTGCGCGAACGACGGCGCGAACGCGAGCGGGCGATGGTCTCCGCCGGAGAGCCGCTCCCCTACCCCGGCTGGGAAGAGCTGCGCGCCGAGGATCGGGCCGAGGATCCGGCGGTGCAGGTCGTGATCCGCAACGAGCGGGGAGAGGTCGTCCGCCGGATTCCGGCGCCGCGGACCAAGGGCCTCCACCGGGTCGCCTGGGACCTGCGCTACCCCGACGCGGCGGGCGGCGAGCGGGGAGGACCGCTCGCGATGCCCGGAACCTACACGGCGGAAGTCGTGCGGCGGGACCACGAGGGAACGACGCGCGTCGGCGAGCCGCAGACGTTCACGCCGCGGGTGCTGGTCCGGGAAGGAACGCCGCCGGTCGATGAGGAGGCTCGCCACGCCTTCCAGGTCGAAGTCGCCGCGCTCCAGCGCCGCGTCTTCGGAGCCGTTTCGGCGCTCGAGGCCGCGATCGAGCGCGCGGAGGCGCTGGCCCGCGCCATCGAGGGGTCGGTCGCTCCCGGCGACCTGCGCGGCCGGGCGGCGGAGATTCGGGTCGCGCTGCTCGACCTCCGGGTTCGGTTCCTCGGCGACGACACCGTCCGCCGGCGCGCCGAAGCGGCGCTCCCGGGGATGCGCCAACGCCTCCAGCGGGTCGTCGGCGCGTTCTGGTCCACCGCCGACCCGACCGCGACCCATCGCCGCCAGCTCGAGATCGTCGAGGAGCAGTTCGGCGCGGCGGGCGCGGAACTGCGGGAGCTGGTCGAGACCCGGCTGGCGGCGCTGGAGGCGGACGCCGACGCCGCGGGCGTTCCCTGGACTCCGGGCCGCCCGGTCCCGCGCTGAGCGCGCGCATGACTCCGGAGGCGGCGCCGCGTCCCTTCGGGGGCGGCCTGTTCACCGGCGACTTCCTCGTTCGCGAGGCGGCCGCGGCCCCGGTTCCCGACGCGTTCGAGAGCGGACTGCGGGCCGTCTTTTCGGGTTTTCCGACCGACCGGGAGCCGAACGAGAGCCAGACCGAGGACGACCTGATCTGGCCGGTCCTGAAACTGCTCGGTTGGGACTCGAGCCTGCGGCAACAGAACCTCGCCCCGAAAGGCGACCGCCAGGTCCCCGACGGCCTCCTCTTCACGGACGCGGCCGCCAAGGGGGACGCCAACGCGCTGGCGGAGTGGGAGCGCTGCGCGGTCGGGCTGGCTATCGTGGAGTCGAAGCGGTGGAAGGCGCCCCTCGACGGGACCGCGACCGCTCGCACCGCCGGGCGCCGCCGGTCGGCGATACATCAACTACAGCGAGCTCAGCGTCCAGCACCTCGGCTCCATCTACGAGCGGTTGCTGGAGCAAGAGCTGGTCCGGGACGGCGCACGGGTCGCCCTGCGCCTGAATCCTTACGCCCGGAGGGGGTCCGGCAGCTACTTCACGCCCCCCGAGCTCGTCCGGCTCGCGCTCCGGGAGACGGTCGGCCCGCTGGCGCAGCAGGGTCTCGACCGATTCGCGGACGCCGTCGCCGAGCTTGCGGAGCAGGGCCGGAGCGGAAGTGAGGCGATCGCCGCCCTGCGCGACGCGGATCCGGCGGAAGGCATGCTGCGTCTGCGAATCTGCGATCCGGCCATGGGATCCGGGCACTTCCTCGTCGGCCTCGTGGATTGGCTCGCGGACCGGGTGATCGCGGCGATGGCGGAAGCCGAGGCCGCCGTCCCCGGGTACGTGTCCTCGCTGGCCGAACGCATCCGCGACGCGCGCTTCACGATCGTGACGAGCGCCAGGAGGCAAGGCTGGGACATCGACCCGGAGGGGCTGAACGACCGGCGCCTGGCGCGGCGCATCGTGCTCAAGCGCTGCGTGTACGGCGTGGACAGCAATCCGATGGCCGTGGAACTGAGCAAGGTGTCGCTCTGGCTCCACACCTTCACCGCCGGGGGGCCGCGCAGTTTCCTGGACCAACACGTCAAGTGCGGCGATCTCCCACGACCTCGAGGGATTCGCCCGTGACCTCGGGCACGTGGACGCGGCCGGCGCGGTCCATCCGCCGTTCGCGTGGGACGACGACTGGCGGCTCCATCTCCGGGCGAAGCTCGACGCGGCGTTCTTCCACCTCTACGGCGTGACCGATCCAGACGACATGAACTACGTCTGGTCCACCTTCCCGATCGTGGAGAAGAACGAGGTCGAGGCTTACGGACACTATCTGTCGCGCGACCTCTGCCTCGAGTACATGAACGCGCTGGCCGCGGGACGGCCGGATGCGGTTCCGCATGGCTGAGCGCCGCCGCATCGTCACCGTCGGCAACGCGCTCGTGGACGCGATCGCGCGGATCCCCGACGAGCGGCTCGCCGCGGTCGGCTATCCCAAGGGGCACATGAGCCTCGTCAGCGGCGAGGAGCAGGCGACCGCGCTGGCGCGGCTCGAGGGAACCCGCGTCGGGCTCGCGCCCGGCGGATCCGCGGCCAACACCGCCGTGGGAGCGGCCCGGCTCGGCGCCGAGGCGGCGTTCTTCGGCCGGGTGGCCGACGACGCGACCGGCCGGCTGTTCCGCGACGAGCTCGTGCGGGCCGGGGTCCGACCGGGGTCGCGGCTGGTCGTGGCCGGGGCCGAGCGGACCGGCGTGAGTCTGGTCATGACGACTCCCGACGGGCAACGCACGATGCTGACCAACCTCGGCGCAGCCCCCGACATCGGCCCGGGCGCCTTCGACGCCGAGCTGGTGCGGGACGCCCGCTTCCTCTACTTCGAGGGATACCTGCTGACCAACCCCGTGGCCCGCCAGACGGTTGTCGAGACATCCCGCCGGGCGGCCGCGGACGGGGTGACCGTGGCGCTTTCCGCATCCGACGGATTCGTGATGGACGTGGCCGGAGATGTCGTGCGGGAGCTGCTGGACGGACCGGTGAGCCTCCTGTTCGCGAATCTGGACGAGGCCCGGCACCTGACCGGCCTCGTCGATCCCGCCCGGGTCGCCGCGAGCCTCGCCGAGTGGGACGGCCTCACCGCGCTCACGCTCGGCGGCGACGGCTCGATCCTGATCCGGGGCGCGGAGCGCATCCGGATTCCGCCGGTCCGCGTCCCGGTCGTCGATACGAGCGGGGCCGGGGATCTCTACGCCGCCGGACTGCTCGCGGGCCTCGCCCGGGGGTCGTCGCTCGAGGAGGCGGGGCGGCTCGCGTCACGCGCCGCGGCGCAGGTCGTGACCGTGCACGGGCCGAGGCTGCCGGAGGGCTTCAGAGTCGGAACAAACGGGTGAACTTCACGACCAGCGCGCGGTCGGTGAGCCCGCTGAGCCCGTCGTCGCCGTCCCGGTTGCTGCTGAACACGACGAAGAGGTCGCTGCCCGGCGAGTACTCCCAGCGGAAGCGCACGTTCGCCGAGAAGAGCTCCGCCGCCGAGTTGTACTGGACCAGCGCGCCCACGAAGCTGCGCGGCGACACGGTGAACGTGCCCCGCAGCCGCGAGACCAGCGCGTCCACGTCTCCCTGGGGAGTCCGAATCCAATTGAAGCTCAGGTTCGGCTCGAGCGAGAAGCGCTCGTTGACGTCGGTGCGCCCCCAATAGCTGGCCTCCCTCCGGGTTCCGCCGAAGAAGTCGCCCCACTCGTAGCGGGCGTATCCCGAGACCGGGCGGTGGCTTCCCATCCACACGCGAAGACTGGTGCGGTGGAACCGGTAGTCCCCGGCGAGGACCGCCACGTCCTCGGAGAGGTCGAAGCCCTCGAGCAGCCGCTCCTCGGTCAGGCTGTGCGTGAACACGAGGCGATCGCTCGTCTCGAGCACGGCCCGGGCCTCGAGGTTGTACTCGCGGGTCTCGAGTTCGCCGTCGAGGCGGTCGTAGTTGTTCGCCTCCACCTTGAACTCGAACTGGCGGATCCGGTCGATCCCCCGAGGCCGCGGCGCCAACTGGAACGAACCCCCCGTCTTCGTGAAGTCCCGGCGCCGCGCGAACCCCATCTCCGGGTTGAAGTCCTCCCCCAGGTACATCCGCTCCGCCGTCACGTCGATCAGGTCCGTGTCGTAACGGAACTGACCCATGTAGCTCGCCGCCCGGTGCGACAGCTCGCGCTCCGTGTCCCGCGTCGCCATGTAGAACGCGTTCACGTTCACGTGCTCCGTCGGGTTGAACACCCCGTCCATCCCCACCAGCGAGTTCGTCCCCGTCTCCGCCGCGTTCACGTTCCGGTGCGTCGCGATCAGCCCCACGCTCGAGCGCGCGAACACGTCCCGCTTCACCCGCACCGCGCTGTAGTTCGTCGCCGAGGCGTCCACCCCCGAAGCCTCCCCCGTCTGGATGTTCATCAGCCCCAACTGGTACGCGCCCACCCGACCGTGCACCCGCGCGCCCCCCGCGATCGGCACCGAGCGCCCGCCCGACAGCCCGATCGTCCGGCTGAAGAACGGGATCGGCGCGTCCGAAGGCCCCTGCCCCCCGAACGCCCGCGTCTGACGCCCCCCGAAGTCGAACACCCCCTGCCCCTCGAGGAAGAACTCCCGCTTCTCCGGGAAGAACAGGCTGAACCGCGACAGGTTCACCTGCGTCTCGTCGTCCTCCACCTGCGCGAAGTCCGTGTTCCACGTCAGGTCCGCCGTCAGCCCGTCCGTGATCCCGAACTTGAAGTCCGCCCCGAAGTCCCCCGACCACTCGTTGTCCACCTCGTTCAGCGGCGCGTGGCTCTGCGACCCGATCGCGTACGGCTTGAACTCCATCCGGCGCGAACTCGGCGGGGCCTCCAGCCCCACCAGCGTCGCCGCGTTCGACAGCCGGATCAGCCCGTCGCGGTCGTAGGCTTGCGGCGTGGGGGTGAAGAACACCCGCTCGTTGCGGTGCTTGATGTTGCGCTGGAAATTGATCCCCCACGTCTGGGGGCCTCCGGCGGCGTAGCGCAGCGAACGGAACGGAATCCGGATCTCCAGCGTCCAGCCCCGCTCCGTGTCCCGGGTCTCGGACCACCAGACGGTGTTCCAGTCGCTGTTCGTGTTGCGCTCGTCGGTGACCTGCGCGTCGTACAGCGCCCCGAGCGGATTCGTGTGGAAGAGGAACCCGTTGCGTCCGTCGTGGAAGGTGTCGAGCACGAACTGGAAGCTGTCGTTCCAGCCGATCCGCATGTTGTCCCGGCGCATCTCGTTCGCGATCCGCCGCCCCCCGCCGGCCTCGTCCAGCTCGGCCGCGACGTAGAGGTTGTCCGCGTCGTAGAACACCCACACGCGGGTCTCCTCCGAAGCCGGCGCGCCCTCGTTCGGCTCCTGCTGAAGGAATCCCCCGGCGGCCGGGACCTCGTCGTACACCGGGTCGTCCAGCGCCCCGTCCACGTTCAGGGGCGCGGCGAGCCGGAACGCGCGCAGCGTGACGCTCCCGTCGGCTTCCCGGCTCACGGCCGCTTCCGGAAGCGCCCGGCCCGACGCGGCGGAAACGTCGCCGTCCTGGGCGCCGGCGTCGGTCAGGCCGGCGACCAGCGCGGCGGCCAGAAAGGCGCGGGACATGGGCGTCCGCAGTCTAGCCCCGCAGCCCGCGTCAGAACCGGAACAGCCGGGTGAACTTGACGACGAGCGTGCGGTCGGTCAGGCCGCTGAGCGCGTCGTCCCCGTCCCGGCTGCTGCTGAACACGACGAAGAGGTCGCTGCCGGGCGAGTACTCCCAGCGGAAGCGCACGTTCGCCGAGAAGAGCTCCGCCGCCGAGTTGTACTGGACCAGCGCGCCCACGAAGCTGCGCGGCGACACGGTGAACGTGGTGCGAAGGTAGGTCACCGTCGCCCTCACGTCGCCCGCCGGCACGGTGATCCAGTTGAGGCTGACGTTGGGCTCGAGGATGAGGCGGTTCCCGGCCGCGGCGCGCCCCATGTAGCTGACCTCGCGCCGGGTTCCGCCGAAGAAGTCGCCCCACTCGTAGCGCAGGAACCCCGACACCCGCCGGTGCGATCCCATCCGGAAGCGGACCCCGGTGCGGGCGAACCGGTAGTTCCCGGCGAGGACCGCCACGTCCTCGGAGAGGTCGAAGCCCTCTTGCAGCCGCTCCTCGGTGATCGTGTGGTCGAGGAAGATGCGGTCGCTGCTCTCGAAGATCGCGCGGGCGTCGAACTTGTACTCGCGGGTCTCGAGTTCGCCGTCGAGGCGGTCGTAGTTGTTCGCCTCCACCTTGAACTCGAACTGGCGGATCCGGTCGATCCCCCGAGGCCGCGGCGCCAACTGGAACGAACCCCCCGTCTTCGTGAAGTCCCGGCGCCGCGCGAACCCCATCTCCGGGTTGAAGTCCTCCCCCAGGTACATCCGCTCCGCCGTCACGTCGATCAGGTCCGTGTCGTAACGGAACTGACCCATGTAGCTCGCCGCCCGGTGCGACAGCTCGCGCTCCGTGTCCCGCGTCGCCATGTAGAACGCGTTCACGTTCACGTGCTCCGTCGGGTTGAACACCCCGTCCATCCCCACCAGCGAGTTCGTCCCCGTCTCCGCCGCGTTCACGTTCCGGTGCGTCGCGATCAGCCCCACGCTCGAGCGCGCGAACACGTCCCGCTTCACCCGCACCGCGCTGTAGTTCGTCGCCGAGGCGTCCACCCCCGAAGCCTCCCCCGTCTGGATGTTCATCAGCCCCAACTGGTACGCGCCCACCCGACCGTGCACCCGCGCGCCCCCCGCGATCGGCACCGAGCGCCCGCCCGACAGCCCGATCGTCCGGCTGAAGAACGGGATCGGCGCGTCCGAAGGCCCCTGCCCCCCGAACGCCCGCGTCTGACGCCCCCCGAAGTCGAACACCCCCTGCCCCTCGAGGAAGAACTCCCGCTTCTCCGGGAAGAACAGGCTGAACCGCGACAGGTTCACCTGCGTCTCGTCGTCCTCCACCTGCGCGAAGTCCGTGTTCCACGTCAGGTCCGCCGTCAGCCCGTCCGTGATCCCGAACTTGAAGTCCGCCCCGAAGTCCCCCGACCACTCGTTGTCCACCTCGTTCAGCGGCGCGTGGCTCTGCGACCCGATCGCGTAAGGCTTGAACTCCATCCGGCGCGAACTCGGCGGGGCCTCCAGCCCCACCAGCGTCGCCGCGTTCGACAGCCGGATCAGCCCATTGCGCCCGTAGGCCTGCGGAGTGGGGGTCAGGAAGGACTGCTCGTTGCGGTGCTTCAGCCGGCGGCGGAAATTGATCCCCCAGGTCTGGGCTCCTCCCGCCGGATAGCGGAGCGAACGGAACGGGATCCGCATCTCGACGGTCCAGCGGTCCTCGAGGCTGGACGCCTTCACCCGCCAGACGGTGTTCCAGTCGCTGTTCGTGTTGCGCTCGTCGGTGACCTGCGCGTCGTACAGCGCCCCGAGCGCGTTCGTGTGGAAGAGGAACCCGTTGCGTCCGTCGTGGAACGTGTCGAGGATGACCGAGAAGCTGTCTCCCCAGTCGATGTTCCGCTGGTCGCGGCGCATCTCGTTGGCCATCCGGCGCTCGGGATAGTGGTCTTCGAGCTCCGCCGCCACGTACAGGCTGTCCGCGTCGTAGAAGACCCAGACCCGCGTCGCCTCCGAGGACGGCTCGCCCTCGTTCGGCTCCATCTGGGTGAATCCCTCGGCCGACGGCGCCTCGTCGTACACGGGATCGTCGAGCACGCCATCGACGGCGAGCGGTTCGGCGAGCCGGAACGCGCGCAGCGTGACGCTTCCGTCGGCCTCCCGGCTCACGGCCGCTTCCGGAAGCGGTCGGCTCGCGACCGAGGATGCGTCGCCGTCCTGCTGGTCGAGGGCGAGCCGACCGCCCTGCCCCGAGGCCGCCGGCGCGACGAGCGCGACGCCCAATGCGACCGCAGCGCCGCCTATTCGATGCCTGACCAATGAACCGCCCCGTATACCAAGCGCAAGCATACGCGAAACGCCGGGCCGGAACCTCCGCGCCGCCGTTTCCGTTAGGGGTGGACATGAAGCGCACTCTGGTCATCCTGATCGCGGGCGCGGCCGTCGTCGGCAGCGCCGCGGTCGCCGCCAGCCTCCTCTCCGACTCCGAACCCACGGTCGCCGAGGCGGCCGCGGAGGAACCCGCCCCCACTCCGGTGAGCGTGGCCGCCGCCGGGGTCGGTCCGGTCGCCGTGCGCCTCGCGACCACTTCCGCGATCGAGGCGGAGCGCACCGCGCAGGTGCTTTCCGAGACCTCCGGCGTGGTCACCGGGATCCTCGTCGGCGAAGGCCAGCGGGTCGCCGAGGGGGCCGTCCTCGCCCACGTGGACGCGCGGGACCGCCGCCTCTCCTTCGAGCAGGCCGAGCTGCGGCTCTCGCGGGCGGAAGCCGAGCTCTCGCGCCAGCGGCGCGCTTTCGAGCAGGATCTGGTCGCCGAGTACGAATACGAGAAGGCCCGCTTCGACCGCGATCTCGCCGCCTCCGAACGGGAGACCGCCCGGCTGGAGCTCGAGCGGACCGAGATCCGGGCGCCCTTCGCCGGGACGATCACCGAGCTTGCGGTCGTGGCCGGAGCGCGGCTCGAGCCGGCGCAGCACCTGCTCACGCTCGCCGACTTCGACACCCTGATCGCGCGCCTCTACATCCCCGAGCGCGACGTCGCAGGCCTCGTGCCCGGCCAGCGCGCCCGGATCCACCCCGAATCCGATCCTCGGGGCGCGGGGCGCGACGGCGCGGTGCGCGAGATCGGCCCGGTCGTGGACCGCTCCACCGGGACCGTCAAGGTGACCGTGGCCATTCCGCACGGCGGCGGGGGCGCGGTGCGGCCCGGCTCGTTCGCCCGGGTGGTCATCGAGACCGGCGTGCGCGAGAACGCGGTGCTGACCCCGAAGCGGGCGGTGATGCGCGGCAACGGCCAGAGCCACGTGTTCGTGGTCGAGAACGGCCGCGCGGTCCGGCGCGACGTCACGCTCGGCGCGGAGATCGAGGGCCCCTCGGGCGCGCTGCTGGAAGTCGCCGGGGGACTCGCCGAGGGCGAGCAGGTCGTCGTCGCCGGACAGGGATCGCTCGCGCCCGGCGCGGCGGTCGAAGTCCTGAACGGCCTCTGATCGCGCTCCGCCCGCAGGAGCCGCCATGAAGTCCCTGATCGCCGCCTGCATCCGGCGGCCGGTGAGCGTGACCATGTTCACGGTCGCCGCCTGCGTGTTCGGGCTTGTCGCCCTCGGGCGGCTGCCGGTCACCCTGCTTCCGGAGATCTCGTACCCGACGCTCACCGTGGAGACCCGGATGCCGGGCGCCGCTCCGATCGAGGTGGAGACGCTCGTGACCCGGCCGATCGAGGAGGCCGCCTCGGTCGTTCCGGGCCTCAGCCGGATCACCTCGCGCTCCCGCGCCGGAGCCTCGGAGGTGACCCTCGAGTTCGTCTGGGAGACCGAGATGAACTTCGCCGCGCTGGACGTGCGGGAGAAGATCGACGGGGTCCAGCTTCCCGAGGACGCCGAGCGGCCGCGCCTCTTGCGGTTCGATCCGTCTTCCGACGCGATCTTCCGCCTCGGCGTCTCGGGCGAGACGCCGCTCGCCCAGCTCCGCGAGTGGACCGAAGAGGACCTGAAGAAGGACCTGGACGCCGTGGCCGGGGTCGCCGCGATCTGGATCGAGGGCGGGCTCACCCGCGAGATCCAAGTGGACGTGGACGACGGCCGACTCGCCGCCTACGGCGTCACCGTGGCCGAGATCTCGGACGCGATCGGGGCGGCGAACGTGAACCTGGCCGGCGGCAGCGTCCATGAGGACGAGGCCCGCTACCTCGTGCGCACGCTGAACGAGCTGGACACGCTCGACCGCATCCGCGCGGTGATCGTCAAGGACGCGGCGGACCGGCGCGTGCGCCTCGAGGACGTCGCGGAGGTTCGATCGGGCTTCCGGGATCAGGAGGTCATCCTCCGGGAGAACGGCGCGGAGGGCGTCGAGGTCCGCATCTTCCGCGAGGGCGACGCGAACGCCGTCCAGGTCGCCGAGGGGATCCGGGCGCGGCTCGCCGAGATCGGGGACGCGGTTCCCGCCGGCGTGACCCTCACGACGCTGTTCGACCAGTCCGAATTCATCGAGGGCGCGATTTCGGAAGTGATCCGCAACGCGCTCGAGGGCGGATTGCTCGCGATCCTCGTGATCGCGCTCTTCCTGCGCGACCGGGGGGCGACCTCGGTCGTGGCGCTCGCGATTCCGGTTTCGGTCGTGGCCACCTTCTTCGTGATGCAGCAGATGGGACTGTCGCTGAACATCATGTCGCTCGGCGGGCTGGCGCTCGGGGTCGGCATGCTGCTCGATGACTCGATCGTGGTGCTCGAGGCGATCCACCGCCGCCGGACCGGAGGCGAGACCGCGCCGGTCGCCGCGGCTAGCGGGACCGTGGAGGTCGCCGGCCCGGTCATCGCATCCACGCTCACCACGGTCGCCGTGTTCCTGCCGATCGTGTTCGTCGAGGGCGTGGCCGGGCAGCTCTTCCGCGACCAGGCGCTCACCGTCTCGATCTCGATCCTCGCCTCGCTCGCGTTCTCGCTGGCGCTCATCCCGGTGCTGGCGTCGCGCGGCGGCGAACCGGCTTCCGGCGGCGGCGTCCCCGGCCTCGGAGCGCGGACGCTCCGGTCCGGGCGCGCCGGCCTCGGCGCGGCGGGCCGAGCCTTGATGTGGCCGTTTCGACCGGCGCTCAAGGGATTCACGGCGGCCGAGAACGCGCTCGCCCGCGCCTATCCGGTCGCGCTGCGGGCCTCGCTGCGTCATCCGGTCGCGGTGTTCCTGTTCGCGGGCGGTCTCCTTGCTGGCTCGCTCGCCGCCGGTCGGGACGCCATCGGCGTGGAGCTCATCCCCGCGCTCTCGCAGGGCGAGTTCCATTTCGACCTGCACCTGCCCGAGGGCTCCGCCGTGGACGCGACCGACGCAGTCGCCGAGGAGGCGGCCGCCGCACTACGAGCCGATCCCTCGGTGCTGCGGGTGACGACCGAGGCCGGGGTCGGCGGATCCGTCGGATTCGCGGGGAGCGCCGGCCGCGCCGAGCACCGGGGCCGCGTGGGAGTCGTCATGGCCGACCGCGGCGACGAGGACGCCGAGGCCGCGGCCATCGAGGCGCTGCGCGCCGAGCTGGCCAGCCGGCCGGGGCTGCGGTACGAGTTCGGCCGCCCGTCCTACTTCAGCTTCCGGCAGCCGGTCGAGGTGGAGGTCTATTCGGAGGACCGCGAGCTGCTGGCTCCGAGCGCGCGGCGCATCCGCGACGCCGTGGCGACGGTCCCCGGGCTCGCCGACGTGCGCTCCACGACCGACGCGGGCAACCCGGAGATCCGGGTCCGTTTCGAGGCCGACCGGCTGGCGCGGCTCGGCCTTTCGGTGGACCAAGCCTCGGAGGCCCTGCGCTCCCGGCTGCGCGGGCAAGTGGCCACGCGGCTCGACGAGGGCGACCGGTGGGTGGACGTCGTCGTCCGGGGCGACGACTCGGTGCGGACCCGCACCGCCGCCGTCTCCGAGATGATCGTCCACGCGGCGGATTCCCGGACGGTGCCGCTGCGCGCGCTCGGCGCGGCCGAAGTGAGCGAGGGGCCGGCGGAGCTGCGGCGGGTGGCGCAGCGTCCGGCCGTCGTGATCTCCGGCAGCCTCGACGGCGCCGACCTCGCCGGCGCCACCGCGGCGATTTCGGATCGGGTCGCCGGGCTCGGGCTGCCGGCGGGGGTGGAGACCCGGTTCGGCGGCCAGCGCGAGGAGATGGAGCGGTCGTTCCGGAGCCTCGCCCTAGCCATCGGGCTGGCGATCTTCCTCGTGTACTTCGTGATGGCGAGCCAGTTCGAGTCGCTGCTCCATCCCTTCCTGATCCTCTTCACGATCCCGCTGGGCGCCATCGGAGTGATCTGGGCGCTCATCCTCTCCGGCTCCACGCTGAGCGTCATCGTGCTCATCGGAGTCGTGATGCTCGCGGGGATCGTGGTGAAGAACGCGATCGTGCTGGTGGACTGCGTGAACCGCCTCCGCCGGGCCGGCATGGAACGGACCGAGGCCATCGTCTCCGCCAGCCGGATCCGCCTGCGGCCGATCCTGATGACGACGCTCACCACGATCCTCGGGCTTACCCCGATGGCGCTCGGGATCGGCGAGGGCGCCGAGGTCCGGGGCCCGATGGCGATCACCGTGATCGGAGGGCTTCTGGTCTCGACCGCGCTCACGCTGGTCGTGATCCCGACCGCCTACTCGGTCTTCGACCGAAAGCGATTCGCCGCATGAGCCTCCCCCGCCTCGCGGTCGGCCGCCCGATCACCACCGCCATGATCCTGCTCAGCGTGCTGGTGCTCGGCGCGCTCTCGTTCGGACGCATCCCGCTCGCGTTCCTGCCCGACGTGGACTTCCCCGGCGTCTTCGTGAGCGTCCCCTACCCGAACTCCAACCCGGCGCAGATCGAGCGCGAGATCGTGAAGCCGCTGGAGGAGGCGCTCGCCACAATTCCCGGCACGAGGCGCATCAGCGCGACCGCCACGGCCGACAGCGCCGAGCTCCAGTTGGACTTCACCTGGGGCGAGACGGTGGACCTGGCCCGGGCCAAGGTCTTCGAGGCGGTCGAGGACGCCCGCGACCAGTTGCCGGCGGACGTGCGCGACATCCGCGTCGCCACCTTCTCGACGACGCAGATCCCGATCGTCGAGGCCCGCATCTCCGCACCGGGCATCGACCTGCCCGCCAACTACCCGCGGCTGGAGCGGCGGATCGTGGACCCGATCCGCCGGGTTCCCGGCGTCGCCCGGGTCGAACTCAGCGGCGTGGAGCCGCGCGAGATCCGGATCAACCTGCGGCTCGACCAGGTCGCGGCCCACCGGGTCGATCTGGGCGAGGTCGCGGACCGCGTCCAGAACATGAACCGCAACGTCGCGTTGGGGTGGATCCGCTCGGCGGACGGAGTCACGCCGGTGCGCGGCTTCGGGGCGCTCTCGGCGGTCGAGGAGATTGGCGGCCTGCCGCTGAACGAGCGCGGGCTCGTCGTCGAGGACGTCGCCGACGTGACCTATCGGGAGCCGCCGATTCCCTTCGGGCGGCGGCTGAACGACGACGCGGCGGTCGGGCTCACCGTGTACAGGTCCGCGGAAGCCAACACCGTCGAGGTGGCGACGCAGGTCTCGGAAGTGATCGAGAACGACATCGCGAACGATCCGGCGCTCGCCGGCGTCACCGTGTTCGTCTGGGACGACATGGCCCGCCAGATCACCTCCGGTCTCGCCGGAATCCGCACCGAGGGGCTGCTCGGAGCCGGGCTCGCGGTCCTCGTGCTGCTGCTCTTCCTGCGTCGGCTGGACACGACCTCGATCGTCAGCCTGACGATCCCGATGTCGATCATCGCGACGGCGATCGTGCTCCATTTCGGGGGCCGCTCGCTGAACGTGCTGTCGATGATGGGGATGATGATCGGGATCGGGCTCCTCGTGGACGACGCCATCGTGGTGCTCGAGTCCATCGTGCGCGAGCACGGCCGCGGCCTCGCGGCGAAGGCGGCGGCGATCACCGGCGCCCACGCGGTGTCGGGCGCGGTGATCGCCTCCACGGTCACCACCGCGGTGGTGTTCCTGCCGACCGTAGTGGGGGCCAAGAACCAGATGTCGATCTGGCTCGGCGAGATCGGACTCGCGATCTCGCTCACGATTTTCGCCTCGCTGTTCATCTCGCTGACGCTCATCCCGCTCGTGGGATCGCGCCTGCTCGCCCGCAAGCCGAGCGAGCCGCCGGCGTGGACCGAGCGCCTCGGAGCGCTCTACCAGCGCGCGCTCCGCTTCACCCTGCGGCGCCGCTGGATCACCGCCGGGATCGCGGTCGTCTTCCTCGGAACCGCGATCCTGCCGTTCGTCCTCGGGCTCTCGACGGCGCTGTTCTCGGGAGTGAACCGGAACCGCATCTTCCTCATGTACGAGTTCGCCGACTTCCACTACAAGGAGGACGCACGGCTCGCCGTGCTCGCAGTGGAGCGCGAGCTCGCCCGCCTGCGGGACGAACTCGGGATCGAGTCGGTGTACAGCTACTACGCCGAGAACGAGGCGCAGACCGTGATCTCGTTCGGGGCCGAGCACGTCAGCGACGAAGCCGGACGCGCCATCAAGGACCGGGTGCGGGAGACGCTCCCAGCGCTTCCCGGCACGCGGATCGTCTTCGGGGACGACGATCAGGAGGCCGGCGGGGACAGCATGTTCTTCCGAGTGCGTCTCTACGACGACGGATCGGAGCGGCTCCCCGGATTCCTCGGGGAGGCGGAGTCGCGGCTCGCCCGGGTGGAGGGCGTCGTGGACGTCCGCGCCGGCGACGCCCAGCCGGCCCGGGAGGTCGTCGTGCGCCCGCGGCTGGAGGCCGCGGCGCGGCACGGCATGACTCCGCGCGACCTCTCCGAGATCTTCAGCTTCAGCCTCGGCGGACGCCCGCTGCGGCGCTTCCAGACCGGGGACCACGAGGCCGAGGTCCTCCTGACGGTCTCCCAGCGGGACGTCTCCCGGGTCGCCGACCTGCGCGAGTTCACTCTGATCGGGGACGGCGGGATTCCGATTCCGCTCGGCGACCTGGCCGACTTCGAGATCCGCGATCGAAGCCGCGCCATCCGCCGGGTGGACCGGAAGGCGGTGGCCACGGTGCGGGCCTCCTACGAGGGCGAGGACTGGGAGAGCGCGCGCAACGAGATCGAGTCGGAGATGGACGCGATGGCGCTGCCGCCCGGCGCGAGCTGGTCGTTCGGGGACCGGATCAGGCGGCAGGACAATGACTTCCAGAACATGACGGTGAACTACCTGCTGGCGCTGCTGCTCATCTACATCGTGATGGCGGCCCAGTTCGAGTCGCTCGTCCATCCGCTCGCGATCCTCATCTCGATTCCGTACGCGGTCTGGGGCGCGGCGTGGATGCTGCTGCTCACCGACAGCCCGTTCAACCTCATGGCCCAGATCGGCCTGCTCGTGCTCATGGGGGTCGTAGTCAAGAACGGCGTCGTCCTGATCGACCACGTGAACAAGCTCCGCCGGGATGGCATGGATCGCACCGAGGCGCTTCTGGTCGGAGGACGCGACCGGCTGCGCCCGATCCTGATGACCGCCGCCGCGACCATGCTGGCGCTGGTACCGATGGGGCTCGGGCGCGCCGGGCTCGACGGGATGTACTACTTCCCGCTCGCCCGGACGGTCATCGGCGGGCTCGCCGCCTCCACGGTCCTCACCCTGCTCATCCTGCCGTTCTTCTACACGCTGCTCGACGACCTCTCGGAGCGGGCGCGCCGGCTCTGGCGCGAGAGCCGGCCAGCTCCGAAGGAGAATCCCGTAGAGTCGCCGGCATGAAGTCGCTGGTCCGCCACTACCGGGGCGAGAACGCCTCGGTGACGTTCGATTCGTTCCGCTGTACGCACGCCGAGGTGTGCGTCAAGGGACTGCCGGCGGTCTTCGATACGTCGCGCCGCCCGTGGGTGCTTCCCGACGCCGCCGACCCGAAGCGGCTCGAGCGGGTGGTGCTCGGATGCCCGACGGGCGCGCTGCGGATGGCGCCGCCGGCGGCGGAGCGGATCCCGCCCGGCGAGGCGGCCGCCGCGACTGTCCTGCCCGAGGAGCCGCAGCCCCGGAATTCCGCCTCGGTCCAGCCCGACGGACCGCTCCACGTGCGCGGCCGGCTCGAGATCGGGGACGAGGCGGACACCCGCGCCGCGCTCTGCCGGTGCGGCCATTCGGAGAACAAGCCGCTGTGCGACGAATCGCACGCCCGGACCGCCTTCTCCGACCCCGCCCGCGTCGCGCCCCGGCCCGAAGGCCCGGCCGGCGAATCGGGAACCGTGCGGTTCCGGCCGGTCCCGAACGGGCCGGTGCTCTTCGAGGGACCGCTCGCGATCGCAGGGCGCGGCGGGGCGCGGCTCGCGATGACCGAGGGAGCGCTTTGCCGCTGCGGGCGCTCGGCGGAGAAGCCGTTTTGCGACGGCTCGCACCGCGCCGCCGGCTTCTCCGCTCCCTGATCTAACCGCCCGGCCCCCGGATGCGCACCGGATCCGGCGGACGGGGCGGCAGCGGACGCGGGTCCTCCTCGACCGCGCGCAGGATCTCGGCGATCGCTCGCTCGAGCTGCGGGTCGCCGCCGTCGATCACCGACGCGGGATCGTTCTCGACCTCGATGTCCGGGTCCACGCCGTGGCCCTCGATCACCCACTCGCCCTCCGCCGACGCGAATCCGAACTCGGGGACGTTCACCGAGCCGCCGTCGAGCAGCGCGCCGCGGTTCGTGATCCCGATGACCCCGCCCCAACTGCGTTTCCCGATGAGCGGCCCGAGGCCGGCCTCCCGGAACATGGCCGGGAAGATGTCGCCGTCGGAGGCGGAGTTCTCGTCGAGCAGGCAGACGAGGTGCGGCGGCGGCACCACGTTCGGGTAGGTGCTGGCGGCCTCGCCGGTGCGCGAGTAGCCGGGCGAGAGAACCTCGCGCCGCAGCCGCTCGATGAGCATCTGCGAGACGTGGCCGCCGCCGTTGCCGCGCACGTCCACGATGAGGCCTTCCCGGCGCGTCTGGCTGTAGTACCACTTGATGAACTCGCGGATGCCGTTCGCGCCCATGTCGGGGACGTGGAGGTATCCGATCCGTCCGCCGGCGGCCTCCTCCACGCGCCGGCGGTTCGCCTCGATGCGGTTCAGGTAGAGCAGCGGATCCTCGTCGCCGACCGGCTGGAAGACCGCCTTCCGCGCCCCCTCGAACGTCGGCTCGGAGCGCACCGTGAACTCCACCGGCCGCCCCGCCTTGTGGAGCAGGCTCCGATAGGGGCTTTCGTCGCCCCGCAGCTCCACGCCGTCGATGGCGAGCACGAAGTCGCCCTCCTCGACCCGGACGCCGACCTCGCGCAGCGGCGAGCGGTAGCGGGGCTCCTCGTTGTGTCCCATGAAGATGCGTTCGATGCGGTAACGGCCGGCGTCCTCGTCCCAACGGAAGCGGGCGCCGGGCAGCCCGGCGCCGGGCCGGTCCGGAATCTCGAAGTCGCCGCCGGCGACGTAGGCGTGCGAGACGTTCACCCCGATCATCTCGCTGATGAGGTAGTCGAGGTCGGAGCGGTGCTCCACGTGCGGCAGCAGCGCCCGGTAGCGGGCGCGCATGTCGTCCCAGTCGTAGCCGTGGAGGTTCTCCACGTAGAAGAAATCACGGAAACGCCGCCACACCTCGTCGAAGATCTGCGCCCACTCGGCCCGGGGGTCGCGGTCGGCCTCGAGGCCCGCGGTCGAAACGGTCTTCTTCGACGAGGCGGGCGCGGTCCCGACGTCGAAGACCTCGAGCGACGCGCCGCGGCGGACGGCCGCGCGCATTCCGTCATGGCTCAGCGCAACCCCCGAAATCCCGGACGCGAGCACGCCCTCCTTCCGCGCCTTGAGGTCGAAGACGCGCAGTTCGGGCGGGTTCTCGGGGCTCCGGCCGTAGTAGACGGCCGAGGCGCGTCCGTAGAGCAGGAACCCTTCGACCGCGGCGAGCCCCTGGTAGTTGTGGGCGTCCACCGGGACGCGCATCACCCGGTCCTGGAGCCCGTCGAAGTCGATCCCGATTGGCCCTTCGGCCTCGTCTTTCTCGTCGGCCTGCGCCTCCTCGCTCGTCTCCTCGTCGCTCTCGGGCGGGAACAGGTGCGGCGTGTCAGCGCGGAGCGCGACCGCGAAGATTCCGGTCTCCCGGGCCAACGCGTAGTTCCACTCGAAGGACGCGATCTGCGGTTGGAACGTCCGGTCGCTCAGGTAGAAGAGGTAGTCGCCCCCTACGCCCCACGCCGGCGAGAACTCGTTGAACGCCGGGCCGGTGATCCGCCGCGACTGCGCGCCGCCGGCGGACCAGATTCAAATGGACGAGAAGCCGCCCTCGTCATTCAGCGAGAAGGCCAGGTGGCCGCCCCGGGGCGACCAGCCGTAGTCGTTCGCCTGCCCGTACCGCTCGTTCGCGACCTCCACGACCGAACGGTCGGCGACGGTAACGACGAACAGCCCGCCGTCCTTGTCGCTGAACGCGATGCGGCCGCCGTCCGGCGACCACACCGGGTTGTAGCGCCTCGCCCGCCCGCGTTCGGTGAGCTGGACCGGCGGGTCGGAGCCGGCCTGTTCGACCGTCCAGATCTCCTCCTCGCCCGTGGCGTCAGAGATGAAGGCGATGGTCTTGCCGTCGGGAGACCACGCGGGCCACTTCTCGTGCGCCCCCGCAGTGCCGAGCAGCGTGCGGGTCGCCCCCTTCTCCACCGGCACCGAGAACAGCTCGCCCCGCGCCGCGACCGCGAGCCGCTTGCCGGTGGGGGACAGGTCGAAGCGCTCGATGTTCGAGGCGGCGGAGACCCTCCCGGGCCGGCTGTGGAGCCCGTCGGTGGGAACCGTGATCGGGATCGGCCGCTGCGCGCCCCCGGCGGCGGACTCCAGCAGATGGAGCGCGCCGGCCGCTCGAAGACGATCCGGCCCTCGGCGTCGCTCGCCGGCCAGCGGACGTCCCAGACCTCGAAGTCGGTCCACGCGCGGGTCTCGCCGGTCTCGACGTCCCACGAGTAGAGGTTGTTCGTGCCGCTGCGGTCCGAGGTGAAGAAGATGCGCGAGCCGATCCACATGGGATCCCGGTCCGACCGTGGGTCGTCGGTCACCTGGGTGAGCTCGTGGCTTTCGAGATCGAAGACGTGGAGATCCTGCGCCCAGCCGCCCTAGTACCGCTTCCAGGCCCGGAAGTCGCGGAAGAGCGGCGAGTAGGCGAGGCGCGTCCCGTCCGGCGACCACGCCCCCGAGCCCGCCTGCGGCATCGGCAGCGCGGTGGGAAGGCCCCCTTTCCGCGCCACCTCGAAGAGCCGGCCCTCCGCCGGGCCGACCCCGTCCCGGAGCGAACGGAACCGGACGCGGGCGCCGTCCGGCGACCAGTCGTACACGATGTTGTCGTAGCCCCAGCGCGTGGGAAACGGCCCCGCAGCCGGGTAGAACGTGAGCTGCTTCGGTACGTCGCCGCCCGCCGGCATCACTTAGACCTGCTCGTCGCCGTCGTGCTGGCCGGTGAAGGCGATCTCGGAGCCGTCGGGGGAGAAGCGGGCGAAGAGTTCGAGCCCCGGGTGCGAGGTCAGCCGGGTCGCGGCGCCGCCGGACGTGGAGGCGGTCCACAGGTCGCCGGCGTAGGTGAACACGATCCGATCCCCGTGCACGTCGGGAAAGCGGAGCAGCCGGGTTTCGGCGGCGGCGGACTTGGCGAGGAGGGCGGACAGGAGGAAGGAGAGGATGCGCATGACTGGAACCGTGGGCGGGAAGAACCGAAAATCGGAATCGTGCCGCAGATACGTCCCGAGGCGACGGCGGGTTCCCGCCCGCTGCGGATCGGCTTCCGGATCCCCTTCCAGCCGGGGGCCCAATCGGGGGGCAATCTCTACGATCGGCGCCTCGCGGCGGCGCTGACCGAACTCGGCCACGACGCGCTCCTGCTCGAGACGGACGAGACCCCGGACGTGGAGGTCCTGATCGTGGACGAGCTGCTGCGGACGGCTCCCCCGTCGCCGCCGCCCCGGATCGCGATGGTCCACCACCTGAGCTGCGACGAGCCGGAGCGCGAGCCCGACGAGCGCCGGCGGCTGGAGCGAATCGAGCGGCGCTTCCTCCGGGGCGCCCGCGGAATCCTCGCGCCGAGCCGATGGACCCGGGATCGGGCGCTCGCGCTGCGGGGCCGTCCCGCGCCCGCCGCCGTGATCCCGCCGGGACGGGACGCGCTCGGCGGCGGGCCGCTCCCGGCGCGGCTTCCGGACGAGGACGCGATCGAGCGACGGGCGCGCGAGCCGGGGCCGCTGCGCGTCCTGTTCCTCGGGCAGCTCTCGCGCCGGAAGCGGATCGTGGAACTGATCGAGGCCGTCCGCGCCGTTCGCGGCTGCGAGCTCACGATTCGGGGGGATCCCGATCCCGAGACCGACGTCGCCGGACGCCGGGCGGAGCCGGGGGAACTGCCGGACCTGTTGCGGTCCGCGCAACTGCTCGCCGTTCCCTCCAGCCACGAGGGGTTCGGGCTGATCTACCTCGAGGGATTCGCGTTCGGCCTGCCGGCGATCGCCGCCCGGTCCGGCGGAGCGGGCGACGTGGTGGCCCACGGCGAGAACGGCTGGCTCGTCGGGTCGGACACGGACCTCGCAGCACTGCTGCGGCGGGTCGCCGGCGAACGCCATCTCCTCGCCCGGATGGGGAAGGCGGCGTTGCGGACGCACCGGGGCTGGCCGGTCTGGGCCGAGTCGGCGCGGCGGGCGGAACGCCTGATCCGCGACGTTCTCAACCGATGAGAAGCCAGCCGAGGAGAAACGCCCCGAGCGCCGCCGGGCCGTCGAACGCCGACAGAACGAGGGCGGCCAGCAGCGCGGCCGCGGCGGCCGGGCGCCGGAACCGGGCGAGCCGCGCCCCCGCGCCGGGAGCGAGCCGCCCGGAGACCACGAGGTAATCACGAGCGAAGCTCAGGAGAAAGGGAACGCCGAGCGCCAACGCCGCCGGCAGCGACCACCGGGGCGTGATCCCCGGTACGAGGCATACGGCGAGAAGGCCCATCTGGAACCCGGCGAGGCGCCGGCGGAACGGGTTCGGGTCGAGTGGGCGCCTGGCTCCCTCGAGCCAGAGGCCGAGCGCGTACAGGTAGCGGGCGAAGCCGAGGAGGAGGCCCCACGCCGGGAGCGCGCCGAGCATCGCGGCGGCTGTCGCGGCGGCCGCGTGGCCGAGCGCGTCGGTCTCCATGTCGAAGAGCGCCCCGAACTCGGACTGGAGCCCGGAGCGGCGGGCGAGGAACCCGTCGAGCGCGTCGGCCAGCGTCGCCGCCCCGTAGGCGCCCGCCGGAAGCCACCGGGCCTCGGACGCGCCGGCGGCGCACCAGCCGCCGAGCCCCGCGAAGACGAGGAGCCGGGCGAGGGTGACCTGGTTGGCCGGGCCGAAGGGCAGCGGCGCCCCGTCGGCCGCGCGGTGAAGGCGCCGTTCGGGAAGGACGCGCCAAAGCACCGCTCCGGCGAGGGCGGCGGCGACGGGAATCCCGATCAGAATCGGTAGCCGAGTCCCAGCTTGAACCTGCGTCCCTTGGGGTTGTGGGTGAGTGAGTCGTACGCCAGCTCGTAGTTCACGAGCGGCGGGACGCTGCCCGCGAAATTCAGCGCCGACGCGGTCAGGTGGAACGCCGTGCCGGGCCACTGATACCGCGCCGTCAGGTCGAACGTGAGCCACGAGTCGATGTCGGCGTACTCGGGGCTCGTCGAGCGATCCTCGTAGCCGGAGACGAAGCGGGCGGCTCCAGTCAGGGTGAACTCCGACTGCAGCCACGAGACGAGCGCGTGGGTCCGCAGTTTCGGCAGCGGCGGCGCGAGCGGGTTGTTGCGGTTCAGAAAACCGGCGGCCTGCTCGCCCTCGTGGACGACGACTCCCTCGACCTCGAGCGAGTCCACCGTGTAGTCGAGGGTGAGGCTGCCGTCGAGCGAAACCACGAGCGCGCCCGCGCCCATGACCCGCCGGGCGCCGAGGCGCCAGTCGAATCCCGACGTCCGGAGCCCCGGCCAGTTGATCCGGCGGATGCGGATCCGCTCGATGTCCACCGGATCGCAACTTCCGTCGGTGCGTCCGCCCGGGCAACTGACGAACTGCTGGACCCGCGCGCGAGTCGCGGGATCGGCGTAGGCTGACGCGATCCCCGAGTGCGGGATCGTCCCGATCGGGTTCCGCAGGTCGAAGCTCCAAAGATCGAACGCCGCCTCGAACGCCGCGTCGCCGCCGAGCACGAGGCCGAAGTTCCAAGTGAACGCCTCCTCGGGGACGAGGCCGCTGTCGCCGGAGTCGTCGATCGCCTTCCACGTCCCGCTCGCCGCGACCCAATCCTGGAACGTGGAGAGATCCTCGTTCACGTCGTCCAGCGAGGGCGTGCGGAACGTGGTCTGCACCGTCCCGCGCAGCGAGACGAGGTCGCCGAGCTTCCAGATCGCCGCCAGCTTGGGGTCGAAGCTATCGGCGAAGTCGTACCGCTCGTAGTGCGCGGCGACCTGCACGTCGAGCGACTCGCCGAGCTTGAGCGCGAGCTCGGAGAACGCCGCGTAGGTTCGCTGGTCGGCGCGGTAGGGGTTTTGCGCCGACGTGAACGTGAACGGCCCGGTCTGGACCGGGCAGCCCCGATCGCCGGGGGCCGCGCACGGATGAAGCTGCAGGTTCCCGGCGTCGTTCGGCTCGGCGCTCGCCGAGACCCGGCGGAACTGGGTTCCGACGGCGACGGTCGCCCGGTCGCTCAATGCCCGGCTCACGGTGGCGTCGGCGGTGAAGACGTCCGAAACCCCGTGGATCTCCACCCGGTCATGGATCCACTCGAGGAGTTCGGGAGCGTTGCCGAGCCCCGCGGCGTACTGCGGATTCGGGGATTCCTCGAACGCGGCGCCCGGCTGCGCGGAGTACTGGATTGAGTTGCCGAAGGGGTTGAACCAGTGGCAACTCCCCCGCCCGGCGCCGACTCCGTCGGGGATCGGTCCGAGGGCCATCCGCGAAGGCGCGTTCGGGTCCGGGACCACGCTCACGCCGCAGTCGGGCCCTCCGAACCCCCGGAACGCGAGGAACTTGCGCCAGCCGTACTCAGCGGGAATGGGGACGGACGAGGTCGCGCGGGCGTACACCGCGCCGAGCTCCCAGCCGACGCCGCTCACGCCGAGCTCGCCGCCGAGCGAGGCGGCCAGCCGGCCGGTCGCGTTGCCCCGGTCGAGCTTCCGGCCCGGCCCGGCGTTGCCGACGAGCCGTCCGAAGAAGTACCAGGGATCGGCGTCGCCCGCGAGGTCCAGCAAGCCGCCGGCGGAATCCCGGATTTGGGGTTGGGCCGCGACGAACGCCTGGCGTCCGGGGTGGTTCGCGGGTACGATCTGGAGCTCGTCCAAAAGAGAAATGGGCGGGAAGGACGGCGTGGTCACCCAGTCGTTGGAGCGGGCGTCGGCGTACAGCCCCTCGACCTGGAACCACCCGCGCTCCCCGAGATGGCCATGAACCTCGGCCATGCCGCGCAGGTGGCGAGCGGGGGCGATCAGGTCGTCCCAGGGCTGGTAGCGGAACCGGCAGGTGCGCGAGCCGGGATCGGGATGGCCGCCGAGCGCCTCGCACTGAGGATCGAGGAATCGGGGCGCTTCGGCGAGGCCGGCCGCGTCGAGTCCGCCTCGGGCGGGAACGATGAACGCGCCCGGATTGCCGGTGCCCGACCAGCCCCAGCCCCAGTTCGGATAGTCGCGCAGGACCCAGTCGCGCTCGGCGGCCTCGAGGCGGCCCCGTCGCTCGTACTCGAACGATGCGGTCAGGTTGGTCTCCCCGAAACGCCGGCCCCAGATCCCGCCGAAGGAGGAGTCGCCCGAGCCGGAGAACGCCTCGTGCGAGGCGTGGATCTCGAGACCCTCGAAGTCGCTGCGGGTCACGAAGTTCACGACCCCAGCGATCGCGTCCGATCCGTAGATCGCCCCGGCCCCCTCCTTCAGCACGTCGAGGCGCTCGATCGCGATGGACGGGATCGAGTTCACGTCCACGAAACGGCCGCCGGCGAGCTTCACCGGCACGCCGGCGCTGCGCCGCCCGTTGATGAGCACGAGGGTGCGCGAGGCGCCGAGCCCGCGCAGGTTCACGTTGGCGATCGTCTCCGGGAGGGCCGCGCCGCCGCCTGCGAACCAACTGTTCACCTCGCCCAGCACGCCGCTGCTCACGGTCAGGTTCTTGAAGAGATCCGAGAGATGCGGCGTTCCCTGCTGCTCGAGGATCGTGCGGCTCACGACATGGACCGAGCCCGGCGAGTCGATCGGGGTCTCCCGGATGGCGGTGCCGGTGACCTGGACTTCCTCGGTATGGCGGATCGCGGTGGGGCCGGGCTCCTCGGGCTCTTCCTCCTCCTGCTCCTGCGCGAACGCCGGTCCGGCGAGGAGCAGCAGGACGAGGAACCGGCGCACGGCCGGGAGCTTACCTCGGAGGAAACAGGCGGGAGAGGTCGCGCGGCAGGTCGCTCATCCGCCATGCCGACCCGGCGAGCGGCACGAGCGTGCGCTCGAAACCGAGCGCCCGGAACGGCTCGAGAAGCGCCCCGTCCTGCGAGAAGACGTGGATGGGAACCGCCCAGGCGTCGCTGTCGTGGAGCGACAGCTTCGGCGGCTGATGGTCGCCGACGACGACCACGAGCGCCCGGCGGGACGCGAGGTCGCGGAGAAACCCGCCGAGGATGCGCATCTCGTACGAGAGGCTCGCGGCGTAGCGATCCGAAAGCTCCTCGAGGTCGCGCCAGTCGTCGTGGGCCACCGACCGGATCGGGCCGGCGAAAGCGGTCCCCTCGTCGAACCGGCTCCACGGCGTCACGTAGGGCGGGACCGGCCAGTAGGGGATGTGGCTCATGATGAGCGAGACCTTGGCGAACACCGGGCGGGCCGCCCGCGCCAGTTCCTGCTGGTGGAGCGCGTAGAGCGTGAACTGGTCGGGGACGCCCCACCAGCCGATGCGCGGACCGTCCCAGCCGATTCCGGCGCGGTCGCGGGTTTCCTCGAATCCGTACCACGCGCCGTCCGGCCAGAACCCGGAGATGCCGGGCTCGTAGGCGACCGTCCGGTAGCCGGCCGCGCCGAATCGGCGGACAAGGCTTTCCCGGTCCGAGCGCACGAGCGACCGGTAGCGGGCCTCGGAGTCGATCCAGACCCCCGAAAGGAGCGAGGCGTGCGCCCGCCACGATCCCCCGCCGAAGGTCGGGCTCTGGATCTGCGCCGAAAGGAATCCGAACCCCCCGGCGGCGGCGTCCTCGGCGAGCCGCGCGAACGCCGGTCCCAACCCGGGCTCGTCGAGGGCGGCGACCCCGTAGGACTCGACGAAGACGATCACGACGTCGGCGCCGCCCAGATCCGGGGCGGGCGGCAGCGCCGGCTCGGTCAGCGGCGGCGGGCGGTCCAGAAGCGGCGCGAGCGCGATCCGGGTCGCGGCGGCCGCTCCCGATCCGACCGGAGACAGCAGCGCGAGCGCCGCGACCGCGCCGGCGATCGCGCGCGTCCGGGCCGAGGCGCTCGCGGCGGCCTCGGCCAGCGCCCGGACCGCCCGCTCGCCGAGGAACGCGAGCGCGCCGCCGAGGACGATCCCGCCGAGCGCCCAGATCGGCAGGGTCACGCCCAGCATGGAGGCGACCGCGCCTACGTGCGGCAGGTCGCCGACCGGATCCAGCGGACGCCCGAGGAACCCGAGCGCGATTCCCTCGGCGAGCCGGGCCGAAGCGAGGATCAGCAGGAGACCCGAAGCGCCCAGCCGGACGCCTCGGCTTGCGAATCGGCCCGGCGCGACGATGAGCACGAGCGCGAGGCCGGCCAGATCGGGGCTCGGCGCCAACGACGGCGCGATCCATGGCGGATCGAAGCGCACGCCCATTCCGAGCGCGAGGTGCAGCCCGGCGAGCGCGGTCGCGGCGTTCCTCAAAGCGCGTCGAGGCCGAGCAGCAGGTGCGCCGCGACGTACAGGAAGGCGTCCTCGGGAATCCGCTCCTCGACGGCGTTCGTCGCGAGAAACCCCCGGAAGACGTCCAGCGACCGCCGGTCGCCCGCGCGCGCCGCGAGCTCGACGAGCGTGCCCCAGATCTCGACGCCGGGGCGCTTGCTCCGGGCGTCCTCGCCGGTGCGGCCGTAATAGGCGAGGCGTAGGCCCGGCATCCTCCCGGCGCAGAAGTCGAGCACGGAGGCCGCCACTTCGGGGGCGCCGTGGGCGGCGTGGAGCGCGACCGCCGCCGCGTTCGAGGTCTGGACGATGTCGTTCGGCGAATACAGCAGCGTCCGCTCGTCGTCGTACAGCGTCGCCATCTCCGGCTGGAACACGTCGTAGAGCAGCCCCGCCGGCGTCGCCGCGGCGCGCACCACCCGGTAGCTCTCCCGCGCGAGGTGCGCCAGGTCCTCGCGGCGTTCCGCGCGGGCGACGCGGGCGACGTGGTCGGGGGCGTAGTCCACGAGGAACGAGTTCGTCGCGAAGTCCCGGCTGCGGAAGTTGAAGTAATTCCGCACGAGGAGCAGGTCCGTCCCGCGCGCGGGCCCGGCGTGCCGCAGGTAGCCGTCGAGGATCAGCACGGAGAGCTCCCGGTCGCCCGGTTCGCCGAACGCCTCGGCCGTCTCCCACAGGCCCTCCGAGATCCGAAGCGCTTCGGTCGTGCCCGAAGCGTCGGGCTCGGCGGCTTCGGGGGGCACCCGCCAGAGCGCGAATCCCCGGGTGAAAGGATCGTCGGGGTCGTCCACGATGAGCCGGCGCACGGCGAAGTCCCGCAGCGCGTCGGCCATCTCGCGGTCTTGGTAGCGGGCGGCCACCTTGAGGAGCTCGCCTATGTCCACGGCGTAGATGAACCCGTCGCCACGGACGAGATCGCCCCGCAGCACCCGCGCCCGGACCCCGGCGTGGAGCGCGTCCCGAACCGCCGTCACTTCGTCCGCGGGCGGCCACCCCGAGCGGCACGCCGTCGCCCCGAGCAGGACGAACAGGACGAGCCTAGTCAGGCAGGTGCTCCCGGGTGAGGTTGCGGGGACCGATCTCGGTCGCGACCACGTTGTCCTCGATGCGAACCCCGCCGTAGGGAGCGAGTTCCTCGACCACCCCCCAGTCCACGGCGGCGCCCTCGCGATGGGGACCCAGCAGGCTCTCGATGAAATAAACCCCGGGCTCGACGGTCACGACGGTGCCCCGCTCGAGGACGCGCGTCGAGCGCAGCGCCGGGTAGGCGCCCGGAGGCGGCGCCACCCTGCCTTCGGGATCGCGCAGATGACCGCCCACGTCGTGCACCTGGAGCCCGAGGAAGTGGCCGATCCCGTGCGGGAAGAACGCGCGGCTGAGGCCGGTCTCGACGGCTTCCTCGGCCGAGACCCTCAGGACGCCGCATTCGCCGAGCGCCCCGGCGAGCGCGAAGTGGGCGGCCGTATGCACCTCGGCCCAGGGGCGGCCGGCGCGAACCTCTTCGACGAGGCCGAGCTGCGCTCGCTCCACCGCCGCGACCAGCGCCCGGAAGCCCTCGCCGGCGCCGTCGCCGGCGCGGGTCCTCGTGATGTCCGAGGCGTAGCCCCGCACTTCGGCGCCGGCGTCGATGAGCAGGCTGCGGCCGGTATGCCCGCCCGCGCGCTTGCCCTCGTAGTGGAGCACCGCCCCCTTCTCGTCCAGCGCGACGATGGTCGGATAGGGAAGCTCGCCCTCGGTCCCGCCCACGCCGACCATGAACGCGCGGTGGATGACTTCCTCGCTCCCGCCCATCCGGAACGCCGCCTCCGCCATCCGGTGGCCGCACGCCGCGACCCGGTTGGCCTCGGCGATGCAGTCGATCTCGTAGGGCGTCTTGACCGCGCGCCGCCACTCGATCCGGCTGAGGAGCGCGGGAGGGTTGCGATCGAGCCCCAGCGCGCCGGCCAGGTGGGGCGTCTCGCCGATCAGCGCGGCGCGGCGCTCCTCGAGCTCGGCGAGCAGCGCCGCGATCTGCTCCCGGCGGGAGCGACAGCGGACGATGCGGAATCCCCCGGCCCAGAACGGGTCCTCGAGGACCGGCGGCTCGTGCCAGAAGTCGTCCGCGAGAAGCGCCATGAGCACGGGCTCGTCGCCCGGCGCCGCCAGCAGGATCTGGTCGGGAACCGCCCACGGGCAGAGATGCAGGAAGTGCGGGTTGGCGCGGAACGGGGGGGCCTGGTCGTCCCGGAAAAAGAGCCGCGGGCGGCCGGATTCCACGACGAGCGCGTCGTGGCCGACAGCCCGCAGATCGTCCGCGAGGCCGGCGAGAGCGCGCTCGAGATGCTCGCCGAAGCGGGCGGCGAGTGAGGATTCGGGCATGGGAAGAAGGATACGGGAGCGTGCGATGATTCCTTCCATGAAGGCGCGCCGGTGGCTCTTTCTCGTCCTCGCGGCGGCCTGCGGGGCCTCCGGCGGGGCGCCGCCCCCCTCCCCCTCGCCTCCGCCGCCGGAGCCGCAGACCCCGGTGGACGGCTATCGGATCGTCCGCGAGTACCCCCACGACCGGGGCGCGTTCACCCAGGGCCTGTTCTTCCACGAGGGCGCGCTCTACGAGAGCACCGGCCTGCACGGCGAGTCCACGCTGCGGCGGGTCGAGCTCGAGACCGGAGACGTGCTCGCCCAGCACCGCCTGCTCCCGAATTTCTTCGGCGAGGGTTCGGCGATCGCCGACGGCCGCATCCACATGCTGACGTGGAGGGCCGGCGTCGGGTTCATCCACGACCCCGACTCGTTCCGACTGCTCGGCGAGTTCCGCTACGCCGGAGAAGGCTGGGGGCTGACGTACGACGGGCGGCTCCTCGTGATGAGCGACGGAACCCACGTGCTTCGTTTCCGCGATCCGGCGACCCACCGCGAGGTGCGCGAGCTTCCCGTGTACGACCGGGGGCGGCCGGTCGCCGGCCTCAACGAGCTGGAGTGGATCGACGGGGAGATCTGGGCGAACCTGTGGACCGAGGATCGGCTCGCCCGCATCGACCCGGAGTCCGGCCAGGTGCTCCGGTTCGTGGACCTGACCGGATTGCTTCCGGCGTCCGCGCGGCGGGCCGACACCGACGTGCTGAACGGCATCGCGTGGGACGCGGAGTCGCGGCGGCTCTTCGTCACCGGCAAGAAATGGCCCACCCTGTTCGAGATCAAGATCGCGCCGCAGTGAAGCGCCGACACCGGGCCGGGTTCTGGATCGGCCTCGCCATCATGCTGCTGAGCGTCTGGCCGCTCTACCCGCTGCTCGCGGGAATCGAGCCCCGGGTCCTCGGCATGCCGATGTCGATGTTCTGGCTGGTCCTCATGGTGGCCGCGGTGTTCTTCACCTTCCTCGCCGTCTTCCGCGCGGACCGGGAGGACGACGCCGCGCTCGACGAGGAGTACCGGCGGTAGCCCATGGACGCCTGGCTCGTCGTCTTCCTGACGACGCTCGCCTACCTCGGGGCGACCCTCGCCGTGGGCCTGTTCTCCGGGCGGCAGGCGACGAACACCCCGGAGGGATACGTCGCGGGCGACCGGAACCTCGGGTTCGTGGTGCTGTATTTCGTGATGGGCGCCTCGATCTACAGCGCCTTCGCGTTCCTCGGCGCGCCGGGGTGGGCGTACTCGCGCGGCGCCGCCGCGTTCTACATCGTCTCCTACGGGACGGTGGGTCTGCTCCCGTGGTACTTCCTCGGCCCGCGGATCGCGCTGCTCGGGAAGCGCTTCGGCTTCGTCACCCAGGCCGAGTTCTTCGCGCATCGCTTCGAGAGCCCGCGAGCGCTGCCCGGCATCATGGCCGTCGTCAGCGCGGTCTCGCTCGTGCCGTACCTCGTGATCCAGATGAAGGGGGCGGGATACGTCTTCTCGGTGGTGACCGAGGGGCGAATGCCCGAGTGGGCGGGGGCGGCGCTCGCCTACGGGGTCGTCCTGATCTACGTCGTCCGCAGCGGAGTCGTGGGGGTCGGCTGGACGAACACCTTTCAGGGCGTGCTGATGCTCGGACTCGCGTGGTGCCTCGGCCTGTACCTCCCGTACAAGCTGCACGACGGGATCGGCCCGATGTTCGACAGGCTCGTCGCCTCGGCCCCCGAGATGCTGGTCGCGCCCGGACTCGACGCCGGCGGCGCCGTCTGGAGCCATGGGGCCTACTCCAGCGCGATCCTCGTCTCGATCCTCGGGTTCTCGGTCTGGCCCCACTACTTCATGAAGATCTACGCGACCCGCAGCATCCGCTCGCTGAAGCGGATGGTGGTCTTCTTCCCCACGTTCCAGGTCTTCCTGATCCCGGTGCTGCTCATCGGGTTCGCGGCCGTGACCGCGTATCCCGGCGTCTGGCCCTCCGACACGATCCTGCCGACCATGCTCATGGACCTGGATCTTCCGGCGCTCGTGATCGGGCTGTTCTGCGCCGGGGCGCTCGCCGCCTCGATGAGTTCGGGCGACGCCATCCTCCACGCCGGGGCGTCCGTCCTCGTCCGGGACCTCGAGCGCCCGCTACGCCGCCGGAAGCGGAGCGAGGCCGCCGAGACCCGGCTCATCCGCTGGGCCGCGTTCGGGATGGGAGCGCTGGCCTATTACCTGGCGATCGGCTCGGAGGCCTCCCTCGTGGGCCTCCTGCTCATGTCCTACGGCGCGATCGCCCAGTTCTTCCCGCTACTCATCGCGGCGATGTTCTGGAGGCGGGCCACCCGCGCGGGCGCGATCTCGGGCCTCGTCGCCGGCTGCGCCGTCGCGCTCCTGCTCAACATCTGGCCGCAGTTCGCGTTCTTCGGCGTCCACCCGGGAATCTGGGGGGCGCTCGTCAACGTGCTCGTCCTCGCGGGGGTCTCGCGCGCCACAAGGCCCCCTGACGAGGACCGCATCGCTCCGTATCTGATGCGGCAGGCCTGACTCCGTGCGCCCCCTGCTTCTCCTGTTGTCTCTTGGCCTTTCGGCGCTCGCCACCGCGCAGCCCCACGAGCACGAGGAGGAAGAGCACGAGCACGAGGAGCTCGTCGACGGCCTGAGCCGGGCGCTCGGGATGACCCGGGCCGAGGTCGAGGCGATGGGGCTCTCGCCCGACGAGGAGCGGCTGCTGCTGGAGGGGTTCGCCACGGAGACCATCGTCGTGGGCTCCCGGGCCGAGCCGCGCTCGGTGACGGCTTCGGCCGTCCCCGTGGACGTCCTCTCGGCCACGGATCTGGCGAGTCAGGGGGCGCTCGACCTGAAGGACCAATTGCGGAACGTCGTGCCCTCGCTGAACGTGAACGACCAGCCGATCGCGGGCATGGCCTCGATCGTCCGCCCGGCGCTGCTGCGCAACCTCGCGCCGGACCACACGCTGGTCCTGCTGAACGGCAAGCGGCGCCACCGCTCCTCGGTGGTGGATTGGCACGGCGGGAACGGCGTCGCGTTCGGGTCGCAGGGGGCGGACATCTCGACGCTCCCGTCGATCGCGATCCGCCAGGTCGAGGTGCTGCGGGACGGCGCCGCGGCGCAGTACGGCTCGGACGCCATCGCCGGCGTGCTCAACTTCCAGTTGAAGGACGCCTCGTCGGGCGGCTCCGTGTCGTTCACCGCGGGCGCCCACGGCGAGGGCGACGGCGAATCGGGCCGGTTCGCGGCGAACTTCGGGCTCCCGCTGGGCGCGAGCGGCTTCGCGAACCTGAGCCTCGAGTACGGCGCCTCGGCCGCGACCAGCCGGACGGCGGCGCGCACCGACGCGCTGGCGCTCATCGCCGCCGGAAACACCCACGTCGCGTCCGAGGCGCCACAACGCTGGGGACGCCCGAGCGTGGAAGACGACCTGAAGCTCTTCGGGAACTTCGGATACACGGCCGCGGGCGGCGTCCAGACGTACGCCCACGCCAACTACGCCAGCCGCAAAGTGACGCAGGGGTTCTTCTTCCGGAATCCGAACACGCGACTCGGGGTGTACAGCAACGACGGCGGGGCCACGCTCCTGATCGCCGACGCGCTGCAGGCGGCGGGAACCGGCTCCGCTGGTTGCCCCGTGGTGCGGATCACCGACCACGTTCCCGATCCGGTCGCGCTCCGACAGGTGTTCGCGGATCCCGACTGCTTCACGTTTCAGGAGCTTCTCCCCGGAGGCTTCACGCCGCAGATGGGCGCCGTGGCGCGGGACGCGGCGGTGACCGCCGGCATGCGGGGGTTCCACGCCAACGGCTTCCAGTGGGACGTGAGCGGCGCGATCGGCGCCCACGAGACAGACACGTTCATCCGGGACACGGTGAACGCCTCGCTCGGCCCGGCCTCGCCCACGACGTTCGATCCGGGCTCGGCGGTGCAGCGGGAGATCAACCTCAACGTGGATCTCTCGTACCACCTGAGCGAACGGGTGCACCTCTCGGGCGGCGCGGAGTGGCGGAACGAGGCCTACGAGGTCCTTCAGGGCGACGAGGCGTCGTGGGCCGTGGGTCCCTACGGTCGTCAGGGATTCACTTCGGGTTCCAACGGCTTCTTCGGGTACAGCCCCCTCCATGCCGGTCGGTGGGATCGCTCCAGTACGGCCGGCTACCTTGATCTGGAGCTCCACGAGGAAGAGGACTGGACCGCCGGGGCCGCAGTCCGGCTGGAGGACTTCGAGGACTTCGGCACGACCCTGAACGGCAAACTCACCGGGCGCTTTCGATTCCTGCGCGCCGGCGTCAGCACCGGATTCCGCGCCCCGACTCCGGGCCAGCAGAACGCTTTCAACATCGCGAGCTGGTTCGACCCGTCGGTCGGCGACCTGATCAACCTCGGCGCGATTCCGCCGACTTCCCCGCTCGCTGCGCTGCGCGGCGGAAAGCCGCTCGGGCCGGAACGCTCGGTGAACTACACCTTCGGGGCCGTGCTGGAAGCGGGGACCGTTTCGGTCACAGCCGACTACTTCCGGATCGAGCTGTCGGATCGCATCGGCATCACCAGCAACTTCACCCTGACCGAGCCGGAAATCGTGGAGTTGGAGACGGCTGGCATCGCGGCGGCCAGAGACCTGCGCCGCTTCCGCTTCTTCACGAACGCGTTCTCGACCCGTTCCCACGGGATCGACGTGGTCGGGACGTGGACTCCGCTGGCGCTCCGGGGAAACACGACGGTGAGCGCCGCCTGGAACCACACCCGGTCACAAGTCACCGAGAACGAGGGCGGCCTGCTGGATGACCGGCGGATCACCGAATACGCCTACGCCCTCCCCCGGAACCGAGGCAACGTCACGGTCGTCCACCACGCCGGACCGGCCCGGATGCTCGGAAGGCTCAGCTACTACGGCGGGTGGTACGACTTCGACAGCGGCTACGCACAGATCTTCGATCCGTCGGCGGGACTGGAGCAGGGGTTCTTCAACGGGCGTCCGATCGTCGATCTCGAAGTCACGCTGGACGTACGCAACAACGTGACGCTGACCGTCGGCGGCCAGAACGCGCTGAACACGTACTCGCAAGTCACGGCCCGCGCCGGCGACGTGGGGGAGAAATACAGTGAGTACACGCCCTGGGGGATGAGCGGCGGCTACTACTACGTCCGCCTCGGCTACGACTGGGGCCAGTAGGGGCTGGAGCCGCGCTCGATCACTTTGGGACCCCTCACGCACATGTTCACTGAGCCTTGGCGGCTAACCTATCCAGCGCCGCCAGCATCGCCTGCCGAGAAAGCGTCGCCGTGTGTACGTCCGGCGTGAAGCCGGTCTCCAACTGCTTGCTAGCGTGTACGTAATTCCGAAACTCCCGAAGCGCGTGGCTATATTTCAGAATATCGTCGCCCAAGAGTCCTCTTTCGTGCGCCGTGTCAATCATCGGCCCCAGACTCACGCCTCCCTTCTTGCCCTTGCGTCCGATGAGCACACCCTGCCGCCCAGCTAAAGCAGCCGTCGCAGTCGTGCCGCCCGCTGTAGGTAGGCGCAGGGCAGCCATCAAGACCGCTTCCAGTACGCTGCCGCACAGGATGATCGTGGCAAGATGCGCCCCCGCTGCGAAGCAGGCCTCGATTTCCGTCAGGCGTAGGGCCACGATCGGTCGCAGCACTCCGTCGATCGGGAGCCGCGAGATGTCTGGGCGCGGAAACTCCGCTTGGAGGAACGTTCCGACATCAGAAACGCGAGTCTCCCCCACTCCACCGACCAGTCGTATTGCCAAGGCGTGTGTTCGCTCCAATAGGCGATCGTCCCCATTCTCACGACCGGGTGCATAGTGCACCGTGTAGTGTTCGCACAAGCCAAGCAGAACACGCCCTACAAGATCATTCGACTCCAAGCTCCAGAACGCACGAAGCCGATTGGCTTTGGACTGACCTTGCTGACTGTATTTCTCCGAATAGATGTCGATTCCGTAGTCCTCGAAGAACTCGGCGAAGGTCCGATTGGAGAAATCAAGGACGTAGCCGCTCTCCATACCGAGAAGGCGCTCGAGAGACAATTTGCCCGAGCTCTTCAAGGAACTCATCGCGAGTAGTCGCGGCATGCTCGGACTAGGCTGGCGCCCTTCTGTGGATGGGAAGGGCGTAACGCACGACGCTTCGGATCCGGGCCATCAGGAGGGCTCGGCAGCAAGGGACACGGGGCGGCGGAAGCAGCGGACACTCGGCGCTACTCCGCGTCGGCCACGACGGAAGCCGTGGGGTCCACTCCGGCATCGGACACAAAGTCCAGGCGGAGACGCGTACCGGTCGCCTTGGCGTACCGCTGCAGCGTCGCCACTGAGGGAGAGACCTTCCCCCCCTCAAGGCGTGCGATCGCGGACTGCGTGGTGCCGAGACGGCGAGCGACATCCTCCTGGGTGAGGTTGGCGGCCGTCCGGGCACGGAGCAGCGCCTCAAGAAGGCCAAACTCCTCTTCAGCACGTGCGTACTCGGCCGGGAACTCCGGGTCCTTCATGAACCGCTTCTCAAGGTCCTCAAGCTTGGTCATGGAATCACCTGCTTCATCCGTTCACGAGCCGTCGCGAGCGCCCGCAGGGGCGTGCGACGCGATTTCTTGGGGAACGCGTGCAGCGCCACGACACGCCGACCGGTGACTGTCACGTAGATCGCCCGTGCCCTCGTGCCGTGTGCGCTGACCTTGAACTCCCAGGGTCTTCCCCCAAGGTGCCTGGCGTGCCTAGCCGGAAGGTTGATGGGCCCGAACTCCCGAACAGTTCGAAGCAGCCGCAACAAACGCGCACGGGGGGCTGAGGGGAGCGCCGCAATTTCCGAGTCCGCCGCCGGACAGCTTCCACGACCCAACCCACACGAGCATTATAGCGTTCTTGCTATATACGCGATACTCAGGGGCGGTCGGCGAGGCGGCGGGCGCGGAACTCGCTGGTCTCGCTCCACTCCGGCCAGTCCTCGGAGTCCGCGAGGCTGCGGCCCATCCGGTAGAGGAACTCCAGATCCTCGACCATTCCGGAGAGGTCCCATGCGTCCTCCACCTCGTCGGCGGGCTTGTGGTAAAGCTCGGCGACGTAGCGCTCGCGCATCTCCATTCCATAGCCCTCGGGCTTGCCGATGAACTCCGAGCCCCCGTCCCCGTAGAACGCCGGAACGCCGACCTTCGCGAACTCGAAATGGTCGGACCGGTAGTAGTAGCCGTTCTGCGGCTCGGGATCCGGTCGCAGTTCCCTGCCGAGCGCCGCGGCGACTCCACCAGCCACATCGTCCAGCTCGGACTGGCCGAGGCCGACGACGGTGATGTCCGAAGTCCGCCCCCAGACGTTCATGCCGTCAAGGTTGAGCGCCGCCACGGTCTCCCGAGTCGGGTAGAGCTGGTTCTCGGCGTAGAAGCGGGACCCAAGCAACCCCTGCTCCTCGGCGGTCACCGCGAGGAACAGCACGCTGCGGCGTGGGGCGGGTTCCCGGCCGAACGCCTCGGCGAGCGCCACCAGTCCCATGGTTCCGGTCGCGTTGTCGATGGCCCCGTTGTAGATGCGGTCGCCGTCGCCGCCGGGAGCGGTCCCGAGATGATCCCAGTGCGCCGTGTAGATGATGGTCTCGCCGGGCGCTTCCGCACCGGGCAGTCGCGCGAGGACGTTCCGGGACCGGAGCGTGCGGCGGGTGAGTTCCAGCTCGAACGAGGCGCCCACGCCGAGCTCCACCGGCTCGAAGTCCGGCTCCGCCGCTGCGGCGCGAGCGGCGTCGAAGTCGTGTCCTGCGCTCTCGAACAACCGAATGGCGTTCTCCCTCGAAATCCATCCCTCCAGTTCCAACAGGTTCCCGTCGTCGGGTACGTCGAGGTCAAACTGTTCGCCGGTCCACGAACCGCTGACGACCTCCCACGGATATCCGGCAGGGCCGGTCTCGTGAACCACGAGCGCCCCGAGCGCACCCATCTCCGCCGCCTTCTCGAACTTGTAGGTCCAGCGCCCGTAGTACGTCATCGCGCTTCCACCGAAGTGGTGGTCTCCCGGCGGATCGTTCACGAGCACCACCAGAATCTTCCCGGCGAGGTCGGCCTCGCCGAAGTCGTCCCAGCCGTACTCCGGGGCTTGAACGCCGTATCCGACGAAGAGCAGGTCACCGGCGGTGGCGGCGGACTCCACCGGGCGACGGGTCCATGCCACGAAGTCGGTGGCCGCCTCCCACGCACCGCCGGGGTCCGAGGCGCCGGCCATGGTGGTCACGGTGTATCCGACGAGGGGCACTTCCTGAACCCACGTCCGGTCGGGGTTCCCGGGCTCCATTCCGGCCTCCGTGAATCCGCGCACGAGGGCGTCCACGACGAGTTCCTCGCCGGGCGAACCCGGGGCCCGGCCACCGAACTCGTCGGAAGAGAACGTGGAAATCTGGTTCAACAGACGCGCCTCGTCGAAGCGCGGAGCCTCGCCGCCGCACGCGAGCGACAGGAGCAGAAAGACGGCGACGGCGAACCGGAACATGCGAGGAACCTCCACGGAAGGACCAATTCTGGCAAAATCGCCCGCCCTCAGGAGGTGATCCGATGAACTACTGGATTCCGTTCGGAAACCGGCTTGACGCCGCTGGCGTGGGTCGGGCGGTCCGCATCGCCATCGTCATCTCGCTCGTGGTGACGCTCGTGCGGCTCCTCGGGGCGCTCGGGGGGCTTCCCGACGCCCTCGTGAACCGTGAGGCCGGCGGGGCCGGGGCGATCATCGGCATCGTCTGGCTCATCCCGCTGTTCGCGATCTGGTTCGGCGTCCTCCGGGGCCGCTCCGGCGAGCGCGGCCTCGGGGGCGCACTGCTCGCAAACTTCTCGTATTCGGTGGGAGCGCGGGTTCCCGTGATGGTCATCATGCTGTTCGCAACGCTCGGCGCGTGGGGCACGCACTACGACGCCTACCCCGACATGGAGGGGATGGCCCCGCTGGCGCGGTGGTTCATTGGCGGCGTGCTCCCGCAGATCGGTTTCTGGATGCTGGCCGTCACCACGCTGATCGGAGGGCTGATCACGTGGGCGACGAGTCGGCTCGTCCGCTCGTGAGCGATCCCCGCTTCCCGATCGGGCGGTTCGCCGCCCCCGATCCGATCACGGAGGAGCACATCGCCGAGTGGACGGCCGATCTGGGCCGCCTCCCTCTTGACCTGCGGCGCGCCGTGACGCCGCTGTCGGAGAGCCAGCGCGACACGCCCTACCGGCCGGGCGGCTGGACCGTCCGGCAAATCGTCCACCATCTCTCGGACACGCACCTCAACAGCTTCCTCCGGTTCCGCTGGGCGCTGACCGAGGACGCCCCGGTCGTGAAGCCGTTCGATGTGGGGAAGGTCGCGGAGCTCCCCGATTACCAAGCGCCGGTCGAACACTCGCTTGACCTGCTGGAGGCGCTCCACGCCCGCTGGGTGGGAGTTCTCGCCGGCGTGCGTTTCGCCGAGCTCCAGCGCTCCTTTCGAAGCCCCGAGGGGAACGTCACAACGCTGGCGAAGAACCTCGGGATCTACACGTGGCACGGCCGCCACCACCTCGCCCACATCCAGAACGCCCCCATCTGAACTTCTGGAGCTCGCGCTCGTTCCGAGCGGGCGGCGGTGGTAGCCGCTCCGGCTCAGTAGGCGACTGAGAACCGGAAGCGCGCCCGCGCCTCGGTGGCTGCGGCGAGCATTTCCTCAAGCTGCGCCAGCTCCGAGCGGAGCGCGGCGGGGGCCGGGAATGCCTCCGGGTCGGCATCCAGCCCCGCACGGAGCGCCCGGATCAGGTCCAGACCGTCCTGCGCCCGGAACCAGCCCGCCGGCGTCACCGCATCGGCGTCCGCGTCGAAGTTGAGGTCGGCGGCGAGAATCTCGGTTTCCTCCGGGCTGAGACTCACGAACTCGTCCAGCGGCGACAGGCCCGCCGCCTCAGCGACCTCGGAGAGTTCCCATCGCGCCTGATTCAGGGCGTGCCCGGCGAACTCATCCGGGGCGAACCCGGCGACCGGACGGTCCAGCGCGATCGAGATGCCGACGCCCACCGGGAAGCGATCAGCCGGTGGGTGCGGCCGGGCGGTGGTAGCGCTGCTCGCCGGCCTCGACCCGGATCTCAAGCCGGTTCTGCGGCGGCGGCGTCGGGCAGGTCGTGAACTCGCTGAACCCGCAGGGCGGATTCTCGGCGCGGTTGAAGTCGAGGATCACCCTGCCGTCCGCCGGCGGCGGGACCGTGAGGAACCGCGCCGACGGGTAGGTCTCCACTCCGCTCGTGCCGTCGGTCATGACGAAGAACAGGTTGCCGTTGCTGCGGGTGAACGCCTGCATCCGCTGGCTCTCGCCGCCGAGATCGAACACCACTTCGCCGTGCGACACGTAGTCCTCAAGATCGCCCCGGATGTTGACCGCCTTGACGTGGCGTTCCTCGGCGTAGGGATCGAACACCGCTTCGACCCGATACTCGGGCGACGGCGGATACCAGACGCGGCCGGTGAAGGTGGTCCGCAGCCAATGATCGAGGTCCCGCAGCCGGAGCGCCCGGCGCTCGCCGCTCGTGTGGAGCCAGAACCACACCCGATCGTCGAGCGCCAGCGCGGCGGCCTCGCCGATCTCGAGTTCGCCGGAGGTGAAGGGCTCGCCCTTGAGCGTCGCCTCCACGCCGTCCGCCACGGTCGCGAAGGCGCGCCCATCCGCGTCGAAGGTCACGTGCACCGCGGATTCCGGAAAGCGCTCCGGAAGGCGCAGGTCATCGGCCTCGGCGCTGCCGACCGTATGCTCCCCGGCGGTCAGGAAGTGGAGATCGGCGACGGTGAGCCAGCTTCGGTCGGAGGTGAGGTCCGCCTCCTCCCGCTGGCGCCAGTCGGCCACGGACCGCTCCCACGCGGCCGGATCGAACGGCTCGTTTCCGGTCCCGCAGGCCAGAAGGGTCGGAACGAGGAGGATGGAGAGGAGGGCACGCATGCCCCGCATTCTACGAAGGCGGGCGGGCGAAGAACTTCAGCCCGGCCTTGATGAAGGCGTCGAGGTCGCCGCCCATGACCCGGTCCACGTCTCCCGCCTGATGGCCGGTCCGGTGGTCCTTGACCATGCGATACGGCTGGAACACGTACGACCGGATCTGGTTGCCCCACGTGTTCTCGCCGAGGCTCTCCCTTTGCGCCTCCTCGGATTCCTTCTGCTCGCGCACCGCCTTGTCGTACAGGCGCGCCCGCAGCACCTTCATCGCGCTGTCGCGGTTGCGGTGCTGGGAGCGCTCGTTCTGGCAGGAGACCACGATCCCGGTCGGCAGGTGGGTGATCCGGACCGCCGAATCGGTCACGTTCACGTGCTGGCCGCCCTTGCCGCTGGCGCGGAAGGTGTCGATGCGCAGGTCGCCCTCCTCGATCTCGATCTCGATGCGGTCGTCGAGATCGGGGAACGCCGCCACCGACGCGAACGACGTGTGCCGCCGGTGCTGGGCGTCGAACGGGGACATGCGGACCAGCCGGTGGATGCCCGACTCGACCCGCAGCAGCCCGTAGGCGTGTTCGCCCCGCACCTCGACGGTCGCGCTCTTGATCCCCGCCTCGTCGCCCGCCTGCCGGTCGAGAATCTCCACGGTCAGGCCCCGGCCGCTCGCCCAGCGCAGGTACATCCCGAGGAGCATCCCGGCCCAGTCCTGCGCGTCGGTGCCCCCGGCGCCGGGGTTGATCGACAGGATGGCGTCCTCGCCGTCGTGCTCGCCGTGGAAGAGCCGCCGCAGCTCCAGCTCCCCGACGCGGGCCGTGAGCCGGTCGAGGTGCTCCTTCAAGTCGGCTTCGACGTCTTCCTCCCCCTCTTCGGCCCACTCGACGAGCGTCGCGACCTCGTCGGCCAGACCGTCGAGGTCGCGGCCCCCGTCGAGATCGGACGCGAGCGAGGCGCGGCGGCGCGAGAGCTCCCGCCCGCTCCCCGACGCCGACCAGACCTCCGGGTCGCTCAGCTTCCGGTCGAGTTCGGCGATCTCCCGCGCCGCGGCGTCCAGGTCAAAGGAACCCCCTGACGGCGCCGATCCGGTCCTTGAGCCCTCGCCAGCGTTCGAGCAGTTCCTGCTGCATGGCCCCAGCTAACGGGGGACGACGATCGCCTGATGCCCGGCCGCGTCGAGGCTGGTCACGGTCGCCCGCGCGTCCTCACGGGTCACGAAACGGCCGACGCGCACGCGGATCAGGCCCCGGGGCATGGCCTCGAGATACGCCTCGAGGCCCAGCGCGGAGAGGTCCTGCTGGAGTTGCTCGGCGGCGGCCCGATCGCGCAACGCGGCGATCTGGATCGTGAAATCGCCCGTCGCGGCGGGCGCGGCCGGCGCGGGCTGCGGTTCCGGTGCGGGTTCGGGGGCCGGAGGCGGCTCGGGAACGAGTTCCGGCGCCTGGGCCGTCGTCCCGCTGGGGATGAGCGGCTCGTCCGGACGGCGCTCCTCGACGAGCTCTTCCGCGGGCTGCTCCATGGGCTCGGCCGCCGGCTGGGCGACGGGCTGCTCTACGGGCGGCGGCGCGCTCCCTGCGATGGTCGGCGGGGCGAGGTTTCGCCCGATCAGGACGCCCCCGACGAACACGCCCCCCACGACGAGAACCAGAAGTCCGAGCAGGATCGCCAGTTGGCGCGTCGTGAACTGGACGTCGTAATGGTCGTCCTGCGCTGTGGTCATGGGCCCTCCGGTCGGCTTGGCGCGGGGAATGTTACGGGATGGGCGTCAGTCCTTCTCGTCGGGCTTGGCGATCTCGAGGAACGGCTTCACCAGATCCAGCGGCAGCGGGAACACGATGGTCGAGTTCTTCTCCGAGGCGATCTCGGTGAGCGTCTGCAGGTAGCGGAGCTGCGCGCCCAGCGGGTGGCGACCGACGACCTGCGCGGCATTGGCGAGCTGGGTGGAGGCCTGGAGCTCGCCTTCCGCGTGGATGACCTTGGCCCGCTTCTCGCGCTCGGCCTCGGCCTGCCGGGCGAGCGCCCGCGTCATGTCCGCGGGAAGGTCCACGTGCTTGACCTCGACGGACGCGACCTTGATCCCCCACGGATCCGTCTGCTCGTCGAGAATCCGCTGGAGTTGGGTGTTCAGTTGCTCCCGCTGCGAGAGCAGGTCGTCCAGCTCGACCTGTCCGAGGACGCTGCGAAGCGTGGTCTGGGCGAGCTGCGAGGTCGTGTAGAGGAAGTCCTCGACCTCGATGACCGCCTTGATCGGGTCGATCACGCGGAAGAACACGACCGCGTTCACCTTCACCGAGACGTTGTCGCGGGTGATGATGTCCTGCGGCGGCACGTCGAAGGCCACGAGGCGCAGGCTCACCCGCACCATGCGGTCGATGGGGGCCAGGACGAAGACGAGGCCCGGCCCCTTGGTCCCCCGGAGAAGCTTCCCGAAGCGGAAGACGACCCCCCGCTCGTACTCGTTGAGCACCTTGATCCAGTTGACGATGAATATGGCGACCAGGGCGATCGCGACAAGCGTTCCGAGCGGAAGGCCGAACATGGGATGACTCCTTTCGAGCCGGACGAAATCAGATGGAGCGCGCGTCGGAGGAGACGGGGCCGACGCGCAGGGTGAGCCCCTCGACCGCCTCGATGCGCACCCGCTCGCCGACCGCGACCGCGTCCCGGGCCGTGGCCTGCCAGTACTCGCCGTGCACGAAGACCGTCCCGGCGCCGCCGCTCGGGATGGGCGCCCGCGCCGTTGCGACGAGCCCGACCATCCCCTCCTTCCCGGTCACGGCGGGCGCTTGGTGGGCGCGCAGGACCATCTGGCCGAGGAAGAAGACGAGGCCCGCGAAGACGACCACGGTGGGGATCACGAGACCGTAGGACACGTGCAGCTCCGGAACGGGAAGGGACTGCTCCTCGAAGAAGAACAGCAGTCCGGCGGCGAGGCCGACGGCGCCGGCGAGGCCCATGATCCCGAACGACGGGGTCAGGGTCTCGGCGATCAGGAGGCCTAGGCCGGCGAGCAACAGGAGGATCCCGAGCGCGCTCACCGGCAGCAGGTTCAGGCCGAAACCGGCGAGGACGAGCGCGACCAGCCCGAGCGCGCCGGGAAACAGCATGCCGGGGTTGGAGAACTCCAGATAAAGGCCGAGCAGCCCGATCATCCCGAGAATCACCGCGAGGCTCGGGTTCGCGATGAACGACAGCACCCGGTCCCGGGTGCTGAGTTCGGTCACGACCACCGGGAGGCCGCCGACCTCGAGCGTTTCCTCCTCGCCGTCGATGCGGCGGACCGTCCTTCCGTCGAGCTGCGCCAGGAAGTCGGCCGGATCGCGGGCCACGAGATCGATGAGTCCGGCCTCGAGCGCCTCCGACGCGGTCCAGCTTCGCGCCTCGGTGACCCCCTCCTCGGCCAGCTCGACGTCGCGGCCGCGGCGCTCGGCGATGGAGCGCAGGTAGGCGGCGGCGTCCGACTCCACCTTGCGGCTGAGCGTCTCCGGCATCTCGCCGCCCGTCCCCGCGATCGGCGTCGCGGCGCCCATGTTGGTGCCGGGGGCCATGCCCGAGACGTCGGCGGCGAGCGTGATGAGGTATCCGGCCGACGCGGCGCGCGCGCCCGAGGGGCCGATGAAGACCGCGACCGGAACCTCGCTGTTCAGGATCGCCTCGATGATGTCCCGCATCGAGGTGTCGAGGCCGCCGGGAGTGTCGAGGCGGATCAGCACGAGCCCGGCGTCGCGCTCCCCGGCCAGCCGAATGGTCTCGACCACGCGGGCGGCGGAGACCGAGTGGATGATGTCCACCACGTCCACCTGCCGGATCTCGACGGCGGGAGCGGGCGCCGCGAACAGCGATCCGAGCGCGAGCGCTCCGGCGGCGCACAGCCGCGCCGTCACAGGATGCCCCGCTCGTGGATCGTCTTGAGTTCGAGAACCTCGAGTTCGCGCTCGCCCGCGGGCGCTCTGAAGTACACGAAGTCCGAGACGCAGGCGCCGATGAGCGCCCGCCCGATCGGGGAGGCCGTGGAAATGCGGCCCAAGCTCGCGTCGGCCTCCTCGCTCACCACGAGCTCGTAGCGGCATTCGCGACCGCTGGTGTGATCCATCACCCGCACCTCGCTCCCCAGCGAGACCCGGTCGTTCGGGATGCTGTCGAGGTGGAGCATGGACAGGTCGGCGAGGCGTTTCTTCAACTGGGCGAGGCGGGCGCTGACGAACGCCTGCCGCTCCTTCGCCGCGTCGTACTCGGCGTTCTCCGAGAGATCCCCGTGCTCCCGCGCCTCCCGGATCTGCTTGGGAAGCTGCAGGTGAAGCTCCTCCTCCAGCGCGCGCACCTCCGCCTCGAGCTTGGAGCGAAACGTCAGTGCCACCGTAGGAATCCGTGCGGGTTGAGAACGAGCCTATGTTACTTCGGAGGACGGCCCGATCGCCCCGGTCCGGGGGCGCGTACGGCGCGACGCGATCGGCTCGTCCGGCAGGTTGCGGGAAGGCGCCGCCGGGCGGCATGATTCCGCGTTCCCGAAGGGGGTTCTCCCATGAAGACTCGACTCCTGCGAGAGTCGGCGCTCGCCGCCGGCGTCGCCCTGAGCCTGCCGCTCGCGGCCGGAGCCCAGACCATGAATCTCAAGGTGGGCGACCGCGCCCCGATGTTCCCGAACCCCCTGCCGTCCACGGCCGGGGAGTCCGCCGGAGCGACCAAGCTCGGGCTCGACGCCGCGCTCGGCGAGAAGAACATCGTCCTCGCGTTCTACGTGGCCGACTGGACCGGTGGTTGAACGCTCCAGTTTTCGTCCTACAAGGACGACATCCAGAAGTTTCTGGATGCGGACACGCAAGTTTTCGGGATCAGCGTGGACACGCCCTACTCCCAGTGGAACTGGCTCGGGAGCGTCGGCGACGAGTCCGGCATGATGGTCGAGCCCGCCGCCGACGGCGACCTGCCGGGCCTCGTGCTCCTGTCGGACCGCCACGCCGAGGTGATCGACGCCTACGGGGTGGAGCCGCTCGAGATCAACGGCGCCCGGTACGCGTCGCGGGCGACGTTCGTCATCGATCGGGAGGGCGTGCTCCAGTACGTCAACTACGACTACCAGATCCGCGACGACTACGAGCCGCTGCTCGAGGTCCTCGCCGGACTCGAATAGCCGACGCCGCGTGACCTGCCGGGAGGCCCTCGTGGTCTCGATGCGGCGCGGTCCCGCCAACGCGATCGATCCCGAGCTCGTCGCGCAGCTCGGGGCGAGCCTCGACGAGGCCGAGGCGACGGGGCGGCCGCTCGTCCTGACCGGCGCCGGGCGCTTCTTCAGCGCGGGGCTGAACCTCGAGACGCTCCCCGACGACCGGGAGGCGATGGGGACCTTCCTCGACACCCTCGACGAACTCCTCCTCCGCCTGTTCCGGCTCCCCTGCCCCACCGTCGCCGCGGTGAACGGCCACGCGGTCGCGGGAGGCGCGATCCTCGCCGCCGCCTGCGACGTGCGCTTCGGCGCCGAGGGGAACTATCGGGTCGGACTCTCGGAAGTGAGCCTCGGGGTCGTCTTCCCGGCGGCGGCTCTCGAGATCATCCGGGCCACCGTGCCGCGGTCGCGCCTTCCCGAAGTCCTCTTGGCGAGCCATCTGAGCCGGCCGGTGGGGGCCGTGGGCGCGGGGTTCCTCCACGAACTCGCGCCGTCGAGGGAGCTGCTCGCGCGCGCCGTCGAGCACGCCGAGATGCTCGGGGCGCAGCCGCGCACCGCCTACACCCACACGAAGCGGGCGCTGCGCGACGAGCACGTGGACCGCGCGCGGCGACGCCGCGCGGTGTGCCGGGAGGGATTCCTCGACACGTGGTTCTCCGAGGACGCGGCGCGCCGTCGCGCCGCGGTCCTCGGCCGGGCCTGACCGCTACTCCTCGGTCCCGCCGGAGTGCGAGGCGATCGCCGCCCGGATCGCCGGGACGGTCACTGAACTCCGATACCGGAAAAGGCGCAGCCCCCAGGCGACGGTCTCGTCCAGCGGGTCCAGATCCACGCCGTTGATCCGGAAGAGCCCGGCCTTCCGGCGCTCGGCGGTGCGGATCGAATTCGGATCCACGGCGGCCATCATCGAGGACATGGCGAACTCGTCGTGGACGCCCTCCGGCTCCTCCTCGATCCCGTTCTCGTTCAGCCACGTCCGCAGCCCCATCACGTCGTAGAACTCGGGGATGAAATGGACCCCCGGAGCGCCGCCGAACTCGGCGTGCATCTCCTCGGCCACCGCAGCCATTCCGGCCTGGTTGCCGCCGCTGTCCCCAAGGAAGATGACGTGCTGGAAGCCGCTCGCCCGCAGGCTGCGAGCCACGTCGCGGAGCACGGCCCGGAAGGTCTCCTCGCTGAGGCCGACCGTACCGGGATAGCGCATGTGTCCGGTCGGGGGATCGAAGTCGCCCTCGGGCACCAGCTTCAGGATGGGCGCCACGAGCGCGTCCCCTAGGTCGCGGGCGATCGCCTCGGTGGCGCCGCGCAGGAGGACGTTGTGCTTTCCGGTAGCCAGGTACGGGCCGTTCTGCTCCACGCCGCCGCTCGCGACGAGCGCGGTCGTCTTGCCGGCGGCGATGAGGTCCCTCACCTCCATCCAGGTCAGGTCCTCGATGAACACCGAGTCGCGGATCGGGATCGGGCGGGGCTTGTCCGGCTCCGGCGACTGGGCGGCGGCGACGGACCCCGCGAGCCCGAAGAGCGTCAGGACGAGGGCGAGCTTGCGCATGTTGAAGACTCCTTCCGGTACGGGGGACGGATCAGAGCCCGACCCCGTGGCGGATCACAGTATCGCGATAGTCCTCTCCCCGCACGTCCACGAACTGGCACGCCTCGCGCAGCCGCGAGACGCCGCGCTCGGTGATCTTGTCGGCGAGGCGGACGCCCTCCCGCGTGCCCTCCGCGTCGAAGACGCTGGTGCACACGAGCGTTCCGCGGTCGTTGTTGTAGCAGCGGGTGAGGATGTAGAGCATCTTCTCGACGACCCACTCCTGCATCATGTTTTCGCCGAGGTTGTCGAGGACGAGGATCTCGGCCTCGAACAGCGGCTCGAGGAGCGCGTCCTCGGAGGCCTCGCGGTCGCGCAGCGTCCAGCGGAGCCGTTCGACCAGTTCGGGCACGTACACGAAGCGCACCCACGCGTCGAGCTTTCGCTCCACGACGACGCGCCGGATCGCCGCCACCGCGAGGTGGGTCTTCCCCACGCCCGACGAGCCGGTCAGGAAGAGCCCCTCGTGAACGTCGGGCCATGCCTCGGCCCATCGCTCGATCTTGCGCCGGGCGGCGCCCAGCTCCCTTGTCAGCTCCTCGAACGACTCGAAGGACGCGCTCCGGGAGAGCCGGCGCGGCACCCCGAGGCTCTCGAGCCGCCCGGAGTCGGAGACTCCGACTCCCTCGCAGCCGCAGGGCGCGACCGGGGATCCCCGATCCTCGGGATCGCGGCGCACCCAGCCCGTGCCCCCGCACTTCGGACAGGGAGCCTTCGTTCTCACCCTCGCGCCCCGGTCGGCGGAACCAGGTCCCGCCGGGGAAGCCGGACGAGCGCCGTCTGCGCGTGGTCGCCGGCCCCGCCGTCCTCCCGCGCCAGCTCCTTGTGGATGAACTCGGTGAACGCGGCGATCTCCTGCTGCATGCGCGCCATGCGGCCCCGCATCTCGAGGATGATGTCCACGCCGGCGAGATTCACGCCCATCTCGCGCAGGTTCAGGATCGCCCGCAGCCGCTCGAGATCCTCCTCGCCATAGAGGCGGGTGTTCCCTTCGGTCCGCGACGGGCGCAGCAGGCCCTCCCGCTCGTACAGGCGAAGGGTCTGCGGGTGGATGTCGAACATCTCGGCGACCGCGCTGATCATGTACAGGCCCTTGCGCTCCGGACTCATGCCGATCCTCCGCCGAGCCGCTCGGCCATGCCCTCGCGGGGCGACGCGGCGTTCCGTCGGTCCAGCTCCTCCACGAGCTCGCGGGAGCGGTCGTCGCGCACTTCCGGAATCCGGACGTTGACCTCGAAGTAGAGATCGCCGCGGGTGTCGCCGCGCGCCGAGCGGGCCCCGCGCTCGGCAACCCGCAGGCGCGCTCCGGGCTGCATGCCGGGCGGAAGGCGCAGCGTCACCGGACCGCTCGGGGTGGGCACCTCGATCCGCCCTCCGAGCGCCGCCTCCCGAAGCGTCAGCGTGAGCGGGCAGATGAGGTTGTCCCCGCGTCGCTCGAGCAGCTCGTGCGGCTCCACCTGGACGTGCAGGTGGAGATCTCCGGGACGGCCGTCGCCCGCCCGCTCGTGCCCCTTGCCCGAGACGACCACGGTGGCTCCGTCAGCGACCCCCGCGGGGACCCGGACGAGCTCCCGGCTGACCCGGATCCGGGCGCCGCGGCCGCCGCAGGAGTCGCACGGTCCCCGACCGAGGAGGCCGCGGCCCTCGCACCGGGCGCAAGCTCGGGAGAACACCATGTGGCCGACCCGGCGGAACCGCCTCCCCTTGCCGGCGCAGGCGGCGCAGGGAACGGACTCCTCGCGCGGAAGGGTGCCGCTGCCCTCGCAGGGCGGACAGGTCTCCCGGCGGGCGACCCGAAGCCGCACCGAACGCCCCTCGAGCGCCTCGCGGAAGGACAGCTTGACCCGGCTGTGAAGGTCAGGCGGCGTCTCGGGGGCCCGCGGCTCCGGCGCCTTGCCGAGGACTTCGCGCAGATCGACGGCGGGATCCGCCGGTTCGTTCGCGAAATCGAAGCCGGCGAACCCCCAGGCGCGGGGCTTCGGCTCGGCGGCGGCGACCGCGCCGGCGCCGGTGCGGTCGTACTCGGAGCGCTTCCCCGGGTCGCGGAGGATGAGCCAGGCGGCGTGGATCTCGCGGTACCGGGCGGCCGCGAGCGGATCGCCTGGATTCAGGTCCGGGTGATACCGGCGGACCAGCCGCCGGTACGCCTGCCGGATGCGGGCGGTGCGAGCCGCCCGCTCGACCCCGAGAACCTGATAGTGGTCGCTTCCCCCAGCCATGGTCGCCGCGCTCGCGCCCGATCAGTCGCGGACGACCTCCGCATCGATGATGTCGTCGTCGCTCGCGGCCCCGTTGCCCTTTCCGGCCTCGCCGTGCGGCGGCGGAGGCGGAGGCGACGGGGCGCCTCCGGGCTGGTCGCCGGCGGCCTTCTTGTACATCGCCTCGGCGAGGCGGTGGCTGGCCTTCTCGAGGTCGGAACGGGCCGAGCGGACCCGCTCCATGTCGTCGCCGCCGAGCGCCGAACGGGCCTCGGCGACGGCCTTCTCGACGCCCTGGGCGGCCTCCGGAGCGATCTTGTCGCGGTTCTCGCCGAGCATCTTGTCGATCTGGTGGGCGAGGGAGTCGGTCTCGTTGCGGGTCTCGACCTCCTCCCGGCGCTGCTTGTCGGCGTCCTCGTTGGCGGTGGCCTCCGCCTTCATGGACTCGATCTCGTCCTTGTTCAGGCCGCTCGACGCGGTGATCGTGATGGCCTGCTCGCGCCCGGTCCCCTGATCCTTCGCGGAGACGTTCACGATGCCGTTGGCGTCGATGTCGAACGTGACCTCGATCTGCGGCACGCCGCGGGGGGCCGGGGGGATTCCGACCAGGTTGAACTTGCCGAGCGTGCGGTTGTCGCCGGCCATGGCCCGCTCGCCCTGGAGCACGTGGATCTCGACCTGCGTCTGGTTGTCCCCCGCCGTCGAGAACGTCTCGCTCTTGCGGAACGGAATCGTCTGGTTCCGCTCGATGAGCCGCGTGAACACCCCGCCGAGCGTCTCGATGCCGAGCGAGAGCGGGGTGACGTCGAGGAGCAACAGGTCCTTCACGTCACCGCCGAGCACGCCCGCTTGCACCGCGGCCCCGAGCGCGACCACTTCGTCCGGGTTGACGCCCTGGTGGGGCTCGCACCCGAAGATGTCGCGCACGATCTTCTGGACGAGCGGGGCCCGGGTGGTGCCGCCGACGAGCACGACCTCGTCGATCGCCGAAGCGTCGAACTCGGCGTCCTGAAGCGCCTGCTCGCAGGGCTTGCGGGTGCGCTCGACGAGATCCCCGACGAGCGACTCGAGCGTCGCCCGGGAGAGGGTCAGCGCGAGATGCTTGGGACCCGAGCCGTCGGCGGTGATGAACGGCAGGTTGATCTCGGTCTGGTGCGTCGTCGAGAGCTCGATCTTGGCCTTCTCGGCCGCGTCCCTCAGCCGCTGCAGCGCCATCCGGTCGCCGCCGAGGTCCACGCCGTCGGACTGCTTGAAGGAGTCCACGATCCAGTCGATGATCCGCTTGTCGAGGTCGTCGCCGCCGAGGTTCGTGTCGCCGTTGGTGGAGCGCACTTCCACGACGCCCTCGCCCACCTCGAGGATCGAGATGTCGAAGGTGCCTCCGCCGAAGTCGTACACCGCGATCTTCTCGGCCTTCTTCTTCTCGAGTCCGTAGGCGAGCGCCGCCGCCGTGGGCTCGTTGACGATCCGGACGACCTCGAGGCCGGCGATCTCGCCCGCGTCCTTGGTCGCCTGCCGCTGGGAGTCGTTGAAGTAGGCCGGAACCGTGATCACCGCCCGTTCGACGTCCTCGCCGAGATGCTGCTCGGCGGCGCTCTTCATCTTCTGGAGCACCATCGCCGAGACCTGCGGCGGCGTGTAGCTCTTGCCGCTGAGCTCGACCTCGACCCCGCCGTCATTGCGGCTGCGGACCGCGTACGGGGCGGCGTCGCGCTCGCCCTCCACCTCGTCGAACCGCCGACCCATGAACCGCTTGATGGAGAACGCCGTGTTCGTGGGGTTCGTGATCGCCTGCCGCTTGGCGACCTCGCCGACGAGGCGCTCGCCCGAACGGGAGACCCCCACCACCGACGCCGTCGTCCGGCCGCCCTCGGTGTTGGGGATGATGGTGGGCTGCCCGCCCTCCATGACGGCCACGACCGAGTTGGTCGTGCCCAGGTCGATGCCGATGATCTTGCTCATTTGGGGATCGCGTCTCCAGGGGGAAGTTCCGGCGACTCGCGCCCGCCGGCGGCTTTAGCTGCCGCGTACTATATCATATGAGCACATCATTATCACATAGTGACCACGCCCGCACGCTGGTCACATGCCGGAGTCGAGCAGCTCCCGGATCGCCGGCTCCAGCTCTTCCCGCGCCTGGAAGTTCACGAAGTGGCGCGTGATCGTCCCGTCGCGACCGACGAGAAAAAGCGTCGGAAAGATGTTCACGTTCCCGAGCGCGGCCCGATCCTCCTCGGTCAGATGCAGGTTCTCGAAGGTGACGCCGCCCCGGTCGAGGTGGCCCTGCCGGTCGGAGTCCTGGTAGGGGAGCTTCAGCACCCGGTCCGCGTTCAGGCCCACGATCGTGAGCCCGGCTTCCCCCAGATCCTCGTGCAGGGACTGGAGCACCGGCGAGATCTGGACGCAGGGCGGACAGTCGGTGAACCACACGTACACGAGCGTCGCGTCGTCCATCAGGGACGAGACCGACGCCTCGCCGCCGGCGAAGCGCTCGCCGAAGATCGGCGGAAGCGCGCGCCCCTCCCAGCCGGTGAGGCTGCGCGTCACGGCCTGGGCGAACCGCTGGTCGGCGGCGATCATGTCCTTGTCGATCGAGACGAGCTCCCCTTCGGAGTTCCGGGTCAGGAACCGGGGCACGCGGGGGTCCGCCTCCATGATGCGGAGCACGATGTCCGCGCCTTCCTCGCCGTAGAGCGAGAACTGGCCCGCGATCTCGGCGAGCGTGGGGAGGCGCTCCTCCCTCCCCTCGAACTCGGCGACGAAGAGCGGCACCCGGAAGAACACGTCGTTCAGGCGGCCGAGCGCGCGCTGCTCGTCCGGAGCGGAAAAGCGCTCCACGAGCTCCGACAGGAGCAGCCGCTCGCCCGGGACGAGCGTGTCGCGCACGTGCTCGAGGATGCGGCGCTCGGCGTCCGCCGGCGACTGCGCGGCGGCGCCCGGAAGCCACAGGGCGCCGAGAAGGACCAAGATCAGCGGGAGACGGTTCATGCCCGCCATTCTACGAAGCCGCCGGGCCGGCCGCCCTGGGGCGCGGTTTAGACTCGCGCCCGTGTTCCGATCGCTCGCCGCCGCCCTCGCCGCCGCCGCGCTGGCCGGCTGCGCCGCCCGTCCCCTTCCGGAGATCCCGACAGTTCCGTTCGAGCACTGGAGGTACGCCGAGACGGCGGACGTGTCGCTCTCCGGGGGAGCGGCGGCGTTGTGGGGCGAGATCCGGGCCGGACAGCTGCGGCAGGCCACCGACACCCTCATGGGCCTCGAGGCGGCGGCCCCCGGCGACGCGACCACGCTCGCGCTCGCCGGCTTCCTCGATGTCCGGCTCGGGCGGCTCGACGACGCGGAGGTTCGTTTCGGGGACGCGGCCCGCGCCGACGGCGCGAGCGGCCTCGCGCTCCTCGGCGGCGCGCTGCTCGCGCTGGAGCGCGGGGACGCGGAAGCCGCCTTCCCGCGGCTGCGGCGGCTGGCCGAACTGGCCCCGGACGCTCCGGTCGTCGTGGACTTCCTTCCCGACATGACCCTCGACGCCGCGGAGTCCCGACTGACCGAGGCGCGTCGGCTCGCGGCTGACGGGGCGTCGGCCGGAGACGTGGCGAGGGGCTACGAAGCCGCGCTCGAGCTGGTGCCGGACGCGGGCGGCCTGCTCGTCGAGGCCGCGGACGCGGCGCTCGCGGCGGGCGCTCCTTCGACCGCGCTCGGCTGGTACGACGAGGCCGCCCGCGACGCCGAGGGGCTCGAGACCCAACTGGGGATTCGGCTCGGAGCCGTCGACGCGGCGCTCCTCGCCGGCGATCCGGATGAGGCCGCCGCACGGCTCGGCGCCGTCCGTTCCGAGCTGGAGGCCAACCGGTTCCCCGCGATGGACGAGCGCGCCCGGGCGCTCGAGTCCCGTATCGAGCGCGCCCGGCTCCCGGCGGCCTACCAGCGCATCCGGGAATCCGAACGAATCAGCCGGGAGGAGCTCGCCGCGGTGCTGGCGGCGGAACTGGGTTCGGCCAGCGCCTCGGCCCCGGTGATCGCCATCGACATCGAACGAAGCTGGGCGGCCGGCATGATCCGCGAAGCGGTGGCCGCGGGCTACCTCGCGCTGTTCCCCGACCACACCTTCCAGCCGCGCGGCCTCGTCAGCCGGGCCGCGCTCGCCGAATCGCTCGCGAACGCGCTCTCCGTCCACGATCCGGATCGCTACCGGGCGGCCGGGGCGGCCAGTCGGGAACGCGCCTTCGGCGACCTTGCGGCGCGCCATCCCCAGCGCGACGCGGCCGCGATCGCCGTCGAGCTCGGGCTGCTGACGGCCCGCGACGGCCGGTTCGCGCCGCGGGACTTCGCGTCGGGGGCCGAGGCGGTGCGGGCGGTGTTCGCGCTGCGCGACCTGCTCGACCTGAACCGGCCCGGCTGACCTCCGGTCTTTCTCCGGTGACGATCCCTTCCCGCGAGGACTTCGGCCGCCTGGCCGAGTCGCACAACCTGATCCCGATCCGGCGCGAGATCCTCGCCGACTGCGTGACGCCGGTCTCCACCTTCCGCCGCATCGCCGGGGACGGGCCGTCGTTCCTCATGGAGTCGGTCGAGGGCGGCGAGCACGTGGCCCGCTACACGTTCCTCGGGACGGCCCCGCGGATGGTCGTCGAGAGCAACGGCGACCGGATCGTCCACCGCGGGCCCGGCGGCGAGGTTCTCCGCGAGTTCCGGCACCCGGACCCGCTCGCCGCGATGCGGGAGACGATCCGGGGCACGCGGGCCGCTCCGGTTCCCGGGCTGCCGCCGTTCTCGGGCGGCTACGTGGGGGTTCTCGGGTACGACGCCGCCCGCCGGTACGAAAGGCTCCCGGACCGCTCCCGCGCCACCGCGACGACCCCGGACTCGGTGTTCCTGCTCGCCGACACGGTCCTCGCCTTCGACCAGGCGCGCCACGTGATCCAGATCATCGTGAACGCCCACGTGCCCGATCCCTCGCAGGCGGACCGCGCGTGGGAGGAGGCGACCCAGCGCGTCGATTCGGTGGTCGCGCTGCTCGAGCGGCCGGAGGCGGAGATCCGCCCCTACGGCCGTTCCCGAGCCGACGGACCGCGCTGCGCGTTCCCCGGCGCCGACTCCAACATGGACCGCCACCGCTACGTCGAGGCGGTGCGCCGCGCCAAGGAGTACATCGGCGGCGGAGACATCATCCAGGTCGTTCCCTCCCAGCGGTTCCGCTCGAGGCTGACCGTCCACCCGTTCGAGTTCTACCGGGCGCTGCGGGTCGTCAACCCCTCGCCCTACATGTACTACCTCGACCTCGGAAACCTCGTGATCGCCGGCGCGTCCCCCGAGATGATGACCCGCACGACGGGGGACGAGGTGGAGACGCGGCCGATCGCCGGCACCCGGCCCAGGGGGGCCAACCCGAGCGAGGACCGCGAGCTCGCCGAGGATCTGCTGGCGGACGAGAAGGAGCGCGCCGAGCACGTCATGCTCGTGGATCTCGCGCGGAACGACATCGGCCGGGTGGCCCGCTACGGCGAGGTGCACGTGGACGACTTCATGACGATCGAGCGCTACTCGCACGTCATGCACATCGTCTCGAGAGTGCGCGGCCGGCTCCGGGCGGACTGCGACGCCTTCGACGCGCTGCGCGCTACCTTTCCCGCCGGCACGCTCTCGGGCGCGCCCAAGATCCGCGCCATGGAGATCATCGACGAGCTGGAGCGCGAGCGGCGCGGCGTGTACGGCGGCGCGGTGGGCTACTTCTCCTACGGCGGCGACTCGGACACCGCCATCGCCATCCGCACGCTCGTCGCGCAGGACGGGGTCGCCTCGTTCCAGGCCGGCGGCGGCGTGGTCGCCGATTCGGACCCGGAAGCCGAGTACGAGGAGAGCCGGAACAAGGCCGGAGCGGTGCTGCAGGCGCTCGCCATGGCGCACGAGGGAGGGTTCCGATGACGCTCGTCCTCGACAACTTCGACTCGTTCACCTACAACCTCGTCCAGTTGCTCGGCTCGCTCGGGGCGAATCCCCGCGCCGTCCGCAACGACGCCTGGTCGGTGGCCGACGTCCGGGAGCGGGCGCCCGACCGGATTGTGCTCTCGCCGGGCCCCGGATGGCCGAAGGACGCCGGCGTCTCGCTCGATCTGATCCGCGCGTTGGGGGGCGCGATCCCGATCCTCGGCGTCTGCCTCGGGCACCAGTGCGTCGTGCAGGCGTTCGGCGGATCCATCCGCCGGGCGCGGCGGCTGGTGCACGGAAAGACGTCCCTCATCCGCCACTCCGGGGCCGAACTCTTCGACGGGCTGGACGACCCGTTCGCCGGAATGCGCTATCACTCCCTCGTGGCCGCCGAACCGCTCCCCTCCGACCTCGAAGTGACCGCCAGGTCGAACGACGACGGGGAGGTCATGGGCGTCCGGCACCGCAGCCTGCCCATCTGGGGCGTCCAGTTCCATCCGGAATCCATACTCTCGCCAGCGGGGACGGACATCCTCGCTAATTTCCTCGAGCTCACCAACGCCGATTCCTGACATGCACGAACACGAACCGGAGACCATGGTCCTCGTGATGACTCCCTGGGCGCGGGAGTCGGAGCTGGAACACCTCGTCAAGGTCATCGAGGAGAAGTCGCTCGACCGCGCCATCTACCGAAGCCCGGTCCGCACCCGGGTCCACGTCCTGGGCGATCTCTCCCGCGAGAACGAGGCGCACTGGCGCACGCTGCCCGGCGTGGAGCAGGTGTTCGGCCTGAAGAAGCCGTACCGCCTGGCGAACCGCACCCATCGGAAGTCGCAGACGCGGATCCCGATCGGCAGCCAGGAGCTCGGCGGCGGGGACCTCGTGATCGTCGCCGGACCCTGCGCCCTCGAGAGCGAGGAGCAGGGCTTCGAGGCGGCCCGCATGGTGGCGGACCTCGGCCTCGAGATCATGCGGGCGTCGGCGTTCAAGCCGCGCACGTCCCCCTATTCGTTCCAGGGGCTCGGGATCGAGGGTCTGCGCATCCTGAACCGGATCGGCCAGGAGACCGGAATCCTCGTGGAGACCGAGGTGATGGACGTGCGCGACGTGGAGATCGCGGCCGACCTCGTGGACGTGCTGCGCATCGGCGCCCGCAACATGCAGAACTTCGACCTGTTGCGCGAGATGGCGCAGGTCCGGAACCCGGTGATCCTCAAGCGCGGGGCGTCGAACACGATCCGCGAATTCCTGCTCGCCGCCGAGTACATCCTGCGCGGCAACGGCAACGTCATCCTGTGCGAGCGCGGCATCCGCACGTTCGAGACCGCGTACCGCAACACGCTCGACGTGGGGGCGATCGCGCTCCTGAAGCAGGAGACGCACTTGCCGGTGATCGCCGATCCGAGCCACGCCGCCGGAAACAAGACCCTCGTGCCGGCGCTCGCCATGGCGGCGGCGGCGGCTGGCGCGGACGGGCTCCTGATCGAGGTGCATCCGAACCCCGCGGTGGCGCTCAGCGACGGCGACCAGTCGCTGTACCCGGACCAGTTCGTCCAGCTCCTCGGCGACCTGAGGCGGGTCAGCGGAGCCGTCGGGAAGCGAGTGCTCGAGACCCGGACCTCCGTCGCGACCTGACCGCGCATGGGGACCGACCGGACGGTCACCGTCTCCACTCGCGTCGGCGGAACCTACTCCGTCCGGATCGGCGAGGGCGCTCTCGCCGCGCTCCCGGCGTCGCTCGCCGCGCTCGGTCCCGGGCGCCGGACGGCCGTCGTCGTGGACTCGAACGTCCTCGCGCGCCATCGGGACCGGATCGCCGCCCGGCTTCCGAAGGACGCCGCGTTCCTGACGCTTCCGGCCGGCGAGGCGAACAAGACGCGCGCCTCGAAGGAACGGATCGAGGACGAGCTGATCGCCCGCCGGTTCGGAAGGGACAGCGTCCTCATCGGATTCGGCGGGGGCGTCACCACCGACCTCGCGGGATTCGTCGCGGCCACGTACCTCCGGGGCGTCCCCTTCGTGGGCGTCCCCACGACGCTGCTCGCTGCGGTGGACGCCTCGGTCGGCGGCAAGACGGGCGTGAACACCCCGGCGGGCAAGAACCTCATCGGCGCGTTCCGGCAGCCCGCGGCGGTCCTCGTGGACACGGGGCTTTTCAAGACGCTCCCCGAAGCCGAGCTGCGCAACGGGCTCGCCGAGTCGGTGAAGATGGCGGCGACGAGCGACCCCGAGCACTTCGCCGAGCTCGAGGAAGCCGGGAGCGCGCTGCTGCGCGCCGACCCCGACGCGCTCGCCCGCCTCGTCCGCCGGAGCGTGTCGGTGAAGGCGCAGATCGTGCGCGAGGACGAGAAGGAGGCGGGCCCACGGGAAATCCTCAACTTCGGGCACACCGTGGGGCACGCCATCGAACACGCGACCGGATATCGGATGCGCCACGGCTTCGCCGTCGCCGTGGGCATGGCGGCGGAGAGCCGCATGGCGGAACGCGCCGGACGCCTCGCCGAGGCCGAAGGCGACCGGCTCCGGGGCCTGCTCGCGGCGCTGGACCTCCCCACCCGTTTCGGCGGGGCCTCCCGGCGGAGCGTCGTCGCCGCTTTCGGGTCCGACAAGAAGGCCCGCGGCGGAGAGGCCCGCTTCGTCACGCTGACCGCGATCGGCGCAGTGCGTCGGGACGGCGGGCGGTTCTCGCACCCCATGGATCCCGCGGCGGTCGAATACGGCCTCGACCGGACCGGGCTTTCGGCCTGATGGCCGATTCGGTCGCGGTCACGCCGCCCTCGCGCCCGCCCGACGGGACCGTCCGCGTCCCCGGCAGCAAGTACGTCGCCAACCGGCTGCTCGTGCTGGCCGCGCTCGCGGACGGGCCGAGCCGGATCGCCGGCGCGCCCGACAACGAGGACATCGCGGCCGCCGTCGCCGGCCTGCGCGCGCTGGGAGTCCGGATCGACGAGGGGCCGGGCGGCCTCGTCGTCGGGGGAACGCCGGCCTCGTGGGCGGCGCCCGGCGGCGCGCCGGTCGAAGTGGACGTCGGCGAGTCGGGGACGCTGCTGCGGTTTCTGACCGCGCTCGCCGCGACCCTGCCCTTCCCGGTGCGGCTCGCCGGGAGCGGACGGATCGGCGAGCGCCCGATGACCGGGCTTCTCGAAGCGCTCCGTCGGCTCGGCGCGCGGATCGAAGGCGATCGGGGGATCGCGACCTCGCCGGTGACGCTGCGCGGCGGACGGGTCCCGGTCGAGGCCGGGCGAAGCAGCCAGTTCGCCAGCGCGCTCCTTCTCGCGAGCCCGCGGATCCCGGGCGGCGTGGAACTGGAGCTTCAGGGGCGCCGGGTGTCGGAGAGCTATCTCGACCTGACCGCGAGCCTCATGCGGCGCGCCGGCCGTCCGGTGGAGCGGACCCCCACGGGCTTCCGGACGAAGGGCGGACCCGTGCGGGCCGGGGCTCGCTTCGTTCCGGCGGACTGGACGGCGGCGGGCTCGATCTTCGGAGCGGCGGCCATCGCGGGCGGCTCCGTCCAGGTTCCCGGGCTCGATCCGGACGCGGTCGAGGGCGAGCGGCGCTTCCCGGCGCTTCTCGAGCGGATGGGGTGCCGCGTCGAGGCTCGCGGCGACGCAGTGACCGTCACCGGGCCGAACCGGCTGCGCGGCGTCCGGGCCGATCTATCCACGATGCCCGACGCGGCGCCCGGACTCGCCGCGCTCGCCGCCGCGGCGTCCGGCGAGACCCGCATTTCCGGGATCGCCCACCTCCGGCACAAGGAGAGCGACCGGATCGCCGCCCTCGCCGACGGGCTGAGGGCGCTCGGCGCCGGGGTCGAGACCGGGGAGGACTCCCTTGCGATCCGACCGGGCCCGCTCCGACGCGACGTCGCGATCGACTCGCGCCGCGACCACCGGATCGCGATGGCGTTCGCGCTCGTCGGGCTTCGCGTCCCGGTGCGCATCCTCCACCCGGACGCCGTGCGGAAGTCCTTTCCCGGCTTTTGGGACGCCGTGGCGGCGCTCGGCGCCGGCGTCGCCTTCGCCTGATGTTCCCGAACGTCGTCCTCGTCGGCGCCCGCGGTTCGGGGAAGAGCCGCGCCGGTCGCAAGCTCGCCGCCGCGACGGGGTGGGAGCTCCTGGGCGCGGACGCCCGGTTCGAGGCGCGGCACGGGCCGATCGGAGAGTTCGTGGCCGCGCACGGCTGGGACGCCTTCCGCGACCGCGAGACCGAGACGCTCGGCGAACTTGCGCGGGAGAGCCCCGGGCGGAGCGTCCTCGACTGCGGCGGCGGCGTCGTGGAGCGACGGGAGAACCGGGACCTCCTGCGGCGCCTCGGAACCGTGTATTGGGTGCGCGCGCCGCTCGAGCGGCTGCGGGATCGGATCGCGCGGAAGACGACCCGGCCGTCGCTGACGGGGCGCGACCCGACGGCGGAGATCGGCGAGGTGCTCGCCCGACGGACGCCGCTCTACCGCGCCGTCGCCGAAGCGGACGTCTGGGCGGAAACCGGTCGCGAGGCGGCGGACGCGCTGCGCCGGGCCCACTTCGGTCCCGGAATCGCGCTCTCGGTCCTCCCCGGAAACCACGAGGAAGCGCTCCGGGCGCTGCTCGGCGCCCGGGAACGTCTGGGCCCGGAAGATCTGATCGAGCTGCGCGCCGACCGCCTCCGCGAAGTGCGGGAGCTGTTGGAAGCGCTCCCCGACGCGCTCCGGAAGCGCCTCATCCTGACCGTGCGCACGCCGGAACAGGGAGGTGGGTTCGCCGGGACCGCCGCGGAGCGGGAGCGGATGCTCCGCGACGGGGCCCGCGCCGACATCCGCTTCGTGGACGCGGAGTTCCCTGAGCTCGTTGAGGGAAAGACCCTCGCGTCCTTCCACCATTTCGAGGGACCGGCGCCCGACCTCGAGGCGCTGGCCGCGAGGATGGGCGAGCGCGCCGCGGCCGTGAAGGTCGCCGTGACCGTACGCGGCGAGGCCGACGTGCAACGGATGTTCCGGTTCCAGCGGGAGCCCCCGCCGGGCGCCGTCCCCCGCATCGGGATCGCGATGGGCGCCGCCGGAGGCGCGCTGCGGGTCATCGGAACCTCCTCCGCCGGGATCGCGACCTTCGCCCCGCCCCCGGGCAGCCTTCCGACGGGACCCGGCCAGCTCGATTCCGACGCCGTCCGTGACCGCCACCGGCGCTGGGGGCGCAAGCTCTTCGCTCCGGTTCCCGTGTACGGCGTCGTCGGCCATCCGGTCGCGGGGAGCCTGAGCCCGCCGATGCACGAGGCGGCGTTCGTCGCGACCGGGCGCGCCGCTTCCTACCAGCGGTTCGAGGTTCCCCCGGACGAGCTGGAGGACTTCCTGACCGCCTTCCGGCTGGCGCGCGGAGCCGGGCTGAACGTCACCATCCCGCACAAGGAAGCCATCGTCCCGCTGCTGGACTCGCTGGACGAAGCGGCGCACCGGATCGGCGCGGTGAATACAGTCTCGCGACAGGATGACGCGCTCGCCGGCGCCAACACCGACTGGATCGGGGCCGCCCGGGCGCTGCTTTCGGTCACGCCGCTCAAGGGGAAGGAGGTGACCGTGCTGGGGGCCGGCGGTTCGGCCCGGGCCGTTCTCCATGCGCTCGCCGAGCACGGAGCCCGCGCCACGGTGATGGCCCGGGACGACCGCAAGGCGGCGGCCGTCGCCGCCCGCTTCGGCGCGGGCTGGCGGCCGGGACGCGAGCTCGGCGTCGCCGGCGGCGACGTCCTCGTGAACGCCACGCCGGTCGGCATGGACTCCGACCTGTCGCCCGCGCCGGCGGACGTCGGACGCCGGCTCGGCGTCGTGTTCGACCTCGTCTATCGCCCCGCCCGCACGCGCCTGCTGAGGGACGCCGAGGCGGCGGGGGCGACTCCCGTGCCGGGGCTTCCGATGCTGGTCCATCAGGCGGCCGCGTCCTTCGCGCTCTGGACGGGAGAATCCGTGGCGGAGACCATGGAGGCCGCCGCCCGCGATGCCCGGTAACTCCTTCGGACAGGCGTTCCGGATCACGACCTGGGGCGAATCGCACGGCCCGGCGATCGGAGTCGTCGCGGACGGCTGCCCGGCGGGCCTCGCGCTGGACGAGGCGGCGATCCAGGCCGACCTGGACCGCCGCCGGCCCGGGCGGAGCCGGCTCACGTCTCCCCGAAAGGAGGCCGACCGCATCCGCATCGCCTCCGGGGTCCTCGAAGGACGAACCACCGGAACGCCGATCGCCATGTGGGTCGAGAACGAGGACGCGCGTCCCCGGGACTACGACCATCTCCGCGAGGCGTACCGCCCGAGCCACGCGGACTTCTCTTACGAGAAGCGGTACGGAGTGCGGGATCCGCGGGGCGGCGGGCGAGCCTCGGCCCGGACGACGGCGGCGCACGTGGCGGCGGGCGCGGTGGCGCGTCAGCTCCTCGCGGCGCTCCACGGGGTCGAGTGCGTCGCGTGGGTGACCCGGATCGCGGACGTGGAGGCGTCGGTGGACGCGGACGCGGCGACCCGGGAGCTCGTCGATCGGACGCCGGTCCGATGCCCCGACCGCGCGGCGACCAAGGCCATGGCGCGGCGGGTCGAGGCGGCGCGGGACTCCGGCGACTCGGTCGGAGGCGTCGTCGAGTGCGTCTGCCGCTCGGTCCCCGCCGGGCTCGGCGACCCGATCCTCGACAAGCTGGAGAGCGACCTCGCGAAGGCGATGCTCGCGATCCCCGCGACCCGGGGGTTCGAGCTGGGATCCGGATTCGCGGGAACCCGGCTTCTCGGAAGCGAACACAACGACGAGTTCCGGATGGAGGCGGGCGAGGTCCGGACGCGATCGAATCGCTCCGGCGGCGTGCAGGGCGGGATCTCGAACGGCATGCCCATCGTCTTCCGGGTCGCGTTCAAGCCCACCTCCACGATCGGCAAGCCGCAGCGCACGGTGGATCGGGAGGGCCGGGAGGTGACGCTCGCGGCCCGGGGGCGTCACGACCCCTGCGTGCTGCCCCGCGCGGTCCCGATCGTCGAGGCGATGGCGTGCCTCGTCCTCGTCGACCACCTGCTGCGCGTGCGCGGCTCCGGTCCGCTCTCCGGCTAAACTCTCGCCGAGCCTGAACGGGGGGCGGCTAGCTCAGATGGGAGAGCGCGGCGTTCGCAATGCCGAGGTCACGGGTTCGATCCCCGTGCCGTCCACCATGCTTCTTCAGACGCTCTTGGCCGCGGCGCTGCCGCTGGCCGCGGGCGCGGAAACCGCCGACGAGCTGGTCCGCCGCATCGAGGCCCACCACCGGGGCCTGCCCCACTTCGAGAGCACGTTCGAGCAACGCTTCACGCCGAGGATCTTCGGGCGCGACCGGGTCGAGAGCGGATGGCTCACCGTGAGCCGTCCCGGGCGCATGCGCTGGGAGTACCGGGAGCCGGAACCCAAGGTCTTCGTCAGCGACGGCACGAACACCTGGTTCCACGTGCCGAGCGACCGGCAGGTCGTCGTCGGCAGCATCGAGCCGAACGCCGACGGGTCCGCCGGGCGGGATCCGGACGCGCTCGCGTTCCTCACCGGCGACGCCGCCATCCTCGACCACTTCGACGTGGAGCTGGTCGAGGACGACCGGACCCCCGAAGATCGCCTCCGGCTGCTGCTCACGCCGAGGACCGGCGCGGGCGAGGTGGAGCGCGCGGTCCTCGAGGTCGAGGCGGAAAGCGGCCTCATCCGGGCGCTCGAGGTGCTCGACCCCGAGGGAAACCGCACGACCTTCCGCTTCGCCGATTTCCGGATCGGGGATCGGCCGCCCGATTCGCTCTTCGATTTCCGCATCCCGCCCGGCACCGACGTGGTGACGGCCCGGGAGCTCGCGCCGGGGCGCTGACGTGTCGCGCTGGACCGTCCCGCTCCTGCTGCTCGCGGGTTGTTCGGCGAGGCCCGGGCTGGAGCCGGGGGTCGTGGCCGAGCGCGCCGGACGCTACGACGCAGCGGTCGCCCACTACGCCCGGGCGCTCGCCGAGCGTCCCGACAGCGTGGAGGCGAGTCTCGCCCTGCGCCGGGCCAAGCAGCGCGCCGCCGAGGACCACGCGGCGCGCGCCGAGGCGGCCGCGGCCGTCGCCGACTGGGACGCGGCCGAGGACTCGCTGCGCGCCGCGATCCTCTTCGCGCCCGGCGAGGGGGCGTACGTCGAGCGGCTCGGCGAGGTCCGCGAGGCGGCCGAAGGCGCGTTCGCGGACTCCCGCGCCCGCACGCTCGCCGCGCTCAAGGAAGAGGCGCTCGAGGCGCCGTTCGGCCTCGATCTGTTGGACGCGGCCGCCGAGCCGACGAGCTTCGTCTTCCGTGACGCGAGCCTGCGGGAAGTCCTGCTCACGCTCGGCGAGTTCGCCGGAGTCAACGTGGTCTTCGACGAGGATTTCGCCGACCGGCCGATCTCCATCGAGTCCGAGGACGTCACCTTCGAAGACGCTCTCGCCGGAATCACGGCGACGACCGGCCACTTCTTCCGGGCCGAGTCCCCCGAGCTTGTGACCATCATCCCGGATACGCCGCCCAAGCGGTCGCGCTACGAGCAGGACGTCGCCCAGACGTTCTTCCTCTCGTCGGCCGACGTCACCGAGACCGTGGACGCGCTGCGGGTCACGCTCCAGCTTCGGAACGTGGCCCAGCACGCCGGCACCAACTCGATCACCGTGGTGGACACGTGGGACCGGCTCCGTTCGGCGGCGCGAATGATCCGCGCGCTCGACCGGAGCCCGGGCGAGGTCGTGGTGGACGTCGAGCTCATGGAGGTCAACCGGACCCAACTGGAGCGGTTCGGCATCCCCCTCGTCTCGCCCGAATCGAAGGGGATCGGCGTCGCGCTGACGCCCCGGCTGGACACCGTCCTCGAAAACCCCTACACGCGGTCCAACCTCCGCGTGGCCGGGCTTCCCGGCGCGATCCTGAACCTCGTGCGCAGCGACCTCGACACCCACGTGCTGGCGAACCCCCAGCTTCGCGCCTCGGACGGCAAGCCGGCCACCGCCGACTTCGGCGAGCGCGTGCCGGTGCCGGTGACCACCTTCGCGCCGATCGCGACCGGCGGCCTCGCCCAGCAGCCCACGACGACGTTCGAGTACGAAAACGTCGGGGTGAGCATCGAGATCCTCCCCCGCATCCACCACGACGACAGCGTCACGCTCGAGGTCGGCGTCCGCCTCGACAACGTCTCGGGAACCGGCTTTTCGGGCCTCCCCACGTTCGGCAACCGCAACGTGCGGACGACGCTGCGCCTCCGCAGCGGCGAGACGAGCATGATCGCCGGCCTCATCCGCCAGGAGGAGCGCTCGACCCTGAAGGGGCTGCCCGGCGTGGCGGACGTGCCGATCCTCGGCCGGCTCTTCGGCGCCAACACCGAGGAGTCCGCCGACTCCGACATCATCCTCACGCTGACCCCGCGCATCACCCGCCGCGCCGACATCGACCGCGACTCGCTGGCCCCCTACGTCATCCGTCGCTGAGCGCGACCTCCTCGGGGACGCCGGCGAACCAGCCGTTCGACAGGAACAGCAGCGCTCCCGCGCCGCGCGCCGCGTCCCGCGCCCGGCGCACGAGACGGGCCCGGTCCGCCGCGACTTCGGCGGCGACTCCCCGCTCGCGAATGTCCCGCGCCAGCCGGTCCAGATCGAGGGCGTCGTCCGGCCGCACCCCGCGGGACCGGTCGAGGTCGCCGGCGAGAAGCGCGCGGCTCGCCCCGTCGAACGCCGAGGCGAACTCCTCCTGGAACACGGCGCTGCGGGACGTGAACGACCGGGGCTCGAACGCCACCGCCGGCGGAGCGCCGGGCCAGCGCGCCCGGGCGCTCTCGATCGCCGCCCGCACGGCCGTCGGATGGTGGGCGAAGTCCCGGACGACCGGAACCCCGCCCACGCAGCCCACGATCTCGAGGCGCCGCCGCACGCCGACGAATCCGGCGACCGCCTCGCGAACGCCTTCCCACGACACGCCGACGAAGGCGGCCGCCGCGGCCGCGGCCAAGACGTTGTGCGCCCCGGCGCTCCCCCAAAAGGCGCCCGCGAGCGGCGCCCGCTCCTCCCCCCGGAAGCGCACCTCGAGCCGGGACCCGGCGCCTCCCGACTCGACAAGGCGGCCGGTCCAGTCGGCGGCCCGCCCCAGCGCGAACGTCTGGACCTCGCAGTGCGCGTGCTCCGCCAGTTCGGCCGCCGCCGGGCTATCGGCGCCCAGCAGCAACAGTCCCCGGCGCGGCGGAAGGCGGGCGAGGAAACCGAACGCCCGGCGGACCGCGGCGAAGTCGGGAAAAACGTCGGCGTGGTCGAACTCCACGTTCCCGACGATCGCGACCTCGGGCAGGTAGTGGAGGAACTTGGGACCCTTGTCCCAGTACGCGGAGTCGTACTCGTCGCCCTCGAGGACGAACGGCTCCCCGTCCTTCCCCAGCCGGAAGCTGCCGCCGAGGTCCTCGCAGACGCCGCCGATCAGGTACCCGGCGTCCACCGCCGAGCGCCGTAGGATCGCGGCGAGCAGCGAGGTGGTCGTCGTCTTGCCGTGGGTTCCGGCGACGACGACGGGCGCGCGCTCCCGCAGCACGAGGTCCCGCAGCGCCTCCGGGAAGGAGGCGAGGCGCAGCTTGCGGTCGAGCGCCGCCTCGAGCTCCGGGTTGCCCCGCGAGATCGCGTTGCCGACCACGACCAGGCGGACGTCCCCGGGCAGGTTCTCCCCCGCGTACGGGCTCGACACCGGGATCCCCTCGCGCTCCAGCAGCGTGGACATCGGCGGATAGACCCCCTGGTCGGACCCGCTGACCCGGTAGCCGAGGCGCAGCAGCAGCCCCGCCAGCGAGGCCATCGCCGTTCCCGCGACGCCGAGGACGTGGACCCGCGCCCCCGGCTCGAGAGCGCGGATCACCGAACCACCGGCTCGAGGAGCGTGAGGCCCTCCGCGTCCATCCGCGCCTCGATCCCGAGCGGAACGGTCCGGCAGGGGCCGGACTCCACGTGCCCGGTCGCGAACCCGAACGCCGCCGGGACTCCCAGCGGAGCGGTGAGGCGCGCGAGAAGCTCGGAAAGCGTGTAGCCCTGGTCGGGGTGCTGCTCGCAGCCGGGCATCTGCCCGAAGACGATCCCGCGGACTCCGTCGAACGCCCCGCCGAGCCGGAGTTGGGTGAGCATCCGCTCGATCTGGAAGGGCTTCGTCGCGACGTCCTCCAGGACCGCGATGGCGCCCGCGAACGAAGGCGCCCACGGCGTCCCGTGAAGCGCGGCCACGAGCGAGAGGCAGCCCCCCCGAAGGACCCCCTCGGCGGTTCCCGGATGCAGCGGCGCGGCCCCGCGCCAGGGCAGCGGGAAGCCGGGGCCGTCGGCGGCCATCAACCCGAGAAGCTCGTCCGCGTCCCACGCCTGAGGGCCGCGGGCGATCTGCTGGGCGACCATCGGCCCATGCAGCGCCGGAAGTCCGGCCGCCGCGACTCCGGCCAGAAGCGCGGTGAGGTCGCTCGCGCCCAGAACGATCCGGGGACGTCCGCGCAGCTCCGCCTCGGGAAGCGCGGGCAGGAGGTCCATGCTCCCGTACCCACCGCGCGCGCCGAAGAGCGCCTCGACTTCGGGGTCGCGCCAGAGGTCGAGGAAGTCGGCGGCGCGCTCCTCGGCCGTGCCCGCGGTGTATGCGCGCCGCTCCATCAGGCGGCGGCCGCGCCGAATCCGGAACCCCAGCCGCTTCAATTCCCGCTCGCCGGCCTCGAGAAACTCGATCCGCACCGGGCTGGCCGGAGCGAAGACCCCGACGACGGCGCCCGGGCGCACGGCCGGCGGGCGGACCGTCACCGGAACAGCCAGAAGGCGAGAATCGCGACCGCGACGAGCGCAGCGGCCGCCTTCAGGCGAAAGCGCAGCGGCTCTCCCGGCAGCGGTCCCGCAACGTGCACCGCCGGCAGCTTCAGGGCTTCGGATCGCCAGGCGTCCTCCTGGGGAACGGCCTCGACCGGCTCGGCGGGCGGCGCCGGAGTCTCGGGCAGACCGGCGGGCGACTCGACCCGGCAGCGGACGTCGGCGAACTGCACGACGTCTCCCGGGCGAATCTCCACCCGGGTCGTCACCGAAAGGCCGTTCACCTGGGTGGAGTTCGTGCTCCCGACGTCGTCGAGGTGGAGGTCCGAGTCCCGCAACAGGAGCCGTGCGTGCTGGCCGCTCACGAACGCGTCCTCGATCCGGATGTGCGCCCAGGCGGCGCTCCCGACAAGCGTCGAGCGGCGCGAGATCGCGTGCGTCCGCGGCGCCTCGCTCGCCTCCTCGCCGGGGATTCCCGACGGCGCGCCCTCGACGACGAGCGCGAACCGCGGAAGAACCGGACGCTCGTCCCTCACCGCAGGTTCCGCAACCGCCGCCGGAGGAGCGGCGCCAGTCGGGGGCCGTCGGGGGAGACGAGGAACGCCTCGGGAAACGCCTCGGCGGCCTCGAACGACTCGATCGCGCGGCTGCGCTCGCCGAGCGCGAGCAGCGCCAGCCCCCGGTAGTAGCGCCGGGTTCCCTCCAGCGGACCGACGGACTCCCGAAGCGCGAGGCCGCCGGACAGCGCCGCCTCCGGATCGTCGAGAAGGAATCGGCAAATTCCTTCCTCGAGCCCCGCGGCGGCGTCCTCGACCCCGGCGGCCCGGCCGGCGAGCAGTTGCACGAGCCGGCGGTTGCAGCGGTGGCCCGCCGGCGACGGCAGCACCGGCGCGTCCGCGAGCACGATCCGCAGCGGACGATCCGCGCCGTCGCGCGCGAGAAGCACGTCGAGCGCGTCCCCCGAAACCCGTCCGAGGAGCGACTGCCGAAAGTGGGATTCGTCCGCGACCGGCTCGCCCTCGATTTCCGCGAGGCGATCCCCGGCCTCCACGCCCGCCAGCGCCGCAGGCCCGTCGGGATGCACCGAAAAGACTTCCAGCACCGGCCTCGGCACGTGGTCCTCGCCCCGGGCGAAACGAAGGCCGGCGGAGAACCCGATCCAGACCCGCCGGCGCGCGACCGGCTGAAGGAGCGCCTCCGCGGCCGCCCCCGCCGAGGCCGGGTCGAACCGGTCGAACGGGACCTGATCGGGGACGGCGGATCCCGGAGCCAGCAGCTCCACCCGCCCGGCGGCGGCGACACGCACCTCGGCGGCGGCCGCGTCCGTCGCGCCGTCCGGGAGGACGAACCAGTCCGCGCTCGCGCCGAGCGCGCGCCGCACGGCTTCCTCCGCCGCGGGGTTCGCGTCGGGATCGCCGGGAACGAGGCGGATGAGGGGCCGGGTCGCGCACGAGACCGACGCCCGCGCGTCGCGGGCGATATCCACCGACTTGCGGCACCGTCCCGCCGGATGCCGGATCTCGACCTCGTGCCTGCCCGCGCACAGCGCCGAGAACGTCAGCGGCGCGACGCCGCGATCCTCGCCGTCGAGCAGCACCCGCGCTCCCGAGGGGACGCTCTCCACGAGGAGCGCGCCGGTCGAGGGCCGGAGGCGGACGAAGCGCGGCAGGTAGTCCCGCGCCTCGTCCGCGTGGAAGGTGAACCGCGACTGGCGCCGGCAGGGCGCGGAGAGCGTGATCTCGTGCGCCCCGATGCGGAGCCCGCCGAGGCGCAGCGGAGCCGAGAATTCCTCGCCGGCGAACCGCGGCGGAACCATCGCGGCGAGCCGCTCCGGGAGATCGCCGCCGGTCGTTCCGGCCACCCGGCCGTCCACCCGCACGGTGACCCCGGCCGGAGCGGTGGCGATGGGCAGCACCGGCCCGCTGCGCTCCAGCTCGTGTTCGAGGCGGACCACCTCGCCGGCCAGCAGGTCCATCCGCGGGAACTCGAAGTCGGCGTAGCCCGCACGTTCGAGGCGCACCCGGATGGATCCGCCGATGACCGGCCAGGCGACGAGCGGGGTCTCGCCGGCGACCGCGCCTCCGACCAGGACCTCGGCCCCCGGCGGCGTGCTCTCCACGTGGATCCACGCCACGAGCCGGACGCGCTCCTGCTCGAAGGCGTCCACGACGGCGGGACTCAGGTCGGCCCGGTCGAGCTCCCAGCCGGGCCGCAGCAGGAGGAGCGTCCGGAAGTCGTTCGCGGCGTCGTCGCGGTCGCCGCGGCTGACGTGGGCGCGGGCGCGGTACTCGAGGGCGCGCCCGGCGATCTCGGCTTCCAGCGCCGCCAGCGGCGACTCGGGGTTCGCCTCGCCGGGGGGACGGTCCACGATGCCGGTGAGGGCGATCACGGCCCCGGTCGCCAGATCCGGGTCGGACGCCTGACGCCGCAGTTCCGACAATTCGGCCGAGAGCCGCCCCAGCTCGTCTTCCTGCGCGAACCCGCCGACGGCGAGCGCGGCGAGAAACAGCGCGATCACCGGAACGCTCCGATCGCGCCGCGCTCGCCGAGGACGAACACCGTCCCATCCGAACCGACGTCCAGCGAGACCGGGTCCCGCAGCCCGGCCCGACCCAGCTCGCTCGCCGGAATGGACTCGGTCAACCGGAATTCGCGGTCGTACACCGCGACCAAAGGCCCTTGTCCGTCGAGGACGAACATGCGGCCCAGCGCGTCGAACGCGACGTCGAGAGGCTCGGCCACCGGAAGCCGCGCCACCGAGTTGCCCGCGGCGTCCAACCCGCGCAGCCCGCCTTCCTCGCCGAGAACGAGGAGGTGTCCGGACGGATGGCGCTCGATCAGGCGAATGTCGGAAAGCTCCGCCGGCCCCACGTCCACGAACACGAGCGAATGGGTGAAGCGGAACGCCCGCTCGCGTCGCTCGTCCCAGACCCATAGCCCTTCCGGGGTCACGGCGACCGAGCGGATGCGGTCCAGCGCCCGGAGCCGCCCCGCTTCGTCGGGGACGAGGAGGCGCACCGGCTGGCCGTCCACGACGAGCGCTCGCTCGGCGGCGATCGCCGGCCTGCCGTCGAACAGCAGGGCGAAGCTCCGCGCGTCGTCCACCGGGACGACCCCGGTCGTGGTTCCGTCGAGCGTGAAGCTCTGGAGCTCGTCGGTGTCCCGGTCGAGGACGTGGAGCTCGCGGCCGGACGCCCGCAACCGGAGCGGACGGTCGAGCGGGCGCGGCGCCCGCACCCCTCCGGCGAGCGTCCACGCGCGACCCGCCCCCACGTCCCGGATGAGGGTCACGATCTCGAGGGCGCGGTCGCCGAGCTCGCTTTCGGGCGGAAGATCGGCGCGGAGCGCGACCAGCGCGTCGAGCGCCGCCGCCCGGTCGCCCGAGCGGGCGAGCGCTTGTCCGAGGAGGAAACGCGCCTCGAGGCGCTCCGCCGGGTCGCCCCCGGCCTCGTTCCCGTAGAGAGCCTCGAGGAGGGCGCCCGCGGCCTCGTCGTCGCGCATGAACGCGAAGGAGTGGCGGGCGAGCTCGAGCAGCGCGTCGCGCGAGCCGCTCGACCCGACGCCCACGCCGAGCGCGGCCACGCGCTCCCAGTCCGCCTGGGCGTCGTCGAACCGGGGCGGGATCGCCTCGCGCGCGATCCGGGCGCGCAGCAGGTAGGCCCCCGGCGTCGCGTCTCCCGCGGGGAACTGCGTGAGGATGCGCTCCACCATCGCTCCGGCGCCGGCCGGGTCTTCGCCGACCTCGAGCCGCCACCGGGCGATGCGCAGCGCCGCGTCGTCCGCGAGGCTGCTCTCGGTCATCGTCTCGAGCACGGCCTCGAAGTCGCGCAGCGCCTGCTCGTGGCGGCCGCCGCTCAGGAACTGGTCGCCGCTCGCAAGCCGGCTGCGCGCCGCCCGCTCAAGATCGGAGTCGGGCTGCGCGGCGGCCCCGGACGCGGCGCCCAGGAGGATGGCGAGGGCGGCGGCTCTTCGGGCCATGTCGGCGACGCCTCGCATCGTAACAGTCACGATCGGCCCGTCAGCACCGTGGCGACGCGGCGCTCCGAAGCTCCCGGACGGCTTCGGGAGACCCCATCGACCGGATGGCTGCGACCCCGGCGACCCCCGAGTCCAGCACGCCGGCCACGTTCTCGGGCGCGATCCCGCCGATGGCCCAGACCGGCGCTTCCGACTCCCGCGCCGCCCGCTCCAACTCCCCCGCCGGAAGCGGAGTCCGCTTCGCCCCCGTCGGAAACGCGGGCCCGAGGATCACCCAGTCGGCCCCGAGACGCGCCGTCTCGACGGCGGACCGGGCGCTGTGCGCGGAACGGCCGATCCGCAGATTCGGATGCCGGCGCCGCACCTCGTCCAACGGAAGCCCCGCCTCGGGCAGATGCAGGCCGCCCACCGGAAACGTCAGCGCGAGCGGGAGCCGGTCGTTCAGGATGAGCCGGGAGAGCGTTTCCGGTTCGACGCGATCGAGGAATTCCTCGAAGTCGCGGTCGCTCGCGCGCCGGTCCCGCAACTGGACCCAGTCCGCCCCGCCGTCGAGGACGGCCGCAAGCCGCCCCGGATCGCCGGCGCCTGCGAGATCCGTGACCGCGCAGAGGACCGGACGGGTCAGCGCCGCTTCTCGCGCAGGCGGGCCGCCTTGCCCTTCCGCTGCCGCAGGAAGTAGAGCTTGGCGCGGCGGACGTGGTGCGAACGGACGACCTCGACCTTCGCCACGAGCGGCGAGTGGAGCGGGAAGATGCGCTCCACGGACACCCCGAACGAGGTCTTGCGCACTGTGATGGTCCTCCGGTTCCCGCCGTGCTTCATCGCGATCAGGATTCCTTCGAACACCTGGATCCGCTCGCGTTCGCCCTCGCGGATCGTGGCGTGCACCCGGATCGCGTCGCCGGGCCGCAAGTCGGGCCGGTCGGAGCGGAGTTCCGCCTCCTCGAGCGTGCGGATGACCTCGGCCGCCGGCGGCGGCGCGGGCGCGGCGGTGGTGGTCTCGAGACTGGTGCTCATGACGGTTCTTCCTTTCCTTGCGCTTCGGCGGCGACGGCCCTCCGCCACAGATCGGGGCGCCGGGCTCGCGTGAGTTGGGTCGACTGCTCGAGCCGGAAGCGGCGCACGGCGGCGTGATCCCCCGAGCGGAGGACCGGGGGCACTTCGGCGCCGCGCCAGACGGCGGGGCGGGTGTACTGCGGATGCTCCAGCAGGCCGTTGGAGAACGACTCCTCGACCACGGAAGCCTCGTCGCCGACGGCGCCCGGGATGAGCCGGGCGACCGCCTCGACGACGATCATGGCGGGGATCTCCCCGCCGGCGAGGACGTAGTCCCCCACCGAGAGCTCCTCCGCCCCGGCGAGCGTGAGGAACCGCTCGTCCACGCCCTCGTAGCGCCCGGCGACGAGGAGCAGGCGCTCCGCTCCCGCGAGGCCGGCGACCCGGCTCTGGTCCAGCGGCGCGCCGCGGGGGGACATGAGGAGCACGCGCGGCGTCTCCGGCGCCATCGCGGCGATGTCGTCCACCGCCCGCACCAGCGGCTCGACCCGCATCACCATCCCCGGCCCGCCGCCGTAGGGCGCGTCGTCGGCGCGCTGGTAGCGCCCGTCGCTCCAGTCGGTGAGCTGGTGGACGTGGATCGAAAGGAGCCCGGCTTCCCGCGCGCGGCGGGTGATCCCGTGCGCGAAGACGTCGGAGAACATGCCCGGAAAGAGCGTGAGGACGTCGACGCGCATCAGCCGTTCACCCCGAGAAGCCCTTCGGGCGGATCCATGAGGATGCGGCGGGCGGCGGGGTCCACTTCCGGGCAGATCCCCTCGACGAACGGGACGAGCGACTCGCCGCCGTCGGGACGGCGCAGGACCAGCAGCAGGCCGCCCCCGGCCTCCTCCACGCCGGCGACTTCGCCGAGCGGCTCCCCCGAGACCGATTCGGCGCGGCAGCCGATGAGCTCGTGGAAGTAGAAGGCGTCCTCGGCGAGCTCCTCCAGCTCCGATTCGGGCATCCGGATCTCGCGGCGGCGCAGCGCCTCGGCCCCGCTGACGTCGTCCGCGCCCTCGAAGCGGAGCACCGGGCGCCCCTTCAGGATCCGGGAGGAAAGAACCTCCATCCGGCGGGCCGGCTCGCCGGGAACGGCGACTCCGAGGTACCGGACTCCGGAAAAACGCTCCGGATCCCCGTTCAGCGGCTCGACGAAGACCTCGCCCCGCCTCCCGAACGCACGGCCGATGACCCCCACCACGACCTCCGAAACGCCGGAGGCCGTCGCGGGCTCACCGGCCCCCGGCTCGCTTTCCGCCATTCTCCCGTCGCTCATGGTCGTCATGGGCCAAGAACATGCTCGTGATGGATGGGAATGCGGAAGGCCGCGGACGGGGCGCGACCGCCGGGCGATCAGCCCGCGGTTTCGGCCGGGAGCTTCCGAAGCAGCTTCCGCACCGTCGCGGTCGGCTGCGCGCCGCGGCCGATCCAGAAGCGCGCCCGCTCCTCGTTGACCCGAACCCGACCCTCGGCGTCGCTCGGCATGCGCGGGTGGTAGTGACCCACCGTCTCGACGATGCGTCCGACCTTGCCGTGCAGGGCGTCCGCGACGACGACCCGGTAGTGTGCGTCGCGCTTCCGGCCGGTGCGGGCAAGCCTGATGTTCAGCATTGGGTCAGAGCGCGAATCTTAGCAGCGCGGCGCGCCGGAGCGCAGGCTGCCGACCAGCAGCGCTACGCCCGAGACCGCGATCCCGAGAAGCGGCGGAGAGAGGAAGCCCGCCGCCTCGCCGACGAAGTACGCGAGGACCCCGAGGGCCGCCGATGGCAGCACCGCGGCGCGGCGGACCGGGAGCCGGTGGACCGCCGCCGCCACCGGCGCCAGCAGCGAGACGCCGAGCAGCGAATAGAAGACGGTCAGCGACTCGACGACCCCCTGCCCGAAGACGGCGAGGACCGTGCCCAGAACGCCTCCGGCGACCGCGGCGAGCCGCGCCGCCCGCAGCACCTGCTTCGAGGAGGCGTCCGGCTTCCAGAACCGGCCGTAGAAGTCGCGGCCGAGCGAGGTGGAGAGCATGAAGAGCACTGCGTCGGCGCTCGAGACCTCGGCCGAGAAGAGCGCCGCGACCCCTAGGCAGCCGAGCCAGACCGGAAGCGACAGGACGAGCAGCGTCGGGAGCGCGGCGTCGGGGCGGTGGAGGCCCGGATGCAGCGCCGCCGCCGCGAGGCCGAGAATCGGCGGGATCGCGGCGAAGAGCAGCATCGCGAGCCCGGCCCCGAAGAGGCCGCGCCGCACTGCCCGCTCGTCGCGTCCACCGAACGCCTTCTGGAGGATCCCCGGCGAGGCGAGGAACGCCGGGATCAGCAGCGCCGAGTAGCGCAGCGCGAGCAGGGGTTCGCTCATCGGATCGAGCGCGGCGGCGCCGAGGAGGCGCTCGAGGCCGGCCCAGCCGCCCGCGGCGGCGAGCGCCCAGACCGTCGCGAGCCCGAGGCCGACGAGCAGGACCCCCAACTGGAGGAGGTTCACGAAGGCGGCGCTCGCGAGGCCTCCGGCGGCGAAGTAGAGCGTCATCACGAGCGCCGACGCCCCGACCGCCGCGGGGTACGGAAGGCCGGTCACGGCCTCGACCAGCACTCCGGCCGCGATGAGTTGGGCGGCCAGCACGAACAGCGTGGCCACCAGCAGCAGTCCGGTGAGCGCGGCGCGCACGGTCGCCCCGTACCGCAGCTCGAGGAGGTCGCCCACGGTGTGCAGGCGATGTTCCCTGGCGACGCGCCACACGCGCGGCCCGAGCCACGCGGCGAGGATCAGCGTGCCGACCCCGCCGGCCCCCACCCACCACGACGCGGCGAGGCCGTGCTCGTACCCGAGCGCCGCGGCGCCCACGGTCGATCCGGCCCCGATGTTCGCCGCGAGCACAGTCGCGAACACGAGCCGCGCCGGAAGCGCGCGACCAGCCACGAAGAAACTCGAGGCGGACCGGACGCCGTGCGAGACGAGGAACCCGGCGGCGACGAGCAGCGCCGAGTACGCGACGAGCACGTGAAGGTAGGGAAACACCGGTTCTGTGCGATACTAGATTCTCCGGGCTCGCTCCCCCGACGGCCGCGCGCAGCCCGCCGAAGCTACCGTTCACGCGTCGCTGAAGAGGAGTGGCAGGAATGAAGCGAGCAATCTTGACGTCGGCCCTCGCGCTCGGAGCGCTGGGCCTTGTCGCCGCGCACGCCGCCGGGTCGGGGTCGATCGGGTTCGGCGCGGGCAAGGTCGGCCCGCGGGCCGCCTATTCACAGGGGAAGGCCCTGACCTATCGGGAGCTGGCGTGCGACGGGTGTCCGCTCGGGCAAGGCGAACTGAACGACGATTCGGCGATGCGCTTGGCCGACAGCCTCGAGGCCGCCTACTACGACCTGGCCGCCGGCGCCGACGCGGACGTCGTTCAGGCCCTGTGCGGCGACGGCTTGGAGGACTGCAAGGCCCGGATCGAAATGGTCCACTACTTCCTGTCCCGGCGGTTCGGACCGGTCTGGATCAAGAACACGCGCGGCGGCCCCTGAGCCCGCCGCCAGTGCAATGCTCGCCGCATCCGAATCACGCTATTGGTCGGCCCCGGGAATCTCGTCGCAGTCGCGGCTTGCGTGCGGCCGACAGGGAGAACAGGGACATGAAGCAACCGCTCTGGCGTTGGCGCTCGCGCTGGGAGCGTTGGGACTCGTCGCCGCGCACGCCGCCAGCGCCGGATCCATCGGGTCCGGCGCGGGCAAGCTGACCCCGCGTACGCGCAGGGCAAGGCGCGGACCTATCGGGAACTCGCCTGCGACCGCTGCCCGCTCATGCGCAACGAGCTGGACGGAGACCGGGCGATGGGCCTGGTCGCCAGCCTTGAGGCCGCGTACGACGGCGCAGGCGCCGGTTCCGCCGACGACGAGGCGGTGCAGGCCCTTTGCGGCGAGGGGGTCGAGGACTGCCAGCTCCGGATGGAGAAGGTCCACTACTTCCTGTCCCGCCGGTTCAAGCTCTGAGGGAGATCATGAAAACCATACGTATCGGCGCGGTCGTGGCGGCCGCGCTTCTGTCCCTGCCGGCCCACGCGGCCGCGCAGGGCACGCCGTGGATCGGCGAGCCCGGGACGGGCGCGGTCTCGCTCTACTTCAGTCGGCAGTCGGCCACCGAGTACTACCGCCTCGAGATCCGGCCGACTCCCGGAGACGGAGCGGTGCTCTCGCAGAACACCGGCTGGCTCGGGATCACCTACGCCCTTTCGGACGCGGTCTCCGTGGATCTCCTGTCCGGCCTCGCCCGCAGCCACATCCCCGGCGCGGTCGGCCCCACGACGCAGGAGAGCTTCAGCGGCCTCATCGACACGCACCTGAACGTCACGTGGCGCGTCTCCGACGAGCTGCTGACCGGGATGCCCAGCGTGGCGCTGAGCGCCGGCGTGATCGGGGCGGGACCGTACGAGACCGGTCACATCAACGCGCTCGGCGACGGCGGCAACGGCGTGCAGGGCTCGGTGGTCGTGGGCCAGTTCATCAATCGCGTGGGCTTCTCGGCGGAGGGCGGATACCGCTACCGCACCGAGAACATTCCGTCGGAGGTGTTCGTGAACCTGTCGGGATACCTCGCGGTGACCGAACAGCTCACGCTCATCGGCGATTTCCGCGTCATCAACTCTGCGGAGTCGGGCATCGAGATCGGCGGCGCGGGGTTCACGGCCGCCCGGTTCCCCGAAGTCGAGGAAGACATCGACCTGCTCGGCGCGCGCATGCTCCTCAACCTGACCGACGAGTTCGGGGTGAACGCCTTCTACGGCAAGGTGATCGACGGGCGGAACACGGCGGCGTCGCACATCTTCGGCGGCGGGATCACCCACACCTTCGGCTCGACCTTCGAATAGGCGGCTGGACGTGAACGCCCGCTGGCGCCTCGCTGCCGCCGCCGGCGCGTTCGTCGCGCTCTCGTGCGGGGATCCTGCGCTCGACGCGGACGTCTCGTTCGCCGACTCCAACGAGGCGAACCGGGCGTCCATCCCCCACGACGACTGGCAGGCGATCCTCGACGGATACCTGCATACCGGCGACGAGTCGGGAATCCACCTCTTCGACTACGCCGGGCTCAAGGCCAGCGAGGCCGACCACGCCCGGCTGCGGAACTACCTGGAGTCGCTCCAGGCGCTCGATCCCCGCGAGTACCGGCGGGACGAGCAGATGGCGTACTGGATCAACTTCTACAACGCGCTCACCATCGAGGTCGTCCTGACGGAGTACCCGGTGGACTCGATCCGGGACATCTCCCGGAGCCTGATCCCGCTCCAGGGGCCGTGGGGCGACGCCCGCGCGCAACTTCTCGGGCGCGACCTCACCCTCGACAACATCGAGCACGACATCCTGCGCCCGATCTGGAAGGATCCGAGAATCCACTACGCGGTCAACTGCGCGAGCATCGGGTGCCCGAACCTCGCGCCCATGGCGTTCACGGCGGATGCGCTGGAAGCGATGCTAGACCAGGGCGCCCGGGACTACGTCAACCACCCCCGGGGCGTGGAGCTCATGGACGAGGCGTTCGGCGTGGCGTCGAGCATCTACACGTGGTTCGCCGAGGACTTCGGCGGCGACGAGGCGGGCGTCATCGCGCACATCCTCGAGTACGCCGAGCCGGAGCTCGTCGAGCAGATCCGGGCCTTCGAGGGCGGGCTCGAGTACGACTACGACTGGACGCTGAACGCCGCCCCCTGAGCCGGTGCTCCACGAGCGGCCGAGGGTCAGGCCCGACGACCGGTACTACTGGATCATCGCGGGATCGCCGCTCCTCGCGATCCCTCAAGCCGTAATCACGGCCGAGTACCCGGAGTGGTTGGAGCCGCAGATGGAGAGCCTCCACCCGCTCGGTGGCTCTCCTCCTGGCGTTCGCCCCGCTGTTCGCGCTTCCGTTCGTGGTCTTTGGCGTCGCCATCGCCGACCGGGGCGCTCTGCAGCAGGCCGGTTACGACACGAGCGGATGTTCCGCGCTCCGGGCATTCTTCCTGCCGCCGTTGCACCTCTGGAAACGAGCGCGGGTCGCCGGGCGGAACCACGCCGGCCTCCCCCTATGGGTGTTCCTCACTCTCGCCAAGAACTGGGTCCGGCGAAGCGCATTTCGAGGCGCGTCGCCCCCGCCGATCGAGTGGAACGCGGCAGGGCATGACTTCGCCGTTCCTCTCGCCGTCGCCGAAGCCGGACAACCGGCTTTATTGGGTGCTGGTCGCCTGGCCCGCCATCGCGGTCGCGCTCGCGGCGCTGCTCGCGTGGGACGGTCAGTGGAACACGCCGGTCGGCGATCTCCTGTTGCTGGTCTGGATGTTCTACGCGCGGTTCGCCGTCGGCGTGCTCGATCGGGATCGGCTGGGTCGCGCCGGCTACGACACGGCCGGGTGCTGGCCCTTCCTCGCTGCGCTCGCCCCGCCGGCGTACTTGTGGCGGCGGGCGCGGGTCGCCGGCCAGCGGTGGACGGGCCTCGCGCTGTACCTGGCGCTCTGGCTCATCGCCCTCGCGCTTCCGGCGCCGGAGCGCCCTTCGCACACGCCGGACGCGATCGTGTACGCGACCGACGCCAGTCGATGACGGCCGCGAGCGCGATCAGTCCGTACTCCACCGGCAGCACCCACGCCGGGTGACCAAACGGGTGGAGGCTCAGATCGTTCAGGTTCAGCCCGGTCAGGTAGGACGCCAGCACCGCCCCCGAAGCGGTCCAAGCCCATAGCGACGGGCGGGCGACCGCGAACGGCAGCACGAAGAGTAGGTACCAGGGGTTCACCACCGGACCGAGCACGAGCAGCGCCCCGTACAGCCAGTCGCCCCGGGGCAGCGCGTCCGGATCCCGGCGGTGGCGGGCGAGGAGGACCGCGAAGACGGCGAGGAACGACACGGCCCACAGCGCCCGGAGCGCCGAGTCGGGGACGACGCCCTCGAACGCCGCGAACACCGGCGCGTTGAACCGCCACTCCTGCACGAACACGCCGAGCGTGCCGAGGTCCGTCGCTCCCTTAAGCGCGAACGGCAGGTAGAGAAGGCCGAGCGCCGCGCCGAACGCGATCCAGGCGCGCAGCGGGGCGCGGATCAGCACGAAGGGGACGAGCGCCAGCGCGAGCGCCTTGGCGCCCACGGCCAGCGCGAGCGCGCCCCCCGCCCCGAGAAACCAACGTCGCCTCGCGAGGAGGATCGCCGCGAAGAGCAGGCAGACCGCGAGTCCGTCCGGATGCGCAGTGAACGCGATCTCCTTCACGACCAACGGCGAAAAGGCGTAGAGCAGCACCGCGCGCGCCGGCGCCAGCTTCAGCAGCAGCACGACGAGGAGCAGGTCGAACACGGCCAGCAGGATCTGCAGCCCGAGGATGCGGGCCGGAGTCATGAGGTGCGCGGCGAGGAACGCAACCTGCGCCGTCGGCCCGTAGATGGTGGGAAGCTCCGGGTAGTTCACCTGATCGAGGAGCATCCGGAAGTCCTCGGGAACGTCGGGGTCGCCGAACCACGCTTCGGGAGGCGATCCGTACGGGGTTCCGTCCTCGGCGAAGCGATAGCCGTCCCACAGATAGCGGAACCAGTCGTCCTCGAGGAACGGGCCGCCGGCGACGCCGATCAGCCGGAACGCGACCGCGTACGCGAACACCCGCCGGGCGGAGACTCCGCGTCCCAGGAAGAACGCCCCGACCCCGACCGCCTGAATCGCGAGCGCGATCCAAAGGAACGTCCATGCGCCCGGCTCGCCGGGCGAAACCGCGAGGACCGCGAATCCGGCGGCGGCGAGAAGCGCCGCCGCGTCCGTCAAGCGCGGCAAGTCCCTCAGCGCGGCCAGTCCCGGGCGGCGGGAAGCCCCGGCAGCGACTCGGCGGAGCGCACCGCGTCCAGCACCGCGCGGGCGACGACCTCGGCGGCGAGCGCCCCGATCCGCCCGACCGGCGCGGCCGGGCCGTCGCCGGTCGCCAGCACGAAGATCACGTCCCCGTCCGACGGCGTGTGGACCGGGTAGATCGTTCGGGCGAGGCCGTCGTGGGCCATCTGCGCCACCTTGGTGGCCTCGGCCTGGGTCAGCGGGGCGTCGGTCGCCACGATCCCGATAGTGGTGTTCGCACCGGAGACGTAGTCATCCGGCTCGGCCCCGAGCAGCAGCTTGCGCGCGTCGGCGAAGCCGTCCGAGGAGCGCACTCCGGCCACGACCTCGCCGTTCGCCGGATCGACCACGTCCCCGACTGCGTTCACCGCGATGAGCGCGGCGACCGTGAAGCCCGCCTCCAGCGACGCGCCGCCGATCCCGCCCTTCATCGCGGAATCCATGCCGCGCATCTTCCCGACCGTCGCCCCCGCCCCGGCGCCGGCGTTGCCGCGCCGCACCGGCCCCGAGTTCGCGGCCGCCGCGGCCCGATAGCCGCAATCCGCGCCGGGACGCACCGCGGGATATCCCTGAACCCCGAGGTCGAACAGGATCGCCGCGGGGACGATGGGCACCCGGTGCGGCCCCACCGGGTACCCCACCCCGGCCTCCTCGAGAAAGCGCATGACCCCGTCCGCCGCGGCGAGACCGAACGCGCTCCCTCCCGAGAGCACGACCGCGTGCGCCTCCTGGATCGAGTGCACCGGGTTCAGCAGGTCGGTCTCGCGGGTTCCCGGCGCCGACCCCCGGACGTCCACCGCCGCAGTGGCCCCCTCCCGGACGAGCACCGCGGTGCACCCGGTGGGCAGCCCGTCCAGCTCGTGGTGCCCCACTTCCACGCCGCCGATCCGGGTGAGCTCCGGTTCGGCGGCCGCAAGCGCGAGCAGGAAAAGGGGCCAGCCGGACACGGCTTAAGGCTACCCTTGACTCGCCCACCCGATGCACGACTCCGGAACGCTCGTCGTCATCGGGATCGCGGCCTTCCTGCTGCCGCCGGTCGCGAGCGCGATCCGGGCGCCGGCGGTGGTCGTCGAGATCCTCTTCGGAGTCCTCGTCGGCCCGGTTCTGGGTCTGCTGGACGGCAACGCCACGCTCGACCAGATCGCCGAGATCGGCCTTCTGATGCTGATGTTCCTCGCCGGGTTCGAGGTGGACTTCGACACCCTGCGGCGGGGCGGCCCCAAGCCGGTCTATCGGGCGCTCGTGGTCTTCGCGGGCACGCTCGGCCTCTCCTTCGCAGCGACGCTCTGGCTGGATCTGAAGCTGTTCTACGCCCCGGTGCTCGCGACCACGTCGGCGGCGCTCGTGCTGCCGAGCATGCGCAGCGCGGGCATCACGAGCACGACCCTCGGGCAGGCCATCCTCGTGTCCGCGGTCATCGCCGACCTCGTGACGCTGCTGCTCGTGGCGGAGATCACGATCTTCACCCGGGACGGCTGGGGCCTCGAACTCATCGGGGGACCGGCGCTGCTCATCGTCGTCGTGCTCGCGCTGCGGGTGCTGAAGCTGCTGCTGTGGTGGCACCCGACCCGGGCGAGCCGCCTCTTCCGCAAGGGCGATCCCGACGAAATGGGCATGCGCGGGGCGCTCGCGCTGCTGCTGGTCTTCGTGGGATTCGCCTCGTTCTTCGAGGTGGAGCCGATCCTCGCCGCCTTCCTCGCCGGCGGCGTGTTCGCGCTCCTGTTCCGGCCCCCGGAGGGCCTCGGCCACCAGCTTTCGGGGATCGGCTGGGGATTCCTGATCCCGATCTTCTTCATCAACGTCGGGCTCCGTTTCGACGTGGCCGCGCTCGCCGACCGGGACTTGCTCACCCGCGCCGGAGTCATCATCCTCGTGGCGTTCGTCGTGAAGTTCGTTCCGGCGATGCTCTACATGCTCTGGGGGTTCTCCTTCCGGGCCGCGGCGGCGGCCGGCTTCCTGCTCTCGGCGCGGCTCAGCATCGTTGTGGCGGTGGCGACCGTGGGGATGGAAATCGGACTGCTCGACCACCAGGATCGAGCGATCGCCGTGCTCATCGCCGCGGTCACCTCGATGACCTGTCCGGTGCTGTTCCGGACGGTGGTGCGGAGCGCCGAAACGCGCGTATAGACTCGGGAGGTCATGACCGAAGCCTGCTTCCCGACGACGACCCGACGCGGCTTTCTGGGAGCCGCGCTCACGCTCCCCGCGCTCGCCGCCGCCGCGGCCGAGACCGACGAGGGGTACTTCCGCCTGGTCCGCCGCGAGTTCCCGTTCCACGAGGACAAGGTCCCGATGAACGCCGCGAACCTGTGCCCGTCGCCCCGGATCGTGGCCGACCGCGTGAGCGAGCTCACCCGCGACGTGGATCGAGACTGCTCGTTCCAAAACCGTGGGAAGTTCAATGGCCTGCGCGAACAGGCGCGCATGGATCTGGCCGCGATGCTCGGAGCGGAGCCGGACGAGGTCGCGATCGTGAGGAACACGAGCGAGGCCAACAACATCGTGAACGCCGGCGTCGAGTTCGGCCCCGGCGACGAGGTCGTGCTCTGGGACCAGAACCACCCGACGAACAACGTCGCGTGGGACGTCCGCGCGGCGCGGGACGGGTTCACGGTCAAGCGGGTGAGCGTGCCGAAGGATCCCGCGGGCCCGGGGGACTTGGTCGCGCCGTTCGCGGACGCGATGACCCCGCGCACGAAGCTCGTCGCGATCACCCACGTGTCCAACGTGTCGGGGATCCGGCTGCCGGTGCGCCAGATCGCCGACCGGGCGCACGAGCGGGACGTCCACGTCCACGTGGACGGCGCCCAGAGTTTCGGCGGGTTGCGCATCGACACGCGCGCGCTCGGCGCGGACACCTTCTCCTCGAGCTCGCACAAGTGGTTCTTCGGCCCCAAGGAGTGCGGCGTGCTCGTGGTGCGGGCGGAGCGGATCGCCGGGCTGTGGCCCTCGGTCGTCGCTCCGGGTTGGGGGAACGACGCCGACCCCGATCCGGCGGGCGCCCGGAAGTTCGAGTCCATGGGCCAGCGCGACGACGCCTGCATCGCCGCCATGGCGACGACCGCCGCGTTCCACCAGGAGATCGGCGCCCAGCGGGTCGAAGCGCGGATGATCGGGCTGGCGCGTCGGCTGCGACGGGGCGCCGGCGAGCTCGGAATCCCGCTCGTGACCCCCGACGACGACGAGCTCTCCGCCGGCGTCGTGATCGTGCAAGTGCCGGAACACGGACGCGAGGTGTTCTCGCGGATGTACGACGAACACGGGATCGCCGGTTCGACCTCGGGCGGATTCCGGCTCTCGCCCCACGTGTACAACACGATGGAGCACGTCGAACGCGCCCTCGCCGGGCTCCGGGCGCTGCGCTCGCGGATCGTCTGAGCTAGTCGCCGAGGTTCAGCAGCAGCGTCGCCACGACCGAGCGTCCGGGCGCCATCACGGCTCGCGCGTCGGGGCTGATCGGATAGGCGGCGTTCAGCAGGTTCCGCCCCGAGACCCGCAAGGACGCGCTCGCCGACAGCGGGGCGCCGAACGCGGCGTCCACCCGCGTCCAGCTCCCGGTCGGGATCTCGGTGGGACCGGGCGCGTCGTGGGCGGCGAACCCGTGGACCACCGCCTCGAGGAACGCGTCGGGCCACAGCCGCCGACGGACCGCGGCGCGGACGTTGGCGGGAGCGATCCCGTCGAGCGGCTTCCCTTCCCGAGTCCGGCCCCGCGAGACTCCGGCGGCCAGATCGAGCGCGAACGGGGCGTCGCCGCCGAAACTCATTTCCAGCTCGACGCCGGCGAGGTCCGCCTCGCCCTCGTTCAGGAAGACGAAGAGCTCGGGAAACCTTTCCCGTCGGGCCACCAGATCCTCGATGCGATACCAATAGGAGAAGAGCCCGCCGTGGATCCGTTCGCCGTCGAAGCGGAGTCCGAGGTCGAACTGGAGGGCGCGCTCCGGGCGCAGGTTGGGGTTTCCGGACACGACGCCGCGCCCGCTGAGGCCGACGAAGTACCGGTCCGAAAGCGTGGGGTCCCGGAATCCGCGCGACGCCTGGCCGGTGATCCCCCAGCCGGGAGCGAGGTCCGCGTGCAGCGAAAGGAAGCCGGAGAAGGCCCCGTTGGACGTGGCGTCCCTCTCCCCGCCGCCCTGGGCGCGGACGGCGGAGGCCCGGGCGCCGGCGCCGGCGCGCCAGCGCCCGGCGAGGGGCGCCTCGGCGAACGCGAACGCCGCCGCCTCGCGCCGGCGCGCGCCGGGCAGCCGGGAGAGATGGTCGAGGCCGAAGGCGAGGTCGTCGGGGTCGAGGCCGAAGCCCGTGATTCGGGACTTCAGCCCGAAACGCTCGAGCGCTTCGGCTCCGAGCTCCAGCTTGCCGGGGCCCAGCGGGCGCACGCCGCGAACGCGCAGCATGAGGTCCTCGGCGCCGACCAGCGAATCGGCGGAGACGCCTCCTTCCACGCGCCGCGTGATCACTCGGTGGCGTCCGTAGAACGCGGTCGCCTCCAGCCGGCCGAACCCCCAGCGCGGCGCGAATTCGTAGTCGGCGAGCAGCCGGGTCGAGTCCTCCTCGGGGTACGAGATGCGCGCCCGGGAGCGGCGAGGACGCCCGATGTCCCGCCCGGCGTCCAACTGCAGCGAGACGGCGAGCCGGCCGCCGCCGACGCGGGACAGGCCGCGCAGCAGGAACCCCTGGTCCCTCGCACCCGAGCCCGGGACGCGGCCCTCCGCGCTCGAGTACTCGCCGAACTGACGGCGGCGCGCCTGCACGAGCCAGCCGACGCTCTCGGTTCCGCCACTCGCCTCGGCGCCGAGGCTCCCCTCCGGCAGGCCGACTCCGCCGCTGAGGCGGGCCCGAATCCGCAGCCGCTCCCCCGGCCTCGGCCGACGGGTGCGGGCGTGGATCACGCCGCCGAAGGCGTCCGAGCCGTAGGCCACCGAGGACGGGCCGCGGACGACTTCCACGGCCTCGAGGAAGAACGGGTCGAGGAAGGTTGCGCTCGGACCGGCGCGGCGTTCGGTGGTCACACGGGCGCCGTCCACGAGCAGCACCGTGCGCCCCCCCGCGAGCCCGCGGATCGCGGGAACGCCGGCGTGCAAGTCGCTGCTGCGGGAGGTTCCCGGCACGGCCTCGAGCGCATCCACGAGCCGGGGCGCCTGGCGCGCCCGGATTGCTTCCCCGGAGACCACCGACGGGGCCGCGCCGGGGGTCGCGTCGGTGCGCGCCACCGCCCCGCTCGCGATCGTGACGCTCTCGGTCAGCGAGAGCGGCCGGACGCGGAGCTCGACCAGCGGAGTCAGCTCGGAGACGAGGATCGGCGCGGCGTAGCGATCCCCCGGAAGGACCACGAGCACGTAGAAGGGCGGCGTCGGATCGGGCGTCCACGCGAACCGGCCGTCGGGGCCGGTGGTCACGCCGCCGGTATGCCCGAGCACTTGGACGAGCGCTCCCCCGACCGGCGCGCCGTCTTCGTCCACGACGCGCCCCTCGAAGGCGAAGCCGGTCGCCGGGACGAGCAGGAGGAGCGCCAGCGCGGCGAGCCTCACCGGGCGCTCCTGCGGGCGAGGCCGAAAGCGGCGGCGAGGAGGCCGGAGACGAGCGCGAGAGTCACGATGCCGAGAAGCTGGATCCAGTCGGGGATTCCCTGCGGCTGCACGACTCGTTCCAATCCGGCGAGCAGCGAGAAGCGGGCCTCGGGGTCGGTCCGCAGCGTCCGCAGCGAGGTCAGCGCCGCGGCGATCAGCAGCGCGCCGAAGCCCCCGACGGCGGCCCCGAGACCCATCCGCGCCCAGCCGCCGCCCGCGAGCGAAGCGGGAGCGGAGGCGACGGAGCCTCCCGTGTGGAACTGCGGGTTCCGCACGCCGAGCGGCGCGAACCGGTGGAGCAGCACGAGACCGGGGATTCCCATCGCCATCGTCGAGAGGAAGAACGTCCGCCAGCCCATCGCGTCCACCGCGTAGCCGGTCACCGGGCCGGCGAGGATGCGCGGGAGCGCGAACAGGCTCGAGAACAGCGCGTACTGGGTCGCGGAGAAGCGGCGGTCGGTGATCCGCAGCAGCAGCACCGAGAACGCGCCGGTGCCTAGGCCCGAGGAGACCAGCTCGAAGGCGGTGGCGCCGTACATCCACGCGAGGCCGCCCCCCGCCCCAGCCACGAAGAAGTACCCGAGGTTCGAGACGATCTGGAGCAGACCGAAGAGCCACAGCGCCGGGCCGAGGCCCATCATCGTGGTCATCACCCCGCCGGCGAGGGTCGCCCCGACGGCGGCGACGAGGCCGATCGTCGAGAGCGCGATCCCCCGGTGGAAGCCGCTGTACCCCATGTCCACGAGGAACGGGCGGGTGAGCGACTGGGCGAGGTTGTCGGCGAACTTGTAGAAGAAGACGAACGCGAGGATCTCGAGCGCCCGGGGACGCCCGAGCGCCTCGAGGAACGGCTTCCAGACGGCTTCCCCGAGGCTCTTCGGAGCGGACTCCGCGGCGTCGGTCTCGGGGGCGCGCCACGTGATGAGCAGCATCGGCACGAACAGCGCCGCGAGCATCACGTTCACGGCCCCGAAGCCCCACGCCGCCGCGAGACTGATCGCGCCTCCGCCGGAGACGAGCATGGCGGCCCGGTAGAGCGCATGCCGGGCGCCCACCGCGACTCCCTGCTCGTCGGGACGAAGCGCCTCCACCGCGTAGGCGTCGAGCGCGATGTCCTGCGACGCCGAGGCCACCGCGATCGCGAGCGCCAGCGCGAAGACCACGAGGATCGCCTCGGAATCGCCCGCGACCCCGGCGAGCCCGAGGAAGGCGACGAGGAGGACGCACTGGGCGAGCGCCATCCAGCCGCGCCGCCGCCCCCAGAACCGGGGCGCGTAGCGATCCATGAACGGCGACCAGAGGAACTTGAAGGTCCACGGCGCCTGCGCGAGGGTGAAGAGCCCGACGAGCCGGATGTCCACGCCTTGGTCGCGCAGCCAGTCGGGAATGGCGATCCAGACGAGGCCGAGCGGCAGCCCCGACGAGAACGAGAGCAGGACGACCGACGCGATCCGCCAACGCAGCACCGGGGCCATGGCCCCCAGCAAGCGCGTCATCGCTTCCAAGTGAGAAGCCGTCCCACGGCGAGAGTGGCGAGCGAGCCGAGAAGCACGTCCCACGACCACGCGAGCGGGAACCCGAACAGGCGAATCAGCGCCGGCGCCGCGAACCCGGCCGCCATCCCCGCGAGAACCGCGTTCGGACTCGCGCGCCGGAAGAGGATCGCGAGGAGAAACGCGCCGACCGTCGGACCCGACGCGTAGGACAGGATGGACAGGCCGGCCTCGAGCGCCGACGGCGCCCGCTGGGCCACGAGCGCGACTCCGGTCTGGACGAAGCCCCAGACCACGACCAACTGGCGGCCCACGCGCACCTGACACCGCTCGCGCTCCTCGGGCGCGAGGCGGCCCAGGCGCTCCCGCCACGGGAGCCAGAAGTCGCGCACGGCGGTGGAGGCGAGGCTCACGAGCGAGGGAGAGAGCGCCGCCGCCACGACGCCGGCGAGCGCGATTCCGGCCCCCAACCCGCCGAGGTTTTCGGCGACGAACGTGGGAAGCACCTCGTCGGGACGGGCGAACTCGCGGCCGCCGTAGTAATCCCAAAGCCATGCGCCGATCCCGAGGAACAACGCGAACTGCGCGAGCGCGCCGAGACCCGAGAGCACGATCCCGGCCTGCGCGTGCCGGAGCGAGCGGGCCGCCAGCAGGCGCTGGGCGAGGTACTGGTCAGCGCCGTGGGTCGCGAGCGTCAGGAAGAGCCCGCCGAGGACGCCGGCCCAGATCGTGTACGGCGCGGTCAGGTCGAACTCGGGCGAGAAGATGCGGAACTTGCCGGCGTCCGCCGCCGCGCCGATCCACGACGCGGCGTCGCCGCTGCCCTCGGCCAGCGCCAGCACGATCGCCCCGGCCCCCAGCAGGTACACGCCGAGCTGGATGACGTCGGTCCAGATCGTCGCCGTGACCCCGCCTTCCTCGGAGAAGAGGATCATCGCCGCGGCGAGCGCGAGGATGCACCACCACTCGGGAACGCCCGCCACGATGGCCACCATGAGCGCGGCGGCGTGGAGCCGGACCCCGTCGGCAAGGTTGCGGTACACGAGGAAGATGGCCGCGGCGGCGCTGCGCACGCGCGCCCCGAAGCGCTGGAGCAGCAGCTCGTAGGTGGTGAGCACCTCGCCCCGGAAATACGCCGGGAGCAGCACGAAGGCGATGACGATCCGGCCCAGCACGAAGCCGAACCCGAGCTGCAGGAAGCCGAAGTCTCCCTCGTAGGCGAACCCGGGAATCGAGGTGAAGGTGAGGACGCTGGTCTCGGTCGCGACGATGCACGCGGCGACGGCCCAGAAGGGAGCGGAGCGCCCGGCGAGGAAATACCCCGAGACCGAGCGATCCCGGCGGCCCACGAGGATTCCGAAGACGGTGATCCCGGCCAGGTAGCCGAGCACCACCGCTACGGAGGCGAAGGACACTATCCGGCGCGGACGATCCGGCTTCGCGAGGTCACCCGGAACCCGGGCGGCAGGCGTTCCTCGGCGGCCGCGCGGAATCCGCGGACGTCCCACCCGAGATCGAGAAACAGCTCGGCGATGGCGATCCGCACCCGCGCCGAGTCCTCGTCCTCGGAGCCGAGCCGCTCGAGCAGCGCCTCGCGGGACGCGGGGTCGCGGTGCGCCCGAAGCGCCTCGACCGCCCCGAGGCGCACCGTGTCGTCGAGGCTCTCGAGGCAGCGCACGAGCCCGGGCGCCACGAGCGCGCTCTCGGTCTCGCCGAGGAACCGCAGGATCTGGACCGCCTTGCCGCCCCGGATGGCCACCGGGTCGCCGTCCTGGAGCACGTCCAGCAGGATGTCCGCGAGATCGTCCCGCGGCACGAGCTCGGCGAGCGCGTCCATCGCCCAGGTGACCTCGTCATGGCCCCGCAGAAAGCGCCGCAGCGGCTCCACCGCGCGGTCGCCGAGCTGGACCAGCCGATCCCGGGCCCAGCGCTTCTCCTGATCGTCGCGCTCCAGATTCCCCGCAGTCATCGTGAACCGGCGGGCGAGCTGGTAGATCGCCTCCGGAGTGCCGATCGCGATGAGGCGCTCGGCGGCGTCCTCGCGCACTTCGGGCTGCGCGTAGCGCTCGGTGACCGACCGCGCCGCCCGGCGGATGCGGGCGGCCTCGCGGCCTTCGGCGGTGAGCAGGTCGAAGAGTCCCATCAGGGGAGCTCCCGGAGCACCCGGTCCTCGAGCCGGTACCGCTCCCAGCCGTCGAAGTCGAAGTGCCACCACTCGTGCTCGTACACGGTGAATCCCTCGCGCTCCATGGTCCGCCGGAGCAGCTCGCGCAGATGCCGCTCCTGCGACGTCCCGCCGACGTATCCCGGAAACGCCCGCTCCGAGAACTCGTCGTACCCGGAGATGAAGCGCGCCGGCTCGCCGGTGTCGAGGCGGACGAGGCCGATGTCCACCGCCGCGCCCCGGTTGTGGCGGGAGCCGTCGTCGGGGTCGGCCACGAAGATGCGCTGGGCCTCGGGGGTCGCGTCCCAGAACATCTTCGTGACCGGCCACGGGCGATAGCCGTCCTGGACCAGGATCGCGTACCCGTGGTCGTGCATGACCCGATTCGCCCGCGCGAGCGCCTCGGCGGCCGGGCGCTGCAAGAAGGCGTCGGGGACCTCGTAGAACGCCGCGCCCATGAAGTTGTTCGTGGTCGCGTAGCGCACGTCGAGGCGCAGCGTCGGATCCACGTCGGTGAGGCGCACGAGGTCCGACTCCGCGAAGTCGCCGGTCTCCTCGGGCATCGAGGCGGCCTCGGCGATACGGCGCAGCTCCGGGATCGGGAGCCGCGGCTCGATGCGGAACGTCCCCTCGCCGGGGCCGGGCCGGCGCGGGAAGACGATCCCCCCGAGATCGGCGCCCGTCACCCGCCCGCGGTCGTCCCGGAGGAAGCGCAGCGACTCGCCCGGATAGAGCCCGCCGTCGGGAAAGTCGAAGCGGTCGGGATCGTCCGCCCGGGCGGTCATGCGATACCGCTCGAGCCACTCGACGAGAACGTGGAGGGCGCCGTCGTCCTCGAACACGAACAGCACGTTGTGGTCGGGGCCGTACTCGCCCAGCAGCGCAACGAGCTCCGGCGGCGGCGGGGGCGGCGGCGGATCGGGGACCCGGCGCAGCACGGCGTATCCGAGCCGCACGGCCGGAATCGGGTCCGCGTCCGGCGCTTCGACGTGAAGCGCCGGGCCGTAACTCAGGCGGGAGTCGGCGATCAACGCGCCCGGCTCGTCGAGCGCTCGCAGCTCCAGCGTGGAGCTGCCGATCTCGAGCTCGGCCCGATGGCGGCGCGCCCGGATGCGCAGGGACTCGCCGTTCTCGCCCTCGTAGCGCCCGTCGAGGCGGAAGGCGAGCCCTTCGGGGAGCGGCCGGGAGGCGGGTTCGGCGGCGGCGCTCGGATCGAGCGCGAGCCGCAGCATCCGGCGCAGGATCCGCCGGGCGACCCCGTTCGTGAAGTCCACGCTCGAGACCACGACGCCGCCGATTCCCGCGTCGGGAAGATACGCGAGCTCGGTGGAGAAGCCGTAGATCGCCCCGCCGTGCCCGACCGAGCGGTGGGTCTCGCCTCCCGCCTCGAGCGCCCCGACGAGGAATCCGAGGCCGAAGCCCCGGTCCGGATCCTCGCCCGGATACTGGATCCGCTGCATCTCCTCGAGCCCCTCCCCCGACAGCACGCCGGGGAGGCTCCCGTCCGACAGCAGCGTCAGGAACCGCCCGAGGTCGCGGACGCTCGTGACGAGCGACCCCGCCGGCGCCATGCCGAGCGGGAACTCGGGAGCCGGAAACTCGCGCCCGTCGTAGCTCCACATGACCCCGGACGCGAGGCGGTCCGGCGGGGCCTCGTCGAGCCGGAACCACGAGGACTCGAGCCCGAGCGGAAGCAGCACCGACGAGCGCACGGCCTGGCCGAAGGGAACGCCGGCGGCGCGCTCGACGACCCGCCCGACGACCGCGATCCCGGCGTTCGAGTACTTCCGGCGGGCGCCGGGCGGGAAGACCAGCGGAATCGGGTTCAGGCTGGCGACCGTGTCTTCCAGCGAGGGGAGCGAATCGTCGAAGTAGTTGCCGACCGGCGGTTCCCGCACGAGGCCCGACCGGTGCGCCATGAGCTGGCGCAGCGTGATCGCTCCGTCGCCGGGCGCGAAGTCCGGGAGGGCGTCGCGCACCGACGCGTCGAGGTCGAGTTCGCCCGCCTCGACGAGCCCCATGACCGCGATGTCGGTGAACAGCTTCGAGACGGAGCCCACGCGGAAAAGCGTGTCCGCGTCGGCCGGTCGGCCCGGACGCGCCTCGCCGAAGCCCCGCGCCCAGACGACCCGGGCGCCGTCGGTGAGCGCGACCGCCATCGCCGGGATCCGCTTGGCCTCCATTTCCGAGCGTACGAGCGCCGAGACTTCGACGGCGACGGCGTCGCGGCCGCCGAGGGGGCCGACGACGCCGGGCTTCGGCTCGGGAGCGCAGCCCCAAAGCAGCAGGACGGAGACGGCGAGGCGGTTCACTGCTGGGTCGGCGGAGCGGACGGGTCGCTTTCGGGCGGATCCGAGAGCTCGCGGCCGGCGGGACGGCCCCCGAGCGCGTCGTCGAGGAAATCGGCCACGCGGTTCCAGAAGAGTCCGCGGGGCGGGTAGCTGTCGAACCCGTGCTCCCCTCCGGGGATGACCCAGCGGACCGACGGGAGCCCGGCGGCGCGGCGCGCCTCATGCATGGCCTCGCTGTGCTCGGGGGGCACCTGGCGGTCCCGGTCGCCGTGGATGAAGAGGACCGGGCCGGGGATTCGAGCGATCTCGTCCAGCGGCCGCACGCTGCGCAAGCGCAGCCCGGTGCGCGCCCGGACCGCGAGCGCGAGCGGCCCCCGAAGCCACAGCGAGCCGCCGCGCGAGGAGAGCATCGTCCCGGCGGCGTCCCACAGGTCGCCGTAGGGAGCGTCCAGAACGAGCGCCGGCACGTCGCCGAGCGCGGCCGCGGCGTAGATCGCCGAGGCGGCCCCGTTCGAGGTGCCGAAGACGGTCACCCGGTTCGCGTCGGCGTCGGGCCGCCCGCGCAGCCACTCGACCATCGCGCGCACGTCGTGGCGCTCGTTCATCGTGTAGGTTATGTACGTGCCTTCGCTGGTTCCCCGCCCGGAGAGGTCCATCGTGAGGACCCCGTAGCCGCGGCGGAGGAGGAATCCGCCCGCCTGCTCCAGCGCCTGGAAGCGCGACGAGTGGGCGCCGTGCACCCAGGCGACGGAGCGTCCGTCCGAATTCGCGGGAGGCGGCATCCACCAGCCGCGCAGCAGGTGCCCGCTGTCCGACGGAATCTCCACGTCCTCCCAGGCGAGGCCCAGATCCCCCGGATGGCGGATCCAAGGGTCGAGGCGCAGCGGGAGCCGAAGCTCGCGCCCGCCCCGGACCAAGTCCAGAAGGACCTCGTCTCCCGCGAGCCGGGTCCGACGCAGGCCGTCCATCGCCTCGCGCGTCCCCGAGTAGGCCGCGCCGTCCACCGCGGCCACGAGGTCTCCGGGGGCGAGGCCGGCATCCCTGCCCTTCACCGAGACCCGGCGCATGACGAACCCGTCGCCGTCCTCCCAAGGACTCGAGAACCCCAGAAACGCCACGCCGGGCGCGGGACCGCCCGCTGGCGCGCCCCGCGTCTGCGCCGGGGCGCGGCGAAACCCGGTGGTGTAGGCGAGCGCCATCCGGTCGAGCATCCAGACGGCGGACGCGAGAGCGACGGCCAGCGCCGCTCCGACCGCCCACCGGAGGAGGCGGAAGCGGGACCACTGCGGCATCGGCCAATTCTAGGAGGCCCGACGGGTCTCGGTTGTAAGTTTCGCGCCGGTTCCGCCGTATGGGAGAGCAGGAGGCATGCTGAGTGTTGAGGAGATCCGCCGACTGGTCGCCGTTTGCCAGGAATCGGATCGGACTCCCGGAGACGAGGCGGAAGCCGCCGCCGCCTGGGGACGGCTCTACGCCTGGTTCCATCCCCGCGTCCTCGGCGTGTGCCGCCGACTGGTTCCCGAGGCGGGCGAGGATCTCGCGAGCGAGGTCATGATGAAGGCGCGGTTCCGGCTCTCGACCTTCGATCGCGAGCGCGATTTCGGCCCGTGGCTCTACCGGGTCGCGGCCAACCGCTGCCTCGACGAGGTCAAGACCGCGCGTCGGCGCGAACCGCTCGCCGGAGCGGCGATCGAGGCGGCCGAATCGTCCGAGCCGACGGCGCTGGATCGCTTGATCGCCGCCGAACGCAAGGAACGGATCGCCGGAGCCATCGAGAAGCTGCCGTACCGCCAGCGGTTCGCGGTCACGCTCCGGTACGGCGCGGACCTCGACTACGCCGGGATCGCGGAGACCCTCGGCACCTCGAAGAACCACGTCGGAGTTCTCCTTCTCCGCGGCCGGCGGCGGCTTCGCGTCCTTCTGGCGGAAGAGTCGTGAGCGCCTGCCTTCAGGAGCTGGAGCTCCTCGCGCTCGCGGACGGCGAGCTCGGCCCGACGGCGGCGGCGGAAGCGCGCCGCCACCTCGAGGGCTGCGAGCGTTGCCGGGAGCTGGCCGCGGGACTCGAGAACGAAACCTCCGCGCTGCGCGCCGGACTCGCTCCGGCTGCGAGCGCGGAGGAAACCGCGCGGCGCGAGTTCGGCTGGGTCGTCGCCGCCGGACTCGCGCTCTCGGCCGGCGTGCTCGGCGTCCAGCAGATGCGGTCCGCCGCCCGGGACCTGACGGACGCGGTCCCGCTGAGCGACCCCATCCCGCTCGTTTCCTCGATCAGCCGCTTCGTCATCTCGCTACTGGATCCGCAATCCCTGCTCACCACGATCACCCAAGGAGGCATCGTCATGCTGACGCTCATCGGCATCGCCGCTCTCTCGTCCGCGCTCCGCCGCTCGCGGGGCGCGCTCGTCCCGCTGCTCGCCGCCGCCGCGGTCCTTCCGACCGCGCGGCCGGCGGAAGCGCTCCACATCATTCGGGGAGACGGGGAATCCGCGTCCTGCCGGGTGGGCGCGGAAGAGGTGATCCGGGACGACGTGATCCTGCTGTGCACCAGCGCGACCATCGCCGGGCTCGTCGAGGGGGACGTGATCTTCCTCGCCCAGAGCCTCGACGTGAGCGGGCGCGTGGCGGGGAGCCTGCTCGGGGCCGCCGAAGTCGTGGACATCTCCGGCGCGGTGGATCAAAGCGTCCGCGTCGCGAGCCAGCGCATGTACGTTTCGGGGACGATCGGGCGGTCGCTGATGGCCTTCGGGGAGCGGGTGAACGTGCGTCCCGACGGGAGCGTCGGCGGCTCGGCCACGACGTTCGCGTCGAACGTGCTGATCGAGGGACCGGTCGGAGGCAACCTGCGCGCCGGCGGCGCGGAAATCCACCTCGACAGCGAGATCGGCGGCGAGATCCACACGAGCGGCGGGGATCTCGCGGTAGGCCCCAGGGCCAGCGCCGGCGGCGCCGTGGTCCACACCGGAGCCGAAGCCCCCGGCGACTCGGGGGGCCTCCGGGTGGACTGGCGTCCGCCCGAGGAGGAGGCCGAAGAATCCGCGGGTCTCCGCGAGCCGGTCCGGCGCGCCGGGATGCGCACCCTGATGGGGACCGTGCTGGGGCTCGTGCTCGTCTTCCTCGCGGGGCCGACGATGCGGCGGATCGCGGCGACGGCGCGGCGCCCGATGGTCCCGCTGCTGGTGGGAGCGGTGCTCGCGGTCGCGGTGCCGATCCTCTCGGTGCTGGTCGCCGTGACGGTCGTGGGGATTCCCCTCGGAGTGACCGCGCTGTTCGCATGGCTGTTCGCGCTTTACGCCTCCCGCCTCGTCGTGGGCCTGCTCCTCGGCGAACTGATCCTCGGGCCGGGGTCCACCCGCCTCCACACGTTGCTGCGGCTGTTGCTCGGGCTGGCCATCCTTTCCGTGGCCATGGAGATTCCATTCGTCGGCGGCCTCGTCGCGATCGTGGCCATCGCGGTCGGCTTCGGCGCCTTCGCGGTGTGGGCCTTCCGCGCCTGGCGGGCGCCCGCCGGAGTAGAGTTGCCCGCGCAGGGATGAGCTGGCTGCAGCGGATGGTCGCCCGCGGGGACGCGCCCGAACCGCTTCCCCCGCCGGGGCTGCGGGACCTCCAGATCGCGACCGCGGCCCTCGCGCTGGAAGTCTCCGGGGCGGACGACCGGGTCGAAGAATCCGAGCGCGCCGAGATCCGGCGCGCCCTCGGAGCGGCCTTCGGCCTCGCGCCCGAGGAGCTCGCCGGCGTGCTGAACGCGGCGCAGCGCCGCACCGGGGAGGCGGTGTCGCTCTACGAGCTCACCCGCCTGCTCGACCGAGCGTTCACCGTCGAGCAGAAGGGAACGGTCGTCGAGCTCCTCTTCCGGGTCGCCTACGCGGACGCCTTCCTCGCCGGCGAGGAGGAGCACCTGATCCGGAAGGTTGCGACGCTGCTGCACGTGGAGCACCCGGCGTTCGTCGCCGCGCGCCGCCGAGCGCGAAGCTGACGGGCGGCCGCCCGCGGCCCCGGGAGGCTGGCCACGATTCGGAACTCTGTTGTCGGTTCCGACTCGCAAGGTGGGAAGATGGAGTCGCTTCCCATGCGCTTGTCTCGCTCATTCGTACTGCTCTGCTGCATTCTTGTTCTCGGCTGTGGGCTATCTCCCACCCAAAATGCACATCTTGTGTCACTTGTCGCGTCGGGCGACGTGACCCTGACCAACGTGCGCGGCAGTGGGTCGTCAACGGGTACAGTTGCACGCAGTACTGCGCAATGGGACGAATCACCCGATCCGCGTTAGCACTCGCCTCGAGCATGGGTTGGAAGGTCTGAATATCGCCGGGTTTCCGGCGTTGCACGCATGATTCCCGAGGCGAGACGTCAAGTCTCGGGCGATACGAGGAATATGAAGCGCTATTCCGGGAAACGCCGGCGTCGTCCCGGCGCAACGTCCCGTGCGTTCATGCGCCCGACGCCGTGAACCGCACGGCGGGCGCACCCGTCCCCTACGCCGGCGGCGCCCGCAACAGCGTTCGTCGCGCCGAGTACAGGTTCACCAGCGCGAACGGCGCCTTGATGTGACGCGCGTTCTTCGCGAGGCCCCGGAAGCGCGTCTTCCGGAACCCGAACACGCGCTTCAGCACCAGGAACGGATGCTCCGCCCGCGCCCGCACCCGCGACTTCGTCCGGTTCCCGCGCCGCTCCTTCTCCGTGAGCGGTCGGTTCCGGGCCGCCTCGCTCAGCGTGTGGTCCTGCGCCCGAGGCGCGGCGGCCCGGATCCTCGCCTTCCGGCCCACGTACGCCTTGTCGCCCCACACCTTGGTCTCGGCCCCGTGGAGCAGCTTCCCCACGACCCGGGAGTCATGGACGTTGGCCGGGGTCACCTCCGCCGCGTGGACGTACTTCGACCGGGAGTCCATCCCGATGTGCGCCTTCAAGCCGAAGAACCACCGGCCGCCCTTGTGCGTGCGCCCCATCTCCGGGTCCCGCTTCCGATCCCGGTTCTTCGTCGACGTGGGCGCGTCCACGATGGTCGCGTCGACCACCGTCCCGCGCCGCACCAGGACGCCCGACTTCCCGAGGCGCTCTCCGACGACCTTCAGGATCGCCTCCCCGAAGCCGCGCCGCTCGAGGAGCCCCCGGAACTTGCAGATCGTGGTCTCGTCGGGCGCCCGCTCCCGTCCGAGGTCGATCCCCGCGAACGTCCGCATGGCGCGCGAGTCGTGCAACTGCTCCTCCGCCCTGGGATCGGAGAGGTCGAACCAGCACTGCAGCAGATAGATCCGCAACATCCGCTCCAGCCCGATGGGCGGACGGCCGCGCTCCCCGGAGGGATACACGGGCTCGATCAGGTTGACCAGCTCGTCCCACGGGACGATCCGATCCATCTCCTCAAGAAACAGATCTCGCCGCGTCTTCTTCCGGAAACGATCGAACCCCACCGTCGCGAATGTCCGCCGCCGCATCACCGTAACCTCCGGAAGAAACGAACATCGGCACTTTACCAGTGATCCGGTGTTGCGAATAAATCAGACCTTCCGGTTGTATCTTGCGAACGCCAACACCGATTCGCAGAACATGCTTGTTACCGGAGTGGTCGATGGCAACTACAAGTACTACGTGGATGGCCGCTTCGGCTACATCGGGTTGCCGCCTTCTGGAAGCATGAGCGTCGTCCTCAACGCCTACTGCGTGGACTTCGAGCGCGACCACCCAAGCAGCGACGACTCTTGAACGTCAGGCGGGTACCAAGCGGGATCCAGAGCACGGTAGCCAATCTCCTCGCGTACGAACGCACAGCCGATGATCCATCAGTGACTGCCGCCCAAGTGGCCCTATGGTTGGCGCAAGGCGTCGCCGCACGAGACATAAGAGAGAGATTCCGGTTCAACGCAGACGACGAGCGTGAGGCGCGGAGAATCATCGATGGGGCTTACGTCCAAGAGAACTGATACGGCCTTGGTCGCACGGGACTCAGCCGCCGAGGCGGCCGAGGATGTTGTCGGCGACCTCGGCGGTTCCGGCTGAGCCCCCGAGATCGCGCGTCAGGACCTCCCCCCGAAGGCACGCCGAGACCGCGTCGCGCAGCGCCGCCGCTTCCTCCTCGAGGCCGAAGCTCAGCTCCAGCATCATCGCGGAGGAGGAGATCGCGGCGAGCGGGTTCGCGGCGCCCTGGCCGGCGATGTCCGGGGCGGACCCGTGGACCGGCTCGTACAGGCCGGCGCCGTCGCCGACGCTCGCCGACGGGAGCAGCCCGAGCGAGCCGGCCAGCACCGAGGCCTCGTCGCTCAGGATGTCGCCGAACATGTTCCCGGTGAGGATCACGTCGAACTGGCGGGGGTCGCGGACAATCTCCATGGCCGCCCGGTCCACGTACATGTGATCCAGCGCGACTCCGGGGAACTCCCCGGCGACCCGCGCGACGGTCTCCCGCCACAGCGCCGAAGACTCGAGCACGTTGGCCTTGTCCACGGAGAGCACCTGCTTGCGCCGCCGTTCCGCCGCCCGGAACGCCACCCGGGCGATGCGTTCGATCTCGCGCGTCTCGTAGCGCAGCGTGTTCACGCCGACCCGATTCGGACCGGTTCCGGTGATCCCCCGGGGCTCGCCGTAGTAGATGCCCCCGGTCAGCTCCCGGACGATGAGCAGGTCCGCGCCCTCGATGGCCTCCGGCCGGAAGGGAGAACTGTCAAGCACTCGCTCGACCCGGACCGGGCGGAGGTTCGCGTACGCCCCGAGCATCCGGCGCAGTTCGAGGAGCGCCCGTTCGGGCCGCTCGGCCTGCGGCAGATGGTCGTGGCGCGGATCGCCGACCGCCCCGAGGAAGATGGCGCGGGCGCCGGCGCAAGCCTCGCGGGTCGCGTCGGGGAACCCGGTCCCGTATCGGTCCCACGCCTCCCCGGCGAACGGGAACCGTCGGATTTCCAGTTGGTGGCCAAAGCGCTCGGCGACCCGCTCGAGCGCGAGAACCGCCTGGTCCACGACCTCCGGCCCGATTCCGTCGCCGGGCAAGCACGTCACCGGTATGCGCATGGGCGCCGATAGTAAGGCGCGATTCGGCGGTTCCGCCCCTAGACTCTCGCCCCATGGCGGAGCCGGGACCAAGACTGGGCGGGGCGCTGCGCCGCTACCTGCTCCGGGGGCTCCTGATCTGGATCCCGCTCGCGGCGGTGGTCCTCGCGGGGCGGATCGTCTATTCCATCCTCGTCTCGTGGCTGCTGCCGACCTACGGTTGGGAGACTCGCCTCCTCGCCATCGCGCTCACCCTCGCGGTCCTCGTCGCCACCGGCTGGACGGTCTCCCACCTCGGCGTCGCCCGGTATTTCTTTCGGGTGCTGGTGGATCAGCCGCTAAGCCGCATCCCCGGCGTGCGCTGGGTCTATTCGGGGGTCCGCAGCCTCCTCGACGCGCTGCTCGCCCCGGGCAACGCGCTCGGCGCCGTGGTGCTCGTCGAGTACCCGCGGCGCGGCGTCTATTCCATCGCCTTCCGCATGTCGGGGAACCTCGGCGAGGTCCAGCACCGGGTGCAGGCCCGGGTGGGCCAGGCCGACGACGGCGAGGAGCGCGAGGTGATCGCGCTGTTCGTCCCGACCACGCCGAACCCCACGTCGGGAGTCGTCATCACCACGCCGCGGGACGAGGTCATCGAGCTCGACATGAACCGGGAGCAGGCGCTCCAGCTCATCATCTCGCTCGGAGTCGTGGTCCCCGAGTGGAAGGCCGGGAAGGACTCCTAGACGACTCCCTGGTCCATCATCGAGTCGGCGACCTTTAGGAACCCGGCGATGTTGGCGCCGACGACGTAGTTCCCCGGCGAGCCGAAGCGCTCCGCCGCCCCGAGGCAGGCGAGGTGGATCTCCACCATGATGTCCCGCAGGCGGTGGTCCACGACCTCCCGGGTCCACTGGATCACCGTCGCGTTCTGGGCCATTTCGAGGCCTGAGACCGCGACTCCGCCGGCGTTGGCCGCCTTGCCGGGCCCGAAGAGGATTCCGGCCTCGGTGAACTGGCGCACGGCGTCCGGGACCGACGGCATGTTGGCCCCCTCGGAGACGACGAAGCAGCCGTGCTTCAGCAGGTTCGCCGCGTCGCCGGCGGAGATCTCGTTCTGCGTCGCGCTCGGGAACGCGCAGGGGGCGGGAATCGCCCACATCGCGTTGTCCGCGCCGCCGCGGTCGGCGGCGTGGAAGCTGGCGCGGGGGAACTGCGCCGCGTACTCGGCGATGCGTCCGCGCCGCTCGTTCTTGAGCTCCATCACCCAGGCGAGCTTCTCCTCGTCGATCCCGTCGGGGTCGTGGACGAAGCCTCCCGAGTCCGACATGGTGAGCGGGCGGGCGCCCAGTTCGAGCAGTTTCTCCACGGTGAACTGCGCCACGTTGCCGCTGCCGGACACGAGCGCGGTCTTCCCCTCGAGCGAGTCGTTGCGGGTCGAGAGCATCTCGGCGGCGAAGTACACCGCCCCGTAACCGGTGGCCTCGGGCCGGATCCGCGAGCCGCCCCATCCGATCGCCTTGCCGGTGAGAACCCCCGCGAACCGGTTCGAGATCCGCTTGTACTGCCCGAAGAGGAATCCGATCTCGCGGCCGCCCACGCCGATGTCGCCCGCGGGCACGTCGGTCTGGGCGCCGATGTGCCGGTAGAGCTCGGTCATGAACGACTGGCAAAAGCGCATCACCTCGGCGTCGCTCTTGCCCTTCGGATCGAAGTCGGAGCCGCCCTTCCCGCCGCCTAGTGGGAGCGTGGTGAGGGCGTTCTTGAACACCTGCTCGAAGGCGAGGAACTTGAGGATGCCGACGTACACCGACGGGTGGAACCGCAATCCGCCCTTGTAGGGGCCGATCGCGCTGCTCATCTCGATCCGGAACCCCCGGTTCACCTCCACCTTGCCTCGGTCGTTCGTCCACGGCACCCGGAACGTGATCGTTCGCTCGGGCTCGACGAGCCGGTCGAGGACGCGCGCCTGGCGGTACTCCGGGTGGCGCTCGATGACGCCTTCCACCGAAGCGAGCACCTCGTGGACCGCTTGGTGGAACTCCGGCTCGCCCGGATTCCGCGCGACGACTGCGTTCATGACGGAGTCGATGTACTTCATGGCGCGGGATTGTAGGGGGGGCCGGCGGAAACGGCGCCCCAGCGCGCGAGTGGCATGCTCCGCTCCATGCCCGTACCGGGGACGCTCTCGCCGGCCTTCGCCGACCTGCTCGGATTCCGGGTCCGGGAAGTGCTGCTCGTCCTGAACGAGTACGACGCCTTCATCCTCGCCGAGGACAGCCAGGTGAACGAGCGGGCGCCCGCCGACGCTCCGCCGCTGGAACTCCGGTTGACTCCGAGCGTGACGCAGGTGACGAGCGGGGGCGAGGCCCTGGAGCGGCTCGCCCGCCATCCCAACCGGTACGAGCTGGTGATCGCGTCCCCCCATCTCGGCGACATGGGTATCGGCGCCTTCGCCGCCCGGCTCCGGGAGCAGGGGCGCGCCACCCCGATCACGCCGCTGGGCTACGACGCCGGCGCCGTCCGGGAAGTGATGCGCCGCCATCCGTCGGCGGATTTCGAGACCCCCTTCGTCTGGCAGGGAGACGTGGGCGTCTTCCTCGCCATCGTCCGCCAGGTCGAAGACCGGCGGAACGCGCCGCACGACACGGGGGTCGGCGGCGTGCCCGCGATCCTCCTCGTCGAGGACAGCATCCGGTACTACTCGTCGTTCCTTCCGCAGGTCTATCAGGCGGTGGTCGAGCAGGTCGAACGGCTGGTTCGGGAGAGCGTCAGCCAGACCGAGCGGATCCACCGCATCCGCTCGCGGCCGAAGATCCTTCTCTCGAGCGACTACGAGTCCGCGTGGGAGTCGTTCATCCGATGGCCGGACGAGGTGCTCGGCGTCATCTCCGACGTGGAGTTCCCCCGCGCCGGCGTCCCCGATCCCCGGGCCGGCGAGCGATTCGTCCGCGCCGTGAAGGACGCCCGACCGGACATTCCGGTGATCCTCCACTCGCAGCGGCCGGAGAACCGGGCGGTCGCGAGCGGCGCGGGGGCCGACTTTCTCCTGAAGGGCTCGCCGAACCTCCTGCGCCAGGTGCGGGACCTGATCCGCTCGCGCTTCCACTTCGGCGACTTCGCGTTCCGGCTGCCCGACGGGACCGAGGTCGGCCGGGCCGCCGACCTCGACTCGTTCGAGCGCGAGATCGCCCGGGTCCCGCGGGAATCGGTGCTGCACCACGCCTGGAACAACGAGATCTCGCACTGGCTCATGGCGCGCGGCGAGCTGGAGCTGGCCCGGCTTCTGCGCGCCGTGCGCGTCCAGGACTACGGACCCGGCGAGCACATCGGCGCGGACGTGGCGCGGCGCCTCCGCCGACGGCGGCGCGAACGCACCCTGCGGGTGGTGGCGGACTTTCCTGCCGAGCGCTTCGAGGCGACCGAGGCCTTCTACCGGATCGGCGGCGGCTCGGTCGGCGGCAAGGGGCGCGGCCTCGCCTTCACGAATTCCCTGCTTGAGCGTTCGCGGATCGCCGAGCGCTTCCCCGAAACCCGCATTGCGGTGCCCCAAGCGGTGGTGCTTGCGACTGGAGTCTTCGAGCAGTTCGTCGAGGAGAACGACCTGCTGGACTTCGCGCTTCACGCCGATGACGCGGACGAGCTGCTCCGGCGGTTCGACGCCGGCCGGTTCCCCGAATCGGCCAGCGCGGATCTGGCCCGGTACGCCGAGCGGGTCCGGTACCCGATCGCCGTGCGCTCCTCGAGCCTGCTCGAGGACTCGCCCTTCCAGCCGTTCGCCGGCGTGTACGAGACGTTCCTGCTGGCGAACCGTCCGCAGACCGCCCGGGGCCGGCTCCAGGCGCTGACGCGGGCGATCAAGCGGGTGTACGCCTCGCTGTTCGCGCCCCGGGTGAAGCGCTTCGTCGCCCGCACGCCGTACCGGCTGGAGGAAGAGCGGATGGCGGTCATCCTTCAGCGGATCGTAGGACGGGCGCACGGCGACCGCTTCTACCCCGACGTGGCCGGGACCGCCCGCTCGCGCAACGCCTGGCCGATCGCCCCGCTCCGAGCGGACGACGGGATCGCCGCCGTGGCGCTCGGGCTCGGCGAACACGTCACCGGCGGCGGCCCGAGCGTGGCGTTCGCGCCGCGGCGCCCCGAGGTCGCGCTCCGGTCCGGGAGGCCCGAGTCGTACGGCCAGACCGATTTCCTGGCGCTCGACCTCGCCCGCAGCCGGCTCGCGATGGCCCGCGAACCGCTGGCCCGCGCCGAGGCCGACGGCGTGCTGGGACGTCTCGCCTCCACGTGGTCGCCCGAAGACGACGCGCTCCGCATGGGAACCTCGAGGCCCGGACGCCGCCTCGTGACCCTCGCGCCGCTGCTCGACGCGCCCGACGAGTTTCCGCTCGCGGCCATCCTCGGCGACCTGCTGGACCTTGGGGTCGAGGCCTGCCGGGGCGCGGTCGAACTGGAGTTCGCCGCGAACCTGGGGACCCCGCCGGAGTTCGGGTTCGTGCAGTTGCGCCGGCTCGAGACGGCCGCGTTCGGGAACGGGGCGGCGGAGCTGGAGCCGCCGCCCCCCGAGGCGATCCTCTGCCGCAGTCCCCGGGCGCTCGGGCGCGGACGGATCGAGGGTCTTGCGGTCATCATCGTCGTGGACCGCGACTCGTTCGACCGCGCCCGAAGCCGCGAGACCGCCGCCGAGATCGCCCGGCTGAACGCCCGGCTCGCGCGGGACGGCGAGGGCTACCTGCTGATCGGGGTCGGCCGCTGGGGGTCAAGCGACCCGTGGCTCGGGATCCCGGTTTCGTGGGACGAGGTCAGCGGCGCCCGCGTCATCGTGGAGGCCGGATTGCGGGATCTTCCGGTGGAGCCCTCGCAGGGAGCCCACTTTTTCGACAACCTCGTCTCGCATGGCGTGGGCTACTTCACCGTGAATCCGGAACTCGGCGACGGCGAGCTGGACTGGGACTGGATCGCCGCGCAGGAAGGCGAGGAGCGTCCGGGGGCCGTCCGGCTGCTGCGGCTTGCAAGCCCGCTCGAGGCGCGGCTCCCCGGCGGCGACGGGGACGGCTTCATCCTGAAGCCCGGCTACCAGAACACGACGTAGATCGAGGCGATCGTCAGCAGCACCAGGCCGCCCTTCCAGTACACGCCGGGCAACGGGGTCAGGTCCACGCCTTCGGGCGGCTTCGGCTCGGGGCGGGGCCGGACCTCCGGCTTCCGCCACGCCGCCAGCGCGAGCCCGCCCACCAGCAGCAGGAAGCTGATCCCCATGTGGTGGAGGAAGGCCGTCTCCGGCCAACCGAGGCGGAGCGCCCCGTAGATGGGGATGCCCGTCACGAGCGCCCAGCGAGCGGCGAACGCGGGGACCCGGGTCGTGAGCACGCCGGCGAAGAAGACCGCGACGACGCCCGGAGTCACGAAGCCCCACACCGTCTGGATGTAGCGGAACACGCCGGGGAAGCCGCCGATGAGCGGCGCCCACAGACACGACGCGACGACGAAGGCGACCGACGCGCGGCGCGCCACGCCGACCGGGCCCCTACGGCTGCGGGGGAAGACGCGGCGGTGCAGATCCAGGGCGTACATCGTCGAGGCTGAGTTCAACATCGAGTTGAACGAGCTCATGATCGCCCCGGCGAGCGCCGCGAGGAGCACTCCGCGCAGCGCCGGCGGGAGGAGCTCGCGCACGAGCACCGGATACGCCTGGTCGGGGTGGGCGATCTGGTCGCCGTAGAGCTGCGCCGCGAGGATACCGGGGAGGCAGATCAGAAACGGGACGACGATCTTGAGCCACGCCCCGAAGATCACCCCGCGCTGGCCCTCGGCGAGGCTGCGCGCCGCGAGCGTGCGCTGGACGACGAACTGGTTCACCCCCCAGTAGAAGAACTGCGCGATCCAGAGCCCGCCGACGAACACCGCCGTCCACGGGACTTCGGGGTGGTCGGCGGGCAGCGCGGTGTGGAGCCGGTCGCGGTTCGCCTCGAGGAAACGCGCCGCGCCCTCGAGAACTCCCTGCCCGCCGCTCACCGCGTCGAGCCCGATCCACAGCACCATGACCCCGCCCAGCAGGATCACGACTCCCTGGATGAAGTCGGACCAGACCACCGCCCGCAGGCCGCCGTAGATCGTGTAGGCGCTCGCGAAGAGGCCGATGCCCCATACGCCGAACAGCGTGGCGGCGAGTTCCCCGCCCTCGGGGGACAGCCCGAGGAAGCCCGACGCGGCCTCGGGAACGAGGAAGATCGCGTTCAGCGCCACCGCCCCGGCGTAGAGCACGGTCGCCATCGCCACGAAGACGGTGGCGAGGGTCAGGAGCGCGGCGAGGATCGTCCGGGCGCCCCGGTCGTAGCGCCGCTCGAGGAACTCGGGCATCGTGTAGATGCCGCTGCGCAGGTAGCGGGGCAGCAGGAACCAGCCGATGACGATGAGCGCGGCCGCGGCGGTCCACTCGTAGCTCGCGATCGCGAGGCCCACGTCGGTCGCGGCGGCGCCCGACATGCCGACGAAGTGCTCGGTCGAGATGTTCGTCGCCACGAGCGACATCCCGATCGCCCACCCGCCCACGTTGCGCCCGGCGAGGAAGTAGTGGTTCGCGTCCCGCTTGCCCCTCGCAGCGCGCAGCGAGATGAACATCACCGCGCCGAGGAACAGGACGAACGTCGCAAGGTCGGTGAGCGACAGCGGCATGGGGGCAGGATTGTGCGCTATAACTCCGGCGAGATGGCTCGCATCGGCTGGCTGGCGAGCCTTCTCGTTCCGCTGGTTCTGCTCGCGGGCGCCGAGTCGGCTCTGCCCCACGAGGACCACGCCGGCTCCGAGTGCGCCGGCTGCCACGCGGCTGACGCTCCGGCGACGCTCGCAGCCCGCTCCGGACTTCCGGCGCCGCCCGCGGCCGTCGCAGCCGGCCCGGTTCACGCGGAACCGCCGCATCCGGCGCGCCGCGCGCTCCTCCGGCCCGCCCGCGCTCCGCCGGCGTAACTCCGAACTCCCGCCGCGCCCGTTCGCTTCACGGCGGACGGGGGTTCGGCGCGCGCCCGGTCGTCCGGACCCGGCGCGTCCCCGGGAGGGACCGCCGTCGTTCCCCGAGCCCTCGGGAGCCGGCCGCCTCCCCACGTCAGGCGCGGCGCCCCTGCCGCAATTTCCTCAAGGGGGCCAGGAGCGCCAAGCGTGACCCGACTACTTCTCTTCTTTTCCCTGGCGGCCGGGATGGCCGCCGCCGCTGCCGGGCAGCCGACCGGCTCCGTGAGCGGGGTCGTGACCTTCGCGGAGAGCGGCGCCCCCGCGGCCGGAGCCTCCGTCCGCGTCCCCGCCGCCGGAGCCTCCGCCACCACCGACGCCGAAGGGCGTTTCGAGATCGCCGGCCTGCCCGCCGGAACCCACGAGGTGCTCGTCGAGCAGGGCGTGGTCGTCAGCGCCCGGCGCGAGGTCGCGATCCGCGCCGGCGCCTCCGTGACGGCCGACTTCCAGATCCGCGCCGCCGTCGAGGAGCGCATCTCGGTGACCGCCGAGGCGCCCGGCTACCGCGCCGAGAGCGCCGTCGTCGGCCGCATGCCGGCGGCCCTGCTGGACACGCCGTCGTCCATCCAGGTGATCCGCCGGGAGCTGATCGAGGACCAGGTCGCCGCGACGCCGGACGACGTCTATCGCAACATCGCCGGGATCACGAGCTCCCCCTACGCGAGCATCGTCGCCCGCGGATTCACCCAGCGCGACTTCGTTTTCAACGGCGTCCGCGGCAACCCCTACGGGAGCCTCGGCGGCGACGTGAACGCCTCGGGCTTCAGCGTCAGCCAGCTCCAGCTCAGCAACATCGAGCGCGTCGAGGCGCTGCGGGGTCCGGCGTCGGTGCTCTACGGCTCGTCCGAGCCGGGCGGCGTCGTGAACTTCGTCACCGCCAAGCCGAGCGACGAGTTCGGCGTCCGCGGCTCGGTCCGCCTCGGCCAGTACGACCAGGTCTGGGGATCGGCGGAAGTCACGGGCCCGCTCGGCGACGAGGAGCGCGTGCTCTACCGGGTCGCCGCCTACGGCAACGACCGCGACAGCTTTCGCAACAACGCCTCCATGCGGAACGTCCACCTCGTCGGCAACCTGACCTTCCGCGTCACCGACGACGCGAACCTGTCCTTCGAGTACGAGAACATCGACCAGGAGCTCACCGGCCACCGGCTGCGGGGGGTCCCGGTGGACTCCGACGGGAACTTCCTGACGGACGTCGAGTGGACCGCGACCGAGCCCACCGACTTCACCGACCTCCGCGCGAAAGTCTTCCAGGCGCGCTGGGACCAGGTCTTCGCCCGCGATTGGGCGCTGGACGCCACCGTGCGCTACCTCGACTACGACCGCGATCAGGAGTACCACGAGCCGCGCCGGATCACCCCGGAGAACACGATGCGGCGGCACTTCCGCGACCAGACCCGCACCAACGAGGACGTCTCGGTCGTGCTCAACGTGAACAAGATCGTCGAGACCGGCGCCCTCGAGCACCGGCTGCTCTTCGGGGCCGACCTGTTCCGCCAGGACCACACGTTCACCTACGGGCGGGCGCGGGAAGTCGCCGCCGGCGGACCGGTTCCGGATCTCCATCTTTTCGATCCGCAGTACGGAGTGACCGGGGGCCCGGACTACGGGCTGGACGAGAGCACGTTCCCGACGGACACGGCAGTCGCCCGACAGGTCGGCGTGTACTTCCAGGACCACATCGATCTCGGAACGGCGTTCCACTTCGTGGCCGGGGGCCGCTACAACGCCTACGACGACCGCGGCGTGGCCGCCGGCGACGACCTCTCGAGCGAGCAGCGCGGACTCACCGGCAAGCTCGGACTGGTGTTCAAGCCGGAGCAGGCGTGGTCGCTCTACGGCAGCGCCTCCACCGGATTCAACCGGCCGGGCATCCTCGCCCAGACGCCGAACGCGAACGGCCCGTTCGATCCCGAGACTTCGGTACAGTTCGAGGTCGGCGCCAAGACCGAGATCCGCCGCGACCTCTCGATCGCCGCGTCGCTGTTCACCATCACCAAGTCCAACGTGCTGCGCCCCGATCCGGACCTTGGACCCAACGGGGACAACTACAACGCGGCGCTGCAGGTCGGCCAGGCCCGCAACCGGGGAGTCGAGCTGGAGCTCATGGGCGCGCTGACGCCGCGCTGGCAGGCCGCGGTGAACTACACGTACCTCGACTCGGAAATCCTCGAGGACACGAGCGCCGCCGCCGTCGGCGAGCCGCTCCCGAACGCCGCGCCGCACGCGCTCGGCGTGTTCACTCGCCTCGACCTCTTCCTCGAGGCCGCCGCCGGACTCGGCGTCACCCACCTGGGCGAGCGGATCGAACCCTACGCCGGGATCAAGGCTCCGGCCTACACGGTGGTGGACCTGTTCCTGTACCGGGACTTCGGCGATCGGGTCCAGATCCAGGCGAAGCTGGAGAACGTCTTCGACGAGGTTTACGCCACGAGCTCGCTCTTCTCCTCGCGCGCCGGCAACTTCCCCGGACAGCCCCGGACCTTCTCCGTGCTGCTGTCCTTCGACGGCCTCCGATGAAGCGCCTCGCCGCTCTCGCGTTCTCCCTGCTGCTCCCGGCTCTCGCCGGGGCGCAGCAGGCGTACCGGCTGGGCGACCTCGAAGTCCGGCCGGGAAGCGTCGAGTCCGGCCGGGTCGAGGTGCCGGGGACGGAGACCTTCATCCCCGTCTCCGTGGCGCACGGCGCCCGGCCCGGCCCGGTGCTCACGCTCATCGCCGGGGTGCACGGATCCGAGTACTCGCCGATCCTCGCGCTCCACCGCCTCCGGCCCATGCTCGATCCGGCGGAGATTTCGGGAACGGTGGTCATGGTCCACATGGCCAACCTGCCGGCGTTCCAGCGACGGACGATCTACTACTCGCCCGACGACTGGGGCAACCTGAACCGGTCCTTTCCCGGCAAGGCGGACGGCGCCGTCAGGGAACGGATCGCCCATACCCTCACCCAGCAGCTGATCGCGCCGTCCGACTACATGATGGACATCCACTCCGGCGACGCCAACGAATGGCTGCGGCCCTCATGGACCGGGTACTACGCGACGTCCGGCGGCGAGCGGGTGATCGAGGACTCGCGGCGGATGGCCATGGCGTTCGGCCTCGACACCATCGTGGCGTTCGACTACGACCTCGACGCGCAGGGAGCGCCGTGGTGCGGTTCGACGGCAGTGTCGCTGGGCGTCCCGTCCATCGACGTCGAGGCCGGCGAGATGGGCCTCATCGACGATCAGCCGATCAACCAGATCGTGGACGGAATCCGCAGCGTGATGCGGGAGCTGGACATGGCCCCCGGCGAGCCGGAGCCAGCGGTGAACCCGTTCATCGTCCGGGAGCGCAGCTTCGTCGGAAGCGACCACGACGGAGTGTGGGACCCGAATCCCGACCTCCGGGCGGGCGACTACGTCCACGAGGGCCTCCTCCTCGGAACAGTCCAGGACTTCCACGGCCGCCCGATCGAGGAGATCCGGGCGCCGAAGGGCGGATTGCTGATGATCCTCATCGGGACCCCGCCCGTGAACGCCGGCGATTCCGTAGCGGTCATCGCCCACCCGTGACGAGCCCCTCGAAGCGCGTCGCGGGGATCGACGCGCTGCGGGGCCTCGTCATGCTGCTGATGCTCGTGGACCACGTCCGCGAGACGGTCTTCCTGCACGTGCCGGTGGGCGACCCGGTGGACGTCACCGCCGTGGCCCCGGGCCTCTTCTTTACCCGCTCGCTGGCCCATATCTGCGCCCCGGTCTTCATCTTCCTGACCGGACTCGGCGCGTGGTACCACCGCCAATCGCACACGGCGGCGGAGACCGGCGCCTTCCTCCTGAAGCGCGGGGCCTTCCTGATCGCGCTTGAGCTCACCGTGATCGGGTTCGCGTGGACCGCCGAGTTCCCGCCCTCGATGATCTTCTTGCAGGTGATCTGGTGCATCGGGATCTGCATGCTCGCGCTCGCCTTGCTGATGCGCCTCGGCCGCGCGATGCAGGTAGCCGTCGGAACGCTGCTCGTCGCCGGGCACAACCTGCTCGACGGGGTCGTGCTGACCGAGGCCTCGCCGTTCTTCGTCCCGTGGGCGATCCTGCACCAGCGGGACCTCCTCGAGTTCGGGAGCGTGACCGCGCGCACGAGCTACCCGGTGCTGCCGTGGATCGGGGTCATCCTGCTCGGGTTCGCGTTCGGCCCGTGGTTCGCCCGAAAGCGCGCGGAGGGGACCGCCGTGAGGGGCCTTGTCGCCGTCGGGGCGGGGCTGCTCGCCGCCTTCGCCGCGATCCGGCTGTGGAACGGCTACGGCGATCTGCCGTGGTCCGTCGGGGACAGCGCCATGACGACGCTGATGAGCTTCCTCGCGCTGACCAAGTACCCGCCCTCGCTCCTGTTCGTGCTGATCACGCTGGGCGGCGGGGCGATTCTGCTCGCGCTGTTCGAACGCTACGGCGACCACAAGCTCACGACCGCGGTCGCGGTCTTCGGGGCCGCCCCGATGTTCTTCTACACCTTCCACCTCTACGCGCTGAAGGCCGGCTATCTGGTCGCGCACTCGATCTGGGGACCGAACCAGGGCGCGTACTTCGGGGTCGAGACGCTCGGCGCGATGTGGCTCGTCGCGCTCGCGCTGGCCCTGCCGCTGTACCTCCCGACCCGGCGTTTCGCCGAATGGAAGCGGCGGCGGCGCGACCTCGCGTGGCTTCGGTACTTCTAGGAGAACGCCCCGCCGAGGAGCCACGACCCGCCGACGAAGGTGCCGATCGCGCTGCCGATCGTCGGCAGGACGAAAGCCAGCGCGATCCGCAGCACGCGGTTGCGGAACCACGCCCTCGGCTGGAGCGCCTCCGCCCGGACCGAGCGCAGTTCGAAGACCCGGGGCGGCCGAACCCACGCTTGGACGAAGGCCGTGACGTACCCCGCCCCGATCACCGGGGTCAGGCTGGTGAACGGCGCGGCGACGAGCGCGGCGAGCACCGTGAGCGGGTGCGCCCGCGCGAGGATCGCGCCGAGCGCCGCCGGAACGCTGTTGACCAGCACCCACATCATCGCGCCGGCGGAGGCGGCCTCGGGGCCCCGGGTCGCCCACGTCCAGGCCAGCAGCGAGAGCACGAGCGCCGGAATCCCGATCCCGAGCGCGCGCCCGAGAAGCCCCTTCTTCGGCAGCTCGGCGAGCGGCGCGGTGTCGCGCCCCTCCTCCTCCACGAGTTGGCGCTCGACCCCGTCGAGGTGGCCAGCTCCGACCACGGCGACGAGCCGCTGTCCCGGAGTCTCCCGCACCCGCTCCGCGATCCAGACGTCGCGCTCGTCGATCACCACTTCCTTCAGCATCGGGAGGGCTTCGCCGAGCTCGGCCACGAGCCGGGTGATGACGTCCCGGGAAAGCAGGTTCCGCAGCTCGTCGTCCGAAGGCTCCGCCCCCGAAGCGGGCTCGAGCCCCTGCGAGAGCGCCCGAACCTTCTGGAGGAACCCCGCGCGCCGCCAGGTCCGCAAGAGCGTGATCCGGATGTTCCGATCCACGAGACGCAGCGGCGCGCCGACCGACTCGGCGGCGAGCGCCGCCTCGCGCAGCTCCGCTCCCGGCTCCACGCCGAGCCGGAGCCCGAGCCGCGCCTGCCACGCCCCCAGCACGATCCCGACCAGCAGCGGCGTCAGCCGGCCCTGCCGGATCACCTGGAGGAGGTCCAGCTTCTCGATCATCTCGGGGCGCATCAGCGTCTCGAAGCGGCCCTCGTCGAGCTCGACGCAGACGCCGTCCGGCCGCAGCCGCTCGATCGTCTCCCGCACCAGCCGGACCGACTCGGGCGAGATGTGCGCGGTGCCGACGAGAACGGCCTCGCGCCCCGGCTCCCAGCCTGCGGGCCGCAGCGTCCGGACGAGGCCCTCGCCGGAGGGATCCGCGGCCGTCGGAGTGTCGGACATTCGACGGGAGTTTAGGGGCGCGAAGCGGTTAGCCTCTCGCACGCTATGCGATCGCTGGTTGTCGCCGGGGACAGCTTCGAGGACATCATCTTCGCTGGCCTTCCGCGGATGCCGCGCGCCGGCGAGGAGATGCGCACGCCGCACTTCGCCCGGACGTACGGGGGCGGGGCGCTCATCACGGCGGCGTGGGCCCGGCGCGAGGGGATCCCCATTTCGCTGCTCTCGGCGCTGCCGCCCAAGGTCCCGACGACGCTGCGCGACGAGGGAATCCACGCCGTGAACCTGCGCCGCCACGGCGAGCCGCACGCCCTCACCACGTGCCTTTCGGCGAAGGACGACCGGGCGTTCGCGACCTTCGACGGCGCGAACGTCGCACTGGAGGAACGCCTGCTCCCGGCGCTCCTCCAGCCGGGGCTGGTCACCGAGCGGGACGCCCTGCATCTGGCGACCTCGCCCGCCGCGCCGGAGCGGTGGCTGGATCTCTTCGGAACGCTCGCTCGGGGCGGCGCGCCGCGGGAGATTTTCTGGGACTTCGGGTGGGACCGGAAGCTGCCCGGAAGGCCGGGGTTCAAGGAACTCGTGGCGGCCTCGACCGGCGTGTTCGTGAACGCGCTCGAGCGGCAGCTCTACGACGTGAACGGCGCCCTCACCCGCGCCGCCACGAAGGGAACGATGGTGGTCGTGAAGCACGGCGGCGACGGCGCGGAGATCCTCGGCGAGCCGGGCAGCCGCGTGGCCGCCCCCGCCCCGATCCTCGGCTCCCGCGACACGACCGGAGCCGGCGACGCGTTCGCCGCCGGATTCCTCGCCCAGCGGTTCGCCGGCGGCGACGTGCGCCAGCAGTTGCTCCACGGCAACGCGCTCGGAGCCGCGTGCGTCCAGATCCTCGGCGGCCTCCCGGAGCGGCCGTGGAACGCCAAGCGGAAGCCGTGAGGGTCGCGCTGCTGGGAGGCGGAGGCTTCCGCGCGCCGCTGCTGGCGCGGGCGCTCGGGTCCGCCGGCCCCGGAGTCGAGGAGCTGTGGCTTCACGACCCCGATCCGGCGCGGCTCGCCGCAGCGGCCGAGGTCGCCCGTGCGCTGGCCCCCGGCCTCCGGATCGAGCAGACCGGCGAAGCCGCCGAGGCGATCCGGGGCGCCCGCTTCGTGATCGCTGCGATCCGGGTCGGCGGCCAGGGGGCGCGCGCGGCTGACGAGCGGCGGCTCCTCGAGGCCGGCGCACTCGGCCAGGAGACCGTCGGCGCGGGCGGCGCGGCGCTGCTGATGCGGAATCTCCCGGCGATGCTGGAGCTGGCGGCCGCGGTGGAGCGCGAGGCGCCGGACGCGCTCCTCGTCAATTACACGAATCCGGCCGGCCTCGTGACCGAAGCCGTGCTGAAGGAGGTCGGGATCCGCGCGGTCGGGATCTGCGACACCCCGGCGGAACTGGCCGACCGGGTCGCCCGGCTGCTCCATCTGGACCTCGAGCGGATGACGTTCTCGTGGTCGGGGATCAACCACTGCGGCTACCTCACGGAAATGCACGAGGAGGAACGCCCGGCGCGCGCCGACTTCCTGCACGCCGGCGTCCCCGACCCGTGGGCGCTTCCCCCCGAGAATCGGCTCGCCGATCTCTTCCGCGATCCCGACCGCCTCCGCCGCGCGCACTCCGGCGGGCTCTTCGAGCCGGAGGAAATGGCCGGAGCGATCCCGTCGGAGTACTGCTTCCTGCACCTGCGGCCCGGCCTCGCCGCGTCGCGCGCCCGGGTAGCCGGAACGACCCGGGGCGAGGCCATCCAGGAATTCGAGAAGCCGTTCTTCGAGGCGCCCCCCGGCGAGCGGGTCCGCCGCTACGAGGCGGCACTGCGAAATCGGGAGGACTCCTACTTCCGGATCGAGAGCGAGGGGGACGCCGCGCCCCGCAGCGACCGGATCGGAAGCACGGAAGCCACCGGGTACGACCGGATCGGCCTTTCGGTGATCCGGGCCGTGCTCGAACGACCGGCGCGGATCGTCGTGAACGCGCGCAACTGGACCGCGCTCGGCGGCCCCGCCGTGCCCGAACTCGCGACGGACGACGTGGCGGAGTGCCCCGCGGTCGTCGGCTCGGACGAAGCCGGGCGCGCCATGATCCAGCCCCTGCCCCAACCCCCGCTCCCCGCGGATAAGGGCCGGCTCCTGCGCCGGGTCCGCGCCGCCGAGCGCGGCTTCCTCGAGGCGGCGCTGCGCCGCGACGTCGCGCTCGCCCAGGATGCGGTGCGCGAGCATCCCGCGGGCGGCCCCGAGGCCGCGGCGGTCTTGCCCTCGCTGTGCCTGTGACCGCCCCCGACCTCTCCCGGATCACCGGCTTCATCTGGAACTTCGCCGACGACGTGCTCCGGGACGTCTACGTCCGGGGCAAGTACCGGGACGTCATCCTGCCGATGACGGTGCTGCGTCGCCTCGACGCCGTGCTCGAAGGCACGAGGCAGGCCGTGCTCGACGCCGGGGCCGCGCTCGACCGGGCGGGAATCGTGGAGCAGGACGCGGCGCGGCGCAGCGCCGCCGGGCGCGACTTCTACGACGTCTCCCGGTTCAGCATGCGGGACCTCCGCGGCCGCGCCACCAAGCAGCGGCCCGAGGCGGACTTCCGAATGTGGCTCGACGGCTTCTCGCCCGACGTCCAGGACATCTCTACTCCGCGGCGTCGCCCTGATGCGGAGAATCCGCGACGACCTCAACCGGAAGTGCGAAGAGATAGGCACGGAGAAGTTCGACGAATGGATGGACTCCCGGCCCTATCGAAATCCCCGCTTCGCGAGGGTCGCGGCGCGGCGCCAGGAAACTGAGGACGGGAACGGAGCGAACGCCCGCTCGCTGACGCGTCCTACAGCTCAAGCCCGCCGCCGAGCTGCTGTTCCGGCGCCGCGACCACCGCGGACCTACGTGGACACGACGATGTTCGGCGGTCTGGACGACTGGCGCTTCGACGTTCCGACCTCGGAGTTGTTCAGGGCGTTTCGCGAGGGCCGGGCGATTCTCGTGATTTCCCGACTCACGCTCGGGGAGCTGGAAGCGGAGCCGGAACGCGTGCGCACGCTCTCGGAAGCCGTGCCCGAAGCGAACATGGAAGTGCTCGCCGCCTCGGCCGGGGCCGAGGCGCTGGCCGACGCATACATCGAGACCGGGCTCATGGAGCCGCGCAGCCGCAGCGATGCGCTCCACATCGCTCTTGCGAGCGCGGCGGGCGTGGACCCGCTTTCGAGATGGGATTTCACGCACATGACGTGGTCGGGGCGTCTGGATGCGTTCAACCGAGTGAATCGGCGGTTCGGGCATTCCGACATCCTGATCACCGATCCCGCGCACCGTAGCTGTGTCGTCTGAAGGACGCCGCGAAGACGCTCCAAGGCATTCCCCTGATGCGACGCCTGCGCGATCGGTTCAACGCCCGAATCGTGGACATGACCCCCGAGGAGCGCGTCGCCTGGATCCACTCCCTTCGGCACGGCGACCCTCGGTTCGCCCGACTTGCGGCGATGGCGCGTGACCCGGAGGACGCCCGGCGCGAAGCCGCTCGGCGACGACGAGCGGAGGGGCGAATCTTCCGACGGCGGGAGAAGCGACTGACGGGAGCGGGAGAAAGATCCCCGCGACCAGAGTTCTGGAACTCCGCCCGGCTCGAACGCGAGGCCCGACCGGAAGCGCACGGTATCTTTCCTTGACGATGCTCCTCCGGCTCGCCCCTCTCCTGATCGGCGGACTGCTCGCCGCTCCGCTCGCCTCGGCCCAGCCGTTTCCCGATCCGGGCGATCCGTTCGCCGAGGATCCCTTCGGCGACCGGTTCGGTGCGCCCGATCCGCGCCAGGTGGAGTCGCTCGTGCGCACCGCGCTCTTCGGGCGGCGGGGGCCGGCCCGCACCCGCGCGCTGGGGGCTCTGATCGAGCGCGACCGGAACGACGTGGTGCCCGCGTTCATCGCGACGCTGCGGGTGCTTCCCGACGAGGACGGCCAGTTGCTGCGCACGCTCCGGCGCCTCGCCCGCGCCGACATCGGGCGCGACTGGAAGGCGTGGACCGAGTGGCAGGAGGAGCACGACGAGATCCGCCCGTACCGCGGCTTCGACGCGCTCAAGAGCGACATCCTCGCCGGGATCGACCCGGCGTTCCGCGATTTCGTGCATCGCGGGGTCAAGCACGAGATCCGCATCGAGGAGATCGTTTGGGGCGGAGTCAAGAAGGACGGCATCCCGGCGCTCACGAATCCGCCCCGCATCCCGGCGGAGGAAGCCGACTACCTCACGCCCGGCGAACTGGTCTTCGGCGTGGAGATCGCGGGCGACGCGCGGGCCTATCCGCTGCGCATCCTCGACTGGCACGAGATGTTCAACGACGTGATCGGCGGCGTGCCGGTGTCGCTCGCCTACTGCACCCTGTGCGGGTCCGGCATCCTCTTCGACGGCCGCGTCCCGGGGCGGCGCAAGCCGTTCGTCTTCGGCTCGTCGGGGCTGCTCTACCGGTCCAACAAGCTGATGTACGACACCGAGACCGAGTCGCTGTGGAACCAGTTCACCGGCCGCCCGGTGGTCGGCGCACTCACCGGATCGGACATCCGGCTCAAGATGCTGCCCGTCGTGATCGCGAGCTGGGCGGACTGGAAAGCGGACCACCCGGACACCACGGTCCTGAGTCTTGACACCGGCTACGAGCGCGACTATCGGCCGGGCCAGCCTTACGGCTCCTACTTCGCGAGCCCCGAGCTGATGTTCCCGGTCGTGGTGCGCGACCGCCGTCTCGACCCGAAGGACCGCATCTTCGTCCTGCGCGAGGGCGAGGACGAGATGGCGTGGGCGGTCTCGCTGTTCACGGCGAGCCCGGTGCTCCACGATCGGGTAGGCGCGCTGCCGGTCGTCCTCGTCGGCGCGCCCGAGACCGAGACGGTGCGGGCCTTCCATTCGGGCGGGCGGACGTTCCGGCCCGGCGATGATCCGAAGACGCTCCTGACCGACGAGGGCGCCTGGACCGTCGGCGAGGACGCGCTTACCGGACCCGGCGGCGAGACGCTCGCCCGGCTCCCCGGACACGTCGCCTACTGGTTCGCCTGGCAGAGCTACATGGGCGACCGCCCGGCGCGGGTCGAATAGCGCCGGTCCCATGAGTCAGACGGGACCGGACGCCGCCCTCGAGCGGCGGATGGGCCTGCTGGGGGCCACCGCCACCAACATCATCGGGATGGTCGGGATCGGCCCGTTCCTGACGATTCCGCTGATGGTCGCCGCGATGGGCGGCCCCCACATCGTCTGGGCGTGGCTCCTCGGGGCCGTGCTCTCGCTCGCCGACGGACTCGTGTACGCCCAGCTCGGCGCTGCGCTCCCGGGCAGCGGCGGCCCCTACCTCTACTTGCGGGAGGCGTTCCGGCCCTTCGGGCTGGGACGGCTCATGGCTTTCCTGTTCCTCTTCCACATCCTGCTCGTCGCCCCGCTCTCGCTCGCCGGCGGCGCGGTCGGGTTCGCCGACTACCTCGGCTACTACCTGCCCGAGATGGGGCGGACGCCGCACGACCTGGCCGCCGCCTCGGTGTGCCTTCTCGTCGGGTTCCTGCTGTACCGGAACATCGACTCGGTCGAGCGGCTCACGAAGGCCATGCTGGCGCTCGTGCTGGCCACCACCGGCTGGGTCATCGTCGCCGGCCTGATGCACGGCTCCGGGCTTCCTGCGCTCGCGCCGCCCGACGGCTGGGGCCCCGGTTTCTGGACCAGCCTCGGCGCGACCGCCGTGATCGCCATGTACAGCTTCGGCGGGTACAACCAGGTCTGCAACATCGCAGGGGAGGTCCGCGACCCGGCGCGCAACATCCCGCGCTCGATCCTGCTCTCGATCGCCGTCGTGGGCGCGATCTACGTAGCCATGACCACGGTCATGCTGAGCGCGATCCCGTGGAAGGAGGCGGAGCGGAGCAACACGCTGGCGTCCACCTTCATCGCCCGCACCGTGTCCGATCCCGGCCTCGGGGCCATGGCCGGCTCGGTCGTCACCGCGATGATCCTCACGGTCGCGATCGCGTCGGTGTTCGCGTTCGCGCTCGGTTACTCCCGGATGCCGTGGGCGGCGGCCCGGGACGGCCAGTTCTTCGCCGTCTTCGGGAAGCTGCATCCGACGCGGCGCTTCCCGCACGTTTCGCTGATCGTCCTGATCGCAGCCTCGATCCCCTTTTGTTTCTTCACGTTGGGCCAGCTCGTGAACTGGCTCATGCAGGTGCAGATCCTGCTCCGGTTCGCGTGGCAGTGCGTCGCAGTCATCCTGCTGGCGCGCTACCGGAAGGACATCGACCAGCCGTTCCGGATGTGGCTCCACCCCCTGCCCGCGCTCGTCTCGCTCGGCCTGTGGATCGCGCTCTTCCTCACCGGACCGACGAGCGGAGTCTGGTTCTCGCTCGGATTCCTCGCGCTGGGATGCATCGTGTATCTCGGATTCCGGGCCACTCGCGAGGCCTGATGGATCTCGACGCGCTGCGGCGCGAGCTCGCCGAGGTGGACCGGCAAATCCTCGACGCCTGGGCCCGGCGCGACGCGATCACGACGGCGATCGGCCGCGCCAAGCAGGCGGCGGGCCGGCCCATCCACGATCCCGGCCAGGAGCGGCAGGTGCTGGACCGCGCCCGCGCCCACGCCCGGGAACGGGGCCTCGCTCCCGACATCGCGGCGGACGTGCTGCGCCTGCTCATGCGCTCGTCCCTCGGCCGGCAGGAAGACCATCGCGTGCGCAGTCAGTGGCTCGGGGACGACCGGCCCGCGCTCGTCATCGGGGGCGGCGGGCGGATGGGACGCTGGTTCTGCCGCTTCCTCGGCGCGCAGGGATACCGCGTCACCGCGGCCGATCCGGCCGACGCGCCGATCGGGATCCCGCGGGTGGAGGACTGGCGCGCGACCCGCGACGAGTTCGCGCTCACGGTGGTCGCGACCCCCATCGCCGCCACCGGGAAGACGCTCGAGGATCTCGCCGCGCGGCGCCGCTCGGGCCTGATCTTCGACATCGGCTCGGTCAAGGCGCCGCTCGCGAAGGGGCACGATGCGCTCGCCCGCGCCGGGCGCCACGCCGCCTCGGTGCACCCGATGTTCGGCCCGGACGCCCACGTGCTCCACGGCTGCCACGTCCTCGTCATGGACGTCGGCGACGAGGCGGCGCGGGAGGAGGCCGCCCGCGTCTTCGACGGCACCACCGCGGAGGTCCTGCGCATCCCGCTCGCGGACCACGACCCGCTCATGTCCTACGTGCTCGGGCTGTCCCACGCCCTCAACCTCGCGTTCCTCCGGGCGCTCTCGAGAAGCGGCGAGCAGGCCCCCGCCCTCGCCCGGATCTCGAGCGTGACGTTCAACCGCCAGCTCGGCGTGGCGGCGGCGGTGGCCGGCGAGAACCCGCGCCTCTACTACGAGATCCAGCACGCGAACCCCCACGGCGACCGCGCCCTCGCCGGCCTCCTCGAGGCGGTGACCCGGCTTCGGGAGGCCGCCGCCGGGGACGAGGCGGCGTTCGTCCGGATCATGGAGGAGGGGCTCGAGTACCTGAGCCGCCGCCCCGCCTAGGCCCGGAACCGGCGCACCAGCGGAGCCGCCCAGAAGTAGAGCGCGAAGAGGTCGAGACCCCGCGAGAGCACGGTCGCCCAGCTCGCCGCGAGCACGCCGATGACGGCGATCGGCTCGGAAATGAGCGCGTACATGAGCCCGGCGACCGCGACGGTCTCGAGAATCCCCGCCCACGTGATCGCGTCCGTCTTGCCGCTCCAGACCATGAGCGCCCGGCAGAACGCGAGAAGCACCGAGAGCATCGGCATGAGCACGACGATCTGGAGCGCCGGGATCGAGAGCGCGGTCAGATCGGGAGTGAGGCCGGCCACCGACTCGAACCAGACGCCGGCGAGCGGGGTCGCGGCGATGAGCGCCTGCAACAGGGTGGCCCCGACCCCCAGCCACACCGCGAAGCGGAGGAGAATCCGGTAGCGCTCGCGGGTTCCGTCCAGCAGCGCGATGGCCACCTCCTGGAACGAGAGCCCCATGCTCCGGAACACGAAGGAGAGCGCGGCCACGACCGGATAGGACGCGAGCGACTCGAGCGCGAGGCGCGAGTGGCTCAGGAACAGGTTGATGAGAGGGTGGATGCCGAGCGCGATCACCGAGCTCACGAGCAGCGGCAGGTAGAACCGCAGGAACCGGGGCAGCGTGAGCGGCTCGCCGCTCGCGGGCTTCTTCATCACGCTGCGGATGCAGTCGGCGACCATCACCCGGGTGACCACCGCCTCCAGGACGACGGCGACCGAAAGCGCCGCCGCGCCGACCAGCGCGCCGGGCAGCGGCCCGCGGAAGAGCGCCGCCGCCGTCACCGCCATGCCGCCGAGCCGGATCACGGTCCCGTAGGCCACGCGGCGGGTGTGGCCGTGACTGATCATCACGCCTTGGTAGAAGCGGCGGTAGCCGATGGCCGCGGGCCACGGGAGCAGCATGAGCAACGCGAGGCGGCTCAGCTCGGACACCTCGGGTTCCACGTCCATGAGGATCGCCGTCGTCATCGGGTACAGCGGCGTGAGCACCCACAGGAGCGCCAGCGCGGTGAGGAACGCGTTCAGCCCGAGCCCGTAGCGCCGCAGACGGAGGAAGGCGTCCCGATCCCGGCAGAGCGCCGTCGAGGCGCTCAGCATCATGATGATCGGCGCCTCGAGCATGAGCGCGAACGCGAAGGCCACGCCGTACGCCGCGAGGTTCACGGTGGCGTCGGGGAGCCGGGCCACGATGCCGGCGACCAGCAGGCCCTCCATCGACATCATGAACCACGTCGCGCCCATGGGCGCCCAGAGCCGGAAGACCCGGCCCATGGTCAGCGGCTCGCCCGGCGTCACGCCCGGACCCCCTCAAGATCGAACTCGCGCGCGAGGCCGTCGGCCAACTGGAGCCCGGCGCGCGTCGGCAGGACCCGGGGCGGCTCCAGCCGGACGAGGCCCCGATCTTCCCAGTCGGCGATCCGCTCCCGGTTCGCGGCGGCGACCTCCTCGGGGAAGCCGCCCAGATCCAGTCCGTCCACGGTGCGAAGGCCGAGGAGGACCTCCTCCAGCGCCGCCTGCCGCGGCGTGAGCGACTCGCCCCCCGCGTCGGGGGGGACGCCGCGCCCGAGCGCGTCCTCCCACGCGCCGACGCCGCGGTGGTTCCACGTCCGCCGCGCCTCGGCGGGAGCGAACGAATGCGCCGACGGGCCAACGCCGGTGTAGGGGGCGCGCTGCCAGTACTTCTGGTTGTGCGGGGACCGGCGCCCCGGCTCGCGGGCGAAGTTGCTGACTTCGTAGGCGAGGAAGCCCTCGCCCTCGAGCGTCTCGTGCACCAGCGGGAAGAACGCCTCGTCCGCCGGCGTCTCGCCCTTGCGCGCGAAGGGCGTGCCCGGCTCGATCGTCAGCTCGTAGGCCGACAGGTGGGTCACGCCGACAAGCGCCGCCGCCTCGCGCAGCTCCCGGACGAGGCCGGCCGCGGTCTGCCCGCGGGTCCCGTAAATCACGTCGAGCGAGATCCACGGGGTTCCGGCGGCGGCCAGCCGCTCCACGGCGATCCGGACGTCGGCGGTCCGGTGCCGCCGTCCCAGAAACCGCAGCCGCTCGTCGTCGAGCGCCTGCGCCCCGAGGCTGACTCCAAGGATCCCGGCCTCGACCCACGCTTCGGCGAGCGTCGGGTCATGAACGAGATCCTCGGGATTCGCCTCGACGGTGCGGAACGCGCCGGGCCGGACGTGCCCCGCGTCCTCGGCCGCCTCGATCCACTCGGCGAGCATCCCGGAGGGCGCGAGCGAGGGAGTCCCGCCGCCGAAGTAGAGCGTGTCGGCGCCGGCCGGCGGACGCAGCGCGAACTCGTCGAGCAGCGCCCGGCCGAAGCGTTCGAGGCGGGCGTGCGGATCCCGGCCCGCCCGGGTCACCGCAAAGTCGCAGTAGGGGCAGATCCGGTCGCAGAAGGGGACGTGGACGTAGAAACCCGGAAGCAGCCCCGCTCCCGTCACGCGGTGGGGCTCGACTTCAGCACTTCCACGAACGCCGACTGCGGGATCTGGACGTTCCCCACCTGCTTCATCCGCCGCTTGCCTTCCTTCTGGCGCTCGAGCAGCTTGCGCTTGCGGCTCACGTCGCCGCCATAGCACTTGGCGGTGACGTCCTTGCGCAGGGCGCGGATGTTGGTGCGGGCGATGATCTTCCCGCCGATGGCCCCCTGGATCGCGATCTTGAAGTTGTGCATCGGGATCACTTCGGCGAGCCGCTCGCAGTAGCGCAGCGCCCGGGGGCGCGCCTTCTCGACGTGGACGAGCTGCGAGAGCGCGTCCACCCGCTCCTGGTTCACGAGGATGTCCACCTTGACCAGTTCGGTCGGGCGGTAGTCGAGCAGCTCGTAGTCGTAGCTGCCGTACCCCCGCGACACCGTCTTCAGCCGGTCGTGGAAGTCGAACAGCACTTCCGCGAGCGGAAGCTCGGCGACGATCTCGATGCGCCGGCTGGAGCGGTAGTGCATCCGCGTGGCCCCGGCGCGGCGCTCGCCGAGGAGCTCCATGATCGCGCCGACGGCGCGCTCGGGGGCCAGCACGTTGGCCCGGATCCACGGCTCCTCGGCGCCGCGTATCTGCGCCGGGTCGGGGTAGAGCGCCGGGTTCTCGACCTCGTGGACCGCGCCGTCGCCGGTCGTGATCCGGTAGCGGACGCTCGGCGCCGAGATGAGCAGCGAGAGTCCGTGCTCGCGCTGGAGGCGCTCCTGGACCACGTCGAGATGCAGGAGGCCGAGGAACCCGCAGCGGAACCCGAAGCCGAGCGCGTTCGAAGAATCGCGTTCGTACACGAGCGCCGGGTCGTTCAGCGCGAGGCGATCGAGGCCCGACTCCAGCTCGCTGTAGTCGTCGGTGGAGATCGGGTAGAGCGAGCTGAACACCACCGGCTTCGCCTCGCGGTAGCCGGGCAGCGACTCCGGCGCCGCGCGGTCGGCGTCCGTCACGGTGTCGCCGATCGCGATGTCGCGGATGTTGCGGATGCCGCAGATCGCGTACCCCACCGCCCCCGAGCGAAGCTCGGCGATCCGTTTCCGCCGTAGGCGGATGAGCCCGACCTCCTCGACGGCGTATTCCTTCGCCGAGTGCATCAGGCGCACGCGAGAGCCGGGACGAATGGTTCCGTCCACGACCCGCAGCAGCAGCACGACCCCGCGGTAGGCGTCGTAGGAGGCGTCGAAGATGAGCGCCCGCAGCGGCGCGTCGGGATCGCCGCCCGGCGGCGGGAAGCGCTCGACGACCGCCTCGAGCACGTCGTCCACCCCGTCCCCGCGCTTCGCCGACGCGAGGACCGCGCCGAAGGGGTCCAGCCCCAGCTCGTCGTCGATCTCCTCGCGCACGCGCTCCGGGTCCGCCGCGGGGAGGTCGATCTTGTTGATCACCGGCACGAGCGCGAGGTCGTATTCCATGGCCACGAAGAAGTTGGCCACGGTCTGGGCCTCGACGCCCTGCGAGGCGTCCACGAGCAGCAGCGCTCCCTCGCAGGACATGAGCGACCGGCGCACCTCGTGGGAGAAGTCCACGTGGCCCGGGGTGTCGATCAGGTTCAGCAGGTACTTCCGGCCGTCCGCCGCCGTGTGCTGCAGCGTGACGCTGTTCGACTTGATCGTGATGCCGCGCTCGCGCTCCAGTTCCATGGAATCGAGCAACTGGTCGCGGAACTCCCGCTCGGCGACCCCGCCGCAACGCTGGATCAGCCGGTCCGCCAGCGTGGACTTGCCATGGTCCACGTGCGCGATGATGCAGAAGTTCCGAATCCGCTCCCTCGGGAAGGCTTCCGCCGGCGCGGAGGGCAACTCAGGGGCGCGCCGCGGGGACGAGCGTGAACTCGAGCCGCTCGCCGTCCCGCAGCACGACGACCCGAATCGGCTCGCCGATGCGGGCGGCCTCGAGGGCGTTCATGTAGTCGTAGATGTTGAGGACCGCCGTCCCGTCGAACTCGACCACGACGTCGCCCTGCCGCAGGCCGGCCTTCTCGGCGGGACCGCCCGCCATCACCCCGCCGAGCAGGAGTCCCTCGACCTCGGTGGCGTACTCCGGAATCGTGCCCGTATAGACCCGCGCTGCGGCCCGGGAGGGCGCTTCCTCGGCGGTCCGCTCCACCCGGATGAACTCCGGAACCGGATCGGTCGCGGCGACCCGGCGGGCGACGAGACCGGCGAAGCGGGAGACTCGCGACAGGTCCTCGTAGTTGAGCTTGTCGGCGGTGTCGCTCGGCTTGTGGTAATCCTCGTGGACGCCGGTGAAGAGGTTCAGCGTCGGAATCCCCGCGCCGTTGAAGGCGGACGAGTCGGTGGGCAGCCACGGGTCGTCGCTCAGCGCCAGATCGAACCCGGCGGGGACGTTCGCCGCCTCGACGATTCCCGGCCAGACGGGCGACGACCCCATCGCCTGCACCACGAGGCGGTTCTCGCGCATTCGGCCGACCATGTCGAGGTTCACGTAGGCGGCGACGTCCTCCGGCTCGAGGACGTTCCGGACGAAGGCGTTCGAACCGAGCAGTCCAGACTCCTCCCCCGACCAGAACGCGACCATCAGCGGCCGCTCCAGAGGGGCGGCGGCGACCGCCCGCGCCAGCGCGAGCGCCGCAGCGGTTCCCGAGGCGTTGTCGTCCGCGCCCGGATGCACGGCGGCGGGGCCGTGCGGGTCGAGCGAGCCGGATCCGCCCATGCCGAGATGGTCGTAGTGCGCTCCGACGACGACCCACGGCGGCGAGAGATCGCCGGACGCGGACGGAAGGAGGCCGGCGACGTTCGCTCCGGACGAGCGGTTGCGCCGGAGCCGGACGTCCAGCACCGCGGTCCCCGGAAGCGGGAAGGAGCCCGCGGTCGGGTCTCCCCCGTCGAGGTGGTCCTGGATCTCGCCGACCGAGTAGCCGCTGCCGGCGAAGAGCCGGTCGCCGGCGGCGCCGTCCACCGAGACCGCGGCGATTCCCTGGGTTCCCGGCGCGGCGACGTCGAACCCGCCGCTCACGAGGCTGCCGGGATTCGCCGAGCGCGGCCCAGTGAGAATCACGAGGCCGACCGCGCCGAGGTCCCTCGCGGCGGCCGCCTTCGCCCGGAGGCTCGCGCCCCGGTTCAGCGCGGCTCGCGTCTCGTCGGGGACGTCTTCCGGGAAGTAGCGCAGCGCGACCACCACGTTCCCCTCGACCTCGAGCCCGGCGAAGCTGTCGTACGCGACCGGAGCGTTTTCCGGGAGCCGGATCCCGTAGCCGGCGAACACGACGCCGCCGCGAACCTCGCCCGACTCCGAGAACGCGAGCGCCCGCACCTGGTCCGAACCGAAGCGCTGGTGGCCGCCGACCCGGAAGGACGACCCCTCGTCCTCGACGCCGGACACGAACTCGAAGGGAACCGCGAGGTCGCCTCGTCCGGGGACGGGGCGCGCGCCCATGGCCTCCAGCTCGGCGACCAGATACCGCCGCGCCTGCGCCGCGCCCTCGCTGCCGACGGCCCGCCCGGCGGTCCCGGGGGCGGTCAGCGCGAGCACGTCCGTGCGCACCTCGTCGGGGGTCTGGGCGAAGGCGGCGGAAGCGAGGCCCGCCGCGAGCGGGAGGGTCATGGACTTCATCGGGCCGGGGCCTCCGCGAGGGCGGCGAGGGCGGCCTCGTGGTTCCAGTCGGCGAGGTAAATCTGGCCCCCGTCGCCGCCGCCGTGCCGGGTGGAAGTCCACGAGAGGCCATCGCCGTTGGGCGTGGGCACCGGCAGTCCGTCGAACCCGTCCGTGGTCGTGATCCGCACCGGCTCCTTCGTCCCCTCGACGTCCACGACGAACACCTCGAAATTCGAGAAGCCGTGCTTGTTCGAGGCGAAGAGCACGTACTCGCCGGACGGATGGACGTACGGCGCCCAGCTCATGGATCCGAAGTCGGTCAGCTTGCGCTGGTCGCTCCCGTCGGCGGCCATGCTCCAGATGTCGGCGGTGAGGCCGTCCTCCGAGAACCGCCGCCAGATGATCCGGGAGCCGTCGGGGAAGTAGAACGGGCCGCCGTCGTACCCCGGAACGTGGGTCAGCCGCTCCTTCGCGCTCCCGTCGGCGCGCATCCGCCAGATTTCTCCGAAATAGGCCGGGTCGATTTCGGCGAGGCGCCGCTCTCGGTCGGTGAGTCCCGGCGCGAACTGCTCGCGCAGCGAGGTGAAGACGATCCACTCCCCATCCGGCGAATAGCTGGCCTCGGCGTCGTAGCCCACGGCGTCGGTGAGGCGCACGAGCTCGCCCGTGTCCCGTCGCTCGACGAACACGTCCATCGAAGCGTCGTAGTCCCACTCGTAGCGCCGCTCCCGGCCGCTCTCCCGGAACTCGATCTCCTCGCGCTGCAGTTCCTCGGCGCGCGGATCCTCGTGGGTGGAGCCGAACAGGATGTCGCCGCTGGCCGGGTTGACGAACGCGCAGGTGGTCTTCCCGATTCCCGGCGACACCCGCCGGACGTCGCCGGTCACGAGCGACAGCAGGTAGATCTGGTAGAACGGGTTTCCCGGCTCCCGCTCCGACTGGAAGACCATCTGGGTCCCGTCGGCGGAGAAATACCCCTCCCCGGCGCGTCGCCCCTCGACCGTGAGCCGGCGGATCCGGTCCAGAAAGCGGGACTCGTCCGGCTCTTCGGCGAGCGCGGGCGGCTCCGCTGCGAAAAGAAGCAGGAGTGCGATAAGCACGCGGCCGGGGTACCGCCGCGACGACTGGATCATGGAGCGAGGGGGTGCGGACCGGCCGAACGAGAGCCGGATTCTACACCGGCGCCCCCGCCCCCGATCAGCGCTCGCGCGCCGGGCGCGCCCGGTACTTCTCGTAGAGATCCTGGTGGCGGTTGTCGAGCGGAACGGGAACGCCGTCGATGAACACGTGGCGCACGCCGGTCCGGATCTCGAGCGGGTCGCCGTCCACGAGGATCAGGTTCGCCACCTTCCCCTCCTCGATCGTCCCGAAATCCTCGTCGAGACCGAACAGTCGCGCCGGCGTCACGGTGATCGCCCGGATCGCCTCGTCCCGGGGGAGTCCGTAGCCGACCGCGTGGCCCGCCTCGTACGGCAGCAGGCGCGAGTTCGCGGAACCGAACGTCGCGAACGCCACGGTCACGCCGGCGGCGTGGAGTTCGCCGGGGGTCGTGAACGGGCGGTCGTACGGCGCGTCCTCCCCGGACGGCAGCCGCTGGGTCGGGCCGAGAATCACCGGGACGCCCTTGTCCGCGAGCAGCTCCTTCACTTCCCACGCGCCGTTCCCGCCGAGCAGGATCATCCGCACCCGCTGCTCCTCGGCGAACGCCACCGCCTCGCGAATCTCGCGGGCCCGGTGGGCGACGACGAGGAACGGCATGTCCCCGTCGAGCACGGGACCGAGCGCCTCGAGCCGCAGGTCGCGCCGCGCGGTTCCGGCCTCGACCTCGGCGGCGTGACGGCGCGCCGCCGCCAGCACGTCGGCGAGTTCGGCGACCGCCTTGCGGTACGCCTCGTCGGCCTCGCGGAAGGGCCGCCGCTCCACTTGGAACGTCTGCATGTTGAAGGAGCGGGTGTTTCGGTCGGGCCACACGAGGACCATTCCGGCCGACGGCTGGATCCCCATCTCCTCGACCGTCCACCCGTCGAGGTTCACGATGGAGGCCTGGCCGGTGATCCCCGCGCCGCCGCGCCCGCCGATTCCTCCGGGAGCCACGACGGCGTGGGTGATCCCGTTCGCCCGCGCGACCGGGAGATGCTCGCTCGCCGGGTGGACCGCGGTCGCGACCCGAAGGTGCGGGTTCATCTCGCCGAGCTCGGTCGTGTCCACGGTGGCCGCGATCGCGCCGATCTCGGTGAGGCCGAGCTGGCTCACCGAATCCATCATGCCGGGATAGACGTGAAGGCCGGTCGCGTCGAGCCGCTCGGCGACCTCCGGCGCGGCGACGTCCCCGATGGCGACGATCCGACCGTCGCGGATGAGCACCGAGGCGTCCTCGAGCGGCGCCTCGCCCTCGACCAGCGTATGGACCGTGGCCCCGGTGATGAGCCAGCCGCCCTCCTCCTGGGCCGCCGCCGGAGCCGCCAGCAGGACCGCCGCGAGCGCGACCATGGCGCGTCCGGTCATCGCCCTTCTCCCTTCGGCGCCGCGAGGCGCTCCTCGAGCTCCGCCCGCTCCCGAATCATCGCGTCGCGCATCGCCGCGTCCTTTTCCATGCTGAAGGCGATCTCGCCGTCGAGAATCGTGAACTGGTTCACCGCATAGACGCTCAGCGGGTGGCGGTCGAAGATGGCGAGATCCGCGTCCTTGCCGACCTCGATGGAGCCGACCCGGTCGTCGATCCCAAGCTGGATCGCGGGGTTGATGGTGATCGTCGCGAGCGCCTGCTCCTCGGTCATCCCGCCCCACTTGACCGCCTTGGCCGCCTCCTGGTTCAGGTGCCGCGCCTCTTCGGCGCTGTCCGAGTTGATCGAGACGAGGACGCCGCGCTCGGCCATGAGCGCGGCGTTGTGCGGGATCGCGTCGTAGGCCTCGACCTTGTACGCCCACCAGTCGGAGAAGGTGGAGGCTCCGGCGCCGTGCTCGGCGATCTCGTCGGCGACCTTGTAGCCCTCGAGCACGTGCTGGAGGGTGGCGATCCGGACCCCGAACTCCTCGGCGACCCGCAGGAGCTGGAGGATCTCGTCCTGCCGGTAACAGTGGGCGTGGACCAGCCGCTCGCCCTCGAGAACCTCGACCAGCGGCTCGAGCGTCAGGTTCCGCGCCGGCGGAAGCGCGCGCTCGCCCCGGGCGACCGCCTCCTCGTATGCGCTCAGACGTTCCCGATAGGCCTCGGCGTCGAGGAACGCCCGGCGGATCACGTCCACGACTCCCATGCGGGTCGCCGGATAGCGCCGCTCGACGCCCGGCGGCGTGCCGCGCGCGCGTTTCGGGTTCTCGCCGAGCGCGAACTTGATCCCCGGCGGCGCGCCGTCGAACACGAGCTCAGCGGCGGCGGCGCCCCAGCGGTGCTTGATGATGACGTTCAGCCCGCCGATCGGGTTCGCGCTGCCGTGGAGGACGTTCGAGGTCGTGACTCCGCCCGCGAGCTCGCGGTAGATGTTCACGTCGTAGGGATCCACGACGTCGCCGGTTCCGGTCATCGACGAGACCGAGACGCTGCCCTCGTTGATGGACTCCGCCGCGATGTGGGAGTGCGCGTCGATGATCCCCGGGATCACGAACATCCCCGATGCGTCGAGAATCTCCGCGCCGTCGGGACGCGACACGGTCGGGCCGACCTCGGCGATCCTCCCGTCCCGGATGAGGACCGCTCCCGGCGAGATGGTCTCGCCGATCCCGGTGAGGACCGTGCCTCCCTCCACGACGAGCTCCTGCGCCCCGGCCGGAAGCGCGGCCAGTAGCGCGAGCAGCAGTCCGATCCTCATGGCGCGTCCTCCGAGTCGGCGGGGGGACGGTGGAGCACTCCGTCCACGAAGACGGCCTCGATCATCACGTCCTCCTCGAAAAGGCCCCGGTCGGCGACCACCGCGTTGGCGATCCTCCCCGGGACGAGCGCGCCGACCCGGTCGTCGACGCCAAAAATCCGCGCCGGGCCGAGCGTGAGCGCGGTCAGCGCCGCCTCCGGGTCGAGCCCCCGCTCCACCGCGACCCGCACCCGGTCGAGGGCGTCCTCGCCGCCGCCGTAGAACGCGAAGGGCGCGCCCGCCGCATGGAGCGCCGTCGGGCCCGCCGGGGCGCGGTCGCGCCGCCGGAGCTCGCGCAGCGGCGTGACCGCCTCGGGGTCGGCGTCGCTGTCGGCTTCCGGCCAGTCCAGGTCGACGAGGACGGGCACTCCGCGCTCCGCGAGGAAACCGGCCGCCGACTCGGCCTCGTGGCCGCCGTAGAGCACCGGGCGGAGGCCCAGCTCGGCGGCGAGGCGCGCCATCCGGCGCATCTCCTTGTCGAGGTTCGCGGGAAGCAGGACGACCTGGTCTCCCGCGGCGGCCGGGCCGAGCGGACCGAGCGTCGGGTCGTAGCGCGGGCGAGCGAGCCCCGACGGATCCTCCCGGTAGAGCCGCCAGACCTCGCCGTAGTGCCCGACGTCGAGGAAGAGCTGCCGGACGTAGGCGATCACGCCCATGATCGCGCCGGGAAACGACCGATTGCGCTGGGTCTCGAGGCGGATCATGAGCGCGGCCTCGCCGGCGAGCACGAGGTCGCGCGGGTCCTCGCCGGCGAGGTTCAGCCATGCGGCGTGACCCGACACGATCCCGCCGTTCGGAACGGACACCGCCGACGTGAATCCGGCGTTCCGGAGTCCGGCGATGCGGTCGTCGTCGACGTCGAGCAGATCGGCCGCGCGGCGGTCCGACCACGTCGCGGGGCGGTCGCCGGGGCCCCGCGACGGACCGCTCGCGGGAGCCTCGTCCGCATGGAGGCCGAGGTCGCCGAGCGCGTCCACGAGGCCGGGATACACGTGCTTCCCGCCGGCGTCGAGGATCGCCGCGCCGGGCGGGATGGACGCTTCGGGGCCGACGCCGACGATGAGTCCGTCGCGTATCACGAGCGAAGCGTCCTCGAGCACGGTCCCGTCGCCGACGTGGACCGTCCCGCCCACGATCGCGTGGGTGCCCGGCCCCCGGTCGGCCACCTGCCGGGACGAGAGCTGCGCGGACGCCGGAGCCGCGACCAGCAGCGCGAGCGGAAGCCACAGGCCTCTTTGCATGCCGGCAGTCTGTCCGAGCCGGGCGCGTCGGTCAAACTGACGCGGATGCGGGGAGCGGCGGGCCTCATCCTCCTCCTCGCGGCCGGATGCGGAGACGGCTTCGTCCCCGACGGCGCGTGCGCCTCCTGCCACGCCCAGCAGCACGACGAGTGGTCGCGGTCGCACCACGCGCTCGCCATGCAGGAGGCCACGGAAGCCACGGTTCTCGGCGACTTCGACGAGGCCCCGTTCCTTCGCCGGGACGGGCGGTTCCTGGTGCGCGCCGACGGGAGAGAGCACGAGGTTCGTTACGCGTTCGGCGTGGAGCCGCTCCAGCAGTACCTGTTGGAGGCGCCCGACGGCCGCTTGCAGGCCTTCGGGACCGCGTGGGACACGGAAAGGGAGGAGTGGTTCGAGATCTACCCCGGCGAGACGTTCCGCCCGGGCGACTCCTTCCACTGGACCGGCTGGCGGCAGAACGCCGAGATCGGGTGCATCGAGTGCCACGTCACCGGCTTCCGGATGACGCCGGACGCCGAATGGAGCGCCCCGAACGTGGGCTGTCAGGCCTGCCACGGTCCGGCGGCCGATCACGTCGCCGATCCCGGCCCCCTCCCCCCGACTTCGGTCGAGACCTGCGCTCCGTGCCACTCGCTGCGCCGCCCGCTGCTCCCGGACCCCGCCCAAGCGGCCTTCGCCGACGCCTTCGAGCTGGAGCCGCTCGTTCCCGGCGCGTACTTTCCGGACGGGCAGATTCTCGGCGAGGTCTTCGAGTACGGCTCGTTCGTCCAGAGCCGCATGTACCGGGAGGGAGTGCGCTGCATCGATTGCCACCCGCCGCACGGCCTCGGCGAGCGCCTCGTCGGAAACGCGCTCTGCGAGCAGTGCCACCACCCGGACGCCCCGCTCGACCGGTTCCCGACGCTCCGGGCGAAGGACTACGACGCGCCCGCGCACCACTTCCACGAGGACGCGCGCTGCGTGGACTGCCACATGACCGAGCGGACCTACATGCAGGTGGACGGGCGGCGCGACCACAGCTTCCGCATCCCTCGCCCCGACGTCTCCGCGAAGGTCGGAAGCCCGGACGCCTGCACAAGCTGCCACGCGGACCAGAGCCAGGCGTGGGCGGCGGAGCGGATCGTCGAGTGGTACGGACCCGACCGGGAGCCGCACTTCGGCGAGGCGCTTGCGTCGGGCGGTCCCGAGGCGCTCCGGGCGCTCGCCCGGGACTCCGGCCAGCCGGAGATCGTCCGGGCGACCGCGGAACGGCTTCTCGGACGGCCCGGTCGCCCCGGAGTGGCGCGGCCGGGCTCGCCCGAAGGCCCCTTCAACCAGGGCGCGTTCCACGCCGCGTCCGGCGACCTCGAGCGGGCGGCCCGTGACTACCGCGACGCGCTCGCGATCGATCCCGGGTTCCTGCCGGCGAGCCTGAACCTCGCGGTCCTCCTCGACCGGATCGGAGAGACGGCCGGGGCCGAGAGCGTTCTCCGCGGCGCGCTCCGATTCCATCCCGACTCCGGCGACGTCCACTTCTCGCTCGCGCTCGCGCTGGCCGCGACCGGGCGGCGGGACGAAGCCCGGTCGCATCTCGACCGGGCGGCGGAGCTCCTTCCGGACGACCCCCGCGTCCGGCGCAACCGGGCGCTCCTCGGGCGCTAGTCCGGCAGGCCGAGCCGGCGGAGCTTCTTCCACAGCCCCTGCCGGCTGATGCCGAGGTCGCGCGCGGCGCGGGCGCGGTTCCCCGAGACGCGGCGCAGCGCGTGCAGCACCATGAGCCGCTCGAACGCCTCGCGGGCCGCCGAGAGCCGCCGCAGCGCGAGCAGGGCGTCGAGCTGGTCGGAACGCGGGGACTCCCCCGCGTCGAGAAGCGGCTCCAGCGCCCCGGACGGCGCGTCGCGCCCGGCGTGGGTCGTGAGCAGGGCGAGGATCACCGATTCGAGCTCCCGGACGTTGCCGGGCCAGTCGTGCGCGGCGAGGCGTTCCAGCGCGGCCCGGGGGAACCGGACCGGCGCCACGCGATGCCGCTCCGCCAGCTTGCAGGCGAGCGCCGGCACGAGGAGCGGAACGTCCTCCCGGCGCTCGCGCAGCGGAGGCAGCCGCAGCCGGATCGTCCCCAGCCGGTACCGCAAGTCGGCGCGGAACCCCGAGTCCAGCGCTCGGTTCGTCGCCGAGACGAGCCGGAAGTCGCTTGAGCGCTCGCGGGTCTCGCCGACCCGGCGGAACTCGCGCTCCTGGAGCGCCCGCAGGAGCGCCGCCTGTCCCCGCTGGGGGAGCTCGCCCACCTCGTCGAGGAAGAGGGTCCCGCCGTCGGCCGCCTCGAAGAGCCCCGCACGCGCCGCCGCCGCGCCGGTGAAGGCGCCGCGGGCGTGGCCGAACATCTCGGCCTCGAAAAGGCCCTCGGCGACGGCCCCGCAGTTGACCGGAACGAGCGGCCGGCGCCCGCGCCGGCTCAGCCGGTGGATATGGCGCGCCAGCAGTTCCTTGCCGGTCCCGGTCTCTCCTTCGATGAGCACCGGAACGTCGAACGGCGCGACCCGCCCGGCGCGGGCGAGGAGCTCGCGCATGACCGGCGAGCCGGCCACGATGGCGGCGGAGTCAGCCGCGCTCGCGGACAACGGCGCCGTGGTTCGCCCGGAGCCGCTTCAAGAGCGCGCGCCGGACCTTGGCGATGTCTTTGTCTCCCAGGGTGCGATTCGGGGCCTGGTACTGGACCGAGACGCCCAGCGAACGCTTGCCGCCGTCGAGCGGCCAGTCGTCGAAGATCCGCGCCGAGGCCACGAGCGGGTGGCTGCGGATCTCGCGGGCGATCTCGCCGGCGCGGACGCCGGGCTCGATCACGAGGGCGAAGTCCTCGAGCGCCGCGGGATGGCGCGACACGGGCTCGGCGGCGACCGGGCCGGCGAGGTCGGGACGCGCTCGCAGCAGCTCGGTCAGGTTCGCCTCCCAGTGGAACGCGGCGGCCACGAGGCCGAACTTCTCCGCGATGTCGGGATGGACCTGCCCGAGCGTCGCCACGCGGACCTTGCCGGTTCGCACCGAAGCGACGCGTCCCGGCACCCAGCCGAAGCCCTCCGCCGGCGCCCAGTCGGCGTCCACGCCGAGGCCGTCGAAGAGGCGTTCGAGCGCCGCCTTGGCGTCGAAGAAATCCATGTCCTCGCCGGGGCCGCCCCAGCGATCGAGCCGGACTCCGGCGACGAGTCCGGCGGCGATCTCCACCTCGCGGGGGCCGCCCGCGCCGCGCGGCGCCCAGACGCGGGAGACCTCGAAGAAACGGATCGACCGCGCTCCGAGGTCGAGGTTCCTGGCGGCCGCCCGGAAGAGGCCGGGGCCGAGCGACAGCCGCAGGCAGTCGCGCCCGGCGTTCAGCGGATTGCGCACCCGGTATGGGGCGTTCCGCTCCAGTTCGCCTTCGGGCGGCGCCGCCGCGAGGTCGTCCTGCGAGACGAGCGAGTATGTCTGGACCTCGCGCAGTCCGGCGGCGGCGAGGAGATCCCGCGTCCGCTCCCGGAGCGCCCGGGCCGGAAGCGGCGGCGGGCGCGGGATCGAGCCGATGAGCGGCTCGGCCGGGAGGTCGTCGTACCCCGTGACCCGGGCCACCTCCTCGACGAGGTCGTCCGGGAACCGCACGTCGCGCCGCCACGGCGGGACGCCCACGTCGAGTTCCTCGCCCTCGTCCCTCACGTCGAACCCGAGCCCGGCGAGCGCCCCCTCGACGATCGCCCGGGGCGGGTCGAGACCGAGAACCTGCGGGACCCGCGACCGGCGGAGACGGACGCGCACCGGCGCCGACGGCTCGGGGTACGCGTCCACGAGCCCCGAAGCCACCCGGCCGCCGGCGTGCTCCTCCAGCAGGCGGCGGACCCGGGCGGACGCGATGGGCGCCATCTCCGGGGCCAGCCCCCACGCGAACCGCCGGGCGGCGTCCGACATGAGGTCGAAGGCGCGGGCCGTGCGGCGGACGTTCGCCGGGTGGAAATTCGCGACCTCGAGCAACACGTTGCGGGTGGAGTCGGTGATCTCGCTGTCGAGCCCGCCCATGACCCCGGCCAGCGCGATCGAGCCGTTCCGGTCGGCGATCACCAGTCGTTCCGGATCCAGCCGCCGCTCCGCTCCGTCGAGGGTGACGAGCCGCTCGCCCGCCTCCGCCCGCCGGACGATCGCGTGGCGGTCGCGCACCGCGTCGGCGTCGAAGGCGTGGACCGGCTGCCCGGTCTCGAGCATCACGTAGTTGGTGACGTCCACGAGGTTGTTGATGGGCCGCATCCCGGCGGCGGCGAGCCGCTCCGCCATCCAGGAGGGCGACGGCCCGAGCGTCACGTCCTCGATGAGCGCGAGCGTGAACCGCCGGCAGAGATCGGGCGCGAGGATCTCAGCCGACGCCCGCCCCTCGACCGGCTCGCCCGCCGCCCGGACCTCGCCGGAAGGCGGCCGCAGCGACGCGCCGGTGAGCGCGGCGACTTCCCGGGCCACGCCGAGGACGGACAGCGCGTCGGCGCGGTTCGGGGTCAGGTCGAAGACCAGCACCCGGTCGCCGAGCACGTCGGCGAGCGGCGTTCCCGGAGCGCGGTCGGTGTCAAGCGCGAGGATGCCCTCGTGCTCGCCGGAGAGTCCAAGCTCGGCTTCCGAACAGACCATGCCGCCGGAGACGACGCCCCGGATGCGGGATTTCTTGAGCTTCCTTGGCTGGCCGGTGCGCGGATCGGCGAGCACCGCGCCCTCGCCGGCGAAGGCGATCGTCTGGCCCTCGGCCACGTTGGACGCCCCGCAAACCACGGTCTGCTCGCCGCCCCGCTCCACGGTCACGAGGCGCAGCCGATCGGCGTTCGGGTGCGGCTGGACCTTCAGCACCCGGCCCACGACGACGCCGTTCCATTCGGCGCCGACGCGCTCGATGGCGGTGACCTCGAGGCCGGCGAAGGTGAGGCGGCGAGCGAGGGCCTCCACGTCGTCCGGGAGATCCACGAGCTCCGAGAGCCAGCCGAGCGGGACGCGCATCTCAGAACTGGGTGAGGAACCGCAGGTCGTTCTCGTAGAAGCGGCGGATGTCGCGGATCCCGTGCCGCAGCATCGCGATGCGCTCCACGCCGAGCCCGGCGGCGAACCCGGTGAAGACATCGGGGTCGTACCCCATGTTCGCGAGGATTTCGGGGTGGACCATGCCCGCTCCGAGGATCTCGATCCAGCCGTCGGGGCTGCTGATGGAGACCTCCACGCCCGGCTCCACGAATGGGAAGTAGTCGCAGCGGAAGCGGATCTCCCGCTCGCCGAAGAGCCGTCGCACGAACTGGTAGAGCGTCCCCTTGAGGTGTGCGAGGGTGAGGCCCCGGTCCACCGCGAGGACCTCGGTCTGGGTGATCATCCACTCGTGGGTGGCGTCGGTCGCCTCGTTCCGGTAGGTGCGCCCGGGGGCGATCACCCGGACCGGCGGACCCCGCCGCTCCATGAAGCGGATCTGGTTCGGCGAGGTGTGGGTGCGCAGCAGCAGCGGCGCCTCCCCCTCCCCGGTCTCCAGATAGAACGTGTCCATGGAGTCCCGCGCCGGGTGGTCGGCGGGAATGCGCAGCGCGTCGAAGTTGTAGTACTCGGTCTCGACCTCGGGCCCCTCGACCACGTGGAAGCCCATGCCGGCGAAGGCGTCCACGATCGCCCGCTCGGTCAGCGTGATCGGGTGGAGCCCGCCCTCGGGGAACGGGCGGCCCGGCAGGCTCACGTCGAGCGCGGCGAGCCGCTCGGTGCGGGCCGCCTTGAGGGCGTCGGCGCGCTCCTTGTGCGCCGTCTGGAGCGCGACCTTGAAGCCGTTCAGCCGCTGGCCCGCGCCGGCGCGCTCCTCACGGGGAAGGCGTCCCAGCGCGCGCAGGCTCTCGATGAGCCGCGACTTGCGGCCGAGGTGCGCGATCCGCCAGTCCTCGACCGCGGCCTCGTCGCTGAGCCCGGCCAGTTCGGCCACGGCCCGGCTGACTTCGGCTTCGGAGAGCGGATCGGGCATGGGCCGGGGCGCGGAGTATAGGGCGCGATAAGTTGGGGTCTGGATGCCCCGATTCCGCTACCCGACGTCCCTGATCGCCGATGCCGAAGGGGAGTACGCCCGTGCGGTCCGTGAGTTCGCGACCGCGGAAATCGCGCCGGAGAGCCGCGAGATGGAGCGGGCGGGACGCATCCCGGAGTCCATGATCGCCCGTCTGACCGACTTCGGGATCTTCGGCGTGACCGTCCCTGAATCGTTCGGCGGCGCGGGGTTCGATTTCTTCCACCTCGTGCTCACCGTGGAGGAGCTCGCCCGCGCCGACGCCTCGGTTGCGCTCCTTGCCGACGTCCACGGCACGCTCGTGGTGAAGGCACTACAGCAGTTCGGGACCCAAGCTCAGCGGGACGAGTTCCTCCCGCAGCTCGCCGGGGGGCGGATCGGCGCGTTCTCGCTCTCGGAGGCCGAGTCCGGCAGCGACGCCTTCGCGCTTCGGGCCACCGCGAGGGCGGCGGATGGCGGCTTCGTCCTGAACGGGGCCAAGTCATGGGTCTCCGGGGGCCGGGAGGCCGGGGTCTTCCTCGTCTTTGCCCGCGCCCCCGAGGGCGTGAGCGGGTTCCTCGTGGACATCGAGACGGCCGGGCTGCGGCTGGGGCCGCCCGAGGACAAGGTCGGACTGCGGGCGTCCTCGACCGTGCCGCTCTACCTCGACGACTGCTTCGTCCCGGCCAGCCGGGTTCTCGGTCGTCCGGGTCAGGGCCGCCGCATCGCGCTCGCGCTGTTGAACGAGGGCCGCATCGGAATCGCGGCCCAACTGGTCGGGATCGGACAGGCGGCGCTTGATCTGGCGCTTGCGCACGCCGTGGAGCGCCGGGCGTTCGGCCGGCCCATCTTCGGTTTTCAGGGGGTCTCGTTCGCGCTCGCCGACGCCGCCACCCGGCTCGAGAGCGCCCGGGTGCTGACGTGGAACGCGGCGCGGCTCGTGGACGAGGGCGGGAACCCGCATCGGGCGGCGGCGATGGCGAAGCTGACGGCGCAGCGCATGGCCGAGTGGGTCACGTCGCTCGCGGTGGAGGTGCTCGGCGGCGTCGGCTACACGACCGCGTCGCTCGCCGAAAAGCTCTGGCGGGACGCGAAGGCGGGGACGATCTACGAAGGCACGGCGAACATGCAGCTCATGACCATCGCCCACACGCTGCGGCGCGGCTGAGGGTCAGGCCGGCCAGAGGCGGCGGGCGGTCTCGCGGATTCGGTCCCAAGCTCCGAGGACATGCTCCTCGCGAGTGTTCGTCTGGGCCACCACCATCCGAAGCGCGATCCCGCGGGCCGTCTTGGTGTGGGTCAGGTAGAGAGCGCCGGAGCGGTTCAGCTCCTCGACCAGCGCGAGGTTCCGCGCATCGGAGTCGTCCGTCCGGTAGCGGAACGTCACGTGGTTGAGGGGAGCGGGGGCCACGATCTCGAAGTCGTCCGCCGCCTCGACCAGCTCGCGGAAGCGCTGGCCCAGCCGGATGTGCTCGCGGATGTGGTGGCGGAGCCCCTCCGCGCCGTAGTGCCGCAGCACCATCCACAGCTTGAGCGCCCGGAACCGGCGACCGAGCGGAATGTGCCAGTCGCGGTAATCCCAGACTTCGCCCGCCTCCGAGGCCCGATTCCGAAGGTACTCGGGGGTGACCGAGAGGGTCTCGGTGATTGCGCTCCGATCAGCGACGAAGAACGCGTCGCAGTCGAAGTTGGTGAACATCCACTTGTGCGGGTTGAAGCACCACGAGTCGGCCAACTCGACCCCGTCCTGAAAGTGCCGGTGCTCGGGACACAGGAACGCGGCGCCGGACATCGCCGCGTCCACGTGCACCCAGACGCCGTGCTCGCGGGCGATTGGCGCGAGCCGCCGCAACGGATCGAAGGCTCCGGTCGAGGTCGTGCCGAGCGTCACCAGCAGGAAGCACGGCTTCCGGCCGGCGGCGACATCCTCCCGAACGAGCTTTGCGAAGGCGTCCGCCCGAGCGGCCCCGGTCCACGGATCGACCGGGATGTCGCGCAGGAAGTCGCTGCCGAGGCCCGCGATCCGCACGCCCTTCAGCAGCGACGAGTGAGATTCCTGCGAGCCGTAGGCGGCGAGCGGCTCGCGAACGCCAAGGCGGTTGGCCGAGTATCCGGTCGCCCGCTCCCGCGCCGCGAGAAGCGCCGTGAGGGTCGAGGACGATGCGGTGTCCTGAATCACGCCGCCGCCCGTGCCGTCGGAGCGGAAGGCGGCCGGCAAACCGAGGAGATCGACCAGCCAGTCGAGGACATGGGTCTCCAGCTCGGTGCAGGCCGGGCTCGTCGCCCAGAGCATGCCCTGCACTCCGAGGCCGGCGGAGACCAGCTCGCCGAGAACCGACGGGCCGGAGTTGTTCGACGGGAAATAGGCGTAGAAGTTCGGGGACTGCCAGTGCGTGATTCCCGGCATCACGACGCGGTCAAGGTCGGCGAGCACCGCATCGAACGGCTCGCCCCGCTCCGGCGCGTTCGCCGGCAGCCGCGAGCGAATCTCCCCCGGAGCCACCTCGGAGCGGACCGGAAATCGCTCGACCTCGCGCCAGTACCGGGCGATCCAGTCCAGCGCCGCCCGCCCGTTCCGGACGAACTCCTCCGGCGAGAGGTGGTCCATCCGAACGCTCAGCCGCGGGGCAGCTCGTCGATCCGCGCCGCGAGGATGAAGTCGCTCTCGGTGAGGCCGTTGATCTTGTGGGTCCAGATGGTGACCCCCACCTTGCCCCACGCGACGAGCAGATCAGGATGGTGCCCCTCGCTCTCGGCGAGTTCGCCGATCCGGTTGGCGAACCCGAGGGCGCTCATGAAGTCAGGAAACACGAACGTCTTCCCGATGTCGTGGTGGTCCCGATGCGACCACCCGTCCACTTGAGCGAGGTAGCCCTCGACCTCCGAGGGCGAAAGGGGCGGAACGCCGCCCCGACAAGGAACGCAGTGCTTCTGGGAGAGGGTCATGGTCGGGGAATTATGCGCGTCCGGTGCAGTTCAGGCAGCGCGGAGCACGGTCCGGAACGTGACGGACACTCGCCGCTGGCGCGTTCGTCTCACACCGCCGCGGGGGTCGGTCTTCCGCCCGGCGATCCCGTGGGTCCAGAGCGTGCGCGACAAACCCTGAAGCACGAGCAGCGACCCGACTTCAAGGAGGGGCTCGATCTTCTCTCTCCGGCTGGGGTCGGCGAGCTGCATCGGCCAGGCGTCCCCCAACGAGATGGTCGCCAGGGACGGTCCAAGGCAGTCCCGGTCCACGTGCGGCGAAATCCCCTGATTCTCGACGGACTCGTTGACGATCACTTGGTCCGGCGGCCGATCGAACCATCCACACTCGTGCAGTCGGGCGGCCATGTCGAAGAGATAGTCGGGCAGCGGCTCGATCCGCATGTCCTCCCGGATGAACCGCGACGAGTAGTCGTATCTCCAGCCATAGTGCTGGACTCGCCGCTTCAGTTCCGTCGCCCACGGCTGTGCGTCAATGGCCGCAAGGAGATGGCCGCAAGCCTCGCCGCCGAGGAATTCAGGCTCGTAGATCGCCCCAATCCGACGCAGACGCTCCCACTCCGTGGCAGGCGGGGCGACGGTGATCCCGCTGCCGAACAGCGGACGGGGCGCGTGGGCCGCGGCGAGAGCGCGATCAGGAATCCGGTCGGGAGAACCTAGCCGCTGACGAGCGCTTCACCGGAAGCGATCCAGCGTGAACATCGGCTCCTTCTCCCGGTCGCCGGCGGTTGGATCGAGCGGCGCCCACTTGCACCCACGGGATGGCGGGCTGACGCGGGCTCCACGATCACGTTCCCGGGGGCGGAACCACTTCCTCCACCACATCCGCGGGTATCCCGATCAGGAGCAGCGGACAGGGGTTCCCGACGCCGCGGCTGACGACGACCCCCACGCTGATCGCTCCATCGGCATGGAGGCGCTGGAAGTTGTCGAGGTCCCGGTCGAAGAAGGGGTCCTTGTTGTTCCACTCGATCTCCAACGCGAGGCGTGCGAGGTCCGCTTTGCGCACGTGATCGATCTCGTGCGAGGTCGCCGATCGCTGCTTTCCGTCAATGATCGTCTTGATCTGGAACCGATGCTTTTCCCAGCCGCGGCCCGCAAGGGCCTTCCGAAGCCGCTGCGTGACCTTGGCCTCGCCGCCACCGCCCTGGATCAGTTCGGTGTCCGGGATGCGCAGCCCGAGGAGCTCGTCGCACACCTCACAGAGTGCCTCCGGGAAGTCCTGCGCGAGGATCGCGCTCGCATGGTTCTCGGTGCGTACGTCGAATCCGGCCTGCCTGAGATCGTCCAGATTCTTCACCGGGACGCGACCGCCGAGTTGCGCACGTAGGTGGGCCAGTCCGGGCGGTAGTCGGACGACGCCTGATCGCCCCAAACCGTCCAGTTGGGTCGGACACCGCGACCGAAGAGTTCCAGGTACGGCCCCCAGCTACACGCTTCGATCACGCGGTACTGCTCGTCGGGCTTCCGGGAGTGCTCGCGCTTTCGGTTTGCGATCAGGTTCACCTGACTGCGACCCGGCGGAAGGGTCCGGGCGCTCTTGCCGCGAACTCCGAAGAGCACGAGCTCGGTGACGTTGCGGAAGCAGAAACCGACGCCCCGCCCGTCGGAGCCTCCGTCCTGCCGGACCTTGTGCCACACGAGATTCGTCTTGTACTGGAACCCCCATGCGGCCAGCACTTCGAGACCCCAAGGAAGCAGCGCGTTCGGCGCCCAGAGATAGCAGTGCGCGCTGTCCTCAAGGTATCGCTCAACGGGCAGTCCGGCGATCTCCTCAAGCGTCAACGTTCCGTACCGGGCCAAACGGCGGTGTTCGGGAGCAACCTTCCCGGTCCGGTTGGCGAAACGCCACGGCGGATCGGCGAGGATCGTCCCGAACCGGTGGCCGTCAAGAAAGGCGCTCAGGGACTCTGAGGGCGTTGACGCCTCCGGTGTAGGAACGGGCGCGGCCCTGCGGGACTCCACGGGCATCCCGCTGTCGAACAGCGGACGGGGCGCGTTCGCCGCGGCTAGAGCGCGATCAGGCATCCGTTCCCGAAATCGTACCCGTTGGCGGACGGTTCACTGCAAGCGATCCAGCGTGAACGTCGGTTCCTTCTCCCGGTCGCCGAGCGCCATGCCCGCGACCATCTCGCCGAGGGCGGGGCCGAGCTTGTAGCCATGCCCCGAGCCTCCGCCGACGATCCATGCGTTGTCCGCGCCGGGGTGGGTATCCACGATGAGATCGCCGTCGGCGCTCTGCTCGTATTGGCAGACGCGGGCTTCAAGGAGCGGCGCGCCGGCCATTCCGGGGAAGCGCATCTCCATGAACGCACGGGCCCCTCTCGCCCCGCCCGCCGAGGGCGTCCGGTCGCCGGAGGTTGGGTCGAACGGCTCGCCCCGGCGGTCGTCGGCCAGCTTGAAGCCCCGGTAGTCGCTGCCCGGCACGCCGTAGAAGCCGGATCCGCTCATGATCCACGTGGGCAGCACGAGGTCGGTCAGTTCGCGTCGGCCCGGCGGCGTGCCGAAGTAGAAGACCTCCTGCCGCGTTGGCCGCACGAGCGGAGCGTCGAACTCCGGGAAGAGCGCACCGAGCCAAGGCCCGGCGGCGAACACGTAGCGGTCCGCCTCGAGCGAGCTCCCGTCGGAAAGCGTCACCGCGCCCATCCGCCCGCCGGCGACCGCGCCGGGCGCGACCTCCGCCTGACGGTAGTCGCCGCCTTCAGCGAGGAACGCTTGGAGCACCCGCTGGCAGCCCTGCCGCGCCAGCAGGTATCCGGCCTCCGGTTCGAAGGAGCAGAAGTCCACGCCTTCCGGATGGATCTGCGGGTAGCGGCGCCGGAGTTCGTCTCGCCCAAACTCCTCGACGGGCACGCCCAAGTCCCGTAGGACCTCCGCCGAGTCCCGGATGCGCACCCGGCCCGCCTCGCCACTCATGCGAAGGAGGCCCGTCGGGAAGAAGAGCCGGGTTCCCCAAGCGGCCTCGCTCTCCCGCCAGAGCGCGAGCGCCCGAACGACCATCTCGGAGTAGAGCCGCTGCCTTCCGTAGCTGGCCCGGATCAACCGGGTCTCGCCGCCGGAACTCGCCCGTGAGTTGCCCGGCCCCCACGCGTCGAGGAGAGTGACCTCGGCGCCGGAGCGGAGGAGGTGGAGCGCCGTCCACCCACCGAACGCCCCCGCGCCGACGACGACCACCCGCGCCCGTGAGAGCCGGAGACCCATGGCCTCTCGCCGGGAAACGCGATCCCCAGCCATCAGCGCGCCTAGAGCGTCGCTTCCTTCCACATCTTCAATCCTCGCAGGATCGCATCATCCAGCCAATTCGCGAAACGGGGCGCCGCCTGCGCGAGCGGCTCCCCGTAATTCACCATGAAGATGGAATCCGTGAGCGGGGTCGCCGGTCCGACCTCCCGTTCCCCCTGCTCCGTCTCGAGCCGTTGGAACCAGGATACCGAGCACGCCAGCAGCCCCATGAAGCCGCGCCCGAGGCCGTGGAACGAAACGAGGATTTCCGTCTGGTTCGAGTTGCGGAGCACGAGCCGCGCCCACGCCCGGTAGATGCCCGGGTTCGCGGTGTACTCCAACTCATTCGCAGTTTGGACGATCTGATGGCGGAAGTAGTGGCTTCCGTCCTCGCGGTCCGCCCTGCCATCAGTTGTGTAGCGGCCGTGGTCCAGCACGCCGGAGAGTTGACTCGTGAGCTCCTCCGCGACTCCCGCCAGACGACTCTCGGCACGATCCCGCAATCCGGCGGCGATGGCGACCGTAGCGTCCCACTCCGAAAGGGAATCCATCGGCGCCTGCAGCTCGCGCCGGACCGAGGCGATCGCCTCGGAGACGCGATCCGCCTGACGAATGTCATGCGCGATGGCGTTGGCGCGCCCGAGCTCCCCTCGCTGCAGATCCGAGAAGCAGCGCACCAGAGGCCTCAGGTCGCCGGCGTCCGCAGCCTCCAGCGCACCGATGTACGGCTCCCGGCCGCGGTCGCGGACGACGAGCGGGAACCACCCCGCCTTCAGGAACACGAGCGTCCCGAGAGCGCGCGCGATCCGGCCGTTCCCGTCCTGGAAGGGGTGAATCTGGGTGAATCGGTGGTGCAGCCAAGCCGCCTCCACCTCCGGCGCGACGTCGACGTGCGCGTGATGCAGCGCGATCAACCGATCCATCTCGGAATCGACCTGCTCCGGCGGGCAGTACTCGTGGACCATGCCGTCCGGGCGCAACGGATTGTTGGGGCGCACCTTGAACGCTCCCCGGCGGAGCGGGATGAGAACCTTGTTCCCGAACGGGTCGAAACCGACCGCGGTTTCCTGGCGCCGCGTCATCAAGGCGTGCAGTTCCTTGATGTAGCTCGTGGAGAGGGGTCGATCTCCCTTGACGAAATCGAACAACTGGTCGATGGCGGCCTGGTGATCCGAGATCATCGCAGCGATCCACTCGGGGTCCGCGCCGGGCCGGTGCGGAATGAGCGCCGCGTTGATTCCGTGCGCGATGAGCGACTCGGTGACCCCGCGATCGAAGGCGTAGAGCCGCTCGATCAGACCGGTTTCGATGGACCACTCGCGTCGGAGCCGCTGGTCGAAAGCCCGGTATCCGGCCCGATGCGCGAGCCGGTCTCGCTGTTCGCTCCACAAGCGCGCGAGCGCCGCGAGGCTCTCCGACGCGAGGTCCCCGGGCGACTCGAGGTCCGTGATCGGGGCCCAGCGATGGCCGATCGGCGCCATGGCCGCATCGTACTCCGCGATCAGAGCCGCTGGAGCAGGAGCGCCAGCAGCGCCGTCCGGCGCGGAAGGTCGTCAAGCCGCACGTGCTCGTGCGCGGCGTGCGCGCCGTCGCCCGCCGGGCCGAGGCCGTCCAGCACCGCAACCCCGACCCCGGCGACGATGTTCCCGTCGGAACCGCCGCCGGCCGGCCCTTCGGGGAGATCCCAGTCGAGTTCGCGCGCCGCGGCCCGGGCGACTCCGTAGAGCCGGGCCACGCCCTCGGTACGCACGAGCGGCGGCCGGTTGACGCCGCCGGTCCAGCGGGTGCGCGCCTCCGGATGCGCCGCCCGCAGCGCCCGCAGCTTCCCAAGCAGCTCCTCGCCGGCGCCGGGATCGTCCATGCGCACGTCCAGGTCGGCGGCCGCCCGCGCCGGCACCACGTTGGTCCGGCTCCCGCCGCGCACCAGTCCCACGTTCACGGTCACGCCGCTCGGCGGATCCGAGAGCGCGGCCGCCCGCCCCAGCAGCGGCGCCAGCTCGCAGATCGCGTTGATCCCGTTCTCGGGATCGAGTCCGGCGTGCGCGGCGCGGCCCTCCACCTCGACGCGCATCATGCCGACGCCGCGCCGGAAGGTCTTCGCGCCCCCGCCGGGCAGCGACGGCTCCATCACCAGACACACGCCCGACGCTTGCGCTTCGCGTTCGATGAGGCTGCGGCTGGACACGCTCCCGACCTCTTCGTCCGCGTTCCACACGATCGTGATCGGACGCCGCGGCGAAACCCCGAGCGCCTCGAGCGCGCGCAGCGCCCAGATCGTCTGGACGAGCCCCGCCTTCATGTCGAAGACGCCGGGCCCCCGCGCGACCCCCTCCCCGTCCACGCTCCACGGGATGCGCTCGAGCGTCCCGATCGGCCAGACCGTGTCCAGATGGCCGAGCAGGAGCGCCGGCTTCTCGTCGGAGTCCGCGCCGGGAAGCCGGGCCACGAGATGGTCGCCCCGGGGAACGTCTCCTTCGGGCGCGACGAACGCGACCGTGCCCTCGGGAAGCTCCCCGGCGGCCATCCGGCCCATGGCCCGCATGGCCGCCGGATCGTCGCTCGGCGACTCCAGCCGGACGAACCGCTCGAGCGTATCGACGAGCGCCGACCGGCGCGCGGTCAGCCAGTCGAGGATCGGGGCGGCGCTACTCGACGAGCTGATTCCTTACCTCCCGGAGCACCTCGAGCCGCTGGGCCAGCGCCGGATCCTGGGCTCCGAGCTCGACGGCCTTCTGGTACTGGGTCCACGCCTCGTCCACGCGGGCGTAGTCGGCCTCGGAGGCCGGGCAGCCGACCTGCGCCGCCTGGAGCCGCTCGCCGAACGCCGCGTCCTTCAGCCGGCAGGTTCCGTACTGGACCTGCGCGGCGTGGGACCACGCGAGGCCGCGGAACGGCTCGCCCCACGTATCGATCCGTTGAGTGGCCTCCATGAAGTGGGTCTCGGCGCCGGGGAAGTTGTTCGACGCGAGATACGCCTGCCCGAGCGCCCAGTGGCCCATGCCGAGGTCCGTCGGATCGCCGTCGGCCGGATACGCCGGAAGCGCCGACTCGAGCATCGCGGTCGCCTCCGCGAGATTCTGGTTGACCGCGAGCGCGATGCCGTACTCCACCCGGTACACCGGGTTCTCCGAGTCGCCGTTCACCGCCTCCTGCGCCGCCATGAGCGCGCCCGCGAGATCCTGCGCCTGCCGTTTCGCCTTGGCGCTCGAGTAGTTCGCGAGCGCGAGGCCGGCCGTCGCCGACTCCGAGCCCGGGGCGGCGGCGAGCGCCATGTTCATGTGCTCGATCGCCTGGTCGTAGGCCAGCTCGGTAATTGCGAACCGCCCGAGCGCCTCGTGCGCCATCGCCCGCGACATCGGCGGCGAGTTCGGCAGCGACGCGACCTTCTGGTAGTAGGTCTTGGCCTGCGAGACGTTCTCCTGCGCCTCGTACACCTGCGCGAAGGCGAGGTTGGCGGCCGGATCGTCCGCGTTCACGGTGATCGCCATGGCGAGGTCGCCGTAGGCCTCCTGCTGGTTGCCCAGCGCGTTGTTCGCGAGGCCCCGGATTCCATAGGCCGCGGTGAGCTGGTCGTTCCGGCTGAGCGCCTCGGTCGCGGACGCGACGGCGTTCTCGAAGTCGTCGCGGGCGAAGAAGATCTCGGCGAGGCCCGCGTGCGCCCGGGCGATCTCCGGATCCAGCTCGACGGCGCGGCGGTACGAGGCCTCGGCGGTGTCCCAATCCTCGGCGGCGGCGGCCGCCTGGCCGAGCGTGGAGTGCGCGAGCGCGCTGTCCGGCGCCATCGAAAGCGCCTGCTCGGCCATCCGCGAGGCGTCCTCGAACCGGCCCTGCCGCGCCATGCTGGACCCGAGCCCGAGGTAGATCTCGACCGGCGGGTTCGGGTTCAGCTCCAGGACCTTCTCGCCCGCAATGATCGACTTGAGGTCGTTCTCGAGGCTCGAATACGCGGTCGTGAGCGTGGTCCACGCCTCGAGGATCTCAGCGTCGTCCTCGACGTTCTCGATCGCCCAGCCGTCCACGTCCTCTTCCTCGGAAGGCGCGTCGGTCATCAGCGCCGCCTCGTAGGCCCCGGCCGCGTTCTCCCACTCCTCGAACCCGGCGTAGATGCGGGCGAGGCGCAGCCGGAGGTCGCGGCGGTACGGGTGGTCGGTGAGGATGCGCAAGTACCAGCCGCCCGCCTCGCTCCACGCGGCGTTCGCGGCCTCGGCCTCGCCGTCCCGCTCGGCGCGCTCCGCCTCCTCCTCCTTCTCCTCGGCGAGATCGATCGCCCGATCCACCTCGCGGCGGTTCAGCGGATCCTCGTCCTGCGCGACCGCGAGCGACGCGCCGAAGCCGAGAACGAGCGCGGCCGCGAGCCAGCGGGCCGCCCGAGAATGCTTCAAAGTCATGGGAGTCCTCCACCGCGCGCCTCCTCGCGGAAGCGGACGCGCCCCCAAAGGATACAGAACCCCGGAGGCGCCCTCCCAACCGCCTAGAATCGCCGCGCCCGATGGACCGCTTCTACCTCACGACCGCCATCGACTACGTGAACTCGAGGCCCCACCTCGGCACCGCCTACGAAAAAATCACCGCCGACGTGATCGCCCGCCACAAGCGGAGCCGGGGCGTCGAGACCCGTTTCCTCATGGGGAACGACGAGCATTCGGCGAACGTCAGGCGGAAGGCGGCGGAACTGGGGCTCGATCCGCTCGCCTACTGCGACCGGATGGAGGACGCCTTCCGCGAGGTCTGGAGCGGCCTCCAGATCTCGTTCGACGACTTCATCCGGACCACCGAGCCGCGCCACCACGCGGCGGTCCGGAAGCTGCTGACGCGCATCCGCGACGCGGGGGACATCTTCGAGGGGGTGTACGAGGGCTGGTACTGCGTCTCCTGCGAGTCCTTCAAGCAGGAGAAGGACCTCGTCGAGGGCGAGTGCCCGGTGCACCGCTCGAAGCCGGACTGGATCCGCGAGAAGAACCACTTCTTCCGGCTCTCGGCCTTCCGCGACCGCCTGATGCGGCTCTACGGGGAGCAGCCCCGCTTCCTCTCGCCCGAAATCCGGCGCAACGAGATGTGGAACGTGCTCGAGGGCGGCCTCGCCGACCTGTCGGTGAGCCGGCCCGGCTCGGGCTGGGGGATCCCGGTTCCCTTCGACGCCGACAGCGTCGTCTATGTCTGGTTCGACGCGCTCACGAACTACCTCGCGGCGACCGGCTACGGGACGGACGAGCCGGGCTGGGACGAGCACTGGCCGGCGGACGTCCACATCGTCGGCAAGGACATCACCCGGTTCCACGCGGTGATCTGGCCGGCGATGCTCATGTCGGCGGGGCTGGCGCTTCCGCGGATGGTCTTCGGCCACGGCTTCGTGAACTTCGAGGGCGAGCGGATGAGCAAGTCGCTCGGGAAGGTCGTGGATCCGCTCGAGGCGGCGGAGCATTTCGGGCCGGACGCGCTGCGCCTCTTCCTCGTCCGCGAAATCCACTACGGACAGGACGGCGATTTCTCGTGGGACCGCTTCGAGGCGCGCTACGACGCCGACCTCGCGAACTCGCTCGGCAACCTCGTGAGCCGGATCACGACCATGGCGAAACGGTATCGCGGCGGGCGCCTCGAGCCGTCCGGAAGGTCGGCCCTGCCCGGCCTCGTCGAGGAAGCGGTCCGCAATCACCTCGCCGCGATGGACGAATTCGCGCTCCACCGGGGGGCCGACGAGGCCTTCCGGATCGTGTCCGCGGTGAACGAGTTCCTGACCCAGCGCGCCCCGTGGAGGCTGGCGAAGGATCCGGAGGCCGCCGAGGCGCTCGACGAGGCGCTCTACGAGGCCGCCGAGGCGACCCGGGTGGCCGCGGCGCTGCTCGCCCCGGTCATGCCGGGATCCGCCGCGCGCATCCTCGAGCGGTTCGGGGGCGGCGCGACGACCGGCTTCCGGACCGACCGCGCGCTCGCGACCTCGGTGGGCGAGCCGCTCTGGCCCCGGCTGAAGTCCCGTTAGCGGGACGTGGCCAGCGACTTCTCGAACGCGGCGATCGTGATCGCCGCCCGCCGGGCCACCAGCGCGTGGCCGTTGGCGACCGTCTCCTCGAGCGGGTCCAGCGGAACCCCGTTGATCGCAAAGAGTCCGGCGTCGCGCCGCTCGCGGGTCCGGATCGAGCCGGGATCGACCGTGGCCATGATCGCGTCGTAGTGGTAGTCGTCGTGGATCCCCGCCCGCGAGGCCGACTGGACGTCGGGCTCCTGGCGCACGCCGAGCTCCTTGAGCTGCTCGAAGCTCCACAGGTCTTCCGCGTAGTACTCGGGGACGTGGTGCAGCCGCGTTCCCGGATGCGGCGGATCGGCGTTCCACCGCTCGGCCACCGCGGCCATGCCCCGCTGGTTGCCGCCGCTGTCCCCGATCAGGAGCACGTCGGCGAAGCCGCTGACCGCGAGGCTGCGGCTCACGTCGTGGACGACCATCTCGAAGGTCTCGCGGCTCAGGCCGATCGTGCCCGGAAACCGCATGTGGCCCGACGGCGGATCGTGGTCGCCTTCGGGAACCAGCTTGACGATCGGCGCGACGAGCGCGTTCCCGAGCCGGCGGGCGATGGCCTCGGTGGTGGCCCGCAGGACGACGTTGTGCTTCCCGGTGACCACGAACGGCCCGTTCTGCTCGATCCCGCCGGTGGCCACGATCGCGGTCGTGGCGCCGCCGGCGATCCGGTCGCGCACCTCCATCCACGTCAATTCCTCGAGGAACACGCTGTCGTGGGCCTCGATCGGCCGCTCGGCGTCGAGCGCGTTCCACGGGTGGTCGCCGCCGCCTCCGCAGGCGAGCGGCGCGGCGAGGAGAAGCGGCAGGAACCGGTTCATCCGACCAGTGTCCCGGACGGCGCCCGCCGCCGCAACCGTCAATCGGGCGGGAAGGCCGCGACCGGCCCGCGGACGGCGAGGCCGACCCGCTGGCCGGCCCGGAGCAGGCCCTGCCACGTCTCGGTCGCGGGAACCCGTATCGTCACCTCGGCGCCCGACGGCAGCCGCGCCCCGAGCAACTGGAACGCCCCGTGGAAGCTCGCCCGGGTCAGGACCGCGACCACCCGGCCCGGGCCCGCGGCGCCCATGAACGGCTCGATCTCGAAGCGGTCCAGCGGGAGCAGCACCCGGACCGGGCCGGCGGGCGCGGGCGAGGCGAGCTCGATGCGGCCGAACTCGCATGCGGCGGACGCGCCGTCGCTCGTCGCCGGAATCAGGTTCGTCTCGCCGAGAAACCGCGCCGCCTCGGGGCTGCCCGGGTTGCGGGCCAGCTCCTCGGGCTTCCCCTCCCCGCGCACCCGGCCGTCCAGCAGCAGCGCGACGCGGTCGGCCAGCGAGAAGGCTTCCTCCCGGTCGTGCGTCACGAGGACCGCCGTGGTTCCGAGCTGGCGCAGCAGCGCGGCCACCTCCTCCCGCACCCCGGCGCGGAGCGCGGCGTCCAGATTCGAGAACGGCTCGTCGAGAAGGAGGAGCGACGGCCGGGGAGCGAGCGCCCGCGCCAGCGCGACCCGCTGCTGCTCCCCGCCCGAAAGCCGGTCGGGCCGCCGGTAGGCGACCTCGGAAAGGCCGAGCGACTGGAGCGCGCCCCACGCGCGGGTGAGGCCCGCCGGCCCGGGCACGCCGAACGCGACGTTCCGCAGCGCGCTCAGGTGCGGGAAGAGCGCGTAGTCCTGGAAGACGATCCCCACGCGGCGCCGCTCCGGCGGAACGAAGACCGTCGGCCCGGTCACCTCCCGCCCGAACAGCCGGATGGTCCCCGCGTCCGCGGTCTCGAGACCGCAGATCATCCGCAGCAGGGTCGTCTTGCCGCCGCCGCTCGGTCCGAGGAGCGCGGTCACGCCCCCCGGCGCGATCGTGAGGTCCAGGTCCGCGACGACGTTCCGGCCGCCGTCCGACGCGAAATTGCGCGAGAGCCGCCGAATCTCGAGGGCGGGAACCGAGGCCATGCCTCAGCCCACCCCCGGGCGCATCGGGCGGCCGGGACGGACGACGAACAGCAGCACGCTCGACGCGAGAAGCAGGAGGAGCAGCGAGGCGGCCGCCGCCCGCGCGAGCTCGACGTTCTCGGCGGCGCTCCACACCGTCGTTGCCAGCGTGCGGAATCCGGTCGGGGCGAGCATCAGGGTCGCGGGAAGCTCCTTGACGGTGGTCAGGAAGACGAGCGCGAGCGCCGCGAGGAAACCGGGTCGCAGAAGCGGCAGCGTGACCCGCAGGTGGCGGCGGAACCAGCCCGCCCCGAGCGCCCGCGCGGCGTCGTCGAGGCGCGGGCTGAGCGGAGCCAGCGTGGCCTCCAGCGGCGCGCACGCCTGCGGCAGCGAGTGGATGGCGTACGCGAAGACGAGCAGACCGACCGTCTGGTACAGAAACGGGGCGAGCTGCACCGAAAAGTGCACGAGCGCGAGTCCGAGCACGAGACCGGGCAGGCCGAACCCGACGTGCGCGAGGCCGCGCAGGAGCGAGGACCGGCGGGACGGATATCGCGCCGCGAGGAACGCGACCGGAATCGCGAGCGCCGCGGTCACGACCGCGGCCAGCGCGGACGCGAGCCCGGTGCGTCCAAGCGCCGGAAGGAGCCCGGCCCCCGCCCCCGAAGGCGCCTGCCGCAGCCAGTAGAGACACACGCCGACCGGCAGCGCGAGCGCCGGAAGCAGCACCGAGGTCGCGAGCGCGAACGCCGGCCAGCGGAGCCGGCCGAGGCGCGTCGGGCGAGGCCGGCGCGCCCGCGCCGACGCGGTCGCTGGCGGCCCCGAGCGGAACCGCTCGACCCCGAACAGCAGGAGGAGCGCGACGAGCACCAGCAGGAGCGCGAGCCCCGCGGCGGTGTGGCGGTCGAGCGAGCCGCGGTACTGGTTGTAGATGGCCCAGGTGAACGTCTCGTACCGCAGCAGCGAGACCGCGCCGAAGTCGCTCAGGGTGTAGAGCGCGGCGAGCAGTCCGCCCGACCACAGGGGCCCCGCGATGAGCGGCAGCGTGATCTCGCGGAAACGCCGGAGCGCGCCCGCCCCGAGAACCCGCCCGGCGTCGTCCACCGCCTCGTCCATCACGGCGAGGCGCGCCCGCACCGCGAGAAACGCGTACGGGTAGTTGAGGACGCTCAGCACGAGGAGCGCGCCCGGGAATCCGTAGATCTCGGGAAGCCGCTCCCAGCCGGTCCACGGCTCGAGCAGCCGCTGGAGCAGGCCCCGCGGCCCGAGCGCGGTCGCGACCGCGAAGGCGGCCACGTAGGACGGCATCGCGAGCGGCGCCGCGAGCAGCCCGGTGAGCCACCGTCGCCCCGGCAGGTCGGTGCGCTCGGTGAGCCAAGCGAGCGCGAGCCCGAGGCCCGCCGAGGTCGTCGCCACCGAGGCCGCGAGCAGCGCGGTCCGCCCGGCGACGGCGAGGCTGCGAGGCCGCAGCAGGACCTCGGCGAGCCCGCCGCCGGAGAGCGCCCGCCATGCGAGGTAGAGCAGCGGCAGCAGGCACGCCGCCGCGACGACGATTCCCGACGCCCGGAGCAGTCGGGACGGCGTCCTCCGCCCCGCCTCGGCCACTCAGCCGGTCAGATCGCCCCGACGTCGCGAAGCAGGTCGAGCGTGCCGCGCAGGTCGGCGATGTCGCCGAGCGGAAGGTCCGGCGGATCCAGCGTGGTCAACGGGGTGACTCTCGGGTCCGTCGCGATCCCCGGGACGAGCGGATACTCGAACGTCTCGGCGGCGAACCGCGCCTGCGTCTCGTTCGAGAGCAGGAACGCGAGGAACCGCTCGGCCGCCGCCTGATCGGTCGTAGTGTCCACGACCCCGCCGCCCGAGATGTTGATGAGGCCTCCGGCGCCGCCGCCGCGGGGGGGAACGGTGCGGGCGGCGAAGGCGTCGCCCTGCTGGACGAGGAAGCGGAACAGGTAGTAGTGGTTCGACAGCGCGAGCTCGACCTCGCCGTCCGCGACCGCCTGGTAGATGGAGCTGTTGTTCGGGTAGGCGATCGGCTCGTTGGCGAGCATCCCCTCGAGCCACGCCCGGGCCGCGTCCTCGCCCTCGAGCACCCGAAGCGCGGTCACGAACGCCTGGAAGGAACCGTTCGTGGGCGCCCAGCCGATCCTCCCCTTCCACTTGGGGTCGGTGAGGCCCTCGACCGTCTCCGGCAAGTCCTCCGGAGCGAGCAACTCGGTGTTGTACACGAAGACCCGGGCGCGACCGGTGGTGCCCACCCAGCGCCCGCCGGCGTCCTGGAACCGGGCCGGCACCCGTTCCCGAATGGAGGGCGGGAGCGGCAGCAGTCGCCCCTCTTCGGCGAGTTGACCGAGCGCCCCGGCATCCTGCCCATAATAGATGTCCGCGGGACTCTGGTCGCCTTCCTCCAGAATCTGGGCGGCGAGGTCCGCGGTGCCGCCGTAGCGGACCTCGAGCCGGATCCCCGTCTCCTGCTCGAAGGCGACCACGACCGGCCCCACGAGCGACTCGCCGCGGCCCGAATACACCGTGAGCGTCCGCTCGTCTTCCGGAGCCGCGCACCCGCCGAGGAACGCAAGGGACAGAATCCCCGTCAGAAGGATGCGCGAGGGCAACTTGAACATGGATCCGGAACCTCCTCGGAACGCCTTGTTTTGAAAACGGATTTCAATATCATACTATGGAACGCGGCTTGCGTTCGGGACGACGGACCATGACCAACGCCGCGCTGCTTCTCCTCGCGACCCTCGCCCCGCAGATCGAACTCGAGCGGCGCGTCGGCGCCGTCTTCCGGATCGCGAACCCGTCGGTCGTGAACATCACCGCCCGCAGCCAGGGGTTCAACTGGTTCCAGGGACCGGTCACCCAGGAGGGAACCGGCAGCGGGTTCGTGTTCGACCGCTCGGGACACGTGGTCACGAACTATCACGTCATCGGCGGCGCCGAGGAGCTGGACGTCTCGTTCGCCGACGGCGAGATCCGCAGCGCGACGCTCGTGGGGGCCGACGCCTCGAACGACCTCGCGGTGATCCGGGTCGAGGGCGACCCGACCGGCCTCGTCCCGCTCGAGATGGGCGATTCCGAGAGCCTCGAGGTGGGACGGTTCGTCGTGGCCGTCGGGCATCCCTTCGGGCTGGAGCAGACGCTCACGACCGGCGTGGTGAGCGGCCTCGGGCGGGTCATGGAGAGCCCGGACCAACGCTTCATCGGCGAGATCATCCAGACCGACGCGGCCATCAACCAGGGGAACTCCGGGGGCCCGCTCCTCGACCTCGACGGGAAGGTGGTCGGCGTGAACAGCGCGATCATCAGCCCGAGCGGCGCGTCCGCCGGGGTCGGCTTCGCGATCCCCGCCTCCACGGTGAACCGGGTCGTCCCCGAGCTCGTCCGCAACGGGCGCTACTCCCATCCCCACCTCGGGGTCTCGTTCGCGGCGATCCGGCCGGCGCTCGCCCGCAGCCTGAATCGGGCCGGCGTGGACGCTCCCGACGACGGCGGCCTGATGATTCGCAGTCTGGTGCGCGGCGGCCCGGCCGAGGAGGCGGGGCTGCGCGGCGCGGACCGGGTCGGACGGATCGGCCGGTCGCGGTTCCCCTACGGCGGGGACTACGTGGTCTCGATCGACGGCGTGGAGGTCGCGAGCGAACGCGACCTGATGGTCCTCCTCGAGACCCGCTACCGCGTGGACGACGAGGTGGAGCTCGGCTACTGGCGGGACGGCGGGGTGCGCACGGCGCGGGTCCGGCTCATGGACCGGGAGGCGATCCGGCGGCGCCCCCGGCGGCGGTAGCGGCGGGCCGGAGGAGCAGCGCGACCGCGAGACCCGATCCGGCGGCGACGGCCGCGCAGCCGGCGATCCACGGCGCTCCCCAGCCGAACAGCACCGCCGCGGTGCCGAAGAGCGCCGCATAGACCATCGCGCAGGCGAGCGGCCAAGCGGCGAAGGCCCGCGCCCAGGCGTCCTTCGCTGGGTAGGCGTGGGGCCACAGCGCCTTCGGCGGGCGGATGCGGCGGGCGAAGGCGTCGAGCGTCGTCCGGGGTTCGGGCCGGGTGAGCCAGGTGGCCGCGAGCCAGATCGCGGTCGTGGTCGCCACGCCGGCGATCAGGCCGACCTCGGAGCCGGGAGCGAACCCGAACAGCGGCAGCGCGGCCGCGACGACGAGCGAACCGATCATCGCGGCGACCTCGCTCCAGGCGTTCACGCGCCACCACATCCAGCGCAGCAGGAAGAGCGGCCCCGTCCCCGCCCCGATCTGGAGCAGCAGGCCGAAGCCGCCCCGCGCCGTATCCACGGTGAGGGTGAGGATTCCGGCGGCCGCCATGAGCCCGACGGTCACGACGCGCGCCGCGAGCACCAGCTCGCGCCGCCCGGCGCGCGGGCGCAGGAAGCGCCGGTACACGTCCTCGACGACGTACGACGCGCCCCAGTTCAGGTGGGTATCCACGGTGGACATGTAGGCCCCGACGAGCGAGGCCGCGGCGAACCCGAGCAGGCCCGGCGGGAGCAGCCGCAGCATCAGCGGATAGGCGAGGTCGTCGCCGACGAGCTCCGGGTCGAGGCCGGGCAGCGCCGCCTGCAGCGACTCGGCGGTCGGATACACCGCGAGCGACGCCAGCGCGACGAGCACCCACGGCCACGGCCGCAGCGCGTAGTGGGCCACGGTGAACCAGAGCGTTCCGGCGACCGCGTCGCGCTCGCTGCGCGCCGCCAGCATCCGCTGGGCGACGTAGCCGCCGCCTCCTGGCTCCGCGCCCGGGTACCAGACGCTCCACCACTGGAGCGCGACCGGGATGAGGAACAGGACGAGGAACGCCGACGTGCCCGGCGTCGGCACAAGGTCGAGCCGATCCCCGTAGATCGCCGTGATCCCGGCGAGCCCGCCGACGGCCGGATGGTCGAGGGCCCAGACCGCGGCGAGGATCGCACCGGCGAGGGACACGAAGAACTGGAGGAGGTCGGTGAGCACGACTCCCCAGAACCCGGAGACGACCGCGTAGGCGGCGGCGAGCGCTCCCGCGATCAGGACTCCGGTGACCTTCTCCAGCCCGAACAGGACCCCGGCGATCTTGGCCCCCGCGAGCGTCACGGTGGCGATCACTACGCAGTTGAAGAAGACCCCCAGATACACGGCCCGGAACGCCCGGAGGAACGCCGCCGGCCGCCCCGAGTACCGAATCTCGTAGAAGCCGAGATCGGTCACGAGCCCGCTGCGGCGCCACAGCGGGGCGAAGACGAAGACAGTGAGCATCCCGGTGATGCAAAACGCCCACCAGGTCCAGTTGGCGGAGACCCCGTTCTGGCGCACCAGCTCGGCGACGAGGTTCGGCGTGTCGGTGGAGAACGTGGTCGCCACCATCGACGTGCCGAGCGCCCACCACGGGAGCCGCCTTCCGGCGAGGAAGAAGGATTCGCTGTCCGAGCCCGCCGTCCGGGCCACCGCGAGGCCGATCGCGAGCGCGACGAGGAGATACCCGACGAAGAGGACCCAGTCGATCGGGGCGAACGCCATGGTCCGGGGTTATAGCCGACGCCGCTCGCTCCTAGACTTCCTGACGTGCGCGTCCTGCTCGTCGCGGCGGTCCTCGCCGCCCCGCCCGCCGAGGAGGGGCTCGTGCGGATCGGCGGCCAGGCGGCGGCGGAGTCGCTTCTGGAGCAGGTGCTGGAGCGGCGCGCCGTCGTGCGCGAGGCCGAGGGCGGGCTGACGTTCCGCCAGCTCATCACCACCGAGCGCCTGAACGACGAGGAAGAGGTCACGGCGACCGTGAATCGGCTCTACCGCTACGACCCGGTGGCGGGCCGGCATCTCTGGAAGCTGCTCGAGCACGACGGCGAACCCATCGCCGGACGCCGGCTGCGGCGGGAGGAGCGCCGCTACCGCAAGGCCGTGACCGCCGCGTTCCGGGAGGCCGAGGAGGATCGCCGGGCGATCGAGGAGGGCGACCCGGACTACGAGGTCGCTCCCAAGAATGGCATGGACCTCTTCTACAAGATCATCCGCGACGCGATCGAGGAGCGCATGTTCCTCGGGGATCTCTACTCGGGCGCTACGTTCGAGGGGCACGAGGTCCAGATCGTGCGTTTCCGTCCCGATCCGGCCTACGGAAGGGCGCCGAACCGCATGATGGGGGTCGTGTCCGGCTGCGAGGGCGAGCTCTGGGTGGACGTCGAGAACCTCCAGGTCGCCCGGCTGGAAGCGGCGCTGACCCGGAACGTGAACTTCATCGCCGGGCTCTTCGGCCGGCTCCACAAGGGCACGAGCGCGAGCGTCCAGAGCGGATTCACCGGGTCGATGTGGCTTCCGACCCGGGTCACGATGACGGTGAACGCGCGGATGTACTTCTTCCGCCGGATCCACCAGCGGGTGCACTACGACTTCCTCGAATTCGCCGAGGCCGAGTCGCCGCAGTGATCCTCGAGGGCGTCGAGGGCCTCCCCGAAGTCGAGCCCGGATGCGACCTTCCGGGCCTCGTCCTGGGGACGCTGGACCGCCGCCTCGAGCCCGGCGACGTCGTCGTGATCTGCCAGAAGGCGGTCTCCAAGGCGGAGGGCCGAATCGTGCGGCTGGACGACGTGAGGCCGGGGGACGAGGCGCGGGATCTCGCCCGGAGGTCCGGGGCGGACCCCCGCGAGATCGAGGTCGTCTTCGGGGAATCCGCCCGGATGGTCCGGGCGCGCGGCGACGTCCTGATCGCGGAGACGGCCCACGGGTTCGTCTGCGCGAACGCCGGCGTGGATCGGTCGAACGCGCCCCCGGGAACGCTGTGCCTGCTGCCGCTCGACCCGGACGCCTCGGCGCGCCGGATCGCGGCCCGGTTCCGGGCGGCCGGCCAGCCCGTCGGAGTCGTCGTCACCGACACCTGGGGCCGGCCGTTTCGCCTCGGCGCGGTGGACGTGGCGATCGGGGTGGCCGGCCTGCCCGCGCTCCTCGACTACCGGGGCCGGCGCGACGCCGCCGGGCGCGAGCTGCGCTCCACTGCGGTCGCGGTCGCCGACGCGATCGCGGCCGCCGCCGGACTGCTCATGGGGAAGCTGCGGCGCGTTCCGGTCGTGGTCGCGCGCGGCTGCCCGCTTCCCGACACGCCAGCCGGAAGCGCTCGGGACCTGCTGCGGGACCGCCGCAAGGATCTCTTTCGGTGATCGCGATCCTCGGAGGGACCGGCCCCTTCGGCCGGGCGCTCGCGAAGCGGTTCGTCGCCGCCGGGATCGGGACGGCCGTCGGATCCCGCAGCGCCGAGCGCGCCCGCGCCGTCGGCTTCGGAGCCCGGGGCATGACGAACGCGGACGCCGCGCGGGCGGGAGACCCGGTCTTCCTCGCCGTGCCGTTCTCGGCGCAGGACGCGCTTCTCGCCGAAGTCGGGCCGCTTCTCGAAGGCAAGCTCGTGATCGCCTGCGGCGTGATCTGGCCGCCCGGCTCCCGCCCGGAGACGTCCGCCGCCGAGGAGGCCGCCCGGCTGCTCCCGGAGTCCCGCGTCGCCGCCGCGTTCCAGACGGTCGCCGCGGCGGAACTGGCCGAGGGCGGGGCCGAGGCCGACGCGCTCGTCTTCGCCGATCGCGAGGCCGACCGCGTCGAGGCGGCGCGGATCGCCGCCGCCGCCGGCCTCCGCGCCCTCCCGGTCGGGCCGCTGCGGCTCGTGCGGGCGGCCGAGGCCTCGCTCGGAATCCTGCTGCGGCTGAACCGATCCGGGATCGCCCGGCGCGCCGGCCTCCGGATCACCGGACTGAAATGACGCGCCGCTTCTGGTTGCGGGCGCTCCCGTGCGCCGGCACGGCCGGGGTCCTGTTCCTCGTCTTCCGCCGGGTCCCGCCGGAACGGCTGCTCGCGGCCTTCGGCGAGGCCGACCCGGTCCGCTTCCTCGTCGGCCTCGTTCCGGTCTCGATCGCCTACGTCGCCCTCGACTCGGGACTGATGGCGCAGGTGACGCGCCGCTTCCACCCGCCCGGCCTCGACTGGCGCGACGCCCTGCGGATGCGGGCGGTGGACTACCTGGTGACGCTGTGGAACGGACGCGCGTCGCAGGCGGCGATCGCGGCGTGGCTCGGCCGCCGCCTCCGAATCGCCCCCGAGCCCGACGGCTCGTGGCTCGAGGCCGCGGGCACGATCCTGTTCCTCGACGTCTGCCAGCGCAGCCACCTGCTGCTGTGGGGCCTCGTCGGTTCGCTCGCGCTGTGGGGCGCGGCCCCCCGGCAGGTTCCGGTCGCCGCCGCGATCTCGCTCGCGGGCGTGGGACTCCTGATCGCGTTCCTGCGCGGACGGCTGCGGCGGGTCCGGCTCGGACCGCCGCGCTGGCGGCTGCTGCGCACGCTGCGCTCGGCCCGGCTCGCCGACTACGGGCGGGCGCTCCTGTGGAAGGCGCCGCTCATCCTGATCGCGGCGACCGGACACCAGATCGCGCTCGAGGCGTTCTCGGTTTCGATCCCGTGGACCGGCCTGCTCGCCACGCTTCCGATCATCTTCCTCGCCGGCGCGCTGCCGATCACGGTGGCGCGGATCGGCACCGCCCAGGCGGCGTGGCTCTACTTCCACGGGGAGGCGGCGGCCGCTTCGGCGGGAGGCGAAGCGGGGCTTCTCGGCTACAGCCTCGCCGCCCACCTCACCTTTCTGCTGCTGAACGCCGCGATCACCGCGCCCGCCCTGCCGGGCGCTTGGTCCTCGCTGCGCCTTGGCGCTGTTGACGGAGCTTCCGGGAGGTCCGTATCATCATCGACGGGATCCGTGTCGCCGTGAGTAAGAGCCTCCTGTTCCTTGCGTGCGCGCTGGGCGCCGCGACGGCGGCGGCGCAGCCGCAGGATCCGCACGACGAGCGCGATCGTCGGGCGGACGCCGCGCACCGGGACGCGGCCGCCGGGCTGACCGCCGCCGAGAAGGCCCGCGAGGCCATCCGCGCCGCCGAACGGCTTCCGGAGGGCGCGGCCGCGAGCTCCGCGCCGTTCGTCGCGCGGACCGTCGTGGACGAGATCCTCGCCGCCCAGTGGGACGAGCGGGGGATCCCGCGCGCGCCCCGGTCCGCCGACGAGGTCTTCCTCCGCCGCGCCACGCTCGACGCCACCGGCCTCGTGCCGACCGCCGACGACATCCGCCGGTTCCTCGACGACCCGTCCCCGGACAAGCGGGAGCGGCTCATCGACGAGCTCGTCGGCACCGAGGAGTTCGCCGAGCAGTGGGCGTGGTTCTTCGGCGACCTGTTCCGGCTGGCGAGCCAGGTGGGGCCGGTCCAGCACCCGTTCCAGAGCTGGATCAAGGAGTGGCTGGTCACCGACCGCCCCTACGACGAGTTCGTCCAGGACATGCTGACCGGAGTCGCGAAGGCGCACGGCAGCGTGCCGTCGCTGACGCTGCTGGCCCGGTCGCACCAGGCCAAGAGCCGGATCGTGATGAGCCCCGACGACTACTCGATCCACAACCGGCTGGACGCGCTCGACCAGTTCAACGTGGACGTGTCGCGGGCCTTCCTCGGGATCAACACCTCGTGCGTGTCCTGCCACGACGGCGCGGACCACCTCGAGCCGCTGAACCAGTGGCTCTCGGAACGCACCCGCGAGGAGTTCTACCGCCAGTCGGCGTTCCTCGGGAACGCCCGGCTCATCACGACGTGGGACGACCGCAGCAAGAACGTCGTGGTCGATCTGCTCGTGGACGACCTCGCGAAGGGTTACGACACCGGGGACGACGCGCCGTACCACACTCTCTCCGAGGGGCGCTTCCCCCGGCTCGAGGGGCTCGCGTGGGAGCCGGCGTTCATGCTCACCGGCGAAACGCCAAGGCCCGGCGAGAATCCCCGCGACGCGTTCGCGCGGATGCTCACGAGCCACCGCCAGTTCGCCCGCGCCACGGTGAACCTCGTCTGGGGCAAGCTGATGACGGTCGCGTTCGTCGAGCCGTACAACGCCTTCGACCTCGCCCGGATGGACCGCCTCCCCGAGGGAGAGGAGGACCCGCTTCCGCCGCGCCCGACGAATCCCGAGCTGCTCGAGGCCCTCGCCGAGGAGTTCGAGGCGAGCGGCTACAGCTTCTGGAGTCTCGTCAAGACCGTCATGAAATCCGAGGCGTACGGTCTTTCGGCCCGCTTCCCCGGCGAGTGGGACGACGACTGGACCGGCTTCTACCCGAGGCGCTTCGTCCGAGTGCTGACCGGGCCGGAGCTCGTGGACTCGCTCACCCGCGCCACCGGCGCTCCCGCCGAGTTCAACTTCCGCGGGATCAAGGTCAGCCGGGTCAAGGAGCTCACCACGCCCCGCGATCTCGGCGGGCGGCGGGGAACCGGCGAGGGCGCGGAGATCGACGCGCTGCTCCAGAGCTTCTTCCAGAGCAACCGGATGACCCCGGCGCCGGTCGGCAACCGCGGGTCCATCCTGCAGGCGCTCCTGATGATGCAGTCGGGCGTGGTCAACCGGCGCGTGACGAGCGAGTCCGGCACCCGGGTCGCCGAACTCGTGGAAGCCGATATCGACCACGCCGAAGTCGTCGAGGAGCTCTTTCTTGCGACGCTCGGCCGATTTCCCACGGCGGCCGAACTGGACCTGGCCCGGGAGACGCTCGGGGCCGAAGTCGCCGAGGGCGCCGAAAACCTCCAGTGGGCGCTTCTCAACTCGCCCGAGTTCCTCCTGAACCACTGACATGAAGAAACCCCGGATCGCCGACGCGCTTCCGGCGCGACGCGACGTCCTCCGCTACGGCGGCCTCGCGCTCGCCGGGACGGTCGCGGGCCAGGCGGTCTGGCCGCTGCGCGCCTACGCGAACGGGGCCGCGACCCCGAGGCGGACGGCGCGGTACTGCATCTTCGTCGAGATGGGCGGCGCGATCAGCCCGATGGACACCTGGGACTTCAAGCAGACCCGCTGGACCCCGCCGGATCTGGACATGGTCCAACTGAGCGACGAGGTCTCGCTCTCCCGGACGCTGTTTCCCCAGCTCGTCCATCGCATGGACGAGGTCGCGCTCGTGCGCTCGATGCGCGCTCCGGAGCTGATCCACTTCAACGGGCAGTACCACACGCAGACCGGGCGAGTGCTGAACGTGGCCCTCGCCCGCGAGATCCCGGCGTTCGGGAGCGTGATCGCCGCCGAGCTGGACCGGGAGCGGCGCGAGCGCGACACCTTCCCGACCTACGTCAGCACCTACCTGACGCGGGCGCGCGCCGGCTCGATCGGCGCCGGGTTCCTGCCGACGCGCTTTTCCGGGCTCGACCTCGACCCGACCACGGTGTTCGACGCGTTCGGCGGGAACGTGGACGGAAGCCTCAAGGTGCTCGAAGAGCGCTTCCGGCTGCTCGGCCAGCTCGCCGAGATCTCGGCGCCCGAGCGCGCGTCGCTGGGCCGCCGGGCGTCCGACTACCGCGACTACTACCGGTCGGCCTACGCGCTGCTCACCGACCCCCGCTGGCCGCAGTTGTTCCGGGCGACCGGCGACGACCGGGAGCGCTACGGCGCGGACGAATTCGGGCTCGGTTGCATCCTCGCCCGCAACCTCATCGAGGCCGACGCCGGCACGCGGTTCATCTACATCTACGACGGCGACAAGTGGGACCACCACGCCGGCATCTTCGACCGCTCGCGCAAGTGGAACCACTACACGACCTGCCCGAGGCTCGACAAGGGATTCGTGGCGCTGCTCGACGACCTCGGCGCGATGCCGGGGACCGAGCCCGGAACCACGGCCCTCGACGAGACGCTGATCGTGGTCACGAGCGAGTTCGGGCGCACGCCCGACATGAACCCCGTGCTCGGCCGGGACCACTATCGCGAGGCCTACACGACCATGTACGCCGGCGGCGGGGTCCAAGGAGGGCGGGTGCTCGGCAAGACCAACGAGGACGGATCCGAGGTCATCGACCCGGGGTGGAGCCATGACGGCCAGCCGTTCATGGACAACACCGTCGCGACGATCTACTCGGCGCTGGGGATCGACTGGCGCAAGTCGGTCACCAACACCCCCTCGGGGCGGGAGTACCTGTACGTGGACTCCATCGCGCTGGGCGCCTCCGAGATGATGTTCGACGACGAGATCGCCGGAATCTTCAAGTAGCGGTCCTTGCTGCTCGCGCTCCTGCTGTTCGGGGCGGGAAGCGCCGCGGAACCGCACTGCACCGACGATCGGACCGAGGACATCTGCTGGATCGCGGGCGGCGAGTTCTGGATGGGGCGCACGCACCTGTGGCTCATCGACGAGATCGGCTGGCAGACCCGCGACCGGGTGGACGACCGGCCCGTCCACCGCGTCCACGTGCCCGGTTTCTGGATGGACCGCGCCGAGGTCACCCAGGAGGCGTACCGCCGGTTCGCGCAGGCCACGGGGCGCGCCGAGCCGTTCCACTGGCGGCAGGGGTTCCCCGAGGAGGCCGCCCGCCGCCCGGCGTACAACGTGACGTGGGAGGACGCGGCGGCGTACTGCGCGTTCCGCGGCAAGCGCCTTCCCACCGAGGCCGAGTGGGAGAAGGCCGCCCGGGGCCAGGTTGACGGGGCGCCGTACCCGTGGGGCCTCGAGTTCGCGCCGGACGACGGGGACGGCCCCCCGGCGCGAGTGGGTCATCCGCACGGCCCGGCCGACGTCGGCTCGTACCCGGCGAACGGATACGGCCTGTTCGACATGATCGGGAACATCGCCGAGTGGGTGGCCGACAGATACGATCTCGGCTATTACGCGGTGAGTCCGGTCGAGAGTCCCAAGGGGCCGGCCGAGGCTCCCTACCGGGTGTTCCGCGGCGGAAGCTGGGCGGACGCCGACGAACGCATCACGTCCGTGTTCTATCGGAACTTCACGAGGCCGGACACGACCATCCACAGCATCGGGTTCCGGTGCGCCATGGACCATCCCGAAGGGGAGACGACACGATGAGCGAGAACCGCATCGGCCGGCGCCGAGCGATCCAGGGCCTCGCGGCGGGAAGCGCCGCGATCGCCGGCGGCGTCCGCGCCGCGCAGTCCGCATCGGGCGACATGGGAACCCGCTTCCAGGAGATGCTCGCCGGGCCGGATCCCGTCATCTGTCCGGGGGCCTTCGACGCCATCTCGGCGCGGCTGATCGTCGAGAACGGCTTCGACGCCGTGCTCATCGGCGGCAGCGCCGGCTCGGCCGCGAACCTCGGCGTGCCCGACTACGGGCTCGCGTCGATCACCGAGCTCATCGAGGTCTCGGCGCGGATCGCCGACTCGGTGCCGGTTCCGGTCTTCGCCGACGCGGACGACGGCGGCGGCAGTCCGCTCGCGGTGGCGCGGGCGACGCGCGGCTTCGAGCGCGCCGGCCTCGCCGCGATGATGATCGAGGATCACGTGCAGGCGAAGCACCTCGGCGAGGGCGGCGTCCTCGTGGACGCTCCCGGCATGCAGGACCGCGTCCGCGCCGCCGCCGACGCGCGATCCGGCGGCATGATGCTGGTCGCCCGCTGCGACGCGGTCTCCATCGGCCTGAGCGAGGCGGAAGCCATCGACCGGGGCGCGGCCTACGTGGAAGCCGGCGCGGACCTCCTCTTCTTCGCCGGACTCGCGCCCGAACGCCTCGGCCCGGTCTCGCAGGCGTGCGGACGCCCCGCCATCGCGAGCGTCCACGACACGCCCATGGAGACGCTGCGGGAGAACGGCGTGCCGCTGGTCCTCTACGCCGGGCAACTGCTGCGGCTCGCGCTCGGCGCGATGCAGCGCGGGCTCGACGACATCAAGAACGGGGCGACGTGGCCCGGCTACGCCGAGCGGGCCCTTCCCGGCGACGCCTACCAGCGCCTCATCCGCTCGGGCGAGTGGCGAGACCGCGCCCGCCGCTACAACCTCGTGAACGCCTCGGGCCGCCAGACTAGGGGCTGAGTCCGTGGCGACCGCCACCCCGCCGGACCAAACTAGTCGCCCCGTGTTCATCCCCGTTCGTCAAAAGGAGAGTTCACGCCCCCAAACACGGAATTCCTGACACGGCCGACAAGCGGGCGCCGGGAGCCGGAGACTGCTTGGCTCGCCGCCTGGAACCCCCGCTTCCGGCGCGTCGCGGCCTCGGAAAAGCGTGACTTTTTCGACGCCCGAAACTGTGAGCTTGCCCCGCTTTCGTGGACAGTTGACTATTTTGGATCCGCGGCGTGACGCGAGCTTCGTTCCCGCCGCCGGGCCGTGTTCCCGAGAGCCGGCCCCGCTGACGCGGACCGCTTCGAGAGCGAGGTCACACTCGGCGACGCGGGCGGCCCCGAGACCGGAACCGACCGCCCGGATCGGCGAGGTTGCGTCTCCGCGCCTCGGCCCGAAGCGCCGCGCCCGCACCCCGCCAGGGGTGCGGCGCGCAGGGCCGAGGCCCGTCGCCCGCTCGTCCCGCGGCTGCGCTCCCGACCCGCTCATGCCAGACGGTCAGGCGGCCATCGGTCTCGGGGTCCCATGACTCGTCCAAGTCTTCCGGCCGCAGGAGCCACACTTCGCCGCCCTTGGACTTGAGGACGCCAGCCTCGTCAAGCCCGTCCACGCTCGTGTTCTTCGCCTTGGTGAGAGTCTCGGCGATGCCGTAGTCCCCCCGGTCGAACCCGAACTGCTCGAACCACGCGAGCGCCCAGCGGGTGTCCGCGTCGAAGTCGCCCTCCTGCTCGGCGAGCACCTCGTCGAGCGTGCGGTTGATCGCGGCGAGCGCCTCCCGAACGGACATGGCGTTCCCCTCGGCGTCGAGCACCTTCCCGTAACGCGTGTACACGGCCATGCCCGGACCGATGGCCGCCTGCGCCAGATCCACCGGGGCGACGTTGCCCGACTGGAGCAGCCGAAGGGCCTGCGGAAGCTCGGAACGAAGCTCGGTCAGGAACTCCCGCCGGGTGGCGGCCGGGGCGTCGTCAGGGCGGCGCCGGCAGACCAGCACGATGGAGGAGGCGAGGGCGGCAATGTTCTTCTTGAGATTACCCGTCAGTTCGGTGCGCATCGGCCACGTACCGGTGATGGCGAATCCAGAGTGGATCGCAGCATCAAGGAAAATGTCCCAAGCCGTACTGGCCACTCCACCCTCTGCATTCCGCTCAGCTTGTTTGAAAGCGTAGTAAATCGTCACGGGGAAGTCTGGGTGTGTACGTGCTGAGATCTGTCGGAGTGCCTTCTTCATGCCTGCAAGAAAAAAGGCTTCGGCGGCCTCCCGGCTCCCATGCCGGTATGGAGTCGCCACCAACTCCCTAGCTTTCGGCACTGCGAGCGTCGCCATTAGCTCTCCAAATCCCGATTTCAGGGAGCGCCGCAGCCAGACATAGAAGAAATCGGAGAGATCGGCGTATCCGATGTTGTCGTAATACGGCGGGTCGGTCGAGATCACAACCGTGTCAAGGTCCGGAGTTCCTGCAGCGGCGTCAAACTGACCTGCGAAACCGGGACGACAGGCGAGCACGGCCACATCCACGACTTTGGTCAGATAATCGACTTGACCTCTGAAGTTCCCGCTGGACGTGCTGAACGGATTGGCCTCGCAATAGGACCACACCATGGGGAGGGCTTGGCGAGCGAACACCTGTTGCACGTTGCCGGCGCCAGAGTCCCAGAACGTCAGCGTGGAGCTACGGTTGGCTTGGCGGCCAACTGATAGTCCAAGATACAGGGACGCCGCCTCGGCGTAGGCCGTCGCGCCGAGGCCGCCGTCGCGCAGAGGGCGGTCGTCGTCGGGGAGGCCGGCCGAGGCGGCGTCATCCCGGATTCGCGCGCGGGCCTCGCCGACGAGGTCCGAGAACGTCGTCAGGGCCACGAGCTGGCGATCAGTGAAGAGGTCGCGCCACTGAAGCATCCCGTATTCCTGAACCCGAAAACCGAGAGCTCTCTGGGGGAGATCGGTGTCCGGCTCCCACGCCGGCGCCGCGTTGCGGGCTGCCCGTTCCTGCGCCGTGGTCGGAGTCAAGTACACGCGGCCGCGGTCGCCCTCCGCGACGACCGCGAGGAGGCGCGAACCGAGACGGCCCGCCTTGCCTTCCCCCCGCAGGTAGTCGAACGGCATCGGCGAACCGGAGATGAGGCATTTGAACGGACTCCCGCTTCCCCCTACCTTGGTCCCGCGCTTGATCCCCCCGTCCGTCGGGGGGCCGACGCGCACGCGGAACCGATAGTCCCGGCCCTCGACCGCCGGCTCCACCCACGCCTCCTTCCCCTTCTTCGTCGACAGCATGAACGTCGACGCCAGCGGAACCTCCACGTCACCGAACGCCGGGTTCGGGCTCCTTACCGTCCGCGCCCACAGCCACGCGATCACCGTCAGCTCCCGCCCCTCGTACGCCTTCAGGTCCGGACGCTCCCGAACCATCTCCGCCGTGACCTCCACCTTCGGGTACAGACGGCCGATCCGCTTCTCCGCCTCGTCCCGCATCCACTTCCCGTAGTACCGGACGTCCTCGGCGAGGCCGGTCGCTCCCGGCCACGCCTTCGCAACCACCGTCTGCTTCGCCCGGGAGTCCGGGTTCACCGGCGGCCTCCCCGCGAACTTCGGCGGGATCTCGATCATCGCCTTGTTGATGAGCACCGCCACCGGGTTCAGGTCGGAGGCGTGCGCCTCGAGGCCGAGCCGCTGCGCCTCCAGCGGCAGCGCCCCGCCCCCGGCGAACGGATCGTGGAAGGCCGGGAGCCGGTTGCGGTCGAAGAGCTCGTCCGCCCGGGGGTGGTCCGCGTTCTCGGCGCAGGCCCTTCGCCAGCTCTCCCGGATCTCCGCCCGCGCCGCCTCCAGCACCGTCTCGTTGGCCGTGTTCTCCCACTTGACCAGGTCCTCGACGATGCGGAACAGCCGCCGGCGCTCCCGCTCGGCGGCGGCCTCGGCCAGCGCCGTCGGCGTCGCCTCCCGCCCCCGCTTCTTCAACTCCCGCCTCGCGGCCGCCCGCGTGGGGCCGTCCGACAGCAGCGCGTCCGCGTACTCCGACGGGTCGTCCACCATCTGCGCGAAAATCACCGCGCGGGCCACCGCCAGCGGCTTGCGCGACCACCACAGGTGCAGCGTCGAGGGGTGGCCGTGGCGGATCGACTTCTCGCGGGCGCCGGCGGCGTTGATCTCGTCGAGCGGCAACGCCACCTCGATCAGCTTGCGGCGATGACGGGGGGAGTCCGAGGCGGCCATCGCGGCTGGACTACCGGCGGGCCGCCGCGGTCAGGAACACGCGCGCGCCGTCAACCGCCGCGACGAGGCGATCCCCGGGCGCGAGGCCCGCCGCCGCCACGACGCTCGCGGGCAAGGTCACCTGGTTTCCGGCGCGAAGCCTCGTGACGCGCATCGCCGCCGCCTTTCGCCGATCAAGCGGTCGGATTGTACGGCCCGCGGTCCGCGAGGGAGCGGTTCCGGCGAGAAGCGCGGACACCGCGCTTCCCACGCGCTCCGCCGCCGCCTCGACCTCCTTGTCGCTCACGTGCGCGTAGCGCATGGTCATCCGGGGCTGGGCGTGCCCGAGCAGGCGCGAGACGACCGGCAGCGGCACGTCGTTCATGACCGCGTGGCTCGCGAACGTGTGGCGGAGGTCGTGGAGGCGAACGTCCGGGATTCCCGCCGTTCGCCTCACCTTCCGCCACAGCGAGAGTTCGGCGGCGCGGGGACGGGTGGGGTCCGAGAGCGACGGGAACGCGAACTCGCTTCCGGTCCGCGGCTGCCGCGCGAGGATCGACCGCGCCCGGGCGTTCAGGACGACCGTGCGCGGGCCGGTCTTGGCGTCGGCGAGGCGGAGGGAGTCCTCCCCGACCTCGGACCAGCGCAACCCGACGATCTCGCCCTTCCGGCAGCCGGTCAGCAGGAGCAACCGGATGATCTCGGCCTGCTGCCGCCCCGAGCCGCGTCCCCGGTGCGCGTCCAGCGCGGCGAAGAGACGCCGGATCTCGTCCCGCGACAGGAAGCGGGTGAGCCTCGGGCGCGGGTTGGGCCGCACGCCCCGGGTCGGGTTCTTCCCGACGTGGCCGCAGGCGACGGCGTGGTTGAAGATCTGGCGCAGCACGTCGAGCGTCCGGTTCGCGCCCGCCGGGGCGGTCGCCCCGTAGCGGTCGAACCACCGCAGGACGTCGCGGCGGCGGACGCGGTCCAGCCGCCGCTTCCCGAACGCCGGCAGCAGCTGGGTCCGCAGCGCGCTGTCCATCCGGACGCGAGTGGAGGGCTTGCAGCGCTCGTAGCACGCCGCTCTCCATTCCGTCTCCACGAAGCGTCCGAACGCGGGCGCGGTCAAGACCGCGGGTCGAGCGCGGCTCCGACGGCCTCGGCCGCGTCGCGGATCATCGGGTCGGCGACGTGGGCGTAGCGGAGCGTCGTCGAGGGCTCGAGGTGCCCCAGCAGCCGCCCGATGGTCAGCAGCGTCTCGCCCCGGCGCAGCGCGAGGCTCGCGAAGCTGTGGCGCAGGTCATGGAGGCGGAGGTCGGGAAGGCCCGCCTCGTCCCGGACTGCCCGCCAGCAGCGGTAGAGGGTCTCGTCGGCCATCGCGCCGGCGCCGCCCGGAGCGGGGAACGCCCAGTCCGCGGTTCGCGGCACGGCCTCCAGCAGCGACCGCGCCTCGGAACAAAGCCAGACGGCGCGCGGCCCGACCTTGCCGTCGCGAAGATGCAAGTGCCCTTCCCGGAGCTCCGACCAGCGCAGGGTTCGGATCTCGCCCTGCCGGCAGCCGGTCAGCGCCAGCAGGCGAATGACCGCGACCGGAAGCGGCGCGACGTCCCGTGAGCGGTCGAGCGCCATCCCGAGCCGCCGGAACTCCGCGTCGGTCAGGAACCGGGACCGCCCGCGCTCGCGGAACCGCTTCAGCCCGACGCAGGGGTTGCTGTCCTCCGCGCGGTGGCCGTAGAGCTCCGCCTGCCGGAGGATCACCGACAGGATGGGAAGCGACCGATTCGCCGCCGCCGGCGTGTCCCGAAGTCCCGCGAACCAGCGCTCGACCTCGCCGCGGTCGATGTCGGCGACGGGGCGATCCCGGAACCACGGCAGGATCCGGCAGCGCAGGTACGCCCGGTTCACCTTGGCGGTGCGGGGCTTCCAGCGGGAGCCGTATCGACGGAAGACCTCCTCGGCGACGGCCTCGAAGAGGGGGCTGCGGGGTCTGGTACGGTTCGCCGGCATGAGAGCGGGAGCGATCTTGCGCCGCACTCCGATGCGGGTTCGGGGGCGCCGCCGTCGGGGCGGACGTCCAAACCGCCGGTGTTGATGCAAGGCGAGGGCGCGGCGGCTCGAAATTCGCTCACGGGGACACCCCCTGCCGAAGCGGAGTCCAGCCGGGGGACGTCCGCTCGTGTCTGAGCTTCGAGCACTTCTCGAACAGATTCGGCGTGGTATTGCGGACGACGCCTAACCCAACGAGAGCGCGGTTGGCCACCAAGTCGTAGTTCCGGTGCTGCGCACGCTCGGATGGAACGTGGAGAGCCCGTCCTTCGTGCGCCATGAGTTTCTGCTGAGGCTAAAGGACACGACGCGAAGAGTGGATTTGGCGCTTTGCGTATCCGGCGATAACCCACGTTGCATCATAGAGTTGAAAGCAACCGGGAAAGCGCTGAACGCCGCCCGCGGTCCAAGCGCGGAACATCAAGTGTTCGAGTACGCGTTCTTCGCAGGTGCGCAATTGGCGGTCTTGACGAACGGAGCCGAATGGCGCCTCTACTCTGCGCAGAGCTTCGGCCGTATTGAGGAGCGGCTCGTATGGGCGGTCAACGTCTCCAATGACTCGCCGGACGTCGTCGCGAGCGGCTTCGAGCGCTACCTCTCCTTCGCCAATGTCGCGTCTGGAGACGCCGCGGATTTCGCCAGAAGGGATCTGCGGGTGCGGCGTGACCAACAGGAGGCGAGACAGTCGATTCCGGACGCTTGGGATCAGCTCTGCCACGGCGACGCAAGCGATGTCTTGGTGGATCTCGTGAGGGAGGCGACGTCCGCGCTCGCCCAAGGCGAGCCCCGACGGGAGGACGTCGTCGCCTTTCTGCACGGGTTGACGCAACGCCCGGCGCGTCGCAAGGTTCGGAAGCCGAAGCCCGAGCCGGGCGCGCCGCGAGAGCCGCGACCCGAATGCGAGGAGAGGCGTCTCGGAGGCGGTTCAGGTTCGGTCCGTTACTCGCTCTTGGGCGAGGAACGCCGGGCCAAGAACTTCACCGATGCGTACGTTGACGCGTTCCGAGCCTTCGCCGGTCGCGATCCGAGTTTCGTGGATCGAGCGGACCCGAGGCTTCGCGGTCGGAAGAACCGCGTCGTCGCTCGAACGAAGGAGGAGCTGGCGGAGAATTCTCAAATGAGGTCCACGGCCAGGGAGTTGCCCGGAGGTTGGTGGCTGCTGACCAAGATGAGTAGCAAGCAGAAACAGCGAGTCCTTCGAACGGCGTGCGGGACAGCCGGCATCCCGTTCGACGATCCGGCCGGGTTGAAGATCGGCGACCCGAGCGCTTGAAGGGGCGCTTCAAGGGCCGCGCCAGAATCATGGGAAGGAAGCTGATCGAGGTCGCCCTCCCGCTCAAGGCGATCAACGAGGCCTCGGCTCGCGAGAAGTCGATCCGCCACGGCCACCCGTCCACCCTGCATCTCTGGTGGGCGCGGCGGCCGCTCGCCGCCGCGAGGGCGGTGATCTTCGCGCAGATGGTGGACGACCCGTCGGAGTACGCGGACGCGCTGCTGTCGGACGGCCCCACGCGGGCGGCCGCGAGGCGGGAGTTGAAGAAGCGGGGGCGGGAGGCGACGCCGACGGCCCTCGCCGAGGTCGCGGCGGAGCGGGAGCGCCAGCGGCTCTTCCGCATCGTCGAGGACCTGGTGAAGTGGGAGAACACGGCCAACGAGAAGGTGCTGGAGGCGGCGCGGGCGGAGATCCGGGAGAGCTGGCGAAGGGCCTGCGCCGAGAACGCGGACCACCCCCGGGCGGACGAGCTCTTCGACCGCAACCGGCTCCCGGCCTTCCACGATCCGTTCGCCGGGGGCGGGGCGCTGCCGCTGGAGGCGCAGCGGCTCGGCCTCGAGGCGCACGCCTCCGACCTGAACCCGGTGGCGGTGCTCATCAACAAGGCGATGATCGAGATCCCGCCGAAGTTCGCGGGGAGGCCGCCGGTGAACCCGGACTCCCGGGCGAAGCAGACGGTGGTTGCGAAGGCGTGGCCGGGAGCGACCGGCCTCGCCGAGGACGTCCGGTACTACGGGAAGTGGATGCGGGACGAGGCGGAGAAGCGGATCGGCCGTCTGTACCCGAAGGTGGAGGTCACGGCGGAGATGGCGCGGGAGCGTCCGGACCTGAAGGCGTACGAGGGGCGGGAGCTGACGGTGATCGCGTGGCTGTGGGCGCGGACGGTAAGGAGCCCGAACCCGGCGTTCGGAGACGTGGAGGTTCCGCTGGCGTCGACGTTCATGCTGTCGACGAAGAAGGGGAAGGAGGCGTGGGTGGAGCCGGCGGTCGAGGGCCGGGGCTACCGGTTCCGCGTGCGCGTCGGCCCCCCGACGGACGGGGGCACGAAGACAGGGACAAAGGTCGCCCGAGGCAGCTTCCGGTGTCTGATGTCGGGAGTTCCCATCCGGTACGAGTACGTCCGGCACGAGGGCAAGGTCGGGCGGATGGGATCGCGGATGCTCGCGATCGTGGCCGCCGGAGATCGCGAGCGCGTGTACTTCGCCCGACGCACATACGCGGCCGGCGGAAAGCAGTGCGACCCCGTGGAAGCCTGACTGTGAGATGGGGACATGAAGCATCGGAACTTTGGGTCCCGTCTATGGACTGGACGTTCGGGGACCTCTTCACTGATCGCCAGCTCGTGGCCCTGACGACGTTCTCGGACCTCGTCGGCGAGGCCCGCGAGCGAATCCGGGATGACGCCGCCTCGGCCGGCCTCCCCGACGACGACCGCCCGCTGCGCGACGGCGGCCTCGGCGCGACCGCCTACGCCGAGGCGGCGTCCCTGTATCTCGCGTTCGTGCTCAGCAAACAGGCTGACCACGGCAATGCGCTGTGTACTTGGGGGCCTTTGGACCAGCGTCATTATCACCTGTTCGGGCGTCAGGCGATCCCCATGGTGTGGGACTTCGCCGAAACCAATTTCTTCTCCGATTCTGCGGGGAGCGTGACGAGCGGTATCCGTTGGTCGGTCGAGTGTCTCAAGCGTCTTCCCGCACATCTCCGTGGAGGCGGCGTCGGGCGCGAAGCCCAAACGCAGGGACTGAGCCAGGACAAGGTCGTATCGACCGATCCGCCGTATTACGACAACATCGGCTACGCCGATCTCTCGGACTTCTTCTACGTCTGGCTGCGTCGCTCCCTAAAGGGAGTGTTTCCGGATCTATTCTCAACTCTAGCGGTGCCCAAAGCAGCTGAGCTGGTAGCAACCCCGTATCGCCACGGAGGTCGAGACGTGGCAGAAACATTCTTTGTTGACGGGATGTTTCGGGCGCTTTGTCGGCTAGCTGAACGTACGCACTTGGGCTTCCCAGTAACCGTCTATTATGCCTTCAAGCAATCAGAAACTAAGAGAGACGAAGGTACTACAAGCACCGGTTGGGAGACGTTCCTGGGTGCCGTCATTCGATCTGGCTTCACGGTTACGGGAACATGGCCGATGCGCACCGAGCGGAGCGCTCGGACGACGGCCATTGGCGCCAACGCGCTCGCCTCGTCCATCGTGCTGGTCTGCCGGCGGCGGCCCGACGACGCTCCGGCCGCGACCCGCCGCGAGTTCCTGACCGAGCTTCGCGCCGAGCTTCCCGGCGCCCTGCGCCTGCTCCAGTCGGGCAACGTCGCCCCGGTGGACCTGGCGCAGGCCGCCATCGGTCCGGGCATGGCCGTGTACACGCGCCACGGGAAGGTGCTCGACGCGGAAGGAAAGACCATGACGGTTCGGGAGGCCCTGGCCGCGATCAACCGCACGCTCGACGAGGTGCTCGCCGAGCAGGAGGGGGACTTCGACGCGGACACTCGCTGGGCGCTCGCGTGGTTCGAGCAGTTCGGGTTCGACAAGGGCGACTTCGGCGAGGCGAACACGCTGGCCAACGCGAAGAACACCAGCGTGGACGGCTTGGACGAGGCCGGAGTCCTCAAGTCGAAGGGCGGCGAGGTGTGGCTGCTGAGGCCGGAGGATCTGGACGAGTCGTGGGATCCGGAGACGGACCGACGCCTGACCGTCTGGGAGGCTGTCCACCACCTCGTCCGTCGCCTCGACAAGGACGGCGAGGCGGGCGCCGCGGAGGTCGTCGCCAAGCTCGGCGGTCGTGCGGAAGCGGCCCGCGAGCTCTGTTACAGCCTCTACACGCTGTGCGAGCGGAAGCAGCGGGCCGCCGAGGCGCGCGCGTACAACCGGCTGGTCCAGAGCTGGCCCGAGATCGCGCGGCTGTCGGAGTCCGCGAGGCACCGACAGGCGTCCGTTTTCGGAAACGACTGAGCGGGGGCCGCTCAGCGCGCGGGCCGGACCCCGCCCTCCGGCGGAGCCCGTACCCCGCACGGAACACATCCGGAATGTTCACTCGTCCGGAAGCGGCGGCAGGGCTTTCCTGACTCGCTTTCGCACATCGTCGAATGCGACGAATCTCGAGGTCATCGGCTCTCATCCAACGAGATGCGCTCGTTCAAGCGGCGAACAGCCGCGTCCCGATGCGGACCGACGTCCGCTCGCCCGAGTCGCGATCGGTGCGCATGGCGGCTGTGGACGGACCCGTTCCCGAGCGGCCACAACCTGTCCACATGAACTCGGAATTTCTTCTCCTGCGGCCCGCCATCGGGTTCCGTGGGAATGCCCAGGAACACCAACGCATGCCTGAGAGCCCGCACTCCGCGCTCAGCCCGCAGAGATTGTCGGCGTTGGGCCAACGCTCGCAGTCGCGAAGCAGTTCCGCGTCCTCGAAAGTCCACTCGCAGCCCCATCGATCATCCCCCCCCCACGTCGAATCACAGCCATCCCACGGACCGCGGACGACGCGCCGGAAGCATGCCCGCCGCCGACTTTCTTCGGCCGCTACGTCGGGAATCCGGCGAGACCGGCGGCGGACGGCGCCGCCAGTTCGCTGCGGGCCTGATCGTTCAGCCACTCCGCGCGGCTGCCCGTGACCTCGCGGGTGACGCGCAGGACGTTCTCGATCTGCTCGGCGACCGCGGGCACGTGGGAGATCACGGCCACCATCCGGCCCGCCGCGACGCTCTGGAGCGCCTCCACCGCGACGTCCACGTTGCCGGCGTCCAGCGACCCGAATCCCTCGTCGAGGAAGAACGACTCGAGCCGGCCGCCGGTGCGCTCCATCATCTCGACCATCCCGAGCGACAGCGAGAGCGACGCGAGGAATTGCTCGCCGCCCGACAGGCTCGCCGGCGCGCGGGGCGTTCCCGAGTCGGCGTCGAGGATGCGCCAGGGATCGTCCGGTTCTTCCGGCTCCACGAAGGCGTAGCGGCCCCCGCTGACTTCCTTCAGCTTCTCGGAGGCGTGGATGAGGAGGTTCCGCGAACGCCGGAGGGTGAGCCACTTGAGGAACTGCCCGCCCTTGAGCGCGTCGGCGAGCCCGGCGAGCGCGTCCCGCTTGCGGGTCACGTCGCGGAGGAGGTCGAGCAGGCGGCGGACGGGGCCCGCGATCCTTGCGAACCGCTCCTCTTCCTTCCGGGCGGTTCGCTCCTCGTAGCCGGCTTCCCTTGCGCGGGCCTGCGCCGACGCGACGACTTCGTCTGGACCGCCGCCGCCAAGTTCCCGGAAGCGGGCGCGGGCCGCCGCCTGCTTCGCCCCGGCCCGCTCGGCCAAGCCGGCGGCGGCGGCGGCGACGGCCGCGCGACCCGACCGGAGCGCCTCGAGTTCCGGCGGTCCGACGGGCTCCAGACCGAGGCGATCGGCGGCCAGCAAGAGGATGTCCCGGTACTTGCCGCGCTGCGCGTGGATGCGCTTGAGCGGGCCTTCCAGGTCCCGCTGGCGGCGGGCGGCGAGTTCCGCGCGGGCTTCGTCGTTCCGGCGGCGCTCGCGCACAAGGCGGTCCCTGTCCCGCTGCCGGTCGGCCAGCGTCTCCTTGCGGGCCCGCGCCGCCCGCCAGGCCTCGGCGATGGGTTCGGGCTCGGGGAGGGGGCGAAACGCCGGGGGAACGCCGTTCAGCGCTCGAGTCAGTTCCGCCTGCGCCCGCGCCGCTCGGTCCCGGCCTCGCTCGGCGGCTCCGTGCGCGTCGCTGGCCTCACGCTCCAGACCCTCGGCGATGCGCTCGTGCTCGCCGACGCGCTGGCGCGCCTCGTCGAGCGGAACCGGCGCCTCCACCGGACCGATCCCCGCAATCTGTTCCCGGTGGGATGCGACGTCCCGGTCGCACTTGGCCGCCTCCCGAACGGCCGCGCGCGCCGCTCGCTCGGCCTCGTCCAGACCGATCGCCGGCGGAGCCTCCCAGCCCTCGGGAAGCTCGCTGGCGCAGACCGGGCAGAAATCGCCGGGATGGAGGTCCGCCGCCGCGTGCGCCGCGGACTGGGACCGTCGCTTCGCCGCGAGCCGCGCTTCCGCCGTCGCCGCCTCCCGCCGCGCTCGCTCCGCCTCTTCGACGAGCCCCGGTTCTTGGCGCCGCAACGCTGCGAGTCGCTCGGCGGCTTCCGCCCGGCGCAGCTCATTCTCAAGCGCCGGAAGCGCGCTGACGTGCGCCTGAAGCCGCGCCTCGGCGTCGCTGGCCGCCTGGTCAAGACGGCTGGTCTCGTCGAGGCGCGCGCGAGCGACGAGGTCCTCGAGTCCTTCGAGGCGGGCGAGCGCGGCCTCGACGTCCGCCTCCCCCGGTCCGTCGTCCTCGGGAAGCGCGCGAAGCTCGTCGTCCAGGGCCTCGCGCCGGCGTTCGAGTTCTCCGGCGCGTTCGTCAAACGTGCGAGCGCGCTCCTCGAGCGGCGCGGACTCCGCCTCAAGCGCGTCAAGGTCCACCGCCTCCAGATCGCGGCGGACTGCCGCCGCCAAACCCGCGTCGACGTCCGCCGACTCGAGCGCCGCCTTCGCGCCGAGCGCCTCCTTCTCGGTCAGGGCGGCCGCCTGGACGCGCTCCGCCGCCGCGCCGAGCGCCTCCCGAAGCGCGACGAGGTGCGCCTCGGGGTTCTCCGGGTAGGAACTCGCCCGCTCCCCGAGCCGGATGGCCCCCTCCTTGAGCACGTCGAGCGCCTTCCCCGCGCGCCGCCCGGCCTCTTCCAGCTCGTCGGTCCGCCAAACCTGCCGGAGGATCGCGCTCCGGTCGGTCGGCTTGTCCTCGACCAGGAGGCGGGCGAAGCGGCCCTGCGGGAGGATCACCGTGCGCAGGAACGCATCGCAGTCGAGACCGAGCAGCCGCTGGACGCGATCGTTGACCTGGCGAACCTGCTCCACCTGTTCGACCGGCTCGGTGAGGCGGCGGATCTGGGCGCCGCTCAGACCCTTCCGCTCGAGGCGGACGATTTCCCAGGTCGCCTCGCCCACCTGGAACTCGAAGACCACGCGCATCTTCTCGGACTGGTGGTTCCGAAGCTCCGCGTTGCGCCCCGCGAACGTCGTCCGCCCGTACAGCGCGTAGGTCATCGCCTCGAGGATCGACGACTTGCCGGCGCCGGTGTCGCCGACGATCGCGATCCGGTCCCGATCCTCGAAGTCGATCGCCACCGGGGCGCGGAAGGACCGCAGGCCCTCGATCGTCAGCTTCAACGGTCGCACTTCAGCGCCTCCAACGCCTCGTCGGTGCGCGACCGCAGCGCCTCGAGATCGAAATCCGCCGCCCCGAGCGCTTCGGAGAACAGCGCGGGGACGTCCCGGTGTCCGCCCTTCGGTCGTGTCCCCCACCATTCCGCGAACAGGGCCTCCAGCGACGGCTCCGACCCCTCGCCGGCCCCTTCCACCGCCTTCGCCGTCTGGTTCTTGACCGGGTTCGCCAGGTCGAACACCGCGCAACCGGGCGACCACTCCCTGAGCCGGTCCGCCAGGTCGGGGACGGGATCGTCGGAGGCCACCCGCGCCTTCAGGATCGCCCCCTCGAACCGGCCGGTCCGGGCGCGGCGCTCGAACTCGTCCAGCCCGCCGGCGAATTCGACGAGCGGCCGCCCGCCGGGGAGATCCCGTGTCTTCACCTGGACGTCATGGCCGATCTCGACGACCACCGCCTCCTTCGTCTGCTCGACCTCGCCGAAGTCCAGCGGGATGAGCGACCCGGCGTAGCGTCCCCGGGCGATTCCCCCGGGCAGGAGCTGCGGATCGTGGATGTGGCCGAACGCGGCGTAGAGCGCCTTGTCGAGCCCCGCCGGGTGGGTCGCGTAGTCGTCGCCCACGGTGATCCGCCGCTCCGACTTCCCCGGCCGCGCCCCGTGTACGTGGAGATGCGCCGCGTAGATGACGACGCCCCGCGAGCCCGCCGCCTTTCGCGCCCTCTTGAGCAGGTTCGCATTAAGTGACCGGATGCCGTCGGCGTAGCTGCCCGCGAACGTCGCCGGATCGTCGGTGGCGTACCGCGCCACCGCGCCCGGCGGGATGAACGGAACGCACGCGACGTGCGCGTCGCCGAGCGACTGGACCTGCGGCTCGCTCAGAAACCACAGGCGGCGCGGCTCGCCGGCCGACGCCAGATCGTCGAGCGCCCGGAAGAGCTCCTTCGAGTCGTGGTTGCCCGCGAGCACGACGGTCGGCGCGAGCGCCGAGAGCCGCCCGAGCGCCCGGATTCCCATGCGGAGCGCGTCGTAGGGCGGCCGCGCCGCGTCGAAGAGATCCCCCGTGTGGAGGATGAGGTCGGGCCGCTCGCTCTCGGCGACGGCCAACAACCCCTCAAGCGCCGCCTCGTGATCGGGGGCCCGGTCCAACCGGCCGAGCCGCGCCCCGAGGTGCCAGTCGGATGTGTGGAGCAGCTTCACGAGGTCGCCGCCAGGTTGTTCAGGATGCGGTCGGTCTCGGCCTCGTCCGCGTCCTCGTCGCGCTCCGCCTCGTCGGGGTTCGTCGCGAACGGCGGGAACGGAAACCGCACCGGAATCGGCTCGGGCACGATCGGCTGCGAGACGACCATCGTCCCGGGCATGAACCGGGTGGCCCGCTCCCGGAGCGCCGGGGTCAGGAACCGGTAGGCGTCGGACTCGCTCGCGTCGAGCCGGCCGGCGACCTTGAGGGCGGCGTTGCGGGGAAGCGCCGGCGCGACCGCGGAAGCCGCCTGCTGCGCCCCGATCAGAAGCACGCCGAGCGATCTCCCGCGTTCGGCGATGTCCACGAGCAGCTCCTTCAGCGGCGAGAAGCCCTTGGCCGGCGCGTACTTGTTCAGCTCGTCCAGCACGACGAAGCGCAAGGGCACCCGCCCCGTCCCCTGTTTCTCGCGCCAGACCCGGTCGAGAAGCGCCCCGACCACGAACCGCTGGGCGTCGTCGTGGAGCGTCGAGATGTCCACCACGTGGAGCCGGGCGTTCTCCGCCGAGACCGGGGTCAGCCCGCAGCCGATGAGCCGCCCGAGGCGGTTCCGCAGCTTCCCGAGGCGGCGCAGGAATGCCTGCCGGGTGACCGCCGCGACGCGCCCGAACCACTCGGTCTCGGCGGACTCATCCATCTCAAGCTGCTCGAGGAGGGCGACGAGTTCGCCGAAGTTACGGATGACGTGTCCCGCTCCGGCGGAAGCCTCCTCCGGCTCCCTTGCCGCCAGCCGGTCCGGGTTGTATCCGGTTCCCTCGGGCGGCTGGTTCAGGATCACGACCGCCCCGGTGGAGTCGCCGGCGAGCCGCCGCAACCGGCGAAGGAGCTGGATCCGAACCTGCTGCTCGACGATCCCTATGTGGGTGGAACGGTCGTCGTCGGCGGTGAAGCAGAACTGGAGGAGCTGCTCCCGAATGAACTGCTCGGGGGTCCAGCCGTAGGCGCGCACCTCGGCGGTCTTGCGGGAGCGGACCGACGCCACGACCGTGTCGGCGGTCGCCGGCGCGTAGAGCCGCACCGAGCGGAAGGGGCCCGGCTCCAGTACGCCGAGCGTCGTCCAGCCCTTGAGCGCCTCCGGTTTCCCCGCGAACTCGCGGTTGCCGCGGTCGATGTGCAGCAGGTCCTCGCCCTTCGTGTTGAAGACGAGCGCCCGGACGCCCTCGCGCTCGGCCCTGCCCCCGAGGAGGTCCATCCCGCGGTCGGTCTCCAGCAACTGGTAGAGGAGGAACAGCGCGTAGGAGGTCTTGGTGGCCACTCCCGAAATGCCCGAGATCGAGACGTGGCCGCCCGAGCGCCCGTCCACGAAGCGCATGTCGGCGTGGACCGGCTCTCCGCCGAGGTCGAGCCCGACGGGCAGCATCCCCCGCGTCATCTCGTCCTCGAACAGCGCGGTGCGGCGGTGATCGCCGACCGCCCGCTCCACGCTGGCTCCGGCGTGCGGGGCCACGAAGATCTCGGGCACGACCCGCAGCACGCGGACCTCGGCCCGCCGGACGTGCTCCGCCGGCAGCGTGCGATCGGCGACCCGCTGCGTGTCCGACGGGAGGTCCGCGCCCTCGAGCCGCGATCGCAGCTCGGTGACGATGCCGTAGTGCGTCACGCTGCGCCCGCCGGGAAGCGGGGTCGTGACCGCCACCAGCTCGTCAAGCTGGACGAGCGCGTCCGGCTCCAGAACCACATGGAAGACCCGCGAATCGCTGTCCACCGACCCGTCAACGAGTCCGATCATGGGGAGTTCCTCCGCATCGCCGCCTCGCGCACCGCCCGCAGCGCGAGCCGGGCGTCGCCCTGCAAGTGATGGAGATGGCGTTCCAACCCGGCGATGGGGGTCAGGTTGACGGGAGCCCGGGCGTCCCGATGGAGCGCCGAGCCGAATCCGGGAAGCCAGCCCGAGGCCCGGTCCGCGATCGCGACGGCGGCCTCAAGGCCGACGGCGGCCCCGACCTCGATGCGGGCGATCCCCGACCACGGGGCGGCCCAGAGGCCGGGGTCGCCGATCCGGAGATAGCAGGCGTAGTCGTCGCCGAGCGCGAACAGGCCCGACCGCTCCCCGACGGCGAGCTCGGGGACGCGGGCCCAGTGCTCGGGCGCGAGCGTCCGCCGGCGATGCGTCTTCACGTAACCGAGAACCGGGACCGTCCGATGCTGGCGGATGTTGTGGAGCGGGCCGTCGAGGACCGTCAGCCATCCATCGCCCGCGAGCGACTCGGCGGTCTCGGCCTCGGCGTCGCGCATCAGCCGCTGGTGCGCTTGACGGGCGTCGGCGAAATCGCCGCCGGGCGTGGCGTGCGCCTCCCAGCTCCACGCGCCCCGATCCGGGAGGGACACCGTTGCGCCGCCGGTGAAGACGGTGACGCGCCCGACCGCGACCCGGGCGAAAGTCGCCGGCGGATCGGGAGTCACGAGAACCGCGCCCGAGGCCCAGCTCCCCGCGACGCCGGTGCGCACGGTCCCGTCGGGCGCCGTCAGGGTGAGCCGCGCCTCGGTCCGCATCACGCCGTCCACGAAGGCGATCCGCTCGGGCGCGTCGGCCCGCCGCGGCCGATGCGCGACGAACGCGCCGCCGTCCTCGGCCAGCTCGCACTCCACGTCCAGCTCGGGGCTTCCGCCGGCCTCGTAGGCGGCGCCGTACGCGGGATCGAAGGCGTCCACGCCGATCCGGCCCGAGGGTCGCTCCATCTTCGCGGGGAACCGTAGCCGAGCGCTGCGACGCCTTCGGTCACGCCGGCCCTCCCGGATACACTCGCGCCCCGCCCGGAGGAACCCCATGACCCGACTCGTCGCGATCCTGCCGCTGCTCGCCTCCCCCGCCGCCGCGCAGACGGGAGCGTGGGACGAGCGCATCCAGGCGGCGGTCGCCGAGTTCGAAGAGGAGACGGTGGCCTTCCGGCAGCACGTCCACCAGTACCCCGAGCTCGGCAACCGCGAGTTCGAGACGGCGCGGATGGTCGCCGACCACCTCATCGCGCTCGGCTTCGACGACGTCCGCACCGAGGTCGCGCACACCGGCGTGGTGGGCGTGCTGCGGGGCGGCAAGCCCGGGCCGGTCATCGCCGTCCGCGCCGACATGGACGCGCTGCCGGTGACCGAGGACACCGACCTTCCCTTCGCCTCGAAGGTGCGGACCACCTACAACGGGCTGGAAGTCGGCGTGATGCACGCCTGCGGGCACGACGTCCACACGGCGGTCCAGTACGGAGTCGCGAGCGTCCTCACTTCCATGCGGGAGGACATCCCCGGCACGATCCTGTTCATCTTCCAGCCCGCCGAGGAGGGGCCGCCGCCGGGCGAGGAGGGCGGCGCCGAGCTGATGCTCCGGGAGGGGGCCTTCGCCGATCCGAAGCCGCAGGCGGTCTTCGGGCTGCACACGCTTTCCGGGCTGCCGCTCGGGCAAGTCGGCTACACGTCGGGTCCGGCGCTCGCCGCGGTGGATCACTTCCAGGCGACGATCACCGGCGTCCAGACCCACGGGGCCCAGCCGCAGGCCGGGATCGATCCGGTCGTGATGGCGGCGCAGGCGATCCTCTCGCTGCAGACGATCGCCTCGCGCAACGTCCACCCGCTGAAGCCGGTCGTCGTGACCGTGGGCATGGTCCACGGCGGCGAGCGCTTCAACATCATCCCCGACGCGGTCGCGATCGAGGGCACCGTCCGCAGTTACGACCCCGACGTGCGCGATCTGGTCGAGGCCCGGATGGCCGAGGTGCTCGACGGCATCACGAGCTCGGGCGGCGGCTCGTACGAGCTCGACTACTCCCGCGGCTTCCCCGCGACGATCAACAACCCCGAGCTCACCTCCGAGAGCCTCGTGACGCTGCGGGCGGTCGTCGGCGACGACAACGCGCTGGAACTCGATCCGACCATGGGCGGCGAGGACTTCTCGTACTTCGCCAACGAGGTGCCGGGCTTCTTCTACCGGCTGGGCATCCATCGGGAAGGCACCCGAACCGGACCGCACCACTCGCCCTTCTTCCGGGCGGACGACGCCTCGGTGGGCATCGGGATGCGCGTGATGGCGAACGTGCTCATGGACTACCTGCTCCGGAACTCGGACTGAGTGGCGCTCCGCGTCGCGTTCGCCGAGCGGCCGCCGGCCCTCGTGCAGGCCGTGGCCGGGGAGGCCTTTGCCGAGTTCGACCTGCGGATTCCCGAGGCCGACGGGGACGTTCCGCGAGCCGACGCGCTGATCGCCCGCAAGCGCCGGGTCGGCGCCGGGGAACTGGAAGCGGCTCGCCCCTCGCTCGTGGTCGCGCTCGGGCGGTATCCCATCGCCGTCGATGAGGACGTCGCAGTTCCCGTGCGGTGCGTGCCGCACCCGGGCGCGATGGCGGTCGCCGACCACGCGATGGCGCTCCTCATGGCGGTGGCGCGGCGGATCGTCGAGGGCGACGCCGGCGTGCGGGCCGGGGCGTACCGGGAGCTCGGGCTGGCCCCGGCGGTCACGACCGAGCGCTCGTTCGCCTTCAACTGGCTCGGGCGGAAGGACATCGTCCTCCTCGACGGGCTGCGGCTCGGCCTCGTCGGCTTCGGCTCGATCGGCCAGGAGGTGGCGCGGCGCGCCGCCGGGTTCGGGATGCGCGTCCGCTACTTCCAGCGCCGGCCCCTGCCCGACTCGTGGAACCGCCGGCTCGGGGTCGAGCCGCTGCCGTGGGACCGCCTCCTCGCCGAGTCCGACGTGCTGAGCCTCCACGCCCCGCACACCGAAGCCACCGAGAACCTGATCGACGGCGCCGCGCTCGACCGGACGCCCGCGGGCGCGATCCTCGTGAACACCGCCCGCGGCGGCCTCGTGGACGAGGCGGCGCTCGTCGAGCGGCTCCGCAGCGGACGGCTCGGCGGCGCCGGGCTGGACGTGTTCCGGGAGGAGCCGCTTCCCGCGGGCCACCCCTTCATCGACGCGCCGCGCCTCGTGCTCGCGCCGCATGCCGGCGGCGCCGGGGCGGGCGGGCAGCGGCAACTCTTCGCCCGGGTCGCGGACGCGATCCGGAGCCATTTCGGAGACGACGCATGAGCGAACTCGCCATCGGCCCGGTGCGCTGCGCCGCCGGGGGACGGGCCGCCGGATTCGTGCCGGCCATCGAGCGGGTGGACGGAGCGCCGCTCGGGTTCCCCGTCCTGATCGCCAACGGCGCGAGGCCCGGCCCCACGCTGCTCCTCGACGGCGGCATCCACGGCGACGAGCAGGAGGGGACCCTCGCCGTGACCGAGTTCGTCCGGGAAGTCGATCCGACGGCGCTCGCCGGAGCGGTCGTCGCGGTTCCGGTGATGAACACCGGGGCGTTCGAGGCCATGTCCCGCGGCAACCCCCGCGACACGCACACGTTCGACATGAACCGGATCTACCCCGGACGGGCGAACGGCTACCTCACCGACCGGGTGGCCGCGGTCCACGCCGAGACCGCCGCCGCCGTCGCCGACGTCGAGATCACGATCCATTCGGGCGGGAACATCTGCTACCTCGGCGAGACGATCTTCACGACTTCGGGCGACCCGCTGGGGCTCGCGCTCGCGCAAGCCATGGGGCCCGGCTGGGAGATCGTGCTGGACACGCCGCACCCCGCCGGCTCGCCCATGGCGGCGATGACCCCGAGGGGCAAGGCCGCGATCACGGTCGAGCTCGGCGGCGGCGCGGCGACGATGCCGGGGCGGCTGCGGGAGAACGTCGACGTCCTCAAGCGCGCCGTCCTGAACGTCTGCCGCCACTACCGGATGCTCGAAGGCGACGCCGCTTACGCGCCGAAGCTCTGGCGCGGACGGCAGAGCGTGGTGATGGCGTCGCGCAGCGGGATCCTGAGTCCGGGGGCCGGGCTCGCCGGGGAGCGGCTCAAGGAGCCGATCCGCAAGGGCGAGCGGCTGCTGCAGGTCCACGACCTGCTCGGGAACCCGATCGAGGACCTGAACGCTCCCTGCGACGGGGTGCTCTTCGGCTTCCGCACCTACCCCTCGACGACCGCCGGCGACTGGACGCTGTTCTGCGGCGACGCCGAGTTCGTGGAGGTCTCGCCCCCGTGATCTCCACGCCCATCGTGCTGCTCGCGTTCCTGCTGCTGCTGGTGGCGGGGGCCCGCGAGTTCGAGGAGCGGTCGCCGCTCATCCAGAAGATCAGCTCGGCGGTCGTCTGCACCCTCGTCGGCATCCTGCTCGCGAACGTCGGAATCCTCCCCCGCGGCGGCGAGTTCATGGACGATATCGCCCGCTACGCGATCCCGTACGCGATCGTGCTGTTCGTCCTCTCGACGCGCCTCGCCGACCTGAAGAAGGCGGGGCCGCGGATGGTGTTCGGCTTCCTCCTCGCGGGACTCGGAACCTTCGTCGGAGCGTTCGCCGCGAGCCTGCTCTTCGCCGGGATCCTCGGGGAGGAGACGTGGAAGCTGGGCGGCACGTTCGCCGGGGCCTTCTGGGGCGGCGGGCTCAACTTCGCAGCGGTGGGCCGGGGGCTCGAGATGACCGAGAGCCTGTTCGCCGGCGCCTTCGTCGTGGACAACCTCTCGACCGTGCCGTGGATGCTCGCCCAGGTGGGCCTCGCCTCCGCGCTCGGAGTCACGTTCGCCCGCCGGGCGCTCGCGTCGGGGCCGAGCGAGGACGGGGACGACGGCGACGCGCAGGAGCTGCGGAAGACGTGGACCGAAGGGGCGCTGTCGATCACGCACCTCGCGGTGCTCTCGGCGATCCCGCTGCTCGCGCTCGGGGCGGCCGGAGTCCTCGGCCAGTGGATGCCGGGCGTGCCCGAGGTCCTCTGGCTGACCACGATCGCGCTCGCGCTCGGCCAGGCGCCGGCGATCCAGCGCCTGCGCGGCGCCGGGATGCTCTCCTACTTCGCCCTCCACATCTTCTTCATCGTGATCGGGGCGGCTTCCGACGTGCGCGAGGTGCTGGCCGCCGGCCCGTGGCTCTTCCTCTACATGATCCTCATCATCGCGATCCACGCGCTGGTCGTGTACGGGATCGGCTGGCTGGCGCGCTTCGACCTCGCGACGGTGACGCTCGCGAGCCAGGCCGCGGTCGGCGGTCCGGGGTCGGCGCTCGCGCTCGGCATGGCGCTCAAGTGGAAGGAGCGCATCGCCCCGGCGGTGATCGTGGGCATCTTCGGGTACGGGTTCGGGAATTACCTCGGCTTCTCCACGGCGTGGCTGCTGCGCAGCGTCCTCTGATCCTCGACGGGACGACGGCGCTCGTGACCGGGGCCGCGCGCGGGCTCGGGCGGTCCGCCGCCCAGGCGCTCGGGAACGCCGGAGCCTCGCTCACGCTGCTCGACTGCGAGGCGGAGGAACTGGCTTCGGTCGCCCCCGGCGCGACGCTCGTCGTCTGCGACCTCGCCGACCGGTCGAGCTTCCGGCGGGTCGCCGGCGAGTACGACTTCTTCCTCCACTGCGCCGGAGTCCTCACGCGGAAGCCGCTCGCCGAGACCTCCGAGGCCGAGTGGGACCGAACGCTGGCGGTGAACCTGACCGCCGCGTTCCTGCTGCTGCGGCAGGTGCAGGCGCGATCGGTGCTGCTCACCAGCTCTCGCGCCGGAGTGACGGGGTTCGCCGGGGAGACCGCCTACTGTGCCAGCAAGTTCGGCATCGAGGGCCTCGCCCGGTCGCTGGCCGCCGAACGGCCGGGAACTCCGGTCAACACGATCACTCCGGGCGCACGCATCAAGCCGACCGGCTTGCCGCAGGAGGCACGGGGCTCCTGGGGATCTTCGGAGCCGCTCGGGCCGGCATTCACCGCCTTCGCGCTGCTCGCCGGTTCGTCCGCTCCGACCGGGCGAAGGTTCCGGGCCGACCGGGTGGCCGAGCGGGTCCGGCGCGACGGACTGCCGCTTGGAGAAGCGGCTTGGGAGGAACTCGCCGAGTGAGTCATTTCTGTCCGATTCCGGTGGCCGACCGGGCGCAGGCGCTCCCCGAGCCGGAGCTCCTTCCCGACTCGGCCGCGGTTCTCGCTCCCGAGCACGCCCGGGCGCTGCGGAACGCGCTTCTCGGCGGCGAGACCCACTACACCCCGCGCCCCGGGCTTCCCGAACTGCGCGAGCGGATCGCCGCGCTCCTCGTCGAGGCGGGAGCTCCGCCGGGCGGGCAGGTGGTCATCACGGCGGGGCGGCAGGAGGCGCTCTTCGTCGTCCGCGGAGTCGATCCGGTCGTGGACCTCGGCGACCGGTTCCCCGAGGCGGACCTTTCCGGGGTCTCGCCGGACGCCGTGCTGGTCGGTTCGCTCGACGCCTTCCCCGAGCTGGCCCCGTTTCGGCTCGGATTCTTCCGCTCGCCCGACGCGCTGCTTGCGCGGCTCCGCGGCCTGAAGCAGGCGATCTCCATTTGCACCGCGGCCCCGTCGCAACGGGCGGCGGCGCTCGTGCTCGGGGCGGAGCGGACGGCGCGTCCGCCGGAGATACGGACGCGGAAGGACGACTCGCGCTATTCGCTGATGGAACTTGCGGCGCAGATCCCCGACGTGGTGAGCCTCGGGCGGGGCGATCCCGACGCCGACGCCTCGAGAGCCGTCATCGAAGCGGCCGCCGCGACGCTCGGCGAGACCGAGGCGCTCGATCCGAGGGGGCAGCGCTGGCTGCGGGAGGCCATCGCCGAGCGGGAGGAGGCGCGGATCGGGGTCCGGTTCGATCCCGACTCCGAGATCGTCGTGACCAACGGCGCGCAGGAGGGGATCACGGTCGCCATGCTGGCGCTGCTGGGCGAGCGCGAGGACGTGATCCTCGCCGACCCGTACTACACGTCGTACCTTCAGGCCATCGACCTCGCCGGGGGGAAGCCGGCGCTCGTGCCCGCTGCGGGCGGGTCCGATTTCGGGATGCGCGCGGACGCGGCGACCGAGGCGTTCGGCCGCGCCGAACGGCCGCGCCTGCTCGCGATCGTGAACTTTTCGAATCCGACCGGAGCCCGCACTCGGGCGGAGGAAGTGCGCGGGCTCGCGGAACTCGCCGATCGCGGGCATCTGTGGGTGCTTTCCGACGAGGTCTATGGGGACATGACGCTCGACGGCGAGGGGCCGATCCTGTCCCCGGCGACGCTGCCGGGGATGAAGGGCCGGACGCTCACGCTCGGCAGCGTCTCGAAGAGCTACGCGATGACCGGGTTCCGGATCGGCTACCTGACCGGCCCCGCCGACGCGATCGCCGCCTGCGCCCGGGTGAAGGCGGCGCTGTCGGGTCCGTCGCCGCTCTTCTCGCAGCGGGCCGCGGCGCTCGCGCTCGGCGGCGGCGAGGAGTTCCCCGCACGGATGCGCCGCATCTACGCCCCCCGGCGGAAGTTGCTGCTCGACGGTCTCCGTGACCTCGGCATCCCGACCGCCGACCACGGGGGCGGATTCTTCGTCTGGGCGGATATCTCCCGCTTCGGGCTTCCGGCCGGGGATTTCTGCCGGCGGCTCCTCATCGAGGCGCGGGTGCTGATGTTCCCGGGAACCGCATTCGGAGCGCGCTGGGACCGGTACGTCAGGGTCTCGATGCTCCAGACCGAGGAGCGAATCAAGGAAGCGCTGGCGCGGATGAAGACGTTCGGAGGACGAACATGAATCGAATGGAAGGGCGGTGCGCCGTCGTGACCGGCGCGGCCCATGGCATCGGGCGGGCGACCGCCGAGCTGTTCGGCGAGGAGGGAGCGCGGGTCGTGCTCGCCGACATCGCCGCCGAGGTGACCGAGGTCGCGGCCGGCGTATCCGGAGCGCGGGCGGTGGTCGCCGACGTGTCCACCGAGGCCGGAGTCGAGGAGGTCGTCGCGACCGCCGAGCGCGCGTTCGGCTCGGTGGAGGCGCTCGTGAACAACGCCGGGGTCGAGCTGAAGAAGCTGGTGGAAGACACGAGCCTCGCCGAGTGGGAGCGCGTGCTCCGCGTGAACCTGACCTCGGCGTTCCTGATGTCCCGCCGGGTCGTGCCCGGCATGAAGAAGCAGCGCCGCGGCGTGATCGTCATGAACTCGTCGGTCGGGAACTTCATCGCCGCGACGAGGAGCTCCGCCTACGGAGCCTCCAAGTCCGGGATGATGGCGCTCGCCCGAGGTCTGGCGCTCGAGGGCGCGGAGTACGGCATCCGCGTGAACGCGGTCTGCCCCGGAGTCATCGACACGCCGATGAACCAGCGCAACCTCTCCCGCGCCGACGATCCCGAAGCGATGCACCGCTCGTGGTACGAGGTCACCCCGCTCGGACGACTCGGCACGGCCCGCGACGTGGCGCAGTCGATCCTGTTCCTTGCGTCCGACGAATCGTCCTTCGTGACCGGGCTGCCGCTCGTGATCGACGGCGGCCGGCTGATCCAGTAACTGGCGAATCCGGTGCTAGGCTCCTCCCCGCTCAGGAGCGCGACCCAGTGACGCACATCCCCCTCTTCTTCCGATTCGAGGAGGACATTCCCGGGCCGGGTTTCGTCGCCAGAGTTCGTTTCTTGGGCCGGGTAACCTGCACCCGCGAGTTCGGCTCGACTTGGATGTACGGCGTGAACCCGGGCGCGATCGCCGAGGAGGGAGATGGAATTCGGGCCGCGTACGTGAATTTCAGGGCGTCACTCACTGAGATCTTTCTTGACTTGGCCGAGGAGTCGTCCGACATCGGGGAGTTCCGTGCGGACGCTCGGTCCTTTTTCGACGCTACCGACGAGACGAGCGTTCGCGAATGGGAGTCGGCTCGACAGGCGGTCCGCGCTGGCGAGGAGCCGGGCTTGGATCCCGGATTGACGCTGGATCGGGAAACGGGAGGAACGGACGCAGATTTCCAGGTGACCACATCGAGCGGGCCCGCCACGAGTCAAGAGGTGAGATCAACTTCCGAGCGCGAGCCCCGCGCCCTGCTCGCAGCGTAGAACTCGGCGCCCGGAGTGACCAATACCGGGCCCCTTCCTTGGAAAAGGGTCAAGCAGTGCTTCGACGAGCTGCTCCCGGGGTGGTCCATGCGGCGGTCCACGCATCGCTTCCTTCTGTCCTGCAAGGCCATTCGCCCGGAGAACTTCCCCTTGAACAAGGGCAAACACGGAAGCAAGGTTCCAAGCGTGCGGCCGAGCGAACTGCGAAGAGTGCTCAGGTTCTTTCGTAGAGAGTGACCCAAGGATTCCGATCTCCTCCACCAGTCAAGCGGATCCCGTACCGTTTGCTCGCTCAGGCCGCGTCGCCGACGACGCGCACCCGGACCCGGCGCGCATCTCCCGGGAGGTAGGCGAGCGGCAGGTCCTCGCGCTCGACCATCTCCAGCCGTCCGGCGTCCGCTCCGGCGGCCGCGGCGCGTTGCTCGGCCTCCTCCGTCGCGAGCCGGAACGCCTCCTCGCGCCCCACTCCGTGAAAGATGCGATCCACCTCGCCGCCAACTCGGGCGATCGCCGCGCCCACCGCGTTCGCAACCTCGCCCCCGGGAACGCGGACCGTCTCCGACACTCCCTCGAGTTCGTCCGGGACGAGAAACGCGCCGCCGCCCACGGCGAGCAGCGGACACGCCCGGGCGTCCGGCTTCATCCGGTCCACGGCCTCGCCGATGCGCTCCCGCACGGTCGCCTCGAACCGCCGGACGGTCGAAGCCGACAATCCCCGCACGCGCTCCGGATCCCCGAGGCGGATCCAGCCGGCCGCGACGCCGAGATCGGTCGCGGTCAGGGTCTCCCCGCCGAAGGCGAGTCCGCGCTTCGGCAGCCGGAACCCGACGCTCGCAGGCCCCACCGCCGCCCCGTCCGCCGTCGCGAGGCTCCCGCCGCCGAGCGCGATCGAGAGCAGGTCGGGCATCCGGAACAAGGTCCGCACGCCGCCGACCTCGACCTCGCGCGGCGCTTCGCGGGGGAACCCGGCCCGAAGCGCTCCCACGTCGGTGGTCGTGCCGCCGACGTCCACGACGACCGCGTCGGTCGCGCCCGTGAGAAACGACGCGCCGGTCATCGAGTTCACCGGACCGGACGAGATGCTCAGCACCGGCGCCTCGGCGGCCGCCTCGACGCTCGCGATCGTCCCGTCGTTGCGGGCGAGGAAGAGCGGCGCCCCGGCGATCCCGGCGAAGGCGCCGGCGAGGCGGCGGGCGAGCGGCCGCAGCGCCGCGTTCAGGAGACCCGCGTTCTCGCGTCCAAGCAGGCCGATCCGTCCGAGTCGGCGCGACTCGGTGATCGAGGCGTCCGGGTGCTCCTCGCGCAGGATCTCGGCCGCCCGCGCCTCGCCGCCGCCGTCGAGCGGCGAGAACACCGCGCTGACCGCGATCTCCCGGATCCCGGCTTCCCGGATCGCGCGCCCGGCGCGGGCGACCGCGCGCTCGGCGAGCGGGACGATCGGGCGGCCGTCGCACTCGTGCCCGCCCTCGACCATGAACACGGGCCCCCGCACGATCTCCCGCAGGCCCTCGGGCCAGTCGCAAAACGGCGGCAGCGACGCGCTCGCCGGGAGCCCGACCCGCAGCGCCGCGACGCGCTCGAGCCCCTCGCCGGTCAGCACCGCGTTCGTGAAGTGCGTCGTCCCGATCACGACCCGGGACGCGGGCCCCTCCCCCACTCCGGCGAGCGCCGTCCGGACGCCTTCGAGCACGTCGGGCGTGGTCTCGGTCTTGGAGCTGCGCAGCGCTTCCGCGCCGCGCATCCGGACCGCGTCGGTGTGCGTGCCGCCGACGTCCACGCCGATCCGGTCGCGGGGGCTCATGCGAACAGCGGGCGGAAATCGAGGTCGAAGCCGAACGCCCGCGGCCCGACCCGGCGGAGCGCGGCCTCGGACTTGAGGACGCTGGGAGCGTCGAGCGCGAGCACGCGGACCCGCTGGCCGTAGCCGATGACCTCGGTCCCGAGCGCCTCGCCGGTGTTCGTATCGACCACGCAGAGGATCTCGGGGGTCGTCGCGACGGGCTCGCCGTCCCGGAACGCGACCGCGAACTCGTTGCGGAAGTGGAGCTCCAGCTCGCTTCCCCGGTCGGGGCCGAGCCCGGCGATCCGGGCCGACCCCTTGAGGAACCCGCGCGTCGTGCGCCGGTCGATGTCCGCCACCTTGCCGGTGAACAGCAGCAGGCCGCGCTCGCGCCCGAGGATCGCCGCCACCGGGTCCTCGCCGGCGCGGCGCGCCGCCCGGACCGCCGCGCCGATCCCGATGGCGCGGGAGACCGATCCCAGCACCGCGTGGTCCTTGATCTCGCGCCCGGTGCGCGGCGCCTTCGCAGTGGCCGCGATCGAGCCGACCTCGGTGACCGCGACCCGGCCGAGCCGCTCCTGCCACTCCCAGCTCGCCGCCCGGTCCACGATCACCACGTTGTCGCGCACGTCCACGAGGCAAGACGGCCAGTTGCGCAGCTCGGCGATCGCGAACGTCGTCATCTGCGCTTCGGGGAACGCCCGCCCCATGCAGTCGGCGTCCACCACCGGGAGACCGGTTCGCGCCGCGACCATGAAGCTCTGGAGCGCGTTCGAGCCCCCGATCTCGAGCGACATCACCGCGGCGAAACGCTTCCCCAGGCGCTCCTCGAGCGCGCGCACCGGCTTCGCGGCGATCTCCGGGTCGGGCAGCCGCTCCTCCCCGACGAGCGGCGCGCCCATGGTCGAGACCACGGCGACCAGGTTCTCGTCGCCGAGTTCGGACGCGGAGAGGAGGGTCGGCTCGAATCCGCGGGCGGTCTCGATCCGCAGGTTCAACAGCGAATGCGCGGGGTTGCCGCCGCCCCCGGCCCCGAGAACCCACGCGCCGACGGCGAGATCCTCGATCTCCTCGGGAGCGAGCCGGCGCATCGGGCGGCCATGCTACCTTCCGGCGGGTGCTCCACTTCCTCACCATCGGACAGGCGCCGAGGCCGGACGCGACCCCCGAGATCCTCGAGTTCATGGGGATCGAAGACGGGCCGGTCGTCGAGGCGGGCGCGCTCGACGGGTTGGACCGGTCCGGGATCCCCGCGCCCGAATCCGGAGACATGCCGCTCGTCACCCGGCTCGCGAGCGGGGAGGAGGTCCTCGTCGGCGAGAGCTTCATCGAGCGGCGGATGCGGGCGCTCGTGGATCGGGTTCCGCCCGGCGACGCGGCGGCGATCCTGTGCACCGGTCCCTTTCCCGGGATCCCGGAGCGGCCCGGGCTCGTGAAGGCGGGGCCGGAGTTCGACCGCGCGCTCGCCGCCGCGTGCTCCCCCGGCATGTCGGTCTCGATCCTGATCCCCGATCCGGGGCAGGAGGAGGACGCCCGGCGCCGGGTTCCGGCGGGCTGCCGCGTCCTCGTCGGGGTGGGCTCGCCCTACTCGGACGACGCCGACTGGCTCCCCGACGGGTTCGGCGACGCGGACCTGGTCGCGCTCAACTGCCTCGGCTACGACGGCCGCATGGAGCGCGCGCTCGCCGCCGCGACCGGCAAGCGGATCCTGCTGGCCCGCCGGGTGCTCGCGGAGCGGCTCGCCGAGGCGGCGGCGTGAGATACGCGCCGCTCGCGCTGCTTCTCGCCTGCGGCGCTCCGACGCCCGACGGACCGGCGCCGCTGGTGCTCGCCGCCGACGTGGGGTTCGCGCCGCACGCGATGATGGCGGCGAACGGCGACGTCGAGGGCTTCAACGTCGATCTCGCGAACGAGATCGCGGCGCGGATGGGCCGCCCCGGGGCGCGCATCGTGGACTCGGAGTGGTCGTCGATCTTCTCCGGCCTCTACGCCGGCAAGTTCGACTTCGTGATCGCTCCCACGACGATCACCGAGGGGCGGGCGGCGCGGGTGCTCCTCTCCGAGGGCTACCTCGACACCGATCCGGTCTTCCTCCGGCGGAGCGACCAGCCGGTGCTCGAAGGGCTGGACGAACTGCGCGGACGGACGGTGGCCGTGAACAACGGCTCGGCCTACGACCTGTGGGCGACCGCCAACGCCCGCCCGCTCGGGTTCGAGGTGCTGCGCTACGGCAAGAACGCCGACGCGGTGCAGGCCGTGCTCTCCGGGCAGGCGTCCACGAACCTCGTCGGCGAGTCGGTGGGCCTGTGGGCGGTGGACCGGAACCCCGACCTGCGCGCCGACTACCGAATCTCGGCCGAAACCGCCTTCGCGATCGCGTTCCGCAACGAGGACCGCGAGCTGCGCAACGAGGTCGAAACCATCCTCGAATGCCTCAAGACCGAGGGCGTGCTCGCGCGGATCCATCACGAATGGCTCGGCGTGGAGCCGACCCCCGGATCGGCGGCGGTCACGCCGTTCGAGGGGTTCGGGCCGCCCGGACTGACCGGCTTCGAGCCCACGCCGGGACGCCGGCCCTGCGGGTGACGGCGCCGGTCCTCGAACTCCGCGGCGTCGGCAAGGACTTCGTCGGCGCGCCCGCGCTGCGGGGGGTCAGCCTCGCGGTGGGGGAGGGCGAACTCGTCGCGCTCATCGGGCCCTCGGGATCGGGCAAGAGCACGTTGATCCGCTGCTGCAACCGGCTCGCCGAACCGGACGCCGGCGAGATCTTCTTCGAGGGGCGGCCGGCCCCGACCGCGGGCGCGGATCTGGCGCTGCTGCGCCGCCGGATGGGGATGGTGTTCCAGGCGTTCAACCTGTACCCGCACCTGAGCGCGCTCGGCAACGTCGCGCTCGCGCCCCGCCACGCCGCGGGGCTTCCGGCCCGGGAGGCGGAGCGGCTCGCGCGGGAAGCGCTCGACCGAGTCGGGCTCGCGGATCGCGCCGACGCGCGGCCGGACGAGCTTTCCGGCGGGCAGCAGCAGCGGGTCGCGATCGCGCGGGCGCTCGCGCTGAAGCCGCGCCTGCTGCTGCTCGACGAGCCGACGAGCGCGCTCGACCCGGAGCTCGTGGGGAGCGTGCTCCGGGTGATCCAGTCGCTGAAGCGCGACGGCGTCGCGATGCTCATCGCCACGCACGAGATCGGGTTCGCCCGCGAGGCCGCCGACCGGATCGTCTTCCTCGAGGAAGGCCGGATCGCCGCGGAGGGGCCGCCGGAGACGATGCTGGACCGGCCCGAGAACGAGCGGCTGCGGGCGTTTCTCGGCCGGCTCTGATGGGCGCATTCCTCGACCCCGAGGTCCTCCGGGCGGCGTGGCCGGGCGTGCGCTCGGGCCTCGGCGTCACCGCCGCGCTGGCGCTCGCGTCGATCGCCGGCGGAACCGCGCTCGGCCTGCTGCTCGCCGTCGTCCGGGCGCGGCTGCCCCGGTTCGGCGGACTGATCGCCGGATACGCCGACGTGGGCCGCGCGATTCCGCCGCTCGTGCTGCTGGTCGTCCTCTACTTCGCCGCGCCCTTCGCCGGGATCGAGCTGAGCGGGTTCGCGGCCGCCTTCGCCGCGCTCGGACTGGTGCTCGGCGCGTCCAGCGAGGAGATCTTCTGGGCGGGGATCGCGTCGGTGGACCGGGGCCAGTGGGAAGCGGCGCTCGCGACCGGCCTCGGCCGGGGCCGGGCGCTGCGCCTCGTCGTGCTTCCCCAGGCGATCCGGCTGACGATCCCCCCGCTCACGAATCGGGCCATCGCGACCGGCAAGAACACGGCGCTCGCGTCGGTCGTCGCCGTTCCCGAAGTGCTGAGCCAGGCGACGAGCGTCCAGGCCCAGACCGCGAGTCCGGCCCCGCTGCTGCTGGCGGCCGCCGTGTACCTGGTCCTCTTCCTGCCGCTGGTGCGCTTCGGGCGCTGGCTCGAGACCCGGTTCCCCTCGCCGTGACCGAGTTCGTCGAGACGTTCCTGAACCCCGGGGTGATGGGGGAGAGCGCCGGGCTGCTGCTGCGGGGCCTCGTCGTGACGGTCGAGGCGTGCCTGATCGCGATCCCGGGGGGGCTTGCGTTCGGCGGCGCGCTCGCGGCGGCCGCGACGCTCGCGCCCCGGGGGCCGGGGCTCGTCCTGTCGTGGTGGGTGGACCTGGTGCGGGCGTTCCCGCCGCTCGTGCTGCTCGTGCTGATCGTCCACGGGCTGCCGTTCGTCGGGATCGAGCCGCCCCCGCTCGTAGGCGTCGGGATCGCGCTCACGATCAACACCTCGGCCTACTACGGCGAGATCCTGCGCGCCGGGATCCAGAGCGTGGGGCCGGCCCAGTGGGAGGCGGCGCGGTCCACCGGCCTCACGACGCTGCCGACGCTGCGGCGCGTCGTGCTCCCGCAGGCGGTCCGCAACGTGCTCCCCGACCTCGTCGGCAACACGCTGGAAGCGGTGAAGCTGACCTCGCTCGCGAGCGTGGTCGCGCTGCCGGACCTGTTGCGGATGGCCCGGATCGCGCAGGGAGTCCACTTCAACCCCTCGCCGCTGATTCTCGCCGCCGCGCTCTATCTCGCGCTGGCGTGGCCGCTGGTGCGGCTGATGCGCCGCCTCGGCGGGCGGGCGACGCTGCCGGCGTAGCTACTCGGGCGGAACCGGCGCGGTTCGTTCGACGATGAGGCCGTAGTGCTCGACCCGCCGGTGGCGGGCGAAGTCGAACACGTGCTTCTTGTTGTGCGTCCCGAGGTCGAGGTCGGCGTCGGCGATCACCAGCTCGTCGGCTTCGGTACGTCCCCGGGCGACGATCTCGCCGTTCGGCGACACGACGACGGAGCCGCCGATGAGCTGCTGGCCGTCCTCGACGCCGGCCTTCGCCGACGCGACGACCCACGTGGCGTTCTGGTAGGCGCCCGCCTGCAGCGAGAGCAGGTGGTGGAACATCCGCAGGTGCGGGGACTCCCGGTGGTGGATGTTCACCTCCGGGGTGTTGTAGCCGAGCATCGCCAGCTCGACTCCCTGCAGCCCGAGCACCCGCCAGGTCTCGGGCCAGCGACGGTCGTTGCAGATGCACATGCCGACGACCCCGCCGAACGCCCGCCAGACCGGGAACCCGAGGTCCCCCACGTCGAAGTAGCGCTTCTCGAGGTGCTGGAAGGGCACGCCGGAAAGCGGCTCGGAGTGCCCGGGAAGGTGCACCTTGCGGTACTTGCCGACGATCGCGCCCGAGGCGTCCACGAGGATCGCCGCGTTGAACCGGCGCGCCCCGTCCCGCTCGGCGTACCCGAGGTGGAACCCGACCCCGAGCCGCCGCGCCGCCTCGAAGAGCGGCCGGGTGTGGGGCCCGGGCATCGCGGCCTCGAACCAGCGGTCGCGCTCCGAGTCCGTGAGGACGTAACGGGGGAAGAAGGTCGTGAGCGCGAGCTCGGGGAAGACGACGAGGCCGCACCCGGCGGCGGCGGCGTTCTCCAGCAGGGCGAGGAGCCGTTCGACGACCTCGGCGCGTGAGTGGGTCGGCTGGATGGGACCGAGCTGGGCGGCGGCGACCCGGACGACGCGCATGGTCAGTTGTTCAGCATTAGCGAGAAACGTTGAATAGCGCGCTACGCTATTCAACTGAGCTTGACAAGCGGCTTCGCCAAGGACTCTTGTTCAGCGTTTCCGCGGAAGTGTTCATGACAATGACCGTCATCCACCCCATCGCATAAGGAGTTTCTCCCGTGGCCGAACGCGAGACGGGACGATACCGCAGCTCAATCGCCGGCAGCGAGACCGTGCGCGCGTTCGTTCCGCATCCGCTCCCGCCGCGGCCGCCGCTGGATCTCGCGGCGCTGCAGTCCCGGCAGGAAGCCGCGCTTCTCGCTGTCGGACGTTTGGACAGCATCTCGACCTTCCTGCCGGACACGCGCCTGTTCCTCCACGCCTACATCCGAAAGGAAGCGGTTCTTTCGTCACAGATCGAAGGGACGCAGTCCTCGCTGTCGGATCTGCTGCTCTTCGAATTGGATCACGTGCCAGCGGTTCCCGCGGGCGACGTGCAGGAGGTCTCCAACCACGTGGGGGCCCTCCAACACGGGCTGCGCCGGCTCCGCGAGGGCTTCCCGCTCTCCAACCGCCTGATCAGGGAAATCCACGGCCTCTTGCTGCGGAGCGGCCGAGGCGCCGACAAGACCCCGGGCGAGTTTCGGCGCACCCAGAACTGGATCGGCGGCCGCAGGCCCGGAACGGCGCGATTCGTTCCGCCGCCCGCCCCCGACGTCGAAGATTGCATGTCCCACCTGGAGGGGTTCCTCCACGCAGAGGGCGCCGGCCTCCCACTGCTGCTGCGCGCCGGCCTCGTGCACGTCCAGTTCGAGACGATCCACCCCTTCCTCGACGGCAACGGTCGAGTCGGCCGCCTGCTGATCGCCCTCATGCTCCACGAGGGCAAGGCGCTGCGCGAGCCCCTGCTTCACTTGAGCCTGTGGTTCAAGCGGCATCGGGAGGAGTACTACGCACTCCTTGACCGCGTCCGGAAGACCGGGGACTGGGAGACGTGGCTGGAGTTCTTTCTTGAGGGGGTCGCCGAAACCGCCGAACGCGCCGTGGAGACCGCCCGGCGGCTACAGTCGCTGTTCCTTGATGATCGGGAGCGGCTCCGACAGGTCGGCCGAAGATCGGCGTCGGCGCTGCGGGTACACCGAATCCTCCAGGAACGCCTGATGACGTCGGCGCCGCAGGCCGCAGCGCACACGGGACTGTCCTACCCCGCCGCCGCCGCCGGCCTGCGCGAGCTCCTGCGACTGGAGATCGTGAGCGAGTGGACCGGGCGGAAGCGGAATCGCGTATTCGGCCATGACAAGGGCCTCGAGGCGCTCATGGAAGGCGCCGACCAGACGGCCATCCCAGTCCAGGCCCGCGACTCGTCGCGCGGCCCCCGCCACTCGCCGTCGTCGGGCAAGACGACCGGGCGGTAGCGATACCGCGCCCGCGGCGGCAATTCGACGCCGTTCTCGGGTCCGAAGCGCCGCGCGAACACTTCGGACGGCAGAGGCTGGAGCTCGCTCCTCGTCCGCCGCCCCCGAATGAGTCGCAGCACCACTTCCTCGATCGGGGCGCGAGCGCGCCGCGACTCCCGCCGCAACCACCCCTGATCCTCCGCGCCGAGGTTCCGGATTCGGATCGCGCCACCCATCGCCGCCATGCTGCTCCTCCCCCGCCTTCGCCATAATCGCCCCGTGCGCCCCCTCCTCCCCCTCGCCCTGACCGCCCTCGCCGGCTGCGCCGCCCCGGCTCCCGAGCCGGCGCCGCCCAACTTCCTCGTGCTCATGGCCGACGACCTCGGCTACACCGACATCGGGGCCTTCGGCGGGGAGATCCGCACGCCCGAGCTCGACCGGCTGGCCGCCGCCGGCACCCGGTTCACGAGCTTCTACACCGCCGCCACGTGCTCTCCGACGCGCGCGATGCTGCTGTCCGGCGTGGACCACCACCGGGCCGGCCTGGGCGGCATGGCCTCGCTGATGGGCGACGACCTCGAGGGCCGGATCGGGTACGAGGGCTATCTGAACGAACACGTCCACCACCTGCCGGCGCTGATGCGCGACGCGGGCTACCACACCTCCATCGCCGGCAAGTGGCACCTCGGCCAGGCCGACGACCAGAGCCCGCCGACCCGCGGATTCGACCGCTCGTTCGTGCTCCTCACCGGCGCCGCGAGCCACTTCGAGGACGCCGCCCCGGTGGATTCGTTCGACCCGATCCGCTACCGCCGGGACGGCGAGGTCGTCCCGCTTCCCGAGGGCTTCTACTCCACCCGCGCCTACACCGACGAGATCATCGGCTCCATCCGCGAAGCGTCCGAGGCGGGCAAGCCGTTCTTCGCGCTCGGCGCCTACACCGCCCCGCACTGGCCGCTGCAGGTTCCCGACGAGTTCCTGGACCTCTACGCCGGCGCCTACGACGACGGCTGGGAGGCGCTCGTCGAGCGGCGCGTCGCCGGGGCGCGGCGGACGGGCGTGATCCCCGAGACCGCCGTCGCTCCGCCGCTGCCCGACTACGCCCGGCGCTGGGACGACCTCGATCCCGACCAGCAGCGCGTCGAGGCCCGCAAGATGGAGCTCTACGCGGCGATGGTCGAGCGCCTCGACCACCACGTCGGTCGGCTGATGGACGCGCTGCGGGAGATGGGGCTCTACGAGAACACCATCATCCTCTTCTTCTCGGACAACGGCGCCTCGGGCGCGAACGTGCTGGAACTCGCCGACAACGCGACCTTCGTCCCCGAGAACTTCGACCTCTCCTACGAGCGGATGGGCCGGATGAGCTCGTTCGCGTTCACCGGGCCCGAGTGGGCGCACGCCTCCACCGCCCCGTTCCGCCTCTTCAAGCAGTTCGTGTACGAGGGCGGCGTCCGGGTGCCGGCCTTCGCGGTGCTGCCCGAAGGCATGACCGATCGCCTGCCCGGCGCGACCAGCGGGGCGTTCGTCCACGTGACCGACCTGTTCCCCACCTTCCTCGAGCTCGCCGGCGCCGCCGAACCCACCTTGGAGCGCATCGCGCCCACCGGGCGCTCGCTCGTTCCGCTCCTCGCCGGCGCGGCCGAGCGGGTCCACGACGAGATCGCCTTCGGCTGGGAGATCTTCGGACGCCGGGCGATCCGCCGGGGGCCGTGGAAGGCCAACTGGATGGCCCCGCCGATGGGCGAGGGCGCCTGGCGCCTCTACAACCTCGACGAGGACCCCGGCGAGCTCACGGACCTGGCCGCCGAGCGGCCCGAGGTCCTCGAGGAAGTCCTCGCCGAGTGGGACCGCTACGTCGAATCCGCCGGAGTCATCGTCACCGACGAGGATCGCGGCTTCGGCCGCCCGGTCCCGATCCGCTAGCGGAGGAAGTCGTCCGCGCCGAAGCGGCGGGCGAGCGCGACGGCTTCCGACGGCCGCCCGAGCGGCGCGGCGGACTCCGGCCGGCTCCGGACGAGGAACCGCCCGCCGCCGCGCTCGGCGCACGGCTCGAACGCCTCAGCGACGACCTCGCCCCGGCGCAGCACCGTCTCCGGGAACCCCTTGATCCGGCGGTCCTCGTAGGGCGAATACCCCACGTTGTCGTGGAGGTCCTCCCACCGGACCGTCACCTCGTGGTCCGGATCCCACAGCGCGAAGTCGGCGTCGCTCCCCGGCTGGATCGCGCCCTTCGCCGGATACGCGCCGAATAGACGCGCCGGCGCCTCGCAACCGACCTCGACGAACCGCTCGAGCGAGAGCCGCCCCTTCCCCACCCCTTCGGAGAACAGCAGCGGCAGCCGCAGCTCCACCCCTGGAACCCCGTTGCAGATCTTCGTGAACGGCGGCTCGGGGCCGTGGGCGAGCTTCCCCTTGTCGTCGAAGCTGTACGGAGCGTGGTCCGAGCTGACCACGTCGAAGGTCCCGTCGGCGACCCCCTCCCACAGCGCGTCCTGGCAGGCCTCGTCCCGGGGCGCCGGGCTGCAGCAGAACTTCGCGCCCTCCATGCCCGGTCGGTCGAGGTCCTCGGCGGTCAGCAGCAGGTACTGGGGACAGGTCTCGGCGAACACCTTGAGCCCGCGCCGGCGCCCCGCCCGGATGGCCGCCGCCGCCTCCTTCGACGAGACGTGGACGACGTACACCGGGGCGTCCACGAGCTCGGCCAGATCGATGGCCCGGGCGGTCGCCTCGCTCTCGGCGAGCTGCGGATGGCCGGGGGCGTGGAACTTCGGCGCGACGTGCCCGCCTTCGACGAGCCGCCCGCTCATCCAGCCGATCATGTCGTGGTTCTCGGCGTGGACCATCGTCAGCGCCTTCAGCCGCCGCGCCGCCTCGAGCACGTCGAGGAACTGGCGGTCGTCGAGACGCACGAGGTCATAGGTCATGTAGATCTTGAAGGACGTCACGCCCGCGGCCACGAGCTCGGGGATCTCGGTCTCGAGCGCCTCGGGAGTCGGGTCGGTGACGATCAGGTGGAACCCGTAGTCGGAGACCGCCTTCGGGCCGGCGAGCCGGTGGTAGTCGGCGACGACCTGCCGGGGCGACTCGCCCCGGCCCTGAACCGCGAACGAGATCACCGTGGTGGTGCCGCCGCACACCGCCGAGACGGTCCCCGAGTGGTAATCGTCGGCGCACATGAGTCCCATCGAGGAACGCTGCTCGATGTGGGTGTGAGCGTCCACCCCGCCGGGAAGAACAAGCCGCCCGCGGGCGGAGATCTCGCGGTCCCCGCGCCCGAGCCCGGGCCCGACGGCCCGGATCACGCCGCCCGACACCCCGACGTCCGCGGCCCGGAGCCGCCCGCCCGAGAACACCTCGCCGCCCCTCACGACCAACTCGAACTCAGCCATAGGGGCGGCGATTCTACCGGCGGCTGGCATGATGCCCGCCCTTGACCCGCCGCGCCCACCCCTCGATCCTCGAGCCGGGCGCGCTGCTGCTCGCGATCCCGCTCGCGCTGCTCGGCGCGGTGGTGGGGATGGAGCTGCTCACCCGCGTCGGGGTCACGCCCAACAGCTCGATCATCGGCGCGGTGCTCGCGATCGCGGTAGGGCGGATTCCGCTGGCGGCGACCCGCCGCTTCGCCTCGGTCGAGCGCCAGAACCTCCTCCAGACCGTGAGTTCGGCCGCGACGTTCGGCGGCGCCAACGCGGTGCTCCTCCCCGCCGGGGCGGTCTGGCTCTTCGGGCGGCCCGACCTCGTCCCGGCGATGGTGCTCGGCGCGGTGCTCGGCGCGCTCCTCGACGTGATCCTGCTGGTGCGGCTGTTCGGCACGCGGATGTTCCCCGCCGAGGGCCTCTGGCCGTCGGGCGTGGCCACCGCCGAGTGCATCCGCGCCGGCGACGAGGGCGGCGGCCGGGCGAGGCTGCTCGGGGCGGGCGCGGCCGTCGGGGCGTTCGGGCGCTGGCTCGGCGTCCCCGCCGACATCGTCGGGATCTGCTGGATCGGCAACCCGGTCGCGCTCGCGAGCTTCGCGATCGGCCTGACGCTCGCCGGCCACGCGCCGGGCTGGTTCGGCCTCGACCTCGGCGCGCTGCGCATCCCCCACGGCGTGATGATCGGGGCGGGAGCGGTCGCGCTCCTCCAGATGGGCCGGTCGCTCGCCGGGCGGAGCGGCGGCGCGAGCGCGCGGGTGTTCGTCGCCGGCTACGTCGGGTTCGCGGCGGCCGCGGCGCTGCTCGCGGGAGTCGCCGGGATCGCGGCCGGGCTCGGTCCGCTGGGCGTGGTCGGGTTCGCCGCCTTCGGGGCGCTCGGGGCGCTCGTCTCCGAGCTGCTGGTCGGCCTCTCGGCGATGCACTGCGGCTGGGCGCCGGCGTTCACGACCGCGCTGCTGTTCCTGCTGATCGGGATGCTGCTCGGATTTCCGCCGGTCGCGCTCGTGCTGCTGGCCGGGTTCATCTCCTCGACCGGAATCGCGTTCGCGGACACCGGCTTCGACCTCAAGGCCGGCTGGATCCTGCGCGGGAAGGGACGCGATCCCGACTACGAGACCGAGGGCCGGCTGCGCCAGCGCGCCGCCGAGATCCTCGGTCTGCTCACGGCCGCGGGGCTCGTGTTCCTGACCTACGAGCTCTACTTCGCCGCGGACCTGTTCCCGCCCTTCGACCGGGCGCTCGTGGCCACGATCGAGGCGGGCGGCGATCCGGAGCTCGCCCGCGACCTGCTGCTGTGGGCGGTTCCCGGAGCGCTCATTCAGGTCGTCGGCGGCCCTTCGCGCATGGTGGGGTTCCTGTTCGCCACCGGCCTGCTCATCAGCAGCCCCGCGGCGGGATGGACGGCGCTCGCGGCGCTCGCGCTCCGGCCGGTCGCGAGGCGGCGGCTCGGCGCCGACCTACCCGTCGTCGCCGGCGGCCTCATCGCCGGAAGCGCGGTCTTCTCGTTCTTCTCCGGCACTGCGGCGAGACTCTTCCGATGACGCCCGATCCGATCGCGTACCTCAAGGCCGCCGAGGCCGAAGCCGTCGAGGTCGGCGGGCCGCCCGCGATCGAACGGATCGGGATTGTCGGGTTCGGGACGATGGGCCGGGGGATCGCGCTCGCGGCCGCCGGCGCCGACTTCCCGGTCGCGGCGCACGAACCGGACGAGGCCGCGCGGACCCGCAGCCTCGACGCGCTCGAGGGAACGCTCGACCGGGCGGTCGCCCGGGGGCGGCTGTCCCCGGACGAGGCCGAGGCCCGGCGGGACCGCATTCGCGCCGGCTCGCTCGAAGACGCGGCGGGGGCCGGGTTCGTGGTGGAGGCGGTCTTCGAGGATCTCGACCTGAAGCGCCGGGTCTTCGCCCGGCTCGACCGGCTCGCGCCGACGGCGACGATCCTCGCGACGAACACGTCGTCGCTGGACCCGGACCGGATCGCGGCGGCGACGAGTCGCCGCGACCGGGTGATCGGGGCGCACTTCTTCTCGCCGGCGCACGTGATGCGCCTCGTCGAGGTCGTGGTCGGGCGACGCACTTCGCCGGCCACGCTCGAAACCACCCGGCGGCTCGCCGTCGCGCTCGGCAAGGTTCCGGTCGTCGTCGGCGTCTGCCCCGGCTTCGTCGGGAACCGGATGCTCTACGCATTCCGCCGCGCCGCCGACCGGCTGCTGCTCGAGGGCGCCTCGCCGCGGAGCGTGGACGCCGCGCTGCGGGGGTTCGGGTTCAAGATGGGGCCGTTCGCGGTGGCGGACCTCGCCGGGCTGGACATCGGCCGAGCCGCCCGGAAGCTCGCCGGGACGCCCGAGGTCGTCGCCGACCGGCTCGCCGCGGCCGGGCGGCTCGGCCAGAAGACCGGGCGCGGCTTCTACCGCTACGACGGCTCGCGGACCCCCGTCCCCGATCCCGAGGTCGCCGCCGTGATCGCCGCGGAGTCGGAGCGCGCCGGCGTCGACCGCCGAAAGGTCTCCGCCGGCGAGATCGTCGAGCGATGCGTCGGGGCGCTCGCCCGGGAGGGCCGGCGCGTCCTCGCCGAGGGAGTCGCCCGGCGCGAGGCCGACGTGGACCTGATCTGGACTCTCGGCTACGGGTTCCCGAAGGAGCGCGGCGGCCCGCTGTTCCACGCCCGCAACGGATAGCTCGCGAGGCGAAGAAGAACGCCCACGCCCGGAGGTTCTCGAAGTCGAGGAAGCGACGCCGGACGCCGGCGGGCGCGAACAGGCAGTCCCCCGGCCCGAACGCGACGGTCTCGTCCCCGAGCTGGAAACGCCCGGAGCCCTCGGCGATCACGTAGCACTCTTCCCGGTCGCGCGGCTGCTGCGGGTCGTCTCCCTCCGGCGCGTACCGGCCTCGAGCGCGACGAGGTAGCGGTCCTCGGGCAGCCGGGCGACGCAGTCCTCAAGCGCGAACCACGTCACTGGTTGGCCCGGATCGCGTCCCGGACGAACTCCGCGAGGCCGGCGACGCGGTCGTCATGGCGCTTGCGGAAGCGCGGGTAGAACCAGCGGTCGATCCAGCGCCGGCGCTCCTCGGCGAGGCCGGTCGCTTCGGGGCTTGTCGGTTCGACGCCGCGGCGCAGCGCCTCGGCCAGCCCGGCCTCGATCCGGTCCGCCTCGTCGTGGATCCGGCGCAGTTCGTCGGGGCCGTAATTTTCGGCCCGCCGCCGGAACTCCCGCCATGCGGCGGCATGGCCCCACCGCGCCTTCGCCTCGCTCTCGATGTTCATGACGGCCTCCCTCGGGCCGAGCGCTCCAGCCCGCGTCAGGCGGCTGCCAATACCGAGCGCGCGCCGTATTCCCAGCACCTGGCCGGGCCACTTGGTGACGTCCGTCAGGGTCGTCGAGGCGAAAGCCTTCCCTTTCGCATCGATTCCGCCAGGAATGTTGGATTTCCAGTCCACGTCACGACGATGGGGTCCCGGATCGAATCCCTCGTCGTACCGGGGAATCGCCCTTGACGACCCCATGACCGACGACAAGCTGGTCGCCCTTCTTGACGAAGATCGCATCGCCGGGCTTCACCACTCGGGAAACCTCCCAACCGGCCAAGACGTTCTGAAAGCCCAGTCCACTACGCCTTTCCAGGTCGTCCCTCGTCTTGCACTCCGTGAGGTCGTCGTTCTGTCCGAAACCGATGCGCGCGATCCCCTCTCGGCGACACCGATCCCAGTGCTTGGCGCCCTCGCCCGGCGCCATCAGCCAAAATCGAGGCGACTCCGGTGGTTCCGGGGAACCTGGGCCCATCGCAAGCGCACTTCGCACCTGATCCAGCCGCTTGGAATCCGTCGAAATGTTCTGAAGCAAGATGGGAGAGAACATCTTCGGCGACTTCAACTCCCGCCCCTCGGGATGATTCGACTGCCACTCAGCATCCCGTACGTGCGCGAACTCGCCCCGCTCGTCCCGATAGCGGTGTCGGGACGTGACGACGCCGTGCCCCCAAACGGCCGTCAAGCCCTTCTTCATGAACGGGATGTCGCCTTCTCTCACGTGATTGCTGAAGTCAAGGCACATTTCCGCAATCCACGGTCCACGCCCGGATTCCTCCATCTCCGTCGGCTTCTCGCATTGGGACCAGTCGCCGATCTTGGTCCTTCGGGAGCTCACGGCGATGACCCCTTCTTCCTTGCGGCACGCCTCCCAGTCCCGGACGCAGCGGTTCCCGGTGAGCCAGTACCGCTTTCCGTCAGCCACGACATTCACTCCAGTTCATTCAGAAAATCCCCGAGCGTCCACCAGTTCGAAGGACTCGCTCCGCCCCCCTCGGCGTACACCAGCACCAGGTCCCACGACAGCCCCGCGTCCCCGCCGATCTCCGCGTCCAGGAAGATCGCCTCGCGCCCGGCGTCCAGCAGCGCGCACCGGCCGAACTGCACCCCCTGGAAGAACAGCGTCTCGGCGCGGTCCGGCTCGCCCCGCAGCGCCGCCTCGACGATGGGTTCGATCGTGTCCAGGTCTTCGCAGCCGGGCGCGCCCTCGAGTTCGAGCGTGACCTCGGGGCTCTCGAACGTCGCGTCCAGCAGCACGTTCTCGCCGGGCGCGAAGCGGGCGAAGACGCGGTGGTCCGGGTTGGGCGGGATCGCCGGCAGGCTCAGGTCGATCGGCTGGGAGTCGAGCGTGATGCTCCCGCCGTCCGAGAGCGCGATCTCGCCGCCGGGCACGCTCACTCCGTCGGCGTCGTGGTCGCCCCGGCGGAGGCGGTAGGCGAACTCCAGCCGCTCGCCCTCGATGGGCCGCAGTTCCGCGACCTGCCGCGAGAGGCCCAGATCGAACTCCAGCCACGCGGAACCCGCGGCCTCCAACTCGCCGCCGCGGGCGAGCGTGACCCCGAACACGAGCTCCTCGTCCACAAGGTACGTGCTTCCCCGTTGCGGCGCGGAAAGGATCTCGATCCGGTCCACCACCGGGTCCGGCGCGAACGGATCGGGCAGCGACGGGCCGACGCCGTTCTCGCAGCCGACGAGCAGCAGGAGTCCGGCGAACAGCCTCCTCATCGGCGCGCCCACGCCGCCGCCCGGTCGATCTCCTCCGCGCCGCGCGCTTCCTTCGGCGTGAGCAGGCTGGCGACGACCGCCGCCGCGAACCCGGCCCCGAACCCCACGACCATCTCGTACAGCTCGAAGAACTGCGGCTTGCCGTAGAGGTACCACAGCACCGAGGTCCCGAACCCGACGATCATCCCCGCCGCCGCGCCGGCGAGCGTCATCCGCTTCCAGAACACGCCGAGGATGGCCACCGGCGCGAACGCGCAGCCAAGGCCGGACCACGAGAACAGCACGAAGAAGAACACCACGCGGACCTCGGGCAGCGCGACCGCGACGCCGACGATCCCGAGCCCGAACGTCACCCACTTGCCGACGCGGACCACCCGCGCCTCGTCGGCGACGAAGCGGGCGAGCCGGCCCCCGCCCTCGCCGACGAGCTTCTGGAGCACGTCCCGCACCGCTGCGGACGAAGCGAGCAGCAGCACCGAGTCGGCGGTGGACATGATCGCCGCCAGCACCGCGACGAGGAACAGCCCGGTCACCAACGGCGGCGTCAGCTCGGACGCGAGGAACGGCAGGATTCCCTCCGGGTCGGCGATCCCCGGATAGAGCACCCGGCCCGCCATCCCGGTCAGGACCGCGCCGAGGTCGAACAGGATGATCACGATCGTGGCCATGAGACCGCCGTCGGAGAGCGTCCGCCGGTTCTTCGAGGCCATGAAGCGGACGAGAAGCTGCGGCGCCCCCAGAAACGCGAGCCCGACGCCGAGATGGCTCGCCACGTTGGCGATCCCCTGCCCCGACCAGCCGTCGGACCCGAGCGGGCGCAGCAGGCCCGGATCCGCGGACGCGAGCGCCGAAGCGAGCGCGCCGAGACCGCCGATCTCGGAGATCGCGACGAGCGGCAGCGCGACGAGCGCGGCGGCCATGAGCGTGGCCTGCATCAGGTCGCTCCACGCCACCGCCTTGAGTCCGCCGAGGCTCGTGTAGAAGAGGATGACCACGGCGCCGATGAGCACGCCCGCCTCGTAGGAGATCCCGGTGAACGACTCGAAGGTCTTGCCCGAGGCCGTGAGCTGGGCGGCCATGTACGTGCCCGCCATCACGAGGATCACGACCGACCCGATCATCCGCAGGATGCGGCGGCGGTCGGCGAACCGCTCCTCCATCCAGTCGGCCACGGTGATCGCCCGGTAGCGGTCGGCGAGCGCCTTGAACCGGGGGCCGACCACCATCCACGCGATCGCGGTGGCCAGCACCTCGCCGAACACGATCCACAGCGCGTTCACCCCCAGCACGAACCCCATGCCGGTGAGCCCGAGCAGCAGCCATGCGCTCTCGCCGGTGCTGGCCGCCGAGAACCCGACGACCGCCGCCGGCAGCTTCCGTCCGGCGAGGTAGTAGCCGGCGAGGTCCCCGGTGCTGCGCGAGCTCCAGATCGCGAGGCCGAACAGGATCGCGAGATACGTCCCGAGGACGATCCAGATCTCCACGTCAGCCGCCCCGGCGGACGCGCCACGCGTTCCAGGCGGCGAGCGTCAGCCCGGGGATCACGGCGACCGCCGCGAGGATCCAGGCGCTCGCCGGGAAGCCGCTCACCGACCCGGCTCGCGCCGGATCGGGCGGTCGTCGTCGCGGTACATCGTCTCGTCGAGCCACGGATGGCCGCCATAGGGACGCGCCTCCGGCCAGATCTCGTCGAGGGTGTCCCCGTCGTACACCCGCCCGTCCTTGACGACGTACCGGACGTCCGCGGTGGCGCGGATGTCCTCGAGCGGGTTCCGGTTCAGCACCACGAGATCCGCCAGCTTGCCGGCCTCGACGGTGCCCGTCTCGTCGAGCAGCCCGAGGAACAGCGCCCCCTGCCGGGTCGCGAGGTCGAGCGCTCCCTCCGCCCCCATCGCCGCCTCGGCCATCCAGATCTCCCAGTGCGAGCCGATCCCGTGGTGCTGCCCGTGCGCTCCGATCGCGCCCGAACCGCCCTCGGCGACGACGTCCTGGAGCCCCTGCGCCAGCAACGGGAAGCTGTAGTCGGTCTCGGGACGCAGCGGACGGCGCCGGGTGTGCGGCAGCAGCATCCGCCAAGGCAGCCAGCGCCGCTGCTTCGGGTCGCGCCAGTTCGCCGACTCCTGCCAGAAGTACTCCTCGTTCCAGACCGACGGCCCGCCCACGACGAAGGTGATCGAATAGACCGTGCTCGTCCGCCCGAAGAAACGCGCCGCGTCCGAATAGAGCGGGACGTAGCTGAGCGGGTGCTCCCAGCCGGTCTGGCCGTCGAGGATCAGGCCGACGTTGTACACGAGGCTGCCGCCCTCGCCGGTGAGCATCAGGTTCCGCTCGCGCGCGATCGCGGCGATCCACTGCCGCTGGTCGCGCCTCGGCTGCATGTACGACTTGATCGCGGGCGCGCCCCACGACGTGAGCCGCTCCACGTTGTCACGGGCGTCCTCGAAGCTGCGGACGTCGTTCTGGCGCGAGCCGTCGCCGTTGTACATCGGGTCGCCGGTGCTGAAGGTGCGCGGCCCCACCATCTCGCCGGCCTCGATCAGCTCGGCCGCCGAAAACACGTTCTGGGACCACTGCGAGTTGTCGAGCGTGGTGGTCATCCCGTAGGCGAGATAGACCGCCGACTCCCAGTTCCGCCGCGGGATCACGCCGGTGTGGTCCCGGTGGTGGTGGGCGTGCATGTCGATGAGGCCGGGGATCACGGTGCGCCCCGCCAGATCGACGACGCGGTCGCCGTCCCCGGCCTCGCAGGCGCCCACGCAGGCGATCCAGCCGTCCTCGATCCGGACCGCGCCGTTCTCGATCGTCCCCTCGGGTCCGAGGGTCACGATGCGGCCTCCGGTCAGGAGCAGGCCGCCGTTCGCCCGATGCCGCGGCAGCCGCAGGTCCACCTCGTAGCGCGTGGTCTCGCCGGAGTCGGGGTCGTAGGCGCTGATGCGGGGCCCGCTCCCGAAATGGAGGCGGCCGTCGGCGCTCCAGCGCGGGAACATTCCGCCGTCCCGCGACAGCGTCCGCACCGGAAGCGACGGGTTCCGGCGGTCCACGTGGGGCGGCTCGGCGCCGGCTCCCGGCCACGGCAGCGCGACGAGATAGACGTTGTCCCCCTCGGAGAAGGCCGCCCAGGCGCCGTCGGGCGAGGGCGCGACCTCGTCGGCGAACGGGAACGTCAGATGGATGCGGCGGTCGGAGCCGTCCGCCCGCACCGACACGAGGCGCGTCACGTCCTGCCGCCGGCCGTCGCGCATCCAGGAGTCCTGCTCGGGGAAGAACAGGCGCCCCTCGGGTCCGAAGGAAGGCGCGACGATCTGTCGGCGGGGCATCAGCGGGCGCCCCGCGTTGAAGGGCCGCAGCGTCCGGGTCAGGAACGTCGCCTCGCCGCCGTCCGCCGGAATCCGCACGAGGTCGTAGTGGAGGTTCGCAGACCACGAGCGGCCCCGGGCCGGCGCGCCCTCGCCCCGAGCCGCGACGATCCCCGTCCCGTCGGGGGTCCACGCCGGGTGGAGGTACGGAGCCGCCTCGACGGAGAGCCGGGTCGGCGCGCCGCCTTCGGCCGGAACCCGCATCAGGGCCCCGACCGCGTCGTCCCACGACGCATAGGCGATCCACGCGCCGTCGGGGGAGAACGCCGGCGAGAGTTCGAAGGCGTCGTCGCCCGAGACCAGCCGCTCGGGAACGCCGTCCGGCAGGGTCATCCGGTACAGGCGGCCGGCGGCGTGGAACACGGCGGTCGTCCCGTCGGGGGAGATCGTCGGCCAGCGGATCATGCGCGCCCGGAACTCGGGCTCGCGGACGCTCAGTTCGGCCCGCGCCTGCTCCGAGACCGTGCGCCGCACCTCGGCGGTGAACGGGATCTCGGCGGTCTCGCCGGTCTCGACGTCCACCCGGACGATCCCGCCGCCCCGGGTGAGGAAGACCGCGCGGCTGTCGGGCGCCCACGAATAGCCGGGGAGCACGCGCTCCACCTTCATCCCCTCGGCGACGTCGGTCTCGATCGGGTCGGCGAGAAGCCGCTCGGCCCCGGTCGCGAGATCGCGTAGGAAGAGCGCGGTGCGCGGGCCGAAGCGATGCCCCTTGAACGAGATCGTCCCGCCCGGGATGCGCCGGGCGAAGGCGAGGAAGCGCCCGTCCGGAGACGGCTCGGGCGCGATCGCGCCCCCGCTGGACCCCTGGTACTGCTGCTGGGCCTCTCCGGCGGTGACGTCCTCAGTCATGCCGGTGCGGAGATCGAACCGCTGGATCTGCATGCCGCCCCGGATCGGATCCCGCTCCGACGTGGGCGAGTAGTGGAAATAGAGCCCGGTCCCGTCTGGGTCGGGCGCCGGCCACGAGGCGCGGGCGCGGTCCTCGCCGAGAAGGGGAACCCCGCTGCCGCCTTCGGGATGGAAGAGGGTCAGGCCCGAGCGCCGGGGCGCGGAGAGCGTGAAGTGGCGGACGACGATCCCCTTTCCGTCGGGAAGCCACGCCGGAGTCGCCACCCGCGAGTTCCCGTCCTCGTGGACGGGCCTTGGGTCGCCGCCGTCGGCGTCCATCAGCCACAGGTTCGCCTGGCCGCCCCGGTCCGAGACGAAGGCGATCGTGGTTCCGTCGGGCGACCAGCGCGGGTGGTAGTTCACCGCCACGCCGCTGTCCTGCGTGAGGCACTCGGCGCGGCCGCCGGTCGCGGGAACCCGGTAGACGTGGCCGAGCAGGTCGAACACGAGGTTCCGCCCGTCGGGAGAGACGTCGAGGGACATCCACGTCCCCTCGGAGGTCTCGAAGGCGACCTCGTACGCGTCCCCGCGAGCGAGGGTCGGATCCCAGCCGGAGTCGTCGGTCAGCCCGCCCTGCGCCAGCAGGCCGAGCGCGATGGTCAGTGCGAAGCTCATGGGCGTCACCGCGCCGCATAATACCCGCGCCCATGCCCGCTCCCTTCATGGTGGAGCCGCCCGGATGGGCGGAAGCGGAGGCCGCGGCGCGCCGGCTCCGCGCGGTCTTTCCGCCGAGTCCCCTGGTCCCGGCGGACGGCCTGCTGCTGAAGTTGGAGACCCTGCTGCCGACCGGCTCGTTCAAGGTCCGGGGGATCCTCGACGCGGCGTCGCGGCTTTCCGACGAGGCGGTCGCGGCGGGGCTGCTGACCGTCTCCGCCGGCAACACGGCGCTCGCGCTTGCCTGGGCGGGACGCAGGCGGGGCGTTCCGGTCCGGTCGCTGCTCCCGGAGACGGCGCCGCGCGCGAAGGTGGAAGGGTTTCGGGCGGCGGGCGGCGAGCCGCGCCTCGTACCCGTTCCCGAGCTGTTCCGTTTCCTGAAGGAGCGCCTTTGGGAAGCGGAGCCCGAGGCGTTCGTCCACCCGTGGATCGAGCCCGCGGTCCACCGGGGGCACGCGAGCCTCGCCGTGGAGCTGCTGGAGGCCGCGCCGGACCTCGAGTCGGTGTTCATTCCGGTGGGCGGCGGCGGCCTCCTGACCGGGGTCGGCGGGGCGCTGAAGGACCGCCGCCCCGACATCCGGATCTACGCGGTCGAGCCCGCCGGATGCTGCGCGCTCCATGCGAGCCTCGAGGCCGGGCTGGCGGTGGCCGCGCCCTGCCGGACGATCTGCGACGGGGCCGCCGTTCCTTACCTCGCGGCCGAGCTCTTCCCCGCGCTTCGGCGGCTCGTGGATCGCACCGTGCTCGTTCCCGACAAGGACACGCTCCGGGCCTCGCGGCGGCTCCTGCTCGAAACGAAGATCGTGACCGAGCCGTCGGGCGCGCTCGCGGTCGCGGGAGCCCGGTCGGTTCCGGCGGCGGAGCGCGGGCGGAGCGCCGCGATCGTGACGGGAGCGAGCGTCGGCCCCGACGGAATCCGCAGGCTCCTCCCCTAGACTCCCCACTCCATGAGCCTGCTCGGCGCCCTCATCGGCGGCACGCTGGGGTTCACGCTGGGCGGCCCGCTCGGAGCGCTTCTGGGCGCGTCGCTCGGGTCTTCGCTCGGGAATGCGGCGCAGGCGCAGGCCCGGGCCCAGCCGCGGCGGGGCCGCGGGGCGCCGCCGCGGCAGGATCCGAACGAGGTCCGCCGGGTCACCTTCTTCGTGGCCACGTTCGGCGTGATGGGCCACATCGCGAAGGCCGACGGGCGCGTGAGCGAGGAAGAGGCGGAGCTCGCCCGCGCCGTGATGCGCGGCCTCGGTCTCGACGCCGAGGACCGCCGGCTCGCCAACGACCTCTTCAACCAGGGGAAGTCGCCGAACTTCGACCTGAACGCCGCGCTGCGGCAGTTCAAGCGGACCATCGGACAGCGGCGGAACCTCGCCCGCGCGTTCATGGAGATCCAGTTGAAGGCGGCGTGGGCGGACGGCCGGGTGCATCCGGCGGAGCGGCGCATCCTCGACCACGTCGCCGACTACCTGGGCTTCTCGCGGTCCGAGGTGGCGCAGATGGAGCGGCTCGCCGCGGCGGCGTTCCAGCCCGCCGGCCCGTCGCCCGAGGAGAAGCTCGCGGGCGCCTACGACGCGCTCGGGGTCGGCAGGGACGCGAGCGACTCCGAGCTGCGCGACGCCTACCGGCGGTTGATGCGCCAGCACCACCCCGACCGGCTCGCGGCGCAGGGGCTCCCCGAGGCGATGAAGGAGGAGGCGACGCGGCGAACGCAGGAAATCCAGGAGGCGTGGAGAATCGTCCGCGACGCGAGGAAGTGATCGCCAAGGTGCTCGCCGGCCCGCTCGGCGGAGCGTTGATCGGCTTGGTGCGTCAAGCGGCGGGCGCAGTCAAGGAGGGGAAGGCGGCCCCGTCTCCCGACCGGCAGGTCGGGGCGGCTAGCGCCGCGCTCGGACCGAAACCCGGCGCGGGGCTGCCGAGAGTGCGCATCGCGCACTCCCGCCTCCGTCGCCGACACGACCCCGACCGACTCGCCGCGCAGGGACTCCCGGAAGAGATGCGGCCCGAAGCGAAACGGAAGGCCCAGGACGTCAAGACGGCCCACTGGACGATCCGGGGCAGGCCGAGCTGGCTAGCTCCGCCCGTGCAGGATGTGCGGGAGGTCGCGCTCCTTCCGCCGCACGCCCGCCTCGCGCCACTGCAGGATCGCGACCGGAACCACGATCATCGCGAGCGCGACGAGCGCCCTCGAGCTGACCTCCTCGCCCGCGACCAGCCAGCCCAGGAACACCGCGACCAGCGGGTTCACGAAGGCGTAGGTCCCGACGAGCGCCGGCTCGACCCGGCTCAGCAGCCAACTGTAGGAGAGGAACGCGATCACCGATCCGAAGACGATCAGGTAGAGGAACAGCAGCAGGTGGAACCGGCCGAGCGAGCTCCAGTCCACCTTCGCCCAGTCGCCCGACGCGGTCGCGAGCCCGAGCAGGACCGAGCCGCCGACCATCTTCTGGGCGCCGACGGACAGCGGCAGGCAGCGCGGCATCGTCCTGCGGCGCGCCCAGAGGCTGCCCGTCGCCCACGCGATCGGGGCGAACAGCAGCGCGACCACGCCCGCCGGGTGCAGCGCCGCCTCGGTCCGCCAGGGCGCGACCAGCACGACCACGCCGAGGAACCCGCAGGCGATGCACAGGACGGCCGCCAGCGAAGGCGCCCGCCGGCTCACGAAGACCGCGTCCAGCCCGACCAGCCAGAACGCGACGGTCGCCACGAGCACGGCCGCCGCGCCCGAGGGAACCCGCACCTGCGCCCAGTGGCCGAGCCCGTGGGTGCAGGCGAAGAAGAAGACGCCGGCGACCGCCGTCTCCATCCACTCGCGCCGGGTCAGCGGCGCTTCGCCCCGCCGCGCCCAGAGGTACAGCAGGAGGCCGGCCGTGAAGAAGCGGCAGCCGGCGAGGAGGAACGGCGGAAGCTCCGCGACCCCCATGCCGATCGCGAGGTAGGCAGCCCCCCAGATCAGGTAGATCGCGGCGAACGCGAGGGCCTTGCGCATTCGGCCGCGCCCCGGCGATCTAGCGGATCAGCGGGGCGATGACCAGCGCCACCACCGACATGAGCTTGATGAGGATGTTGATCGCCGGCCCGGCGGTGTCCTTGAAGGGATCCCCGACCGTGTCGCCGACGACCGCCGCCTTGTGGGCCTCGCTGCCCTTGCCGCCGTGGGCGCCGCCCTCGATGTACTTCTTGGCGTTGTCCCACGCCCCGCCGGCGTTGGCCATGAAGATCGCGAGCAGCACGCCCGAGACCAGCGCCCCGGCGAGGAGTCCGGCGAGGAAGTTCTTGTCCACGAACCCGGCGACCACCGGGATGAGCACGGCGAGGAGGCCGGGGGCCACCATCCGGCGCAGCGCGGCGGCGGTCGCGATATCCACGCAGCGGGCGTTGTCCGCCTTCACGCCGGGCTTGCCCTCGAGCAGGCCGGGGATCTCGCGGAACTGGCGGCGAACCTCCTTGATCATGTCGAAGGCCGCCTGCCCCACCGCCTCCATGGCGATGGACGAGAACAGGAACGGGACCATGCCGCCGATGAGGAGGCCGGCCAGCACGACCGGGTTCCCGAGCGAGAGGCCCAGCGCTTCGACTCCGGCCTGCTGCTGAAAGGCGCTCATGAGCGCCATCGCGGCCAGCGCGGCGGACCCGATCGCGAACCCCTTGCCGATGGCGGCGGTGGTGTTGCCGACCGCGTCCAGCTTGTCGGTGCGGCCGCGCACCTCGGCGGGAAGCTCCGCCATCTCGGCGATCCCGCCGGCGTTGTCGGCGATCGGCCCGTAGGCGTCCACGGCGAGCTGGACGCCGACGGTGGCGAGCATGCCGAGGCCGGCGATCGCGATGCCGTAGAGGCCGGCGAACCAGTACCCGAGCGCGATGGCGCCGGCGATGAGCAGCAGCGGCGCGGCGGTGGAGCGCATCCCGAGCGCCAGCCCGGAGATGATGTTGGTCGCGGCGCCGGTGCCGGACGCCTGGGCCACCGCCCGCGCCGGCTTGCGGGCGTCGGAGGTGTAGTACTCGGTGACGAGGCCGATCGCGGCGCCGGTCACCAGGCCGGTCACGAGGCACAGGTAGATCGCGGTCTGGGCCTCGGGCGCGACCATCCCGATCACCGGCCAGGCGATGGCCAGCATCAGCGCCGCCGCGCCGAGCGTTCCCATGTTGAGCGCGGTCTGCGGGTTTGCGCCCTCCCGGGTGCGGACCGCGAAGGTGCCGAGGATGCTCGCCGCGATCCCGAACCCGGCGAGCGCCATCGGGAGGATGACGAAGCGGAAGGGATCACCGCCGACGCTCTCGGCGTAGGCCACGCCGAGCACCATGCCGCCGATGATCGCCCCGACGTAGGACTCGAAGAGATCCGCGCCCATGCCGCAGACGTCGCCCACGTTGTCGCCGACGTTGTCCGCGATGACCGCCGGGTTGCGCGGGTCGTCCTCGGGGATCCCGGCCTCGACCTTGCCGACGAGGTCGGCGCCCACGTCGGCGGACTTGGTGTAGATGCCGCCGCCGACCCGGGCGAAGAGCGCGATCGACGAGGCGCCGAGGCTGAAGCCGGAGAGGACCTGGAGCACCTGGTTCTGGAGCGCGTCGCCGGTGACCCCGTACATCCCGGCGTAAAGGAAGAAGAGGCCGGAGAGGCCGAGGATCCCGAGGCCGACCACCGACATGCCCATGACCGAGCCGCCGGCGAAGGCCACCCGAAGCGCCGGGACGATGGACTCGCGGGCGGCGTTCGCAGTGCGGACGTTGGCGGCGGTCGCGACCCGCATCCCGAAGAAGCCGGCGATCGCGGAGCAGAACGCTCCCACGAGGAACGAGAGGCCCACGAGCTGGGAGCCGGCGGCGAGGTTCGCGACGAACAGGATCACGGCGACGAGCAGCGCGAACACCGCGAGCACCGAGTACTCCCGGCGCAGGAAGGCCATCGCGCCCTCGCGGATCGCGGCGGCGATCTCGCGCATCCGGCCGGTCCCGGCGTCGTGCTTCCCCACGAAGCGGGCGCGGCTGACCGCGAAGAGGAGCGCGACCGCGCCGAACGCGGGCGTCATGTAGAGCAGCATGTCCACGATGGGAGCCTCCCGGAAGAATGGCGGACGGTCACCGGCGCGGGCCGGCCCACCCCTCCGGCCCCGCGTTCGCCGCGCGGAGCGGCGGAACGAAGCGTGGATCGTACCAAGCCGTTGGTTGCGACAGATGCTGTCGCGCCCGCTCCGGACGGGGCACCAGGATTTGGGAGCGAGCGCCGAGACCCACGAAATCGTCTTCGAGGTGACCGAGGCCGCCGAGGGCGGCTACGACGCCCGCGCGATCGGGCACGACGTCTTCACGCAGGGCGACGACGCGCGGATCCACCCCATGAACAGGTGTCGGCTGATGTCCTGGGCCACGTCCCGCGAGGCTTGGCGGATGCGCACCCGATTCACGTCGCGCAGGCGCGCCGGCGCTGGATCTCCCCGGCCTCCGACGACGATGGGGATCCCGTCCAGAGTCCCCTCTCCGGAGAAGGGACCGAACTGCGGCTCGCCGGGCGGCGCGTCGGGGTGGAAGCGCAGCAGGCCTTCGTCGCCCTCTGACGCCAGGTCGGCGCTGGCGGAGTCTTCCGCCGGGAATCGCTCCATGGCTGCGCGGGCCTCGAGCGCGTTCGCCGGCCCGGCGCCGGCCATCACCGCCGCGAGGCGCTCGTTCACTGCGGTCGCCGCGTCGGGCTTGACGGTCATCTCGGCCTCGATGCTCCCCGGCTTGACGCCCCGGAGGTGCACGCCGTTCGTCTCGCCGAGCAGCGTCGCGAGGTGCTTCAGGCACTGCGCCAGGCGCGCCATCGGCTTGGTCTCCGGCGTGTGTTCACGGATGCGGAACCGGAGCGCAACCGGGTCGGCCGATGCGTCCGCCATTTCGTCCTCCTCTTCCCGCGGCTTCGCGGGGCCGCGATTCCAGGCCCCCGACTGATAGAGTGCCCTGCCGCCCGGAACGCCCGTTTGCTCTCCGCCATCGCCCTTGGGACAGTCGCGCCGGCCGTCTTCCTCACGCTCGCGGCGACCGAGGAGCTTCAGTACCCGGTGGACGTGGCGGTAGCCGCCGACGGGGCGATCCTCGTGGCCGACCTCGAGGCGGCGGCGGTGCTGCGGTGGAACGGCTCCGACTTCGAGGTCGTGGCGCGCGGCGAGGGCCTCCCCCGCACCCCCCTCTTCGGCATCCGCCACATCGCTCCGGACGCGGACGGCACGCTCGTGGCGAGCGATCCCGCGACCATGGCGCTGTACCGCCTCGGAGCCGCCGGCGAGATCGAGCGAATTCCGGACGACGAGCATTTCGTGACTCCGTGGGGCGTCGCGCTGCCGCCGGGCGGCGGGGTGCTCGCGGTGGACCGGGTGACCCGGCGCCTGCGGCTCCTCTCGGAGAGCGGGATCGAGGACCTCGCCGAGATCGAGGCCGGACGCGCCATCCTGCCGGGGGCGGACGGCGAGCTTTTCGTTCTGACGGACCGGAACATCGTGCGCGTGCGGGACGGCGCCCTCGAGCCGCTGATCCAGTCGTCCCCGTTCGAGTTCCCGCACGACCTCGCGCGGGGCGGCGACGGCACCTTCTTCGTGACCGACGGCTACGCCCGCTGCGTGTGGGCCGTCAGCCCCGAAGGGCGGGTCTCCAAGCTGGCCTCGGGAACCCCCTTCATGAGTCCGCAGGGGCTCGCCATGACCGGCGACGGCGCGTTGCTGGTCGCGGACGCCCACGCCCGAGCCATCTTCCGGGTCTCCCCGGACGGCTCGATCTCACCGCTCGACTAGCAAGGGATCGGAACCATGGCCACCGAACGAGGCAACTGGGGCTCCCGACTCGGGTTCATCCTCGCCGCCACCGGCTCCGCCGTGGGGCTCGGCAACGTCTGGGGGTTCCCGACGCAGGCCGGACAGGGCGGCGGCGCCGCCTTCGTGCTCGTGTACCTGATCTGCGTGGTGCTCATCTGCTCGCCGATCGTGTTCGCCGAGGTGCTGCTCGGACGCTACGCGCAGCTCGGCCCGGCGGGCGCGGTGCGGCGCATCACTCCGCAGCGCTTCTGGTGGGTGCTCGGCGCGCTCGCGGTCTCGGCCGGCGTGTTCATCCTCTCGTTCTACTCGGTGATCGCCGGTTGGACGCTGCGCTACCTGTGGCTTGCGGTCACCGGCGGGCTCGCCGCCGACGCCGAGGGCTCGGCCGCGCTGTTCGGCCAGGTCTCCGGCGACGGCCTGATGAGCGTCGTCTTCACCGCGTTGTTCCTGCTCGCGACCGCGTGGTGCGTGAACCAGGGAATCCGCAAGGGCATCGAGAAGGCGGCGCGGATCATGATGCCGCTGCTGCTGGGCCTGCTCGTGATCCTCGCGATCCGGGCGGTCACGCTGCCGGGCGCGGCGGAGGGCCTGCGCTACTACCTCCAGCCCGACCTCTCGAAGGCCATGGACCCGACGGTCATGGGCGCGGCGCTCGGGCAGGCGTTCTTCTCGCTGAGCCTCGGCATGGGCGCCCTCATCACCTACGGCAGCTACCTGCACCGGCAAAGCGCGATCAAGTCCGCGGCGATCGCGATCGTGGGCATCGACACCGGAATCGCGCTGCTCGCCGGATTCATCATCTTCCCGGCCGGCTTCTCGATCGCGGGATTCGACCCGTCGGCGGGCGGCCCCGGACTCATCTTCGCGGTGCTGCCGCAGCTCTTCGCCACGCTGCCGGGCGGCCTCGTCTTCGGCGCGGCGTTCTTCGTTCTTCTCGCGGTCGCGGCCTTCACCTCGACCATCTCGCTGCTGGAGGTTCCGACCGCGCACGCGATCGACCGCTGGAACTGGACCCGCAAGCAGGCGGTCGCGCGGATCACCGCGTTCACCCTCGCCGCCGCGATCCCGTCGGCGCTCGCGTTCGGAACGGTCGGATCGCTGACCGAACTCCCGGTGATCGGCGGGAGCTTCTTCGACCTGATGGTGAACGTCTGGAACGAAAACGCGCTGCCGATCGGCGGCGTGCTGATCTGCCTGTTCGTCGGCTGGAAATGGGGCATGAAGGCCGCCGCGCCCGAGTTCGATCGGGGCGGCGAGAGGTTCCCGAGCGCGGCGCTGTGGGGATTCCTGATCCGGTTCGTCTCTCCCGCCGCGATCCTGCTCATCGTGATCCAGCACGTCGTCGGCTGGTTCTGAGTTCCCGTCGTAACGGGAGGCATTCATGTCCGAATTCTTCGCCTGGGCGTCCAACGCCATCTACCAGTGGTACGCGCTGCCGCTGCTTCTCGTCGTCTGCGGCCTCTACCTGACCGTCCGGACCGGCTTCATCCAGGTCCGCGGCTTCGCGGCCGGGATCCGGCAGGTCTTCCGCGGCATGTCGCACGACCAGAAGGGCGCCGAGGGCGAGATCACGCCGTTCCAGGCGCTCTCCACCGCGCTCGCCTCGACCGTCGGCAACGGCAACATCGGCGGCGTGGCGACCGCGATCCTCGTCGGCGGCCCCGGCGCCATCTTCTGGATGTGGGTCACCGCGGTCTTCGGCATGGCCACCAAGTACGCCGAGGCGGTCGCCGGCGTCAGCACCCGCGTGCGCAAGGAAAGCGGGCACTTCGCGAGCGGCCCGATGTACTACATCCTGGCCGGCGTCCCGTGGCCGGGAGTCGCGAAGGCGCTCGCGGTGATGTTCTGCGTCTTCGGCGCCGCGACCGCGCTTCTCGGAACCGGGAACATGGCGCAGTCGAACACGATCGTGGTCACGGCGGTGGCGGCGGCCGCCGACATGGGGGTCACCCTGACCCCGTGGGTCCCCGGCCTCGTCATCACCGCGCTGGTCGGCGCGGTGCTGCTCGGCGGCATCAGCCGGATCGCGTCGGTGGCCGAGAAGCTGGTTCCCGCGATGCTCGTGATCTACCTCGGCATGGCGGTGACGTTCCTCGCGATCAACGTCTCGAGCCTCCCGGCGGTGTTCCAGACCATCATCGCCCACGCCCTGACGCCGCACGCGGCGGCCGGCGGCTTCCTTGGCGCGAGCGTGCGCCAGGCGATCGCCGCGGGCATCAGCCGGGGCGTGCTCTCGAACGAGGCTGGGCTCGGCAGCGCCCCCATCGCCCACGGCATCGCCCAGGTGAAGCACCCGGCGCAGCAGGGCCTCGTCGGCGTCTTCGAGGTGTTCGTGGACACCATCGTGGTCTGCAGCATGACGGCGTTCGCGATCATCTCCTCGGGGCTGTGGACGTCGGGCGACTTCGCGAGCGGCGACCTGACCGCCGCCGCCTACAGCACGACGTTCGGGTTCGCCCCGGTGGTGATCGCGGTCTGCTCGCTGCTGTTCGGCTTCTCGACCATCATCGGCTGGTACTACTACGGCGAGACCTGCTGGGAGTACCTGTTCGGCGCGAAGGGCATCTTCTCGTACCGGGTGATCTACGTGGTGCTGCTGCTCGTCGGCGGCCTCGTGGCCGTCGAGACGGTGTGGAACGTGGGCACGCTCCTCAACGGGTTCATGGCGTTCCCCAACCTGATCGGCCTGCTCTTCCTCGGCGGCATGGTCGCGAAGAAGACGAAGGAGTACGACCTGCGGTCCTGACCCCCGCGCCGCCTACTCGGGCGGGATGATCGGGAGCACGACCTTCGACGGCCGTTCGGTGTCGTGGTGGATCGTGTTCTCCGCGACGACGACGGGCATGTCCTCGTCCATCTCGCGCCCGGTGTTCCCGTTCGGATACCACTTGGGGAACGAGCTGCTGGAGACGGTCATGCGGATCCGGTGTCCGGCCTTGAACAGGTTCGAGATCGGGTACATCTCGATCGTGAACTTGTACGTTTCGCCGGGAGTCATCAGCGTCGGAGCCTCGTCGCCGTCGCGGTAGCGGGCGCGCAGGATGTTCTGCCGCAGCGTCTGCGAGTAGCCGTCCGGATGCACGTCGGTGATCGTGACGGTCCAGTCGGTGTCCACCGCGCTGGACGAAGCCCACAGCTCCACGGTGGGCATGCCGGTGACCTCCGTGTCCTCGGTGAGCGCCGGGGTCGTGAACGTCAGGCTCCGCCGCTCGGCGGGCCGGTTGTCCCGGGCCCCGTTCGGCTCGATGAACAGATCCCCGCCGATCGAGGGAACCGGGTCGTTCGGGTCGTAGGCGAAGCTCGTCGGCGGCTCGGCGCCCGGCGGCTCGGTCCGCAGCGTCCCGTCGTTCAGGGAGTCGATCGATCCCGAGGACTCGGCCGAGAAGAAGTAGTCGGTCCGGACCTCCCGGGCCAGCGGGTACTCGTGCTCGCCGCGCCAGGAGTTCGCGCCCATCACGAAGAGGCTCACCCGGGGCTCGTCCATGACCCCGTTCTCGATCCCCTTCAGGTGGTGGTCGAACCAGCGCGCCCGCAGCGCGTTGTAGTCGATCGCGGCCTCGGGGCCGAAGTCGAGGTCGCCGATCACGCGCGCCGTGACGGCGCCGGCTCCGTGGAGCCACGGGCCGATGAACAGCTTCTGGGCGTCGCGGGCGTTCGGCCCGCCCTCGGCCTGGATGCCGTTGAAGTGGGCGACCTGCGAGTGGGGGTAGCGGTCGTACCAGCTCGCGTAGTGGAAGATCGGAACGTCGATCTGGTCCCAGCGCTCATCGACCGCGTACTGGCGCCAGTAGTCGTTGTAGTACGGGTTCTCGATCATGTCCGTCATCATCCGGGTGAGCATGCTCTTGCCGAAGTTCATGCCGGTCTCGAGGCGCCGCTCGTGCCAGCGCCGCCACGCCTCGTCCCCGCCGACGTAGCCGCCACGCCGGCCCGGGTCGTAGAGCGGAACCGGCTGGACCATCTCGTTCTGGGTCAGCAGCCACGTCGGCATGATCATGTGGAGCGCCCCGCCGGCCCAGTAGAGATCGCGGTAGGCGTTCGCCGCCGAGTGGGCGCAGAACATCGCGGCGAGGTGCGGCGGGCGGGTCGGAGCGGTCAGGTACTGGTTGAAGCAGGTGAAGGAGAGGCCCATCGTGCCCACCTTCCCGGTGGACCACGGCTGGGTCCCCGCCCACTCGATCGTGTCGTGGCCGTCCTGCCGCTCGTGCCACGCCTCGTCCAGCAGCCAGTAGTACACGCCCTCCGAGTTGTAGCGGCCGCGCTCGTCCTGGACGACCGTGACGTAGCCCCGCTGCGCGAAGTACGGCGCGTGCCGGTGCTCGCAGCCGCCCTTGTTGTAGGGCGTGCGCTCGAGGATGACCGGGAACGGGCCGTCGCCCTGCCCCATGGGCATGTACACGTCGGCGGCGAGGCGGACCCCGTCGCGCATGGGAACCATGACCTCGCTGCATTCGTACCCCTGGGCCAACGCGCTCCCGGCGGCAAGGAGGAACGCGCCGGCGAAACCGGCGAGGATCGTGAGGAAACGGCGGTTGCGGCTCATGGGAGACCTCCCGGCGGCTGGCGAAACGCGGGAGTCGAGAGTAGGAGGGCCGCCGCGCCCCTGTCAATCGCCGGCCGGCGAGGTCACTTCCTGGTCAGCTTCGGCCCGACGTACACCACGACCACCGGTTCGCCCGCCCGGATCGGCCAACTGTGGTGAATCCGCAGGGTCATCCGGCTGACCTTGCCGTGCCACGGGAACATGCGCTTCGCTCCGGGATTCGCCGGATCCGAAAAGGTCAACTCCCTGCGGAACCTGTTCTTCTCGCGATTCGAAGAGTCCGGGAACGCCGCCCGATCCCCGGTGAAGTAGTCTTGGAAGATCGCGTGGCCCTCCGCACTGCGAGTCCCATCGGCGCCGAAGGCCCCCGCCAAGCGGTTCAGGACGCCAATTCAAGGGCCAACGAAAACGACCGCCCGGAACTGAGCTGATCCGTTACGTCCCGCACTCTCCCCAGTCGCACCACCGCTCCGTTCAGGACCAAGCGCCGGGACCACTCGCGCTCGCGCATGGTCTGGTGCACCAAGCCGAGCGCCTGCATCACCGAGGATTTTCCGGACGCATTGCGACCGCTCAGCACCGTAAGCGGCTCCAGCCCGCAGTTCAGCCGGTCAAAGGTGGGTTGACCGGATAAGCATGTCATCCAGCGGATAGTCGCCCCACGAAGCGGCCTCGGCTTCCATCCCCTCTGGTTCGGGCCGCTCGTCAGTAACTGCGGCTGAGTTCTTGTCGATGGACATGAGCGAAACTCCGGTGGAGGCGAATCGATTACTTTAGCCGGTCGTACTCCCGAACCACGCAAGCCTTGCCGAAGCCCGGCGTGATCGTGTTGTTCCGGGAGAGCTTGCCGAAATCCATCCGCAGCAGGCGGGCGAGGGCGGCGGGCGAGTGGGCCTTGAAGAGGATCCACTGCGTCGTGCGCTCGCAGCGGTCCGCGTCGGTCTCCTTGCGCCCGTAGTCCTGGTAGCCCTGACGGGGCACCGCGAAATCGAAGCCGTTCCCGAACACGTGGAGCGCCTGGCGCGTGTTGTTGTACTGCCACATGTCGAAGTCGGGGTGGCGGATGGGGGGCGGCTGGCGAAGCCGGAGATCGGGGTAGCCGTGGCCCGGCGCGCGGGTCCAGACCTGGAACTCGGCGTTCAGTCGATAGTCGGGGTTGTCGGGGGTGTAGAACGCGCTTTCGGGCAGCGCGTGCGTCGCGATCCACTGGAGGTCGGGGCGGAGGTTCCGGTGGACCGAGTACTTGCGGAACTGCACCGGGACGATCATGGCGATCGTGCTCGCGAATTCCGCGGCCCGGTTGAAGAAGCGGGTCGCGAGCCGGGCGCGGTGTCCGAAGGGCGGGTTGCCGACGACCGCCGTGCGGTCCGGTTCCGCCTCGGGCGGACGCCACGTCAGGAAGTCCTCCCGGCGGACGCCGTCGGCTCCCGGCTCCACGTCCATGCCGATGCGGCGGGACTCGGGCAGCAGCCGGAAGAACGCCCCTTCGCCGGCCGAGGGTTCGACCCACAGGAGTCGGTCCCAGTCGAGGAAGTCCCGCGCGACCGCGCGCAGGAACCGGAGGCAGTCCCGCGCCACGGCGCCCTTCGTGTAGAACTGGTCCAGCCGCCGGGCGCGGTGCATCGGCGCTACTCCTCGTTCAGCACCTCGAGCGCCTCCCGGATGATCCCGGTGAGCCGCTCCGCTTCGTCCCGGTGGAGCGGCTCCGGCGGATGCAGCGTTCCCTGCCGGACGGCGTCGCCGGTGAAGCCCCCGTAGAGGCGGGCGAGACGGGCGAGCGCGGAGGGGTTGCGGAACCCGCCGGTCGGGCTGAGTTGGTCGAGCGCCTCCTGCGCCTCGTCGCTCAGGTCGTCCTCGCCCTCGAGGCCCGCCGCGACCGCGCACGCCTCCATGACCGTCGCGTGGATCTCCTCGAGGAACTCCGAACGCTCCGCGTACTGCTCCTCGGTCACGGTCTGGCCGGCGTCGAGGACGACCTCGATCGGGGCCGTGCGGGTCGCGGTCTCGGTCTGGAGGCGCGCCTGCCAGGCGCCGGTCGCGACCCGCGGCCCGGCGATGCGGCAAACCCCCGGCGCGTCCTCGGCTCCGCCAGCGCGGCGCAGGTCCCAGGCCACGCGCTGGAAGCCGCGCCGCTCCTCCACCTCCACGTCGGCGACGACGTTCTCGTCCTCGTCGAGGATCTGCAGCGAGACCGGCGCCATCGAGTCGGGGGTGGTCAGGTACACGGTGAGCAGCGCCCCGTACGGCGGGTTCTCGCCGGCGTAACGAGCCTGCGCCTCGTAGCTCTCGTCCTTCCACGGCAGGAACACCTCGGCCGGCTTCGGCTCGAAGAGGAGCGAGCCGTCGGTCGTGCGCCGCGCGATCGGGCCGCTGTCGTCGAGGATGTAGATGGACCGCCCGTGGGTGCCGAAGACGAGATCCAGCTCGGTGGGGTGGATCTCGACGTCATCGACGGGGACGTCGGGAAGCCCGCCGGCGAACCGGACCCACGACCGGCCCCGGTCGAAGGTGATCGACGCGCCGGCCTCGGTGCCCGCGATCAGCACGTTCTCGCCGGCGGGGTGCTCGACGATGTCGTTCACCCACGCCCGGGGGAGCCCGAGCGAGATCGGGCTGAAGCGTCCGCCGCGGTTCTCGGAAACGAGGACGTAACCCGAGAAGTCGCCGGACTGGTGGCGGTCGATGGCGACGTAGAGCCGGTCCTCCCGGTGCGCCGAGGGGGTGATCCGGCTGATCGCGTGCCGCTGGGTGTCGAGCGGCAGGTTCCGCTCCACGAATCTCCACGACTCGCCGCCGTCTTCGGACCGGGCCAGCCGGCCGTCGTCGGTGCCGACGTAGATGAGCCCCGCCACGAGCGGCGACTCGGCGAGCGTCGTGATGGTTCCCCACGCCGCGACGCCGTCGTGCATCGACAGCATTCCCTCCGCCGGGCGCACGCCGAGGATCGGCAGCTCGCTGCGGTCCTCGCTGCGGGTGAGGTCCTCGCTGGCGGTCCACGTGCCGCCGAGGTCGTCCGACGCGAAGAAGCGGTTTCCGCCGACGAAGATGCGCCCCGGCTCGTGCGTGGAGGAGGCGATCGGCGAGAGCCAGTGGAAGCGGTAGCGATTCTCGTCCGGCCCCGGCGTCGGGCGGATCGACATCCGGTTCCCGGTGCGGACGTCCAGCCGGACGAACCCGCCGTTCTGCGACGAGGTGATCGCGGTTCCGGCCACGCCGGGAACCGACTCCTGATCCATGCCGTCGCCGAAGTTGATCTGGATCCAGTCGCTGTTCAGGATCCCGGCCTGCCGGCGGGTCTGCGACGGCCCCATCCACGAATGGGTGTCCTGCGCGCCCGCGTAGATGTTGTAGGGGGTCTCCGCATCCAGCGAGATCGCGTAGAACTGGGCGAGCGGGATGTTGTTCAGCTTCCGCCACGACCTGCCGCGGTCCCACGACTCGTGGACGCCGCCGTCGTTGCCGAGCAGGAGGTGGTGGTTCTCCTCGGGATCGACCCACAGCGCGTGGTGGTCCCCGTGCACCCCGATGTCGTAGGTCGGGGTCATGTCCTCGTTGCGCGTGAACGTCTCGCCGTGGTCGTCCGAGTAGTAGAACGCGGACCCCAGCACGTACACCCGCGCGTCGTCCACCGGGTCCACCTCGATGTGCGAGTAGTACATCGGGCGCGGGTTCAGGTCGTTCACCTTCGCCCAGTTCTGCCCCCGGTCCGGAGACCGGTACGTGCCCGACTCGGTCGCGTGCTCGATGGTCGCGAAGAGGACCGCCGGGTTCGACGCGGCCACCTCGACGCCGATCCGTCCCAGCGGGCCCTCGGGGATCCCGTTCTCGAGACGGTCCCAGGCGTCGCCGCCGTCGAAGGTGCGCCAGAGCCCGCCTTCGGGGCCGCCGCCGTTGAACCCCCACGCCGTCCTCCGGCGGGTGTACACGGCCGCGTAGAGGATCGTGGGATCGGTGGGATCCATCTCGATATCGACGGCGCCGGTGTCCGCCGAGATGTCGAGGACGTGCTCCCAGGTCTCGCCGGCGTCCGACGTCCGAAAGACGCCGCGCTGTCCGCCGGAGCGCCACAGCGGCCCAAGCGCCGCGACATAGACGAGATCGGGATCCTCCGGGTGGACGAGGATGCGGCCGACGTGTTCGGACTGCGCGAGTCCGACGTTCTCGAACGTGTCCCCGCCGTCGCGCGAGAGATAGATCCCGTTGCCGAAGGAGGAGCTCTGACGGTTCGTCGGCTCGCCGGTCCCGACCCAGATCGTCTGCGGGTCGGACGGCGCGACCTCGACGGCTCCGAGCGAGGTCGTCCCGTAGTGGTCGAAGATGGAGTCCCAGGTGATCCCGTTGTTGCGGGTGCGGAACAGGCCGCCCGACGCCGTGGCCACGTAGAAGTGGTGGGGCCGTCCGGGAACCACGGCGAGGTCGGTGACGCGCCCGGCCATCACCGCCGGACCGATCGCGCGCAGCGGGAGGTCGTCGAAGGCCTCCGTCTGGGCGGCGGCCGGAGCGGCGAGGAGAAGCGAGGCGAGCAGGGCGAGCCGGGTCATGGCGAATCCTTGGGCGCGGTTCCGGCGAGCCGGAGCGTGACGGCCGCGAGCGCCACCCGCGGCGGAACCGAAGTGGACTTCAACTTGTGGTCAACATCCGCGATCTGGATGAGGAGGATTCCGAGCGCCTGCCGGTCGAAGCGAGAAGCCGCCCGGGCGATCCGATCGCCGACGGCGGTCGGAACTCCGAGAAGCTCGTGGACGGATTCGCCCCGGGGAGCGAAGCGCACGATCTGGATGCGCACGGCTAGATTGTAAAGAAGGTTCAAGAGCGCAAGCGGCGATTCCCCCTCGGCGAGCAGCGAATCGAGCAGCGCGAGCGCCTCCGCCGGGCGCCCGGCCTCGACCGCGTTCGAGAACCGGAAGCGGTCGCGGGCGCTCCCCTCGCCGAGGAGCCCGCTCAGGTCGTCGAGCGTCGGCTTGCCGTCGGAGGACCAGACCGAGAGCTTCTCCAGCTCGTTGTGGATGCGGCGGACGTCGCGGCCGAACCGCGAAACCAGCAGCGCCGCCGCGCCCTTCGGGAGGGTCAGCCGGAACGAGGCGGCGTGACGGGAGATCCACGAACCGAGCGCCCGTTCCGGCGGCGGGTCGCAGTCGAACGCACGCAGATGGCCGGCCTTCACGGCGGCCCGAAGCGCCTTCTCGATCGCCGACCACTCCTGCCCCGGACTCTTCTCCCACTCGAGGATCAGGACCGCCGACTTCGGCGCCTTCACGAGCTCCGGGAAGACATCGTACAAGCGCTTCTTCCTGTCCGGACGGGTCAGCCGGACCGAATCGCGGACCACGACCACCGAGCCGCCGCTGAACCCCGCCGACCGGACCGCGCCGAGGACGTCGTCGCGCGAGGCCGTGGCGCCGTTCAGCCGGCGGAGGCGGAACGAGGTCTCGCCGTCCTTGCCGAGGTGGTGCCGGACGCAGTGGCGGATGACCCGCTGGCGCAGCCAACTGTCCGAGCCGCCCACGAGCACCACGCTGGGAGTGCCGGGCGGAGGCAGTTTCGGGGCGCGGCTCGCCGCCGAGACCGGCGCGAGCGCCCGGAAGCGGTCCGAAAAGCCCTTCCCCCGGGCCATCAGAAGCCCTCGAGGATGGCCACGACGAGCGAGTCGGCGAACGCCTGCGAGATGCGCCTGAACGCGAGGCCCTCGCGGTCGAACGCCGCGTCGGGGTCGTCCCCGATCGCGAACTCGTCGCGCAGCGTGAACTCCTCGGCGGAGAACAGCTCCACGTCGTTCACCACGTCCTCGAGGACGACCTCGGCGCGCACGACCACAAGATACGTGGAAGCGACCCCGGACGCCGAATCAAGCTGGGCCGGCGAGAAGTCCACGCTGTTGATCGTCGCCCGCAGCACCGCCTGCGCCCCCTCCTCGAAGTCCTGGACGTCGAAGCCGCCGCGCCGCTGGAACAGTTCGATCAGCGCGTCGGTCATGCCGTCCTCGATCTCGGGGAACGCGCTCTCGTTGGTGAACGGCGGGACGCCGAGGATCTCGACGTGCCCCGGAAGCCCGCCGCCGACTCCGGCGAGGCGGTAGCCGCACCCGGCGAGAAGAAGGATCGCCGCGGCTCCGGCGCGGGTCCGGCTCACCGGACCACGAGGTTCACGAGCCGGTCGGGCACGACGATCACCCGGGCGAACTCCCGTCCGGCGACGGCGCGGACCACCCCCGGATGCTCCTTCGCCAGCTCGCCGAGGCGGTCGCGCTCGAGCCCGACCGGCGCCTTGATCCGGGCGCGGAGCTTGCCGTTGACCTGGACCGCGACCTCGACCTCCTCCTCCCGGGCGAGATCCTCGTGGCACTCCGGCCACGGCGCTTCGACCAGCATGCCCTCTCCGCCGAGCCGCTCCCACAGCTCCTCGGTCAGGTGGGGAGCCATCGGGTTGAGGAGCGTCAGGATGGTCTCGGCCGCCTCCCGCGCCGCGCGCCGCGCGCCATCCGTCTCGGCCTTCGGCAGGCGGGCGTGGAGCGCGTTCCACAGCTCCATGATCCGGGCGATCGCGGTGTTCGGATGGATGCGCTCGCCGAGGTCCCGGGTGACCGCCGCGATCGTCTGATGCGTCCGCCGGCGGAGCGCGACGTCCTCGGGAGCGAAGTCCTCGTCGCCCGACGGCGGCTGCGTCGAGGCGAGCCACGGAGCGTCGCCGGGAAAGGCGCGGTCAAGGCGGCGGAGGAAGCGGGCCGGCCCGCCCAGGCGGGCGTCGGTCCAGTCCATTTCCTTCTCGGGCGGCGCCTCGAACAGGACGTAGAGCCGGATCGCGTCGGCCCCGTGCTTCTCGACGGCCTCGTCGGGATCCACGACGTTCCCCTTGCTCTTGGACATCTTGGCCCCGTCCTTGACGACCATGCCCTGGCTGAGCTGGCGGACCACCGGCTCCTTCACATGCACGAGGCCGAGGTCGTGCATCATCCGGGTCCAGAAGCGGCAGTAGATCAAGTGGAGGATGGCGTGCTCCACGCCGCCGATGTAGAGGTCGATCGGGAACCACGCCCGCGCCCGCTCGGCGTCGAACGGCGCCTCGTCGTTCCGCGCGTCGAGGTAGCGGTAGAAGTACCAGGACGAATCCACGAAGGTGTCCATCGTGTCCGTCTCGCGCCGGGCGGCCTTGCCGCACCGGGGGCAGTCCACTTCGAGGAACGCGGCGCTGCGGGCGAGGGCCGAGCCGCCCTTGCCGGTGATCTCGACGTCCCGCGGAAGCTCGACCGGAAGGTCCGCCTCCGGCACCGGAACCGCGTCGCAGTCGTCGCAGTGGATCATCGGGATCGGCGTGCCCCAGTACCGCTGGCGCGAAACGCCCCAGTCGCGGAAGCGCCAGGTGGTCCGAGCCTCGCCGAAGCCCTCCGCCGCCGCGTGCGCGGTCATCGCGTCGCGCGCCTCCTCGGTGGGCAACCCGCTGAACCAGCCCGAGTCCACGACGGTGCCGTACTCGACGAAGGCCGCGTCCTGGTTGTCCGCCTCGCCGTCCGAGTCGTTCGGGACGACCACGGTGCGGATCTCGAGGCCGTAGCGGCGGGCGAACTCGTGGTCGCGCTCGTCGTGCGCCGGAACCGCCATGACCGCCCCGGTCCCGTACTCCATGAGCACGTAGTCGCCGACCCAGATCGGGATCTCCTCGCCGGAGAAGGGGTTCACCGCCCGGACCGGGGTCGGGACGCCGGTCTTCCCGACCTCGAGCCGATCGCTTCCGGCGCGGTGCGCCTCGACCCGGGCCACGTATTCGCGCACCTGCGAGTCGTCTTTCGCGATCTCCTCGGTCGCCGGATGCTGCGGCGCGAGGACCAGCGCGGTGGCCCCGTAGATGGTGTCCACCCGGGTGGTGAAGACCGCGATCTCCCGGTCCAGCGCCGGAACCCGGAAGCGGACCTCGGCGCCGGTGGAGCGTCCGATCCAGTTCCGCTGGAGCGTGCGGACGGTCTGGGGCCAGCCGGGCATGCCGTCGAGCGCGTCGAGGAGGTCGGGCGCGTAGTCGGTGATGCGCAGGAACCACTGCGGCAGCTCGCGCAGCTCGACCGGCGAGTCGCAGCGCCAGCAGGCGTCGGCGACGACCTGTTCGTTCGCGAGCACGGTCTCGCAGTCGGGGCACCAGTTGACTTCGCCGTTCTTCCGATAGGCGAGGCCCTTCTCCCACATCTTGAGGAAGAACCACTGGTTCCAGCGGTAATAGGAGGGATCGCAGGTGGCGAACTCCCGGTCCCAGTCGTAGCCGAAGCCGAGCCGCCGGAGCTGGCGACGCATGTGGTCGATGTTCTCGTGGGTCCAATCGTGCGGGTGCGCGCCCTGCTTCAGCGCCGCGTTCTCGGCCGGCAACCCGAGCGCGTCCCACCCGATCGGGTGCATCACCGAAAAGCCGCGCCGCTTCAGGAAGCGGGCGACCGCGTCGCCAATCGTGTAGTTCCGCACATGGCCCATGTGGATGCGCCCGGACGGATAGGGCAGCATCTCGAGGCAGTAGAAGCGCGGCCCGTCGGGGACGTCCGGCGCGCGGAAGGCCCCCGCCTTCTCCCAGCGCTCCTGCCAGCGCAGCTCGATGCTCTCGTGGTTCGCGCTCATGTCGGGTCGGTCGGCGCCGGAGTGTAGCCGCCTCCGGCGAGGGTCTTGGCGAGCAGCGAGCCGCTCGGAATCCGGTCGAGGTCGGCCTCGGAAACGAAGCGTCCGGGCGGCGGTTTCGGGCCGTCGAGCGCGGCCCGGAACGGGATGACTCGATACCGGCGATTCATGATCGCGTGCCGGAATTCCGGCAGCGGCGCGAGGCCGCGGACGCGCATCCCGTAGCCCCGCGCGACCCGTCGAAGCGCGGCCTCGGGCTCCTCGCCGGGGCGGCACGCGCCGCCAGGAAGCTCCCACATTCCTTCGAGCGGCGGCTCGGTCCGACGGAACACGAGCACCCGGCCCTCGGCGTCCGCGACCACCGCCTCGACGAACCGCACCCGCTCGGGGCTCGGGCGCGGCGGCCGCTCGGGATATGCATCGACGCAGCCCTCGGCGCGGGCCGCGCAGACGCTCTCGACGGGGCATGCGCCGCAGCGCGGGGAGCGGGGAAGGCAGACGAGCGCGCCGAGCTCCATGAGCGCCTGGTTCCACTCGCCGGGATCCTCCGCGCCGCCCGACTCCATCAGCCGCGCCGCGGCGGAGCGCACGTCCCGGCCGGAGATCCGGAACCAGCGCGCGAGCACCCGGACGACGTTGCCGTCAATCGCCGGGACCGGCTCGCCGAAGGCGATCGAGGCCACGGCGGAAGCGGTGTACTCCCCGACTCCGGGGAGTTCCTTCAGGCCCGCGGCGTCGCGGGGGAAGCCGTCCGCCTCGATCATGCGGGCCGTTCGGTGGAGGAACCGGGCGCGCCGGTAGTAGCCGAGCCCCGACCACGCGGCCACGGCGTCGTCCTCGGCGACTCGGGCGAGGCTCGCCGGATCGGGAAAGCGCTCCACGAAGGCCCGGTAGCGGTGCTCCATGGCCCGGACCCGAGTCTGCTGCAGCATGAACTCGGACACGAGGACGCGCCACGGGTCGGGCCCGTCGCGGAAGGCGAGCGGACGCCGGCGGCGGCGGAACCAGTCCCGAAGCGCCCGCGCGGCGTCCGTCAGTCGAGCAGCGCCTCGCCGATCCGGCGGTAGTAGCCGACGGCGTCCACCAGATCGCTCTTCGCCACGGTCTCGTCGGCGGTGTGCGCGTCGTGAATGCTCCCCGGGCCGATCAGCAGCGGGACGCCCCAGCGGTCCATGAAGGGAATGTCGGTCGAGTACTTCACCGCGGTCGTCTCGAAGCCGGGGAGCGTGCGGCAGTGGACGGCGTCGTTCAGGCCGACCAGCTCGAAGCTGGTCCGCGGCTCGGCCCGAAGCAGCGACTCGACGCGCTGGCGGGCCGGATCGGCCTCGCCGACGAGCCGCCAGTAGAGCGTCGCGGCCGCGTGGGGCGCGAGCACGTTGCCCGCCACGCCGCCGGAGATCTCGCCCACGTTCAGGGTGACCTCGCCGAGCGCGCCGCGCTCCCATTCGAGGGCGCGGAGGCGCTCGAGGAGCCCGAGCAGCCGATGGATCGCCGAATCCCCGACCTCCGGGTAGGAGGAGTGCGCCGGAGTTCCCTCGATCTTGATCTTGATCCGCAGCGTGCCCTTGTGGCCGAGCGCCATGACGCCTTCGGTGGGCTCGCCGCAGACGAGGTGCCCGCGCCCGGAGCCGCGGGGATTGAGGTGGATCGCTCCGGCGCTGTCCACCTCCTCGCCCACGGTGAACACGAGGCCGAGGCCGGTCGCGCCGGCGTCCACGAGCTCCCGCGCCGCGAACAGCATCGAGGCGAGGACGCCCTTGGCGTCGCACGAGCCCCGCCCGCCGATGCGCGTCCCGGTCTCGTTCGAGGGGAAGAACGGCGGCACCGTGTCGAGGTGGGTGCAGAACCAGACGTTCGGCTCGCCGCCGGGATGGCGCGCGATCAGGTTCGGCCGGCCGGGAGCGATCTCGTCGCGCTCCACCGCGAGGCCGATGGCCTCGAGGTCGGCTCCCACGCGCTCGGCCACGGCCGCCTCGTCGCCGGTGACCGACGGGATGTCCACGATCTCGCGGACGTAGCGGAACAGCGCGTCCATGGGTCAGCCCGCCTCGCCAATGATGAGCGAGGCGTTCATCCCGCCGAACCCGAAGGAGTTCGAGAGCATCGTCTCGAGGCGGGCCGGCCGGGCCTCGTTCGGCACCACGTCCAGTTGGCAATCGGGGTCCGGATCCTCGTAGTTGATCGTCGGGGTCATGACCTGGTGCTTGAGCGACAGGCAGCAGATCGCGGCCTCGAGCCCGCCGGCGGCGCCCAGCAGGTGCCCGGTCATGGACTTCGACGAGCTCACCGGCGTCCGGTCGAGCGCCTCGCCGAAGACCGTGCGCAGCGCCTTGGTCTCGGTGGCGTCGTTCAGCTTGGTGGAGGTGCCGTGGGCGTTCACCGCGCTGATCGCGGCGGGGTCGAGGCCGCTCTCGTCGAGCGCGGCGCGCATCGCCCGGACCGCGCCGTTTCCGTCTTCGGCGGGCGCGGTGGCGTGGAAGGCGTCCGCGCTCATGCCGTAGCCGAGGATTTCGGCGATCGGCTCGGCGCCGCGCCGAAGCGCGCGTTCGCGCTCCTCGAGGATGAGGACGCCGGCGCCCTCGCCCACGACGAAGCCGTCGCGCCCCCGGTCGAACGGTCGCGAGGCCCGCTCGGGCGCGTCGTTGCGGGTCGAGAGCGCCCGCATCGAGGCGAACCCGCCGACGCCGAGCGCGGTGATCGTGGCCTCGGCGCCGCCCGCCACCATCGCGTCGGCGTAGCCGTGGCGGATCTGGCGGAAGGCGTCGCCGATCGCGTGCGCGCCCGCGGCGCAGGCGGTCGCCGGAGCCGTGCTCGGCCCGGCGGCGCCGAAGCGGATCGAGACCTGCCCGGCGGCGAGGTTCACGACCATCGCCGGAATGAAGAAGGGCGAGATCCGGCGCGGGCCGCGCTCGCGCAGCTTCGTGTGCTCGTTCTCGAAGGTCTCGAAGCCGCCGATGCCCGACGCGATGACGACCCCGACCCGGGCCGGGTCGGCGACGGGAAGCGCAAGCCCGGCGTCCTCCGCCGCCATGAGCGAGGCCGCCACCGCGAAGTGGGTGAAGCGGTCCATCTTGCGGACGTCCCGCCGCCCGATGAAGTCCGCGGGCTCGAATCCCTTGACCTCGCACGCGAACCGCACCGAGAAGGCCTCGGCGTCGAAACGGGTGATCGGCCCGGCGCCGGACCGGCCCGCGAGCAGGCCCTCCCACGTGGGGGCGGTCCCGACGCCGAGCGGCGAGATCGCCCCGACGCCGGTGACGACGACGCGTCTTGGGGTCATGGCCTCCGGTTGCGGCTCAGCCCTTGAGCCGCTGCTCGATGAACCCGATCGAGTCGCCCACGTTCTGGATGCGCTCGGCCTGGTCCTCGGAGATCTCGATTCCGAACTCCTCCTCGAGCGCCATCATCAGCTCCACCATGTCGAGCGAGTCGGCGTTGAGGTCGTTCACGAAGGTGGCGTCGTCGGTCACCTCGGAGGCGGACACCGAGAGCTGTTCGCAGATGATCTCGGCCACTCGGTCGCGGATGGACTCCTCCGCCTCGGGCCGGCCGTTTGTTGTTTCGGACATGGGGTCTCCTGTGTCGGGATGCGGCGGCTGCGGCCTCCGCGGGCTAGAGCGCGAGACCTCCGTGGATCTCGAGTACGGAACCGGTGACGTAGCTGGCCGCCGGGGAGGCGAGGAACGCGGCGGCCGCCGCCACCTCGTCGGGCGTACCGTAGCGCCGCATCGCGATCCGCTTCACCGCCTCGGTCCGCGCCGCCTCGGGAAGGCCGTCGGTCATGGCGGTCCGGATGAATCCCGGCGCGATGGCGTTCACGGTGACGTTGCGCCGCGCCACTTCCTTCGCGAGCGCCCGGGTGAAGCCGATGATTCCGGCCTTGGACGCGGTGTACGCGGTCTGGCCGGCGTTGCCCCGAAGCGCCACGATCGAGCTCAGGTTCACGATGCGCCCGTAGCGGGCGCGGATCATGGGCCGGATCGCGGCCCGACAGGCGACGTAGAGCCCGTCGAGGTTCGCGCCCAGCACGGCGCGCCAGGCCTCGAACGACTGCGAGGCGAGAAGGCCGTCGCGGGTGATCCCCGCGTTGTTCACGAGGACCTGGAGCCCGCCGCCGTCGGCGACGACCTGGCCGACGGCCGCCTGGACCGACTCCGGATCGGCGAGGTCCATGCCGATCCCGTGGACCTCGCCGTCCATTTCTTCGGCGACGACGGCGGCGCGCTCGGCGTCCGTGCCGGTGAGCCACACGCGGGCGCCGGCCCCGGCGAGGCGCTCGGCGACGGCGCGGCCGATGCCGCGGGTTCCCCCGGTGACGAGGGCGATCTGGCCTTCGATTCCGCTCATGCGGCGAAACGCTCCAGATCCTCGGGAGCGGCGACCGCGAAGCGATCCACTCCGCGCATCGCCCGCCGGGCGAGTCCGGTGAGCACCTTCCCCTCGCCGACCTCCACGACGGACGTGACGCCGGCCTCGACGAGCCCGCGCTGGATCTCCTCCCAGCGAACCGGGGCCTCCACCTGGCGCTTCAGGCCGTCCCGGACCGCCTCCGCGTCCCGCACCGGCGCGGCGTCCGCGTTGTTCCACAGCGGAACCGAGAGATCCCGGAAGTCGGCCGCGTCGAGATGCGGCGCGAGCCCGGCCGCGGCGGGGGCCATGAGGCGAGTGTGGAAGGGGGCGCTCACCGGGAGCCGCACCGTGCGCCGCGCGCCGGCGTCGCGCAGGCGCGCCTCGGCGGCCTCGACCGGCGCGACCTCGCCGCCGATCACGACCTGGCCGGCGCCGTTGAAGTTGGCCGGCTCGACCACCCCGCCCATCTCCGCCTCGACCTCGCGGAGGATCCGGACGACTTCCCCGGCGTCGAGGCCGAGCACCGCCGCCATCGCGCCCGTGCCCTCGGGGGCGGCCGCCTGCATCAGGTCACCGCGCATCCGGGTGAGGCGCAGCGCGTCGGCGAAGCGCAGCCCGCCCGCCGCGACCACCGCGCTGTACTCGCCGAGGCTGTGCCCGGCCACCGCGTCGAAACTCGCCGCGCCGCGCGCCTGAAGCGCCCGGAGCGCGGCGACGCTGACCGTGAGCAGCGCCGGCTGGCTGTTTCGGGTGCGGGTCAGCTCCTCCGCCGATCCCTCGAACACGAGCTGCGCGAACGGCTCGCCCAATACGTCGTCCGCTTCCTCGAACACGTGGCGCGCCTCGGGGAAGGCGTCGTGGAGGGCGCGCCCCATTCCCGGCCGCTGGGAGCCCTGGCCCGGAAAGACGAAGGCGATCCGGCTCAAGATGCGCTGTTGCCCTCGACCGCCTTGCGGCCCCGGTAGGTTCCGCAGTGCGGGCAGACCACGTGGGGGCGGATCAGGTTCTGGCAGTCGTTGCACACGGACATGCCGGGAACCGCGAGCCCGTCGTGGGCCCGCCGCATGTTGCGCCGGGAGCGGGAGTGCCGTCGCTTGGGATGGGGCATCGCTTGAATCCTCCTTGTCTCGAACGGGTCGTCGCCGGCTCAGCGCGAGCCGAGCAGTTCCCGGAGGCCGCCGAAGGCTCCTCCGCCGGAATCCGCCGCGTCGCACCGGCAGCGGGAGTCCAGATTCCGGTTCTCGCCGCAACCGGGGCACAGGCCGCGGCACGCGGACGCGCACAGAGGCTGGAACGGGAGGGCCAAGTGACTCTGTTCCCAGACGGTTTCGGCGAGTAGCAACCGGTCCCCGGTGAAGAACGAGACGTTCATTTCATCCTCGCCCAACCCCTGCTCGCCGCCGGAGCGGCTGCGCGCGGAACCCGATGCGGCGGGATGATAGCCGGAATCCGCGCCTCCCGGCAGGAACACGAGGTCCAGCGGCTCGGCGATGGCGAAGCGGAACGGCTCGAGACAGCGCACGCACTCGAGCCCCACGTCGCCCTCCAGCTCGCCCACGAGGCGGAAGCCGCCGCCCTGAACCCTTCCGATGCGGCCCGAGAGCCGCAGCGGCCCGCCCAAGTCGAAGCCCGCCTCGCCGAAGTCGAGGTCGGCCGCCGAGGCGGTGAGGTCGAAGGACAGCCCGTGCTCCGGGATCTGGGCCGGATCCACGGAAAACCGGGGCCGCTCGGGCATCGCCAAGCCAGTCTATCCCCGCTCCGCCGGGTTCGCGGGGTTGCATACAATCGGCCCATGCGTCAGGTTCTCGGGCTGTTCCTTGTGTCTCTCATGGGATGCGAGGCCGAGGTTCCGCCCGAGCCGGAGCGGCAACCCTGGCAGTGGACCGAGGCCGAATGGCGGGCGCCCATCGAGGCCGTGCGCGCGGGGCGGCGGCTCGCCCCCGAGTCGTGGCCGGGCGGAGCCAGGGTCGCGGTGACGCTGTCCTTCGACTTCGACAACGAAACGGTCTCGCTGCGCGACAACGTGACCACGGCGTCGAACCTCTCGCGCGGCCAGTACGGCGCGGTCGCCGGCCTTCCCCGCGTGCTGGACCTGCTCGAGCGCAAGGAAATTCCGGCCAGCTTCTTCATCCCCGCGGTCAGCGCCCTGATCTACCCCGACGACGTGCGGGCGATCGCCGGCGCCGGACACGAGATCGGCGTGCACGGCTGGATCCACGAGCGCAACTCGCTGATTCCCGGCGACGTCGAGCGCGAGCTCATCGAGCGGTCCATCGAGACGCTGACCGAACTCTCCGGCACGCGACCGGTCGGGATGCGGACCCCGTCGTGGGACTACAGCCCGAACACCCTCCAGATCGTCCGCGATCTCGGGTTCCTGTACGACTCCAGCCTGATGGCCGACGACTGGCCCTACGAGATCGTCGCGAACGGCGAACCGACCGGAGTCGTCGAGCTTCCGGTCGAGTGGATCAACGACGACGCCCCGTACTTCGGCTTCAGCCGCTACGCGGCGATCCGGCCCCACAGCACGCCCGACGACGTGCTTTCGATCTGGCGGGCCGAGTTCGACGTGGCCCACCAGGAGGGCGGGATGTTCCTGCTGACGATGCACCCGCACGTCATCGGGCACCGCTCCCGCATCGTGATGCTGGAGAAACTGATCGACCACATGAACGCCGTCGGAGACGTCTGGTACGCGACCCACGAGCAGGTCGCCCGCTACGCGCTCGCGAACAGCCAGTAGAGCGCCCCGGACGCGTTTCCGGGGGAAGGACGCACCATGAAGCGCATCGCCCTGTCCCTGGCGGGTCTATTCCTGCTTGCGGCGCCGCTCGGCGCCGAGACGACGGCCGACGAGGCCGCGACCATCGCGCTCGAGGCGGAAATCCGGGGCGAGATCGACTCGCTCCGCGACCGCATCGACGCCCTCGAGGAGATGCTGGTCACGCTCGTCGCGGCCCGCACCCCCGCGCCCGCTGCGCCGGCGACGGCTCCGGTCACGGCGGCCGCGCCCGCCCAGGACGAGTCGATGGGAGCGGTGCGGACCGGCGGGCAGCCGCTGTCCTTCACCGGCGTGGTGGACACCTACTTCACCCAGAACACGAACAGTCCGGCTTCCGGCAACAACGATCTCTACTACACGAACCCGAACGCCCGGGGATTCGGGTTCAACCAGTTGAAGCTCGAGATGGAGACGACCGGCGACGGGCCGATCGGCTTCCGCAGCGACCTTTGGTTCGGTTCGGGCGCGCGCCTCTTCCGGGACGGGCTCGAGCCGGGGCCGCTCGCGGACGTGCTCTACCTCCAGCAGGCGTACGGCTACTACCGGGATTCCGGCGGCGGCCAGTTGGACGTGGGTCTGTTCGGCACCGTGGCCGGGCTCGAGGTCGCGGAGTCGCACCTCAACTGGAACTACAGCCGGGGCATCCTGTGGGCCTGGAACGAGCCGTTCTCGCACCTCGGCGCCAAGTACAGCCGCCCGGTGTCCGACACGTTCACCGGCGCCGTGCTGCTGGTCAACGGCTTCGACAACGCCTTCGACCAGAACAGCGGGAAGAGCTACGGCCTCCAGGGATCGCTCGCTCCGAGCGATGCGTTCAACACCACCCTGACGTGGATCCACGGGCCGGAGAACGAGGGGACGACGAGCGGCTGGCAGCGCGACCTGAGCTGGAACGCCTACCTCGGGATCAGCGACCGGCTGGAGACCATGGTGAACATGGACGCCATTCAGGCGGTCTCCCCGGACGGGGCGACGGCGCTCACGTGGGGACTCGGCGGCTATCTCCGGTTCCACCTCAACGACCAGTGGCGGCTCGCCGAGCGGTTCGAGTTCATGAACGACCGCGAGGCCCGCTCCACCGGCGTCGAACAGATGCTCATGGAGAACACGATCACGCTGGAGTTCCAGCCGATCGCCGACGACGCCCGGATGCTGACCCGCTTCGAGGTGCGGCGCGACTGGTCGGACGTGGACTTCTTCGACTGCCCGAGCTGCACCGACGGGCTCTCCAGGTCGCAGACCACGTTCACCATCGGGCTCTCGTGGGTGTTCGGTCCGAAGTAACCGGTCACCCGAAGCCGCCGGTCAGGACATCGGTCACGAACCGGGCCACCTGACCGGCGACCTGCTCACGCACGGCCTCCTGAGTGCGTCCGTCGCGGTGCGCCTTCGCGACGCGGAAGCCATGGTCGGCCCCGGCGATCCGCACGACGCGCTTCCATTCGTCCCCGACCCGCTCCAGCAAGCCGGGCGGCGCGAACGGATCGCGGCCGCCACTGAGGAAGAGCGCAGGCGTCCTGATCCCGGGCAGGTGCTCGACTCGGTTCGGCGGAACGTCCGGCTTTCCGGGCGGGCGCAGCGGATAGGCGAGGAAGATCGCACCCCGCACCGCAGGCGGCTCGGAGCTGGCGAGGACTTCCGAGACCATCCGCCCGCCGAAGGAGCGTCCGCCGAGAAAGAGCGGAGCCGGCCCGGCCAGTCCGCGAGCGACCGAAGCGATGCAGCGGGCGGCGACCGCCGGTCGATCCGGTCGGCGGCGTCCCGCCTCGGCGGCGGGCAGGTTGAACCGCACCACGCGGAACCCGCTCCGGGCCAGCGCGAGCCCGAGCGCGACGAGTCCCGGGGTCTCCCGGTCGCCGCCCGCGCCGTGGGTGAGCGCGATCCGGGCGGCGGCGGGGCCATCCGGCAGGTGCTCGAACGCGCTGATTCCGGCGAGCGCGAACTCGCGTCCGCTCATTTCCATGCGTCGGGCCTTGTGATGGATGTTCCGGGAATCGGCGAGGGAAGCTGACAGCGCCTGAGCTGGGCCCGGTGGATGTAGCGGATTCGCGTCGCGACCTCGCGTGACGGAAGCGCGGCCGGCAAGCGCCCGGGACACGCGACCGTGATGGGCTTGCGCTCGGCGACCATGCCGATCGGCGTGACGAGATCGGTGTCGTTCGAGATCACGACCGCCTCGTCAAAACGGTCGTTCCAGAGGTCGTCCAGCAGGTACGCAGCCAGATTGACGTCCGACGCCTTCTCCTCCCGTGTTTGGAATTCGGCGACCAGGGCGTCCGGTGGGAGGGCCGTCCGGTTTGGCTTCCCTCGGGCGCCGCGGCGGGGGTGCCCACCGACGCGAAGCGTTCGGCCACGTTGCTCGTCCGGAGCGCGGACTACGTGATCTCCGGCGGGCGACACACTCGGCGCCGGCGCATGGATCGTCTTCCCCGCCACGGGGAGATTGGTGAGCGGGCGCCAGTCTCGCTTCGCCGAGAACCGCCCCATGTGGATCGTCACTTCCGGCAGGGCGCCGAGCGCACTCAGATATGCCTGCTGGCGTCCGGGCGCTCGCGAGTCCGGATTCCCGGCGATGCGGGCCGTGAAGTACCGCACGCCCCCAACCACCGCGTCACACCAAAACAGTTCACGGGCAAGGTCCACGAGGTTCAGCCACTTGAACGGAGTGCCTCGGACCGCCCCGTAGTGCAGGTTGAACCCGTCAACGTAGACACGAACGCGCATCCCCATCCCGACGACTCCCGGAGCCGCACCGCAGGGCCCTCTGGATTCGGCGACCGGTCGCCGACGGGTGGCTACTTTTTCGAGATGGGCGCAGGAACCGGGGCGCGGTTCGTCCCGGAAATACGCTGGGGCCGCCCGGCTGGACGGCCCCAGTACCGACGGCGCGCCGCCGGCCGGTCAGAACATGGACTCTAGCGCATCCGAGCCGCCCGTCAAGGAGGAAATGCGCCCGGAATCACGCTGGGGCGGCCCAGTTGGACGGCCCCGGTACCGACGGCGCGCCGCCGGCCGGAAGCCCGGCGCATCGCTCGCCTAGGCTTCCCTGAATGGCCTATCGCTCGCTCGCCGCGGCCGTCGCCGACCTTGAGCGGAACCGGATGCTCGTCCGGATTCCGAACGAGGTGGACGGCCACCTTGAAGCCGCCGAGATCCAGCGCCGGACCTACGCCGCACGCGGTCCGGCGATCCTCTTCGAGCGGGTCAAGGGATCGCCGGTTCCGTGCGTCTCCAACCTCTTCGGAACGCCGGAGCGCGCCCGCTTCCTGCTCCGGCACGGGCTTGAGAACGCCAAGGCCGCCGTGCGCTACCGGGCGAAGCCGGGCCGGGTCCTCGCCGACCTCGGCCGGCCCCGGGAGCTGCTCCGCGCCGCCAACGCGGCGGTGCACTCGCTCCCCCGCCGTCGGTTCCGACCGGCGAGTCAGGCGGTGCGGATTCCGCCGGAGGAGATTCCGGCGATCACGTCGTGGCCCGACGACGGAGGCCCGTTCATCACGCTGCCGCAGGTCTTCACCGAGGAGCCGCCCGGAGGAAAGCCGCTCCGTTCGAACCTCGGGATGTACCGGGTGCAGCTCTCCGGCAACGACTACGCCCCGGGCGAGATCGGGCTGCACTACCAGATCCACCGGGGCGTCGGGGTCCACCACACGGCGGCGCGGGAGCGCGGCGAATCGCTGCGGGTGAGCATCTTCATGGGCGGCCCGCCGGCGCACACGCTCGCCGCGATCATGCCGCTGCCGGAGGGCCTCTCCGAGCTGCTGTTCGCCGGGATGCTCGGCGGGCGGCCGTTCCGCTGGGCGCGGGACCCGGACGGCTTCCTCGTTTCGGCGGACGCCGACTTCACGATCACTGGCTGGGTGGATCCGGAGCGCACGCTCCCCGAGGGTCCGTTCGGCGACCATCTCGGCTACTACAGCCTGACGCATCCCTTCCCGGTGCTCACGATCGGGCGCGTCCACCGCCGGAGGGACGCGATCTGGCCGTTCACGGTCGTGGGCCGGCCCCCGCAGGAGGACGCCTCGTTCGGGTCGCTCATCCACGAGATCACCGAGCCGATGGTGCCCGAGACCCTGCCCGGGGTGCATTCCGTCCACGCGGTGGACGCCGCCGGGGTGCACCCGCTGCTGCTCGCCGTGGGCAGCGAGCGCTACGTGCCCTTCGCGGAACGGCGGCCCCGGGAGCTGTGGACCATCGCCAACGCGATCCTCGGGTTCGGGCAGTGCTCGCTCGCGAAGTACCTGTTCCTCGCCGCGAAGGAGGACGACCCGGCCCTGACCGCCTCCGACGTGCCGGCGCTCCTCGGCCACGTGCTGGAGCGCGCCGACTTCCGCACCGACCTGCACTTCCAGACCGCCACGACCATCGACACGCTCGACTACTCGGGCACGGGGCTCAACATGGGCTCCAAGCTCATCGTCGCCGGAGCCGGGCATCCGAGGCGCAAGCTCGCGAACGCGATTCCCCGCGAATACGGCGAGGCCATCCCCGAAGGGTTTCACGGCCTGCGCCTCGTGCTGCCCGGCGTCGCAGTCCTCGGCGGGCCTCCCTTCCGGGGCCGGGCCGAACGCGATCTGAGGCCGTTGTTCGAGGCGCTGGACGCGGCGCGAACCGACCTCGCCGGGATTCCGTTTCTGGTGTTGTGCGACGACCCGGGGATGGCCGCAGAAAGCCTGCGGAACCTGCTCTGGGTCGCCTTCACCCGCTCCAACCCCTCGCACGACGTCCACGGCCGCAACGCCGCCATCCGCGACAAGCACTGGTCGTGCGAGGAGCCTCTGGTGCTGGACGCCCGCCGGAAGCCCCACCACGCCCCGCCGCTGGTCGAGGATCCGGCGGTCACGCGGAAGGTGGACGCGCTCGCCGCTCCGGGAGGGCCGCTCCACGGCGTCCTGTAGGCGCCGCGCCTCCGCACTCCGGTACGATCGGCGCCCGACTCTCGAGCGTTCCGTTCGGGATCGGTCACGCACTGTTACGGGAGGAACTCCGACATGACCAGCGCACACCGCTCCAGGCTTCGTGGAAATCCGCGGCGTGGCCGGCGGGGCATTTGTGCGGGGGCGGCCGTTGCGGCCGCCCTGCTGCTCGCGACTCCCGCGTTCGCCCAGTACGGGCAGATCGAGGGAACCGTCGCGGACTCCACCGGGGCCGTCCTTCCGGGCGCGACGGTCACCGCGACGAACGACGCCACCGGCGTGTCCCGTTCCGCCGTGACCGACGCGGGAGGCGGCTACCGCCTGCCGGCGCTGCTTCCCGGCGCTTGGTCGGTGACCGCCGAACTGACCGGGTTCGGCACGGTCGTCAACCAGAGCGTCGCGCTGTCGATCCAGCAGACCATCGTCATGAACTTCGAGATGGGCCTCGCCCAGGTCGAGGAAATGGTGACCGTCACCGGCGCCGCGCCGCTTCTGGACACGCGCCGCTCCGACGTCTCGACTTCGGTCTCCGACCTCCAGATCCAGGACCTGCCGGTCGCCTCCCGGCGCTGGGTGGACCTCGCGCTGCTGACGCCGGGCACCAGCCAGGACGCCATCCGGGGCTTCTACTACCGGGGCAACGTGAACATGGGCGGCGGCGGGCGCTACTACGCCAACGGATTCATCGTGGACGGCGTGAACAACACGTGGGCCGAGATGGGCGAGGCGCGGCAGAACTTCCCCATGGACGCCATCGGCGAGTTCCAGATCACGACCAGCAACTTCAAGGCGGAGTACGGCCTCGCCACCGGCGGGCTGATGACGGTGGTGACCAAGTCGGGCACCAACAATTTCGCCGGCAGCGGGTTCTGGTTCTTCCGCGACCGGTCGCTCACCGAACTCACCTACCAGCAAAAGGAGTTCGCGGCCGACGACCCGGACTTCGAGGAGCCCGCCTACCGGCGCCACCAGTTCGGCGGCTCGCTCGGCGGCCCGATCCGGGAGGATCGCACCCACTTCTTCTTCGCCTACGAGCGGACCAACGAGGAGCTCTTCTACGACATCTCCACCGGCGGCGTGTTCCCCGAGCACGAGGGCACGTTCCCGAAGGACGAGTGGCGCTACATGTGGCTCGCCCGGATCAACCATCAGGTGAACGAGGACCACTCGGTCTGGCTGCGCGTCGCGTGGGAGAACGAGTATCGGCCGAACCTCAACGCCCGCGGGATCACCACCGAGGGATTCGACTTCGCCGTGCCCCGCAACGCGGAGGTCGTCGGATGGACGTGGGTGGCCGGCGAGGACGCCCTGAACGAGTTCCGCTTCCAGCGGGCGTTCTCCAAGTACGAGGTCAGCCCGGCGTTCAGCGCCGGCTCCTACGACGCGGGCGACTTCAGCGACGAGCGGCTGGGCCTGTGCGACGTGAACATCCGTCGCCCGAACCTCCGAACCGGCTCCTGCAACGACCAGATGGGCCCCGAGTACCGCTGGCAGTTCAAGGACGACCTGACCCTGTTCCGGCAGGGGTTCGGCGGAACCCACCAGCTCAAGCTCGGCTTCGACTACAACTGGATCGACTTCTCCGCGGACATCGTGAACAACTACGCGGGGACGTTCACCTTCGACACGAACGCGCCCTTCGACACGAACGACCCGGACACCTACCCGATCCAGTACTCCCAGTCGCAGCCGCGCTACGACGAGGTGCCCGTCCACCACTTCTCGGTGTACGCGCAGGACGACTGGGTGAGCGACCGGCTCACCCTGAACCTCGGACTCCGCTACGACCTCCAGTCGGGCACGTTCAACGAGGACATCACCTCGATCCAGTTCCCGATCCCGGTGCCCTTCCACGACGGGGCCGACCGCCGCGGCGACCTGAACAACCTGGGTCCCCGCATCGGGTTCGTCTATGACCTTTCGCGCGAGGGGACCGGGCGCACGACGGTGAAGGGCGGCTACGGCAAGTTCTTCGAGAACATCCGGACGCTGACCAACTTCGGCGAGCGGTGGTGGCACCAGGCCTCGACGATCATCATCAACGACCCGGACTTCCTCGACCCGCTCGGCGGCCGTTCCCGCGAGGAGTACCTCTCGACCGCGGCTCCCAACATCACGATCCTCGACAACGACTACGAGCAGCCGTACGCCCACCACTTCAACGTGGGCGTGGCCCATCAACTGGGCGAGACCGCCGCGCTGTCGCTGGACCTGACCCGGGTCATGACCCGCGCCGACGCGATGCGACGCGTGAACCTCAACTACGCCATCGACGGCGTGCGTCCGTATCCGCAGTTCCGCCGGGTGGACGCCACGTACTCGCTGCTCGACCACGACTACTCGGCGTTCTACGCCAAGTTCGAGAAGCGGTACTCCGACAACTGGCAGTTCCTCGTGAGCTACACGCTCGCCAAGTCGGACTCGACCGAGCTGTGGACCCGCAACACGAACCCGAGCGGCTGGCATCCGGAGTTCCCGGGGTACACCGAGGTGACCCGCCCCGGCGACACCGACCGCCGGCATCGGCTCGTGTCCAGCGGCATCCTCACGCTTCCGGGCGACATCCGGCTCTCGGCGATCCTCGACTACCGCTCGCCGCTTCCGGTGCGGGTGGACTCGGGAACCAACCTGAACGGCGACGACTACGGCGGCGACCTCGCTCCGGGGTTCTCCGCGGACAACGCCTACGGCTGCCGCAACCTCGACCTCTCGGCGGCGAACGCCTATCGGCAGTCCATCGGGCAGGCGGCGGCCAGCGGCTTCGAGTGCTCCAACTTCCTGAACGTGGACTTCCGCGCCTCGTGGGGCATGTATCTCGGGATCCACCGCTTCGAGGTGGTGGCGCAGGCGCTGAACGTGTTCGACCGGGCGAACTTCGACACGCCGGTCGGCAACCTGCGTTCCGGGAGCTTCGGCGAGAACGACCTGTCGCTGGCCTCGAACATCAACGCGCCGTCCCGCCAGTTCGAGCTGGCGCTGCGCTACTCGTTCTGAGCCGGCGCGCAGGGCGCCTCGATTCCGATCGGGGCGCCCTCGCCGAACCGGGCGCTGTCCGAGCGCTTGACGTACCACTCCCAGCGCGCCCCGTCGGGGTCGGTCACCCACGTCTCGGTCTTGCCGGCGTAGCAGCAGGCGGCGTCCTCGACCGAGGTCGGGGCGAGCCCCTCGCGCTGGAGCCGCGCCTCCGCCTCGACGACCTCCTCGCCCGTACCGACCTCGACGCCGAGATGGTTGATGGTGGCGCCCTCGGACCCCTCGAACAGCACGAGCTTCAGCGGCGGGTTCGCGATGGCGAAGTTGGCGTAGCCGGGCTTCACCTTGGCGGGGGGCGTGTCGAACATCCGCGAGTAGAAGTCGATGGCCTGCTCGAGGTCGGTCACGTTCAGGGCGAGCTGGAGTCGGGACATGGGGATTCCTCCGTGGGAGCCGCCGAGCAACACTCGGCGGTCAGAAAGGTCAGGAGCCGGTTCATCAGCGCGAAGTCCGGGCGGGTGCGCACCTCGCGCCCCCGCTGCTCCTGCGTGACGAGCCCCGCCCGGCGGAGCGCGTCGAGATGGAAGGCGACGGTGGAAGGCGGCGCGCCGGCGGAACGCACGAGCGCGCCGACGGTCAGGCCGGCGGGACCCGAACGCACGAGCGCCCGGTAGAGCCCGAGCCGGGTCGGGTTCCCGAGCGCGCCGAGGCTGCGCGCCGCGTCTTCCGGGGTCACCACATAACTATATCACTGGTTATATCGTCCTCGTCAGAACCTGACGCGCTCTCCAGAGGATCAGCCGTACACTCGCCAACCATGGGGTTTCACGAGACACTGGAACAACTCCGGGCGCAGGCGACCACATCAACCGAACAGGGGCAGCTCTTCGAACGCCTCATGAAGCGGTTCTTCCAGTTGGACCCGGTGTACCGGGACCGCTTCTCGAATGTCTGGCTCTGGTCGGAGTGGGCCAAGGACCGGCCCGGCTTCACGGCGCAGGACATCGGGATCGACCTCGTCGCCGAGGAGCGGGGCGGCGGCGTCTGCGCCATCCAGTGCAAGTTCCACGGACCGAACACCAAGATCCAGAAACCTGCGATCGACTCGTTCATCGCCGCCTCGGCGCAGGAGGCGTTCACCGGGCGGCTGATGGTGGACACCGGCAAGGAGTGGGGCGACAACGCGATCAAGACCATCGAGAAGGTCACCCCCGCTTGTCAGGTTCTCCAGACCGCGGAACTGGCCAAGGCCGCCATCCACTGGCCGGATCTCGCGCAACAGGCCCCGGAGGACATCCGCCGGGCGGAAAAGCTCACGCTGCGGCGGCACCAACGCGAAACCGTCCACGACGTCCAGAAAGGGTTTCAATCAAACGACCGGGGCAAGCTGGTCATGGCGTGCGGCACCGGCAAGACGTTGGCCGCGCTCGCGATCGCCGAGCGGGAAGCCGGCGTGGGCGGCAGGGTCCTCTATCTCGTCCCGTCCATCTCGCTCTTCCAGCAGTCGATGCGGGCGTGGGCCGAGCAGCGGACCGTCCCCCACCACTACGTGGGCATCTGCTCGGACACGCGTGCGGGGAAAGAGGACGAGGACGCCTCGATCCAGGAGCTGGAGATCCCGGTCACGACCAACCCCGAGAAGATCGGCGAGGCGCTCGGGAAGAACCGGCCCACGTCCATGACGGTGGTGTTCTCGACCTACCAGTCGCTGCCGCTGGTGCAGGCGGCGCAGGACGACGGCGCTCCCGCCTTCAACCTCGTGATCTGCGACGAGGCGCACCGGACGACCGGCGTGGACAAGCCCGGCGACAAGACCTCGCCGTTCGTCCTCGTCCACGACCGGAACGCGATCCGGGCCGAGAAGCGGCTCTACATGACCGCGACCCCGCGCCTCTACACCGCCGGGGCCAAGGCGAAGGCCGCCCACCATTCGGTGGAAGTGTTCTCAATGGACGACGAGGCGACCTACGGCCCGGAGTTCCACCGGCTGCGCTTCTCGGACGCGGTCGAGCAGGACCTGCTGTCGGACTACAAGGTCGTCATCTTCGCCATGTCGGAGGAGCACGCGGCGGCGGCGCTCCAGAAGCACCTCGCGACCGACGAGGGCGAGATCAAGCTGGACGACGCGGCCAAGATCGTCGGCTGCTGGCGGGCGCTCCAGAACCCCGAGGACAAGAAGCCCGGGGACGGCCCCATCCAGCCGCTCCGCCGGGCCATCGCCTTCACCAACAAGATCAAGTCCTCAAAGCTCGTCACGAAGCACTGGGGCGGCATCGTCGAGCAGGCCGTCAAGCAGTTGCCCGAGGACGAGCGCGACGGAGCGTTCCGCTGCGAGCTGGAGCACGTGGACGGCCAGCACCACGCCCTCGACCGGAAGAGCCGCCTCGAATGGCTGAAGGAGGACTCCGAAGGGGCCTGCCGCATCCTCTCGAACGCCCGCTGCCTGTCGGAGGGCATCGACGTGCCGGCGCTCGACGCCGTCCTGTTCCTCAGTCCAAGGAACAGTCAGGTGGACATCGTGCAGGCCGTGGGCCGCGCCATGCGGAAGGCCCCCGGCAAGAAGTACGGCTACATCGTCATCCCGATCGCCGTACCCGCCGGAACCGACCCGGCGAGAGCGCTCGACGACAACAAGCGCTTCGCGGCGCTCTGGGGCGTGCTCCGGGCGCTGCGGTCCCACGACGACCGCTTCAACGCGGAAATCAACAAGATCGATCTCAACCGGAACAAGGGCTCCCGGATCATCCTCATCAACGGGAACGGCCCGCGCCCCGTCCCAATCCCGTTCCCGACGCTCGACCTGCCGCCGGGCGCCATCTTCGCCAAGATCGTCGAGAAGTGCGGCGACCGGAAGTACTGGGAGTCGTGGGCGAAGGACGTGGCCGACATCTTCTCGCGCCTCGTCGTCCGCATCGACGACCTGCTGGCCACTCCCGAGAGCGACACCCTGCGCGAGTGGTTCGACGCCTTCCTCGACGAACTGAAGGAATCCATCAACGACTCCATCACGCGCAAGGACGCCGTCAGCATGATGGCGCAGCACATCCTCACCCGCCCGGTGTTCGAGGCGCTGTTCGAGAACTACGACTTCGCATCGAACAACCCGGTGGCCCGGGCGCTCGACGAGCTCAGGAAGGACTTCGGCGAGTTCGGGCTGGAGAACGAGATCCGGGATCTGGAGGGCTTCTACCAAAGCGTGCGGCAGCGGGCGCGGGGCCTCGACAACAGCGAGGCGCGGCAGAAAGTCCTGATGGAGCTCTACGAGAACTTCTTCGCGACCGCGCTGAAGAAGGAAGCCGACCGCCTCGGCATCGTGTACACGCCGGTCGAAGTCGTGGACTTCATCCTGCATAGCGCCGACCACGTGCTGCGGCAGGAGTTCGGTCGCTCGCTCGGCGACGAGGGCGTCCACGTCATGGACCCGTTCACCGGAACGGGCATCTTCCCGGTGCGGCTCCTCCAGTCAGGCCTGATCCCGAACGAAGACCTCGAACGCAAGTACCGGGAGGAACTCCACGCCAACGAGATCATGCTGCTCGCCTACTACATCGCGGCGGTGCACATCGAGGAGGCGTACCACGGCAGGCGCGGAGCGGGAAGCGGTTACGAACCGTTCGAGGGGATCGTCCTCACGGATACGTTCAATCTCCAGACGAAGAAGGGAACGCTCCCCTACGACTGGCTCCCGGCGAACAGCGAACGCCTGAAGCGCCAGCAGGAACTTCCGATCGAGGTGATCGTGGGGAATCCTCCGTGGTCCGCTGGCCAGCGCAGTTCAGCGGACGACAACCCGAACGTCGCCTATCCGGCGCTGGCGAAGCGCGTGGCCGAGACCTACGCGGCCCGCTCCACCGCCACGCTCAAGAACAGCCTCTACGACAGCTACAAGATGGCGATCCGGTGGGCTTCGGACCGGATCGGGAAGAAGGGGGTCATCGCACTGGTCACGAACGGTTCATGGATCGACGGCAACGCGGACTCCGGAATCCGTGCCTGCCTTGCGGAGGAGTTCAGTTCGATCTGGGTGCTGAACTTGCGCGGAAACCAACGCACGCAGGGTGAACGCTCGCGTCGTGAGGGCGGCAAGGTGTTCGGGCAGGGCTCACGGGCACCTGTGGCCATCACGCTCCTCGTCCGTAATCCCAAGGCAGGTCACGACGGCTGCCAGATCCACTACCACGACATCGGCGACTACCTGAAGCGTGAAGACAAGCTCGGCATTCTGGAGGAAGCTGAGTCAATCGACGGAATCAGCGACTGGAAGGCGATCACACCCGACGCGCATCACGACTGGATCGGCCAGCGCGACCAGTCGTTCCAAGCCTTCTACCCAATCGGCTCCAAGGACGTCAAGTCCGGCGCTTCTGAAGAGGCGGCATTCAACCTGTTCAGTCACGGCTACAAGACAAATCGAGATGCTTACATCTACAGTTTCTCAGAGGAAGCCTGCACGGAAACCGCACGTTTGATGGTCGGCGAATACATGGGGGCAATGCAGCTTCGCGAAGATGATCCCGACTACACGGTTGACGAGGCCGCTCATCGTCGCTCGTCACATTTGCGATGGGATCGAGAGTTGAAGGATCGGCTCCGGCGAGGGCAGCACGTTGTGTTTTCTTCCGATCGCGTCCTTGCCGCTCAGTACCGTCCCTTCGTGAAGCAACGCTGCTACGTGGACTACGTTCTCGCCAGCGTGAAAGGACAACACGACCGCATGTTCCCGAGTTGGTGGCACGAAGGCGCTGAACCGACCGAACGCAAGAATCATGCTATTCTTGTTCCCGGAATTGGGGCGACGAAGTCATTCGGTCCACTGATCGTGGACACGATGCCCGATGTGGAGGTCATGACAAAGGGCCAGTGCTTTCCGCGTTGGACCTATCCCCAGCGAGAGTTCAACGGCCCAACAGCACTGTTACCGACTTCCGTTGAGCGCGTAGACAACATCACCGACCACGCGCTCCACACGTTCCGCGAGCACTACGGCGACGAGTCGATTACGAAGGACGCGATCTTCGACTACGTATACGGCATGCTTCACGCCCGGGAGTATGGAACCCGCTTCGCCAACGACCTCTCCAAGGGCTTGCCGCGGATTCCGTTCGCGCCGGACTTCCGAGCCTTCGAGAGGGCCGGACGCGATCTCGCCGTGCTCCACCTTGAGTACGAGACCTGCGACGAGTACCCGCTGGAGCTCGTCACCGCAGGCTCCGAGCCGCTCCAGTCAGAGCACTACCGGCTGACCACAAGGGCCATGCGGTACGCCGACAAGGAGCGGACTGAACTCATCGTCAACGACCACGTTCGACTCCGGGGCATTCCCGCCGAGGCGCACGAGTACGAAGTCAACGGGCGCTCGCCGCTCGGCTGGTTCATCGACCGCTACCGGATCAAGCAGGATCGGCGCAGCGGGATCGTGAACGACCCGAACGGCTGGTTCGAGAAGCCCGAGGACCTGATCCCGGCGATCCGCCGGATCGTCCACGTCAGCGTCGAGACCGTCCGCATCGTCGCGGGGCTCCCGACGCCGTTCCCCGCCAACCTCTCCTAAACGATAGAACGTAAGTGAGTTGTATCTCTTCGTGCGACCGGCTGGTCGCGGAGCAGGGCGTCTGGACGGCGGCGGGATCAGCACTTGCGCCAGTCAGCGGCTGAGAGCGCACCGGGATACCATAGAGGCCTGTCGCGTTGACGGCCGTTGGCCCTTCGGAGGCCTCAGCCCGTGACGCTAGTCCCGCGCAGGAGGGCGGCGAGGGAATGAGCGATGCTAAGGCGGCACGGCATGACTCTCCGGTAGCGGAGGCCGGACGCACGCGCAGGCAAGCGCATGACGACCTCCTCAAGGAGGCTCTCGCTCGCCCCGGGATCCGAGAGGTCATGAAGGTGTACGGCGATTGGTACCGCGCCGATCGTGCGATGGACCCTTGGCGCGCGGCGACGCAAGAAAGGTATCGGAACCCGACGACGGACAGAACCAATCAGGGCTGAGCGGTCATGCCCACTTGGAGTGGCGTCCTAGAGCGCTTGGTACGGAGTCCGCTGCCAAGCGCAGCTCCAGACTTCGACGGCGTCCGACGACATTACCTGCACGCCCTGCATCGGCACACCGGTCGTAGCGTCGTCCTCTACGCCACGGCGTGGCTCCAGAAGCAGGCTCCTCCCCCAGCTCATCTCCATCCATGACGAAGACATTCATGCGCTCATGGAAGTCACGGCGGGACCGCAGAACAAGAAACTCGATTTAATTCTGCACAGCCCGGGCGGATCTCCCACAGCTGCCGAGGGCATCGTGACCTATCTGCGTTCCAGATTTGAGCACATCAGGGTGATCGTCCCGAACCTCGCCATGTCGGCAGCCACCATGGTCAGTTGCGCGGCCGACGTCATCGTAATGGGAAAGCACTCATTCCTTGGCCCCATTGACCCACAGCTCCTTCTTTCCACACCGCTCGGGATGCGCTCCGTTCCGGCGCAGGCGATTCTGGACCAGTTTGACCGCGCTCAGCGCGAATCGGTTTCTCCGGAAAAGTTTGCCGCATGAGTGCCCATGTTGAACCAATACGGCCCCGACCTTCTGGAACAAAGCGAAGCAGCCCTTGAACTTTCCCGCGACTTGGTTCGTGCGTGGCTCACGGAGTTTATGTTTCGAGACTTGCCCAACGCCGTGGAGAGTGCTGATGCGATCGCCAAATGGTTGTCAGACCATGCGGAGCTCAAGAGTCACAGCCGGCACATTCCGAGAACCGAACTCCAACAACGAGGCCTCGTAGTCAAGAATCTGGAAGATGACCCCGACCTCCAAGACTTGAGCCTCTCTGTATTCCACGCGGCGACGCATGCGTTCAACGGCACACCGACTGCCAAGATCGTGGAGAACCACCTAGGAAGAGCGTTCGTCAAGCAGAATGCAGTCGTGCCTAGCATGAACGCGGCACCGGGCGCATGGACGGACCAACGCTGACGCTCCGGTAACTCGGGAAGGAATCCTAGGCTACCGTCCGTCGACTCTCGGGGCGCAGGATTCAGCCGAACTGCCCGCCAGCGTCCGGCTGAGGCGAACCCCAGCCGAACCCCCGCGCCGACCTAGTTCTCCTCGGTCGCCACCACCACGGCGGGTACGCCGAGGGACGCGACGCGCTCGTTGAAGGGCGCCATGTGCTCGGCCAGCGCGCTCTCGATGGACTCGTGGATCGCGTCCAGTTCGGGCTTCAGGTCGTCGAAGCGCTCGTAGGCTCCGGCGGTGGGCTGGTCGTTGCCCTGGACGATGTAGCCGTAGAGCGTCACGAGCTGGTTGTCGATCTGCGGCGGGAAGTTGATCGGGTCCTGCGAGGACTTGCTCTGGACCTGGGTGATCGTCTCCTCGATCTCGGTGAGTCGCTCGTCGAGCGCCTTCGAGAGCGTGTCCAGCTCCTCGTCGGCGCGCTCCGCCTTCTTCAGGCGGGCCACGATGTCGGTCGCCTGCGTTTTCACGTCGCGCACCCGGTTGAGCGCGTCGAAGAGCTTCGTGACCTCGGCCGCGACCTGCTTGCCGAGGTCGTACTGCTTCTGGAGATCGTCCGTCGTGATCGTGAGATTGGGCCGGACGCCGACCTCGATCATCTGCGAGTGGGTGGTCTCGCCGACGGTGAGGCGCACCTCGAAGGTTCCGGGGACGACGCTCAGGCCGGGGGTGCCGCCCCAGTGCACGACGCCCGCCGGACGCTGGACGCCCTCCTCCCGGAGGTTCCAGCGGAACGAGTTGAGGCCCGCTTCGGCGGGGAGCCGCGCCCTCGGACCGCCGCCGAAGAACGCGGCGAACGGCGAGACCGGGCCGGTCGGAGCCGCGGCGCCCGGCTGGCCGGTGACCTTCCGCACGCTGTTCCCCTCGGAATCGAGGATCTCGAGCGTGATCGCCGACTCCGGGGTCTCCTTCAGGTGGTAGCGGACGTTCGCGCCCGAGAAGAAGTCGCCGCGGTAGGCCATGCGGGGCTCGTAGAGCCACGAATCGGCGGCCATCACCTCGTCGGTGATCTGGTGCAGCGGGGTCAGGTCGTCCAGCACCCAGAACGAGCGGCCCTGGGTGGCGACTACCAGATCCTGCCGGTGGACCTGCATGTCGGTGATCGGGCTCACCGGGAGGTTCTGCTGGAAGCGCTGCCAGTGCGCCCCGTCGTCGAACGAGACGTAGAGGCCGAACTCGGTCCCGGCGTAGAGCAGGCCCATCCGGTCGGGGTCCTCGCGGATCGCCCGCACCGGGTGCGTCGGCGGGATGCCGTTGGTCCCGTCGGTGAGCAGGTCCCAGCTCTCCCCGGAGTTCGTCGTGCGGAAGACGTACGGGCGAAAGTCGTTCTCGCGGTAGCGGTACACGGCGATGAAGACCCGCGCCGGGTCGTGCGAACTGATCTCGATCACGTTCACGGTGCCGCCCTCGGGCATGTCCTCGGGGGTGACGTTCGTCCACGTCTCGCCCCGGTCGGGGGAGATGTGGACGCGCCCGTCGTCGCTGCCGGCCCACAACTGGCGCTCGACGTGCGGCGACTCCTCGAACGCGAAGATCGTGTTGTACACCTCGACGCCGGTGTTGTCTCTGGTGATCGGGCCGCCGGCGTAGTCCTGCTGCTCGGGGTCGTTCGACGTGAGGTCGGGGCTGATGATGCGCCAGCTCTGGCCCTCGTCGCGGGACATGTGGACCACCTGCGAGGCGTGGTAGAGGATGTCGGGATCGTGCGGCGAGAGCCGGATCGGCGCGTTCCACTGGAACCGGTAGTCGAGGTCGCGCGCCGCCTGCCCCAACTGGAGCTGCGGGTAGTGGAGGATCTGGCGCACTTCGCCGGTGTTGCGGTCCACCCGGGTGATCGAGCCGCCGTAGCAACCCGCGTAGATGACGTTGTGGTCTCTGGGATCCACGGCGATGTGGCCGCTCTCGCAGCCGCCGACCTGATACCAGTCGGGCACCACGCTGAAGCCGCCCCGGGACGGCACCGAGATCGTGCTGTTGTCCTGCTGCGATCCGTAAATCCGGTAGGGCCACTGGTCGTCCACATAGACCCGGTACATCTCCGAGGTCTCCTGCCCCATCTGGTCGGTCCAGCTCTTCCCGCCGTCGAAGCTCACGTTCGCGCCGCCGTCGTTCGCGTTGATCATGTTCATCGGGTTGTCGGGGTTGATCCACAGGTCGTGGTTGTCCCCGTGGGGGACCCGGATCCGCTCGGGGAAGGTCCGGCCCCCGTCGATGGACTTGTGGAACCCCACGTTGAGGCCGTACACCGTGTTCTCGTCGTGCGGGTCGGCGAAGATGTGGATGTAGTACCAGGGCCGCTGCCGCAGGTTCGCGTCGCCGTTGATGCGGGTGAAGGAGTCGCCGCCGTCGTCGGACCGGTACACGCCGCCGCGCTCGCCCTCGGCCTCGGTCAGCACCCAGATGCGGTCGGAGTTGGCCGGGGAGATCGCGACCTTGGTCTTGCCGACGAGTCCGGTGGGAAGCCCGTTCTCCACCTTCTCCCACGTGTCGCCGCCATCCCGGCTGCGATACACGCCGTCGTCCTCGCTGCCCGAGATCATCGTCCACGGCTTGCGCTCGGCGCTCCACGCGCCGGCGTAGAGGATGCGCGGGTTGTTCGGATCCATCTGCACGTCCACGAAGCCGGTGCGGTCGGAGATGTGGTGCACCTGCTCCCAGGTCTCGCCGCCGTCCTGCGTGCGGTAGATGCCCCGGTCGTCGTTGGGGCCGAAGATGTGGCCGAGCGCGGCCGCGAACACCAGATCGGGGTCCTCGGGGTGCACTGCCAGCGCGCCGATCTGTCCGGCCTGGCGCAGCCCGATATGCGCCCACGTCTTGCCGGCGTCGGTGGACTTGTACATGCCGTCGCCGACCGAGATGTTCCCTCGGGGCGAGGCCGAACCGGTCCCGACATAGACCACGTTCACGTCCGACTCGGCGACCGCGATGGCGCCGACCGAGCCGACTCCGAAGTACCCGTCGCTCACGTTGACCCACGAGTGGCCGGCGTCGGTGCTCTTGAACACCCCGCCGCCGGTGCCGCCGAAGTAGTAAGTCAGGGGATCGCCGGGAACCCCGGTGGCCGCGGTGGAGCGCCCGCCCCGGGTGAACCCGACCGAGCGGAACTGCATGCCTTCGAGGTACTCGTCGGGAACGGTGACGTTCGCCTCGTTGAAATGCTCGTCGTAGTCGCGGTGGCTGCCCTGCCCCGCGGCGAGGGGAGCCGCGAGGAGCGCGGCGGCGAAGAGGATGCGGAACTTCATGGGGAACCTCCCGGAAGACGGGAATTCTACGGTGGAGCGGACTCTCGGAACGCGACGACCTCGTCAAGGCTGGAAGCGCCGACGGCCGCCATGACCAACCGGTCCACGCCGAGGGCGATTCCGGCGGCCCTTGGGAACGTCCCGTCCTCCAGCGCCGCGAGGAATCGGGAGTCGGGCGGGCCGACCGGCCGTCCGGCGGCGGCGCGGGCTTCGGACTCGATCCGGAAGCGGCGGCGGTGCTCTTCGGGATCGCGGAGCTCGTCGTAGCCGTTCGCGAGTTCCAGCCCGTCCACGAAGACCTCGAAGCGGCCGGAGAGCCGGGAATCGGAGGCCAGCAGCCGGGACAGCGCGGCGAGCGGAGCGGGGTACTCCGTAACGATGTCGGGAGCCGGCTGCCCAAGATCGGGCTCGACGAGCGCCGAGAAGAGGAAGTCGAGCGCCCCGACCCGATCGGGAGCCGGGGCCGGATGGCCGTGGCCGAGCGCCAGCTTCCCGAGCAGGTCGTCCCCGGCTTCGACGGGGTCCACGCCGACGGCGGCGCGAAAGACCTCCCGGTGCGGGCGAATCCGGGCGGGCGGACGACCCAGCAGGTGCTGGAGCATGAGATCGATTTCGGCGACGAGCGCCTCGACCGTTCCCGGCCGGTACCACTCGGCGATCGTGAACTCGGCGGCGTGCAGGCGGCCTTCCTCGCCGCCCCGGAAGCACTTCACGATCTGGAAGATCGGCCCGCTTCCGGCCATCAGCAGCCGCTTCATCGCGAACTCGGGCGACGTGTGGAGGAACCCTCCGGCGGCGGGGACGCTTTCAAGCTGACGGTCGGGAGCGCGGAAGGGCCCGAGGATCGGGGTCTCGACTTCGAGGTAACCACGAGCCTCGAAGAAGCCGCGCATCCGGCGGATCAGCCGGGCGCGCTCCCGCAGCCGCTCCGGGGTCGCGGAAGGTCGCCAGCTCAGCTCTTCAGGCGGCCCACGTACTCGCCGGTCCGGGTATCGACCCGAAGCACCTCGCCGGTTTCGATGAACAGCGGCACCCGCACCACGGCGCCGGTCTCCAGCGTCGCGTTCTTCGAGCCGCCGCTCACCGTGTCGCCCCGGATGCCCGGCTCGGTCTCGACGACCCTGAGCTCGACGAACTGGGGCGCGGCCACCTGCAGGATCGCGTTGTTGTAGAGCGTGATCGCGCAGTTCGCGCCCTGGAGCAGCCAGAGGTGCACGTCGCCCATCGCCTTCTCGTTCGCGGCGAACTGCTCGTAGCTGTTCGGGTCCATGAAGTGCCACTCGTCGGCGTCGGCGTAGAGGAACTGCATCTCGGTCGAGATCACGTCCGCCGCCGGCACCTTCTCGCCGGAGCGGAGCGTCTTGTCGAGCACGCGCCCGGTCTTGAGGTTGCGGTAGCGGATCTTGGTGAACGCCTGGCCCTTGCCGGGCTTCACGAACTCGCAGTTGATGAGGATCGCCGGATCGCCGTCCAGCATGACCTTGAGCCCGCTGCGGAACTCGTTCGTCGCGTAGGTGTCGGCCATTCAGATCTCGGTGAGGAGATGCCCCATGCGCTTCTTCTTCGTGCGCATGTACTCGAGCGAGTGCTCGCTCGGGGGCACCTCGATGGGAACGCGCTCCTCGATGGTCAGCCCGTGGGCCTCGAGCGCGACGAACTTGCGCGGGTTGTTCGTCAGCAGGCGGATGCGCTGGACCCCGAGGTCGCGCAGGATCTGCGCCCCCACGCCGTACTCGCGCTGGTCGGCGCGGAACCCGAGGTGCGTGTTCGCGTCCACCGTGTCCATGCCCTCGTCCTGGAGGGCGTAGGCCCGCAGCTTGTTCACGAGGCCGATGCCCCGGCCCTCCTGGTTCAGGTAGAGCAGCACGCCCCGGCCCGCGCGGCCGATCGCGTCCAGCGCCGCCTCGAGCTGGGGGCCGCAGTCGCACCGCATCGACCCGAAGACCTCGCCGGTGAGGCACTGGCTGTGGACCCGGACCAGAACCGGCTCGCCCGTATCCACGTCGCCGAGCTTGAGGACGAGGTGCTGCGCCCCGTCGAGCGTGTTCTCGTAGGCGACGGTGGGGAAGGTCCCGAAGGGGGTCGGGAGCACCGTCTCGGCGAGGCGGCGCACGAGGGACTCACTGCGCAGCCGGTGGCGGATCAGCGACGCCACGCTGACCACCCCGATTCCGTGCGCCTCGCCGAACTCGACGAGGTCGGGCAGGCGCGCCATCGAGCCGTCCTCGTTCATGATCTCGCAGATGACCGACGCCGGGTACAGCCCGGCGAGCCGGGAGAGATCGACTCCCGCCTCGGTCTGTCCGGCGCGCTGGAGCACGCCGCCCGGCCGGGCGCGCAGCGGGAAGACGTGACCGGGGCGGCGCAGGTCGCCGGGCCGGGTTCCGGGGTCGATCGCGGCCTGGACGGTGCGGGCGCGGTCGGCGGCCGAGATGCCGGTGGTCACGCCCTCGCCCGCCTCGATGGAGACGCAGAACGCGGTCTCCAGCGCGGAAGTGTTGTCCCGGACCATGAGCGGGACGTCCAGCTCGTCGAGGCGCTCGCCGGTCATCGCGAGACAGATCAGGCCCCGGCCGTGGGTGGCCATGAAGTTGATCGCGTCGGGCGTGACGTGCGAGGCCGCGATGGTCAGGTCGCCCTCGTTCTCGCGGTCGGCGTCGTCCACGACGATCACCATGCGCCCGGCGGCGATTTCGGCGATCGCGGCGTCGGGGCTGAGGAACGGGGTTTCTTCGCTCAATGCGCCGGGATCTTACCGAGCTGAGCGGCCACGTACTTGCCGAGGACGTCGTATTCCACGTGCACCGGATCGCCCGGACCGAGCCGGCCGAGCGTCGTGATCTCCCGCGTGTGGGGGATGATCGCCACGTCGAAGGCGCGGCGTCCCGGCTCCGAGCGGGCGACGGTCAGGCTCACGCCGTCGAGGGCCACCGACCCCTTCTCGACGATCCAGCGCGGCTCGGGGTGCTCCACCCGGATCCGGTAGTCGGAGTCGTCGCCGCCGGCGGCGAGCACCGTCCCGACCGCGTCCACGTGCCCCTGGACGAAGTGGCCGCCGATGCGGTCCGAGGCGCGCAGCGGCAATTCGAGATTGACCCCGTCGCCCGGGCGCAGCCGCCCGAGCGCGGTGCGGTCGAGCGTCTCCCGGGCGAGGTCGAACGCGAGGGCGCCGGACCGCGCCTCCACGGCGGTGAGGCAGACGCCCGAGACCGCGACGCTGTCGCCGAGGGCGACGTCCGGGAACCCGGGCGGCGGGGCGACGACGAGCCTCCCGCCTCCGGCCTCGCGCACGGAGCCCGCGCCGAGGACCAGGCCGGTGAACATCAGTTCCGGCGGGGCCGGTGGATCGGCAGGCCGCCCCTGGCGTCGAGCGAGACCGCGGGGAACAGCTCCATCTCGTAGCCGGCGGGCAGCTCGGCCCGCCGGTCCTGGCCCATCCGCGCCATCATCGGACGAATCGCCATGAGCGAGAACCGGTCGCCGACGCGCTGGCGCGACCCGCCGCCGAAGCGAAAGAAGGCGAACCGGGGGAGGGACTCGCGATACCCGGGAACCCAGCGGCCGGGGCGGAATTCGAGCGGGTCGTCGAACCAGCGCGGGTCCCGCTGGACGGCGAGCTGCGACGCGCGCACGAGCGCGCCCGCCGGATCGTGGAACCGCCCAGCTCGAACGGCTCCTTCACGCCCCGCAACGCCAGCCAGGTCCATGAGCAGAGCCGCAGGGTCTCGGTGACGATGCGCGCCGTGAACGGCGGATCGGGCAAGTCCGCGACGGTGGGGCGCCGACCGCCGAGAACGTCGTCCAGCTCGGCGTGGAGCCGCGCCTGGATCTCCGGGTGGGCCGCCAGCGCGTACCAGTTCCACATCAGCGCCGAGGAGGTCGTGGAGACGCCGGCGGTGCACATGGTCATCGCCTCGTTCCGGACCTGGCGTTCGCTCATCGCCCCGCCGTCGCCGCCGTCCTCGTTCTCGTACCGGAGGCCGAGCGGCATGCCGGGCATGTCCTCCCCACGGCGTCCGCTGCAGCGGCGCGATGGAACCGACGCACCGCCGGAAGCGGCCAGCGCGCGGCCGCCATGCCGAAGACCGCCCGGCGGCGAAGGAACGCGGACGCTCGCCGGGAGGCGTCGGTCAGCTCCTTCACTTCCGCGTCCAGCTCGCCGCCGAGGATGGCCCGCACGATCGTGCGCTTTCCGTGGACATGACGAACCGCGAGCCGTCCGCTGCCGCCGACCACCGCCGCGACTGCTCCCCGGCCTGGGCGACCACGTCGTCGGCGTACGTGGCGACGTGAGCGCGATGGAACTTCGGCGCGATGACCTTGCGATCGCGCATGTGGTCGGGCTCGTTGGCGGGGAGGAGCCCGTTCCCGAGGTCAGCGTGAGCGCGTCGAGAATCCGGCGACGCATCGTCTTCGGGCGTCGAAGGGTGGCCAGCTCCTTGACGAGCGCCGGATGGCTCACCAGGACGTCCAACTGCGGCTTCGCGAGGACGGTCGCGACGTCGCCGCAGGCGGCCACGTCCTGGAGGCGTCCGATCGGGTCGCGGACCATCCGGAGGACGTTCCGGATCGCCGGGAGCCGCGACGGGGGAGCGGGAGGAACTCCGGTGGGCACGGGGCGCGACGATACACCGAGGGACTGATACCTTCCCGCGCCCGATGGGGAAAACGCTCGCGCTCGCGCTCGCGCTCGCCGGCTGCGGCGGCGGCGGAGGCGGCGCGTTCCCGGACCGACCGATCCAGATCGTCTCGTGGGCCACCCCCGGCGGACCGAGCGACCTGCTCGCCCGGGCGCTCGCCGAGTCCGTTCCGGAGCACTTCGGCGGGCAGCGGGCGAGCGTGGTGACCCGTCAGGGCGGCGCGGGGGCGATGGGGATGCAGTACCTGCGGGGACGGGAGGGCGACCCGCACGTGCTCGGAGTCTTCACGGCGAGCGGCACGGTGAACATGGCCACCGGGCGGATTCCCTTCCGCCCGGCGGATTTCACTCCGATCCTGCGCATCCAGACCGATCCGTTCCTCGTGGCGGTGCGCGCCGACAGTCCGTTCCGGACGCTTCCCGAGTTCTTCGAGGCGGCGCGGCGGGAGCCGGGATCGGTCTCGGCGTCCGGGTTCGGCTCGGCGTCGGCGCACTTCCTCGGCTTCGCCCGGCTTCTCGAGGCGGCCGGCGGCCCGGACGTGCGCTGGATCGCCTACGAGGGCTCGGGAGACGCGGTGGTGGCGGCGCTCGGCGGCCATGTGGACGCCGCGCACACGAACTACAACATCGTGCGCGAGCACCTGCGGGCGGGCTCGATGCGGGTGCTCGCGATCGCCGACGCGCTGCCCGCGCTCCCCGACGCGCCGTCCTACGCCGACCTCGGGTTCGACCTGGCGCCGGCGCACTGGCGCGGCGTCGTCGGCCCGCCGGGGCTCGATCCGGCGATCCGGGCGGATCTCCGCGAGCGCCTGCTCCGGACGATCCGCTCCCCCGAGTTCGCCGCCTACATGGAGACCGCGGCGATGGAGTACGCCGTGCTCGGCGACGCCGACGCCTTCGGCGCGTGGATGGAGGAGGAGGTCGCGGCGAGCGCCGAACTGCTCGCCCGGTTGGGACTGGCGGGTGAGTGAGCGGCTGGAAGCCGGGGCGCTCGCGCTGGTCGCGTCCGGAGTCCTCGCCGCGTCCTTCGGCTGGCCGGCGCCGCTGACGCCGGGAGTTCCCGGTCCGGCGTTCTTTCCGCGCCTCGTCGCGGCGCTGCTGCTCGTCTGCGCCCTCGGCCTCCTTCGCCGGAAGGGACGGCCCGCCGAGCCGCTCGGGCGCAACCGGATCCTCGCCGCGCTCGGGATCGCCGGATTCCTCCTGGCCGCGCCGTGGATGAGCGCGCTCCTCGCGCTGCCGCCGCTCGTGGCCGGGCTGATGTGGCTCGCCGGCGAGCGCTCGCCGGCGCTCCTCGCCGGGGTCTCGATCGGCTTCGCCGGGGCGGCGCACCTCCTCTTCGCCGTCGCGCTCGGCGTTCCCCTGCCCTGATGGAGGGTCTTCTCGCCGCGTTCGAGCCGGCGCATCTCGCGGTCATCCTCGCCGGATGCGTGATCGGGGTCTTCGCCGGCGCGGTTCCCGGGCTCAGCTCCACCGTCGGCCTCGCGCTGGTGCTGCCGCTCACGTTCGCGCTGGAGCCGGTTCCGGCGCTCCTCATGATGATCTCGATCTACATGGCGGCGGAGTACGGGGGATCCATCACCGCGGTCGCGATCGGCGTTCCCGGCAGCCCGCCCGCGCTCGCGACGACGTTCGACGGGTACGCCATGACGCGGAGCGGCGAGGCCGGACGCGCGCTCGGGGTCTCGCTCTTCTCGTCGATGTGCGGCGGCTTCCTCGGGACGCTCCTGCTCGTGGCCGCGCTCGGGCCGCTGTCGCGCGCGGCGCTCGCGTTCGGCCCGCCCGAGTACTTCGGACTCGGCGTCTTCGGGCTCGCCATCGTCGCGAACCTCGTCGGAAAGGACCCGCTGCGCGGCGTCGCGAGCGCGCTCCTCGGCCTCGTCGCCTTCGTCGTCGGGCTCGACGTGCTCACCGGCGCGCCCCGGCTCACCTTCGGCTCCACCGCGCTCATGGACGGGTTCGGCCTGGTGCCGATGCTGATCGGCTTCTTCGCGATCGCGGAGGCGCTCTCGGCGATGGGGCGGTCCGGGGCCGGGGGCGAACGCCCACGGATCGAGGGCGGCCTGCCGCGGCTGCGCGAGCTGCTTCGCCTCGGCCCCTCCATCCTGCGCGGCTCGGCGATCGGCGGCGTCGTCGGCGCGATCCCCGGGGCCGGCGCGACGATCGCCTCCATCGTCGCGTGGAACGAGGAGCGCCGCCTCTCCCGGGAGCCGGAGCGCTTCGGCAAGGGCGACCCCCGCGGGATCGCCGCGCCCGAGGCCGCGAACAACGCCTGCGTGGGCGCCGCGATGATCCCGCTGCTCGCGCTCGGGGTGCCCGGCTCGGCGAGCGCCGCGGTGCTGCTCGGCGGGCTGACGATGCAAGGCGTCGCGCCCGGGCCGCTGCTGCTGACCGAGCGGGCGGACCTCGTCCATACGCTCTACGCCGGGTTCCTGATCGCGGTCGTCTTCATGCTCGCGGTCGGCCGGCTCGGCATTCCGTTCTGGGTCCGGGTGGTGCGGCTGCGCCCGTCGGTGCTCATGCCGGTCGTGGCCGCGATCTCGCTCGTGGGCGCGTTCGCGGTGCGCGGGAACCTCGCGGACGCCTGGTTCGCGCTCTTGTTCGGCGTGGTCGGGTTCCTGATGGAGCGGCGCGGGTACCCGCTCGCCCCGGCGATTCTCGGATTCATCCTCGGCCCGATGGTGGAGATGAACTACCGCCGCTCGCTGGCGCTCTCCTCGGGATCGCACGGCGTGTTCCTCGACAGCCCGATCGCGCTGGTCCTGCTGCTTCTCGCCGCCGCCAGCTTCGCCGCCCCGCTCGTCCGCCGGCGGCTCCGGGCGCGCTGAACCCGCTGGTACGCTTTGGAAATGAGCGAAACGCGCCGCGCGGCGGACTTCATCCTCGGAGCCCGCCTGGCGGACTTTCCGGCGGCGCTCGTCGCCGAGGGACGCCGCTGCGTGACCGACGGCGCCGGCGTGCTGCTCGCCGGGGCTACCGAACGCGCCTCGCGGATCGTCCAGAAGCAGATCCGCGACCAGGGCGGCAAGCCCGAAGCGCAGGTGTTCGGCGCGGGGGGCCTCCGGGCGCCGGCGTCGCTCGCCGCCCGCGCCAACGGGACCGCCGGGCACGCGATGGACTTCGACGACACCCAGTTGTCCACCGCTCCCGACCGCATCTTCGGGCTGCTCACCCATCCCACGGTCGCGCCGCTCGCGGCCGGGCTCGCGGTCGCCGAACGCGAGGACGCGAGCGGCGCGGCGCTGCTGGAGGCGTTCCTGATCGGGTTCGAGGTGGAGTGCAAGATCGCGGAGGCCATCCATCCGCGGCATTACGGCGAGGGGTTCCACACCACCGCCACGATCGGCGCGTTCGGCGCGGCCGCGACCGCCGCCCGGCTCGCCGGGCTGGACCGCCCGCAGGTCGAGATGGCGCTCGCCGTCACGGCGAGCCTGTCGTCGGGGATCCGGCTCGGCTTCGGCACGATGACGAAGCCGCTCCACGCGGGCCGGGCGGCCGAGAACGGGGTGCTCGCGGCGGACCTCGCGGCCCGGGGGTTCACCTCGGGGAACGAGGCGCTGGAAGGGACGTGGGGGTTCTTCCGGGTCTTCGGCGGCGGGTTCGACGCCGAGCGGCTCGCGTACGGCGATCCGTGGACGCTGCTCGACCCCGGGGTCTCGGTGAAGCCGTACCCGTCGGGGAGCCTCGGCCACCCGAGCGTCGCCGCGATGCTCGCGCTGGTTCGGGAGCGCGACGTCGCTCCCGACGCGGTCGAGCGAATCACGTTCCGCGCCGGACGCAACATCCTGAATCCGCTCCGCTACCTCGACCCGCAGACGCCGCTGGAGGCGAAGTTCTCGATTCCGTTCGTGATGGCGGCGGCCGTGCTCCGCCGGCGGGTCGGCGTCCACGAGTTCGACGGGGGCTTCGTCCGCTCCGCCGAGGCGCGGGCGCTGATGGCGCGGGTGGACGTCCAGTTCGACGCCGCGATCGACGCCGAGGGCTACGACCGGATGCGCAGCGCCATCGACGTGCGGCTGAAGGACGGAACCGAGCTCCGCACCCGCGCCGACGCCTATCCGGGCGGGCCGGAGCGCCCGCTCACGCCGGACGAACTCGCGGCCAAGTTCCGGGAATGCGCGGCGCTCGCGCTGCCCGAGGAGCGGGTGGAGCCGGCGCTCGGCCTCGTCGCCGAAGTGGACCGGGTTCCCCGGGCGGCCGACCTCGCGGCCGGGCTCGAGCCATGAGATTCGCAAGCCTGCTGCTGCTCGCCGTCGGGTGCGGCGGCGGAGCGTACGAGGCGCTGAAGGTCGAGGACGGCCTGATGCTCCCGATGCGCGACGGGGTGCGCCTCGCCACCGACGTGTACCGCCCGGCGCGGGGCGGCGAGCCGGCGAACGACGCGTTCCCGGCGCTGCTCCACCGCACGCCCTACGACCGGACCTCGGAGCGCCTCTCCGAGCAGGCGCGGTACTTCGCGACCCAGGGGTACGTCGTGATCGTCCAGGACATGCGCGGCCTCTACGGCTCGGAGGGCACGTTCCAGAAGTACCACGAGTTCGACGCCCCCGACGGCTACGACACGGTCGCGTGGGCCGCCGGGCTCGACTACGCGCTGCCGTCCGTCGGGATGTGGGGGACGTCCTACGGGGCGCACACCCAGGCTGACGCCGCCAAGCTGGACCCGCCCGGCCTCGCGGCGCTCGTCCTGACGATGGGCGGGCTGTCGGACTCCTGGACCCACAAGGTGCGCAACCACGGGGCCTTCGAGCTGGGCCAGCAGCTCGGCTGGGCGCACAGCCAGCTCGCCGCGGCTTCGGACGACCCGGAGCTGCGGGCGCGGCTCCGGGAGGAACCGGCGTCCGACTGGTTCCCGAGCGCGCCCTTCCGCAAGGGCGAGAACCCGCTGGCCGCCGCCCCCAACTTCGAGGACTACTACCTCGAGATGCAGAATCGGGGCGAGTACGACGAGTACTTCCGCGGAATCGGCCGCAACTGGACCGAGTACTACGACCAGACCGCGGACGTCCCGATGATGCACGTCGGCGGCTGGTACGACTCGTACGCGCCGGGGACGATCCAGAGCTTCGTGGAGCTCTCCCGGCGGAAGGAATCGCCCATGACGCTGCTCATGGGGCCGTGGACGCACGCGGCGACGACGCGCTCGCACGCCGGGGACGTCGAGTTCGGCGCGGACGCCGCGATCCCCGACTTCGCCCGCGAGTTCCACGCGCGCTGGTTCGACTGGAAGCTGAAGGACCAACCCCCCGAGGACGTTCCGCCCCCGGTGCGGCTCTTCGTGATGGGCGGCGGCGACGGCCGCCGCGACGAAGACGGCCGGATCTTCCACGGCGGGCGCTGGATCGCGGCGGAGTCGTGGCCGCTCGAGGACGCAGTCGCGACCGCCTTCCACCTTCGCGGCGGCGGCGGCCTCACGCTCGAGGCGCCGGGCGACGACGAGGGGTCCAGCGGCTTCGCGTTCGACCCGGCGCATCCGGTCCCGACCATCGGCGGCGCGTTCTCGGGGGCGCTCAAGCGCGGCGGATTCGACCAGCGGGAGCGGACGTTCCGCTCGCTCGGCGGCGGCTCGGAGAACGGCTTCTTCGGGTCCGAGGCGGACGGACGGCGGACCGCCGACCGCCCGGACGTGCTCGTCTTCGAGACCGAGCCGCTCGAGGAGGACGTGGAGGTCGTCGGGCCGGTCTCGCTGCGGCTGTGGGCGTCATCCAGCGCGAAGGACACCGATTTCACCGCGAAGCTCGTGGACGTCTATCCGGCGAGCGACGACTGGCCCGACGGGTTCGACCTGAACGTCACCGACGGGATCCTGCGGACGCGCTACCGCGACTCGCGGGATGCGCCCGCCTTTCTCGAGCCGGGCGAGGTCGTGGAGATGGAGATCGCGCTGTTCCCGACCGCCAACCGGTTTCAGGCGGGGCATCGGATCCGGGTGGAGGTCTCCAGCTCCAACTACCCGCGGTTCGACGTGAACCCGAACACCGGCGAGCCGCTCGGGCGGCACACCGGAATGGTCGTCGCGGACAACCGGGTGCACCACTCGGTCGTGCGTCCTTCCGCCCTGATCCTGCCGATCCGCAGGCCCTGAGCCGTGCCGCTGCGGTTCAACCCGATCCCGTGGACGCCGACCTGCGTGACGAGCCGGAACGCCCGGGCGCGATGGCAGCGGATCCGGCCGCTGGACGCCGGGAGCGACCCGGAGGCGACGTTCCGGCTGCTGCGAACGGTGCTGGCCGGGATGAAGGGCGCGACGGTCGAGGACGCGACCGACGAGGTCCTCCACGCGGTGTTCCGCACGCCGCTCGGGTTCCGCGACGACGTGGAGTGCGCGGTCGCCCGGGAGGAGTGCGTCATCCACGTGCGCTCGACGTCCCGCATCGCGCCGATCTGGGACTTCGGCGCGAACCGCCGGCGGGTCGAGGCGATCCGCCGGCGGCTGCGGAACCAGCGCCGTTCCGGGTAGAGCGGAATCCCGCCCTTCGCCCGGAGGGTGAGCATCGGCTCCCGCTCGCGGGCGCGGGCGTGCCGGACCATGGCCTCGGCGTAGCCCTCGATCCGGCGGCGGTGGAACTGCGGCTGGATCATCCGGCGGTGGCGCAGGTGGGCGGGCTCCTCCGCGGTCAGCAGGCCGTCGCCGCGCACCCGGCGGAGCGTCTCGAACGTCCATGGGCGCCGGAGCTTGCGGGCGTTGTTGACGATCGCCTCCTTGATGAGCTCCGGCTCGCTCACCTGGACGACGACCGCCGGCTTCGTGGCCATCGCGAGAGATCGCGGTGCGTCGCCGTCTCCTGCATCAACCGGAGCGGGTCGCGGATCAGCCGCAACAGGTTGCCCACGACGGGGAGCTCCTCAGGTCCGGGCGGCAGTTCGCTGCGTTGGCCCCTCGGGCGGGGGATGTGCGCCGAGGCTTCCGGAGCGGACATGCGTCGAAAACGCCGTGTCACATTCGCGCCGGTACAATGTTCGCGATTTCCTGACCTGGACCGCCCGATCGCTTCCCGGACTGGCGGCGACGCAGGATGGGTCTGCGCACAACCACCGAAGCACCGACATGTCCGATCATCGGATCGCGCCTCACGGCGGCGCCCTCAAGGATCTCGCCGCAGGCGGCGACCGCGCCGCCGCGCTGAAGGCGGAGTCCCGCGACTGGCCGTCGCTGGACCTCACGCCCCGCCAGTCGGGCGACCTCGAGCCGCTGATCGGCGGCGGCTTCTCGCCGCTCGCCGGCTTCCTCGGCTGCGCCAGCGCCTCGCGACCGGCCGGGCGATCCCCGAGCGGTTCACCTTCCCCGACGTGGCCGAGGAGCTGCGCCGCCGCCACCCGCCGCGCGAACGGCAGGGAGTCACGGTCTTCTTCACCGGGCTCTCGGGCTCCGGCATATCGACCACTGCGAACGCGCCGGTCGTGAAGTTCCTCGAGTTCGGCGGGCGGCCGGTCGCGCTGCTGGACGGCGACCTCGTCCGCAAGAACCTCGCGAGCGAGCTCGGCTTCTCGAAGGAGCACCGGAACATCAACATCCGGCGGATCGGCTGGGTCGCCTGCGAGATCGCGAAGAACGGCGGCGTCGCCATCTGCGCCCCGATCGCGCCGTACGACGGCGTCCGCAAGGACGTCCGCTCGATGGCGGATCCCGCGGGCGGCTTCGTGCCGGTCCACGTGGACACGCCGATCGAGGCGTGCGAGCAGCGGGACCGGAAGGGGCCCCATGCCAAGGCGCGGGCCGGCGTCATCGAGGAGTTCACCGGAATCCCGGATCCGTACGAGACGCCCGAGGACGCGGAGCTCGGGATCGACACGACCGCGCTCACGCCGGACGAGGCCGCCCAGCGCATCATCCTGTTCCTCGAGCGGGAGGGGTACGTCGGCGCAGCGGACTGATCCCCGCCGGGAGCGCCGCTACATGCGGCGGGCGCTGGAGCTCGCCGCGCTCGGCCGCTTCACGGCGTCGCCCAACCCCGCGGTCGGCGCGGTCCTCGTCCGGGACGGCCGGACCATCGGCGAGGCGTACCACGCCCGCGCCGGCGAGCCGCACGCCGAGCGTCGCGTGCTCCGCGCCGGCGAGGCCGCCCGGGGCGCGGTGCTGTACGTGAACCTCGAGCCGTGCTGTCACGTCGGCCGCACGCCTCCCTGCGTGGAGCGGATCGTCGGGTCCGGCGTCCGGCGCGTGGTCGCCGCCCACGAGGATCCGGATCCGCGGGTGTCGGGCGGCGGCTTCGCGTTCCTGCGCGCCCGCGGAGTGGAGGTCCGCTCCGGCGTGCTGGAGGCCGAGGCGCGCGAGCTGAACCGGGCGTACCTCAAGTTCCTCGCCACCGGGCTGCCGTGGGTCACGGTGAAGGCCGCGGTCTCGATCGACGGGGCGATGGCCCCGCCGGGGGCTCGCTGGATCACCCGGGCGTCGAGCCGCCGCCACGGACGGGTGCTGCGGCGCGAGCACGAGGCCATCCTGACCGGCATCGCGACCGTGCTGGCGGACGATCCCCGGCTCACGCCCCGGCCGCGCCGCGGGGCGGACGGCCTCCTGCGCGTCGTGCTCGACCACGACCTGCGCATCCCGGAGACCGCCCGGGTGCTCGACGGACTGGACGAGGATCCGGCGCTGGTGTTCACCGGGGCGCACGTTCCCGACAGCCGGGTCGAACGCATCACCCGGCTCGGAGCTTCGGTGCGCGCCACGCCGGGCGCGACCGGTTCGCGCCGCGAGCTGGCGCTGGAGCCGGTCCTGCGGGAGCTGGGCCGGCGCGACGTCCGCTCGGTGCTGGTGGAGGCGGGGCCCCGGGTCACGTCCGCCTTCCTGCACGAGGGACTCGCCGACCGCCTCGTGCTCTACGTCGCGCCCAAGTTCTTCGGGCGCGGCGAGGGCACCGGGCTCTTCGACGCGACGCGCCGGGCGGGCGCGCCGGCGACGCGCCGGCTTCCGGTGTCGCAGCCGAACGGCGTCCCGCGCTACGCCCGGCTCGGACCGGACCTGCTCGCGGATTTCCGGCTGTCGAGCGAGAACGCCGCCACCGTCTCGTAGCGCGCTCCTTCCGCGCGGAGCTCGCTCCGAAGAAGCTCCAGCCGGTCGATCGGCTGCGTTCCGGCGGGAATCGGAAGCGCGTGGGCCGGCGGCGGACGGCGGAAGCGGGCCACGGTGACGTGCGGGCGAAACGGGCGCGCCCGTGGCGGGACTCCGACCGCCTCGGTCGCCCGGCGCAGCGCCCGCAGGAGCGAACGCGCCCGGTCGTCGCCGTCCAGCTCGGCGAAGACGCCGCGGGCGAAGCGGGCGAAGCCGACGACCCGCAGTTCCGGCGGGATTCCCGGCGGGGGCAGCGCGGCGGCGAGCGCGTCGCGCACGGGCTCGATCTCGACGGTTCCGAAGAAGCGCACCGTGACGTGGAGGTTCGCTTCGGGAACCGGCCGGGCGCCCGGAACGAGCCGGCCCGCGCGAGCCAGCGCGGCGCGCAAGGGGCCGGCCAGCGGGATCGCCGCGAAGAGACGCGCCCTCACTCGAGGGTCCGGCGGACCAGATCGAGCGCCCGGGTGGCGGTCAACTGGCGCACCAGCTCGCGTCCGCCGGGGAGACGATGGCGGACCGCCGTCGTCTCGGCGCCGGCGAGCGCGATCCAGACCGTGCCCACGGGCTTCCCCGGCGTCGCCCCCGTCGGGCCGGCGATTCCGGTCACCGCGAGCCCGAGCGCGCGGCCGCCGGCGCGTTGGCGGACGCCCTCGGCCATCGCCCGCGCGGTTTCCTCGCTCACGGCGCCGAACGACGCGAGCGTGGCTTCGGGCACGCCGAGGAGATCCCGCTTGGCGCTGTCGGCGTATGCGACCACGCCCAGGTCGAACCAGCCCGACGCCCCGGGAACCGAGGTCAGCCGGTCGCCGATCAAGCCGCCGGTGAGCGACTCCGCCACCGCGAGCCGGAGGCCCCGCTCCCGCAGCATCCGGCCCACCCGCGCCTCGAGCGAGTCGCCCGGCTTCCGGCTGAACAGCGCGGGGCCGGCCCGCTCCGCGATCTGGTCGGCGAGTCGATCGGCGCCGCGACCGGCGACCCGCAGCTCCAGGACTCCCCTGGACGCGAGGATCGAGAGCGACAGCGGGCCGTCCGGAAGCGGGGTCAGGTCCGCGATCCGTTCCTCGAGCACGGACTCCGGCATGCCGGCCAGCAGCAGCGTCGCCTCGGCGGGCGCCTGGCCCCGGGGAAGCCGGGGCGCGACCTCGGCGTCGAACATGGCCTCCAGTTCCCGGGGCGGCCCGGGGAGGAGCACGAGCCTTCCCGCGGCGAGCGCCCCGGGCGCAGTTCCGGCCGAATTCGGAAGCGCCGTCGCGCCCTCGGGGACGTACGCCTGCCGTAGGTTCACTTCAACCGAGCCGTACCGGCGCCGGCGGAGCCGCTCGGCGGCGGCTTCGTCCAGAACGAGCGGAACCCCGAGCGCCCCGGCCGCCGCCGCCCGGGTCCGGTCGTCGCTCGTCGGGCCGAGGCCGCCCGCGACGAAGACCCAGTCGGCCCTCCCGAGCGCGAGCCGGATCGCCTCGACGAGAGTCTCCTCGTCGTCGGGGAGGACCGCGCTGAAGACGACCGGGATCCCGAGGCTCGCGAGCCGCCCGGTCAGGAGCGGGGTGTTGCGGTCGCGGCGTCCGGGCCGAAAGAGCTCGGTCCCGACCGCGAGGATCGCCGCGACGGGGCCGTCAGCGGGCAAGGAAGACGAACAGGAACGCCCGCACCGCAAGCCCGGCGGCGAGATCGTCCGCCATGATCCCCGATCCGCCGGGGAGCCGCTCCAGCCACCGGATCGGCGGCGGCTTCGCGATGTCCAGCACCCGGAACGCGACGAACGCGCCGGCGGCGACGACGAGGTCCGGCGCGGCGAGGACGAGGGCCAGCCACATCCCGCAGAACTCGTCCACGACGACTTCGTTCGGGTCCTCGCGCCCGACCGCGCAGGCGTAGGCCTGGGACGCCCGCCAGCCGGCCGCGGTCGCCACGCCCAGCAGGCCCAACTGCCACGCGGCGGGGAGACCCATCGTGAGCGCGAACGCGCCGAGGCCGACGAGCGCGCCCGCCGTGCCGGGCGCGAACGGAATCCTTCCTACCCCGCCGCACGTCGCGATGAGGGCCGCGAGGCGCGGCGGAAGGACTTCGTCCGGCTCCGGCGCCGGCTCGTCCCGGGGCTCCAGCTCGACGCGCTCCGGCTCCTCGCTCTCCGGTTCGGGGGGCGGCTGTTCGCGGATCTCCTCGCGCCGCATCTCCGCGTCGCGCAGTCGGGCCTCGATTCGGTCGCGGACCGTCTCCGATTCGGCGGACTCGACCTCGGGGGCTGCGCTCTCGGGTTCCGCCGGAGCGCCGGTCCGCTCCCGCGCCCGGCGGCGGACCTCCTCGCTCCAGTGCTTCGGATCCCGGCGGCCGCTCGTGTCGGACGGGTCTCCGAGTGGCATGTTGGCGCTGCGTATTATCGCCCGTGCGATGCTCGAGGCGGTCCCGAACGTGAGCGAGGGACGCGATCCGGAAGTCATCCGCCGCCTCGCCGAAGCGACGGAGCCGCTGCTCGCCGACCTGCACTCGGATCCGGCGCACCACCGAAGCGTCCTGACGCTGTTCGGGAGCGCGGACGAACTCCACGACGCCGTCCGGCGGCTCTTCGAGGCGGCGCGGGAGACGATCGATCTTCGGCGGCACCGGGGGGAACACCCCCGGATCGGGGCGCTCGACGTGGTTCCCTTCGTGCCGGTCGCGGGCGCCCGCATGGAGGACGCGGCGCGTCTCGCGCGCCGGACCGCCGCCGCGCTCGGCGAGAGCGGCGCGCCGGTCTTCCTGTACGGGCGGAAGCGGCCGCTGCGCGACCTGCGACGCGGCGGCCCGGCGGGACTCGGGCGGCGGCTCGCCGAAGGAACGCTCGTCCCCGACTTCGGCCCGGCGCGCCTCCATCCGACGGCGGGGGCGGTCGCGGTCGGGGCGCGGCGCCCGCTCGTCGCCTTCAACGTGAACCTCGACGGCGACGACGCGGTTCCGGCGCGCCGGATCGCTCGGGCCGTCCGCGAGACGGGCGGCGGCCTTCCCGGCGTGCGGGCGCTCGGGGTCCGGGTCCGGGGCGGGGCCCAGGTGACGATGAACGTGGAGCGGGTCGAAGCGACGGCGCTGGGCGCGGTGTTCGCCCGGGTCGCGGAGGAAGCCCGGCGCCGCGGCGTCCGGATCCTCGGCTCGGAACTCGTCGGGCTCGTCCCGGAAGCGGCGACGTGGCCGGGGATGCGCCGCGACCTCGGCCTCTCCGCGGCGCCGCGCACGATCGAGGCGGCGCTCGAAGGGTAGCCTTGCGCCATGAAGTGCCCGTTCTGCGCCTGCGGGAACGACCGCGTCGTGGACTCGCGGGAGAGCCGGGGCGGGATCCGCCGCCGGCGCGAGTGCATGGAATGCGGCAAGCGGTTCACGAGCTTCGAGACCGTCGAGGAAGTCCCGCTCATGGTCGTGAAGAAGGGCGGCGAGCGCGAGCCCTACGAGCGCGAGAAGGTGCTCGCCGGGCTGCGCAAGGCGTGCGACAAGCGGGTCGCCGGCGAGCGGCTGGACGAGATCGCCGACCGGGTGACCGAACTGATCGCGCGCAGCCCGGACCGCGAGATCGAGACCCACCGGATCGGCCAGGAGGTGATGGACGCGCTGAAGCAGGCCGACGAGGTCGCCTACGTGCGGTTCGCGTCGGTGTACCGGGACTTCCGCGACACCCAGGACTTCCTCCAGGCGATCGACGGCTTGATCCGCCGTTCGTGATCCGGATCCGCGCTTCCGAACCGAAAGACGGCGCCCGGCGTTAGTGATGTGTACACGAAACGCTCGTTGGAACCTCCGTCCCAGTACGCCGATGCCGAACTCGCGCACCATTGCCTCGCCGGCCGGGAGGACTGCTGGCGGGAGTTCGTGGACCGCTTCCACAAGCCGGTCTGGCAGGTCGCCTACCGGTTCACGGTGAGCGCCGACGACGCCGAGGAGCTCGTCCAGGACATCTTCATGCGACTGCTGACCGCCCTCCCGCACTACCGCCCCACGGGGGCGCTCGGCGGTTGGGTGCGCCAGGTGGCGACCAACGTCGGGATCGACTCGTGGCGGCGGCGCAAGCGGACGCCGATCCTGGTCGAGACCGGAGAAATCCCCGAACTGCCGGGGCCCGCCCCCGAGCGCCCTGACGTGATCGCCGAGCGCCGCGACCAGGCGGCGCTGGTGCGCCGGGCCGTCGGCGAGCTCCCCGAGGAGCTGGCCGAGCCGGTCATGCTGCGCGACCTCATGGAGCTCGGGTATCCGGCCATCGCCGAGCGCCTCGCCATCCCGGTGGGCACGGTGAAGTCGCGGATCCACCGGGGCCGCATCCTGCTGGCGGAAGCGCTTGCCCGGCTGCGCGAGGAGGCGCTCGTGTGAGCCCGCGCCCCGAGGATCTGCGCACCGCGGCGCTCGCCGCCGGCGAACTGGACGCCGAGGCCGCCGCCGAGGCGCGGGCGGCGCTCGCCGATTCGCCCCGGCTGGCCGCGCTGTACGGCCGGGTGCGCGACGCGCTGCGGGCGCTGGACGCCTGGCGGCGCAGCGCCGGCGATCCTCCGGCCGAACTCCCGGGCCGCATCTTCCGGGGGACGCTGCCGGTGTTCCGCCGCCTCTACGGGCGCCGCTCGCTGTGGCCCACGTGGCTGACCGCGGCCGCGGCCGCGGCGGTGCTGGCCGTCGCGCAGCCGCCGCCGCTCGACCGGATCTCCGGCCGGGCCAGCTCGCTCCTCGCCGAAGCGGGCGGCCACGCCGACCGGGCGCTCGCCGAGTGGAGCGTGGTGCGGGCGTCCCTGGGGGTCGCGCTGGAGGACGGAGTCGATGAGGTCGGCGAACGGCTCCAGCGGCTCGAGGAGGCGGCCCGCCACCGGAACCGCGTCCGCAACCGGACGGAGACCGCGCCGTGACCCGTTCCCCCGGCTGGGCCGGCGCGCTCTCGGTCATCTGCCCGGGCCTCGGCCACCTGTACCTGCGGGCGTACCACCGGGCGGCCGCGCTCGTGGCCGCGTGGATCGCGCTCCTGACCGCGGCCGAATACGCCGGGACGCTGATCCCGCTGGTGTTCGCCGTGTGGGTGTTCGGAGTCGTGGACGCGGTCCGCGCCGCCGGCGAGCTGGTCCGAGCGAGCGCCGAGGCGCGCGAGCCGAACGTCGGACTCGACCAGAACTGGGCGTGGGGGCTGATCGCGGCGGGCGCCCTCGCCGCGCTCGCGGCCACGCCGCTGCTGCGCTGGGCGGTGCGGCTGTGGCCGCTCCTGCTCGTCCTCGCCGGGATCCGGATCCTGCGCCGCCGGGATGAGTAGAACGCCGTGGGGAGGGATCCTCCTCATCGTCCTCGGAGTCGCGCTCCTACTGGCGACGCTCGGCCTGGTCGCGTTCGGGACCATCCTGCGGTTCTGGCCGATGCTCCTGATCCTCGCCGGGCTGAAGTTGGTCTTCGAGCGGTCCGAGGGAGGCCCTCCGGCGCCCCCGACGTGACCCCGAGTCCCCCGCGCGAGGGCTGCGGCGCGGCGCTCGGCGTCCTCCTGATCCTCGCCGGCGTCCTCGGCTTCGCCGTCACGTTCGGCGGGACGGCCGCGCTGGACGCGCTGGCCGGCGCAATTCCGTTCGCGGCGCGCTGGTGGCCGCTGGGCCTCGTCGCCTACGGCGCGTTGCGGCTCTCCGGCCGGCTCGGGTCGGGAAGGCCGGGACGCCTCGAGGTCCCGCTCCTCGTCCTCTTCCTCGGGTGCGGCGCCGCGCTGAGCGCGGCCAACTTCGTCGCCGGCGGCGACTTCGGCGCGATCCGCCGCTGGATCGAACCGTTCGCCGGCCAGCCGCACCGCGAGGAGATCGCGGCGCCCGTGCCCGCGGACGCGAGCACGCTGAAGGTGGACCTGCCGTGGGGCGGCGCGCTCGTGCGTCCGGCGGCGGGACCGGACCTGCGGCTGATCCTCGAGGGGCGGTCGTGGGGACCGGCCTCGTGGCCGGAGTTGGCCCCGATCGCCGCGGACGGAACCGTGTCCGTGCGCGTCGCCGCGCCCGACGACGGGGAAGCGGGGTTCCACCTCACGGTCGAGGCCCCGGTCCATCTTCAGGTGGACGTGACGACCGGCGAGGGCGGCGTCCGGGTGGAAGGGCCGTTTCCGGAAGTCGTCGCCCGCGGCGGCGCCGGTCCGGTGACGATCTCGGGGACTCGGGGAGCGGTGCGGGCCGAGTCCGCCGGGGACTCGATCCGCGTCCGGGACGTCCAGGGCCCGGTCCAGGTGCGCGGGGACGACGCCGCGATCGACGTGGGGGCGGTCGTCGGCACGGTCGGAGTCCGCGCCGCGGACAGTTCGGTCCGGCTCGCGGACGTGCGCGGCGAGGCGCGGGTGGAGACGCTCGACGCTCCCGTCCGGGTCCAGGACCATGCGGGCCCGCTGCGCATTCGGGCGTTCGACGCCCACGTGACCGTCACCGGCGTGACCGGCGACGCCGTGATCGAGGGCTCCGGCGACCTCCTCGCGTCCGGGGTCGCGGGCGCGCTCGAGATCTCCTTCGGCGACGGCCCGGTCGTGGTCGAGGACGCGGGCGGGCGCGTGCGGGTGATCGGCGATCCGGACCTGGTGCGAGCGGCGCGGATCGCCGGCCCGCTCGAGGTGCGGGCGCCCGGCGGCCCGGTGTTCGCTTCCGAGCTCGCGCTCGGGGCCTCGATCCGGGGCGGCGAGGTCGAAGTGGACCTGCGCGCGCTGCGGGGGCCGCTCGATCTCCATGCGGAGGAGGGCGACGTGCGGCTCGCGCTGCCCGGCGACGCCCGGTTCCGGCTCGTGGCCGATCCCCTTCCCGAGGGCGGCCCTCCGGCGGGCGCCGGGGAGGGCGGCCCCGAAGTCGAGCTGCGGGCGCCGGAAGGCGCGGTCCGCATCCGGAGCCGGGAGCGATGAGGCGTCTCGCCCTCGTCGCCGCGCTCGCGGGCGCCGCCTGCGCCGAGCGGGTGGAGCGGCGGGCCGAAGAAACGGTTCCGCTCCCGGCGATGAGCCGGCTGGACGCCGAAATCCACCACGCGGACGTGCGCGTCGTCGGGAGCCAGGGTCCCCCGACGCTCGTGATCGAACGCCGGGCGGCCGCGTTCTCGGCGGACGCGGCCGAAGCGGCGCTCGACCGGATCGCGGTGCGGACGGGGGAGGTCGTGACCACCTTCGACCGGGGCGCCGGCGTGCCCGCCTTCCTCTACGGCGAGCGGGTCTCGCTTCGGCTCACCTTCCGCGTTCCGCCGGCGACGCCGGTGCGGATCCGCAACCAGAACGGCGATCTCGACCTCGAGGGTCTCGCCGGGCCGGTGGACGCCCTCACCGCCGACGGGCGGGTGTTCGCCCGCGCCGTGGGCTCCGACGCGGCGGTCGCCCGGCTGCGGTCGGGCGACGGCCGCATCGAGGGGACCGAACTCGCCGGGCGGATCGAGGCCGAGACCGCGGACGGGAGCATCCGGCTGGAGGGCCGCCTGCGGCGCGTGACCGCGATCACCGCGAACGGCCGGATCGAGGTGGACGCCCGCGAGTCCGACGCCCTCCTCGACGGCTGGCTGCTGCGCAGCGCGGACGGCGGCGTGGCGCTCGCGCTCCCCGACGGGGTTCCCGCCCGGCTGGACGTGATCGCCCGAAGGGAGGGCGGCCCGTTCTTCCGGGACGGACCCGAAGGGGCGCCGCGAGTCCGCATCCACGCTCCCGAAGGCCGGGTGCGCCTGCCCTGACTCAGGGAGCGCGCGAAGCCGAGATCAGGTTGGCGAGCAGGCGGAACGCGCCGGGCGCCGCGGCGCCCAACTGCCGGTGGAGGGCGATCGCGAAGTAGGTGTACCGGCCCGATCCGACCGGGGCCGTGAGCGCGGCCCCGCCCTGGGGCGCCTGCCCCTCGTCGGCCAGCTCGAACAGCGCGGCGTAGGCGGGGCTCCACTCGCTCCAGAACTTGGAGCCGCGCTGCTCCACCCAGCCCTCGAAGTCCTCGGGGCCGATGCGGTTCGGCCACGTCAGCAGCGGATGGTCGGGGTCGAGGAAGGCCACCCGGCTGTTCTCCTCGGTGACCTCCTCGGCGTTCGAAGGCAGGACTCCGGGAAAGGGCGCGTGCTCCGCCGGGTCCAGCTCGGACGTGTTGTAGAGCACGACGAGGTGGCCGCCGGCGTCCGCGTAGTCGAGGAGCCGCCGGTTGGCGCGGACGAGGTCGGGGCGGAACGCGTAGGCGCGGGTTCCGGTCACGATCGCGTCGTACGCGCCGAGGTCGGCGGAATCGAGCGCCGCGCCGTCCAGAAGCTCCACGGTCGCGCCGAGCGCCTCGATTCCCGCCGGCACGTCGTCGCCGGCGCCGGTCACGAACCCGACCCGAAGCCCGTCCGGCACGACGACCGACGTCCGCGCCACCCGCAGTTGCGCAGGGGTCACCGCCCAGCGCAGCGGGAGGTCGCGGTGGGCGATGCGCCGGTGCGCGGTCGCTTCCTGAAATTTCCCGTCGGGGCCGAGCCGCGTCGCGGTCAGCCGGAAGACGCCGGCGCCGCCCCGGGGCCGCACCTCGAAGGCGGTCCGCACCCGCTCGCCGGCGCGCTCGAAGCGGACCTCGCGCTGCTGCGGCTCGAACGTCCAGCCGTCGGGGACCTCGAGCGAAATCCGGTGCTCGCCCGGCGCGTGCCCGGTCGCGAGCAGCCGGACCTCGAACGGCGCCGGCGGTCCGTCCACGCCGGAGACGGCGAAATCGGGCGTGAACGCGACCGACAGCGGCGGCAGGATTTCGAGCTCCCGGCGCTCGCGGCCGTACGGAAGGTTGGCCTCGACCCGCTCGACCGGCTCGGTCAGGACGATCTCGGCCGGGCCGGCCCGCAGCGTGACCCGCGCGGCGAACGCGGGCGGCGGCGCGGCGCGGGTCCAGTCGCCGCTCGTGCGGTAGCGCGATTCGCCGAGGCCCGAGCGGAAGACGTGCGGCTGGAACGGCGCGGCGTCTTCGGGAAGCTGAACCCGGAAGCGGCCCTCGACGGCGGCGCCCTCGGGGACGTCCAGTTCGATTCCGGCGACCTCGAGCGGCCCCCGCACCGCGACCTCGACCTCGAACGCCTGGCCGGGGACCACCGGCGGAATCTCGCCCGCGGTCGCCTCGACCTCCACGCCGGCGGCGCGGCGGATCGCCTCGACCAACTGCTCCTCCTTCCGCTCCAGCTCGTGGCGCACGTCGAAGAAGCCGCTCGGGGAGCGCTCGCCCAGAAGCGAACGCACGCGCAGCAGCGCCGCCCCGAGCGCGGGGACGCTGGCCTCGGGCGCGAGCCAGTCAAAGCCGGACGCGACCTCCCGGAACGCGCCGTCCAGCTCCTCGAGAACCTCCCGCAGCCGGGACGGAACGGTCGGCCCGAACCGCGCCCCGAGCGACGCCCGCTCCGGGCTGAGCAGCTCGATGAGGTCCTCGCCGCCCGCGGACCGGATCGAAGCGCTGTCCCGGACGCGGAGGACGCCGCGGGTCTGGGAGCGCTGGAGCGCGAGGCCCATCGCGCCGTACTCGGCGAACGAGCGGGAGAGCCACGGGCGGGAGCCGGTCAGATCGATCGTCGCGCCGTCCTCGCCCTCGCGCGCCGGAAAGAAGAGCGCCGTCGGCAGGAAGCCGCGCCGCCCTTCCCGGGGCGGAAACGCGGCGAGATCGGGCGCGCCCTCGTACGCCCGCGGCGCGACCGTGCCGGCGAACTGGTGCTGGCCGTGGCCGTCGCGGGGATCCCCGGTGAAGCGGGAAAGCACGACCATCGGGCGCTCGCGGCGGATCACTTCCACCACGTCGGCGACCGCCGCGTCCTCGTCCCAGGCCCGCAGCGCCTCGGCCAGGTTCTTCGAATACCCGTAGTCGGCGAGCGGCGTGAACCAGATGCGGTCGAGGCCGTACCGCTCGCCCGCGACCTCCAGTTCCGCGGCGCGGATCCAGCCGAGCGCGTCGAAGAGTTCCGGGCCGATGGCGTTCGCGCCGGCCTCGCCCCGGGTGAGGCTCAGCAGCGTGACCCGCGCGCCGAGGCCCCGGCTCAGCAGCGCCAGGAGGCCGGCCGTCTCGTCGTCGGGGTGGGCGGCGATCTGCAGCGCCGAACCGGTCGTCTGGAGCTTCTGGATCCAGTGCCAGGCCTCGCCGGCGCGTCCGGTCCGGCCGGCCGCCGGGGCGGCGAGCAGCGCGAGCGCCGCGAGAACCGGAAACCTCACGACGCGGGCGTGACCGTGATTCCGAGCTCGGCGAGCTGCGCCGGGTTCACCGCCGCGGGAGAGCCGGTCATGAGGTCGGCGGCGGAGGTGGTCTTCGGGAACGCGATCACCTCGCGCAGGCTCCGGCTTCCCGAGGCCAGCATCGCGATGCGGTCGAAGCCGAGCGCGATGCCGCCGTGGGGCGGCGTCCCGTACTCGAGCGCCTCGAGGAAGAAGCCGAACCGCTCCGCCGCCTCCTCCCGGGGAATCGAGAGCGCGTCGAAGACCCGCCGCTGCACCCGGGGATCGTGGATCCGGATGCTGCCGCCGCCCAGCTCGTAGCCGTTCGCCACCACGTCGTAGGCGACCGACCGGACGGAGAGCGGATCGGACTCCAGCCGGTCGAGGTCCTCGGGACGCGGACTGGTGAACGGATGGTGCACCGAGGTCAGCCTTCCTTCGGATTCCGAGACCTCGAAGAGCGGGAAGTCGGTGACCCACGCCATCCGGAAGGCCCCTTCGGGGATCCAGCCCTCGCTCCGGGCGAGCCGCCGCCGCAGCGCCCCGAGCACGGCGCACGCGAGGCGGGACTCGCCCCCGACCATGAGCAGCAGGTCGCCCGGTCCGCCGCCCGCCGCCTCGAGGAGCGCGGTCAGCCGGTCGGGGCCGAGCGCCTTCAGCAGCGGCGAACGGATCGCGCCGTTCGTGAAGCCGGCGCGGAAAAGGCCCGGCGCGCCCTCGTCCCGCGCCGCCTTCTCCAGGTCGTCGAGCTTCTTTCGGGAGAAGCCGCCGCCGCCGGGGGCCGCGATTCCGTGGACGCGCCCGCCGGACTCGAGGATCGAGTCGAGGATCGGATGGCCGCCGGCGAGGTCGGTCAGGTCGTGGATCTCCGCGCCGTAGCGGAGATCGGGCCGGTCCACTCCGTAGCGGGCCATGGCCTCGGCGTGGGTGAAGCGGCGGAACGGGGCCGCGACCTCGATCCCGACCGCGCCGAGCGCCCGGACGAAGAGCCCCTCGGTCATCTCGAGGACCTGCTCCTGGTCGGCGAAGGACATCTCCACGTCCACCTGGGTGAACTCCGGCTGGCGGTCGGCGCGCAGGTCCTCGTCGCGGAAGCAGCGGACGATCTGGTAGTAGCGATCCAGCCCCCCGACCATGAGCAACTGCTTGAAGAGCTGCGGCGACTGGGGGAGCGCGTAGAGCTCGCCCCGGCGCACCCTCGACGGAACGAGGTAGTCGCGGGCGCCCTCGGGAGTGGACCGGGTCAGGAACGGAGTCTCGACCTCGACGAACTCGTGGTCGTCGAGATGGCCCCGGATCTCGCGGGCGAGCCGGGCGCGGATGCGCAGGTTGCGCTGGAGCCGCGGATGGCGGATGTCGAGGTAGCGGTACTTGAGCCGCAGGTCCTCGCTCGCGCCGCCGGTCGCGAGCGGCGGGAACGGCGGCGTCCGCGACTCGCTCAGCACGTGGATCGCCCCGGCCTCCACCTCGATCCCGCCGGTGGCGATGCCCGGGTTGCGGTTCGCGGGGGCGCGGAGGATGACCGCGCCCTCGACCGCGAGCACCCACCACGAGCCGGCGCGGGCCGCCTCGGCGGCGGCCGGCGAGTCGGGGCGCACGACGACCTGGGTATGGCCCCGGTGGTCGCGCAGGTCGAGGAAGAGCAGCCCGCCGAGGTCGCGCACCCGCTCGACCCAGCCCATGAGCGCGACCTCGGCGCCGGCGTGCTCCTCGCGCAGCTCGGCGCAGTGGTGGGTGCGCCTCGTCGGAACGCTCACGGCAGGTACCGGTTCTTGAGCGCGACGTAGTTCGCCGCCGAGCGCGCGAGATGGTCGATCTCCCGGTCGGTGAGCGGTCGCGCCACCCGTCCGGGAACGCCCCGGACCAGAACTCTCGGCGGCACCTGGAGGCCCGGCGGCACGACCGCCCCGGCGGCGACCATGGATTCCTCGCCGAGCGCCGCCCGGTCGAGCACGATCGACCCCATGCCGACGAGGCACCGCCGCCCCACCCGGCAGGCGTGCACGATCGCCCGGTGGCCGACCGTCGCCTCGTCGCCGATGTCGGTCCACTCGTCGCCCGAGTTCACGTGCACGACCGTGTTGTCCTGGAGGTTCGAGCGGGCGCCCACCCGGATGCGGTTGCTGTCGCCCCGGAGCACCGTTCCGAACCAGACCGAGGCGTCCTCGCCGAGGGTCACGTCGCCGATGACCGAGGCGCCGGGCGCGACGAAGGCCGAGGCCGGGATGACGGGCGCTGCGTCCCCGAGCGGAAGGATCATCCCGGAATTCGCGGCGAGCCTAGCACGGCGCCGAGGGGGGCGCGGCGCTGGCTACAATCCGAAAATTCCGGTGCGCAGGGTGCGATTCGATCGAGAGAAGCTGCGCGACGCGCTGCGCGAGGTGCTCCGCCCGCCCGCCCCCGAGGTCAGCCCCATCACCGGGCGTTCGCGGGACCATCTCGACCTCGGGAGACACTCGCGGCGCGACGGCGTGCTCGGCGCGGTCACGGCCCACGGAGCGATCCTCGGAGTCATCCTGCTGGGCCTCCTGTCCGCGCCGGCGCTCGTCGAGGACAGCCCGTTCGACCTCCCCGGCCTCGTCTTCGTGGCTGCCGAGGGACCGGGCGGCGGAGGAGGAGGCGGAGGCGACGAGTCGGAGGAGCCGCCGGCGCCGCTCCAGGTCTCCGGGCAGGATCTGGCGCAACTGGCGATCGCGGCGCTCCCGAACGCCGACGACCTCGTCTTCGACGACCCCGACGTCCCGAACGAGGAGCCCGAGGAGGAGATCGACGACGCGGTGATCGCGCCCTTCGTCTCGGCGATGCCCGACCCCGAGGATCTCGCCGGACTCATCCGGGACACGAACGACGCGCTCTTCAACCGCCGGGCCGGGAGCGGCAGCGGGGGCGGGAGCGGGTCCGGCGAGGGCGGCGGGATCGGCGAGGGATCGGGCGCGGGCGTCGGCGAGGGCTTCGGGGGCGGATTCGGCGGCGGCGCCTACCGGATCGGCAGCGGCGTGGAGCCGCCCGAGCTGCGACGGCAGGTCACCCCGGAGTACACCGACGACGCGCTGGCGCGCAAGATCGAGGGGACCGTGATCCTCGAGGTGGTCATTCTCAAGAGCGGTCGGATCGGCCCCGCGAGGGTCCTGAAGAGCCTCGATGCGGGGCTCGACGAGAAGGCCATCGCCGCCGTGCGGATGTGGACCTTCCTCCCCGGCCGGTTCCGCGGCGACGCGGTGGACGTGATCGCCGAGATCGAGGTGGAGTTCCGGCTGCTCTGAGCCCTACTCGTTCTGGAAGATTCCCGAGTAGAGCCGGTCGGCGGGACGGTCCAGCGCGAAGAACAGAAGCTGGACGACGCGGGCGTCCTCGGCGAGCTCCAGCCCATCGGGGTGGTGGACGGTGAGCAGCGACCCGCTGCGCCCCGAGTAGCCCGAGTCCCAGACCGCGGTCCCGATCGAGGCGCCGGCGCGCAGCAGCGACGAGCGCGGCCGGCCGATGGCGAAGACGTCGGCCGGGATGCGCACGACCTCGCGGTAGCGGATCCAGTACGCGCCCGGCCCGAGGCGGAACGCGCCGTCCGACGGTTCGAGCGGGGTCGTCCCCGGCAGCCGCCGGGAGCGGTTGTCGAAGTCCGCCCGGCCCGGACCGGCCCCGAACGTTCCCACCTCGGCGAGCGTCAGGTCCACGCCGTTCATCTGGATCTGGATCCCGGCGTCGCGGAGCCCCTCGATCAGCGGGGGGTCCGCCTCGAGGCGCTCGCGCAGCGCGGCGCCGGCCAGAAGTTCCAACTCAGTCGCCGGGAAGGATCGTGGGCAGGGTGATGCGCTCCTGCCCCTGGTACTTGCCCTTCTTGTCCCGGTAGCTCGTCTCGCACTCCTCGTCGCTCTCGAAGAAGAGCACCTGGGCGATCCCCTCGCCGGCGTAGATCCGGCACGGCAGCGGCGTGGTGTTCGAGATCTCGAGCGTGGCGTTGCCCTCCCACTCGGCGTCGAACCCGGTCACGTTGATGATGATCCCGCAGCGGGCGTAGGTGCTCTTGCCGATGCACACGCCGTACACGTTGCGGGGCATCCGGAAATTCTCGATGGTGTTCGACAGCGCGAACGAGTTGGGCGGGATCACGCAGACGTCGCCCTTGTAGTCCACGAAGCTGCGCTCGTCGAAGTGCTTCGGATCGACCACCGCAGTGAAGACGTTCGTGAAGATCTTGAACTCGTCCGAGACCCGGATGTCGTACCCGAAGGACGAGAGGCCGTAGGAGATCACCCCGCGCCCGACCTGGGAGTCCACGAAGGGGTGGATCAGCCGGCGCTCGCGGGACATCCGCCGGATCCAGGCGTCCGGCTTGATTCCCGGCATCGGGGACCCCGGCTCAGCCGATCAGGCGGACGGCCGGGAAGAAGTACGCGATCTCGGTCGCGGCCGACTCCTCGGAGTCGGAGCCGTGGATCGCGTTCTTCTCGATGCTCGTGGCGAAGCGGGCGCGGATCGTCTCGGGCGCGGCGTTCGCGGGGTCGGTGGGGCCCATGATCTCGCGCAGCCGGCTCACCGCGTTCTCGCGCTCGAGGACGGCGACCACGCACGGGCCCGACGACATGAACGCGACGAGGCTGCCGAAGAACGGGCGCTCGCGATGCACGGCGTAGAAGCCCTCGGCCTCGCGCCGGGTCAGATGCGTCATCCGCAGCGCGACGATCCGGAACCCGTCGGCCTCGACCGCGGCGAGCACCGCGCCGGCGTTTCCGGCCCCGACCGCGTCCGGCTTGACGATCGTGAAGGTGCGCATGATCGTCAGCCCTTCAGCACCGCGTGCATGGCGGTCCCGAGATCGGCGGGGCTCTCGACCACGGTCGCGCCCGCCGAGCGGAGCGCCTCCATCTTGTCGGCCGCCGTGCCCTTGCCGCCCATGACGATCGCGCCGGCGTGCCCCATGCGGCGCCCCGGAGGCGCGGTCTGCCCGGCGATGAAGCTCACGACCGGCTTGGGGAACTCGCGGCGGATGAAGTCCGCGGCCGCCTCCTCGGCGCCGCCGCCGATCTCGCCGATGAGGATCGCCGCCTCGGTCTCGTCGTCGGCCGCGAACAGTTCGAGCGCGTCGAGGAAGGTCGTGCCGATCACCGGATCGCCGCCGATGCCGACGCAGGTGCTCTGGCCGATCCCGAGCGCGGTCAACTGGTGCACCGCCTCGTAGGTGAGGGTTCCGCTGCGGGAGACCACGCCCACCGCGCCCTGGCGGTGGATGAAGCCGGGCATGATCCCGACCTTGGCGCGGCCCGGCGAGATCACCCCCGGGCAGTTCGGGCCCAGCACGCGGGTCCGGCCGTCGCGCAGCCCCCGCATCAGCTTCACCATGTCGCGGGCCGGCACGCCCTCGGTGATCGTGACCACGAGATCCAGTCCGGCGTCCGCCGCCTCGGCGAGCGCGTCCGCGGCGAAGGCCGGGGGCACGAACGCGAGCGACGTGTTGGCGCCGGTCGCCGCGACCGCCGCGGCCACCGTGTCGAAGATGGGAACCCCCAGCGCCTCCTGCCCTCCCTTGCCGGGGACCACGCCCGCGACGAGGTTGGTGCCGTAGTCGCGGCAGGCCTCGGCGTGGAAGCCGCCCTCCCGACCGGTGATCCCCTGGACCAGAAGCCTGGTCTCGTTGCCGACGAGAATGCTCACGAGGCCTCCGTCGCGGCCACGACCTTCTCCGCCGCGTCCTGCATCCCGTCGGCGGCCGTGAACGGGAGTCCCGACTCGGCCAGCATGTTCCGGGCGATCTCGACGTTCGTGCCTTCCATCCGGACCACGACGGGCAGCGTGACGCCGAGGTTCGTCACCGCGGCGATGAGCCCCGAAGCCAGCCGGTCGCAGCGGAGGATGCCGCCGAAGATGTTGATGAGCACGACCCGCACGTCCTCGTCCGAGGTCAGGATGCGGAAGGCGTTCTCGATCTGCTCGGCGCTGGCGCCGCCGCCCACGTCGAGGAAGTTGGCGGGAGCGGCCCCGGCGAGCTGGACGATGTCCATCGTGGCCATCGCGAGCCCGGCCCCGTTCACCATGCAGCCGACCGAACCGTCGAGCTTGATGTAGTTGAGCTGGAAGCGGCTCGCCTCCACTTCCAGCGGGGACTCCTCGTGGACGTCGCGCAGCGCCGCCACGCGCTTCTGCCGATAGAGCGCGCTGTCGTCCACCGAGACCTTCGCGTCCAGCGCGAGCACCCGGCCGTCCCCGGCGACGAGCATCGGATTGATCTCGACCTGGCTGGCGTCGAGGCCGTCGTAGGCCCGGTACAGCGCCGTGAGGAAGGCCGTCGCCGGACGCAGCAGCGCCCCGTCGAGGCCCAGCCCGAACGCGAGCGCACGCGCCTGGAACGGCTGGAGTCCGGCCGCCGGATCGACGGTCACGGTGAGGATCTTCTCGGGGGTCTCGGCGGCCACCTCCTCGATGTCCATGCCGCCCGCGGCGCTCGCGATGCAGATCGGGCGGCCGCTGGCGCGATCGAGCACGAAGCTGACGTAGAGCTCGCGGGCGACGTCGAGGCCCTCCTCGACGAGGAGCCGGCGCACCAGCCGTCCCTCGGGGCCGGTCTGGCGGGTGACGAGGGTGGAGCCGAGGAGCGCGGTCGCGATCTCGCGGACTTCGTCCGCCGCGCGGGCCAGCTTGACCCCGCCCGCCTTGCCGCGTCCGCCGGCGTGGATCTGCGCCTTGACCACGACCGGGAGCCCGAGCTCGTCCGCGGCGGCGACCGCTTCGTCGGCGGTCCCGGCCACGCGGCCCCGGGGCGTGGGGACGCCGTAGTCGGCGAGGAGCGCCTTGGCCTGGAACTCGTGGAGGTTCACGTCAGACGCCGATCTTTTCGACGAGTTCGCGCACCGACGCGGCGGACCGGTCCAGCGCGGCCTGCTCGGCGGGGTCGAGCGCGATCTGGACCACGCTCTCCATGCCCTTGCGGCCGAGCTTGATGGGAACCCCCATGCACAGGCCGTCCACGCCGTACTCGCCGTCGAGGAAGACCGTGCAGGGCAGAATCTTCATCCGGTCGCCGAGGATCGCGTCCACCATCTCGGCGATCGCGGCGGAGGGCGCGTAGTACGCGGAGCCGGTCTTCAGGTACGCGACGATCTCGCCGCCGCCCTTGCGGGTGCGCTGGACGATGCGCTCGATGGCGTCGGCGTCGAGGAGGTCCGGGAGCGGGATGCCGGCGACCGTCGTGTAGCGCGGCAGCGGGACCATGTCGTCGCCGTGCCCGCCCAGCACGAAGGCGTGGACGTTCGTCGTGGAGACGTTCAGCTCGGCGGCGATGAACGAGCGCATCCGCGCCGAGTCGAGGACCCCGGCCATGCCGATGACCCGCTCCCGGGGCAGCCCGCTCGCGCGGTACGCGGTCTGGACCATCGCGTCCAGCGGGTTCGAGACCACGATCAGGATGGCGTCCGGCGAGACCGCCATCGCGCTCTCGGTGCATGCCTTCACGATCGCGTGGTTCTTGCGCAGCAGGTCGTCGCGGCTCATCCCCGCCTTGCGGGCCAGCCCGGCGGTGATGACGACGACGTCCGACCCGGCGGTGTCCGCGTAGTCGTTCGTGCCGCGCACGAAGGAGTCGCTGCCGCCGACCGGGGCGGCCTCCAGCATGTCGAGGCCCTTCCCCTGCGGGACGCCGTCGAGGATGTCGATGAGCGCGACGTCCGCCTGTCCGGCGTCGGTGAGGCGCTGGGCCGCGGTCGCGCCAACGTTTCCGGCGCCGACGATCGTCACCTTGGGGCGCATGATCGTTCCTCCTCAGGCCATGTTCGCGATGATCTCGTCCGCGAACTCCGAGGTCTTGAGCTTCGCGGCGCCGGGCATCAGCCGGTGGAAATCGTAGGTGACCCGCTTCGCCGCGATGGCGGCCTCGAGCCCCTTCTCGATGAGGTCGGCGGCCTCGCCCCAGCCGAGGTGCCGGAACATCATGACCCCCGAGAGGATCACCGATCCCGGGTTCACCATGTCGCGGTCGGCGTACTTGGGCGCGGTGCCGTGGGTGGCCTCGAAGATGGCGTGCCCGGACACGTAGTTGATGTTGCCGCCGGGGGCGATGCCGATGCCGCCGATCTGCGCGGCGAGCGCGTCCGAGAGGTAGTCGCCGTTCAGGTTCATCGTGGCGATCACGTCGAAGTTGCGCGCCCGGGTGAGCACCTGCTGGAGCGTGATGTCGGCGATCGTGTCCTTGACCATCAGCTTGCGCTTCCAGCGGCCCTCGCCGTGGGTCTCCCACAGCGATTCGAGGCACCCGCCGACCTCGTCCCGCAGCGCGGCCTGCTGGGCCGGGGTCATCAGGTCGTACCCCGGATCCACCGCGCGGGCGTTCTCCTCGACGCTCCAGTCGGGGTTCGCCTCGCGGTTGCCGAGGATCCAGCTCTCGCGCTCGGTCACCGTCTCGTCCCGGAATTCGGCGACCGCGACGGCGTATCCCCAGTCGCGGAAGGCGCCCTCCGTGAACTTCATGATGTTGCCCTTGTGGACGAGGGTGACGCTCCGGCGCCCCTCGCGCAGCGCGTAGCGGATCGCGGCCCGGACGAGGCGCTCGGTGCCCTCGCGGCTCACCGGCTTGATCCCGATTCCCGAGGTCTCGGGGAAGCGGATCCTGGTCGCGCCCATCTCGTCGCGCAGGAAGGCGACCAGCCGCTGCGCGTCGTCGGTCTCGGCGCGGAACTCGATCCCGGCGTAGATGTCCTCGCTGTTCTCGCGAAAGATCACCATGTCCACCTGGTCGGGGTTGTGGACCGGGCTGGGGACGCCCTCGTACCACTTGACCGGGCGCAGGCAGACGTACAGGTCGAGGAGCTGGCGCAGCGCGACGTTCAGCGAGCGGATCCCGCCGCCCACCGGCGTCGTCAGCGGCCCCTTGATCCCCACGAGGTAGTCGCGGAACGTCTCCACGGTCTCGTCGGGGAGCCAGTCGCCCGTCTGGTTGAACGCCTTCTCGCCGGCGAGAACCTCGCGCCAGGAAATGCGGCGTTTCCCGCCGAAGGCGCGCTCGACCGCGGCGTCGAAGACGCGGACGCTGGCGCGCCAGATGTCGCGGCCGGTGCCGTCGCCCTCGATGAACGGGATGATCGGGTCGTCGGGGACCTGGAGGACCCCGTCCTTGATGGAGATGCGGCCGCCCTCGGGCGGCCCGGATACCGGCTCCGTCGTCATGTGCTCCTCTTCGGGATAGCCGGAGGGCCAACTCCACCGGCGGCGATGCGTCCCGCGGCGCCCTGCTTCACCCGGGGGGACGATCCGGCGGGGCGCGGATTCTACATCAGCGGCGGGCGAAGAACCGCTGGACCCGCTCGACCCCGGTCGCGATCTCGGCTTCCGAGGTCGCGAAGCTCATGCGGAGGTGCGTGTCGCGCCCGAAGGCCGCGCCCGGGACGGTCGCGACCAGCTCGTGGAGCAGCGCCGTCGCGAGATCCGGCGAGGTCTCGCCCGGCGTCATCCGCTCGCCGAAGTCCGGGAACAGGTAGAAGCCGCCGTCCGGGACCGCGCAGCGGACTCCGGGGATCGCGAGGAGCCCGTCGCGCATGAGCCCCATGCGCTTGTGGAAGGTCTCGGTCATCCACGCGAAGCTCGCCGGGTCCGCCTGGACCGCCGCGAGCGCCGCCCGCTGCGAGATCGAGCAGGCGTTCGAGGTCATCTGGCTCTGAAGCGAGGCGGCGGCCTTGATCACCGGTTCCGGCCCGAGCGCCCACCCGAGCCGCCAGCCGGTCATGGCGTAGGACTTGGAAGCCGAGCCGGCGATGAGGAACCGGTGGCCGAGGATGTCCGCCACCGCCCGCCAGGCGCCTTCGGGGATGGGTTCGAACACGAGCCGCGCGTAGGTGTCGTCCCACATCAGGTACGCGTCGGCCTCGGCGGCGAGGCGCGCCACGTCCACGAGTTCGGCGGGGGACGGCATGACTCCCGACGGGTTGCCGGGAACGTTCAGGATGATGAGCCGGGTGCGTTCGTTCACGTGCGGCTCGATGACGGCGCGGGTGGGGCGGAAGGCGTCTTCCGGGGACGCCTCGGCGAGCACCGGGGTCGCGTCGGCGATCCGGACCTGCTCGGGGAAGGTCGGCCAGTACGGAATCGGGATCACGACCTCGTCGCCGGCCTCGCAGGTGGCGAGCAGCAGGCCGGTCAGCGCGTGCTTGCCGCCGTCGGTGAGCAGGACGTGCGAACCGGCGAAGTCGAAGCCGTAGTCGAGCCGGTATCGCTCGGCCACCGCGGCCCGCGCCTCGGGGGCGCCGGGGTTGGGGGTGTAGCGGGTGTATCCGGAGCGGATCGCCTCCACGCCGGCGTCGCGCGCCACGTCGGGAGTGGGGAAGTCCGGCTGGCCCGCGGAAAAGTCCACGACGTCCTTGCCGGCGGCCCTGAGGCGCATGGCCTCCGCCATGACCGCCATCGTCGGCGAGGGAGAAATCCGGGAAATCCGGGACGCGAGATGGGGGGCGGCTTCAACCACGGGACCCTCCGGCGAGCTTGCGCGCGAGGCGCTGGCGAACGATTTCCGGAACGAGCCCGGTGACGTCCCCGCCGAGCGCCGCGATTTCCTTGACGAGGCGGGAACTTACGTAGGAGTACTCCTCGGCGGGCGTGAGGAATGCGGTCTCCACCTCGGGGGCGAGGCGGCGGTTCATGAGCGCCATCTGGAACTCGTACTCGAAGTCCGAGACGGCGCGGATGCCGCGGACGATCGCGGTCGCGCCCCGCTCCCGGGCGTAAGCGACGAGAAGGCCGGAGAACGAGTCGGTCGTGATCGAGGGGTCGTCCTCGAAGGTGGCCGCGATGATCTCCTTGCGCTCCGACACCGGGAACACCGGGGCCTTCCCGGTGTTCTGGAGGACGGCCACCACGACCCGGTCGAAGAGCCGCGACGCGCGGCGGACGATGTCCACGTGGCCCACGGTCAGGGGGTCGAACGAGCCGGGACAGATCGCGAGCGTGCTCTTCATCGTGGATCTTTTGGAAGGTAGCACGGGGTTTTCCACAATTTCGACCCAAAGACCGGGCCTCGCGCAAGAAATCCGCGCGAGCTGCGTCTCTATCTATATGTGGGGTTCTTCTGGAATGCGCCGCCAGAGCGCGCCGGCGCCGTCCCCGGCGCGCAGGGTCCGCGCCGCCCGGTATCCGGGGATCGGGTCCGGATCGAGCGAAGCCGGATGCTCGACGACGAGAAGGTCCGCTTCGAGCGCGGCGATGCGCGCGAGGAGCCGCAGCGCGGCGCCGTCGCGCCACCAGGGCCACGGCGGGTCGAAGAACGCCGCGCCGAAGCGCTCGCCGGCCGCCCGCATCCGGGGGAGGACTCGCGCCGCGTCGCCGGCGTGGACCCGGTACTGACCGGCGGCGAGCCCCAACCGGGCGGCGTTCCGCTCGATCAGCGCCGCCGCCGCCCGCCGCCGCTCGACGAAGGCGCACGAGGCCGCGCCCCGGGAGAGCGCCTCGAACCCCAGCGCTCCCACGCCCGCGCACACGTCCAGCACCCGCTCGCCCTCGAGCCGGGGGCCCACCACTTCAAACACGCTCTTGCGCAACCGGATCGCGGTCGGCCGGATTTCGGCCCGGCCCGCGCGCCGCGACCGCGAGGGTCCCGACAGCGCCCGCCCGGCGAACCGTCCGCCGGCGATTCGGGCGCTCATCCCCGGCCCCCGTGAGGCCGGCGAAAGGACACCCGATGCCGCTCGCGCTCCCTCTTCCCCGCCCCGGCCCGCTGCCCCGGGTGGTTCCGCTCCGGGTCGTCCCGGCCCGGGCCGCCCCCGCCCCGCCTCCCGCCCGAAAACTCGCGCCGCTCGCCGCCGTCTCCGCGAGACTCGGCTCCGGTCCGGACGGGCGCCAGCTCGCGGCCGCCCGGGAGCAGGTCCGTCGGTGGCTCGAGAACCACGCGGGCCGGCCGCGCCCGGATTTCGAAGACCGCTGGGAGGACGCCGAACCGGGCGTCCGCCGGCTGCGGTTCGGCGGGCGGCGCACCGAGATCGAGGCCGTCGCCCGATCGACCGGCGACGCCAGCTACCTGGGGGCGGCGCTGACGCTGCGGAACTCGAACGGCGGCGTCCTGGGCCGGACCGTCGTCTCCGTCTTCGGCGCGCCCGGCCTGGGGCGGGTGCGGCTCACGCTGCACGGCCCCGCCCGCCCGGGCGAACGGCGGCCCTGCGTGCCGTGGAGCCCGGCGCTCATCGGGCGGCTGGCCCGCCGGCCGGGACTCACCGACTACGGGTTCCCGATCCGGTCCGAGCCGTGGATCGTGAGACACGCGTCCGACGTGGAGCGGTTCATCCACCTCGTGACCCATCCGGAGCGCACCCGGCCGGTGTTCGCCGCCGGACTGGACCGCCGCGAGACCGACCCGGCGGGGGCGGCGCTCGACCCGGACGAGCTCCAGCAGCGGACCGTGGGGCTGTCGCACGTCGTGATCTTGACCGGTCCGATGACGCTCGCCCTCACCGACCGGGTCGGGCGGCGGTTCAGCGTCTTCGGGAACGCCTTCCGGACCTACCGCCCGGGCTGCCGACTGAGCCGCGACGAGTGGAAGCACCCGATGGCGCTCGGCGAGACGATGGCCGCGTGGGCGCCGGGCGGCTCGCGGCGCTTCGTCGAGAGCCTCCAGCGCGAGGCGTTCCGGACCAGCGTCGCGATGCAGGCGCACCCCGGCCACCGCCTGCCCTTCCGCGAGGTCAGCCGGCCGCGGTGAGGCCGAACCGGTCTCCCCACGTCGAGCGGACGTGGCCGAGGATCCGCGCCCCCTCGGGGCTCGCCGCCGCGTCGGACGCGAGGAAGTTCCGCGATTCCTCGCGGGCCTCGCGCAGCAGCTCCGCGTCGCGCACCAGGTCGGCGACCCGAAACGGCGGAACGCCCGACTGGCGGGTTCCCATGAAGTCGCCGGGTCCCCGGATCGCGAGATCCTCCTCGGCGATCCGGAACCCGTCGTTCGTGGCCTCCATCACCCGCAGGCGGCGCTCGGCGGCTTCGGAGAGCTTCTCGCTCGTGACCAGCAGCGCCGCGGTCGAGGGCTCGGTCCCGCGCCCCACCCGGCCCCGCAACTGATGAAGCTGCGCCAGCCCGAAGCGTTCGGCGCCCTCGATGACCATCACCGTGGCGTTCGGCACGTCCACGCCCACCTCGATCACGGTAGTGGCGACGAGGACGTCGATCTCGCCCCGGGCGAAGCTGCGCATCGCGCGCTGCCGGTCGGCCGACCGAAGCTGGCCGTGGACGAGGCCGAGGCGCAGGCCGCGGAACGGACCGTTCGCCAGCTCGCCGAAGCGGACCTCGACCGAACCGCCGGGGAGAACGTCCGAGTCCTCGATGAACGGGCAGACGTAGTACGCCTGTCGCCCGGCGCGCACCGCGTCGAGGACCAGGCGCTCGACCTCGCGCCGATCCGCGAGGCTCCGCAGCAGGGTCCGGATCGGCTGGCGGCCCGGGGGCATGTCGCGCAGTTCGGAGAGCTCGAGGTCGCCGTGGAGCGCGAGCGTGAGCGAGCGCGGGATCGGGGTGGCGGTCATCACGAGGAGGTCGGCGTCGCCGTTGTCCGCGAGCAGCTTGCGGCGCTGGGCCACGCCGAAGCGGTGCTGCTCGTCCACGACCGCAAGGCCGAGGTTGTCGAAGCGAGCGCCGTCCTGGATCAGCGAATGGGTGCCCACGACGAACTGGGCGTAACCGCTGCCGATCGCGGCGAGCGTGTCGCGCCGGTCGGGCGTCGAAAGCCCGGCGGTGAGCAGCGCGACCCGGTAGCCGAGCGGCTCCAGCAGGCCGCGGATCGTGACGAAGTGCTGCTCGGCCAGCACCTCGGTCGGGGCCATGAGCGCCGCCTGGGCGCGGTGGCGCATCACGAACAGCGCGGCGGCGACCGCGACGATCGTCTTCCCCGACCCCACGTCGCCCTGGAGCAGCCGGCGCATGGTCCGGTCGCCTTTCAGGTCGTCCGCGATGGTCTTGATCGCGCCGCGCTGCGAGCCGGTGAGCGGGAAGGGAACGAGGCGGCGGAACTCGTCCCGGAGCGCGTCGTCCGGCTCGAAACGGCGGCTCCTCGCCCGCCCGGTCCGGTCGGCCCGCCGCCGCATCTCGAGCCCCGCGGCGAAACAGAAGAACTCCTCGAGGATGAGGCGGCGATGGCCCGGGGACCGCCGCGACGCGAGGTCCGGAAGCGACGCGTCTTCGGGAGGAAGGTGGACTCCGGCGAGCGCGTCGGGGCGGGACGGCAGGCCGAGCCGGGCGACCATCTCGGCCGGCAGGTATCCCGAGCCGACGACGCGGTCGTTCTGGAGCAGCCCGTGGATCAGCGTGCGGAACTGGCGCGGGGTGACCGGTCCGACTCGTTCGTACACCGGGGTGATCCGCCGCGCGTGCGGACTCGCGTCGTCCGGCGCCGCCGGGTCCTCGCGGTCCTCCACGAACTCCCACTTGGGGTTTTGGAACTGCCGGGTCCCGGGCCGGCGCTTGCCGAAGAGCTGCACCCGCCGGCCCGGCTGGAGCAGGCGGCGCAGGTGCACCTGGTTGAACCAGACGGCCTGCACCGGCCCGTGCGCGCCGTCGGCCCGCATCTCGACGATCTTCAACCCCCGGCGGCGGGTCGGGCGCACGTCGATGGACCGCACGACGACCTCCGCGGCCGTCGGATCCGCGGGACTCGCGGCCGCGCCCTCGATCCGGTTCTCGTAGCGATAGGGAAGCTGCAGCAGGAGATCCCCGGCCCGGAGGATCCCGACTTCGGCGAGCGCCTTCGCCCGCCCCGGGCCTACCCCCTTGAGGTACTGGAGTTCGGTGTCGGCGGTGATTTGAGGCAAGGCTTCAACGCGCCGCGCTCCTGAGGCTCAGCGCGCCGTCGAGAACCTCCACCGACTCGAGACTCCACGGGAGCGGAAATGGCTCGCCCGACGCGGGCCTCCGGTCGCCGGCGCCCTGGAAGGGAGCGACGAACATGGGGACGAGCGCGTCCTCGATCACGGTGGCCGGAAGCTCCATCCCGCCGATCACGGCGCGCCGCAGCGTGACCATCCCCAACCCGGCGTCGCCCTCCACCGCGAGCGTGAGCTCCACCGGCCGGGGCGCCGCGCCCGCGCCGCCGAGCGGGCCGAGACGCGCCGGGTCGAGGTCGCCGCGGAAGTCCACGACGCCGGGCCGCAGTCCGACCCGCACGCCGCTCAGCCCGGCCTCGGCCGCGAGCGAGGGGGCGACGATCGGGGACTGGAGGACGGCGTTCATCTCCGCTTCGGAGAGAACCACGGCGCCCGGCGCGCCGGCCATGAGGCCGAGCAGCTTGACCATGGCCTCGCCCCCCGCGTCCGGCGCCTGCGCCGCCGCGCCCGAGGCGACGACCAGCGGGAGGAGGGGGCGGACGAGCCTGCCAAGGCGCATGTTGGGAGCTTACTCCCGCCGCCGGGTTAGAATGCCGGGTCCCATCGCGGCTTGGACGCGGGGTGGAGCAGTGGTTAGCTCATCGGGCTCATAACCCGAAGGTCGGGGGTTCGAATCCCCCCCCCGCAACCAGGCCGCCTGCGATGATCGGGCCGCCGAAACGGCGGAAGCGAGACGAGCCGGATGCCCCAAGTCCCGGTGGTGGACGAGCGGCGCCCGGCCCGCGCCGTGGTCGGAGCCGGCGCGCTGGTGCTGTTGTCGGGGACCGTCGGCTACATGTGGATCGAGGGCTGGCCGCTCGTGGACGCCGCCTACATGACGGTCATCACGCTCTCGACGGTCGGTTTCGGCGAGGTGCGGGACATGACCCCCGCCGGGCGGCTGTTCACGATCGGGCTGATCCTCGGCGGGGTGGCCACGCTCAGCTACGCCGTCACGGCGCTGGGGGAGGAGATCCCGAAGCGCCGCGAGCACCGCCTCAGGCGGAGGATGCGACACATGAAGGACCACGTGATCGTCTGCGGCCATGCGCGGATGTCGCGGCAACTCGTGGCGGGCCTCGCGCGCCGCCGCGAGGATCCGTGCGTCATCGACAGCGATCCGGCGCGGATCCGGGAGCTCGTCGACGCCGGCGTGCCCGCCGTGGAGGGCGACGCGACGCTCGAGTCGAACCTCGAGAAGGCCGGGCTCGCCCGCGCCCGCGCGGTCGCCGCGCTCCTCCCGTCGGACGCGGACAACCTCTCCATCGCGATGACGGCGACCGGGGTGCATCCCGGAATCCGCATCCTCGCCCGCTCGGAGCGCGAGCGGTCCCGCGCGAACCTGCTGCGCGCCGGCGTGCGCGACGAGGACGTCATCTCGCCGCACGGCGCCGCCGGAACGCGACTGTTCCAGAACCTGCTCCACCCCGAAGGCGCGGAGGTGCTCGCGACGCTTCACGAGCTGGTCCCGCTGGGGCTCGAGGTGACCCGCATGGTCGTGCGCGAAACCGACCCGATCGCCGGCAGGACGCTCGCCGAGGGGGAGGTCGCGCCCGGCAGGCGGGTCGTCGTGATGGCGGTGGAGCGCAAGGGCGCGAGCCCGGTCTTCGCGCCCCGCGGCGACCAGCGGATCGAGGCCGGGGACACGCTGCTGCTGCTGAACCACAACGCACCGGAGTCGTGATCCGCGACCTCGTCGCCTCGTGGCGGGGCGGACTCGCCTTCACCGCGGTCTTCGTGCTGGTCACGTTCATCCGGTTGCCGCTCATGGGGTTCGCCTTCCACCCGGCGATCCTCCTGAACCTCGTGGTCGTGTTCGCGGCGGGATGCGTCGTCACGCTGCCGCTGCTGCGCATGGTCCGCCGCCGGCCGGCGCGCCACCGGCTCCTCATCGGGATGTGGGCCGCCGCGCTGCCGTTCGCGGCGCTCGGGGCGACGGTCGGCGGCCTCTTCGGCCCGATCGGGGTCGTCGTCCATGCGGCGATCCCGGCGTTCGTCGCGCTCGGCGCGGCGCGGCTCGTCATCGCGCTTACGCGCTGAACTACCCTTCCTCGCCGGGGGGAGGGCGCAGGTCCGGACGGGTGCACTTCACGATCGGCGACGAGGCCGGGGAGTCGCTTGAGAACCTGCCTCGAGGCGGCCGGAGCGGCGCGGTGAACGAGGCCATCCTCGAGTGGTCCCTTGGGGCCGGGAATCGCAAGGCCGCTGCCGAGACTCGATGGATGAGATCGTGCGCTGGGTCCGTGAGAACCGGGCCCGCCCGCTGCGGTGATCGTGAACCGCGGCGCCTTCGTGACCGCCGACGAACGCCACGGAGTGCGTCGAACGGTCCCGGGAGCGGACGCCGTGACGCTCCGACCCACGGTCCGGGCGCCGAGCCGGCGAGTGGAATTGAACCACCGACCTGCTGATTACGAATCAGCTGCTCTGCCGCTGAGCTACGCCGGCGCGCCCGAAATGCGGGCGTGAATTCTAGTCCGCCGAACCGCCTCGACGTGAAGGGCGCCGGGTTCACGATCGGCTGCTCGAACCACGACTTCGAGACGTTCGTCGGCCTGCTGGCCGGCCACGGCGTGACCTGCCTCGCCGACGTCCGCTCGACGCCGTGGAGCCGCTTCCGGCCCGCGTTCAACATCCACGGCCGGCGCCGGCGCCTTCCCGAGCGCGGGATCGAGTACGCCTTCCTCGGCCAGGAGCTCGGCGGACGACCGGAGGATCCCGGCTGCTACGAGGACGGGCTCGTCCAATACGACCGGCTCGCCCGGACCGAGACGTTCCGCCCCGGCCTCGTTCTCGCCGAAGCGCTCGCCGGACGCCGCCGGGTCGCGCTCATGTGCGCCGAGAAGGAGCCGCTCTGCCGCCACCGGACGCTGGCCCTGGCCCCGGCCCTCGAGGAACGAGGGACGACCGTCCGCCACATCCTGGCCGACGGGAGTCTCGAATCGCACGAGGACGCGATGACGAGGCTCATCGAGATGCGCGGCCTCGCGGGGTCGCTGCTCGTCCCCCGCGCCGAGTGCGTCCGGCAGGCGATCCGCCTCCAGACCGAGCGGGCGGGATATCGGACGTAGGGAGCGAGACGAACGGAACCGCCCCGCGACCCGGATCCGCGCCGATCCACCATGCGTCGCGGCGAGCTCGGGCACAGCGAGCGCGGGCTGGCCTCCGTTCGAGGTCGGGAGCGACCCGATGGAACTGGCCCCGAGAGGCCCGGTAGCGGCTCCGGCGGGTCCCCCTGGGTCCGTTCCCGGCCCCCGGGAGCCGCTGATCCGGCGCTCTCTCGCCCCGCGAGCCCGAACGCCGGCGACGCCTGGCTTCCCTGATCCGAGTGATGGATCGCTTCCGCGGGCCGTCGCTCCGCCGCCGTCTCCAGCGCGGCTGGCTTTCCTGAATCAGACCGAACCCGGAGATTGCTTCCATTTGCGCACCTGCGGTCGGCGCCGACGGCGAGCAGGCTCCGGACGATCGCCTCACGGCCGCGCCAAGCCGCGAAGTGCAGCTGCCGCGGACGCGCTCACGGCCGTGCCGGGCCGCGACGTGCGGCGGAGTCCCTACCGACGCACGCTTCTCCTTGGCGTCGTGGCGCCTTGGGAGGTGGATCGCGCCGTGGCGTGAGTCCGTCACGTTTTCGCGGACAGTTCACTATTTTCGGAAACTGTGCGGAACTCCGTGCTTGGGGGCGTGAACTCTCCTGCGCGCCGGCGGGCGGAGGCGCGTTCGACTGCGACAAACTGCAACAAGGGGTGAGCGCCCGCCGGGATCGGCGAGCCGAGAAGCGTCGGCGGGGTTCCGGGGACGAGGGCGCGAGTCGCCCGGGCTCAGTGACGACCGGAGGTGCGCAGCATGACCCCGACCGTGAACACGGACGACGTCGGGGTCGGGGTGCCGCCCTCGGCGAGGCGGATGGACTCGTTCACGTCGAGGTAGCGGACGTGTCGGTAGTCGAAGGTGATCGACAGCGGGAAGTCGCCGAAGGGCACCTTGATCCCGGCGCCGGCGTGGAACGCTCCGGCGTCGAAGGGATCGGCGTCGCCCTCGCCGAGCTCGGAGGTCCGGGATCCGTAGCCGAGGGCGGCGTAGGGAGTGAGCGCCTCGAACGGCCACTGGAGGACGAGCGCGCCCGCCCGCTCGTCGCTCGTCTGGGTAAGCGCGTCCTCAAGCAGGATCGTGCCCGCCTCCGCGTCGGTGACCGAGTACTGGAACTCGGTCGTGGTGCGGAACCACGATCCCTCCACGCCAATCCAGCGATTCAGGAAGAGGCTGGCGCGGGCGCCGTAGTGCTCGCCGAAGCCCACGTTCGCGGCGTCGGCGGAGACGGTCGCGAAGATGTTGCGCGAGACGCCGAGGTCCTCGCGCACCCGCTGGCTGCCGAGCAGGAACGCGACCTCGGCGCGCGACCAGGTGCCGCCCCGCGTGAAGACTGCATTCGACGGTCCGTTGCCGACCTGCGCGGCGGCTTCTCCGGCGTTCTCCCGAACCGACCTCTCCTGCGGCTCCGGCTCCGCGGCGGCCACGGCGGCCGCCGCCACGACGAGGAGCGCGGCGAGCGCGGCTCTCACCGCCGCACCTCGACGTTCGCCCGGGCGGTCTGGCCGGCCCGCACCGCCACGAACCGGGGCAGGAAGGCGGCGCGGAAGTCCCGATCCACCTCGTGGAAGGCGAATCCGTACGCCAGGCCCGAGTGCTCGTCGGGCATCGGGTTCGCCCGCACGAGGTAGCTCCCGGGCGGGAGCCGCTCCACCTCGAAGTCGCCGTTGCGGTCCGCCCAGGCGCCGGTGAGCAGTTCCTGGATCGGCTCGTACACCGACACGTGCGCGTGCGCGACCCGCGCGCCGGTTCCGTCCACCACGGTTCCCCGGACGCCGCCGGACGGCGCGCCGGCGGCGGGATAGAGCACCGACGCGCCGTGCCGGTCGTCGTAGGTGAGCGTGCGCCCGCGAGTCGCGCCGCGGCCGAAGCTGTACGGCCACATGATCGCGCTGCCCGCCAGAAGCCCGTCGTCGTCCTCCCGGCCCACGCCCGAGTGGCCGAGGCCCATGAAGTGGCCGAACTCGTGGACGAGCATCGAGCGGGCGTCCCACAGGTCGTCGCGGGGGTCGTCGGCCCAGTTGTAGGCGGCGTTCACGAGGACGTCCGACTCCACGATCTCCCCGGTGGACTCGTCCACGAGCCACGACGTGACCGCGAGCGTCACGCGCGAGACGCCCAGCTCGGCGAAGTGCTCGTCGGTGGTGAACCCGACCGTGTTGGTCGAGTCGAAGAAGTCGAAGGGCCGCAGGTTCGTGAGCCCGCCGTAGTTCGCGCGGAACGTCGCTCCCGGTTCCCGGGCCCACGTCTCGACGGCGGCGCGCGTTTCCGCGACCAGCTCCTCGACGCTCAGGAGGTTGTCGCGCCGGTTCGTCACGTGGAAGGTCGGCTGCGACCCCTCGGCCCACCGGAACTCGGGCCCCTCCTGGAGCTGGTAGCCGGTCGCGTCCGGCGGCCCCGCCGGCGTCAGCGCGAACCCGAGCGGGACGGCGAGTCCGACCGGGCGGGCGAGTCGGCGGAGCGTCATCCGGTCTCAGTTCGCGGCGGCGAGCGCTCGGGCGATGACGGATTCGACTTCGGCGAGCGTCGCCGGAGTCCGGGACGCCGCAAACCTCGCCGCCGGGTTCGTCCCGGCGTCCACGACCGTGAGGCCGGCGAGCGTCCGGTCGAGCACGGGCCCGCCCGGCCGCGGCGAGAGCGAGAACTTGCCGGCGGACAGTCCGAACACCCCCGGCGCGCCGCCTTCGGGCTGCTCCACGAAGACCAGCACGTCCTCGCCCAGCCGGAACTCCGGCATCCCGGACACCACCAGCCGAAACCCCTCGGCCGAGCCGCCGAGAAGCCGCAGGGTCACGAACGAACGACCCGCGTCCCCCTTCAGGAAGCGGTCCACCCGGATGGTCACGTAGGTGTGGATCCGGTTGCGGCGCAGCGCCATGCGGCTTTGGACCCCGACGACCTCGCCCGCCACGATCGAGTCGGCCCCCGTCGCCAATTCGTCGAGCGGCAGGTAGCGGGTCACCGACGCCGGAGCGTCGGAAATGAGCCCGATGCACGCGAGCGCGATCGCCGCGGCGCGGCCTGCCAAGTGCATCGCGACATGATAGCCGTGGGTCCGGGGACGCCCGGAGTAGCATCCGGCGCCGGTGCGCGAGTTCGGAACGGTCGTCCGGGTGCACCGCAAGGAGGCCACGGTCCGGCTCGACGGCGGACGGCTCGCCCGGTGCGTTCCCGGCGGCCGGCTGTTCCAGGGCGGCGACGACGCCGTGGCCGCGGGCGACCGGGTCGCGCTCGAACGCGCCGGCCGATCCCGGCGGATCGCCGCGGTGGAGCCGAGGCGCAACGAGCTTCGCCGGGCCGTCGGGCCGCCGCAACGCCGCGAGTTCCGCGTCGTCGCGGTGAACGCCGACGGCCTCCTCGTGGTCTCCGCCTTCCGCGACCCGCCGTGGCGCGCCGGCCTGCTCGACCGGGCGCTCGTGGTCGCCTTCGACGCCGGAATGCCTCCGGCGCTGGTCTTCAACAAGCGGGACCTGGCGGACGAGGCGGACCGCGCCGCGCTCGCCCTGGGCCTCGCTCCCTACCGCGGCCTCGGGCTCGAGGTCTTCGAGACCTGCGCCGTGAGCGGAGCGGGGCTGGACCGGCTCGCCGGATTCCTGCGGGGCCGCCGGACCGCGCTCATCGGGCACTCCGGAGTGGGCAAGAGCGAGCTTCTCGCCGGGCTCGGCGTTCCCCGCCGGCGCGGGCGGGTGGACCGCTTCGGGCGCGGGCGGCACACGACGACCGCCGCCGAGATCCTCGCCCTGCCCGGCGGCGGCGAGGTGGTCGATACGCCCGGATTCCGGGCGCTCGGGCTGGACGGGCTGACCCCGGATCGGGTCGCCGCCGCGCATCCGGACCTCGCCGCGCTCGCGGCCGCCTGCCGGTTCCGGCGCTGCTCGCACCGCAGCGAACCCGACTGCGCGATCCGGGCCGCGGCGGAGGAGGGGCGCGTGCCCGAGGCCCGCTACCGGAGCCTCGTCCAGCTCAGCGCGGAAGCCGCTGGACTCGTTCGTGGGGAGACGGACCCGCCGGCCGGCGCATCGGAATGAGCGCGGCGATCGCCGACAGCGCCGCGTCGAGCCCCTCGCCGGTGCGCGCCGAGACCGGCAGCGCCGTATCGCCGGCGCGTCCGTTCCCGGCGACCCGGGCGAGCGCCGCCTCGCGCTCGGCGGGCGCGAGGCGGTCCACCTTGTTCATCAGGACGATGCGGGGAATGTCCGCGAAGCCGAGGCGTTCGAGGAGCGCGTCCACGGCGCGCCGGCGGCTGTCCAGCCGGCGGTCGGCGGCGTCCATGACGTGGAGCAGCACCGACGCCGCGGAAATCTCCTCGAGGGTCGCGCGGAAGGCGTCCAGCAGGGCCTCGGGGAGGTCGTGGATGAACCCCACGGTGTCGGCGAGAAGCACCTCGCGCTCGACCGGCGCCCGCAGCCGGCGCGAGGTCGGGTCGAGCGTCTCGAACATGCGGTCGCCCGCGGACGCCGCGCTGCGGGTGAGCCGGTTCAGGAGGGTCGATTTGCCGGCGTTCGTGTAGCCCACCAGCGAGACCACCGGCAGCCCCCGCGCCTCGCGTCGCCGGCGGCGGACGTCCCGCCGCCCGGCGACCGCCCGAAGGTCGCGCGTCAGCCGCCCGATGCGCTCGCGGGTCCGCCGCCGGTCCACCTCCAGCCGCGTCTCGCCCGGTCCGCGCCCGCCGATCCCGCCGCCCAGCCGCGAGAGCGAGGTGTCGCGCTGGACGAGCCGCGGCAGCCGGTAGCGAAGCTGGGCCAGCTCGACCTGCAGCTTCCCTTCCCGGCTGCGGGCCCGCCGCGCGAACACGTCGAGGATGAGCTGGGTGCGATCCAGCACCTTCAGGTCGGTGAGGGCGGAGATGTTCCGCGCCTGCGATGGGGTCAGGTCGCGGGAGAAGAGGATCGCGTCGGCCCCGGCCATGAGCGCCCGGATCACCAGATCCCGCAGCTTGCCCCGACCGAGCAGCGTGCCCGGGTCGAGCCGGCCCCGCCGCTGGAGCACCCGGTCCATGACCGAGAGCCCGGCGTCGCGCGCCAGATCCCCGAGCTCCTCGACTCGATCCTCCTCGACCGCGAGGTCGCCCTCGGTGACCCCCGCGAGGATGGCGCGCTCCTCCGGCCCCCGCCGCGCATGGTCCGAAGCGCGGCGGGCGAACCGGCGCTCCAGTTCGGCGACCAGCTCGCCGCAGTCGAGATCCAATTGGCTCGGGGGCGCGGCGTCCAGAAGCTCCCACGGAACCTCGGCGGGCGGCGGGTTCAGGTGCGCCGCCCGGACCACGCCGGGCAGCCCGTCAGGACCGACGGTCAGCACCGCCATCAGGTCGAGGCGCATGAGCAGCAGATCGGTCAGGTCCTCGAGCGTGAGCGGCGCGAGGTCGGCGGGGTCGAAGCGCATCCCGGCCAGATCGACGGCCCGTCCGCCGCCCCGGGTTCCGGGAAGCTCGGTGCGGATCGCCCGCAGGCCCCGCAGCCGCTCGCCGGCGACCCGCTGCCGCTTCAGGTCGGGGAACTCGACCCCGTGGGCGTCGCCGACTCCGACCCAGGTCACCGCGCCCCGGCGGTTCACCAGAATCCCGATCTGGCGCCCGGTGAGGAGCGAGGCCTCGGCGAGCCGGCGGGCGTAGTCCTGCGGGAGCAGGACGGCGGGCGGCGTCCGCCGTTCCGCCAGCCGCTCGAGGAGCTTGCGCTCGCGGGACTTGAGGCCGGCGGTGCGGCCCTCGACCTTCAACCGGCGGCGCCGGCCCGCCGAAGGATCAGCGCGACCGGGAGGCGCTCGCCCGCTGGTCGTGGATCTGGTCCAGGCGGGCGCGGGCGGACATGTAGTTCGGGTCGATCTCGATGGCGCGCTCGAAGTTCTCGATCGCCCGCTCCTCGTCGCCCAGCTTCAGCATGGTCTCGGCGAGGAAGAACCGGGCGTCGGCGAGGCGCGAATCCCGCGAGATGGCCTTCTTGAACAGGTCGGCCGCCTCCTCGTACTCGCGCCGCTGGTAGCGGAGCACGCCGAGGTGGTAGCGGACCCAGGCGTTGCCGTCGTCGTTGCGGGCGGCGACCTGGAACTCGCGGATCGCCGAGTCCACGTCGCCCTGCGCGTAGAACGCGCTCGCGAGGTTGGCGCGGGCCTCGGTGAAGCTCGGCTCCAGCGCCAGCGCGAGGTTGTACTGCTCGACGGCCTCGTCGAAGCGGCCCCGCCGCTTGTAGGCGACCCCGAGGTTGTTCCGCGCCCGGTTGAAGTTGGGGCGGACCGACAGCGCCAGCTCGTACATCTCGATCTCGCGGGCCAGCGGGTCGAAGCCGCCCTGGTCGGCGAGCGCCTCGGCGAAGTACCCGTAGAGGAACCCCTGGTTGTTGTAGAAGTTCGAGATCGCCTCGAAGTCGTCGATGATCTCGGCCCCGGCGTACTGGCGCTCCGGGTTCGCGGTGAAGTCCACGAAGAGGATGTCCGGGCCGTCCTTGATGCCGCCGGTGATGTGGCCGCTGTTGACGATGACCTCGGCCTCCCTGGTGACCTTCTCGATGGTCTTCACGTCCACGTACACGGCCTCGACGCCGACCGCGCGCGCCATGCCGACGAAGAGGTTCGTGTAGGCGAGGCAGTTCCCGCGCCCGTGCTCGAACACGTCCACGGCGGTCTTGTTGGAGAGCCAGTCGTAGGAGATCGTCCCGCCGGTGTGCTGGCGGATGGCGCGGATGATCGCCCGCATCTTCTCCTTGTCGCCGCGCAGGTTCTCGGTGACCCGGAAGGCGAGCGCGCGGATCTCGTCGTTGATCTCGAAGGGAACCTCGACGCTCGCGAGCATCTCGGGCGTGATCCGGTGGTTCAGGTCGGCGCGGATCTCGTCCGGCGTCCACGACCGCTTGGCGGCGACGCCGCAACCGGTTCCGAACGCGGCGAACACGACGGCGGAACAACCCAAGCGAAGGAGAAATCTCATCGGAAACGGACCCCGAGGCCAGTATATCTTGCGATCTCGGTTGCGAGAGTTCGGCCCCGAACCTATCCTTTCCTCTCGCTTGCGGGGCCGTTTTCGGGGCGGCGCCGCGTCCCGAGGAGGCCCCATGACCCAGCGCAATTCCCACCTCCGTCTCCTCGCGGCGGCGCTCGTCGCGGGCGGGCTCGCCGCGCCGGCGCTCGCGCAGGACAACCTAGGCCGGGGCGACCGGCGCTGGATGGAAGAGGTAGGTCCGATCATGACGGCGCAGGAGCGCGAGCTCTTCCAGCAGATCGACAAGGACGACCGGGATCTCTTCCGCGAGCTGTTCTGGGCGCGGCGCGATCCGACCCCGGCCAACCGTGACAACGAGGCGCAGGACGCCTACGAAAACTGGCGCGAGATGGCCGACGACCAGTTCGGCCAGCGCGGCCAGCGCGGGCACCGGACCGACATGGCGCTCGTGATGCTGCTCTTCGGGCCTCCCGACAACCGCGAAGCCTCCGGCGGCCGCGGCGGACGTCCCGCCGCTGGCGGCGGCGGGCGCGGCGGACAGGGCGGCAACCCGGTCTCCGAGGGCGGCGGCGGTCCGGGCGCGGGCGGAGCCGGCGGCGGCGGCGGCGGGGGCGGCTTCGGCGGCCCCGGCGGCGGCGGCATGAAGATGACCTGGGTCCCGAACCCCGACCGGGGCCTCCCCGAAGGCCTGGAGCTGGAGTTCCGGCGGACGAACCTCGGGATGCGGCTGATCCGCAACGAGGAGATCGAGGCCGCCATGGAGCGCGCCCGCCAGCGGCAGATCGCGTGGCCGAGCATCAACTACGCCCGCGACGAGGAAGGCCGGCTGCGCGAGCTGGACGATCTCTTCGATCCCAACAGCCCGGCGAAGCAGATCCTGAACGCGCTGCGGGAAGGCGGCGAGACCAGCGCGGCGATCGGGCTCGATCCCGAGCTGATGTTCTTCCGCTCGAACACGAACGACACCTACGTCGCGGCGATGGTGCGGATCGACGACGGCGACAACGTCCGCTGGTCGGGCGACGAAGCGCGGGTGCAGGCCTTCTACAGCGTCGAGGACTCGCTCGGCACGGTGGTCGGGCAGGCCGAGGAAGAGGTGGACCTGACGCGCGGTCCGGACGGCGGCGTCCTGCTGGAGATGCCGATGCAGATGCCCGCCGGCCCGTACCTCGTGCGGCTCGGCATCCGCGACCCGGCGACCCAGCAGCACGGGACGGTCAACCTCGACGTGGTCAGCCCCGACTTCAACCAGCCCACGCTCACGCTCTCGACGCTGGCCCGCTTCTCGGACGGCTCGCGGATCGAGGACTTCACCCCGGTTCCGGGCCGGGCGCTCCTCGTCGGCGGCTTCCACTTCATCCCGAAGACCTCGGACGTGTACCAGCCGGGCGGCAACTTCCGGGTGGTGTTCAACGCCTACGGCTACGGCGTGGACGGCGACCAGCCCAACCTCAACTGGCAGATCGAGTTCAAGAAGGACGGCGAGCGCTACATCCGCTACAACCCGACCGGCCTCGCGCTCTCCTCGGCGGACCTCGCCATCGCGATCATCGACATCCCGCTGGCGCGGCGGTACTCCGACGGCCGGAGCGAGAACTTCGAGGAAGGCGACTACACCGCGGTGATCACGGTGAACGATCTGATCGGCGACCAGGCGGTCACCGAGGAGATCGGATTCCGGGTCGCCGGCTCGTAGGGACTTGCCGCCAAGCTCCGGGGGTTCGCGCCTCCGCCGCCTCGCGCTGACCTTCGGCTGCGCCCTGGTCGGCGCGGCGCTGGCGCAGGCGGTCCTCGTCCCGCGCCTGCCCGGCTGGACGAGCGACCTCCCCGCGCCGGGGCTGATGGCGCGGCTCGGCGCTTCGGGCGGCGGCGAGGGCGGAGCCGGTCTGCAGCGGACCACCTACGAGACTCTCGACGTCTTCGAGAACGCCCTCGCGCTGATCCGCAGGCACTACCTCACCGAGCCCGAGCCGGAGCGCCTCGTGGACGGAGCGGTGCGCGGGGTCTTCCGGGCGCTCGACGAAGACAGCGCCTACCTGGACCCCGACGAGACCGACCTCTACCGCCGCCGGGCGGAGCTCGCCGGGGACGTGGGGATCACGCTGGAGAAGCGCTACTACCTGCACGTGGACGGCGTCCTTCCCGGCTCGCCCGCCGAAGCCGCGGGCGTCGAGCCGGGAACCGCGCTCGCCGAGATCGCCGGGCGGAACACCCGCGAGATGCAGATCCCGGTGGGGCGGCTGCTGCTCGCCGGCGCCCCGGGGTCCGAGGTCGTCCTGATGGCGCGCAGCTCGGCGGACGCGGAGCCCGAGGAGGTCCGGCTGGAGCGCCGCCGGCTCGAACCCGCCCCGGTGGAGCGCGAGGAGCTCGAACCCGGCGTGGGCCTCGTCCGCATCCGGGAGTTCCGCGAGGGGACGGCGGCCGAGGTCGCCGAGGCGGTCCGGGCGCTCGGCGAAGCCGGCGCGGACGCGCTGGTGCTCGACGTGCGGGGCAGCAGGGGCCACGGCGACTGGGCGACCGCGCTGCGGGAAGTCGCCGGCGTCTTCCTCGCCGACGGGCGGGTGGCGCGGCTCGCGGGCCGGACGGAGGACGGCGAGGAGCCGCCGTCCGAGGATCTGCTCGGGATTCCGCACGTCGCCCCGTGGACCGGCGCGCTCACCGTGCTCGCGAACCGCAGCACCGCCGGGCCGGGGGAACTGCTCGCGGCCGCGGTGGCCGGCGAGCGGGGCTCCTTCGTGGGCGGCCGGACCGCCGGCCGGACCGGGGCGCCGGAGCTGATCGAGTTCGAGGAAGGCGACTCCGTCCTGCTCAGCGTGCGCCAGTACCTCGCGCCGGACGGAGAAGAGCTTCTTGGCGGCGGCGCGGTCCCGTCGGTGACCCCCGACGATCTGGACCTCGACGCGAACACCCTCGACGATGACGATCCGGAACTGGACTTCGCGCTTATCCAACTTCGCAGGCAGCGGGGCGAAGCGAAACGGGCCGCGTGACGGCCGCCGCTCCCGGCTGAGGGCGCCGGCGGCGCTCGTCGCGGGGGCGGGCCTTCTGCTCGTCCTGTTCGGGGTCCGCGAGATTCGAAGCATCCTCGAACTGCGCCGGCTGGACGAGGCGGCGGACCGGGCGTGGGCGCGCCCCGGCGGCGAGGCGTTCTTCCGGGTGGGGCCGGGATCGACCGCCGGCGCGGTCGCGAGCCGGCTCGAGGCGTCGGGGATCGTCGAGGACCGGCGGGCGTTCCTCCACGCGGCGCGGCGGCAGGACGCGCTGCGCCGGCTCCAGGCGGGGCTGTACCGCTTCGGGGAGCCGCTGACGCCGAACGAGGTGGCCGCCCGGCTCGCCGCCGGCGAGGTCAGCCGCAACTGGGTGACCCTGCCCGAAGGACTCGACGTCCGGGACACGAGCGCGCGCCTCGCCGGCGCCGGGATGGGCGACGCGGCGGCGTTGGAGGCGGCGTTCCGGAATCCCGAGCTCGCCGCGAGCCTGATCGGGGACCTCGACCCGGACGCCCGCGATCTCGAGGGTTACCTCTTTCCGAACACCTACGACGTGCCCCCGGGCGCGCGCCCCGAGGAGATCGCCGGGATGCTCGTCGGACGGCTCCGCGACGCCTGGGAGGGAGAGCGCGGCGACCGGGCGGCGGCGCTCGGGACGAGCCTGCGCGAGGCGGCGACCCTCGCCTCGATCATCGAGAAGGAGACCGGCGCGGCGGGCGAGCGTTCGCTCATCTCGGGGGTGTTCCACAACCGGCTCGACCGGGGGATGCGGCTCCAGACGGACCCCACCGTGCTCTTCGCGATGCGCGCCGGCGGCGACTTCGGCAACGACATCCGCCGCCGGGACCTCGGCCTCGACTCGCCCTACAACACCTACCGCCACGCCGGGCTTCCGCCGGGGCCCATCGCGTCGTTCGGCCTCGCGGCGCTGGACGCCGCGCTCGAGCCGGAGGAGACCCCGTTCCTGTACTTCGTGTCGAGGAACGACGGCACGCACCAGTTCTCGCGCACGCTGCGCGAGCACAACCGCGCCGTCCAGCGGTTCCAGATCCGAAGGGGCCGCTGACTCAGCCGAGGCTCTCGAAGAGCGCGGCCACGCCCATGCCGCCGCTGACGCACAGCGTCGCGAGGCCGTAGCGCGCTCCGCGGCGCTCCATCTCGGCGAGCAGCGTGACCACGATGCGGGCGCCGGTCGCGCCGATCGGATGGCCGAGCGCGATCGCGCCGCCGTTCACGTTCAGCCGCTCCTCGTCCAGATTCAGGTCGCGGACGCAGGCGAGCACCTGCGGCGCGAAGGCCTCGTTGAGCTCGACGAGCGCGATCTCGGAGAGGCTCACGCCGGTCCGATCCAGCAGCTTGCGCACGGCGGGAACCGGCCCGATCCCCATGATCCGGGGGTCCACCCCGGCGGAGGCGTGCCCGACGAGGCGCGTCGAGGCCCGGACGCCCCGGCGCCGCGCCTCCTCGGCCGAAAGCGCGACGACGGCGGCGCCGCCGTCGGTGATCCCCGACGAGTTGCCGGCGTGGACCACGCCGTCCTTCTTGAACGCCGGCGGGAGCTTCTTGAGCCCCTCGGCGGTGACGCCGGCTCGGGGGTGCTCGTCGGCCCGGAGTTCGGCGACCGGCGCGAGCTCGGCGGCGAACCGGTCCCGCGCCGCTTCGGCCCGCGCCTGGCTGCGGGCGGCGTAGCGGTCGCACTCGTCGCGCCCCAGCGCGTAGCGCTCGGCGAGCGTTTCGGCGGTCTCGCCCATGAGCTGGTCCGCGAGCGGACAGCGGAAGCCGTCGCGATGCATGCCGTCCAGCAGCTTCCGGTGGCCGAAGCCCCCGCCGAAGCGGACGTCGGACAGGAGGTACGGCGTGTTGCTCATGCTCTCCACGCCGCCCGCGAGCGCGACTTCGGCCTCGCCGAGGCGGATCGCGGCGGCGGCGTCGAGGATCGCCCGCAGCCCCGAGGCGCACGCCTGGTTCACCGTGCGGGCCGGCGACTCGTCGGGAACGCCCGCGAGCCGCCCGACCTGGCGCGCCGGGTTGGGACCGGCCCCGGCCTGGCGCGCGTGCCCGAAGATGACCTCGTCCACGCCGCCGGGTTCGACGCCGGCGGCCTCGAGCGCCGCCCGCGCCGCGATCCCGCCGAGCTCGGGGGCGCTCCGCCCGGCGAGCGCGCCGCCGAAACGGCCGATGGGAGTCCGGCGCGCGCCGGCGAGGACGACCTCAGGCGCGGCGGACATATTCGAAGTCCGCGGGCTTCCCGTGGACTCCCCGGGTCGGCGCGGCGATCCACGCGGCCATCTCGCCCGGGCCGGTCGCCGGGACCATGAGGCTGCGCACGTACTCCCGGTCGGCTTCGGTCGGCAGCCACCCGTCCTTCTTGCGCTCCCACTCGGCTTCGGAGACGAGGCGTCCGGCGGGGTCGAAGCGATGGCCGGCGTACGCGCCGATCCGCCGGTGGAAGCGGCGGTGCGGGAGCGAGATCCGGTCGGGGAGCCCCGCCCGCTCGAGGATCCGGTTCCAGCGGGCGACCCCGCGCTCGCAGTCCTCGACGTAGTCGTCGCGGAGCACCTCGTTCATCGCGTTCCAAAGCGGGGTCTCGCGCTCGACGAGCCGGTCCCCCTCGACCGTCGGCACGAGCCGGACCCCGTCGGCGGCCGCCGGATCCTTGCGGGCGGTCTCTCGCGCCCGGCCCTTCAGCCCGTTCGCGTAGTAGTTCGCGGCGTTCGAGGAGATCTCGGCTCCGAAGAGGTCGAGCGACGCGCTGAACCAGAAGTTCACGTGGCGCTGGACGAGCTCGAGGTCCATCGCCCCCGAGGCCCGGGGATCCTCGTCCTCGGCGAGGAGGTCCACGATCCGCTGGACGATCCGGGCCACGCCCCGCTCCCCGACCGACATGTGGAACGCCTCCTCGGTGAGCATGAACCGGGTCGTGCGCGAAAGCGGATCGAAGGCGCTCTCGGCCAGCGCCAGCAACTGGAACTTCCCGTCCCGGTCGGTGAACATGGTGAACAGGAAGAAGTTGAGCCAGTCGTCGCACGGCTCGTTGAAGGCCTGGAGGATGCGCGGCCGGTCGGGATCGCCGCTCGACCGCTCCAGCAGCGCCTCGGCCTCCTCGCGCCCGTCCCGGCCGAACTGGGAATGCAGCAGATAGACCATCGCCCACAGGTGCCGACCCTCCTCCACGTTCACCTGGAACAGGTTGCGCAGGTCGTACTGGCTCGGCGCGGTCTTGCCCAACTGGCGCTGCTGCTCGACGCTCGCGGGCTCGGTGTCGCCCTGGGTCACGATCAGCCGCCGGAGGCTGGTCCGGAACTCGCCGGGGACGTCCGGCCAGACCGGCTTCCCCTTCAAGTCGCCGAAGCCGATGCGGCGGTCGGCCTCCGCCGGCGCGAGGAAGATCCCCCAGCGGTACTCGGGCATCCGCACGAAGTCGAAGTGGGCCCAGCCGGACGGCTCCACCGAGACCGCGGTGCGCAGGAACACGTCGTCCGAGGCGAAGCCGTCCGGCCCCATCGCCCGCCACCAGTCGAGGAACGCGGGCCGCCAGTGCATGAGCGCCCGCTGCAGCCGGCGGTCGGAGGAGAGCGAGACGTTGTTGGGAATCCGCTCGTCGAGTTCGGACACAAGAGCCTCCTCAGGTGCGGGTCCAGTCGAATCGCGCCGCCGCCGGCCTTCCGTAGGACGCGAGCGCGCCCCGCTCGCCGACGGCGTTGGGGCGCTGGAAGATCCAGTTCTGCCACGCCGAGAGCCGGCCGAAGATCTTCGTCTCGAGCGTCTCGGGGCCGGCGAAGCGCAACGAGGACTCCATGCCGGTGAGCGCGTCGGGGGAAAGCCCGGCCCGCTCCTCGACGGCGACGCGGATCTCGTCATCCCAGTCGAGGTCGTCGGGAGCGAACGTGGCGAGTCCCTCGCGCTCCGCCTCGGCGGCCGGATAGCGGCCGCAAAGACGCTCCGCCCGGTCGGGGTCGCCGAGAAACCGGGTCCGCAGCCGGCTGAGGCCGTTGCCCATCGGGAATGCGCCGTAGTTCATCTCGGTGAGTTCGACGGCGGCCGGCCGGTCGGGATCGTCGCAGAGCCAGCTTCGGTCCGCCGCCAGCAGCAGCTCGGCGAGCGAACCGCAGAAGACGGCCCCCGGAGCGCCGATCGCGAAGAAGCTGCGGGCGGTCTGGTCGAGGCGGCGCAGGACGCGGGCCAGCTTCCAGCGGGTCTCGTCGGCGAGCCACGTTCCCTCCGCGCGACAGAGGCGGGCGTCGGCTTCCCGGACCGCGTCGGGATCGCCTTCGGTCGCGATGCGGACCACGCCGATCTCCGGCTCGTTGAAGCGCAGCCGCAGCAGCGCGTCGTCGAGCTCCCGCGCCATGCGCAGGTGCCAGCGGTCCGCGTCGGACGCGCTCACGACCAGGTCGGCGACGCGGGCCTCGCGGTCCAGTTCGAGCCGGACGTGCCGGTACGCGACCCGGTCCGCGGACTCTTCGGGTTCGAGCGGTTCGAGGCGGATCCCCACGTCCGCGCGGGCCGGCGACTCGAGCGCGGCGGCGCGTTCGGCGACGAGCGCCTCGAACCGGCTCGGCGGGGCGAGGCCGTCCACGAGTCCCCACTGGACGGCGCGGCGGCCCCGCACGCCCTCGGCGAGGGTCGAGAACGCGTCGGCGAGGTCTCGGCGCACCTTGCGCTTGTCGGCCAGCCGGGTCAGGCCGCCGGTGCCCGGAAGCACGCCCAGCAGCGGAACTTCGGGGAGCGAGACCGTGGAGCTGCCGTCATCGACCAGCAGGATCTCGTCGGCGGCGAGCGCGAGTTCGTAGCCGCCGCCCGCGGTGACGCCGGTGAGCGCGGCGAGGTAGCGCTGGCCGCTGCGCCGGCTCGCGTCCTCGATCCCGAGCCGCGTCTCGTTCGTGTACTTGCAGAAGTTGACCTTGAAGGCGTGCGGGGAGCCGGCGAGCATGAAGATGTTCGCGCCCGACGAGAAGATCCGCGGCAGCTCGCTGCGCAGCACGACGACCCGGACCTCGGGATGCTCGAAGCGCAGGCGCTCCACCGCGTCGGCGAGCTCGACGTCCACGCCGAGGTCGTAGCTGTTCAGCTTCAGCTTGTAGCCGGGGCGGATCCCGCCGTTCTCATCGACCCGGAGCCCGAGCTCGGCGACCGGCCCCCGGACGTCGAGCGTCCAGTGCCGCCAGGCCTCCGGCCGGGTCTCGAAGCGGATCGGGGTCACGCGCGAATTATGGCGAGGGCGATAATGCGGGGAGCGAGCCGTGATCCGAGGAACCCTGCCGGCCGTCGCGTTCGCCGCGTCGCTCGCCGGCGCGCAGCCGGGGCCGGACCGGATGATCGAGCCGGACGCGCGCCTCGAACTGGGGTCCGCGCTCGCGCTGCCGCGCACGCTCGACTACGACGTCTCGCCCGACGGCCGGCGGGCGGTGCTGTCGGTCGCGCTGCGCGATCGGGCGCTCCTGTTCCTGACCGCGCCGGGCGCCGCGCCGGGCCGGCTCACCGACGGCCGCCGCTGGGACACGCAGCCCCGCTTCCTGCCGGACGGGAGCGGCGTGGTGTTCGTGGCCGGGCGGCGGCCGCGCGGGACGGATCCCGAGACCGGCGCGCTCCACCGGCTCGCGCTCGGGGGCGCGCCGGAGCGGCTCACGCCCGAGGGACTCGAGGCGCGCGATCCGGCGGTCGCTCCGGACGGCGGGCGGATCGCGTTCCTCGGGCGCGAGGGGGACGGCGGGTTCGACCTGTGGATCGCGGAAGACGGCGAGACCCGCCGTCTGGCCGAAGACGCGGGGCCGCCGGTCTGGTCTCCCGACGGAACGCGGATCGCCGCGACGATCGGGGGCGCGCTCGCGGTGGTGCCGCTCGACGGTCCGCCGGTCCTTCTCGGCTCCGGGGCCCGGGGACGGGCGTCGTGGAGCGCCGACGGGAGCGGCCTCGCGTGGGCGGGCCCCCACGAGGGCTTCGAAGCGATTCTCTGGCGAGACGCCGAGGCGGCGGGGCCGGTCGCGCCGCTGGTCGCAGAGGATCGGGACCTCGGCCAGCCCGCCTTCCGGCCCGGCGGCGGCGAGCTCGCGTGGATCGAGGCCGACCGCGGCGACTACCGGATCCAGCGGTCGCGGATCGAGCCGGGGCCGCAACTCGCCGGGCGCGTCCGGACGATGACCCGGGGCGGCGGGGTCCACGACGGGCTGCGCTGGACCGGCGACGGCGAGGCGGTCACGGCGCTGTACGAATCGGCCGCGTTTCCCCGCGACGTGTGGAAGTTCCCGCGGTCCGGCGGACGCGAGCGGATGAGCGACACGATCTTCCCCGAGCTGGACGTGCGGTCGTTCTCGCGCCCGGAGCGCGTCGGCGACGCGTTCCTCTACCGCCCGGCGGCGGAATCCGCGCCGCTGCTCGTCGTGCTCGACGGCGCGGACGGCGTGGAGGCGCGCAACGGGTTCTCGCCGCTCGTCCAACTGTTCGCCGCCGAGGGATACGCGGTGCTCGCGCCGACGCTTCCCGGCGCCCGGGGCCGGGGCGAGCGGTTCGCCGCCGGCAACGACCGGGACTGGGGCGGAGCGGACCTCGACGCGCTGCGCGCCGCGGTCGCGCTGGCCCGGGAGCAGCCGGGAATCGGCGAGCGGACGTGCGTCTTCGGCGTCCGCTACGGCGGGTTCCTCGCGCTCGCCGCGCTGGCGCGCCATCCGGACCTGTTCGACTGCGGGATCGAGGCGATGGGCTTCGCCGACCTTCCGGCGCTCTACCGCAGCCTCGAGCCGGAGCGGCAGGCGCTGCTGGACCGGGAGCTCGGGCCGCTGCGCGGGAACCTCGACCTCTACCGCTCGCTCTCGCTGCGGGGCGAGGGCGCTTCGGTGGAAGCCCCGCTGCTCTCCTTCCACGGCGAGGAAATGCCGGAAGCGCCGCTCGCCGGCAAGCTGGATTTCCTCGAAGAAGTGCGCCGCCCGCGCTTCCCGCTCGTGGAGCTGTACTTCCGGTTCGACCTCGGGCGGTCGGTGCTGCGCTTCGAGACCGACCGGAGCGCGCACCACGCGTTCCTCACGCGGGTGCTGGAGTTCCTGTCGCTCCACCTCCCGGTGGGCTGAACCCTCTCAGGCCGGGATCTGGTTCGCGGCGTGGTACGAGCTGCGGACCAGCGGCCCGGCCTCGACGTGCCGAAGGCCGAAAGCGCGTCCGCGCTCGGCGAGCGCGTCGAACTCGGCGGGCGGCACGAAGCGCTCGACCGGGAGGTGCTTCCGGGTCGGCTGGAGGTACTGCCCCGCGGTCAGGACGTCCACCCGGCGCTCGACGAGGTCGCGCATCAGCGCGTCCAGCTCCGCTTCGGTCTCGCCGAGGCCCAGCATCACGCCGGTCTTGGTGAGGACTTCGGGCGAGAGGCGCTTGGCCCGCTCCAGCAGATCCAGCGAACGCCCGTAGCGGGCGCCCGGGCGCACCCGGCGGTAGAGGCGGGGCACCGTCTCGAGGTTGTGGTTCAGGATCTCCGGGGCCTCGTCCATGATCGCGTCGAGGGACTCGTCGCGGCCCTGGAAGTCGGGGATGAGCACCTCGATCGTGGTGTCCGGGCACCGTTCGCGCACGGCTCGGATCGTTGCGGCGAAGACCCCCGCGCCGCCGTCCTCGAGGTCGTCCCGGTTCACCGAGGTGATGACGGTGTGCCGCAGGTTCATGATCCCGGCGGCGCGGGCCACCCGCTCCGGCTCGGCCCGGTCGAGTCCGCCCGGCAGGCCGGTGGCGACCGCGCAGAAGCCGCAGGCGCGGGTGCAGACGTCGCCGAGGATCATGAACGTCGCGGTCCCCTGCCCCCAGCACTCGGCCATGTTGGGGCAGCGGGCCTCCTCGCAGACGGTGTGGAGGTCGTTCTCGCGCAGCAGGCGGCGCAGCCCGGACCACGTTCCGCCCGAAGGGAGCCGGACCCGGAGCCAGTCGGGACGGCGCTCCATGGGCGCCGGGTCGGCCGCGACGACCGGGAGCGGGATCGCGCTCAAGAAACGCCCACCGGCCAGCTCTCCAGACGAGCCTTGACGCGGCTCATGAACTGGTCGGCGACCGCGCCGTCGATGAGGCGGTGGTCGAACGACAGCGCGAGGAACGCCATGGACCGGACCGCGATCGCGTCCGATTCGACGACCACGGGCCGCTTGTGCACCCCGCCCACGCCGAGGATGGCGACTTGCGGCTGGGCGATGATCGGGGTGCCGAAGAGCGCTCCCAGCGGGCCGGGGTTCGTGATCGTGAAGGTGCCGCCCTCGAGGTCGGACGACTCGATCGCGCCCGCCCGCGCCTTGTCGGCGATCTCGCCGATCCCCCGCGCCGTGCCGACGAAGTTGCGCTCGTCGGCGCCGCGCAGCACCGGCACCACGAGGCCATCGGGAAGCGCCACCGCGATTCCGAGGTGGACCGAGGGGTGGCGCACGACGCGGTCGTCCGCGATCGAGGCGTTCAGGATCGGGAACTCGGCGAGCGCCTCCACCGCCGCGGACGCGAAGTAGGGCGTCAGCGTCAGCTTGAGGCCGTGACGCTCGGCGAACTCGGCGCGATGGGCCTCGCGGTGCGCGGCTGCCCGGGTCATGTCCACCTCGAAGACGGTCGTCACGTGCGCCGAGGTCCGCCGCGAGCGGACCATGTGCTCGGCGATGGCGCGGCGCATCGGCGTCAGCGGTTCGCCGCGGCCGCCTTCCACCGGTTGCGGCGCCGGGGGCGGCTCGGGCGCCGGGGGCGGCTCGGGCGACGGAGCGGGAACCGGAGCCGGCGCGGCCTCCACGAATTCCAGGATGTCCTGCTTGGTCACCCGGCCGCCCTCGCCCGAACCGCCGACGTCGGCGAGGTTCACGCCGTGCTCGCGGGCGATGCGGCGGACCAGCGGCGAGCTGCGCGGGCGCTTCGGCGGGGCCTCCGGCTCGGCGGGAGTCTCCTCGGCGGCGGCGGCGGCGACGGACTCGCCCTCGGCGGCGATCCGCCCCACGACGGTGTTCACCTCGACCGTCTCACCCTCGGGCACGAGGATCTCGACGAGCCGTCCCGACGCCGCGGCCGGAACCTCGGTGTCCACCTTGTCGGTGGCGATGTCGAACAGCGGGTCGTCGCGGCGGACCTCGTCGCCGACCGCGACCCGCCACTTGAGGATGGTCCCCTCGGTGATGCTCTCGCCCATCTGGGGCATGATCACGTCCGAAGGCACCGCGGAATTGTAGCCGGAGCGGGGGCGCGGCCGGCTCGGGGTTCCGGTCGCGGCGGCGACGACCCGGGCGACCGACGGCAGGTGCGCGGCCTCCAGTTCGGCGGCGTAGGGAACCGGCGCGTCCGTCGCGGCCACCCGCCGGATCGGCCAGCCGCGCTCGGCGACCTCGGCGGCGATCTCGCCCCCGAAACCCCCGGTCCGGTTGGCCTCGTGCACCACGACCAGCCGTCCGGTGCGTTCGACCGAGTCGAGGATCGCGGGAAGATCCAGCGGGACGAGGGTCCGCAGATCCAGCACGTCGGCCTCGACGCCCGCCGCAGCCAGTTCGCGCGCGGCGGCCTCGACCAGCGGCGCCGCGCCGCCCCAGGCCGCGAGCGTGACGTCGGTCCCGGTCCGGACGCGCCGCGCCGCCCCGAGCGGGACGACTTCGGGAGCGGCCTCCCACTCGGCTTCGGGAATCCGCAGGCCCCGGTAGAAGCGCTTGTGCTCGAGGAAGAGGACCGGATCCTCGTCGCGGATCGCGGCGCGCAACAGCCCGGCGGCGTCCGCGACCGTCGCCGGCGCGACGACCTTGAGGCCGGGCGTATGGGCGAAGTACGCCTCCGGGTTCGCCGAGTGGAAGGGGCCCGCCCCGACCCCCGCCCCCGCCGGCCCCCGCAGCACCATCGGGACGGCGGCGCCGGTCCGATAGCGCTGCTTCGCCGCGAAGTTCGTGATGATGTTGAAGGCGCTCGCGGCGAAGTCGATGAACTGGAACTCGACCACCGGCCGGAATCCCTCGAGCGCGAGCCCGACCGCCATCCCGGCGAACCCCTCCTCGCTGACAGGCGTGTCCATGACCCGCGCCGGGCCGAAGCGGTCGAGGAATCCCTCGGTCAAGCGGAACGCGCCGCCGTACGCGCCGACGTCCTCGCCGAGGAGCAGCACGCTCTCGTCGCCGTCCATCTCGGACCCCAGCGCCCGCCGGATGGCCTCGAGGTAGGTGACGTCAGCCATCGCGCAGGCTCCGGTCGAAGACTTCCGCGAAGCGTTCGGCGAACCGGTCCGCGAAGGCGTCCAGCGGGGTCGGGGCGCCCAGTTCGGCCTCCAGCGAGGTGACCCGGCACGCCTCGAGGCCGCACGGGACGATCCGGTCGAACCAGCCGAGGTCGCAACCCACGTTGACCGCCACGCCGTGGCTCGTCACCCAGCGGGCCACCCGGACGCCGATCGCGGCCAGCTTGCGGTCGCCGCACCAGACCCCGGTGAGCCCCGGGCGCCGTCCGGCCTCCACCCGGTACCCGGCGAGCGAGCGGATCACGACTTCCTCGAGGGCCCGCAGGTACGCGCGGACGTCCCGCCGCCAGCCGCGCAGGTCCAGAATTGGATACGCCACCAACTGGCCGGGGCCGTGGAAGGTCACGTCGCCGCCCCGGTCCGTCTCCACGACCTCGGCGTCGTCCGACCGGCGCAGCACGTGACGCGGATCGGCGCCGGTCCCGAGCGTGTACACCGGAGGGTGCTCGACGAGCAGCAGCACGTCGGGGATCTCGCCCCGCTGCCTTCGGGCGACGAGGCCGCGCTGGACGGCGAGCCCTTCCCGATAGGGCAGCGGCCGGCGGTCGAGGCGCCGCAGCCGCGGGGTCACGCGGCGACCTCGACCGCGGCGCCGAGCGCGGCGAGCTTCCGCGGAAGGTCGGCGTAGCCGCGCTCCACCGTCTCGAACGGCTCGATCCGGCTCGCTCCCGAAGCGGCGAGCGCCGCCGCCACGAGCGCCATGCCCGAACGGATGTCGCGCGCGTCGAGCCGGGTTCCGCGCAGCGCCGCCGGGCCGTTCACGATCATGCGGTGAGGGTCGCACACGAAGAGATCGGCCCCCATCGCCCGCAATTGCTCGAGCGCGAAGAGGCGCAGCTCGTACATCCAGTCGTGCAGGAGCGTGGCCCCCGAGGCCCGGGTCGCGAGCACCGTGACGAGGCTCACCATGTCGGTCGGAAAGCCCGGCCACGGCGCGGTCACCACCCGGCGCAGCCCCCGCAACCGACCGGGCGCCGCGAGGATGCGGTCGCTCTCGACCGAGAGCTCCATCCCCATGCGTCCCAGCACGTTCGCGATGGGTTCGAAGTCGAGCGGCCGCGCCCCGCGGATCTCGAGCGCCCCGCCGGCGACCCCGGCGAGCACGGCCCAGCTTCCCGCTTCCACCATGTCGCCGGCGAGCCGCCAGCGGGCGCCGCGCGGCCGGGCCTGGCCGGCGATCCGGATCGTGGGGGTCCCCGCGCCCCGGATCTCCACCCCCATCCGGGCGAGAAAGCCGCACAGCTCGACGACGTGCGGCTCGCAGGCGGCGTTGCGGATCTCGGACTCGCCCGACGCGCCGGCCGCCGCGAGCACGGCGGTCTCGGTCCCGGTCACCGAGGCTTCCTTCAGGTAGAACGAGGCCCCGCGCAGCCCGCCCGGCGCCTCGAGCGTCCGCCCGTCGCGCGCCGCGCCGAGCGCCTCGAGCGCAGCGAGGTGCACGTCCATCGCGCGCCGCGCCGGAAAGTCGCCCCCGGGGTCGGGCAGGACGACGCGCCCGCGCCGGGCGAGGATCGGCGCGACCAGCAGCAGCGACCCGCGCAGGCGCCCCGCCAGCGCCGGGTCGGGGCGCTCCCCGAGCGGATCCCCGGCCCGCACCCGGACCGTCGCCGTCCCGAGCCCCTCGACCTCGGCCCCGAGTTCCCGCACCATGGCGGCGAGCGCCTCGGCGTCCCGGATCGCCGGCATGTTCTCCAGTTCGCACCGCTCGCCCGTGAGCAGGCAGGCGGCGAGCAGCGGGAGCGCGGCGTTCTTGTTGCCGGCCACGGCGACCGTCCCCTCGAGGGGGCGGCCGCCCTCGACGAGGAGCGCGGTCACCGGGAGACGTCCCCGATCTCGACGATCTCGGGTTCGAGGCGCACGTCGAACCGCGCCTCCACCGCGTCCCGGCAGCGGCCCAGAAGCTCCCGGTAGTCCGCAGCCCGCGCGCCCGGCCCGGCGACGAGGAAGTTCGCGTGGACCTCGGACACCCGCACCCCGCCGACCGACCGGCCCTTCATCCCGGCCCGGTCGAGGAGCGCCCCCGCGCCGGCCGGGAGGCCGTCGGGAACGAACGCGGGATTGCGGAACGCGCAGCCGACGCTCGGGACCTGGAGCGGCTGGGTGCGCTTGCGGAACGCGAGCGACTCCCGGGCGCGCGCCCGCAGGTCCGCCGGATCTCCCGGCCGCACCCGGAAGTCCGCCGAAAGCACCGCGCCGGCTTCGGCGCGGCGGACCGAGAGCAGCGTCTCGGAGATCTCGCGCCCGCCGAAATGGGCGTTTCCGACCACCGCGCCCCCGACGGTCCCGGGCGTGCCCGCCCACGCCTCGAGACCGCCGAGGCCGCGCTGGATCGTCCACCGGATGAGGCCGTTGAGGGTCATTCCCGCGCTGGCCCGGATCCGGCCCGGCCCGACCTCGCGGGCGCTTCCCCGGGCGAAGCGGACCACGAGGCCGCGGACCCCCCGGTCGGAGATCAGCACGTTGGACCCGCCGCCGAGGACAGTCACCGGAAGGTCCTCGCGGCGCGCGAAGGCGAGCGCGTCGAGCAGGGCCGCCTCGGTGCGGACGTCGGCGAACCAGTCGGCCGGCCCGCCCACGCCGAGGCTCGCGAGCGGCGCGAGGAGGTGGTTCCGGAGCACTCCGGCGCGCCGTCAGGCGTGAAGCGGCTGGCCGAGCGCGGCGAGCGCCGCCTCGGCGAGCGCCTCGGAGAGCGTCGGGTGCGGGTGGATGCTGCGGGCGAGGGACTCGAGCGTGGCCTCGTGCTCCAGCGCGACCACCGCCTCGGCGATGAGGTCGGTCGCGTGCGGCCCCACGATGTGGACCCCGAGAATCTCGCCGTACCGCGCCTCGGCCACGACCTTCACGAAGCCGGTCAGGTCGCCGAGGATGTTGGCCTTGCCGTTCGCGGCGAACGGGGACTTCCCCACGCGGAGCTCGTGGCCGGCCTCCCGGGCGGCGGCCTCGGTCAGCCCGACCGACCCCACCTCGGGGAAGCTGTAGGTGGCCGCCGGGACCCGCTCCCGCGCGATCGGCGGCCCGTCTTCGCCGGCGATGGCGCGGACGGCGGCCTCGGCCTCGGCGGACGCCAGGTGCGCGAGCTGGGCGGTCCCGACCACGTCCCCGATCGCGAACACGCCCGCGGCGGAGGTCCGCCCGAACCCGTCCACCGGAACGAAGCCGCCCCGGTCGGGAGCGATCCCGACGGAGTCGAGTCCGACGTCCTCGGTCCGGGGCGCGCGCCCGACCGCGACGAGCAGCCGGTCGTACCGGGACGAGCGGAGCTCGCCGCCGGCCGGACGCCAGCCCACCTCGACCCCGTCCCCGGCGACGGTCGCCGACTCGACCCGCGCCCCGGCGTGGAATCCGATCTTCTGCTTGCGCAACGCCTTGCCGACGACTTCGGAGACCTCCTCGTCCTCGAGCGGCAGCGCCCGGGGCAGGACCTCGAAGAGATCCACCTCGCTGCCGTAGGCGCGGAACATGGACGCGAACTCGGTCCCCACCGCCCCGGCGCCGATGATCCCGAGCCGCGCCGGACGCTCCGGCAGGCGGAACATCTCGGCGTTGGTCACGAGCCGCTCGCCGTCGATGGGAAGGAACGGGAGCGTCCGCGCCGTGGAGCCGGTGGCGAGGACGACGTGCCGGGCGGCGAGCTCCCGGACGCCGTCGGACGCGGTCACCGACACGCGCCCGGGCCCGGCGAGGCGGCCGTGTCCGGCGAACGGGACGACGCCGCCGCGCCGGAACAGCAGGTCGATCCCCCCGGCCATCTTGCGGATCACGCGGTCGGCGCGGCGGCGCAGCGCATCCCAGTCGAGCTTCGGCTCGCCGGCGTCGACGCCGTGCGCCTTCCCCTCGCGGATCGCCAGCATGAGCGCGGCGGTGTGGAGATACGCCTTGCTCGGGATGCAGCCGACGTGGAGGCAGGTGCCCCCGAAACGGCGGTCCCTTTCGACCACGGCGGTCCGAAGGCCCCGCGCCGCCGCCTTGATCGCCGCGACGTAGCCGCCCGGCCCGCTGCCGATGACGACGACGTCGAAGGACGAATCGGGCATGGCGGGAGCGGGATGGTACGCCGCCGGCGCGTTCGCGGCCTATGTTAGGATAGCAGCGCCTGATTTCTGACCGGAGCCGGGGGGAGAACTGCGATGTCCAATGCACCGGGTTCCGCTTCGGCGACCCGGCGCTCCGGCCGGAACGAGCCGTTCCTGGCTCGCCGGCGGGGAGCTCCCGAGGAGGCCCCCAAGCATCCGGCCGCGCCTCCCGAAGCCGAAGCGGGCGTCGTCCGGGAGCGCGGGTCGCAGGCGCCGAGCCGCGAGTCCCGCCGCGCCCGGCGGCAGCGGGAGCTGGACTCGTTCCCCATCGCCCGGGCGCTCGGGCTCCGGCTCGACTACGCCGACAACGGCGTCTCGCGCATCCACCTCCCCGCCGGCCGCCAGGACACGACCCACGGCCCGATGGAGGGAAGCGTGGCGGGCACGCTGGTCGTCGCCGCCGGGCACTTCGCGGCGGCCTCGGCCGCGCCGAACGTGGCGCTGCCGCTCGTCGAGTACAAGCTGAACCTGCTGTCGGTGGTGCAAGGCGAGCTCCTCGCGATCGGCGAGGTCGTCCGCAAGGGACGCACGCTCATCAGTTGCCGGATCGAGATCGTGGAGGACAACGACCGCACGATCGCGGTGGGTCTCGCGACCTACCTCGTCCAGCACCCCTAGCGCCACCAGTCGTCGCCGGGAGTCACCGGCCCGCGGCGCTTGTGCTCCGTCTCGCGGTGGAACGCCTCGATCCTCCGCGCGACCGCCTCGCGAACGCCCCGGCCCTCGAGGTAGTCGTCGATGGCGTCGTAGGGAATCCCGAGCGCCTCCTCGTCGGGGAGTCCCGGGCGGAGATCCTCGAGATCGGCGGTGGGGGACTTCTCGACGATGGAGCGGGGCGCGCCGAGCCACGCCGCGGTCGTCCGCACCCGGCGCTTGGTCAGGCCGAAGAGCGGAACGACGTCGGCGGCGCCGTCGCCGAACTTGGTGAAGAACCCGACGAGCGCCTCGGCGGCGTGGTCGGTCCCGACGACGAGGCCCCGACCGAGGCCGGCGAGGTGGTACTGGACCGCCATGCGCATCCGGGCCTTGGCGTTTCCGCGCACGAAGTCGCGCAGCCCCTCGCTCGCGGACGTCGATCCGGCGGCCGCGTCGAGCGCCCGCACGATCGGCGCGACGTCGACGGTCGCGACCGCGTCCGGGCGCACCCATTCAAGCGCCCGCCGCGCGTCCTCCTCGTCCCGCTGCGTCCCGTGCGGCAGGCGGACCGCGACCGCCTCGAACCCGTCCCCGAGGCGCCGCGCGGCGAGAACCGAGAGCCGCCCGGCGAGCGCGGAGTCCACCCCTCCGGACACGCCGAGGAACAGGCGCCGGCGCCCGCTCGCGGCGAGATAGTCGGCGAGGAACCCGACCCGGCGCTCGACTTCGGCCGCCGGATCGAACTCCGGGGAAATCTCCAGCCGGGCGCGAAGGGCGGCGCTCGCGGCGCGGACGGACATCGTGCCATTATCGCCCCCGCCCCGAATTCTGGCCGTCCGATCCAAAGGGTTGGACGCAGTCCCGTCCCATGGGGACATAACCACTTGAAAATCATCCGGTTCGCGTTCTCGCAAACCGGGCGCCCCGCTTGCGCGCCGGTAGCGCACTCCCTTGAGGAGGGCAAGACATGACACGATTCGGAAGCGGTTGGCCCATCGGATGGATCGGCGCGATCCTCCTGTTCGCGACCCCCGCCGCGCTCTTCGCCCAGATCACCGCCGGACGGCTCGACGGCGTGGTCCGGGACGAACAGGGCCTCGTGCTTCCGGGGGTGACCGTCACCCTCGACTCGGACTCGCTGCTCGGGTCGAGGGTGGCCGTCACCGACGTGGACGGCTCCTACCGATTCCAGGGCCTCCCCGCCGGCGACTACGCGATGACGTTCGAGCTCGGCGGGTTCGGCACCGTGGTCCGGGAGGAAGTCCGGGTCGTGACCGGCCAGACCTTCTCGGTGAACCAGACGCTCACGGTGGCGACGGTCGAGGAGACGGTGACCGTAACCGGCGAGTCGCCGGTCGTGGACGTCAAGTCCAGCCGGTTCGGCGGCACCTTCGACGACACCGCGATCCTCGAGGTCCCGAACTCCACCGACCCGCACGCCATGCTGGCGCTCACGCCCGGCATCCGGATGCGCGGCTTCGACGTGGCCGGCTCGCACAAGGCGCAGCAGTCCGGCTTCGACGCCTTCGGCCTTCGCGACCAGAACCGGATCGTGATCGACGGCGTGGACTCCAACTTCAGCACCGGCGGGTTCGGCTTCTACATGGACAGCCTCACGGTGAACCAGTTCAACATCTCGAACGCGGGCGCCGACGTGGAGAACGCCTGGGCCGGGAACACGATCGTCATGGACATCAAGACCGGCGGCAACGAGATCTCGACGCTGCTGTACGGCGACTACCTCGGCGAGGGCTTCGTCGGCGACAACCTCACCTCCGAGCTGGAGGGCCGCGGCGCCGGAACGAACCACATGCTCACCTACTGGGAGGCGCACGCCGACGTGGGCGGCCCGATCATGAGGGACCGCGCCTGGTTCTTCCTCGCCTACAACAACAACCTCACCCACCGCGCCATCTCCGGGCTCGATCCCGACGTCATCCAGGAGGAGGCCGTCCTGCGCAACTACTACGCCAAGGTCAACGTGGCGCTGTCCGAGAAGGACGAGCTCGTCGGCTACAGCCAGTGGGGGCTCAAGAACCGGCCGAACCGGGGCATCAACGCGATCAACTCGATCGACGTGCGCCTCGCGCAGGACTCGTGGACGTGGGTGCACAAGGCCGAGTGGCAGCGGGTCTGGTCGGACCGGGCGTTCTCGAACGTGAAGGCGATGCACTACGGGGTGACGTGGCCGATGGTTCCGGCGGTGGATCCCGCGTCGAGCCCACCGCGGATCGACGTGGACACCAGCCGGCGCACCGGAGCCGGGGTCTGGCCGTTCACCTACGACAAGCAGCGGCCCCAGTTCGTCGCCATCCTGAACTACTACGTCCCGGACGCGGCCGGAAGCCACGACCTCAAGTTCGGCGTGGACTACATGGAGGACGCCCGGCTCTTCTTCTCGAACGACGCCTCGGGCCCGATCCAGTACCGCGACCGGTCCAGCCTCGTCTCGCCGTCCAACCCGACGGGAACCTCGGAGATCCTGTTCACGAACGTGCCCACGGCGCGCTCGGACACCCGCGACCGGAACCTGCACTTCTTCGCGCAGGACACCTGGCAGGTCAACCCCCGGCTGACGTTCACGGCGGGCGTCCGCTTCGCCAACCAGCACGGGTACTACAACTCCTCGGACCTCGCGCCGGCGCACCCGGAATTCTTCCTGAGCGGGGTTTCGATCGAGTCGAAGGACATCTTCACCTGGAACGACTTCTACCCGCGCTTCTCGGTCACCTACGACGTCACCGGCGAGGGCCGCACGGTGGTGAAGGCGTCGGCCAGCCGGTACACCCACAACGTGGGGCCCGACGGCTTCGTGGGCGCGAACCCGGCGTCGCGCCAGCAGGTGATCTTCGACTTCCTCGATCCGAACGGGAACGGGATCTACGACGGCCAGAACGAGCTGGGCGCGATCCTGAGCCAGTCGTCCGGAACCGGCCTGCCGGTCGGCAGCGTCACGGGCGGGGTTCCGGTGGACCTCAGCCAGAAGCGCTACTACGACGAGATCACCGCTTCGGTGGAGAGCGAGATCCTCCCCGAGACCAACTTCCGGCTCTCGTACGTGCGCAAGATGGACCGCAACGTCTTCGACACGTACCGGGTGGGCCTCCTCGACGCGCTGGTCAACAACGCGATCCCGTGCGGGGACGAGGTCTTCCCCTGCCCGACCAACCCGAACAGCGGGCAGGTCATCTCGACGCTCACGCGCCCGCCCGCCGGAACCTCGACGGCCAACGAAGTCACGACCGGCCCCGCCGGGTACGACTCCGGCGAGTTCGACAACCTCGAGGTCGGCCTCAGCCGGCGGTTCCGCGCCGGGCTGTTCCTCCAGGGCAGCTTCCATTACCAATGGCGGAACGAGCTCGTGTGCTGCGGCAGCTCGGGGAGCGCGGACACCCAAGCCGACCCGTGGACGCTCGGCATCCAGGGCAGCGGGCTCAACTGGAACTCGGCGGTGAGCACCAAGCAGGAGCACACCAACTGGAACCTGAAGGCCATCGGGCGCTACGACGTCCCGAACGTGCCGGCGGCGCTGTCGTTCCAGTACCGGGCGCAGAGCGGCTGGGCCTACGCCCCGCTCCTCCCGATCGCGATTCCCGGAGGCGCGGGGACGAACCAGGTGCCCCTCAGCGACATGAACGAGCGGTCCGACGACGTGTACATCCTCGACGTGCGGGCGGAGTTCAACGTCGGCTTCTGGGACCGGGACCGGCTTTCGGTCTTCCTCGACGCCTTCAACGTGACCAACTCCAACCCGGTGCTGAACCAGATCATCCGGGCCGGCTCGGCGTACGGGCGGGTGATCGGCTTCCTCGAGCCGCGCACCTTCAAGGTGGGCGCCCGCTACCAGTTCTGATTCGTTCCGGCCCCGGCGGGTTCTTCAGGGATCCGCCGGCGGCCGGATGTCGAAGTGGTGGACGTCCTCGCGCGTTCCGAGCTTCGAGTACAGCGCGACCGGGGCCTCGTCGCCCCGGTCGGCCTGGGTGATCACGACCCACGCGCCCCGTTTCTCCGCGATCCGGCCGACCGCGCCGATGAGCGCGGCGGCGATCCCGCGCCGCCGATGCGACGCGGCCGCTGCGAGGTCGTAGATGTAGAGCTCGGAGCGCTCCCGCTCGTACTTGACCAGCTCGTAGGCGGTGATCGCCCCGACGACGCGACCGACGACGCGATCCCCGACGAGCGCGACGAACGACGCGAACGCCGGGTTTGCGAGCAGCCGGACGGCGGGCGCCGTACTCGTCGGGCTCCTCGAAGACCTCGCCGAAGAGGTCCGGCGTCGCCGCGAAGAGCGGCTCGTCGCCAGGGCCGAGCCGGCGGACTTCAGCGGCCGCGAAGCGCCCGGACATGGTCGTTTTCGGGGTCGAGCGTCTCCGCCCGGTCGAGGAACCGGTTCGCTTCGGCCTCGTCGCCGAGGACGAGGTGCGCCGTCGCGAGCAGCACCAGGAGCTCGGCGTCGGGCGCGCGCAGCTCCAGCGCGCGCCTGAGCGGCGCGAGGGCGCCTTCGAACGCGCCGAGGCTGACGCGCGCCTCGCCCAGCAGGCGGGCGGCGGCGAAGCGGTCGGGATGCGCCTCGAACACCGGCTCGAGGAGGTCCGCCGCGCCGGCCGGATCGCTCCGGTCGAGCAGCAGCCCGGCGAGGAACTCGCGCGCCGGGACGAGGTTCGCGCCCGCCCGGACCGCTTCGGTCGCGAGGCGGAACGCGCGGTCCGCGTCGCCGGCGGCCTCCCACTGGCGCGCCCGCGCCAGTTCATGCGCGCCCCCGATCTCGGGCCGCAGCTCGGCGAGACCGGCCTCGACGAGGGGGCGCCCCACGTCGGCGCGGGGCGTGATCGCGAAGGGGGCCGACTTCCGGTCGAGGACCTCGCCCGAAGGGCCGGCGAGGGCGAGCTCGACCCGGTAGCGCCCGGCGGGCAGGTCCGCGAGAGGCGCGCTCACGACGAGCGGCCCCTCCCGCTCGACGGACGCCGGGACCGAACCCCGGACCGGCGCCGGCGGATCGGGATCCTCCGAACGGATCGCCCACTCGATCCGGGCGCCCTCGGGCGCGTTCAGCGGCTCGGCGAGAACGTGGAGCCGGTCCTCCGAGCGGTAGAAGCCCTCGGGGTTGGGGAGCAGGTTGCGCCGCCCGAACCGGTAGCCCCGGTAGAGCGGATCGCCGCCGAGAAGCTCGCTGCCGTGCGCGAGCGCCGGCTGGACCAGCGCCGGCGTGTCGAAGTCCAGCTCGGGCACGTCGAGCGCGCCGTCGAGCAGCGTGTACGAACGCCGGCAGTCGGCCGCGTCGAGGCAGGCGCGGTTGCGCAGCACCACCCGAAGCTCGTGGTCGCCGGGGATGACCGGCGCCGCGCCCCGGAACCGGAACGGGCGCGAGAGCGCGGCCGCCTCGGCCTCGGTCACCGAGAAGAACGCCTCGGACCGATCCTCGTAAAGGACGGCGTCGCCGGACGTGATCTCGATGGAGACGATGAAGTCCGCCCCATGGACCCCGCGGTCGGGATCGCGGACGACCATGATGGAGGTCGGCGGCAACTGGATCGCCCAGTGCGTCCAGTACCCGCCGGGACCGGGGAGCACGTGGTGGAAGCCTGCGCTGGGGACGTGGCGGAACAGGTAGTCGCTCTCGACGACGCCGAGGTCGAACCGCTCGGCGTAGCTCGTGTCCACCCGCCGCCAGGGGGCCTCGCGGATGTCCTCGACCAGCGAGAGCGTCCCGAACCCGCGCACGTCCCCGAAGTTCGTCCCCTCGTCGGTGCGGAACGACAGCGACGCGGACGCCAGCTCGGGGCTGACCTCGTGGAGCGCGTCGAACGCGATCTCCTCGGCGCGGCGAAAGTCGCCCTGGACGAACGGGCTCGGAGCGATCAGGAGCGCCCGCGGCCCGTCCTCGACCGGGCTGTAGAGCCTCATCTCGCCCGCGCCGAAGCGCCGGAAGAAGAGCAGGTAGAAGAAGCCGGGAAGTCCCCGCTCCAGCAGCGCCGCGTCGTTGTAGAACCACAGCTCCGCCGGATGGATCGCGTTGGACCAGGTCAGGTCGTCCTTGATCCGGGGCGGCCCGAGGACGATGTGGAACCGGCCCCGGTCGGTGCGCCAGCCGGCGCGCCCGGTGTCGCGCCCGTAGAAGCGGTTCGCGTAGTCGATCCGGGCGTGGTGCTCCTCGCGGAACTCGTTCTCGGGCGTGAGCGGGTCGGGGTCGCGCCGGTCCCAGAACGCCTCGACGAAGGCGTCGCGGAGCTCCTCGCCCTCGAGCGCGAGGAACGCGTCGCGCTCCGCGTCGGAGATCACGTACGCGACTTCCTCCTCCACCCAGACGCGGTGGCGCTCGGACATTCCCTGGGCGAGGCCGGCCAGCAGCACGGCCGCGGCGAGCGCGGTCACGGGACGGCCGGCCGACCGGCTTCGTACCGGGCGATCCGGCTCTGGACGCCGGGAAGAAGCGAGGCCGGGCCGTGGTCGCGGGCGATCGCCTCCGCCGTGCGCGCGGCCACGAGCGCGCCCTCGAAGTCGCCGGCCGCGGCGAGCGCCGCGCCCAGCGTGTCCGCCGCCGAGGCGTCCTCGTGCCCCGAGAGCTCCGAGGCCCGGCGCGCCCAGGCCACGGCGCGCTCCGGATCGCGCAGCGAGGGCGAGACCGCGAGGATCCACGCCGCGGCGTCGAGCGCGGCGACGTCGTCCGGCTCGGCGGCGATCGAGATCTCCAGATGCGCGATGGCGAGCTCGAGCTCCCCGCGCTGCGCCCGGATCAGGCCGAGGTTGCGGTGCGCCTCGGGATCGCCGGGAGACGCGCCGAGCGCGCCCTCGAGCGCCTCCTCGGCCTCGGGCACGTTGTCCTCCATGAGGAGGATGCGGGCGAGGCCGAGCCGCGGCTCGACGAGCGCCGGATCCAAATCGGTCGCGCGACGGTACAGGCGCTCGGCCTCGATGCGGGCCCCGAGCCGCTCCCGGAGGAAGCCGAGGTTGTGGATCGCCGCCGCGTACTCCGGATCGAGCCGCACCGCTTCCTCGAGGTGGGCCGCCGACTTCTCCCATGCTCCTCGCGCGAGCAGCGAGATCCCGAGGTTGGCGTGCGCCCGGGGATACTCGGGGTCGAGCTCCACGGCCCGGCGGAAGCGCTCCTCCGCGGCCTCGGGATCCCCGGCGGAGCGGTGGGAGAAGCCGAGGTTGTGCTGGAACTCGGCGTTGTCGGGGAGCAGCGCGACGAGGTTCCGGTAGCGGTCCAGCATCGGCGCGGCGCCGGCGCCCGACTCGAGGACGAAGAGCCCGGCGAGCGGCAGGAAGAAGAGCCCCGCCCAGCGCCAGGCGTGGGCCGTGGAAGCGATCGCCGCGCCGGTCGCCCGCACCCCGAGCGGCCCGCCGGTCTCGCGCTCGCGGATCCTCCAGATGAAGCCGTCGAAGTAGAAGTGGAGCATCGTCGAGGCGGCCACGAACGCGAGCGCGCCCCGCTGGACCGACGGGTTCGCGACGACCTCGGGGACGAAGCGGAAGAGCCCGTAGCCGAGCACGAGCCCCACGTACACGAACAGCATGGTCCGCCCGCCGCCGAAGAGCGCACGGGTGAAGGCGCCGGCCTCCCGGTCGCGGGCGCGGGCGCGGTTGAACGCCCAGACGATCGAGAGGTACTGCACGTCGTGGAAGATCTCGAAGAGCGCGACCCCGAGCACGGCGTAGGGAACCTGGACCGAGCACCACCACCAGAACCCGAAGCTCATCGCGGCGGCGAGCAGCTTGATCGGGTGCTGGCCCTGTCCGCGCAGGAGATCCCGCCCGGCGCGGAAGACGAAGACCGCCGTGACCGCGTACAGCGCCGCGTCGAAGCCGGCGCGGAACCCGAAGAACAGCTCCGGCGGCAGCAGCGGCGCGCCGAGCGCGTACCACAGCTCCAGCATCTCGCCGAGCCGGCCCGGCGAGTGCAGCGCTCCGTACGCGAACCAACCGACGCACAGGAACCAGTCGAGCCGCGCGGTGAGCCTCGCGGTCGCCCCGACGCGCCCGTCGTAGATGCGCAGGAAGCCGTACGCCTGGAGCGCCCCGTGCCAGATCCCCCACACGAGCACGATCAGCGAGACCCCGTTGAGGCCGCCCGCGGCGAAGCCGAGCGCCGCCGCGAGGAAGACGACCGGCGCGAGCAGGAAGCGGGCGCGGAACCGCCGGAAGAGCGCCCGGTCGCCGTAGGCGCGCATCATCCCCGGCAGGTGGTGGCCGAGCGCGCCGAACCCGGCGACGAGCAGCCCGACCGAGTACGCGGTCTCGCGCCCCTGGAGCAGGAACGCCAGCGGCAGGATCAGGATCGGCGTCGCGACCAGCAGGAGGAGGTCGGACCCGGGCCCGAAGACCCACAGATCGCGGCGGGCGCGGGTCATGGGCGTGAATCTAACCGGCGGGGCGGGCCGTTTCACCCGCCCCCCGGACTCAACGGTCGGCTACGCCGGCGGCCGCCATCCGCTCGAGGAGCGCGTCGAGCTGCGCCCGCAGCTCCCGGTAGCGGTTCCGGGCGTCCGCGCCCGGCGGCTGGTCGGCGGCGTCGAGGTTGCCGGCGAGATACGCGATCTGGTCGCGCAACATCGGCTGCGAGTAGCGCATCGGGCGGGTCACGAGCTCCTCGTGGAGCGCCCGGACCTCGTCGCCGCCGTCGTCGAGCGCCGCGTCGAGTCGCGCCGACGCCAGGTTCGCCTCGCTGAGCGCGTCGCGGGCGAGGAGCGCGAGCTCCACCTGGTCGCGGACCTGCTCGGCGGTCACCCAGCCCTCGCGCACGACGCGGGGATCCATCCGCAGGCGGAAGTCGCGGGTCGCCGCGTAGTCGCCGGCCACGAGTTCGACCGTGTAGCGGCCCGGCGCGGCGAGGACGCCCCGTCCGGTCGGCGCGCCGCCGCCGTTCCGGGCGCCGTCGTGGCGCATGTCCCACGGGAAGCGGTGGGTTCCGGCGGTCGTCGGAACCGTGGGCGCGCCCCGGGCGAACCGCCCCGGCGCGCGCATGGCCTGCTCGGTCCCGGCGGTGGTTCCCGGCCCTCCGCTCTCGAAGCGGCGGACGACCTCGCCGCTCTCGTCGCGCACCGTGATCGAGGCCGAGTCCACGTCCCCGGCGAGCCGGAAGGTGAACCGGGGGCCGGGCGTCGGGTATTCGGGGTCGGACGGCGCGGCCCGTCCGCCGAAGCCGCCCGACGTCCGGCGCCGCACCGCGTCGCGCACGCCGAAGAAGTGCGTCCCGGACGCGGCCTCATGCAGCGGGGTCACGTCGTCGAGGATCCAGAACCCGCGCCCCATCGTGGAGAGCACGAGGTCGTCCCGGACGACCTTGACGTCGCTGACGGGGGTCACCGGGAGGTTCTGCTGGAAGGAGGTCCAGCTCGCGCCGTCGTCGAGCGAGACGTACATGCCCCACTCGCCGCCGAGGTAGAGGAGACCCTCGCGCCCCGGATCCTCGCGGATCACGCGCACCGGGAAGTTCTCCGGGAGGCCGTCCCGGATCCGGGTCCACGACTCGCCGTAGTCGGTCGTCCGGTAGGCGTGGGGCGTGAAGTCGCCCAACTGGTAGCGGAGGATCGCCGCGTAGGCCTTCGCCGGGTCGTGCGGCGAGACCTCGATGTTCTGGACCCGGCCGTAGGGGCCGATCCCGGACGGGGTGACCTCCTTCCACGTCTGGCCGCCGTCCTTCGAGATGTGGATCGGGCCGTCGTTCGCGCCCGCCCAGAGCACGCCCTCCTCGTGCGGCGACTCCTGCACGTCGTAGAGCGCGGCGAAGTGCTCCTCGCCGGTCACGTCGAGGGTGATCGGGTCGCCGGAGACGACCTGGGTCTCCTCGGTGAACGCGGTCAGGTCGGGGGAGATCGTCCGCCACGTCCGGCCCCCGTTCTCGGTGACGTGCACGAACTGCGAGCCGTGATAGACGCGGTTCGGGTCGTGCGGCGAGACGTGGATCGGCACGGTGCGCTGGAACCGGAACTGGAGGTCCCTCGGGTTGTGCCCGTAGATGTTCCAGAAGCCGACGTAGTACTGCTCCTCCTGACCGGTGCGGGCGTTGTAGAGGCCGAAGCGCCCCTTGCAATTCGCGTACACCACGTCGGGGTCGCCGGGCTTCGGGACCACCGGGCCGGTCTCGCAGCCGCCGATGGCCTCCCAGTGGGCGGTGGGGCCGCCGGGGCGGTAGTGCGACGGCAAGCTCGGCACCGAGATCGTGGAGTTGTCCTGCTGGCCGGCGTAGAGCCGGTAGGGGAAGTCGTCGCTCACGTCCACCTGGTAGAGCTCGGCGGTGGCCTGGTTCTCCTGCGTGGACCACGTCTCCCCGCCGTCGAGGGTCACGTTGGCGCCGCCGTCGTTCGCCTGGATCTGGATATCGGGCTCGTCCGGGTTGATCCACAGGTCGTGGTTGTCGCCGTGCGGGGTGAACTTGCGCTCCCAGGTCTCGCCGCCGTCGGTGGACTTGAAGTAGCCCTCGGCCATGCCCCAGAGCGTGTCCGGGTCGGTCGGGTGGGCGTGGAGGTTCGTGTAGTAGAAGGGGCGGTTGCGGATCGGCTGGAAGTCGCTGACCTGCCGCCACGAATCGCCCTCGTCGTCGGAGCGATAGACCCCGCCCTCGGAGCCGGGCGCTTCGATCAGGATGTACACGCGCGACGGATCCGCCGCCGAGACCGCGAGGTCCGACTTGCCCCGCAGCCCCGTGGGGAGGCCGTTTTCGAGCCGCTCCCAGGCGTCGCCGCCGTCGCGGGAGCGGTGCGCGCCGCCCTCCATGCCGCCGGAGTTGATCGTCCACGGCTTGCGCTCGGCCTCCCAGCTCGACGCGTAGATCGTGTCGGGATCGCCGGGCTTGAACTCGAGATCGACCGCGCCGGTCTGCTCGGAGATGAACATCACGAGCTCCCAGCTCGCGCCGCCGTCGCGGGTCCGATAGACGCCGCGCTCCGGGTTCGCGGCGAAGGGGTTGCCGATGGCGGCGACCCACGCGGTCTCGGGGTCGTCCGGGTGGATCAGCACCGCGCCGGAGTTGCCGGTGTTCTCGAGGCCGACGTGGCGCCACGTCTCGCCGGCGTCGTCGGAGCGGTACACGCCCCTGCCGATGATGACGTTGCTGCGCAGCCCGTCGGAGCCGGTCGAGACGTAGATGACGTCGGGGTCGCTCTCGGCCACGGCGATCGCGCCGATGGACGGAGTCGCGAAGTACCCGTCGGAGATCGGGCGCCAGTTGTGCCCGTAGTCGGTCGTCTTGAACATGCCGCCGCCGGTCGCGCCCATGTAGAACGTGCCGGGCCGCGCCGGGTGGCCGGCGACGGCGGTGACGCGCCCGCCGCGGGACGGGCCGACGTACCGGTAGCGCATCGCGTCCAGCAGGTCCGCGTCGGGCTGGGCGCTCGCGGTTCCGGCGAGGAGCAGGGCGAGGGACAGCAACTTCCGCATGACGATTCTCCCGGGCCGCCGGCTGCGGCCGAACGGGGGATCTTACCGGGGTCGGCGCCGCGGAATCCGCCGCCGATCCGGCGGGCGACGGGGCGGTTGCGGCCGCGCTCCGAGCGTTCGCGGGACGAGGACGCGAGGCCGGACGGGACGCCGGATCCGCCGCCGCGCGGGGGGCCGGTCGGGCTTCGCGACCCGCGGCGCGACCTCGTAACGGGTCACGCCGAGCCCTCCGACGTCCGCGATCGCGGCCCAGCCGGGCTCCCAGCCGGTGAGGAAGTCCCACTGGTCCTTGTCCACGTCGGCGATCGTCGTGACCAGCATCGGCTCCTGGGCCGGAGCCGCGAGCAGGAGCAGCGCGAGGAGCTTCATGTCCGGTGCGGTGCAAACCCCGTTCCGCTGCGGATAGGCTCTCGCGCATGATCCGGACCGCACGCTTCCTCGCGCCGCTCCTCCTCCTCGCGGCGCCCCTCGCCTCGGCCCAGTCGGGTTCCGAGAGCCGGCTCGAAGCCGAATGGGCGCGGCTCGAACCGCTGTCCGGGGGCAAGATGGGCCTCGCGGCGATCCACGTGGAGACCGGCAGGACCGCGTACCTGAACGCCGACGAGGCGTTCCCGATGGCGAGCACCTACAAGGTGCCGATCGCGGTGGAGCTGCTGCGCCGCGTCGATGAGGGCGAGCTCGCGCTCGACGACATGATCGACCTGGACCTCTCGGACCTCTCGCCGGGCAGCGGCACGCTGAGCCGCCTGTTCGACGATCCCGGCGTGTCGCTCTCCATCCTGAACCTGATGGAGCTGATGCTGCTCATCAGCGACAACTCGGCGACCGACCTGTGCCTCAAGGCCGCCGGCGGAGCCGAGCGGGTGACCGCCCGAATGGGCGAGCTCGGCGTGGAGGGAGTCCACGTGGCCCGCTCGACCGCCGACCTCATCACCGAGTACGTCGGGGCGGAGGGGCTGCCGCCCCGCGCCGAGCGGACCCGCGCGACCTACGCCCAGCACTACGGCCAGGTGTCCGAGGAGGCTCGCGCGGCGGCGCTCGAGCGCTTCGAGGCCGACCCGCGCGACACGGCCACGCCCCGGGGCATGGCCGACCTGCTCGTGAAGGTCCACGCCGGCGAGGGGCTGTCGCGGGCCAGCCGCGACCTGCTCATCGACGTCATGGAGCGCTGCGAGACCGGCGCCGGGCGGCTCAAGGGCCGGCTTCCCGAGGGGACGGTGGTCGCCCACAAGACCGGGACCATCGGCCGCGCGACGAATGACGTGGGGATCGTCTATCTGCCCGGCGCGGCCGGCCATGTGGCGATGGTCGCGTTCGTCAAGGAATCGGACCAGCCGGTTCCCGACCGGGAGCGAGCCATCGCGGAGGCCGCCCGCGCCGCCTACGACTACTTCCTGTTCGTTCCCTGACCTACTCCGGGCGGAGGCGAGCCTCCAGCTCCCGGAGCCGCTCCTCGAATTGCGCGAGCCGCGCCTCGAGCGCGTCGCCCCACTCGCCGCCGATGCGCTCGCGCAGGTCGGCGAAGCGCGTCTGGAGCCCGGAGAGATCGATCTTCTCCATGCTCTCGAGGACGTCGGCGCGCAGTTCTTCCGAGTCGATGTCGAAGTAAATCTCCCGGGCGCCCTCGTGGGAGAACCACGACCCGCCCTCGCGCTCGTCGAGCGTCGCGGTGAGGCTCATCGGCGACCCCTCGCGCACCAGCGCGATCTCGGCCTCGTCCCCGGCCTCCATGCGCCGGACCGCCCGGCGCAGGTCGCCGGCGTCCTCGATCTCGTGCTCGCCGACCCGGGTGACCACGTCGCCGACGCGGATTCCGGCCGCTTCGGCCGGGCTCGCCTCGGACACGCTTCCGATCAGGACGCCGGAGTCGGGGCCGGCCCCGTAGAACTCCTTGAGCTCGTCGGTGAGGTTCATCGCGCGCACGCCGAGGTGGCTGCCCCCGGAGAACGCGACCATCACCCTGGGGCGCTCGGTCTCGACGCGCAACCGCATCTCCTCGGCGCGATGGTCCGGCTGCGCCGCGGCCGCGGCCGGCAGGAGCAGGAGCGCGGGCGCGATCGTCTTCAGGGTCATCGTCATGTCTCCTCGTTCAGCGTCGCCGCTGCGAAACCGGGACCACCCGCTCGGGCGGGCGCTCCCAAAGGGACCTCACGTCCAGAAACAGGTCGAGGTCGTCGTGCGCTCCGAAGGGCACGACCGGTTCGGCGGAAAGCCGGCGCGCCCGGTCGAGCTCCTCGAGGAGGAGCCGGTAGTCCTCCCGCAGCGCTTCCAGCTCCCGCAAGTCGGGATCGGCGGCGACGAGCGCCGGCTCGGGGACGACGGCCGAGCGCGCCGCGAACGCTCCCGCGATCAGGGCCGACGCCGCCACCGCGAGCGTCCAGAAGCGGCGGCGGCGTTCGCGCCGCACCCGCGCCATCACCCGGTCGGCGAACCCCGGAGGCGGAGCCTCGTCGGTTCGCTTCATGTCCCGCAGCGCCCCCTTGAGCGCGTCGTCGGCGAGTTTCACGAGGCCGCCTCCTCGAAAGCGTGGGAGAGGAGGTTCCGAAGCCGCCGCAGCCCCCGGTGGGCGCGGGTCTTCGCGGTGTTTTCCTTGATGTGGAGCGATCCGGCGATCTCGCGGTAGGACCAGCCCTCGACGTAGCGCAGGATCACCGCCTCGCGGAAGTCCCCGGGGAGGAGCGCGAGCGCGTTCCGCAGCGCGCGCCGCAGCTCGGCTCGAAACGCCTCCGTCTCGGGCGCCGGCGCGGCGTCGTCCCGGATGGTCTCGCGGAGAACCTCGCTCTCGACCGGGACGTGCGTACCCCGGCGCTTGCGGCGGCGAAGCTCGCTGCGGACGAGGTTCGAGGCGATGCGGAACAGCCACGACTCGAAGCGCCCGCTTTCACGGTACCGCCGCGCGGCGCGGAACGCCCGCACGAACGTCTCCTGCGCGAGATCGGCGGCGGTCTCCGGCTCGCCCAGCTGGTTGCGGACGAAGCCGAAGACGCGGCGCTCGTACCGCTTCACCAGCGGCGCGAAGGCCTCCGCGTCTCCCGAGCGCACGCGCTCCATGAGCTCGGCGTCGGTGCGTTCGCCGGCCGCGGCCTCGCCTTCCAGCCGGAAGGGCGCCACGGAAGCCAACTCGGGAACCATCATGGGACGTGCAGCGGAAAACGCCGCGCGCGCCGGATGGTTCCCGGCGGCTCCGGGCAAATCAGGATCCGAGCGTCGCCTCGTAGGCCATGCCGCCCCACGAGAACCGGATCACGCCGGCGCCCATCTCGATCTCGAAGACGTCGCCGCCCGAAGCGGACGACTCCCGAAGCGGGATGCGGGCCACCTCGTCGGACTCGATGGCGGCGTAGCCGTCGAGCCGCGGCCACATGGCCTCGCGCATCGCCTCCGGCGCCTCGGACCAGAGCTCGCCGAGCGCGATGCCCTGGTTCTTGTTCACGAGGAGCATCCACGACCCGCCGTCGGGGATCCGCAGATACAGGCTGTAGCGCCCCGTCGGGATCCTCATTCCGCCGATCATGAGGTCGGCCGAAGTCTCGAGGATGGTCACCTCGTTCTCGCCGGCCCGCCAGACGCGGTCCTCGGGAAGCATGGCGAAGAGGTCGTCGAGCGCCCGCCCGCCGAGATCGGGGCGCCCGTAGTCCACCATGACGGCGGCGGAGCCCACGGCGGCCTTGACCTCGCCCCGTGGCAGCGCGTCCTGCGCGGCGAGGCCGGCGGGGAGCGCGAGAAGGAGCGCGGTGAGAAGAATGCGTCGGAACATGTCGGTTCTCCAGTGAGGGTCAGGATCCGCCGTGCAGCATGGCGTACACCACGAGTCCGGTGATCGCGACGAAAATCCAGATCGGCGCGGCGACCCGCGCCCACCGCCGGTGGGCGGCGAAGCGGCGGCTCACGGCCAGCGCGGCCGCGGTCAGCACCAGCGGGAGCGCGAGCGCCGACGAGACGACGTGCGAGATGAGGACGGTGAAGTAGATGGGGCGCAGGACGCCGGTTCCCGCGTAGGGCGTGTCGCCCTGGAAGTAGTGGTAGGTGGCGTAGCTCAGAAGGAAGACGGCCTCGGCGACGAGCGCGCCGGACAGGAGGCCGATGTGGAGGTTCCGCCGCCCCGAGCGGATCGCGGCCACCCCGAGCGAGACCAGCACGAGCGTGGTGGCGTTCAGGCTCGCGTTGAACCCGGGCAGCGACGCGGTCCAGTCGGGGACGAGCGCCGGTTCGCCGCGCCCGTAGAGCATCCACATGAGGGCGGCGAACACGAACCCGCTCGCGACGAACGCGGTGCGCACGATCCGGCGATCCTCGGCGGCTACGGCCATCGCCGGGAGCTTACGCCGTGGGGCGGGGGTCAGCCGATCCGGAACGCCAAGGCGGAGTACGGAATTTGTTTATCCTTACTCTTGGAATACCAGGGAGGCGGCCATGCTCGCGAAATTGACCTCGAAGAACCAGCTCACCCTGCCGAAGGCGATCGTCTCCACGGTTCCGGCGACACGCTATTTCGACGTGACCGCCGAGAACGGCCGGATCGTCCTGACTCCAGTCCGGATCGGCCGCGCCGACGCCGTACGCGAAACGCTCGCCGGACTCGGAATCTCGGAGACCGACGTCGCGGATGCGGTGGCGTGGGCGCGAAGACGCGAATGACGCCGACCCGCGTCGTCCTCGACACGAACGTGGTCGTGTCGGCGCTCGTGTTTCGCGGTTCCCTCGCCTGGTACCGGCAAGCGTGGACGGAAGGGCCGTTGCGCCCGCTCGCGAGCCGGGCGACCGCCCTCGAGTTGATCCGGGCGCTGGCCTACCCGAAATTCCGTTTGAACGCAGCGGCGCGGCGCGAGTTGATCCACGACTGGTTCCCGTACTGCGAAGCCGTCCGCATCCCCATTCCGCCGCCAGCTACGCCGAAATGCCGCGACCCGGCCGACCAGTCGTTCCTCGAGCTGGCGATCGCCGGCAAGGCCGATGCGCTCGTCAGCGGCGACGCCGACCTGCTCGCCCTCGGCGACGTCTTCTCCGTTCCCATCCGGTCCCCCGGCGCCTTTCGGGCTCGCATGGATCCACGGCGCTGAGCCTCGGACAGCCTCCCCGACCATGGTCCGCATCTCTCCGCGTCGAGGTGGGCGACTGTCCATCCAGCCGCCGGCTCGTCTTCCCGGCGCCTCCGCCATCACGCTCGTGCTGACGCTCATGCCGCCCTCCCGGAAGCATGGGGTCCGCCGCACGCAAGCGGCATGTCCGGGGACTCGGGGAGGTGCGCCATGATCCTCAAGCAGCGAGTCGTCAAGGACGATCGTCACCGCGGCCGCGAGACCGAGCGGGAGCGCCGGGCGCGCATCCTCGACGAGGTCCTTGCGGACATCCGCAAGAACCACCCGGGCTTTCGCGTCGCCGACAGCGTCAGCCGCGGGCGGCGCGCAGCGGCAGGCGAACGAGGAACCAGCCGAGGACGAGGAACACGAGGAACCCCGGAACCCCCGACGGCGCGGCGACCGGACTCGGCAGCGCGAAGTCCCACACCGCGAACCCCGACAGCCCGACGCCCATCAGCGCCTCGCCGGCGATGAGGCCGGACGCGATCAGCGTGCCGGCGCTCTCGCCCGCCTGGCGGCGCCCGGCGGAAAGCCCGGCCATGCGGCGGTCGGCGATCCAGCGGATGAACCCGCCGGCGAAGATCGCGAACGTGGTCTGGAGCGGGAGGTACATGCCCACCGCGATGAGCATCGGCGAGGGCGCCTGGATCAGGATCAGGAACACGCACAGCGCGATCCCGAAGGCGACGAGCGGCCAGCGCATGTCCCCGCCGACGATCCCCTGCGAGAGCAGCGCCATCAGTCCCGCCTGCGGGGCCGGAAGCTCGGCGCCGCCGACCCCGATCCCGCCCGCCGCGACGTCCCCCTCGTGGAGAAGGATCATCGGGAGCACGAGGAAGAACGACGCGAAGACCACGCCGATGATCTCGGCCCACTCCATGCGGAACGGCGTCCCCCCGAGGAGCCGCCCCACCTTCAGATCCTGCAGCATGTCGCCGGCCACGGCGCAGGCGCAGCAGACGACCGCGGCCACGGCGAGCACCGCGGTCACCCCCTGCATGCCGGTCACGCCGAGGAAGGTCATCAGCAGCGCCGCGAGCAGCAGCGTCGAGATCGTGAGCCCCGAGACCGGGTTCGACGAGCTTCCGACGATTCCGACCAGATAGCCGGCCACCGCCGAGAAGAAGAAGCCGGCGACGATCATCACGATCGCCGACCCGAGCGCCCCGAGCGGCTGGCCGGTGTAGTGGTTGTAGAGCAGGAAGGTCGGAACGACCAGCGCGGCGATGCCGGCGGCGGTCCAACTGAACGGGACGTCGCGGTCGGACTCGTCCGACGCGGCGCCGGCGGTCGCGCCCTCGCGCGCCTCATGGAACGAGCGGCGGAGCCCCTCGCCGAGCGAGCGCCGCATCCGGAACAGGGTCCAGATCGCTCCGGCGATCATGGCCCCTACCGCGATCGGGCGCACGAGCTCGGCCCAGATGGCCCCCGAGGTCACGGACCAGTCGCCGCCCGCCGCCGCGACCCGCGCCGGATCCGCGAACTCCGGGTTGAAGAACAGGATCGCCGGGATCATGAACCACCAGGCGAAGACCCCGCCGGAGAAGACGATCGCCCCCAGCCGGAACCCGATGATGTACCCGACCCCGAGGTAGGCCGGCGAGGCCGCCGGCGTGGACCACGGGAGGAGGCCCGGCTGGCTCGCCGACCCGAAGCTCGCGCCGCCCACCGCGAGTCCGCCCTGGAACGAGCCGTAGGAGAGCGCCCCGGACATGCGCTCCGCGAACAGTTGGATTCCCTTGCCGTTCTTGAGCAGCTCGATGAGGGCGCCGACCCCCATCATCTGGAAGAGGAGCCGGCCGCCGGAAGCCTCGCCGGCCCGGTGGATCTCGGCGGCGGCGACCGCCTCGGGGAACGGGAGCTCCGCGTCGTTGACCATGCTCCGCCGCAGCACGACGACGAACAGGACGCCGAGCAGCCCGCCGACGAGCATCAGCAGCGTGCTCTCGAGGTAGTGGAACCCCTCCCACGCGCCGACCATGAGGAACGCCGGCAGCGTGAAGATCGCGCCGGCGGCGAGCGCCTCGCCCACCGAGGCGGTGGTGCGGGCGATGTTCTCCTCGAGCAGCCCGCCCCGGAACAGCCCGCGGATGACGACCATCGAGACGACCGCCGCCGGGAAGGTGGCGGCGACCGTCTGCCCGGCGCGGATGCCGAGGTAGGCGTTGGCCGCGCCGAGCACGACGGCCATGACCAGGCCGAGAAGGAGCGCGCGAAGCGTGAACTCGCGCCGGTTCGTCGCCATGGGACCTCCTTGCCGGGGTCGGCGTTGCATCACCGGGCCGGGCGGGATCGACTCCGGCGGAACGCGCCGTCGCAGCGCTTGCGCCGGTCTCGGCGGTTCAGCGCGACCGTGCGCGGCGCGCCGCCCGGCGTCCACGCAGCATCATGCGAATGCGTCCCCATTCTCGCAGTCGTGCGCGACGGGTGGGTCGGCGGCTCTCGACTCGGTCCGCCGTCGCGCTGGCCCGCCGAGCCTCGGCGATCCGTCAACGCATCCAGTATCGACGCATGGAGAGCGTCGCCGTGGACCTGCGCGAGCTCGGCGACGTGAGGACGGCGCGCGATCGCGCAGTCAGGACCGGGACGCCACTCGAAGGATGCACACGAGATCCGGAGGCCACGGGCTGTCCACGTGGACCCCGTCACCCCCGGTCTTGTCCTTGACCCCACTCGGGGTGCGGGCTGAGCTTGCCCCGCTTTCGCGGACAGTTCGCTATTTTCGGATCTGCGGCGAGCGCCTTCGCGCGGCGTCCGCCGGACTGCGTTCACGTTCGCTCCTCGAAGCTCCGTTCGTACTCCGCCGGGGCCTCGCACCCCAGCGCCGAGCGCCGCCTCCGGGTCCTCCAGCGGAACCGCGTCCCGCAGCTCGCACTCCAACGTCGCGAGGAACGACTCCGCTTTCTCCACCGTCATGTGCTTGGGCACAGATTCCGCTGCTTGAGCAGCCATCGATGCTTGCTCGCGATGCTGCCGGGATCGCCGCTCGGATACACCTTCCCCCGCGGACGATTCACGAGCTTCTTGTCCAGGAAGTCCTTCTTGAGCTCCCCGTCGTCCGAATACAGCAGGCGGGCTCCGCTGAGGTCCGCCAGAGCAATGACGTGCGGATCGTCCGATCGCAACAGGTTCGATTCCGCGAACGCGTCCTCGCGGGCATCGACTTGCGCGGCGTCCTCCAACCTCAGCACGCCGCGCCGGAGCGCGACTTGGGCGTAGCTCCGCCAACCCTGCCCGCTCTTCGTCATCTCTCTCGCGTGCCGACCGCCGGAGACCAAGCGGCCGCGACCGGAGCGGAGCCACTTCAGGAAGGCCATGCCCGCGGCGGTGGGATTTGGGCCAAAGACCTCAGGCACGGCGTTCACGTCAAGAAATCGGAACTCGCACCAGACCTCGCCGCCATCGACCCTCACGCGTCGCGGCACGGCGCCGACCCCCTCCTTGCGGAACGTCACCTCGAAATTGGCGGGTCGCCCCTTGTACAAGCGACAAAAGCCAGCCGTGAACTCTCTCGCCCTTCCGCCTTTCCCGCCTCGGTAGTGCGCGATCTCGTCGAAGCTGCCGAGATCGTAGGGCGGTTTCTTGAAGTCCGGCTGATTGCGGTCAAGCGCCATGTCGCGCAAGGTGCGGACGAGAGCCAAGAACGACGTCTTCCCAGTGCTGTTCTCCCCGACCAGCAGGGTGAGCGGAGCGAGAACCGCCGTCTGCCGGCCGCGGAAACAGCGGAAGTTCTCAACCGTCAGGCTGTTCACGGCCTCTCTCCTGAGCTTCCGGGGAAGTTGCGCCCTCATTCGCTCCCGCGCCGAAGCCAGAATTGGAGGGCGTCTCCTCCGCGTCGGAAGTGGTCGGTTTCGTCTGCTTGGAGGGGGCGCGGTTCTTCTTCTCGTCGTCAGGCGCCGGCGCCGCCGTCCGGGCGGCGAAGTAGAAGGCCGCGACGGCCCCGACGAGCGGCCCGAACGCGGTCAGAACCGTGTTCACGAGATCGGCCCGGTTCGCCAGCGCGAACGCCGGGATCAGGATGAGGAACAGCAGATAGACCCCCACGATCCACAGGGCCAGCATCGCCCGAACCGATCCGCGGGGGAGGCCCAGGCCCCGAAGTTCCGTCTTGTCGAGCTCGTGCTTCCACGCCTTCTTCGGGAGGCGGTAGAGAACCGCCCATGAGATCCCGATGAATCCCACTGCGAGCGCGATCGCAAGGATCCACGAGGGCATTTCGGTCATGGCGCATAGCGTAGCGGTGACGACCGTCGTTCACGGAGTTCGGGCCGCGTTCCGCCGCACGCCGCCGCGGATTCCGCCGGTCGGGGTCGGGCCGAGCGAGCGACGGGAGCCTTGCTTCCGGAGCGACCGCGGCTCCGACCTCGACGAGGCGGGGATGCGTTCGGCGCCCGTTGACCGGGCGAGCGCCCCGTTACGCCTCTTCTTCCGGCGGACGCGCCGCCGTTCGGCCAGCGAAACAACGCGCCACCACGGCCCCGACGAGCGGACCGAACGCAGCCAGCGCCGTGTCCACGAGATTCGTGTCGCCCGCCGCCACCTCCCCTCCGGTCGTCCCCGCGTCCTGTTGGGCGGACTCCGAGGCCGTTTGGGCGGGCGGCGGCGCCGTTGGGACAGGCGCTGACGCCGGGATCAGGATGCGGAACAGGAGATAGACCCCCACGATCCACAGCGCGAGCATCGCCCGAACCGATCCGCGCGGGAGGCCCGGAGAATCCGGACGCCGCGGCGGACGATTGGGAGGAACGCGCGCACTGCGCCCGAGAGTTGGCCAGCGCGTGCCGGTGGGTTCCCGGGAGGAGTCGAGGGCGAACCCGCTTCTCCGAGGCCGCGGCGCGCCCGAAGCGGGGGTTCGCGACGGCGGCCGCCAGGCCCTCGACAAACGGACAGCCCTCGGGCCGTTGCGGGCCTTCCCTCCGCTCCGGCCATCGAGGCCGCCGTCCGGCGCACCGAAGGGGGGTAGCCGCTCGGTCCTCGAGTCCGAATACCCGACGCCGTTCGCGAGAGCCGGGCAGACTCAACGAGGCGGCGCACCTCGCCCCGACCTCCAAACGGCCTCGCCGCGGTTCAGGACGGATCCGCACAACTTCGCGGAAATCGCGCCCGCCGCCGACCCGCTGCGGCTGAGCACGTGCCAGGGCCGCCAACAGTTGCAAAAGCAGAACCCCGGGGCCGCGAGGCCCCGGGGTTCCGATCCGACGTGGCTGGGAATCAGATCATGGACCGACTAGGTCAGTTCACGCTCACCTTGCAGCTCATGAAGTCGTCGACCGAGGGGTTCCGCAGCGTGGTCCAATCGCCATCGCGCCGCGACTGCCGGAGCTGCCCGTCGGCGTCCCAAGTGCACTCGAACGTCACGTCGCGAGTGGTCGTGCATCCGAAGACGCCGTCCGCGAACAGCACGGACTCGGTCATCGAGAGCTCGGAGTCGCAACCATCGCCGTCGGCGTCGCTGCACGCCATCTCGCCGGCGGTGGTGGCCCCACTGCTGGACGGATAGTCCGCCTTGCCGTTTCCATTGATGTCCACCTTGCCGAAATCGCCGAACTTCGGATCGTTGTCGTCGTCAATGAACGAGAACGACAGGAAGGTGTTGTTAGCGCCCTGGTCGTTGGTGTCGTACAGGTCGTTGTAATCGCCGTACGTGGGCATCTTGCCGGTGCCGATCTTCCCGTCCAGGTCGTGGTCGAACCACAGCGTCTTGAACCGCTGGGGCGAGGCGCCAGGGACGTTCACGTAGAACTTGGAAAGGGTAGCGGAAACGGCGTTTGGCTCTTCAAAGGTGACGTATCCGCCGCCGACACCCCGGAAATGCGAGTTCATGAGGCCCTCGTCGCCGCCGAGGCCATTCAGAGTAGCAATCTTACCCGTCGCCTTCGTGACGAAGCCGCCGTCGAGCGCCTGATCGACCTCCTCCTCGAAGAGCGCACACACGTCCACCTGATCAGCGGCCATGAAACTCGTGGAGTCGCAGGTGAGATCCTCGAAGGCGTCCCACGCGATCTCGCCCCACGAGACGCCGGAGCCGGAAGCGGTCAACGTCACGGAGTAGGCGCCAAGGTAATCAACCGCGCTGTTGACAACGCGGAAGCACTCGGAGGGACGGTCGACGGCGATGCTGCGGGAGGAGTGACCGGAGGCGTATTCGAAGTTCGCGCCCTGAGTACCAACGCACGCATCAACGTCGATGCCGGGCATGTAGCCGGCATTCTTCGAGGCGCTGTCTCCCGTCCACTTCAAGCCGAGCTCCTTGTCGGAACCCTTCGCGTGGGCCGGGGCGGTGTTGCTGTAGTTCTTTCCGCCATCCACGCCGGAGAAGTGGTGCTTGGAGGTCATGGCCGCGGAGGAGGTGTAGATCCACCCGAGGTCGATGCCGTCGTCGTCGGGGTTGACGTCTTCGGGGTTCTCGATGTCCCCATGATCGTTGATGACGTCGTTGTCGACGAGACCGACCTGCAGGGTGAGGTCGGGGTCCCAAGCGGCGCAGACGGCGGAGTTGGCGATGGAGATGTCCGGGGCCGGGGGCACGGAGTCGGAGGCTTCGGAGCACGCGAAGGGACCGCAGGTGACGTAGGCGTCGGCTGCGGGAGTCTGCGGCGGGTCCTGTCCGGCGCCGAGGGTGACGCGGGCGATGGCGAAGGTGACGCCGGAGTTGACGACCGAGTCCTGGGAGGCGCTCCAGTCCACGTTGGCGAAGGGCGTCTGTGGGACGCCGCCGAGGATTCCGACGGGGTTGGCGAGGGAATCGGTCCAGGTGGGCCAGACGATGGCGTCGTGGGAGCTGGTGACGACCATGGCCTGGTTGACCATGGCCATGGCGGAATCCTCGTCCTCGGAGTCGTCGGGGATGAGGGGGTACATGCCCGCGTCGCCCTTTTCGGCGGGGTTGACCGCGAAGGAGACGACGAAGGGCTCGGGCTCGGGCTCGGGCTCGGGCTCGGGCTCGGGCTCGGGCTCGGGCTCGGGCTCGGGGGCCGGCGCCGGGGCGGGTGCGGGCGCCGGCGCGGGCGCCGGCTCTTCGTCGTCGCCGCAGGCCGTCAGCACGAGCCCAGCGCCCAGGAGAAGGGCAAGGTGGAGAGCCAGCCCACGCAGGGACGCCAGCCTCCTTGTGATCTGCTTCATTTCGCCTACCTCCTGTAGGGCGTTAGCGGACTGCGCCGGGCGCGGTCTCTGGGAATGTCCGATCCGCTCTTGGGAGCGGCGCGGGAGGACGGGCAGGTCCGCTCCGCCTCTTCACGCCGCGAAGCATATGCGACGCGAAGAGAGCGGACAAGCCACGGTCGGAAAGAATCATACGTAGTGGGTGAGTCAACCACAAAGACTTGACGGGGTCAAGGAGCCGGAAACGCTCCGGCCATCCATGCGGCCCCTCGCAACGGGCGGGGGAAGCATATCCATGGGAACCCTCGCAAGCGAGGAGCCGCGGGAAGCGTCGGGGCGGCAGGATTTGAACCTGCGACCCCCTGATCCCGAACCAGGTGCTCTACCAGGCTGAGCCACGCCCCGTCGGCGCGGCGCGGATTCTAACCGGAACCGCGGGAGCGCCGCACTAGAATCCACGCCCCATCGGGACGTGGCGCAGCCTGGTAGCGTGCTTGCTTGGGGTGCAAGAGGTCGTCGGTTCAAATCCGGCCGTCCCGACGCGGTTTCCCGTCAGTCGTCCCCGGCGGCGATTCCGAGGCCGGCGATCTCGGCGTCGGTGCGGTCCATGAGCGCGAGCGCCTGGAGCGCGAGCCGGCGCGCCCGGCCGGATTCGTCCGCGGGCGCCGGGGCGGGCTTCCCTTCGGCCGGGGACGCGGCGGTCGGCTTCGGCTGGGGCGCCGGCTTCGCCGGCGCCCCAGCGCCGCGCTTGCCGAGCACCCGGCGGGCGCCCGCCGCGGTGTAGCCCTCCTCCATGAGGAGGCGCTGGATCTCGAGGACCATCTCGATGTCCTCGGCCCGGTAGGAGCGCTGGCCCGATTCGTTCTTCCTGGGCCGCAGCGTCGGGAACTCGCGCTCCCAGTAGCGCAGCGTGTACATCTGGACCCCGGTGATCTCGGCGACCTCGCCGATCCGGAAGAAGAGCTTGTTGGGGATCGGGCGGCGGAGCGTCATGCGGGCTCTCTGTGGATTCGGATTCTACGCTCGCGCCCGCGCCGCTCCTCGAGGTCCAGCTTGATCGGGGCCCCCGCGAACCCCCACCGCGCGCGGATTCTCCCGACGAGGAACGCGGGCCAGGTCGAGACGAGGTCGTCCGGGGGGCGGTTCAGGAACACCCGGAACCGCGGCGGGAAGACCCCCGACTGGTAGCCGTAGAGCACCCGCACCTCCCTGCCCCGGCGCGACCTCGGGGCGTTGCGTCCCGCCGTCTCGGCGAGGAAGCGGTTCAGTTCGGGGGTGGGGATCCGCGTCGCGAGCCGCTCGCCGAGCGCGAAGGCCGCCTTCCAGATCGCGCCGACCCCGAGCCCGGTGAGCGCCGAGATGCGCAGCACCGGCGGGTCGGGGAGGTGGCGCAGGCGCTCGCCCACGCGCTCGCGGAGGCTGCGCCAGCGCTCGGCGCGGTCCCCGACCTCGTCCCAGCGGTTCAGCAGCACGACCACGCCGCAGCCGGCGCGGACGGCGAGCCGCGCGATCCCGGCGTCCAGCGCGGTCGGCCCCTCGCGGGCGTCGGTCATCAGGAACGCGATCCGGGCGCGGTCGAGGGCGCGCTCGGCGAGCATCGCGGCGATTCGGTCGGCGGCCTCGAGGTCCCGGACGCCGCGGCGGACGCCGGCGGTGTCCACGAGGAGGACGTCGCGCCCCTCGACGGTCAGGAGCTCGTCCACCGGGTCGCGGGTGGTCCCCGCCGTCTCCGAGACGAGCGCCCGGTCGCGGCCGACGAGCCGGTTCAGCAAGGTGGACTTGCCGACGTTGGGGCGCCCGACGATCGCGACCCGCAGTGCGGGGGCGGGGGCGGGCGCTTCCGGTTCGGCGGGAATCGTCGCGACGACCCGGTCGAGCAGGTCGGCCACGCCGGGGCCGTGCTCGGCCGAAATCGGGATCGGGTCGCCGAGCCCCAGCTCGTGGAACTCGGCGGCGGCGGCCTCGTGGCGGCCCTCGGCCTTGTTGGCCACGAGGAGGACGGGCGGGAGGTCCCCGCGCCGGAGCTCGTCCGCGAGCAGCGCGTCGGCGTGGGTGAGGCCGGCGCGGGCGTCCACGAGAAAGAGGACGAGGTCGCCCCGGCTCGCGGCGCGCTCGGCCAGCTCGCGGATCTCGCGGGCGTAGGGGCCGGCGTCGGGAGCGCCGGCGCCGCCGGTGTCCTGCAGCTCGAAGGAGGCGCCGTTCCACGTCGCGTCCTCCAGCCGGCCGTCGCGGGTCGAGCCGGGCCGGGCGTGGACGATGGCCGGGCGGCCCCCGAGGATGCGGTTGAAGAGGGTGGACTTGCCGACGTTGGGGCGCCCGAAGAGGGTCACCCGCGGCCGGCTCAGCGGTCGAGATCCTTGCCGCGGCGGAAGCGGACGACGTTGCCCGGGGGGATCGCGACGACCTGGTTCGTGCGCGGGTTGCGGGCGACCCCGGTCTTGCGCGGGCGGACGACGAAGATCCCGAAGCGGCGGATCTCCACCCGGCCGCCGGCGCCGAGCGTGTCCCCGAGCGCGCGGAACACGCACTCGACCGCCGCCTTGACCTGCTTGCGTCCCGGCGGCGGGGGCCGCGAGCGGTCCGGAAGATCGGTCGCCGCGAGGCAGCGCCGGATGAGGTCTTCCTTCACCATGCCGGTCAGGCGCGATAATCCCGGCGGACGGACGGCATGGAACGGGCGAGGATACCGCACGAGGGGCCGCTCGTCGTGCTCGGAGTGACCGGGTGCATCGGGGCCTACAAGACGCCGGAGCTGGTGCGGCGCCTGCGGGACCGGGGGTTTCGGGTGCAAGTCGCGCTGACGCGGGCGGCGCGGGAGTTCGTCGCGCCGCTCGCGCTCGCGACGGTCTCCGGAAATCCGGTGCGGGAGAGCCTGTTCGCGCCCGAGGAGGTCGCCGACGGGGACGTCCGGCACATCTCGCTGACGGAGGAGACCGCGGTCTTCCTCGTGGCGCCGGCCACCGCGCACGCGATCGCCCGGATGGCGCTCGGGCTGGCCGACGACTTCCTGACGACGTTCCACCTCGCCGTGCGGGCGCCCACGCTGGTCGCGCCGGCGATGAACACGAACATGCTGGAGCACCCGGCGACCGCGGGGCACCTGGAGACGCTGCGGCGGCGGGGGGTCCGGATCGTCGAGCCGGGAGCGGGGGAGCTCGCCTGCGGCTGGTTCGGCCCGGGGCGGCTCGCGCCGGTCGAGGAGATCGTCGCGGCGGCCCGGGACGCGCTCGGGCCGCGGGACCTCGCGGGGCGGCGGGTGGTCGTGGCCGCGGGGCCGACGCGGGAGCCGATCGATCCGGTGCGGTATCTCGGCAACCGGTCGTCGGGGAAGATGGGGTTCGCGCTCGCGGAGCGGGCGGCGGCGCGGGGGGCTTCGGCGACGCTCGTGCTGGGGCCGGTCGGCCGGGAGCCGCCTTCGGGGTGCGAGGTGGTGCGGGTGGGGAGCGCCCGGGAGATGCGCGACGCGGTGGTCGCGCGGCGGGACTGCGACGCGGTGGTCATGGCGGCGGCGGTCGCCGACTTCCGCCCGGCGGAGCTTCCCGAGAAGCTGAAGCGGGGGGAGCGGGAGACGCTGCGGCTGGATCTGGTCCGGAACCCGGACGTGCTCGCCGAGCTGGGTTCCGACCGGTCGAAGGGGCCGCGGGCGCTCGTCGGGTTCGCCGCCGAGACCGGCGATCCGGAGGCGGAGGCGCGGCGGAAGCTCCGGGCGAAGGGGGCGGACCTGATCGTCGGGAACCGGGTGGGCGCCGGAGTCGGGTTCGGGACCGACCGGATCGAGGCCGCGCTGGTCGAGAGTTCGGGCGTCGAGCGGCTCGGGGAGGCGACGAAGCGCGAGGTCGCGGACGCGGTGTGGGACCGGGTGGCGCGGCGGCTTTCCGGTTGAATCCGCGGGAGCAGGTCCGGGCGCGGCTGCGGCTGCTGCGGGACCTGACCGATTTCGTCGGGTCCGGGGAGACGCTGCGGGAGATTCGGGCGGATCTCGGCGACTGCCGCCGGTGTCCGCTGGCGGAGGGGCGGCGGACGCTCGTGTTCGGGTCCGGGAATCCTCGGGCGCCGCTCATGTTCGTGGGGGAAGGCCCGGGGGCCGAGGAGGACCGGCGGGGCGAGCCGTTCGTGGGGCGCGCCGGGGAGGGGCTGAACCGGCTGCTGCGCGACGGGTTCGGGATGGAGCGGGAGGCGGTCTATATCGCGAACGTGGTCAAGTGCCGGCCGCCGGGGAACCGGGATCCGGCGCCGGGGGAGGTCGCCGAGTGCGAGCCGTTCCTGCGGCGGCAGATCCGGTCGGTGCGTCCCCGGGTGCTGGTCGCGCTCGGGCGGGTGGCGCTGCAGGCGCTCGTGCCCGGGGCGCGGGGGATCGGGGCGATGCGCGGGCGGGCGCTCGAGTTCGAGGGGATTCCGCTGGTGCCGACGTTCCACCCGGCGTTCCTGCTGCGGCTGTCCGGGGAGGAGGGGGAGCGACGGCGGGCGGAGGCGCTTTCGGACTGCGCGGTCGCTCGGGGGTTCCTGTAGGGGTCCGTCGGCGAGCGCGGCGAAGAGCGCGGCGATCCCCGCCAGGAGCGTGATCTCGACGGGGAAGCGCCGCGGGGACGTCGCTTCGACCTGTCGAAGCGCTTGCGGATCCTCCCTTCGGACGCGGCGGTCGCGGCCGTCAGGTCGTCGAAGCGCCTGTCGATCGGATCCTCGGACGCCGTGGGCCGGACGGCCGGCGCAGCCCGCTTTCGGGGAACGCCCGCTGAAGCGTCGGCGCGTTCCGCTGGGTCGGGGATGCAGGGGGGATCAGAAGCCGAAGATACGCGCCACGAAGGACAGGACAATGGCCCCGACGACCATCCAGAAAAGGTATCTCGGATACTTGCGCGAGTCCGCGATCTCGGCCTTCAGCTCGTCGAAGCGCTTGCCGCTCCTCTCTTCGGACGCGACGATCTCGGCCTTCAGGTTCTTCTCGGACGCGACGATCTCGGCCTTCAGCTCGTCGAAGCGCTTGCCGGTCCGATCCTCGGACGCCGTGAGCCGGACGGCCAGGTCGCTGATCGCCAAGCCGAGACTCGCGACCTTCTCCTCCAGAACGGCCACGCGGGCCTCGAGCGCGTTCAGCCGGATCCCGAGCGCGTTCAGCCGGGTCTCGAGTCCGGTGAACCGGGTCCGAATGTCGTTGAGCGCGTCGGTGACGACCATACCCACACCCTCCGTGAGCCAAGTATAGGCGCTCGGAGGAGGGGCGGGCGGCTGCGGGGAGTCGGCGTCGGGACGGACGACGGGGGCAGGCGGGGGAAGTCTGCGCGAACACATGCATGGTCAACACGCAGCTCAGCCGATTTCCGTGCGCGAAAAAGGCGAATTGGGGAAAACTTTCTTCGCTGGCGGCTCGTCTCGGTCGTGCGCCGTCGCGTTCGGGGGAGGCCGAACGGGACGATCCAGCCGAGAAGCGGGATCCGCGCGCTGATCCAATCGCCGCGCCGGTCCGCGCTTCGAGGTCGTCGAGGCGACTGTCGATCGGACGAGGCGGGCTTCGACGCGCTCGTGCGTTCGGGGCGGCTTGGGTGAGTTCTTCGGGGCCTCGGCGTTCCGGTCCCGGACCGCTCCCACGACCACGGCGAGCGGCAGCCCGATCGTCAGCCCTGCAACGACATGCGCGACGCGCTCGACCCACTCGAAGAGCGCATCCGAACCCGAGCCGGACGTCAGGTTCCGGCTCCGGCCGCCGCGGCGGCGAGGAACGCGAATCCGGCGAGCCCCGCCGGGCGTGCGCGAGACGTTCAGCAGCGACCATCCCCATGACCTCCGACCGTGAGGATGGCCGGTCGGCGGGACGCTACAGGCGGAAGAGGTAGTTGAACTTCAGCGAGAGGCTGCGGTTGCGGACGAAGAAGGACTCGGCCCATTCGTCCAGCTCGGTGTACACGAGGAACACGTCGGCGCCCGGCTTCGGAATCCAGTTGAACCGGACGTTCGAGGCGAGGTCGCCGGTGGCCTCGTTGTACTGGAACAGCCCGAGCAGGATCACGTCGTTGCGGAAGGCGAGCTGCATGCGGGTCGAGACGAGGTGGGTGTTCAGGTCGCCGCCGGGGAGGCGGAGCCGGTTGTACGAGTAGTTCGTCCGCACGCCGAGGTTGCGGTTGACCCGGTAGTTGGTCCCCACCGACCAGATGTCCCGCGTGCCGCCCCAGAACCCGCCGAACTCGTAGGAGGCGTTCAGGATGGCGTAGCGGCGGCGGAAGGTGTTGACGCCGAACTGGTAGCGGCGGAAGGGGTAGGTCCCCGCGGGGATCGCGACGTCCTGGATCGCGTGATCCTCGGTGGTGAACTCGTACTGGTCCACGAACTCGAAGGACAGCTCGTCGCCGCTCTCGAAGGTCGCGCGGGCGCTGGCCTGGGTGCGGCGGGTCTCGAGGACCGCGGCGAGGTTCGCGGTCCGGTTCTGGTTGGCGGTGAAGTGAAGCTGCCGCATCCACGGCGCGGACGGACGCGGGGAGTAGCGGGCCTGGAGGTAGGTCTTGCGGATCCCCGCGCGGCGGACGAACCCGACGCCGGGGTCGAAGTTCTCGCCGATCCGGATGTGCTTCGCGATCCCGCCCCAAGTGTCGGTGTCGAGCGTGAGCCGGCCGCTCGCGACCCCCGACTTGCCCCGGTCGGCGCCCTCGTCGAGCCCCGCGAGCAGCCCCTGGAAGGTCCAGACGTCGCGGAAGTAGAGGTTCGTGTCCACGCCGGCCACCCGGTTGAAGCCGAGGTCGCTGCTGCGGTCGGTGAACACCGCGCCGATCGTGGAGCGGGACCAGACGTCCCGCCGCACGCGCGCCACGGTGAAGCGCTCGCCCGGCGCGCCGCCGTGCGCCCCGGTGGCCATCCCCATGAGGCCGAGCGCGTAGGCTCCCTGCCGCCCGGACATGCGGGCGCCGCCGAGGATGGGGATGGGCTCGCCGCCGTCCGAAAGGCCGATCCGCCGGGTGAAGACGACGTCCACGTCCCGGACCTCGCCGAACTCGAAGTTCCGCTGCCCCTCGAGGAAAATCTGGCGCTTCTCCGGAAACCGCAGCGAGAAGCGGGTGAAGTTCTGCTGGAGGTCGTCCACCTCGGCCTGCGCGAAGTCGGTGTTCAGGGTGAAGTCGGCGGTCAGGCCCGGGGTCACGCCCCACTTCACGTCGAGCCCGCCGTCGGTCTCGCGGGGCTCGCCGTCGAACTCGCCGCCGCCCCGGGCCGAGCCGAGGCCCCACGGGCGGATCTCCACGTTGCGGCCCGGCCGGACGTCGGCCATGCCGACGAGCTGGCCGAGCTCGGACGGGCGGTACCAGGTCGAGTCGTTGGGGACGAAGGGCCAGTACACCTCCTCGTTCTTCGAGGGGATGTTGCGCTTGAAGCCGACCCCGAAGGCGACCGGGGCGCCCGGCTCGGGGGCGCGGAAGCGAAGCGACTTGAGCGGGATGCGGACCTCGGCGGTCCAGCCGCCGGGGGTCGTGGCGCCCCGCGATTCCCAGACCGTGTCCCAGTCGAGGTTGCGGGTCTCCGGCCCCTGCCCGTTCTGGCTCATGTCGAACAGGACGCCGTTCGAGTTGGTCGCGAGGAAGACGGCGCTGCGCTGGGCGTTGTAGGCGTCCAGCATGATCGCGACCGCGTCGTCGCTGCCGATGTTCTCGTCGCGGAACATGGTGCGGGGGCGGTTCTTCTCGGCGTCGGCGATCGTGCAGAAGAAGCTGAAGTAGATGTTCTCGTCGTCGAAGAGCGCGCGGACCACGGTGGTCTCGGTCGAGGGGAGGCCCTCGAAGCTCTCGCGCTGGTAGAAGTCGCCGATGGGGCGGGCGCGCTCCCACGCGGCCTCGTCCAGCCGGCCGTCCACGACGACCGGCTCGTCGGTGCGCTCGGCGTGGAGCGTCCAGTCGCGGTCGGAGAGCGCGGCGACGCGGGCCTCGCGGTCCATTTCCCGGAGCTGGCCGGGCGAGGGGCTGGTCGGCGGCGGGAGCGCGAGCTGGGCGACGGCCAGCAGGACGGGCGCGGCCGGGCTCATTCAGCCGATCGCGAATCCCGACGCGATTTCCATGAACCAGGGCTCGACGCCGCGGTAGAGCGTGTTCTGGCAGTGGAAGCGGAACAGATACGTATAGCCGCCCGCCGCCTTGTAGATCACCCACTCGAGGAAGTCGGCGTGCTGGGTCTCGACCGCGTAGAGCACCGCGATCCCGCCGTCGTCGAGGACGTCGTGGCGGAGCATCCGGTAGCTGTCGCCGAGCGTCTCCACCTCCGCCGCGTAGAACGCCTCGAGCGAGGAGTCGGGGAGCGCGCGGCGGACGGTCACGTCGAGCGTGGCGTGCACGCTCGCGCCGTTCGCGTCCACGGCGAGCGGGCCGCTGCGGAAGCCGACGACGAGGCTCTCGGCGCCCTGCTTGAGCACGTGGGAGCGGGTCCAGCTCTCCGGGTAGGGCACCACGAGGCCGAAGTCGTCGTCGGCCCAGGCGTCGAAGAACTCGAGCGACTCGACCGCGAAGTCCTCGTAGATCGTGTCGAGGATGGAGCCGTAGGCGAGCACGCTGCGGGCCTCGCCGGTCGTGTACACGCCGTAGAGCGTGCCGGCGACGTCGGCGAGCAGGAGCCGGCCCGACTGCGGGCGGCGCTCCCACTCGAAGGTCCAGACCGCGCCCTCGTGGCCGCCGGCGCTCCAGGGGGCCTCGGAGAGCACCGAGTGCTCGCCCATGTAGAACTGGTCCGCGACCTCGCGCAGGCTCTGGCCGGTCGGGAGCGGGCCGGCCATGACCTGGATCTGGATGCCGTCGCGCTCGGGGATGTCCACCGAGGGACCGGTGAAGGTGGCCATGCGGTAGCCGCCCTGCCGGCTCGTCGCGGACGACCAGCCCCGGGGGAGCGGCAGCGACACGCCGACCTCGGGGGCGTACACGGTGATGAGGTCCGGCCGGCCGGAGAGGTCGGCGAGGCAGCTTCCGGACGCCAGCAGGACGGCGGCGGCGGCGAGAAACCTCATGGCTACTCCAGCCGATAGTTCGGGGCTTCCTTGGTGACGACGACGTCGTGCGCGTGGCTCTCGCGCTGGCCGGCGCCGGTGACCCGGATGAACTCGGCGTTCGCCTGGAGCTCGGGGACGGTGCGGCAGCCGGCGTAGCCCATGCCGGCGCGCAGCCCGCCGATCAACTGATCCACGACGCCGAGCAGCGGTCCCTTGGTGGGCACGCGGCCCTCGATGCCCTCGGGGACCAGTTTCGACCGGGGCTGGCCGGCCTGCGCGTAGCGGTCGGCGGCGCCGGCGTGCATCGCGCCGAGCGAACCCATGCCGCGGTAGGTCTTGAAGGCGCGGCCCTGGTAGAGGATCGTCTCGCCGGGGCTCTCGTCGGTCCCGGCGAGCAGGTTGCCGACCATGACCGAGTCGGCGCCCGCGCCGACGGCCTTGACGAGGTCGCCGCTGAAGCGGACGCCGCCGTCGGCGATGACCGGGACTTCGGCCGCCGCGCTCACCTCCATGATCGCCGAGACCTGCGGCATGCCGGTTCCGGCGACGACGCGGGTGGTGCAGATGGAGCCCGGCCCCATGCCGACCTTGAGTCCGTCCGCGCCGGCGCTCGCGAGGTCGCGGGCGGCGGCCGCGGTGGCGATGTTGCCGGCGACGAGATCGACCGAGTCGGGGAGTTCCCGGCGGAGGCGGGCGACGGCGTCGAGGCAGCTCTTCGTATGGCCGTGCGCGGTATCGACCACGATCGCGTCCACGTCGCGCTCGACGAGCCGGCGAGCGCGCTCGATCCCGGCGTCGCCCGCGCCGGTGGCGGCGGCGCAGCGGAGCCGCCCGAGGCGGTCCTTGGTCGCGTTCGGGTAGTTGCGGGCCTTCTGGATGTCCTTCACCGTGAGGAGGCCGACGAGCGTGCCCGCGGCGTCCACGACGGGCAGCTTCTCGACGCGGCGCTCGTGGAGCGTGCGCCGCGCGTCCTCGAGCGTCGCGCCCTCGGGCGCGGTCGCCGGGTTCGGGGTCATGAGGTCGCGGACGAGGAGCTCGGCCGAAGGCTCGAAGCGCAGGTCGCGGCTGGTCAGGATGCCCACGAGCTTGCCGCCCCGGATCACCGGAAGCCCGGAGATCCCCTGGCGCTCCATGAGCGCCCGCGCCTCGCCGACCGAGGTCTCGGGGGCCACGGTCACCGGATCCACGACCATGCCGCTTTCCGACCGCTTCACCTTGGCGACCTCCTCGGCCTGGCGCTGCGGGGTCAGGTTGCGGTGGATGACGCCGATCCCGCCGGCCTGGGCGATCGCGATCGCGAGCCGGGCCTCGGTGACGGTGTCCATCGCGGCGCTCACGACCGGGGCCTGGAGCGGGATGCGGCGGCTGAACCGGGTGCGGAGGTCCGCTTCCGCGGGCAGGACCGCCGAGAAGCGCGGGCGCAGGAGGACGTCGTCGAAGGTGAGCGTCAGCGGGGGCGCGGATCCGGTCACGCGGCGTGGCACTTCTTGTACTTCTTCCCGCTTCCGCAGGGGCACGGGTCGTTCCTCCCCACCTTCCTTCCTTGCCGGCGGATGGGCGTCTTCGGGCCGGCCGGGGCCGGCGCGCCCCGGGCGGTGGGCGGCGGGGCGAGTCCGGGGCCGGAGCGCGACGCGGTCGTCTGGACCGGGCGGGGGCCGGGAGCCGGGCGCGAGGCCGCCGCCTTCAGGAAGTAGAGCAGCCGCACCGCCTCCGACTCGATCCGCGACCACATGTCGCCGAACATCGCGAAGGACTCCTTCTTGTACTCGATGAGCGGGTCGCGCTGGCCGTAGCCCCGAAGGCCGATCCCCTGCTTGAGCTGGTCCATCGCGTAGAGGTGGTCCTTCCACTGCGAATCGACGACGTGGAGGAGGATGTAGCGCTCCTGCGCCCGCATCATCTCGGGGCCGAACTCCTCTTCCCTTTCCTGGTAGCGGTCGTGGATCCCCTTGGTCAGGAAGTCGGCGAGATCGTCCCGGCCGAGCTCTTCGAGGGTTCCTTCGGCGGGCTCGGGGGCGAAGCCGAACTGGCCGCGCATCGCGTCGCGGAGGGCGGAAAAGTCCCAGTCGTCGGGGTCCGCCTCGGTGGAGGCGTGGAGGTCGATCAGCCCGGCGACGGCGTCCTCGGCGAGCTGCATGACGTAGCCGCGCTGGTCCTCGCCCTCGAGGATCCGGCGGCGCAGCCGGTAGATCGCGACCCGCTGCTTGTTCATCACGTCGTCGTACTCGAGCAGGTGCTTGCGGTACGAGAAGTTCTGGCCCTCGACCTGCTTCTGGGCGCGCTCGATCGCCTTCGTGACCATGCCGGCCTCGATCGGGACGCCCTCCTCCATGCCGAGCCGTTCCATGAGGCCGCTCATCCGGTCGCTTCCGAAGATGCGCATCAGGTCGTCCTCGAGCGAGAGGAAGAACCGGGAGCTGCCGGGGTCGCCCTGGCGTCCGGCGCGGCCCCGCAACTGGTTGTCGATCCGCCGCGACTCGTGGCGCTCGGTGCCGACGATGTGGAGCCCGCCGAGCCCGACGACCTCGTCGTGCGCGGCCCTGGTGTCGCCCCGGGCGCCTTCGAGCGCGTCCTCCCACTGCGGGCCGGTGGCCTCGGTCCACTCGACGCCCTCGCGCCGAAGCCGGACCTTGGCCATCTCCTCGGGGCTGCCGCCCAGCAGGATGTCGGTGCCCCGGCCCGCCATGTTGGTGGAGATCGTGACCATGCCCTTCTGCCCGGCCTGGGCCACGATCTCCGCCTCGCGCTGGTGGTACTTGGCGTTGAGCACCATGTGGGAGATGCGCTTGCGCTTGAGCAGGCGCGCGAGGCGCTCGCTCTTTTCGATGGACGTGGTCCCGACGAGCACCGGGCGGCCCCGCTTGTGGTGGTCGTCGATCTCGTCCGCGATGGCGTGCAGCTTCTCGCGCTCGGTGCGGTACACGAGGTCGGGGTGCTCCAGCCGGACCAGCGTCCGATTCGTCGGGATCGGGGCGACCTCGAGGTCGTAGATCTTCTCGAACTCGGCGGCCTCGGTCTCCGCGGTGCCGGTCATCCCGGAGAGCTTCCGGTACATGCGGAAGTAGTTCTGGAAGGTGATCGTGGCGAGCGTCTGGTTCTCGCGCTCGATGGTGACGCTCTCCTTGGCCTCGACCGCCTGGTGGAGGCCGTCGGACCAGCGCCGGCCGGGCATGAGGCGGCCGGTGAACTCGTCCACGATGACGACCTTGCCGTCCTTGACCGTGTAGTCCTTCTCCCGCTTGTAGAGCGCGTGGGCGCGCAGCGCCTGCAGCAGGTGGTGGAGCAGCGTCATGTGCTCGGGGTCGTAGAGGTTGCCCACCCGGAGCAGGCCCTCGGCCTTCGGCACGCCGTCCTCGGTGAGCGACACCGAGCGGGACTTCTCGTCCACGGTGTAGTCCACGTCCCGGCGCAGTTTCGAGATGATCCGGTCCACCGCGTAGTAGAGGTCGGTGGACTGCTCCGCCGGGCCGCTGATGATGAGGGGGGTGCGGGCCTCGTCGATGAGGATCGAGTCCACCTCGTCCACGATCGCGTAGTGGAAGAGCTTCTCGACCTCCTTGCCCTCCCGGTCCGTCTCGGTTCCGGGGTAGATGCGGTGGACGAAGTTCTCGAGGCGGAACTTCATGTTGTCCCGCAGGTAGTCGAAGCCGAATTCGTTGTTCGTGCCGTAGGTGATGTCGGACGCGTAGGCGGCGCGGCGCTCGGCGTCGGCGAGCTGGTTCTGGATCACGCCGACCTTGAGCCCGAGGAAGCGGTAGATGCGGCCCATCCAGTCGGAGTCGCGCCGCGCGAGGTAGTCGTTCACCGTGACGACGTGGACGCCCTTGCCGGCGAGCGCGTTCAGGTAGGCGGGGAGCGTGGCGACGAGGGTCTTCCCCTCGCCCGTCTTCATCTCGGCGATGCGGCCCCGGTGGAGGATCGCGCCGCCGAGCAGCTGGACGTCGAAGTGCCGCATGCCGAGCGTGCGGCGGGACGCTTCCCGGCAGACCGCGAAGGCCTCCGGCATGAGGTCCTCGAGCGGCTCGCCGTTGTCCGCCCGCTCCCGGAATCCGGCGGTCGCGGCGCCGAGGTCGGCGTCCGAGAGGCTCTGGTAGCGGGGCTCCAGCGACCCGACCTGCGCGACCAGCGGCCGGAGCCGCTTCAGCTCCCGGTCCGCCTTCTTGCCGACGACGCGCGTGAGCAGACTCTGCAGCATGGAATGGCTGCGGAGTCTAGTGCGGCGGCGGGGGGATCGGCGGGGCGTCAGCCCGGCGTGGGGGCGGGCCTCGGGGCGAGCGCGTAGTCCACGATGAAGTCGAGCGGATTGCGCGCCCGGCCGTCCACCCAGATCTCGTAATGGAGGTGGGGGGCGCGGCTTCGGCCGGTGTTGCCGACGGCTCCGAGAACCTGCCGGCGGCGCAGGCGCTGGCCGCTGCGGACGTCGATGCGCGAGAGGTGCGCGTAGCGGGTCACGACCCCGAATCCGTGGGAGACGACGACGTGCTTTCCGAAGGTGGGCGAGGAGCCGGTCTCGAGCACCGTCCCGTCGGCGGTGGCCCGCACCGCAACGCCGACGTTCGTCGAGACGTCGAGCCCGTGGTGCCACTCGATCGCGCCGGTGAACGGATCCGGGCGCCTGCCGTAGCCCGACGAGACGTAGCCCCGGACCGGCCAGATCGTGGGGGTCGAGGCCATCAGCAGGCTCCTTTCCCGCAGCACCCGCTCGAGCGCGACGCCCTGCTCGTCGAGGCGGGCGAGGCGCGAGGAGAGTTCGTCGATGCGGGCGCTCACGTAGTCGAAGCCGGTCGCGGCCGAAGACGCGCCGCCGAGGCCCTCCAACTGGCGCTCGACCGGCTCGGCGCCGGCGAGGACCGCGAGGCGGCGGAGCTGCACCTCGATCCCCTCGATCTGGTTCGCGAGCCGCTCGGCCTCGCGGGCGTGCTCGGCGCCCTGGTTCCGCAGGCTCTCCCGCTCGCGCGCCAGCTCGCGGTCGTACGCGCCGCCGCGCAGGATCAGCCAGCCGTGGTGGCCGAGCTGCAGGACCGCGAGGGCCGCCGCGACCCGGACCGCGAGGCCGAGCCAGCGGGGCGTCCGGAACTGGCCCGGACCGCCGCCGCCCGGCGGATGGACGGCGATCAGCGTTCTGGCGGGGAGCTTGAAGCACTGGAACGCCCGCATGGTCATGGATTTCCGGCGGAGTTTATGGCGTCGGCGTCAGATCGTGTCAAGCGGAGCCGCGGAAGGTCCTCGTTTCCGAACGCGACGGACTCGCCGGCGAGGATGCGTTCCGTCTTGGCGAGCGCCGAGCGCACCGGCTCGAGAAGGCCGTCGGAGTCCACCGGGAGCGGGACCTCCTCGATCAGCCGCAGGCCCTGCGAGAGAAGGCTGCGGGCGCCGGGAAAGCTGGACGTCCGGAGGTGGTGCATGCCCGCCGCGACGAAGATGAGCGCCTTGAGCGCGGTCCGCTTCGGGCCGCGCGCGCCCGCCCATTCTTCCTCGAGCGCGTCGTGGCGCGCGTAGTACTGCTTCGCGTTGAAGAGGCGCGCGGCCTCGGCGAGGGGATCCACTCGGGGAGGCCAGCGGCGGTTAGGATTCCGGCGACCCTTCCGGGATCGCCATGGACCTCCTCTCCCTGCTCACGGCCGCCGGGGCCGGCGTGATCTCGTTCCTTTCGCCGTGCGTGCTGCCGCTCGTGCCCGGCTACATCTCGTTCGTCTCGGGCACGTCGCTGACCGAGCTGGGAGAGGCGAAGGATTCGCGCGAGACCCGCGAGCGCCGGCGGCGGGTGATCGTGAACACGCTCGCGTTCGTGATCGGGTTCTCCATCGTCTTCGTGGCGATGGGCGCGTCGGCGACCTACGCCGGCCAGTGGCTCGCCGCGAACCGGCGGTGGCTCGCGTGGATCGCGGGAACCGTCATCGTGATCTTCGGGCTGCACACGATGGGCGTGTTCCGCATCCCGTTCCTCGACGTCGAGAAGCGGGTGCACGCGACGACCCAGCCGGCCACGCTGTTCGGCTCGTTCGGGATCGGCCTCGCGTTCGCGTTCGGCTGGTCGCCGTGCATCGGACCCATCCTCGCCACGGTGCTCGTCGTCGCCGCGAGCCACGAGACCGTCGGTCAGGGGGTCGCGCTGCTGACCGCGTACTCGCTCGGCCTCGGCGCGCCGTTCCTGCTGACCGGGATCGCGGTGGACCGGTTCCTCGCCGTGTCGTCGGCGATGAAGCGGCGGATGCAGCTCGTGGAGCGGATCGCCGGCGGTCTGTTGATCGTCATCGGCGTGCTCGTCTTCACCGACAGCCTGCAGGCGTTGTCGCAGTACCTGACGTTCCTGCCCGTGCTTGGTTGACCATGACTTCGATCCTGATCCCGCTGTTTCTCCTCGCGCCCGCCCAGCGCGACGAATGGGCCGTGCCGGAGGAGGCGCGGGCGATCCCGAACCCGGTCGCCGCCGGCGCCGACGCGGTCGCGAGCGGCGAGGAGCACTACCGCCGGCGCTGCGAGTCGTGCCACGGGGAGTCGGGGAAGGGCGACGGGCCGGCCACCCGGTTCGTGAAGCCGGCGCCGGCGGACATCTCCACCGCCGAGGCGCGGGACCGGATGACCGACGGCGAGATCTTCTACAAGATCACCGAGGGCAAGAAGCCGATGCCGGGCATGGCCCGCACGCTCACCGAGGAGGAGCGGTGGCAGGTCGTCCACTTCCTGCGCGCGCTCCAGCCGCCCCGCTGAGGGGGAGGGCCACGACATGCGATTCGCTTTCCCCGCGCTCCTGCTCGCCGGCACCGCATGCGTCGCGCCTCCGCCCGAGGGCGGCGGCCCCGGCGGGGGCCTCGTCGCCGAGGCGCCCGACCTGAACCTGCCGACGGCGGACGGGACCGGGTCCGTGAGCCTGCGGGGCGACGGCGGCGGCAAGGTGGTGCTCGTGGACCTGTGGGCGACGTGGTGCGTGCCCTGCGTGGCCGAACTGCCGCACCTCCAGAAGCTCTCCGAGAGCCTCCCCGAGGAGGACTTCCTGATGCTCGGGATCGTGCTCGAGTCGGGCTCCGACGAGGACGTCGCCGAGTTCGTGGCCGAGCACGGGCTCACCTACCCGAACGTGATGGGCGGCGACTCCGACCGGGACTCGTTCGGGCCGTTCCTCGGCTATCCGACGAAGTACCTGATCGGGCGGGACGGAAAGCTCGTGAAGCGGTATTTCGGCGCCGTGGGGGATCTCCTCGACGCCGAAATCGGCCAGCTCATCGAGACGGGCGCGATCGACTAGGGAGCCTTCTCGAGCTCGAGCCGCCCTTCGGAGGCGGCCACCACCGAGGCGACGGTGAGGTCGCCGGTGACGTTCGTCGAGGTGCGGATCATGTCGAGGATGCGGTCCACCCCGAGGATGAGGGCCACGCCCTCGGTGGGCACGCCGATCGCCTGCAGGATGATGACCAGCATGATGAGGCCGGCGCCGGGGACGGCGGCGCTGCCGATGGAGGCGAGCACCGCGGTCAGCAGGATGACGATCTGGCCCTCGAGCCCGATCGGGATCGCGAGCGACTGGGCGATGAAGATCGCGGCCACGCCTTGGTAGAGCGCGGTGCCGTCCATGTTGACGGTGGCCCCGAGCGGCAGCACGAACGAGGAGACCTCCTCGTGGACGCCCAGCTTGGTCTGGGCCTGGCTCATGGTCACCGGCAGGGTCGCGCCGCTGGAGCTCGTGGAGAAGGCCACGAGCTGGACCGGAGCGGCGGCGCGGAAGAAGCGGCGCAGCCCGATCGGGCTGAAGAAGCGCAGCACCAGCGGATAGACCACGAACATCTGGGTCAGGAGGCCGCCGATGACCACGACGCAGTAGAAGCCGAGCGCCCCGAGCAGCGTGAGCACGTCGCCCGGGTCGTCGCCCGCCATGCCGGTGATCGCCCCCGCCAGCAGCGCGAACACCCCGAGCGGGGCGAAGCGCATGATGAGGTGGACGAACTCCACGACCACCGCCTCGAGCGCCTTGAAGAACCCGATCAGGGGGGCGGCGGTCCGGCCCGGGATACGGATGATCGCCACCCCCACCATGAGCGCCACGAACACGATCTGGAGCATGTTCCGGTTGCTGGAGGCGGCGGAGACCACGTTCGCGGGGACGATGTCGGTGAGCATCGACAGCGGGCCCCGGCTGTCGGTCATCGCGGCGGCCTGGCCGGCCCGGTCGTCCGCGGCCGTCTCGTAGCGCTCGCGCAGCTCCGACTGCATCGTCTCGGGCACCTGGTCGCCCGGGCGCAGGAGGTTCGCGTAGGCGAGGCCGATGGTCGCCGCGATCGCGGTCGTGACGATGTACACCGCGAGCGTCTTGCCGCCCATCCGGCTGACCTTGCGCAGGTCGTTCAGGGAGGCGACGCCCACGATCAGGGTGGCGAGCACGAGCGGGACGGCGATCAACTGGAGCCCGCTGATGAAGAGCGTGCCGAACGGCGCGATCCAGTCGGCCGTGAAGGATCCCCAGCCGGCGGCGGCGGCCACGACGCCGTACGCGACGCCGAGCGCGAGGCCCAGCATGATCTGGATCCATAGGACGCGGTACCAGGGGGTCTTTTCGGTCATGAGGCGGGAGCGGGCCGGCGGCCCCGGAGGAAGAAGCGGCCGAGGCGGCCGGGACGGGAGAGACGGATGGGAGGCAGGGCGCCGGTTTCCTTCGGATTGGCCTCGACCTGGATGACCGCGTCGCCGGAAAGGATCAGCAGCAGGTCGTCCCCGAGGATCCGGCGGCGGAAGCCGCGCAGCGGGCGGATCGACGAGGGCGGGTTCGGGTAGGTCGAGGCGATGACCCGAAGCTCTTCGGCGGTGGCCAGCAATTCCGGCGCCACGCCGTGCTCGCTGGCGCGCAGCTTCAACCAGGTCTCCAGCAGCAGCGCGAGCGACTCGGGGGCGGCGCGCCGCTCGGTCTTCCCGACTCCGGTGAACGGGATGGGATTCGCCGCGCCGGCATGGATCTCCTTGAGCAGGGCCGCGCCGCTGCGCGAGAGCACCGCGCGGGCGTGCTGGGCGGTCTTCTGGTCCACCTTGCCGGACCGGCGGCCGCTTTCCCGGTACGGCTGCATCATCGCGTCCACGGTCTTCGGCTGCCGCCGGGCGAGGTCGCGCAACACCCCGTCCCGGAGCACCCAGGTCCGGGGCCGGTTGCCGGTGCGCGCGCGCCGCTCGCGCCAGGAGGCGAGCGCCCGCAGCGAACCCCGTTGCGACTCGGTGAAGCCGGGCTGGTCGAGGTTCCGGTAGTGCTCGTCCTCGGGCTCGAGGCCGTAGGACGCCGGGTCGCCGAGGGGCTTCATCTCCTGCTCGATCCAGTCGAGGCGGGAAAGCGACCGGGCGCGGCCGAGGAGCTTCTCGCGCAGTCGCAGCAGGTAGCGGACGTCGGCGATCGCGTACTCCACCTGCCGGGCGGAAAGCGGCCGCCGGAGCCAGTCGGACATCTGCTCGTTCTTGGAGATCTCGCGCCCGACGAAGCCGGCGACGAGGGCGCGCAGCGCGATCTGGACGCGCTTGCCGTGCCCGATCACCGCCGCCGCGACCTGGGTGTCGAAGACGTTCTTCGGGACGACCCCGGCGAGCGAGTGGAAGATGTCGAAGTCGTGCTTGCCCGAGTGGACGACCTTGAGCACCTTCTCGTCGGCGACGAGCTCGAAGATGGGCGCGAGGTCCTTGACGGCGAGCGGATCGACCACGGCCTCGACCTCGTCGGTCGCCAGTTGGACGAGGCCGAGCTCGGGGAAGAAGCGGTTCTCGGGGATGAACTCGGTGTCGAGCGCGACCGCCCCCCGGGCGCGGACGTGCGCGGCGAGCCCGGCGAGGGCTTCGGCGTCCTCGATCAGGCGGACGGAGCCGTAGTCCGGGGGTTCGGCGGGCTCGACGCGGTCAGCGGCGCCCTTCCCCGGGGTGCGCCGCGCGGAGCGGCCCGTCTCGTCTCCCAAGAATCCTCTGTGGCCGGCGGAAGCATACCGGCCGTCGTTTACCATCGCGGGGACGTGGCGGAAGCGGGACTCCTGACCGTGCTCCCGCCCGTGCTCGCGATCGTGGTCGCGCTGCTGACCCGGCAGCCGGTGCTGGCGCTCGTCGCCGGAGTGCTGTTCGGGGAGCTGGTCCTCGCCGGCGGAAGCCCGGGGACCGCGCTCGCCGCGTCGGTGGAACGCGTCGCGGCCGCGTTCTCCGGCAACGCGGAAATCCTGCTGTTCAGCACGCTCGTGGGTTCGGTGCTGGTCCTGGTCGGCCGGATGGGGGGCGTGGCCGGGTTCGTGCGCTGGTTCGCGGCGAAGAGCGCGGGGGCGAGCGCGCGGGGGGCGCGGCTTCTCGCGCTCGGGCTCGGGCTCGGGGTCTTCGTCGAGTCGAGCATCACCTGCCTCGTCAGCGGCTCCGTGGCGCGCCCGCTGTTCGACCGCTTCCGCCAGTCGCGCGAGAAGCTGGCCTACCTGACCGACTCCACGTCGGCCCCGGTCTGCATCCTGATTCCGATGAACGGCTGGGGCACGACGGTGCTCGCGATCCTCGCGACGCTCGGGGTCGAGAGCGGGATCGCGCTGCTCGTCGGGAGCATCCCGTTCAACTTCTACGCGCTGGCCGCGGTCGCGCTCGCGTTCTGGTTCGGGATCACGAACCGCAACTTCGGGCCGATGGCGCGGGCGCAGCGGCGGGCGGCGGAGACCGGGCAGGTGCTTCGGGAGGGCGCGACGCCGCTCGCGTCGAGCGACATTCTCGAGACCGGCGCGAAGGAGGACGTCCCGCTGCGGGCGATCAACATGGTCCTTCCGCTCGGCGTGATGCTCGGGATGATCTTCGTCTCGCTGTGGATCACCGGCGAGGGGGACCTGCTGGCCGGCAGCGGCGGGACCTCGGTGCTGTGGGCGGTGCTGACCGCGACCGTGGTCGCCGCGCTCATGGGGCTCGCGCAGGGGATCCTCCGGGTCCGGGAGAGCGTGGACCTGATCCTCAAGGGCGCGTCGGGGATGGTGCCGGTGGTCTCGGTGCTGCTCGTGTCGTTCGCGATCGCCGGCGTGGCGCGGGAACTCGGCACCGGCGCGTATCTGGCGGGGGTCGCCGAAGCGGCGATGCCCGGATGGGCGTTTCCGGCGGTGCTGTTCCTCGTCACCAGCACGGTCGCGTTCTCGACCGGAACCTCGTGGGGCACGTTCGCGATCATGCTGCCGATCGCGATCCCGGCGGTGGCGGCGCTTGGGGTGGATCCGCGGGTGGTCGTCGCGGCGGTGCTCTCCGGCGGCATCTTCGGCGACCACTGCTCGCCGATCTCGGACACGACGATCATCGCGTCCATGGCCTCGGGGTCCGACCTCGTGGATCACGTGAACACCCAGCTTCCGTACGCGCTCCTCGGCGCGGCGGTGGCCGTCCTCGCCTTCCTCGTCGCCGGAACGCTCTAGAGTTTCCCGGATGCTCGCCGCGCCGGTCCGGGACGCTCCCGAACTCGTTCCCCTCGATCGGGACCATCCCGGGTTCCGCGACCCGGAGTACCGGGCCCGCCGGGACGCGATCGCGCGGCTCGCGCTCGACTGGCGGCCGGGAGATCCGGCGCCCGAGGTGGGCTACACGGACGACGAGCACGCGGTCTGGCGGCGCGTGCTCGCGGCGCTCCTGGAGCGGCACGCCGAGCTCGCCTGCCGGGAGTACCGCGTCTGCGCCGACGCGGTGGCGCTGCGGCGGGACCGGATTCCCCAGCTCGAGGAAGTGAACGCCGTCATCCGGCCGCGCACCGGATTCCGGATGCTGCCGGTCGCGGGGCTGGTCGAGGCCCGCGCCTTCCTCGCCCGGCTCGCGGACGGCGTCTTCCTTTCGACCCAGTACATCCGCCACTGGAGCCGGCCCTTCTACACGCCGGAGCCCGACGTGATCCACGAACTCGTGGGACACGCGGCGAGCTTCGCCCACCCCGGCTACTCCGGGCTGAGCCGGCGTTTCGGGCGGGCGGCGCTCGCCGCGGGCGACGCGGACGTGGAGCGGATCGCGCGCGTGTACTGGTACACGCTCGAGTTCGGCGCGGTCCTCGAGGACGGCGTTCCGAAGGCCTACGGGGCGGGGCTGCTGTCGTCGGTCGGGGAGCTGGAGCGCCTCCGCACGGCCGAATTGCGCGACTTCGACGTGGAGGAGATCGCGGAGACGCCGTTCGATCCGACCGACTTCCAGCCGTGGTACTTCCTCGCGCCGACGTTCGAGCGGATGGTCCGGGACGCGTCCCGGTTCCTCGACCGGTTCTGAGCCGTCAGACCGCCCGCAGGACCACGACCGTCGTGTCGTCGTCGGGGGCGCCGCCCCGGAACTGGCGCGCCTCGGCGAGGATCCGGTCGCAGATCTCGCTGGCCGGGGTCTCCCGGTCGCGCTCCCGGCGGAGCAGCGCGGCGAGCCGCTTCCTGCCGTAGGGTTCGCCGGCGGGGTTCTCGGACTCGACGACGCCGTCGGTGGAGAGCGCGAGCAGGTCGCCCTGGTTCAGTTGGACGCCCTGCTCGAAGTAGCGCGGGGACGGAAACAGTCCGACGGGGAGCCCGGCCGCCGGAATCTCCTCGAGCGTCCCGTCGGCGCGGGCGAGGATGGGCGGCAGGTGGCCGGCGTTGATGTGGACGATGCGGCGCAGCGGCACGTCGAGGACGCCGTAGAAGAGGGTCGCGTAGCGGTTCGCGCCGACGGATTCGTAGAGCAGCCGGTTGATCCGGCCGAAGATCGCCCGCAGCGCGAGGCTGGACGAGGCGAGCGAGTACACCGACGCGCGCAGCGCGCCGACGAGCAGGGCCGCCGGGACCCCCTTGCCGGACACGTCCGCCACGGCGATCCCGTAGCGGTCCTCGCCGAGCGGGATGAAGTCGTAGTAGTCGCCGCCGACCTGGGCGCACGGCTCGTACACGGCGGCGAGGTCCATGCTGTCGAGCCGGGGGGCGGCGCGGGGGAGCAGGTCGTGGAGGACCCGTCCGGCGACCTCCAGCTCGGAGACGAGCTGGCGGCGCTCGACCGCCTCCCGGTGGTAGAGGATGCGCTCCAGCGCCGGGGCCGCGCCCGAAGTCCAGGAGCGCAGCAGCGCCGGCGCGTCCGCGTCGAACGCCTCGGCGTCCTTCGACTCGACGATGAGCGCGCCCAGTCGGCGGCCGCCGGCGCCGAGCACCGGCGCGGCGAGCGCGGACCTCGCGGCGGCGCTGACGTCGGGGTCGCGCTCGGCCCCGGGCCAGAGTTCCGGGCGGCCCGATTCGAGGACCCGGCCGACGAGACCGTCGGGGGTCGCGGTCGGGTGGTTGCGGCGGCGGGGCTCCCACGCCGCCCGGCGTCCCCGCTCGCGGCGGACGAGGACCGTCGCGCCGTCGAGGCTCAGGACCGTGAGCGTGGCCCGGTCGGCGGCGGGCAGCGCGACCTGCGCGCCGGCGAGCACGGTGTCGCCGGTGCGGCCCAGCTCGAGGCTGCGGCCGAGCTCCTGAAAGGCCTGGAGGAGGCTCCGGCTCATCGAGGAGCCCCCGGCGTTCCTAGCGGTGCGCGAAGCAGTAGAAGAGGCCGTCGCCGCCGGTGCCCCGGAGGTCCGACTGGCTGCAGCCCCGGGAGCCGTGCGCCGAGTTCCACGACGTGCCGTCGTCGCCGCCGCCGACCCGGTCGTGGTGGCCGACGCGGGCGCTGCCGTCGCCGGAATTGCTCGTCCAGTTGGAGCAGTTCGCGTCGCCGTCGGCCATGAAGCGGGTTCCGTCGGCGGCGGCGCCGGTGATGACGTCGTGCCGGTTCACGTCGTCGCCGCGGCCGCTGATGACCGCGCCCGTCTCGGAGACCGAGTTCTCCTTGCTGAGCTTGTTGTTCTCGCTGTGGAGGTCCATGACGTCCGAGGCGACCATGACGCCGTTCGCGTTGTGCCACGGGCCGCCGCCGATGCGGTCGCGGGCGTCGACGTCGTCGGCGCCCAGGTAGGCGCGCCAGACGAGGCCGGAGTCGGCCCCGGCCTCGGCGGCGAGCGCGGCGCAGTGCGCGTCCGCGCCCTCGAGGCCGCCGAGGTTCGCGCCGTCGCCGCCGCCGCGGCTGGTGAGGAAGAACGTCATCGGCGCCTGGGCGGCGGCGAGCGCGGGGACGAAGGCGAGAGTCAGGATGAGGAGAGTGCGCCGCATGGGTCCGATTCTAGGCGGATTTCCGAAAGCGGCGGACGCCGAACCAGAAGAGCGGAAAGATGAAGACGAGCCAGAACCCGTAGGTGAGGATGCGGTAGCCGACGCCGATGAGATCCTCGAGGCCCGCCTGCGCGAGCAGCGCCGCGAGGAGGAGCACGAGGGTCGAGGTCGCCGGGCGCAGCCAGTCCTTCAGCTCGCGCCCCGCCTCCTCCAGTCCTCGGGCGATGCGCTCGTTGAAGGCGTGGATGAGGCTGGTCGCGGTCTCGACGAGGGTGCCGAAGAGGATGACCTGGAAGGCGACGAGAAGGACCGGGGAGCCGATCCGCTCGAGGAGCGTGAGCGAGGGAACGGTCTCGTCGAGCATCGCGGGGCCGAGGCCGGCCATGGCGACGAAGAAGAGGACGGCGGGCACGATCCCGATGGGCCCGGCGAGGAAGCCGGCGACGACCGCGTCGCGCCGGGTGCGCAGGTGGTGGGCGCAGAACAGGAGCGCCGGGAGGGTGCCCACGTTGTACGCCATGTACTCCGCCCCGCCGATCGCCCAGTCGCTCGCGACCTCGCCGAGGGCGAGCGCGTCGCGGATCTCGGGTCCGAAGGCGCGCAGCGAGGCGATCAGGACGACCGCGTACACCGCGTACAGCGCGAGCGACCAGAAGGAGAGGAAGTTCTCGACGGCGGCGGTCCCCTTCATCACGAGCCAGCCGACGGCCAGCATGATGACCCCCACGCCGACGGCGTAGGGGAGGCCGAGCGAGCGGGAGAGGATCTCGCCGCCCGCGGCCGCCACGACCGAGACCACGACGAGCATGGACGCGAGATAGAGAATCTCGTAGAGCCCGTTCCAGCGTCCCAGCAGCGCCCGGGCGAAGGTGCGGTAGTCGAAGGCGCGGGCGCGGCGGGCGACCTCGAAGGTGAGGGCGCAGGTCAGCGACCAGAGCGGGACGGTGACGACGAGCATCCCGAGGAGCCCGCCGGCCGCTCCCTTGGTCAGGAAGTACTCCACGAGCTCGCGGCCGGTGCCGTAGCCGCCGGCGATGATCATGGACTGGAAGCAGAACCCCGGCAGCAGGACTCGCTGGAACCAGTCCGAGCGAAGCGGGTTCCTCATGGAGCGGCTCGCGGAGCATACGCGGGCCGGTATCCTCCGGCGCCATGCCCGCGACGGTCCTCTCCCTCATGCTGACGCTGCTCGCTCCGGCGCCGGCCGAGCTGGTGGAGCGGTGGTTCGCGCTCGCCGGGGCGCTCGCGGAAGACCCGGAGTCGCGCGAGGCGTTCCTCGATCTCTACGAGGAGGACGCGCTCCACATCCAGGGGCCGATGGGAACCCACCAGCGGGGCACGACGACGTTCTGGGGCCGCGAGAAGGTGGCGCTGCTGGTCGCCGGCCTGCTGGAGGAGTGGACCGACCGCTCGATCCGGCTCGAGGTCGCGACCGCCGCCGAGGTCTCGGAGACGGTGCTGCCGGAGGCGCCCGGCCCGTGGGGGGGGTCGCTCGTCGCCGCCCAGTTCACGCTGTCGGGCACGAGGCGGGACGACGGCCGGCGCTACGTGATTCCCGGGGCCGGGTTCTTCCGGGTGCGGGGGGATCGGCTGAGCCGGGTGCGGATCTATCTGGGGATGGGCGAGGCGGCCGAGGTCGAGATCCAGTCGCGGTAGGTCAGCGCAGCAGGGCCCACGCGCCGGCGGCGAAGATCGCGAGCCAGACGAGGCCCTTGACCAGGAAGAACAGGAACGCCCCGGCGGCGAGCTTCTTGCCGAGGCCCTTGCCCCGCAGCGAGGAGAGGGAGAAGCGCATCTTCGGCAAATCTAGCGCCCCGGCCGGCGGATGAACTCCAGCGCGCCGAACGCGAGGCCGGCGACGCGCCCCGCGGCGTCGAACCGGAAGACGATCGGGGCGGCGCCGCGCCAGCGCTTCTCCCAGTCCACGCGGAACGTGTCGAAGTGCCAGTGGGAGAGCGGCCCCCGGAGTCCGGGCCCGTACTCGAGCGCAAGGCCGCCATCCGATTCGGCGACCCGGATCTCGCCGCCGACCGGGTGCCCGTAGGTTCCGGCGTATCCGGCGAGCGGGAGGCTCGGGCCGGCGTCCGGGACGCGGGCGGATTCGAACGCGGCCCGCGCGTCCGCCTGCGACTCGGCGAGGCGGTCGTGGATGGCGCGCAGGTCGGCGCTCCAGTCGCGCGGCGCGCGCCCGAGCAGAAGGTCGAACGCCTCGAGCATCAGGGCGTGGCGGATCTCGACGTGGTCGCGGTTGCCGAGGACGAGGACGCCGATCCCGCGGTCGCGGATCAGCCCGGCGATCGCGACCATGCCGTCGATGCTGCCAGTGTGGAAGTCCACGGCCTCGCCGGCGTAGTCCTGCTGGAACCAGCCGAGGCCGTAGGTGACCCACTTCGGGCGGGTGAGCTCCTGGCTCGGGTGGAAACCGGCGCGGTCCACGAGCGACTGGGGGCGGAACGTCTCTTCCACGACTGCGGCGCTGAGCACGCGGGTTCCGTCGGCCGCGACGCCGCCGGCGAGGAGCATGCGCAGCCACGCCGACATCTCCCGGACCGAGCTCCAGACCGAGCCGGCGGCGCCGACGTGGTCCACCGGGGCGTTCTCGATCACGACGACCTCCCCGTCCACGACGTGGTGGGGCGCGGCGACGTTGTCGCGGAACCGGGTCAGGGAGAGCAGCGGGACCGAGCGCGTCATCCCGAGCGGGCGGAAGATGCGCGTCTGGACGAAGTCGGCCCACGGCATGCCCGAGACGCGCCGCGCGACCTCGCCGGCGGTCGCGTACATGACGTTCTGATAGACGAAGCCGGAGCGCATGGAATAGGCGGGCTCGACGGCGGACAGCCGCGCGAGCATGTCGTCCAGGTCGGTCTCCTGGCCGTACCAGAAGAGGTCGGTGTTGGGGAGGCCGCCGCGGTGGGTGAGCAGGTCGCGGACGGTCATCCGCTCGGTCGGGTAGCGGTCGGCGACGCGGAACTCGGGGACGTGGCGGACGACCGGGTCGTCCCAGCCGAGCTTCCCCTCGTCCACGAGGATCCCGAGCGCCGCGGCGGTCATCGCCTTCGTGGTGGAGCCGATCGCGAAGAGCGTGTCGGCGTCCACCGGCTGGCCGCCGAGCTCGCGCTCGCCGTAGCCGCGGGCGAAGAGCAGCTCGTCCCCCCGGACCACCGCGACGGCGAGGCCGACTGCGTTCCAGTCGGAGACCGCGGCCCGGACCCGGGCGTCGAAGGCGGCGGGGTCGAAGGACTGCGCCGGGGCGAACGCCGGAGCGAGAAGGAGCGCGGCGAGCAGGCGGAGTCGGGTCATGGCGGGCACCCTTCCTCGCCGGGGAAGAGCCGGCGGGCGATCAACTGGAACGGCTCGCCGTCGAAGACCCAGCGGGCGGCGAGATCCGCGGTCTCGAACCGGGCGAGGAGCCGGGCTGCGGTCTCGCCCTCGTGGAGACGGCACTCGAACCCGAAGTCCGAAGGCGGCGGCGGATCCGGGAGCGGCCACGGCCGTTCGGTCGCGTGCGCCGGGATCCCGGGGTCCGCGTTCACGTAGAGAAGCAGGCGCGGCGGGCCGGGGTCGGCCGGGACTCCGGCTCTCGCGGCCTCCTCGAGGCGGCGCGCCACGTCCCGAAGCCAGGGGATCCGGGGGTCGTCGTGCGCGTCGAGGTCGAATCCCTCGACCGTGATCCGGCGCTCCCCGGAGCGGTCGCGCAGCGTGAACGTGGTGGAGCCGAGGTCGGCGATGCGGCCGGACGGCTCGGGGATGAAGGAGTCCTCGGCCTGGGGCAGGCCGGAACGGGCCACCGCGGCGACGATGGGTTCGCGCGCCGCCCGGCCGATCTCGATCCACGAGGCCGGCGGCAGCATCGCCCCCGGAAAGCCGGTTCGGACGCCGGCGGCGATCAGGCGGCCGCCGACGGTGGCCGCGAAACGGGGCGGCTGGTTGAGGGCGTACTCCACGGGGACGAAGCCGGGATGCTCCTCGACGACGAGGAAGTACGCCGCGGGATCGTCGGGGAGCTGGAGGAGCAGCTCGTCCGGCGGAACCGGGGAGCCCGGGCCCGATCCGAGGCCGCAGCCGAGAAGCGCGAGCGCCGCGAACGGGAGGCGCACCCGGTCAGGCGGGCAGGAGAGCGCCGAGGAGGGTTCCGAGTCCGAAGAGGGCTCCGGTCCAGAAGGCTCCGATCGCGGCGAGGCGGAAGCCGCACCAGACGGCGTTGCGGCCGGTGAAGAGGCTCGTGGCCGCGCCCGAGACCGAAAGCGCGGCGAGCGCGAGCGCGACCGCGCCGGCGAGCGCCGCCGGGCCGGAGAGGGCGGCGAGGGGGACGAGCGGAACGAGCGCTCCGGCGCCGAAGCTCAGGAACGACGCGGCCCCCGACGCCCACGGCGAGCCGAGGTCGTCCGGATTGAGGCCGAGCTCCTCCCGGGTGAGCACGTCGAGCGCCCGCGCCGGTTCGCTGATGAGCCGCCTGCCGAGGTCGAGCGCCGGTTCCCGGGCGAGGCCGCGGGCCTCGAAGATGAGCGCGAGCTCCTCCGCCTCGTCCTCGGGATAGAGACGGAGCTCTTCTTCCTCGAGCGCGATCTGGCGCTCGTAGAGCTCGACCCGGGAGCGCGCCTCGAGGAACTCGCCGGCCCCCATGGAGAGAGCCCCGGCGAACATGCCGCCCACGCCCACGAGCAGCGCGGTGAACGGGTCGCCGGTCAGGCCGCCGACGAAGAGGACGAGCGCGGCGTTCGAGACGAGGCCGTCGTTCACGCCGAAGATGGCCGCGTGGAGCGCGACGACCCCGCGGGCGTAGAAGTGCCGCTGCTCCTCGTCGTGGAGGTGTCGGGAGACCCCGGCGGAGTCGTCCTTCCCGGCGAGGAGCGCGTCGATCGAGGAGCCGGACGCGCGATAGACCGAAAGCCCGCGCACCTTCAGCGCGGCGAGCGCCGGGAGAAGCGACCGGGGGCCGAACCGCCGCGCGAGGAACGCGACGAAGCGGACCCGGAAGTCCGGCCGCCAGGGGGCCGGGGCCGCGCCTCCGGCGTCGGCGATGGCCTGCACCCACGACCTGCTCTGGTCCATCGCGTCGTCGGCGAGCGCGAGGAAGAGCTTGCGCTTCTCGTCGGTCTCGACCTCGGCGAGGACGCGGTACAGCCAGGCGGCGCGCACCTCGCTCACCCAGCTCTCGTGGAGGCTGGCGGATTCGGTCACCGGTAGAGCGTAAGGCTTGCGATGCGCCGCTCGATCTCGGCCTCCATCTTCCGGAACCCGCCGCCGCCGACGCCGCCGAATTCGGCCTCGAGCCGGGCGTGGCTGAGCCCGTCGGGGAGGCCCGCCACGTCGGGGACCAGGTCCGCGTCCGAGATTCCGGCGGCGATGCGGGCGCGCAGGCGCTCGGCGGCGGCGGAGCTTCCGGTGGCCGAGCGGCCGAAGCGGACGCCGGCGCGGTCCATCATGAGGTCCGAGAACGAGAACCCGCTGCCGCTGGTCGCGTCGAGCCGCTCCTTCAGGTCTCCGGCCTGCTCGGTCATTCCCGCCGGGCCCACCTGGGTGAGGCCGGCGCTCAGGAGGAAGTGCCGGGCCCAGTCGCCGCGCCGGCGGGCGGTGACCTCGAGCTCCCGGCCGAGGCGGCTCGCGACCTCGGCGGAATCGGGGAACCCGGCGAGCGCGAGCAGCGACGGATGGCCCGCCGCGCCCGCGAGCGCCAGAAGCGCGACGCGGTTCTCCTCCACGGCGTCGGCGCCGCCGGAAGGGTCGCGGGACAGGGCGAACGCCGCCCGGATCGCGACGGCGAGCCGGTCGGGCCCGGCGTGAATCTCCGCCACCTTGCCCTCGAGCGCGTCGAGCACCTCGGCGAGCCGGCGATCGAAGCCGGCGTGGATCCCCGGCGGCCCGGAGAGCGGAAGGAACTGGTTCGCCCAGGCCGACGCCGCCCACGACGCCGTCCGCACGAGGAAGGTCGGGGCGCGGACGCCGCCGATAGATGCCGAGCGGAGTCCGAGACGCAGGGCGCCGCCCTCGGTGGAGGGGTCGGCGGCGAGTTCGGCGTTCAGGTAGCGAACCCCGGCGAGCGGGAGATCCCAGGGAAGCGAGACCTGCGCGAGGACTCCCTCGTCGGCCGGCTCCAGCCGGATCCGGGCGGAAGGGTCCAGACCGGCCTCGACGAGGAGCGGCAGCGCGAGCGCGACCCCCTCGGTTCCGATGGGGACGCCGTCGCGCAGGTCGTTCAGGAGCGTCCGGGAGCCGGCGGCGCCCATTTCCCCGATTGGTTCGGCGGCGGGGATGCGGTCGGTCAGCAGCAGGAGCACCACGGCGGCCATGGCCAGAAGAACGACCGCGAGCGCGAGCAGCGCCGGGATCAGGACCAGCGCGCCGCCGACGCCGCCGGCGAGGAGCGCCCCGAGCATGACCCCGACGGCGGTTCCCGCCACCGGCACGATCAGCGTCAAGGGGCTGGGAAACGCGAAGTCGGAGAAGACGGTCCAGGGAGCGTCGGGGGGCGCGGCCGTGATCGCGGCCGCGACCGCCGCGGCGATGACGAACGACGGGAGCAGGACGAGGAGGAATCGCCCCGTGAACGAGCGCATCCGGGGGAGCGCCAGCGGAACCAGGAGGCCCACCGGAACGAACCACGCGGCCTGGCGCGGCAGCCCGCGCGCGAGCGACATGAGGTCCGTCCCCGGCAGGCCGAGGTCCGGGTCCAGCCCGGCGACCCACCAGGACCATCCGGCGAGCGCGCCGAGGGCCAGCAGGTTGCGGACGCCGAAGCGGCGGCGCGACTCGTCCCCCATGGACTCAGGGGTCGCGCGCGTCGGCCACGGCCCGCCAGAAGGGAGGCAGTTGCTCCTCGACGTAGCGCCGGTATTCCTCGCGCGCGGCCTCGAACCGCTCGGTGAGGATCGCGTGCACCTCGCGCTGCTGGTCGGTCGGGGCGAAGTCGGCGCCGTCCCAGCCGGCGTCGTTCGCGAGCGCGCCGAGCCGGCCGTAGATGCGGATGGGCGCGCGGAAGGCGTCCTCCCGGGCGCCGGTCAGCTCCACGTCCACGAAGCGGCCCTCGATGGCGATGGCGGTGCCGAGGAGCTCGCCGGCGTTCTCGAGGATCGCGCTCCACGACTCGTCGTCGCCGTGCCGCTCCGCAAGGCCCTCGAACTCGCGGCGGATCCACTCGAGGTCGTCCACCATGTCGGCCAGTTCGTCGAGCTGGGCGTGGATTTCGCGGAGGAACGCGTGCTTCTCGGCGATGGACTCGGGGGTTCCCGCCGACTTCGGATCCTTCTCGACGGTCAGCGTGGTGGAGGCGGTCTCGTCGCCGAGGGTGATCCGCGCCTCGTACGCGCCGGGCGGGACGAGCGCGCCCCGGTAGCCGGGGAAGACGTCGAGATCCCAGGTGCGCAGGTTCCGCTCGCCGTCCTCGCCCAGCTCGACCCAGTCCCGGTCGGGCGGGCGGGTGCGGAGCGTCGCCCGGCGGGGCGCCTCGCGACGCAGGTCCCAGTGCGTCCGGGACAGTCCCGGCTCGGCCCGCGCCGAGAGCGAGCGCACGAGCTCGCCGCCGGAGTCGCGGATCTCGATCGCGGCCGAACCGTCCTCGCCGCCGTTCCACCACGAGATCGCCGCTCCGTAGGGCGGGTTCCGCCCGGTGACGAGGCTGCCCGGCTCGCTCTTGATCGACTGGGCGGGAAGGAAGCGCCAGGCGGTCGGGGAGTCGAAGACGGTCAGCCCGTCGCCCGGCGGGTCGGCGAGCTCCCGCAGCGGCCCGATCCCGTCGAGGATCCAGAAGCCCCGGCCGTAGGTCGCGACGACGAGGTCGTCGAACCGCTCCTGGACCTGGATCCCGTAGATCGGGGCGGGCGGCATCCCGAGGCGCAGCGAGAACCACGAGGCGCCGGAGTCGAGGCTGGCCCAGACCTGGTTGTCGGTCCCGGCGTACAGCACTCCGGCGCGTCGGGGATCCTCGCGGACGACGTGGACGAAGGAGAAGTTGGAGGAGGGGATCCCGTCGCCGATCCGGTCCCAGGTCTCGCCGAGGTCGGTCGTGCGGAAGACGTGCGGGCGGAAGTCCCCCGACTGGTGGCGCGTCACCGCCACGAAGGCGGTTCGGGGGTCGTGGCGGCCCGGCTCGACGAACTTGATCCACGACTCCACGTCCAGCCCGGGCACGCGGTCGCTGAGGTCGCGCCAATGGGCCCCGCCGTCGGTGGTGAGGTGGAGCCGGCCGTCCACGCTGCCGGCCCACAGCTGGCCCGGCGCGAGCGGGGATTCGGCGAGCGAGAAGAGCACCGCCCCGTCGAAGGTGTAGAGGTTGTCCACGGTGATTCCGCCCGAGTCCCGCTGCCGGGACTTGTCGTTCGTGGTCAGGTCGGGGCTGATCGTCTCCCACGACTGGCCCCGGTCGCGGCTCCGGTGGACGAACTGGCTTCCGACCCACGTCACGCCGGGCTCGTGCCGGGAGAGGACCATCGGGAAGTTCCAGTGCCAGCGCACCTTCACGTCGGCGGGGGCCCAGCCGTACGACGCCTCCGGCCAGACCCGCACGTCCCGGGCGTGGCCGGTGCGGTCGTCGTAGATCTCGAGGCCGCCGTCGTAGCAGCCCGACCAGACCACGTCGTCGTCGCCGGGTTCGGGGGTCGCCCAGCCGCTCTCGCAGCCGCCGACCCCCCGCCAGAGCCCGAGCGGAATCCCGCCCCCGGGGGTGCGGCTCGGCCCGCGGTAGGAGTAGCCGTCCTGCCGGTTTCCGTAAACGCGGTACGGGATCCGGTCGTCCACGCTCACCTGGTGCATCTGCGCGACGGGAGGCACGATGCGGCGCCAGGTGCGGCCCCGGTTGGTCGAGATGCTGCCCCCGCCGTCGTGGCCCACGAGCACCGTCTCGGCGCGCAGCGGATCCACCCAGACGTCGTGGTTGTCGCCGCCGGCCCGGTAGGAGGTCTCGACGAGCGTGCGGCCGCCGTCCACGGTGGTGCTGAAGAGCACCGACGCGAAGTACGCGCGGTCCGCGTTCGCCGAATCCACGGCGAGGCGGACGTAGTAGGGCGCGCGTTCGGCGAGGTCGTGGCGGCGCATCATGAGCCGCCACGAGTCCCCGCCGTCGTCGGAGCGGTAGAGCGCGGGGCTCTCGTCCTCGACGAGCGCGTACCAGCGGTCGGAGTCGCTCGGCGCGATTCCCACGGCGATCTTGCCGAGCGGGTGGTCGGCTCCGCCCGGCAGCCCCATCCCGGCGTCGGAGAGCCGCTCCCAGGCGTCCCCGCCGTCGGCGGTGCGCCAGACGCCGCTTCCGGGGCCGCCGCTGCGCAGCCCGTCGGTGTCGATCCGGAGCTGCCACATGCCGGCGACGAGCCGCTCGGGCTGGCGGAGGTCCATGGCGAGGTCGGAGCAGCCGGTGTCCTCGTCCACGTGCAGGACCAGTTCCCACGTCTCGCCGCCGTCGGTCGTGCGATGGACCCCGCGCTCCGGCTGGGGAGCGTAGGAATGGCCGAGGGCGCAGGCGTACACGAGATTCGGGTCGCTCGGATGGATCAGGATGCGGGCGATGCGCCCGGTCGCCTCCAGTCCCATGTGGTCGAACGAGCCGCCGGAATCGGTGGACCGGTAGATCCCGTTCCCCATCGCGAGCGCGGGGCGGATGATGAAGGTCTCGCCGGTGCCGGCCCAGACGTGGCCCGGATGCGAGGGGGAGACGGCGAGCGCGCTGATCGAGGCCGCGTCCTGGTCGTCGAAGACCGGGGCCCAGGTGACCCCGCCGTCGTCGGTCTTCCAGATTCCGCCGGACGCCGCGCCGAAGTACAGGACGTCCGGGTTGCCCCATTCGCCGGTGACGGCGCTCAGCCGGTTTCCGTCGGGGCCGATCGTGCGCCAGCGCAGGCCCTTGAGCGTTTCCGGATCCGGCTGGGCGAGGGCGGCGGCCGCGCCGAGCGCCAGCGAAGCCAAGAGGGGGACGGATCGGAGCATGGGGCAGCGTGACGCTAGCAGTTTCGCCGCCGGGTAGGATGCGGCGGAAGACGACCCGAGGAGGCGCCATGAACTGCCGGTTGCGAGCGATTCTGCTTCTCGGTCTCGGCTGGCCGGCCGCGGGGGCCGCCGCCCAGACCTACGACCTGCTGCTGGCGGGCGGATTCGTGTTCGACGGCAGCGGCAACCCGGCCGTGCGCGCCGACGTCGGCGTCCGGGGCGACGAGGTGGTCGCCGTCGGACGGCTCGCGGGGAACGACGGCCACGAAGCGGCGCGGACCATCGACGCGACCGGCCTCTTCCTCGCGCCGGGGTGGGTGGACCTCCACTCGCACGCCGACCGGGCGCTCGCCGGGCCGAACCTCGAGGCGCGGAAGGCGATCAATCTGGTCGCGCAGGGGATCACGACGGTGGTGATGGGCGCGGACGGGCGCAACGCGGTCTGGCCGGTCCGGGACGAGATGGCGGCGTACGCGAGCCGGGGAGTGGGCCCCAACGTCGTTCCCATGGTCGGCCATTCCACGGTGCGGCTGCAGGTCATGGGGGCGGATCACGAGCGGGCCGCCACGCCGTCCGAGGTCGCCCGCATGGCGGAGCTGGTCCGCGAGGGAATGGAGGACGGGGCGTGGGGCCTCGGCGCCGGGCCCGAGTATCGGCCGGCGCGCTTTTCGGAGACCGGCGAGATCGTGGCGCTCGCGCGCGTGGTGGCCGAGTACGACGGGTTCTACTACTCGCACCAGCGCAGCCAGTCGCCGATGCCGCGCTGGCAGGTCCCGAGCATCGTGGACGGCCCGACGCTCACCGGGGTCGAGGGGATGGCGGAGACCATCGAGATCGGCCGGGCGACCGGGATCCGGGTCGTGGGGACGCACATCAAGGCCAAGGGCCCTTCCACGTGGGGCCAGTCGGCGCGGGACGTCCAGGCGATCCGGCGCGCCCGGAGCGAGGGGGTTCAGGCGTTCCTCGACCAGTACCCCTACGAGACGTTCGGCGGAGGGCCGGTCGGCGTGCTTCCGGTGTGGGGCTTCGCGCCGCCGGGGACCGACCGCTCCGGGGGCCTCGACGACCCGAGGTGGCGAACCCCCGGCCTGCTGAGCCTCGAGAACCTCGAGGCGAACCTCGCCGACGACGCAGTCCGCGCCGAGTTGCTCGGCGACCTCGAGCAGCAGATCGACCTGTTCGGCGGCGCGGACCGGCTGATCGTGGTGGTCTTTCCGGAGGATCCCTCGCTCGTTGGGAAGACGGTGGCGCAGATCGCCCGGGCGAGCGGCCGGAGCGTCGCCGAGACGCTGATCGACTTCGCCCGGACGGGCGACGAGGAGCTGCTGCATGGCGTGCGCATCCGTCCGGTCGCGGGACACCGGTTCGACGTGGAGCACTACATGGCGCAGGACTTCACCGCCACGGCCACCGACGCCGGGGTCGCGCTGGAGGCGACTCCGGGGCGGCACCCGCGCTTCTGGGGGAGCTATCCGCGGAAGATCGCGCACTACGTCCGCGAGCGGGAGGCGATCACGCTCCCGTTCATGGTCCGGTCCTCGACGAGCCTGCCGGCGATGATCGTGGGGTTGACCGACCGCGGCTGCCTGCGGGTCGGATGCAAGGCGGACGTCGTCGGTTTCGACTACGACGAGGTGGAGGACGCGGCGACGATCATGAATCCCGGAGCTCCGCCGACCGGAATTCCGTGGGTGCTGGTCAACGGACGGATCGCGGTCGAGAACGGCCAGCCGACCGGCGCCCTCGCCGGGGTCGTGATCCGCCGGGAGAACTGAGTCGGGTCAACCGTCCGGCGGCGCCGCGACCGCCCGCTCGATGAACGGTCGGGCGAAGCCGCCGGCGACGAGGAGCCCGAATCCGCCGAGGATCGCGACGCGCAGGTTCATGCGGAACCGACGCCGATCGGCCACTTCGTCGCGCAGCGACTCGATGACGCCGACGACGTACCGGAGCGTCTCGGCCATTTCCTGCCGCTCTTGCGCCAGCGCCTTGCGCTCGGCGGCGGCTTCCCGGAAGCAGGCGTCGGCGTGCTCCCTCGCCGCCTTGAAGCAGGCGTCGGCGTGCTCCCTCGCCGCCTTGAAACAGGCGTCGACGTGCTCCCTCGCCGCCGGGGTTCGTGGGTTCGCGCTCGCGCAATTTCGCTCACATGGCCGAACCCGTGAGCGAGACGAGTTTTCGCCGCCCGGGGCGGCAATTGCGGAAAACTTTTTTTGCGGGCGGGGTCAGCCGGCGGATTTCGCCGGGGACCCGCGGCGGATGCCGATGACCCTCCCCCGCTCCTTCGGGTCCGGCAGGTCGCGGACACGGCGGGCGACTTCCCGTAGCAGATCCTGGAACGGCCGCGGCATCGCCGCCGCCCGCCGGGTGCGCATGTCCACGTGGATTCCGATGTGCTCGCAAGTCGCGGCGAGCGTCGGCTCTCCATCCGGTTCGGCGGGTTCCGCGTAGAGTCGGAGGAAGGCGTGCATCAGCCGCTCGTCGTGGTCGAGAAGCTGGTGGGTGACGAAGAACGGGCGGCCCGGATGCAGCTCGCGCTGGTAGGTCACGTGATCCTCGAGCGCGAAGGTGGACCCGTGCTCGTTGTCGTTGTCCCACAGGCCGATCGCCCGCAGCATCGCCTGGGTGGCCTGGTCGAACGCCTTGCGGTAGTACACGACGTTCATGTGCCCGTTCAGGTCCGTCCAGTCGGACGCGACGACGCCCCGGTAGATGCGAAAGCCCCGCTTCGGATCGAGGACGAGCTCGGGAGGCCAGCGAAACGGCATGGACGGAAGGCTAGCCGCCGGTAGGCTTCGCTTCGTGCGACGACTCCGGCTGTTTCCGATTCTGGCGCTCCTCGGCGGGTGCGGCCCCGACTGGCCCGAGCCGCCGCGGACCCGCGTCGAGGTCGTGACCGACTCGATCCACGGGGAGCGGATCGAGGATCCGTACCGCTGGCTCGAGGAACAGGACAGCCCGGAGACGCGGGCGTGGATCGACGCCCAGAACGCCTACGCGGAGCGCGTCGCGGCGGAGCCGGAGCTGCGGGCGCGGCTCGAGGCCCGGTTCGCCGAGCTCATGGACGTGCCCCAGGTCTCCGCTCCGAGGCGGGCCGGCGAACACGAGGTCTTCACGCTGCGGCGGCCGGGGGAGCTCCAGGCGAAGATCTACCGGCGCCCCCGGGGCGAGACGGGCGACCGGCCTGACGCCGACGCGGACCACGAGCTCCTGCTGGATCCGGCGGCGCTCGGGTTCGACGAGTACGCGAGCCTCGACGTCGTGGACGTCTCGCCCGACGGGTCGCTCCTGCTCTACCGGATCCGCGACGGCGGGCTCGACGAGATCTCCGTGCGCCTGTTCGATCTCGAGACGCTCGAGGAGCGGCCCGACCGGCTGCCCGAAGCGCTCTACGGAACGATCGCCTTCGACCGCGCCGGCGAGGGCTTCTTCTACGTGCATCGGTCGCGCGTCGAAGGTCCCCGCGCCCGCTACCACCGGATCGGCGCGCCGCCCGAGGAGGACGAGCTTCTCCACGGCGAGGGGCTCGGCCCCGAGACGTTCCTGCGCGTGGAGGAGATCGAGGACGGGGCGCTGCTCCTGCTGAACGTCCAGTACGGCTGGATGCGGAACGAGATCCACGTGATGGACCGGAGCGCGGGGGAGGCGCATCCGGTGTTCGAGGGAGAGCGGGCGCACGCGACCGCTCGCCACGAGGACGGCCGGTTGCTGCTCACGACGAACCTCGACGCGCCGCGGTACCGGGTGCTGGAGATTCCGGTCGCGGGCGTCGCCCCGTCGCGCTGGTCCGACCGGTCGCGCTGGCGGGAGTGGATTCCGGAGCAGGAGCACCTCCTGCGCGGGTTCACGACCATCGGGGACCGGACCTTCGTGAACCTGCTCGCCGACGTGAGTTCGCGCATCCTCGTCTTCGAGGGCGCCGAGGCCCCGCTGGTTCCGACGGACGAAGTTCCGCTGCCGCCCTTTCATGCGGCGTCGGTGAGCCGGCTCGGCGAGGACGGGGCGACGCTCACGCTGGCCTCGTTCACGGTCCCCGAGACCCGATACCGGCTGGATCCGGAAACGCTCGAACGCGAGCGCATGGAGCCGCCGCGCCCCGACTACGACGGCGCGGACGTCCTCGTGGAGCAGGTCTGGTACGCGTCGAAGGACGGAACCCGCGCCCCGATGTACGTGATGCGGCCGAAGGACGCGCCGCTCGACGGCGACCTTCCCCTTCTTCTCCACGGCTACGGGGGCTTCAACGTGAGCCTCGCGCCCTCGTTCCGGGCGCAGGCCGCCGTCTGGGTGGAGGCGGGCGGCGTCTTCGCGGTCGCGACGCTGCGCGGCGGCGGCGAATTCGGGGAGGACTGGCACCGCGCCGGGATGCTCGAGAACAAGCAGAACGTCTTCGACGACTTCATCGCGTCCGCCGAGTGGCTCGTCGAGAACGGCTACACGAACCCGGACCGCCTCGCGATCATGGGCGGGAGCAACGGCGGCCTGCTGGTCGCGAGCGCGTTCACCCAGCGGCCGGAGCTGTTCCGCGCCGTGTTCTGCGGCTTCCCCGACCTGGACATGGTCCGCTTCCACGAGTTCGTCGAGACGAACAACATGCCGGCGCTGCTCGAGTACGGCAACGCCGCGCTCCCCGAGCAGTTCGCCTTTCTCCGGCGGTACTCGCCGTACCAGGCGGTGCGCGACGGAACGCCGTATCCGGCGGTGATGTTCACCCAGGGCGACCTCGACACGCGGGTGCCGCCGCTCCAGGCGCGGAAGATGGCGGCGCGGGTGCAGGCGGCGACCTCGTCCGGGCTGCCGGTCATCCTCCGGTATTCGGAGCGCGCCGGGCACGCCGGGGGCCGCAGCCGCATCCCCGACCGGGCCATGGAGACCGCGTTCCTGATGCGGCAGGTCGGCCTCGTCGAATGAGGGCGGCGCTCCTCGGCGTCCTCGCGCTGGGCTGCGGCGCGGCCCCGGACGCGGACCTGATCGTCCACGGCGGAACGATCCTGACCGTGGATCCGGAATTCCGGGTCGTTTCGGCCATGGCGATCAAGGACGGAAGGATCGCGGCGCTCGGTTCGGACCGGGAGATGCTGCGGCTCGCCGGGCCGGACTCCGAGCGCATCGACCTCGCCGGGCGAACGGTCGCGCCGGGGTTCGCCGACAACCACCTGCATTCCGCGGGCGGCGGCGACGGCGTGGACCTTTCGCGGGCGCGGACGATCGACGAGGCGCTCGCGGCCATCCGGGAGCGCGCCCTTTCCGTCGGTCCGGGCGAGCTGGTGCTCACGAATTCGGACTGGCACGAGGGCCAACTGCGCGAGCGGCGCCTCCCGCTGCGGCGCGACCTCGACGCGGCGGCGCCCGACAACCCGGTCGTCGTGGTGCGGGGCGGACACGAGTACATCCTGAACTCGGCGGCGCTCGAGCGCTGGGACGTCACGACGGACACGCCGGTTCCCGAGGGGGGCCGCATCACCCGCTACCCCGACGGGGAGCTCAACGGCGAGCTCGTGGACGCCGCGAAGCGGCTGGTCGCGCTCCCCGAGCTTCCGCCGCGGGACCTCGAGGAGCGGATCCGCGACCGGGCGGAGCAGTACCGGAAGCTTCATGCGGTCGGGCTCACGAGCGTCCGGCATCCGGGCGGGTCGCTCGAGGAGTACCGGATGCTCGAGGAGATGCGGCGGCGGGGCCTGCTGCGAATGCGCGTGAACTTCCTGTTCCGGATGCGCGCCCGAAGCGCGAAGGAGGCGCGGGCCGCGCTCGCCTCGTGGGGCGTCGCGCCGGACGAGGGCGACCGGTGGCTGCGCGTCGGCGGGATCAAGCTGGGCGTGGACGGCGGCTTCGAGGGGGGCCTGATGCGCGAGCCGTACGCCGAACCGTGGGGAAGGAACGGGACCTTCCACGGGCTGCGGACCATGCCCGAGGACGAGTTCGCGGAAGTCGTCACCGCGCTCGCCGCCGAGGGGTGGCGGGTCGCGACCCACGCCGTCGGCGATCTGGCGCTCGATCAGGTGCTCGACGGGTACGCGACCGCGAACCGGAAGACGCCGCTCGCCGGGAAGCGCTGGAGCGTGGAGCACGGGTTCATCGTCGCCCCGGACCAGTTCGCGAGGCTGCGGGAGCTCGACCTCGCGGTCGCCGGACAGCACCATCTCTACCTGGCGGCGCCGAGCCTCGAGCGCTACTGGGGCCGGGAGCGGGCGGAACGGGTGACGCCGATGCGCTCGTTCCTCGACGAGGGGATTCCGGTCTCGGCGGGCAGCGACGCGCCGGTGGTCCCCTACCCGCCGCTGTGGGCGCTCCACCACTTCGTCACGCGCGAGACGATCAGCGGCGGCGCGTTCGGCGCGGACCAGCGGGTGACTCCCGAAGAGGGGCTGCGGTTGTTCACGATCGACAACGCGTGGCTCACGTTCGAGGAAGCGAGCAAGGGATCGCTGGAGGTGGGCAAGCTCGCCGACTTCGTGGTGCTCTCGGGCGATCCGCGCACGGTCCCCGCCGACGGGATCGCGGTCGAGCGGACCGTGGTCGAGGGGGAGACGGTCTTCCCGGTCCGCTGAGGCCGGCGATTCGTCGGGCGCGAAGGGAAGGCCGCGGACCAGGTCCTCGCCGTACTGGACGTAGTGGAGAAAGGCCATCTCCGCCTCGCGGTCGGTGGGGGGCCGGCACTCGATCACGACGGCGCGGATCCGCTGCATCGAGATCGCGTGGGCGCCGTCGCCGATGGGCTCGCGGTCCCACGACGTCCGTGGCCAGCTCCAGCGGGAAGCGGGACTACGTCGCGAGCCCGACCCGGGCGCGCCGCCATTCCTCCTCGCAGTCGCCGGAGCAGATGACCTCGTAGCCGAGTTTCGCGGCCGGGGCGAGCGCCAGCACGACGTCCTGCCCAGGAGGTGGCGCACCCGAGCGGGAGGAGCAGCGCCGCGGCGGCGAGGCCGAGCGATCTTGAAGACCGGGTGGTTTCCTCCCCGGGATGCGGTTATCCGAGCGTCTCCTCGAAGCCGGGAGCCCGGCGATGCCGCGTCGCCTGTTCGAATGCGTAGGCGATGCGGAGGAGCACGGGTTCGCTCCACGCCCGCCCGAAGAACGAGATTCCGACCGGCAGGCCGGAGACGAACCCCATCGGCACGCTGACGTCGGGGTAGCCCGCGATGGCCGCCGGGCCGGCGCTGCTGCCGCCGTCCAGCCGGTCGCCCTTGATGTGGTCCGTGACCCACGGCAAGTCGCGGGTGGGCGCGACGACGGCGTCCAGCCCGTGCTCGTCCATGAGCGCGTCGACGCCGTCCTCGCGATTGCCGCGCTGAATCGCGCGCAGCGCGTCCTGGTACGCCTGGTCGGTGAGCGGGCCGCGCGCCTCGGACGCGATCATGCGCTCCTGGCCGAAGTGCGGCATCTCGACGTCCGCGTTGCGTTCGTTGAACTCGATGACGTCGGCGAGCGTGCGGACCGGCGCGTCGGGGCCGAGGGTCGCGAGGTACGCGTTCAGGTCCGCCTTGAACTCGTACTCGAGGACGAGCAGCGGCAGCTCGTCGTTCCACGCGGCCTGGGCGAGGTTCGCCGGATCGATCACTTCCGCGCCCTCGTCGCGCATCGCCTGGACGGCGTCCTCGAGGAGCGCGGTGACCCGGGGGTCGAAGCCGGTGAAGCTGCGCGCCACGCCGATCCGGGCGCCCCGGAGGCCCGCCGGGTCGAGGAATCCGGCGTAGTCGGCGTGGAAGTTCCCCTCGGAGCGCGAGGTGGCCTCGTCGCGCGGATCGACCCCCACCGCGGCGCCGAGCAGGAGCGCGGCGTCCTCGACCGTGCGGGTCATGGGGCCGGCGGTGTCCTGCGAGTGGGAGATCGGGATGATCCCGGAGCGGCTCCACAGCCCCACCGTCGGCTTGATCCCGACGACGCCGTTGCTGGAGGAGGGGCACATGATCGAGCCGCCGGTCTCGGTCCCCACGGTGAGCGCCGCGAGGTTGGCCGACGCGGCGACTCCCGAACCGGAGCTGGATCCGCACGGGTTGCGGTCCAGCGCGTAGGGGTTCCGGCACTGCCCGCCCCGGGCGCTCCAGCCGCTCGTGGCGCGCTCGCCCCGGAAGTAGGCCCACTCGCTCATGTTCGCCTTGCCGAGGAGGACCGCGCCGGCCTCGCGCAGCCGCTCGGCCACGAACGAGTCCCGCGGCGGGATCGAGCCCTCGAGCGCGAGGGATCCGGCGGTGGTGGTCATGCGGTCGTGGGTGTCGAGGTTGTCCTTGAGCGCGATCGGTACGCCATGGAGCGGGCCGCGGACCGAACCGGCGCGGCGCTCGGCGTCCAGCCCGTCGGCGATCTCGAGCGCGTCCGGGTTGACCTCGATCATGGACCGCAGCTCCGGGCCCTGCCGGTCGAGGGCCTCGATCCGGCCGACGTAGGCCTCGACGATCGAGCGCGCGGTGCGCTCCCCCGACTCCATCATCCGCCGGAGGTCGGCGACCGTGGCCTCGTCGAGCTCGAACGGAGGAATCCCGGCCCGAGGAGCCTCGGCGGCGTTGGGGGAGCAACCGCCGGCGGCGGTCAGGCCCGCTCCGGCGGCGCTCGTCTTGAGAAAGGCTCGTCGATCCATGGTCGCCCTCCCGGCGCCCCCAGCATACCGACCCGGATCAGGCCCCCTTCCCGTCCCAGCCGTCATCCGGTCGGTCGAACCAGACGTGGACCTGGCCGGTCCCGATCGCGTTCTCGTAGTCCGAGTACATCCGCCCCGGGGCGCGGCAGGCCGCGCCGCCGACCGCGCCGAGCGCCATGAGGAAGTGCCCGAACCGCCCCTCGGGGGCGTGGCGGGCGAAGTCCGGCATGGTCTCGACGATCCGGTCGTGGCGTCCGGCCCGCATCCACTCGAGCCGCTCCTCGTCGGCGGCGCGCGCCTCGGGAGTGCGCACGTGCGCCGGATCGGAGGCCTCGTGCAAATGCAGCTCGGAGAGCGGCCAGAAGCGGTGGCTCATCCCGCCCGAGGCGAGGAACACGACCCGGCGGCCGGTCTCGCGGACCGCGTCGCCGAGCGCGGCGCCCATGGCGAGGAAGTCGTCGGGGTATCCGGTCTGGGCGCAGCTCACCGAGACGACCCGCTCGCCCCGATGCAGATAGTGGACGAGGTTGATCGTCGGGTAGTGGACCGGCAGGTGGGGGTCGGCCGAGGCGTGGGCCCGCGTCCCCCGGCGGTTCGCGGCGGCGGCGGCGGCTTCGGCCAGCTCGGGATCGCCGGGATAGTCGTAGGCGACGCCATGCAGCCCGCGGGGCAACTCCTCCGAGGTGTAGATCCCGCGGCGGCGCTCCTGGGCGGCCAGCAAGTGCTCGACGGTGCTGAACCAGTGGGCGTCGAGGATGACGACGGTCTCGGGCGCGAGCCGGTCGAGGACCTCGGCGCGCAGGCGGCGCAGGCCGGGAACGAGGCTGATCTCCTTGCCCTCGTTGAGGCCGCGGCGCACCGGCTCGGGGAGCATGATCGTCGGGACGTGCGAGACGAGGCCGAAGCCGGCGACCGGCATCAGGCGCCTCCCTCCGGGTCGAGGGTGCGGCCCCCGCGGAACGTGAACCCGACGCGCCGGAAGAAGCCGCCGAGCATCTCGACCGGGCGGAGCGCGTCCAGCTCCTCGGTCGGCGAGGGGAACGCCTTCAGGTCGGCGTCGCCGATCCACGCGGTCTCCGCCTCCACGTCCTCCGAGCGGACCGTCACCAGCTCGCGCAGCGAGTCGGAGCCGTCGGCCTCCACGCTCGGCATCAGCCGATGGTGGAGCATCGGGTGGGCGTTCACGAAGCCGACGTCCTCCGCGGAGCCGGCGATGGTGAATCGGGCCTCGAGCAGCCGGCGGGAGCCGGCGGCGAGGGTCGCGCCGAAGCGCCCGCCCGGGGCCAGCCTCGGTCCGGCGCGCCCGATGAGCGCCGGTCGGGTCATCCGGATCTCGCCGAGCTTCTTGGGATATCCCTGGAAGTGGCCGCGGACGAGCGAGGCGTCGGTGTCCACCCAGATGAAGGCGCAGCGCGACCAGTCGCGCCCCCGATACCGGCAGCGGACCACGAGGAGGCACTCCCGGTACTGGGCGCGGATCGGGTCGAGGAGCTCCTCGCCGGACTCGCCGCACGCCTGCCAGTCGGCCCAGATGGCGGCGACGGCGTCCGGACGGTCGGCGACCGGCTCGAGCGGCGGCGGGAGAAGCGCCGCCACCGAGCCCTCGGGCGCGAGGTACTCGATCGTGAGCATCTCGCCCGAGTAGTGCCACGGCGGCGCGGCGAGCAGCGAGGCGCGCCCGGCGGCGGTCCGGGGAAACAGGAATCCGGCGCTCATCAGGCGTTCCACCGCACCCGGACGCTCTTCGGCCCCCGGAACTCGAAGCCGCGCAGCTCGACCGGCTCGTCCGGATCCAGCCGGAGGCCGGGCAGGTTCGCGAAGAGCCGCTCGGTTCCGACGCGGATCACCTGGCGGCCCAGCCATTCGCCGACGCAGCGATGCGCGCCGAGCGCGAAGGCCGCGTTCCCGCCCTCGGCCCGCGCCGGATCGATCCGCTCCGGATTCCGGAAGCGGGCGGGATCGAGGTTCGCCGCCCGAAGGATTCCCGAGACCAGCGCGCCCGGCGGCAGCCGCTCGCCGCCCAGCTCGGTCTCGCGGGTCGTCGCGCGGGTGATCGTCCCGACCGGGGAGTACCGCCGGAGCACCTCGTCCACGAGCCGGCGCATGGCCGGGGCGCCGCCGAGGGCGTCGTCCCGCAGCCGGTCGTCCGCGAGCATGGTCCAGGCCACGAGGCCGATCCCGTCCCGGGGTTCGTTGATCCCCCCGGAGATCATGAGCCGCACGTCGTTCACGATCTCGGCGGGCGCGAGGCCCTCGTCCGCCTCGAGGAAGTGGAGCAGGCCGGCGGTCTCCGGGCGCGACCGGAGCTCGTCCAGCCGGGCGAGGACGGCGCGCTCGACCGCGTCCGCAGCCTCGCGTCCGACGGCGAAGGCTTCGGGGTCGCCCCCGAAGTTGGCGACGCCGGCGCACCGGCCCTCGCACCAGTCCCAGACTTGGCGGAAGTCGTGCGCGTCGAGGCCGAGCACGGTCGCGAGCGACCCGGCGCTCAGGAGCGCGGCGTACCCGGCGACGAGGTCCGCCTCGCCGTCGTCGCGCATGTCGGCGATGAGCGCGTCGCACATCCGGGGAAGCTCCCGCTCGACGAACGTTCCGCTGCGGCCCGCCCGCAGGAAGGGCGGCTTCATCGCCCGCTGGAGCCGGGAGCACGCCGGCGGATCGAGGGTGAGCATGTTCTCGCCCAGGGTGCGCGCGAGGAAGCTCGGCTCGGTGCGGGCGCTGAAGACCTCGGGGCGGTCCTCCATCGTCCGGACGTCGTCCCAGCGGGTCACGAACCACATGTCGAGCGCGGGCACGAACTCCGCCGGAGCCTCCTCGCGCAGCCGGGCGAGGAGGGGGTCCGGGTCGCGGTCGAGGGCTTCCGGCGTGACGGATTCGGCGAAGGTCACTCAGAGATAGGGCGTGTACTCGCGCCGCTCCCAGTCGCTCACGTGGGCGCGGAAGCGCTCCCACTCGCGCCGCTTGACGGTCACGTGCATGCGGGTGAACTCCTCGCCGAGCGCGGCGACGAGAGCGGAGTCGGCTTCGAGGTCGGCGAGGGCGCGCTGGAGGTCGGGCGCGACCGTGACCTTCGTTTCGGAGTCCTCGAGGCAGTCGCCGGTCTCTTCCGGCGGCGGGGCGAGACGCTCGCCGATTCCGAGACGGGCGGCGAAGAGCGTGGCGGCCACCGCGACGTGGGGGCCGCAGGCGCCGTCCGCCAGCCGGTGCTCGATGCGGCTCCCCTCGCCGCGTTCGAGCGGGATCCGCACCGCGCAGCCGCGGTGGTCGTGGCCCCAGTTGGCCCAGTAGCCGCTCATCTGGCCGGGGCGGAGCCGGCGGTAGGCGTTCACCGTGGGCGCGACCGCGCCGGCGAGCCCGGCGTGGTGCCGGAGCAGCCCCGCGACGGCGGACCAGGCGAGCGGCGAGATCCCGCCGTCCCCGCCCGGATCATCGAAGACGTTGCGCCCGTCCTCCTCGAGACTCAGGTTCACGTGGAGTCCGGAGCCGCCCCGGTCGCCGAAGGGCTTCCCCATGAAGGTCAGGTGGTGGCCGCGCCGCGCCGCCACCTCGCGGGCGAGCAGCTTGAACAGGAAGGCCTCGTCGGCGGCGGCGAGGGCGTCCTTCTTCGCCAGCGTGAGCTCGAACTGGCCGTCGTCGTACTCGCTGTGGAAGGACTCCAGATGGATTCCGGCGGCGTCGGCGGCGTCGAGCACGGCCTCCATGACCCCGTCGGGGTCGGCGAACGGGCCCGAGCCGTACACGTGGGAGCCGGGGGTGCGGACCGACCGGTAGCCGCCGTCGCCGTCGGGAGCGAGGAGGTACGCCTCCAACTCCATCCCCACGACCGGGCGGCGGCCGTCGGCCTCGTGGGCGGCGACGGCGCGCTGGAGCACGCGGCGCGGGGACCGCTCGAGCGGCCCGCCGTTCTGCTCGAGGTCGGCGACCACGACGCCGTGGCCAGGGTCCCAGCCGGGCCGAATCCGATCGGGGTCGAAGACCGCGCGCATGTCGGGGAGGCCGTCGAGGAGCCCGGAATTCGGGTAGGCGTCCATCTCGCGGTCGAAGCCGAGCGCGAAGGTGGCGACGCAATGGCCGGTGGCCGCCGCGCCCGGACGGAGCAGCTTCCCGCGGGCGAGCCCGAGGTGGTCGGGCCAGAGCGCCCGGACGCGGCGGATGTCGCTCACGGCGCGGGTTGTACCACCCTCGGGCGCAGGACGAGGAAGGCGATCGTCCCGCTGGCGAGGAAAAAGTAGAGCGGGTAGATCACGATGGCGAACTCGAAGCGGTCCACTGCGACGAGGTTGATGGCGTTCGCCGCGACGAAGAGCCCCCACGCGAGGCGATCCTCGGTCCAGGGCGCCTCCCACGCCTTCCGGATGGTCGGCAGCGCGCCCGCGAAGTCCACACCGAGCGTGGTGACGAGAGCGGCGACCGGCGTGTCGAGGAGCCACCAAAGGATCAGGCCGGCGCCCGCTCCCATGAGGCAGCCGCGGTCGAGGCGGGTCGCGCCGCCCTCGCCGTGGCGGATGCTCAGCAGGGCGGTCGCGAACGAGGCGACGAAGTAGGCGACCGGGACCCAGATCGTCGTGTCCGCGCCGGAAAACCAGTAGCTCGCGAGCAGGACCGCCCCGGTCACGCTCCAGATCCACCACGTGGCCCGATTCGGGCGGGTTCGGCCCCGGAGCGTGGAGACGAAGTAGGGGAGGAACGCGAGCAGCGAGAGAAGTCCGGCCGCCGCGCCGGCCGCCGCCGAGAACGAGGGCACGAGGCGCGAGCCTAACTCGGGGTACGCTCGGGGGCCGATGCGCCGACTCGTCCTCTTCGCGCTCCTGGCCGTGGGATGCGCCCCCGAGCCCGTCGCGACCCGGGCCGAGCTCGAAACGCTCTTCGACGACATCCTCGAGAAGACCGAGCGCCGCGAGGCGTTCTCGCCGGTCAAGGAGGCGCGACTGGACTTCTCGCCGCTCGACGGGATGCGCCGCCTTCGGGAGGAGTTCGTCGGCGCGCGGACGGAGGCCGAACTGTGGTGGGCGCTCGTGAAGCTCAGCAACGCCCGCCGCGACCGCCACCTGTCGGTGCGCCCGGCGGAGGGCGGCCTCGCGGCTCCCGGCGCTCCGGCGCTCGCCGCCCCGATCCTCGTGCTCGCGGACTTCGCCGACCTCGACCGGCCGTCGTTCTTCGACGCGGAGAGCGGGGACCGGATCGTCGAGGTGAACGGCCGAACCATCCCGGAGTACGTCGCCGCGTTCCGGCCGTGGATCCGCCACTCGTCACGGCACGGGCTGTACTGGTGGATGGCGCGGGAACTGCCGCGGATCGTCCCCGGCGTTCCTCCGGAGCTCTACCGGGAGACGCTCGACCTCGCGCTCGAGGACGACGCGGGCGAGCGGTACGAGCGGTCGCTGGCCTACGGGGACTGCGCGACCCACTGCCGGGAGCTGCGACCCGAGTATCCGGGGTTCGAGCCGCTGCTGGAGCGCGAGAACTTCCACGTCTTGCGGAGCGCGGACGACGGCGTCGTGCTGCTGCGCTGGCTGGACTTCGAGTTCAGTCTGATCAAGGACGTGATGGATCTCATGGAGCTCGCCGAAACCGACGAGCTCCTCGATCACGACCTCGTCATCGACGTGCGCGGGAGCAGCGGCGGCTCCCACGGGGCCTACGCGATCCAGCGGCTCGTGAACGAGCCGTTCCGGACCACGTTCGGAAACGTGCGGATCAGCGACGCGGGCGAGGCGCTCATCGAGCGCTTCGCCGCGATGGAGCCCGACGGCGGCGCGCCGGAGATCCTCGGGCTGAACCTGAGCCGGGAATGGCTCGTCGAGTGGGCGCGGACCGACGGCCGGGAATCCGTCCGGCGCGGCTACGAGTACACGCCCCCGACCCCGTTCAAGCTGGCCCACCTGCCCCGGGACGCGAGCGGGACGCTCGATCCGGCGCCGACGCACTTCCGGGGACGGACGGTCATCCTGAGCGGGCCGCACGGCGGCTCCCACCTCGACCAGTTCGTCTCGATGTTCAAGGACAACGATCTGGCCGTGGTCGTCGGGATGCCGCCGGGCGGCTACAGCAACACCTGGGAGCACGAGGAGACGCTGGTTCTGCCCGGCTCCGGGCGGCCGCTGGCCACGTTCATGTGGAACGTCGGGCACACGCTGCGCCCCAACGGGGAGATCCTCGAGGGCAATCCGGCCATGCCGGACGTCCCGCTGCCGCTGACGCGGGCGAACTTCCGGACCTGGGACCGGGAGCTGCTGGATGCGGCTCTCGAGGTCCTGCGCGACTGATCGGTCGGCGGCCCAGTCCTCCTCGCCACCGTGGACGGTCGGCTCGGCGCACCACCGCTCCCGCATCGGCGCGACCTGGTCCATCGCGTCCCCGGGGAAAGAGAGCGCATCCTCCAGCACGAGCCGGTCGAGCTCCTTGCGGACGGGATCCTCATGGGCGCGGTGCGCGGGGAGGAATTCGCGGCCCGACCCGGTGCTGCGAGAATGGAAGAACCCATGGACACCCGCTTCTCCGCCGGCAAGCTGGCGGCGGAGCGCCACCGCAGGCGGCCGAGGCGGCGCATCCGGGCGTGACCGGCGGCCGGCTCCACTCGCTGGACGTCTTTCGAGGCGCCACGGTCGCCGCGATGATCCTCGTGAACAACCCGGGGAGCTGGAGCCACGTCCATCCGCCGCTCCGGCACGCTCCCTGGCACGGGTGGACGCCGACCGACCTGATCTTCCCCTTCTTCCTGTTCATCCTCGGAGTCGCGATCCCGTTCTCGCTCGAACGGCGGGCGGAAGCCTCCCCGGGGGCGTTCCTGGGCCTGATCCTCCGGGTCGCGCGACGCAGCCTGATCCTCGTCGCGCTGGGCCTTCTTCTCGCGGCGTGGCCGTTCTTCGGAATCGACGGCGTGCGCCTTCCGGGCGTGCTCCAGCGGATCGGCGTGGTCTATCTGGTCGCGGGGACCGCGGCGCTGACGCTTCCGAAGCGCTGGCTCCTCGCGTTCGCCGCGGCCGGTCTCGGCGGAACCGCGGCCGTTCTCGCGTTCGTCCCGGCCCCGGGCGGGATTCCCGGCGATCTCGCCCCGGGGACGAACCTCCCCGCGTGGCTGGACCGACTCCTCATCCCCGGTCCGCTCCACCAGGTCACGTGGGATCCGGAAGGGGCCCTCTCGACGGTCCCGGCGATCGCGACCGCGCTGATCGGCGTGTTCGCGGGACGGCTGCTGCGCTCCGAACGGGAGGCGCAGCGGAAGCTCGCGACGCTGTTCGCCTGGGGGTTCGCCCTCGCCGCGGCCGGCTGGGCGTGGGACGCCTGGCTTCCCATCAACAAGAACCTGTGGACGAGCTCCTACGCGCTCTTCACCGCCGGGATCGCGTGCTCCTGCCTCGGCGCGGCCATGCTGCTCACCGACTTCCGGACCCCGCCGGCATGGACGCGGCCTTTCGCGGCCGCCGGCCGGAACGCGATCCTCGTCTTCGTGGGCTCGGGGCTGCTCACCAAGACGATATCGCTCTTTCCCGCCCCCGGAGACGCCTCGGCCTACGCCTGGACGTGGCGGACGCTGTTCGCGTCGTGGCTCGGGCCGCTGAACGGATCGCTCGGATTCGCGCTCGCGAACGCAGCGCTGTGGCTCGGGGTCGCCGCGTGGCTGGACCGGCGGGGCGTCCGGTTGAAGGTCTGATGGAGCCGGACCCCAGGAACTCCGCGATCCTCGTCCACGTGGACGGGGCGCTGCCGCCCCGCGCGGAGGCGCGGGCGTCCGTGTTCGACAGTTCGGCGCGGGCCGGAGACACCGTGTGGGAAGGGCTGCGGGTCGTCCGGGGGCGGGTGGCCGACCTCGACCGGCATCTGGACCGACTCGGCTCACGCCATGGCGTTCGCCGGCGTCCCGGATCGGAACGCGGTCCGGGCGGCGCTGTTCGAGACCCTTCGCGCCAACCGCATGACCGACGGGGTCCACGTCCGCCTCACGCTCTCCCGGGGCGAGAAGGTCACCTCGGGAATGAGCCCGGAATGGAACCGCTCCGGCTGCATCCTCATCGTGCTCGCGGAGTGGAAACCGCCGGCGCACGACCCCGGTGGCGTCCGGCTGATCACGTCCTCGGTCCGGCGCAACAGCCCGCAGTGCATCGACTCGCGCATCCACCACGCGAACCTCGTCAACAACATCCTCGCCAAGATCGAAGCGAACCACGCCGGGGCGGACGACGCGCTCATGCCGGACCTCGCGGGCTTCGTGGCCGAGACCAACGCCACGAACGCGTTCCTCGTCCGGGACGGCGCGCCCTTCACGCCGCACGCCCACAGTTGCCTGCCCGGGGTGACCCGGGCCGTGACGATCGAGGCCGCCCGGGAGGACGGCGTTCCGGTGTTCGAGAAGAACCTGACGCTGACCGAGGCCCATGTCGCCGACGAGATGTTCACGACCGGCGCCATGGGAGGAATCTCGCCCGTGCTGGAGGTGGACGGTCGGCGCGTCGGCGACGGCGTCACCGGCCCGATCACGCTGCGCCTGAAGGACCTCCTGCTCGGGCGGGCGTTTCGGGACGGGACGCCGGTGGACTGAGGCTCAGCCGTCGCAGCGGGCGACGAAGACCAGGTCGTCGTCCTCCTCCATGTAGTGGACCGCGTAGGCGCAGGCGCCCGAGGCGTTCGCGAACTTGCCGGTCCCGCCCACCAGCCGGAACACGCCGAGCACGCTGCTGCCCACCTCGGCGCCGCCGCCGATCCGGGTCGCGGCGGCGTGGAGGTGGTCCTCCTCCGGATCGTGGAGGTCGCAGTCCGCCTGGATCTCGACTTCGGAGCCCTCTTGTTTCACGGCGACGACGGCGCCGGCGCGGACGACGACCCCGACCCCGTGCAGCGGGCCCGCGGTCACGGCCCGGCCCGGACGGGACACGGTCCCCTACTCGTGCTTGGCGACGAGCACGAGGTGGAAGCCGGCGTCCTGGGCCGCCGCCGCGCCGGCGGCGAGGAGAATGCAAGCGATCGCGAGTCCCTTCATGGCGCGGATTCGCCCACGGGATCCCCGAGCCATCGCTCGAGGAAGGCGGCGCTCCGGCGGAACAGCTCCAGCCAGTTCGCGTGGCGGAGGAACCCGTGCACCTCGTCCGGGAAGACCAGCAGCTCGTGCTCCACCCCGAGCTCGCGCAGCTTCTGCACCAGCTCCACGGTTTCGTTGAAGGGGACGTTGCGGTCGTCGTCGCCGTGGATCAGCAGGACCGGGGAGCGCCAGCCATCGACCGAAGCCAGCGGCGAGGACTCGAAGGCGAGCCGCTGCGCGTCGGGATGGAAGTGCGGCTCGTAGGAGGGGACGAAGCCCTGGATCGTGCGGTTCCAGTCGTGCACGCCGTGGATATCGACCCCGGCGGCGAAGAGGTCGGACGCGCGCGACAGCCCCATCGCGGTCAGGTAGCCGCCATAGGAGCCGCCCCAGAGGCCGATCCGGCCCGGGTCCACGCCCGGCAGGCTCGCGAGGAAGTGTCCGGCGCCGAGCACGTCCTGATGCTCGGACGCGCCGCTGGCGCCGTAGTTCAGCGCCTCGCGGAACTCCATGCCGTAGCCGGTGCCGCTGCGGTAGTTCACCGAGAGCACGGTGAAGCCGCGGCTGGCGAGGTACTGGTGGAAGGCGTAGCAGTTCGCGTAGTACCCCAGGTAGTGCCAGCCGAGGAGCATCTGGCGCCGGGATCCGCCGTGGAGGAACAGGACTCCGGGACCCGGCGGGGAGCCGGGGGGCGGTTCGAAGAGCTGGCCGTGGATGAGCATCCCGTCGGCGGCGCGGAAGCTCACCGGACGGGGATCCGTCATCCCGTCCAGCGGGAAGTCGTTCGGGAAGGCGCCCGGAGCGAGCGGCCGCGCCCCCTCCCCGTCGAGAATCATCGGCTGGAGCGGACGCCGGCCGTCGCCGCCCAGAAACGCGACGCCGCCGCCCTCGAGCGCGACCGGGAGCGTCTCGACCCCCGCGCCCGGAGTCAGCCGCTCCGGCGCCCCGGAGCCGCCGACTCGCCACAGGTGCCGGCGATGCGGATCGTCCTCGTTGGTCGCGGCCAGCACGCCGCCCCGGCCGTCGGCGACCGCGTACTCGACCTCGAACGGCCCCGACGTCAGCGCGCGGGGCGCGCCGCCCGCGGCCGGAACCGCGTACAGATGGCGGAAGCCGTCGCGCTCCCAGGGAAAGACGACGGCGCCGCCCAGGGTCCAGTGGAGCTGGTCGGCGGACGCCGTTCCCGAGAACGCGCTGCCCCGACCGGGGTCGGCGCGGAAGACCTCGCGGCTCGTCCCCGGATCCGCGACCGAAGCGACGCGCACGCTCCAAGGCGGCCCCTCCCGGCGCGGGACGAAGAGCGCCGGCCGGAGGAGCGGCGGAGTCCGCAGGAAGGCCACCTCGGCGCCGTCCGGAGAAAACGCCGGCGCGACGTCGCGGTCCACCGACGGATCCAGCCAGCGCACCGTTCCCGCCGCGACGTCGAAAAGGCCGACGAACGAGTGGGCGCCCCGGTTCGAGACGAAGGCGAGGACCGTTCCGTCCGGCGAGAGGCGCAAGCCGCCGAGCGAGCCGCGCACTGCGACGACCTCTTCGGGCGCGGCCCCCGGCTCGAGCCCGATCCGATGGATCCTGCCGCCCCGTACGAAGAAGAGCGCGTCCCCGGCCGCCGTGAACAGCGGGCTTCCGGCCGGCTCGGTCAGCTTGCGCGGGCGATCCTCGATCACCCAGAGCGCCCGCTCCACCCCTTCGGGCCGGCTCAGCGGATTCGGCAACTCGCCGGCCCGGTTGGGGCCGTCGCCGCGCACGAACGCGATGCGGGAACCGTCCCGGCTGAAGGCCAGCGCCGACATCGTGGTCCCGTCGTCGCCCTCGAAGTCGGTGAGCCGCCGCCCCCGGAAGTCGGGCGCGTCCGCCGCCCAGACGTTGCGCGCGCCCTCCTCGTTGAAGACCCACGCGACCCGGCTCCCGTCGGGAGCGGCGGTCAGGCTGGTCGGGAACGGCGCCGAGAAGACCCGCTCCAGCGCGAACTGGGCGACGGCGGGCGGCGCGAGGAGGAGCGCGAGCCCGAAGAGGAGCGCGATGCGTCGCATGAGACGGGTCCTAGCGGGGGATGAGGCGCACCGGGAGGTGCTTGACGCCGTGGATGAAGTTGGAGCGGAGGCGGTCGGGCGGGCCGGCGAGCTCCACGGCGCGCACCCGGCGGAAGAGCTCCTCGAAGGTCGCCCGAACCTCGAGGCGCGCGAGCCACGCGCCGAGGCAGACGTGCCGTCCGGCCCCGAACGCGAGGTGCGGGTTCGGGCTGCGGCGCACGGCGAAGCGGTCCGGTTCGGGAAACGCGTCGGGATCCCGGTTCGCGGCGACGTACCAGAGGACCGCCCGGTCGCCCGCCCGCATCGACGCCCCGTCGAGATCGAGATCGCGCGTCAGCGTGCGGCGGAAGTGCATCGTCACCGAGGTCCAGCGGAGGATCTCCTCGGTCGCCGAAGCGAAGAGCCCCGAATCGCCGTCCCGCAGCGCCCGGAAGGCGTCCGGATGGTCGAGAAGCGCGAGCAGGCCGCTCGTGATCGTGTGCCGGGTGGTCTCGTTGCCCGCCACGATGAGCAGGAGGAAGAAGTTCTGGAACTCGAGCTCGGTGAGCGGATGGTCGTCGGCCTCCTGGGCGAGCATCCCGGAGAGGACGTCCGCCGCCGGCCGGCGCAGCCGCTCCTTCCGGATCCGGCTCGCGTACTCGAACACCCGCAACGCCGCGGGGCTCCGGAAGGGGAGCAGGCGGAACGGCTCGGTGTCGGCGCGGTCGATGACCGCCATCGAGAACTCCGGGTCGGCGTTCGAGATCAGGGCGTCCCCCCATTCCACGAGCTCGCCGGCGTCGGCCTCGGGCACGCCGAGGATGCGGCAGAGCATGCGGATCGGAAGCTCGCGGGAAACCTCCTCGACGAAGTCCAGCTCGCCCCGCTCGAGGGCGCGGTCCAGCACGCCGGCCGCGAGCGCGCGGACCGATTCCTCGTGCGCGGCGATCGAGCGGCGGGCGAAGCCGGCGCCGACGAGCCGGCGGAGGCGCGCGTGGCCGGCGCCGTCGTACTCCATCATCGTCCGCCGCGCCTCCAGCTCGTCGTCGTCCAGTTCCTCGAGACGGACGCCCCGGGCGCAGGAGAAGTCGCGCGGCGTGGAGCTCGCATGGAAGACGTGCGCGTACCGGGTGAGCGCCCAGAACCCGGAGCCGTCCGGCTCCTCGACCCACTGCGGCGCCCCGCGCTCGCGCATCCGGCGGAAGAGGTCCCACGGGACGCCGTTCACGTAGGTGTCGTGCGAGACGATGGCCTCGAACGAGGCGCCGTTTTCCGTCAAGTCGCTCCCATCCTATGCGGTGTTACGCTGCTTCGTTCCCGTGAATCCCGGCAAGATCATCTGCGTGCACCTCAATTATCGGAGCCGGGTGGAGGAGTTCGGAACCCGCCTCCCGCCGGCGCCGACGTACTTCACGAAGCCGGTCACGGCGCTCGTCGGGGACGGCGATCCGGTCGCGCGGCCGCGCGGATGCCGCTACCTGAACTTCGAGGGCGAGATCGTGGCGGTGATCGGCGAACGCTGCCGCAACGTCACGCCGGACGAGGCGTCCGCGCACGTCGCCGGCTACACGATCGGCAACGACTTCGGGCTGCATGACTTCCGGGACGCCGACGCCGGCTCCATGCTCCGGGTGAAGGGCGCCGACACGCTCTGCCCGGTGCTCGACCGGGTCGTCCGCGACTGGGACGTCCGGGGCCGCCGCATCCGGACGCTCGTGAACGGCGAGGTTCGTCAGGACGGCGACACCCGCGAGATGCAGTGGGATCCCTGCTACCTCGTCGCCGATCTGTCGCGGACCCACACGCTGCTGCCGGGCGACCTCGTGTTCACCGGGACTCCGGCCGGTTCGCGCCCGGTCGCGCCGGGGGACCGGGTCACGGTCGAGGTGGAGGGGCTCGGCGCGCTGAGCAATCCGATTGTCGAGGGCGAGACCGGGATTCCCGGGGAGTTCGGGGCGCAGCCCACCGAATCGGAGGAGGTCCGCTCGACCGCGCTCGGCGGCGACTGGGAGTTCCGGGGAGTCCGGCCGCCGAGGGCGGCGCGATGAGCCGTCCGCGCATCGGTCTCGGGGTGTGGAAGCGCCCGGTGCGCACGCCGGTCGGGGATCCCGAGGATCTCTACACGCTCGCGGTCGAGTACGTCGACGAAGTGCGCCAGGCCGGCGCGATTCCGCTGATGCTCCCCCCGATGGCCCCGGACCGGGCGCCCGAGGTCGTGGCGGCGCTCGACGGGCTCGTGCTGACCGGCGGCGGAGACTTCGAGCCGTCGTCCTACACCGACGACGACGAGGGCGTGAGCGCGGACCTCGATCCAGAGCAGGACGCCTGGGACCTGGCGCTCGCGCTCGCCGCGAAGGAGGCCCGGCTTCCGTTCTTCGGGATCTGCCGGGGCATGCAGGCGCTCAACATCGCCCTCGGCGGCGCGCTGATCCAGGACATCCGCGGCAAGGGGGACGTCCACCCGCCGATCCACGAGAAGCCCGCGGACGCGGCGGCGTTCCGGCATCCGGTGCGCATCGCGCCCGGGAGCCGGCTCGCCGCCGTGCTCGGCTCGCTCGACCGGTCGGTGAACAGCATCCACCACCAGGCGGTCGGGACGCTGGGCGCCGGGCTGACCCCGGTGGCCTGGGCGCCGGACGGGGTCGTCGAGGGGATCGAATACGAGGGCGACTGGTCCGCCATCGCGGTCCAGTGGCATCCCGAGCGCACCGGACACACGCTCGACCAGCTCCTGTTCGCCGATCTGGCGCGGCGGGCGCGGGAGCGCCGGGCGGCTACAGCAGGCCGAGCTTGAGCTTGGCCGCGTCCCCCATCATGTCGGGGTTCCACGGCGGCTCCCACACCAGATCCACCTTGACCTTCCTCACGCCGGAGACCCGGCCGACCTTCTGCTCCACCTCGGGCGGAAGGGTTCCCGCCACCGGGCAGGCGGGCGAGGTCAGCGTCATCTCGACGGCCACGTCGCCGCCGTCGGCCACGTCCACCTTGTACACGAGGCCGAGCTCGTAGATGTCCACCGGGATCTCGGGGTCGTAGCAGGTCTTCAGCGCATCCACCACGTCGGCGTGGATGCGTTCCTCGGTTTCGGTCACGGGCGCCCTCCTATTCGGTGCGGACCGTCTCGTCGCGCCGTTCGACGGCGGCGGCGAGCGTGTGCCAGGCCAGCGTCGCGCACTTGACCCGCGCCGGATAGTCCCGGACGCCGGCGAACACCACGAGCTTCCCCAGCTTCTCCTCGTCCGGCTCGGCCTCGCCGGAGACCATGCGCCGGAATTCCTCGACCAGCGCGAGCGCCTCGGCTTCGGGGAGCCCCTTCGCCGTTTCGGTCAGGAGCGACGCCGACGCGGTGGAGATCGCGCATCCGTCGCCGACGAAGGACGCGCCGACCACTCGCCCCTCCTCCACCTCGAGATAGAGCCGCAGCCGGTCTCCGCACAGCGGGTTGAACCCCGCCGCCTCCCGGTTGGAGCTTTCGAGCGAACCGAAATTCCGGGGCCGGCGGCCGTGGTCGAGGATGACCTCCCGGTAGAGATCGCGGACCGGGTCGGAGAAGCCGCTCATCCGCGGAACACCCCGATCGCCGACCGCAGCCCGTCGGCGAGCCGCTCGACCTCGTCGTGGGTGTTGTAGAGGCCGAAGGAGGCGCGGGCGGTCGCGGGGACGCCGAACCGCTCCATGAGCGGCTGCGCGCAGTGGTGGCCGGTGCGCACCGCGATCCCCTGCTGGTCCAGCAGCGTCCCGAGGTCGTGGGGATGCACGTCCTCCACGACGAACGAGACGACCGCCCCCTTCTTCGCGGCCGTTCCCACGATCCGAAGCCCCTCTATTTCGGAGAGAAGCTCCTCGGCGCGCTCCCGCAGCCGGTCCTCGTGCGCCCCGATGGCCGGGAGCCCCAGCTCGTCGAGGTAGTCGGCGGCGGCGGCGAGTCCCACCGGGCCCACGATGTTCGGCGTGCCGGCCTCGAACCGCGCCGGCGGCTCGGCGTAGGTCGTCTCCTTGAAGCTGACGCTGCGGATCATCTCGCCGCCTCCCTGCCAGGGCGGCATCTCGCGGAGCAGCTCGCGGCGGCCCCACAGCGCACCGATCCCGGACGGACCGTACATCTTGTGGCCGGAGACCGCGTAGAAGTCGCAGCCGAGTTCGCCCACGTCGAGCGGGAGGTGGGGAGCGGCCTGGGCGCCGTCCACGACCACCAGCGCTCCGCGCTCCTTCGCCATGCGCGCGATGCGGGCGACCGGATTGATGGTTCCGAGCGCGTTCGAGACGTGGACCACCGACACGATGCGGGTGCGATCGGAGAGGAGGTCGGCGAAGGCTTCCAGGTCCAGCTCGCCGGAGTCCGTCACCGGGATCACGCGAATCCGGGCGCCGGTCCGCTCGGCGACGAGCTGCCAGGGCACGATGTTGGAGTGGTGCTCCATGCCGGTCAGCAGCACCTCGTCCCCCGCCCCGAGCACCATGCTCCCGAGCGAGGAGGCGACGAGGTTCAGCCCCTCGGTGGCGCTGCGGACGAAGACGACCTCGTCGGCGACGGACGCGCCGATGAAGTGGGCCATCCGCTTCCGCGAGGCCTCGTAGGCCCCGGTGGCCCGCTCCGAGAGCAGGTGGACGCCCCGGTGCACGTTGGCGTAGCCGTGCCGATAGACCTCCTCCATCGCGTCGAGGACCTGGACCGGCTTCTGGGCGCTGGCGGCGTTGTCGAGGTAGGCCAGCGGCCGGCCCCGGACCGACTCGGCGAGGATCGGGAAGTCCGCCCGCGCCCGGGCCACGTCGTACCCGCTCATGCGGCGCGTTCCAGGCTCGCGCGGACCCTGGCGAGCGCCGCGCCGGCGAGCGCGCGAATCGGCTCCTCGGGAATCTTGTCGACGAGCTCGCCGGCGAACGCCCGCACGAGCATCTCGCGGGAGTCGAGACGGCCGAGCCCCCGCGAGCGCAGGTAGAACAGCGCGTCCGGGTCCAGCTTGCCGATCGCCGCGCCGTGGGCGCACTTCACGTCGTCGGCGTGGATCTCGAGGCCCGGGTGGGTGTGGACGCGGGCGTCTCCGGAAAGCAGCAGGTTCCGGTTCGACTGGCTGGCGTCCGAGCCGATGGCTCCGTGGGCGACGACGACCTTGCCGTCGAACACCGCGCTGGACTTGTCGGCGAGCACGTTCTTGAAGAGTTGCCGGCTCGTCGTGTGGCGCGCCTCGTGGACCGCGAGCGTGTGCTGGTCGGCCTTCGCCGCGCCGACTCCGAGGAAGAGCCCCTCGAGATCGATCTCCGCCCCCGCCTCGGCGAGCAGCGCGACGGCGTCGGTGCGCGACACGCCGCCGGTCAGCGACAGCGCCGTGGAGTGCGCCCGGGCGTCCCGGCCCAGTTGGAACGTGACCCGCCCGGTGTGGGCGATGGCGCCGGTCTCGAGCTCGACCCGCACGTAGCGGAGCCGGGCGTTGTCGCCGACCCGGCAGACCGTGGCGGCGTTCGTCCAGCCGGGATCGGCGCAGGCGCCGTCGTGCGCCTCGACGACCGTGAGGCTCGCGCCGGGCTCCACCTCGATGAGCGAACGCGGGTGCAGCATCGCCGAGCCGCCGGCGCTCCGGCGGGAGTACAGCAGCACCGGCCCCGCCTCCCGGCCCCGGGCGAGGCGGACCCGGAAACCGCAGTCGGAGAGCCCCTCGCCGAGCGCGTCGAGCGGACCGGGGGCGGGCGTCGCGGCCGGGTCCGACGCCGCGGCCGAGACGCTCAGCCCGTCCGCGTCGCGCTCCGGAGTGAGCGGAACGCCGTCGCCGAGGATCGCGCGGCGTTCGAAGCCCTCGGTCCACGCCGGCGGCGCGGCCGGCTCCGAGGGGAGGCGCGTCCATGCGACCTTGCCGAGCCCGTCGAGGCCGGAGAAGCGCCAATCCTCGCGCCGCGCGGTCGGGAATCCCCCGGCGGCGAAGAAGTCCCGCACGCGGGCGCGGCGCTCGGGGCTGCCCGCCGGGACCTGCCCGAGGTAGTGCGCTTCCAAGGGGGTCTCAGGCGGCGGACTTCCCGTACCCCACCGACTCGATCCGCAGCGCGAGGCCGGGACCGCCGGACTCGACGATCCGGCCGTCCTGGAGGATGTGGACTCGATCCGGAACGATGTGGTTCAAGAGGCGCTGGTAGTGGGTGATGACGAGGAAGCTCCGCTCCGGCGAGCGCATCCGGTTGACTCCGTCGGCGACCACGCGCAGCGCGTCCACGTCGAGGCCGGAATCGGTCTCGTCCAGAACCGCCAGCGTGGGTTCCAACACGCTCATCTGGAGGATCTCGTTCCGCTTCTTCTCGCCGCCGGAGAAGCCCTCGTTCACCGGCCGCTTGATGAGGTCGGGGCTCAGGTCGAGCCGCTTCACCCGTTCGCGAATCAGGCCGAGGAAATCCACGGCGTCCAGCTCCGGCTGGCCCCGGTGCTTGCGGACCTCGTTCACCGCGGCCTTCAGGAAGTACGTGTTGTTCACGCCGGGGATCTCGACCGGGTACTGGAAGGCGAGGAAGACGCCCTTCCGCGCCCGGGTCTCGGGTTCGAGGTCGCCGAGATCCTCGCCCCGGAACCGGATCGTCCCGGCGGTGACCTCGTAGCCCTCACGGCCGGCGATCACGTTGGCCAGCGTGCTCTTGCCCGAGCCGTTCGGGCCCATGACGGCGTGGACCTCGCCGGCGGGAACCTCGAGGTCCACGCCCAGGAGAATCTCCTTTCCGCCGACCGAGACGCGGAGGCCCTCGATCTCGAGCAGGGCGCTCATCCGACCGCGCCCTCGAGGCTCACGCCGAGCAGCTTCTGCGCCTCGACCGCGAACTCCATCGGCAGCTCGGAAAGCACGTCGCGGGCGAACCCGTTCACGATCAGGGACACGGCTTCCTCCGGGTCGATGCCGCGCTGGCGGCAGTAGAAGAGCTGGTCCTCGCCGATTCGGGAGGTGGACGCCTCGTGCTCGAGCTGGGCCTCCGGGTTCGCCACGTCGATGTACGGGACGGTGTGCGCCCCCGAATCGGGCCCGATGAGGAGAGAGTCGCACTGCGAGAAATTGCGCGCGCCCGACGCCGCGGGCGTCACCTTGACCTGGCCCCGGTAGGTGTTTTGTCCGTGTCCGGCGGAAATCCCCTTCGAGATGATCGTGCTGCGGGTGTTCTTCCCGATGTGGATCATCTTGGTTCCGGTGTCGGCCTGCTGGCGGTTCGCGGTGATCGCGATCGAATGGAACTCGCCGACCGTGTCGTCGCCGAGCAGGATGCAGCTCGGATACTTCCAGGTGATCGCGGAGCCGGTCTCGACCTGCGTCCACGAGATGCGCGAGCGGTCGCCGAGGCACTTGCCGCGTTTGGTCACGAAGTTGTAGACGCCGCCCTTGCCGTCCTTGTCGCCGGGGTACCAGTTCTGGACCGTGGAGTACTTGATGCGGGCGTCGTCGAGGGCCACCAGCTCGACGACGGCGGCGTGAAGCTGGTTCTCGTCGCGCATCGGGGCGGTGCAGCCCTCGAGGTAGCTCACGTACGAGCCCTCGTCGGCCACGATGAGCGTCCGCTCGAACTGGCCGGTGTCGGAGGCGTTGATGCGGAAGTACGTCGAAAGCTCCATCGGGCAGCGCACGCCCTTCGGGATGTATACGAAGGAGCCGTCCGAGAAGACCGCCGAGTTGAGGCAGGCGAAGAAGTTGTCCGAGTGGGGCACCACCGAGCCGAGGTACTTGCGAACGAGATCGGGGTGCTCGCGGACGGCCTCCGAGAAACTGCAGAAGATGACCCCCATCTCCGCCAGCTTCTCCTTGAACGTCGTGGCCACGGAGACGCTGTCGAAGACGGCGTCGACGGCCACGCCGGCGAGGCGCTGCTGCTCGACGAGGGGGATTCCGAGCTTCTCGTAGGTGCGCCGCAGCTCCGGATCCACGTCGTCGAGGGTCTTCGGGCCGTCCTTGACCGCGCTCTTGGGAGCCGCGTAGTAGCTGATGGCGTCGTAGTCGATGGGCGGATACGAGACCCTGGCCCAGTTGGGCTCGGTCATCTCCTTCCAGATCCGGTACGCCCGGAGCCGCCATTCGAGCAGCCACTCCGGCTCCTCCTTCTTCGCCGAGATCAGCCGGACGACGTCCTCCGAGAGGCCGGGCGGGACGCGCTCGGTCTCGATGTCGGTGACGAAGCCGTAGGCGTACTCGCGCTCGACGAGTTCCTCCACCTCGGCCGCGCCGAGCGATCGCCGTTGGTCGGGCATGGTCACTGGAGCGCCGGAAGCTCGCGTCCGGGCGGGCGCGGCTCGAAGTCCTCGAGCAGGCCGGCGAGGGTCAGCCCGGACAGGGTCTCGAGCAGGCGTTCGTGGACCCGCGCCAGCGGCGTGCGCACCGAGCAGGTGGGCGTGAGCTCGCAGGCGCAGTCGTCGAGGAGGCACTCCACGAGGGCGAGCGGTCCCTCCACCGACTCGATCACTTCGCGGATGCGGATCTCGGCGGGGGGACGGGCGAGCCGGTAGCCGCCCCGCATCCCCTGTCGCGTGGCCAGAATCCCGCTCCGGCGCAGGCCCTGGAGCGTCTTGGCCGCGAGCTCGGGCGGAAGGCGGTGGCTCTCCGCCACCCTTCGGGCGCTCAGGGTCTCGCCTTCGGGGAGCATGGCGAGATCGGACAGGGCCATGAGGGCGTAGTCGGTGCTCCGGGAGAGGCGGATCATGTTGGGGGTCAACCGGCCTCGGCGAGGGGTCGGCGGCGCGCGGCCGCCGGACGGGAACTCGGCTTCGCTAAATCCGACTGATTGACTCGCACATTCTAGCGCACCCGCGGGCCGCGGCGGGGCGCGACCCGTCGCGCCGGCGCGATTTCCGCCAGGTACCGGGCCCGAAGCGCTTCGACCGCGATCCGCGTCGCCATCGCCAGCCGGGCGTTCGAGCCTCCCCCGCCCGTCGGCTCGCCGACGCGGAATTGCCCCTGCATCCACAGGTCCCCGAGCAGTCCGCCGGTGTCGGTGAGCGACAGCAAGCGCCGGTCCGACGCGAGCGACTCGCACCGGGAATGGCCGCTGTCGTCGCGCCAGAGCACCTGCACTTCGGCGGGGCGCAGCGAGTTCAGGAAGGAGGGCGAGTGGGTCGTCGCGAGAACCTGGGTCGAACGGGCGGCCTCGCGGCATTCCTCGCCCAGGTCCTGAAGGAGCCGCGGATGGAGGAAGTTCTCCGGCTCCTCCATTCCGATGAACGGAGGCGGCGCCGGGTCGCGGAGCAGGATCAGGTACGCGAGCAGCTTCAGCGTGCCGTCCGACGCGAACCGGGCCATGATCGGCTCGGAGAAGGGCGCGTCCTTGAGCACGAGGAGAAGCCGCCCGGCCGCGGCGCGGCGCGCTTGGGCCGATTCGAGTCGGGGCACTCGCTCGCGGAGCGCGGACAGGAGGAGCCTCAGACGCTCCGGCTCCGCTTCCTGCAGATGCTGGATCACGTTCGCGAGGTTGTGGCCAGTTCGGCTGAGCCGGGGCTGCGGCCCCGCCTCGGGCTGGCCGCGCGCCTCGGCGGTGGAGAACGACGAGAGGTGCCAGCCCCTGATGAAGTCGCGCAGCGCCACGACGCGCGGGTTGTTCGCCAGTTGGCCGAACGCGCCGACGGCGAGCATGTCCGGGGAGCTGAGCTGGATGTGCGCCCGCGGGTGCGTGAAGTCGGGCAACTCCTCGGAGACGAGGCTCCCCTTGCCCTGCGCGTAGCTGAGGAAGTCGAGGGGCTGCGCGTGGGTCTCGCGGCGCCACCGGAGCCACTCGTTCACGACGATCGGACGCCCTTCGCGCTCGTCCACTTCGAGACGGTAGGTGATGAGCGGGAACTGCGGGCGCTCCCGATAGGCGAGCTCGATCCGGACCGGGCCCTCGGCGCCTCTCGTCTTCAGCGCCGCGTTTCGTCCGCGCCGCTCCCACGCGCGCGACAGGCCGTCGTCGAAACATTCCGACAGGAAGGCGAACACGTCCACGAGCGTGGACTTCCCGCTGCCGTTCGGCCCCACGAGCACCGTGAGGGGCTCGATGTCGCGGATCTCGAGGTCGTGGAGCGCACGGTAGTTCTGGACTCGAATCGCCTCGATGCGGATGGGATCGGGGCGCGGAGGCGCGTTCATCGCGAGACCGCCGCGGCGGATCCGCACGGCGCCGGCGCCGGCGCCGGCGCCGGGATTCGATTGGACGTCATCGGGTTGCTGAGAATACCGCGCCGGCGTCCGTCCTCGCGCACGTCGGGAACCCGCGCCAGGCCGCCGCACGCGAAATCGCGGCTCGCCGGAGCCGCGAACCGTCGAGCTTCGCGGCGGGTTCCGCCGCGCCACGGTGCGGCGCGCGCCTTCGGACCCTGCTGCTCGTCCTCGTCACGCCATTCCGGCGTGCGGGCCGGCGTTCGCGTCCGTGCCGCCGGGGGGCGGCGGGGGTCGGCGCGAGCAGGCGGCGGTCACGCCGGTTCTCGAGGATCGGGACGAGGACGAGATCGCCGCCGGCTGCGGGAGCCGCTGCGCGCCTAGCGCACCGCGATCGCGTCGATCTCGACGAGGAAGCCCTCGCCGGGGAGGCGGCCCGGCTCGATCGTGGTCCGCGCCGGGCGGTGGCCGTCGAACATCCGCTCGTACACCGCGTTCATCTCGGCGAACCGGTCCATGTCGGCGACGAACACGCCGCAACGGACCACCTTGTCGAGGCCCGAACCGGCCGCTTCGAGGATCGCCTTGACGTTCTTGAGCACCTGCTCGGTCTGGGCGGCCACGCCTTCCGGGGTCTCGCCGGTGGCGGGATCCACGCCCACCTGACCGGATACGAAGACGAGTCCGCAGCCGGCCGCGCCGGGGCTGTACGGGCCCGCCGGCTTCGGGAGATGCGCGCCGGCGATGAGTTTCAGGTCGTTCATGGGATTCCTCCGCGCCGGACGTGCCGGCGCCGGATGACGCCCGGATCGGTCGGGTCGGGCAGCGGCGGGCCGGCCCGCCAGCGGTTCGGATCCACCGCCGGGAACCGCGCGACCGCCTGCCCGGAAGCGACCGGGATCGGGTCGGGGATGTGGGTGACGTCAAGAAAGTCCGCGCGCTCCATGGCTTCGAGATAGACGCGCTCGCCGCCGAGGAACCAGACGTCGCCCTCGGCGGCGGCGATCGCGTCGGCGAGCGAGGCGAAGCAGCGGGCGCCGGGAAGCTCCCGGCTCGTCAGGACGAAGTTCGTCCGACCGGGCACGGGGCGGCGGGGGACGTCCTCCCACGAGAGCCGTCCGAGGATGATCGTGCTGGCCCGGGTGAGCCGCCAGAGCCGCTTCACGTCCTTCGGCCGCCGCCACGGAATCCGCCCGTCCACCGCGAGGATCCCGCCCGCGGCCACTGCTGCGATGCTGGCCCGGAACGGCGACGGCGGAAGCACGTCGGGATCGGCCAGAAACTCCGCCACCGAAGCGGCGCTCCGGGGCCGGGGCCGCGTCACACCGCGACGCGGAAGCGGATCTCGGGGTGCGGGTCGTAGCCCTCGATCCGGAAGTGGGAGAGGATCGTCGCGGCGTCCTCGTCGAGCACCGAGAGCGCCCCGTCGAGCGACTCCCGGACCGTCTCCGAGAGGCGGAGGCGCGGCGGCCGACGCGGCTCCCGCAGAAGCTGCTTCCGCAGCCCGGGAACATGGTCGCCCCGCGCGCCCGACCCGTCGGCGGCGCTCGTGTAGATGTGGCCGTCCACGAGCGTGACGCCCAGCCGTCCCGGGCGCATCCCCGCCCACGCCGCGAACAGATGCAGCAGCAGCGAGTATCCCGCCACGTTGTAGGGCAGGCCGAGCGCGACGTCGCAGCTCCGCATCGTCAGGTGAAGATCGAGCCGCCAGCCGTCCGGCGCCGGCGTCCCGTGGAGGACGAACGTGTAGTGGCAGGGCGGCAGCGCGCTCTCGTGGGCGTTCTCCGGCGCCCACGCGCTCACCACCAGGCGGCGCGACGCCGGATTGCGACGCAACTCGTCGATGACCCAGCGGATCTGGTCGCGCGGCCCCTCCGAGCCGGGATGCTCCCGCCAGAACTGGCCGTAGGCGCTCGGCACCCGCAGCGTCCGGGGATCGGCCCAAGGATCCCAGAAACGGCAGCCGTGGCGCCGCAGCAGCCCGATGTCGGACGCCCCGGACAGGAACCAGAGGTTCTCGACGACGATGTTCTTCCAGCTCACTCGCTTGGTCGTGAGCAGCGGAAAGCCGTCGTCCATCGACGCGCCGAGGTGGACGTGGAAGCAGGAGAGGGTCTCGACCCCGGTGCGGTTCGGGCGGCGGACGCCTTCGTCGAGCACCTGGCGGACGAGGTCCAGGTACGCCCGCATCTACGCCAGCAGGTCGGACAGCGCCTCGAGGAAGCGCGCTTCGTCGTCGAAGTCGTTGTAGAGGTGCGGCGTCACGCGCAGGGCGTCGCCCCGGACGCTGACGTGGACGTTCCGCGCGACGAGTCCGTCGCGCACCCGGACGGGGTCCGCCCCGCCTGGCAACGCGAGCGCGAGGTAGTGCGGAGCGCGGTTGCTCGCCGCGGCCGCGCAGCCAAGATCCCGGGCCGCCGCCTCGAGCCTCCCGGTCGTCGCTCCGACGGCGTCCGCGATGTTCGCCGGCCCCCATTCCAGAACCTGGCGGACCGCGGCGAGCGCCGCCGGGACCAGCGCGAAGTTGGAGCGTTCGCCGGCGTCAAGCCCGGCGCCGCCGGGAAGCCGCTCGCCGGTGTAATCGACGAGGCGCGCGAAGTTGCGGGCGTTCGCCCGCTGGATCCAGTTCTCCTCCAGCGGCTCGGCGCCCTCGGGGACGACGGCCCAGCCGAGCGAGTACGGCGCCATGAGCCACTTGTAGAACGCCCCGGCGGCGAAGTCCGGCCGCACGCGCGCCAGGTCCGGATCGAGGACCCCCGCCGACTGGGTGAGGTCCAGAACCAGCTTCGCCCCGACGGCGCGGACCGCCACGCCGATCCGCACGAGGTCGAACACGCCGCCGTCGGTCCAGTGGACCTGCGGCAGCGCCACGACCGCGACGCGCTCGTCGATCTCGCCGAGGACGGCTTCGGTCCAGTCGAGGTCGTCCGGCCGGGGCGCAAGAACGAGCTCGCCGCCGGTCCGCCGAGCGAGTTCCCGCCACGGATAGACGTTCGAGGGGAACTGGTCCTCGGCGACGAGGATGCGCTGACCGGGCGCCGGATGGACGTTCCGGGCGGCGAGCGAGAGCCCGTAGCTGGCCGACGTGGTCAGCGCGATGCGCCCGGAGTCGATTCCGAGGAGCTCGCCCATGGACTCCCGCAGCGCCTCCGAGTCGTCGAAGAAGTCCGCGACCGAAATCTCCCACGGGCGCCGCTTCCGGGCGAGGGCGTCCATCCCCGCCCGCAGCACCCGGTCGGAGAGCGGGGACATGTAGGCGCAGTTCAGATAGGCGACCTCCCGCGGGACGTCGAACCGGCCTCGCTGCGAGCCGAGGATCATCGCCGCGCTTCCAGCATCTCCCTCAGCTTCCGCACCGTGGTCTCCACCTTGAACCGCATCCCCTGCTCGCCGAGTTCGGGCGACGCGAGCGTCGGGTCGCCCCGGACGCCGGAGCCCTCGAACCCGCCGTCCTTCACGCGCGCCTCGGGGCGGATCTGGTCCGGGTCCACGAACCAGAGCTGGCTCGTGTCGGTGATCCCGGCGTGGCTGCCGATGTCCTCGCGCGAAAACCCCTGCTCGGCGAGCCATTCGCCGAAGCCGTTCCCCCGGTAGTAGTCCGGCACGTACAGCACCCGCGCCGGATTCCCGGCGACCTCCCACTCCGCGTTCAGCGTCTCGGCGACCTCGGCCATGCCGCGCTGGTTGCCGCCGCTGTCGCCGATGAAGACGACGTTCGTGAAGTCGTGGAGAGCGAAGCTGCGGGCGGTGTACTCGAGCAGCGCCTTGAAGTGCTCCTGCGGCAGGGTGATCGCGCCCGGATACCGCATGTGGCCGCTCGGCGGGTCGATTCCGCCTTCGGGGACGTAGGCGATCACCGGCGCGACGAGCGCGTTCCCGATCTCGCGCGCGATCCGCTCGGCGGCGTGGCGGATGATGAAGTTGTGCTTGCCGAGCACCATGTGGGGGCCGTTCTGCTCGGTGCCGCCGGTGGCCACGATGACGGTGTCCGTCCCGGCGCGCACCCGGGCGCCCACCTCGGTCCAGGTGAGTTCGGCGACGAAGACCGTGTCCGGACCGGGGCTCGCGCCCTCGGGGGCGGCCACGATCTGGGCGGAGGCCGGCGGGGCCAGCAGGAGGATGAGGGCGGCGATGCGGGTCATGACGTTCGGGGGGCGGCGCCGGCCGCGAGCTGGAAGGCTTCGATGAGGCGGTTCTGGCGCAGCAGGCCCAACCCGACCACGACGAAGGCGGCGAGCAGGAAGGCGAGCCCGAGCCAGGAGGCGCCCGAGTGTACCCACGGCGCGAAGAAGCGCGTGTGGGCGCCGCCGCCGAGGATGAAGGGGATCATCGGGAGGAACATCCCGCCGAGCGCCCACCCGGCGACCGCGGCCTTGAGCTTGCGGCTGCGGGCGAGGATGTCCGCGCCCCGGGGGTCGTCCACGAGGACCGGCGGGCCGCTCTCGCCGGCGAGCGCCTTGCGGATGACGCTCGTCATCGCGACCAGGTAGAAATAGCTCATCACGTGGGCGAACACGACGAGCATCACCGCGACGAGCCCGACCACGATGTGGGCGGCGAGATTCGCCGGATCGCGCAGGCAGGCGAAGACGTAGAAGCCGACGCCGACGAGGTGGACGGTCAGCAGGCCGAGGACCACCTGCTCAGGCGTCGGCGGGTTCTTCGGGGTCGAAGTCGGGAACGACGAGCTCGCTGCGGCGGCGCACGAGATCCATGAAGTCGTGGAGCAGCGAGACGACCTCGTCGTGGGAGAGGCCGTGCGAGCGGGCCAGTCCATCGAGGTCGTCCGAATCCAGCTCGGCCCGGTGGGCGGCGATCCCCTCCATCCCCATCTTCCCGGCGAGGGCCTCGAGGAGCGGCTCGGCGATCCCGGCGGGGAGCGCGCCGATGATCGCGCGGGGCGGACGGCGTCCGGGCGGGGCGCCGCCCGGTTCGACGATCGCCGGCTGCGGCTCGGCCGCCCCGGCGATGGGGCCCCGGCTCCCGCCGCGCAGCCGGAGCTGCACCACGTCCCACCGGCTGTAGTGGCCCATGCAGTCGAAGACGTTCTTCGCGGCGATGCGGTCGGCGAGGTCGAGGTCGGCGATGACGAGGCCCTGCCGCCCGAAGAGCGGCTCGACCGCGTAGGTGCCGAACGGGGTCGCGATCGCGCTGCCGCCGCAGGCCCACGCCCAATTCGTGGTCTTCTTCCACGGGAAGTCGTCGGGAACGTCGTCGGGGGACAGGTACGCCGAGGCCGAGACCACGAAGGTCTGGGTCTCGAAGGCGTACTCGCGCACCGCCGCGTCCTGGTCGGAGCGGTGGAGCGGCGCGACCCGGCCGGTCATGTCGCGCACCGTGTTCCCCGGGCCGCCGTAGGACCAGTACCCGGGCCAGCACGCCGCGTGGACCTCCTCGCCGAGCGAGGCCATGACCGCCTTGAGCATGGTCATGTGGTTCTCGAAGCAGATCAGGCCGCCCACCTTGCCGAAGGGCGCGTCGAACGTCCGCAGGTCGGAGGCGTCGCCCCGGCCCCAGAAGATGCGCTCCTGATGGGTGGGCATGAGCTTCCGGTGGCGGCCGAGGATTTCGCCGTCGGGGCCGAGGAAGAGCATCGTGTTGTAGAGCGTCCGGGAGCCCTCGCGGTCGTCCTGCTCGTTCAGCCCCACGACCACGGTCATCCGAGCGGCGCGGGCGGCCTTGCCGAGCTCCTCGGTTTCCGGGCCGGGGATGCGCACGGCGTTGTCGTAGAACTGGACGACCGCCTCCTTCCACTGCTGCGCCGACTCGGGGGTCGTGTAGCCGAAGTTGTTGCGCCAGTATGGATACGCCGGAATGCCCGTCTCGGGGGTGACCATGAACTCGACGCCCTGGCGCCCGGCCTCGACGATGGTCTCGGCGTACTTCTGGACGCTCGCCCGCTTGTCCATGAAGACGGGGGAGATCTGGGCGGCGCAGACGCGCAGGGACCGCTTCGGGGGCATCGGGTCAGGCGGGGTGGGGCTCGCGCCGATGGTGTTCGTGGTCGTGGTGCTCGTGCGTCCCGTGTTCGCCCGAGCGCCAACTGTCCGGGCAACTGCACACGAGGTTCCGGTCGCCCCGGGCGTTGTCCACCCGCGCCACCGGCGGCCAGTACTTGTGGGTCTCGGTCCACGGCGCCGGGAACGCGCCCTCGGAGCGCGAGTAGGGCCGGTCCCACGTGTCGGCCACCACCGCCAGCGCGGAGTGCGGCGCCATCCGCAGCGGGTTCACCGCGCGGTCCATGCGGCCTTCCTCGATCTCCCGGATCTCGGCGCGGATCATGATGAGAGCGTCGCACAGGCGGTCCATCTCCTCGCGCGCCTCGCTCTCGGTGGGCTCGATCATGAGCGTGCCCGCGACGGGGAACGACATCGTGGGGGCGTGGAAGCCGTAGTCCATGAGCCGCTTGGCGATGTCGTTCACTTCCACGCCGGCCGATTTTCGGAACGGGCGGCAGTCGATGATGAACTCGTGCGCCACCCGGCCGCGCTCGCCGACGTACAGGAGCGGGTAGTGCTCGCCCAGGCGCCTCGCCATGTAATTCGCCGAGAGGATGGCGACCTCGCTGGCCTCCTTGAGGCCAGAGGAGCCCATCATCCGGACGTAGGACCACGAGATCGGCAGGATCGCCGGGCTGCCGTAAGGCGCCGCGGCGATGGCCCCGATGCGGTCCTCGTCGCCGCCCCACGCGGCCGGGCCCTGCGGGTGGCCGGGGAGGAACGGGGCCAGCTCCCTCGTGGTCGCGACCGGACCCATGCCGGGACCGCCGCCGCCGTGCGGGATGCAGAACGTCTTGTGCAGATTGATGTGGCAGACGTCGGCGCCCGCCGCCGCCGGGCTCGTGAGCCCGACCTGGGCGTTCAGGTTGGCGCCGTCCATGTACACGAGGCCGCCCGCGTCGTGGACCATGCGGCAGACCCGGGCCACGCCCTCCTCGAACACGCCGTGCGTCGAGGGGTAGGTGATCATGAGCGCCGCGACCCGCCCGTCGTGGTCGGCGATCCGCGCGGCGAGATCCTCCTCGTCCACGTCGCCGGCGGCGGTCGTCCGCACCGGCGCCACCCGGAGCCCGGCCATGCTCGCGCTGGCCGGATTCGTGCCGTGCGCCGAGACCGGGATCAAGCAGACGTTCCGGTCGGCGTCGCCCCGGCTCTCGTGCCAGCGGCGGATCATCAGGAGGCCGGCGAACTCGCCCTGCGAGCCGGCGTTCGGCTGGAGGCTGACCGCGTGGAATCCGGTGATGGCGGCGAGCCACGCCTCGAGATCCTCGAAGATCCGGGCGTACCCCGCCTGCTGGTCCTCGGGGGCGAACGGGTGCATTCCGGCGAACTCGGGCCAGGTCATCGGGATCATCTCGGCGGTCGCGTTCAGCTTCATGGTGCACGAGCCGAGCGGGATCATCGAGGTCGTGAGCGACAGGTCGCGCTCCTTCAGCCGGTGCAGGCACCGCAGCATCTCGTGCTCGGACCGGTTCGCGTGGAAGACGTGGTGGTCGAGGAACACGCTGGACCGGACGACGCGCGAAGGCAGCGGCTCCGGTTCGCCGTCGCAGTCGCGGGCGGCGAACGGCGGGGTCTCGCCGGCGAACGCGGCGAGGACGTCGTCCACGTCGCCGAGGCCCACGGTCTCGTCGAGCGCGACCCGGACCCCGCCGGAGTCGGAGCCGAGGTTGATCCCCCGCGCGCGCGCCGACGCGAGGACGCGATCCCGGTCCGCCGCCTCCATCGCCACGTGCAGCGTGTCGAAGATCGGTCCGTCTCCCGAGTCGAAGCCGAGGCGCCGGAGTCCACGGCGGAGCGTCCAGGCCATGCGGCGGCAGTGGCGGGCGATCCGGACCAGCCCCTCGGGGCCGTGCCACGCCGCGTAGGTCGCGGCGACGAGCGCGGGGAGCACCTGCGCGGTGCAGATGTTGCTCGTGGCCTTGTCCCGCCGGATGTGCTGCTCGCGGGTCTGGAGCGCGAGGCGGAAGGCCACGCGCCCGTCGGCGTCGCGCGAGACCCCGACCACCCGGCCCGGCGTGCGCCGGGCGAATCGGTCGCGGGTGGCGAGGAAGCCCGCGTGGGGGCCCCCGCCGCCCATGGGCATGCCGAAGCGCTGGGTGGAGCCGACTGCGACGTCGGCCCCGAACTCGCCCGGCGGCGTGAGCAGCGTGAGCGCGAGGAGGTCGGTCGCGACGACGAGGATCCCGCCGGCGGCGCGCACCCGCTCGGCGAGGCCGACCATCGGGCGGACGCCGCCTCTCGTGTCCGGGTACTGGACAAGGACTCCGGCGAGATCCCGCTTGAAGCGATCGTTCGCCGCCAGATCCCTGACCTCGATCCGAACGCCGGCGGCGTCGGCGCGGGTCCGGACCACCGCGAGCGTCTGCGGATGGACGTTCTCGTCCACGACGAACAGGTCGCGTCCCCGCCCCGAGCGGAAGCACATGCCCATCGCCTCGGCGGCGGCGGTGGCCTCGTCGAGGAGCGACGCGCCGGCCACCGGCAACTCGGTGAGGTCCGAGACCATCGTCTGGAAGTTGAGGAGAACTTCGAGCCGCCCCTGGGAGATCTCCGACTGGTAGGGCGTGTACTGGGTGTACCACCCCGGATCCTCGAGTATGTTGCGCTGCAGGACCGGCGGCGTGACCGTCCCGTGGTAGCCGCGGCCGATGTAGCTGCGCAGCACTCGGTTGCGGCCGGCGATCCCGCGCAGCTCCTCGAGAAGCCCGGCTTCGGAGAGCGGGGCCGGAAGCTCGGGCTGCCGGTCGAGGCGGATCGCCTCGGGAATCGTCTCCGCGATGAGCTCGTCCCGGCTCGAGAGCCCCAGATCGTGAAGCATCTCGAGCTGCTGGGTCGGGCTCGGCCCGACGTGACGGCGGACGAATGGCGCGGCGGCGTGGGTCAACGTCAACGAACTGGAGTCAGGCGGCGGTTCCCGGAAGACCCAACCCCGAACCGGCGAATTCTAGCAGTGCGGCCGGCCCCGAAACGGGCCGTCAATCGCCGGCCGATTCGGTGAGCGCCGCGTATTCGGCGGGTCCGAGCAGCCGCTTCCGCTCCGCTTCGGGGTCGCTCAGGCGCACCCGGACCATCCAGCCGGCGCCGTAGGGCTCCTCGTTCACCCGTTCGGGGGCGGACTCGAGGTCGGCGTTCGTCTCGACCACCGCGCCCGAGACCGGAGAGTAGAGCTCGGAGACGGCCTTGACCGATTCGACGCCGCCGATGACGTCCCCCGCCGCGCACTCGTCCCCCTCGCCCGGAAGCTCGACGAACACGATGTCCCCCAGCTCCTGCTGGGCGTGGTCGGTGACGCCGACGCAGGCGACGCCGTCGTCCTCGAAGCGCACCCACTCGTGCTCCTCGCTGTAGAACAGGTCTTCGGGAATCATGAGGACTCGGGCGGCTGGGGCCGCGGCTTGCCGGGCGCGCGCTTGCGCTTGCCCGGACGAACGTAGAAGGGAGTCGGGACGACCTCGGCGGCGACCGGACGCCCGCGGATCACGACCTCGAACGCCTGCCCCGGCTGGTCCCGCCCGGCGGGAAGGTAGGCGAGGCCGATGCTCTTCTTGAGGAAGGGAGCGTAGCCGCCGCTCGTCACCTCGCCGAAGGGGGCGCCCTCGATCCGGATCGGGTAGCCGTGGCGCGGGATTCCGCGCTCGCGCATCTCGAAGCCCACGAGCCGCCGGGAGACGCCCTCCTCGCGCTGGCGGACGAGCGCGTCGCGACCGACGAAGTCCCCCTTGTCGGGCTTCACGATCCAGCCGAGGTCCGCCTCCAGCACCGTCGTCCCGGCGTCGAGGTCCTGTCCATGAAGCGCCATCTTCGCCTCGAGGCGGAGGCTGTCGCGCGCGCCGAGGCCGGTGGGAATCAACCCGTCATCCTTGCCCGCCTCGAGGAGGCGGCGGGCGACGGCCTCGCCCCGGGCCGCCGGAACGAGGATCTCGAAGCCGTCCTCGCCGGTGTACCCCATGCGGGCGACGGTGGCCGCCTCGCCGGCCACCTCGCCGTCGGCGAAGCGGTAGTACCGGATGCGGCCGAGATCCAGATCGGTGAGCCGGGCGAGGATTTCGGGAGCGCGCGGCCCCTGGAGCGCCAGCAGGGCGAACTCGTCGCTGCGGTCGCGCACGAGGCTCCGCGCCGACGAGCCGCCCCGGTCGAGGATCCAGTCGAGATCCGTCTGGGTGTTCGCGGCGTTCGCGATGACGAGGAACGACTCCTCGCCCCGGCGGTACACCACGAGGTCGTCAACGAACCCGCCCGCGTCGTTCGTGAGCGCCGTGTAGTGGGCGCGGCCCGGCCGGAGCCGGCCGACGTGGTTCGGGGTCAGGCCCTCGAGAAGCGCCAGCGCGCCGGGCCCCTCGACCTCGATCTGGCCCATGTGGCTCACGTCGAAGAGCCCGCAGGCGGTGCGCACGGCGAGGTGCTCCGCCACCACGCCGGAGAACTGGACCGGCGTCTCCCAGCCGGCGAAGGGCGCGAGGCGGGCGCCGAGCTCCCGATGGAGCGCGTCGAGCGGGGTCTTGAGGGGAGTCTTCCGGAGCAACGGCAGGCGACGAGCCGGCCCCGGGACGAAGCCCCGAGGCCGGGAGAAAGGCGACTATTCCCTGGCCGCGATCGAGGTGACCTTGATCGTGTTGGTCGCCTCGTCGAGCGTGCCCATCACCTTGACCTCGGAGGCGGCGTACTCGAGCGCCGTCTCGCCGTCGATGTCGAGCAGGTGGAAGCCGCCGTCCATGACGAGGGTCGCGTTGGCGCCGTTGTTGAAGCAGCCGGTGGCGCAGCCCTTGTGGTCGGCGGACATGGCCTTGGCGGCGTCCTTGGCGCAGTGCTCGTCGGCGACCCAGCCGGTGAACGTCACGTCCTCGGCGGCGGCGGCGCCGACGAAGGCGAACGCGATGAGCGCGATGGCGATGAGCGCGAGTGCTTTCTTCATGGCATTTCCTCCAGCGGAAAAGGGGAAGACGGGGATTCTAAGGCGAGTCAGGCGCTGCGATCCATCAGCCGATAGACGGCCGGGATCACGAGCAGCGTCAGGAGCGTGGAGAGGAGCAGTCCGCCGATCACGGCGACGGCCATCGGCGAGCGGAGCTCGCTTCCTTCTCCGAGTCCGAGCGCCATGGGAAAGAGGCCCAACACCGTCGTGGCGGTGGTCATCAGGATCGGGCGGAGCCGGATGCGACCCGCCTGGCGGAGCGCGTCCACCTTGGGCACGCCGCTGCGGCGGAGGCGGTTCGTGGCGTCGAGCAGGAGGATCGCGTTGTTCACCACGATCCCCGCCAGCATGATGACCCCGATCAGCACCACCACGCTCACGGTGACGTCGAGCAGCCAGAGCGCGAGCACGACCCCGACGAGCGAGAACGGGACCGAGAAGAGGATGACGAAGGGGTGGAGCAGCGACTCGAACTGCGAGGCCATCACCAGATAGACCATGAAGATTGCGAGCAGGATCGCGAAGCGCATGCTGTCGAAGGAGGTCTCCATCTCCTCCTGCTGGCCGCCGAGGTTCCAGTCGAACCCGGCCGGCAGCGGGATCGTCATCATGGCCGCCTCGATGTCCGCCCCCACCGACGCCATGTCGCGCCCGACGACGTTCGCGGTGATGGTGGCGACCCGCTCGCCGTCGGCGCGGCGGATCTCGGCCGGGCCGTCCACCTCCTCGACTTCGGCGACCGCCGAAAGCGGCACCGCCTGCGCCGCGCCCTCGGCGACGTTCAGGTTGCCGAGGTCGGCCACGCTGTCGCGGAAGGACTCGCCGGCCCGCAGCCGGATGTCGATGGCCCGGTCCTCACGCTGGATCTCGGTGGCCACGTCGCCGAGCACCTTGGAGCGGATGAGATTCCCGAGCTGCCCCACGTTCAGGCCAAGCGTCGCGATCCGGTCGCGGTCGAACCGGATCTGGAGCTCCGGATTCCCGCCCTCGGTGGAGGACTCGATGTCGGTGAGGCCCGGAATCTCCTCCAGCAACGCCACCGCGTCCGAAGCGATTCCGTCCAGCAGGGTCAGGTTGAACCCCCGGATCTCCAGCTCCACCGGAGTGCGGAAGCTGAAGTAGGACGGCCGGCCGAATATGTACTGACGATCCTCCTCGGCGTCGAGCACCGGGCGCAGGGTCTCCATCGCCCGGTCCTCGCGCTCTCTGTCCACAGGTGGATCGAGCACGACCAGCAACTGGCCGATGTTCTCACGCAGCTCCCCGGCGATGCCTCCCTGCTGCCCGCTCGCCCCGATCGAGGCATAGACCGTCCGGGCTCCGGGGAGCGCGGCGGCGGCGGCTTCAAGGCGCTGCATCCGGCGGGAGTTGAGGTCGAGGTGGGAACCCGGAGGGAGTTCGGTGTCCACGAAGAACTCGCCCTGAACGAGCTCCGGCACGAGCTCGGCCCCGAGCGACGGATAGAGCAGGATCGCCCCGGCGAAGAAAGAGACGGCGACCGCGCTGACCCGGAGCGGGTGGCGCAGTGCGGAGTCGAGGACCGGCGGATACGCCCGGACGACGGCGTTGTAGCCGATGCGGAAGATGCGGCTCGGAAGCCAGAGCACGGCTTGGACGAGCATCTGCGCGCCGGTGACGACCGCGCCGAGCACGATCCAGATCCCGCCCGCCACGAGTCCGGCGACCCGGCTGATCCAGCGCCCCAGTCCGGTCCGAACCGGCTCGCGCTCGGTCTCGGAGCGCCGCTTCAGGTCGCGGGAGGCAAGCATCGGGATCAGGGTCAGCGCCACGAGCAGCGACGTCACGAGCGAGAACGTGACGGTCAGGGCCTGATCTCCGAAGAGCTGGCCGGCGACGCCCTCGATGAAAACGATCGGCAGGAAGACCGAAACCGTGGTCATCGTGCTCGCGATGACCGCCTGCCCCACCTCGGCGGCGCCGGCGCGGGCCGCCGCCACGAGTTCCAGTCCCTCCTGCCGCTTCCGCTTGATGGCCTCCAGCACCACGATGGAGTTGTCCACGAGGAGGCCGATGCCGAGCGTGATGCCGCCGAGCGACATGATGTTCAGCGAGACGCCGAACAGGTACATCAGGAAGAACGTCCCCACGACGGAGATCGGGATGGACACGCCGATGATGAGCGTCGAGCGCAGTTCGCCGAGGAAGAGGATCAGCACGAGGACGGCGAGGACGCCGCCGTACATGGCGGTGGTGAGCACTTCCGAGACGGACTGGCGGATGTAGCGCGACTGGTCGGTGATGAGGATCAGCGAGAGCCCGTCGCCGACCTGCGTCATCCGCTCCGTGAGCTCCTCCACCCGGCGGTGCACCTCGTCGGCGACAGTGACCGTGTTGGCGCCGCCTTCCTTGTAGATGGCGATCTCGACCGCCTCCTCGCCGTCGATACGGGTGATGACCTCGCGTTCGCGGGTTCCCCGGCGGATCGTGGCCACGTCCTCAAGGCGGATCGAGGTTCGCTCGGCGTCCACGACGACGTCCCGCATGTCCTCGGGGCGCTCGAACTCGTTGATCGTGCGCACGAGGTACTCGGTGCCGCCGTCCAGCAGTTGCCCCGCGGCGAGGTTCACGTTCTCCTGCGCGAGCCGGTTCACGACCGCCGAGGTCGAGAGTCCAAGACCGGCGATCCGACGCTCGTCCAGCTCGACGTGGATCTCTTCCTCAAGCCCGCCGCTGACGAGCGCGGCGGCCACGCCGTCGGCGCGTTCGAGGCTGCGCTGGATCTCCTGCTCGGCGATCAGCCGCAGCCGCACCAGGTCCTCGTCGCCGGTGAGTCCGTAGCGGAGGATCGGGTCCAGCGACGGGTCGTAGCGCAGCAGCACCGGACGGGGCGCGTCCAGCGGAAGCTGCACGATGTCGAGGCGCTCCCGCACGTCAAGGGCGGCGATGTCCATGTCCGTGCCCCAGCCGAACTCGAGGGTGACCTCGCTCCGGTCGGGACGGGAGGACGACACGACCCGCACCACGTTGTTCACCACGCCGACGGCGTTCTCGATCGGCTTGGTGATGAGGTTTTCGATCTCACTCGGGGCGGCGCCCTCGTAGTCGGTGCGGACGCTCAGCGACGGATAGGTGATGTCCGGCAGCAGATCCACCGCAAGGCGACCGAACCCGACCCAGCCGAACACCACGATGGCGATGAACATCACCAGCACGGTCACCGGCCGGCGGATCGAGAAGTTGACGATGCGCACGGGGAGTTACGCGGTCAGTCGCGCGGAATCCGGGCCATGAACTCCTCGATCTGCTCGTCGGAGAGCCCGTTGCGGCGCAGCCGCTCCCGCGCCTGCTCGAGCTCCTCCTCGGAGGCGCCCTCGAGCGACTGGGGGGTGATCGCGACCCCGTCGAGCGCCCGCAGGCGGCGGGCGATCTGCTCCTCGGTCATGCCGCGCCCACGCATGCGCTCGATCTCGGCGGCACGCTCCTCGGGCGACGTCTCGCGGGGCGTTTCCGCGGGCGCGTCCGGGGCGGACTCGTCCGTGCCCCGGCGGCGTCCGCCGCCGGGCGGGCGGCCGGGAGGACCGCCGCCGGCCGCCATGGCCTCGAGGCGCTCCTCGATCTGCTCGTCGGTCATGCCCCGCTGCCGCATCCGCGCCGTGATCGCCTCCCGGCGTTCCGCCGTGAGTTCCGGGCGCGCCGGAGCCGGAGCGGGCTCGGAGGCGCCCGGCCCGGCGAGAATCTGGACCGGCGTGGCGTCGGTGAGGCCGTCCTGCCCGATGACGATGACCCGGTCGCCGGCGCTCAGGCCCTCGGTCACTTCGACCACGTCCTCGTCGTCGTAGCCGAGAGTGACGTTGCGGCGAATGGCGACCCCGTCCTCCACGACGAACACCGCGTCGGCCAGGCTCTCCAGCGAGAGCGCCCGGCGCGGCATGATGAGCGCGTTCTCGCGCACGTCGGTCACGAGCCGCACGTTCGCGAACATGCCCGGGCTGAGGCGCTCCTGACGGTTCACCTCGAGCGTCACCCGGACGGTTCCGGTGGCCGAGTCCACGACCGGACTGACCCGCAGCACCCGCCCCTCGAACTCCCGGTCCGGATACGCCTCCACCTCGATCCGGGCGAGCTGGCCGGGTGAGACCCGGGTCAGGTCGCGCTCGGGCACGGCGATGTTGCACAGCAGCGGATCGAAGTCCGAGAGCCGGAAGAGGCGCTGGCCGTTCGTGACCGTCTCGCCGAACTTGACGGCCCGCTCGACGATGAGCCCGTCGAACGGGGCCAGGATCCGCGTGTAGTCGTAGAGGATCTGGTTGCCCTCGAGCTGGGCCGCGGCCGAATCGAGCGTGGACTTCGCGCTGTCGTACACCTCCTGGCTGACGACTTGCTGCTCGACCGACGCCTTCGCCCGGTCGTAGGCCACCTGCGCCTGCTCGAGCGCCACCCGTGAAATCTCCAACTGGCCGCGCGCCTCGGCGTCGTCGATGAGCGCGATCAGCTCGCCGGCCCGGACCATCCGCCCCTCCTCGGTGAGGATGCGGGTGATCGGACCCCCGGTCCGGGCCACGACGTCCACCTCGCGCTCCGCCTCGAGCGCTCCGTTGGTCTCGATGAACGCCGCGATCTCGCCGGGGACGATCTCCACGACCTCCACCGGAACCGCCGCTCCGCCGCCCGGACGCGCTCCGGGCGGACCGCCGAATCCGCCCGGGGGACCGCCGGGCGCGGCGTCCTCGCCGGATCCGCACGCGGCGGCGAGCGCGGCGATGATGCTGAGAAGGGAAAGCGTGCGGGTCATCGGGCGTCGGCGGGGGCGGGAACCGAAGATTCCTCGGGAATGGCCTGCGGGGCGAACGGCCAGAACAGGGTCTTGAAGTCGTCCGCCACGGCGTAGAGGGTCGGAACCAGGAGCAGCGTGAGGAAGGTCGAGGTCGGGAGCCCGCCGGCGAGTACGAGCCCGATCGGGGCCCAGTTCCCGGCGCGGCCGTCGGCGGTTCCGAAAATGCCCGGCAGGAAGTAGGGCGCGGCCAGCGGCAAGAGGCCGCAGAACGTCGTGAGCGCGGTCATCAGGACCGGGCGGAGCCGGTGTTCGCTGCCGATCACGAGCGCCTCGTCCCGGGAGTGCCCACGCTTGCGCAGCGCGTTCACGTGGGCGATGAGGACGATGGCGTTGTTCACCACGATCCCGGCGAGCAGCACGAGGCCGAGCATTGCGGTGCTGCCGAGCGTCTCGCCGGTCAGCTTCAGGGTCAGCCCGACCCCGATGAACGAGAACGGCACCGCGAACATGATGACGGCCGGGTGCAGGAAGCTCTCGAACAACGCCACCATGATGAGGTAGATGAGCAGGAGAGCGAACGCGAACGCGAATCCGGCGGCGGAGAAGTCGGACTGCCCCATGCGGCTCCAGCGGTCGAAGCTCCACTCGTAGCCGGGCGGCAGCGGCACGTCCGCGAGGATTTCGCGCACTTGGTCCATGAGCCGGAAGGACGCGCCCGGAGTCGAGGTGTTGGCCGAGATCGAGAGCTTGGGACGGCGATCCTCCCGCTCGATGCTACGGGCCCCCCGGGCCAGATCGAAGTCCGCCATCGCCCCGATCGGGGTCTGGACGCCGGCGGCGAACACCGGCATGGAGTCGAGCTGGGTCATCCGCTCGCGCTCCGATTCCGGGTACTGGACGACGACGTCCACCTCCCGCTCGTCGCTCTCGATATAGCCGACGGGGCGGGAGGTGAGGGCGCTTCGCACGCTCTGGGCCACCGCGCTCGTCGCGATCCCGGTCTGGAGCGCCCGGTCCTGATCCACCCGTACGTGGACTTCCTCGGAGCCGCTTTCGAGCGAGGTGTCCACGTCCCGCACCGAGGGCAGCGTGCGGAGCCGCTCCACGACCCGGCCGGAGACCAGCTCCAGCACCTTGGTGTCGTCGCCCTTCAGGTCGATGTTGATCCCGGTGCCGCGCCCGGGCCCCCGGCCCCGGCTCTGGGCGATCCGGAACTGGACCCCGGGAACGACGGGGAGCAGCGCCCGGATGTCGTCCGTGATCTCGGCGACCGTGCGCTCGGCCTCGGCCTCCTCTTTCAGATAGATCTCGAAGCGCCGCCCGCCGCCGCCGAAGCCGCCCCGGGAGCGCCCGCCGCTGCGCCCGTATTCGTGGAGGACGTCGGCGATCTCGAGCTCCTCACGGTGCTCGTCGATGGTCGCGGCCAGATCCTCCATGACCGTCCGCGTCTCCTCCAGCGAGTAGTTCCGGGGGACGTCCACGTTGATCGTGACCTCGCGCTCCGGCGTGTCGGTGAACCCGGAGCGCTCGATCCCCTGATAGAGCCACCACGCCACTCCCATCAGCCCGAACGCCACCATGAGCGAGACCATACGGCGCCGCAAGGTGGCGCGGATGAGCCGGCCGTGAAGCCGGGCGAGAAGGCGCATCGTGGCCGAATACGCCCGCTTTTCGTTGCGAAGCACCACTCCGGCGGTCATCGGCACGACGGTCAGCGCGATCAGGAGCGACGCGACGATGACGACGCTGAGCGTGAACCCGAAGTCGGTGAACAGTCGGAAGAAGCCGCCGAGCGTCGATCCGAGGAAGACGAGGGGAACGAAGACGCACATGGTCGTCGCGGCCCCGGCGACGATCGGCATGGTCACCTCCGAGGCGCCGTGGACGGCGGCCTCTCGGGCGCTCTCGCCGTGCTCGGTGTAGTGGCGCGAGATCGCGTCGATCACCACGATCGCCGGATCGGCGAGCATCCCCACCGCCACCATCAACCCAAAGAGGCTCATCACGTTGAGCGTCGTGTCCACGAAGCCCGCTTCCCGGGCCACGTACATGATCACGAAGGTCGTGATGATCGAGAGCGGGATCGCGACGGCGACGAGCGCGGTCGTGCGGGCCTTCTGGAGGAAGAGCAGCAGGATCAGCACCGCGAGGCTGCCGCCGAAGACGCCCGCGACGGCGAGCTGCGAGAGCCCGTCCCGGACGTCCACGGAGGAGTCCATGATGTAGCGGACGGCCATGCCCTCGTAGCGGGGGATCGCGGCGATGGCCTCCAGCTCGGCGCGCACGCCGTCTGCGACCTGCAGCACGTTCGCCGTGGACGACTTGTAGATGCTGAACGTCACCGACTCCTCGCCGTTGAGGAAGTCGAAGGAGCGCTGGACCGGATAGTCGAACTGCACGTCCGCCACGTCGGAGATCCGCAGGCCGGTCATCCCGATCGGCGTGTTGCGGATGTCCTCGGGCCGCTGGAACTCGCCCACGGTCCGCACCAGCAGCTTCCGTGGCCCCTCGGTGATCGGGCCGCCGGAGACGTTCACGTTGTCCTGCGCCAGCGCGGCGGCCACGTCCCGGACATCCACGCCGAGCGCGGCCATGCGCTGCGGGTCCATGCTGACCTGAAGCTCCCGGCGGCGGACGCCGCGCACGTCGGCGCTGGCCACGCCCTCGATCCGCTCGAGCCGCCGCTGGACCACGTCCTCGCTGAAGGCGAAGAGGCGGTCGCGATCCCACGGAGCTCCGACGACGAAACGGACGATCGGGATGTCGGAGCTCTGGAATCGCCGGATGCGGATGCGCTCGACGTCGTCGGGGAGGAGGTGGCGGACCCGATCCACCCGGTCCCGGGCCTCCACCATCATCATGTCCATGTCCGCGGTTTCCTCGAACTCGACGCTGACGTTGCCGCTGTTGGCCCGGGCGGTGGCGCTGAGCGCGGTGATCCCCGGGATCGTGCCGAGGCTCTCCTCAAGCGGGCGGACGATGAGCCGCTCGGTCTCCTCGGGAGAGCTGGACTCGTAGCTCACGTCCACCCAGAGGCTGTTCGAGCCGAACGACGGCAGGAACTCGAGCGGCAGTCGCGTGAGCGACACGTACCCGAGCACCACCAGCCCGATCGCGATCATCGAGATCGTGACCCGGCGATCCACCGCGAATCGGGCCAGCGGACTCCCGCCTCTGGCCGGAACCGGAGCGTGATCGTGCTCGTGGTCGTGAAGCTGTTGGGATGGGGAAGTCATGGACGCTCCTCCCGTCGGGGTCCGCTCCGGCGGCCTCGGTGGCGGTGGTCGGCCTCTCGGATCATCGAGTCGAATCGTTCGCGTTGCTCCGGAGTCAGGATCTCGCGAATCTGCTCCCGGAAACGGCGGCGCAGCTCCCGGTACCGAGCGATGGACGCCTCGCGGAACTCACTGGCTTCGGAATGGTTTGTTTCCACGATTACGTGGAGCGCGGCCGTTTGTTCCTCATTCAGGCCAAGATCGGTCGCTACGCGGCGCATCATGTCCTCGGGAGCGCCCCGGCCCGGGCTTCCGCCGGGGCCGATCCGGCCGAGCAGGAAACCCGCGGAACCGCCGAGCAGGAGCAGCAGCAGCGGAATGGCCCGCCGCCAGCGGCGATTACGGGCGGTGGAACGAGGTTCAGGGCCCATTTCCAACCCCTCCGCCGAGCGCGATGTGGAGCACCGGCTCGATCTCCGCCTCCGGATCCAGCCCGGGAAGCGGCGGCGGGTCAAACGCTTCGGATTCAAGGTCGGCGATCGCCGGCGCGGCCGGCTCGGGCCACGCGAGGAAGACCGTAATGCCGATGGCGAGCAGCGTCGCCGCGGCGAGCCGGAAGCCGAGCTCGCGGAAGGTCCAACGCGAGACCGGCGACAGCTCGTCCCGGCGCTGGCGGAAGCGGGCGACGAATCCCGGGTCCGGTTCGCAGCGAACGCTCAACAGCTCGTCGATCCGCCGCATCCGTTCCCGCTCCCGGAGCGCCGCTTCCTCGGCGGGATTGAGGTCTCGGGAGCGGGATTTCATGGCGCGGTCACGAGCGCGAGCAGCTTCTTCCGGGCTCGGTGGACGCGGGTCTGGATCGTGCCCGCGGGGACTCCGGCGGCTTCGGCGATTTCACGGTACGTCATTCCGACCACCACTTTGAGAAGGAGCGGTTCGCTCTCTTCCGCCGCAAGCGAGCGCATCGCCCGGGCGAGGTCGGCGCGCTCGCGAAGCCGGTCGTCGGGGTCGGGCGAGACGACTCCGAGGCGGCGCGCCAGCCGCTCGCGCCGAGCCGCCCGGCGCAGCGCGTCGTGAGCGACGCGGACGGCGATGCGGCACAGCCACGCGGCCACCGGCCCCTCGCCCCGGAAGTCGGCGGCCCGTCGGAACGCCCGCAGGAACGTCTCCTGCGCCGCGTCCTCGGCCGAAGCGGGATCGCTGAGCACCGAGAGCGCGACGGCCCGGACCCTTGCTTCGGTGCGCCGCACGAGCTCGTCGAACGCGGCCTCGTCCCCCGAGACCCGAAATCGCTCCAGCAGCGCCCGCTCCTCGGCGTTTTCGCGGGCTCGGTCACGGGCGGGCTCCTTCCTGGAAACGGGACGGGTCATCGCGTGGGTCGCCGGCGCGACTTCCTCAGGAGCAAGACGCGCCGGGCCCTCGGAATTGTTTTCCGGCCGCATAGAGTGCCCCGCCATGAGCGTCCACCGGATCGAGACCAGAAGCATCCATGCGGGCCCCCGGGATCCGGGCGGATCGGTCGCGCCGCCGATCCATCTCTCGACGACGTTCGAGCGCGACGAGGCGGGCGAGCTGCGTTCGGGATACCTCTACAGCCGGACCGCCAACCCGGATCGGGAGGCGCTCGAGACCGTTGTCGCCGATCTTGAGGGAGGCGCGTCGGCGTTCGCCTTCGCCTCGGGACTGGCCGCGCTGCATTCGCTCTTCCTCGCCCTGAACCCCGGCGATCTGGTGCTCGCGCCGCAGGATGCGTACCACGGCACGACCCACCAGTTGCGGGGCTCGCTCCGGCGGTGGGGGCTGCGAACGCGGCCCACCGACTTCCTCGATCCGGCCGATCTCGAAGCGGGGCTGGCGGAGCGCCCGGCGCTCATGCTGCTGGAGACCCCGTCCAACCCGATGCTGCGCGTCACGCCGATCGAGAACACGGCGCGGCGAGCCCGGGAGGCCGGGGCGCTCGTCGCCGTGGACAACACGTGGATGACTCCGGTGCTCCAACGGCCGCTGGAGCTCGGCGCGGACATCGTCGTCCACGCAACCACCAAGTACTTCGGCGGCCACAGCGACGTCACCGGGGGCGCGGTCGTGCTGAAGGAGGACGGGGCGCTCGGAGAACGGCTGCGAGACATTCAGACCGGAGACGGAGCGGTGCCCGCGCCGTTCGACTGCTGGCTGCTCCGCCGCGGGATCCGAACGTTGCCGCTGCGGGTCCGCGCCCAGTCGGAGAACGCCGGCAAGGTAGCCCGGTTTCTGGACGGCCATCCGGTGGTGCTCGCGACGTTCTACCCGGGGCTTCCGGATGACCCCGGCCACAAGACCCAGAGGGATCAGGCCGAGGGGTTCGGGGCGATGCTCTCGTTCCGGGTGCGGGGCGGCGAAGAGCGTGCGCGGCGAACGCTTTCCCGGGTGCGGCTCTTCGTGCGGGCGACGAGCCTCGGCGGGGTGGAGAGCCTGATCGAGCACCGCGCTCCGGTGGAGGGGCCGCACACGAAGACGCCGCGGGATCTGGTTCGGATGTCGGTGGGACTCGAGAACGCCGAGGATCTGATCGCGGATCTCGCGCAAGCGCTCGAGTGAACCCCGGGAGGGCTGCGGATTTCCGTCCTACGCATGCGTAGGTGGGCGTCGCGAATATCCGACTCGGGCTTCCCGCCGGACGCCGGAGCGCCCGGAACGAGCTTGCGCTTCCCGCCGGTCAGCGGTGACTCCCTTTCGGTTCCATAAGCCGGAAAACCGTCTGGACGCCCCGCCGGGGATTCGTTTCGAGTGTACTACGGCGGGAGGTGGCTACCAGTCCGCGGAGTCCTCGTCGTACGCCGAGGTCGGCAGCCGGTGCGAGTGTTCCCAGACCCGGGCGAGGCCGAAGCGGCGGCCGAAACTTCAGGCCAGCATGAGTGCATTGCGGGCGATCGGTGCCGGGAGCGGGACTCGAACCCGCACGCCCCCGCTGGGGCCGGAGGTTTTAAGCCTCCCGCGTCTGCCTTTCCGCCATCCCGGCCGCCGCCTCGCTCGTTACCAGTCCTGCGAATGCTCGTCGTAAATGTTCGTCGGCAGACGGTACGAATGTTCCCAGTCGCCCAGATTCGCCACATCAAGCAGCGACTTGAATTGCTTTTGGGCGCGGGAAGCACCCCACTGCGGCACGGCGACTCTCAGGATGCGATCCCCAAACTTCTGCAGACGTAGTTTCGGCAACTCCAGCTTCAACCGGCCCTTCGGAAATTCGAGCCGCTCCGCGGTCTCGTCGCCGATCAATTCCCGCGCCACCTGATAGAGGAAGGCGGCGTACTTCCGGCGCACCTTGGGCTCGCCGAAGCCGAGCACGATCGGAGCGCTGTTGATGATGCTGTGCGCCATGATGATGGCGTCATCGTCCGGGTGCGGCTCGCAGGTCGTCGCCGTCCGAAACGCCCGGAGCGACGACTCGAAGTCGGAGAAGTGGATCCGCTCCGGGATACCCATGACGAGCGCCGTGTAGCGCCAGACGTGCACGAACCCCTCGATCTCCCGGCGGGTCATGTCGCCGCCGAGGCTCGCGCAGTGCTGCATCAGCCGCCCCGAGAAGGCCACCGACCCGAGAAGCATGTGCGCGGCGCTCAGCGGCATCCCGTACTCCGACTCGTCCCACTTTCCGGACTGCCGGATCAGGAGCCGCGACTGGGCGTGCACGAGGCGGATGCGCAGGCTCAGTTTCCAGCCGTCGCCGCCCGGAAGGATGCCGCCGGGAAGATATTGGTTCACGAGCTGCAGGAGGTTCTGCTTCAGTCGCCGGACGCCGTTGTCCATGATCCGGCCGCGGATCCGGAAGGACTTGCTGATGAGGGTCGAGAAACCCTCAATGATCGCCCCGGCGACGAGCGCCCCGAGCACCAGCTCCGAGTTCCGGAGGAACCCTCGGGTCGCGTCCCGCGCCAGTTCGCGATCGAACCAGACCGGAAGCTCCCGGGAAGCCTCGATCAGCTCCCGGAGCGACGGTAGCGTGTCCGGTGGAAGCGCGTCGTAGTGATCCACGGCGCCGGCGATGGTCTGGTGCACTTCGTGCGGGGACCGCTTTTCGGCGAGTTCCGCCACAACCGCGTCCGCGAGCGGATCTCCGATCTGCGTGTGCCGGACGTACTCCTCCGCCCACCGCTCATCTACCTTGCGGGCGGCGGCGTAGCCGTCCACGTACTTCGTCGGAATGTTCATGACACTTCTCTGGGCCGCGCCGTCACCGTCGCGGGAACCGTCTCCTTGAGGCCCAAGCCGAAGCTTTTCGTCTCAAGAGAGGTCTCCGGGGAAAATTCGAATCGCCGGTCCTGAGCGAGCGCGGCGTGCGCAAACACGAACATCCGCTCCACGAATCCGCCCCACGGACAGGTGCGCTGCAAATGACCGAACGGAGAGTACGCGTGCACCGGGCAACTCGGATGGGTCGGCTGCAGCCAGCGCTCGGGGCGGAAATCGGCGGCGTCGTCCCCCCAGTAGTCGCTGCGATAGTGGATCTGGAGCGTGCCCACATTGACGATCGTGTCCTTCGGAATGCGGAATCCGCCCAGTTCGCAGTCCGCGAAGGCAATGCGCGGCAGCAACACGTACGGAGGCGCCGCTTCAGGAGGCCGAACTGGCCGCCCCGGGGACCCGGGGGCAGCGGCAGCGACTGGATCGCAGGTCTCAAACAGGCGCCTCCGTTCATTGTCTCATGCCCGCGGCCGCGCCGTCACCGTCGCGGGAACCATACTCGTGAGGCCCACGCCGAAGCTGCGCATCTCGACCGGCGTGTCCGGGGCGAATTCGAATCGCGAGTCCTGCGCGAGTTCCGCAAGCCCGTACACGAACATCCGCTCGGCGAATCCGCGCCACGGACAGATGCGGTGCTCGTAGCCGAAAGGAGTGAACGCGTGCGCCGGGCAACCCGGATGGGCCTGCTGCAGCCATCGCTCGGGGCGGAAATCGGCGGCGTCGTCTCCCCAGTAGTCCTTGCGGACGTGCATCGGCAGCGCACCCACATGCACCACGGTGCCCTTCGGAATGCGGAAGCCGCCCAATTCGCACTCCTCGGTGGTCCGGCGCGGCAGCAACACGTAGGCGGGCGACGTGATCCGCAGCGTTTCGGCGCACACGGCGCGCAGGTACGGCAACCGGGCGAAGTCCTCCACTTCCACCGGGCGTCCGCCGAGCTGCCGATCCACTTCGGCCTCGACCTTCGCCCGAGCCTCGGGATGCCTCGCCAGATGGTGTGCGCCGCAGACCAGAGCGGCCACCGGCGCGTCGGAAAACCCCGTGATGAGGACGACCAGTTCATCGCGGATGTCCTTGTCGGACTTCCACTCCCAGTCCACGACCCCCTCGTCGTGGGCCCGCACCATGAAGGTGGCCACGTCCTCTCCGCTCCACTCGGGGTCCCGCGCCCGCTCGATGGCGTGGTACACCGGGCGGTCGAGGTTCGCGACGAAGCGCTTGACCCTCCGGTTGTGGGGAAGCGGCAGCTTGGCGAGGAGCTTGCTGCCCGGCAGGACCGACATCAGGATGTCCTGCCGCAGGCAGATCAGGAAGTTCTTGCCGTCCTCGGAGGCCACCTTCAGCTCGGGACCGAGGATGGAGTCGAGCAGCCCCCGCCACATGAACTCTTCCATCTCGTACCGGAGCTGCACCTCCGCGCCCGGTCGGCATCGCTCCTTCAGGGAGCGGGCGCTGCGGACGATATGCGCGGAGTATTGCTTCAGCTTCTCGTCCGTGACCGCCGCCTCCATCAGGATGCGCCGCTCGGCGTGTTCCTCGCCCCGGCACGCCGGCAGGCACCCGTCGAGGAGGTGGTACACCGAAGGCGGGTTGGCCCACTCGAACGTGGGCTCGCGCTGGTACACCTCAAGCGATAGATCCGCCTCGAACACGAGGAGGTTCTTCATCCCGGGGATCTCGAAGTACACGAGGTCGCCGTATTCCTTGTGCAGATCCACGACGAGTCCGGGGAAGTCGGAACTGCGCCGCCACATGAGACCGAACTTGCCGCCCCGGGGGCCCGGGGGCAGCGACAGCGACTTGATGTCCACACTCATCTCCTGTGTCTCCAATGTCTCACCCCGCGGGCCTCGCCGTAACGGTCGCCGCCAGCATCCCCTTCAGACCGTTCCCGAAGTTGACCTTCTCGATCGAGGCGCCCGGAGCCAACTCCAGACGCGAATCCTGCGCGAGCGACGCGAGCCCGTCCACGAACATCCGCTCCGAGAACCCGCCCCACGAACAGCCCCGGGGCTCGAGACCGAACGGCAGGAACGCGTGCACCGGACAACTCGGATGCGCCTGCCGCAGCCAGCGCTCCGGGCGGAACTCGGCGGCGTCCGCCCCCCGGTTGTCCCTGCGAGAGTGGGTCGGGGGCGCCGCGATGACGACAATGGCGCCCTCGGGGATGCGGCAGCCGCCCAGTTCGCAGTCCGCCACGGTCCGCCGCATCGGTCATGCGGCGCTTCAGCAGGCGGAGTCCTCCGAGTTTCGGCCTCGGCGGCAGGGGCGGCGACTGGATGTCCGTCCGCATGGTCACACTCCGAAAGGCCCGCTCACCCACGCGATGCGCGCAACTGGACCGACGTCAAGGCGGGCACGATGAGCATCAGAACGAAGGTGGCGAAGAGAACCCCGAATCCGATCGACGCCGCATAGGCGACAAGGAACTGGGCTTGGATCGACGGTTCCAGAAGCAGCGGAACGAAGGCCAGAAACGTCGTGATCGACGTGAGAAGAATGGGGCGGAAGCGGCTCTTCGCGCCCTCGACGATCGCGGTTCGGGGAGCTTCGCCCGCCTTCAGGCGGCGGTTGACGGCGTCAATCATGACGAGCGAATCGTTCACGACGATCCCGGTGAGCCCGAGCATCGCTGTAATGGAGGTCGTATCAAGGTCCAAGCCGAGGACGAGGTGGCCAAGAATCGCCCCCACGATCCCGAACGGGATCGCGGCCATCACGATCAGCGGCTTGGTGTATGAGCCGAGCGGGATGGCCAGCAACGCGTAGATCACGAGCAGCGCCATCATAAATCCCCGGTTGAGCGCCCCGAAAGACTCCGCCTGTTGTTCCTGTTGACCGGCGACTGACCAGCGGAGATCCGGGTCCCGTTCCAGCACGTCGGCCAGTGCGCCGCCCTCGAGCGCTTCGATGACCGCTGCGCCCGAGACGACGGCGAAATCCACGTCGGCGGAGACGGTCACGATCCGCTCGCCGTCGCGCCGCCGGATGGTGGCGGGCCCCTGGTCCACCCCCAGCGAGGCCACGCGCTCCAGCGGCACGACCGCGCCGCCCGGAGCCTGAACGAGGAAGTTCTCAATATCGGCGATAGCGTCCCTCTCGGCCTCGGGAAGCCGGGCGAGCACCGGCACGTCCTCGCGATCGCGGGGAACCCGGAGCGCCTCCTCTCCGTACACCATCGACCGCAACTGAGAGGAGAGGTCGCCGAGCGTCAGCCCGAGGGTGCGGGCCTCCGGTTTCAGCGCGAGCTGGACCTCTTGGTACCCGCCAACGTGATCGGAGCGGATGTCGAAGACGCCCTCCAGCGAGTTCAACCCCGCGACCACCCCGTCCCCGATCGGGGCCAACCGATCCGGGTCCGGGTGCGAGATGGCGATCTCGACGGGGCGCCCCAACTCCATGAGCTCCGAACTGAAAGTGAGCCCCGTAGCCTGCGGCAGCGGACCCGCTTCCTCTCGCCATCGCCGCGCCAGCTCGTCAGCGTTCATCTCCCGCTGCTCAACGTTGACCAACTTGATCTCCACGGCGGCGATGTGCGACTGCGGATTCACGCTCGGTTCCCGCTGGACGCCGCCGCCGGGGGCCCGCGTGGGCACGCCGAGCGTGATCACGGTCCCCACCAGCTCCGACGGACGGCCCTCGTTGAGCGCCCTGAGCGCACGGCGACCAGCGGCGTCCAGTTCCTCGGCGATCGCCAGCGTGGTCGCCGCCGGGGTCCCCTCGGGCATCTCGAGACGAGCGCTCACGATGTCTCCGGTCGCTGGCGGCGCGAGCCGGATATTGATGACGCCGGCGGGGATCAAGCCGATGGTCACGATGCTGACGCCGACGGCGGTGGCGAGCGCCACGGTCGGCTGCCGGGTGACGGCTTCAAGCGCGGCGTTCAGGGGACCGTCGCGGAACCACGCCAGTCTCCGGTCCGCGCCGCGCTGCACCCGCAGGACGGCGCTCTCAAGGCGGTTCGTGACCGTTCTCCCCGGATCCGGGAGGTGCGAAAGATGGTTCGGCAGCACCAGCAGCGACTCGACCAGCGAAATCAGCAGCATCGCGATCATGATCACCGGGACGGCGCTGAGGATGTCGCCGATGCCGGTGGGCATGAAGATCATCGGGAAGAACGCCGCCACCGAGGTCAGAACCGCGAAGATGACGGGGGTCCGCACCCTGAGCGCGCCCCGGATCGCAGCCGTGGCGCCCGGCAGCCCGCGACGGCGCTCGCGATAAATGCTTTCGGACACGACGATGGCGTCGTCCACGACGACGCCGATCGCCAACACGAAAGCGAACAGCGAAATGATGTTGAGGGAGTGCCCGGCGAGGAGCAGCGCCGCGAGCGCCCCGATCCCGGACACCAGGATCCCGACCGAGGCCCAGAACGCGAGTCGGATCTCGAGAAACAGCCCGAGCGCGAGCACCACCAACATGAGACCGAGCGCACCGTTCTTCAACAGCAGGTTGAGCCGCTCCCGGTACGACAGAGCGTCGTTGTTCAGCACACTGATCGAGACGCCCGGCGGCAAGGACGCCCGCACTTCATCCACGTGGGAAAGCACGACTGCCGCGATCTCAAGGACGCTTTCGTCCGAAGTTCTCCAGACCTCGACGAAGGCGGCGGGCTCCCCGTTGTAGCGGGCCACCATGTCCACGTCCTTGAACCCGTCGCGCACCTCGGCGATGTCCCCGAGCCGAACCACGGTGCCGTCGCTGCGACTCAGGACCACGACGTCCTCGAATTCCTGCTGCGTCAGGCTGCGGCCCAGCGTCCGTACCCGGAGGCGGGCGTCGCTCGTGTCCATGGCTCCCGCCGAAGCCTCAAGCGAGCCGGCGCGGACCGCGCCCGCGAGATCGGCGAGCGTCAGGCCGAGCGCCCGCAGCCGGGCCCGGGGAACCTCGATCGAGATCTCGTCATCCCGGATGCCGGCGACAGTGACGAAGGAGACCTCAGGAAGCGCCGTGAGCGAATCTTCGACGCGAAGCGCGAGCGTCTTGAGGATGCGCTCGGGGACGTCTCCGTGAAGGACCAGCCGAACCGCGCTCTGGCGGTTGGTCATTTCCCGAACGCGGGGACGTTCGGAGTCAGCCGGAAGTCCTTCGATGCCGCTGACGGCGGACTCGATGTCGTCGAGCGCCCGCTGCATATCGCCGTCCGCGTCCACTTCGACAATGACCGAGGCGACGCCTTCGGCCGCAATCGAGCTGACTTCCCAAACCTGATCGACTCCGCTTACGGCCTCCTCGACGCGGGAGACGATGGAGTCGTCCACCTCGCTCGGCGTCGCCCCCGGCCACGGAACGCTGACCTCAACGGCGTCGAAGGACAGGCTCGGAAAACCCTCCTCAACCAGCCCCGGGCAGGAAACGAGGCCCATCAGGAGGAGCGCCGCCATGAGCAGGTTCGCCGCGACGCCGTTCTTCGCCATGTAGGCGATGGCGCCGCGTTCTTCCCGAGGCGGGTGGTCTTCCGGAGTCACCGGTCTCCCTCACCACCGGACCGCACGGCCATGCCCTCGACGCCCGCCTCGACGCCACCGACCACGAGCATCTGGCCGGCGGTCAGCTCGCCGGTCACGAGCAGGTCGTCCTCGAGGCGCTCCAGCACCCGCACCGGCACCATCCTGAGCCTTCCGTCGTCCACGACCCATACCTCGTCGCCCGGACGGAGCGCGGCTCGCCGGATGCGGAAGTAGGCGTCGGGCGTCACCCCCTCCAACTCCACGTCCACGAATTTCCCGACGAGAAGCGGCGGCCCGTCGTTCGGGAACGGATTCGGCACGTGCACCACCACATCGATCGTGCGCGTCGCCTCGTCCAGAGTCGTCTCGGCCCGATCCACCCAACCGGTCCACGTATGGCGACTCCCGCCGTAGTCGGCGACCACCCGGGCGCGGATGCGCCGGTCGGCGGTTCCGGCCCGGAGTCCCCAAAGGCGCGGCAAGAGCGCCGCCGCCTGATCCGAGAGCGGAACCACGACCTCGACCGAGCCGGCGGCGTGCAGCACGCCGACTCGTTCCCCGGCAGCGACCAGACGCCCGATGTCCACGGACGCCGAGCTCACCACCGAGTCGAACGGCGCGACCACCTCGGTGAGGGCGAGATCGAGCTCGGCTTCCGCAAGCGCGGCCCGTTCCCGCTCCACGGCGGCTTCGGCCGCCTTGATCTGCGGCTCCCAGAGCGCGAGCGCTCCGGCGTCCGGGGCGTCGCCCCCGGCTCGATTCCGAAAAGACTCGTACTGACCTTCCGCAATGCGGGCTTCTTCCCGAGTTCGCAGCAGCTCGACTTCGTGGACCGCGACCCCGGCCCGAGCCCGCTCCACCCGGTGGCGGTAGAGGGCGTCGTCAAGGCGGAAGAGGGTCTCCCCCGCCGCGATGCGGCCGCCGCTGCGGAAAGCCGGACTCACGTAGTCCACGAAACCGCCGACTCCGGGAGCCACGTCAATTCGAGCGCTCGGGCGCACCGTCCCGGATCCCTGCACCGGGATGGCCCCCTCGCCGATAACCACGGCCTCGGTCATGGCGAACGGGATCGCAGGCGGCGGGTCCCTTCGGGCCGGCTCCGGCCGCGAGGTCACCATCACGACGGTGACCACGACAGCGCCGGCGACGATCCCCACGGCGATCAGCCAGCTCATCCATCGACTCATGGGAGGTCCGCTCCTTCCAGGGCTTCGTCGCCCGTCCACGCTCCGCCGAGCGCCCGGTGCACTCGGAGCCGGGCGAGGTTCAGGTTCCGCTCCGCCCCGGCGAGCGCGGACTCCACGTCAAGCACCGTACGCGAGGCGTCGAGGTAATCGGCGTAGCCGCCGAGCCCGGAGGCGTAGCGTTCGGCTCGGGTCTCCATCGTGGACTCCGCGTCGCCCCGGCGGGCCGCGAGGAGCTCGTAGCGGCGGCGTTCGTGGCGGAGCGCCGCAAGCGCCGCCTCCACCTCGTTCACCGCCGTCACGACCGTGCGTCCGAAGCCGGCCGCGAGCTCGTCGAAGCGCGCCTCGGCGAGCGCCTGCTCGCCCTTGAGCCGGCCGGCGTCGAAGACCGGATGGAGGAGGTTGCCCATGAGGTTGCCGAACCACTGCTTCACGTCGAAGAGGTCGCCGGCCTCGACGGCCTGGAGGCCGATCGTCCCGGCGAGCGAGAGCCGCGGCAGGAGCGCGGCGCGCCGCGCTTCGACTTCGTGCCCGGCCGCTTCCAGCCGGCTCCACGCGGCCTGCACGTCGGGGCGCTGGCGCAGCAGGTCGGCGGGAACGCCGGCCGGCACGGGCGCCCCGGCGGGCGCCGGACGGAGCTCGTCGGGAAGGATCGCCGCGAGGTCCCGCCGGTGGCCGCCGAGCAGGATCGCGAGGCGGCTTTCCGCCGCGGCCAGCCGGCTCTCGAGTTGCGGGACGCCGGCCTCGGTGGCGCGGGAGTCCTGGCGCACGCGCTGCAGCGAGAGCGAGGCCGCGAGGCCGCGCGCGTAGCGCAGCTCCGCCAGCTCCTCCCGCTCCCGGAGCACTCCGGAGGTTTCGCGGGCGAGCGCGATCCGGCGGCGCAGGTCCACGACGTCGAAGTAGGCGGCGATGGTCTCCGAAAGGACCCCGATCCGCGCCGCGCGGAGGTCCGACTCGGAGGCCATGAGCTGCGCTCCGGCCGCCCGGGAGGAATGGGCCAGCCGGCCCCAGAGGTCGATCTCCCAGGACACGTCCGCGGCGAGCGAGTACGTCGTGAGGCCGAGCCGCTCGGGCAGCGTGAACCCGGCCGCGCCGAGCGTGTCCTCGAGCCCCAGGTCCCGGAACTGGGCGCCGATCCCGGCGTTCACCGGCGTGTCGAACGTGTCCCCCGCGGCGCGGGCGCGGACGACCGGAAGGATCGCGGCGTCGGCGAGGCGCGCCCGGACCCGCGCCTGCTGGACCCGGGCGACGGACTCGGCGAGGTCGAAGTTCTGTTCGAGCGCCCGCTCCACGACCGCGTCGAGCGCCGGATCCTCGAAGACGCGCCACCACGCCCGCGGCTCGGCGCCTCCGGACCCGGCCTCCTCCGCGTATGTCTGCGGCAGCTCGGGCGGAGCCGGCTCCGGCGCCCGGGCGGCCGAGCAGCCGGCGAGCGCGACCGGAATCAGCAGCCGCAGGCTCATGCGGGGAGACGTCGCTCGGCCAACCCGTCGAGCGCGAGACCGAACCAAGCGGTGAACGACTCCGGCGCCTCGGCCATGCGGGCGCGGACCGCCGCGAGCCCCTCCCACTTCCAGTCCATCGCCTCGGCGGGATTCGGGGACGCGGATCCGTCGAACCGACCGAGAAGGACATGGTCGTATTCGTGCTCGATCATTCCGTGGTCGAGCTCGGCCCGGTAGCGGAAGGCGAACGCCGGCTCCAGCGGGCAATCGAACCCCATCTCGTGGCGCAGCCGGCGGTGGGCGGCGTCCAGCAGCGCCTCTCCGGCCAGCGGATGGCTGCAGCACGCGTTCGTCCACAGCCCGCCCGAGTGGTACTTGCCGAGCGCGCGGCGCTGCAGCAGCGTCCGCCCGGATGCGTCGAACACGAAGATGGAGAAGGCCCGATGAAGGATCCCCTCGCGGTGGGCGGCCATCTTCTCCACGACTCCGACGGGGCGATCCTCAGCGTCCACGGCGACCAACATGTCCCCCGACTCGCTTCGCATGGCGCCGCCTGCCCGCCCGCACTCTATCAGCCCGCACGCAGCCGGAATCAGCTCGGGAGGCGGCGGGCGGATTCGAACCGCCGAATAGAGGTTTTGCAGACCTCCGCCTTGGCCACTTGGCTACGCCGCCACGGCCCGGCGCCTGGAGCGGGACACGGGATTCGAACCCGCGACTTCAACCTTGGCAAGGTTGCACTCTACCACTGAGTTAGTCCCGCCCTCGGGCCGCCGAAGCGACCGGAAATCATAGCGGGAGCGGGTCAGAACGCGTCCCGGCGGATACGGATCTCCGGTCGGGCGAGAACGCGCGCCCACCCGCTCGCCGCCGCCGGGAACTGCACCTCGACGACGTCCATCCGCAGCCGCGAACCCGCCGGAATCCGGCCCCGCGCCGACTCCCGGGCCCACATGCGCCGCGCCGCCCGGCGGATCCGGCGGCGCTTGGCCGCGTCCACCTTCTCGATCGGCCGCCCGAAGCCGCCGCGTCGGGTCTTGACCTCGACGACCGCGAGCGCGCCCCCCTCCCACGCCACCACGTCCAGCTCGGCGTCGGCGGAGGCGGGGCCGCCGCGGTAGTTGCGGGCGACGACCCGGTATCCGGCGCGGCGCAGCGCCCGGACCGCGATCCGCTCCCCGCGCGCGCCGAGCCGCAGGTGGGGCGCGGTCCGGAACCGGCGGATCAGCGATCGGAAGCGCGTCGCCAGGAGGTTCCGGTCGGGGAGTCCTCGAGCTGGATCCCCCGCCCCGCGAGTTCGTCGCGGATGCGGTCGGCCTCGGCCCAGTCGCGGTTCGCCCGGGCCTCGGTCCGCTGGCGGACGAGTTCGACGATCTCGGGGTCGCCCCGCTCCGTCGCGCCGAGGCCGAACACCCCGAGCGCGTCGTTCATCCGGACGATCGCCCCGGCCCAGCCGGGGGCCTCGCCGGTCGCTTCGGCGAGCGCCCGGTTCCCCTCCCGCAGCGCGTGGAAGACCTCGGCGAGCGCCCGCGAGACGTTCAGGTCGTCGTCGAGGGCCGCCTCGAACCGGGCGAGGGTTTCGGCCGCGAAGGGAGCGCCGGCCGCGGGAGCGCCGGCCCGGCGGAGGAAGTCCTCGACCCGGCGGACGGCCGTCTCCGCCTGCCTGAGGCCCGCGAGCGTGAAGTTGAGCTGCTGGCGGTAATGGACCGAGAGCAGCAGGTAGCGGATCGCCCCGGGCGAGTGCCCGGCGTCCAGCAGCTCGCGCACGGTGTACTGGTTGCCGAGCGACTTGGACATCTTCCGGCCCTCCACCAGCAGGTGCTCCGAGTGGAACCAGTGCCCCGCGAAGGGCGCTCCGGTCGCGGCCTCGCTCTGCGCGATCTCGTTCTCGTGGTGGGGGAAGACCAGGTCCACGCCGCCGCAGTGGACGTCGAGGCTCTCGCCGAGAAGCTCCATGGCCATCGCCGAGCATTCGAGGTGCCAGCCCGGCCGCCCCCTCCCGAAGGGCGCGTCCCACGACGGCTCGTCCGGCTTCGCGCCCTTCCAGAGCACGAAGTCGTGGGCGTCCTCCTTGTCGTACTCGTCCGCGTCCACCCGCGCCCCGGCGACGCGGTCGGAGGCCGCGGCGCCGGAGAGCCGCCCGTAGCCGGGAAAGCCCGCGACGCGGAAGTACACCGAGCCGCCGGCGGCGTAGGCGCGGCCCGACTCGAGCAGCCGCGAGACGAGACGGATCATCGCGGCGATGAAGCGGTCGTCGGTGGCCCTGGGGTAGTGCTCCACCCGCTCGATGGCCAGCGCGTCGGCGTCCTCGAAGTACTGCTCGATGAACCGGGTCGTGTACTCCCGCAGCGGCTCTCCCGCCTCCCGGGCGCCGCGGATCGTCTTGTCGTCCACGTCGGTGAAGTTCATCGCCTGCTCGATCCGGTAGCCCTGGTAGCGCAGGTAGCGGCGGAGCAGGTCCTGGGCCACGAAGGTGCGGAAGTTGCCGATGTGCCCGCGCCCATAGACGGTGAGCCCGCAGGTGTACATCCGCACCTCGCCGGGCCGGCGCGGCGCGAACTCCTCGACCTTCCCCCCGAGGGAGTTGCGCAGCCTCACGCTCCCTCCCGCCGGACCACGACGACGGTGAGATCGTCGGCGAGCGGGTTCGGGCCGGCGAACGCCCGAGCCCCGGCGACCAGCTCGCCGCAGATCTCGCGGGCGGTCCGAGCCCGGAACTCGCGGACGACGTCGCGGATGCGCTCCTCGAACTGCCGCCCCCCGGCGTCCTCGGTCTCGCTGAGCCCGTCGGTGAACAGCACGAGCACGTCCCCGGGGGCGACCTCCACCCGGCCCGCGTCGACGAGGATTTCGGGGAACAGGCCGAGCACGGTGGAGCCGTCGCCGAGCTCGTCGGTGGAGCCGTCGCCGTGGGCGAGGATCGGGCGGACGTGCCCGGAGTTCACGTACTGGAGCGACCCCGAGCCGGGCTCGATCAGCGCGAACACCCCGGTCATGTAGCGGTTGGCCTCGGTGTTCGAGTGGAGGAAGCGGTTCAGCTCGAGCGCGGCGTCGCGCAGGTCCCGGCCCCCGTGGGTGAAGAACGCCCGCAGCGACGCCGTCACCGAGGCCATGATGATGGCCGGGCCGGTCCCCTTGCCCGAGACGTCGGAGATGGAGACGAAGAGACCGCCGGGCAGGTCGAGGTAGTCGAAGTGGTCGCCGCCGACTGCGAGGCACGGGATGTTGACGCCCCACACGTCCCAGCCGGGAAGGCGCGGCGGATCGTCGGGAAGGAAGCGGGACTGGATGCTCCGGGCCAGCTTCTGCTCCTTCTCCTTCTCGATGGAGGACCGGGTGAGACGCAGCGCCTCGACCACCGCCGCCGCCTGCGCGGCGAGCGAATCGAGCAGCGCGCGGTCGTCGGGGGACAGCTCGCGCCCGAGGCCGGGATCCCCGACGAAGACGACGCCGCGCAGCCCGGCCCCGGCGAAGGCCGCGGCCGCGCCGAAGCGCAGCCGGCGAAGCGCCTCCGCGATCTCGGGATCGGCGGCGGCTCCGGCCACCGTGACTCCGGGCGCGCCCTCGAGCCGCCGGGCGGCGCGCAGCAGCAGCGCGCCCTCCTCCGGCGACCGGCGCGGCCCCTTGCTCGCGAGCACCCGCCCGCCGACGACGACCGCCGCGCGGCTCGCGAGCACCTGCCCCATCGCCCCGTGGAGCAGCAGGTCCCAGACCCGGGACTCCGACGTCGCCCGGTGAAGCCCGGCGGTCAGGTCCATGAGCGACTGGAGCTGATAGACCTTGAGCGCGAGGCCGCGGTTCCGCGACCGGAGTTCGTCGTCCTTGCGCCGGTGCGCGAGCTCGGCGGCGGCCGCCGCCGCGACCCCGCGCAGGAACGGGCCGCGCTCCGGCTCGCCGCCCAGAACCAGCGCGCCGAGCCGCTCGCCCCGGTCCCGGAGCGGCGCCCGCGCGAACTCGTCGCGGTCTTCCCAGCCGGCGGGCGGATCCCCGCTGGCGCCGGCCGGTTCGAGCGCATCCCCCCGCCGCAGCAGGACGCCCGCCCACGGAGCCCCGGCGCGCTCCCGCACGCACGCGAGCACCGCCGCCACGACCTCGTCGATTCCGTCGCAGGCGCGCAGCGAGTCGCGGAGCCGGTCCAGCGCGACGAGCTCCGAAATCCGCGCCCGCAGCGCGGGATCCTCGATGTCCGGAAGCCCCGGAACGAGATGTTCGGAAAAGTCGGCGAGCCGCTCCACCGGGACGACCGCCATCACCCGGCGCCCTCGGTCTTCGGCCGGCGGCTGCGGGCGCGTTCCAGCACCCACCGGCACGCCCCGCGGGGCAGGCGCTCGTGCGACACCACGTCCATCAGCCGCCGCATCAGGTGGACCCCGAGACCGCCCCGCCGCCCCTCGGCCGCGAGCCGCTGCAGGTCTGGCTCCGGGGGCATTGCGGCGAGCGCCTGTCCGTGGTGCTCGATCTCGAAGCGGACCCGCGCCCGGCTCGGCACGAAACGCAGCACGACCGCCGGACCGGGCTTGCCCCGATAGGCGTGCTCGAGGACGTTCGCGAACGCCTCGCCGACCGAAAGCGCCATCTCGTCGGCGGCCCGGGGCTCGAAGCCGGCCGCGATCGCGAGCCGCCGGGCGGTGTCGTGGGCGACGCGGAGCGACGCGCCGGCGGCCGGCAGCGACACCTCGTAGGGCCGCGGCGGGACTTCCTGGGACCCGGCCAACGGGTCAGCTCCCCTCGAAGCTCCGGACGGCCTCGCCTTCCGAGTCGAAGGTCCGGCACAGCAGGTCGAACCCCAGAACCCGGTAGATGTGCCCGACCGAACCGGTCAGGTCGGCGACCCGGATGTCGCCGCCGCGGGCGCGCACTTCCTCGATGAGCCCCATGATCGCGCCGAATCCGGCGCTCGCCACGTAGGCGAGGTGGAGGCCGCTGATGACGATGCGGAGCTCGCCGGTCTCGACGAGGCGATTCAGCTCGCCCTCGAACTCGGGCACGGTGTGGGCGTTGATGAAGCCGCGGGGCTCGACCACCACGACCGCGCCGACGCGCCTGCGGGTGACCTCGAGATTCGCCATCCTCAGTCCGGGCGGCCGTCGAGCGCCCGGGCCACGTCGCGGTCGATCTGCCGCATGAGCGCCGCCGCGTCCTCGAACGCCTGGATCGGCCGCAGGTACGAGTGGAAGCGAACCCGGAGGTAGCTCGGCGCCGCCCTGGCGCCGATCAGGTGCGCCTCCAGCGTGGGGGAGTCGCCGAACGTGGGGCGGGGGCCCTTGTGCACCACCGCCGGCAGGAGTCCGCCGCGCACCCGCGCGTCCCCCACGTATGCGCCGTCGGGAATGAGGACCTCTCCGTCGGCGTCCACGTTCGCGGTCGGGAAGCCGAGATCGTGTCCCCGGCCGGCGCCCTGGACGACCTCGCCGCCGACCTCGTAGGGCCGGCCCAGCATTTCCTTGGCGACCTCCACCTCGCCCCGGGCGAGCTCTTCCCGGATCCGGGTGGACGAGATGATCCGGCCCTCGAAGTCGGCGTCGGCCGCCTCGAGCACCTCGAATCCGCGTTCGGCGCCGAGCCGGCGCAGGAGCGCGACGTCGCCCGACCGGTCGCGTCCGAAGCGGAAGTTCGCCCCCTGCACGACGGCGCGGGCGCCGAGCCGGCCGACGAGCCGGTCCACGAAGTCCTCGGGGGACCACGCGGCGAAGCGCTCGGTGAACTCGACGACGGTGAGCCGCTCGACTCCGGCGCTCTCGAGGAATTCGGCCTTGAGCGCGAGCGGCGTGATGCACCCGGGCGCCTCCTTGGGGCGGAGCAGTCGGGCCGGATGGGGTTCGAAGGTGACCGCCCCGAACGCGATCCCCCGGCGCTGCGCTTCCTTCCGGGCGAGCTCGAGCCCGCGCTGGTGGCCGAGATGGACGCCGTCGAAGTTGCCGACGGCGAGCACCGTCGGCTCCGGCCGTCCCGGCGGGGCCGGGGTTTCCGGCTCCCGACGCCGCTCGAGCTTCAAGAGGCGGGAGCCGGCGGACGCCGGCGCTCCATGAACGCCATCCGCAACTGGTAGAGCGCCCGCTCCAGCAGCCGCTCGTCTCCGGGACCGAGGCGCCCCTTCGACTTCTCCTGCAGGACCTCCAGCATGTCGATGAGCGCCTGGAGCCCCGAGAGGGCTTCCCGCGCCGTTTCCGGCTTGGCTCCCGGCGGAACCTGCTCCACGATCATCGCCGCTTGGTTGAACAGGAGCGTGACGAGCTGCTGGACGCGGGGCTCGTCCTTGGGCGTCTTTCCTCCGCGCTTCGGGCGTTCGCGCTTCGCCGCGGCCTCGGGATCGATGACGGGCGGCCGACTCGAGGACGCCGCCGGCGCGTCGGGCCGGCGCTCCCCCGCCTCGGTGAAGGCGCGCCGATCCCGAACCACGATCCGGGGGGCATGTTCCTCGTTGCTCACGTTCCGGTCGGCGCGGCCGGGCATTCTAGCGACCGGCTGGCGCCGGCCCCGGCCTCCCGCGAGAATCCGGGGCATGCCGGACCCCGCCGACCTCGCCGAGCTGGGGCGGCTCCTCGACACGATGGCCGCGCTGCGGGCGCCGGACGGGTGCCCGTGGGACCGGGAGCAGACGTTCCGGTCGCTGCGTCCGCACGTGATCGAGGAGGCGCACGAGCTCGCCGCCGCGATCGATTCGGGCGATCCCGAAGCGGTGTGCGAGGAATCCGGCGACCTCCTGCTGCAGGTCGTGTTCCTCGCGCGGATCGCTCTCGAGGAGGGGCGCTTCGGCATGGCGGACGTGGCGCGGGGGATCGCCGACAAGCTCGTCCGCCGCCACCCGCACGTGTTCGGGGACGCGGCGCGGGCGGAGGACCCGGCCGAGGCGCTGCGGAGCTGGGAGGCGATGAAGGCGAAGGAGAAGCCCGGGCGGAAGAAGGACGGGCTCCCGCCGACGCTCCCGGCGCTGCTGCTCGCCCCGCTCGCGCTGGCGCGGGGCGGCGGCGAGCCGGGGCCGGTCGGCGAGGCGCTCGCCGAGTTCGAGGCGGAAGGCGGCGAGCGGGCGCTCGGCGAGCTGCTGTTCCGGATCGCGGCGGCGGCGGGGCGCGCGGGGCTCGATCCCGAGGCCGCGCTGCGCTTGCGGGCGCTCGGCGGTCAGCGGTAGCCCCGCACGTCGAGCGAGCCGTCGGAGCCGACGAGGACCTCGATCGCACCCGCCCGGTCGGTCCGAAACGTCTGGACCCCGGCGCGTTCGAGCCGCTCCAGCACCGAGGGCGCGGGAAGCCGGCGGCGCGGGTCCTCGCGGGTCGAGACGAGCGCGAACCGGGGCGCGACCGCGTCGAGGAACGCGGGCGAGGTGGAGGAGCGGCTGCCGTGGTGGCCGACCTTGAGCACGTCGGCGCGGAGTTCGTCGCCGTAGCGCTCGAGCAGCAGCCGCTCGGTGGGTTCGCCGGCGTCGCCGGTGAGCAGCAGCTTGACCCCGGCGTACTCGACCATGAGCACGAGCGAACCCTCGTTCGCGCCTTCGAGCGCCGCCGGCGGGTCGGCGAAGAGGACGTGGAACGAGGCCCCGCCGAACGCGAACCGCTCCCCGGTCCGCAGCAGCCTGGTCGGAACGCCCCGGCGCTCGAGGTCGCGGCGGAGGAAGCGGACCGCGGCGCGGTCGTCGGCCTCGAGCGCGGCGCCGGCCCAGAACGCCTCCGGCGCGAACTCCCGGAAGAGCCCGGAGAAGCCGCCGATGTGATCGAGATCCCCGTGGGTCGCGACCGCGGCCCGGATCGGGAAGCCGCCGGCGGCGAGGAGGAACGGGACGACCACGCGCTCGCCGGCGCTGTAACCGCCAAACGCGGCGCCGGCGTCCACGACCAGCGTCCCGCCGGCGGGCAGCCCGAGCACGACCGCGTCGCCCATCCCGACGTCGAGAGCGGTCGCCCGGAGCGTCCCGTCCGGCGGGGCGGCGCGGGGGAGCAGGAGGACCGCGAGCCCGGCGAGCGCGAGGCCGGGAAGCCACCGGAGGCGCCCGCGCACGAACACGACGGCGACCGCGAGGACGAGCCACGCGGCGAGGAAATCCCAGCCGGGGGCTGGAATTCCCGAGGTCGCGAGCGGCAGCGACGCGCCCCGTTCGCTGATCGCGACCAGCGCCCCGGCGGACCAGCCGGCGGAAGCGAGAAGCAGCGGTCCCACGAGCGGAACGCCGCCCAGCGCGAGCCAGCCGAAGCCGGTCGCGAGGATCGGCCCGGCGAGGAGCGTCGCCGGAACCGAGACCGGGATCGCCGCGAGCACGACCCGGTGGAAGCGCCACGCCAGCACCGGAAAGGCCCCGAGCTGCGCGGCCAGCGTGACCGCGACGAGGCCAAGCGCCCAGGCGCGGACTCGCCCGGGGTCCCAGGACTCGGCGGCGCGATCGCGCCGTCCGAGCACGGCGACGATCGCGAGCGTGGCCGCGAAACTGAGCTGGAAGCCGACGTCCAGCGCGTTCCACGGGTTCCAGCCGAGGAGCAGGAGGCCGGCGAGGCCGATCCCGTTGAGCGCCGAACCGGCGATTCCGAGCCGGATCGCGAGGATGACCGCCGCCGCCATGAGCGCGGCGCGCAGCACCGAGGGGCTTCCGCCCGACAGCGCGACGTAGATCGGAAGCGCGGCCAGCACCCACGCGAGGGCGGCGCTCCGGCGGACGCCGAAGAACGCGAGCAGGCCGTAGAGCATGAGGCTCACGACCCCGACGTGAAGGCCGCTGACGGCCATGACGTGCAGGGTTCCGGCGTCGCGGAAGGAGCGGATCACCCCGCCGTCGGCGAGGGCGCGGTCGCCGATCAGGATCGCGACCATGACCGCGACCGCCTCGGGTTCCAGCCCGGACCGCTCCCAGCGTTCGCGGACGGCGAGCCGCAGCCGGCGGATCAAGCGGAAGAACGGCGAGGCCGGGTCGATCTCCCGGACCAGCAGCGCGCTCTTCGTCCCCCCGAAGGCGCCGAGCGGGCCGCTCGCGTCCCGGCCGCCGGGGTTGCTCGAGGGCCGGGGCAGCGAGGCCCGCGTCCAGACCTCGATCCGGGAGCCCCGGGCGAGCCGGTGGAGCGCCTCGCGGCCGTCGCCCTCGACGCGGACGCCCGCGAGGCCGGGCGCGTCCCAACGCCGGCGGTTCGCGGAGACGGACTCGACCCGAAGCCGGAGTTCGGTCCGGTCGGCGTACTCCGAAGGCGAGCGGACGAGCCGTCCCTCGAGCCGGACCGGGCGGCGCAGCCGCTCCCCGCCCAGTTCCCGGAGGACGCCGGCGAGCGGTCCCTCGGACGCCGGGGTCGGACGGCTGGCGGCGCCCGCGGCGAAGGCGGCGAGCAGCAGCAGGAGGGTCCCCGTCCGTTCGCGACCGAACCGGACGCACATCCCGACGAGGAGGGCGGCGGCGAGCGCCGCCCACGCTGCCCCCGGGACCGGGCGCTCGGGAAGCGCGATCCCGACGAAGAACGCGGCGGCGAGCGCGAGGAGCGGCGCGGCCCGGAGTCCGGCCAAGGGCTCAGGAAACGGGCAGGCCGAGCGCCCGCGCCGCCTCGCGGCGGGAAGCGTCGCGCTTCAGCCGCTCGAAGGCGTCCGCCGGCATCCGCGACCGGTATCCCTCGAGCGAGCGCGCCGCCCCGGCGGAGTGCGGGAGGGCGTCGAGGAAGGCGCGGAAGGCTCCGGAGTCGCCGGCCTCGAGCCGCTCGGCGGCCGTCCCGGCGCCCTCGAGGAGCCGCTCCCGAAGATCCGCCGGGAGGTCGGCAGGCGGCTCCCACTCCCGAAGGCGGCGCGGCAGCGGCGCCGGCCCCGCCTTGGCCGCCGCTCGGACGTGCGCGGCGCAATGGCGCAGGCCCCGGCGGCGGCCGCCGGCGGCGAGCGCCCGCCGGATTCCGGCGACCGCGGCTTCGAGCGGAACTCCCTCGGACTCCCAGCCGCGGGCGACCTCCCAGTCGGCGGGCGCGAGGAAGGGACCGCCGCCCTCGGAGACGAAGACCCGCTCGATCTCGCGCAGGTAGTCCACGGCCGCCGTCAGACGGCGCGATGGCGGATGACCACCGCGTCGCTCGCGTGGACGATCCGGACGCTGCCCCCGGCGCGCACCCGGATGGCCCCGGTCCGGTCGAGGCCGACCGTCTCGCCGACGAGCTCGACGCCGTCCCGCAGGCGCACCGCGCACCGGCAGCCGCGCCCGCTCGGGCTGAGCCGGTCCCAACGCGCCGCGATGTCCCCGGCGGAGAGCCGCCGCGTCCGCTCGAACGCGCGGAAGATGGCCGCCGCCGCCGCTTCCCGGCTGACGTCGCCGGGCAGCGCGTCGGGCGGAATCCGGGCGTCCGCGACCGGCGGCGGCCGGCCGACGTTGATCCCGAAACCGGCGACCGCGAGCTCGGGGCGGCCGGGAGCGAACCCCGCTTCGACGAGGACTCCGCCCACCTTGCCGCGCGCTCCGTCGAGGTCGTTCGGCCAGCGCAGCGAGACCGGCGTCCCCGAGACCTCCCGCAGCGCTTCGGCCGCGGCCACGCCGGCGGCGATGGGGACGAGGCCGAGCCGGACCGGATCGTCGGGCGCATCCAGCGCGAAGAGGATCGAGACGTAGATCCCGCCCGGCGGGGAGGCCCAGACCCGTTCGCCCCGCCCGCGGCCGCCGGTCTGCTCGTCGGCGACGAAGACGCCGCTGACGGCCCCGACCTCGCGCGCCAGCTCCTTCGCGAGCGCGTTCGTGGAGCGCACCCGGTCCCGCGCCACGATCAGCGGCGGGCGGCCGCCGAGGAACGCGGCCGCGAGGCGTTCTCCGTTCACCAGCGATCGTCCCCCCGTTCCTTCCGCAAACGACGCAGGCGCTCCCGCAGTTCGGAGGCGATCGCGGCCATGGGGCTCCCCGGGCCGAACACCTGCGCGACGCCCAGCTCCCGCAGCGCCGGGAGGTCGCGTTCGGGGATGAGGCCGCCGACGAAGACCGGGACGTCGTCGAGCCCCCGTTCGCGGAGCTGGCTCATCAGCCGGGCGAGGAGCGGCAGGTGCGCGCCCGAGAGGATGGACACGCCGACCGCCTCCACGTCCTCCTGCGCGGCGGCCTCCGCGATCTCCGCCGGACTGCGGCGCAGCCCGGTGTAGATGACCTCGAAGCCCTCGTCCCGCAGCGACCGGGCGACCAGGAGCGCCCCCCGGTCGTGCCCGTCGAGCCCGGGCTTGCCGATGAGGATCCGGAACGGAGGCTCCGCGCTCACATCGCCCGCCGGTACCGGCCGCCGACCTCGTGGAGGGCGCGGGTCACCTGGCCGAGGCTCGCGACCTCGACCGTGCGCATCAACTCCTCGAAGACGTTGCCGCCCGAACGCGCCACGTCCTTCAGGCGGGCCAGCGCCGCCGGGGCCGCGTCCCGGTGCCGCGACTGGAACTCCTCGACGCGCCGCACCCGCTCCTCCTTCTCGTCGTCGGTCGCGCGCGAGAGCGGGTGGGCGACTTGGGCCGCCTCGCCGGGGGCGCGGAACGTGTTCACCCCGATGATCGGGATCTCGCCGGAGTCCTTCTTCATCTCGTGCAGGATGGACTCTTCCTGGATGCGGTTGCGCTGGTACTGCCGCTCCATCGCGGCGAGGACGCCGCCCCGCGCCTGGAGCCGGTCGAACTCGACGAGCACGGCCTCCTCGACGAGGTCGGTGAGCTCCCTGAGGATGAACGAGCCGGAGAGCGGGTTCTCGTTCCACGCGAGGCCGAACTCGGCGGTCAGGATCTTCTGGATGGCGATGGCGCGGCGGACCGACGCCTCGGTGGGCGTGGTGATCGCCTCGTCGAAGGCGTTCGTGTGGAGCGAGTTGCAGCTGTCGTTGATCGCCAGCAGCGCCTGGAGCGTGGTCCGGATGTCGTTGAACTGGACTTCCTGCGCGTGCAGCGACCGGCCCGAGGTCTGGATGTGGACCTTGAACTTCTGGCTGCGCTCGGAGGCCCCGTAGCGCAGCTTCATGGCGCGCGCCCAGATCCGCCGCGCCACCCGCGCCATGACCGCGTACTCGGCGTCGAGGCCGTTGCTGAAGAAGAACGAGAGGTTCCTCGCGAAATCGTCCACCGGGAAGCCCCGGGCGCGGTAGCACTCGACGTACGTGAACGCGTTCGCGAGGGTGAAGGCGAGCTGGGTGATCGGGTTCGCCCCGGCTTCGGCGATGTGGTACCCCGAGATCGAGACCGAGTAGAAGTTCCGCACGCGCCGGCGGATGAACTGCTCCTGCACGTCGCCCATCAGCCGGATGGCGAAGGGCACCGAGAAGATGCAGGTGTTCTGCGCCTGATCCTCCTTCAGGATGTCGGCCTGCACCGTGCCCCGGACGGTCGCGAGCGTCCGCCCGGCGATCTCCTCGCGCTCCGCCGCGCCCGGTTCGCGGCCGGTCTCTTCGGAGAAGCGCGCGACCTCCTGGCGGATCGCGGCGTTCAGGAACATCGCGAGGATCGCCGGCGCCGGACCGTTGATCGTCATCGAGACGCTCGTCGCGGGATCCGCGAGGCGGAAACCCGAGAACAGCGCCTCCATGTCCTCGACGGTCGCGATGGACACCCCGCCCTCGCCGATCTTCCCGAAGACGTCCGGGCGGCGAGCCGGATCCTCGCCGTACAGCGTCACGCTGTCGAAGGCGGTCGAAAGCCGCGTGCTCCCGTCGGCCTCGGTCAGGAGCCGGAACCGGCGGTTCGTCCGGTCGGGGCCCCCCTCGCCCGCGAACTGGCGGCGCGGGTTCTCCTCGTCGCGGCGGAACGGAAACACCCCCGCGGTGAACGGGTAGCGTCCGGGCAGGTTCTCCTCCAGCAGGAAGCGCAGCGTGTCGGCCGACGACGCGAACCGGGGCAGCGCGACCCGCGGGATCCGGGTTCCGGAGGGGGTCTCCCGGAACGTCGCGACCTCGCGCTCGCCGCCGCGCACCCGGAACGAGACGGCGTCCCGGCGGTACGCCCGACTCCGCTCCGGCCAGTCGTGGAGGAGTTCCCGGCTGTCCTCGTCGAGCGCGGAGCGGGCCGCCTCGAGCCGCTCGCCGAGCGCCCGGCGGACTTCGGGTTCGTCGCCGAACTCGCCGAGGACTCCCTCGAGCCGCTCGACGCGCGCGGCGCGCGCGGCCTGCTGGTCCACCCGGTTCCGTTCGGCGCGCAGCGTCTCGGCGATCTCGGCGAGGTACGCGCTGCGCGCCGGCGGCAGGAGGCGTGTCCGGACGAGGTCGCGGCGCGGCGCGGCCGGCTCCGGAATCGCGCCGTCGAGCCCGCCCCGGACCAGCCGGAACAGCTCGTCCACGCCCTCGTCTCCGACGCGGCTCGCGACGGTGGGCACGACCGGGACCGCCGCCGTTCGGGGAAGCCCGCGCGCCCGCTGGAACGCCCGGCGGACTCCGAGCGCCGCGTCCTCGGCGTCGGGGCGGTCCGCCTTGTTCACCGCGACCATGTCGGCGAGGTCCAGCATGTCGATCTTCTCGAGCTGGCTGTCCGCCCCGTACTCCCCGGTCATGACGTAGAGCGCCACGTCGGACACGTCCACCACCGCCGAATCGCCCTGGCCGATTCCGCCGGTCTCCACGATCACGAGATCGCAGCCCGAAGCCCGGTACGCGACGATCGCGTCCTCGATCACCGAGGCCAGCTCGCTCCCCGAGCGGCGGGTGGCGAGGCTGCGGACGAAGACTTCCGGCCCCTCGACGGCGTTCAGCCGGATGCGGTCCCCGAGCAGCGCCCCGCCGGTGACCCGCTTCGTGGGGTCCACCGCGAGGACGCCGATGCGCAGGCCGGGCCGGTCGGCGCGGAAGCGCAGCACGAGCTCGTCCAGCACCGAGCTCTTCCCGGCGCCGCCGGGCCCGGTGATCCCGAGCGTCGGCGCGCGCCGGTCCGCCCGCTCGCGCAGCGCCGCCCGGTCGGCGCCGGACAGGCCCCGGGTCTCGGCGAGGGTGATCAGCCGGGCGACCGCCGCCGGGTCGGGAAGCCTCGCCACCAGCGCCTCGAAGGAGTCCTCCTCGCGTCCCCGGCGCCCCTCGCCGGCGGCGCGGATCATGTCCTCGATCACCTCGTTCAGGCCGAGCCCGTCCTCGGGGGAGTAGATGCGGGCGACCCCGTAGTCCTGAAGCGCCGCGCCCTCCTCGGGACGGATGACCCCGCCGCCGCCGCCGAACACCCGGACGTGGCCTCCGCCGCCGCCCCGCAGCAGGTCCACGAGGTAGCGGAAGAACTCGTTGTGGCCGCCCTGGTAGGAGGACACCGCGACCGCGTCGGCGTCCTCCTCGATCGCGGCGGACGCGATCTCCGCCGCGGACCGGTTGTGGCCGAGGTGGACCACCTCCGCGCCCGCCCGCTGGATCAGCCGGCGGAAGACGTGGATCGAGGCGTCGTGACCGTCGAAGAGCGCGGTCGCGGTCACGAACCGCAGCGGCGCCCGGAGGTCGGCCTCCAAGTCCCGGCCGGACCCGATCCCCCGCGTCGTGAGACCCACGGGCACGGTCAATCCTCCCCGGAGTTCACCCGGTCCCGCAGCGCCCTGCCGGGGCGGAAGAAGGGGATGCTCCGCTCCCGCACCTCGACCGACTCGCCGGTGCGCGGGTTGCGGGCGCGATGGGCCCGGCGCGTCCGCAGCCGAAAACTCCCGAACCCGCGGATCTCCACTTCCTCGCCGGAGCGAAGCGCCTCGCCCATCGCGGCGAAGACGGTCTCGACGATCCGGTCGGCGTCCCGGCGGCTCACTCCGGAGGAGGCGGCGACCTCCGCCGCGAGGCGGGCGCGGGTCATGACCGGGGACCGGGTCACCGCTTCCAGATGTCTCCGATCTTCACCGAACCCATGGAGGAGCTGGAATCGGCGGGGCGCCGATCGTCGTCCACGGCGCGAAGCGAGAGGCCGACCTTGCGGTCGTCGCGGCTGAGCCGAACGATGCGCAGGCGCAGCGGCTGCCCGAGGTGCAGCCCGTCCTCCGCCTTGCTCGGCGGCGGCTCGCTGATCTCGTTGAGCCGGAGGAGGCCCTGGATGCCCTCCTCGATCTCGATGAAGGCCCCGAAGTCCGCGAACCGGACGACGGTGCCGTCCACGAGGTCGCCTTCCTGGTGCCGGCTGAAGAAGCCCTCCCAGGCGTCCTCGGACAACTGCTTCAGGCCGAGCGAGAGACGGCGGTTCTCGGGGTCGATCGAAAGCACGACGGTCTCGATCTCGTCGGCGACCTTGAGGACCTCCGACGGGTGCCCGACGCGCTTGTTCCAGCTCATGTCGGAAATGTGGATGAGCCCGTCGATCGAGGAGTCCACCTCGACGAAGGCGCCGAAGTCGGTGAACTTGCGAACCACGCCCTTGAGCCGCGATCCGATGGGATAGCGCTCGGCGAGGCGGGGCCACGGGTTCGGCTCGACCTGCTTCAGCCCGAGGCTGATCCGCCGCGACTTGAAGTCGCGCCGGAGCACCATGGCCTCGACGTAGTCGCCCTTGGCGAGCAGCTTGGAGGGGTGCTTGCTGCGGCTGCTCCAGCTCATCTCGCTGACGTGGATCAGCCCCTCGATGCCCGGCTCCATCTCGATGAAGGCGCCGTAGTCGGTGAGGCTCACCACCTTGCCCCGGACCCGCGTCCCGACGTCGTACCGCTCGTGGGCGGTCGTCCACGGATCCACGTTCAACTGCTTGTAGCCGAGCGAGACGCGCTCGGCCTCGGCGTCGAACCGGAGGATGACGACCTCGATCTGGTCGCCCGGCTTCATCAGCTCGGACGGATGCTCGAGCCGCCGGAAGGACATCTCGCGGATGTGCAGCAGGCCGCAGATGCCGCCGATGTCCACGAACGCGCCGTAGTCGGTGAGGTCGCGGACCTCGCCCCGGAACACCCGGCCCACCTCGAGGGCGGTCAGCGTCTTCTGCTTCTCCTCCTCGAGCAGGACCCGGCGGGAAAGCACGATGTTGCCGCGGCGCTTGTTGAGCTTGATGACCCGCAGGTCGAGGTCGCGCCCCTTGTAGCTGCCGAGGTTCCGCACCGGGCGGAGGTCCACCTGCGAGCCGGGCAGGAAGCCGCGGACGCCGATGTCGCCGATCTCGACCTCGAGGCCGCCGCGGATCCGCTCCACGACCCGCGCCCGGACCGGGATCTGGTTCTCGAAGGCGTCCTCGATCTGGTTCCAGACCTTCATCTTCTCGGCCTTGCGGTGCGAGAGGACGATGTGGCCGCGCTTGGTGTCGGCCCGCTGCACGAGGACGTCGATCTCGTCGCCCTGCTGGACCCGGACGTTGCCGTCCATGTCGCGGAATTCCTCGAGCTGGATCATCCCCTCCGACTTGTGGCCGACGTCGACGATCACGTCGTTGTCGCCCATCTGGAGGACGGTGCCGCTGACGATCTCTCCCTCGTCGAACTCGGGGTCGAACTCGGACTCGAGGAAGTTCGCGAACTCGGCCGCGTCGGCGTCCTTCGGGTCGAGGGATTCCGGATCGAGGGATTCCGGGTCGAGAGCCTCCGAGTCGAGAGCCTCCAAGTCGAGGGCCTCCGAGTCGAGGGCCTCCGAGTCGAGGGCCTCCGAGTCGAGGGCCTCCGGGGCGGCGGCGGCGCCGCCGCCGTCGAGCGGGGACGGCTCTTCGGCCTCCGCAACCGCGGCGGGAGCCGGGATCTCGGGCGCCGCGGTCGCGACGCCCTCCTCTTGGGTGGTTTCGGGCACGCGCAGCCTCATGGACGATGTTTGGGAAAAACCTCTTTGCGGGGGAGGCGCCGATAGCGCCGGCCTCGTCCCCTCTCTCCGTCCGCCGGCTGATAACGCATGGTTCCGCTGCGGCGGGGAGGGAGCATGGTATGCCGCCCGCCGTTTGGCGTCAACGAAGGCTCCGGGGCCGGGTGGTAAGATTTCGGGCCGCGCGCTGTCCGGTCAGCGCGCGTCCCCCGGTTCCCGGAGACCGATCCGGCGCCCGGGGACGACTCGCCGAGGAAGGCTCGCTCACGGTTCACGCATCCATGTCCAACGGTTTCGACTACAGCATCTCGATCGGAGGAGCCGCCGGGCAAGGCATCGCCACCCCCGGCAACATCCTCGCCCGGATGATCGTCCGGCGGGGCCTCCACCTGAACGCGTACAACGCCTACCAGTCCATCATCCGGGGCGGCCACATCTTCCTGACGATGCGGATCGGCGACAACGAGGCGCCCTCGCACGGCGACTCCATCGACCTGATGCTGTGCCTCAACCAGGACACGATGACCCGGCACCTGCGGCACCTCGGCCCGGGCGCCCACGCCGTGTACAACTCGGACACGATCACGCCGGGCGACCACCAGGACGGGGTGCAGCTCTGCGGGATGCCGGTCGAGGAGCTCACCGGAACCAACAAGAACCGCCTCGCCCAGAACACGGCGGCGCTCGGAGTCATCGCCCACCTGATGGGCCTTCCCTTCGAGTTCCTCGAGTCGGCGCTCAGCCTCCAGTTCCAGCGCAAGGGCGACGAGGTCGTGAAGACCAACGTGGACGTGGCGCGGGCCGGCTTCGACCACTCGTCCGCGAACTTCACGCCGAACCCGGCCCCGATGCCGAAGAACGACTCCCCGCTCGCGGTCTGGACCGGCAACGACGCGCTCGCCATGGGCGGGGCCGCCGCCGGCGTCAAGTTCTACTGCGCCTACCCGATGAGTCCCTCGACCGGCGTCCTCCACTGGATGGCGCGGCACTGCCGGGATCTCGGCATCATGGTGCGTCAGGTCGAGGACGAGATCGGCGTCGCCAACATGGCGGTCGGCGCGGCGCACACCGGCGCCCGCACGATGTGCGCCACCTCGGGCGGCGGCTTCGCGCTCATGACCGAGGCGGTCGGATCGGCGGCCATGATGGAGATCCCGGTGGTCTTCATCAACGTGATGCGCGCCGGCCCGTCCACCGGGGTGCCCACGAAGACCGAGCAGGGAGACCTCTGGCAGGCGCTCGGCGCGAGCCAGGGCGACTTCGAGCGGGTGGTGGTGGCGCCGACCGACGCGACCGACGCCTTCCACACGATAGGCGAGGTGTTCAACCTCGTGGATCGCTACCAGTGCCCGGCGATCGTGCTTTCGGACCTGCTCATCTCGGAGGGCACCTTCAGCGTCGCCCCCGACGGGATCGACATGTTCCCGCCGATCGAGCGAGGCAAGCTCATCCAGGACGCGAACGGCGAGGACGCGCCGTACCAGCGCTACCTCGACACCGAGGACGGAATCTCGCCGCGGGCGGTGCCCGGAACGCCGGGCCACGTCCACGTGGTGGCCACCGACGAGCACGACGAGGACGGCGTGCTCATCTCGGACGAGTTCACGAACCCGATCAAGCGCCGCCAGATGGTCGAAAAGCGCGCCCGCAAGCTCGCCGACTTCGAGGCCCGGGTGCCCGCTCCCGAACTCGAGGGCGACGAGGACGCCGAGGTCACGCTCGTCGGCTGGGGCTCCACCCTGGGCGTCATCCACGAAGCCATGGAGCAGCTCCGCGCCGACGGGGTCCGGGTGAACCGGCTCCACGTGAAGTGGCTCGCGCCCTTCCACCGCGACGCGGTCGCGGCGGCGCTCGGCAAGGCGAAGCGGACGCTCATCGTCGAGAACAACCACTCGGGGCAGTTCCACCGGTACCTGCGCGGCGAGACCGGAATCACGGTGGACGGCCACATCCGCAAGTACGACGGCGAGCCGTTCATGCCGCACCATGTCGCCGACGGCGTGAAGGCCCACCTCGCCGGCGAGTCCCCGAGCGTATTCGTCCCCGAACAGGAACTCCTCGTTTGAAGACCGCTGCGGAACGCTCCCCCATCCCGGAGGAATCTCCATGACGATTGAACTCGCGGCGAAGCCGCTGACCGCCAAGGACTTCAAGGGGAAGGTCGATCCCGACTGGTGTCCCGGCTGCGGCGACTTCGGCCTGCTGCGGGCGACGCAGACCGCGGCGGCCCAGAACGGTCTCCGGCCCGAGGAGATCGTCTGCGTGAGCGGAATCGGCTGCTCGTCGAACTTCCCCGGGTACTTCAACTCCTACGGGATGCACACGCTCCACGGCCGGGCGCTCGCGGTGGCCACCGGAGTCAAGATGGCGAACCACGAGCTCACCGTGCTCGTGACCGGCGGGGACGGCGACGGCTACGGAATCGGCGGCAACCACTTCACCCACACCGCCCGGCGCAACGTGGACCTCACGTATCTCGTGATGAACAACCAGATCTACGGGCTCACCACCGGGCAGATCTCGCCGAGCAGCAGCGTGGGGATGAAGACCAAGAGCACGCCGTTCGGCAACGTCGAGCGGCCGGTGAACCCGATCGCGTCGGCGATCGTGAACGGGGCCACCTACGTGGGCCGCGGCTTCTCCGGCGCGCCGAAGCAGCTCGTGGAGCTCATCAAGGGGGCGCTGGCGCACCCCGGATTCGCGGTGGTGGACGTGTTCAGCCCCTGCGTCACCTTCAACCGGGACAACACCTACCAGTTCTTCCGGGAGCGGGTCACGCCGCTCGAGAAGGAAGGGCACGACCCCGGCGACTGGCGCGCCGCCTGCGAGAAGTCGATGGATTGGGAGGACCGGATCCACACCGGCCTCTTCTTCCGCAACGAGTCCGTCCCGGCGCTGCACGCGCTGGAGCCGATTCTCGACGACGGCGCCCCTCCGGTGTCCCGCGTCCCCGAGTCGCTGACCAAGGAGCAGGCCGACCGGATCATCCGCGGGATGATGTGAGTCCGCCGAGGAGCAACCGCCAATGACCGCCGAATTCCGCCTCAAGACCGGCCTCGCCGACATGCTCAAGGGCGGCGCCATCATGGACGTGACGAACGCCGAGCAGGCGCGGATCGCCGAGGACGCCGGCGCGGTGAGCGTCATGGCGCTCGAGCGGGTGCCGGCGGACATCCGCCGGGACGGCGGCGTGGCGCGGATGTCCGCGGTGGAGGTCATCCAGGAGATCCTCGACACCGTCAGCATCCCGGTCATGGCCAAGGTCCGCATCGGCCACTTCGTCGAGGCGCAGCTTCTCCAGCAACTGGGCGTGGACTACATCGACGAGAGCGAGGTCCTCACCCCGGCGGACGAGGAGAACCACATCGACAAGCACGAGTTCAACGTGCCGTTCGTGTGCGGCTGCCGGAACCTCGGCGAGGCGCTGCGGCGGGTCGGCGAGGGCGCGGCGCTGATCCGCACCAAGGGCGAGGCCGGATCCGGCAACATCGTCGAGGCCGTCCGCCACCTCCGCCGGATCAACGGCGAGATGCGCCGGCTCACGGTGCTTCGCGGCGACGAGCTGATGTCCGAGGCCAAGCGCCTCCAGGCACCGTACCAGATCGTCCGGATGGTGGCCGAGACCGGCAAGCTGCCGGTGCCCAACTTCGCGGCGGGCGGCGTGGCCACTCCCGCGGACGCGGCGCTTTGCATGCAGCTCGGCGCCGAATCGGTCTTCGTCGGCTCGGGCATCTTCAAGTCGGCGGACCCGGCCCCCCGAGCGCGGGCGATCGTGAAGGCGGTCACCCACTACAAGGACCCGGCGATGCTGGTCGAGGTTTCCCGCGGCCTCGGCGACCCGATGCGCGGACTCGACACCTCCTCGATGCCGGAGGAGGAGCTCCTCCAGACCCGCGGCAACTGAGGCGGAGCGCATGACGCGCCGGCCCGCCATCGGAGTGCTCGCGCTCCAGGGCAGCTTCGCGCTGCACGCGGACATGCTCCGAAGCCTCGGACTCGAGCCGATCGAGGTGCGCAAGCGCAGCGAGTTCGAGGGGCTCGACGGGCTCATCGTCCCCGGCGGCGAGAGCTCCACGATGCTCAAGTTCCTCGACGAGGAATCGCTGTCCGAGCCGATCCGCAACATGCATGCGGAGGGCCGGGCGCTCTACGGAACCTGCGCGGGGGCCATCCTGCTGGCGCGCGCGGTCGAGAACCCGCCGCAGGACGCGCTCGGCCTGATCGACGTGACCGTCCGGCGCAACGGCTACGGGCGGCAGGTGGACAGCCACATCGCGAGCGCCCCCTGCCCCGCGCTCGGCGAGCCCGAGCTTCCGGTCGTGATGATCCGGGGGCCGGTCATCACCGAGGTCGGGCCGGACGTGGAAGTGCTGGCCGAGCACCGGGGCCACCCGGCGCTCGTGCGCGAGGGCCGGGTTCTCGCGAGCACCTTCCACCCGGAACTCACCGAGGACACGCGCGTCCACGAGTGCTTCGTCCGCCTCGCGGCGAACGACTGACGAAGCCGGCTTAACGAAACCCGGCCGCCGCGGCTTGCACCGCGGCGGCCGGTCGCCGGAGCGGGGTTCGCTCTAGCGGCGGGTGATCTTGAAGTGCGCCCGGCGGTTGCGCATCCAGCAGGCCTCGTCGCTATCCATGCACTGAGGCTGCTCCTTGCCGTAGCTGATCATCTCCAGCCGTCCCTCGGGAACGCCGAGCGAGGCCAGGTAGTCATGGGCGGCGCGGGCCCGGCGCTCGCCGAGCGCCTGGTTGTACTCCACGGTGCCGCGCTCGTCGCAGTGTCCCTCGACCACGATCCTCGCCGTCACCTCGGGCGCCTTGAGCCAGTCCGCGTTGGCGCGGAGCGTCGCCATGGCGGCTTCCGTGAGATCGGACTGGTCGTACTCGAAGTGCACGTCCGCGAGGTTCTCCTGCAGCTCGGCGATATCCGTCTCGATGTACGTATTGCGCACCGTCAACGGCGGCTCCTCCGGCGGCGGCGGCGGCGGGGGCGGCGGCGGCGGGGGCGGCGGCGGGGGCGGCGGATCCTCCGGCGGCGGGGGCGGGGGCGGCGGCGGGGACGACGAACAAGCTGCGGCTACCAGACCGAGACCCAGCGTCGCCAGACTCAGCAGCAGCAACGTGGCGATAGTTTTTCTCACCGAGAACCTCCGTACGGGAATTGCTAGGGATGAGGGTATCCGAAAACGCGGAAACCGGTCAACGGGCGCTCCGCGCACGCGCCCTGAGAGCAAAGCAATCGTAACCGGGAAAAGGGGGCACTTTCACTCAAGTTCCGCGCGCACCCGAAGCGCGGCCGCGCGGGGGTCGGCGCTGCGCGCAATCGCCCGGCCCATCACGACGTAGTTGGCCCCCCGCTCGGCGGCCTCGACCGGCGTCGCGATCCGCCGCTGGTCGTGCGCCGCCGCCGCCCACGCCGGACGCACGCCGGGAACGAGCGCCGCCGGCTCGTCCCCGAGCTCCTCGCGGATCGCCGCCAGCTCATGGGCCGACGCAACGACGCCGCCGGCGCCGGCCTCGGTCGCGAGGCGGGCGAGGCGCAGCGCGCGTTCGGTGACGCCGCCGTCGCCGAACACTTCGGCCGCGGCGGCGGAATCGAGACTGGTCAGGACGGTGACCGCGAGCAGGAGCGCGTCCCGGTCCCGCGCGGCGTCGGCGGCCGCCCGAACCATGGCCCGCCCGCCCGAGGCGTGCACGTCCACGATGCTCGCGCCGGTGCGGACCGCGGCGCGGACCGCTCCGGCCGCGGTCGCCGGGATGTCGTGGAACTTGAGGTCGAGGAAGACCCGTCCCGCGGCGGCGAACTCGGCGACCGCGGCGGGTCCGGCGGCGGTGAACAGCTCCTTGCCGATCTTGAAGAACGAGACCGCGCCGGCGAGCCGGTCGCGCAGCCGCAGCGCCTCGTCGAGCGACGGCGTATCGACCGCGACGACGAGCTCCGGCCGCCCGGGGGCGGGGATCCAGTCCGGCTTCACGCGGCCATCGCTCCCACGAGGTCGTGGACCCGGGCCACCCGATGGCGGCGGCAGTAGGCGGCGAGGTCGTCGAGCGTGCGCCGCCAGATCCCGGGATCCACGAAGTTCATGGTGCCGATCTGGACCGCCGTCGCGCCCGCCAGCAGGAACTCCACGACGTCCGCCGCGCCCGCGATTCCTCCCATCCCGATCACCGGGATGGAGCAGCCGCGGGCCGCCTCCCAGACCATGCGCACCGCGATGGGCCGGATCGCCGGCCCGGAGAGGCCGCCGATGACGTTCGCGAGGCGCGGCCGGCGAGTCTCCACGTCCACCGCCATCGCCGGGATCGTGTTGATGAGCGAGACCGCGTCGGCGCCGGCTTCCTCGACCCGCCGCGCCGCCGCGCCGACGTCGGGGGCGCTCGGGCTGAGCTTCGGGATGACCGGGAGCCGCGTGGCCGCCCGGACGACTTCGGTGACGCGGGCGGCGCTGTCCGGGTCGCGCCCGAACTCGATGCCCCCTTCCTTCACGTTCGGGCAGGAGATGTTGATCTCGATTCCCGCGACGCCCTCCGCTTCGTCGAGGATCCGGGCGAGCTCGCTGTACTCGCCGATCGAGCTGCCGCAAATGTTCGCGATCACGACCGGGTGGCGGCGGCGCACCGCCGGGAGCTTCTCCTCGAGGAACCGGCGGATCCCCACTTCCTGGAGGCCGATCGCGTTGAGCATCCCCGACGGGGTCTCCCAGATGCGCGGCGGGGGGCAGCCGGGCCGGGGGTCCAGATAGAGACCCTTGGCCGAGATCGCCCCGATTGCGTCGTAATCGGCCACGTCCGCGTATTCGCCGCCGTACCCGAAGGTGCCGCTCGCGGCGATCAGCGGGGTCTTCAGGCGCAGTCCGGCGACCTCGACCGCGAGATCGGGAGCCGTCACAGCGGATGCGGATCGCGGTCCCACGCGATCCGGCCGGCGTCGAAGACCGGCCCCTCGGAGCAACTCCGCAGGTATTCGGGCGGGCCTCCGCCGGGCGGCGCGGCCCAGACCACGCAGCCGAGGCAGCAGCCCATCCCGCATCCCATCCGCCGCTCGATGGAGACCTGGTGGGGGAGGCCCGCCGCGTCCGCGAGCTGCGCGACCCGCACGAGCATCGGCGTGGGGCCGCAGGAATAGACGACGGCGGGCGCGGCGTCCTCGAGCGCGTCCGCGAACAGCTCGGTCACGTACCCCCGGCGGCCCGCGCTTCCGTCCTCGGTCGCGCAGCGCACGTCCATGCCGAAGGCGCGGAAGGCGTCGCGCAGGTAGAGGTCGCGCTCGCGGCGGCCGCCGAGCAGCACGACGGCGCTGCGTCCGGCCTCGGCGAGCTCTCTCGCAAACGCCACGAAGGGCGCGATCCCGACCCCGCCCGCGACCACGAGCGGCGTGACTCCCACGGGCGGCGCGGCGAACGAGGTTCCGAGCGGGCCGAGGCAATCGGCCTCCCCGCCGATCGGAAGCCGGGCGAGCGCCCCGGTGCCGGATCCCACGACCTTGACGAGCAGGGTGAACCCGCCGCCCTCGGGCCGGTCGCAGTAGGAGTAGGGGCGCCGCAGGAGGCCCGCTCCGGGGACGCGCAGCATCGCGAACTGCCCGGCGCGGAAGGACCCCGGCGCGCCCTCGAAGCGCAGCGCCTGCGCGTCCTCGGCGAGGACGTCGCGCTCGACGAGCCGGACCTGGGCGTCGCGGACCGGCTCAGGCGTCACCGAAGGTCACCCGGTCGGCTTCGGCGAGCGTGGTCTCGCCGCGCGCCACCGCCCGCAGCGCGTTCTGGCGCAGCGAGACCATCCCGTCGGCCTCGGCCTTCCGCCGCAGCGCCGCCGGCCCGGCGCGGTCGAGGATCATGCCCCGGATCGCGTCGTCGAGCGGAAGCGCTTCCGCCACGACCGAGCGGCCACGGAAGCCGACTCCGTTGCAGGCGCGGCAGCCGGTCGGACGGGCGACCGACGCCGCCGAGAGTCCGGCCCGCACCAGCGCCGCGCGCTCCCGGGCGTCGGGCGCGGCGGACGCGCGGCACGACCGGCAGAGCAGGCGCAGGAGGCGCTGGGCCACGATGCAGTTGAGCGCCGACACGAAGTTGTGCGGGTCCGCGCCCATGTGGAGGAGGCGGCCGATGACGTCGAAGGCGTGGTTCGCGTGGACCGTGGTGAGCACGAGGTGCCCGGTGAGCGCCGCCTGCACCGCGATGGCCGCCGTCTCCGGATCGCGCACCTCGCCCACCATGATGGCGTCGGGGTCGTGGCGCAGGATGGAGCGCAGGCCGCGGGCGAAGGTGAGGCCCTTCTTCTCGTTGACCGGGACCTGGGTCACGCCGGCGATCTCGTACTCGACCGGATCCTCGATGGTCACGAACTTCTCCTGCGGCGTGACGATCTCGGAGAGCGCCGCGTAGAGGGTCGTGGTCTTGCCGCTCCCGGTGGGGCCGGTGGCGAGGAGCATCCCGAACGGGTACCGGGCGTGTTCGCGCAGCAGGTCCAGCTCGCGGCCGCGGAATCCGAGCGCCTCCAGCGAAAGCGACTCGAAGCGCGACCCGAGGCTGAGCTTGTCCAGCACCCGCACCACGACGTCCTCGCCGTGCGCGCTCGGCAGCACCGAGACGCGGAAGTCCACGGTCCGGCGGCCGCCGTTCTCGGGAACGAACGCCCGGAAGCGCCCGTCCTGCGGCACCCGGCGCTCGGCCACGTCCAGCTCCGCCATGACCTTCAGCCGGGCCACGACGGTCTGGTGGTGGGCCGCGTCCACCGACTCCATCGCCGGGTAGAGGACGCCGTCCACGCGGTACTTGAGGACAACCTCGTCGGCCTTGGTCTCGACGTGGACATCGGTGGCGCGGCGCTCGATCGCGTTCACCAGAAGCGAGTCCACGAGCCGGACGACGGGGCTGTCGGCGGCGCCCCCGCCGGCGTCGAGGGCGACCGTCGCCGGGCCGCCGGACTCGGATTCGGGGGCGGACTCGCGAAGGTCCGCCGAAGCCCGGTCGAGCAGGAAGCTGGAGTTCGCGTTCCGCTCGAGGACGGCGTCCAGCGCCTGCGGGTCGGCGACGCTCGCCTCGAGCGGGCGGCCGAGGAGCATCTCGAGCCGGTCCAGCTCGCGCTCGCGGACCGGAGGAGCCACCGCGATGCGCAGCCGCTCGCCGTCCTCGCCGAGCGGGACGAACCGGAAGCGGCGCACCAGATCCATCGGCACGCGGCGCCACGCCGCGTGATCGTCGGGGAGCGACGCGAGATCGATGACCGGATACGCAGGACCGGCGGCCTTCAGGTCCGCCAGCGCCGCGTCAGTCGCCGACGACTTCGGTCTGGAACGGCCGGGCGACCTTGGCCCGCACGACCTGGCGCGCCGGAATGGCGATGGCCTCGCCGGTCTGGACGTTCCGGCCCTGCCGCGCCTTGCGCTCGGCGACCTGGAGCTTGGCGACCCCGGGGATCGTGAACTCGCCGTCGTCCTGGAGCGCCTTCGCGGCGCGGTCCCGAAGGGCGTCCAGCATGGCGGCGGCCTGGCGGCGGGTGACGCCGGCCTCCGCGGCGAGGTGCTGCACAAGCGCGGCTTTGGTCATGGGCTGCGTTCCTTTCGGAAGGGAAAAAAGAATAGGAAATTGTACGAGAAAGTTCCTCGTTTTCGGCCGTTCAGAATCCGAGCAGCCGATCGAGCGCGGCGAGCCGGCCGTTCCACATGACGGCCCGCACGTCCCGAAGGTTTCGTATGTCCTCGAGCGGGTCGCCGTCGAGGAGCACGAGGTCGGCGAGATACCCGGGGCGGATCGCGCCGAGCTGGTCCTCGACCCCGAGCGCCTCGGCGGCGAGGATGGTGCTCGCCCGGATCGCCGCCGCGGGCCCCGGGCCGGCCTCGGCGAACTGCTCGATCTCGAGAATCAGGCCGAGGCCGTAGGGAACAATGGGGGTGTCGGTGCCCATCACGACCCGCGCCCCTTCCCGCCACGCGGCGTGGACCGTCTCCCACATCGGCTCCATGAGCCGCCGCCGGACTTCGGCGTCCATGGGCTCGGCCCCCGCGATCCCCCGCAGCGCCCACGGCGGGAACGCGTTGAGCCGGCGGTCCGCCTGCAGCATCTCGAGATCCCGCGCCAGCGCGAGGTCCCAGCCTCCGTAGATGAGGAGCGTCGGGACCCAGAAGACCCCGGACGCGGCGAGGAGCGACCGCACGTCCTGGTAGGAATGGCCGAGGTCGGAGACCTTGGGGGAGAAGCCCCGGCGCGAGGTTCCCTTGATGTGCTCGATCCCGTGGATCCCGCTGCGCACCGCCGGATACAGCTCGTGCGACGTCACGAAGGCCCCCATCCGGCGGCCCTCCCGGATCGCCATCTCCTGGGTGCGGTCGTCGAGGCGGACGTAGGTCTTGAGCACGTCGAAATCGAGATCGCGGGCGAGCTGGAGGATCGAGTCCACCGCCCGCTCGCTGCGGGCGGCGACGGCTCCCGGGTAGTAGATGCGGTCCCCGTCGAGCACCGCGCCGGTGACGAACATGCGCGGACCGACCCGGCGCCCGGCGAGCACCGACTCGCGCTCCTCCAGCACCCGGTAGGTCGCCGCCGCCGGCACCCGGACGGTGGTCACCCCGTACGACAGGTGGACCCGGCCGAAGCGGTTCCCGAACGCCGGCCCCGGCGTGTGGGTATGCATCTCGATGAGGCCGGGGACAAGCGTCCCGCCCTCGCCGGCGACGACCCGCAGGTCCTCGGGCGGCGCGTTTCCGGTGGGTTCGGTCGAGACGATGCGCCCGGCCTCCACGAGCACGTCCTGGCCGGGCGCGATCTCGCCGGCTTCCACGTCGAGGACGCCCACGTCCTGGAAGAGGATCGAACCCGAAGGCGACTGGACCGAGTACTCGTGCCGCAGCGGGATCGTCTCGAACCCGCCGCCGTCGGCCGCGATGCGGACCACGTCGGTCCCCGAGAGCGCGACGAGGCTCCTTCCGTCGGGAGCCCACGACGGGAAGTCCACCGGTCCCTCGAAGATCCGGCGCGGCTCGCCGAGCTCCTCGCCGTCGAAGGGAAGGATCGCGAGCCCGCCGTCGAGGGCGAGCGCCAGCGAGCGGCCGTCGGGCGAGAAGACCGGGCCGTCGGACTCGCGAGTTCCGAAGCTGCCCTCGACGCCCTCGAGAAGCCGGAACTCTCCCGAATCCGCGGCGACCAGCGCGATGCGGTTCCAGCCCTCGCGGAAGCGGGTGGAGAACGGGCGGAGCGCGCCGACGGCAATCACGGAGCCGTCGCGGCTCCAGCTCGGCATGCCGGTTCCGCGCCGCCCCCGGAAGAGCGGCTCGTCGCGGATCTCGACGACTCCCTCGGCGTCGCGCGGGCCGACCCGCAGGTTCCCGCCCTCGTCCAGCCACGCGACCTGGCTCCCGTCGGGGCTGAGCGCCGGACTGACCTCCGCCCCGAGGTCCGACGTGATCTGGACGAGGCCGGCGCCGGGAGCGGAGTCCACGCTCTTCTCCCAGATGTCCATCGTGCCGAGGCGGTCGCTCGCGAAGACGACGCCGCTGCCGTCCGGCAGCCAGACCGGGTCCGTGTCGAGGAAGGCGTCGCGGGTGAGCGGCAGCGGCGCCTCGGAGCCGTCCAGCGGAGCGATCCAGAGGTCGCCGAGCGCCGCGTAGAGCAGCAGGGATCCGTCGGGGCTGAGGCTCGGGCGCACGACGCCGCGCACCGGCTGCGGCTCCTCGGCCTCGGTGCGGATCTTCCCCCGCGGAGTCGGGGGGCGGACCACGGCGAGCGTCGCCTCGAAGGAGACGGTCGCGACCTCGCCCGAAAGCCCGATGCGGCGGATTTCGCCGTCGCCCGAGTACAGCAGGTTTGCGTCGTCGAGCCAGACCGGACGGAACGGGAAGACGTCGGCCCCCGACCCCTCGAGCGCGCGGGGGGCGCCCTCGGCGGCGAGCGGGACCACGACCCATTCCGCGGCGACCCCCATGTCGAAGGGGGTTCCCATGAGCTCCAGCGCCTCGCTCCGGAGGCGGCGGAACGCCACTCGCTCGCCGTCGGGACTCACCGCGGGCGCGGTGACCGTTCCCTCGGTCCCCGGGACCGCGACCGGTTCGCCGCCGCCCGCCGGAAGGTGGAGGATCTCGGCCTCGCCGCCCTCCGGCTCGGAGACGAAGACGAGCCCGCCGCCCGGGGTCCACGCCGGCCAATACTCGTTGCCGAGCGCGCTCGTCCGCGCGGTCAGCTCGCCGCTCTCCACCTCCAGCACCCAGACGTCGTAGGTGCCGCCGCGGTCGGAAGCGAAGGCGATCCGGCTCCCGTCCGGCGACCACGCGGGCTCCCGGTCGTCGAACGGACCGGTCGTCAGCCGCTCGGCCTCGCCGCCGTCCAGCGGCAGCGTCCAGATGTCCCAGGTTCCGGCGCGGAAGGACTGGAAGGCGAGGCGCGAGCCGTCCGGATGGAGGTGCGGAATCCGGTCGTCGCCGAAGCCGTCGGTGAGGGCCTCCGCCGCTCCGCCGCCGCCCGGAACCCGCCAGAGCGTCCCCTGCAAGTCGAGGTAGAGCGGGCCGCCCCCGGGCGCCGCGGCCACCGCGAAATTCGTTCCCTCGGTGACGACGACGGGTCGCTCGTCCTGCGCCGACACGGGCGCCGCCAGCGCAACGGCGAGGGCCGCGCAACGCAACATGGGGCGGCGATGCTAGCAGCGGAACCGGGTATGGTCAGCCCCATGCGTCCCGTTTTCGCACTGCTCCTTCTCGTCGGCTGCGTCGCCCCCGCGGAGCCGCCTTCGCTGGAGGCCGTCGCCGAGGCCGCCGCGGGGGAGATCGGGGCCGCGATCGCCGCCGACGGGCGCGGCGGGGCGGCGCTCGGGCTGTTCGTCGGCGACCGGCTGGAGCTGACACGGGGGTACGGAGTCGCCGATCACGCGACCGGGGCCGAAGTCACCGTGGACCACGCGTTCCGGATCGGCTCGATCACCAAGCCGGTCACCGCGATGGCGCTGCTGCGGCTCGCGAACCTGGGCGCGGCGGACCTCGGCGACCCGGTCGCGACGCTCGTGCCGGAGCTCGCGCGGATCGAGAACCCGTTTCCGGGGCCGAGCCTCATCCAACTGGGGACGATGACCTCGGGGCTCGCCCGCGAACCAGAGAACCTTCCGACCCATCTCGAGGGAGCGCCCGACGACTGGCTGGAGACGGCGTTCCGGGCGCTTGAGGAGACGTCCTTCGAATACCCGCCGGGCGTGCGCTACCAGTACTCCAACATCGGCTACGCGGTGCTCGGCGCCGCGGTGGAGCGGGCGGCCGGGGAGCCGTTCATGGCGCACGTCCGCGAATCGCTGCTCGCCCCGCTCGGCATGGACTCGACGTTCTTCTTTCCGGTTCCGGAGATCGAGGGACGGATCGCCGCCGGCTACTCCGTCGCGGACGACGGTTCGCTCGACGGCGAGCGGGCGGCGCGAGAGCACGCGGGCCGCGGCTACAAGGTGCCGAACGGGGCGCTCTACAGCACCGTCGAAGACCTGCGCGTCTTCTTGCGGTTCCTCGCCGGCGAGGGGGGCGAGGACGTGATCCCGGCGGAGGTCCGGCGCGAGAACCTCACCCGGGCGTTCGCGGAGGGGGATCTCTCGTCGGGCTACGGCTTCGGCTTCCAGGCCCGGCGGCTCGACGACGCGGACGGGGCCGGGTTCACCGCGTGGGGGCACGGCGGCAGCGTCGCCGGCTACCGGGCGGCGGCATGGATCGAGCCGGAGACCGGCGCGGTCGCGGTCGTGCTGCGCAACGTGGGCGGCGGGCCGTCTCCGGGCGATCTGGCGTTCCGCGCGCTGCGCCGCATCGTGGCGGCGGCGCGGGCTCAGCCGTAGGAATCGAGCAGCTTCCGCGCCGCGCGGGCGTGGAGCGCCTCCACGAGCTCGCCGTCCCGTTCGGCGACCGCCTCGCCCCGAAGGTCGGCGGCCCGCCAGGCGTCGAGCGTCCGGCGGGCGCGTTCCCGTTCCGTGTCCGTCAAGGCGAAGGCCTCGTGGATGACCGGAACCTGCGCCGGGTGGATCGCCAGCATGCCGTCGAAACCGAGCCCGGCCGCCCGGCGGGCGCTGCGGCGCAGCCCGTCGAGATCGCGGAACGCGAACCACGGCGAGTCCCAGACGCGGATTCCGGCGGCGCGAGCGGCGAGCAGGAGGCGCTGACGGACGTACGCGAGCGGCTCCTCGCCCGGGTCGCGGACGCCGAGGCCGAGGCGGTAGTCCGCCGCGCCGAAGGCGATTCCCTCGACGCCCCGCGCGGCGGCGAGCTCGAAGACGCGGGCGGCCCCGAGCGCGGTCTCGATCATCAAGTGGACGCGGAATCCCTCCGCCTCGACCGATTCCGCCTTGGGGAGCAGCGCCTCCTCGAATCCGGCGGCCCGCGCCGCCTCGAGGTCGGCCCGGCCCTCGGGGCCGGCGTTCACCCGCACGATGACGCGCGCGTCGCCGAGCAGGGCGCGCGCGTCGCCGAGCCCGGCGCGGGCCTCGGCCTTCCTCGACGGGTGCACGCCGTCCTCCAGATCGAGCACGAGCGCGTCCGCGCCGCGCCGGGCGGCCTTCCGCACCATCCGGGCGGAGGACGCCGGGACGATGAGCAGCGAGCGAACCTTCGAGGCCGGGACTTCGTTTTCTTCAGGCATGCTCCGAATTCTGCGCACTCTCGCCGTCCTGCTGCCGGCCCTCCCGTCGGCGGCGCTCGCCCAGCCCCGGTCGTGGCTCCACGTGGAAGTGGATCAGCCGGAGGAGGAGCGCAACGTGCGCGTCCGCCTGCCGCTCGGGGTCGTGGAGAGCCTCGCCGATTCGCTCGAGGAGCGGATCTTCGACGGGATCTCCGAAGCGCTCGAAAACCGCGACGAAGACGGCGACATGGACCGGTTCCGGACGCTGTGGCGCTCGCTCGGGGCGAATCCCGGCGCCGTGGTCGAGGTGCGCGAGGGCGACTCCGACGGACTCACCGCCCGCATGGACGGCGGCGAGGTGCGCATCGAGGGCGGCGGCGACGACGGGACGGTGAACGTCCGCATTCCGGTGGAGGTCGGGGACGCGCTGTTCGCCGCCGACGAACCGGACGCCGAAGCGCTGGCGGACGCGCTGCGGGAGATCGGCGAGAACGACGGCGAGCTGGCGTCGGTCGAGAGCGACGAGGGCCGCGTGCGCATCTGGATCGGTCCGGCGCAATGACGAGGCTCCCGCTGCTGGGCGGCGCCGTCGCGCTCACGGCCTCGCTGGCGATGGCGGCCTGCGTCTCGGCGTTGGGGCTCACGTTCGTCACGGTGGCCACGGCGGTCGCGAACGTCTCGCTTCCGGTCCCGCTGGCCCTGCCCCGGGCCGCGGTCGCGTTTCTGCCCGACGGGTTGCTGGACGCGGCCGAAGAGCGCGAGCTCGGGGCCGCCCTCGCCGCACTGGGCGCCCTGGCCGACGCGCTGGAGGACGTTCCGGACGGCTTCGCGCTGGTCGAAGTCGAGGAGCCCGGGACTTCCGTCCGGATCGCGAAGGACGGCGACGCGCTCGCGGTCCGGGTGGACGATCGCGACCAACGGGTCCGGGTCTCCGCCCCGATCGCCGCGCTCGCCGGCGCCGCTGCGGCGTGCGGCCCCGAGCGATGCGACCTGAAGGCGCTGGCCCGAGCGGTCCTCGGCGAGGCCCAGGGCCTGCGGGTCGAGGTTCGGGACGGCGAGTACGACGTCCGGATCGGCGGGTTCTAGAACCGGAAGAGCCGGGTGAACTTGAGAATGACGCTCTGGTTGTCCTCCGGGTAGCCCGGAAGCAGGGTGTCGCGCACCGAGTTGTACACGAGGAAGAAGTCGCTTCCCGGCTCGTACTCCCAGCGGAAGCGGACGTTCGCGGAGAGACTGTTCGCCGCGCCGTTGTACTGGAGGAACGCGGCGAGGAAGCTCCTCGGCGACAGCGCGTAGTTGATCCGGGTCGAGATCAGCCGGGTGTCGTACTCGCCGCCCGGCAGCTCGATCCAGTTGAAGGCGACCGTCGGCTCGAGGGTGAGCCGGGGCCGCGCCTCCACCCGGTAGCGGTAGGAAATCTCCCGCCGGCTGCCGTCGAAGAACCCTCCCTGCTGGTAGGCGAAGTTCCCGGAGATGCGCCGTTGCGGGCCGGTCTGGAGGTTCAGCCTCACGTGGTCGAAGTCGTACGACCCGAACGGCGTGGCGAGGTCGCCGAGCAGGAAGTCCTCCTTGAGCGCCTCGGTGTTGCGCACGAGATGCACCTGGAGCTGGTCGCCGCTCTCGAACTCCATCTCGTAGCGCCCGTTCAGGATCCGCGTCTCGAGCACGTCTTCGTTGTCGGTCGTGTAGTCGAGGCTCCCGATCCATCCGACCTTGCGCAGCCATGAGATCGAGCGGGGCCTCGGGCTGAAGCGGGCCTCGGCGTAATTCCGCCGGAACGCCTGCCGGCGCAGGAATCCCAGGCCGGGATTGAAGTCGTCCCCGACCATGAGCCGCTCCATCCGGAGCCCGTAGCGATCCCCGTTGTAGTCGAGCGAGCCGAGGTAGCTGAAGCCCGGATCGTCGTCGAGCTCGTCCCGAGTCCACGCGGCGTACCCCACGACGTCGAGGTTCTCGTACAGGCCGAAGCGGGCGTCGAGCCCCCACGCGGCGTTCCAGCCGCCGCCGTCGGCGGTGCGCGAGCGCAGGGTTCCCATCGCGCCGACCGTGCTGCGCGACAGGACGTCGCGCTTGATCCGGAACACCGAGAAGTCGGTGACCGGCGCGACGCCGGCCTCGTTCTCGCCGGTGCGCATCTGGAGCGCCCCGACGCTGAACCCGCCGATCCGCCCGCTCATCCGGCCCCCGGCGGTGATGGGCACCTGCTGGCCGCCGGCGAGGCCGATGTTCCGGCTGAAGAAGAGCACCGGAGTGCTGCTCGGCGGCCCGAAGCTGCGCGTCGAGCCGGCCGGCGGGGCGCGGCCCGCCGGACCGAAGTTGAAGATGCCCCGGCCCTCGAGGAAGAACTCGCGCTTCTCGGGGAAGAACAGGCTGAAGCGGGTCAGGTTGATCTGCTGGGCGTCGGCCTCGACCTGGGCGAAGTCGGTGTTCCAGGTCAGGTCGGCGGTGAGCCCGCTCGTGAGGCCGATCTTGGCGTCGCCGCCGACGTCGGCGTGGTAGCCGCGCCCCCGGTCGCCGGCCTCGTCGCGCAGCGCCGCCGTGTCGCCCGTCAGGTACGGCTTGATCTCGAGCCGCCGCGCGCTGGCCGGGGCTTCGAGCCCGACGAGCGCCCCCGCCGAGCTGATCCTGGTGATCCCGCGGGGGCCGAGCGAGGCCGGAACCCCGTTGAGGTACGAGAACTCGTTCTTCCAGCGCACGACCCGCCGGAAGTTGATTCCCCAGACCTGCGGCCCGCTCCTCGGGTAGCGCAGCGTCTTGAACGGGATCCGCATCTCCATCGTCCAGCCGCCTTCGAAGTACGCCGAGCGGGAATCCCAGACGCCGGTCCAGTCCCGGTTCACGTCGCGCTCGTCCACGATCTGCCCGTCGAAGAAGCCCCCGATCGGGTTCACGTAGAAGAAGAACGCGTTCCGCTTGTCGTGGAAGGTGTCGAGGATGACCGCGACGTTCGCGTTGTTGAAGATGCCGAAGTGGTCGCGGCGCATCTCGGTGGCGACGATCCGTTCCGGCTGGCTGTCGTGCGCCCGCGCCGCGACGTACACGTTCTCGTCGTCGAAGAAGACCCAGACCTCGGTAGGCTCGGTGGCCGGCTCGCCCTCGAGCGGGAGCGCCTGGATGAAGCCGCCCGCGCCGGGCACGCGCTCGTACACCGGGTCGTCGAGCCGGCCGTCGAGCTCCAGCGGCTCCTCGATCCGCACGGCCCGCAGCGTCGCGCCCCCGTCCTCGTCCCGCGTGATCGTCGGCTGCGCCGCGACCGAAAGAGCTAGAGGGAGCGCCGCCAGCATGTCGCCATGGAACCGGTGGATGTTAGCCGTGGCGTGGGCGGTGCAGGATTCGAACCTGCGACCACCTGCGCGTAAAGCAGGCGCTCTGCCACTGAGCCAACCGCCCCGACCTTAGGGTACGGTACGCCCCGAACCGGGCGATGCGCGAAGAAGAGTTTCGGGAGGCCCGGAGCCGGACGCTGCGGTTGATCGAGCCGCTGACGCCCGAGGATCTGACGGCGCGGTCGCTGCCGGACGCGCCTTCGGCGGCGTGGCGGCTCGGACGCACGACGTGGTTCGTCGAGACGTTCGTCCTGCGGCGGCGCTCCGAGCATCCGGGGTTCGCGCGCGAGAGCGATTTCTCGCGGCCGGGAATCACCGAGATTCTCGAGTGCCGGAAGCGCGTGGACGACGCGGTTCGGGACTGCGAACGCCTTGCGGTCGCGACCCGGGTCGAGGAGCTGCACCAGGAGCTCATGCTGGCGGCGATCAAGCATCTCCTCGCCGGGAATCCGGGACAGCCCGCCTACGAGCGCGCCCCGGAGCCCGCTTCGGGCGAGGCGCCGCCGCTGCGGTTTCTGGACGCACCCGGCGGAACCCTCGGCTTCGGGCGGAATCGGGACGATCGGGCGCTGGGTTCGGAGACCCCGCGCTGCGAGCGCGTCGTCCGGCCCTTCCAGATCGGCTCCCGCCTCGTCACCAACGGGGAGTTCCTCGAGTTCGTCGAGGACGGCGGCTACGGGGACGAGCGGCTGTGGCTCTCCAGCGGATGGGAGGCGCGGCGGCGCGGCGGCTGGGAAGCGCCGCTCCACTGGAGGCGGAGCGACGGATTCCGCGAGGAGTACACGCTCGGCGGCCGGCGGCCGCTGCTGCCGGCCGCGCCGGTCGCGCACCTGAGTTTCTTCGAAGCCGACGCCTTCGCCCGCTGGCGGGAGCGCCGGCTTCCTACCGAGTTCGAGTGGGAGTCGGTCGCCCGGGACGCGGACCGCCCCGGGGCGAGCGAGGGCCTCGATCCGACGCCGGCGGAGCCCACGCCTCCGGGCGCGCCGCCCGCCCAACTCTATGGAGACGCATGGGAATGGACATCCAGCTCGTTCGAGCCGTATCCGGGCTACCGGCGGCTGCCGGCGGCCGACGCCGCGACCTTCGGGGACTTCTCGCCCGGCCGGATGGTCGGGCGCGGCGGGTCGCGCCTGACCCCCGGAGCCGGTCTCACCGCTGCGACGCGGCGGGCGATCCGCCCCGAGACCCGGTGGCAGGTCACCGGGCTCCGGCTGGCGCGGGACGCATGAGGGCCGTCGTCGCGTTCGCGCTGCTGGCCTCGGGGCCGGCGGCCGCCCAGGAGTGGCCGTACTGGGGCGCCGACCAGGGATCCACGAAGCACTCGCCGCTCGACCAGGTGAACCGGGAGAACGTGGCCGAGCTGCGGATCGCGTGGGAGTGGGACACGGGCGAGGGGCCGCTGTCGGGTCCGCGCCTGCCGGTGCCGGACAACCCGGTGCGGCCGGGCAGCTTCGAGAACACCCCCATCGTGCGCGATGGGGTCATGTACGTGAGCACGTCGTACAACAAGGTCGTCGCGCTCGACCCGGACGCCGGGGAGCCGCTGTGGACCTTCGACCCGCGCATCACCGAGTGGGGCCAGGTTCCGAACGGCACCGGGTTCGTCCACCGGGGCGTGGGGTTCTGGGAGAGCGGCGACGACCGCCGGGTCTTCATGAACAGCCGGTGGCGGCTCATCTCGATCGACGCGATCACCGGCGAGCCCGATCCGTCCTTCGGCCAGGGCGGCGAGATCGACCTGACCGCGCAGCTCCTGTGGCCGATCAACCGGCTTCACTACACCCAGACCTCGCCGCCGGTGGTCTTCGAGGATCTGGTGATCCTCGGCAACGGCGTCTGGGACCGCTTCGTGTACGAGCGCGACCCGCCGGGCAACGTGCAGGCGTTCCACGCCCGCACCGGCGAGCTCGCGTGGTCGTTCAACCTGATCCCGCAGCCGGGCGAGTTCGGCAACGACACCTGGGAGGACGGGTCGTGGGACCGGGTGGGGCACACGAACGTCTGGGCGCCGATGTCGCTCGACGCCGAGCGCGGCCTGCTCTACCTGCCGGTGGGCACGCCGAGCAACGACTACTACGGCGGTCTCCGGCTCGGAGACAACCTGTTCGCCGAGGCCATCGTGTGCCTCGACGCGCGCACCGGCGAGCGGGTCTGGCACTTCCAGACGGTGCGGCACGGCCTTTGGGACTACGACCTCCCGGCGGCGCCGACGCTGCTCACGATCCGCGTGGACGGAAGGGAGATCGACGCGGTGGCGGCGCCGGCCAAGACCGGGTTCGTGTACGTGTTCGACCGGGTCACCGGCGAGCCGGTCTGGCCGATCGAGGATCGGCCGGTTCCCCCGAGCGAGGTGCCCGGCGAGCGCGCCGCGGCGACCCAGCCGTTCCCGACGCTTCCCGCGCCGTTCGCCCGGCAGGAGTTCACTGAGGACGACGTGATCGCCTTCACCGACGAGATGCGCGAGGAGGCGCTGGCCATCGTCCGCCAGTACCGCATGGGCGGCCTCTACACGCCGCCGTCGATGGAGGGGACCATCGCGAATCCGGGCATCCTCGGCGGCGCGAACTGGGGCGGCGCGGCGGCGGATCCCGCGACCGGGTTCCTGTACGTCAAGGCCAACGAGTTCCCGTCGCTGCTCGCGATCACGGAGGCGAACCCGGACCAGATCGAGGGGCGCTTCTTCCTCGACCGGGATCGGCGCTCGCTGAACCTGCCCAACGGGCTTCCGATCAACCGGCCGCCGTACGGCACGCTCACCGCGATCGACCTGAACACCGGGGAGCGCGTCTTTCAGGTTCCGGCGGGCAACAACCCGCTGGTGCGCGACCACGCCGCGCTCGAGGGGATCGATCTCGGAAACGAGCGGCTCGGGATCGTGGGCGCGCCGGGGCCGATCGTGACCGGCGGCGGGCTCGTCTTCTTCACCGGCGGCGCGGACCACATCTTCGCGCTGGACAAGGCCACCGGCGAGGAGCTGTGGGCGCATCCGCTCGGCCGCAGCTCCTACGCGAACCCGATGACCTACCGGGGCCCGTCGGGCCGGCAGTACGTCGTGGTCGCGGTCGGGCGCGGCGTCGGCAACAAGCTCGTGGCGTTCGCGCTTCCCGAGTAGGCTTTCCGGTCCGAAGGAGACCCGCCGACATGCCCCTGCCCCCGCTCTACGATCCCGAGGCGGTCCGCCCGATGTGGGAGGAACTCGCCGACTGCAAGGTGACCCCGCTCCATGCCCCCGAGGACGTGGACGCCGGGCTCGACCGGCCCGGAACCGCGCTGCTGGTCGTGAACTCGGTGTGCGGTTGCGCCGCCGGGTCGGCCCGCCCCGGAGTCACCCAGGCGCTCCAGAACGCCCGGATTCCGGACCAACTGTTCACCGTCTTCGCCGGGGTGGATCGCGAGGCCACCGAGCGGGCGCGGGCGCGGATGACCGGCGTCCCGCCGTCCTCGCCATGCATCGCGCTGTTCAAGGACGGCGAGGTGATCCACATCCTCGAGCGGCGCCGCATCGAGCGCATGAGCCCGGACATGGTGGCCGGCGAGCTCACCCGCCTGTTCGACGCCGAGTGCACCGCCGCGGGGCCGTCGGTGCCCCGCGAGGTCTGGGAGCGCTCCGCGCGGGAGCGGATGTGCGGCTCGTCGGCGCCCCGGTTCGGGGCGCCGGTCATGCCCCGCTTCTGACCGGCCGCTTCCTCACCGTCGAGGGAATTTCCGGGGCGGGCAAGTCCACCCAGGCGCGGCGGCTCGCCCGCTGGTTCGAGGCGCAGGGCCTGGAGGTGGTCATGACCCGGGATCCGGGCGGCACGCCGGTCGGCGAGGCCATCCGCCGGTTGCTGCTGGAGTCCACCGCGCCGGTCGCGCCCGAGGCGGAAGTCGCGCTCTTCTTCGCGGACCGCGCCCAGAACCTCGCCGAAGTGATCCGCCCGGCGCTGCGGCGCGGCGCGGTGGTCATCGGCGACCGGTTCACCGACTCCACGATCGCGTACCAGGGCTACGGGCGCGGGGTTCCCCTCCCGCGCCTCCTCCGGATCGACGAGGCGGTCACCGGCGGGTTTCGGCCGGACCGGACGGTGCTGCTGGACCTGCCGGCGGCGACGGGGTGCGCGCGACTCGCCGAGGCCGACCGGATCGAGCGGGAGGCGGTGCGGTTCCACGAACGGGTGCGCGAGGGGTTCCTGGACCTCGCCCGGGAGGCGCCGGAGCGCATCGTCCGCATCGACGCCACGGGCGAGCCTGGCGCGGTGTGGGAGCGAGTCCGGGGGGCGGTCGCATGAGCGACCGGGGACCCCTTCCGCGGCTCGCCCGGCTGGCCGCCCGGGACGCGCTGCCGCCGAGCCTCATGTTCGTGGGGCCGCCCGGCGCGCCGATGCTGGCGGCCGCGATCCGGCTGGCGGCGGTCGTCAACTCCGAGGAGCCGGAAGCCGCGCAGACGTTGGAGGAGCGCATCCGGGCGGGGATGGCCCCCCCGACGGAAGGCGGACCCATGCCCTACCCCGACGTCCGCGTGGTGCGGGCCGACGGAAGGCAGATCCGGGTGGACCAGATCCGCGAGGCGATCGCCGGCGCCCGGATGCGTCCCTTCGAGGGCCGCCGCCGCTTCCTCATCCTCGCCGGAGCCGACTCGATGCACCCGTCGGCCGCGAACGCGCTTCTGAAGACGCTCGAGGAGCCGAACCCGTGGCTCGGGCTCATCCTCACCGCCCACCAGCCGGCCGCGCTTCTCCCGACGATCGCTTCCCGGTGCCAGCGCTGGCGCTTCCCGCCGCTGACCGCCGCCGAGGTCGCGTCGCGGCTGCGCGAGGAGCACGAATTCCCCGAGGATCTGGCGTGGATCGCGACAGCGGCCGCGCGGGCGAATCCGGACGCGGCGCGCGAGCTGCCGCAGGAGCGGTTGGCGGCGCTCCAGAAGGAGGCGGAAGGACTCGCGAGCGTGGTGGGGAAGGGCGTCCCGCCGGCGAAGCGCGCCGCGCTCACCGACCGGTTCGCCAAGCCGTCCGAAGCCGTCGCGCTCGGCCGCGTCCTGACGCTTCTGGGCGCGGTGCTGCGCGACCTCGCGGCGCTCGCTTCGGGCGCTCCGGCGGAGTCGTTCCCGCGCCGCAAGGAGCTCGTGCCGCTCGCCGCGCTGGCCCCGCCGGGCGCGTGGGCCGAGGCCGCGCTCCACGCCGGCGAGGCGCGGGACCGCATCGACCGCTTCAACGGAAACCGCAGGATGCAGCTCGAGCGGCTGCTCCTGCTCTTCAACGACATCGCCCGTCCGCTGGTGATCGCCCGAAGGAGAAAGTCATGAGCGTCCTCTTCCTCGCCGCGCTCGGGTTCGCGCAGCCGGCCGTCGAGCCGCCGGCGCGGGACCAGCGCCATTACGACCTGCTGAAGGCGGTCTCGGCGGATCGCATCGAGAGGGACGTCCAGACGCTCGTCGGCTTCGGCACGAGGCACACGATGTCCGAGACCGAGAGCGAGACGCGCGGGATCGGCGCCGCGCGACGGTGGATCCACGCCGAGTTCACCCGCATCTCCGAGGCGTGCGGCGGCTGCCTCGAGGCGTCCTTCCAGCGCCATGTCGTCCCCGGGCGAGAAGGGAGCCGCATCCCGACGGACACCGAAGTGGTGAACGTGCTCGCGACCCTGCGCGGCGCGGGTGATCCCGGCCGCTACGTGATCATGTCGGGGGACATCGACTCGCGGGTGAGCGACAACGGGAACTTCACCGACGACTCGCCGGGCGCCAACGACAACGCGAGCGGCATGGCCGGGGCCATCGAGGCGGCGCGGGTGCTGAGCCGTCACGCCGGCAGCTTCTCGGCCACGATCGTCCTCGCCGGGCTGTCGGGAGAGGAGCAGGGCCTCTACGGCGGGCGCCACATGGCCGCGGTCGCGGCCGAGGAAGGGTGGAACATCGAGGGCGTCCTGAACAACGACATGATCGGGAACATCGAGGGCGTGGACGGGGTCATCGCCAACAACGTCTTCCGGGTGTTCTCCGAGCCGACTCCGGTCACCGAGACCGAGGAGGCGCGCCGCGCCCGGAGGACCATGGGCGGCGAAGTGGACGGGGTCTCGCGCCAGTTGGCCCGCTACGTGGCGCGGATGACCGACGACTACGTCCCGAACCTCGACGCGCAGCTCATCTACCGCCTCGACCGGTTCGGCCGCGGCGGCCACCACCGGCCCTTCAACGACGCCGGCTTCCCCGGAGTCCGGATCATGGAGAGCCACGAGAACTACCGGCGGCAGCACCAGGATCTGCGGGTCGAGGACGGGATCGAGTACGGCGACGTGATCGAGGGCGTGAACTTCGCCTACGCGGCGAAGCTGACCGGGGTCAACGTGATCTCGCTCGCCGGGCTCGCGTGGGCGCCGGCGCCGCCCCGAAACGTCTCGATCGGGGGCGCGGTGCGGGCTTCGGCCTCGCTCGCGTGGGATCCGGTCGAGGACGAGAACCTCGCGGGCTACCGGGTGTACTGGCGCGACACGACCGCGCCGCAGTGGACCCACTCGCGGTTCGTCGGCGACGTGACCGAGTGGACGTTCGAGAACCTCGTGATCGACAACTTCCTGTTCGGAGTCGCCTCGGTCGGCCAGCGCGGGAACGAGAGCGTCGTCAGCTTCCCGCTGGCGCGCCGCCGCTGAGGCGGCTCACTCCCGACCCATCGCCCGCGCCTCGGCGAGGAACCCCTCGTAGATGGCGCGGGCCTCGTCGAACTGGGCGTACACGTGCGCCTGCTCGGCCTCGGAGCGCCAGTACTCCCACGCCTCGGCCATCTCGCGCAGCCGGTCGATCCAGCGGATCGAGTACTCGGCGGCGGCGGCGCTGCGCACCGGCTGGTCGCCCGCCATGACCCACACCGGGTTCGTGAAGGCCTGCGCGTAGAGGCAGTCGAGCGGGCGACGCTCCTCGGGCGATCCCTCGGCGCGCAGCAGCAGCCAGCCACTCGCGTCCATCCGGACGGTTCCCGACGCCTGCGCCGAGCGGCGGTCGGCGCCGAGGGGAACCTCGGCGACCGTCTCGCCGCCCGAAACCACCCACGCCCGCTCGAGCGGGGTCGAGGACCGGATCCACGCGCTCCACTCGACCTCGCCGCCGGCGTCCGGGAGCCGGATCTCGTCGCCGGGAAGGCGGCCGTCGACGCGGAAGTCGAGCAGCGGCCCGCAGCTCACGACGGCCCGCCCCTCGCGGATTCCGGCGAGGAACGCGTCGAGGTCGAGTCCGGCTTCGCCGGTGTGGACGTAGGTGCGGATCGAGCCCACCAGCTTCGAGCGCTGCATGTTGCTGATCGAGTCCTCGCCGCCGACCGCGGTCACCCGCAGGCCGTTGTTCAGCGTCGCGTACCAGGGGAAGAACCCGGCGCGGGTCGATTGGGACCACTCCACGCCGTGCGTCGTGCCGAGCGCCGCGTCCACCATGTAGCCCTTCGCGCCCCCGAGCTGCCCGGGTTCGCCGTCGGGGCCGACCAGCGGGTCGTTCTCGCCGGAGAAGGCGTGGACGTAGGCGACGGTCGCGCCCTGCGCCAGCGCCTTGCGGAACATGTCGGTGTTCGACGGGTAGAGGCTCTCGATCCCGGTGCCCTCGTAGCCGGTGACGTACGGCGAGATGAGGTGGTCCTCGAGCCCGAAGTAGAAGACGTGGCCGTAGAACGGCGGCCGGTACTCCTGTCCCACGACCAGAAGCCGCTCGTCGGTCGACAGCGGATGGGCGCCGCCCCCGGGGACGAAGAACTGGTAGTCGAGGATGCGGTTGTCCTTGTTCGCGACCTGCTCCAGCACCACGTCCTGGTCCTCGGCGTCGGACATGAACATCAGGTTCTCCAGCGTGTTGTGGAGGTTGCCGGCGTAATTCATGTGGACGTGGGTGGAGCCGCTGATCCAGCCCTTCGCCGCCATGTCGGTGATCCGGGGAAGGCGGATCGTGAGATCGGTCACGTCGTTCTCGGCGATCTCGACCGTCATGCGCACCGGCTCGTACTCGAAGCCGCGCACGGCCTCGATCTCGAGCCTTCCGACGGGAACCTCCATCCGGAAGCTCCCCGCCTGGTGGAACGAGTGCTCGTTCGCGCCGCCGATCCGGGCGTAGGCGTCCGGCGGAGCGTAGAAGCGGCCGTCGCCCGCCCGCAGGTGGATGCGGGCCGCCGCCTCGGCGCCGGTCCCGTCATCGACGGTGCGCACCTGGAGCACGCCCACCGGGCGGCGCCAGTTGCGGCGGGTGATCTTCACGATCCGGCGCTCGCCCCCGTAGGTCTCGAGCAGCGCGAGCTGCGGCAAGCCGCCGGCGTTGTCGATGTAGGCGATCCACTCGCCGTCGGGCGACCAGCGGGGATGGAAGGCGTCGTGCTCGAAGAACGTGAGCTTGTATGGCGAGCCGCCGTCGGTGGGCTGCACGTAGAGGTTCGAGAACTGGTCCGCCGCGCCCCCGGTCGAGGAGTACACGAACCGCTTGCCGTCGATCGAGACGTCGGGACGGGCGCGGTAGAGAGACTGCTCGTCGAGGACGCTCACGGCCTCGTCGAAGCCGTCCGCCGCGAGCGGAACCCGGACCACGTCGCCGGATCCGAGCGGGACCTCGTGGTTCGAGACCAGGAGCAGCTCCCGCGAGTCGGGCGTCCAGGCGGGGGTGATGTGCATGTCCCACGGGCCGAAGTAGAGCCGGTCCTTGCCGTAGTTCTCGTCGCGGGTGAGCGCGATCTCCTCGTCGCCGAGGGCGCCGTCGCGGAAGTCGCGGACGTAGGCGTTGAAATAGCCCGACGGCTTCGTGGACACGTAGGCGAGCCGGGTCCCGTCCGGCGAGAGGACCGGGTCGGTGTGGAGGAACTCGTCGTCCAGCAGCGCCCGGCTCTCGCCGGTCTCCAGATCCACGACCGAAATTCCGATGTTCCGCCCGTTGTCGTCGTCCGTGTACACGACGTAGCGCCCGTCCGGGGACCACGTCGGCAGCGAGTGGTAGCCGGGACCCGAAGTCAGCTCGTCGGCGATCCCGGTGGCGGGATCGACGCGCCAGATGGAGCCCGACATGGCGACCGCGATGCTCGTTCCGTCCGGCGACCAGGCGGGCGCCCACGGGGTGCTGCTGGGCGCCGGCGGGAACAGGTAGTTGTGCATGTAGTTCCCGCCGTGGCGCGCCGCCGGATAGGCGCCGGCGACTCCTTCGGCGATGGACTGGGCCCGGGACGGCGCGGCCGCAAGGGCGAGAGCGAAGGCGGCGAGGAGGGCGGTTCGGATGCGCATCGGGATCCTCCGGGGGCGGGTGCGGCCCCGTTTCGGAGCATACCCGCAACGAGTTTTCCCCGATGGGGCGATTTCGCGCACGTTTTTCGCGTTCGTCACGAGCATGCCCGCATGAGCAATTGCGCCCCGACCCGAGACCCGCGCCCGCAAGCCCCGACACTCCTCTGGTGGGATGGAGACAGGTGAAGCCGCGGGCCCGGCCCGATGCGTGGACCATCGGCATGTTCGCGGCGTTCGTGACGCCGGGTGCGGCGTTCGTCACGAATTCGGGTTCCGCGAACGCCGCGCTCAACCAGGGCCTGGACGGCATCCGGGCCGAGATGCGCCGTGAACTCGGTCAGCGCTCCGAGCGCGTCCTTCGACTCGAAAAGCAGGGCCTGGACTTGCTGTTGGGAGCGCTCCGACTCCGGGGCCCGAACGGAGCCGTCGAGGAGGAGGTCGCCGACCCGAGGCGGCGGATCGCCGAGTTCGGGGAGCACGTCGCCGACTTCGTCCCGCGGGGGGCCGAAGTCCTGCGGATCGAGAAAGTCAAGGCAAGGATCGTCACTGCGCGCGAGCGGCTCGCGAAGGCGGAGGAGAGGATCGCCGCCGGGCGCTGACCCTCAAGCCCCGGCGGTCGGCATCGGGCGGTCGCGGTCGTGGTCCACGACGCACAGGAACCCGAACGGCGCCCCGCTCTCGTTGCGCAACTGGTGCGACTCCAGCGGGCCGACGCAGGCGACGTCCCACGGGCGCAACGGCAGCCTTCGCTCCCCGAGCGCCAGCACGCCCTCGCCCCGGGCGCCGATGACGATGTGGGTGTGGACGTGCCGCTCGAGGCTCGTGTGGCCGCCCGGCTCCACCTCGAAGTACCGCAGGTCGCAGCGGGTGCGCTCGCCGAACTTGCCCACGAGCTCCACCCGCCGCACGCCCCGGAAGGCGAGGTCGGTCGCGTCCTTGTAGGGCGAGGACTGGCGCCCGGCCCAATTCCAGTCGCCGAACGCGAGCCGGCGCGGGCCGTCGGAGCCGTCGCTGGACGGCCGCTCGGGTGGGATCGCCACCTCGACGAAGGCTTCCCGCAGCCGGTCCATGGCCATCCGGGTCGCGTCCTCGACGCCCGCCGGATGCGCGAGCAGCGAACCGCCGATCAGCACCGCCGCGTCGGGGCCGTACCGGGCGGCGACTTCTGCGACGTCGTCCACCGAGATCCCGCCCGCAGGCGCCGGAAACGCCGGCGCCAGGCCGCCGAGCGGCTCCTGGAGCCGCTCGGTGATCGCGCGGCACGCTTCTTCGGGGTAGCCGAAACGGCCGCCGAGGTCGGGGAAGATCGAGACGTCCGCGCCAGCGAGGCGGAACAGCGTCCCGAGCAGGACGCCCGGGGCGACGCCCTGCGAGCCGCCGTGGGTGTAGGCGCCGGTGAGCGAGGGGTGCGCCATGAAGATGAGCGGCCAGTTCGCGGACAGCGTCCGCAGCGCGTCGAGGCCGACGATGAGCGGACAGACGAGCGCCCCCGCGACACCGGCGGCGGCGAGGAACTCGACCCGTCGCTCCAGTTCGTCGGACGGACCGCCGACGTGCGGCAGGTAGAGGCACTCGCGGCCGGACGCCTGGTTCGCCCGATCCACGGCGGCGGCGCACGCGAGCACCCGCTCCCGGAAGACCTCGAACGAATCGACGAGGTTCTGGTCGTCCTTGACCAGATCGCCCCCGCCCCGGGCGAAGCTCCCCGCGATCGCCGCCAGATGCTCATGGCTCGATCCACGGGGCTTCAGCGCCGTCGCGAGCAGCGGCCGCCCGAGGACGCCGCGCCGCCGGCGCACTCCGGCGATCCCGTGCGACGGTCCCGGCAGCGACGCGACGAGCGCCGCCGGCGGGATCAGATCCACGAGGCGCACCCCCGGCACCATCGACACGTTCCCGTACGCCACGCTCTGGAGCGCGAACAGGTCCTGCGCCAGCTCCGGCGCGTAGGTCACGGCGGCGAGACACGCGCCGTCGGCCTTCTCGACCGACTCCACCGCGCCGACGAGCCGCTCCCGGATCGCCGGCCAAATGATCGCCTCGGGAACCTCGACGGTCTGCTCCACGGCCAGCGCCCGGGCCAGCTCCTCGGCTTCGGCGAGCGGTCGTTCCAACCGATAGACCGCCCGGAGGCGCTCGCCGGGCGCGGGTCTCGTCATGCGCCGGGTTTCTCCCAGAGCACGCGCCCGCCCACGATCGTCATCTCGACCTCCATGTCGAGGAGCGCTTCCGGGGGAACGAGCCGCGGATCCTCAGGAAGCACCGCGACGTCCGCGAGCATCCCCGGCGCGAGCGTCCCCTTCACGGCTTCCTCCCGGGTGATCCGGGCCCCGTTCGCGGTGTAGGCGACCAGCGCGTCCTCCACCCCGATGGCCTCGTCCGGACCGTACGCCGCGCCGGACATGCCGCGGCGCGCGGTCGCGGCGTAGAGCCCGACCATCGGGCCGATCGGCAGGATGTCGCTCGACAGCGCGACGCGGACGCCCCGGTCCGTCAGCGAACGAACCGGGTTGTTCCGTTCGAGGCGGTCGCCGTCGAGGTGTTCGCGGTAGCGGCCCTCCAACGTGTAGGTGAAGTTGGGCTGCTGGATGACCGCGATCCCGAGCTCCGCCATGAGGTCCATGGTCGCGTCGGACGGGGGCACGGTGAAGTGGTTGAGCGCGTGCCGATGGTCCTCGCGCGGCGTCTCCCGCAGCGCGTCGGCGAACGCGGAGACGGCGAGCTCGATCGCGGCGTCGCCGATGGCGTGGAAGGCGAACTGCCAGCCCATCCGGTGGGCCTCGTCCACGATCGCGCGGAACTCGGCTTCGGGACGCACGAGGCGTCCGCGGTATTCGGCCTCGCCCCGGTAGGGCTCGCGGGTCCACGCCGCCGGCCCGGTGAAGCCGCCGTCCACGAACGCCTTCAGCGGACCGACCCGGAGCCGATCGTCCCCGTCCCCGCTGAGCCGCCCGAAGGCGCGCATGGCCTCCGCTCCGGCCCAGCGGATCTGGACGGCGGCGCGCGGCAGCTCCTCGCCGCGCTCGCGATAGACCGACTCCCACTCGGCGAAGCCTTCGGGGCCGACTCCGGCGTGGACGATGCTCGTGATCCCGAGCGGCAGGAGGTCCCGAAGCGCCTCGACGAAGCTCTCGCGCCGCTCTCCGGGCGTCGGGTCGGGCACGAGCCGCGAAACGAGGTCCTGGCGCTCGCGGATGATCCCGTTGAGGCGTCCCCCGGCGTCCCGCTCGATGACCCCGCCGTCCGGCTGCGGCGTCGTCTCGTCCACCCCGGCGAGCGCGAGCGCGAGGCTCGAGGCCACGGCGCTGTGTCCCCCGGCGCGGGTCAGAAGGACCGGATTCTCCGGGGCCGCCGCGTCCAGATCGGCTCGCAGGGGCCGGCGACGCTCGACGACCTCGTCCTCGGACCACCCGTAGCCGGTGATCCACTCGCCGGGGCCCAGCTCGTCGGCCCTCGCCGCCACGAGCCGCCGGATCTCCTCGATGGAGGCGACGCCGCCGAGCGGCACGTGCCGGCGGGCGCGCCCCCGGACGTGGATGTGGGCGTCGTTGAAGCCGGGGATCGCGATCCGCCCGGCCAGATCCACCTCCCGCGCCGCCCGGTACCGGTCCCGCAGCCCCTGGCCGACGGCCAGCACGCGGCCGTCCCGGATCGCGAGGTCGGTTCCGGTGGAGCGGGCCTCGTCCAGAACGAGAACCGTCCCCGAATGGAGGAGGAGATCCGCGGGCTCCGGGGCGGCGCACTGCGCGCTGAACAGGAGCGCGAGCGGAAGAACGCGCCGGCGCAGCACAATACCGGCGATCATGCCACGGCCCCGCCGTGGAAGGAGGAACTCACGTGCGCATCGCAGCCAGTCTCCTGACGCTCGTCGGCCTCGCGCTGCCCGCCTCCGCTTCGGAGGTCGTCGGGGCGATCGAGGCTCCGGACGGGAGCGCGGTGGCCGGCGCGAGCGTTCTGGTCACGCTCGCGGGCGGCGAAACCCGCGAGACGGTCAGCGACGGCTCCGGGTCCTTCCGGTTCGACTCGCTCCCGGTGGGCGAGCACCGGCTGACGGTGCTCCGGGAGGGGTTCGGGAGCCGCACCGTGGCGATTCGGGTCGAGGCCGGCGGCCAGGTCCGCATCAGCATCCCGCTCGCGCTCGCGTACTCCGAGACCGTCTCGGTCACCGGGCAGAACCTCGAGCGCGACCGCTTCGAGGAGGGCGCGAGCGTGGCCGTGGTCGATGGAGCGCGACTCGAGGCCGGCACGGACACCGACCTCTACGACCTGGTCGCCATGACGCCCAACGTGAACGCGCCGACGGACCGCAGCGGTTTCTCGATCCGGGGGATTCCGCAGGGCGGCTTCGGCGGCGGCAGCGGCCTCCTGGTGAGCGTCCGGGTGGACGGCGCCCCGGTGGAGGGCTACCAGGCGACGTCCTTCGGCCCGTTCGCCACGTGGGATCTGGACCGGGTCGAGGTCTTCCGGGGTCCGCAGTCCACCCAGCAGGGCCGCAACTCGCTCGCCGGCGCCATCGTGATGCGCAGCGCGGACCCGACCTTCCGCACCGAGGCGCGGGCGCGCGTCCGCTACGGCGACGAGACGCAGTTGGCGGCGACCGTGAACGTCCCGTTCGCCGACAAGGCCGCCTTCCGGATCTCCGCCGACGTGCGGCAGTCCGACGGGTTCGTCCACAACGAGATCATGGACGACGACGCATGGGACTTCCGGGACGCGCGGAACCTGCGGGCCAAGTTCCTCTTCCAGCCCACCGAGCGCTTCGAGGGGCTGCTCACGCTCGTGAACAACGAGAACAACGCCGGCGGCGGCGGAATCGTGACCGCGCGCTTCCCCGAGGAGCGGGTGAACCTCTCCGACCGGAAGTCGGAGGAGGGCTCGGAGCACCGGATCGCCACGATGGAGCTCGGCTACGACGGGGGCGCGGTGCGGATCGAGTCCACGACGAGCCTCTACGACCACGACTACCACCGGAACGTGGACCTCGACCAGACCCCCGTTCCCGCCGGCGTCATCGACTACGCGACCGACGACCGCTGGTTCAGCCAGGAGGTCCGGGGACTGTGGCGCGGGGCGCGCCATCAGGGCGTCGTCGGGCTGTATCTCGCGGATCTCGACGACTCGCTCCGGGCGGACACGAGCGGCCCCGGCGAGCTGGCGGGGCTGCCTCCCGGGTTCACGCTGACCGCGTGGTTCGAGACCGCCGAGGCGACCCGCAACACCGCGCTGTTCGGCGAGTTCGACCTGAACCTCGCCGCCGACTGGACGGTGACGCTCGGCAGCCGCCTCGATCGCGAGTCCCGCGACATCCACAACCAACAAGGACTCACGTCGGAGCCGACGCTCCCGGGGCTTCCGGGCGCGGACCAGCCGCCGGACGACCTGAACGCCGAATACACGGCCTTCCTGCCGAAGGTCGCGGTCCGGCGCGAATGGACCGACGCGCTCTCGACCTCGGTCTCGTGGCAGCGCGGGTACCGCGCCGGCGGGCAGTCGATCACGGTCCTGAGCCGTCAGGTCAACAACTTCGACCCCGAGTTCACCGACAACTACGAGTTCTCGATCCGGGCGCGCACCGGGGACGGGCGCGGATTCCTGAGCGCCAACGCGTTCTTCACCGACTGGAAGGACCAGCAGGTCCGGGTCCGCACCGAACTCGGGCTGCCGGTGGACACCCTGATCGTGAACGCGGGCGAGTCCTCGGTGGCCGGCGCCGAACTGGAGGCCTCGTGGTGGACGAACCGCAACCTTCAGTTCTTCGGCTCGGCCGGCCTGCTGCGCACCCGGTTCGACCAGTTCGTCAGCGGCGACTTCGACTTCTCCGGCAACGAGTTCCCGGGCGCGCCGCGCTGGTCGCTCCTCGGCGGCGTCGCGTGGCGGCCGACGGAATGGGCGTCGGCCACCGTCGAGGCGAGCTCGCAGGCCGGGACCTTCTCGACCGCGAGGAACGAAGCGGAGTTCGAGGTGGACGGGCGCACGCTGGTGAACGCCCGGTTCGGGGTCGAGCGCGAGGGCGCCGGAATCTGGCTCTACGGCCGCAACCTGCTGGACGAGGCGTACCTTCTCAACGTGTTCAGCCTCGACGTCGTGGGAGCGGGCAACCGCGGATACGCCGGGCCGCCCCGGACCGTCGGGGTCGAGCTCAGCTACCGGTACTGAAGCGAGCGGCGGGCGCCTTCCTCGCCGAGCCGTAGCTCCACGTCGGCGGTGAGGTCGGGCGCGGCGCGCTCGCCCCGCGCGAGCGCCAGATGTCCGGCGGCCGCGATCATCGCGGCGTTGTCGGTCGAGAGCGCGACGCTCGGGACGACCACCGGCAGCCCCGCGTCCGCTCCGAGGCGGCGGAACCGCTCGCGAAGCGCCGAGTTGGCGGCGACCCCGCCGGACAGCAGGACGGCGCGCGCGCCCGAATCGGGAAGCGCCCGCACGACCGACCGGGCGAGCGTCCGCACGACCGCCGACTGGAAGGACGCGGCGAGGTCCAGCAGGTCCCGGCGGGCGAAGGGATCCCCGCCCGGCGCCAGCGGCTCGATCTCCTGCGCCTCGATGAGCCGCAGCACCTGGGTCTTGAGGCCGGAGAAGCTGAAGTCGAGCCGGGCCCCGTCCGAGAAGAACGGGAGCGAGAACGCGTGCCGGCCGGGGTCGCCGCGCTGGGCCATCCGGTCGAGGATCGGCCCGCCGGGGTAGCCGAGGCCGAGCCGCTTCGCGACCTTGTCGTAGGCCTCGCCGGCGGCGTCGTCGCGGGTCTTGCCGAGCAGCGCGTAGGCGCCCTCGGTCTCGCTCAGGAAGAGGCTCGTGTGCCCGCCGGAGACCACGAGCGCGAGCGCCGGGTGCGGGATCTCCGGTCGTTCGAGGTAGCAGGCGCGGATATGCCCTTCGATGTGATCCACCCCGACGAGCGGGACGCCGCGGGCGAAGGCGAACGCCTTGGCGAAGGAGACCCCGGTCAGGAGCGCCCCCATGAGCCCCGGCCCCCGGGTCACCGCGACCGCGTCGAGGTCGTCCGCCCCGATTCCCGCGGCCTCGAGCGCGCCGCGGACGACCGGGGTCAGGTGGAGCAGGTGCTGGCGGGAGGCGATCTCGGGCACCACGCCGCCGAAGGGAGCGTGCTCGCTCTGCGACGAGACCACGTTCGAGAGGATCCGGCGGCCGTCCTCGACCACCGCGGCCGAGGTCTCGTCGCAGGAGGTCTCGATTCCGAGGATCAGCACGGTCGGGCCGCAGCATAGTCCGGCGGGCTGCTACGGTTTCGCCCGCGGTGGTGACCCCGATGCGTTGGGACGGCGGGGAGCGGGCGCTCCATCTGCTCGACCAGCGACGCCTCCCCGCCGAGGAGACCTGGCTCGTCTGCCGGACCCCGTCCGAAGTGGCGGACGCCATCCGGAGCATGGTCGTGCGCGGGGCGCCCGCGATCGGGATCGCGGCGGCGTGGGGCGTCGCGCTCGGGTTCCGCGCCGGCGAGAAGGCCTCCCCGGAGCGGTTCGAGGCGATCGCCCGGGAGCTGTTCGCGACAAGGCCGACCGCCTACAACCTCCAGTCCGCTCTCGATCGGATGCGCGGCGCGGCGGACGTCGCCGAACTGGAGGCCCGGGCGGCGGCCATCCAGCGGGAGGATCTCGAAGCGAACCGGCGGATGGGACGGCTCGGCGCGACGCTGCTGCCGGAGCGGGCGGAGCCAGTGCGCGTCCTCACCCACTGCAACGCCGGGGCGCTCGCGACTTCGGGCTACGGCACCGCGCTCGGCGTCGTGAGGGCGCTCGCGGACGCCGGGCGGCCGGTGGAGGTGTTCGCCCCCGAGACCCGTCCGTTCCTCCAGGGGGCGCGGTTGACCGCGTGGGAGCTTCGGCGGGACCGCATCCCGGTGACGCTCATCACCGACGGGATGGTGGGGGCGCTGCTCCAGAGCGGCCGGGTGGACGCGGTGGTCGTCGGCGCCGACCGCATCGCGGGCAACGGCGACGCCGCGAACAAGATCGGCACCTACCAGGCGGCCGTTCTCGCAAGGGAGCACGGCGTCCCGTTCCACGTGGTCGCCCCGCGCTCGACGCTGGACCGGAGCGCGCCGGACGGCGCGTCCATCCCGATCGAGCAGCGCGAACCGACGGAGGTGACCGGGTTCGGCGGCGCCGAAGTCGCGCCGCCGGGAGTTCCGGTCTGGAATCCCGCGTTCGACGTGACTCCGGCGCGGCTGATCACCGCGATCGTCACCGAGGCCGGCGTGGCGCGGCCTCCCTTCCGGGAGTCGCTCGCCGGCCTCGGGACCGGCGCTCAGCCGTTCCAGCGAACGAAGAAGATGATGAGCGACGTGACGAAGGCGTAGATGACCAGGGACTCGATCAGCACGAGGCCGAGCAGCAGCGAGAACCGGATCTGGGGCGCGGCGCCTGGGTTGCGAGCGAGGCTCTCGCAGGCGCCGACGACGGCGCGGCCCTGGGCGAAGGCGCCCATCGAGCCGGTGATGGCGATCGCGCTCGCGCCGGCGATGAGGGCCCACTTGGTGACCATCGGATCCCAGGAACCCTGAGCGAACGCCGGGGAGGCGAAGACGACTCCGGCGGCGAGAAGGACGGCGGTCCGCAGCTTCATGGACACGTTGGATGTTCTCCTTGATGGACAGGTGGCGGCCGCGACGGGGCCGATCAGTGCTCTTCCGCGACGACCGCGCCGCCCAGATAGATGACGGTGAGCATGGTGAAGACGAAGGCCTGGAGGAAGCTCCCGAAGACCCCGAACAGCATCATCGGGACCGGAACCACGAAGGGGGCGATCAGCATCAGCACGATCACCACGAGCTCCTCCCCGAAGATGTTGCCGAACAGCCGCACCGAGAGCGACAGCATCCGGCTCAGGTGGCTGATGATCTCGATGGGGAGCATGATCACCGCCAGCGCGAGGCTCGGCCCGAGGAAGTGGGCGAAGTACTTGCCCGCGCCCTGCGCCCGGATCCCCTGGTAGTTGTAGTAGAGGAAGGCCACGATCGCGCAGCCGACGGGCATGTTGATGTTCACCGTCGGCGACGAGAGGAACGGCACCAGCCCGGCGAGGTTGCTGACGAGGATGAACAGGCCGATGGTTCCCACGAGCCCGAGGAACGGGCGGCCCTTCTCTCCGACGTTCTCCCTCAGGAGCGCGAGCAGCCCGCCCACCAGCAGCTCGACCACGAGCTGCAGCTTGCCCGGCTCGCGCACCGAGAGCCGCCGGCGGAACCAGAGCGAGAACCCGACCAGGCCGAGCGCGCCGACCACCGCCATCACGACGTGGTCCGGCGGATGCACGTGCGCCCACAGCTCGATGAGCTGGGAGAAGAGCGAAGGATGATGGAGTTCCACGGCGGAAGGGGTGAGCGGGAGGGGAACCGGACGCGGTCAGGCGCGGTCGGCTTCGGACTCCGGTTTCGCGGCGGTCTCGCGTTCCTGGCCGGAACCCCGGGAGAGGTTGCGGCCCTCGCCGAACAGCTCCAGAACCACGGCGCCGAGCGGCGCCCCCAAGCCGGCGATCACGCCGAGAACGCTCGCCTCCCAGACCGCAATTATTACGAACAGCAGCGCCCCTAGCAAGGCGTAGCGAAGCCCGGTGAGCGCCGCGGCGATCAGCGCCGCCCGGCCTCCGGCGAGACCCGCGGCGCCCTCGGCGATGGTCTTCAGGACGCGCAGGTTCGCGACCGAGATCATCGCGCCGGCGAACGCCGACAGCGCCTCCCGGGGGCCGAACAGGAGCGCGAGGAACGAGGCGGCGAGGCCGATCAGGAGGCCGCGCCGGACGAGGCGCGACTCGCGGACCCCGGAGCTCATTCGTCCTCAGTCGCGGCGGCGACGGCGCGGAACAGGTTCCGGAAGCCCGCGGCGATCCCGGCGATCAGGCCGAGCGCCGCGAGCCACGGCGCCGTGCCCAGCCAGCGGTCGAGAAGCCAGCCGCCGCCGGCCCCGAGCGCGATCGCGATGGGAAGGCCGAACCCGAGGGCGAGCAGGTTCAGCAGGCGGGCGTTCGGCGGAGCCGTGGAGTCAGTCGTCGCTCAGGGACTCCGGCTCGGTTTCGACCGGCGCCGGCGGGGCCTCGGCGGTCGCCGACTCGGGCGAGAGACGCTCGACGATGGCCGCCACCGGAACCTCCAGCTTGTCGAGGAACGGCTTCGGGTACACGCCGATGAAGACGCACAGGACGACGATCGGGATGAGGGTCGCGCTCTCGCGGGGCGTGACGTCGAGGAGCTTCTTGTTCTCCTCCTTGTCCAGCTTGCCGAACATGAGCCGCTGGTACAGCCACAGCAGGTAGGCGGCGCCGAGCACGATGCCGGAGACCGCGAACGCCGCGTACACCCAGTTGACCTGGAAGACGCCCTGCAGAATCAGGAACTCGCCGATGAACCCGTTCAGCATCGGCAGGCCCATCGAGGCGAGCGCGATGATGAGGAACATCGCCGCATAGACCGGCACGACCTTCGCGATCCCGCCGTAGGCGGCGATCTCGCGGGTGCGCCGCTGCTCGTACATGATGCCGACAAGCAGGAAGAGTCCCCCGGTCGAGAGACCGTGGTTGATCATCTGGAGGATGCCGCCCTCCAGGCCGAGCGTGTTCAGGGCGAAGATTCCGAGCATCACGAAGCCGAGGTGGCTGACGGAGCTGTAGGCGACGAGGCTCTTCCAGTCCTTCTGGACGAGCGCGACCAGCGCCCCGTAGATGATCCCGATGATGGCGAGCGTGGCGACCCACCACACCGCCTCGCGGCTCGCGTCGGGGAGCAGCGGGATCGAGAACCGCACGAACCCGTACGTGCCCATCTTCAGGAGCACGCCCGCCAGGATGACCGATCCGGCGGTCGGGGCCTGGACGTGCGCGTCGGGCAGCCAGGTGTGGAACGGGAACATCGGCACCTTGATCGCGAAGCCGATGAAGAACGCGAGGAAGACCCAGAACTGGAGCCCGGCGGCGTAGTCGGTGCCGAGCAGCCGCAGCAGGTCGAAGGTGTGCTCGCCGGTCGCGGCGTGGTGCGCGAAGTAGAGCGCGAGGATGCCGAGCAGCATCAGCACGCTGCCGACCAGCGTGTAGAGGAAGAACTTGATCGCCGCGTAGAGCTTGCGGGCGCCGCCCCAGACGCCGATGAGGAAGTACATCGGCACCAGCATCACTTCCCAGAACACGTAGAACAGGAAGAAGTCGAGGGCGACGAACACCCCGAGCATGCCGGTCTGGAGGAACAGCAGGAAGACGTAGTACTGCTTGACCCGCTCGGTGACGGCGGTCCACGAGGAGAGGATCGCGATGAACCCGAGCAGCGTGGTCATCAGGATCAGCAGCAGGCTGATCCCGTCCATGGCGATGTTGTATTCGACCCCGATGCTCGGGATCCACTCGTAGCGCTCGCTGAACTGGAACTGCGGGCCGGAGGCGTCGAAGGCGAACCACAGCGGCAGCGAGATCAGGAACCCGACGAACGCCGCGATGTTGGCCATCCAGCGAATCCCGTTCTCGTTCTTCTTGTCCATGAGGAACAGGATGAGAAGCGCCGCGATCGCCGGAAAGAACACGACCAGCGAGAGGATCGGGAAGTTGAAGGGGTTGTTCTCAAACATTGCGAACGAGCTCTATCCCCAGAGGAAGAAGAACGCGGAGAGCGCCACGAGGGCCAGCAGCATGAGCAGGGCGTAGTTCTGGAACAGGCCGGTCTGGACGGCGCGGGCGCGCCCCGAGAGGCCGTCGAGGATCTCGGCCACGAGGTTCACCGCCCGGTCCACGAGGTGCTGGTCGGAAAGGTCGGAGAGATCGCCGCCGAGGCGGGTGACGGACGCGGCGCCGTTGACCGCGCCGTCCACCACCTTGCCGTCGAAGCGGCTGAGCCCCTCGGCGCCCCGGAGCGTGCCGGAGACCGCGGTGGCGTCGTAGATCTCGTCCACGTAGTACTTGTTGGAGAGCAGCCGGAAGGCGCCGCCGCCGGCGAGCGCCGCGTCCCGGGCCGGATCGGTCCAGTACCGCTTGCGGGCGTACCAGATTCCGGCGAGCGCGAGCCCCACCGACAGGCCCATGAGCAGGTACTCGACGGTGTAGGAGGCGTGGTGCGGCGCCGGGGGCGCGTGCCCGCCGGCCCAGATGGCGGGCTCGAGGAAGTGCTCGATCCGGTTCGACCCGCCGAGCGCGGCGGGAACGCCGACGAAGCCGGCGACCACCGACCCGGCGGCCAGGACCACGAGCGGGATCGTCATCGAGGACGACGACTCGCGGAGGTGCTTCTCCATCGAGGCGCCGCCCCGGAAGTCGCCCCAGAAGGTCATGATGACCTGCCGGCTCATGTAGAAGGCGGTCATGGCCGCGGCCGCCGCGGCGAGGCCCCACAGCGCGAGGTGGCCGCCCTCGAAGGTCTTCCAGAGGATTTCGTCCTTGCTGAAGAAGCCGGCGAGCGGCGGGATTCCGGCGATCGCCACCGTGGCGATCATGAACGTCCACGCGGTGCGCGGCATGTGCCGGACGAGGCCGCCCATGTTCCGCATGTCCTGCATGGCGGCGTAGTGGCGACGCCCGCCCGAGGCGTGCTCGGCGCGCTCCATCGCATGGATCACGCTGCCCGAGCCGAGGAAGAGGCACGCCTTGAAGAAGGCGTGGGTCATCAGGTGGAAGACCGCCGCGCCGAAGGCCCCGACCCCGGCCCCGAGGAACATGTAGCCGAGCTGCGAGACCGTGGAGTAGGCGAGAACCTTCTTGATGTCGTTCTGGAAGAGCGCGATCGAGGCGGCGAAGATCGCGGTGACCGCGCCCACCGTCGCGACGAGCCCGAGCGCCGCCGGGGCGTGGGCGAACAGCACGCCGGTGCGGGCGACCATGTACACACCCGCAGTCACCATCGTCGCGGCGTGGATGAGCGCCGAGACCGGGGTCGGCCCCTCCATCGCGTCGGGGAGCCAGACGTACAGCGGGATCTGCGCCGACTTGCCCGCCGCGCCCACGAAGAGCAGCACGCCGATCGCGGTGAGGACGCCGCCCGTGGCTCCGGCCTCGCCGATCCGGCCCATGACCTCGTAGAAGTCGAGGGTTCCGAAGGTGACGAACGTGAGCATCACCGCGAGGATGAAGCCGGCGTCGCCGATCCGGTTGACCACGAAGGCCTTCTTGCCCGCCTTCGCCGCCGCGTCCCGATCGAACCAGAACCCGATGAGCAGGTACGAGCACAGGCCCACGCCCTCCCAGCCGACGAACATCAGCAGGAAGTTCGCGCCGAGAACCAGGTTCAGCATGAAGAACGTGAACAGGTTCAGGTAGGCGAAGAAGCGGGCGAAGCCGGCGTCGTGGCTCATGTACCCGATCGAGTACACGTGGATCAGGAACCCGATCCCGGTGACGACGAGCGTCATCACCATCGACAGCGAGTCCAGCCGGTAGGCCCAGTCCACCCCCATGCTCGAGATCCACGGGAAGAGCGACTGCTCGATCCGCGCCGACGCGCCGCCCTCGGCGAGGAACGTGGTGAAGAAGATCCCGAGCGCCAGCAGGAACGAGGCGCCGACCGTCGCGCACGCGAGGTATCCGGCGAGCGGCTTCCCGAGCCGCTTTCCGAAGAGGCCGTTAACCAGCGCACCGATTCCGGGAAGAACCGGAAGGAGCCAGACGAGCGAGGTCAATCCAAGGAGTTGGTGCGGGTTACGGGCGCCGGAGGATTCCGTTGAAGGATCGCTCGGCGGAGACGCGCGAAACGCCCCGCGGGGAGCGTGGAAGGTAACGGATCGGGGCCCTCCAAGTCAACGAACGCAGGGCCTCGGGGAGCGCCGGTCAGGTCACGCTGCGGACGTGGCCGCCGTCCACCTGGAGCACCGTCCCGGTGACGTAGCTGGCGCGTTCGGAGGCCAGAAACGCGGCCACCGCGCCGAATTCCTCGGGCTCGCCGACGCGCCCGAGCGGGATGTCCCGCGCCCACTCCCCATAGACGTCGGCTTCGGGGATTCCGCGCCGCGCCGCGATGTGAGACGCGATCTCGACGAGCCGGTCGGTGCGGGTGTACCCCGGGCAGAGCACGTTGGCGAGCACCCCGTCGGGGGCCGCCTCGTCCGCCACCGACTTGATGAACCCGGCGACGCCCGAGCGGGCGGTGTTCGAGAGGATGATGTCGGGGACCGGCTGCTTCACCGAAACCGACGCGATCGCGACGATCCGCCCCCACCCGCGCTCGCGCATGCCGGGCACGGCGGCGCGCACGAGGTGCACCGTCGAGAGCAGGATCTGCTCGAGCGCGTCCTTCCAGATCGCGGCGGTGGTCGCCGGCAGGCGCATCGGGGGCGGCCCGCCGGTGTTCGTGACCAGGATGTCCACCTTGCCGAAGCGCGCCTCGGCGGCGCGGACGAACCCCTCGGCGGCGGCCGGATCGCCGACGTCCACCGGCCAGGCGAGCGTCTCCACCCCGAACTCGTCCCGGATCGCCTGCGCCGTCTCCTCGAGCGGCCCCCGGGTCCGCGCCCCGAGCGCCAGATGGACCCCCTCGGCCGCGAGCGCCCGGGCGACCGCGCGGCCGAGCCCCCGGCTCGCGGCCGCCACCACGGCGACCCGGCCGGTCAGACCGAGATCCAAGGACCGGTCAGTTGTACTGGCGTTCCTTGCATGGAACGCAGACGCGGGTCCACGGAACCGCCGCCAGCCGCAGCCGCGGGATCTCCTCGTCGCACTCGGAGCAGATCCCGTATTCGCCGTTCTTGATGCGGCCGAGCGCCTTCTCGATGGCGCGCAGCAGCTTGGCGTCGTTCTGCTGGAGCTGGATCGCGATCTCGTCGTCGGTCGCGACCAGCGAGCGGTCGCCGTCGTCGCCGTGGCTGGGCGATCCGGAGAAGGCGCGGGTCGGAACCTGGCTCTCGATCTCGGCCTTCTTGGCGAGGAGGCGCGCCTCGTGCTGCTGCAGATCCTCGGGGGTCATGGTGCGGAAAGGAGGGCGATTTTATCAGCTTCCCTTCGCGTGACGGGTCTTGCCGGCGAGAAGGTCGAGCGCGTGCGGGAGCGTCGGGGCGAGCGTCCTGAGGCCGGTCGCCACCGCCCTCGGGCTGCCCGGAAGCGCCACGACGAGCGTCGCGCCGATCGCGCCCGCGAAGCTGCGGGAGAGCACCGCCATGGGAGTCTCGGAGAGCCCGTCGCTGCGCAGGAGCTCGCCGTAGCCGGGGAGCTCCCGGTCGAGCAGCGGCCGGACCGCTTCCGGGGTCCGGTCGCGGGGGCCGAGCCCGGTCCCGCCGGACGAGACCACGAGCCGGATCCCGGCGGCCGTCCACTCCCGGACCCGCTCGCGCACCGCCTCGATCTCGTCGGGGACGATCGCCTGCTCGCGGACCTCGAAGCCGAAGTCGGAGAGCGCGTCCCGGGCGACCGCGCCGGACCGGTCCTCGACGACGCCGGCCGCGCAGCCGTCGCTCACGGTCAGGACGGCGGCGGAATTGCGAGGGGCGGTCACTGGAAAGCCGTTGGGGCAGAATAGACGAACGATGCCGCTTCCCTCGGTCCGCTGGCGGACGCCGGCGGTCGTGATCGCGCTGATCGTCTCCGGCGGGATCACCGCGCTGGCGCAGACCTACCAGTTCCGGGTCACCGTCGATCTGATCTCGCTGAACGTGACGGTCACCGACACCCGCGACCGCTTCGTGACCGAGCTGATCCGCGAGGACTTCTCGGTGTACGAGGACGGCGTCTTGCAGGAGGTCGAGGCGTTCTCCCGGGAGGACCTGCCGATCCGGATGGTGCTGCTGCTCGACACCTCGGCCAGCATGCAGGACAAGATGCAGTTCGCGCAGGAGGCGGCGGTGCGGTTCACCCGCACGCTGCGGGTCGAGGACCTCGCGCAAGTGATCGAGTTCGGAAGCCACGCGAACATCCTCCAGACGTTCACGAGCGACCGGACCAAGCTGGAGCGGGCGATCCGGATGACTCAGCCGGGGGGGACCACGAAGCTCCACAACGCGATCTACATCTCGCTCCACGCGCTCGCCCGCCGGCGGACCGAGCCCCGGCGGCAGGCGATCATCCTGCTTTCCGACGGGCACGACACGAGCTCGCTCGTAACCTTCGAGCAGGTCCTCGACCTGACCAAGGACACCGACGTGGTGATCTACACGATCTCGCTCCAGAACACGAGCCGGCGGCGCGGCCGGCGCTTTTCGGAGGCGGAGCACGTCCTCAAGAACCTCGCCGAGGAGACCGGCGGACAGTGGTTCTTCCCGACCGCGATCCAGGAGCTGGAGTCGGTGTACGACCGGATCGCCGAGGAGCTCAAGAGCCAGTACAACCTTGGGTACATCTCGAACAACCCCCGCCGCGACGGGGCGTGGCGCCGGATCGTGGTTCAGACCTCGTATCCCGACGCCCGAGTGCGCACGAAGCTCGGTTACTACGCTCCGGGCTAGCCCGCCCGATGCAGCATCCGCTGGCCCGGAGCGATCGCGCCTCGGGCGGGCGCCGCCACCCGGAAACGCCGCACGCGTTCCGCACCGAGTACCAGCGCGACCGCGACCGCGTCATCCACTCGAGCGCGTTCCGCCGGCTGCAGGGCAAGACCCAAGTCTTCGTCACCGACTACGCCGACCACCCGAGGACCCGGCTCACCCACACGCTCGAAGTCGCGCAGATCGCCCGGACGCTGGCGCGGGCGCTCGGCTTCAACGAGGACCTGACCGAGGCGACCGCGCTCGCCCACGATCTGGGCCATCCCCCGTTCGGGCACGCCGGCGAGGAGGAGCTGGACCGGCTCATGCGCGGCCATGGCGGGTTCGAGCACAACATCCAGTCCTTCCGCATCGTGGAGAAGCTGGAGCGGGCCTATCCCGGTTTCGCCGGCCTCAACCTGACCCGGGAGACCCGGTTGGGCGTGTTCGCGCACTCGCCCCGCACCGGTTGGCGGCCCTCCGACTTCGAGGGCCTGACGCAGCCGCCGCTGGAGGGCCAGCTCGCCGACATGGCAGACGAAATCGCGTACACGGCGCACGACATGGAGGACGGCTTCGCCTCGGGGCTGCTCCGGCCGGAGGCGCTCGCTCCCTCGGCGCTCTTCGCCCGCAACTGGGATCCCGGCCAGGCGGTGCGGGACGGCTCGCGGCGGGTCGGGGTCCGCAATCTGGTGCGGGGCGTGATCGGGACGCTCGGGGACGCAGTGATCCGGGAGACGCGCGCGCGCGCCGCCGCGTCCGGGCTGCGGGAGCCGGACGAGGTTCTTCGGCACGACCGCCCGCTGGTCGGGCTGGACGCGGACGCCGCCGCCGAGCTCGCCGCGCTGAAGGGCCTTCTCGCCGACGGGCTCTACCGGCATCCCGACGTGGTCCGCGCGACGCGCCGGCGGACGCGGGCGCTGCCGACGCTATTCCACCACTATCTCGATCATCCCGAAGGGCTTCCGCCGCACGTGGGGCGACGCATGGAGCGGACGAAGCCCCAGCGCGTGGTCTGCGACTACCTCGCCGGGATGACCGACCGCTTCACGATGCGCTGCCACCGGGCCCTGAAGGCCGGGCGGCCGCCGCCGACCCGGGGCTTTCCGGGACGGCTCTAGGAGCTATGGCTCCGGCTCGCTCTCGCCGCGGGGCCGAACCTCGTAGATCGGCTCCTCCTCGTCCGGCTCGAGGAACCTCTCGACTCCGGGAGGGCCGAGCCTTCGGTCGGCGACGATGCGGCCCCGGGACGTGTATGCCGAGGAGCCGACCCGCAAGAACACCTCCGCCTCCACGTCCTCCCACAACGGGTTGTCGAACATCCGCTCGGGAGCGTCCTTCGAGAGGTAGTTCGAGTCCGAGTACAGCGTGACGTCCGCCGTCGAAGCGCCCGGATCGAGCGGGGCCTCGGAAACCGAATGCAGGTACCCGGTGCCCCACGCCTCGTCCGGAGCCGACAGCCGCCGGAAGGTCACGTGCGACTGGATGTAGCTGACGGGGTCGGGGCCGTCGTTGCGGATCGTGAAACGCACCGCGGGGCGGATGTAGCTGTAGCCCTCGGGATCGACGCCGAGCACGCCCCAGTAGGAGACGAGCCCCTCGACCTGGAGCGCCGCTACGGCCTCGGTGGAGGCCTGTCCGACGCATCCCCCGGCCGCCAGCAGGGCGAGGGGAAGGACGATGGAGCGCATCGGAAGCGCCAGTATACTGACGGGTTGGCCCGTCCGGCCTGATCGCAAATGCCCCCGGTAGTCCAGGTGGACCGCGTGTCCAAGCGGTACGGAACCACGCTCGCGGTCGATGAGCTCAGCTTCTCGATCGAGTCGGGCGAGGTGCTCGGGTTCCTCGGCCCGAACGGCGCCGGGAAGACGACGACGATGCGGCTCGTCACCGGCTTCATGCCGCCGACCGAGGGGCGGGTGCTGATCGGCGGCCAGGACGTCGCCGAGGCGCCGGCGGAGGCCAAGCGGGACGTCGGGTACCTGCCCGAGCAGCCGCCGCTCTACCCCGAGATGGAGGTGCGCGCCTTCCTCGAGTTCGCCGCCCGCCTCCGTCGGGTCCCGCGGTCCCGGATCACCGGGGCGGTCGATCAAGCGATGGAGCGGACCGCGCTCGGCGACGTCCGGGACCGCCCGCTCGGGGCGCTCAGCAAGGGGTTCCGCCAGCGCGTCGGCCTCGCCCAGGCGCTTGTCCACGACCCGGGCCTGCTCGTGCTGGACGAGCCCACGGCCGGGCTGGATCCGAGGCAGATCCACGAGACCCGCGAGCTCATCCGCGGCCTCGCCGGCGAGCGGACCGTGATCCTCTCGACGCACATCCTGCCGGAAGTGGCGGCGACCTGCGACCGGGTGGTCATCATCCACCAGGGCCGATTGCTGGCGGAGGACACTCCCGAGCGGCTCGGCGCCGGGATCGCCGGCGGCTTCGTCGAGATCGAGACCCAGGGCGATCCCGAGCGGATCGAGGCGACTCTCGCCGCCGTCCCGGGCGTGCGGCGGGTCGGGGTCGAGTCGGACGGGCGGTATCGCGTCGAGAGCGAGGCCGACGTGCGCAGCGAGGCGGCGCGGGCGCTCCTCGACGCCGGGTTCCCGCTGCTCGGGCTGCGGCGCGCCGGAGCCACGCTGGAGGAAGCGTTCTTGCACCTCACCACCAGCGAGGCGGAGGAATGAGGATCGCGCTGGCCATCGCCCGCCGGGACCTCGGCGGGTGGTTCGCCTCGCCGATCGCGTTCGCGCTGCTCGGGGCGTTCGCGTTCCTCTACGGCTACTTCTTCACCGACTACCTGCGCGGGTTCGTCGAGGCCGGCATGCGGATGAGCCAGCTCGGCGGCTTCTCCGGCGGGACGCTGAACGTGAACAGCGACCTGATCCGCTGGCTCATGGCGAGCGCCGCCGTGCTCCTGGTCTTCCTGACGCCCCTCGTGACGATGCGCGGCGTGGCTTCGGAACTGCGCTCGGGAACCGTGGAGCTGCTGCTGACCGCGCCGGTGACCGACGGGCAGATCGTGCTGGGGAAGTTCCTCGCGTCGTTCGCGCTCTTCGCGGCGATGATCGGTACCACCGGCTTCCACACGGCGATCCTGTTCTGGCACTCGACGCCGGACGTCGCGCCGGTGCTGAGCGCCTATCTCGGCCTGCTGCTGCTCGGGGCCGCGTTCTGCTCGATCGGGCTCTTCTTCTCGACCCTCACGAAGAGCCAGATCGTCGCCGGGATCCTCACGCTGCTCGCGCTGCTCGTGCTCTGGCTGCTGGAGTTCACCGGTCCCGAATCCGGCGGGTCCACGCCGCTGCTCGCGTACCTGTCCGCGACCGGGCACGTGGCCGACTTCACCCGGGGCGTGATCCCGACCCGCAGCGTCATCTTCTACCTGTCGTTCACGGCGTTCTGGCTGTTTCTCGCCCGCGAGTCGGTGCGCTCCCGGCGGTGGCGCGGATGAGCCCCCTGCTCGGCCGGCGCAGCGCCCGCGAGGGCGCGAACCTGACGCTGACCGCCGTGCTGCTGCTCGTCGCCGCGGTCGGCCTCAACGTCGTGGCCGACCGGCGGAACGTCTCGTGGGACGTGACCTCCACCGGGCAGTTCAGCCTCGCCCCGCAGTCGATCCGGATCGTGGAGGGGCTCGACCGCGAGGCGCTCCTCGTCGTGCTGGACGAGCCGCGGGCGGCCGGGCCCACCATCGAGCTCTTCGAGCGCTACGCCGACGCGAGCCCCATGGTCGCTTGGGAGCTGATCGACCAGGAGGCCCAGCCGGCGCGGGCGCGGGAGTTTCTCGCCGGCGCCGAGGAGAGCATCCCGTTCGGGACCGTGGTGGTCACGGTAGGCGATCGGACCGAGCGCGTTTCGGGCGCGAGCGAGTCGGAGATCACGAACGCGATCGCGCGTCTCGTGGCCGGGAGGGAGCGGCGGCTGCGCTTCCTGACCGGCCACGGCGAGCTCGCGCTCGACGAGATGGGCGGCGGCGGGTTGTCGGCGATCCGGGACCGGCTCCGCGAGGCCAACTACGACGCGGCCGAAGTCCCGCTTCTGGAGCAGGTGGACGACGGCGAAGTCGTCCTCCCGGACGACGTGGACGCGCTGGTTCTGGCCGGGCCGGCGCGGGACCTCCTCGCCGCCGAGACCGAGGCGCTCGCCGAGTACGTGCGGGGCGGCGGGAAGCTGCTGGTGATGATCGACCCGCCCGAGCTCGGCGAGGCGGACGGGCTGGACCCGAGGGAGAACCTGACGAGCCTGCTGGAGGACTTCGGGATCTCGCCCGGCGGCGACGTGGTGCTCGACGGGAGCGGGGTCGGGCAGCTCTTCGGGTTCGGGATCGAGGTTCCGCTGGCGGCCGCCTACGGCTTCCACCCGATCACCCGCGGATTCGAGACGCAGGCGACCGTGTTTCCGCTGGCGGAGAGCCTGATCGGCGCGGAGCCCGCGGACGCGCCGGCCGGCGTGACGCTCACGGAGCTCGTCCTCACCTCCGACGTGAGTTGGGGCGAACGCGACGCCGACGAGCTGCTCAGCGGCGAGGTGATTCCCGACGAGGACGAGCGCGCCGGGCCGCTCGCGCTCGCGTGGGCGGCCAGCGTCAGCGGCGGCGAGGACGCCGAGGGGCGCCTCGTCGTGGTCGGGGACTCGGACTTCATCGGCAACAACCTCGTGCTCGCGCCGCTCGGGAACGCGGACCTCTTCCTGAACATGGTCGCGTGGCTCGCCGAGGACGAGGACCGCATCGCGATCCGGCCGCGCGATCCCGAGGACCGCCGCATCCTCATGACCGCCGCGAGGATGCGGACGGTGATCCTGCTCAGTCTCGTGTTCCTGCCGGGGTTCTTCGTGATCTGGGGCGTGGCCTCGTGGTGGCGGCGGCGCTGAGGTGAAGCGCGGCACGCTGCTGGCGCTCGGCCTCGCGGCCGCGGTCGGGGGCTGGATCGCGCTGTTCGAGCGCGGCGAGCCCGACGCCGGGAACGACGACGCCGTCTTCGGGGTCGAGGTCGCGGACGTGGATGCGGTGCTGCTGGTTCGGCCCGGGGAGGCGGACGTCCGGCTGACCCGGGGCGGCGACGGGTTCACGGTCCGCGAGGGCGACGGTGAGCCGGCGCCGGCGGATCCGGCGGAGGCGGACGAGCTCCTCCAGAACGTGGCGTCGCTGGCGTCCGGCCGCACGCTCGCCGGCGACGCGGCCGAGTTCGGGCTGGATCCGCCGGCGCTGTCGATCGCGGTCGTCGTCGGGGACGAGACCCTGACGGCCGCCCTCGGCGACGAGACGCTGACCGGCGGCAACCGCTACCTGCGCTTCGGGGACGCGCTCATGGTCACGCCCGAACGGGCGTTTCGGAACTTCGACCGGAGCGCGTGGGATCTGCGCGACCGCCGGGTGTTCCGGGGCGACCCGTCGGCGCGGGGGCTGCGGGTCGAGGCGGACGGCGCGCGAGCGGCGATGACCCGGGACGGCGGCGACTGGACCGTCACCGAGCCGTTCCGGCTGCGCGCCGATCCGTTCTCGGCGGCGCAACTCGCCGCGAACCTCCTCGACCTGCGGATGACCGCGCTCGCCCAAGGGGACGGCGACTTCGGATTCGCGACGCCCCGGCTCGCCGCGGAGATCACGCTGGCCCGGGGCGAGGAGGTCGAGGCCCGGACCGTGGTCTTCGGCGCGGACCGGCCGCCAGGGGTGTTCGCGAGGGTGGAGGGCGATCCGCTCGTGTTCGTCGTGGCCGAAGAACCGGTGGAAGCGCTCGAGGAGGCGGCGCGCGACGGCCTCGAGTCGGTCCGCTCGCTGCGGCTCTTCGGGTTTTCGGTGTGGGACGTGGACGAGGCCCGCTTCGGCGAGACCGAGTTCGCGCGCAGCGAGACCGCCGAGGGAACCGAGTGGACGCTGGGCGGCGAGCCGGTGGACGCGAGCGCGGTGGAGGATCTGCTCTACCGGCTCAACTCGACCGACGCCGACGCGGTCGGCGACGAACCCGGCGACAGCGAGCCCGACTGGGTGCTGCGCGTCGGCGACGAGGAGGTGACGGTGCGCGTGGGCGAGGACGAGGTCCTGGCGCACCGGGCGGGCGACGAGCGGACGCTCGCGCTGTCGCGGGCGACGTGGGACGGAATCGTGGGGTTGCTGGAGGCCGCGTCCCGCCCGGCGGAGGAGTAGGCGGGGGTCAGACCGGCGGGAAGAGGATCCGGCGAAATGTCGCGGTCGCGTAGCGGGTCGCCTCGTAGCGCTGGATCTGCTGCTGCGCGAGATCGAGACGGTCAGCGAGGTCTTTCCGGCTCAGGCCGGCGGCGATCCGCGCCTTGTCGAGGGCGTCCCCGAATTCCGCGAGCGAGCTCGTCGGAATCCGCCCGAGGTTGGCGGAGCCGAGGCCCTCGTGCTCGCCCAGCTCCCTTCGAAGGTCGGCCGGAACGCTCTCCATTCCCTCGCCTTCGGCTCGCAGCCACCGCGGATGGACGTCGGCGCGCTCGGGGGCGAAGGCGTGGAACTCCCGGATCGCCCGCTCGATCCGCCGCGCTTGGGTCCGGGTGATCCAGTACTGGCGCTGGTTCGCGATCACGAGACGCCCTCCAGTCGGACGCGCACGACGCCCGACGAATGCAGGTGCGCCGACGACGGCGAGCGCAGTTTGCTGGCCGGTCAGGCTCGCCCGCAGGTCGTCGGCGCCGATGCGCGGGCGCCCGGGGCGTTCGGCCGGTCGAATCTGGCTCTCGTAATGGGCGGCCTCGCGACCGCCTTCGAATACCCGGTAGCGAACCTCCGCGTCACCGGTCGCGACGGCGATGATCGCGACGACGACTTCGGGCCTGGCGCGGAGCGTCGGGCATGGGAATCCGCGGGAGGTTATCCGAGAGATCGGACATTTTCCGTCACGCTTTCCAAGAAACGGCTGGTAACCTCGCGCCCCGCATGGACAGTCCGGTCAAGGAGCACCACGAGCTACAGCCGATCCTCCACTCCCCCTACGACGAGCCCGACCGGCACTGGAAGCTGGTCGATCACCAGACGACCGGGGACATCGTCGATCGCCGCCGGCCCGCCGAGGAGCGCGCCCCGACCCGGCGGCGCCGGCAGAAGGCGCTGCTCGGGGACGACCAGGTGGGCGAGACCGGAACGACGCCCAGCCCCATCGACAACTTGCGCGCGGAGGTTCGAGAGTGGCGCCGCGCGCAGTGGCCGGGGGTCACCGGAAACACCCGCCGGCTGCTCGAGTACTGGGCGCGTCCGCCGGGCGAAGGGGCGTACCACAGCCCCTTCTTCGCCCAGCGCGAGGCCGTCGAGACGGTCGTGTACCTCACCGAGGCAGCCGACTCGAACCATGAGTGCGTGCGGCGCCTGAAGAAGCTCGGCGACGACTGGAGCGGGGGCCTCACCCGGCTCGCGATCCGCATGGCCACCGGCACCGGCAAGACCACGGTCATGGCGATGCTGATCGCCTGGTACGCGGTCAACCGCCGCGCGGAGCACCGGGCGGGACGCGGACTCGCGCGCAACGTCGGCATCCTCGTCGTCATCGCCCCCGGCCGGACGATCTCGGGCCAACTTCGCCGCCGGCTCGACCCGCGCCGCGGCGACAGCCTGTACGACTCGGGCCGCCTGCTGCCGCGGGATCTGCGGCCCCGGCTCAACAACCTCCGGGTGACCGTCCTGAACTTCGAGAAGCTCCGGCCCCGCCCGGCCGTGGGACTGCGCTCCATCGAGATCGAGGGCAAGGAGGCCATCGGCTGGGCGCGGGCCGAGGAGACGGCCGAAGTCCCCGAGACCTACGACCAGCTCTGGGACCGGCTGCTCGGCCGCGTGGACCCGCGGCACGGCGACCGGGTCGTGGTCCTGAACGACGAGGCCCACCACTGCTGGGAGCGCAAGGCGGGCGCGAAGAAGCGGCGCGACGGCAGCGACCAGGGGGTCTGGATGGAGGCCATCCACGCGCTGGACGACCACCCGCGGTTCCGCGTCGCGCAGGCCATCGACCTGAGCGCCACGCCGTTCTTCATCGACCCGGCCAACACCCACGTTCCCCCGGACACGAGGATCCCGCGGCGGGATCCGCTGGTTCCGTGGATCGTGAGCGAGTTCGCGCTCACCGAGTCCATGGAGGCCGGCCTCGTCACGATCCCCACCCCGCCGCGGAAGACCGACGCCGCGGAGCCGGACGCGCTCCAGAACCTGTACGAGGACAACGGCGGCCGCAGCCTCGACTCCGCCGCGAACCGGAAGAAGGTGCTGAACGCGGCGCGCCTGCTCTACTCCGACTACGAGGCCACTTTCAGGGCGTGGAAGGAGCAGGGCGACCCCTCGATCGGGCGTCCGGTGCTCATCGTCATCGTGAACTCGAAGAAGAACGCGCGGGCGATGCTCGACATGCTGGGCGGCGCCCGCCGGGGGACCGAGGACGCCTGGGACATGCCGTCGGGGTTCGATCTGCTCTCCAACGTGCCCCACAACGGCGCGACCGAGCAGGAGTGCCTCGCGCGGCCCGCCCGGACCATCCTCGTGTACAGCAAGGGCCAGGGCGCGGTCGAGAAGAGCGCCGACAGCCGCTTCGACCAGGGCGCGATCGGCGTCGAGGAGGTCAAGGACAGTCGCAAGCTGGAGGAGATCCTGCAGACGGTCGCCGAGCCGGGCCGCCCCGGCCAGCACGTGCGCTGCGTCGTGAGCATCGGCATGCTGACGGAGGGCTGGGACTGCCAGCGGGTCACCCACATCCTCGGCTACCGCAAGTTCGGCAGCCAGTTGCTGTGCGAGCAGACCACCGGGCGGGCGCTGCGGCGCCACGACTACGAGAACCGGATCGAGGTTCGCCGAAGCGACGACGGGAACGTGACCGAGCGGTTCGAGGCGACGTACGCGACGGTGCTGGGCGTGCCGTTCAAGAACTTCGGCCCGCCGCCGGGGCCGACCCCCGGAGTCGTCAAGCCGCGCCGCACGGTCCGCGCGGTCGAGGAGCGCCGGATCAGCCATCGCATCCGGGTTCCCGACCTGTGCGACTACAAGCTCGTCCACGACACGCCGACGATCAAGCTGGATCCCGACCGGGTGGGCGCGGCCAAGCTGGCCTCGAGCGGCGACCGGATCGAGATCACCTGGGCGAAGTGCCGCGGGCCGTTCGGCAAGGAGCGCGTGCTCAAGGCGGCTCCCGCCGGACGGCCGGACGCGGGGGCGTGGAAGCTGGCCGCCGATCTCGCGACCTGGCTCACGAGGCGTCGGAGCGACGACCTGCGCAGCGGCCGCCTCTTCGCGTCCTGCCTCGTCGCCGTGAGGGCGTGGCTCGCCCACGGGAAGGTCGAATGCGAGCGGCCCGAGGCGCTTCTCCACGACGACGTCCGGCAGGAGGCGCTCCACCAGATCCTGCACGCGGTCGTGGACGACCGCGACGCGCCGATCCAGAAGGTCGGAATCGCGACCGACCCCAAGGCGCTGCGCCGCTCGGCGGGCGACTGGGGGCCGTTCCAGACCACGCTGACCAACGTCGCGGAGGTCGGCAACTCGGAACTCGACCTCGCCGCCTGCCACAACCATTTCGAGACCAGGATCGTGCGAGCGCTCGACAAGCACCCCAGGGTCGCCGCGGTCGTGCGCAACCACGGCCCCGAGCGGTTCGAGATCCCATACCGCAGCGGCGGACGGTGGGCGCGGTACGTCCCTGACTTCATCGTCCGCGCCGAGCCGATCGACGGGGTCACGCCGCACCTGATCGTCGAGGGCAAGGGGCCGCGGGACGGAAAGGCGGCGGACAAGGCGGCGTGGACGAGGGAGTGGTGGGTTCCCGCCGCGAATCACGCCGCCCGCGACGAGGGCGAGCCGGAGGCCCGATGGGGCTATCTCGAGATCCGATCGCTCGAACGTCTCGACCAGCAGATCGAGGCGGGCGTCCGGAGGACCGCAGCGTCATGAGCAAGACCCCGGACGCCTGGGAGCACGGCGGCAAGCGCCCGAACAACCCCACCCAGGAAATCGTGGAGACCGCGAAGCCGCGGCGGAGCCGCCAGCACGCGAAGGACGTCCGGGCGCGCAGCGACGCCGAGCCCACGCTGCGCTGGAAGCGCTCCCGCGAGACGAAGACCGCGGCCGCGCCGATGCTCATGCGGGCCGAGCAGATCGACCCCGAGGCGTGGGTCACGACCCTGAAGCGGGTGCGCGAGCAGGGCGACCTGTTCGCCCCGTTCAACGCCTTCCGGGAGCCCGGATCGGCGACGCTCGACTGGTACCAGCACGCCGGCAACTGGTCGAACCGGCTCATCCACGCCGACGCCCGGCGGGCGATGGCGTCGCTGCTGGAGCACGAGCACGCCGCCGGCTCGGTGCAGATGTGCTTCTTCGATCCGCCCTACGGCATGGACTTCGACGCAAGGTTCGGCAACGACACGATCCAGCGGCGGGCGTTCGTGGACACCTACGAGAAGGGCGTCCACTCGTATCTCGACGGAATCCGCGAGACCGCGATCCTCGCCCGGGAGCTGCTGACCGAATCGGGCAGCCTGTTCATGCAGATCGGCGACGTGAACGTCCACCGCTGCGCGATGGTGCTGGACGAGGTGTTCGGGCCGGAGAACCGGGTGACGACGATCACGATGGCGACGACCGGCGGCGGCAGCAGCACCAAGTCGATCGCGAAGGCGGGCGACTACCTCCTCTGGTACGCGAAGGACCGCGAGGAAATGGCCTTCCAGGCGCTCTACGAGGAGCAGGACGTCGAGGCGTGGTGCGATGGCCAGACTTTTGCGGGGGGGGGGGGATTTCCCTGATGGAACGCGTCGAGCGCTGAGGCCCGAGGAGCGGCGAGACCCAAAGCGGAATCTCCCGGAAGGCACTGTCCTTTGGGCGATGCGAACGTTGTTGTCGCAGGGGCCTTCCAGCGGCGAACAGGGCCAACCGTTCACGTGGAACGGAATTCAGTTCGGCCCGCGAGGACTCGAAAAGGACCAGTGGCGTGTGGATCGCGCCGGCCTCGAGGCCCTCGCCACTGCAGATCGCTTCTGGACAGCGGTGAAGCCAGGGACCCAGACGGCGCGAGCCGCTCAACTCCAGCTACGGATTCTTAGGTCGGAAATGGCGGGCCGACGCCTCAACAACGTCTGGGCCCGGCAGATCGCCGCGACCGACAAGCGTTATCCCGTCCAGACGGGGGATCTCGCCATCCAGCGCTGCATGCTGATGACGACCAAGCCGGGCGACCTCGTGCTCGATCCGACCGGTGGCAGCGGCACGACGGCGGTGGTCGCCGAGGAGTGGGGCCGGCGCTGGATCGCGATCGACAGTTCCCGGGAGAGCCTCGCCGTCGCCCGGGAGCGCGTGCTCGTGCGCGAGTACCCGGCGCATCTCCTGATCGGAAGCGCCGCCGGGTTCGCCCGGGAGAACGCGCTGCGCCACGCCGCGGGTCAGGAGCCGCTCGCCGGGCGGCCCCACGGCTCCCGCGATCCCGCCACCGGGATCGTCGTGGGCCGGACGCCCTACGTGAGCGCCGCCACGCTCGCCTACCGGGACCGGCCCGACAAGGCCCGAACGCGCGACGTCACGTGGTTCGCGGACCGTCCCGACGGCGGCAAGAAGGGCGGCCGGATCGCGAGCCGGTTCACCGTCGAGACCGAGCACCTCGAGCAATACCGCAGCCCCGAGGAGCTTCTCAGCCCCCGCGAGCGGCGTCGGCAGGCGGACTGGAACGAGCGCGTCCTGCGCATGCTCGGCGACAAGGGCGTCGGCTCGAACGAGGGAACCCGCTGGACGCTCGAGGACATCGAGAACGTCGCCGACCGGCAACCCGAGAGCCGCCCCGGCGCGATCAGCCACCGCTGCCGTCTGATCGACCACGCCACCGGCGCGGCGAAGGACTGCGTCATCGCCATCTGGCCGCAGGACGCCAAGGTCGGCGTGGGCAACATCCAGCGCAACGTCCGCGAGGCGATCAGCCAGCACGTCGGCGGCGACGACCTCGCGCTGATCGTCGTGGGCGCGGAGATCGACGGCGGCTCGCACCAGTCGCTCGACGGCGGCCGGTGGCAAATCCCCGTCGCCCGCATCGAGGCGGGGGCCGAGCTGCATCTGAAGGAGACCCGGCGCAAGGCCGGCGACTCCGAGTCGGCGCTGCTTCTGGTCGCGGAGCCGGACGTGGAGGTCGAGGACGCCGGCGACGGGAAGCGCCGGGTCGCCGTCAAGGGCTGGCACCAGTTCAACCCGGTGACCGGCGAGTCGGACTTCTACGCCGCCGACCACATCCGCATGTGGCTGCTGGACACCGACTACAACGGGACCGAATTCTGCGCCCGCCGCATCCACCTAAGCGCGAAGCTGCGCGCGAAGGAGAACCGGAAGGTGCTCCAGAGGGTCCTCGGGCGCAAGGGCGACCCGGACGCGATCCGCGCGGTGTTCGGCTCCCGCAGCGAACCGTTCCCCGCGCCCGAGCAGGGCGAGATCGCCGTGCGCCTGATCGTCGGGAACGGGAGCGTCCTGAGCTGGCACGGCCCGGCTTAGGGCCGGGAGCCTCGCCGCCCTTCTTCACGCCTACAGTTTGACAATCCGGGTAACCTTCCGGTGTGGCTGCGACGACGCGAAGCTTCCAAGGCGGCGCAGTGACGGACCCGGCCCGCCCCGTCGACGACAGCGGCTCTGGATTCGAACTCATTGAGCTGTCAGTGGTTTTCGCAACCACGTCGAACAACCCGTCAATCATCAATCCGGATTTTCTCGCTCGCGCCGGAATCGTGGGCGAGGACTCGCCACTTAGCGGTGACCCCATCACTACTCCGGTGTTCTCACTGGTGAAGTACCAAACAGGCCTCGCCGTGCAAGCCGATCCTGAACGGGTCGTGTTGACGGAATCCCCGAATACTGGGAACCGGGTTGGCGCCCGGTGCGCACGGATGGCGTCGACATACGCGCAGGCGGTCCCGCACGTGGCGTACCGAGGAATCGGCGTCAATCCGAAGTTCTTTTTCCACCTCGTCCCGACAGTTCAGGCGGAGATGGCCCGACTGCTGCATGAGCGCGGCGGTTGGCTGGAGTTCAAGGATTGCGAACCCACGGTGCAGCTCAAGGCGGTTTACGCACTCGACGCTCGCCAGATCACTGTCGATGCGAGCGCCGCCACAAGACGCTTGGGGCAAGGGGCCGAGCAGCGCGGTTTGCTAGTCCAGTGCAACGTGCACCGGGAGCTCACCGGTGACGCCGAGGAGCGGGCAGACGCCATGGCAACGATTCTTGAGCGGTGGGAGCGCGACATGAAGGACTGCCGAGAAGTGGCGCGGCGCTTCGCCGGTCGCCTTCAGCAGGAGGCCCAGTGAACGAGACGCCGCTCCAGTCGCCAACGAAACGCCGACTGGTCGCAACCACGGCTCTCCTGACGGGAGATTTCGGCGAACGCGCTGACGCGACCAGGCCGCCAAGCTTCCCTGAGGAGGCCTTCTTGGCGGCGGAGGTGCGTGTCCCCTACGTCGTGCGTGCCGACCGAGTCCTGGTGCGGCGGGGTGGGCAGAATGCGACTTCGAGTATGCATGAGAATTTTTGGGCGGGGCTCGTTTCGTCCGGCAGTGCCGTCGGCGAGTTCGATAGCCCACTGCGCGAGTTCCACACCAACACCCTGAAGCCGGCGTTGAACGTTCTCACGCTTCTGGCACTCGTCAAGGCAACCCAAGCCGAGCACACCCGCGGCATGGCCGGAATGCCGGACGCCACCGCCGCTCCGGACGCGAACGCGGACCTGCGAGCCGCCCTGATCGACCTTGATGAAGCGTCGGACGAGGCGCGAGAGGAAGGGTTCCCAGCGCTTTCCGAGAGGGCTCTAGGCGACGCCAGACGCCTGCTGAAGGACCTCTACCGTATGCACCCTTGCCGACTTGAGGTCTATCCGACGCCCGATGCCGAGATCGCTCTCGTGGCGCCCGGCGGGGACGATAGATCCGTGATGGTGTTGTGCGCTTCGGATGGCGGCGCTCTATGCACAGTCAACATTGACGGGAGACTCCGATACGCACGGTACCCAAGCGCCGCCAGGCTCCCGGACGGCTTTGTCCGTGAAGGCATGCGGGACTTGGTCCGAGCGAGATCGCATTGACGCAGGCGCCGACGGCGATCCATGCCGCTGAGCAGCTTGGACGCGGGGTTTTCTCCGCCAAGGACGCGAAGCGGGCTGCCCGTTCCAAGATTCCACATCGGGTGTTCCTTACGAAGCCCGGGGTTGTACGCATTTCAGTAGACAGGCTGAATTTGGCTTCCGCGTCGGAAATCGTCACACTGGCCATCGACCGGGCCGAGAATCGACCGGGACGATTCCATGGCTGGGCCGTCTTGAGCGTGGACAAGGCGATCCGCAAGGGGCGACGCGTCGAGTCCACACCGGCAGAGGGAAATCCGCATCACGCCGACATCGTGCTTCCCGATCCCGCACGCGAGGATCGGGACGCTCAGATCGCACACGCGAGGGATATGGCTGACGCATCGAATTGGAAGCCGCGACCTGAAGCGACTTCAAGAGACTCGTGATTCACGCTCGCGAGTGATAGCGGCCACGGCTGTCCTCAAGCGGGCACCGGAAAAGCAGGACCGGGTTCTGCGCCCGTCGCAAGCGACGACCGACCACGGCGTCACGGCCCCTCGTCGCGCTTCTCTCGAAAGAACTCCCCGGCGGGCTGTCCGAGCGAGGGCATCGTGGCCCGGAAGCGCGCCAGATCTTCAACCGCCACGGGTTTCTTGGGGCGAGCTACGGCGGTGAGTCTCGCCACAGTCTTGCCCCGCCGCGTGATCAGAATGTCCTCACCGGCCTCAACGCGGTTCACGATCTCGCTGAGACGAGCCCTCGCGGCGGAAACGCTGATGGTCGTCACGAGAATGCGTGGCCCTGCCAGCTCATGGCGATCGGGCCCGCCGTCGTCGGGAGTTCGAGCATTTCGCCGGCGATGAGCATCCCCTTGTCCAAGGTGTAGATGGCGGCGGCATCGTGATTTCGGGCGATCGCAAGGTGAAGCGCGTCACCCGCTCGCAGCCCGGTCTCGAAGTACCCGAGCCAACTCGCTGCTAACCGGAAATCGTCCTCCGTCGGGGTCAGTCGAACGAAGGAGTCCCGAACCATGCCTCGTAGCGGGCGCTTACGGCATGGGCCGCCGGGCCGTCAAGCTGGCCCATGCAACCTCGCGCGCAAACGTAGAGGCAACTTCAACCCCGGTCCAGTCGCTGACCGCAAGTCCCCCCACGCACGGAGCCGCGAAGAACTCAGCTATCGCGAAGCTGTGGGCTTCGTCCAAGAACAGCGGAACCAGGAAACTCGTGTCGAAGTAGCGCATTCGACAGCCCGCGGGACCTCACCTTCCCTCGTCGCGCATCTCGCGGATGAGCTCCGCCGACGGTCGGCGCAGGCGTGGCATCGAAGTCCGAAAGCGCTCCAGTTCCTTGAGCGGCAGCGGTTTCTTGGGACGGAGCACGGCGGTGAGCCGGATTGGCTGCTTGCCCCGGCGAGTGATGACGACATCCTGCGCGTCCGCAAGCTTGTCCAAGACTTCGTCGAGGCGCACCTTCGCCCGATTGAGACTGATCGTGAACATCGGAACCTACCCCCAAGGGCGAGGAGTCTAGCGAGGACGGGGGCGCTCAGCTCTCCTCGTCGGACACTTCCGGCTCGCGCTCCCCCGACGGCCGGCGTCGCATCGAGGCCCGGAGCTTGGCCAGTTCCTCGAGCGGCGGCGGCTCCTTGGGACCGAGCACCGCCTTCACGTGCACGGACTCCTTGCCGCGGCGGGTGATGACCACGTCCTCCCCCTCGGCGAGCTTGTCGAGAATCTCCTCAGGGCGCGACTTCGCCTTCGTGTACGTGATCGTGAACATCGAGAACCTCCCTACCGCAGAAGGATGCTAGCGAGGGCCGAATGCGCCGGTTCACCGCCCCTCGCCCCGGATCTCCCGAAAGAACTCCCCGGCCGACTGCCGGGGTGAGGGCGCTCCGGGTAGTTCCCGAGTTGACATTTTTCAGGGGGGATTTCGGAGCAAGGCAGGGGCGAACCACGACGCCGCCCGGCCGACAGGGAGGCCCCGATGCGAAATCTGGTGATTGCGGTGGCCGGCGTGGTCGCGGTGGGCGCGCTGGCGCTCGGGCTGGCCCGTTGCGACGCTGGCCCCGCCAACCGGCAGGCGGGTGCGGCGGGCGGCGCCGGCGCGGCCCCTTCCCGGCCTCCCATCCGTGCGGTGACCCCGGAAGACTTCACCATGGAACGCGTGTCGGAGTGGCTGGCCCGGCTCCATGACGCGGGCATCATTTCGGCTGAATGCTTGCCGCGTTTCACGCGAATCACGCCGGTGTGCGCGACAACGGGCCGAGGCGGACGATTGGAACGGCGATGTGGTGGCTCGGCGTGGTTGGGTACTCCGTCCTCTCCGGACTGCTCGGCATGGACGGCGTGCTCCCCTATGGGCTCGCCTTGACGATCGTGGGAATCCTCGTCGTCATCGACTGGGGCGATCTGATCCGAAACGTGCGGCGTCGGATTTCTCCGCAGACCGAGTTTCCTGCGGTATGGCGGCGCTCGGGGTGACTCTCGTGGGCGTGCGGCGACCCGAACGCCGCCCGGGGCACTACGGCGTGACCGTCAGCTCCACGATCCGGTCCTCCCCGAGGAAGCTGTCGTCGTTGTGGAAGTACCAGCGCCGGTTCGCCGGGAGGCGCAGGCCACCGTCCTCGGCCTCCTCGCTCAGGTGGATGTACTCGCCGTCGTTCGCCGCCTCGTCGTGGTAGAAGCGGTAGCCGATCATCCGGGCGGTCTCGGGGTGGAAGTAGAAGTACCAGATGTCCCCGCCCTCGTAGTGGACCCGGACCTTCTGCGCGTCCTGCCCGTCGTAGGCCTCCGCGACCGGAGCGTCCGCGATGATGGCCCCGGGATCGCGCAGCTTCATGGGAAGCCCGTACAGGTACAGGTAGTAGTTCCGAAGTCGCATCACGGTCGCCTCGTCGATCCCGGCCTCCGCGAACGCTTCCTCGGTGAGATCGGCGTTCCCATCGACCGAGCGGGCGACCACCTGCTCGCCCTCGACCTCGATGCGGACGGTTCCGTTCTCGGTCTCGCGGCTGGCCTCCATGGTCCGCCCGCCGCGCCCGAACCTGAGCGTCGTCACCCGGTCGGTTCCGCCGGGCCGCGACTCCTCAAGGCGGAGCGTGATCTCGGCGCTCCCCCAGACCCCCTCGGGATCGTGGTGCGCAATCGAACGCTCGATCAGGGCTTCCGCATCCGACATCGCCGGCGGGGGCGGCGCGGCCGGCTCCTCCGGCGGCGGGGCGCCGCAGGCGAGCGCGGCGAGCAGTGGCAAATAACGCATGGTGGGCCTCCTCAGCCGAACTCGATTCCCTGCGCCAGCGGCAGGTCCTTCGACCAGTTGACGGTGTTGGTCTGGCGGCGCATGTACGCCTTCCAGGCGTCGGAGCCGGACTCGCGGCCGCCGCCGGTGTCCTTCTCGCCCCCGAACGCGCCGCCGATCTCGGCTCCCGACGTGCCGATGTTCACGTTCGCGATGCCGCAGTCGGAGCCCCGGGCCGAAAGGAAGGTCTCGGCCTCGCGCAGGCTGTCGGTGAAGATCGCCGACGAAAGGCCCTGCGGCACGTCGTTGTGGAGCCGGATCGCGTCTTCCAGCGAGTCGGTCTCCAGCACGTAGAGGATCGGGGCGAAGGTCTCCTCGCGGACGAGATCGGTCTGCGCCGCCATCCGGACGATCGTCGGCTCCACGTGGTGCGGCCCGACGTCGGGACGCCGCTTCCCGCCGCACACGACGGTTCCGCCGGACGCCACCGCCCGCTCCACCGCCGCTTCCATGCTCCGCACCGCTTCCTCGGAGACGAGCGGCCCCATGAGCGTGCCCTCCTCAAGCGGATCGCCGAGCGGCACCTGCGCGTAGGCGTCCTGGAGCCGCTCCACCAGCGGGTCCGCGATCCCGCGCTCGGCGAGGATGCGGCGGGTGGTCGTGCATCGCTGGCCCGTCGTTCCCACCGAGCCGAAGACGATCGCCCGCACGGCGAGGTCCAGATCGGCGTTCTTGCTGACCACGATCGCGTTGTTGCCGCCGAGCTCGAGCAGGCAGCGCCCGAGCCGCCCGGCGACCTCGGCGGCGACCTTGCGCCCCACCCGGGTGGACCCGGTGAACGAGATCAGCGGCAGCCGCCGGTCGGAAGCCAGCCGGGCTCCCAGATCGCCGCCGCCGACGGCGAGGTTGAACACGCCGCTGACCCCGTGGTCGGCCATGACCCGGTTCGCGATCCGCTGGACCGCGACCGAGACCAACGGCGTCAGCTCGGAAGGTTTCCAGATGACCGGATCCCCGCAGACCGCCGCGATCGCCGCGTTCCACGACCAGACCGCGGTCGGGAAGTTGAACGCGGTGATGACCCCGATCGGCCCGAGCGGGTGCCACTGCTCGAACATCCGGTGGCCCGGGCGCTCGGAGGCCATCGTGAGCCCGTACAACTGGCGGGAGAGTCCGACCGCGAAGTCGCAGACGTCGATCATCTCCTGGACCTCGCCGTGGCCCTCGGCGCGGATCTTCCCCATCTCCAGCGAGATCAGGTCGCCGAGCGGCTCCTTGTCCTCGCGCAGCGCCTCGCCCAGGTCGCGGACCATCTCGCCGCGGCGCGGCGCCGGGATCTCGCGGAAGCTGACGAACGCCTCCCGCGCCGCCTCGACGACCGTCTCGAGCGCGGCCGCGTTCGCCGGCTCGACGCTCGCGATGGGCTCGCCGGTGGTCGGATTGCGCGAAACGAGCGGCTCCTCGCCGCTCGGGATCCAGGATTCGGGACCATGGCAGGCGCCGGGGACGCCGTCCCCGAGACCGAGCCGATCCATGAGGGCGTCGGACATGGCCGCGAATGTTAGGGGGGCGCGATAATCCCGGTCCCATGTCCGGGCGCCTCGGCCTCGTCGCCCTCCTCGCCGCCGTCGGATGCGGCGGGGGGAGCGACCCCATCCGGCCGCTGAACGTGGTCGTGGTCACGCTGGACACGCTGTCGGCCCGGCACCTGAGTCCCTACGGCGCCGAGCGGATCCGCACGCCGGCGTTCGAGCGGGTCGCCGCCGAGGGCGCGCTGTTCGAGCAGGCCACCGCGAGCGTGCCGCTCACCCTGCCGTCGCACACCACGATGTTCACCGGCACGCACCCGATGTTCCACGGGGTTCGCGACAACGGCGGCTACTCGGTTCCCGACTCCGCCGAGACCCTCGCCGAGACGCTCCGGGACGCCGGCTGGCGCACCGGCGGGTTCGTGGGCGCCTTCGTCGTGGACTCGCGCTGGGGGCTCGACCAGGGGTTCGAGCGCTACTTCGACGACTTCGACTTCGGCGAGTTCGACTCGATCAGCCTCGACGCGGTCCAGCGGCCCGGGGACGAGGTGCTGGACGCCGCGGTCGAGTGGATGGAGGGCGCGCGCGACCAGCGGTTCTTCGCCTGGATCCACCTCTACGACCCGCACTGGCCCTACGAGCCGCCCGATCCGTGGCCGTCCCGGGTCGGCGACTACCGGGAGGCGCTGTACGACAGCGAGGTGCTGTTCACCGACTCGCTGGTAGGGCGGGTCCTCGACTGGCTGGACGAACGCTCGCTCGCCGACGACACGCTCGTCGTGCTCATCGCCGACCACGGCGAGAGCCTCGGGCGCCACCGCGAGACCGGCCACGGGTTCTTCATCTACGACGCGGCGATGCAGGTCCCCTTCCTCGTCCGCGCCCCGTACCGGCAGATCGAGGGCGGGCGGCGGATCGGCGCGCAGGTGCGCGGGGTCGATCTCATGCCCACGGTGCTCGAACTCGTGGGCGTTCCGGTTCCGGACGCGGTCCAGGGCGAGAGCCTCGTCCCGCTGCTCGACGGATCGGCGGACGACCTCGGCCTGTGGGCCTACAGCGAGAGCCTCTATCCGCGCAACCACTACGGCTGGGCGCCGCTCCACGGCCTGCGCGACGGCCTGCTGCACTTCATCGCGGCCCCGCGCCCCGAACTCTACGAGGTCGGGACGGACCCGGAGCAGCAGCGGAACCTCGCCGGCGAGCGTCCCGGGCAGGTGGAGCAGCTCCGGCGGCGGCTCGACGGGATGATGGCGGAGTTCTCGACCGGCGCCGCGCCCGAGGCCCGGACCGTCGACGAGGACACGCGCGCCCGGCTCGCCGCGCTCGGCTACCTCGGCGGGACGGCTCCGGTTCCCGTCCGCGACGAGTCGGACCTCGCCGACCCGAAGGACAAGATCCACCTCTACAACCTGCTCAAGCTCGCCGGAACCGACTCGACCGAGGGGCGGACCGACCTCGCGATGGAGTCGGTGGAGCGGGTCCTCGCCGAGGATCCGGGGATCCTCGAGGCCCACCTGATCCGGGGGAACCTCCACCGGAAGGCCGGAGCGTGGGACGCCGCCATCGCGGCGTACCGGGACGCGCTGGCGCTCGACGAGAACTACCGCTCGGCGGTGCTCGGGCTCGCCGACGCCTACCGCCTCGCCGGCCGTCCGCGCGACGCCGAGGCCGGGTACCGCCGCCTCCTCGAACTGGACCCGAGCGACAACGTCGGCTCGTTCCACCTCGCCGGCGTCCTCGCCGAGCGCGGCGCCTTCGAGGACGCGCTGGAGGTGCTCGAGGGGCTCGAGGAGCGCGGCGACATCCGGGCGCCGGCCCGCAACCTCAAGGGCGAGTGCCTGCTCAGCCTCGGCCGGCTCGAAGCGGCCGAGGCCGAGTTCCGGCTCGCGCTGGAGATGGACGAGGATCTCTCGGAGGCCTGGTACAACCTCGCGCTGCTCCACGAGGAGCGGGGCGAGGGCGACCGGGCGATCCGCGCCTACGAGGCCCGGCTCGCGCTCGCGCCCGGCGACTTCCGCTCGCGCTTCAACCTCGCCCGGCTCCACGGCGCGATGGGCGACCAGGCCCTCATGGAAGCCGGGTTCCGCGAGGCGATCGCGAGCAACCCGGAATTCGCGGTCGGCCACCTCTATCTCGCGAAGGCGCTCCTCGACCGGGGCGAGCTCCAGGAAGCCGAGTCCCTCGCGCGGCGCGGCCTCGCGCTCGGGCCGGAGCCGGACATGGCTCCCTTCGGCCACTTCGTCCTCGCCGACGTCTACAACCGCCTCGGCCGGCCCGCCGACGCCCAGCGGGAACTGCGGCGGGGGCAGGCCCTTCGCCGCTGACCGGAGACACCCCATGAAGACCCCGCTTCTCGCCCTTCTCCTCGCCGCCGGGTGCGGCGCCGCCCCCGAACCCATGCCGGAAAACCCCCTTCTCGCCGAGAGCGCCCTGCCCTATCGGCTCCCCCCCTTCGACCTCATCACGGACGACCACTACCTGCCGGCGTTCGAGGAGGGGATGGCCGAGGAGATCGCGCTCATGGAGCGGATCGCGGCCTCGTCCGACGATCCGACGTTCGAGAACACGATCGTCCCGATGGAGACCGGCTCGCCGCTGCTGGCGCGGGTCTCGCGGGTGTTCTTCGGGCTTTCCGGAGCGCACACCAACGACGCGATGAACGCAATCCGCGAGGAGATCTCGCCGAAGCTGGCCGCCCACGCCGACCGCATCCTCCTGAACCCGGATCTCTTCGCGCGGGTCGAGGCGATCCACGCGGCGCGGGAGTCCAGCGGGCTCGACGCGGAGCAGATCCGGCTGGTGGAGCGGTACCGCCGCAACTTCATCCGCGCCGGCGCGACGCTGTCCGAGGAGCAGAAGGAGCGGATGCGCGAGATCAACGCCCGGCTCGCGTCGCTCGGGTCCACGTTCACGCGCAACGTGCTGGACGAGGTGAACGCCGCGGCGGTCGTGGTCGAGGACGAGTCCGAGCTCGCCGGGCTGGACGAGGGAGCGGTGGCGGCCGCGCGGGAGGCGGCGGCCGCCCGCGGCCTCGACGGCCAATTCGTGATCCCGCTGCTGAACACGAGCGGCCAGCCGGCGCTCGCGAGCCTGACCGACCGGGCGCTGCGCGAGCGCATCATGCGGGCCTCGCTCGGGCGCGGCGGCAGCGGCGGCGAACACGACAACACCGAGGTCATCACCGAGATCGCCCGGCTGCGGGCCGAGCGCGCCGCGATGCTCGGCTATCCGCACCATGCGGCGTTCGTGCTCGAGGAGCAGACCGCGGGCGCGGTGGAGGCGGTGCACGAGCGCCTCTCCGCGCTCACCCCGGTGGCGGTCGAGAACGCCCGGCGCGAGGCCGCCGAACTGGAGCGCGTGGCCCGGGACGGCGGCGAGGACATCCGGGTCGCCGCGTGGGACTGGCAGATCTACACCGAGAAGCTGCGGGCCGAACTCTTCGACTTCGACGCCTCGGCGCTGCGCCCGTACTTCGAGCTGAACGGCGTGCTGGAGAAGGGAGTCTTCTTCGCCGCGAACCGGCTCTACGGGATGACGTTCGAGGAGCGCCCCGAACTTCCGGTCTATCAGGAGGACGTGCGCATCTGGGAGGTCTTCGACCACGACGGCTCGGCGCTCGGGCTGTTCATCGGCGACTTCTACGCCCGCCCGTCGAAGCGCGGCGGCGCGTGGATGAACGCCTACGTGCCGCAGTCGGGCCTGCTCGGGACGAAACCGGTGGTCGGGAACCACCTGAACGTCCCCGAGCCGCCCGAGGGCGAGCCGACGCTGCTCACGTTCGACGAGGTCATCACCCTGTTCCACGAGTTCGGGCACGCGATCCACGGGCTGTTCTCGGACGTGCGCTACCCGACGTTCGCCGGAACTTCGGTCCCCAGGGACTTCGTGGAGTTCCCCTCGCAGGTGAACGAGATGTGGGCGACCTGGCCCGAGGTGCTCCAGAACTACGCGGTCCACCACGAGACCGGCGAGCCCATCCCCGCCGACCTGCTGGAGCGGGTGCTGTCCAGCCAGACGTTCAACCAGGGGTTCGCGACGACCGAGTATCTGGCGGCGACGCTGCTGGACCTCGCGTGGCACGAACTCCAAGCCGACGAGGTTCCCGAGGCCGGGCGGGCGATCGCCTTCGAGGAGGCCGCGCTCGAATCGGCGGGGGTCGCGTTCGCCCCGGTTCCGCCCCGCTACCGGAGCACGTACTTCTCCCACATCTGGGGGAGCGGCTACTCGGCGGGCTACTACTCGTACATCTGGAGCGAAGTGCTCGACGCCGACACGGTGGAGTGGTTCCGCGAGAACGGCGGCCTGCTGCGCGAGAACGGCGACCACTTCCGGGCGACGCTGCTGTCGCGCGGCGGCTCGGTCGAGGCGATGCGGCTCTTCCGCGACTTCCGGGGCCGGGACGCCGAGATCGGCCCGCTGCTGAAGCGCCGCGGGCTGGACTGAGGGTTCGGGCCATGGATCGCGCCCATGCGGACCGCATCGGCGCCCTCATGGCCCGTCTTCCCTTCGACCTCGATCCGGACATGGAAGCGACCGGCCGTCCGCCGACGATGGCCGGGTCGCAGTTCCTGACGAATCGAGAACAGGGCGACTGGGCGGAGGAGATCCTCCACGACGCGACCAACGGCCATTCGCCGGACTACGCGGCGGTCCGGTATGGGCGGGCGGAGTCGCTTCCGGCCGACGATCCCGGTTTCCCCAAGCACTTCGCGGACTACGTCGCCGAACTGAACGCCGTCGGCAAGAAACCCGACCTGCTCGTCGTTTCCCGGCGAGCCGGCGGCGCGACCGAACCCGCGGAGCGCGCGGTCGCCGGACTCGAAGTCCGCTCCAGCAGCTTTCTCGCGGACAAGTACGCCCGCTTCATGCGCAGCCGCAACACGGCCGCCGAAGCCGAGTGCCTTCGCCTTCAAGCCATCGTGCTCGGCGATCCCTACGGACCGCTTCTCCGCGAGAAAGCGCCGGAGACCCACGACCTGCTCTCGCGCGCCACGCGAGGGACGTTTCGGGAGATCACCTTCCGCGCCCGCAACCGGTCCTCGTCGGCGGCCCTGCGCGAGCTCAGCGAGCACCTCCGGGCGCTGCGGACCGAGATCCGGACCCTACACAAGCGGGACTACCTGAGCATCACGCCGAAGCTGGAGGATCTCGTCCTGGTGAACCGTTGGATCCAGCGGTTCGGCGTGCCGCACTACTACGTGCAAGCGTTCTTCGACAGGGCGTTCGTGATCTCGTTCGAAAGCATCCTGCGCATCGTCGCCCGCCCTGAATGGGAGGGCGAGAAGTTCTCCGTCGAGCGCGACGTCAAGAACCAGCAGAAGACGACGCTCAAGATCGACGTCGGCGTCGGGCGGGAACTCGTGGGACGCATCGACTTCCCGAGTCACGAGTCGGCGTTGAGAGAGCTCGAGCGCGGACGGCTCCTCTTCTACGTCAGATTCCGCGGCGGGAGGGGCTATCTCGACGCGGACGCCTTCGAGCAGGAGATCGTCGGTGGGCGTTGACGCCTCCCGCTACGCGGCGATCGTCGGGGAGGAGCACCGGCGCAGGTTCGGCCAGTACTTCACTCCGCCCGCCGTCGCCCGGTTCATGGTGGACTGGGCGCTCGGCGGCGGGGCGAAGTCGATCCACGATCCGGGCTTCGGCCTCGGCGCGTTCCTCGACGCGGCGGACGGGCGGGGGGCGCGCTTTTCGGCGAGCGAGGTGGATCGGCGGGCCGTGCGCTTCTTCCAGGAGTCCTCGCACCGATGGAACGGCGAGCTTCGGGAGGAGGACTACCTGCTCGTCTGGGGCCGCCGATTCGACGCGATCGTCTGCAATCCGCCGTACCTGCGATTCCAGCGCTTTCGCGACCGGCACGCCATCCTGGCCGGCTTCCGCAAGAATCTGGGGTTTCGGCTATCCGGATACACGAACTCGGCCTCGGCGTTCCTCGTCAAGTCGCTGTCGGAACTGACCCCGGGAGGCAGGCTCGCCTACGTGACGCCGCTGGAGTTCCTGAACACCGGCTACGGGATGGGGGTCAAGGAACGGCTCCTCGCGAGCGGCGCTTCCCTGAGCCTGATCCAGCTCGACTGCGAGAAGGACGTGTTCCCGGACGTCATCACGTCCGTCGGGATCGTGCTGCTGGACACGGGCGCCGCGGCCGACGCGGTGCGGTTCCATTCGGTGCGATCGCTCGAGGAGCTCGAGGAAACGCTCGGCGGGCCGCCCATCGCTTCCGTCCCGACCGCTGATCTCCGCCCGGAAGAGCGGTGGATTCCTCACTTCACGGCGCGGTCGATTCGGCCGGACCGCACTCGCGTGGGGTCCATCCTCCAATACGGCCGTTTCACCCGAGGCATCGCGACCGGCGCCAACGACTTCTTCGTCATGCGACCTTCCCGCGCCCGCGCGCTGTCGCTCGAAGCGGAGGAGACCGCCCGGTGCATCACCAAGAGTCGGCAAGTCCGCAGCGCGGTCTTCACGAAGCGCGATCTCGCCGCGCTCGCCGACAAGGACGATCCGGTCCTCTTCTTCCGGGCGGGGCCGCGCCCGAGTCCGCCGGCGGCGACCTACATCGCCCACGGAGAGGAGCGGGGCCTGCATCGCCGCTACCTCCTGCGGCAGCGCCGTCCGTGGTTCAAGAGCGAGACCCGGAATCCGGCGCCGCTGCTGCTCGGCGTCTTCTCGCGGGGCGACTACAAGGTGGTTCTCAACCGGAGCGGGGCGCTCAACCTGACGTGCTTCCACGGCTTCGTCCCGCGGCTGCTCGGGCGGAACTACGTGGATCGGTTGTTCCTGTACCTCATCTCCGAGACCGGGCGCGACCTCATGGCCGACCTCGCCCGGCGTTACGGCGATTCGCTCGTCAAGTACGAGCCGCACGACCTGAACGACGCGCCCGTTCCCGTGCCGGAGGTGCTCGACCAGCTCGGTGCGGACGAAGTGGCCGACGCCGTGGTGCGCGTCCGCGCCGGAGCGGGCCTGCCCTCGGCCGTCGAGAACCGCTTCCGGGCGCTCGTGGCCTGAGGCCCGCCCGTCAGAGGGTCAGCGCGTCGGCCGACGGAGGCCCCACGAGGCGGGCGAGGGCCGCGTTGAACGGCCCGGCCTCGAGGAAGTAGTTGGGGTACGCCTCCCGCAGGTCGTTCGCGGACGTCGTCGAGACGAGGCAGACCTGAAAGCCGGCGCGGCCCTCGTGCTCCGCTTCCAGCTCGAGGTACCGGGCCTGCGCCTCCTCCAACTGGTGGTTGTGCCATGGGGTCACGTCGATCTTCCGGGCGCCCGCGTCGAGCATCATGAGGTACCAGTCGGCGTCCGTCTCGAAGGCGGCGTGGTGGAGCCTTCCCCCCAGCCCGATCAGGATGTCCCAGACGTTGAGCCGGCGCACCAGGTCCTGAACCTCCTCCCGCAACTCCGGCAGCGCGGCCGGGGTCATGGGCACTGGCGGACGTTCCTCCTCGAGCGCGAGCACGCTGCCCATGAGGCTGAAGAAGCGGTCCCAGTCCCCGTTGGCGAGCCCGCTGGTCTTGATCGACGTGCCGGCGAGGGCGTCCACCGTCTCGACCGCCGTGGCCCATGAATGCTGGTGCTTCGAGCGCGCCTGAATCTCGACGCGCAGGCCGTTCCAGTCCACGTCGTCGGGGTCGGCGTTCCGGTAGCGGAACACGAGATGGACGCTGCGGTATCCAGTGGGCTTGGGTTCGGCGATGTAGTCGTACACGCGGGCCAGGCCGTGCCGGTCCCCGACCTCGCGCAACCGGGCGACGAGGCTCTCGGCGGCGGCGGACGAACCGAGGATCGCGCGGCAGCCGCCGAGGTCGTGCATGCGCGACAACTTCATCCGCGGGAACCGCCGCAGCTTCGACTCGACGGAAGCGATGCGCTTGAGCCGCTCGGCGATCAGGACTTCCGGGTCGGTATCCCGCGCGCAGTCCTCGAGAAGCCCGCGGATCACGCGGAGCGGATGCCCGTGCACGCCCCGCCACTCCTCCACGACCTGCCGCGCCCGCTCCCGATCCGCGTCGCCGGGCGCGGTGACCGCCAGAAGGCGTCCGGCCGCGTCCACTTCGCGGCGGCTTCGCGTCGGGCGGCGGTACTCCATGACGACTGCGATTATCGCCGCTGCAGCTCCCGGCGCAGTTCCACGCACAGCCCGAACCCGATGACCGCTGATCCGACGGCGATCGGCAGGCCGGTCGTCACCGCCGCCGCCTGAAGCGATTCGAGGCTGCCGCCGAGCAGCAGGACGACCGCGATCGCCCCTTCCGTCAGGCACCAGAAGACGCGCTGCGCGGTCGGGGCGTCCAGCTTGCCGCCGGCGGTGATCGAGTCGATCACGAGCGAACCCGAGTCGGACGAGGTCACGAAGAAGATGACCGTCAACAGGATCGCGACGATCGACAGCGCCACCGAGAACGGCAGCGCCTCGAAGAGCCGGAAGAGCGCGAGCTCGGGCCGGGCCTCCCGCACCGCGTCCGCCGCGCCCGCGTATCCCCCGTCCACGTACTGGTGGAGCGCCGCGCCGCCGAAGACGCTCATCCAGACCACGGCCAGCAACGTCGGCGCGGCGAGCAGGAACGCGAGCATCTCCCGAACGGTGCGTCCCCGTGAGATGCGGGCGATGAAGATCGCGACCACCGGCGTCCACGCGAACCACCAGGCGAAATAGAAGGCGCTCCACTCCTGCAAGAAGGCCGTGTCCGAGCGCCCGACCCAGTTGCTCAGCGGAACCAGGTACGCGGCGTAGGCGACGAGGCTGCGGACGAACGCGCCGGCGATCGCGGCGGCCGGGCCGAGCGCGACGACGAGAAGCATCAGCCCGACCGCGAGCGTGATGTTCCACTCGCTCAGGCGGCGGACGCCCGCGTCGAGGCCCGAGAGGACCGAGACGAGCGCGATGAGAGTGACGACCGAGACGATGGCCACGCCGACGACGTCCGTGGCCGGGACTCCGAAGAGGTACTCGAGCCCGCCCGAGATCTGCCGCGCGCCCAGCCCGAGCGAGGTCGCCAGACCGAAGATCGTCGCGAAGACGGTCACGAAGTCGACGCAGTGGCCCCAAAAGCCCCAGACCGCGTCGCCCAGCACCGGATGGAACGCGGACCGCAGCGCCAGCGGATACCCACGGTTCCACGCGAAGTACGCGAGGGCGAGCGCCGAAATCCCGTAGATCGCCCAGCCGTGAACGCCCCAGTGGAAGAGGGTGGCGGCGATCGCGAGTCCCTCCTCGGGCGGGGCGCCGAGCGGCGGGAACAGGAAGTGCTGCATCGGCTCGGCCACGCCGAAGAACATGAGTCCGATGCCGATGCCGGCGGCGAAGAGCATCGCGCCCCACGTCAGCCGCGAGTACTTCGGTCGTGCGTCCGGCCCGCCGATCCGGATCCGCCCGAGCGGCGCGACGATCAGGAACAAACAGAACAGCAGCGCGAGGTTGGCGCTGCCGAGGTACAGCCAGTCGAAGCGCGAGACGAGGAAGGCGTGGACGCTCGCAAACGCGGCCGCCGCCTCGTCCCGGAACACGAGGGCGGCGACGACGAAGACGAGGATCGCCGCCGCCGAGCTGATGAAGACCGGCGGGTTGAAGTCCAGCCCGAAGCGGCGGACGTTGCCGCGCCCGGGCGCGTGCCGCGCTTCGGTCAGGACCGGGCCGTCCGCTGGTGCTGCCCCACGAACCCGACCACGACGCGACCGCCCTCCTCGCGCTCGAACGCGATGCGGATCGTGTGCCGGGGATTCTTCGCCACGCCCTTGCCGATGTGCTTCCGCAGCTTCACGGCCTTTCCGTTCACCCGGGTTTCGTACCACGCCGGAGCGCTCCCCATCGTCACTTCCGACTGGTGCGCCGTGTAGGACCAGCCGGGGCACGCCTCGCCGATGTCCTGCGCCCCCTCCTGGAATGAGGTCGCGAGCCACGCCAGCGCCTCGAAGACTTCCTGCGGCTTCTCGTACTGCGTGTCCGCGTTGGACTTGTTGTTCAACGCGATCACGAGCTGGTCGGGGAACCGGTCGCGGGCGGCCTCGATGGCCTCGCGGACGTTCGTGATCGCGATGGGAAGGTCGTCGGCTTGCTCGGGCCGCCGGCGTTTCTCCCGCTCGTAGGCGTCCCGCCAGACCGCCTCCTTCCGCCGGGCCTCGGCGACCTCCTCGGTCAGGCGCTTGATCTCCGCGTCGTTCGCCGACTCGCTGCGGGCGATTTGCTGGCGCAAGGACTCGATCTCCGCCTCGAGGTCGCGATCCGGCTCGGGGGCCTCCTCGACGGCGGGCGCGGGTTCGGCCTTCTTCGGCTCCTCCCTCGGGGCGGCGGGCGGCGGCGACGCCGCGAGCTCGGTCCATCGGGCGGACATCTTCAGGATGCGCTCCTCGAGGGCGGTTCGCTGCGCCGCGCGTTCGACCTCTCCCGCGCGGGAGGGGGCCTGGGGCCGGATCCGCCCGTACTCCTCCATGCGCTCCCGCAGTTCCGCCAGGAACTCCAGCATGCCCCCGCACTCCGAGGGACGGGTCTCGACCACGCGCGGCCACGGATCGGGATCCACGCCGAGATAGCGAAGGTCCGCGTCGAACTCGCTGCGCAGTCCGGCGCACAGCGCCGCGGCGCGCTCCTTGCCGCGGGCGAGCGCCTCGCGCCGCTTCCGGCCGCGGATGTCCAGCAGCCAGCTCGCGAAGACGTCCACGTCGTTCCAGTCGGGAGCGTCCGGATCCAGCCCGTCCAGCGCGTCCTTCCACTCCTCGAACAGATTCGAGGTCAGCGGGGGCGACATCGGGAAGCGCCCGGCGACCAGGCACAGCATGAGTCCGGCGGCGTCGACCTCGACGGAGTCTTCGGTCCCGGCGAACTCCGCCTGGTGGCGCAGGAAGATTTCGCGCGGCCAGAACGAGTCGAACTCGCGAAACGACTCCCTGACGGCGACGCCGTTGGCGCGCAGATACGCCGCCGAACGCTCGCGCAGATCCTCCTCCGACTCCGCCCAGACCGCGAGCACCGCGTTCGCGAGCGTGAACCCGCGGCGATCGATCCGCTCCATCACCGGGCGTAAGAGCGTCTCGGGCTTGCGCACCCGGCTGGCGTCCCGGTGCCCCTTGACCGGGACGTTGCGCAGCGCCTGCTTCAGCCGCGGATCCGCCTTCTTTCCGTGACGCGCGAGGGCCCGCTTCACGACGGCGCGGCGCACCTCCTCGCCGACCAGCGGGAAGATGGCCGCGAGCGGGGTAAGGTCGCTTTCCGGGAAGAGCAGCTTCTCCTCGGCGGCGGGCACGGCGGCGGACCTACTGCTCGCGAAGCGCTCCCACGACGCCGCGCCGGGCCGCGCCGATTGCGGGGGCGAGGCCGCCGAAGAATCCGATGACGAGCGCGAGCGTGACGCCCTGGACCAGCAGCGCCGGGGTGACCCGGAACGCGAACGCGACCTGGCTGAAGGAGGCGAAGTTGATGGTCGCCGCCCGGAAGCCGTCGAAGAGCGCCCACGAGGCGGCGCCGCCGAGGAGCGCCCCGACCAGCGAGAACGCGAGCGACTCGGTCATCACCGACAGCACCACCGGAATTCGCGCGAACCCGAGCGCGCGCAACGTCGCGATCTCGCGCGAGCGGCTGGAGACCGCCGCGTACATGGTGTTCAGCGCCGCGAAGATCGCGCCCACGGCCATCATGCTCACGATGAACCAGCCGAGGACGGTGATGAGCACCTCCATCGGCCGCGACTGCTCGGCGAGGTACTCGGTCTCCGGCTGGACGGCGACGTTGACGCGGGGGTCGTCCTCGAGGAACGTGCGGAAGCCCTCGTAGGCCTCGGGGTCCGTCAGCCGCACGAGCACCGAATTCGAGGAGTTGCCGCGCTGGTACACGTCGGCGAGGATGCGGTTGTCGGTCCATATCTCCGACTCGGAGACGCCGCCCCCGCCGGCGAAATGGCCGACGACCTCCCAGTCCGCCGTTCCCACGTCGATGCGGTCGCCGATGCGCAGGCCCTCGAACGACTCCACCGCCCCCACGCCGACGATGACCTCGTTGCGCCCCGCCTCGAACATGCGCCCGGCGACCACCTCGACCGAGTCGCGGACTTCCAGCACGCCCTCGCCCACGCCCCGCAGCGGGACGTTGGCCTGGGTCCCGGTCCCGATCTTCCGCCGGTCGATGACCACGAAGAGCTCGGCGGACGCCGCCGGGCCGGACGCGCCGCGCGCCACGCCGGGAGCCTCCTCGACCGCCTGGACCTCCTGCCGGCTGAGGATGCTCATGGACTCGGCGGTCGAGCCGCTGCGAAGCACGATCGCGAGGTCGTCGCGCGCCTGCGACTCCGCGACCTGGCGGAACCCGGCCGCCATCGAGAGCACGGCGACGAGCACGCCGACGACGCCGGCGACTCCGAAGACCGCGACCGCCGAGGAGGAGCGCCGCTGCCAGATGGTCTGCAGGTTGTAGACGGAGACCGCCCAGCACTGCTTGACGAACGAGGCGATCCGGCGCATCACAACCGCCTCAGCGCCATCGCGGTCTGGAGTCGCATCGCCTTGCGCGCCGGGAAGACCCCGACGACGACGCCGGTGAGGACCGCGAGGATCACGCCGACGACGGCGTCCTGCGGACGCAGGTAGAACGCGGGGAAGAACTGCGCGACCGCGGACGCGAGCGCCTCGCCGGCGCCGATCGCGAGCAGCAGGCCGACCACGCCGGCGGTCGTCACGAGCACGACCGACTCGAGCAGGACGAGCCGCATCACTTGGTGGCCGCTGAACCCGAGCGCCTTCAGGAGGCCGATCTCGCCGACGCGCTCGCGGACCGACTGCGCCATGGTGTTGCCGGCGACCAGCAGGATCGTGAAGAAGACCGCTCCGAGGATCGAGGTCACGATGAGGCCGATGTTCCCGATCTGGTTCGCGAACCCGGCGGCGAACGCGCCTTCGGGCTCCGACTTGGTCTCCGCGGGCGAGTTCTGGAAGAGAGCGTCGATCTCGCCCGCGATCTCGGGCGCCCGGTCGGGGTCGGCCACCCGGACCATGTACCAGCCGATCTCGCCCCGTCCGAACGAGCGCGCCTCGTCGAACATGTCGTAGCGAAAGATGAACTGGCTTCGGTCGAAGCCCTCCACCTCGGTGTCGTACACGCCGACGATCTCGAACTCCCACGCCTGGTCCTGCCTGTTCCGCTGCCGCCAGATCGTGGGCTGGATCGGAATGCGGTCCCCCACTTCCCAGCCGAAGCGCTCGACGAGCCCGCGCCCGACGACGACGCCGTCGCGGGTCTCGGTCCAGCGCTGGCGGGCCGCCTGCGAGAGATCGATCTCCGGGTACATGTCGAGGTACTCGAGCGGCTTCGCCGGCGACTGCATGAAGAAGTTGGAGGGGTCCTGATAGACGCCGCCGAACCACGTCATGTGCATGGCGTCCACGACCCCCGGGATTTTCTCGATCTCGGCCTCGTAGGTCTCGGGGAGCATCTGGAACAACGAGACCCGGTGGCGCACCACGAGCCGCTGCTCGTTCGCGATATCGACCCCGGCGGCGAACGCGGTGCGCAGCATCGAGAGCATCCCGAACATGAAGAACGCCACCAGCACCGACATGAAGGTGAGCATCGTGCGGGTCTTGCGGCGGCGGAGCGCCGCGCCGATCAGGGGGAGATCTCGCATGGCTCATGCTCCTCCGAGCGCAGCCGCCCGTCCTCGAGGTGCAGCGTCCGCGAGGCCCGCTCGGCGGCCAGCGGATCGTGGGTGACCATCAGGATGGTCTTGCCCTGGTCGCGGTTCAGGATCGCGAGCAGGTCGAGGATCTCGCCGGTGTTGCGCCGGTCGAGGTCGCCGGTGGGCTCGTCGCAGACCAGGAGGTTGGGGTCGTTCACCAGCGCCCGGGCGATCCCGACTCGCTGCTGCTCGCCGCCCGACAGTTCGCGGGGATAGTGCTTGCCCCGGTCCGAAAGGCCCACCACGTCGAGCGCGAGGTCCACCCGGCGGCGCCGCTCGCGGGAGGAGAGCGAGGTCAGCAGCAGGGGCACGGAGACGTTGCCGCGGGCGCTGAGCGCGCCGAGCAGGTTCGCGAACTGGAACACGAACCCGATGTTGCGCGCCCGGAACGCCGCGAGCCGGCGTTCCGGGAGCGAGTGGATCGGCTGGTCGGCCACGACCACCTCGCCGCTGGTCGGGCGGTCCAGCCCCGCGATGAGGTTGAGGAGGGTGGACTTGCCGGATCCCGACGGCCCCATCAGCGCGAGGAACTCGCCTTGCGGCATCGCGAGCGTGAGTTCGCGCAGCACCGGCACCTTGCGCTTGCCCTGGCGGAACGTGCGCGTGACCGATTGGACCCGGACCATCGGCCGGGCTCCATTCTCGGGGTTGTCGGTCATGTCGTTCCTTTCTCAGGAGGAGGTCCGCTCCATGACCTCGTCGCCGTCGGCGAGCCCCTCGGGGCCCTCGACGACCACGCGGTCGCCCTCGGCGAGGCCGGAGAGCACGAACACGCTCTCGCCCTGCGCGTCGCCGATCCGGATGGCGCGCCGCTGGACCCGGCCGTCCCGGACCAGCAGCACGAGATCGCGCCCGGTGTCCGCGAAGACGGCCGCCCGGGGCAGCAACAGCCCCTCGGGGGCCTCGGATGGGGCCGCCTCGGCCGAGCGGAAGCTCACCTTGACGCCCATGTCGGGGAGGATGCGGTCGTCGAGCTCCTCGAAGCCGATGCGGACCCGGACGGTGGCGCGATCCCGGTCCGCCGTCGGGATGATCGCGATGACCCGCGCGGGGATCGTCCAGTCGGCGTAGGAGTCGAGGACCGCGTCCACCGGCTGCCCGGGAGCGACTCGGTTGATGAACGCCTCGTTGACGTCCACTTCGATCTCCCGCGAGCCCATGTCCACGATGGTGCCGACGCCGGTGCGGGTGAAGCCGCCGCCGCCCGCGATCGGCGACATCATCTCGCCCGGCTGGGCGTTCTTCGCGGTGATGACCCCGGCGAACGGGGCGCGCACCACGGTGTCGTCGATCTGTTGGCGAATCACGTCGATCTGGCGCTCGGCGACTTCGATGTCCTCTTGCTGGCGCGCGACCCGCGCCTCCAGCGTGGCGACCTCGCCGTCCACGCCGTCGAGGTCGGCCTGCCCGGAGACGCGTTCGGCGACGAGCCGGCGCGTCCGATTCTGACGCAATCGCGCCTCGACGAGCTGCGCCTCGACCTCGGCGACCATCTTTCGGGCCGAGGCCGCCCGAGCCCGGGCCAACTGCATGCTGCGGTCGAGGTTGGAGGAATCCAGCCGCGCGAGCGTCTGGCCTTCCTCGACCTCCATGCCCTCCTCGATGAGGATCTCGACGATCTGGCCCGCGGCCTTCGAGGACACGGTCGCCCGCCGCCGCGCGGTCACGTAGCCGCTCGCGTTCAGGACGGTCGTGCCCGCGGACACCGAGGCGGCGCGGACGCGGGCGGTGCGGACCTCCTTGACGTCGGCGTCCGAGGCGAGCAGCGAGAAGGCGGCGACGCCCCCGCCGAACACCAGCGCGACTCCGACGATGGCCACCCAGATGGCGGCCGCTCGGCTCCCACCGCGTTCCTCCTCGTCGATGCGCAGTTCTCCCAGCCGATCCGCGGGTCTGGAATCCTTGCTCACGTTGAATTCACGGTACGCCGGAGGACGGGCGAGGTTCCGTTGGCGGGCGGGTCAGTCTATCGCCGGGGGTCGCCCAGCCGTCCGCTCAAGCTGCGAGCCCTCGGGCCTCCGTCGACGCCATTCGCGCGAAATGCGCGAGGTCATTGCGCAGTCGGTGGATCTCCTTGACGTCCTCTCGGTCCCGTCCGGTCCATTTCAAGGACACCATGGTGGTGTGAAGGTCCGTCACGTCGAGCTCCTCGATCTCCTTTCCTTCGTTCCTGGCGCAGTTCGCGCGGTCGGCGATGAAGCGTTCGGTCCCGTCGTTGACGACCGGGGCTCCAGCCGGACGGTCTCCCCGAGACCGTTCTCGAAACGGTCGCCCCCGAGCGGGCGCAGCTCCATGACGGCGGAGCAGTCGTGTATCACGCCGGACCGCCACTTGAGCGGCGACGTTCCGAAAGGTTTGGCCGAGCGCTCGGCGGCGGGGAGGTCGGCCGCCATACGGCCGCGCCAGAGGCCGATCGTGGAGGCCGGCGCAGTCGCCTCGAGGCTCTCGAACACGGCGCATTCCCGCGACGCGCCCTCCGGTTCGAGCCTCATCAGGAGCAGGCAGGCGTCCACTTCGACCCGGAAGCGCTCCCGGGCGTCGATGAGGTGGTTCGCCGCGTCGCGCACGGCGAACCGCCGCCGCCACGACTCAAGGAGGACCTTCCGCGCCACCGCCGTCTTGCAGAGGATGGCCAGCCAGCCGTTGCGGCCGTCCGCGCTCTCCAGCAGGCGCACGAGCATCCACCCCGAGACGTCGAAGTTGCTCTTTCCGGTCATGGCGTCGAGGCCGTGGAGACGGCCCGCGTTGCTCCTCGGCGGGGAGTTCGTTCCGTCGAGAGCGCCGAGCGCCGCCGTCGTCACCCATGGGGGGTCGCCGAGGATGACGGTTGGCTCCGGGAGGCGCGCCAGCACGTCGCGCCGGTCGGTCTCGAAGAAGTCCGCTTGGTGGACGGCGGCCGTCGGCGCGTCGCGCGCGGCGGTCACGTGCCGGGGGTCCCGGTCGTAGCCGAGTCGCGTCGGGCAGCGGGGGAACGCCGCGGACGCGGCCCGGAGGAACGAGCCCGCGCCGCAGGTGGGCTCGAGGACCGCTTCGGGCGCGACGCCGACGCGCTTGAGCAACGCGCAGACGCGGCGAGCGAGGGGCGGCGGCGTCTGGAAGTCGCGGAGCTCGATCCGGCGACGGGTCACCGCGGGCGGCGGACCAGGAACGGGGCCGCCACCAGCGCGAACGCCACGAGCCCGACCACCTCCAGCACCGGCAAGTACCAGGGCCACGGCAGGAAGAAGAATGGGTTCACCGTGCCGGTCGGCGGGGCGCACAGGTACATGTAGTTCGCGTCGAGCGCCAGGTTGGCGAGCGCCACCGGGACGGCCATCACATGGAGCCAGGCGAACGCCTTCACGAGCGCCCTTCCGGTGGGGCGCATGCCGAGCCCGAAGGTCGCGACGAGCATGCCGGTGACGATGCCGCCGTGGGCGACGAAGTACTGGAAGAAGCGGTACTGGGGGAAGCCGGCGTCCATGTTGCCGGGGGTGATGAGCGCGATCCCGGCGCCCGCGACGCCCCAGAACCAGGCGATCTCGTAGGCGCCGCGGCTCCCGCGCACGAGAGTGATCGCGGTCAGGAACACCGCCACGCCGCACAGATGAAACGGCAGGTGGTTGCGCAGGAATCCGTCGAGGCCGAGTTGGACGACGCGCACGCTCCACCAGGCGAACTCGTTCAGCAGCAGCGTTCCGGCGAGTCCGTAGCGGACCGCGTCCCGGACCGGGGCGGGGCCCCGCCGGACCAGCGCGATCAGCGCGACGGCGACGAGGGCGATGACCCCGAGCGCCGCGAGGTGCGGGACTCCGAAGGTCTGGAACCCGCCGCTCACCGCTCGGGCACGTCCGCGCTTCCGGGGAGTTCGAGCAGCGCGCCGTAGCCGGCGCAGACCGGATCGTCCACGTAGTCCGGGATCAGCCCCTTCGGCCGGAATCCGATGCGAAGTTGGACCGTGATCGTCGGATCGGCGCGTTCGCCGGCGACCAGCTCTTCGTAGTACCGCTTCGCATCGATGCGCCCGGCGAGCGCGCCGTATCCGGCGAGCAGGCCCACCGTGACCTGCCCCTTGAGGCCGAGCCGCCGGACGAGCCGCTGGCGCGCCGCGTAGAGCGCCCGCCCGACGCCGCGGCGCCGCCACGCCGGCAGGACTCCGAGATCCGCGCCGTAGAGCCACGCGCCGTCCGAGTCGTGGACCGTCAGCCGGCCGTCTCCGAAGATCTGCGGGAACGAGTGCCGCCCGCGAGCCAAACTCTCGCCGACGCGCAGCGTCGTGGTCGCGCCGATGACTTCGTCGCCGGCGACGGCGACGAGCTGCCCCTCGGGGAACATCCCGATGTGGCTGCGGTAGTGCTCGGCGCAATAGCGCTGGTCGGCGGCGAGCGTCGGAAAGACGACTTCCTGGAGCGCCGCCAGCGCGTCGGCCTGCTCCGGAGCGGCGCGGACGACCCGGAAGGGCCGGGCGCTCACGCGGGGGGGATGGGCGAGAGCACACCGAGCCGGCCGCGGGGCGCGACCGGCTTCCCGTCGATGTCCACGATCGGGCGCGGCGGATGGGAGCGCGCGGTGACGAGCGACACGACGACCGTCACGAGGATGGAGACCCCGGTCGCGACGAGGGCGCCGGGGAAGTTTCCGCCGCTCATCCACGTGATGAGGACGGTCGTCAGCCAGACGCCGACGCCGGCGACGACGCCCGCCACCGCCCCGGGGCCGTTCGTCCGCTTCCAGTACATCCCGAGCGTGAGCGGGCCGAAGAGCCCGACCATGATGATCGTCCACGACTCGACCATGAGCGCGTACACGCTCTGGAACACGAGCGCGACGCCGAGCGCCATCCCGCAGAAGAACACGACTCCCATCCGGGCCGCGATGAGGATTTCCCTGGAGTCGAGGTCGGGGGCGAGGTTCTTCACCACGTTCCGGCCGAAGACGCTCGCCGGGCCGAGGAGGCCGCTGTCGGCGGAGCTCATCAGCGCCGCGAACAGCGCGCCGAGGAAGAGCGCGAACCCGAGCGGCGGCAGGTACTGCTGCGCGAGGATCGGGACGATGTGCTCGGGGTTGTCGAGGATCGGGAAGAGGTGCCGTCCGAGGAGGCCGAGGCACACCGGGATGATCCCGACCCCGACGTACAGCGCGCCGGCGGCGTAGGCGCTCCACTGCGCGACCCATTCGCTCCTCGAGCTCAGCGCCCGCTGCATCAGGTCCTGCGCGGGAAGGTTGCCGAGGCCGATCACGAGCCAAGCCTGCACGAACAGGCACCACTCGAGGATCCCGCCGGTCGGCGTGAAGCGCGTCTGCATGAACGTCAGCCGCTCGAGGCTCGGCCCCGCGCCGCCGAGCGCTCCGAACACCTGCGGCAGCAGGATCAGGAGCGCGAGGATGAGCACCGCGCTCTGGAAGACGTCGGTGATCGTGACGCTCCACATGCCGCCGAGCACCGTGTAGAGCAGCACCGCGCCCGCCGCGACGAGGATCGCCGTCATGGCGTCGAGGTCGGTGAGCGCGGTGAGGATCGTGCCCACGGCGACGAGCTGGGAGCCCACCCAGCCGATGTAGGCGGGAAAGATGACGAGCGCCGAGAGGATCTCCGCGGCGACGCCGAAGCGGCTGCGGAAGAAGTCGGAGACCGTGGTCAGCTTCAGCCGGCGCAGGAGGCGCACGTAGAAGGCGCCGGCGAGGAACAGGCAGAGCCCGGCGCCGAAGGGATCCGCCACGACCGCCGAGAGTCCGCCCGAGTAGGCGGCGCCCGCCGCGCCGATGAGGGTGCCCCCGCCGAACCACGTGGCGAACAGCGTGAAGGTGCACAGCACGAACCCGAGCCGCCGCCCGGCCACGACGAAGTCGCTCGCGTCGTTGACGCGGCGCGACGCCCACGCGCCGATGCCGAGCAGGATCGCCAGGTAGAGGCCGACGATCCCGAGGATCAGCGCGTTTCCGGTCAATCCGTCAGCCGCCGGTGCGGCTCCGGTACGCCTCGGTCCCGTACACCTCGGGGTTGACGCAGTTCGGGGCGGGCCGCCGGTTCAGGTGGGCGATCGCGTTCTCGGCGCACATGGTCGCCATGCGGTCGCGGGTGGCCACGCTTCCGCTCGCGATGTGCGGCAGGATCACCACCTTGTCCAGCTCGGCGAGGCCGGCCGCCATCGCTGGCTCATGCTCGAACACGTCCAGACCGGCACCGCCGATCTCCCCCTGCTGGATCGCCGCGACGAGCGCCGCCTCTTCCACCACCGGGCCGCGCGCCGTGTTCACGAGGATCGCCGTGGGCTTCATGAGGGAGAAGGCGCGGGCGTCGAACAGGTGGTGCGTCGAAGGGTTGAGGTCCGTGTGGATACTGACGAAGTCGCTGCGCCGGAGCAACTCGTCGAACTCGGCGTACTCCACGTCGTCCCGCGCCTCGATGATCTCCTTCATCGGCGGGTCGAAGGCGACGACGTCCATGTCGAAGCCCTGGGCGCGGCGGTGCATCGCCTGCCCGATCCGCCCGAAGCCGACCACGCCGAGGGTCTTCCGCCGGCCGTCGCCGCCCGGACTCACGTCGGCGCCGAGCATGAGCGCCGGCCCCCAGATGCGGTACTGGCCGGTGCGCATGTAGCGGTCGGCCTCGACGACGCGGCGCGCCGTCGCCATGACGAGCGCCCACGCGAGGTCGGCAGTGGAGTCGGTCAGGACGCCCGGGGTGTTGCTGATCGGCACCCCGAGCTCGGTCGCGGCGGCCACGTCCACGTTGTTGAACCCCACCGCGTAGTTCGCGACGCCAAGCAGCGACGGGATGGAGAGCAGCTCCCGGTCCACCGCCTCGGTGAGGAGCGAGACGTGGACGTCGGCGGAACGGGCGCCGGCCAGCACCCGGTCCCGGGGCACGGCCTGATCGTCGCCCATCTCGGCGATCTCGACCGCGCCGGCGGCCTCGAGCATGGAGACTCCGGCGTCGGGGATCTTCCGGGTCACGAAAAAGCGGTTCATGCGGCGACTCCAAGGGCGATCGGATCGTTGAGGAAGCGCTGGAAGCCTTCCGCGTCGGCGGCGCCGGCGGCGATCCGGGAAATCCCTTCCTTCAGCGAGTCCATGTCCGCGGCGTAGGAAAGGCGCAGGAAGTCCTGTCCCTCGCTCCCGATCACACCGAAGCTGCGTCGGTCCACGAGCGCGACGCCGTGGAAGTAGAGGAGGAAGCGGGACAGCAGGGTGGAGGGGCTCGTGCGTTTCCGGACCGACTCGGGCTGGGCGTGGAACCACGCGGTCGCGCCGAGCGCCTCGCAGGCCCCCGAGATGTTCGGGAAGACGTAGAAGGCGCCGAGCGGGTTCGCGCAGCGGATCCCGGGGATGGCGTTCAGCGCCGGCACGACGTGGTCGCGGCGGCGGCGGAACTCCTCCACCATGCCGCGCACGACCCCGGCAGTGAGGGGGCTCTCGAGCGCCTCGCGCGCCGCCTCCTGGATGAACGGCGGGGTGCAGCTCACCGTGTTGATGTTGATCTGCTTGAAGCGCACCGCCTCCTCGGCGGTCGGCAGCACCGTCCAGCCGAGCCGCCAGCCGGTCATCGCGAATCCCTTCGAGTGGCCGCTCGCGATGATCGTGCGCTCGCGCATGCCCGGCATCGACGCCATCGACGCGTGCTCGAAGCCGTCGAAGGTGATGTGCTCGTAGATCTCGTCCGAGTAGATGCGGATGTCGGGCCGCGCCCGGCGGCGCACGAGGTCCGCGACCTCCTCCAGCAGCTCCCGGGGGAGCACGCCGCCGGTGGGGTTCGACGGCGAGCAGAGCATGAGCACCTTGGTGCGCTCGGTGAGCAGCGCGTCGAGATCCGCGGCGGTGAACGCGAAGCCGCGCTCCTCCTGGAGCACCAGCGGCTTCGGCGTCCCGCCGAGGTAGGTCACCCACGACTCGTAGATCGGGAAGCCCGGGCTCGGGTAGATGACCTCGTCGCCGGGGTCCACGTAGGCCATCATCGTGTAGCCGATCGCGGGCTTGGCCCCGGAGAGGACGATGACCTGGTCGGGATCCACCGGGATGCCGCGGGTCTCCGAGACGTGCTTCGCGAGCGCGTTCCGCAGCGGCGCGATCCCCGCCGGATCCGTGTAGTGGGTGTCGCCCCGGCGGATCGCGGCGATCCCGGCCTCGTTGATGTGGGGGGCGCTGTCGAAATCGGGCTCGCCGATCGTGAACGGGATGACGTCGCGGCCCCGGGCGCGGGCGCGGCCCATGTCCTCCGCGATCTTGAACGCGTTCTCCGTGCCCATGCAGTCGAAGCGCCTGGCGAACAGTGGCATGCCGGAATCCTTGTCGATCGGGGGAGGAAGGGCGGCGGCGGGCGCCGGACGGGACGGATGATAAATTGGCCCGCTCATTCGGGTACGGGCATGATGGGATCGCGAGCGCTGCTTCCCGGGGCGCTGCTGCTCGTCGCGGCGGCGGGCGCGGCGCAGCAGGAGCCGGCCGGCGAATTCCCGTTCGAGGTCTTCGACGACCTGTATCGGGGCACCGAGCCGCAAAGCGCCGACGTGGAGGGCCAGCTCGGCGTCGCCGACGAGGACTACGTCCCCGAGGTCTTCCAGTACCGGCGCCGCGACGCGCAGCCGCGCCAGGGGGCGATCAGCGGCGAGCACCGGTCGGTCGCGATGACCGAGTTCCAGGTGCTGGACCCCATGGTCGCCCCCGGCGAGGTCGTGCGGGCGATCGTCCGGGTGGAGCCCGCGTTCGAGAAGGGGCGGCGGTTCGTCGCCGAGTTCTGGAGCCAGGAGTACGGGCGGGCGTCGGTGGTGTACGTCAACTTCAAGCCCCATCCCGAGCATCGGACGCTCTACCTCGGGCGGGGAAGGGTGGACCGCCATCACCCCGGCGGCCGGTACAACGCCGGCTCCACGATGATCACCGACGAGCGCGGGCGCAAGAAGGCGTACTCCGCCGAGTTCAACCCGGTCATGCGCGACCCGGACGGCGGCCCGGCGCACTTCGTGGTCGAGGACAACCCGGACATGGACGTCCGGCCGCCGGTCCTCCGCTCGCTCGAGATCCTCACCCCCCGGGCGCGGACCGGCGAGACGATCCGGATCGCAGCCGAGGTCGAGGACGATCTCGCCGGCCCGTCGCAGGCGCGGGCGGTGCTCGTCAGCCCGTCGGGGGGCCGGCTGATCCGGGCGGACCTCATCGGAGACGTCCGTTCGCCCGGCCGGTTCGTGGGCGCGTTCCCCTTCCCCGAGTGGTACGAGGGCGGGGTCTGGACCGTCCAGAAGGTCGAGCTCTTCGACGCGGCGCGCAACAGCGCGCTGCTGTTCGCCGCCACGGAGCCGATGCTGCGGGCGGCGGAGGTCGAGGTCGAAGCGGACCCGGAGCGGGTGGACGACGAGCCGCCGACGCTGCTGGCGTTGGAGGTGCCGCTGCGGGAGGCCCCGTTCGGCGAGGACGCGCCGGTGGCGGCGCTCGTCGAGGACGACTTGAGCGGCGTGGACCGGGTGTTCGTGCTGTTCCAAAGTCCGAGCGGGGCCGATCTCGTGCGCGTCGAGCTCGAGAGCCGGAATCCGCCGCTGAACCGGCCCTCGCTGCTCCCGCAGCCGAACGTGTTCCGGGGGACGCTGAAGCTGGAGGATTTCCGGGAGGGCGGCGCCTACCGGGTCACTCGGGTCCACCTCGCCGACCGGGCGCGCAACTACCGGGAGCTGAGCGTCTGGGACGGCGAGATCCCCGATGTGCAGGTCGAGTTTCTCGACGAGGGAGAGAGACCATGATCGGGCGACGCGCGTTTCTGGGAACGGCGGCGATGATGGGGGCGAGCCGGCTGGCCGCCGCGCCCCGGGTCGAGACGGTTCCCGACCGGAGCCTGAGGACGAAGCATCTCGTCGTGATCCTCTACGGGAACGGCTGCCGGAAGAAGGACGTCGTCGAGGATCCGGCGCACGCCCCGCACATGGCCCGCATGGCGCGGGAGGGCGCGGTCTGCACCGAGGACTTCGGCGAGACCGCGAACCTCCACGGCTACATGTACACGGAGATGCTCACCGGGCGGGAGACGGTCTCCGAGCATCCGCTCTATCCCACGTGGACCGAGATCGCGCGGAAGGAGCTCGGCGGCTCGCCGAACGACTACTGGATGCTCCAGGGCGTGAGCTACTACCGCTCGTGGGTCTGGGACCGGAAGCACTGGAGCGCGCATCCCGAGGGCGGGCTGCGGTTCGGAGCCAACTCGCTCACGATGAACAAGGTGTTCCACCCGGACGAGACCCGATCGCCGGCGGAGCTGGTCCGCGCCAGCCTCGAGCCGGGGCTCGGCCACACCCGGCGCAGCCTCGCCGACGCCGAGGAGTGGATCGGCGACGCGGCGCGACGGCGGATCGCCACCCCGGCGTCCACCCGGACTTCGGTCGTCGAGCGCGAGGTGCCCGTGGGGGACGCCCAGTGCTTCGAGATCGCGAAGCACCTGCTGCGGGACTTCCGCCCGAAGCTCATCACGATCCAGATGCTGGCGCTCGACGACGCGCACGCCGACGCCGGGTTCTGGGACTACGACACGGACTTCGGGCAGTACCGGCGGCACATCGCCTTGACCGACGAGCTGATCGGGAACCTGTGGGACTTCATCCAAGCCGATCCGGCGCTGCGCGACACGACCTCGATCCTGCTGCGGCCCGAGTGCGGGCGGGACGACGAGGTGAACGCGTACGGCCAGTTGCACCACTCGCAGGGGAACTACTACGCCCACAACGTCTGGACGCTCGCGGTCGGCCCCGACTTCCAGCCCGGCGCCGTCTTCCCCGAGAAGGTGATGCGCCGCGACTTCTGCCCGACCGTGGTCTATTCGCTCACCGGGCGGGATCTCGCTCGGCACGCGACCGGCTCGGTGCGCACCCAACTGTTCCGGGAGGAATACGGCTTGCCGCCGTACGTCCTGCGCGACCGGTTCGGAGAGGCGGTCTGAGGTGCTGTTGCTGCTGCTCGCGCTGGCGGCGCCGCAGTCGCCGTTGCTGGAGGCGGCGCTGAAGAAGCGGGCCGAGGTGGAGCGGATCCGGGCCGCCGAAGGCCCCGCCCCCCGGTTCGCCGGCTACGGGAACGCGAGCGACCCCGCGCCCGTTCCGGAGCCTCCCGAGGTCGAGGAGCCCGAAGCGGCTCCCGTCAGGGCCTCTCCCGACCGCGAGGAGGAGCTTCGGGAGCGGCTGCTCGACCTGGAGGCGGCGCTCGTCTCGATCGGGGCGAGCGGGCTGCCGCTGCCTCCCCGGAACCCGAACCGCTTCCACGGCGCGCTGGACGCGGCCCGCATCCGCGCCGAGATCGAGGACGTGCGCGAGGAGTTGCGCCGCTACTGAAGGGTCAGCCGCAGCGGCGGGCGGCCGGCGCGGACGAGGGTCGCCCCCGCCGGCGGCTCCAGTTCGAGGACGGCGTACTCGCCGACGGGATCGCCGGCGCCGGCCATGATCGCCTCGCCCCCGAACGCGAACATCGCCCGCACCGCCCCGTCGGTTTCGACGAAGCCCCGCAGCACCGGGGCGACGTCCGTACGCCGAATCTCGGGCGGATGGGCCGCGACGGCGACGGGCTGGACCCGCGGGGCGGGCGCAACCGGGGCCGGCGGCGGTTCGTCGAGCCAGGCCAGCAGCGCGTCCAGCCGCGGGTCGGCGGCGAGCCCGTCGGGATCGGGAGGAGTCCCGGGGTCCGGCCAGAGCACCGAGGCGAAAGCGGTGAGGGTCGCGGGTCCGACGGCGCGCATGGAGAGGTCGGCGCGGTCGAGGCGGACCGGAAGCCGGCTCGATTCGAGCCGCTCGAGGAACCGGACCAGACTCGCGGCCGGCCCGGCGGCGGTCAGCCGGACGTCCGAGCCGAGGGCGCCGGTCGGCGGCCGCTGGAGCGGCTCGAAGCGCGTCTCCGGGACCTCCACTCCGGCGGAGCGGGCGAGCGCCAGCAGCGTCTCGCGGGCGCCCGCGGCGTCCCCGGGGGCCGGAGAGAGCCGGTCCAGCACCTCGGCGAGGCGCTCGCGGCGCGCCTCGGTCTCGCGACTCTCGGCCGCGCCGCGCGCTTGGGCGGCGGCCCGCTGGCCGATCTCGGCGAGCTCGGCGCGAACGTCCCGCTCGCGGGTTCCGAGCAGCGCGGCGGCCGCCGCGACCAGCGCCAGCAGCAGGAACCGGAGGCTCACGGCGCGAGGCGGAAGTCGATGCGGGCCCTGACGCCGCCGTCGGGACGCAGCGTTTCGCTGATGACCGAGGTCTCGCCGCTCTCGCCGAGGCGGGCGAGGAGTTCGGCCACCGCGCCCGGCCCGTCCGCATCGGCCGCGATCGCGACGCCCATTCCCCGGACCGGGTCGGGGGCCAGCTCGATCTCGGTGACCCGCGCGCCGGCGGCGGAGGCGTCGAGCACGAGGCGGACCGCGCCGGAGAGCGAGGGCGCGTCGAGCGCGCCGGCGGCGAGCAGCGCGGCGGCGGCGCCCATGCGCTCGTCGGGTTCGGCCGGCGCCGGCGCCGCCGGAGCCGGAACCGCGCCGGCGGCTTCGAGTTCGCGCGTCGCTTCCCGCAGCCCCCATCCGAAGAACGCCGCCGCGAGGACGCCGGCGACGATCAGGAGGTCCAGCGCCCGGGCCGTCCCGCGGCGAGGCCGGCGGCCGAGCTGGACGCCCTTCGGGACGCGGGGCACTCAGGTGGCCTTCCGGCGGAGTAGGGCCGAGAGCGCCAGCTCGGGGATCGGGTCGGCGGAGGCCGTGGCGTCGAGCGCCGCGGCGACGGACTCGGCCCCCTCCCCTCTCACGAGGATCGAGGCGTCAGGCGGGATCGACTGGCGGACCGCGGTCGCCGCCGGGGCCGGGTCGCCGGCGGACCGCAGCTTGAAGCGGAACGACTCGACGCAGGCGTCGCGGGCGCCCACGAGGACGAAGTGGCGCCGGTCGAGGAGGACCAGGGCGCGGACGCCGGAACCGGCGGCGAGCCACTCGGGCACGAGCGCGAGGCTGCATGCGTCCACCCAGCGCACCGCGACTCCGCACGCCTCGACCGCCCCCTCGTACTGACGGGCGACCGAGGACCGGATCGCGGCGCCGAGGAGCGCGCGGCGGCCGGGGCCGCGGGTCGCGATCCAGTCGCAGCGGTAGCGCCCGTCGGCGCCCGGGGCCAGATCGTCGAGCAGCCGGGCGCGCAGCCGGGCCTGGCGAAGCGACCGGGGCCCCTCGACGAGGCGCATGTGCGTCGAGCGGTCCGGGAGCGCGAGCACCGCGCGCTTGAACGACCGGGGCGCGAGCGCGTGGAGCGCCGACTGGACGAAATGGGCGGCGTCGGCGGTGGAGGCGAGATTCGGGGACTCGGGCGAGGGAGTCAGGAATTTCTCCGGCAGCGGAACCCGCGCCGAGGCCCCGTCACCGGACAGCGCGACCAGTTCGTCGGGCGCGAAGGCGAGGCCGACGACGCGTTCCGCCGCTCGCTCGCTCAGGGGAAACCGCACCGGGACACTCGTCGGGGACGCCGCAAGGGTAACCGCCGGCGCGGTGGTAGCATGGCGCGTTTTCCGATCGGGGCCATGGCGGAATCCGCCGCCCCGCCTTCGTGTCCGCGGACGGGAGAAGCATGGGCGCCTACGAGACGAATGACATCCGCAACGTGATCGTCGCCGGCCACGGGACGGCCGGGAAGACCACGCTGGTTTCCGCGCTGCTCCATGCCGCGGGCGCGGCGAACCGCCTCGCCCGGGTCGAGGACGGGAACACGACGACGGACTACGACGAGGAGGAGATCGAGCGCGGAATCAGTCTCAGCGCCGCCCTCGCCCACTGCGAGTGGAGCGGCGCCAAGCTGAACCTGATCGACACGCCGGGCTACAGCAACTTCATCACCGAGGCGCGGCTCGCGGCCCCGGTGGCCGACGCGATGCTGATCGCGGTCTGCGCGAGCGACGGGGTCTCGGTGAACACGGAGCGCGTGTGGCGGTTCGCCGAGGAGGGTCGGCTCGGGGCCGTGCTCGCAGTGACCCGCATGGACCGGGAGCGGGCGTCGTTCTCCGGCGCCGTGGCGCAGATCCAGAACGCGTTCGGGCGCTCCGCCGTGCCCATCCAGATCCCGATCGGCGAGGGCGAGGACTTCCGCGGCGTCGTGGACCTGATCCGCGGCCGGGCGATTCTCGGGCCGGGACCGGACGGCGGCGCGCCCGAGGTCGTGGAGATTCCCGCGGATCTGGCGGACGCCGCCGAGGAGGCGCGCGCCGAGCTCATGGAGCTGATCGCCGAGTCCGACGAGACGCTGCTGGACCTGTTCTTCGACGAGGGAGAGCTGAGCGAGGAGCAGATGGTCGGGGGGCTGAGGACCGCGGTCGCCGCCCGGCAGGTCTTTCCGATCGCGGCCGCCTGCGGCGGGCGCAACCTCGGAACCACCGCGCTGCTGGACCTGCTCGTCCATTCGTGTCCGGATCCGACCGGACGGGGAGCCCTTCCCGGCGTGGACGAGAACGGCGAGCCGGCGGAGCGGGCCGTCGATGGCGACGCGCCGACCAGCATCTACGTGTTCAAGACGATCGCCGATCCGTTCGCGGGCCGGTTGAACCTGTTCCGGGTGATGAGCGGGCGGCTCAGGGCGGACGCGACGCTCGCGAACCTCGCGAGCGGCGAATCGGAGCGGCTCGGCGGCCTGAACACGATGAACGGGAAGACGATGGAGCCCGTGACGGAGCTCGCCGCCGGCGATCTCGGCTGCGTCGCCAAGCTGAAGGGCACCGGCACTGGCGACACGCTCGCCGACGGCGGCGGAACCCGCTTCGTGCGTCCCGAGATCCCGCGTCCGGTCATCAGCTTCGCGGTGATTCCGAAGTCGCGCGGCGACGAGGACCGGATCTCGGGGGCGCTCCAGCGCCTCGCCGAGGAGGATCTGACGCTCAAGTACGCCCGCGACATGGAGCTTCTCCTGTCGGGATCGGGACAGCTTCACATCGAGGTCATCGTCTCCCGGATGAAGCGCCGGTTCGGCGTGGAGGTGGAGCTTCGCCGGCCCCGGGTGCCGTACCGGGAGACGATCACGAGGACCGCGGACGCGCACGGACGCCACAAGAAACAGAGCGGCGGCCACGGCCAGTTCGCCGATTGCCACGTCCGGGTGGAGCCGCTCGAGCGCGGCGGCGACTTCGAGTTCGCGAGCGAGATCGTCGGCGGATCGATTCCGCGCCAGTACATCCCGGCGATCGAGAAGGGGTTTCAGGAGGCCCGGCGGAAGGGCGTCCTCGCCGGGCACCCGGTGGTGGACTTCAAGGCGACCGTGTTCGACGGCAAGTTCCACGCGGTGGACTCCTCGGAGATCGCGTTCAAGATCGCGGCCTCGCTCGCCTTCAAGGACGCCATGACCAAATGCGGCCCGGTGCTTCTGGAGCCGATCATGTCGGTCGAGATCCAGATTCCCGAGGACTCCACCGGCGACGTGCTGGGCGACCTGAACTCGAGGCGCGGGCGGACGCAGGGGATGGAACAGAAGAACGGCCAGACCCACATCACCGCGCAGGCCCCGATGGCGGAGATGCTGACCTACGAGCCGACGCTGACCTCGCTCACCGGCGGACGCGGCGGGTTCCACATGGATTTCTCGCACTACGACCCGGTTCCGGGGAACCTGAGCAAGGCCATCATCGAGGCGGCGCAGGCGAAGGACCGATGACCGGACGCCTCGCGCTGACGCTCGGCCTCGCGCTCGCCGCCGCCGCGTGCGGCTCCGACCCGACCGCTCCGGCCCCGCCGCTCCTGGTGGTCCCGGCGCCGCTGCCGGAACCGGCGCCCGCTCCCGAGCCCGGCCCCGAGCCGGAACCGGAGCCCGATCCGTCGTGCGCGGCGCCGGCCCGCTACGAAGCCGTGCTCGAGGCGATATGGGATGCGACCACGCACGGGAACGAGCCGCCCTTCCCGCTGAGCGCGCACTTCTCGCGAGTGGTCGGGGCGACCCATCTCGAGGACGTCTCGTTCTGGGCCCGGGGCGACGTCGCCTCGCCGGGCGTCGAGGTCATGGCCGAGACCGGGGGCGTCGGAACGCTCTGCCAGGAGATCCGCGGCGTGTCCGACCAGGGCCGGAGCAGCACGTGCATCAGCGGCGGCGAGGCCTCGTTCCCGTCGCCCGGCCGGCAGCGGTTCGACTTCAACGTGGATCCGGCGCAGCCGTTCGTGACGTTCGTCTCGATGATCGCTCCCAGCCCCGACTGGTTCGTGGGGGTGAGCGGATACGACCTGATGGACGAGGACGGCTGCTGGAGGGACCGGGTCCGCATCAACCTGATCGGCTACGACGCCGGGACCGACCGCGGCTCGAGCTTCCTCGCCCGCAACGCCGACGCGACGCCGCACGAGCCCATCGGGCTGATCGAGGAACTGCCGTCCGACGTGCGGACGGAGCCGTTCGCGCGGCTGATCCTGACTCCGCTGGATCCGCCGCAGTAGTCCCGCGCTACTCGGCCCCCGTCTCTCCCTCGACCCACTCGATCCGGGCCATCGGCGCTCCGTCGCCCTTGCGCGGGCCGAGCTTCAGGATGCGGGTGTAGCCGCCGGGGCGGGACTCGAAGCGCGGGGCGACCTCGCTGAAGAGGCGCGCGACCACGTGCCGGTGAGGAAGGATCTGGAGCGCCCGCCGGCGCGCCGCGAGATGGCCGCGGCGGCCCAGCGTGACCAGCTTCTCGACGAAGGGGCGCAGTTCCTTGGCCTTCGCCAGCGTGGTGGAGAGGTGGCCGTGGGTGATGAGGCTGATCGACAGGTTCCGCAGCAGCGCGATCCGGTGGGCGGCGTCGCGGCCGAGTTTCCGGTGGCCCATGCGGTGCCGCATCAGTGGTTCACTCCCATGCCGAGGCGCAGGTCCATGTTCGCGAGAACCCGCGAGATCTCGTCGATGCTCTTCCGGCCGATGTTCCGCTCCTTGAGGAGGTCCTTGTCGGACTTCAGGACCAGCTCGCCGACCGTGGCGATGTGGGCGTTCTTGAGGCCGTTGAAGGCCCGGATCGAGAGCTGCTCGGAGAGATCCTCGATGCTCGTGTAGCGGTGCCGCTCGAAGGCGACCTGATCCGGGTTCACCGGCGCGACGAGCTCGTCGGCGCCGACGTCCTCGCCGACGAAGATGCCGAGCATCTCCCGCAGCAGCCGGGACGCGACGCCGAGCGCGTCGAGCGGGGTCACCGAGCCGTCGGTGTGGAGCTCGAGCAGCAGCTTGTCGAAGTCGGTGTTCTGGCCGATCCGGGCCGGCTCGACCTTGTAGTTCACCTTGCACACGGGCGAATGGGTCGAGTCCACCGGGATGAACCCGACCTCGGCGACGTCCTGGCGGTTCTGCTCGGCGGGGACGTGCCCGCGGGCGTTGCGGACGAGCATCTCCACGTTCAGCTCGCCCTCGTCGGTGAGCGTCGCGATGGGAACGTCGGGGTCGAGCACTTCCACGTTGTGGTCGGTCTGGATGTCCCCGGACGTGACCGGTCCCGGTTTCCTGGTCTTGATTCGCACGGTGCGGACCTGCGGCCCGTGCACGCGCAGCGGAACCCGCTTCAGGTTCAGGATGATGTCGAGCGTGTCTTCCTTGACGCCCTGGATGGTCGAGAGCTCGTGGGGCACGCCCTCGAACTTGACCGCGGTCACCGCGGCGCCCTCGATGGACGAGATCAGGACCCGACGGAGGGCGTTGCCGACGGTGACGCCGTAGCCCCGCTCGAACGGGTGGGCCGAGAAGCGGCCGAAACTGGCGTTGCTCTCCTCGACGGTGAGGCCTCGCGGCCGCTGCAATTCGGGCATGGTGCCGTTCCTCGCTGTTCCCTAGCGCGAGTACAGCTCGACGATGAGCTGCTCGCGGATCTTGAGCTGGGGGTCCTCGCCGGTGGGCAAGGCGGTCACGACGCCGGTCGCGGCGTCCTCGACGTTGCGCTGAAGCCAGTCGGGCGCCGGACGGGACTCGAGGGCCTCCATGATCGCCTTGAAGAAGTCCTTCTTCCGCGTTCGTTCGCGGATGCCGACCACGTCGCCCCGGTCCACGACGTAGGACGGGACGTCCACCCGCTTCCCGTTGACCTGGACGTGTCCGTGGCGGACGAAGAGCCGCGCCGCCGGACGCGAGGAAGCGTAGCCCAACCGGTACACGACGTTGTCGAGCCGCCGCTCCAGCAACTGGAGCAGCGCGGCGCCGGTGACGGCGCGTTCGCGCTCCGCCCGCTCGAAGCAGAGGCGGAACTGGCTCTCGAGAAGCCCGTAGGCGCGCTTGGCCTTCTGCTTCTCGCGCAACTGCAGGCCGTACCCCTGCACCCGCCCGCGCCGCGACTTGCCGTGCTGGCCGGGGGCGAAGTTGCGCTTCTCGATGGCGCACTTCGGGCTCTGGCAGCGATCGCCCTTCAGAAAAAGCTTGGCGCCCTCCCGCCGGCAAAGCCGGCAGACGGGACCTCGATATCTGGCCAAACTCGACCTCCTAGTTCCGGCGCCGCTTCGGCGGCCGGCACCCGTTGTGCGGAATCGGGGTCACGTCCTTGATGGACCGGATCGCGATCCCGGCGGCGTCCACGGCGCGGATGGCGGCCTCGCGCCCCGCCCCCGGTCCGCGGACGCGGACGTCCACGTGCGAGCAGCCGAGCGAGCGGGCCTCGCGGGCCGCGGCCCCCGCCGCCTGCTGGGCGGCGAACGGCGTCTGCTTCCGCGAGCCGCGGAAGCCCTGCGCTCCGGCGCTGGACCAGCAGACGACGTTCCCCGCGGGATCGGCGAACGTGATGATGGTGTTGTGGTACGTCGCGTGGATGGACACGACGCCGGCGGTCAGCGTCCGCCGCTCGCGGCGCTTGGCGGCGCGGCGCTTCGCTTTCTTCTTGGCCATGATGCCCTAGCGGCGGCGCGGTCCGCGGCGGGTCCGCGCGTTGGTCTTGGTGCGCTGGCCTCGGGCGGGGAGTCCCCGCCGGTGGCGCAGGCCCCGGTAACAGCCGATGTCCATGAGCCGCTTCAGGTCCATGGACAGACGCTTCCTGAGATCTCCCTCGACCGCGCCCTCCTCGTCGAGGATGCGGCTGATCTGGCTGACCTCGTCCTGGCTCAGCTCGCTGATCCGACGCGATCCGTCGATCCCGGCGCGCTCGAGGATGACCTCCGAGCGATGCCGCCCGATCCCGAAGATGCGGGTCAGTCCGATGTCCACCCGCTTGGCGGGCGGCAGATCAACGCCGGCGATGCGAGCCATGGCGGCCTCCCGTTCGGGTCATGAGCGTCATCCCTGGCGCTGCTTGTGGCGCGGGTTCTCGCAGATCACCCGCACCACCCGGCGGCGGCGGACGATCTTGCACTTCGCGCAGATGCGACGGACCGATGCACGTACCTTCACTGTCGCCTCCTACTTGCACCGATAGACGATGCGCCCGCGGGTCAGGTCGTAGGGCGAGAGCTCCACGAGCACCCGGTCCCCGGGCAGGACCTTGATGAAGCTCTTGCGCATCTTGCCTGACACGTGGGCGAGGACCTGATGGTCCCCGGTGTCGAGCTTCACTCGAAACATGGCGTTCGGCAGCGGCTCCATGACCACCGCCTCAACCGAGATGGCGTCTTCCTTCGACAATGGGTTCCCCTTGTTGGACGGCCCGGGCGCCGCGGGGCTCGCAGAGCACCCACGGGCCGGACTCGGTGATGGCGATGGACCGTTCGAAATGGGCCGACAGGCTGCCGTCGGAAGTGACGACCGTCCAGCCGTCGCGCTTCGCGGCGACCTCGGGACCGCCGCAGTTCACCATCGGCTCGATCGCCATGACGTCGCCGGCGGCCAGCCTGGCTCCCTGTCCCGGCGCGCCGAAATTGGGGACCCACGGCTCCATGTGGAGACTGGTCCCCACGCCGTGGCCGCCATATTCGCGCACGACCGAGTAGCCGTGCCGCTCGGCCCACGTCTGGACGGCGTGGCCGATGTCGGAAACCCGCCCGCCGGGACGGGCCATCTCGATGCCGGCGTACAGCGACTCCTCGGTGACCTTGAGCAGCCGGGCGGCCTCGTCGGAGATCGCGCCCACGGGGACGGTCATGGCGTTGTCGCCGTAGTAGCCGTCCACGATGCAGCCGAAGTCGAGGCTGACGACGTCGCCTTCCTTGAGCCGCCGCCAGCGGGACGGAATCCCGTGGACGACCTCGTCGTTGACCGAAACGCACAGGCACGCGGGGAAGCCCCGATACCCCTTGAAGGCGGGCGGCACCCGGTGCCGCTTCAGGTTCCCGGCGGCGATGCGGTCGAGCTGCGCGGTGGTCATGCCAGGCTCGATCCGCTCCCGGATCAGCTTGAGCGTCTCCACGGTGATCGCGTTCGCCTGGTGCAGCTTGTCCAGCTCGGCGTCGGTGCGGGGGATCACGCCGGAACCTCCGTTTCCTGGAGGGCGGAGCGCAGCCGCCGGGCGATCTCCTCGGGGGCCCCCACGCCGTCGATCTCGGCGAGGTCGTCCCGGTAGTGGTCGAGGAGGGGACGGGTCTGCGCCTCGTACACGTCGAGCCGCGCCTCGAAGGCGCTTTCGGAGTCGTCCTGCCGGCCTTCCTCGAGGCGGCGGCCGCGGATGCGGGCGACGAGCTCCTCCCGGGGCACCGCGAGGTTCAGGACGGCGCTCCGGGCGCCGAGCCGGTCGAGCGCGCCGCCGAGCGCCTCGGCCTGCGCCCCGGTGCGGGGGAACCCGTCGAGCACGGCCCCGCGCTCGCAGTCGCTGCGGGAGAGGCGCTCCTCCATGATCCCGATCATCGTGGGATCGTCCACGAGCTTCCCGGCGGCCATGACCTCGCGCGCCCGGCGCCCGAGCTCGGAGTCGCCCGCCGCCGCCTCGCGCAGGATGACGCCGGTGGAGACGTGCGGGATCCCGAGATCGCGCGCCAGGCCGGCGGCCTGGGTGCCCTTGCCCGCGCCCGGGGGGCCGAGCAGGATGATCGCGAGCACGTCAGCGCCGCCCCCGGACCCGTCCGCGCTTCAGGAACCCGTCGTAGTTCCGCATGATGAGCTGGCTTTCGACCTGTTGCGCGGTGTCCATCGCGACGCCCACCACGATGAGGAGCGAGGTCCCCCCGAAGTAGAACTGGATCCCGAAGCCCTGGGTCACGAACGCGGGCAGCATCGACTCGAGCCACGGGCCGATGACCGGCAGCGGCCCGACGTTGAAGCCGCCAATGAGGAAGTCGGGCAGCACCGAGACGGCGGACAGGTAGAGCGCGCCGACGAAGGTGAGCCGGGTCAGGACCGAGTCGAGGTAGCGGGCGGTCTTGCGGCCCGGGCGGATGCCGGGGATGTAGCCGCCGCTCTTTCGCATGTTGTCGGCCACGTCCTCGGGCTTGAAGACGATCGCGGTATAGAAGTAGCAGAAGAAGATGATCGCGGTGACGTACAGCAGCGTGTACAGCGGCATGCCGAAGCTGAGCTGCTGCACGATGGCCGACATCCAGCGGCTTCCCTGGAAGACCGAGGCGAAGGTCTGCGGGAGCGCGATGATGGACGCGGCGAAGATCACCGGGATCACGCCGCCGGTGTTGATCTTGAGCGGGATGTGGGTCGCCTGCCCCTGGTACATCCGCCGGCCCACGAACCGCTTGGCGTACTGGACCGGAATCCGCCGCTGGCCGCGCTCGACGAGGACGATGAACGCGAGCACCCCGACCATGAAGGCGAGGAGCGCCAGCACCGCGAGGATCGAGCGCTGCCCGAGGCTGATCTCGCTGAAGGTGGTCAGGATCGCGGACGGGAAGGCCACGACGATGCCCGCGAAGATGAGCAGCGACATGCCGTTGCCGATGCCGCGCTCGGTGATCTGCTCGCCGAGCCACATCACGAACACGGTGCCGGCGGTCATCGTGATCACCGTCATCAGGGTGAACGCGACGCCGGGATCGGGGACGAGCTGCATGCCCTCGCCGAGCGTCTGGCTCTGGAGGAAGATCGCGATGCCCGCCGACTGGATCACCGCGAGGATGACCGTGCCGTAGCGGGTGTACTGGGTGATCTTCTTCCGGCCGAGGTCGCCTTCCTTGCTGAGCCGCTCGAGGTAGGGCCACACGAGCGTCAGCAACTGCAGGATGATGGACGCGGTGATGTACGGCATGATGCCGAGCGCGAACACCGTCACCTGCGAGAGGTTGCCGCCGGAGAACATGTCGGCGAACCCGAACCACGTGCCCCGGTTCTGCTCGAAGAACTCCACGAGCGCCCGCGGATCGACTCCGGGGGTCGGGACGTGGCTGCCGAGGCGGTACACCGCGAGAATCCCGAGGGTGAACAGGATCCGATTCCGGAGGTCCGGAATCCGGGCGATCCGCCGCAGGCTGTCGATCATCGTCAGACGGCCTCGAGCACGACCGCGGTTCCGCCCGCGGCCTCGATCTTCCGGCGGGCGCTGGCGCTGAAGGCGTGGGCCTCGACCGTGAGGCCGCGGTCGATCTCGCCGTCGCCGAGCACCTTGTAGCGGAACGGGCGCGACGAGGCGATCGCGTCGTCCCGGACGTGGGCGTTGCGCAGCACCCGGGCCTTGACGAGGTCGATTCCGGTGACGGTGGCGCCGGCCTCGAACCGGGCGAGATCGGCGACGTGGACCACCGCGTACTCGCGGCGGAACTTGTTGTGGAAGCCGCGCTTCGGAACGCGCCGGATGAGCGGCATCTGGCCGCCCTCGAAGCCGCGCCGGAGCGAGTAGCCGGAGCGCGACTTCGCGCCCTTGTGGCCCCGCCCGCTGGTCTTGCCCGCGCCCGACCCCGGGCCGCGCCCGACGCGCTTGCGGGGACGGACCGCGCCTTCGGCCGGACTGAGTTCGTGAAGGCTCATGCCGATCCTTCCCCCTCGACCACGCGCACCAGATGGGGCACCTTGCGGATCATTCCGCGGGTCATCGCGTTGTCCGGACGCACCGCCGAGCTGCCGACGCGCCGCAGCCCGAGGCCGCGCACGACCTCCCGCTGGTACTTCGTCGAGCCGGCGAGGCCGCGCACGAGGCGCACGGTCACGGTGGGGCGGTCTTCCGCTTGCGCGCTCACGCCCGGATCTCCGCCTCGATCTCGCTCGCGTCCTTGCCCCGCAGCTCGGCGACGGCGGCGGCGGAGCGGAGCGAGAGCAATCCCCGCATGGTCGCCTCGACCACGTTCTTCGGGTTCGTGGTTCCGAGCGACTTGGTCAGGATGTCCTTGATCCCCGCGAGCTCGATGACCGCGCGGACCGCGCCGCCGGCGATCACGCCGGTTCCTTCGGACGCGGGCTTGAGCAGCACCCGTCCGGCGCCGAAGACCCCGACCACCTGATGGGCGATCGTCGTGCCGACGCGGGGGATGGGCTTCAGGTTCTTCTTGGCGATCTCGATCCCCTTCTTGATCGCCGACGGCACCTCGCGGGCCTTGCCGAGGCCGAAGCCAACCTTGCCGTTCTCGTTGCCGACGACCACGAGCACCGAGAAGGACAGGTTCTTGCCGCCCTTGACCACCTTGGTGACCCGGTTGATGAAGACGACCTTGTCCTTGAGCTCCGGATCTCCGGTCCGCTCAAGCTGGGTGTTGCGAGGGCCCCTCGGGGACCGCCGTCCGCCCGAATCCATGCTCAGCACCGGACTCCTCCTTCGCGCACCGCGTCCGCGAGCGCCTTGACCCGGCCGTGGTAGAGACATCCTCCGCGGTCGAAAACCACCTGCTGGAGTCCGGCGGAGCGCAGCCGGCCGGCGATGGCCGATCCGACCCGGGCCGCGCCGGCGACGTTCCCGCCCTTCGCGCCGTCTTGGGGCAGCTCGGTCTCGAGGCTGGAGGCCGCGGCCAGCGTCCTCCCGTTCACGTCATCCACGACCTGGGCGTAGATGTGCTTGAGCGACCGGTACACCGAGAGCCGCGGACGCTCCGGCGTGCCGGACACCTTCCTGCGGACGCGCGCGTGGATGCGCCGGCGCACCTGCCGACGAGTCATGTTGGCCATTTCGAATCCTTCGGCTCCCCGGTCATCCGGTCTTCTTGCCGGCCTTCTTGACGAGGCGCTCGCCGGTGTAGCGGACGCCCTTTTGCTTGTAGGGATCGGGTTTGCGCAGCGCGCGCATCCGCGCCGCCACCGCTCCCACGAGCTGCTTGTCGAAGCCGCGCACCACGACGTGGGTGTTCTTCTCGATCTCGACCTCGATTCCGTCCGGCAGCGGCACCCGGATCGGATGGGAGTAGCCGAGCGCGAACTCGACCTCGCGGCCGACGTTCTTGGCCCGGTAGCCGACCCCGACGATGTCCAGCTCCTTCTTGAAGCCCTCGGACACGCCGGTCACCGCGTTCGCGAGCAGCGCCCGGGCGAGGCCCCAGAACGCGCGGTTGCGGCCCTCGCCGTCCATCGCGGCGACGACGCTCCCCCCGTCCTGCGAGAAGCGGATCCCCGGCGGAATCGGGGTCGTGAGCGAGCCCTTCGGCCCCTTCACCGCGACTTCGCGGTCGCCGATGGACACGGTCACGCCGGCCGGCACCGGAATCGGCTTCGCGCCTATGCGGGACATGGAGTCACCAGACCTTGAGCAGCACTTCGCCGCCCACGCCGCGCTCGCGCGCCTCGCGCCCGGTCATCACGCCCCGCGACGTGGAGAGCACGGTGACGCCGAGCCCGCCCTGCGACTTGGGGATGTTCGCCTTGGCGACGTACACCCGGACGCCCGGGCGCGACACCCGCTGGAGGTCGGTGAGCGCGGCGCGGTTCCCCGGAAGCCGGCGCAGCCGGATGCGGATCGCGTCCTGCGGCTCCTGCGACACGACTTCCCAGCCGGAGATGTAGCCCTCCTGGGCGAGGATGCGGGCGATCTCCTGCTTGATTCCGGAGGACGGCACCTCCACCACGTCGTGCCGCGCCTGGTTGGCGTTGCGCAGCCGGGTGAGCATGTCGGCGATCGGGTCGGACCACATGTGAGACTCCCTACCAGCTCGCCTTGATGACGCCGGGGATTTCTCCGGCGAGGGCCAGCTTCCGGAAGCAGAGTCGGCAGAGGCCGAACTTCCGGTAATACGCCCGGGGGCGGCCGCACTGGCGGCAACGGTTGTGCCGCCTCGAGGAATACCGCTTCCAGGTCCTCGGGTTCTTGGACCTCGCGATCAGGGACTTCTTGGCCAAACCGTGTTCCTCAGGCGTCCGGACGCACGAAGGGCATGCCGAACTTCCGCAGAAGCTCCCTCGCGTCCCCGTCGCGCGTCGCCGTGGTGCAGAAAGTGATGTTCATCCCGCGGGTCTTCTCGATCTTGGAGTAGTCGATCTCGGGAAACACCGACTGGTCGGTGAGCCCGAGCGTGTAGTTGCCGCGACCGTCGAAGGAGCGGTCGGGCACGCCGCGGAAGTCATGGACCCGGGGCAACGCGATGTTGACCAGCCGGTCCAGGAACTCGTACATGCGCACGCCCCGCAGGGTGACCCGGACCCCGACCGGCACGCCCTCGCGGATCTTGAAGTTCGCGATGGACCTGCGGGCGCGGGTCACGACCGGCTTCTGCCCGGAGATGAGCGTCAGGTCGGCGACCGCGGCCTCGATGAACTTGTGCTCGCGCGAGCCTTCCCCGACCCCGATGTTGATGACGATCCGGGTCAGTCGGGGCACGTCGTGGACGCTCGCGATGGCGAGCGTCTCGCGCAGTTCGCCGGCGATGGTCTCGCGGTAGAGGGTCCGGAGCCGGCTCACTTGTCGATCACTCCCTCGGAGCGGACGCTCACGCGCACCTTGCGGCCGTCGGTGAGGCGGCTGCGGCGGATGCGGGTGGGCTGGTTGGACTCCGGATCCACGAGCATCACGTTGCTGACGTGGATCGCGCCCTCGCGCTCCACCACGCCGCCCTTGATGTTCTGCCGCGGGTTCGGGCGGGTGTGCCGCTTGATCATGTGGATCCCCTCGACGATCACGCGAAACGTTTCGGGGAACGTCCGGAGAACCTTGCCGCGCTTGCCGACGTCCTTGCCGGCCATGACCTGCACGAGGTCGTCCTTCTTGACGTGAAGGCGCCTCGGGGCGGCCCGGGAATCGCGGGTCTTCTTCGCCATGGTCACAAGACCTCCGGCGCGAGCGAAACGATCCGCATGAACTGCCGCTCGCGCAGTTCCCGGGCGACCGGCCCGAAGACGCGGGTGCCGGTGGGTTCGCGCTGCTCGTTGATGAGCACGACGGCGTTGTCGCCGAAGCGGATGTAGGAACCGTCGGGGCGGCGGTGCTCCTTGCGGGTGCGGACGATGACCGCGCGCACGACCGCGCCCTTCTTCACCGCGCCGCCGGGCGCGGCCTCGCGGACCGAGGCGGTGATGACGTCGCCCAAGCGGGCGATCTTCCCCACTCCGCCGCCGAGCGGCAGGATGCAGGTCACCCGGCGGGCGCCCGAGTTGTCGGCCACCTGGAGGACCGACTGCATCTGGATCATGAGGCCCGCTCCATGACCCGCAGCAGCCGCCACCGCTTGGTGCGCGACATCGGCCGGCACTCCTCGATCTGCACCCGGTCGCCGACCTGCCCCTCGTTGCGCTCGTCGTGCACCGAGAAACGGGCCGACTGCTTGTAGCGGCGCTTGTAGAGGGGGTGCTCCACGAGACGATCCACCCGGACGGTGATCGACTTGTCGGCACGGTCGGAGACTACGGTCCCGATCCGAATCAGCTTAGGCATGGCTGGCGTTCATCCTCACGAGTCCGATCCGCTCCCGGCGTCACGGATTCCGAGCTCGCGCTCCCGGGCGATCGTGCGCATCCGCGCCACCGCGCGCCGGAGCGTCCGCACCCGGTGGTTCTGGCCCGACTGGCCGGTCGCCGCCTCGACCCGGGCGTCGAAGAGCTCGCGGATCGTCTCGTCGCGCTTCCTCAGCAGCTCCTCGTAGGGGAGCTCGCGGATCTCGCTGGCCTTCACGACGGCTCCTCCTCGAACCGGCCGAGGAACATGGTCCTGACCGGCAGCTTGTGGCTGGCGAGGCGCATGGCCTCGGCGGCGTGCTCCCGGCTGACTCCCTCAAGCTCGAAGAGCACCCGTCCGGGCCGCACCACGGCGACCCAGCCCTCGGGTCCGCCCTTGCCCTTGCCCATCCGCGTCTCCTGCGGCTTCCGGGTGAACGGCTTGTCCGGGAAGATCCGGATCCAGACGCGCCCGCTGCGCTTCACCGAACGGGTGATCGCGACCCGGGCCGCCTCGATCTGCCGGCTGGTGATCCAGCCCGGCTCCAGCGTCTTGAGCCCGTAGTCGCCGAACGCGACCGTCTGGCCGGTCCACGACTTGCCCCGCATGCGGCCCCGCTGCTGCTTGCGGTAGCGGGTCTTCTTCGGAGAGAGCATGATCGTTCAGCCTCAGTCGGACGCTCGGGAAGGCGCGGCGCGGCGCGGGGGAGGAGGCGGCGGCATCGACGGCTCGCCGACCTCGCCCGGCCCCCGATAGACCCAGCACTTCACGCCGATCTGCCCGTAGGTGGTCCGGGCCTCGGCGAGGCCGTAGTCGATGTTGGCCTTGAGCGTGTGGAGCGGGAGCTGGCCCTCGAGGTACCACTCGGCGCGGGCGATGTCGGCCCCGTTCAGCCGCCCGGCGCAGCGGATCCGCACGCCCTTCGCGCCGTTGCGCATGGTGTTCTCGACCGCCTTGCGCATGGCCCGGCGGAACGCGATCCGCTTTTCGAGCTGGAGCGCGATGGATTCGGCGACGAGCTGCGGATCCAGCTCCGGCTTGATGACCTCGAGCGGCCGGATGTGGACTTCCTTCCCGGTCCGCCGCCGGAGCTCCCTCGTGAGCTTCTCGACCTCGGTGCCCTTGCGCCCGATGATGATGCCGGGCCGGGAGGTGTGGATGTAGATGTTCAGGTTGTTGCCGGGACGCTCGATCTCCACCCGCGAGATCCCGGCGTGGTAGAGCCGCTGCTTCAACAGGCGCCGCAGGTCCAGGTCCTCATGCAGCGAGTCCTGGTAATTCCCCGAGGCGTACCAGCGCGAGCGCCACGTCTTGGTGTACCCGAGCCGGAAGCCCAGGGGATGCACTTTCTGGCCCATGCCTACTGTCCCTCTTCTTCCTCGGCCCGCACGCGGATCGTGTAGTGGGTGGTTCGGCGGCGGATGCGGCGGATGCGGGCCCGGCGGCCGCTGCGGCCGATGGTCCGGGCCGGCCCCTCGTCGGCGAACGCCTCGGCCACGACGAGCCGGTCCTCGTCCAGCCGGCGCGCCTCGTCGAGGGCCCGGGTCTGGGCGTTGGCGATCGCCGAACGGAGCACCTGCTCGATCACCGGCGCCGCGGCGCGGTTCGTGTTCTGGAGGATGGCGATGGCCTTCGCGGCGGACCGGCGCCGGATCAGGTCCAGCACCAGGCGACCCTTCTGGGCCGATCCCGGGCACGCGCGGGCGCGGGCGACGGCTTCGATCATCGGACGCCTCCGGAGCGGGGAGCGAGGGCCATCAGCGCCGCCGCCCCGACTTGTCGGTCTTGACCTTGTGGCCCCGGAAGGTCCGCGTGGGCGAGAACTCGCCCAGCTTGTGGCCCACCATGTTGTCGGTCACGTACACCGGAATGAACTTCTTGCCGTTGTGGACGGCGAACGTCATTCCGACCATCTCGGGACTGATCGTGGAGCGGCGCGACCAGGTCTTGATGACCGACTGGCGGCGCGCGTCCATGGCGGACTCCACCTTCTGGATGAGGCTCTCCTCGATGAAGGGGCCCTTCTTGACCGAACGCGGCATGAGACCTCCCTACTTTCTGCGCCGCTTGCGGGAGCGGACGATCATGGGATCGGTGCGCTTGTTGTTGCGGGTCTTGTATCCCTTGGTGGGGACGCCCCACGGACTCACCGGATGCCGTCCGCCGGAGCTCTTGCCCTCGCCGCCGCCGTGCGGGTGGTCCACCGGGTTCATCGTCACGCCCCGGTTGTGCGGACGCCGGCCCAGCCACCGCTTGCGCCCGGCCTTGCCGAGCTTCACGTTGAGGTGCTCGACGTTCGAGACCTGGCCGATGGTCGCCCGGCACTCCCGGAGGATGCGGCGGATCTCGCCCGACGGCATCCGCAACTGGGCGTAGCGGCCTTCCTTGGCCACGAGCTGGACGAACGAGCCGGCGCTGCGGGCCAGCTTGCCGCCGCCGCCGGGCCGGAGCTCGACGTTGTGGATCGTGGCCCCGAGCGGGATGCGATCGATCCGGAGCACGTTGCCGGGGAGGATTTCGGCGGCGTCGCTCGACATGACGACGTCGCCCACCTTCATGCCGACCGCGTGCAGCACGTAGCGCTTCTCGCCGTCCCGGTAGTGGAGGAGCGAGATGCGCGCCGAGCGGTTCGGGTCGTACTCGACGGTCGCGACCCGTGCCGGCACGTCCGGCTTGTTCCGGCGGAAGTCCACCTCGCGCAGCCGGCGCTTGTGGCCGCCGCCCCGGAACCGGACCGTGATGCGGCCGTGCCCGTTGCGGCCGCCGCTGCGGCTCTTGCCCCGCGTCAGCGACTTCTCCGGACGGTCGGTCGTCAGCTCCTCGAACGTCTGGACGGTGTGGAACCGGCGGCCGGGGGAAGTCGGTCGGGATTGCCTGATCGCCATCGTCACACGCCCTTGAAGAGATCGATGGCGTCGCCGTCCCGAAGCGACACGAAGGCCTTCTTCCACGACGGGCGCGGCCCGCGGAAACGCCCCCACCGCTTCATCTTGCCCTTGCGGTTGGCGGTGCGCACTCCGGTCACCTTCACGTCGAACAGATGCTCGATCGCCTGGCGGATCTCCACCTTGTTCGCGCCCGGGCGCACCCGGAAGCAGAACGTGTTGCGGGTCTCCTGAAGCCGGTCCGCCTTCTCGGTGGTGAGCGGCCCGAGGATGACCTGATCAGTCCGCATCGGACCCTCCCGACTCGCGGTACTTGCGAGAGACCGCCTCGAGCGCGGAGGCGCGGATCACGACCGCGTCCGCCTTGAGGACGTCGTAGCAGTGGAGCCGGCGCACCGAAACCACCTCGACGCGCTGGAGGTTTCGCGCCGAGAGCTCGAGCTCCCTCGACGGCGCCTCGTCCACGAGGAGCACGCGGCCGCCGCCGAGGCCCCAGCTCTCGATCCGCTTCGCGAGCTCGCGGGTCGAGGGCTTCTCGAACGCGAGGTCGGCCACCACCCGGACCGCGCCGGCGGCGGCGCGCAGCGAGAGCGCGGACCGGCCGGCCCCGCGCTGCATGCGCCCGGGGAGGCGGTACGAGTAGTCGCGCGGCTGCGGCCCGAAGACCGTTCCGCCACCGCGCCACAGCGGGTTCCGGCGGCTGCCCGTGCGGGCGTTGCCGGTGCCCTTCTGCCGCCAGGGCTTGCGGCCGCCGCCCCGGACCTTCGCCCGGTTCTTCGTGGCGTGCGTGCCGGTGCGCTGGCCCGCCATGCGCTGGCGGACCGCGTCGTAGTGGAGCGCCGGATTCACCTCCACCCCGAACACGGCGGGATCGAGCTCGACCGGAGCTCCGCCCGGCTCGACCGGGTTCGCGACCAGCGTCGTCTCGCTCACGACTTCCTCACCTCGACGTAGCCGCCCTTCGGGCCGGGCACCGCGCCGCGCACGAGGAGCAGGTTCTGCTCCGGATCCACCTTCACCACCCGAAGGTTGCGCACGGTCACGCGGGCGTGGCCGAGGTGGCCGGGAAGCCGGGTTCCCGGAAGCACCCGGGAAGGCGTGGCGCACATCCCGATCGCGCCCGGCGACCGGTGGAACTTGGAGCCGTGCGACCCGGGGCCGCCGCCGAAGCCGTGGCGGCGCATCACGCCGGCGAAGCCCTTGCCCTTGCTCACGCCGCTCACGCGCACGCGTTCGTCCGGCGCGAACTGGTCCGCGCCGAGCCGGGTTCCCACTTCGGGATCCTCGCCGTCCGCCGGACGGAACTCGCGCAGCGGAAACGCCGCCACCTTCGCGGCGGAGCGGCGCATCGCGGCGCGTCCGCGCCGGGTCGTGCGCCCCTGCTGCTCGAGACCGACGAGCACCGACCGGTAGCCTTCGCGCTCGGGGGTCTTGCGCTGCAGCACCACGCAGGGCCCAACCCGCAGCACCGTGACCGGGACGACCTTGCCGTCGTCGGCGAAGTGCTGGGTCATCCCCAGCTTCACGCCAAGCAGTCCTTCCATGCCGATCCCCCTACTCGCCCCCGGGCCTCGTCTCGTCGGCCACCATCGCCTTGATCTCCACGTGGACCCCGGAAGGGAGATCGAGGCGCGAAAGGGCGTCCACCGTCGTGGGAGTCGAGCCGAGGATATCGAGGAGACGCTTGTGGGTGCGCATCTCGAACTGCTCGCGCGACTTCTTGTCCACGTGGGGGGAGCGCAACACGGTGTAGCGGTTCTTCACGGTGGGCAGCGGGATGGGGCCCGCCACGGTGGCGCCGGTACGCCGGGCGGTGTCCACGATCTCGCTGACCGACTGGTCCAGCAGGCGATGGTCGAACGCCTTCAGCCGGATCCGGATCTTCTCGTTCATACGGCGGGTTCCTTCCGGCGGAGCCGCGTTTCGCGCGCCGTATGCATGGTCATCTCGTCAAACGCTGGCCATCACGGTGGCCATGACGCCCTCCGGCGCCTCTTCGTAGGCGCCGAAATGCATGGTGTAGGTCGCCCGGCCCTGCGTCGCCGAACGGATGTCGGTGGCGTATCCGAACATTCCGGCGAGCGGAACCCGGGCGTCGATCACCTTGGCGTTCCCGCGCATGTTCATCCCGCCGATACGCGCCCGGCGGGAGCTCAGATCCCCGATGATGTCCCCGGTGTACCGGTCCGGAGTGACCACCTCCACCTTCATGACCGGCTCGAGGATGACCGGCGAGGCCCGTCGCACCGCGTCGCGGACGGCCATCGCGCCGGCGATCCGGAACGCGATCTCGGAGCTGTCCACCGCGTGGAACGAGCCGTCGTAGAGCCGCACCGAGACGCCGGTCATCGGGTAGCCGGCGAGCGGCCCGCTCTCGAGCGCCTGCCGGGCGCCTTCCTCCACCGCCGGGATGTACTCGCGGGGAATGGCGCCGCCGACGATCGCGTTCACGAATTCGAACGGCTCGTCGGACGGGGCGATGTCCACGCGGACATGGCCGAACTGGCCGCGGCCCCCGGTCTGGCGCACGTAGCGGCCCTCGGCGCGCTGGGAGGCGCGGATCGCCTCGCGGTAGGCCACTCGGGGTTGGCCGACGGCGGCCCCCACCTGGAACTCCCGCAGCAGCCGGTCCACGATGACCTCGAGGTGCAGCTCGCCCATGCCGCTGATGATCGTCTGGGCGGTCTCCTCGTCGCTCTCGACGCGGAAGGTGGGATCCTCGTGGGTGAGCTTCGACAATGCGTCGGAGAGCTTTTGCTGGTCGGCGCGGGTGGCGGGCTCGATGACCCGCGAGATCACCGGAGAGGGGAACTCCATGGACTCGAGCAGCACCGGCGCCCGCTCCGCGCAGATCGTCTCCCCGGTGCGCGAGTTCTTGAGGCCGACCGCGGCGGCGATATCCCCCGCGTACACCTCCTTGATCTCCTCGCGCTTGTTGGCGTGGACCTTGAGCAGCCGTCCGATGCGCGACCGCTGGCGGCGGCCCGGATTCCAGACCGAGCCCCCGGAGTCGAGGAAGCCCGAGTACACCCGGAAGAACGACAACTGCCCGACGAACGGATCGTTCATCACCTTGAAGATGAGCGCCGCGAAGGGGGCGTCGTCGACCGGCTCGCGGACGGCCTCGGTCGGGTCGCCGGGCCCCTTCGGTCCGCGAACCGGGGCCACGTCGGTCGGCGACGGCAGATACGCGACCACGGCGTCGAGCAGCGGCTGCACTCCCTTGTTGCGGAACGCGGTTCCGCAAAGCACCGGCACGACGTCCAGCGCGAGCGTGGCGCGCCGCAGACCGGCCCGGAGCTGCTCGGCCGTGAGGTCCCCGGCGGAGTCCCAGGCCTCGAGCGACGGGAGGTCGTGCTCGCACAGCGTCTCGACGAGGCGGGTGCGGGCTTCGTCGGCGCGCTCCCGGAGCGGCTCGCCGACGTCGGTCACGTCGAAGCGGGCGCCGAGCGCGTCCCCGTGGTAGCGGATCTCCTTCATCTCCACGAGATCGACGACCCCCTCGAAGGAGTCCTCGCTGCCGATCGGAAGCTGCACCGGCGCCGGGCTGACGCCGAGGCGCTCCTCGATCTCCTCGACCACCCGGTCGAATTCGGCGCCGACCCGGTCCATCTTGTTGATGAACGCGACCCGGGGCACCTCGTACTTGTCGGCCTGCCGCCACACGGTCTCGGACTGCGGCTCGACGCCGCCGACCGCGCAGAAGACCGCGACTGCGCCGTCCAGAACCCGCAGCGAGCGCTCCACCTCCGCGGTGAAGTCCACGTGGCCGGGCGTGTCGATGATGTTCACCCGGTGGTCGTCCCAAGAGCAGGTCGTGGCCGCCGAGGTGATCGTGATGCCCCGCTCCTGCTCCTGCTCCATCCAGTCCATCGTGGCGGTGCCCTCATGCACCTCCCCGAGCTTGTAGGTGATCCCGGTGTAGTAGAGGATGCGCTCGGTGGTCGTGGTCTTGCCCGCGTCAATGTGCGCCATGATCCCGATGTTCCGGGTACGGGCGAGGGGGACCTTGCGGGGCATGGGCTGAGGGACGCACTCGATTCAACTGGGTCCGGGCGGAGGCGCGAACGCCGGTCCGGGACCGATCTCTCTCGTGATTCGGTCCTCCCCTACCAGCGGTGGTGGGCGAACGCCTTGTTCGCCTCGGCCATCTTGTGGGTGTCCTCGCGCTTCTTCACCGCGCCGCCGCGGTTGTGGTACGCGTCGAGAAGTTCGCCGGCGAGCTTGTCCGCCATGGTCTTTTCCGGACGCCGGCGGGCGTAGCCCACGATCCAGCGGAGGGAGAGCGAGGTGCGCCGCTCGGGACGGACCTCGAAGGGCACCTGCACGTTGGTGCCGCCCTTCCGCCGGCTCTTGACCTCGAGCGTGGGCTTCACGTTCTCGACGGCTTGGCGGAAGACCGTGAGCGCCTCGCCGTCGGTGCGCTCCTTGATCTTGTCGAACGCGCCGTACACGATGTTTTCGGCCTGCGCCTTCTTGCCGTCCAGCATCACCTTGTTCACGAACGAGGAGACGAGGACGCTCTGGTAGCGCGGATCGGGCAACGGCTGGCGCTTCTTTACGTCACGACGGCGGGACACGGATCAACCCCTCACTTGCCGGGCCGTTTCGCGCCGTACTTGGACCGCGCGTTCTTGCGGCCGTCCACTCCGTGGGCGTCCTGATTTCCCCGGACCACGTGGTAGCGGACTCCGGGGAGATCCTTCACCCGGCCGCCCCGGATGAGCACGATCGAGTGCTCCTGGAGCGAGTGGCCGACCCCCGGAATGTAGGTGGTCACCTCGATGCCGGTGGTGAGCCGCACGCGGGCCACCTTTCGCAGCGCCGAGTTGGGCTTCTTGGGGTTCACGGTGAACACCCGGACGCACACGCCCCGTCGCTGCGGGCACTTCATCAGCGCCGGCGAGTCGCTGCCGGCGACGAGGCGCTTGCGCCCCTTGCGGACGAGCTGATGGATGGTGGGCATGTTGAAGAGAGCGAACCGAAAACGGCGCAGCCGACACCGAACCGGAACCCCCGGGAGGAAGAACCTCGGGAACGGTGGAAATGCGCGGCCCGGATAGGGGCCGACGCCGCATCGCAGCGGAAGACGAACCAGCAGGGCGCCGGAATGGACGGAGGATTCTAGGCGCGTGGGCCAGCCGGCGTCAACTGAACGTACGGGCCCAAGGGATTGGGCGGCCAGGCCGGAACTCCCGAAGCAACCAGTCGCCGGACCCCGGAATCGGTCCCTCTTCCTCCTCGGGCTCCGCTTCGCGGTTCCGCAGGATCCACGGCGTCAGGGTCAGCGCCAGCGGCGGCGTCAGGAGCAGGAACAGCGCGGAGGCGATGGTTCGGACATTTTCGACGCGAACGTCTCCATGACCCGCCTCTGCTGGACCCTCATGGTCGCGCCGGACGGCCGCGGACCGCAACTGCGCGGGGCGCCCGCTACACGTCGAGGGTCGCCCGATCCGCGACGCCGCCCGCGATCAATTCCTTGCGCACCGACGGGTCCTTGCCCATCAGCGCGTTCACCCACGCTCTCGGGTCCATGTCCGCCGGGATCCGGACCTGGATGAGACGCCGGGTCGCCGGGTTCAGCGTGGTCTCCCACAGCGCGGCGGGCTGCATCTCGCCGAGTCCCTTGAAGCGGGTGAGGACCGACTTCGCGCTGCCGGGCAGCCCGGCGAGGATCGCGTCCCTGGCCGCGTCGTCGGACGCCCAGCGCACCTCGCCGCCGACCTCGATCCGGTAGAGCGGCGGCTCGGCGACGAAGACCCGCCCCGCCCTCAGGACCGGGAGCATGAGCACGACGAAGGCGGTGAGCAGCAGCGTGGTGATGTGATGGCCGTCGGCGTCGGCGTCGGCGAGCAGGATGATCCGCCGGTAGCGGAGACCGTCCGGATCGCAGGCGGCTCCGGCGCCGCATCCGAGCGCGAGGACGATGTCGGCGATCTCGCGGTTCTTCGCGACGAGCGCGGGGGCCGCCTGGGCCACGTTCAGCACCTTCCCGCGCAGGGGGAGGATCGCCTGCCGCGCCCGGTCGCGGGCCTGCTTCGCCGAGCCGCCCGCCGAATCGCCCTCGACGAGAAAGATCTCGGTGGAGGCGGGGTCGCGCAGCGCCGCGTCGCTGAGCTTGCCGGGAAGGACCGCCCGGCCCCGCTTTTCCGGGCGGCGGGAGATCGCGGCGGCCGCCGAACGGGCGGCCTCCCGGGCGCGCGACGCCAGCAGCACCCGCCCGACGATCCGCTCCGCCGCCGAGCGCGACTGGTGGAGCCAGCGCTCCAGCTCCACCTGCACCGCTCCCCGCAGCGGCGCTCGCACCCCGGGGTTGTTCAGGCGGTCCTTGGTCTGGCCCTGGAACTGCGGGTCGGGCAGGAAGACGCTGAGCGCCGCGACGACGCCCTCGCGCACGTCCTCGGCGGCCACCGAAACGCCTCGGGGCGCGAGCGCGTGGGACTCGATGTACCCGCGCACCGCCCGTTCGAGCCCCTCGCGCATCCCCGTCTCGTGCGAACCGCCCGACGCGGTCGGGATGCCGTTCACGAAGCTGCGGAAGTCCTCGCGCGGAGCCTCGGTCCAGCCCAGCGAGAGCTCCATGCGGGCGCCGGGGAGGAGGTCGTCGCGCGTCATCTCGAAGACCGACTCGTGCTGGAGGCTGCGCCCGGCGCCCGCGATCCGCTCCTCGACGAAGGCGGCGAGGCCGCGCTCCTGCTTCCAATCCTCGACGGACTCCCCGTGCGCGAAGCGGAACGCGACGCCGCGGTGCAGGAAGGCGGCCTCGCGGAGCCGGGCGGCGATGCGCCCGGGGTCGAAGCGCGGGTTCGGGAAGATCTTCGGGTCGGGGAGGAACTGGATGCGCGTCCCGGTGCCCCGCGCCGGCCCCTCGTCGCGGAGTCGGCCCTGCGGCGCGCCCCGGACGAACTCCATGACCCACTCGCGGCGGTCGCGCCGCACCGACGCCTTCAACCACGCGCTCAGCGCGTTCACCGCCGACGCCCCCACGCCGTGGAGGCCCCCCGCGGCGCGGTAGGCTCCGTGGTCGAACTTTCCGCCGGCGTGCAGCGTCGTGAGGATCACTTCGAGCGCGGACTTCCCCGACCGGTGGCGGTCCACCGGGACCCCTCGGCCGTCGTCCTCGACGCTCACCGAGCCGTCCCCGGCGAGCGCGACCTCGATCCGCGAGGCGTGGCCGTTCATGGCCTCGTCCACGCCGTTGTCGAGGATTTCCCAGACGAGGTGGTGGAGGCCGTCGGCGTCCACGCCGCCGATGTACATGCCGGGCCGCTTGCGGACCGGATCCAGCCCCTCGAGGACGGTGATCGCGGAGGCGTCGTATCGATCGGCGGTCATTCGGCGGGAGGCTCCGGAACCTCGGGCTCGTGTTCGACGTGGGCGAACCCCGCCTTGTTGACCAAGTGTCCGACCCGGCCGCGGCCGCCCGCGGGGAAGCGGCTGGTCGTGATCTGCCGGCGCCGGCCGCCCGGAGTCACCGCGACGAGCGGCTCGTGGCGGCGGGCGGCGCGGAAGCCGAGCACCTCGTCGCCCGGGGCGAGCTTGATGACCCGCACGCCCTTCCCCGGCCCGGTCAGCAGGTTCACCTCCTCCACCGCGACGACGAGCGCCCGCCCCTTGCGGGTCGCGAGCAGCAGCGCCTCCTCGCCGTCCACGGGAGCCACGCCGAGCAGGCCGTCTCCCGAGGCGAAGCGGGCGACCCGGCGGCCGACCCGGCGGGAGGCGTCGGCCAGCGGGCCGAGAAGGAACCGCAGCGCGTAGCCGCGCCGGGTCAGCGCCAGCGCGTGCGTCGGCAGCGCCCCCGGGCGGCGTTCGGCCCACTCGCCCACCGCCCGGCGGTCGAGGCTGAGCATGCTCACGATGGACTCGCCGTCGCCGAGCTGGAAGAGCGTCTGCACCGGCGCGCCGTATCCGCTCGTGGCCGGGACCTGCGCGATCCGCGCCGTGTAGGCGACCCCGCCGGACGAGAAGAGCACGAGCGGAGCGCGGGTGCTGCCGGCGGCGAAGGCGAGCGCCTGGTCGCCGTCGCGCAGCCGGAGCGCGTCCTTCCGCACCGTCCGCTGGCGCTTGATCCAGCCGTCCCGGCTGAGCGCGACCACGGCGTCCTCGTGCGCCATGAGCTCCTCCTCGTCGAGGTCCTGGGCCTGGCCCGGGTCCTCGATCCGGGTGCGGCGCGGCTCGAGGTCGCGGTAGTGCTCGCGCAGCTCGACGAGATCCTGCCGGACCCGCGCCCGAATCGCCTCCGGACTGGCGAGCAGCGCTTCGAGCTCGGCGAGGCGATCGCGCCGGCGGGCCATCTCGTCGAGGATCACCCGGATTTCGAGGCGCGCCAGCCGGTGGATGCGAAGCTCGAGGATCGCGTCGGTCTGCTCCTCGTCGAGCGGGAGCTCCTTGCGGATGCGCCGCGCCGCGTCGGCCTTCCCGTCGGAGGCGCGGACGATCTTCAGGATGCGGTCGAGCGCGTCGAAGGTCTGGCGAAAGCCGTCCAGTACGTGGAGCCGCTTCCGCAGGCGCTCGCGCTCCTCCTCCGCTCGCTTGCGGACGACCTCCCCGCGGAACGCGAGGAAGTCGAGCAGCAGCACGCGCAGGCCGACGCGCTCGGGCGCCCCCGAAGCCGCTCGCTCGAAACGCAGGCAGGTGAAGTTCACCGGGAACGACGCCATGAGCTGCGTGCGCCGGTACAGGTATTCGAGAACCTTCGCCGGATCCTCGTCCTTCCGGAGTTCGAGCTGGATGCGCACATCGTCGGTCGAGAGGTCGCGCACGTCGAGAAGGGCGGCCAGCGCCCGGTCGCCCGCGAGCTCCGCCAGCTTCTCGACCAGTTTCGACTTGTCCACGCCGTAGGGGATCGAGGTGACGTGGAGGGTGCGGACGTTGCGCCGGACCCCGACTTCCTCCACCCCGGCGCGCACCCGCAGCGCCCCGTGGCCGCGCTCGTGGATCCGCAGGAGCCGTTCCGCCGATTCGTGGATCACCCCGCCGGTCGGAAAGTCCGGCCCCGGGACGAATCGCTGGAGGCCGGCAGCGTCGAGGTCGGGGTCGTCGAGCAGCGCGACCAGCCCCTCGAGCAGTTCGACCGGGTTGTACGGCGGGATGCTGGTCGAAACCCCCACCGCGATCCCGATGGCGCCGTTCACGAGCAGGAGCGGGAGGCGCGTGGGCAGAACCGCGGGCTCCCGGCGCGCGCCGTCGTAGCTCGGGACGTGGGGGACGATCGCCGGGCCGAGCTCGCCCAGCACGTGGTCGGCGGCGGCCGAGAGCCGGCACTCGGTGTACCGCATCGCCGCGGGCGGGTCGCCGTCGAGCGACCCGAAGTTGCCCGAGCCCTCGACCAGCGGCAGCCGGGACGCGAACGGCTGGGCCATCCGCGCCAGCGCGTCGTAGATGGACGAGTCGCCGTGGGGGTGGAGCGCCCCCATCACGTCGCCGACGACCTTCGCCGACTTGCGGAAGCGGCCCGAGGAGGTGAGCTTCTGGCCCCACATCGTCGCGAGGATGCGGCGCTGAACCGGCTTCAGGCCGTCCCGGACGTCGGGGAGCGCCCGACTCAGGATGACCGAGAGCGCGTACGCCCGGTAGCGCGTCGTCGCGACTTCCGGGAGGTCCACCCCCGTCGGCGGCGCGTTCTCGTTCACCGGTGCGGCAGAATGGGCGCGATGCGAAGAGCGCGGGGAGCGTCGGCGCTGCTCGTGGCCGGCGGCGCGGTTTTCGGCGTCGGCGCGCTCGGGCTCGACCGGCTGTCCTTCGTCCCCTGCGGGTTCCGGTGGCTCACCGGACTTCCGTGCCCGCTGTGCTTCGGAACCCGGGCGACGTACGCGCTCTCCCAGGGAGCGATCGGCGACGCCTTCGCGCTGAACCCGCTGGTTCCCCTGGGCGCCCTCGCGATCGTCATCAGCGGGGCGCTGCTGCTCGCCGACCGGGAGCCGCCGTGGCTCGCGCCGGGCCGCCAGCCGGCGGTGTTCAAGGCCGCGCTCGCCGCCGTCGGGATCAACTGGTTCTACCTGATCTTCCACTCCGGCTAGTCGGCGGCCTCGACGTACGCCCGGACCATCAGCCGCCGGGGGCCGCGCGAGTCGTTCGAGCGGATCGTGATCCAGCGTTCGACGACGCCCCGCAGCGCTCCGGTCTCGAGCGTGACGCGCAGCGTGGTCGCGCCGCCGGCCGGAACGGTCGCGTCCCCGATCACGGTGGCGATGCAACTGCACGCGGACGCGATGCGCCCGATCTCGAGCGACCGCCGCCCGGCGTTCTTCAGCGCGAAGTCATGGACGAGCGACTCGCCGGGACCGACCGCGCCGAAGTCCCACTCCTCGGGCTCGATCTCGAGCCGGGGTCCCTGCGCCGCGGAAACCGCCGGAACCAGGGCGAGGAAGAGCAGCAGCGGGGCGGCCCGCCGCTCAGTCCTCCGCACCGGACGCCTCCACGGTCTTGAGGAACGCCGCGAGTTTCTCGTTCTCGTAGCGGACGACGTTCAGGAAGAGGCTCTCCACGAGGTATTCGCGGCGCTCCGCCTCGGTCATGGATTCGACCACGTGCCGGATCTCGCGCATCATGTTCTCGTAGCTGTTCCGGAATCGGCTCTTCACCGAGACCTCGCGGTAGAGCGACTCGAGGATCCCGAGGAGATCGCCGTCGAGCGTGACCTCCGCTCCCTCGCGCAGGGAAATGGCGCGCATCACCCGTCCTCCCCGAATCGGCGGCGGGCCGCCGCCGCGGCGTCCTCCACGGTGTCGAAGAACCCGATGATTTCATGGGCGCCGGTCATGCGCAGCATGGCCCGCACCCGGGGCTGGAGTCCGGCGAGGGCGAGGAACCCGCGGCCGTCCGCCACGCGCCGGTACAGATCCATGATGCAGCCGATCGCGGCGGAGTCCACGTAGTCCACCGCCTCGAGATCGAGGATGAGAACCGGCCGATCCGGCGCCACTGACGGAGCAAGGCGCTCCATGAGCGGGTCGAGGCCGGCGAACACGAGGCGGGCCTCGCCGACCCGGGCCACGGTGGCGCCGTCCACGTTTCGAATGCCGAGCTTCACGATTCCATCCTCCCCGGAGGAGACGCCTCCGTGTGTTCCCGCATCGCGGCGAGATGCCGCTTCAACTCCGCCCGCCCCCGGTGGATGCGGCTCTTGACCGTGCCTTCGGGCACGCCCAGCCGGGCGCAGATGTCGTCGTAGGGAAGTTCCTCGAAGAATCGCAACTGGACCGCCTCGCGGAGCTTCGGCGAGAGCCGCTCGAGCGCCTCGCGCAGATTGTCGCGCATCTCCCGGCGCTGGAAGAGCCGGTCCGGGCCCAGCCGCGGATTCCCGAGAAAGCGCTCCGGCGAAACCTCCTGGATCGCGATCCACTGTCTTTCCCGGACGCGCACCCGATAGCGGTCGATGCAGTAGTTGCGGGCCACCGAGGACAGCCACACCGCGAAGTGGGCGCGGGGGTCGAAGCGATGAAGCTGGCGGAACACGCGGATGATGATCTCGTGGACGAGCTCCTCCGCCTCGCCGTAGTCTCCGGCGAACCGGTAGGCCAGCGAGAAGAGCCGCTGGCGGTGGCGGGAAATGAGCTCGCGCCAGCCCTCGTCCTCGTCCAGCTCGCCGCTGCGCAGCCCCTCGATGACCGCGATGTCCCGCGCATTCCGCTCCTCGTCGGGGCGCGGCGCTTCCCGGGGGCGAGCCAGCCCCAAGATCAGGTTTCCGGGACTTCGGGCCGCCCGGCGGCGACCCAGGCGGTGTACCAGAGACTCGCGACGTCCCGCGCCGAGTCGCTGGCGATGCGCCCCACCAGCGTTCCGAGCCGCGCCCACATGCCGTCCATGTAGAAGCGGTCGTAGTCGGAGACGCCGCGCCGGGACTCGGCGTCGGTGAAGACGATGTTGTCCACCCATACGTACGCCTTGACCGGCAGGGACTCGATGAATTCGCGGGGGCGATCCAGATAGACCCCGTCGGAATCCCGCACGCGCAGCTCGTCCGAAAAGATCGACGGGAGCTCGGTGTCGAACCGGCGGCGGAGGCCGTCGCGCCCGGTGGCCTGGCCGTCGCCTTCCGAAGATGCGTGGAGCGGCATCCCGAGGTCGGCGGCGAGGAACGCCACGTCGCTCGCCAGCTCGAGCGCCAGCTCGAAGTCGCTCGCCTCGAAGGCCTCGCGAAGCGCGTCCCACGTCTCGGCGAGCCGCCAGACGCCGTCCCCGTACTCCTCGATCTGCTCCTCCCCGAAGCGCCGCAGCGCGAATTCCCGGGTGGGCGGAAAGTCCACGAACGGGAAGGAGTCGTAGCGGTCCAGGAAGAACCGGGCCGGATTCCGGTCCCGCGCGGGATCCTCGAGAAGGTCGAGGAGCGTCTCCTCGTATTCCTCGAAGTAGTCCTTGATCGGGTCGGGGAGCGAGTCGATGGCTTCTTCGGCGATCCGACGGTGGACTTCGGGCCCCCACGCGGCGGCGGCGGCCGCCCCGAAGGAACAGCAGACGAGGATCGGGATGAGTCGCATGCCCACGGCTTCGCCGGAATGTTAGTCACTGGACTCCGGGCGGGACCGGGTGACCGTCACCACGTCCACCGGCCCCCAGCCCGCCCGGGCGAGCGCCCGGATCGCCGCCTCCACGGTGCTCCCCGTCGTGAACACGTCATCCACCAGCAGGATCGGCAGGCCGGCGCGGTCCGCCGCCGGCGCAGCCCGGAACGCGCCCCGGAGGTTGCGGCGGCGGCCCGCCGGGCTGAGGTCGGTCTGCGGCGGACGGCTCTTGCGGCTCAGGACGCGCGGCAGGAGCGGCGCGCCGAGCGACCGGGCGACCGGCGCGGCGAGCAGCTCCGCCTGGTTGAAACCGCGCCGGCGGCGGCGCCAGAAGGACATCGGCGCGGGCGCGACCGCCGCCGGAGGCGCTCCCTCGACGGCGCGCTCCCGGTACGCCCGGACGAGCAACCCGCCGAGCGTCCGGGCGAGAGGCTCGCGCCGCCGGTACTTCAGCTCGGACACCGCGCGGCGGAGCGGGCCGTCGTGCCGGCCGACGGCGACGGCGCTGCGGAACCGGGGCGCCCGCTCCGGGCAGGACTCGCAGGCGCCGGCGGCGAGTCCGAGCCGCGGGAACTGGCCGCAGCGCGGGCAGGGCGGCGGCCCGGGCTCCTCGAGCGCGGCGCGGCAGGTTCCGCACGCCGGGTGGAGCAGCGGGTCGGGGAGCGGCCCGTCGCACAGGCAGCAGGTCCCCGGCCAGAGCAACTGTCCGAGCGCGGCGCGGACCGCCTCGACCCGGGGCCGGGGCATCCGGACCGGTCAGTAGCGGACGGGCGCGGAGACCGGCGCCGGCTCGACGCCGACGACGTCCAGCCGCACGGTCCCGTACCCCTGGCATTCGGGACAGATGTCGAGCTGGCGGTCGCTGCGCGCCCCGCAGTTCGTACACGCGAACTCGCGCAGCAGGTCGGGCAGCGCCGCCATGGCGTCCCGGGCGCGTCCCACCGCCTCGGGAAAGTCGCCACGGCTCTCGAGGATGCGGGCCATCCGCGCGTTCAGCGCCGGGGAGCGCTCCCTCGGCAACTGGCCGAAGCACTGCAGCGCGTCGTCCAGCATGAACAGCCGGTCGTAGAGGCGGCCGAGAAAGTATCCGCACTCCGGAGTTCCGCTCCCGCCCGCGATCGCCGCCTTCCAGATCTGGATCGCCTCCTCCGGCCGGGTGCGTTGCAGGTGGTGGTCCTGAAGCGCGACGAGGAGCGCGGTGGAGGAGGTCCGCTCGAACCCGCGCTTCCACGTGTCCTCGGCGGCGGTCTCGTTCTTCGCCATCAGGTACGCCTCGCCGAGCCGCAGCCACGCCGGCGCGGCGCCCGGATCCTCCTCCAGCACCTTGCGGAAGACGGCGGCCGCCTCGACCGGCTCGCCCGCCTCGAGCAGGGCCGCCCCGTCGGCGTGCCGGAGCGCGAGCGCGCGCCGCGCCTCCGCCGGGCGCCGGTCCTCGGGCGTCGCCCGCACGAGCCGCTGCTGCACCTCGAGCGCCGCCCCCGGGAAACCGGCCGCCACGTGGAGGTCGCGCAGCCGGGCGAGCGCCTGCGGGGTCGGTTCCGGATCCTCGGCGACGGTGGTCTCGAGCAGCGCCCGCGCGTGCTCCGAGCGGCCGAGCGCGACCTCGGCCTCGACGAGCGCGTAGGCCGCGCCCACGTGGCTGCGGTCCTGCTTCACCACGTCGTCGAGCTCGTCCACCGCCTCGCCCGGGCGGCCGAGGCGCATCAGGCACTCGGCCTTGCGCATCAGGATCCGGACGTCGGCCCCGGTCTTCTCCTGGGCGGAGGCAAGGGTGCCGAGCGCGTCGGCCCAGCGACCGGAAGCCATTTCCTCGAGCCCGAGCAGGAACAGCCGCTCCCCCTCGTCGAACGCGGCGCGGGACCCCCGCATGCGCCGCTCGCGCAGCGCCCGCCGCGCCCATCCGAACAGGTCGAGGCCGAGCGCCAGCGCCGCGCCAGCGCCCACCGCGCCGAGGATCACCCGCCAAAGCTCGACTTCCATCGGCAGGAAGAGCGGCAGCCGCAGCGTGACGGTCTCCGGGTTCGCGTCCACCACCAGCAGGGCGCCGGTCGCGAGCGCGCCCGCGCCGAGAAGAAGGACCAGCGCGCGCATCGGAAGCCCGATTCTAAGGGCCGCCCTCGGAGGGCTCGGGGACCAGCCGGGCGGCGTCGCCCCAGAGGCGTTCGAGCTGCACCGACTCGCGCCACTCGGGCGACATGACGTGCACCACGAAGTCCACGTAGTCGGCGAGCACCCAGCCGCCCGAGGGATAGCCCTCGAAGTGGAGCGGCTTGCGTCCGAACCGCTCGCGGAGGCCGTCCGCCACCCGGTCCGCGACGTTGCGCCGGCGGCGCTCGCTGGCGGCGCTCGCGATGACGAAGAAGTCGGTGAAGTCGGCGAGGCCGCGCAGGTCGAGCGCCACCACGTCGTCGGCCTTCTCCTCCTCGGCGAGGCGCGCCGCGTGCCGGACGACCTCGTCGATCGGGGGCGCGGTCATCGGTAGAGCCCGAGCGCGGCGATCCGCGCCTCGACCCGCTCGGGGACCATGCCGGTGACCGGAAGGCGCTCCCGCAGGCGCCGACGGATCACGCGGGAGCTGACGTCGGGGAGCTCCGCGTCCAGCACGAGCAGGAGCGGGGGGACGATCTTGGTCGCCGGATCCTCCGACACGCGGGGGCGCAGCCGGGCGGGCAGCCGGGCGACCGCGTCCCGGGCGCTCGCGCCCGCCCGCGAATGAACGGCCACCGGGAACCGGGCGAGAAGCTCCTCATGGCGGCTCCACGTCTCGATCTCGCGGAATGCGTCGGCGCCGACCATGAGCAGCGGGGCCGGTCCGGCGTCGCGGGCGATCTGGTTCAGGGTGTCGAGCGTAAACGATGGTCCCGACCGGTCCAGTTCCACGGCGCTGGCCGCGAGGCGCTCATGCCCCCGGACGGCCTCGCGCACCAGCTCGAGCCGCGCCTCCGGGGACGCGGCCGGCGCGGGCCGGTGCGGCGGGACGGCGGCCGGGACGAGAAGCACCTGCGCGAGATCCAGCCGGTCGCGGGCGGCGACCGCGGCGGCCACGTGGCCCACGTGCGGCGGATCGAAGGCGCCGCCGTACACGGCCCGCAGGTCGCTCACGGCAGGATGCGGGCGGCGAGCGCGCCCACGACCTCGCGGCAGCCGTCCCCGGTCGCCGCCGAGATCGCGAAGAAGGAGAGCCCGCGTTCCGAGGCGGCGCGCCTCAGACCCTCGACCCGCTCCGGGGCGGCGGGCAGGTCGGTCTTGTTGCCCACGACGATGGCCGGCTTTTCGGAGAGCCCCGCGCCGAATCGGTCGAGCTCCTGCCGGAGCACGGCGAGATCGGCGGTCGGGTCGCGTCCCGACGCGTCGGAGACGTCCACGAGGAACACCACGAACGCGGTGCGGGAGAGGTGCTTCAGGAAGCGGATCCCGAGCCCCGCCCCGCCGCTGGCCCCGGGAATGATCCCGGGCAGGTCGGCGATCACGAACTCGGCGTCGACGTCCACGCGGACCATCCCGAGGTTGGGCGCGAGGGTCGTGAAGGCGTAGTCCGCGATCCGGGGCCGCGCCGCGCTCACCCGCGCGACGAAGGACGACTTCCCCGCGTTCGGGAACCCGAGCAGCCCCACGTCGGCGAAGAGGCGCAGCTCCAGCCGCAGCTCGCGGGAGACGCCGGGCCGGCCCGGTTCCGCCCGCCTCGGGGCCTGGTTCGTCGCGGTGCGGAAGACCGCGTTGCCGCGGCCGCCGCGGCCGCCCTCGGCCACGACGAGGGTCTCGCCGTCGGCGACGAGATCGCCCAGCAGGACGCCGCTCTCGGCGTCGAATACGGCGGTTCCGGCGGGCACCCGGATCGACAGATCCGAGCCCGAGCGCCCCTGGCGGTTGTTGCCGGAGCCGTGCCCGCCCGAGTCCGCCCGGTAGGAGGGGCGGAAGCGGTGGGAGGCGAGCGTGTTGCGGCCGCCGACGGCGAGGAGGACCACGTTTCCGCCCGCGCCGCCGTTGCCGCCGTCGGGGCCGCCCTTCGGGACGAACTTCTCGCGGCGGAAGCTCGCGACCCCATTGCCGCCGGCGCCGCCGGAGACCCGGATCAGCGCCTCGTCAACCAGCATGGAGAACCCGGCCCGGAGGGCGGGCCGGAGGCGTCAGGCCGCGTCGATCGCGATGAACCGCCCGAGGCGTCCCCGGTCGCGGAACTGCACCACCCCCGCAACCCGCGCATAGAGCGTGTCGTCCCTGCCGCGCCCGACGCCGGGCCCGGGCTTGAACCGGGTGCCCCGCTGGCGGACGAGGATCGCGCCGCCGAGGACCCGCTCGCCGGCGAACCGCTTGACTCCGAGCCGCTTGGAATGGCTGTCGCGCCCGTTGCGGGAGCTTCCCTGACCTTTCTTGTGCGCCATGGCTATTTCCTGTCGATGGATTCCACCCGGATGGAGGTCGCCGCCTGCCGGTGCCCCTGCTTCTTGCGGTAGCCCTTGCGCCGCTTGCGCTTGAACACGAGCACCTTGGGATCGCGGGTCACGGCGACCACCGAGGCGGAGACCGAGGCGCCCCTGACGTACGGGGTTCCGACGAGGCAGTCCCCGGACTCGGCGTCCTGCACCACGAGCACCCGGTCGAAGGTGACCGTCTCGCCGACTCCGGCCGGGAGCTTCTCGACCGAGAGCCGCCGCCCGGGCTCGGCGCGGTGCTGCTTGCCGCCGGACTCGAAGATCGCGTACATGGGGGCGCGGACTCTAGCAGAAGCGGGTCACGAGACCCGGATGGACGCCAGCATGTCGGCGTTGGAGGGCGTGCGCTCCATGCGGCCCAGCAGCAGCGACATCGCCTCCATGGGCTTGAGGCCCACGAGGGCGCGACGGAGCAGATGGGTGCGGGGGAGCTCCTCGGGGCGCAGGAGCAGCTCCTCCCGGCGGGTTCCGGACCCGTGAAGGTCGATCGCCGGGAAGATCCGCGACTCGGCCAGCTTCCGGTCGAGCACGAGCTCCATGTTGCCGGTGCCCTTGAACTCCTGGAAGATGACCTCGTCCATCTGGCTGCCGGTATCCACGAGCGCCGTGCCGAGGATCGTGAGGCTGCCGCCGTCCTCGATCTTCCGCGCCGCGCCGAAGAACTGCCGTGGGAACTCGAGCGCCCGGGAGTCGATCCCGCCGCTCATGGTCCGGCCCTTGCCCCGCATCTCGCGGTTGGCGGCGCGCCCGAGGCGGGTGATCGAATCGAGAAGGATGAGCACGTCCTCCTTCATCTCCACGAGCCGCCGGGCCTGCTCGAGGACGACCCGGGCGACCCGCACGTGATCCCCGGCCCCGCTGTCGGCCGTCGAGGCGACGACCTCGGCGTCCGGGACCGCGCGGCGGAAGTGCGTGACTTCCTCGGGGCGCTCGTCGATGAGGAGGATGATGAGGTGGACCCGCGGGTAGTTCTTCGCGACCGAGGCGCCGATCTGCTCGAGCAGGATCGTCTTGCCGGTCTTGGGTGCGGCCACGATGAGCCCGCGCTGGCCGTAGCCGACCGGCGCGATCAGATCGACGACCCGAAGCGAGAGCGGCGGCTTCTCCTCGACCGCGAGCTCGATCCGGGGGGCTGGATGCTCGCTGACGAGGTCGCCGAAGTTCCGGCGCGGCGGCAGTTCGCCGAGCGGGTAGCCGTTCACCTCCAGCACCGTGTGGAGGTCGGCGCGGAGCGGGCCGCCCCGCCGGCGCCCCCGCCGGGGCGCGCCGTGGAAGCCGAGGATGGTCTGGCCCATCCGCAGGCGATGCCGGTCGATCAGGCTGAACGGCACCCGCACGTCCGACTGCCTCGGCAGGTAGTTGTTCTTGAGCAGGCGCAGGTGGCCGCTGTCGCGCGGGCCGACGTCGAGCACGCCGGTGATCTCGATGTCCTGCCGGACGCGCGGCTCCCGCTCGGGCGGAGGCGGGGATTCGGCGGGCGGCGATCCCGCGGCCGCCTCGTCCGGCTCCCTCGGAAGGGACAACTCGGGCATGGGTTCTTTCCTGGTGTCTCCGATGGCCGGCGCACGCGCCGGGGGTCTCGATGGGATGCGGCGCACCGGGCCCGTCCCCGGCGCTTCCCTTCGCGCCGACAGCGGGACTTCGCCTTTCCGGGCTGCGGCCGGAAGGATGCGCCCGCGAGCCAGCGCGGGGAGAACGGCCGCCCGCTGACTCGATCGCCGGTCGGGGAGTTCCGCCGGACGCGCGGAACGCGGACGAGGGGGTCGGGGTCGCTCGACGAGCGACGGTGAACCTCCTGTTCGGAAGGAACGATAGCACGCGGCCCGCCGCATAGACTCCCCGCCGCACATGGCCCGCCCCTCCACGAAGCCGGTCAGCGGGATGCGCGACCAGTTGCCCGACGCGGCGCTGCGGCGCCGGGAGGCCGTCCGCCGGATCGAGGGCGCGTTCGCGCTGCACGGCTTCCGGCCGTTGGAGACCCCGGCGATGGAGCGCCTCGACACGCTGCTCGGCAAGTACGGCGACGAGGGCGACCAGCTCATCTACCGGGTGCTGCATCGGGGCGAGCGGCTGCGCCGGGCGCTCGGGCGCGAGTCCGTGGGGCAGGAGGACCTGGCCGAGCTCGGGCTGCGCTACGACCTCACGGTGCCGCTGGCCCGGGTGGTGGCCGAGTACCGGGAGTCCCTGCCGACGGTCTTCCGGCGCTTCCAGATCCAGCCGGTCTGGCGGGCCGACCGCGCCCAGAAGGGGCGCTTCCGCGAGTTCACCCAGTGCGACGCGGACATCGTCGGCAGCGCGTCGCTCCTCGCCGACGCCGAGGTCGTGACCGTTCTGGACGCCGCGCTCCGGGCGCTCGGCTTCACCGGCTTCACGATCCTGTTGAACCACCGGGAGGTGCTGCGGGGGCTCATCGCCGCCGCGGGGATCGCTCCCGAACGCGAGGGCGCGACGCTCGTCGCGCTCGACAAGCTGGGGAAGGCGGGCCGCGACGGCGTCGCCGAAATGCTCTCGGGGATCGAAGGCGTGGGCCCGGACCGGGCGCGGCGCCTGCTCGACCTCATGCCCGAAGGCGGCGGGAACCGGGAGCGGATCGCCCGGCTCGGGGCCACGCTCGAGCCGGGTCCGGCGCGGCGCGCCGCCGACGACCTGATCGAGCTCGCCGACATGCTCGAGGCGGCGCCGCTGCGGTTCGATCCCAGCCTGGCGCGCGGGCTGAGCTACTACACCGGCCCGATCTTCGAGGTCGTCGCCAGGGGCGGAGCCGGGTCGCTTGCGGGGGGCGGGCGCTACGACGGACTCGTCGGGATGTTCTCCGGACGAGACGTTCCCGCGACCGGATTCGCGCTCGGCATGGAGCGGATCCTGATGCTGTTGGACGCCCCGGCTGCGGACGCGGCGACGAGAGCGATGCTTTGCCGGACGCCCGAGGTTCCCGACCCGGATCTTCTGCGGGTCGCGCGGGAGCTTCGCGGGCTCGGCGTCCAGGTCGAGGTGCAGGTGGACCGGATCAAGCTCGGCAAGCAGCTCGCCCGGGCCTCGGCGGCCGGCTTCGGCGCGGCGCTCATTCTCGGGCCGGAGGAGCTGGAGCGAGGCGAGGTCACCGTCCGGAATCTCGCGACCCGCGAACAGGCGCGGACGCCGCTCGCCGGGGTCGCGGCGGCGCTCAGCCCGGGAGCCTGACCTCGAGGAATTCGAGATCGTCCGACGGCTCGAGGATCGCGGCCGGGCGCTCCGGGGGCAGCAGGAAGAGATCGCCCGGCGCGACGGCCTCCTCGGGCGCGTCCGCGACCTTGAGGCGCATCCGGCCCTCGCGCACGAAGCCGAAGAGGATCCGCGCGGAGTGGCTCGACTCGGGAACCGGTTCGCCCGGAATCCGCCGGGCCACCGAAACCCCGGCGATCCCGCCGGTGGCCGCTCCGATCCCGGTCTCCCGGTGCTCGAACCCCGGGATCCGGAAGGCCGTCCACTTCGCCACGGCGAGGCGATGGCGGACGAAGCGGGTCCCCGCGAAGTCGCGCTCGGGCCGTAGCCGCGGCGTCGGCAGCTCCATCGCGTGGTCCATGCGCGTCATGTGCTCGGCGGGAGTCCCGACTTCCACGACCTCGAGGCCGTCCGAAGCTTCCAGCACCCGGTGGCGGATCTCCGGGGGCTGGATCACGCAGTCGCCCGCCTCGAGGACGAAGGGCGGTCCCTGGTCCTCGTACACGACCCGCACCCAGCCCCGGTGGCAGAAGATGAGCTGGAACCCGATCTTGTGGAAGTGCACCTGGTCGGGGACCGGGCCGCCGTCGGGGATCCGGATGTGGGATGCGATGAGGGCGCCGCCGAGCCGGTCGGGGATGAGATCCCGGTAGAGCATCCCGGCGCGGCCGACGCCCCACGAGCCGCTGCGGCGCACCTGGAAGCGGACTTGCGGCTCGGGGATCGCGAGCGGCGGATCGGCGGGCTCGACGTGGACGCGATGGCCGCCCGGCGAGACCAGTCGGCCGGTGGGTTCGCCCTCGAGCCGGAGCCGCGCCGGCGCCGGGTCGGGCGACCGCTCGAGCCGCAGTGCGAGGCCGTGCCCGGAGATCGCCGCCCACGCCGGATCGTCGGCGGGGCCGATGGCGTCCAGCCGGAACCCCAGCCGGTCGCGGAAGAACCGCAGCTCGGCGTCGAGGTCCGCGGTCTTCAGCCGGACTTCGGCGCGCCGGACGCTCAGGCCAGGTTGAGCTGCCACGACACGCCGAATCGGTCCACGACCCAGGCGAAGCGGCGGCTGAACCCGTAGTTGTCGAGCGGCATCAGGAACTGGCCGTCCTCGGACAGCGCGGCCGCGAGCGCGTCGATCTCCGCCTCGTCCGAAGTCTCGACGAAGAACGAGATGGACGGGGTGAAGGTGAAGTCGTGGCTGATGAAGCTGTCGCTGCAGTTCACGTTCTGGCCGCCGACCGAGAACGTGGCGAAGCGCACCGTCCCCTCGGGGCCGGGGCCGTCGGCCCCGTAGCGGTCCACGGTGAGGATGCGGCTGTCGGGGACGACCCGGACGTAGAAGTCCATGGCCTCCTGAGCGCGGCCCTCGAACATCAGGAAGGGCGTGACGGATTTCATGATCGCTCCGCGAGGAAGGCGGCGCGGAGCTCGGCCTTCCGAACCTTTCCGGAGGCGGTCCGCACGATGCGTTCCGTCAACACTATCTCCCGTGGGCGCTTGTAGCGGGCGAGCCGCTCGTCGAGATGGCGGCGCAGATCGTCTGTCGAGACCGGGTTCCGGACCTCGACGAGCGCGATCGGCGCCTCCCCCCAGCGCTCGTCGGGCACCCCGAAGACGGCGCAGTCGAGGACCTCGGGATGGGACTCGAGTCCGGCCTCGATCTCGCGGGGGTGCACGCTGATTCCGCCGGTGACGATCTTTTGGACGGATCGTCCGACGAGCGTGACGAAGCCGTCCTCGTCGGCGCGGCCGAGGTCGCCGGTCCAGCCCCAGCCGTCGCCGTTTCGGAAGTAGCCGGCGGTCTCCTCGGGATCCTCGTAGTAGCCGTCCATCAGGAACGGCCCGCGCACGATCAGCTCCCCGGTCTCGCCGGGCGGAAGCGACGCGCCGTCCGGGCCGGCGATCCGCAGCTCGACCCCGTGCGCCGGCTGACCTATGGTCTCGGGCCGGGCGGCGGCGTCCCACGGCTTCAGGATCGTGAGCGGGCCGGTCTCGGACTGTCCGTAGTGGTCGGCGTAGCCGCACCAGGGAAACCGCTCGCGCCATGCGGCGATGAGGTCGGGCGGGCTAGTGGCGCCGCCCACGCCGAGATTCACGAAGGAGCGCGGGATCGGTTCGGTCCGGGAGAGGAGGTCGCGCACCTGGACCGGCACGAGGAACGCGGCGCGGATCCGGCGCCGTTCGGCCTCGGCGGCGAACGCGTCGGGATCCCATCTTCGGAAGAGCACCGAGGAGGCCCCGGCGACCATCGCCGCCTGAAGCCAGATCAACAGCCCGACCGCGTGGGACATGGGGGTGACCGCGGCGACCACGTCCCGGTCGGTCAGGCCGTGCTCGAGCGCGGTCGAGAGCGCCGAGAGATACCGCGCGCGATGGCTCGCGACCGCGCCCCGGGGCCGGCCGGTCGTGCCGCCGGTGAACGTCATGGCCGCCGGGTCGTCGGGATGGACGCGGACGCCGGGCGGCGTCGGGTCGCCGAGGCAGCCGTCGAGGCTGGCCGGGATCGCGAGCCCGCCGAACGGAACCCGATCGTCTCCGGCGACGAGGATCCGGGGTTCGGTCCGGTCGAGGATGTGGGTGATTTCGGCCGGGGCGCTGCCCGGCGGGACGTGGACCGCCACGCCGCCGGCCCGCGCGACCCCGAAGTGGATGACCGCGTATTCCGGCGAGTTGCGCAGCAGGCAGGCGATGCGGTCCCCGGGCCGGACGCCGGATGCAAGCAGGAAGTTGGCGAAGCCGTTCGCGAGGCCGTCGAGTTCGGCGTAGGAGACCTCGCGATCCCCGGCGATGAGCGCGACCTTGCGAGGCGCCCGGAGCGCCGCGAGCCGCAGGATTTCGCCGAAGAGCACGGCTCAGTCCAGCGGAACCAGCCGGATGCGGGTCCGGTCGCGTTGGGGAGGGTTCAGCGGATCGGCGACGGCCTGGCGGACCCGGGCGATCGTTTCGGCGCGGAATCTCCGGCCCAGCGGAAGCGCTCCGGGTCGCCGCAGCGACGGCAGCCGTCGCTGCGGGTCGCGCATGAAGGCGGCGCCGCCGTCCACTGGCCGCATCGCCCCGACAAAGAGGATCTCGCGCCATTTCCGCAGCGGGATGACGACCGCGCCGGAGGCGTCCCGGCGGAGGTCCTGGAACGGATCGCAATCCCGCATCGCCCCTACGATACGCCGTCGATGGCCCGAGTCCAGCTTGTCCTGGTCCGCCCTCGCCGGGCGGAGAACGTGGGCGCCGCCGCGCGGGTCGTAGCCAACATGGAATTCGCCGGCCTCCGCCTCGTGGCGCCGGGCGACTGGCGCACGGTCCCGGCGTTCCGTTCGGCGTGGCAGGCCGAGCACGTTCTCGAAGAAGCCCGGGTGTTCCCCGACCTGCTCGCGGCGGTGGCCGACTGTCGCTTCGTCGCCGGGCTCAGCGGCAAGGGCGGCGACCGCATCCGCCACCTGTCGCCCCGGGAGCTCGGCGGCGAAATCGCCGCGCTCGGAGCGGACGACCCCGCGGCGGTGGTCTTCGGGAACGAGTCCACCGGGTTGACCATGGCGGAACGGTCGCTTTGCCAGCGGCAGGTCCGGATCCCCGCCTCGCCGCGCCAGCCGTCCCTGAACCTGGCCCAGGCCGCGATGGTGGTCGCCTACGAGATCCGCCTCGCCGGCGAGGCGCCGGAGGAAGCGCTCGAGAGGGCGACGGCGGGCGAGGCGGAGCCGGCGCTTCGGGCGATCCGCGACGCGATGCTGCGCGTGGGGTTTCTCGCGAAGGAGAACCCCGAGGCTCGTTTCCGGGAATGGCGCGAGCTCTTCGGGCGGGCCGGCCTCACGCCCCGCGAGACCCGGCTGATCCTCGCGCTGGCGCGCCGGATCCAGGGGACGGTCAGCCGAGGTTCTCCCTGAAGAGGTCAAGAACCCGGCTCCAGGCGGCCGCCGCGGCGGCCGCGTCGTAGGACGGGCGCTCGTCGTTGAAGAACGCGTGGCTCGTGCCCGGGTAGGTGTGGAAGTCGGGCTCGACGCCCGCGGCGGCGAGTGACGCGCGCAGCTTGGCCACCGCTTCGGCCGGCACGAAGTCGTCGTGCTCGGCGAAGAGCCCGAGGACCGGCCCCCGGATCGCACCATAGTTCGGGTGCACGTTCGGGTGGATTCCGTAGAAGTCCACGCAGGCTCCGATGCGGGGCGACGCGCCGGCGGCGTAGAGCGCGAGCTGGCCGCCCATGCAGAACCCGACGACCCCGACCGAGTCCCCGCTGGAGACCGACGCGAGATGGTCCGCGGCGCCTCGCAGATCCCGCTCGGCGCGTTCCACGTCGAGCGCCATGAGCAGCTTCCCCGCGGCGTCGGGCGAGGCGGTCTGCTCGCCGTGGAAGAGATCCGGGGCCAACGCGGTGAAACCGGCCTCGGCGAAGCGGTCGGCCACGGCGCGGATGTGGCCGACGAGGCCCCACCACTCCTGGATCACGATCACTCCGGGGCCGGGGGAGTCGGGGACGGCGAGGTATCCCTCGCCGGAGCCGCTTTCGATCGGGAACGAGACCATCCGTCCTGCCATGGGGCTGCCTCCGCGGGAAGGGTTCGGATGCTACAACGGCGGTTCTGATAATTTGGCGAGCGCTTCTGCAGCGCGCCGCGCCGTCGCGGCGGAAAGGGAGACATGACCCCACTCGCCGCGACGCTCGTCTGCCTCGCGCTCTACGCATCCGGCTACCGGTTCTACGCGAGGCGGATCGCCTCCCGTTCGTTCGAGCTGGACGACAGCCGCCCGACCCCGGCCCACGAGCTCTCGGACGGACGCGACTTCGTGCCCACGAAGCCGCAGGTGCTTTTCGGCCACCACTTCGCCTCGATCGCGGGTCTGGCGCCGATGCTGGGTCCGGCCATCGCGGTGATCTGGGGCTGGGTGCCCGCGATGATCTGGGTGGTCCTCGGGACCGTCTTCATCGGCGCGGTCCACGACTTCTCGGCGCTCTGCCTCAGCATCCGGGCGAAGGGCCGGTCCATCGGGCGGATCGCCGAGGACATCATCGGCCGCCGCGCGAAGTTCCTGTTCCACGCGCTGATCGTGTTCCTGATCGGGCTTGCGATGGGCGTGTTCGTCCAGGTCGTCGCCGGCCTGTTCGCGACCGACTACGCCGGAGCGGTGACCCCGAGCGCGGTGGTGATGATCGTGGCCGTCGCGATCGGGGTCCTCTCGTACCGCCGCGGGGTGAGCCTCAAGGTGCTCGTCCCGATCGGGACCGCGCTGCTGTTCGTCGGCATTTGGCTGGGCGCCGTGCTCCCCGCCCCGATGCTCGCGATCCCCGAGTGGAGCTACATCCTGCTCGGGTACGCCTTCCTCGCGTCGGTGCTTCCGGTCTGGCTACTGCTCCAGCCGCGCGACTTCCTCAACTCGATCCTGCTGTACATCGCGCTCATCGCGGTCTTCGTGTCGTTCGTGATCCAGAACCCGGAGTTCGCCGCCCCGGCCTACAACCCGCAGCCCGACGGAGCGCCGCCGATCTTCCCGTTCGTGTTCATCGTGATCGCCTGCGGCGCGGTCTCGGGCTTCCACGCGCTGGTCTCGTCCGGCACCACCGCGAAGCAGCTCGACAGGGAGACCCACGCCCGGCCGATCGGCTACGGCGGCATGGTGGCCGAGAGCCTGCTGGGCCTCTCCGCGGTGCTCGCGACGACCGCCGGCTTCTCCAGCTCATCGGCGTGGCACTCCCACTTCGCGAGCTGGGACAGTGCGAACGGCCTCGTGGACAAGCTGAACGCCTACATCCAGGGCGCGGCGAACTTCCTCACCACGATCGGGGTTCCCGTGGAGGTCGGCAAGGCGTTCATGGCGCTCGTGGCCGTCTCGTTCGCGCTCACCACGATCGACTCGGCCACCCGCATCCTCCGCTACAACATCGAGGAGATCGCCGACAGCGTCAAGATTCCCGCGCTCGGGCACCGGTACGTGGCGTCGGTGCTGGCGGTCGGAGTCATCGGGTTCTTCGCGCTGCTGGAGATCAACGGCGTTCCCGCCGGAACCGCGCTGTGGGCGCTGTTCGGCACGACGAACCAGATCATGGCGGGCCTGACGCTGCTGTCGGTGACGCTGTACCTCTACTTCCGCAAGAAGCCCTACGTGTACACGCTCGTGCCCATGGTCTTCATGCTGCTCACGACGATCAGCGCCATGATCTACAACATCCGCCACTACGTGGAGGGAGGGAGCTGGCTGCTGCTCGGCGTGGGCGGAGCGGTCCTCCTGCTCGCGATCTGGCTGCTGATCGAGGCCGTGCTGCGGTTCACCCGCGACCGCGAGCTCGCGATGGAAGGAATCCGGAAGGCGTTCGGCGACTGACCGCGCCTACCTCGCGCAGGTGAGGTGGCGCCCGCCGTCCACGGGGACCGTGACCCCCGTGATGAAGCCGGCCTGATCCGAGAGCAGGAAGAGCGCCAGCGCAGCGACCTCCTCGGGCGTTCCCACGCGGCCGATCGGGTGGGTCGTCCGGCTGTGCTCGACGAACGCCCCGTACCGCTCGGCGTCGAGGCCGCCGGCGCGGTGCAGCTCGGTCCGGGTGACGCCCGGGTTCACCGAGTTGACGCGGACTCCCTTCGCGGCGAGCTCCAGCGCGGCGCAGCGAGTCAGCTGGTCGAGCGCCGACTTGCTGGAGTTGTAGGCCAGCACGCCGGGGAAGGAGCGCATGCCGTTCACGCTGGAGACGTGCACCACGGAACCCCGGGCTCGCAGCAGCTCCGGGGTCGCGAGCCGGAGAAGGTCGAAGCAGGCCTCGACGTTCAGGGCGAACATCCGCCGCCAACCATCGAGCGTCGTGTTCTCGATGGTTCCGAAGGCGATGACTCCCGCCGAGCTGACGAGATGGTCCAGCCGTCCGAAGCGCGACGCGGTCTCGCTCACGACGCTGTCGCGGAACGCGGGATCGGTGACGTCGCCGGCGCGGGGCGCGAGGGAGTCCCCGAGCTCCGACCGGAGCGCGTCGAGGCGGTCGGCGCGACGGGCCACGGCGACGACCCGGGCGCCCTCGGCGACGAGCGAGCGGGCCACGGCGCGGCCAATGCCGCTCGAGGCGCCGGTGACGATGGCGACGCGGTCCTGGAATCGTTGGCTCACGGGCGTTGTTCTCCGGGGGGACGATACCCCTCGCTGGCGGCCAGCCCCATGGCCCGCCCGGCCCGACCCATGGCCACGCCTACGGTGGCCCAGGCCCAGAACACGCTCGCCAAGACGCCCACGAGGCACAGCGCGAGGCCCATGACGCCGAGGACGTCGATCAAGATGATCGTGAGCAGCAGGAAGAGGCAGTTGGGGATGTTCGCTCCGATCAGCTTCAGGACGGCGCCGAATCGGACGCCCTCGCGGAAGCGGTTCGCGGCGACCATCCGGATGGTCGCGACCGTGATCATCAGGTGCGCCACCGTGAACCAGGCCAGCAGGAGTCCGAACGCCGGGATCGTCAGGACCACGGCGGCCAGGGACAGGACGTCCAGCTCCGGAGGCTCGAAGCCGGCGAGGGTGAAGGCCAACGCGGTGACCAGCGCCGTGACGACGAGGACGACCGCGCCGATGATCGGCGCGGGCGCCCCCCACCCGAGGGTCGCTCCCAGAACGCGGAGGCCGTCCGGAAGGATCCCTCCGAAATCTCGCCAGTCCGCAAGCGGATGCGCAGCGCCGCGCAGCGCGTTGCCCGCCGTGCGCGCCTGGAATCCGAGGAGCGGAATCCCGAAGGGCCAGCCGACCAAGGGGACCGAGCAGCACAGGACCAGGAGCGATCCCACGGCGAATTCGCCGAGCGCCGCCGGATCGCGGAAGGCGACCCCAAGGATCCCGCCGAGACGGAACGGCTCAGCAGGGGGCGGCGGCGGCGGCCCGCCGCGCCCCTCAGTCGTCTTCGACTTCGATCCCCATGATCCGCCCGGCGCGACCCATCGCGACGCCCTCGGAGGCGATGGCCCAGAACGCGCCCGGGATCGCGCCCACGACGAAGAGCAGGACGCTCAGGCAGCCGAGGATGCGCACGAGAACGACCGTGAACAGCAGGGCGAGACCGGTCTTGAGACTGCCGATGGCGTTCCAGAGGATGGACAGGGGACGCAACGCCTCGCGGAAGTTGTCGGCGGCCACCATCCGGGTGATCGCGATGGAGCAGAGGACGTGGAACCCGCCGAGACACAGGGTCCCGACCACGACCATGCCGCCGAGCGCTCCGAGGATCACGGGGGGATCGAACGTCCCGAGCATGGCGGGCGAGGCCCCGGTCGCAAGGACCAGGACGAGCGTGGCCCCTGCGGCGACGACGCTCCAGACGATCTTGACCGCCATGACGCGCAGGCCGTCGTAGAGGATCCCGCCGAAGTCGTCCCATTCGGCGAACGGGCTCGCGTCGCCGCGCAACTCGTTGCGTATCGTGCGGGCCTGGTAGCCCCACAGCGGGAGAAGGCCGAGCACCGGAACGACGCTGAAGACGACCGCGACCGATCCCAACACGATCTTGCGGATCGCCGACGGGTCGTGGAAGGCCTGGAAGAGGATCCGGCCGACGTGGAAGCGGGGGCGGATGTCGTCGTCGGTCATGGTTTCGAGGGAGCGACCTCCATCACCCGGCCCGCGTGGCCGATGGCGACTCCGTAGGTGGCGAACGCCCAGAACGCTCCCGGAATCGCGCCCACGACGCACGGCAGCACGCTCAGGCCGCCCAGGGCGCCGACGAGCAGGAGCGTCAGGATGAGGTAGATCTGGACGCGGAGGTTGTCCCCGACCAGCTTGAAGATGGCGTCGAAGCGGAACGCCTCGGCGACGCTGTCGGTGGCGATCATCCGCAGCAGCGCGGCCTGGAAGAGCACGTGCATGAGGACGCCCCACGCGACCAGGACCCCGACGGCGATCACGCCGCCAAGCGCGACGACGGCGGCGAAGATCGCGAGGCCGGTGCTCCCGAGAATGCCGCCGAGCATCGCGAACATGGCGAAGAAGAGCCCGCCGGCGGCGAAGCCCGCCACGATCCAGACGAGGGCCGCGGCGATGACGCGGACCCCGTCCACGAGGAGGCCGCCCATGTCGTTCCAGTCAGCGAGCGGATGCTCCGCCCCCTCGAGCGCCTTGCGGACGCTTCGGGCCATGAATCCCAGCAGCGCGAGGAGGCCCACCCCGAAGAACGGGATGAACAGCACGGCGATGCAGCCGAGGACGAACTTGCGGAACACGAGCGGGTCCCGGAAGGCGGCCGCGAGGACGCTCCCGAGGTCGAAGCCGCCCTCGGGCGGCCGCGGCAGGTCCGGGGGCGGCGGGGGCGCCGGAGGGACGGGCTCGCTGTCGGGCAAGGGGAATCTCCTAGTCGGTGGAATCCGAAACGGTCAGCCCCATCGCGCTGCCGGCGCGCCCCACCGCCGTCCCGTAGCTCGCGAAGACCCAGAACAGCGCTGGCAGGACTCCGACGAAAGTCGGCAGGCTCAGCAGGCTGAGAGCCTTGATGATGACGACCGAGAGGATCAGGCAGAGGCTGACGCCGAGGTTGGCTCGGACCATCGCGTACACCGCGTCGAGGCGGAGCGCCTCGCCGAATCGGCCCGCCGCCACCATCCGCATGACGCCGGCGTGGAACGCCATGTGGCCCGCGAGGCCGCCCGCGACCGCGATTCCGATCGCGAGCAGCCCGCCGAACGCGGCGATGAAGCCGAGGCCGACCATGAGTCCGGTCATGTGCGAGGAGAAGCTGGTGAGGATGGCGCCGAACGCCGCGAACAACGCGAGCGGAACGCCGGCGACCGCGACCGCGGCCACCGCGCAGAGAAGGGCGACGCCAAGAACCCGAACCCCGTCCAGCAGCAGGCCGCCCACGTCGTTCCACTCGGCGAGCGGGTGCTCGTCGCCGGCCATCGCGTTTCGCGCGGTCCGGGCCATGAACCCGAGCAGCGCCGCCAGGCCGATTCCGAAGAAGGGAACGAGCACGGCCGCGACGGCGCCGATGGCGAACTTGCGCAGCGCGTTCGGATCCCGGAATGCGGCCATGAGCACGCCGCCGAGATCGAACGCCTGCGGCAGGCGCGGTAAGTCGGTGTTCGAAGAAGCGGGGGGCGTCGTTTCGGTCATGTATGGAGGCTCCTTCTCGCAGTATCCTTACGCCCACTGTAGCGAACATGCGACCGAACCCGTTCAACTCGCTGCGCAGCTTGGGCCTTTCCGAGGGGACGGCCACTTTCAACTCACTGGAAGCCCTTGAAATACAGGGGGTTGGACATATAGGCCGACTGCCCGCTTCGCTAAGGGTGCTGCTTGAGGCGTTGCTTCGCGGGGTGGACGGACGCGCCGTCACGGAGGAGGACGTGGCCGCGCTGGCCGCCTGGAACGCCGACGAGCCGGCGGCGCGGGAAATCCCCTATCGCCCGGCGCGCATCGTGCTCCAGGACTTCACCGGCGTTCCGGCGCTCGTGGACCTGGCCGCCATGCGTTCCGCCGTGGCGCGCCTCGGCGGCGACCCGTCCCGCATCAATCCCGGCACGCCGGTGGATCTGGTGATCGACCACTCGGTGCAGGTGGAGTCGTTCGGGACGCCGCTCGCGCTGCGGCGGAACGAGGCGATCGAGTTCGAGCGCAACCGCGAGCGCTACGAGTTCCTGCGCTGGGGCCAGGCCGCCTTCGACGGTTTCCGGGTGGTGCCGCCCTCGACCGGCATCGTCCATCAGGTGAACCTCGAGCTGCTGGCGAAGGTCGTCCTGCGGCGCGACGGGATCCTGCTGCCGGACACGCTGGTCGGCACCGACTCGCACACCACGATGATCAACGGGCTGGGCGTGCTCGGCTGGGGCGTCGGCGGGATCGAGGCCGAGGCGGCGATGCTGGGCCAGCCCTGCTACCTGATGACCCCCGAGGTCGTCGGGTTCCGCCTCGCCGGCGAGCTGCGGGAGGGAGTCACCGCGACGGACCTCGTCCTCACGATCACCGAAAAGCTGCGGCGCTTCGGCGTCGTCGGGAAGTTCGTCGAGTTCTTCGGGAGCGGCCTCGCCGGGATGCCGGTCGCCGACCGGGCGACCATCGCCAACATGGCCCCCGAATACGGCGCGACCATGGGCTTCTTCCCGGTGGACGGGGAGACGCTCGACTATCTGCGCCGCACCGGTCGGACGCCGCAGGAAGTGGAGCGGGTCGAGCGCTATTGCAAGGCGCAGGGGATCTTCCGCACGGACGACAGTCCCGACCCCGAGTTCACCGCCGTCGAGGAGCTGGATCTCGCGACGGTGGAGCCGAGCCTCGCCGGACCGAGGCGCCCCGAGGATCGGGTGCGCCTGTCCGCGCTCCAGGACGAGTTCCGGACGGCGCTGCGCGCCCCCGCCGGCCCCGCCGGGTTCGGAGTCGAGGACGACCGGCTCGGTCGGACCGCGAGCGTCGGCCGGGGCCACAACATCGGGCATGGGGCGGTGGTGATCGCCGCGATCACGTCCTGCACGAACACCTCCAACCCGGGAGTGATGTTCGCGGCCGGCATCCTCGCCAGAAACGCGCTGCGGCGCGGCCTCATGACCCCGCCGCACGTCAAGACCTCGCTGGCGCCCGGCTCGAGGGCGGTCACCCGGTACCTGCGCGACGCGGGGCTGCTCGGATCGCTGCAGGATCTCGGATTCCACCTCGTGGGGTACGGGTGCACCACCTGTATCGGCAACAGCGGGCCGCTGCCGGAGACGGTGAGCCGGGCGATCGACGACGGCGACCTCGTGGCCGCCTCGGTCCTGTCGGGGAACCGCAACTTCGAGGGCCGGGTCCACAAGGAAGTGCTCGCGAACTACCTCGCGTCGCCGCCGCTCGTGGTCGCGTTCGCGCTCGCGGGCACCGTGGACGTGAACCTCGCCGAGGATCCGATCGGGCCGGGCGCGGACGGCAAGCCGGTGTACCTGCGGGACATCTGGCCCACGACCGCCGAGGTTCGCGAGGTCATGGAGCGAGCGCTCACCGCCGGGACCTTCCAGGACGCCTACGCGGACGTCTGGGACGGCAACGAGACGTGGAACGAGATTCCGGTGTCCGAGAGCGAGCTGTATCCGTGGGATCCGGAGTCCACCTACATCCGCGAGCCGCCGTTCTTCGAAGGAATGCAGGCGGCTCCCGATCCGCCGGCTGCGATCGGGGGGGCCCGCGTGCTCGTGATGTGCGGCGATTCGGTCACGACCGACCACATCTCCCCCGCGGGGAGCATCAAGTCGGACTCGCCCGCCGGCGAGTGGCTCTCCGAGCGCGACGTGCAGGACTTCAACTCCTACGGCTCGCGGCGGGGAAACGACCGGGTCATGCTGCGCGGGACGTTCGCGAACATCCGCCTGCGCAACCAGCTCGTTCCCGGAGTGGAGGGGGGGTTCACGGTCCACCATCCGACGGGAACCCGGACCACGATCTTCGAGGCCGCCGAGCGGTATCGCAGCGAGGGCACGCCGCTCGTGATCCTCGCCGGCAAGCGCTACGGAAGCGGCTCCTCGCGCGACTGGGCGGCCAAGGGAACGCTGCTGCTCGGGGTGAAGGCGGTGCTCGCCGAGAGTTACGAGCGCATCCACCGCAGCAACCTCGTCGGGATGGGCGTGCTTCCCCTGGAGTACGTCGAGGGCGAGAACGCCGCCTCGCTGGGCCTCGACGGCGACGAGACGTTCCGCATCGAGGGGCTCGACAACGGCTTCACGCCCAAGTCCCGGGTGCGGGTGGTCGCCGGGGAGAAGCGCTTCGAGGCGGTGGCGCGGCTCGACTCGGGGATCGAGGTGGAGTACTACCGCAACGGCGGCATCCTGCCGACCGTGCTGCGGGGCGTCCTGAAGAACTCGGACTGACGGCCGGGCGGGCCGAGGTCGGCGTCTCGCCGGCTAGCGGGCCGACGTCGGCGTCTCGCCGTCGAGGATCCGGCGCAGCACGCCCATCTCGATGTTGCCGCCCGAAACGAGGCAGACGATCTTGCGGGGGCGGTCGCGAGGCCCGGGAACCCGGCCCGCCATGGCCGCCGCCGCGGGGCACGCGCCGGCGCCCTCGGGGACGATCCGCGCCCGGGCGACGAGCGTCCGGATGGCCTCGGCGATCTCGTCGGGGGTCACGAGCAGCGGCTCGGCGAGCGCCTCCCGGGCGAGGCCCCACATCGGCTCGAGGACGGTGTTTCCGCCGATGCCGTCCACGAAGCTCGGAGTCGTCTCGATCCAGGTCGGGCTCCCGTGCTCCATCGAGCGGGCGAGCTTGGGAGACGCGGTGCACTCGACGGGGTGCACCGGCGCGTCGGAACCCATGCCGCGCAGCGCGCCGGCGACGCCGATGCTGAGGCCGCCCCCGCCGAAGGGGACGAGCACCGCGTCCACGTCCGGGAGATCCTCGAGGATCTCGAGGCCCACGACGCCGTTGCCGGCCATCACCGGCTCCTCCTCCACCGGATGGACGAACCGGGCGTCCCGGCCCTTCCACTCGTGGGACACGATGCACTCCCACCAGTCGGCGAACGGCGCCACGACGATCTCGGCCCCCAGCGCGGCGATCGTCCGTCGCTTGTTCTCGGGAGAGGTCTCGGGAACGACGACGGTGCAGGGAACGCCCCGCTCGCGCGCCATGAACGCGACCGCCTGCGCCCAGTTGCCGGCGCTGGCCGTGATCACGCCGCGGGCGATCTCCGCGTCCGAGAGCGAGCCGAACAGCGAGGCCGCGGCGCGCATCTTGAAGCACGCGAAGGGCTGCAGGTTCTCGAGCTTGAGGTGGATCTCGTCCGGGCCGTCATGGCGGAGCGGCACCAGCGGACTTCTCAGGACGAAGGGCGCGGCGCGCTCGCGGGCGGCATGGATCGAGTCCAGGGCGATCATCGGCGGGAGAGTCTATGGGCGGGGCTACGATGGGGCGATGCTGCTCGTCTTCGACGTCGGGAACACCAAGACCGAGATCGGACTCCACGACGGGCGGGCCTTCGTGCGCGACTGGCGCGTCTCCACCTCGGTCGAGCGGCTCCCGGACGAGACCGGCGTGCTGCTCGACGGCCTGCTCGCGCAAGCGGATCGAAGCCGCCGGGACGTCACCGCGCTCGCGCTCGCGAGCGTGGTTCCGGCGGCCACGAGCGCGCTGCGGACGCTCGCGGAGCGGCGCTTCGGGCTCCCCCTGTTCGTGCTGAACCACCGCACCGCGCACGGCGTCAAGCTGATGGTCGAGAACCCGGAGGCGACCGGTCCCGACCGCATCGCCAACACGGCGGCGGTGCACCACCTCTACGGAGTGGACGCGATCGTGCTCGACGCGGGCACGGCGCTCACCTTCGACGTGATCACGGCGAGCGGCGAATACCACGGCGGCGCGATCAGCCCCGGCCTCGGAATCGCGGCGGAGGCGCTCGTGCGACGGACGGCCCGCCTGCCCGAAGTGGAGCTGCTGCCGCCGCGCAACGTCGTGGGGAGGCACACGGTCGCGGCGCTGCGATCCGGGCTGGTGCTCGGCTGGACCGGCCTCATCCGCGAGATGGTGCGGATGCTGAAGGAGGAGCTCGGCGGCGAGCAGAAGGTCATCGCGACCGGCGGACTGGCGCGCCGGGTCGCCGAGTGGAGCGGCGTGGTCGATGAGGTGAACGAGCGGCTGACCCTGGAGGGAATCCGGATCCTGTTCGAGCGCGACCGTCAGGCGCCGGCGTAGGTCCGGATCGTCTCCTCGACGCGCTCGCACCAGCCGAGGAGCCTGTCGATCTCCTCGTCGGTGCATGCGCGGTCGATCAGGCACTTCCATTCGCGGCCCGCCGGCTGGAACAGCCCGGTCGCCTTCGCCTCCTCGCCGAGCCGCTCAAGGATCTCCGGCGGCGCGCCCGTCTTCATGGACAAGCTCCCGTGTCCGCAAAATCCCGAGTAGACGGACTGGGCCCAGCCGCCCGGCGGGTTGGCGTAGCACACGACCACGCGCGACTTTCCGTCGCCGACTCCGACCGAAAGCCCCGGATTCCCCCAACTGAACGTCAGCGAACGGCGGCGCGCCCATTCGAGCAGCCGCGTGAACACGGCCCGGCCGTGCTCGTCGCACCTCACCATGAACTCGGCCTCGTTGGTCTTGCCGGTCGAGCGCGGCGCCGGCTTGTCGCCGACGACCTGGTGCGACGCCAGTCGGTCGTCCTCACCGGACTCGAAGAGCGCGAATTCGACGCAACTGACGCGCAGTCCCCTGCGGACGAGGAACTCGGCGCTGCGGAGGATGCGCTCGGAGATCTTCTCCGCGACGATCACGAGCCGCTGGTCGCGGTTGAACGAGACGGTTTCCTCGAGGCCGAACCGCTTCCGGTGCGCTTCCGCCAGATCGCTCCCCAGAATCCGTCCGAGAGCGTCCTCATCGAGGCCCGAGGCCCAGGCGGCGTACTCGAGCGCCTGCGCCACGACCTCCCTCGGCGTGCGGCCCTTCTTCAGCTCCACGACGACCACGTTCCCCTGCCGGTCCACGCCGAGCAGGTCGATCCATCCGTCGAGATCGGTACGGACCTCCCGCCCGACGATCAGGATGGATTCGTCCTCGAGGAGCTGATGCTCCTCCAGCCGGTCGTGCAGGATCTTCTCTTCACGAAACGGAGTCGGTCCGTATGCGGTGAACTCGTAGTTCGGCCGCTCGCGGCCCACCGCGGGCGAGTCCTCGTCTCTTCGGACGCGGATGATCCGCACTACCGGATGAGCTCGACTTCGGGCGCCTCCTCGACGGCTCCGACCCGCTCCGCCATCCGGAAGAGCGCCCGCAGCGCCGCCTCGCCGGAGTCGCCCATGTCCCTGGTCAGCGTCGAGACGTACATCTTCACGAACTTGCGTCCGAGCTCGCGTTCGAGCCCGCGCCCGAACTGGAGCGCGTAGTCGAGCGCCTCCTCCTCGTTGGCGTAGGCCCAGTCGATGCTGGCTCGCATCGCCCGATTCACCTCGACCGCGAGACTCCGCCCGAGGTCGCGCCGGACCACATCGAGACCGAGGGGGAGCGGCAGGTCGTTCTCGGCCTCGAAGCGCGCCCCGAAGTCGTCGATCAGGTGGAACCCCTCCGCCTTCCAGGTGAGCTGGCCCTCGTGGATCACGACCCCCGCGTCGGCTTCGCCTGCGGCGACGGTCTCGAACACCTTCTCGAAGGACACGTACACGGGGGTGAAGTCGCCGATGTAGCAGCGGGCGAGGAGCGCCGCCGTGGTCCACGGTCCGGGGATCGCGACCCGCTCGCCCTCGAGATCCTCCAGCGTTCCGGGCGAGCGGCTGACCACGACCGGGCCGTAGCCCTCGCCGATGCTGGCTCCCGTCGCCATGATCCAGTACTTGTCGGCCACCTTGAGGTAGGCGTGCGCCGAGATCGCGGTGATCGGCAGGTCGCCCGCCATCGCCCGGCGGTTGAGGCTCTCGATGTCCTCGAGCACGTGCTCGACCCGGTAGTCGCGGATGCGCACCGCCCCGTTGGACAGGGCGCAGAACATGAAGGCGTCGTCGGGGTCGGGGCTGTGGCCGACGCGAAGCAGTTCGCTCATTTTCGGGATTCCCTTGGCAAGAGTCGGAGGCAGCGCTCGACGTGGGCGTCCGTCCAGTCCATCGGGAGGACCAGGTCGGCGAGGGCCGCGGCGCCGGAAAGGTAGCGGCGCTGCGCCGGCAGCGCTCCTTGGAGGAACATCCGGCGCACTTCCGCCGGAGAGTATCCGCGTTCGGCGACGTCGCGGGCCAGCCGGCGGGCCAGCAGCCGCTCCGGTTCGCCGTCGAGGAACGCCGTCACGTCGGCGAGTTCCCGGGCCGCGGGATCGACGAACGTGAAGACGCCCTCGGCGACCACGCTGCGCGCCGGCCCCCGGACTCCGTCCACAAGGTTCCACCCGCTCGCCACGTCGTAGCGCCGGCGGGGGACGGTTCCGCCGCGCCGCAGAGTCTTGAGGTCGCGGGCGAAGCCGGCGAGATCGAGCGCCTCGGGGCGGTCGAAGTCCTGCCGGACCCGCTCGTTTCGGGGAAGGCGCGACACGTCCCGGTAGTAGTCGTCGAGCGAAAGGACCACGCATCCCGAGAGGCGCCGGACGCACGCCCGGGCGAAGCGGGTCTTGCCGGTGGCGGTCCATCCCGCCACCAGCAGGACGGACGCGATCTCAGTCCTCCGACAACGCGCGACGGAGCGCTTCCCGCATGGCGCGGGCGTCGGCGCGTCCGCCCAGCTCGCGCATGGCGCGACCGATGAAGAACCCGATGGCCTTGGTCCGGCCCGCCCGGAAGGCGCTGGCGTCGTCCGGATGCTCCGCGACGAGCCGCCGCGCCAGCGCGAGGAGCTCCGACGCGCCGAGTGCGGCGCCGAGGCGGCCGACGGCTTCGCCTGCGGAGAGCCCCGAGGCGTCCATGAGCGCGAAGGCGTCCTTCGCGAGGTTGCGCGCCAGCTTCCCGGAGGCGACCCGGGCGAGAAGCTCCCCGAGCTGGTCGGGCGGAACCCGGAAGGCGCCCGACTCGCGCTGCGCCGCCGGCGTCTCCTGGAGGATCCAGCTCGCCGCCAGCGGGCCCGGCGCGGCGGCGGCGACGGCTTCGAAGTAGTCGGCGAGCCCGCGCGCGGCCACGAGCAGCTTCGCGTGTTCGGGACGCACCCCGAAGGCCGTCTCGAGGCGGGCGGCGCGCTCCCTCGGGAACTCCGGCAGGACGGCGCGCTCGCGCTCGACCAGCCCGGCCTCGAGGCGCAGCGGGGGAAGGTCCGGATCGGGGAAGTACCGGTAGTCCGCGGCCGCCTCCTTGCCCCGCATCGCCTCGGTGACGCCGCGATCCTCACGGAACTGCCGGGTCTCGATCCGGATCGCGTCGCCCGCGGCGAGCACCTGCCGCTGGCGGAGCTCCTCGAACTCGAGCGCCCGGCGGAGGAAGCGGAACGAGTTCACGTTCTTCACTTCCACCTTCGCCCCGAGCGAGTCCGCTCCCCGCCGCCGCACCGAGATGTTGCCGTCCATGCGCAGGTTCCCGCGCTCCATGTCGGCGTCCGAGACCGCGCAGTAACGGAGACGACTCCGGAGCACCCGCGCGAATTCCTCGGTCTCCCGGGGCGAGCGCAGGTCGGGCTCGGTCACGATCTCGATCAGCGGAACCCCGGCGCGGTTGAAGTCCACGCCGCTGCGGTCCGCCGGTCCGCCGAACCCGGCGTGGAGGAGCTTCCCGGCGTCCTCCTCGATCTGGACCCGGTGGATGCGGATGCGCCGCCCGCCGATCTCGATCCCGCCGCGCCCCGCCAGCGGCCTCGCGTACTGGGTGATCTGGTAGCCCTTCGGCAGGTCGGGGTAGAAGTAGTTCTTGCGCTCGAAGACGGAGACCTCGGACACCTCGCAGTCGAGCGCGAGCGCGGCGCGCACCGCAAGCTCCACCGCGCGCCGGTTCGGGACCGGAAGCGCGCCGGGGAGGGCGTAGCAGACCGGGCACACGTCGGTGTTGGGCGGGGCGCCGGACCGGTTCCGGCAGCCGCAGAACAGCTTGGTGCGGGTGTCGAGCTGGACGTGGACCTCGAGCCCGATGACGGTCTCGAAGCGGTCCGTCATCGCGCGCCGCTCAAGCGGCGTACACGCCCTCGACGACCTCGGCATAGCGCCCCAGCACCTCGCGGCGCCGGACCTTGAGCGTGGGGGTCAGCTCCCCGCCGTCGATCGAGAAGACCGCCGGGATCACCGCGATCTTCCGCACCCGCTCGTAACGGGAGAGGTCGCCGCTGAGCCGGTCGATCTCGTCCTGGAGGAGCTTCGCGACCTCGGGGCTCTTCGCCATCGCGTCCAGATCGGCCGCCTGGACCCCGTTCTCGTCGCACCAGCGCTTCACCTCTTCGAACTCGGGGGTCACGAGCGCCGCGACGAAGGGCTTGCCATCGCCGACGAGGACGATCTCGGCGATGTACTTGCTGGCCTTCAGCGTCCCCTCGATCGGCTGCGGGGCCACGTTCTTGCCGCCGGCGGTCACGAGAAGGTCCTTCTTGCGGTCGGTGATGCGCAAGAAGCCGTCCTCCAGCTCTCCCACGTCGCCGGTGTGGAACCAGCCGTCCCCGATGGCCTCGGCGGTCGCCTCCTCGTTGCCCCAGTAGCCCTTCATTACGTTGTGGCCCCGGCAGAGGATCTCGCCGTCGTCGGCGATCCGGACGTCCACGCCCTCGATCACCTTGCCCACGGTCCCGAAGCGGAAGTCGTCCGGCCGGTTCACGCTGATGACCGGCGAGGTCTCGGTGAGCCCATAGCCCTCGAGCACGACCCACCCGGCGGCGAGGAAGAACTCGGCCACGTCCCGGGGGAGCGCCGCGCCGCCGGAGACGAACAGCCGCATCTTGCCGCCGAGGCGGGCGTGGAGCTTGCTGAAAACGAGCTTCGTGGCGACGCCGTACCTCAGCCTGAGGCCCAGTCCCGGCTCGACGCCGTCCTGCACCAGCCGTCCCCGTTCGTATCCGACCCGGAACGCCCAGTCGAAGATCTTCCGCTTGACCGAGCTGCCCGCCGCGGCGCTCTCCTGGACCCGGTCCCGCATCTTCTCGTAGAAGCGCGGCACGCAGGGGAGGATCGTCGGATGCGTCTCGCCGATGTTCGCGACGAGGCTATCCATGTTCTCGGCGATCGCGATGGTCACGCCGACCTGCGGCAGCAGGTAGTGGTCCACCATGCGGGCGAACACGTGGCTGTAGGGCAGCACCGACATCGAGACGTCGTCGCTGCGGAGCTGGATGGCCCGCTGGGCGAAGATCGCGTTCTGCGTGAGGTTCGCCTGGGTCAGCATCACGCCCTTGGGGTCTCCGGTGGTGCCCGACGTGTAGATCAGCGTGGCCACGTCGTCCGGCTGGACCGCGTCGGCGAGCCCCTGGGCCGCGCCGGCGTCGGCTTCGAGCCGCTTTCGGCCGGCGGCGACGACGTCGTCCCACGGGCGAAACCCCGAGATCGGGGCGTCCAGCGCGAAGAAGTCCTTCGCGTCGGGGATCTCGTCGCGGACCGAGGCGATCTTCGCCTGCTGGTCGGCGGTCGAGGCGATCACCGCGCGGGCGCCGGAGTTGCGGATGATGTACCCCGCCTGCACGGCGGTGAGGGTCGGATAGATGGGCACCGTGACCGCGCCGAGGATCTGCATCCCGGCCTCGATCACGAACCACTCGACGCGGTTCTCGGCGAGGAGCGCCACCCGGTCGCCCTTCGCGACCCCCTGCGCCTCGAGCCCGAGCGCGACGGCGCGGGCGCCTTCGAGCCACTCGGCGGTCGAAACGGCCTTCCACTCCCCGTCCTGCTTGTGGAGCAGCGCCCGTTCGCGCGGATTGGCCTCGAACGAAGTCGCCAGCAACTGGTTCAGGGTCGTGGGTTCCATGGGCTCCTCCGGCGACGATTCTACACGGCCCATTTGGTAGAGTGGCGGGCTTGATGCCCGATTCGTCCGGCTCCGCCGCGCCCCGAAGCCGCCCCGGGCCTCAAGTCCGCCCCGGTCTCTTCGTCCGCTGCGAGGGCTGTTCCGAGATCGTGTACGGGAAGGCGCTGCGCGAGAACCAGGAAGTCTGTCCGCGCTGCGACCACCACCGGCGGCTCTCCGCCCGGCGGCGGCTCGAACTCCTGCTGGACGGCGGCGAGTACGAGTCCATCTCGGAGCCGCTGCGGTCGAACGACCCGCTCGGCTTCCACGACCGGGTTCCGTATCCGGCCCGCATCGAGAAGGGCGTCCGCGCCACCGGCCTCGACGACGCGGTGCTCGCGGCGCGGGGGACCATCGAGAAGACGCCGGTCGTGGTCGCGGCGATGGAGTACGGCTTCATCGGCGGCAGCATGGGAGTCGTCGTCGGCGAGCAGATCACGCGCGCCGTCGAGACCGCGATCGCCGACCGCGTTCCGCTCATCGTGATCTCCTGCTCGGGCGGCGCCCGGATGCAGGAAGGCGCGCTCTCGCTGATGCAGATGGCCAAGATCTCGGCGGCGCTCGCCCTGCTGGACGAGGAGGGGCTTCCCTTCATCTCGATCCTGACGCACCCGACCACCGGCGGCGTCACTGCGAGCTACGCGATGCTCGGCGACCTGAACATCGCCGAACCCGGGGCGCTCATCGGCTTCGCCGGTCCGCGGGTGATCCAGCAGACGATCCGGGGAGAGCTTCCCGAGGGATTCCAGCGCTCCGAGTTCCTGCTGGAGCACGGGATGCTGGACCAGGTCGTCCATCGCAAGTCGCTCCGGCGGACGCTCGGGCGGCTGCTCCGGTTCCTCCACGATCCGGAGCCGGCGACGGCCCGGACGCCCGCGCGCCGCGCGGAGCCGGAACGGATTCCGGTGGTCGCCGGTTCGCCGCGCTGACCGCTCCAATCGCGTCCGCCCCATGCGCTACGAAGAGGCGCGCCGCTACCTGCGGGAGCGGGAGCAGTTCCACGTCAAGGTCGGCCTCCGCAACATCCGCGAGCTGATCGCGGCGCTCGGGAACCCCGAGCGCGACGTCCCGGCCGTCCGGGTCGCGGGCACGAACGGCAAGGGTTCGACGGTCGCGTTCCTCGATTCGATCCTGCGCGCGTCGGGCCTCTCGGTCGGACGGTTCACCTCGCCCCACCTCGTGCACATCGAGGAGCGCATCGTCATCGACGGCGAGCGGATTCCGCCCGAGGAGTTCGCCGAGCTGGTCGGAGTCGTCGCCGAGGCGTCCACGGACTTCCCGCCCGGACACCAGCCGTCCTTCTTCGAGACGATCACCGCGGTCGCGCTGCTCGCGTTCCGGCGGCGCCGGGTGGACGTCGGGATCTTCGAGGCCGGAATGGGCGGACGCTGGGACGCGACGGGGGTGGTGGATACGCGGGCGGCGCTCGTGACCCGGATCGCGCTCGACCACGAGCGGTTCCTCGGGAGCACGGTGGAGCGGATCGCCGGAGAGAAGGGCGCGGTCGCGGCCGCGGAGCGGCCGTTCCTCGCGGCGCGCCAGAAGACCGAAGCGCTGCGCGCGCTCGAGGCGAGCGCGGTCGAGCGCGGGGCGCGGTTCCACCCGGCGGCGCAGGAGACCGAAGGCGAGTTCCGCGTGGAGCGCACCGGTTCGAGGGGAACGCTGCGCACGCTGGCCCGCACCTACGACGATCTCGAGGTCCCGCTTCCGGGGCGGCACCAGTTGGACAACCTCGCGCTCGCGATCCGGGGCGCAGAGGCGGCGCTCGAGGAGCTGGGCCTGCCGGATCCCGATCCGGACCGGGTCCGCCGCGGGGTCGCGGCGACGGTCTGGCCGGGACGGCTGCAGTGGACGACCGGCGAACCGCGGTTCCTGCTGGACGCCGCGCACAACCCCGACGGGGCCCGGCGGCTGTCGGAGTTCCTGCTGGCGTGGCCCCGCGACCGGACCCGGGTGCTCGTGTTCGGGGCGATGCGGGACAAGAAGACGGACGCGATGCTCGCGCCGCTGCTGCCCCGCTTCGACCACGTGGTGCTGACCCGCGCGACGAGCCGGCGGGCGCTTTCGGAGGAGGAGCTGGCGAACCGGGTGGACGGCGCCGCGATCGAGACCGCTTCCGGCGTGGGGCCGGCCCTCGCCCGGGCGGCGGAGCTCGCCGGCCCCGGGGGCGAGGTCGTGGTGGCCGGGTCGATCTACCTGCTGGGCGAGGCGCTCGTCGCGCTGGACGAGGCCCGCCCGGGAATCTTCGACGCGACCGAGCTCGAAAGCCTCGCCCGCTGAGGCGAGCGCCGCGACGGCGACGGGGAACGGCCGGAAGCGAGGGGGCGTTTCCGCCCCGTAGAATGCGCGCGCCATGCGGCTTTCCTCTCACTTCGGGCTGACTCTGCGCGAGACGCCGGCGGGAATCGAGGCCCCGAGCCACCGCCTGCTGCTGCGCGCCGGGTTCATCCGGCAGTTGGGACAGGGACTCTTCTCGTACCTTCCGTTCGCGCACCGGTCCATCACGCGCATCGAGAACATCTTCCGAGACGAGATGAACCGGATCGGCGGGCAGGAAATGACGATGCCGGTCGTGCATCCGGCCGAGGTCTGGCGCCGGTCGGGGCGGTACGACGCGGTGGGACCGGAGATGGCCCGCTTCCGCGACCGGAAGGACAGCGACCTCGTGCTGGCCATGACCCACGAGGAGGTCGTGGCGGACCTCTGCCGCACCGAGATCCAGTCGTGGAGGCAGCTTCCGCAGCTGGTCTATCACATCCAGACCAAGTTCCGGGACGACGCGCGGCCGCGCGCCGGGCTGATCCGGGTTCGCGAGTTCACGATGAAGGATTCGTACAGCCTCGACCGCAACGCCGAAGGGCTGGCGCGGCAATACCGGGCGCACTACGCCGCGTATTTCCGGATTTTCGGGCGCTGCGGGGTCCCGTCCATCGCCGTCGGGTCCGACACCGGGATGATGGGCGGGAAGCAGGCCCACGAGTTCATGTACCTCTCGCCGATCGGCGAGGACACGCTCGTCCTCTGCTCGGGCTGCGGGTACGCGGCGAACCGGCAGGTGGCGCGCTTCCGCAAGTCGGCCGCCGCCGCCGAGGACCCGGCGCCGGTGGAAAGGGTCGCGACTCCGGGCGCCTCGACGATCCGGGAGCTGGCCGAGTTCCTCGACGTTCCGCCGAGCCGGACCGCCAAGATGGTCTTCATGATCGGCGGACTCGACGGCGGCAGCCGGGAGGAGCTCGTGGTCGCGGTCATCCGGGGCGACCTGGAGGTCAACGAGACCAAGCTGGCCGGCGCCGCGAGCGCGGCGTGGCTCCAGCCCGCCGACGACGAGGCGATCCGCAAGGCGGGGGCGGAGCCCGGTTACGCCTCCCCGATGGGCCTCGAGTCGGGGCTCGTCGTCTGCGACGACTCGGTCGTGACCTCGCCCAACCTCGTCGCCGGAGCGAACGAGGCGGGATTCCACCTTCGGAACGTGAACGCCGGGCGCGACTACGAGCCCCGGATCGTGGCCGACATCGCGAACGCGGACGAGGGATTCCCGTGTTGCCAGTGCGGGAAGCCGCTTTCGACCTCGCGGGGAGTGGAAGTGGGCAACATCTTCCAGCTCGGCACGAGCTACGCCGAGTCGGCCGACGCCAGCTTCCTCGACGAACAGGGGGCGGAGCGGCCGATCTGGATGGGCTCCTACGGGATCGGCTCGGGCCGGCTGCTCGCCTGCGTCGCCGAGGAGCACCACGACGACGACGGGCTCCGCTGGCCGATGAGCGTCGCGCCGTTCGACGTGCACCTGATCTCGCTCGGCGGGAAGTCGGAGGCGGACCGGGAGGCGCTGGCCGAGGCGGCGCGGATCCACGAGCGTCTGGGCGAGGCCGGCCTCGAGGTGCTCCACGACGACCGTGACGAGCGGGCCGGCGTAAAGTTCACGGATGCCGACCTCATCGGAATTCCGCTGCGGGTCGTGGTGGCCCGCCGGGCGCTCGCGCGGGGCGGAGCCGAGGTCCGGCTGCGGGGCGACCGCGCCGGCGAGACGGTGCCGCTCGACCGGCTCGCCGAAGTTCTCCGCGAGCGGCGCGGCGCGCTGCTGGACGACATCGCGTCCCGCGTGACGGTTCCGCCCTTCGGCTGATGGTCCTCGCCGGGATTCTCGGCGCTCTCGGGCTCGGTCTCGCGGCCGCGTTCCTGCTCGTCCGGCGGCGGCGCCGGCGCCGGGCCCGGCTTCCGGACGTGGAGCCGGCCGAGCGGTTCATGCTGGACCCGAAGAGCGCGGCCGCCGACATCGTGGCCCAGCCGGAGGTGGAGGAGGCGCTGGCGCGCGAACCCGGCGATCCGGCGGCGGCGCTGGACCTGGCGCGCCGCCACGCCCTGGACATCGTGCCCCGCCTCGACTCGGGCTTCTACCTGCGCATTCTGGGCGGGCGGCTCCGGAAGGCGGTCGCCGGCCTCTTCCGGGTGCGGGTCCGTTACCAGGACGAGGCCGCGCTGCTCGAGCGGATGGCGGACTCGACGCTGGTGTTCGTCATCAACCACCGGAGCACGCTCGATTACCTCGTCGCCGCCACCGCGCTCGCCGACCGCGCCATCGTGTCCTTCGCCGCCGGCGAATGGGCGCGCTACTGGCCGTTCGAGCCGCTGTTGCGCACCGTCGGCGGCTACTTCGTCCAGCGCGGCTCGGGAAATCGCCTCTACCGGGCGGTGCTCGCCGCCCACGTCCGGCGGTCCATCGAGGAAGGAGTGCCGCAGGCGTTCTTCATCGAAGGCAATCTGAGCCTCGACGGGCGGCTCGGCGCCCCGCGCCTCGGCCTGCTCGACTACACCGTGCGCGGTTTCGGGCCCGAGCGCGCCCGCGACGTGGCCTTCGTTCCGACGGCGGTCAACTACGACCGGGTGCTGGAGGACCGGAACCTCCAGATCATGAAGTCCCGGGGGAAGCGCCCCAGCCGGGTGCGCTACCTGCAGGCGATCTTCGGGTTCTGGTTCCACCAGGCGTGGCTCGCGCTGCGGCGGCGGTGGCGCCCGTTCGGGCACGTCAACCTCACGTTCGGAAGCCCGCTCTCGCTGCGGGAGTGGACGCGGGGGCGCGGGCTCGACCCGGCGCGCGCCGACCGCGCCGCGCGGTTTTCGGCCGTGGAGGAGCTCGCGCGGGAGCTCATGGAGCGGATCGCCGGGGTCATGCCGGTGCTTCCAGTGCCGCTCATGGCGGCCGTGGTGACGCGCGCCGGGCCGGAAGGGGTCACTCCCGACGAGGCCCGGGAGGAGGCGTTCCGCCTCGTGGACGCGATGGGCGAGACGACCGACCTCTCGGACTTCAGCCCCTCCGACTGGACGCACGCGATCGAGTGCGGCGTGCGCTCGCTCGCGCTCCGGCGGCTGATCGTGACCGAGGGAGGCCGGATCCGGTATCGCGAGTCGGAGCGGGAGCTCGTCGCCTACTACGCGAACTCGATCATGCACTTCGCTCCGGAAGGCTGACCTCGAACTCCACGCCGAACCGCTCCCCGTAGTCCACGACCTGCGTCGGGTTTGGATCCACGTTGAGGATCACGAAGCTCGCTCCCGGAGGCTCGAGCGGGAAGCGGTCGAGCGAGTGCCAGGTTCCGACCCGGTACGCGTAGCCGACGGCGGGATCGATGAGGAACGCGCGCACGTCCTCGGGCCGGGGAACCGCTTCGGGCCCGGTCGGCGGCGCGACCGCGACCACCGAAGGGGCGCCCCCGAGCGGCACGAAGGTCTGGGTGACGGCGAAGTGCCGCTCCAGCAGGCGGAAACGGCGCCCCTCGGCGGGCTGCCAGATCACGTCCACGGTCGGGCGCCCCTCGCAAAGGAAGTCCGCCGGGAAGAAGCGGCGCCCGTCGGCGGGACGCTCCCGGGGCTCGAGAAGCTCGCCGTAAGGAGCGAACGCGGCGGATGTCATCGGCTGGACGGGGAGGCGGCGAACGCGCATCGGGCAAGTATGCGCCGTAGTAGATTGAAAGCATGAACCGTCGTCTTTGGGCGTGGACCGTCCTGGCGGCGCTCTCCGGCTGCGGCGGCGGCGAGGAGGACGCGCCGCTGCTGACGTCCGACTGGCCGGAGATTCAGGAGCGCGGCGTCGTGCGCTTCGCCCGCGTCGCCTTCGAGGAGTTCGAGACGCTGCCGTCGCAGGGGCTCTCGAAGGATCGCTACGAGCTTCTCGCCGAGCGGTTCGCCCGCCGCCACGGCGTGACGCCTCAGTGGGTCGTGGAGCCGAGCGTCCGGGATCTGGTGACCTCGGTCGAGGAGGGTCGGTCCGACGTGGCGGTGGCCACGCTGACCGTCACCCGGGCGCGTCAGCAGCGGGTCGCGTTCACGGTGCCGCTCACGGTGTCGCGGGAGTGGGTGGTCGGGACCGCCGAGGGCGTGTACGGGGTCGCGCCGGGCACCGCCTACGAGGAAACGCTGGACTCGCTCTTCCCGGACGCGCCCCGCGCCGCGCTTCCGGCGGAGACCGCCTCCGACGCGATCGCCGAGCTCATCGTCGCCGGCGAGGTGGACGCGACGATCATGGACGAGGCGGCGGCCCGCATCGCGATCCGGGCCCATCCCGAGATCCGGAAGCTGGACGAACTGCCCGATCCCAAGCACATCTCGTGGGCGGTGCGTCGGGAGAACCCGCTGCTCCGGCAGGCGCTCGACGACTTCCTGATCGAGCACCACATCGTGGCCGGCGAGCCGGCCGGCCCGAGGAACTGGGAGGAGATCCGAGCCTCGGGCACGCTGCGGATGCTGACGCTCAGCTCGCCTTCGACGTGGTATCTCTGGCGGGGCGAACAGCTCGGCTTCGAGTACGAGCTGATGCGGCTGTTCGCCGACGAGCACGACCTCGACGTCTCGGTGCGCGTCGCCCGCGACCACGAGGAGCTCGCGGCGGAGCTTCTGGCCGGGGGCGGAGACGTGATCGCAGCCGGCTGGGCGGAGACGCCGGCGCGCCGGGAGCGCGGGCTGCTCTTCACCGCCCCCTACCTTCAGGTCCGCGAGACGTTCGTGACCCGGGACGAGCCGATCAACATGGTGGCCGACCTCGCCGGGCGCACGGTCACGGTCCCCCCGGCGACGAGCTACGTGGACACCCTCGCCGGCCTCGACGGCGACTTCACGGTGGAGGAACGGAACCTTCCGAGCGACCTCATCCTCGAGGAGATCGCGGCCGGGACGGCGGACGTGACCCTGATCGACAGCCACCGGGCGCAGATCGGGAGCACGCTGGACGACCGGCTTCGCCTCGGGCTGGCGCTGGAGCCGCCCCGGAATCTCGTGTGGGCGGTCGCGCCCGGCCGGGTCGAGCTGAAGCGGGCGCTGGACTTGTTCCTCAAGCGGAGCGCCCGCAGCTACGACGCGAACGTCCTCAAGAACAAGTACTTCGTGAACCGCCGCCGGCAGGAGCGCCTGGCCCGCGACCGGATCACGGACGACCGGCTCTCCCCGTGGGACCCGATCGCCGAAGTCGCCGCCGACGAGGAGGGCTTCGACTGGCGGCTGATCGTGGCCCAGATGTACCAGGAGAGCGGCTTCGATCCCGACCAGGTCAGTTTCGCCGGGGCCCGGGGGCTGATGCAGGTGATGCCGACGACCGCCGAGGACCTCGGGGTGGATCCCGACCGGCTCGCCGAACCGGAAGTGGGAATCGAGGCGGGAGTCCGGTATCTGGCGTGGAACCGCACCCGGTTCCCCGACCTGCCTCCGGCGGAGCAGCTCTGGTTCGCGCTCGCGTCCTACAACGCCGGGTACGGGCACGTTCTCGACGCGAGGAGGCTGGCCCGCCGGCTGGGTCTCGACTCGGCGATCTGGTTCGACAACGTCGAGGAGGCCATGGGGCGGCTGAACGATCCCGAGTTCGCCGCCGAGGCGACCTACGGCTACGTGCGGGGGTCGGAGGTCACGAAGTACGTGGACGAGATCCGGACCCGGTATCGGGCCTACCTCGACCACTTCCTCGTGCTCGAGTCGGTGGACGAGTAACTCAAAACGGCCCCAGCCGGACCGCCTGCGCCGCGACGAGGCCGACGACGGCGATCGCCAGAACCGCGGCGAAGAGCGGCAGGTAGTAGCGGATCCACGGGCCCAGCCCGACCTTCCCGAGGACAAGCGTGGCCATGAAGTAGCCGGAGGTCGGGAAGATCGCGTTGGTGAGCCCGTCGCCCCACTGGGTGGCCAGAACGACGACCTGACGGGTCATCCCGGCGAGGTCCGCGACCGGGACGAGGATCGGCAGGGTGATGAGGGCCTGGCCGCTGCCCGAAGGCACGAGGAAGTTGAACAGCGTCTGGCCGAGGAGGAGGCCCACGGCGGTCAGCGCCGGCGGCAGCGAGGCGACGAGGAGCGCGACCCAGTGGACCACGGTGTCCATCACCTGCCCCTCGGTCATCACCACCGCGACCCCACGGGCGAACCCACAGACGAGCGCGCCGACCAGAAGCTCGCGGAACGCCTCGTTGAAGTCGGCGCAGATCCGGTTCACCCGGCGCCCGGCGGCGAGCGAGACGACGACCGCGAGGGCGACGAGGGCGCCGGAGATTTCCTCGAACCCGAGTCCGAGCGCGAGCACGAGCGCGACGAACAACGCGAAGAGGACGAGCGCGAGGCCGCCCGCCAAGCGGAGCCGGAGCGGAGCCGGGGGCGCGGCTTCGAGGACTCGGGGCCGGACCCCCGACGCCCGGATCTCGGCGCGGGCGCGGCGGACGAGGAAGGCGGCGGCGACGGTCTGCACCACGAGAAAGACCGCGAAGCGGAAGCCCGCTCCCGAGTACATCGGCAGCTCGGTGAGCATGTGCCCGACTCCCACCGTCGCCGGAACCGTCACGCCGAACGCGGCGCCGAGCGTGGTGGGGAGCAGCGCGACCGCGAGGCCGGTCGTCGGGCTCGCGCCGAGCCGGGTCATGAGCGGCTGGACGATCGGGAGGTACGCGATCGACAACTCGGGCATCCCCACGACCCCGGCCACCGCGGCGAAGGCGAAGTGGAGCGCCGGAACGAGCAGCTCGACCCGCGCGCCGGTGAGGGCGACGAGCCGTCGGAGGCCGAGTTCGATCACGCCGGCGCGCACGAGGACGCCGACGGACCCGCCCACGAGGAACACGAGGAACACCACGCTCGCGGCGTCGGCGAGTCCGTCGGGGATCGCGGTCAGGAGTTCCCACACGCCGGCGGGCGAGGACTCGATGACCCGGTAGGAGCCGGGAACCACGGCCTCGCGCCCGTTTTCCAGCAACGCGCGGTCGTACCGCCCGGCGGGGACGATCCAGGTCAGCAGCGCCGCGATCCCGATCAGGACCGTCAGGATCGCGTAGATGTCGGGGCCCTCCCGGCCCCGCGGCTCAGTCGTCGTACCGGACCACCGACCGAACCGGCCGGGAGCCCAGCCGCTTTCGTCCGCCGAGCGCGGCCAGCTCGACCAGGAACACGAAGCCGGCCACGGTCCCGCCGAGCCGCTCCACGAGATCCGCCGCCGCCCGAGCGGTGCCCCCGGTCGCGAGCAGGTCGTCGGTGACGAGCACCCGCTGCCCGGGCCGGATCGCGTCGGCGTGGACCTCGAGGGCGTCGGCCCCGTACTCCAGTTCGTACTCGGCCCGAACGGTGGCGGCCGGCAAGCGGCCCGGCTTCCGCAACAGCACGAACCCGGCCCCGAGTCGCACGGCGAGCCCCGGGCCAAGCACGAACCCGCGCGATTCCGCGCCCGCGACGAGGTCGACGTCGAGCCCCGAGGCGGCTTCGACGAGCCGGGCCGTCGCCGACGCGAGCCCCGCGGGATCCTTCAGAAGGGTGGTGACGTCCTTGAAGAGAACGCCGGGCCGGGGATGGTCGGGAACCTCGCGGATGAGCGATCGGAGGTCCGGGGTCAAGGCGACTGGTCGGACGTGAGCTCCCGCGCGTTGAGCGGCTGGACCGGACGGGCGTTCATCGGCGTCCCCCGCTGGAACGCCTCGATCTGCTCCCGAGAGACCGTCACCGGCTCGGTCATGACGAACCACGAGACGCCCTCGGTGTAGGGCGGGGTCGTGAGCGAACCCGGATACCGCCACGTCGTGCGCTCCTCGGGGAGCAGCGCGGCCGGGTCGAGCGTCGCGGCGACCTCGCCGGGCGGCTCCTCCATCCCGCCCCAGACGGAAGCCAGCGCCTCGTGCGCGTCGCCCTCGGCGAGGAACACGCCTACCACGGCGAGCGCGCCGTCGGCGTGCTGGTGGACGAGGTGCATCTCCATCGGGAACGCCGCGCCGGAGACCGTGTGCTCGCTCGGGTGGTGGAAGTGGAACTGCAGCAGCTCGTAGCGCCGTCCATCGACCGTGACGCCGCCCGGATTCTCGAGATCGAACCGGAACCCGTGGTCGCTCACGACCGAGACCGGCGCCGCCGCGTAGTCGAACGCCATTTCCGCGAACTCTCGGGACGCGGCGTCCGCGAGGTCGATGGGGGACTGCTCCATCATCGGCGGCGACTCGACCGGCTCCGGTTCGGGTTCCGGAGCTTCGGGCTGGCCGCAGCCGACGATCAAGGACAACGCGAGGAGGGAGAGGAGAAAGCGCATGACGGATCGGCGAATGAGCGTAGCAGCGTCACGAGCGGCCGCGCCATAACCAGCCCGCGAATCCGACGGCGAGGAGCGCCCCCGCGATCTCCATCGCGATGAACGGAGGGACGTCGGCGGGCCGGATGCCGCAGAAAGTGTCGCTGAAGGCGCGGGCCACGCTCACCGCCGGGTTGGCGAAGGCGGTGGAGCTCGTGAACCAGATCGCCGCGCCGATGTAGAGCGCGACCGCGGTCGCCACGTCGCGCCCGACCCGCACGCAGCCGAGGATGACGACCAGCAGCCCGAAGGTGGCGAGGACTTCGGACAGCCACTGGCCGCCGCCGGTGCGGACCGTCGAGGCGAGGTGCAGCGCCGGCAGGCCGAACATCGCGTTCGTGACCGCGACCCCGGCGATCCCGCCCACGACCTGGACCGGCGCGTAGGCGAGGGCGTCCCGGAGCGGGAACTCGCCCCGGACCGTGAACGCGAGCGTGACCGCCGGATTGATGTGGCAGCCGGACACCGGCCCGAACAGCCAGATCAGCACCAGCAGCGCCGCCGCGATGGCGAGGGCGCAGCCGACGAGCGCCACCCCGTCGTTCCCGCCGGCGAGGTTGTCCCCCATGATCCCCGAGCCGATGATCGAGGCCAGCAGGCCGGCAGTTCCGAGGAACTCGGCGGCGAGCCGGCGGGGGAGGGACGCGGTTTCGGCGGACACCGGTCAGCCGAGGAGCGCCTGGAGGTCCAGCCGGCCGCCGGCGAGCGGGGGACACCAGTAGTACGCCCCGTCGAGCGGACGCGAGAAGTGGAACAGCGCGTCCACGATTCCGTCGTCCTCGCCGGCCATCCGGCGAAGCTGCTGCTCGAAGGGGTCGAGCCCGCTTCCGAACGCGACGAACACGAGACCCTGGCCGGTCGGATCCGCCCACGGCATGGAACGCCGCCAGACGAACGCGTGCGGGTCGAAGGACTCCTGCTCGGTGCGCTTCACGTGGGCGGTCGGGGGCGCGTCGGCGATCTCGGCGTTGTCGCGAAGGCGCCGCCCGATGACGAGGTCGCGCCCGTGCGCCCCGAACCGGGCGAAGCGCTCGAGGTCGTGCGCCCACCGCTGGACCGCGACGAAGGAGCCGCCGTCCTCGGTCAGCGCGACCCCCGGGGCCTTCTCCGGTGACGGGTTCTCGGTCCCGTCCTCGTATCCGGTCAGGTCGCGGGAGCCGTGCGAGAACCCCTCGGTCGCCTGATCGAAGGCGAAGGCGGGAGCGAGCGCCCTCTCGACCCGCGCCGCCTGAGCCACGAGGTCGCCGCGCCGGGCGGAGCGGAGCCACGTCCACAGCGCGCCGGGGATGGACGGAACCGAAGCGAACGCCGGGAACGTCCGCAGGCCGGGGACATCCGCCCCCAGCTCGCGCACGAGCGACGCGCCCACGCCGACCACCGCCGAGCCGTCCGCCGGAAGCGCCGAGAGGTTGGCGAGCGCCGCCCGGGGGTCCGAGCCGGGGACCCGGCGCCAACGCAGGAACCGGGCGTGCGCGGGCAGGTCGGCGAGAATCCCCGGTTGTGCGCTCTTCACGTCCGGTGAATTTTATTGCGGGCCTGCTCCTCGCCGCGCTCCCGGCCGCGGGGAAGGACACGCCGATCTTCACGAGCGACTTCCCGGCGAGCGAGTTCGCCGCCCGCCGGGCGCGGGTGCTGGAAGCGATCGCCCCGGACGTCGTGCTCCTCCAGGGCGCCGCCTCGCCGCTCGGGTACGTCCGCTTCCGCCAGCCGAACTCGTTCTGCTATCTGACCGGCGTGGAGGCGCCGCACGCCTGCCTGCTGCGGGACGGGCGCGAGGGGCGTTCGGTGCTCTACCTGCCGCCCCGCGACGAGCGCCGCGAGTCCTCGGAGGGGCGGTTGCTGAGCGCGAGCGACCGCGAGCTCGCGATGGAGCGGACCGGCGTGGACGACGCGCGCCCGGCGTGGATGCTCGCGGACGATCTCGCCCGGCCGGACCCGGCGGTGGTCCATGCGCCGCTCGCGTCGGCCGAACTCGCCGGGATGAGCCGGGACCTCGCGACCCGCGGGACCGCCGACATCGCGAAGGATCCGTGGGACGGCCGGGAATCGCGGGAGGCCGTGTTCGCGAACCATCCGCGCGAACGGGGGATCGAGGTCCGCGACCTGAGCCCGGTCCTGGACTCGATGCGCCTCGTCAAGAGCGAGCGCGAGGTCCGCCTGATCCGCAAGGCCACCGAGCTCTCCGGGCGGGCGCTCATGGAGGCGATGCGCTCCACCCGTCCGGGCGTCCGGGAGCACGAGCTGGACGCGATCGGGAAGTTCGTCTTCTTCCGGAGCGGGGCGCAGGCCGACGCCCGCCGCTCGCTCGTCGCGACCGGGACCAACGCCTGGCGCCCGCACCGCCACCGGGGCGCCAGCGAGCTTCGGGAGGGGGAGCTGGTCCTCATGGACTACGGGTCCGACGTCGGCTACTACACGAGCGACGTGACCCGGATGCGGCCGGTGGACGGGACCTTCCGGGGGTGGCGGCGCGACCTCTACGGCTTCCATCTCACGTGCTGCCGGGCGATCCTCGACGCGATCCGGCCCGGCGACGTCGCCGCCGTGATGGCCGCACTACCGAACCGCGCCGCCGAGGCCTTCGTCGCGTCGTGCCGGGCCCGCGCCGAGAGTCGGCCGAGCGGCATGGGCCACGGCGTGGGGATGGCGGCGCATGACTTGGGGAGCGGCGACGGCGCGCTCGTTCCGGGGATGGTCTTCACCATCGAGCCCCAGTTCCGGGTTCCCGAGGAGCGGATCTGCATCCGCCTCGAGGACGTGCCGCTCATCACCGACGACGGCGTGGAGAATCTCTCCGGGTTCGTCCCGCTGGACATGGACGCTATCGAGGAATTGATGCGCGAGCCCGGCATGCTCGATCGCTACCCGAGGGAACTTCCGGCGCGGCCGAACGTTCGCTAGACACGATGCGGCACGCCTTCGGCGAGGCTTTCCGGAGCCTGTCCCGCCAGCCCGGCTTCGCCGCGCTGGTCGTGCTTCCGCTCGGGCTCGGAATCGGCGCCGTGGCGACGGTGTTCTCGGCGGTGCACGGAGTCCTGCTGAAGCCGCCGCCGTTCGCCGACCCCGACGCGCTGGTGCAGGTCTGGGAGCGGCGGCCGCGGCTCTCGATCCCCGACGAAGTGGCGGCCATGTCCACGGACCACTTCCGCGAGTGGCGCGACGTGGCCCGGGCGTTCGACGGGATGGCCATGTACGGGGACGCGGGGGTCGCCTACACCGGGCTCGCCGCGTCGCCGGGGCCGCCCCGGCCGCTGCGAGCCGAGCGAGTGTCGCCGGCGCTGTTCGACGTGCTCGGGGTCGGCCCCGCCCGGGGCCGCTCGTTCCTTCCCGAGGAGGAGACTCCCGGGCGCGACCGGACGGCGATCCTGAGCCACGCCTTCTGGACCCGGGAGTTCGGGGCGGACCCGGCGATCCTCGGGCGGTCGCTGCTGCTCGACGACGTCCCCCGGGAGATCGTCGGGATCATGCCGGCCGAGTTCGGGTTCCCGATCCCCACCACCGAGATCTACCTCCCCTACCCGGTGGAGCCGCCGCAGCCGCCCGGCCAGGGCGTGCGGCTGGAGCTGGTCCAGGTCGTGGCCCGTCTCAAGGACGGCGTCGCGCCCGAGCAGGCGGAGGCGGAAGCGACCGCGCTCCTCGCCCGGCTGAGCGAGGAGAGCGAGGTCGAGCGGATGCTCAACGAGGGAGCCTCGGTCCACCTCGTCTCCTTCGTGGAGCGATCGACCGCGCGGCTGCGGAACCCGCTGTACGCGCTGTTCGGGGTCACCCTGCTCGTGCTCCTCATCGCCTGCGGCAACGTGGTGAACCTGCTGCTCACCCGCGCCGCCGGCCAGGAGCGCGAGCTGGCGGTGCGCGCCGCGCTCGGGGCCGGCCGCGGCGTCCTCTTCCGCCGCCTCTTCGCCGAGAGCTGCCTGCTGGCGGCCGGGGCCGGGCTCGCCGGGGTCCTGCTGAGCGTTCCCGGGGCGGCGCTCGTGCGCTCGCTCGGCGATCTCGGGCTCCCGCGCCTCGCGAACGCGGGCGTGAGCCCGGCCGTGCTGGGCTTCACCTTCGCCGTGGCGGCGGTCGCCGCGATCGGATTCGGCGTGCTGCCGGCGTTCCGGGCGTCCGCCGGCAACCCGGCGACCGCGCTCGGAGGCTCGGCGCGGAGCGACTCGGCGGGGCTCCTCGGGTCGCGCCGCGGCGTCTTCGCCTCGCTCCAGCTCGCGCTGGCGCTGCCGCTGCTGATCGGCGCCGGCCTGCTCACCCGCAGCTTCCTCAACCTCGTCGAGACCCACCCGGGCTACGAGGCCGAAAACACGCTCGCCTTCTCGCTCCCCCTGCCCGACGCCCGCTACCCGACCCCGGAGAACAAGCTCGCGGCGCTCGACGCGCTCCAGGAGTCGCTCGCCGCGATTCCCGGGGTGGAGCGCGCCGCGTTCACGAACACGCTTCCGCTCGGGGGCGAGCGCGCCATCATCGGGTTCCGGCGGCTCGGCGACGCTCCGACGACCGACCCGAACCAGGTTCCCCGGGCGCTCCTGCGGCGGGTGACTCCCGGCTACTTCCGGGCCATGGGCATTCCGCTCCGGCAGGGACGGACCTACGCGCCCGAGGATCGCGCCGGAACCGGGATCGTCGTGAACGAGGCGCTCGTGGAGCAGTACCTCGAGGTCGAGCCGGTGGGATTCGAGATCCTCCCGATGGGGCCGATCCTCGGCGTGGTGGGGAACGTGCAGCCGGACGGGCCGGAAGTCCCGCCCGAGCCGATGATCTACGAGCTGGCCCGGGCCTCGGCCGTCGGCGAGGCGATGTACGGGAACATGTCGGCGGTGCTGCGGATCGCGCCGGGCGCCGAGACGCTGCCCGCCGTCGCCGACCGCATCCGGGAGTTCGACCCGGAACTCGCCCCGCTGAACCCGCGGGGCCTCGACGACCGCATCCGCGATTCGGTGGCCCAGCCCCGGCTCTACGCCGCGCTCATGGGGGGCTTCGCCGGAATCGCGGCGCTGCTCGCGGCGTGGGGGGTCTTCGGGGTCGTGCGGCGCCGCGCGGCGGGCAGCATTCCATCCTACGGGGTGCGCATGGCGCTCGGCGCGACTCCCGCCGCCATTCGGGCGCTCGTGCTGCGGGACGGCCTGCGGATCGCGGCCTTCGGCCTGGCGCCCGGCGTCCTGCTCGCGGCGCTGCTCTCGCTGGCCGCCGGCGCCGAGCTGAGCCCGTTCCTCTTCCTCGTGGAGCCGCTCGATCCGGCGGTGCACGTCCTTGTCCCGGCGGGCCTTCTGGCGGTGCTGCTGCTCGCGAGCCTGGGCCCCGCCCGCACCGCGTCGCGGATTCCGGTCGCGGAGGCGCTCCGCCATGAGTAGCTTCCGCAAGTACCGCTCGGTCCTGCTCCTCGCGGCGGCCGGGGTCGCGGTGGCGGCGCAGGCGCTCCGCCACGAACCCGCCGAGGAATCGGCCGGGGTCGCCGGCGCGCTCGCGCCGTGCGCCGACGAGAGCGGGCGGTGCGGGGTCGTCGAGGTTCCCGAGGATCCGGCCCGGCCCGACGGTCGCGCGATCGGCCTCAACGTCCGGGTGCTGCCGGCGACCGGGCAGGAGACCCGCCCGGACCCGCTGTTCATCCTCGCCGGCGGCCCCGGGCAGGCGGCCACCGACGTCGCCCCGCTCGTCGCCCCGCTGCTCGGGGACGTGCGGGAACGCCGCGACCTGGTGTTCGTGGACCAGCGCGGGACGGGCGCGTCGAATCCGCTGACCTGCGAGATCGACGAGGAGGCGGCGCTCGATTCAGGGCGGGTCTCGCTCAGCCGGGAGGATGTCGAGAGCTGCCTCGCCGAGCTGGACGCCGACCCGCGCTTCTACGCGACGCCGGTCGCGATGGACGACCTCGATCGGGTGCGCGACGCGCTCGGATACGAGGAGATCAACCTCTGGGGAGGCTCCTACGGCACCCGCGCGGCCTCGGTGTACATGCGCCGGCATCCCGACCGCGTCCGCGCCGCGATCCTCGACGGGATGGCGCCGGTCCACATGAGCCTGCCGCTCCATTTCGCCGCCGACGGCCAGCGCGCGCTCGACCTGGCGCTGTCGGCCTGCGCCGAGGATCCCGCCTGCGCGGAGCGCTTCGGCTCGCTCGGCGCCTCGATCGAGGATCTGCTCCGCAGCCTCGACCACGACCCGCCCGAGCGGGTCCCGGTCCGCCACCCGCGCACCGGCGAGTGGGAGGAAGTCCCGCTGGGCCGCGACGCGGTGGCCGCCGCGCTGCGGGGCGTGCTCTATTCGCCGAACCTCACCACGCTGGTTCCGCTGATCGTGGAGCAGGCGCTCGTCGGCGACTTCGGCCCGCTGGCGGTGCTCTCGGACCCCGTCGGCGGGCCGCAGCTGGAGCTCGGCATGTTCCTCTCGGTGGTCTGCGCCGAGGACGTCCCGTTCCTCGATCGCGCGGAAGCGGAGCGCGCCGGCGGCGACACGATCTTCGGCCACTTCATCGTGGACGCCTTCGCCGAATCCTGCGTCCACTGGCCGAGCGGCTCGATCCCGGACGGCTACCGGGAGCCGGTGCGCTCGGACGCCCCGACGCTGCTGCTCTCGGGCGAGCTGGACCCGGTGACGCCGCCGCACTGGGCGGACCGCGCCGCCGAGACGCTCCCCAATTCCCGCCACCTGGTGATTCCCGGGACCGGGCACGGCACGCTGCGCGCCGGGTGCGTCCCCTCGCTCATCGCCGAGTTCCTCGAGACTGCGGACCCCCGGGCGCTGGACGCTTCGTGCGCCGAGGAGATCTCGCGACCGCCGTTCTGGACGGCCCCCACCGGACCCCGCCCATGATCGAGGCCGCCGGGCTCCGCAAGACCTTCGGCGAGGTCGTCGCGGTGGACGAGGTCAGCTTCTCGGTCGCCGACGGGAGCGTGACCGGCCTGCTCGGCCCGAACGGCGCGGGCAAGTCCACCACGCTGCGGATGCTCTACGGCCTCATGAAGCCGAACGCCGGGAGCGTCGCGGTGGACGGCGTCGCCGTCAGCGAGGATCCGGTCGGCGCGCAGAAGCGGATCGGGGCGCTGCCCGACTCCCACGCGCTGTATCCGCGGCTCACCGGCCGGGAGAACGTCGAGTACTTCGCGGCGCTGCGCGGAGTCCCGAAGGCGGACGCCGACGCCCGCATCGCCGAGTACGCCCAGCTCATGAACATGGGGGGATTCCTCGACCGGCGCGCCCGCGGCTATTCGCACGGCGAGCGTTCACGGGTGCTGCTGGCGCGGGCGCTGGTCCACGATCCGCAGAACGTGCTGCTCGACGAGCCCACGAACGGGCTCGACGTGATGAGCACCCGCAGCATGCGCGACCTCATCGTCGAGCTGCGGCGCCGGGGACGGGCGGTGCTCTTCTCGAGCCACATCATGCAGGAGGTCTCGCTCCTGTGCGACCGGATCGTGATCGTCGCCGCCGGACGGGTCGTGGCCGACGGCGAGCCCGACCAGATCCGGCGGATCGCCGGCACCGACGACCTCGAGGACGCCTTCGTGCGGCTCACCGGCTGATGCGCACCGTCCTCGTCGTCTTCAGGAAGGAGCTGCTGGAGGGGGTCCGCGACCGGCGCGCCCTCATCGCGGTGGCGTTCTCGATCAGCGTCTTCCCGGTCCTGATGCTCCTCATGGGCAACTTCGCGAACCGGATTCGAAGCGAAGTCCGGGACATGGAGATCCCGGTCGAGGGCGCCGAGCGCGCGCCCAACCTGGTCGAGTGGCTGGAGCAGCAGCGCGGGATCTCCATCGCGCCGGCGCCGGAGGATCCGGTGGAAGCGGTCCGGAACCGGGACGCGGACGTCGTGCTGCGGATTCCCGAGGACTACGCGGAGCGCTTCGCCGAGGCGCGACCGGCGGAGCTGGACGTGGTGGCCGACAGCTCGCGCCCGGCGGCGTCCGCCAAGGCGCAGCGGGTGGAGGAGCTGCTCGAACGCTACGGCGGCGAGATCGGGGCGATGCGGCTCGTGGCCCGGGGCGTGAGCCCGATGGTCGTGACGCCGCTCGAGGTGGACCGAACCGAGGTCGTGAGCGAGCGCCGGCGCACGGTATTCGGGGTGCTCTCGTTCATCCCGATGTTCCTGCTGATGAACGCCTTCATGGGCGGGATGCAGATCGCCGCCGACTCGGTCGCCGGCGAACGCGAGCGCGGCAGCATCGAATCGTTGCTGCTGAACGCGGTTCCGGCGCGCCGGCTGATCTACGGCAAGTGGGCGGCGGCGTCCGCGTTCGGCCTCCTGCTCACGGTGCTGGGGCTCATTTCCTGCCTCGTCGTGCTTCGTTTCATGCCGGGGAACATGAACGTCGCCGCGACCGCCGCGGACTGGGCGCTCGTCCTCGTCGTGGCGCTTCCGCTCGCGTTCCTGACCGCGGCGCTCCAGGTCGTCGTGGCCACGTACGCGAAGTCCTACAAGGAGGCGCAGACCTACTTCGGCTACCTCGTGATGCTGCCGATGCTCCCGTTCTTCGCGGTGACCTTCAACCTCATCGAGCGGGGCACGTGGAGCGCCTTCATCCCCATCCTCGGCCACTACCTGACGGTGCTGGATCTCGTGGCCGGCGAGCCCGTCGCGGCGTGGGAGATCCAGACGCTCGGGCTGCTCGTGGTCGCGTTCACGCTGGCGCTACTGCGGTTCGCCTCGTCGCTGTTCGTGCGCGAGAGCGTCGTCTTCACCCGCTGACGAACGCCCGCCGCCGCTTGCGGGCTTCGACGAGGCCGGACCAGCCGGGCGACGGAACCCACGGCGCGGCCGCCCGCGCCATGGCGATGCGGTGGATGCGCCGGCCTTCGGCCAGGTACTTGCGCTCGAAGTTCGAGCCGGCCGCCTCGCCCGCTCCGGCGGCCCCGGGCGGCGGGTACGGCACCTCCCCGAGCGCGGCGCGCCCGGCGGCGGCCGCGCGGACGTCCACGAAGTAGGACTCGAAGTCGGTAGCGACCCTGAGCAGCGCTCCCGGCGCGAGCGCGCGCTCGACCGCCTCGAGGAAGCCCGCGTCCACGAGCCGGCGGTTCCGGTGGCGCCGCTTCGGCCACGGATCGGGGAAGTACACGTGGACTCCGTCGAGCGAGCCCTCGGGAAGCGCCAGCAGGAGGTCGAGGCCGTCGCCGTGGACGATCCGGGCGTTCGCGCATTCCCGGCGGCGCAGTCGATCCGCGGCGTGGCGGAAGTAGCGCCGGGCCAGCTCCACGCCGAGGAACAGGCGTTCGGGATGCGCTCCGGCGGCCGCCACGAGGAACGATCCCTTGCCGGAGCCGATCTCGAGCTCCAGCGGGGCGTTCGGCGGCGCGTCGAACAGATCCCGCGGCGCGAACGGTTCCGGGAGCTCGGCGAACGCGAGTCCGAAGCCCTCGATCCGGGCGCCGGCGCGCGCCCGGATGTGGCTGCGCGGCATTCAGCGGCGGCGCTGCGCGAACAGCCACTCGTAGAGGCCGTCCTCGCGGTACGCCCGCACCCACGAGTCGTGCCCGACCCCCGCGTATTCCGTGTAGCGGGGCGGGCTGCCCGCGGCCTCGAGCGCCGCGGCCATCCGGCGGCTCTCCTCCGCCGGCACGGTGCGGTCGTCCGCGCCGTGGAAGATCCAGATCGGGACGTCCCGAAGCGCCCGCGCGGTCTCCGTCCACGGATCCTCGGGATGCACCGCCGCCGGATGCCAGTCGGGAACGCCGAGCCGGGAACGTCGTCCGGGCGACACGCCGCCGCAGACCGGGACGAGCGCGGCGAACCGGTCGGGCTCCCGGTACGCGAACGCCCACGTCCCGTACCCGCCGAGCGAGAGCCCGGTCAGGTACACGCGGTCGGGATCGCCGCCGAACTCGGCCATCGCCGCGTCGAGCGCGTGGATCGCGGCGGCGGCGACCCGCTCGTCGCCCCACCACGCCCGGCGCGGGGTCTGCGGCAGGACCACGACCGCGGGAAAGTCGCCGCGCTCGCGGATCGCCTTCGGCAGCCCGATGTCCATCTGGCGTTCGCCGTCGGTTCCGCTCTCGCCGCGCCCGTGGAGGAAGAGCACCACCAGCGGCGATTCGGCCTCGCCCCGCAGCACGGCGTCCGGGACATAGACCTGCCAGCGGACGAGGCGCCCCCCGATCTCGGCGCTGCGCGGCTGGAACTCGCCGGCGGCCGCCGGCGGAGGCCCCAGAAGCAGGAAGAGGAGCGCCAGCCGTCGCATGCGGCGGGAATGCTACCCATCGCTACACTGCCGCGCATGCGTTTCGCGAAGGCGCTGGCGGACGAGTTCCGCAAGGAGAGCGCGGCCACGCGCACGTTTCTCGAGCGGTTCCCCGCGGACCGCGCCGACTTCCGGCCGCACGAGAAGTCCATCACCATCGGGGAGTTGGCGTGCCACGTCATCGAGCTTCCGGAGTGGGCCTTCACCGTGCTCCGGGACCCGGAGTTCAATTTCGCGGGGTGGAAGCACCGGCCGCTCGGCCTGACGACCGCAGCGGCCATGGTCGAAGCGCACGACCGGATCACCGAGCGCGTGCTCGAGTTCGTCTCGGGAGTCGCCGACGAGGCCGCCGGGGAGACCTGGACGATGCGCAGCGGAGACCACGTCCGGTTCAAGACGCCGCGCGCGGCGGCGATCCGCGAGTTCGTGCTCAGCCACCTGATCCACCACCGGGGCCAGCTCAGCGTGTACTTCCGGCTCCTCGACGTCCCGGTCCCGGGCGCGTATGGTCCCTCGGCGGACGACCGGCAGGGGTAAGGGCGCCGCACTCGTCCTCGGGGCCGGGGCCGTCGGTCTCTCGTGCGCGTACTTCCTGCGCCGGTCGGGCCGCGAAGTGCGGGTCGTGGACGCCGGGCTTGCCGGCCACGGCGCCACGAAGGGCACCGCCGGTCTCGTCTGCCCGGCGCATTCCGCGCCGCTTCCGGGACCGGGAGTCCTGTGGAAGGCGCTTCGCTGGAGCCTCCGGCGGGACAGCCCCTTCCGCATCCGCTGGCGGGCCGATCCCGAGCTCCTGCGCTGGCTGCTCGGGTTCGTCCGCGCTTGCAACCGGGCGCGGTCGCGCTCCGGCTTCCGCGCGATCCATGCGCTGTCGAGCCTGAGCCTCGCCCGCTTCGCCGAGCTCGCCGGCCCCCGCGGACTCGACTTCTTCTTCGAGCGGCGGGGCGGCTGGTTCGTGTTCGAGACGCCCGACGGCTTCGCCCGCGCCCGGACCGAGGCGGAGGAGCTGCGCCGGGAGGGCGTGGAGTGCTCGGCGCTCGACGGCGACGCAATCCGGGAGCGCGAGCCGGGACTCTCGGACCGCGTCGCCGGCGGCGTCTTCGCGCCGCACGACGCGCACGGGCTGAGCGTCGGGTTCGCCGAGAGCCTCGCGCGCGCCCTCGAACGGGACGGGGTCGTCATCGAGAGCGGGGTCCGGGTCGAGCGGCTGCTGCTGGACGGAAGTCGGGTCGTCGGGGCGAGGACCCGGGCCGGCGCGGAGCTCGCCGCCGACGAGACGGTGCTGGCGCTCGGGGCGCGCAGCCCCGAGATCGCCCGGACGGCGGGCGTTCGGATTATGGTCCAGCCGGCGAAGGGGTACAGCGCGACGTTCCGGGCGTACGCCGGGATGCCGCGCACGCCAGTCTCGGCGCTCGACAGCAAGGTCATCGTCACTCCGCTCGGCGACCGCGTCCGCTTCGCCGGAACGCTGGAGCTGACCGGCCACGAGCCCGGCGTGAACGCGCTGCGCTACCGGCAGGTCGTCCGGAGCGGGCTCGCCGTCCTTCGGGAGCCGGTTCCGCTCGAGGACGAGGAGGCGTGGTCGGGGATGCGGCCGCTGACGCCGGATTCGCTCCCGATCATCGGCCGCCCCCGGGGGCTCGACGGGCTGCTCGTCGCGGCCGGGCACGGGACGCTCGGGTTCGCCCAGTCGCTCGGAACCGGCCAGCTCGTCGCCGAAATGGCCGACGGCGCCGACCCCAGCGTGGACCCGCACCCCTTCCGGGTCGATCGCTGAAGAAAGTCTTCCCCAATTCGCTCCCCGGGCGGTTGGTTTTCCGATTTCGCGCGTGTCCATCTGAACTGAGCGAATTCACTCCCAGCGCAGCGGCGGTCCTCGCGCCGCCCGGATCCGGCGGCCGCGCCTATAATCCGCTCCATGAGGGTGGAGGCGATCGGGTGACGGGTCAGGTCACCCGAGGTGAACGGGTGGATGTCCGCACGCGCACCGACAGGATCCTCATCGCCATGATGGCGGCCATGATGGGCGGCGGTGCGCTCATGTTCACCCGGATGGTCGTCATGACCCGCGGGATCGGGGCGCTCGAGGTTCGGCTGAGCGAGAGCATCGGATCGCTCCGGGCCGACGTCGCCGTGCTCTCGGAGCGGATGGTTTCGCTCGAACGGCGCATGGACGCACTCGAAGGGCGCCCGAATGCGCTCGAAGGGCGGATTGCTTCGATCGAAGGGCGGGTCGGCCGCATCGAGACCGTCCTTCACGACCGCCTGCCTCCGCCGGGGCCGTCCGGCCCCTGACGGTCCGCCGCCATGCGTCTGAAGGGCAAGCGGGCGCTCGTCACCGGCGGTTCGCGCAGCATCGGCCGGGCGATCGCGCTCGGCCTGGCGCGCGAGGGCGCGGACGTCGCGGTGAACTGGCGGCGGAGCCGGCACGACGCGCTCGGCGCGGTCGCCGCCATCGAGAAGACGGGGCGGCGCGCCGTCGCCGTCCAGGGCTCGACCGCGGCTTCCGAGGACGTGGAGCGCTTCGTCGCCGAGGCGGCGGACGCGCTCGGCGGGCTGGACGTCGTGGTCAACAACGCCGGCGTGCTGAAACGCACGCCCTTTCTCGAGATCGGCGAGGCGGAGTGGGACGGGATCCTCGCGGTCAACCTGAAGGGCTACTTCCTCGTCGGGCAGGCGGCGGCGCGGCGGATGGTCCGGGACCGGACTCCCGGCGCGATCGTGAACGTGAGCTCCGCCGGACAGGCGGTCGCCGCGCCGAACCTCGCCCACTACTGCGTCTCGAAGGCGGGCGTGGAGATGCTCACCCGGCAGATGGCGCTGGAGCTCGCGCCGCACCGGATCCGCGTGAACGCCATCGCGCCGGGGCTCATCGAGACCGACATGAACCGCGCCGACATCGCGCAGGAGGACTTCCGTTCCCGCCGCCTCGCCCGCATTCCGCTGCGGGAGATCGGGACCCCCGAGGATCTCGTCGCCGCGGTCACGTACCTCGCCTCGAACGCCGAGTCCCGCCTCGTGACCGGCGCCAGCCTCTTCATCGACGGCGGCCAGACGATCTGGGGTGCGTAGCCCCGGGACGCTGATCGCGCTCCTGGCGCTGTCGTGCCAGGCGCCGCAAGAGGCCGGGTGGGAGGCGCGCTTCTCCCACGTGCTCTCGTCGAACTCGGAGTACCAGGTCATGGCCGAGCGCTTCCGGGACCTCATGCGGGAGCGCACGGACGGCCGGTTCCGGGTGCGGATCTTCCCGTCGGGACAGCTCGGAGGCGAGCGCGAGGCGTTCGAGCAGATCCAGGCGGGAGCGGTCCAGTTGACCATCACCGGCACGCCGGTGCTCTCCGGATGGGTTCCCGAGGGCCAGATCTTCGACCTGCCCTTCCTGTTCGACGACCGGGATCAGGGACTCCGGGCGCTAAACGGGCCGGTCGGCGACTGGTGGCGGGGGCTTCTGCTCGAACGCACCGGAGTCCGCTCGCTCGGCTTCCTCGACTACGGATTCCGCCACGTGTACGGCAACCGGCCCATCGAGACCCCCGGCGATCTCGTCGGACTCAAGCTGCGGGTGCTCCAGAACCGGACCTACCTGCGCGCGTACGCGGCGTTCGGGGTCCAGGCGACTCCCATGAACTACGGCGAGGTCCATTCGGCGCTCCAGCAGGGAGTGATCGACGGCGGCGAGGCGAACGCCGTCGGGTTCGTGAGCGGCAGCCTCCACGAGGCGGCGGGCCACTTCAGCTTCACCGGCGTCACCTACAACCCGATCACCCTGCTCGCGCACGAGCCGTTCTTCCGCTCGCTGCCGGGGGATATCCGGGCGACCCTCGAACGCTCGGCGGCGGAGGCGCTCGCATACCAGAGCCGGATCGCGCAGCGCATGGAGGCGGACGCGATCGCGGAAATGCAGCGGCGCGGCGTGCGCATCGCCCGCCCCGACCGGGCCGAGTTCGTTCCTCTGGTGCGGCCGGCGGTGTGGGACGAACTCGCGGGCCGGCTGCCGAACGGGCGGGAGCTGATCGACCGAGTCGCCGCCGAGGCCGGGCGTTGACCCGGCTCCACCGCGCGATCGTCCGCCTCGAGACCGGGGCGGCGGGCGCGCTCGTGATCGCCGTCGCCGCGGCGGTGCTGCTTCAGGTGACGATGCGCTACGGGTTCGCCCGCCCCAACCCGTGGAGCGAGGAGTTCGCCCGTTTCGGGTTCATCTGGCTGTCGCTCCTCGGAAGCTCGCTCGCGGTCCACCGGCGCTCGCACTTCCGCTTCGACCGGGCGGTCCGCCGCCTGAGTCCCCGGACGCGCAAGGCGGCGACGCTCCTCGCGAAGGGCGCGACGCTCGGGTTCGCGCTGCTTCTGGTCGCGACCGGCCTCGCGCTCATGGACCTCGCCTCGGGACAGCGATCCGCGGCGCTGGACCTCCCCATGGCGTTCGTGTACGCCGCGGCGCCGGTCTCCGGCCTGCTCATGGCGATCCACCTGCTCGGCGAGGCCGAATGACCGGCGCGTTCGGGCTGCTGGTCCTGCTCGCGGTCCCCATCGGCTTCGCGCTGGCCATCGCCGCGACGCTCGCGCTCGTCGCCGCCGGAGTTCCGTTCGTCGTGATCCCGCAACAGCTCATCGCCGGCATGGACTCGTTCCCGATGCTCGCGGTGCCGCTGTTCATCCTCGCCGGCTTCCTCATGGACGCCGGGGGGATCAGCCGCCGGCTGGTCGCGCTCGCGCGAGCGCTCGTCGGGCGGCTGCCGGGCGGCCTCGGCCAGGTCGTGATCGTGGCCGAGATGTTCTTTTCGGGAGTCTCGGGCTCGACTTCGGCGGACGCCGCCGCGATCGGGGGGATCATGGTCCCGCAGCTCGCCGCCGAGGGGTACGACCGGGCGCGGGCGACCGCGATCGTGTGCGCCGCCTGCGCGATGGGAATCCTGATCCCGCCCGCCATCGTGATGGTGATCTACGGGGGCGCCGGGGGGGTCTCGGTGGGCGCGCTGTTCGCGGCCGCCATCGTCCCCGCGCTGCTGATCGCCGCCGGACTCATGGTCCAGATCGGCTGGCAGGCGCGGCGCCATGGATGGCCGGCGGCCGAGCCGGCCTCGCGGGACGAGCTCCGCCGCGCCGCGATTCGTGCGGGGCTGCCGCTGTTCATGGTCGTGGTCATCCTCGGCGGCATCCGGTTCGGGCTCTTCACCCCCACCGAGGCCGCCGGAGTCGCCGTCGCCTACGCGCTCCTCCTCGCCGGACTCGCGTACCGGTCGCTCACGCTGCGGAAGCTGTGGGAGAAGGTCGTCCAGACCGCAGTCGTCTCCGGCATGGTGCTCTTCGTGGTGGGCGCGGCGCGGCTCATGGGATGGGCGCTCGCCATCGGCGGGACCCCGCAGGCGATCGCGGCCGCGGTCATGGAGTCGGGCGTCGGTCCCACCGGGTTCCTGCTTCTCACGATCCTCATCTTCCTGCCGCTCGGCGCGATCCTCGAGGGGGTTCCGGCGGTGGTGCTGCTGACCCCCATCCTGCTCCCGCTGGCGCGGCAACTGGGGATCGACCCGGTGCACTACGGCGCGGTCGTCGTCGCGACGCAGGGGATCTCGGTGTTCCTGCCGCCGGTGGGAGTCAGCCTGCTCGTCGCGAGCTCGGCGGCCGGCGTCGAGCCGATGGAGGCGGCGCGGCCGCTCGCGCCCTATCTCGCGCTCATGCTCGTCCTGACGGTCCTGATCGCGCTGGTCCCCGACGTCGCGCTGTTCCTGCCGCGCCTCGTCGGCTACTGAGCGGTCAGTACTTGACGTCGTTCCGCCCGACCGTCATCCCGATGTTCCCGACGCGGCGGCCCATCGTGTAGTGCTCGCCGCTCCCGGCGGTCATGCCGAAGAAGTCCACGTCGGGAACGAGGAGCCGGCCGTCGTCGTCCACCGTCCCTGCCGCGACCGTGGTCGCGACGACCTCGGCGACGAAGATCTTGCGGACCGGCGGCACCTCCAGCGAGTCGAGAATCCGGCACTCGCAGTGGACCGGCGACTCCGCGACCGTGGGCGCGTCCACCCGGGTCGCCTCGCCCCGGGTCAGGCCCGCCAGCGCGAACTTGTCGGCGACGCGGCTCGAGTTCATGTCCACCGCGTCGAACGCCTCGACCATCGAGGCCACCGGAACGTTGAGCACGAACTCGTCGTGGATCTCGAGCAGCTCGCGGGCCTGGTGCTCGAACCCCGCGCTCACGCCGATCTGGGGCGGGTCCCCGTTGACGACGAACGTCCACAGCACCGAGATCTCGTCGGGGTCGCCGGCGCGCCCGTTCACGGTCAGCAGGATCGCGGGAACCGGCGGGATCATCGGCCCCGGGGACGGGAGCGAGCGACGCCCGCCGGAGACCGGAGGGGCGCCGCATCCCCAGACCGCCGCGACCGCAAGCCCGCTCTCCAGAACCTGCCGTCGGGTTGGCTTCATGCGGCGCATTATGGACGGCGCCGTGATCCGGGGATGCGATTCAGTCTCCTCGCGCTGCTCGCCGCCTCGTGCGCCGCCGCCCCCGCCCCCTTCGAGCCGCTGGACGCCGCCCTCGAACGCTACGTGGAGGACGGCCGGCTCCCCGGCGCCGCGGTTCTCGTCATGCAGGCGGGGGAACCGACCTACGAACGAGCGGTCGGCGTCCGCGACCGGGAGGCGGGCGATCCGCTGGAAACGGACGACGTCTTCCGGATTGCGTCCCAGACGAAGGCGATCGTGAGCGTGGCGATCATGATGCTCGAGGAGGGGGGCCTCCTGAGCATCGGGGACCCCGTCCGCCGCTTCCTCCCCGAGTGCGCCGAGACCACGGTCGAGGGCGGGGAGCCGGCGCGGACTCCGATCACGATCCGCCACCTGCTCACCCACACCGCCGGGCTCGGCTACGGCGGCGACCCCGCATGGGAGGCGGCGGGGATCACCGGCTGGTACTTCGCCGACCGGGAGGAGCCGGTCCGGGAGACCGTGCGCCGCATGGCCGCGCTGCCGTTTCCCGCGCATCGCGGCGAGGAGTGGGTCCATGGACACGCCACCGACGTCCTCGGCGCGGCGGTCGAGGTCGCCTCGGGGACTCCGCTCGGCGTGGAGGACACGCACTTCTACCTGCCGCCCGAGAAGCGCGACCGGCTGACCGTCGTCCATTCGGCGGAGGAGTCATCAGGGCTCGCGCGCGCGCCCGATCCGGGGGGCATGGCGGGCCAGGGGGCCTACGTCGAAGGACTCCGCGACAGCTTCTCGGGCGGCGCCGGGCTGCTCTCGACCGCCGCCGACTACGCCCGCTTCCTCGAGGCGCTGCGCACCGGCGGCGCGCCCATCCTCTCGGCGACGAACGTCGAGCGCATGACTTCGGACCAGATCGGCGCGCTGGAGTTCGGCGAGGAGGGCGTCGGGTTCAGCCTTGGGTTCCGGACCGTCGCGGACACCGGCGAGTTCGGCTGGGGCGGCGCCTCCCACGCCGCCTGCTGAGTCGATCCGTCGGAGGAGCTGGTCGTGGTCTATCCGGCGCAGATCATCCCGGCGGGAGACGTGGACGACCACGCCCGGGTGCGGGAGCCGGTGTACGAGGAGCTTCAGCGGAGCCGGCGCGAGTAGTTCACCCCGACGAAGACGCGGGTGACCGCGCCGGCGTCGTCCCGCTCGAAGCGGACCAGCTCGCCGTGGGCGCCGTAGCCGTCGCTCTCGAGCCGGAACGAGTCGGCCTCGTCGGTCGGGCGCAGCGTCCCCTTCGACCCGCTCGGGTCTTCGGAGAGCGGCGAAAGGATCACCAATTCGTTCTCCTGCCGCAGCACCGCGGTGTCGCCGCCCCGGCTGCGGTACACGCCGAGGTACGCGTCCCAGGCCTCGGACCAGACGCGGGGCGCCTCCTTCTCGGCCCGCGACGCGGCGAGCGCCGGCGCGACCCACTGGAACGCCTTCTCGAGGTAGCGCCCGGGGTTCCCGTCGCCGCCGTTCGTGAACACCACGACCCCGATCTTCTCGTCGGGGCTGAGCTGGGTCTGGGTGCGGTAGCCGGGATACGAGCCGCCGTGCCCGACGAGGTCCCGGTCGCTCGTGCGCCGAACCGAGAATCCGAGTCCCCAGCCGCTGCTCCACGAGGTCTGCAGCCAGTGCACCCGCTGCATCTCGAGGAGCGTGTTCGTCGCCAGCGTCTCCTCGCTCCGACGGTCCCGGACGCGCATCTGCCACGAGAGGAAGCGCAGCATGTCGGGCACGGTGGAGGACATGCCGGTCGCCGGATCGAAGGACCGGGCGTCCACGAACGGGAACCGTTCGCGCGAGCCGTCGGGCATCCGGCGGCCGTAGCCGGCGGCGAGGCGATCCCGGTGGTCCGGCGGGACCGGGCCGACGCTCGTGGAGTCCATGCCGAGGGGCGCGAGGATTCCCTGGGTCACGAGATCCGCGAAGGACATGTCGGTCGCCGCCTCGGCGACCATGCCGGCGAGCGTGAAGCCGAGGTTCGAGTACTTCCATTTGGTCTCGGTGGCGTAGGTGGTCTCCTGGTCGGACACCGTCTCGCGAAGCGCCTCGGCCCCGGGGAACTCGAACTCGGTCCACGCCGGGTGCACCGACTCCCGGGGCAGCCCGGCCGTGTGGGTGAGGAGGTGGCGCACGGTGACCGCGCGGGCCTCGGGATGCCGGTTGTGGATGTCGAACCACGGAAGGTGATCGGCCACCGGATCGTCGAGCCGGAGCCGCCCGGCGTCGCGGGCGCGCATCACCGCGATCGCGGTGAACAGCTTCGAGTGCGACGCGATGCGGAAGATGTGGTCCTCGCGCATGGGAACCGCCGGCTCCAGCGACGCCATCCCGTACGCCTTCACCCAGACCGGCTCCTGGTCGTGGACGATTCCGATGACGAGGCCGGGAACGCCCCGGTACTCGAGCTGCGACTCGATCCACGTGTCCAGCAGCGTGATTCCGGCCTGGACCTTGGGATCGGCGGGCTGCGCGGCGGCGGGCGCGGCGCAGAGAAGGGAGATCAGGGCGAGCGCCCGCATGGTCATTCCTCCCGGCGGAAGACGATCTCGCCGTCCACCATCACGTAGCGGGTCCGGGCGTAGGTCCCGATGGGATGCGCGTCCCAGATGGCGACGTCGGCGTCGAGGCCGGGGGCGAGCGTCCCGATCCGCCCGGCGACTCCCAGAATCTCCGCCGCCCCCGAGGTGACGGCGGTCAGCGCGGCCTCCTTGGGGAGCCCGTGCGCCCAGGCGATGACGGCCTCCATGCCGACCGAGCGCCCGCCGCCGGAGAACGTCGAGAGCGCGATCCGGACTCCGGCCTCGTGGAGGCTCGCCGCGAGCGCCGGCGTGTGGGACCGCAGCTCCATCGGGCCGCCGTCCCCGATCCCGAGGATCGAGGGGCCGACGACCACCGGAACGCCAGCTTCGGCGAGCCGATCCGCGACCATCGCCGCCCCGGCCGCCTGGTCGAGCACGAGCCGCAGTTCGAACTCGCCGGCGATCCGGATCGCGGTCTCGAGGTCGTCCGGAGTGTTCGCGAGCACCCGCAGCGGGGTCTCGCCGCGCACGAGCCGCGAGAGCACCCGGCCCGTCTCGCCGGCGTGGCGGTCCTCGACCGCCCCGACGAGCATGTCGCGCAGCTCGAAGATCATGCCCTGACGGGTCGTCGGCCCGGAAGGCGCGTCGCGTCCGGGGGGCTGGTTCCCGACCGCCGATTCCGCGAAGGACGCCGCCACCGCGAAGTCCTCGGCGACGACCGCGGTCTCCCGCGTCCCCGACAGCTTGACAACCGCTCCCACGCCTCCGAAGAGCGTCCCCGGATCCGGGGCCAGGTAGGCCGCGGTGACGCCGGACCGGAGCCACTGCGGGGCCAGCTCCTCCCGGAAGCGGTCCGCCGCGCGGGTCGCGACTCCCGAGTCGTCCGGCGTCTCGCCGAGCAGCGTGAGCGCGTCGATGAGGCCGGGAGTGACGACCATCCCGCTCGCGTCCACGAAGTGCGCCCCCTCCGGGATCTCGAGCCCGTCGCCGACGGCCGCGATCCGGCCGTCCTCGATCAGCACCACGCCGTCCGGGAACACCGCGCCGTCGCCCGCATGCACCTCGCCGCCGCCGACGGCCACGAACTGGGCGAGGACGAGGAAGGCGAGCATCACCAGCCGTCCGGAACCCGCTGGCCGAACACGTTGTACCCGCGTTCCCGGTCGAACACCTCGACGCCGTCCACGAAGACCCGCATGACGAGGTTCTCGTACGCGAGCGGATCCTCGCCGGCGACGATCACGACGTCCGCATCCATCCCCGGCTCGAGCGCGCCGATGCGGTCCTCGACCGAGAACAGCCGCGCCCCGCTCCAGGTGAGTCCCCGCAGCGCGTCGGCCGGAGACATGCCGCGGCGCACGAACATCGCCGCGGTGTGGCGCAGGAAGTACTGGTGGCCGTCGGGGTGGTCCTGATGGAACGCCGCGACCCCGCCCATTTCGGCGAGGCGCACCGGCCCCATCAGCTCGTCGCTCTCGCGGCTGTCGAAGGGGAGGATCGGACCGAAGCTGACCCCGATGTTCTCCCGATGCATCTCCTCGGCGTGTTGGAGGGTGGCGCCGCCGTGGTGGACGTAGAGATCGAGGTCGAAGAGCTTCTTGAGCTCGATGGCGTACCCCATCTGTTCCACGTCGTTGGAGTGGACGCCGACCGGCCACTCCCGGCGGAGCAGCTTCCCGAAGGCCTCGCGGGTGAGGTCGCGGGGCGGCAGCGGGTTCGCCGGGTCCGCCTCGTGGGCCTCGACCCGGGCGACGTACTCGCGGCTCGCTTCCAGCTCCGAGCGCAGCAGCTCGAAGACGCCGCGCTCGTCCCGGGGGAAGTTGGGATACGGCGTGGTCGCCCGGATCGCGAACTTCATCCCGCCGTGCGCCCAGTACATGTTCTCGATGGTCCCGCCGCGCATCTTCACAAGGGCGGCCTGCCCGCTGTTCGGGCTGCGGCTGCCGGGGGTGATGTTCTGGGTCGTGATCCCGGCGGCGAGCGCGAGCGCGAACGCGGGGTCGCTCGAGTCGAGACCGTCGATCGCCCGGACGTGGGCGTTGATCGGCGACGAGAGCTCGTTGTTGTTGCTCCCGGTGCCGGGCAGGTTGAGCTGCTTGAAGCCCATGTGGGAATGGGACTCGACGATTCCGGGGATCACGCTCATTCCCGTCGCGTCCACGACCGTCGCTCCGGGAGGGATCGGAACGTCCGCGCCGACGGCCTCGATCTTGCCGTCGCGGAACACCACGACGCCTTCCGGAATCGGGTCCGAGGTCACCGGGTACACCGTCCCGCCGACCAGCGCGACGACTCCGGGATCGGACGGGGCCGGACCGCAGCCCGCGAGGAGGATGGCGAGGAGCCAGAACCTCTTGGCCATGCGAGTCCGATTCTACGGGAACTCGGGGTTCGCGAAGGCGAGGCGCTCGGCCATCACGCGCACGGCCTCGGGATTTTGGTCCACGAGGACCGCGTTCCGGCCCGTGCGGACCGCCGCCTCGCCGGCGGTTCCGCTCCCGGCGAAGAAGTCGAGCACGTTCTCGCCGGGATTCGTGTGCACCCGGACGATGCGGTTCAGGATCGCGAGCGGCTTCTGGGTCGGATACCCGGTGCGCTCCTTCCCGGTGGGGCTCACGATCGTCCGCCACCAGACGTCCGTCGGGACCTTGCCCCGCTGGGCCTTCTCGGGGCCGACCAGCCTGGGCGCGAGGTACGGGATCCGGTCCGAGTCCTGGAGGCGGAAGGTCCACTTCCTCGGGTCGCGGGTGTACCAGAGGATGTTGTCGTGCTTGGGCGACCAGCGGGTCCGCGAGCGCCCTCCGTAGTCGTAGGCCCAGATGATCTCGTTGCGGAAGCAGTCGCGGCCGAATACGCCGTCGAGCAGCACCTTCACGTAGTGCGCCTCGCGGTAGTCGAGGTGGACGAACAGCGACCCCCGGGGCGTGAGCAGCCGCCGCGCCTCGACCAGACGCGGCTCGAGGAAGCCGAGGTAGTCGTCGAAGGAGTCGCCGAAGGACGCCGAGTCCCCGGGGATCGTCCGGTAGCGCCGCCCCTCGAACCCGACCCGGTCGCCCTCGGGGTCGCGGACGGTGCGCACCCGGGTGAGCCGCCGGGTCCGTCCGGTGTGGAACGGCGGATCCAGATAGATCAGCTCGAAGGAGGCGTCCCCGAAGCCGCCGATCACCGCGAGATTCTCGCCATGGTGGATTTCGAGGCGCGGCATCGGTTCCACCATACTCCCGCCCGTGGCGAACTGGGGACGCAGCGCGGGGGCGCTCGTGAACGTGGACGGGCGAATCGGCCCCGCCGACGAACCGTGGATCAGCCCGATGGACCGGGGGTTTCTCCACGGCGAGGCGGTGTACGAGAACCTGCGGACCTACGGCGGCGAGCCGCTCCGGCTCGACGGCCACCTCGACCGGTTGCGGCGGTCGGCGGCGTTCGCCCGGATCGAGGTTCCCGCGGACGACCCCGAGATCGTCCGGCGCATTCGGGAGACCCACGCGGCGATGGCGGGAGACGGCGAGTCCTCGCTGCGGCTGATCCTCACCGCCGGCCCGCCCGACGGCGCCCCGTCGCTCGTGATCCTCGTCCGCCGGCTCGCCGCGCTTCCCGAGGATCTGTTCGAGCGCGGGGTCGGAGTCCTGCTCTCCGACTGGGTGCGGGCGGCTCCCGGCGGGCTTCCGGCGCACGTCAAGACCACGAACCTGCTGGGCGTCCAGTTGGCGGTTCGCGAGGCCGAGGCCCACGGCGCCCACGAGGCGGTGCTGCGCGACTCCGAAGGCCGGCTCGCCGAGGGCGCGACCTCGAACCTGTTCGTCATCTCGGGCGGCGTCGTCCGGACTCCGGCGGCGGAGGGCGGCCTGCTTCCCGGGATCACCCGCGATCTCGCGCTTCAGGCGCTCGCCGACCTCGGGATCCCCTTCGAGGAGGCCCGCCTTCTCGGCGGCGCGCTCGAAGCCGCCGACGAGGCGTTCCTGACCTCGTCGTCGCGGGAAGTCCTGCCGGTGGTCTGGTGGGTCCGTCCCGACGGAACCCGCGGCGACGTGGGCGACGGCCGGCCCGGCCCGCTGTCGCGGCGGACGCTCGCCGGCTACCGTCGGGCGCTCGCCGCCCGATGATAGGTTCCGAACCCGGATGAACGCGACCCGCCTCGCACTGGCCGTCATCCCTTGGGTTCCGGGCGCGGCCGCGGCGCAGGTGGACTTCGAGACCGCCCGGCTCGACAAGCGCATTCCGGCGGTGCGGGCGACGGGCCCGATCCAGATCGACGGCATCCTCTCGGACGAGGAGTGGGCCGGGGCTCCCGTCGCCACCGACTTCGTGCAGGGCAACCCCGACGAAGGCATGCCCGCGACCTACCGCACCGAAGTCCGGGTCCTCCACGACGACGAGTTCCTCTATTTCGGGGCGATGGCCCACGACGACGGCGCGGTGATCGTGAACGACCTGACCCGCGACTTCGCCACGCGGGCCGGGGACGTCTTCGGGGTCGTCATCGATACGTTCCACGACCGGCGCAACGGCTACATGTTCGAGACGAATCCGGCCGGGGCCAAGTTCGACGGGCAGGTCTTCAACGAGGGCCGCGAGTTCAACCGGGACTGGGACGGCGTGTGGAGCGTGCGGACGAGGACCGTGCCCGGCGGCTGGGCGATCGAGATGGCCATCCCGTTCAAGACGCTCCGCTTCCGGGACAGCGACCGCCAGACGTGGGGCCTCAATTTCCTCCGCCGCGTGCGGCGGATGAACGAGGACTCGTTCTGGGCCCCGATCCCGCGCTTCTTCAACTTCGCCCGCATCTCGTACTCCGGCACCCTCGAGGACCTCGCCGGACTCACGCCGTCGGGTCGGATCAAGGTGACTCCGTACGTCGGCGGGAATCTGAGCCAGCCCGGGGACGCCGACCTGGAGGCGGGAGCGGACGCCGGGTTGGACGCCAAGCTGCTCATCGGGTCCGCCATGAACCTCGACCTGACGGCGAACACCGACTTCTCGCAGGTCGAGGCCGACATCCAGCAGGTGAACCTGACCCGGTTCAACCTGTTCTTTCCCGAGAAGCGGGACTTCTTCATCGAGAACTCGGGGATCTTCCGGTTCGGATCGCCGTCCGACTCCCGGATCAACCGGTTTCAGGCGGATTTCGGGCGGGCGTTCAACCCGTCGGTGCTGCGCGCCAGCCAGAGCCGGGGGGACGACCTCTACCTCTTCTTCAGCCGGCGCATCGGACTCTCGCCCGACGGGGCGCCGATCCCGGTGCTCGGAGGCGGACGGCTCACCGGCCGGGCCGGCGGCTGGGAGCTGGGGCTCCTGAACATCCAGACCGGGACCGGGGACACCGCCGAGTTCCAGCAGAACTTCGGGGCGGCGAGAGTGCGCCGCAACGTCGGCCAGAACTCGGACGTCGGGGCGATCTTCCTGAACCGGGAGACCGGCGGGGGAAGCGACGACTTCCACCGCTCGGTCGGCGCGGACGCGAATTTCCGGGTCACCCCCGAGTTCGAGATCAACTCGTTCTGGGCGCGGACGATGGGGCCGGAGCGGACCGGCAACCAACACGCCGGGCGGATCGCCGGGAGCTACGACGGTCGGTTCTGGCAGGTTCGGGGGGCGTGGTCGATTCTCGGCGAGGACTTCAACCCGGAGATGGGGTTCGCGCCGCGGCTCGGGATCCAGCGCGTCTTCGGCTACCTCGGCTACTACCTGCGCCCCGCCCGCTACGCGAGTTGGCTGCGGGAGATCCACCCGCACGTCGAGTTCAACAACTTCGTGAACGAACGGGGCGAACTCGTCAGCCGCTACGCGAACGCCCACGTCTCGTTCCGGGGCCAGACCGGCGTGCTGCTCGAGGTCGGCTACGACAACAGCGTGGAGAACACCTTCGAACCGTTCCTCATCCACCCGACCACCGAGGTGCTCCCCGGGGAGTCGCGCTACGGCGAGTGGTTCGTGATGTGGTTCTCGAACCCGTCGCGCCCGCTCTCGCTGAACGGGCGGTACGACCACGGGGAGTTCTACTCGGGGACGAGGCGGGCCCTCAACCTGAGCGGCGTGGTCAAGGCGGCGCGGCGGCTGACCGCGTTCGTCGGCTGGACCAGAAACGACATCGAGCTTCGGGAGGGCGCCTTCGTCACCGACCTCCTTACCGCGCGCCTGACGTGGAGCTTCACGACCAGCATGTTCCTGAACGCGCTGATTCAATACAACAGCGTCACCGACGACTGGAGCTCGAACGTCCGCTTCAACCTCATCCACCGCCCGCTCTCGGACTTCTTCCTCGTGCTGAACGACCGCCGGGATCCGATGGGGCGGCGGCTCGACCGGGCGCTCACCGCCAAGTACACGCACCTTCTCGATTTCTAGACATCCCCACCCAAGGAGGGATAGGGACATGAAACAGATTCTCAGCGGACAGAAGGAGAACGCCTATGCGCTTCTCCGGATCGTCTCCGGCTTCCTGTTCTTCTGCCACGGCGCGCAGAAGCTCTTCGGCGTCATGGGCGGCGAGGTGCGCGAGATGTTCTCGCTCATCTGGATCGCGGGCGTCGTCGAGTTCGTCGCCGGGCTCATGCTCATCGTGGGCTTCATGGCCGGGTTCGCAGCGTTCCTGTCCTCGGGCCAGATGCTCGTCGCGTACTTCATGGCGCACGCCGGGCAGGCGCTGTGGCCGATCCAGAACCGGGGCGAGCTCGCGCTCCTCTACTGCTTCCTGTTCCTCTTCATGATGATGAAGGGCGCGGGCAAGTGGAGCGTGGACAACCGCTGACCGATCCCTCCGGGGCGTCCTGCGGGGCGCCCCGGGCTACGATGGGGGATGGTTTAACCCGTCCCCAGCGCCGTGGGAGCGTCTCGTCGCCGCAGCCCGGTTGCGCGGCGCGACCGCCGGGGCCCTGCTCCACGAGCTGCCGGACGCGCACTGCCGGCCGGGGATTTCCCGGGAAGTCATGGAGCGCGCCATGGCTGCCGTGGGAGGGCTCCGGTCGGGGGACGGAAGACTGGCCGACAGCCACGACGACGAGTTCGCGCTCGCCGTCGAGGAACGATGGAATCGACGAGAATATGGCCATGGCTATAATCGCCGGATGCGCACCCTCCCCGCCGGAAAATTCAAGGATGTCTGCCTGAAGGTCCTGGACGAGGTTCATTCCGACCGAAATCCAATTCTCATCACCAAGTGGGGCCGTCCGGTCGCGCGGCTCGTGCCCGCAGGTCACTCCGAAATGGTCGGCGAGCCGGTCGCGACCGTGACCGCGGACCCGGTCGAGACGGCGCAGGAGCGGTTGCGAGTGGCCGCCGGCGTGCGCGGAACGACCCCGGACGCGCTCCTGGCCGAGATGCTGGACGCCCACTGCCGGCCCGGAATTTCTCGGGAGGACGCACAAGCGCTCCTCTCGGTCGTGGGTTGCGTCAGTTCGCGAGTCGGGAACCTGTCCGAGAACCACGACGAGGAATTCGCGCTCGCTGTCGAGGAGCGGTGGAAGTGAGCCTTCCGATTTTCGTGGACGCGTCGGCGTTCGTCGCGCTGCTGGACGACAGCGACGAACGGCATTCCCTCGCCGGGCGCATCTGGCGGGAATTGGTCGCGGGGACGTTCGCCGGAACCCGGACTCTCGTTTCGCACCACCCTGTCGTCGTCGAGACCAGCGCCCTCCTGGCTCGCCGATGCGCGTTCGAGGCGCAGCGCGCGCTGTTCCACACGCTCTTGCCGCGACTTCAGGTCGTGTACGTCACCGAGGAACTGCACGTCCGAGCGAGCTCGGCCTACCTCGCCGCGTCCCGGCGGCGGCTGTCCTTCACCGACTGCCTCTCGTTCGAGGTGATGCGCTCCGAACGCATCCGGCACGCCTTCGCATGGGACCGTCACTTCGCCGAGCAGGGGTTCCCATCCCCCCCCGAGATGGCCGCTCAGTCGGGCAGCGTCCCCGAATAGACGCGGGTCACCGGCCCCTCCATCACCGGGCGCTCCCCGGCGAGATCGATCCGGACCACGTCGCCGCTCGCCATCCGGACCGGAACCGCGGCGGGTCTTCCGAAGAAGCGCCGCGCGACGGTCGCCGCCGCCGTCGCCCCCGTCCCGCACGCGAGCGATTCGGCCTCGACCCCGCGCTCCCACGTCCGCATCCGCAGTTCGTCGTCGCGGAACTCGACGAAGTTCGCGTTCGCGCCCGCCGGAAACTCCGCATGCCAGCGGATCGCCCGGCCTCGGGTCGCGACGTCCACCGCCGCGACGTCGGACACGATCTCGATGGAGTGCGGCACGCCCACCTCCAGCGCGAAGAGCTCCGCCGGCGGCTCGTCGAGCCGCAGCCGGCGGATCGCCCCGGGCCGGGGCGTCACGACCCGGACCCCATCGGGGACGATCTCGGCGGACAGCGACCCGGCCGGGGTCAGGATCGTCTGGCGGTCGCCCGCGGCCCCGATCTCCCGCGCGAACGCCGCCGCGCAGCGCGTCCCGTTGCCGCAGAGCTCGCCTTCGCTGCCGTCGGCGTTGAAGTATCGCATCCGGTAGTCCGCCCCCTCCGCCGGCGGCTCGATCAGGATCAGCCCGTCGGCGCCCACCGCGAGCCGCCGGCGGGCCACCCGGCGGGCGAACCCGGCCTTGGCCGCCTCGTCGAGCGTTCCGGCGCGGTTGTCGATGAGCACGAAGTCGTTCCCCGCGCCGTGCATCTTGACGAACGGGATCACGGCCGCACCCTCGCCACGGCTTCCTCCCGAGGGACGACCCGGCCGACCCGCGCGACCGGAATCCCCGCCGACCGGAGCGCCGCCAGGTACGCCTCCTCCGCGTCCCCCGACGCCCCGACGAGCAGCCCGCCGGCGGTCTGGGGATCGAACAGCAGCTCGAAACGAGGGTGCTTCTCCGAGCCGTCTTCCGCCGCGATCGCCCGAAACGCGCGTCGGTTCTCCGGATGCGCGGTGCTGCGCAGCCCGCCTTCGAGCAACGTCACGGCCCCGGGAAGCGCCGGCAGCGTCCCCGCGTCGATCTCGGCGGAGACCCGGCTCGCCCGCAGCATCTCCGCGAGGTGGTTCATCAGCCCGAACCCGGTGACGTCGGTCGCCGCCCGGACCCCCGCCGCAACCGCCGCCCGCGCCGCCGCGCCGTTCGGATCGTCCATCTGAGCGGTCGCCGCAAGAAGCCAATCCCCCCGTCCCTGCCCCATCATCGACCCGCGCAGCACGACGCCGGTCCCGAGGCGCTTGGTCAGGTAGAGGCCGTCGCCGGGCCGCAGCCCGCCGAGCGTGAGCAGCCGGTCCCCGATCGGGTGCCCTTCGACCGAGAACCCCACGGTGAGCTCCGGCCCGACGGTCGTGTGGCCGCCGAGGAGCGCCACGCCGAGCGGGTCCAGCAGCGACCGCGCCCCGGCGAGAAGCTGGAAGAGCGTCTCCTCCTGCTGTTCGGGCGTCTCGTCGATCGGCAGGTTCACGAGCGCGTTCGCCCAGCGCGGCTCGGCGCCGGTCGCGAACAGATCGGACAGCGCGTTCGCCGCCGCGACCCGCCCGGTCAGCCAGCGGTCGCCGCTGAAGGCGCGGAACCAGTCCACGCTGGTCACCACTACGTCGCCCTGGGGGGTCGCGAACGCCGCCGCGTCGTCCGGCTGGTCGAGGCCGAGCCGCACGTCGGGAGAGCCGGGCCCGGGGCCGAGACGCGACAGCGCCCGGTCGAGGGTGGTCTGGCCCGCCTTCGCGGCGCAGCCCCCGCACACCATCGACGCCATCGCCGACCGGTCCATCGAGGCGAACCCCGCCCCCGCGTTCCCCGAATCGTCGAGGACCTGGAACTTCTCCATGAACTTCCGGTCGATGCGGTCCTTGAGCCGCATGACCGGCCCGCCGCCGAACGAGAGCCCCCACTTCGCCCCGAGCGCCTTCCCGTCGCCGAGGTTCACGAGCGTCAGGAAGTCCCCCTGGGGCCGGTAGCGGCGCAGCGGCCGCCCCGCGACCGCCCGGCGGAGGTTCTCGGCTACGACCGGACCCTGACGCACGGCGTACACGCCCGCCTTGGGGGTATCCGGCCAGTCCTCGAGCGTCGCGCAGTCGCCCACCGCGAAGATGCGGTCGTCGCCCTTCGTCTGCAGCGTCGGCCGGGTGAGCGCGAAGCCGCGGGAGTCGAGCGGCAGCCCCGAACCCTCGAACACGCCGTGGCTGCCCGCCCCGACCGCCCAGACGAGCGCGTGGGCGGGGAGCGTCTCCCCGCCGTCGAGCTCCACTTCGGAAGCGGTCGCGCGGCGCACCGCGGCGCCGGTGCGGATGCGGATTCCCCGGGCCCGGGCGGCCCGCCGGGCGCGCGCCGCGAGCGAACGCGGGAACCCGGGAAGGATCTCGGGAAGCGCCTGCAGCAAGGTCACCCGCAGCGGCAGGTCGCGGTCGCCGGCTTCGCGCAGCAGCCGCTCCCGGATCGTGAACGCGAGCTCCACGCCGCCGGCGCCGCCGCCCGCGATCACGACCTCGAACGGCGCCCGCGGGGCGGCCAGGTACCGGGTCACGAGCGAGTCGATCTCGCGCACCAGCCGGGCGATCGGGCGCGTGGCGACGGCGTGGCTGCGGACCCCGGGGACATCCAGCCCGGCGACCGTGCTCCCGACGTCGAACGACGCGAAGTCGTAGGCCAGCGGCGCGCGCTCGCCGAAGAGGACGCGCCGCGCCCCGGGATCGACGCCGGTCGCCGGAGCGAGGATCACGTCCGCTCCGGCGAGCGCCGCCAGCGGGACCACGTCGATCTCCAGCTCGGAGGCCCGGTACTGCCCCGCCACGAATCCCGGGACCATTCCCGAGTAGATCGCCGCCGGAACGTCGAGCACGACCGTGACCCGCGCGTCCGTCCACGGGCGCATCATCATCCGCCGCAGCACCTGCACGTGGGAGTGCCCGCCGCCGACCAGAACTACCCGCGCCGCGCTCAACCCGCCGGGAGTATTCCCCATGTTCATACAATCCGGTTTCTCTCCCTCGGAGGAATGTTGATGCGCTACGGACTCGCTTCGATCTCACTCGCGATCCTCGCCGCCGCCTGCGGCGGGATGGCCGAGGAGGAGCCATTCATGGAGCAGCCCTGCTCCGATGACATGAGCCTCAACGAGTGCCTCGTGTTCCGGGCGGCCCAGTACGAGCTCGACACCGAGCGGATTCCGCCGCCGGGCGGGATGGACCCGCAGCTCTGGATCGAGCACGAGGCCGCCGGATTCGCCAAGGTGCTGTGCTCCGCCGTATTCCTGACCGGCCTCGAGTTCGAGGACGCGCAGGACCAGATCGGCGGGTTCACCTCGCGCTACCAGCACCGGGACCGGCTCACCGGGCGCGAGATCGACATGGAGAACCAGCGGGTCCACATCACGACCGACACCGGGGTGACCCGCACCGCGGTGCTCCACGGCGACCAGGGCTGCGTGACGCTGCCGAAGGGCGAGGACGCGCCATTCTACGAGACGGTGCCGGTGACCTCGACGGTGGACGTGGACGACCCGTGGCCGATGGGCGACATGCTCCCCGACGAGCCGCTCGCCGAGGACATCGACGGCGAGAAGCTCATGGCGGCAGTGGACGCGGCGTTCGACCCGGACGCGATGACGCTGGCGTTCGTCGTGCTCCACCGGGGCAAGCTCGTCGCCGAGCGCTACCGGCAGGAGAGCGGGATCACGAAGGACACGCCGCTCGAGAGCTGGTCCATGAACAAGAGCCTTTCGGCGACGCTCCTCGGACTGCTCATCCACCAGGGCGTGTACGAGCTCGACCAGCTCGCCCCGATCGACAGTTGGCATGAGGATCCCGACGACGTGCGGGGCACGATCCGGATCCGCGACATCCTGAGCATGGCCAGCGGCCTGCGCTGCATGAACGCGGGCGATCCGGAGTACAGCGAGGCCGAGCACGGCTATCCGGACCACCTCTACCTCTACACGGGCACGGTCGATTCCCACATCTGGGCCACCGAGCGCCCGGCGCAGTGGCCGCCGGGAACGATCGGGCGCTACCGCAACTGCGATCCGGTGCTGACGAACCACATCGTCCGGCTCGGCGTGGAGGGCCGGAACGAGAACTACCACCAGTTCGCGCAGAAGCACCTGTTCGACAAGATCGGCCAGTCCCGCTTCGTGGCGGAAGGCGATCCTCACGGCAACTTCCTGCTCAACGGCTACGGCTTCGGCAGCGGGCGCGCCTGGGCGCGGCTCGGCCAGCTCTACCTCGACGGCGGCGTGACCCCGGCCGGCGAGCGCATCCTGTCGGAGGAATTCGTTTCGTTCGCCACGTCGGTGGCTCCGCCTTGGCAGGACGACGGACGGCCCATCTACGGCGGGCTGATCTGGATCAACAACCCGCCCCGGGGCGGCCAGAAGCGCTTCCCGGCCCTGCCGAACAGCACGTACAGCTTCGCTGGCGCGGGCGGCCAGAGCACGATCATCGTCCCCGAGCACGACATGGTGATCGCCCGCCTCGGCCTGTATCAGGGCTCGCTCGACGGGAGCGCGAACCGCGCGCTGCAAGACGCGCTCGCCCTGCTCGTGGAGGCGATCCCGAGGTCGTCGGATTGATCGCGCTTCTCCTCCTCGCCGCCGGGCAGCCGGCCGCGGAGCCGATCCAGTTGGAGACGCTCTCGCTTCCGCCGGGCTTCGAGATCTCGATCTGGGGCCGCGCTCCCGGCGCCCGCTCGCTGGCGCGGGGCGAGGAGGGAACGATCTTCGTGGGCACCCGCAGCGCCCAGGGCAGCGTCTTCGCGCTGCGCGACGGCGACGGCGACGGCGAGGCCGACGAGGTCCACGGGATCGCCGAGGACCTGTTCATGCCGAACGGGGTGGCGGTGCGGAACGGCTCGCTCTACGTCGCCGAGGTGAACCGGGTGCTCCGCTTCGACGGGATCGAGGCGCGGCTGTCGGATCCGCCCGAACCGGTCGTCGTGACCGACGACCTCCCCGACATGCGCCACCACGGCTGGAAGTACCTCAAGTTCGGCCCCGACGGGAAGCTGTGGTTCAACGTCGGCGCGCCCTGCAACCGGTGCGAGTCGGCGAACCCGCTGTTCGCCTCGATCGCCCGGATGGACGCCGACGGCTCGAACGTCGAACCGGTGGCGCTCGGCGTGCGGAACTCGGTCGGCTTCGACTGGCACCCCGAGACCCGGGAGCTGTGGTTCACGGACAACAACGCCGACTGGCTTGGCGACGACAACCCGGCGGGCGAGATGAACATCCTCACCGAGCCGGGCCAGCACTTCGGGTATCCCTACTGCCACGCCATCGACAGCGCCGACCCGTGGTTCGAGCGCGCCGGCGCGTGCGACGAGTACGAGCCGCCGACGCAGGAGCTCGGGCCGCACGTCGCGGCCATCGGCATGACCTTCTATCGGGGCGACGCCTTCCCCGAGGAGTACCGGGGCCACGCGATCGTCGCCGAGCACGGCTCGTGGAACCGCACCGAGCGGATCGGCTACCGCCTCACGATCGTCCGCGCCGAAAACGGCGTGGCGACCGGTTACGAGGACTTCGTGACCGGATGGATCGGCCCGCCGGAGGGCCGCGCCTGGGGACGCCCGGTGGACGTCCTCGAGCTTCCCGACGGCGACATCCTCGTCTCCGACGACCGCGCCGGCGCGATCTACCGGATTTGGTACTCCGGAGGCTGACCGCGCTGGCGGCGGTGGCGCTCGCCGCCGTCGCCCCGGCTGAGGAACGCAAGCCCGGCGAGTGGCCGCACTACGCCGCCGATCTCGCCTCCACCCGCTATTCGCCGCTCGACCAGATCCACCCGGGCAACGTCGGCGATCTGGAGATCATCTGGCGCTGGACCTCGCGGAACTTCGGGCCTCGGGTGGACAGCAACCTGCGCACGACTCCGATCATGCTGGACGGCGTCCTCTACGTCACCGCCGGCTCGCGCCGGGCCGCGATCGCGATCGACGCGGCCACGGGCGAGACGCTCTGGACGTACCGGCTCGACGAGGGCGAGCGCGGCGAGTCGGCGCCCCGGGCCACTTCGGGACGGGGGCTCGCGTTCTGGAGCGACGGCGAGTCGGCGCGGCTGTTCCTCGTGACTCCGGCGTACCAGATGGTCGCGCTCGACGCCGGCACCGGCAAGGTCGTCCCCGGCTTCGGGCTCGACGGCATGGTGGACCTGAGGCGCAACCTCGGACGCGAAGTGGATCTGGAGACCGCGAGGATCGGAGCCGGCTCGCCGCCGACCGTGGTCGGGGACGTGATCGTCGTGGGAGCGGCGCTCGTCAGCGGCAGCGCCCCGCCATCGCCGGAGAACGCTCCCTCGCCGGTGCGGGGGTACGACGCCCGGACCGGCGAGTTGCTCTGGACGTTCCACACGATCCCGCGGCAGGGCGAGTTCGGCAACGAGACGTGGGGCAACGAGAGCTGGCGCACGACCGGGAACACGGGCGTCTGGGCGTGGATGAGCGCCGATCCCGAGCTCGGGCTGGTCTTCCTGCCGACCGAAGCCCCGACCGGCGACTACTACGGCGGCCACCGCCCCGGCGACAACCTCTTCAGCCAGAGCGTCGTGGCGCTCGACGTAAAGACCGGCGAGCGGAAGTGGCACTTCCAGACCGTCCACCATCCGATCTGGGACTACGACCTTCCGACCGCGCCGGTGCTGCTGGATCTGGTGGTGGACGGCGAGGAGATCCCGGCGCTCGCGCAGGTCACCAAGCAGGCGTTCACCTTCGTCTTCGACCGGCGCACCGGGGAGCCGGTCTGGCCCATCGAGGAACGCCCGGTGGCCCCGAGCGACGTGCCCGGCGAGTCCACCGCCCCGACCCAGCCGTTCCCGACCAGGCCGCCTCCGTTCCAGCGGCAGGGCGTGAGCGAGGCGGACCTGCTCGACCTCACGCCCGAACTGCGGGAGGAGGCCCTCCGCATCGCGTCCTTCTACACGCTCGGGCCCCTGTTCACGCCGCCCACGGTGATGGAGGAGCGCGGGAACCGGGGCACCCTGACCGTACCCGGCGCGCTCGGCGGGGCGAACTGGCCGAGCGTGGCCGCCGACCCGGAGACCGGGATTCTCTACGTCTCCACCGGGCTCGACGTGAACGTCCTCGGCCTTGAGCACAACCCCGACCGCTCGACGATGGACTACGTACAGGGAAGCCGCCGGGCGATCCGGCTCCCCCGGGGCGGCGGCCCGCAGGGGTTGCCGTTGCTGAAGCCGCCGTGGGGGCAGATCACCGCGATCGACCTGCACCGGGGCGAGATCCTCTGGCAGATCGCGAACAGCGACACGCCCGAATGGGTCCGGGAGCACCCCGCGCTCGAGGGCGTCGAACTCGGCCGCACCGGCCAGCCGGACCGTGGCGGGCTGCTCGTGACCGGATCGCTGCTCTTCGCCGGGGAGGGCAGCGGGATGTTCGCCGCCTACGGCTCGGGCGGCCCCATGTTCCGCGCCCACGACAAGGCCACCGGCGAGATCCTCTGGGAATTCGAGCTGCCGGCGAACCAGTCGGGCACGCCGATGAGCTACCTCGTGAACGGCCGCCAGTTCATCGTCGTCGCCGTGGGCGCACCCGGCCAGCCGGGCGAGTTCGTGGCGCTGGCGCTTCCCGAGTAGATGCAGTTCCTCGCCGTGCACCGCGAGACCGCTTGGGCGCTGCTGCGCATGGTCGCGGGCTTCGGGTTCCTCTGCCACGGCGTGATCGCAGTCGCGTGGATGCTTGGCGACGGGACCCCGTTCTCCCCGCCGTGGCTCTACAACACCGCCGGGATGGTCGAGCTCGTCACCGGGGCGCTGATCCTCGCCGGGTATCAGGTCCGCATCGCGGCCTTCCTCGCGTCGGGCCAAATGGCGGTCGCCTACTTCTATCGGCACCAACCGGAGGGCTGGCTGCCGATCCAGAACGACGGCGAACTCGCGCTCCTCTACTGCTTCGTGTTCCTGCTGTTCGCCGCCGGCGGAGCAGGCAAGTGGAGCATCGACGCCTGCTGCGGAGGGAAGCCGTGACCCGGGACGAGGCGTGGGCGCACCTGACGACGTGGTGCGAAACCGAATCGCTGCGCAAGCACGCCCGGTCGGTGGAGATCGTGATGCGCGCCGCCGCCTCACGCTACGGCGAGCCGGAGGACGACCCGGACGTCTGGGGCGTGGCCGGGATGCTCCACGACGCCGACTACGAGAAGTGGCCCGAGGACCATCCGAACCGCATCGTGGCGTGGCTGCGGGAGCGCGGCGAGGAGGAACTGGCGTACGCGATCTCCGGCCACTACACGAAATGGAACGTCCCGCTGAAGTCGCAGATGGACAAGGCGCTGCTGGCCTGCGACGAGCTCACGGGATTCATCGTCGCCTGCTGCCTCGTCCGCCCCGAAGGAGTCGCGACGCTCGGGGCCAAGAGCGTGAAGAAGAAGCTGAAGGACAAGGCGTTCGCCGCGAAGGTGGAGCGCCACGAGTGCCGCGTCGGCGCGGAGCTTCTCGGCGTGGAGCTCGGCGAGCACATCGAGTTCATCATCGGGGCGCTGCGCCCGCACGCGGAGGAACTGGGGATCACCGGCCGCAGGCTGTAGCTCCGCTGCCGGCGTCGGTCGCATGGGGCAGCGGTGGATCCGCCTTGAGGATTTCAGGGCCAACCCCGGCCAGTGCCCCGCATCGTTGCCGAGGGGCAAGCCTCGTGATGCGGACGACGGCGCGTCGTATTTCTGGAGTGGTCAGCGCCCGCCTCGGGCGAGACCCGTTGTGAGACTCCCACACTGGGTTGACTTCGTGAGGTGGAGCCGCGGCCACTACGTGCAGGGAATCTCAGACGAGCGCGGGAACGGGAGAGCGGCGTACCCGGAGGGGCGGACGCACGCGGACGGCGCGCCGGGCGAGGACTCGGGCTAGGATCACCGCATGGGAGGTGACGGCGTGGCCGAACGGCGGATGAGCGTTCAGGACTTCGAGGCCGATCCGGACAAGGCTCTCGACGCGGCGAGGAACGGGATCACCGTCCATCTCATGGACGGGGAGCGGCGCGTCGCCCGCGTCGTTCCGATCACCGAGGCGATGCGCGCCGATGAGGCCCAAATCACTCCGGGGAATGGCGAGCCGATGGACCCGACTCCACCCGGATTGCGACTGCGAGGCCCGGGCACGAGCCTTGACCTTCTCCGGGAATCCCGCTGACGGGCCGGAGGACAACCATGGCGCAGTGGTGGATCCGAACGGAGGACTTCAAGGCCAACCCGGGTCAGTGCCTGGACGACGTCAGGAGAAGCCGCACGACGATCGTTTTGACGGAGAACGACGACGCGGATCGCCAGGTCGCCCGCATCGTCCCCGAAGGCAAGGAAGCGGATGCGCGGGAAGGAGCCTTCCATTGGAGCGGGCGACGGCTAAGGCCGTACACACCCACGGTCCGCTTGCGTGGACCGGGCACGAGCCTGGATCTCCTTCGGGAGGCGCGCTGATGTCGCTCCTGTATGCGGATACCAGCGCTCTGTTCAAACGCTACGTGACCGAGAGCGGCTCCAGCGAGGTGGCCGCCAGGATGGCGGCTTCGACGCGTGTCGGAACCGCCTTGATTACGTGGGCCGAAATCACTGCTGCTTTCGCACGAGCCATACGAACCAGTCGGATGGAACCGCACGAGGCCCGCACCCTCGTGCGAGAGTTTCGTGTCCACTGGAGCGAGATCGCGACGATCCCGATCACGGGCGACCTCGTGGAACATGCGGCGGCGCTTGCGTGGAAGCACGGGCTGCGCGGATACGACGCCATCCAGCTCGCGGCGGCGCTCGACTGGCAAGAGACCCTCGTGGAAGCGAACGGGCAAATCACGTTCGCCTCCTTCGACAACGCGCTCCGCCGAGCGGCCGCGGCCGAGAGACTTGACGTGTGGCCCGAACTCCCGCTCGTCCAGCCGTGGGGGGTCTCGGATGAGTGGAATCCGCTGTTCGCGGAGATGAGCCTCCCGCTGGAAGACTCTGGACGGCAAACGCTACGTGACTACGGGGCCAGGGACTCGCTCTCGTTGGCATCGGCCGGAATCGCAGACTTCCGGCATCAGGTTCACGTGGGTGACCCGACCGTACTGCTCGTGGATGCAGAGCGGCCGCCGCCTGCGGGCGGCGAACCAAGGGAGACCCAAGCCAGGCTCCTCGCATGGGAGGTGACGGCGTGGCCGAACGGTGGATGAGCGCTCAGGACTTCGAGGCCGATCCCGACAAGGCCCTCGCCGATGTCAAGGACGGAGTCACGGTCCATCTCATGGACGGAGATCGGCGGATCGCCCGCGTCGTCCCCGATCAAGGGGGCCATGCGAGCCCACGAGACGGCGGTCACCCCTCGAGCGTGCGGCAGGGCAGATTTGACGGTACGCGTCCGGATACCGCAAGGCGCGGGCGACGACCCGGGCCCGACGCTGGAGCCCGGCTGGGGGCCGGGCGATCCAGGATGGCGCTGTGGAAGATCCAAGCCAAGGACTTCATGGGCGTGCCCGGGAAGTGCGTGAACGCGGTACGGCGGGGCAACGCGGTGGCGATACTGGAGGGGAACCGTGAGATCGCCCGTATCCTCGCCGAGGACTCCAACGGAGTCGACGACCACGTCGTGAGCTCGTGGAGCGGGCGCCGTCCGCAACCGGGAAGGCCGCCCGTGGCGCGTCTGCGCGGCCCGCACACGAGCCTCGATTTCGTCAGGTGGAGCCGCGGTCACTACGTCCCGGGAATTTCGGACGAACCCGAGAACGGAGAGGCGGCCGCGGAACGGCCGACGGGCACTTCCGATTCGGACCCGCCGACTGCGATCGCGGAGCGCAACGGATGAACCGCCTGTATCTGGACACCAGCGCCGCACTCAACCCGAGCAACCGTGGGGCGTCTCGGATCCGCACCCGCGTTCGGAACCACTCTCATCCGCGCAAGTGGTCCAACCATGGAACCTCAGCCGGGCCATACGCCACGAACCGGCCCTGAGCCCCCATATGCCGCTGGTTGAACGGCAGATCCTCGCCAGTACCGATCTCGAGGACCCGTCCGCCCGCTGCCTCAAGCACCGCGGTTCCGGCGGCGGTGTCCCATTCGCTCAGCACTGCGAAGCCGGGATAAACGTCCACCGCGCCCTCGGCAACGAGGCAGAGCCGGAACGAACTGCTGAGACGCGAGGTCAAACATCGACGACCGGTCCTCTTGAGCGACCGGAGGAATCGCAGCCGGCGATGTTCGTCGTCGTGCCAAGGGCTCACGATCCGCACGACGCCGTCCGTAGTGGAGCGAACGCGGATCCGCCGGGGCTCGCCCCCGTGGGCATTCCGGTAGATGGCTCCCGACGGTGCGGCGGCGTAGTACGTGTGCCCGCGGACGGGGTGATGGACTACCCCCAGTACCGGCCTTGAGTCCCGGATCAACGCGATGTTGACCGTGAAATCCTCGAATCCGCCCTTGAAGCTCCCGGTGCTGTCGATCGGATCGATCAGCCAGAAATGATCCCAGCCTTGCCGCACCCGGAAATCCGGCATGGCTCCCTCCTCGGACACGACCGGCAGCCTCGGCTCCAGCCGCTCCAACCCGTGGACGAGCACTTCGTGCGCCGTCCTGTCCGCCCGGTCGCCGTCGTTCTTCTGGCCCCGCGTCCAGAAATTGAGCACCTCCGCCCCGGCCTCCTCGGCGATGCGGGCGGCGTCAAGCGCGAGCGGCGACAGATCCATCAGAAGGTCGGGCCGAAGAGTACGGCGTTCATGAACATCCGAGTCAGTCCGTCCCAGAACAGCCGGAAGTTCGGATCATCGAGGAAGAGCGCGACCCGTCCCGCGCCGACCCTCTCGGTCACGAGCCACGGCGTTCCCGCGAGCCGCTCCAGCGAATCCGGGAACGCGAACCCGCTGCCGAGCAGCCGGTCGGGATCGCTCGGGAATCGCGCCGCCGCCGCGACCCGGGGATCGGGCTCGAACGCGAGGCTCGACCAGACCATCACCGGGAACGGCTCCTCGTAGCCGAAGCTGAGGAAGCTCTCCGGGTTCGGGATCGCCCGCAGGATCGCGCCGGGAACGACCTCGGCGGCCACCTCCGCTGCCGGAGCCGGATCGTCGGGGCGGCCGCCGTCGGTCATGAACGCCGACTTGGACTGGAAGCCGGCCTTCAGGCTCGTGCGCGTCCAGTCCGCTCCGGCGAGCCACGCCGACGCGCCACGCATCGCGATGAGCACGCCGCCCCGCTCGGTCCACTCCTGAAGATGCGCGAGCGTCTCCCGGGCTTCGGGGAAGCTCCCGTCGGGCAGGATGAGCACGCCGTAGTCACGGAGATCGGTCGCGGCGATGCGGTCCCAATGCAGCGCGGTGAACGGGAGCCCGAACCGGCGCTCGAACAGGTACCACGGGCTCCCGTAGGCGGACGGGCGCACCGGCCCTCCCATGACCATCGCGACCCGGCCGGCGGCGACCTGAAGGAACTGGTCCGAACCGAGGTGCGGCCCCGAGTCCGTCAACGGGCCGTCCACGCCGAGGACCCGAGCGGGCAGTTCGCGCAGCATCTCCCGCGCCCCGTCCCCGAAGACCAAGAGCGAGCCCCGGGCGAACCGCTCGCCGCCGACCTCGAAGGGCGCGGTCGCCACCCGGAACGGAACCTCGGCTTCACGGAGCCGCACCGCCGCGTCGATCACATGGTCGGAATCCCCGGCGACCACGAACGCGTAGCTCCCGTCGGTGAATGCGCCCGAACGCGACGTGAAGTCGTCGCCCGGCGGAACCGGACCGGCGAGCGACCACGCCTCCAACCGGTACGTGAGGGGGATCGACCAACCGGTGACGTCGTAGAAGGCGTCGGCGCTGGTCCAGATGTCCGGGTGCCCGAACGCAGGGTCGGCGCGCCGTTCCCGGTGCTCCTCCACGTAGTCGAGAAACTCCTCGCTGAACCGGGCGTCCTCCTCCACGAGCACCCGCAGCAGCCTGCCCTCCGGCTGCGCTGCGTCCAGCACGAGGCTCCCCGCCGGCAGCAGGACCTCCCCCGACCCCTCCCCCGGAAAGAGAGCCTGCGCTCCTTCCACCATGACCGGCTCCCGCGTGCGGCGGACCTCGATGCCGGCGCGGAGCAGCACTTCCGCCGCCCGGTCGAGACGCGCCGGATCGGAAGCGCCGGAGATCGCCCAGCCGGTGATCCCCTGCGGCTCGAGCGCGTCCCGGCGGTAGGCGAGGAAATCGCGCAACCGGCGCTCCCGGTTCTCGGCGGTGAGCCGGAGCACGCTGCGCCCGGCGACGAGGTGCTGCTCGATCCCGTCACGAAGCGTGTACTCGCCGCCGCCGGGCCGGGCCAGCCGCAGGCCGCGCCAGCCGCCGCCGGTGGTCTCGAGGGTGAAACCGATCGCCCCGGTGAAGTTCGGCAGAGTGTCCCAGTAGCCGGGGTCGAACTGCCCGAACTCCCACGGCGCGTAGGGGTAGCCGGCCTCCGCGAACTCCCGCGCCATCGCTTGGCCGTACTCAACGAGCCAGTCGCGCTGGTTCGGCGTGAGCACCGAGTGGAGCGGCTCGGCCATCCACGGCCCGATGAACGAGTCGGTCTCGCCGTGATGATCCACGAACACCATGGGCCGCGCTTCCCGGTAGAGCCGCGACAGCGCCTCGTTCTCGGGCTGGGTGCTCCAGACCGAGTCGCGGTTGAGGTTGATCTGGTAATGATTGTTGTTCGTCGCGAGCCCCCACGGGGCGCGGTGCTCGACCGCGTTCGGGTCGGGGTCGCCGTCGGGCCAGCGGGCGGTCGCCTTGAACCACGCGGCGAAGCGCTCGTGGCTGTCGGGATTCGAGGCCGGCACGACGTACACGATGAGGTCTTCCAGCAGCGCGTCGTGCCGACCGGTGAGCAGCTCCCACGCCATCCAGAGCGCCGCCTCGAACGCCGCCGACTCGTTCCCGTCGTTGCCGTAGTTGAGGAAGACCCCCGCCGGAGTGCGGGCGAGGATCGCTTCCTCATCCTCAAGGCCCCTCGGGTCGGCGAGCCGCCGCGCATCCTGCTGGATCGCGTCCAGCCGGGCGAGGTTCTCCGGCGAGCTGATGGTCAGCAGAATGAGTTCCCGGTGCTCGAACGTCTCCCCGAAGCTCGTGATCCGGAGCCTCGGCGAATGCCGGATCGCGTCCAGATAGCGGTAGAGGCCCCCGTAGTCCGTGACCGTCGCGCCCATCGGATACCCGAGGACATCCTCGGGAGAGGGAACCTCGGCGGCCGCCAGCGAACCGGACAGGATGGCGGCGGGAACGAGGAAGCGGACGCGCACCGGAAACGCATATAGTCGCACGCTCACAAATTGAGGAGCGCAGCGATGTCACACCCGACTTGGTTCAATCGCAGGGCCTTCCTGAGGGGGGCCGCCGCCGTCGCCGGAACCGCCGCGGCGGGGGCTTCGGGCCTCGGACGCGCCGTCGCCGCCCCGGCGCAGAACGGGTTCGACTTCGACACGCCATACGACCGCATTGACACCGACTGCTCCAAATGGGACAGCATCAGGGAGCGGTACGGGGCCGAGAACATCCAAGTCGCGATGGGAGTCGCGGACATGGACTTCAAGTGCGCCCCGGCGATCACGGAGGCGCTCGCCGACCGGGTGCGGCACGAGAACTGGGGCTACCTCCACATGCCGAAGGACTTCTTCCCGGCGATCGTGGACTGGAACAAGACCCGGCACGGCCTTGACGTCAACCCGGACCTCATGGCGCTCTCGGACGGGGTGCATCCGGCGCTGATCGCCGCGCTGAAGGCGCTCGCCCGCCCGGGCAGCCGGGTGCTTCTGACCACCTCCACCTACAGCGGCTTCTACACCGACCTTCGCGAGTCCGACACGCTCGCCGCGGAGAGCCCGTTCATCGTGGAGAACGGGGTCCACCGCTTCGACTGGGACGACCTCGAGTCCCGCATCTCGCACGACACCGACGCGCTGATCCTGTGCAATCCGCAGAACCCCACCGGGAACTGCTGGTCGCAGGAGGACCTGATGCGGCTCGGGCAGATGTGCCTCGAGCGGCGGGTGGTCGTGCTCGCCGACGAGATCCACTGCGACTTCGTGACCAAGGGCAACAAGTACACGCCGTTCGCCACGCTGCCGGACAAGGCGGTGGTGGACAACAGCGTGACGTTCCAGTCGGGCAGCAAGACGTTCAGCCTCGCCGCGATGAAGGTCGCGTGGTACCACACGACGAACCCCGAGTTCTTCGAGAAGATCGACAAGCACCACATGGCGCAGACGAACACGCTCGGCGTGGTGGCGCACCACGCCGCGCTCCGGGGCGGGGCCGAGTGGCTCGACCAGTTGCTCGTCTATCTGGACGGCAACCACGACTTCGCGCAGCAGTACTTCCGCGAGAACATCCCGCAGATCAAGAGCGTCAAGGCCGAGGGCACGTACCTCGCGTGGCTCGACATCACGGAGATCGCCGAGCGCATCGGAGCGGCGGAGAAGGCGAAGGCGGCCAGCGAGACCGAGGAGAACGCGGTGAGCCCGGAGACCATCGTCGTGCGCTGGCTCGTCGAGAACGCCGGGGTCTATACGAACCCCGGCTCCAGCTACGGGCCGGGCGGCGAGAACCACATCCGGATGAACCTCGGCACCTCGCGGGGTCTCATCAAGCTGGCGCTCGACAACATCGCGGGGGCCGTCAGCACCCTGTAGGAGCCGCCATGCGCCGCCGCGACTTCGCCGCGTTGGCCGCCGCCACGACGGCGGGAGCGCTCTGGCAGCAGGCGTGCGCCGACGTGGAGGAGACCGGTGAGGTCTCGGCGGACACTACCCGCACCCTGCTGGACCATCAGGGGCCACGCGGGATCTATGCGGATCCGGCGGAGCTGGAGCGGCTGCGGCGGGCATTGACCAACATGGTGGGAGTCCAGCGGACGCTCCGGGAGTTTCCGCTGGACCCCGACGAGCAACCCATCACGGTGTTCCGGCGCGGATGATGGACGAGTCCACGTTCTTCCTCACCGTCGCCGAGCTGGCGGCGGGGCTTCGGGACGGCGCGTTCACCTCGGTCGAACTCACCGGTGCGTACCTCGACCGGGCGGAGGAGCTGGACGTTCCTCCCTTCGAGCTGCCGAGCGAGCCCCGGGAAGACCACGGCGGCAAGCTGGCGACCATGGTCACGATCGCCCGGGACCACGCGATGGAAGCCGCCGAGCGCGCCGACCGGGAGCGGGCGGCGGGGAACGTCCGGAGCGTCCTTCACGGAATCCCCTACGGCGTGAAGGACCTGCTCGACACGCGCGGCGTCCGCACGACGTGGGGTTCGGGGATCTTCCGCGACCGGGTTCCCGACCGCAACGCCGCGGTCATCGACCGCCTCGAGGAAGCGGGCGCGGTGATGATGGCCAAGAACTCGCTCGGCGAGTTCGCCGGCGGGAACACGAGTTCGGCGCTCAACCCGTGGAAGCTCGACCGGACCAGCTTCGGGTCGTCCAGCGGGACCGTCTCGGCGGCGGTCGCCGGGCTGATCGGGTTCGGGATCGGGACCGAGACCGGCGGCTCGATCGTGTTTCCGGCGTCGGCGGTCGGGGCGTCGGGCCTGCGGCCGACCTTCGGGCGGGTGAGCCGCTTCGGCTGCATGGCGCTCTCGTGGAGCCTCGACAAGATCGGCCCGGTGGGGCGCTCCGCCGAGGACTGCGGACACGTCCTCGAGCGCATCGCCGGACCCGATCCGCGGGACTCCTCGACGGCGGGCCGGGGCTTCGAGTTCCGCGCCGATCCGGGGTCGATGCGCGGGCGGCGGCTCGGGGTCCACCGGGCCGAGTTCCTGCTGTCGCAGTCGGAGACCACCCGCCGGGCGTTCCAGGACGCGCTCGACGTCTTCGCTCGGATGGGGGTCGTCGTCGAGGACGTCGAGCTGCCGAGCTTCCCCACCGGAGCGCTGTTCACGACGATCGTCACCGTCGAGAGCGGAGCCAACTTCAAGTCCCTCTTCGACGACGGCGGCGCCGCGCGGATGTTCTCGTTCAACGAGGATCGCCGCGCGGGATGGATGGCGGGCCGGATGCTGCCGGCGGCGGACTACCTGACCGCGCAGCGGATCCGGAACCGGCTCGTGCGCGAGGCCGACGAGATCGTCTCGCGCTACGACGCGGTGATCGCGCCCACGTGGCCGAACGGCGCCGCGCTCCGGACCGTCCGCGACGGCTGGCCGATCCCGGCGCGGAACGAATGGGAGCCGCCCGACGAGGTCTCGAGCCGCACGCCCCGCCTGAACTACGTCGCGAACCTCGTCGGCCATCCCGGCCTCGCGATCCCGTGCGGATTCGACGAGGACAGGATGCCGCTCTCGCTCCAGATCGTCGCCTCGCCCATGGACGACCAGTCGGCGCTGGATTTCGGGATGGCGTTCCAGCGGGAGACCGACTGGCACCGCCGACGACCTCCGTTCCCGTGGCGGGAGTAACCCGCCGCGCGTTTCTCGCCGGCGCCGCCGCGCTGCCGGCGACGGGGCTCGCCCGGCAGGCCGGGGAGTTCGACCTGCTGCTGCGGGGCGGGCGCCTGATCGATCCGAGGAACGGAGTGGACGCGGTCCGGGACATCGGGATCCGCGACGGAAGGGTGGCGGCGGCGGCGCCCGCGCTCGATCCGGCGCGCTCGGTCAAGGTCGTCGAGTGCGGCGGGCTCCTCGTCACGCCCGGCCTGATCGACATGCACGTGCACGCCTTCGCCGGCGGCGGCGAGCGCGGCTCCTACGCCGGCGACAACAGCGTGTACCCCGACGGCTTCAGCCTCCGTTCGGGGGTCACGACGGTGCTCGACGCCGGGTGCGCCGGCTGGCGGAATTTCGAGCGCTTCCGGGAGACGGTCGTCAGCCGGTCCCGCACCCGCGTCCTCGCGCTCGCCAACATCGTGGGCCGCGGGATGCGCGGCGGTGATATCGAGCAGGATCTCGCCGACATGCGGGCGGAGCCGACCGCGGCGCTGGTCCGGGAGCACCGGGACGTCCTCGTGGGCGTCAAGACCGCCCACTACGCCGGGCCGGACTGGTTCCCGGTGGAGGAGTCGGTGCGCGCCGGCGACTCCGCGGGCGTTCCGGTGATGGTGGACTTCGGCGCGAACCTGCCCGAACGCCCGCTCGAGACGCTGCTCGGCGAAAAGCTGCGGGCGGGCGACATCTACACCCACTGCTTCGCCGGAAACCGCCGCGAGCTGCTCCCGGACGGAACCCCGAATCCCGGCCTCTTCGCCGGGCGCGAGCGCGGGGTGATCTTCGACGTGGGGCACGGCGGCGGCAGCTTCCGGTGGAGCGTGGCGGCGGCGTGCCTCGAGGCGGGGTTCCCTCCGGACTCCATTTCGACCGACCTGCACATCGGCTCGATGAACGCCGGGATGCAGGACCAGGTCACCACCATGAGCAAATTCCTCGCGCTCGGCGAGCCGCTCGACGCCGTGATCCGGCAGTCCACCTGGAACCCGGCCCGGATCCTGGGGCGCGAGGATCTGGGGCACCTGTCGGTCGGCGCGATCGCCGACGTGGCGGCGCTGGCGCTCGAGACCGGGAGCTTCGGGTTCGTGGACAGCTTCGGCGCCCGGCACGACGGCGGCGAGCGGCTGACTTGCGAGATGACGTTCAAGGACGGGCGCCTCGCGTGGGATCCGAACGGGCGGACCCGGCGCCACTGGAGCGAACTTCCGCCGCTGCACGAAGCCGAGGGCGATCCGCGCTGGGACGGGATCCTCCATCGGAGGTAGGACCATGAGCGTGAAAGTGACGAGGCGGGGCCTCCTTCAGGGCGCGGCGGCGCTCGGGGCCGCCGGCTGCGCCGCGCCGGCGCCCGAAGCTCGCCCCGAGTCGGTGTACGAACGGCTCGGCGTGCGTCCGGTCATCAACGGCGTCGGAACCGTGACGGTGCTGGGCGGCTCGCTCATTCCGCCCGAAGTCATGGACGCGATGGCGATGGCGTCGCGCAGCTTCGTGCCGCTGCCCGAGCTCCAAGAACGCGCCGGCGACCGCATCGCCGAACTCATCGGCGTGCCCGCGGCGATGATCGCGTGCGGAGCCGCGTCCGCGATCACCTGCGGGACCGCGGCGGCGGTCGCCGGCGACGACGACGAGGCGCTGCGGCGGCTCCCGGACGTGGGCGGGCTGAAGAACGAGGTGATCCAGCAGCACGCGCACCACACCGGATACCAAGCGCAGATGGAGCTGGTCGGCGCGAAGGTCGTGTGGGTGGAGACGCGGGAGGAGCTGGAGGCGGCGTTCAACGAACGCACCGCCATGACGTTCTGGCTCAACTTCGCCGAACCCCGGGGCAAGATCGGCCGGTCCGAGTGGATCGAGGTCGCGCGAGCGCACGGCGTCCCGACGATGAACGACGCCGCCGCCGACATCCCGCCGCCCGAGCGGTTGCGCGGCTACGTCGAGCAAGGCTTCGACATGGTCATCTTCTCCGGCGGCAAGGGATTTCGGGGGCCGCAGGCGTCGGGCCTGCTGCTCGGCCGCCCCGACCTCGTCAAGGCGGCGCGCAAGGCCATCAGCCCCCACGCCGGAATCGGGCGCGGGATGAAGGTCGGCAAGGAGGAGATCGTCGGCCTCGTCGCCGCGGTCGAGCGCTATCTCGCCCTCGACCACGCCGCCGAACGGCGCGCGCTGGACGAGCGGGCGGTCCGGGTGCGGGGGATTCTCGAAGGAGTCGCGGGCCTGACCTGCCGGACCGTGGTGCCCGAGATCGCGAACCACGTCCCGCACGTGGTCGCGAGCTGGAGCGAGGCCGACCTCGGCCTGACGACGCAGGACGCGGTCCAACGGCTCCTCGAGGGCGACCCGCCGATCGCGGTGTCCCGCACCGGCGAGGGCCGCCTGCGGATCTCGATGTGGATGCTCCGCGACGGCGAGGACGTCGCCGTCGCGGAGCGGGTCCGGTCGCTGTTCGGCTGACGGAGCGCGTCAGGAAATCGAGAGAATCTCCCAGTTGTTCGTCCCGGCCACTCGCTGGGCGTGAAACTGGCAGATCACTCACCCCTTCGATCTGGGAGCGACGCATGGCCGTCGACTACGACGCCATCCGCGACCGAAACACGATCAGGCACGGAACGAACATTGGGAACACCGGGGCGTTGCTCCTCTCGAATCGCTACGCCAACCGCACTCATTTCATCTTCGCGTTGCTGCAACACGCCGAGGACGCCTTGGCACGGGGACGAACTCGGCCAAGATCGCGCCGAGTTCGCTTCGATCTGGATGCGCGAGTCCTGCGGGTTTCGCACTTCGGCATCCCATTCGACGAACACGATGTGGAGGGCATCCGCGACATCGGACAGACGGGGAAGGATCGTGCGGGCCTTACGACAATCGGGCGATTCGGCATCGGGTTCAAGTCCGTGTTCGAATTCACCCAACGACCCGAAATACATTCGGGCCCCTACGTTTTCGCCATGGAGAACTACGTCCATCCCTTCGCCGCTCCCAAGATTGACCGTAAGGGTGACGAAACCGTCATTCGAATTCCGCTTCGAGGTGATGTCGCGCGGGACAGCATCGTCAAGGGGCTCGCGGGACTTCAGTCCACGGCTCTCTCTTTCTTCGTGAAATTGAAGAGATTTCATGCCACAGGCACGGAATGGAAGAGGCACTTCACCAACGGGCGACTCGGCGGCATGACTCCAATCTCCGAGTGGTGACCATCACGCAATCCACGAAGGGGTCGCCGGGCCAGAGACTCGAGTTTCTCGTCGCTTCGCGGGATGTCCCTCCACCCGACGGCCTCGCCGGACGGCGGGTTCCGCCAGTCGAAATCGCATGGAAACTCACCGGTGACGGCCAAGAACGATTCAGGAAGATCGACCGACCACCCCTATACGCATTCTTCAGCACGGGTGTCGAGACCGGGCTTTCATTCGTGGTTCAAGGTCCGTATCGAACAACGCCGAGTCGAGACCATGTCCCCCAAGACGACGAATGGAACCGGAAGTGCTTCGCGGAGACTGGGCTCCTGCTGGGCGACGCCCTTGTACAGTTGCGCGACGAAGGCATTCTGGATACCGCTGCCTGGCGGTGCCTGCCCGTTGGTCTTGATCCCACGGAGGGTCTGGAGACCGAAGCGCTGGAAGTTCTTCAGCTGCGGGAGATGGGCGCGGCCGAGGCTGCGACGCTCGGCGCGCTGCCGGCGACGACGTCCCCGTCCTCCCACTGGCCGTTGAGGAAGACCTCGTTGCGGTCGTTCGCCTTGAACGTTAGCTTGAGGCCTGGCTTCTGGCTGTCGGTCCGGTCCCGGTCGCCATCGAGGGTTCGTTCCCCGCCTCCCACGCGCTGTCCCGCACGTCGCCGCCGCTCGCCATGAACCAGATCCGGTCGCGCCGGATCGGCCCGCCGAGCGTAGAGGTGATGTCCTGGTAGCTGTCGCGCTCGTAGGCGAAGGCGTTCGGAGTCCCCTCGGACAGGGGCGCGCCGGTGCCCGCGTCGGCGAAGACCTCGGGGAAGGTGAGCGAGTCGTGCTGGTGGAAGTAGTCGTAGAAGTTCCGCTCGGTGGGGAGCTCCTCCACGAACTCGGAGTCGAGGGTCGTGACCTGCGAATTCGAGGCTACGTCCAGCAGCGGCGCTTCGGCGACGACCTGCACGGTCTCGGCGAGCGTCGATGGAGAAAGCCGGGTGTCCAGCGTGGCCGTCGTGTTCTGGCCGATGCGCACGCCCTCGTAACGCGCCGAGGCGAGCCCGGCGTGCGACAGTTCGACCGCGTACTCCCCCGGCGCGAGCTGCGGAAACCGGAACACTCCGGATTCGGTCGTGACGCCGGTGCGGGAGCCGCCGATGATGGCGTCGCTTGCGGGGGTCACGGCGACGCCCGGCAAGACTCCGCCGGTGTCGTCCGTGACCGCGCCCCGGATCCGCCCGTTGTCCTGGGCGAACGCGGGCGCGGCGAGGACGAGCGCGAGCGGCGCGGCGCCCTTTACTCCGAAGTGCGCAGGATGAAGCCGCCCACGTCCTCCTTCCATTGCGGCAACAACGACTGGTCCACGTACATCATGTGGCCGGCGGCGAAGTCGGCGCGTTCGACGTTCTCGCGGAGCTCCGGCGGGAGGCCCATTCGGTCCACGGTCCAGACAGCCGCGAAGTACGGGGTCGCGAGATCGTAGATCCCGTTCACCAGCAGCACCTTGAGCTCGGGGTTGCGTCGCATCGCCCGGGCGAGGTCGGGGGCCACGTTGGGCGTGCCTCCGCCCCGCACGAAGCCGCCGCCTCCGCCGAGCCGGCCCCAGTTCCAGTTGCGCGTGCCGCCGCTCGGCACGTACTCGCGCGTTCCGTCGTAGCCGAGCTCGCTGCGGAGATAGCTGTTGAACGCGGAGGTGTAGGCCGAGCTGATCGCGGTGGACTGCGGGTCGTGCGACGGCCGGGCGCCCAGCACGTTCCCCGCCGGGCCAGTGAAGCGCGCGTCGAGGCGGCCGACGATCCGGCCCTCGTCGCGGAGCAGCTCCGCTTCGAAGGCGGGCGCGGTGACCCGCAAGTCGGACTTGTCGATGAAGTCCTTGCTGAGGCCGGTGTACCGGTGCATTTCGTCGATGATCCGCTCGCGCCGGGCCGGGTCGAGCGTCCCGCCGGCGAGCAGCGCGGTCGCGTACTCGTTCAGCGACCACCCCTCGACCTCGGCCATGAAGGCCCCGAGATCGTCGGGCGAGCCGCCGGGGAGGCGGTCGAGGTAGCGGGCGGTGACCGCGTAGCCGGGCAGGTTCACGATGTACGGGAGGTCGTCGCCGGGCGCGAACTGGATCGTGTTGAACTGGAGCACGACCGAGACCAGCACGATGCCGTTGAGGTCGATGTTGGCGCGCTGCAGGTGGCCGGCCAGCACCGCCGAGCGGGTCGTCCCGTAGCTCTCGCCGAGGAGGTGCCGGGGCGAATTCCAGCGGTCGTACTCGCTCAGGAAGCGGCGGATGAACTGCGCCAGCGAGCGGGCGTCCTCGTCGATCCCCCAGTACTCGGATCCCTCGGTTCCCTCGAGCGCATGGCTGAACCCGGTGCCGATCGGATCCACCATGACGATGTCGGCGACGTCGAGCAGCGTGTACTGGTTGTCCTCGAGCGGGTACGGCGGCGCGCCCTGCGGCCCGACGTCGGGCGTGACGACGCGGCGCGGCCCCATGATTCCCATGTGGAGCCAGAAGGACGCGCTGCCGGGTCCGCCGTTGAACGAGAAGATCAGCGGGCGCTCGCCCGACGGCGCGCCGTTGGTGCGGAAGTACGCCGTGTAAAAGAGCTTGGCCGCGTCCTCGCCGTCGTCGTTCGTGAGCGTCGTGCTCGCGACCACCGCGTCGTACTCGACCGCCTCGCCGCCGATCATGATCGAGTGGCTGGTCTCCCAGCGGGCCGGCTCGTCCTCGGCGAAGACGACCGGCGGCGCGAGGACGGCGAGCAGCAGAACCTTCTTGAACATGGGAGCGAACCTCAAATTGAGGAAACGGGGAGCCGCCCGAAGACGGGCGGCTCCCCGGTGGACGGACGGGCCGTCGATCAGAACACGAAGCCGGCGAGGAACATCAGGCGGCGCGGCTCGACCCAGCTCGATGGGATGAACTGCTCGCCCGGATTCTCGATGCGCAGGCTGGAGTTCCAGATGCTCGCGGTGCTGTTCAGCGCGTTGTAGAGATAGGCGTCCAGCTTCAACTGCAGGTCGCCGACGTTGACGCGCCGGCCGAGGCGCAGGTCCAGCATCATGATGTCCGGGTGGTTCAGCCCGTCCCGGGTCCCGGCGAGCTCCACGATGAAGTTCTGCGACGGCTGCGCCGTCACGCCCCCCGGCGCCCGGATCTGGCGTGAGAAGGGCTTTCCGCTCTCGAAGTTGGCGTTCACCCCGAGCAGGAAGTCCCACGGAAGGAACCAGACGCCCTGCAGCCGGAACATGTGCGGGCGGTCGCCCTGGAGCCGCTGCCCGTCGTTCAGGTTCATGTAGGCGTTCGGATCCTGACCGACCGAGCTTCCGTAGAACGGGTTGTTCTGCGACTCGTACCACGGCCGCGGAATCAGGCCCTCCGACCGCGAGTACGTGTACGAGCCCTGGAGGCTCCAGACGCTGGAATCGCGGGCCGCGAAGGTGAACACGACGCCGTCGTAGGTCTGCTCGTACTTGTCCGGGGCGCCCGGGAAATCGCCGGGGGTGTTCCCCTTGACGAGCGTCGGCTGGACCGTCTGGCTGAGCAGGGTGACCGGATTCCCGTTGTACGGGTCGTTCCACTGCACCGTCTCGTACTGCCCGCCGAGGATGGACCAGCCCACGAGCCGATCCGTGTACTTGTGGACGTACTGCACCCCGACGGACATGTTGTTCCCGACCTCGCGCTCGTAGGCGGCCGTGTAGTGGTAGGAGCGTGGAGCCAGCAGGTTCTCGGGCTGCGCCCGATCCTCCACCGTGGTGGCGAAGAGCAAGTCGCCGAGCGAGCCGTCGTCGTTCAGCGCGTAGAGCTGCCAAGGGGTCGTTCCGGGCGCCGGAGCGTCCCAGTTCCCGATCACGTTCTGGTCGTAATGGATCCCGAAGAACCCCTTGATGGCCGAACGCCCAGCGTCGTCGGGGCGGAACGTGAAGCCGACCCTGGGACTCACCAAGTTCCACGAGACGATGCTCGGATTGCCGGGGGCGGTTCCCGAAGTCGAGACCGCGTTGATCGCCTCGAACTCGCTGTCCTGCCCGCCGTCCGGCACCGCGAGGATTTCGTACGCGGGGACTTCGCCCCGGTTCAGATCCACCCGGACGCCGAGGTTCAGCGTCAGCCGGTCGTTCACCGTGACCGTGTCGTCGATGAAGAACCCGTTGTCGCGGGAGATGCCGCCGTAGCGGTACGGCTCCTGGATGACCTGATAGAGCAGGCCGCCCGACTGGTACTGGTAGGCGCTGTTCGGTCCGGCCGCCACCGCCGTCACCGCGACGCCCTGCGCGAGCTGGACCCCGAAGCGGAACTCGTGCTGCGCTCCGAGGAAGTCGTCGGCGTAGTGGGTCACCTTGGCGTTGAACTGGTTGCTCCACGTGCGGTAGTCCCACGGAAAGACGATGCCGCCCGAGTACGTGGTGTTCGGCTCGGCGTCGTAGTTCACGAAGGGCATCTCGAAGGTGCCCGTCGGCGAGTCGTGGATGTCGCTCGCGTGCCAGCCGGCGTAGCGCGCCTCCAGCAGGGTGTTGTCGGAGATGGTCCACGTCCACCCGAGCGATCCGGCGATGTTCTGGCCCCGCTCGACGTATGCCGCCGACGCCGCGACGTTCGGGGAACTTCCCGAGATGCCGGCCCAGTCCTCGACCTGGCTATTGAAGAAAATCTCGTTGCGGTCGTTCAGCTTCAGCGTCAGCTTGAGGCCGATCTTGTCGTTCTCGCTGAGGTCCGACGTGGCCACGGAAGGGTCGTTGCCCGCCTCCCAGGCGCTGTCCCTCGTGTAGCCGCCGCTCGCCATGAACCAGGCGCGCTCCCGGACGACCGGCCCGCCGAGCGTAAAGGTGATGTCCTGGTAGTTGTCGCGCTCGTAGGCGAAGGAGTTCGGCGACCCCTCGGACACCGGCTCGCCGGTGCCCGCGTCGGCGAAGACCTCGGGGAAGGTGAGCGAGTCGTGCTGGTAGAAGTAGTTGCCGGTCCCGCTGAAGGTATCGCCGCCCTTCTTGGTCACGATGTTGAACACGCCGCCGGTGGAGTTCCCGAACTCGGCCGGGGCCCCCACCCCGATGATCTCCACTTCCTCGATCGCGTCCACGTTCGGATCCCACCACGACGATCCCGTCTCCGGCGCGCTCGACTCGATCCCGTCGATGTTCCACGAGTTCGACTGCTGGTTCGATCCGAAGGCGATCGTCCGGTCGCCCCCGCCGCCGCTGTTCATCTGGCTCATGCCGGGGGCGATGTGGATGTAGTCGTAGAAGTTCCGCTCGGTGGGGAGCTCCTCCACGAACTCGGAGCTGAAGGTCGTGACCTGGGAGTTGGAGGCCACGTCCAGCAGCGGCGCTTCGGCGACAACCTGCACGGTCTCGGCCAGCGTCGAGAGCGTGAGGCCCGTGTCCAGCGTGGCCGTCGTGTTCTGGCCGATGCGCACGCCCTCGTAACGCACCGAATCGAACCCGCCGAGCGTCAGCTCCACGACGTATTCGCCGGGAGCAAGCTGGGGGAAACGGAAGACGCCCGAATCGTTCGTGACGCCGGTGCGGGACCCGCCGATGATGGCGTCGCTGGTCACGGAGACGGTGACGCCCGGCAGCACGCCGCCCGTCTCGTCGGTGACCGTGCCCCGAATGAGCCCGTTGTCCTGGGCGAACCCCGGGGCCGCGAGGGCGAGCGACAGGACGGCGCCCGCCGCAACTCGAAATCTGTGAGTCATTTGGGTGAAACTCCACTCCGCCCGAATTCAGGCGGATCAGCACCTTGAATCGTACGGCGCACGAGGGCGGGCCGCAACCGGTTCGCGACAGTCGGGCGCGACGAGCGCGGCGCGTGTTCGGAACGCCTCCGCAAGCTCCGGAGCGGCGAGCGCGGCCGCGCCCTCGAGGGCTTCCCGGTCGAAGGGATCCCGGCGCAGCGCCTCCAGAAAGGGATCCAGCGAATCGCCGAGCGCGAGGCCCAGATTGCGCCAGTCGGCGGCCTCGTCGCCGAGGGCGACGATCTCGCGCCAGCGGTCCGGATCGTCCCCCGCTTCCCGCCGCAGCCGCTCCAGCCGATTCCCGCGTTCCCACGCCTCCTCTTCGGCGCGCCGGGCCGCCGCGAGCTGGTCGAGCACCCCCGGCTCGCCGCGCATCCGGAGCGCGGCGTGGAGCGTCGTGAACACCGCGACGTGGCCGGGCGCGGCTTCGGCGAGTTCCCTCAGGATCGGAACCGCGGCGGGATCGCCCCTCGCGACGAGTCCCTTCGCCAGCGCGAAACGCGCTCCGACCGTGCCGCGCCGTTCGACCAGCGCCAGCGCCTCGGGGTCGCCCGAGGCCACGAGCGCGTCGAGCGCCACGCTCGCGAACGTCCCCGCCACGTCGGGATCGAGCCGCAGCGCCTCCACGTAGGCGGCGACCGCCGCGTCGAGCCGCAGGCCGGCCGCGTAGGCGTTCCCGAGCGCGAGCCACTCGGTCGCGTCGGCGAGGTGCGCGGCTTCGAGCGCGCGCCGGGCTTCGTCGGGTTCGCGCTCTTGCAGGATCACGCCGAGAAAGGCCCGGAATTCCGGATGGCGGGCGGCTTCCCGCGCGGCGCACTCGGCGAGTTCGAGCGCGCCGGCGGCCTCGGCGGCCAGCGCGAGCGCCTGGAAGGGACGGGGAGCGTCCGGCGCGGCGGCTCCGGCCCGGCGCGCGTGGTCGAGGGCGTCCTCGACGCGCCCGAGCCGAAGGGCGATCCCCGATGCGGCCAGACGCGCCGGAACGTACTCGGGAGCGATCTCAAGACTCTGGCGCGCCGCCTCCGCCGCGTCTTCGGGGCGGTCGAGCCGGTCGAGCGCCTCGGCGAGCAGGTGCCACGCGAGCGCCGGACGGCCCACCGGCGGGTCGGCCGCTCCGGCGGCGATTTGGAGATGGTCGGCCGCGACCGCCCATTCCTCGCGCTCGAGCGCGAGCGCGCCCAACTGCAGCCGGGCCGGGCCGTGGTCCGGATTCCGGTCCACGACCGAGAGCAGGAGCGGAACGGCGCGCTCCGCCTCGCCGGCGGCGATCCGGTCGAGCGCCGCCTGCATGACGGCGCGCACGTCCTGAAGCGTCAGCAGGACGAGGAGTAGGATCATCGTCGCCGGATCAGCCAAGTCCGGCAGGGCTCCAGATCGGGGCGCTCCTCGACGGCGCCGTCGGGCCAGCGGATGACGAGGCGGACCGGGCCGGACTCGCCGAGCCCGAAGTGGAGGACGCGCTCGCTGTCGGATGCGTAGCTGCCGCCCGACGTCAGTTCACGGAAGCGTCCGTTCGCCGAGACCCGCGCTCCGAGCGCGTCCCGGTTTCCGGAGGGATCCACGAGCTGCACGCGGATCCAGGCGCCCGGGGCGCTTCGGCGGAGCAGCGCAGGCGGATCGTCCTGGTTCGAGGCGACGATCTCGAGGACGCCGTCGCCGTCCATGTCCAGAAGCGCCATGCCTCGGGTCGAGCGCGTCGGGCCGCCGACGGGAACCGGATGGAACCCGTCGGCGCGCCGTTCCATCAGCAGGTCGGGCTGCTCGTACGTCTCCCCGAGGCCGGGGTCGGCGTCCACCTGCGGGTAGATGTGGCCGTTCGCCAGCGCGAGGTCGAGGTCGCCGTCGTTGTCGGCGTCGAGGAAGAGCGCGCCCCAGCCGAGCGGCGCGAACGTGGGCATCGCGAGGCCCGCGCCCATCGAGTCGTCGAGGAAGACGTCCGGCGCGACACCCCGGTACCAGGTGTAGTGGTCGTGGGCGAAGTTGGTCACCACGAGGTCGTGCAGCCCGTCCCCGTCCGGGTCGGCGGCGGCGACCCCCATGCTGCCCTGGCTCGCGCCGTCGCCGCTGAGCGCGACCCCGGCGAGGAGGCCCACGTCGGCGAAAGCGCCGCCCTCGTTGCGCAGCAGCGCGTTCGGGGCGCTGTCGTTGGCGACGAACAGGTCGGGGTCGGCGTCGTCGTCCAGATCGAGTACGGCGACTCCCATGGAGTAGCGCGGTTCGCCGGGGAGCTCCAGTTCCTCGAAGGCCCTTCCGCCGCGGTTTCGGTAGAGGCGGTTCGGCTCCGGCGGCAGCCCCCTCGGGCCGTCCAGCACCGGAACCCGGCCGCGCCAGCTCCTCGTGCGCCGCCCGGCGCGGACGTCCTCCTCGGCGACGCGGATGTAGTTGGCGACGAAGAGGTCCAGCCAGCCATCGCCGTCGCCGTCGAGGAAGGCGGCCCCGATTCCCCAGCCGGGGTCGTCGAGGCCGAACGCGCCGGACTGCTCGGCGAAGGTGCCGTCGCCGTTGTTGCGGAAGAAGCGGTTCGGGCCGACGGCGGTGACGAGAAGATCCGGAAATCCGTCGTTGTCGAAGTCGCCGCTGACCGCGCCCTGCCCGAACAGGGGCGCGTCGAGTCCGGCGGCCCGGGTCACGTCGGCGAACCGGCCGTCGCCCCGGTTGCGGTAGAGCGCTGCCGACCGCGGGCGCCAGGGGCCGTCCGGGACGTCCCAGGCGGGGGCGTTCGGGAAGAAGACGTCGGGGCGCCCGTCCTGGTCGTAGTCGAGCACGGCGACTCCGACGCCGGTGGACTCGACGATGTGGTTCTTCGCCGGGCTGCCGGCGCCGGTGACGATGGCGAGGCCCGCCTCGGGCGCGACGTCCCGGTACGGCTGCGCCGCCGGAAGGGCCAGGAGGGCCAGCAACTCAGCCGCGAAGCGGCGGCTGCTCATGGCCGAGTACCGGGTGGGGGACGTAGGGGGCTTCCAGATCGGCGACGGTCTCGTCGTCGAGCGCGAGATCGGTCGCGGCGGCGAGTTCCTCGAGCTGCTCGAGGCGGGTCGTCCCGACGATGGGGGCGTCCACGCCGGGGACCGTGAGGAGCCACGCGAGCGCGACCTTGGCCGGCGTTTCGCCGAGGCGCTCGGCGACGTTACGGAGCGCGTCCAGCACCCGGAAGTCGGCCTCCTCGTAGTAGAGCCGGTCGGCGAAGGGGTCGTCCTGGGCGCGGGGCGTGGGGTCCCGGCGCTCGCGGGTGCGGTTGCCGGCGAGGAAGCCGCGCGCCAGCGGGCTCCAGGGAATCACCCCGATCCCCTGGTCGAGGCAGAGCGGCAGCATCTCCCGCTCCTCTTCGCGATAGACGAGGTTCAGGTGGTTCTGCATCGCGACGAACCGCTCGCACCCCATGGAGTCGGCGGTGGCGAGCATCCACGCGAACTCCCACGCGGCCATGCTGCTCGCGCCGAGGTAGCGGACCTTGCCCGCCTTCACGAGCGAGTCCAGCGCGGCGATGGTCTCCTCGATGGGGGTCTCGTGGTCGAAGCGGTGGATCTGGTAGAGATCGATGTGGTCCGTGCCGAGCCGACGCAGCGAGGCGTCGCACGAGGCGAGGATGTGCTTCCGCGACAGGCCGCGCCGGTTCGTCCCCTTCGCGATCGGGTAGAAGACCTTGGTGGCGAGGACGTAGTTGTCGCGGGGAAGCAGATCGCGCAGGAGCTTGCCGGTGACCTCCTCGCTGACCCCCTTCGAGTACATGTCGGCGGTGTCGAAGAAGTTCACGCCGAGCTCGACGGCGCGGCGGAAGTGCGGCCGCGCGGCCTCCTCGTCCAGGACCCACGAGCGCCAGCCGGGATCGCCGTAGGTCATGCAGCCGAGGCAGAGACGGCTGATCTCGAGGCCGGTGTCGCCGAGGCGGGTCAGGTTCATGGGCTTGGTTCGACGGGCTTGCCGACGAGGCGGACCACCACCACGGTCGCCGCGATCCCGACGACGAGGGTGATCCATGCGGGGACGCCGAAGCTCGCCGGCAGGATGCCGAGGAGGATGGCGATCCCGGCGGCGGTGAGGGCGTAAGGAAGCTGGGTGCGGACGTGGTCGAGGTGGTCGCAGGCCGAGGCCATGGAGCTCAGGACCGTGGTGTCCGAAATGGGCGAGCAGTGGTCCCCGAACACCGCTCCGGCGAGCACCGCGCCGATCACCCCCATGAGCAGCGGATCGGCGACCTCGGGCGGAAGCGCCGCGCCGGTCGCAAGCGCCGCGCTGAGCGGGATCACCAGCGGCATGAGGATGGCCATCGTGGCCCAGCTCGTGCCGGTCGCGAACGCGATGATCCCGGCGACGACGAACGTCAGGGTCGGGAGAAGCGCCGGGCTGAGGACGTTCTGGAGAATCTGGACGAGGTAGTCGGCGGCGTGGAGCGCGCTGGTCACGTCCCCGATGCTCCAGGCGAGCACGAGGATCACGATCGCGAGCACCATGGACTTGAGCCCGTCGATCCACGAGGCGATCGCCGCGCTCACGCTGAGCAGGCCGCGTCCGACCGCGAGCGCGATTCCGGTGGCGCAGCCGGCGACCGAGGCCCACAGCAGCGCGCGGTAGGAATCCGAGTTCGTGACGACGTCGGCCACGCCCCACGAGGTCCGGCCGTCGGCCCGCAGCGCCTCCGCGCCGGTCAGCCAGATGCCGGCCCCGGCCACGCCCAGCACCGCGAGGATGGGGAAGAGCCCCTGCATCCAGAGGCCGTCGGTGACGCCCTTGACGGCCGACTCCTCGTCGAGGGTCTCGGTGGCCGGTTCGGAGCCGGGTCGCAGCGGCTGGTTCTCCCGGACGGCGCGGAGCTCGGCCCGGCGCATCGCGCCGAAGTCGCGTCCGAGGAATCCCACGGCGAGGGCGAGGACGAACGAGAAGATCGGATAGAACCGGTACGGAATCGTGCGGATGAAGACCGAGTAGCCGTCCTCGGGGTGGGCGATGAGGTCGAGGCCCTGGTCGATGAGGCCGACCTCGTAGCCCACCCACGTCGAGATGATGACCGTGCTCGCGACCGACGCGGCTCCGGTGTCGGTGAGGAAGGCGAGCTTCTCCCGGGAGACGCGCAGCCCGTCGGTGATCGGGCGCATCAGGTTGCCCCGGATGATGACGTTCGCGTAGTCGTCGAAGAACACCACGAACGCCATGAGCATGGCGCTCACCTGCCCGCGCTTTCGGGTTCTCGCGAAGCCGGTGATGAGCTGGGCGAACCCGCGGGCGCCGCCGCTGCGGGAGAGGACGCCGGCGAGGCCGCCGAACATCATGCTGAAGACGATGATGTGCGCCCGGTCGGGGTCGGTGACCGCGCCCATGACGAAGCCGCCGCCGCCCACGAAGAACCCGGCCAGCGGGTTGAAGTCCTGGAGCAGGATGGCTCCCGACCAGATGCCGGCGACGAGCGCGAGAACGACCTGGCGGAAGAGGATCGCGAGGAGGATGGCGACGACCGGCGGCAGGAGCGAGACCAAACCCGGGATCGCCCGGACGGACGCCGTTCCCGAAGCCGGTCCGTCGGCGACGGCGAGTTCGAGCGCACCCGACCGGGGGACGGTGACGCCCTTGAAGACGAAAGCGCCCTCCGCTGCGCGTTCCGGCGGAGCGGCCGCGTCGGCGCCGGCGAGCGCCGGCGAGCCGACGTAGCCCGGAATGGAGGTTCCGGAAGCGTCGTGCGGGATGGCCGTGACGTCGAACGGGATCCCGCTCAGGACGACGGGCGGCGCTTCGATCTCGAACGAGGCCGGCTCGACCGCTGTCGGCTGGGCGGCTGTCGGTTGGGCGGCGGTCGCCGTCAGCGCAGCTGCCGCGACCAAGAACGCGAGCCTGCGAAAAGCCCTCATCGACCGTCGATTGTAAGGGTGGCGTCCCGGCGACGACCTACTCTCCCACAGCGCTTCCGCTGCAGTACCATCGGCGCTGGAGGACTTTACTGCCGTGTTCGGGATGGGAACGGGTGTGGCCCCTCCGCCAGAGTCACCGGGACAAGATGTTCTGAACGATCAGATTGTTGGGGAAGCGTCTGGCGGGGTGCGCATTGCGACCGGTCGGCAAGGACCGGAGTGGTCAAGCCTCACGGCCGATTAGTACCCGTCAGCTCAAACGATTACTCGCCTTGCACCTCGGGCCTATCCACCTGGTGGTCTACCAGGGGCCTTAAGGGGTCTCGAGGACCCGGGGAGATCTCATCTTGGGAAGAGCTTCGCGCTTAGATGCTTTCAGCGCTTATCTCGTCCGAACGTGACTACCGAGCGATGCCCCGAGGCGGGACAACTCGTACATCAGAGGTTCGTCCAACCCGGTCCTCTCGTACTAGGGTCAGCATCCCTCAAATCTCCTGCGCCCACGACAGATGAGGACCGAACTGTCTCACGACGTTCTGAACCCAGCTCGCGTACCGCTTTAATGGGCGAACAGCCCAACCCTTGGAACCTGCTCCAGCTCCAGGATGCGATGAGCCGACATCGAGGTGCCAAACCTAGCCGTCGATATGAACTCTTGGGCTAGATAAGCCTGTTATCCCCGGAGTACCTTTTATCCTTTGAGCGACGGCCCTTCCACTCGGGACCGCCGGATCACTAAGCCCTGGTTTCCCATCTGCTCGACTTGTAGGTCTCGCAGTCAAGCGCGCTTGTGCCTTTACACTCTGCGGCTGGTTTCCAATCAGCCTGAGCGCACCTTCGGGAGCCTCCGTTACGTTTTGGGAGGCGACCGCCCCAGTCAAACTACCCGCCTGACAGTGTCCCTGACCCGGTTTCACGGGCCGAGGTTAGAACTCCAGAGCGAAGAGAGTGGTATCTCACCAATGGCTCCCCCAGGACCGGAGCCCTGGGTTCAAAGCCTCCCACCTATCCTGCGCACTAACACGCCAGAATTCACTGCCAAGTTGTAGTAAAGGTTCACGGGGTCTTTCCGTCTTGTCGCGGGTAGCCGGCATCTTCACCGGCATTACAATTTCACAGTGTCCCCCGTTGAGACAGCGCCCAGATCGTTGCGCCATTCGTGCAGGTCGGAACTTACCCGACAAGGAATTTCGCTACCTTAGGACCGTCATAGTTAC
>OZ241322.1:1270000-2348156 GCA_965199715.1 Vicinamibacteria bacterium
CCTTCATCGCCACCGAGTCGTAGGCCTGCGCCAGCGGGTACAGGAACTCGTGGATCGAGATGGGCTGGTTGGCGCGGAACCGCTTCTCGAAATCGTCGCGCTCGAGCATCCGCGCCACGGTGTGGCGCGACGCCAGCCGAATCAGGCCCTCGGCGCCGAGCTTGGCGAGCCAGGAGCTGTTGAAGGCGACGACCGTCCGCTCCTCGTCGAGGATGCGGAACACCTGCTCCCGGTAGGTCTCGGCGTTCTTCCGGATGTCCTCGGTCGAAAGCTGCGGGCGGGTGCGGGAGCGTCCGGTCGGATCCCCGATCATCCCGGTGAAGTCGCCGATCACGAACCAGACCTCGTGGCCGAGATCCTGGAAGTGCTTCATCTTCCGCATCACCACGGTATGGCCGAGATGGAGGTCGGGCGCCGAGGGGTCGAAGCCGACCTTGATCCGGAGCGGCTCGCCGGTTCGGAGCGATTCCGCCACGCGCCCAGGGAGTTCGACGCCGGGTTCGATGCGGTCCGCCCCCTTCCGAAGGAGCGCGACCTGGGCGTCCAGCTCAGCCGACACGGGAATGACTCCCGAGGACGCGCCGCCCGGCGAGCCGGAGACCGCCGTCGAGCACCATGCCGATGGCGCGGGGGAAGACGCGGTGCTCCAGCGTCAGGATGCGCGCGGCGAGGCTGTCGCGGGTGTCGTCGTCGCGGACCCGAACCGCCTCCTGAAGGAGGATCGGCCCCGCGTCCATCTCCTCGTTCACGAAGTGCGCGGTGCACCCGGCGAAGCGGGCGCCGTATGCAAGCGCCTGGCCGGGGCCGTCGATTCCGGGGAACGCGGGCAGCAGCGAGGGATGGATGTTCACGATCGCGTGCGGGAAGGCGCGCACGAGCACCCGCGAGAGGATGCGCATGAACCCGGCGAGGCAGACGAGGTTCACCCGGTGCTCGCGGAGGATGTCGAGCACCTCTCGGTCGAAGGATTCGCGGTCGGGGAACCCCCGGTGCGAGCGAAACGCGGTCGGGACGCCCGCCGCCCGGGCCCGTTCGAGGCCGGGGGCGCGGCGGCGGTTGCTGAAGACGAGCGCCACTTCGGCCTCGAGCGCGCCCGCGGCGACGGCGGCGAGGATGGCGTCGAGGTTGGAGCCCCGCCCGGAGATGAGCACCCCCAGCCGGCGCCCGGCGGGCGGCTGGATGGGTTCGGTCACGACAGGCGGCCCCGCCAGGTGACGAACGGCGCCCCGGCGCGCACCCGCCCGAGACGGAACCCGCCGGGCAGCGCCGCAAGCGTCCGATCCGCGTCGGCCGCCGCGACGATGACCACGAGGCCGACCCCGCAGTTGAAGGCGCGCAGCATCTCCTCGTCGGCGACCGGTCCGGCGTCCCGCAGAAAACGGAACAGCGGCGGGAGACGCCACGTGTCGAGATCGATCTCCACGCCGACCCCGCCGGGAAGCACCCGCGGCACGTTGCCGGGGAGGCCGCCGCCGGTGACGTGCGCGAGAGCCTTGATCCGCCCGTCGGGAAGCAGCGGCCGGATCGCCGGGAGGTAGCAGCGGTGGCGGGCCAGCAGCGCGTCGGCCGCCGAGACTCCCCACGGAAGGGAGTCGTCGAGGGCGAGGCCCATGCGGTCGAACAGGATGGCGCGGGCGAGCGAGTAGCCGTTCGTGTGGAGGCCGTCGGCCGGCAACCCGATGAGCGCGTCGCCCGGGGTCACCGCCGCGCCGTCCACGATCCGCTCGCGTTCGACGGCCCCGACGATCGTCCCGGCGACGTCGTACTCGCCGCTCGCGTAGAACCCGGGCATCTCGGCGGTCTCGCCGCCGAGCAGCGCGACTCCGAATTCGCGGCAGGCTTCGGCGATCCCCCGGACGACGCCCTCGACCACCGCGCTGTCCAGCCGGCCCATCGCCAGGTAGTCGAGGAAGAAGAGCGGTTCGGCCCCCTGGACGAGGATGTCGTTCACGCAGTGGGACACGAGGTCGTAGCCGGGAACCTCGTGCCGCCCGGCCTCGCGCGCCACGGCCAGCTTGGTGCCCACGCCGTCGGTGGACGCCACGAGCACCGGGTTCCGGAAGCGCGACGTATCCAATTGGAAGAGGCCGCCGAAGTTCCCGATAGATCCGAGAACCTCCGGACGGGTCGTGGACTGGACCAGCGGGCGGATCCGATCGACGGCGCGGTCCGCCTCGGCGAGATCCACGCCGGCGGCCCGGTAGTCGAGCGCGTCCCTGGACATGGCGCGGGAATGTTATGGCCGGGTGCGGGCGAGGAGCGCGGTCGCCGGGGGGTGTCCGGGGAAGATGCGGAGCGCTTCCGCGAACTCCCGGCGGGCGGCTTCGGGATCGCGCCCGAGAAGCTGCAGGCCGACCTCGACCGCCGCCGCCGCGCGCCGGGCGCGGGAGAAGCGGTCGAGGAGCCGCGAGCCCTCCCCCTCCCGGCCCGAGGCGATCAGGTGCTGGCCGAGCAGGTACGCCGGGCCCGGATGCCAGGGCGCGAGGTCCAGCGCTTCCCGCAGCGCCGCTTCGCCCGCCTCGTCGTCCCCGAGGCGCAGGCTCGCCTCGCCGAGCAGGTGCTGGGCCTCGGCGCGGGGAGGAATCGTCTCGCCGTCGGTCGCCGCCGGCAGGCGCGGGATGGCGCGCCGCGCGTGGCGGGCGGCGCCCGCCGGATCGCCGATCCGCAGGAGCACCGAGCCGAGGAAGTAGTGGGCGAACGGCTGGTCCGTCGTCTCCAGCACCGACTCGAGCAGCGCGCGGGCTTCGTCGTAGCGGCTCAGCTCGAAGAGCAGCGAGGCGCGGGTGACCGCGAGTTCCGAGTGGGCGGGCGCCCGGGCGAGGACGGCCTCCGCTTCGGGAATCCGGTCCGAGCGGGCGAGCAGCTCGGCCAGCAGCACGAGCTCCGCGGGCGAGTCCCCGACGAGGAGTGCGATCGCCTCGTCGGTCCGCCCGACCCCGGCGAGGCGCCGCGCCTCGGCGAGCGCGTCCTGCGCGAGGAGCGCGCACGCGAGGACGAGCGCCAGCATCACGCCTCGAACGCCAGCGCCGCGGCGAAACGGGGTTCGTCGAGGCCATGGAGGCGCCAGCGGACATCCGGCAGGTGCGGGAACCGGAACTCCCCCGACACAGCGCCGGCGATCATCGCCGCCGGAACCTCGAAGCGGGCGGGCTGCAGCGTGAACCCGGCGCCGACGGCCTTGATGAGCGCCTCCTTCATGGTCCACAGACGGTAGAACGCTTCCTCGCCGGCGGCGCGTTCCCGGGCGCCGAAGACGCGCCGGCCGACGCCGTCGAAGTCCCGGCCCGGACGCCGCACCTCCAGATCCACGCCGACGCGGCCGGAAGGGGCGAACGCGATGAGCCCGTGGTCGCCGCTGTGGCTCACGTTGAAGGATGGGGGCCGGCGGCCCGGAACGACCGCGCGCGGCTTGCCGTGCTCGCCGTACTCGAAGCGGAGTTCGCGGTTCGCGAAGCCGCCCCGCTCGCACAGCGCGAACCGCAGCGCGGCGCGGCAGCGGGCGAACTGGCGCCGGCGGCGGTCGGCGCGCTTTCGCTCGTCCGCGTCCAGCCACGCCCGCGCCAGCTCGTCCAGCGCCGGATGCGGGCGCAGGTCCACCGCGAGGATCTCCACCGGTCCGACCGCCCGCCACGGGGTCCACCAGGTCATCGCGGCGCGAGGACCACTTCGCGGAGGTACGCGGCCATTCCGCGGCGCTGGTCCCACTGGCGGGGGTATCCGAGCGAGACCTCCTGGAACGGGACGCCGTCGGCCCACGTCGTGGTGCGGATGTGAAGGTGCCCGTACACGACCGCCGCGGCGCCGTAGCGGAGGTGCCAGCCCCGGGTAAGGCGGGTGCCGCACCACGGGCGAAATCGCGGGATGCGGGGCAGCACTGCGTGCGCCTCCTCCAGCGGGAAGTGGTTGATGAGCACCTTGGGAAGGTCTGGCGCTTCCCGTAGCCGGGCCTCGGTCGCGGCGCAGCGGGCGGCGCACCACTCGGCGCGGCTCGGCCACGGATCCGGGCGCAGCAGGTACTCGTCCGAGCAGGCCGCGTTCTGCTCCCGCGCCCACGCGACGACGCCGTCGAGCGGCACGTCCGGCGGGCGGAAGCTGTAGTCGTAGAGGAGAAAGAGCGGGGCCAGCAGCACGTCCCCGTCCGGGTGGGGGAACGTCGGGTACGGATCCTCCGGGGTGAGGACGCCGTGGGACCGGGCGATCTCGACGAGGCGGCGGTAGAGGAAGTCGCCCCGCAGGTTGTCGCCGGCGGTCCAGAGTTCGTGGTTGCCGGGAACCCAGACGAGGCGCCGGAAGCGCTGCTTGAGGAGTCCGAGGCACCAGTCGAAGTGGAGGTCGCCGTCCGTGACGTCGCCCGCGAGGATCAGCCAGTCGTCGGGATACGCCGGAAGCTCCTCGAGGGCGCGCCGGTTGACCGGGAACGAGAGGTGCAGGTCCGAGAGCGCGAGCAGGCGCATCTAGCGTTCTTCCTTCACGACGCGCGCGCCGGGCGGGACGTCGCGGAGGACGGATTCCGCGCCGGACGGCCAGAGCACCCGGACCTCGGGCAGCCTCGCCGCCGGTCCGAGGCCGAGCGCCGCCACCGGCTGGTTGCTCCCGAGGAACCCGTCGCTTCCCCTCAGTTCGCGCGACCCGGGTTCGATGCGGGCGTTCAGGCCATCCCGGTTGCTCCGAGTCCCCACGAGCCGGAGCATGACGGCGGGGCGGGGCGGAGCGCCGACCAGCAGGTCGGGAGCGGCGTCCACGTTCGTGACCACGAGGTCGAGGTCGCCGTCGCCGTCAAGGTCGCCGAGCGCGGCCCCCCGGCTCGACCGGCGCGGTCCCTCGAGCAGCTCCGCGGAGAAGAGCCCGGTCCCGTCGTTGCGGAAGAACTGGTTGGGCTGGTCGTAGGGCTCGCCGAGTTCGGGGCGGTCCCGGAGCTCGGGATAGATGTGGCCGTTCGCGAAGAAGAGGTCGAGGTCGCCGTCGTGGTCCGCGTCGAAGGGGAGCGCCGCCCAACCGAGGAAGGCGAGGGTGGCGAGGCTGAGCCCGGCGGCGGCGGTCTCGTCGGCGAAGCGCAGCGGCCCCCCCGGCGCGGTGACGTTCCGGAACAGCGTGTTGTAGTCGCGCTGGAAGTTCGTCACCACGAGGTCGAGGTCGCCGTCCCGGTCGAAGTCGCCGGCGGCGGAGCCCATACCCGACTGCTCCATGCCCGAGCCGCTGTACCCCGCCCCCGAGAGGAGCGAGACGTCCTCGAAGCGCATCCCGCCCCGGTTGCGGAAGAGGAGGTCGCGGGTCGCGTCCGCCGCCACTCGGATCTCCGGCAGCCGGTCGCCGTCGAGATCGGCGAGCAGGACACTGAAGCTGCGGGCGTCGGGAGCGTGGACGCCGGCCTTCTTCGTCACGTCCTCGAACGAGCGCCCGCCCCGGCTCCGGTAGAGCACGTCCGCCTCGGCCGGAAGGCCGTTCGGGCCGCAGAACACGTCCACGCCGAAATAGGGGCAGCGGCTCGTCAGGTCGGCGCGGCGCCGGTCCACGTAGTTCGTGACGTACAGATCCAGCCAGCCGTCCCCGTCGAGATCGCCCCACGCCGCGCCGGTTCCGAAGCCGTCGTGGCCGAGCCCGGCCTTCCCGGTGGCGCGGCGGAACGTCCCGTCGCCCCGGTTTTCGAAGAAGACGTTGGGGCCGAGGTTGACCACGAGCAGGTCGGGATCGCCGTCGTTGTCGGAGTCTGCGGCGGCGCAGGCCCCGGCGTAGCCCCGGTCGGCGACTCCGGCGGCCTCGGTCACGTCCTCGAAGCGGAGGGCGCCCCGGTTGCGGAAGAGGCGGTTGCTCGGCGTCCCGGGGTCCGGTTCCCGGCCGTCGAGGGCCGCCGCCGCGTCGCCGCCGTCGGCGAAGTAAAGGTCGGGGAGGCCATCGCCGTCGTAGTCGAACACGCAGACGCCGGAGCCGACCGACTCGGCGATCGTGGCGCGGGGGAGATCGCCCGAGTGGTTGCGGAACGGCAGGAAGCCCGGGCGCAGGGCGAGTTCCGGCTGGCCGGAGAGGAGGCCGAGCGCCGCGAGGACCAACCCGGCCATGCCGTTACTCTAGACCCATGCGCATCCTGCTCTTGACGTTGTTCGCCTCCGGCGCGCTCGCGCAGGATCACGCCAAGCTCCAGACCGACTTTCCCGCCGAGGAGTTCGTCGAGCGGCGGGCGCGGGTGATGGACGCCATCGGGGACGACGCGGTCGCGCTCGTCCAGGGCGGCGCGGCGGCGCCCGGGTTCCTCGTGTTCCGGCAGACCAACGAGTTCTACTACCTGACCGGAATCGAGACGCCGCACTCGTACCTCCTGATCGACGGGCGGGCGCGACGTTCGCTCCTCTTCCTGCCCCGGCGCGACGCGGCGAAGGAGCGCAGCGAGGGCCGGATGCTGTCGGCGGAGGACGTGGCGGAGGTCCGGGCGGCGAGCGGAGTGGACGACGTGTTCGCCATCGACCAGATCGGGCGGCGGCTCTACGGGTTCGCGCTGCGCCCGCCGTCGCCGACGCTTTACACGTTCATGAGTCCGGCGGAGGGGCGGGCGCAAAGCCGCGACGAGAACCTGATCGGCCATGCGCTGCACGTCTCCGACCCGTGGGACGGGCGGGCGTCGCGCGAAGGCGCGTTCGTACGGAAGCTGCGGGATCGGTATCCGCAGTTCCCCATCGCCGACCTGACCCCGATCGTGGACGCGATGCGGCTCCACAAGTCGCCCCGCGAGATGGCGCTGGTGCGGCGCGCCGCCGAGCTCGCCGGCATGGGGATCATGGAGGCGATGCGCTCGACGGAGCCGGGCCTCTTCGAATACCAGTTGGACGCCGCCGCGTACTACGTCTATCGGATCAACGGCGCCCAGGGCGAGGGGTACCGCTCGATCACCGCGACCGGAACCAACGCCTACTTCGGCCACTACTTCCGGAACGACGCCGAGCTCAAGGAAGGGGAGCTGGTCCTGATGGACCACGCCCCGGACTACCGGTACTACACGAGCGACATAGCCCGGATGTGGCCGGTGAGCGGCGTCTTCACCGAGGACCAGCGGAAGCTCTACACGTTCATCGTGCGCTACAGCGAGGCGCTGCTGTCGCGGCTCCGGCCCGGGGTGACTCCCGACCAGGTGCTCGACGGGGCGGCCGAGGAGATGGAGCCGGTAGTGGACGAGATGGGGTTCACGAATCCGCTCCACGAGAAGGCGGCCCGGGAGGCGCTCGCGTTCCGGGGGCACCTCTCCCATCCGGTCGGACTCGCGGTGCACGACGTGGGGCGGTATCGGAGCCGTCCGTTCGAGTCGGGTCTCGTGTTCGCGCTGGATCCGATGCTCTGGGTCCACGAGGAACGGCTGTACGTGCGGATGGAGGACGTCGTGGCGATCACCGAGAACGGCGTGGAGAACTTCACCGACTTCATGCCGCGCACGGTCGATGAGATCGAGGCGTTCATGCGCGAGGACGGGGCGCTGCAATTGACGCCGCCGATGGCCGGGCCCTCGGAGCCGCCGCCGCGTTAGCCGAATGAGGGGGCGGCTGAACCGCGTCTTCCTCGGGGTCGGGCACTTCCTCGACCACTTCTTCATGCTGGTGTTCGCGACGGTCGCGGCGCTCCGGCTGACCGAGGAATGGGGGATGAGCTACGGGGCGCTGATTCCCTGCGCGACGCCGGGTTTCGTCGCCTTCGGCCTCGGAGCCGCGCCCGCCGGGTGGCTCGCCGACCGGTGGAGCCGGAAGAGGATGATGACGATCTTCTTCGTCGGCGTCGGCCTCGCCTCGATGCTCACGGCCGCCGCGACCACGCCCGCCGGGATCGCGCTCGGGCTGCTCGGCGTGGGGGCGTTCGCCGCGATCTACCACCCGGTGGGGCTCGCGATGGTGGTCGAGGGCCGGCGGCGCACCGGCGTTCCGCTCGCGGTGAACGCGGTGTTCGGGAACCTCGGGGTCGCCGCGGCGGCGCTCGTCACCGGATCCTCATCGACGCTTCGGGCTGGCGAAGCGCGTTCGTGATCCCGGGCGCGGTCTCGGTCGCGATCGGGGCCACGTTCTCCGCAGCCTACCGGGAAGAGCGGGCCGACGCGCGACGGGAGGTCCGGACGGCGCCCCTCGATCGGCGGACGCTCCTCCGGGTGGCGGCGATCGTCGCCGTGACCACCGGGATCGGCGGCCTCGTCTTCCAGAGCGCCACCTTCGCGCTGCCCCGGGTGCTCGACGAGCGGCTCGCGGGGTCGGCTACCGCGATCGGCGGATACGCCTCGCTCATCTTCGCCGCGGGCGTGGTCGCGCAGCTCGTCGTGGGCGTGCTCGTGGACCGGCTCCCGGTGCGCACCGTGTTCGCGTGGGTGGCGGGTCTCCAGGCGGTCCTGTTCGCGGCTATGATGGGCCTCGCCGGGCCGCTCGCGCTTCTGGTCGCCGCGGGTTTCATGGGCGCGGTCTTCGGACAGGCGCCGCTCAACGACGTGCTCGTGGGCCGCATCGCCCGGGGCGAATGGCGCAGCCGCGTGTACGCGCTGCGCTACATGATCACGTTCTCGGTGATGGCGACGACGCTTCCGATCATCGCCGGAGTCCACGCCGGACGCGGGTTCGGGGCGCTCTTCGGGCTGCTCGCCGTCGCGGCGACGCTCATTCTCGCCGCCGCGCTGCTGCTTCCGCGCGCGGAAATCAGCGCTGGATGTTGACGGTGACGCTCGCCGGACCGTCGTCCCGCAGGCCGTAGTACTCGAGCCGGAAGACGTCGCTCGGGTAGGCCGGGCCCCGGGGCGAGCCCTCGTGGATCTGGCGCATGATGCCGATGTTCCCGAGCGAGAGGAGCTGGCCCGGTTCGAGGGTCTTGCCCGAGTCCCGCAACTGGTCGCGCAGCCAGCGCACCGCTTGGATCGGGTCGTACCAGTCCGCCATGCTGCCCGACTGGACAACCTCGCCCCGCCCGTCGAGCGCCGCGTACTCGAACGAGCGCAGGCGGGCGAGCCACTCCTCGGTCGGCTGGATCGGGACCGGATCGCCGGCGAAGGCCCAGCGCGAGATCATGTTGGAGACGACCATCCGGTTCACCGAGGCCGTTTCCGGGTCGTAGAAGGGATCCGGGATTTCGATGAACGGGACGACCGCGTCGAGGCCGGCGAGGATTTCGAGATCGGTGGACGCCTCGTTGATGGACGGGTCGCCGACCCGGAAAGCGAAGTCCGCCTCGAGGAAGCCGGCCGCCGTCTCGTCCACCCGGATCGACGCTCCGTCGGGACGGAACATGCCGGCCAGCAGATGTGCGCGGATGCCGCCCGGGGGGAAGCTCGGGTTGGGCGGGTTCGGGTCGTGGCCGCCGGTCTTGTAGCCGACCACTTCGCCCATCGTCGGCTCGAGGATCGCCGCCAGCTCGTCCTGCCAGCGATAGGCCTCGTCCAGCGGCATCTCGTGGACGAACCCGGTGAGCATCCGGAGGTTCGTGAAGTCGTCCGCCATCTGGACCACGTCGCCCCGGGTCGCGTCCTCTGGGGGCGCGTCTTCCGGGACGGAGTCGGGCTCCGGAGCGCCGCCGCAGGCGACGAGGAGCGCGAGGGCGAGAATCAGCGGTCGGGCCATGGGATCGAGTATGCCACGGCCCCAAACGCGCGAAAGCCGGCGGCGCGCCAAGCGCCGCCGGCCCTCGCCGGAAAACGGGGAAGCTCTAGAAGAGCAGCTTCACCGAGAACCGCACCACCCTCGGCGTGAGGCGGCGGGTGGCCTGCAGGAACCGCGAACCGAGCGTGGAGTTGACTCCCCGCGCCGGCTGGTGGTTCAGCAGGTTGGCGCCGTCCACCTTGACCTGAAGCTGGCTGTCGCCGAGCGCGAAGGACTTGGCGAGGCTGAGGTCGAACAGCCGGCTGACCGACTCGGTCCGGTTGGTCCCGCGCTCCTCGGCCCAGACGGACTGGGTTCCCTGCGTCAGCCCGGTGAACCGGACCGTCGGGACGATCGGATCGCCGGCGCGCGCCCGGTAGTTCCAGGCCAGGAGGACGTCGTAGTCGAACAGGTAACTGCCCGCGAAGTTCACGACCCACGGCACGTCGGTGAACACGGCCCCGTCTTCGCGGTTCGTGAAGATGTTGGGGTTGTTCCAGTCGTTGCCGTCGTACGGAGTGTTGTGGTGGACGCCCCGGTGGCTCGAGAAGGTCGCGCCGCCGAGCATCTGCCAGCGGTTGGAAAACCGCTTCTGGAGCTCGAACGCCACGCCGTTGTAGGTGCTCTGGAGCCGGTCGATGCTGGTGATGACCCGATCCTGCGTGCCGCGGAACTCGTCCTTCAGCACGTAGACCCCGTAGGTCGGCTGCGGCGAGTTCGCCGGCGCGTCCATGGTCACGAGATCGTAGGCGGAAGCCGGACGGGCCTGGTTGAGCACGCCCAGCGCGTTCCGGTGGATGCGCCGGTGGTAGGTGGCGCTGAACGAGACGTCCTGCATGAGCGTCATGTCCACGCCGATCGAGGCGTCGTCGCTGTAGGGGCGGTTCGAGTTGCGGTCATAGACCGTGGAGGAGCCGCCGGTGAACCCCTCGAAGGCGCTCAGGTCCACCTCGGGGCTGTCCGCGACGGTGCCCGAAGGACCGACGTCCACAAGCTTGTCGCCGTCGATGTCGTTCCAGCCGACCCAAGCGCTGGAGCCGCCGTTCGGGTTCGCGCCCGCCGAGAGCTGCGTCCCGATCTGCGAGTAGTACCGGCCCCAGCCGGCCTTCAGCGCGGCCCGTCCGTCGCCGAACAGGTCGTACGCGGCGCTCAGGCGCGGGCCGATGTTCATGGGCCAGTCGGGCACGCCGGTGATTTCCTGCGACACGGTGAACGGGTCCACGCCGCCGCTGAGCTGGCGGGAGAGCTCCGCCCAGACGCCGTCCGGGCTCCTCTGCGCCGGGACGTATCCGTAGATGCCGTCGAGCCGAACGCCGAGGTTCAGGGTCAGGCGGTTCCCGATCGTCCAGGCGTCCTGCGCGTAGGCCGCCCAAGTGTTCGTCCGTTCGATCTGCGACGTCGGAGTGTTCGCGATGTTGATCCGGCTCGGCACTCCGTCGTTCAGCTCGCCGTAGGTGTCGCCGCTCTTGAAGATGTCCCGGTCCATGCCCTCGCGGGAGGCCTGGGCGCCGACCTTGAAGTTGTGCGAACCGCTGGCGGTGTCGAGGAAGTAGGTCAGCGAACTGTTGAACTGGTTCCGGAAGTTCGGGTTCCAGTACTCGCCGCGCCGGTCGGCGTTGAACTGCTCCCTGCGGACCGGGTCCACGACCGAGATGTCGTTCTCGGTGCAGGGGCCGGCGTCCGGATACTGATCGACGGGGACGCCGCAGTAGTCGGTGTAGAGAATGTAGGGAGTCGTTCCCGCCATCCGTCCGACGCGCACGTCGAGGATGGCCGCGTCGCCGAGCACCCGGTTGTAGCTGCCGATGAAGTTGTCGGCCCACTGGTCCTGGAAGCGGGCCAGGTTGTCCGGGACGGCGGTGTACGGCGAGTCGCGGCGGTGGAAGCGCTGCTTCCAGTTCCGCTGCGCGGTGAAGGAGATGCGGTCGTTGTCGCTCGCCTGCCAGGTGATCTTGCCCATCAGGTTGCGGATCCGGTTGTCGTCGAGCGGAACCTCGCCCTCGAAGTCATCCGGAGTGCCGATGTACTGGTCATGGATCCAGTGCCGGTAGGCGCCGAAGAACCACGCCTGGTCGCGCACGATCGGACCGCCGAGGGTGCCGTTCGCGTCGAGCGCGAACTTGATCGGGTTGGCGCCCTGCTCCTCGGCGTCGCCCTGGAGCGATTCGTTCGTGTAGAACGCCACCGCGTCGCCGCTGAACTCGTTGCCGCCGGACTTCGTGACCATGTTCATGTACACGCCGGCCACGTCCGACTCGGCGGAGTGCGTCGAGGTCTGGAAGTTGAACTCCTCGTACATGCTGAACCCGTAGTACTGCATGGTGAATCCACCGGAACCGCCCGGCCAGTTCACCTTGAGCCCGTCCACGAGGAAGCTCTGCTGCGAGGTGGACGACCCGAAGATCTCCATCCCGTACTGCTGCATGCCGTTGCTGCCGCCCACGTCGAGGCGCCCGGTCACCATGCCCGGCACCATGCCGGCCATGACCCACGGGTTGCGGCCCGTCGGCACTGCTTCGAGGAGCTCCCGCTCGATGTTGGTCGAGACGGTCGCGCTGCGGACGTCCACCACCGGAGCGTCGCCGGTGACGGTGACGGTCTCCTCGACTCCCGAGATCCCGAGAGCGACGTCGAGGGTGACGTTGCCGGCCACCCGGACGTTGACGCCCTCCTGGATGACCGTCTGGAAACCGGACAGCGAGAACGTGACGGAATACTCGCCCGGCGGCAGCGCCGGAAGGCTGAACCCGCCGCCCGCGCCGGTCACCGCCGTGCGGGGGCCGATCAGCGCCGGACTCTCGAGCGTCACCGAGACGCCCGGAAGGACGGCTCCCTGCTCGTCCGACACCGATCCGGTGATCGTGCCGGTCTGCTGGGCGAGAGCGGAGCCGCCAAGAAACGCGAGAGCTGCGAACAGCGCTGCGACTTTGCGCATGAAAACCTCCTCACGAGGCATGTGTTTTTCTGACGACCGTGCGCGAAGAGAACCCCACCGCCCCGTGCTGGCGGGTCGCCGACGCATGACCATAGGTAACGGGGGATGATACCGCAACGAGCGTGCCCGGCGGGGCGCCTTGGCCCCGCTGCGCGCCTGTCTTTCAAGTGAATCCATTTCATGGGCTTGCATAATCGCTCCCGCCGACGCCGGGCGACCGGTGCAGCTTCCCGGAGAATGAGTCCAAGATTCCGTGCCGCGTTCCTCGCGCTGACGCTCCTCGCGGCGCAGCCGGCGCCGGTGGCGGAGCTGGTCCACGCCTTCCGGGACGATCCCGGCTCCGCCGAGGCGAACCGGCGCCTGTGGGACCTCGTCCGAACGGCCCCGCCCGATCTCGCGGACGCGGTGGCCGAAGCGATGGACGAGCTCGGCCCCGACGGTCCGGTCGCGGCCGGCGCGCTGCTGCGGCGGGCGCTCCGGCCGCTCGAGGCGCTCGAGGCGTTCGACCGCGCTCCGGGGCGCCCGCGAGCCGGGATCGAGGCCGGATGGACGCTCGCGGAGCTCCGGCTGGACGAACGCGCGCTCGAACGGTTCCGGGACGCGCCCGGTCCGGCGGCGCGTTACGGCGCGGCGTTCGTCCTCGCCCGGCTGGGCCGCTCGGGCGAGGCGCTCGAGGAGCTTCGGGGCGCCGATCCGGCGAATCCCGCGGTCGCGCTGTTGCGCGCCGAGCTGCTCGACAGCGCCGGCCGGGAGGCGGAGGCCGTGGAGCTGCTCCGGCGGAGCCGCGCCGGAGGCCTCGGGGCGCTGCGGCTCGCCCGGCTCCTGACCCGGCAGGGAAATCACGCCGAGGCCGCCGGGATTCTCGAATCGCTCGTGGACGCGGCGCCCGAACACGGCGAGGCGTGGCTCGCGCTCGCCCGGGTGCGCGAGGGCGCCGGTGCGGTCGAGGCGTTCGAGCGGGCGCTCGCGCATCGGCCCGACCTGAACGAGGCGCGGCTCGGGCTCGGACGCCTCCTCGCCCGGCGCGGCGAGCGGGAGGAGGCCGACCGGCTGCTCGACGAGTTCGAACGGCGGAAGGGCGTCGCCGACGAGTCGGCGCGCCTTCTCGGCGAGGCCGAGCTTCGCCCCGACGACGCGGCCGCGTGGTCCGCGTTCGTCGTCCACGCGCTCAAGACCGACAATCCGGGGCTCGCGCTGCGGGCGGCGCAGCGGGCGCTCGCGCTCGAGCCGGAGGACCCGGACCGCCGCCGGTCGCTGGCGCGGGTCTGGCGGGAGCTCGGGCGCCCCGAGGAGGCGGAACGAGTGCTCGCGCGCTGAGCTATCCGAGGGCCTGCTTCGCCGCCTCGATCTGGGCGCGGACGGCGAGCGGCGCGGTTCCGCCCCGCGACGCGCGGCGCGCGGCGGAGCGGGCGTAGTCCCAGACTTCGGCCACGTCCGGCCCGAAGGCGTCCGAGAAGCCGCGCAGCGTCGGGAGGTCGAGGTCCGGCGGCGCGATTCCCGACGCCTCGGAGTGGGCGAAGACTTCGCCGGCGACCCGGTGCGCGTCCCGGAAGGGCACGCCGCGCTCGACGAGGTACTCGGCGAGGTCGGTGGCCAGCAGATCCCACGAGAGCGCCGCACGCATCCGGTCGGGCCTGACCTTCAGCGTGCGGATCGCGCCGGCGGCCACCGGGAGCGCGAGGAGCAGCGTGTCCAGCGTGTCGAAGCAGGGTTCCTTGTCCTCCTGCAGGTCGCGCTGGTAGCCGCCCGCGAGGCCCTTCCCCACGGTCAGGAGCGCGACGAGGTTGCCGGTGAGCCGCCCCGACTTGCCGCGGATCAGCTCGAAGCCGTCCGGATTGCGCTTTTGCGGCATGAGGCTGGATCCGGTGGACCAGGCGTCGTCGAGCCGCACGAACCCGAACTCGGCGGAGGACCAGAGCACCAGATCCTCGGCGAGGCGCGAGAGATGCACCCCGAGGATCGCGCCGGCGGCGAGGAACTCCATCGCATAGTCGCGGGTTCCCACCGCGTCCACGCTGTTCTCGAGCACGTCGGGGAAGCCGAGCTCGCCCGCGATCGCGACCCGGTTCACCGGGTACGGATTGCCGGCGAGCGCGCCCGCGCCCATCGGCGAGACCGCGGCCCGCGCGGCCGCTGCCACGAGGCGGTCGCGATCCCGGGTCAGCGGCCAGAAGTGGGCGAGCAGCAGGTGCCCGAAGACCACCGGCTGCGCGCGCTGGAGATGCGTGTAGCCGGGAACCAGCGTGGCGTGGGTCTCCTCGGCGCGGACGAGGAGCGCCTCCCGCAGGCCGTCGAGCGATTCGAGGAGCGATTCGACCGCGTCGGCGAGGTGGAGCCGGAATCCCGTCTGCGAGAGGTCGTTCCGGCTGCGCCCGGTGGGGAGCTTGCGCGCCAGCTCGCCGATCTCCTCGAGAAGCAGGCGCTCGACGGCGGTGTGGACGTCCTCGTCGGCGAGCTCGAGCGGCCGGTCGGCGGCGAGCCGCTCGCCCACCCGGTCGAGGCCGGCGAGCATGCGCTCGAGCTCGTTGTCCGACAACACCGAGACGTCGGCGAGCGCCCGCGCGTAGGCGCGGTTCACGCGGATCTCCTCGGCGTGCAGGCGGCGGTCGAACCCGATCGAGACCCCGAGCCGGTCGAGGGCGTCCGCGGGAGGCGCGGCGAAGCGCCCGCCCCAGAGCTTCACGAGCCGTCCGGCGGCCGCGAGAGCGCGCGGATCCGCTCGGGCAGGCCGAACAACCGGATGAACCCCTCGGCGTCGGCCTGGCGGTACACCTCGTCTTCGCCGAACGTGGCGAAGTCCTCGCGGTACAGCGTCTTCGGGCTGCGGCGGCCAGTGGCGCGGGCGACGCCCCGAAAGAGCTCCACCCGCGCGTCGCCGGTGGTGTTCCGGTGCGCCTCGGCGAAAAACGCGTCGAGCGCCTCGCGCAGCGCCGAGAACCACTTGCCGTCATAGACCAGCTCGGCGTAGCGCAGCGCCGCCGAAGCGGCGAAGTGGGACGTGGCCCGGTCGAGGGTGATGCTCTGAAGCGCCGCTCGCGCCTCGTGGAGGATGGTTCCGCCGGGAGTCTCGTACACGCCGCGCGACTTCATGCCGACGAGGCGGTTCTCGACGATATCCACCCGCCCGACGCCGTGCCGGGCGCCGGCCTCGTTGAGGCGCTCGAGCAGCGCCGCCGGAGACAGGCGCTCGCCGTCCACCGAGACCGGAATCCCGGCCTCGAAGCCGACGACGACCGACTCCGCCTCCGGCTCGACCCGGTCCTGGTTGCGGGTGATCCGGTAGAGGCTGTCGGGCGGCGCGTTCCACGGATCCTCGAGATCCTCGCCCTCGTGGCTGAGGTGGAAGAGGTTCTGGTCGCGGCTGTAGAGGTCGCCCGTCTTCTGCTCCACCGGGACGCCGTGCTTGTGCGCGTATGCGAGGGCGTCCTCCCGCGAGCGGACGCCCCACATCCGCCACGGCGCGATGACCTCGAGGTCGGGAGCGAGCGCCGCGAACGCCAGCTCGAACCGGACCTGGTCGTTCCCCTTCCCGGTGCAGCCGTGGGCGACCGCGTCGGCCCCCTCGCGCCGCGCGATCTCCACCTGCCGCTTCGCGATGACCGGGCGGGCGAGCGACGTCCCGAGGAGATAGACGCCCTCATAGACGGCTCCGGCGCGGACCGCCGGATAGACGTAGTCGCGGACAAACTCGTCGCGGATGTCCTCCACGAAGACCGCCGACGCGCCCGACGCGATGGCCTTCGTGGAGGCGGCTTGCAGGTCTTCGTTCTGGCCGACGTCGGCGATGACGGCGAGGACTTCGGCGTCGTAGCGCTCCTTCAGCCAGGGGATGGCGCAGGACGTGTCCAGACCGCCGGAATACGCAAGGGCGATGCGGTGGGGCATGGAGCGCGGAGAATAGCCGCCCCGTGCCCCTGGATTCCGAGCGCCCCGACGACGAGGCGGAGGACTTCCCCGAGTACGCGATGCTCCCCGAAACCGGGGAGGAGCGCTTCCAGGATCCGATCTACGGGCGCCGCGTGATCGGGACCCTCCTGTCGCGAAAGCCCCGCGCCGGAGCGAGGGCCGCGGTCGGGTGGACGCTCGGGATCCTGCTCGGCGTGAGCCTTCTCTACTGGCACGGCCCGGCGGAGGTCGCGGCGCTGCTTCCGGCGAGCGGCGAGACGGTGCTGGAGCGGGGGGAGACCTGGCGCTTGCTGACGGCGCTGGGGGCGCACGCGGACTTCCTGCACTTCCTTTCCAACTCGGTGTTCCTGACGTGGCTCGTGTACGTGTCCTACGGGGCGTTCGGCCCGAGCCTGTATCCGCTCGCCGTGGTTCCGGTCTCGGCGCTCGCGATGGCGATCACCATCGAGGGGTACGCCCCGGGGATCCGGCTCGTGGGCGCGTCGGGGATGGTGTACGCGCTCGCCGGAGCGTGGCTGACGCTGTTCGCGCTGGTGGAGCGACGGCTCGGCGTGGTCCAGCGGTTGATCCGGGCGGTCGGCTTCTTCTTGGTCGTGCTGGTGCCGACCTCGATCCGGCCCGAGGTGAGCTACCGCGCCCACGCGATCGGGTTCTTCCTCGGCGTCTGCCTCGCGCTTGCGTACTTCCTCGCCCGCCGGGACGCGATCCGCGGGGCGGAGCGTTGGGAGTGGGACTCCTGAGCGGCGTTCAGCCGGCCGCGATCCGGTTCAGCACCGCAACCCGCTCGGACACCTTCCCGAAGAGGCGCGCGAGCCCCGCCCGGGCCACCCGCGTGTCGCGGAACGCGTCGGCCTGCTGGACCGCCGGGAGGAGGCCGCCGCCCGACGGCGCCGGCGCGAGCAGCGCCTCCAGCTCGGCGAGGCTCATGGAGCCCTCTCCGGCCGCCGCCCACGCGGTCTCGATGTGGGCCCGGACCCGGTCGGGGCTCCGGCCGCGGAAATGCAGCAGCGCGAGCGGATCGTCGGCGAAGCTGGCGGCGACGGCGCGGACCGCGGTGGCGGCCCCTTCCTCGTCGGCGGCCCGGGTCTCGACCGAGCGCGCCGGAGGCGCGAGGCGCACGCCTCGGGCCGCGAGCAGTTGCCGCCCGTCCCGGGGCAGGTAGCCGGCGAGAAGCGCCGCCGGGAGGAGCGCCTGCTCCTCGAGCAGGCGATAGAACGCGTCCCACTGGTCGTCCCGAAGCGCCGGCGCGCGCACCGTGGCGCGGGTCCGGCGGAAACCGCGACCCTCCACGTGGACCTCGGCGAGCCCCGGCTGGATCGTCACCGCGCCCCGCGAAGAACCGCCGGGGAGGGTGCGGGCCGCGCGCAGGAAGTCGTCCGCCCACCAGGGGAGGTCCGTCATTCGCCCACCGCTTGGTCCCCGAGCGTCATGAGATCGCGGAAGGCGTCGGCCGAAAGCGACGCGAGCCAGCTCTCGCCGCCGCCGATGACCGAGTCGGCGAGCGCCGACTTGCGCTCCAGCATGTCGGCGATCCGCTCTTCGAGGGTGCCGACGCAGATGAATTTGTGGACGAGCACGGTCTGGCGCTGCCCGATGCGGAAGGCGCGGTCGGTGGCCTGGTTCTCGACGCCCGGATTCCACCAGCGGTCGTAGTGGATCACGTGGTTGGCGCGGGTCAGGTTCAGCCCGTAGCCGCCGGTGCGCAGCGAGACGACGAGCACTTCCGGCGGGTCGGGGGCCTCCTGGAACTCGGTCACGATGGCGTCCCGGTCGGCGGCCGACACGCCGCCGTGCAGCACGGGCGTCCGGGCGCCCCGGACTTCGGCGAGGTGGGACGCGAGCAGCTTCGCCATCTCGGCGAACTGGGTGAACACGAGCGCCCGCTCGCCGCGCTCGCGCACCTCGTCGAGGATTTCCAGAAGGCGCGCCAGCTTCCCCGAGCGGCCGCCGAGCGAGCCTCCGCGCTGCAGGAAGTTCTCGGGGTGGTTGCAGATCTGCTTCAGCCGGGTGAGCGTCCGCAGCACCTCGCCCCGCCGGGCGAAGCCGGCGCGCTTCTCGAAGCGCGCGAGGCTCTGGGTCATCTCGGCCCGGTACAGCGCCCCCTGCTCGGCGGTCAGGGTGCAATACACCCGCGCCTGGTGCCGTTCGGGAAGGTCCCGGATCACCGTGGGATCCGTCTTGACCCGGCGGAGGATGAACGGACGCACCAGCCGCCGCAGCGTGGACGTGGACTCCGGGTCCTGATCTCCCTCGACGGCGACCGCGAACGTCCGGCGGAAACTGCGCTCCGGCCCGAGGAGGCCGGGGTTCAGGAATTCCATGATCGACCAGAGGTCGGTGAGCCGGTTCTCGAGCGGGGTTCCGGTGAGCGCGATCCGCACGGGGGCCTCGAGCCGCCGCACGGCCCGGGTCTGCTTCGCGGCCGGGTTCTTCAGGTTGTGCGCCTCGTCCACGACGACCCCGCCCCAGCGCACTCCCTGGAGCATCTCGAGGTCGCGGTGGGCGATGCCGAACGAACAGAGCACGAGGTCGGCCCCAGCGGCCGCCTCGAGGAACGCCTCGCCCCGCAGGCGCCCCGGACCCTGGTGCGCGTGGAGGCGGAGCGAGGGGGCGAAGCGCTGCGACTCCTTGCGCCAGTTGGCGATGAGCGAGGAGGGGCACACCAGCAGGTAGGGCTGGTCGAGCCGCCCGGCTTCCTGCTCGCCGAGAAGGAAGGTGAGCGCCTGGCAGGTCTTGCCGAGGCCCATGTCGTCGGCGAGGCAGCTTCCCAGCCCGAAGTCGGCGAGAAGCCGCAGCCAGCGGTACCCCACGCGCTGGTACGGGCGGAGCTTGGTCTTGAGACCGGTCGGCGACTCGAGAAGGTCGAGCTGGCTCGCGCTGGCCTCCAGCGCCTCGAAGAGACGCTCGAGCCCGCCCTCGCCCTCGACCTGCGACCGCACCGACTCGGCGCCGTCGAAGAGCCCGGGCGCCGCGTGGCTCATGGCGAGCCGGGCGCGAAGGACGTCGCGCAGCTCGGGCTCCGACCCGGTCTGCTGGCGCCGGCGGGAAGCCTCGCGCAGCAGCTCGCTGACCGAGTCCGACTCGAGGTCCATCCACTCGTCGCGGATCCGGATGAGCCGGCGCTTTCCGCGCATGAGCCGCTGGAACTCGGCCAGGGTGATCCGCTCGTCCCCGATGGCGACGTGCCAGTCGCACGACATCAGGGAGTCCAGCGAAAGGGCGCGAGCGCCGCCGGCCGAGCCCGACGCCGCACGGGCGGTCATGACGAGGCGAGGTCTTCGGGGCGGCCCGGTCAGTTGGGTCGGCACCCGCACGTGGAAGCCGGCCGCCTCCAGCGCTTCCCGGTCCCGATGCAGGAAGCTGTAGGCCTCCGCCGGATCGAGGTCGGCGGCCCCGGGCGCCAGGGCCCCGAGGCCGCGCTCGAGCGGCGGGCAGATCCGCGCCGCGCGCCCGAGCTCGCGCAGCAGGAACACGACCGGATTCGCCACGCCGAACCGCCACAGGTTCTCCGACGGGTCGGCCGAGTCCCAGACCTCCGCGAGCGGCGCCTCCTCACCCGCGGCGAAGGCCGAAAAGCGCACCGACCAGCGGGCTTCGTCGCCGCTCGGTTCGCCCAGCTCCAGCAGCAATCCGAGCGGCGGAGCGGCCGACGGCGCGTCCCCGGCGAGCCGGAAGGCCGCCCGGGCGCGCTCCGCCGAGCGGGCGTCGCGGCTCCGCGGCGTCTCCGGACGGTCGGCGAAAAGCGAGCGCAACACGTCCTCCACGGCGGCGGGCTGGACGCTGCGGCGGAAACTCCCCACGAGCGACGACCAGCCGAGCCGGCGGCCGGCGTCGCGGACCACGGCGTCGGTGACCGAGCCGAACCACGCCGGGATGGCCGCCTCGGGGTCGCCGCCCGCGAGCGCCCCCGGGGGAGCGGCGAGGCACAGCGCCTCCAGTTCGCGCCGGCAGGACTCCACGTCGGCGAGCCACATCGGCGCGACGCCGTTTCCGTAGGACGGGAAAAACCGGCCGCGCGCCAGAAGCCGCAGCAGGAACCGGTTGGCGAGCGTCCAGAAGCGCAGCGAATCGGCGATGTCGCCGTTGCCGGCCACGGCGGCGAGCGCGCCCGCGGCGGGAAGCGGCGCAAGGGTCACGCCTTCGACCGGCTCCTCGCCGACGGCGACGATCCGCGTCGCGGCGTCGGGATCGTCGGGCCACTTGCCGCCGGTCCAGAAGCGGATGCGCGCGCCGACCTCCGACGCCGGGATCCCGGGCGCCCAGAAATGCATGGCGGCGGGCGGAACGAGAGTGGCGCGGAGCTGCACGGGAAGCCGGGGGACGAACCGGCCAGTTTACGGCAGCCCGGAGCCGACGCGACGCGCGGAATTTCAGGGCCGGAAGCGGAAGGTCCCCACGATCGGGCAGTGGTCCGAGAGCGTGTCCGCGAATTCGGGCGGCGCGCCGAAGAGCACCTCCACGACCGGACCGGCCTCGGCGCGGCCGCCGGGCGGCGCGAACGCCACGAGGTGGTCGATGTGCCACGGGAAGCGGCTGTCCCAGCACGAGGGCTTGCTGCCCGGAGGAGGGACGATCACGGGGTCGAAGGGCAGCCCCGCCGCGACCTCGTCCTCCGGACGCGAGATGCGCCGATTCCAGTCCCCGGCGACGACCAGGGGGACTCCCTCGGCCATGCGCTCGTGGAGCCATCCCGTCAGGATCGCGATCTGCATCCGCAGGAAGCCGCAGCGGTTGCCGCCGCTCGAGAGCGGACGGTCGTTGCAGCCCGACTGGAAGTGGACCCCGAGGACGCGCACCCGCTCCTCGCCCCGGGTCAGGGTCAGGTCCACGCCGTGGCGGTCGCGCCCCTGGGGCGACCACTCCACCACGTCCGGGTGGCGCTCGGCGGACCAGCCGCTGTCGCGCCGGACGACGATCGCGGTGCTCTGGGCCCACGCCGGGACGGTGTCGCGGGTCGAGAAGTGGAGATCCCAGTCCTCCGCCGGGAAGAGCAGCCGGGCGGCGGCCTCGTTCTCGATCTCCTGCAGGCTCACGACCTCCACTTCGAGCGCGGCGAGCTGCGCGACCACGGCGCGCAGGCGGCCGAACTCCTCCTCGCCGCGCAAATGCCGCCCATCGTCGTTGCCGGTGAGGGCCCGGTCGCCGACGCCGTCGCCGAACCAGGCGATGTTCCACGTCGCCGCGACGAGGCTGGTCCCGGCCGCCGCGGGCGCCGCGAATGCGATGGCGGCGATGAGGATTCGGGGCATCTTCATGATGCTAGCCGGGCGGGGCGACAGATTCAGACGCGCCCGGGGGGGGCCGGGCGGGAGGCGCCCCGCAGACTGGTAGCATCCCGAAACTCGTGTCGGGACACAGCAAGTGGCATTCGATCCGCCACAAGAAGGCCATCGTGGACGCGAAACGCGGCAAGGCCTTCACCCGGCTGCTCAAGGAAGTCACCATGGCGGCGCGGCTCCACGGGCGGGACCTCCAGTTCAACCCGCGGCTGCGGCTCGCGGTCGACAAGGCCAAGGCGGGCAACGTCCCCCGCGACAGCATCGAGCGGGCGATCAAGAAGGGAACCGGCGAGCTGGAGGGCTTCCAGCTCGAGGACGCGAACTACGAGGGCTACGGGCCGGCGGGCGTCGCGGTCTTCGTGGAGGCCGCCACCGACAACCGGAACCGGACCGTGAGCGACGTGCGCCACCTGTTCTCCAAGTACGGGGGGAACCTCGGCGAGTCGGGGTCGGTGGGGTGGATGTTCGTGAAGGCCGGGCAGTTTCTCGTGGCCAAGGAGGACGTGGACGAGGACGAGCTGATCGAGCTGGCGCTCGCCCACGGCGCCGACGACGTGCTGGACGACGACGCGCACTGGGACGTGCGCACGCCGCCCGAGGCGTTCGAGGCGGTGCGCTCGGCGCTGGGCGAGCAGGGCGTCGCGTGCGCCCACGCGGGGGTCGAGCTCATTCCGAACCAGCACGTGCGCGTCGCGGGCGCCGACGCCCGGCGCGTCCTGCGGCTGATGGAGGCGCTGGAGGATCAGGAGGACGTGACCCAGGTCTGGGCCAACTTCGAGCTGGACGACGAGGAGCTCGAGGCCGCCGCCCGGTGACCGGCGGTCACCTGGTGCTCGGGCTGGACCCGGGTTCGCGCGTGACCGGCTGGGGGGCGGTTTCCGACCATGACGGGAGGCTCGAAGTCCGGGGGCACGGGGCGGTGCGGCTTCCGGCGAACGCGCCGCTGCCGCTGCGGATGAGCCGGCTCCACGGCGAGGTCCGGGCGCTGGCCGAGCGGCTCGAGCCCGACGAGGTCGCGGTGGAGGCGGTGTTCGCGGCGAGGAACGCGCGCACCGCGCTGGTCCTCGGGCACGCGCGGGGCGCGCTTCTGGCCGCCGTCGGCGAGCGCCCCTGCCACGAGTACCCGGCCCGCTCGGTGAAGCAGGCGCTGACCGGCTTCGGCGGCGCCGAAAAGGATCCGGTCGGGGCGATGGTGGCCCGGCGGCTCGGCCTCGCCGAAATCCCCGAACCGCGGGACGCCACCGACGCCCTCGCGGTCGCGATCTGCCACCTCGACGCCCGCCGGGCGCGGGTGCGGCTGGACCGCGCCCGCACGCTCGCAGTCTCCGCGCCGTGATCGAGAGCCTTTCGGGGACCGTGCGCCGCGTCGCCGAGGGCGGGCTGTCGCTCGAGGTCGGCGGCGTGGGGTTCGCCCTGCGGGCGTCCGCGGCGACCGTCGCCGGGCTCCCGCCGGTGGGCAGCCCGGCGACGCTCGCCACCCGGCTGCTGACGCCCCGGGAGGACGCCCCGGCGCTGTACGGCTTCGCCACCGAGGAGGAGGCCGGGCTGTTCGACCAGATCCGCTCGATCAGCGGCGTGGGTCCCGCGGTCGCGCTCCAGCTTCTCGCCATCGGGGCCTCCACCCTGCGCGAGGGGGTCCGGTCGCGGGACGTGAAGCTGCTGTGCGCGGCGCGGGGCGTCGGGCCGAAGCTGGCCCGCCGGCTCATCGCCGAGCTGGCCGACGCGCTGCCGGAACCGGACGAGGCGCCCGCGGGCAAGGCGGCCGATCCCGAGCGCGAACGGCTCGTGTCGGCGTTCCTGAACCTCCAGTTCGCCGACCGGCGCCGGGTGGAGGCGGTGGCCGACGAGATCGTCGCCGCGATGCCGGACGCGGACCTCGCCTCCAGGCTCCGGGTCGGTCTCTCCAAGCTGACCGGACGCGGCTGATGGTCTCCGCCAACACCGTCCTCGACCGGATTCGCGGCCGTCTGGACCGGACGGAGGCGGTGATGCGGCGGGTGACGTGGATCTCGCGGCTTCGCATCGCGGTCGCCGCCGCGGGCGCGCTCGTGGTCGCCGCCGCGTTCGATGGGAACCTCGCGGCGGAGTGGATCGCGGCTCCCGTCCTCGTCTTCGTCGTTCTCGCGATCCTCCACGAGCGGTACATCCAGCAGGCGCTCCGCAACCAGCGGGTGGTGCGGTTCCACCGGCGCACGCTCGAGCGCATGGAGGCGGACGTCTCGGGCGACCAGGAGCGGCCCCGCTCTCCGGGGGCGGCGCTGCGCCGGAAGGGGGTCCCGGGACGGGAGGACCTCGAAGAGGCGGAGCTGCTGGCGGCGCGGCGGGACCGGGTCGGCGAGATTGGCGGCGGCCGGATCGCGGGCGCGCGGCTGGACGAGCACCTCGGGCTCTTCGGAAGCGCGGAGCTCTTCGACCGGGTGGGCGACCATCGCACCGACGCCGGGGGCGAGACGCTCGCGTCGTGGATGCTGCGTCCCGCCGACCCTCGCGAGTGCCGGCTGCGGCAGGAGGCGATCCAGGAACTCTCCCCCCGGATGGACCTCCGCGAGGCGGTCGCCGCGACCGGGAGCCAGTCCCGGTGGCCGGCCCGGAGCGGAGCGCTGTCGCTGTGGACCCGCCATTCCGCGGGCGCTCCCGACTGCGGCGAGGCACGGGCGTGGCGGGAGGCGGAGGAGACCGGAACGGTCGGTCCGGTCGCCGAGGCCGAAGGGGAGCCGGCGGACCCGCCCCGGACGATCCCGCAGATCCCGTCGCCGGGCCATGCCCGGACGATCGGCGCGCTGATCGGCGCGCTCGGCCTCGGCAACGCGCTCGGGGTCACGGCGTGGGTCGCCGGAATCGCCGGCCCCTCGCCGCTCGCGCTCAGCCTCATGCTCTCGGTGCTGGCCGGGCTTCTGACGCGGCGGCTGGTGCGGGACACCGACGTGACGCTCGGCAGCCTCGTCATGGAGGGAGACGGCCTGCGGCGGATGGCCGCGATCCTCCGCGAGGGCGAGTTCGAGTCCGAGCTGCTCGCCCGGCTGCGGGAGGACATCCGCGACGCCGCCGGACCGCTGCGCCGGCTGGAGCGCATCCGGTCGCTGTTCGCGGTGCGGCGGAACCTGATGTTCGCGCCGGTCGCGGCCCCGCTGTTCTGGGGGACGTGCTTCGCGCTCGCGCTCGCGGGCTGGCGCCGCCGCTTCGAGCCCGAGCTGGCGCGCTGGAGCGCCGCGTCGGGCGCGTTCGACGCGCTGCTGGGACTGGCCCAGTACGCCGACGAGCGGCCCGGGGACGAATACGCCGAATACGACGAGGAGCCGGGGCTGGCCGCGGTGAACCTCGGCCACCCGCTGGTCCCGCGCGAGCGGCTCGCCCGCAACTCGATCACGCTGGGGCGCGGGGACGCGGACTTCCTGATCGTGACCGGCTCCAACATGTCGGGCAAGAGCACCCTGCTGCGCGCCATCGGCGCCAACTTCGTGCTCGCCCGGCTCGGGGCGCCGGTGACCGCGTCGCGCTTCCGGATCGGCCGCCTCGCACTCGGGCCGTCGATCTCCAGTCGGGACTCGTTGCGCGACGGCGTGTCCCGATTCCTCGCCGAGCTGTTCGCGCTGCGGGCGGTGCTGGACGCGGGGGCCGCCGACGCGCCGCTGCTGTGCCTGCTGGACGAGGTGCTCGAGGGCACGAATTCCTCGGACCGGCGGGTCGCCGTGCGGGCGCTGCTCGAGGAGCTGGGCCGGCGCGGCGCCGTCGGCGTCCTGACCACGCACGACGTCTCGCTGACCGAACTCGCCCGGGAGCTGCCGGGGCGCATCCGGAACATGCACTTCACCGAGGAGATCCGCGACGGCTCCATGCGGTTCGACTTCCGGCTGCGCGACGGGGTGCTCCCGAGGGGGAACGCGCTCGAACTCATGAAGATGCTGAATCTCCCGGCGCCGGGGAACGAGGGCGCCGACTACACCGCGCTTCCCGATTCGGTGTCCGGCAAGGAGAACTGATGGGCCCCCGGCCGGACGAGGAGTTTCACCGAACCCTTCGTCCGGTCTCGTTCGCCGACTACGTCGGGCAGCGCGCCGTCCTCGACCAGTTGGAGATCAGCGTCCGCGCGGCGACCGGACGCGACGAGCCGATGGACCACGTGCTGCTCCACGGGCCGCCCGGACTCGGGAAGACCTCGCTCGGAGCGGTGCTCGCCCACGAGCTGGGGGCCCGGATGCACTCGTCCTCGGGGCCGCTCATTCCCCGGACCGGGGACATGGTCGCGCTGCTGAACGTCCAGCAGCCGGGCGACATCCTCTTCGTGGACGAGATCCACCGGCTGGGGCCGGCGGTCGCCGAGGTGCTCTATCCGGCGATGGAGGACCGGTTCGTGGACGTCATGGTCGGCGAGAAGCTCGCGGCCCAGTCGCTGCGGCTGAACCTCGCGCCGTTCACGCTGGTCGGGGCGACCACCCGGCCGGACCTGCTTCCGGGGCCGCTGCGCGACCGGTTTCCGCTGGTCCACCAGCTTGAGTTCTACGCGAACGAGGAGATCGAGCGGGTGCTGCGGCGGTCCGCCGGCGTGCTGGGCGCCGATCTCCGGGAGGGCGCGGTCCGCGAGATCGCCGCCCGCTCCCGGGGCACGCCGAGGGTCGCGAACAACCTGCTCCGCCAGGTGCGCGACTTCGCCGAGGTGCGCGGCGAGGGGGTCATCGACCGCAACGCGGCGCAAGGCGCGCTGGAGCTCGCCCGGATCGACGACCGGGGCCTCGATCGGTTCGATCGGAAGATCCTCGAGAGCCTTTGCGACAACTTCGCCGGCGGGCCGGTCGGCGTCGCGAGCCTCGCCGCCACGCTTGGAATGGACCCGAGGACGCTCGAGGAGGTGCGCGAGCCGTTCCTGATCTATCGCGGATTCATGCAGCGCACCGCGAGAGGGCGGGTGGCGACGGAACGGGGGCGCCGGCACGTGGGGAGAACCGCGCCCATCTGAACGTGCGGACCTCGGACTTTCGCTTCGAGCTGCCCGACGAGCTGATCGCGCAGCGTCCGGCCCAAAGGCGCGACGGCTCGCGCCTCCTCCACCTGCGCTCCGACGGGAGCGTCGAGCACCGCCGTTTCGCCGACCTGCCGGCGCTGCTGCGCCCCGGAGACCTGCTGGTCCGCAACGACACGCGGGTCTTTCCCGCCCGGATGCGGCTGCGCAAACCTACCGGGGGCCGGGTGGAGCTGCTCGCGCTCCCGGGCGGACGGACGTTCGAGGCGCTGGTCCGCCCGGCGGCGCGCCCCGGACTCCGGCTCGAGGCGCCGGGGGTCCGGCTGGAGGTGGAGGCGCGGGACGGCCCGCGCCATCGAATCCGCATCCTCGAGGGAGCCGAGGACGTCTTCGGGCTCGCCGAGCGCATGGGCGAAACCCCGCTGCCGCCCTACATCCGCCGCCCCGCTGGCGAGGCGGACGGGGATCGGGAGCGCTACCAGACGGTGTACGCCCGGCAAGAGGGATCGGTGGCGGCCCCGACCGCGGGACTCCACTTCTCGAAACCGCTGTTCGGGCGGCTCCGGGAGCGGGGCGTCGGAGTCGCCGACCTGACGCTGCACGTCGGCTACGGAACCTTCGCGCCGGTCCGCACCGAAGATCCTCGTGAGCACAAGCTGGACCCCGAGCTCTACGAGGTTCCCCCACCGACCCGCCAGGCGCTCGCCGGAGCCGGGCGGGTCGTCGCGGTCGGAACCACCTCGGCGCGCGTCTTGGAGACGCTCGGAGCCGGCGGCCCCGACTCCGGGATGGCGGACCTGCTCATCCTGCCCGGGCACGAGTTTCGGGTCGTGGACGCGCTGGTCACGAACTTCCACCTTCCCGAGAGTTCGCTTCTGATGCTGGTTTCGGCATTCGCGGGCCGGGAGGCGGTACTTCGCGCCTACCGGGAGGCGGTCCGCGCGCGCTATCGATTCCACTCCTACGGGGACGCGATGCTCGTCGAGCAGACGCGTTGAGTCATCGCTCGAACTCCACGCCTCGAGTGGACACGAGACAAAGCGTGCGGGAACAGGGCAGGCGTGCGTAAACGTTCGCTGTCTCCATCACGGTGAAGAGGACGGCTGCCCGACAAGACGAATTGACGCCGTCCTGCCCACCTCGGGATCGACGTACACGATTTGGGCGATCATGCCGGCCTCGATGGGCGACCGCTCGGAGAGCACCCGCGCCTTCGAGAACCGCGCTTCGGCGCTCGTGACCGCGATTCGGGCGACGAGCTCCTCCTCGCTGCCGAGGAACTCGCCGGTGGCGGGATCGGTGAAGGACTCGCCCTCGGAGTGCACGTGGAGCGTGTCGCCGTCGAGGAGCAGCCCGTCGCCGTAGTTCAGGATGATCTCGCCGGCGCCGGTCCGCGCCGCGACCCGGATCGGATAGACGCTGGAGACCACCATGAAGGTGATGTCGCGGGCGGCCATCCGCATGACGTTGCCGAGAAGCTGCGCGACGTCGTGCTTCACCCGCGCCCCGACGCCCTCGAGCGCGAAGCCCCGCGAGCCGTCCGCCTCGACGGCGACGCTCTCGGCGATGGCGGTCGTGCCGTTCTCGGCGTCGAGGATGCGGATATCGACCGCCATGTTCGCCTTCTTCTTCGCGGCTCCGAAGCCGCCGAATCCGGCGACCTCCGCGGTCATGCCGTACTGGGTGATCGCGCCGATCACGACGTGGCCGAGCCCGGAGAGGTGGAGGTTCGAGGATCCGTCGGTGAGGCCGAAGCCGCCCATGCCCTGTTCGCCGAGGATCGCCTCCATGCGGTCGCGCTCGATCACGCGGAACTTCTGCGTCTTCACGAGCGCGGTAGTGAGCATGTCGATGAACGCTCTCGTGTCCTCCCGGAGGCCCCGTCCGAAGGCCGAGAACGCCTTGTCCCGGTCCGAATCGGGGGCGAGGTACTCGATGTCCCCGACGCCGATGCGGATCCGCTCGGGGGCCGCGTCCTGCGCCAGGGCCAGTCCGGGGACCAGCACCAACGTTGCGATGAGTGGTTTCATGGGTCTCTCCCTGAATCGGGGCCCGTCGGGGCCGTTCGGTTTCGAGGGGAACCCAGGGGCGCAAGGCGTCACTTCCGGTCCCGACCGGCCCTAAAATCGACCCGATGCGAAGAAGGGTGGACAGCGGGGTCGCGTGGGAGGCGGAGTACGCCTACAGCCGCGCCGTCCGGGTCGGGGACCGCATCCTCGTGTCCGGCACCACCGCGACCGGCGCGGACGGTCCGGTCGCGCTCGGGGACGCGGCCGGACAGACCGACTTCGCGCTCGGGAAGATCCGCGACGCGCTCGCCGCGCTCGGCGGCTCGCTCGGGGACGTGGTGCGCACCCGGGTCCACGTCAAGCCGGGAGCGGACTGGCGGGCGGTCGCCGAGGTCCACGGGAAGTGGTTCCGCGACGTCCGGCCCGCGTGCACGCTGACCTTCGCCGAGCTGGTGGGCGAGGAGTACCTCGTGGAGATCGAGGTCGAGGCGGTGGTCTCGGCGTGATCGCGCTCGTCCTGCTGGCGCTGGCGCAGGGGCCGGTCGAGCGCGCCGCCTGGCCCGACGGGTTCCCGGTTCCTGAGGAGGTCGCGGACGGCTTCGGGATGCGGATGGTCGGGCCGTCCCGGGGCGGGCGGGTCACCACCGTGACCGGCGTGCTCTCGAAGCCGCACACGTTCTACATGGGTTCGACCGGCGGCGGGGTCTGGCGCACCGAGAACGCCGGCCGGTCGTGGACGAACCTCACCGACGACGCCTTCGCGGTGGGCTCCATCGGCGCGGTCGCGGTGGCCCCGTCGGATCCGAACGTGATCTGGGTCGGAACCGGCTCGGCGAGCCCCCGGGGAAACATCTCGGTCGGCAACGGGGTGTATCGGAGCACCGACGAGGGGCGGACGTGGACGCACGTCGGGCTACCCGGGGCGGGCCTGATCGGCCGGATCGCCGTGGACCCGGACGACCCCGACCGCGCCTTCGTCGCGGCGCTGGGCCAGATCTTCGGGCGGTCGCCCGACCGCGGCGTGTATCGCACGGGCGACGCGGGCGAGACCTGGGAGCCGGTTCTCCAAATCTCCGACGCGGTGGGCGCGGTGGACCTCGCGATGAGTCCGGCCAACCCGAGAGTGCTGTTCGCGGCGATGTGGCAGGCGGAACGCAAGCCGTGGGACCTCGTGGACGGCGGCCCCGACGGCGGGCTCTACCGGACCGCCGACGGCGGCGACACGTGGGAGCTTCTCGGCCGCGGGCTTCCCGAGGCCTCGGAGGAGCGGCCCCTCGGCCGGATCGGGGTCTCCATCGCCGCCTCCCGGCCGTCGCGGGTCTATGCGCTCGTGACCGCCGCCGAGCAACGGGGCGGCCTCTATCGGAGCGAGGACGGGGGCGACTCGTGGACGCGGATCAACGGCGACCGCCGGCTACGGACCCGGGGCTGGTACTACAGCCACGTCGCAGCCGATCCCAACGACGCCGACACGATCTATGTGATGAACGCGCCGTTCCTGAAGTCGGTGGACGCGGGGGTCTCGTTCGAGGTCAAGCCCACCCCGCACGGCGACAACCACGACCTGTGGATCCGTCCCGGCGACTCCCGGATCATGGTGGAGGCCAACGACGGGGGCGCGAACGTGACGCTCGACGGCGGGAAGACTTGGTCCTCGATCCACAACCAGCCCACGGCCGAGTTCTACCGGCTGACGGTGGACGACGGCTTCCCGCGCCGGCTCTACGGCGCCCAGCAGGACAACTCGACGATCAGCGTGCCGGCGTGGACCGACGGCGGCCTCTCCCCCGAGGCGCACTGGCTCGACGTGGCCGGCGGCGAGAGCGGCCACATCGCGGTGACGCCGGGGAACCCCGAGCTCTCCTACGCCGGCAACTACATCGGCCAGATCGACCGGCTGGACCAGAACGGGGCCGGAGCGCGCAACGTCATCGCGTACCCGCAGCTCGCTGACGGCGTGGCCCCGAAGGATCTCCGGTATCGGTTCCAGTGGAACGCGCCCATCCTCGTCTCCCGCCACGACCCGGACGTCGTGCTCCACGCCTCGAACCACGTCCACCGCACGACCGACGGCGGGCTCACCTGGGAGACGATCTCGCCCGACCTGACCGTCAACGACGCCGAGCGGCAGCTTCTGCCGGGCCGCCCGGTCCAGCACGACCACACCGGCGTGGAGGTGTACGGAACGGTGTTCGCGCTGGCCGAGTCGCCGGGGCTTCCCGGCCTGCTCTGGGCCGGCTCCGACGACGGGCGCGTCCACCTGACGCGGGACTCCGGCGCGACGTGGATCGAGGTCACGCCGCCGGGCATGCCCTCGGGCGGCACCGTGAACAGCGTGGACGCCTCGTTCCACGAAAACGGGGGCGCGCTCGTCACCGTGCACCGCTACCGCGAGAACGACTTCGCGCCGTATCTCTTCCGGACCGCCGACTTCGGCGCGACGTGGACCCGGATCGAGAGCCTGCCGCCCGGCCACCCGGTGCGGGCGGCGCGGCAGGATCCGGTGGATCCCGACCTGCTCTTCGTCGGGACCGAGTTCGGCCTCTTCGCGAGCTTCGACGGCGGCGAGCGGTTCGTCCCGTTCGGCGGAATCCCCGCCACGCCCATCACCGACATCCAGATCGCGGGCGACGAGCTGCTGGTCGCGACCCAGGGGCGCTCGTTCTGGGTCTTCGACGACCTGACGCCGCTGCGCGGGATCATGGGGCGCGACTGGAGCGCGCCGGCGCTGCTGCCTTCGGGCGCGGCGGTGCGGCTCGCGACCGGCGGCGGGCGCGGATTCCGGGGCCCCGGGGCGCCGGAGAACCGGCCGCCGGGGGCGCTGCTCCACTACTTCCTGCCCGAAGAAGTCGAGGGGCCGCTCAGCCTGACGATCCGCGACGCGGCCGGCGAGGTCGCGCGGCGCTTCGTGCGCAAGCCGGACGAGGACGCCGAGGGCCCGCCCGAGCCGGACGCGACCCTCGAGGCCGACGAAGGATTCCACCGGGTCGTCTGGGATCTGAAGGAGCCGCGGCCGAAGCTGCAGCCGGACACGTTCATGTCCATCTCGTACACCGGCGGCGCCTTCGTTCCGCCGGGCGGATACGCGGCGGTCCTCGAAGCCGGAGACGTGACTTCGGAGATCGCCTTCGACGTGCGCCCCGATCCGCGCTCGCCCTGGACCGAGGCGGACCTCGCCGAGCAGCACCGGGTCGCGCGGGCCGCCCGCGACCTTCTCGAGACCATCCACGACCGGATCGGAGCCATCCGGGAGGTCCGGGAGCAGGTCGAGGCGGCGCGCGAACGCGTTCCGGAAGGGGAGGCGCGGGAGCTCGCCGACGCGCTTCTCGCCGACCTCGAGATGATCGAGGAAACGCTCATCCAGACCAGGAACGAGTCCGGGCAGGACCCGATCAACTTCCCGCCGAAGCTGGACAACCAGGTCGCCTACCTCTACGGCCACGTCGCCCGGAATTACGGGCGTCCCACCGAAGGGTCGCGGGAGCGGCTCGCCGACCTCCAGCGGGAAGCCGGAACGGTGCTGGACCGGCTCCGCGAACGGCTCGGGGCGGGCCTCGACGCCCTGAACGAGGCGTTCGCCGAGGCCGGGATCACCGGCGCGGTGGGTCAGGAGTCGTCGGGCGGCAGAGCCGCCAGAATTCCCTCCCGATAGGGGAACAGGCCCGGCGAACCGCCGGTGCACAGGAAGACGACGTCGTCGCCGGAGCCGAACGCGCCCCGGCGGACCAGGTCGAGGAACCCGGCCATGCCCTTCCCGGAATAGACCGGGTCGAGGAAGATCCCCTCGGCCCGGGCCATCGTCGCGATGGCCTCCACGAGGGCTCGGTTTATGAACCCGTAGCCGGCGCCGATGTAGTCCTCGTTCACCTCCACGTCCTCGGGCCGGATCTCCACGTCGAGCTCCAGCGCGGCGACCGTCTCCCGCGCCAGCTTCAGGATGTTCGCCTCCGCGGCGGCCTTGCGGCGGCCCGTCCCGATTCCGAGAATCCGGACGTCGGGGGCGAGCGCCCGCGCCGCCGCGACGAGGCCGGCCTGGGTGCTTCCGGAGCCGGAGCCCAGGACGACGCAGGACGGGCGGACGCCGAGCTCGGTCGCCTGGCGGAGCAGCTCCCGAAACGCTTCGGCGTAGGAGATCGCCCCGAGCGGATTCGTGAGCGACCCGATCACCCCCGATCCGCCGACCGGAACCACGTAGGGCTTGCGGCCTCGTTCCGAAGCTCGTCGGCCCACGCCTCGGCCGCGGCCCGCGGGTCGTCGCCGACGGAGAGGATCCGGGTCTCGACCCCGAGGATCCGGTCCAGCAACAGGTTCCCGTCGGCGGGATCCACCGCGGTCGGCGTCCGCCGCTCGAGGACCGCCGCCGTCCGCATCCCGAGCCGCCGGGCGCAGGCGCCGGTCATGCGCACCCAGTTCGACTGGACCGCCGCCCACGTCACGATCACGTCCGCGTCCCGGGCTTCGGCGTCCGCGAGGATGAAGCTCAGCTTGCGCGCCTTGTTGCCCCCGAGCGCATGCCCGGTGAGGTCGTCCCGCTTGCCGAGGATGCGCGGCCCGCCGAGCAGCCGCGTCAGCGCCGGAAGCTCCTCGAGCGGCGTGGGGAGAAGCGCGAGTTCCTGGCGGGGGAAGCGTGCGACGGCGCGGTCGAGAGCCTCGGGGTCCATCACTCGCCGAGGCCCTCGACGAGCCCTTCCCGGTAGGGGAACAGCGCCGGCGTGCCGCCGGTGTGGACGAAGACCACCGTGTCCTCGGAAGTCAGGTCGCCGCGCGCGATCAGGTCCATGAGCCCGGCCATCGCCTTGCCGGTATAGACCGGATCGAGGAGCAGCCCCTCGGTGCGGGCCACCTGCGCGATCGCGCCGGTGACGTCGGCGTTGAGGATTCCGTAGCCCTCGCCCACCCAGTCGTCCATCACCACGACGTCCTCGGGCCGAACCTCCACGTCGAGGCCCATGGCGGTCACCGTCTCGCGGGCGAGCGCGAGCACGTTGGCCTCGCCCCGCTCCTTCGAGCCGCCGCTGGAGATCCCGATCACGCGCACGTCGGGGGCGAGCGCCCGGGCCCCGACGACGAACCCGGCCTGGGTGCTGCCCGACCCCGAGGCGTGGATCACGTGGGTGGGCCTTGCGCCCATTCGGTCGGCCTGCGCGAGAAGTTCCCGGAACGCCTGCGCGTAGGCGACGGCCCCGAGCGGAATTTCCATCGAGTGGCCGGTGGCCGAGCCGCCGACCGCGACGACGTAGGGCCGGCGGCCGGCGGCGATCTCCGCCTCGGCGATCTCGTCCACCGCCGACTCCCGGTCGTCCTCGGGTTCGAGGAGGCGCACGTCCGCCCCCAGCAGCCGGTCGAGAAGCAGGTTCCCGTCGGGCGGGGTCGTGCTCTGGTGCTCGCCGCGCTGGAGCACGAGGATGGGCTGCATGCCGAGGCGGCGCGCTCCGGCGGCGGTCATCCGCGCCCAGTTGGACTGGACCCCGGCCCAGGTGAGGACCATGTCGCTCTCCCGAGCGACCGCGTCGGCGAGGATGAATTCCAGCTTCCGCGCCTTGTTGCCGCCGAAGGCCAGCCCGGTCAGGTCCTCTCGCTTCACGAGCAACCGGGGGCCGCCCAGTTCGGCGGCGAGCGCGGGCATGTCCTCGAGCGCGGTCGGGAGCTGGGCGAGATCCACCTGCGCGAAGACCGCGACCGCCTCGTCGAAGCGGACCGTGGGGTCGTCCGGCGGCTCGGGCGGGGCGCCGCCGCAGTGCGCGAGCGCCGCGCCGAAGAGAAGAAGGCGGAGTCGGTCCATCGCTGCATGCAACCAGATCGGGGCGAACGGCGCACCCTCTAGAATTCGGCCGTTGGCACGCATCCAGTCGCAGATTCGCACGGATTCCGAGGAATTCCTCGCGAATCGAGCGCACAACCTCGCGCTGTGCGAAGAACTGGATCGCCGCCGCGCCGAAGCCGCGGCCGGCGGCGGCGACCGCGCGCGGAAGCGCCACGTCGAACAGGGGAAGCTCCCGGTCCGGGAGCGGATCCGGCTGCTGACCGATCCGGGGACCGATTTTCTCGAGATCGGCGCCCTCGCCGGCCTCGACTGCTACGACGCACCCACGCCGGCGGCCGGCCTCGTCGCCGGCGTGGGGGTCGTCTCGGGGCGGCTCGCGATGGTGGTGGCGAACGACGCCACGGTGAAGGGCGGGACCTACTTCCCGCTCACGGTCAAGAAGCACCTGCGGGCGCAGGAGATCGCCGAGGCGGCGCGGCTTCCGTGCATCTACCTCGTCGATAGCGGCGGCGCGTTCCTGCCGCTCCAGGCCGAGGTCTTCCCGGATCGCGACCACTTCGGGCGCATCTTCCGGAACCAGGCGGCGATGAGCGCCGCCGGAATCCCGCAGCTCGCCGCGGTCATGGGGATGTGCACCGCGGGCGGGGCCTACGTGCCCGCGATGAGCGACGAGGCGGTCATCGTCGGGGGCGTCGGGACGATCTATCTCGGCGGGCCGCCGCTGGTGCGCGCGGCGACCGGCGAGGTGGTGACCCCCGAAGAGCTCGGCGGGGCGCGGGTGCACACCGAGACCTCCGGCGTGGCCGACCACTACGCCGAGGACGACCGCGACGCGCTCCGCATCCTGCGCCGCTCGGTCGCCCGGCTGGCGCCCGCCGGCGGCGCGGCGCTCCCCGACCGCCACGAGGAGCTTCCCGACTACCCCGAGGAGGAGATTCTCGGCCTCATGCCGAAGGATCGGCGGGTGCGGGTGGACGTCCGCGAGATCCTCGCCCGCCTGCTCGACTCCAGCCGGCTCGACGAGTTCAAGAAGCGCTACGGAACCACGCTGGTCACCGGGTTCGCGCACATCCACGGGATCGCGGTGGGGGTCGTCGCGAGCAACGGCGTGCTGTTCAGCGAGAGCGCGCTCAAGGGGGCGCACTTCATCCAGATCTGCGCCCGCGAGGGCCTGCCGCTGCTGTTCGTGCAGGACATCACCGGATTCATGGTCGGGGCGCGCTACGAGCACGGCGGCATCGCGAAGGACGGGGCCAAGATGGTCCACGCGGTGGCCACGGCCGGGACGCCGCGGATCACCCTGATCGCCGGGGGCAGCTTCGGCGCGGGCAACTACGCGATGTGCGGCCGGGCCTTCGACCCGCTCTTCGCGTGGTCGTGGCCCTCGAGCCGGATTTCGGTCATGGGCGGCGAGCAGGCGGCCTCGGTGCTCACGCAGGTGAAGCGCGACCAGCGGGAGCGCGCCGGCGAGGCGCTTTCGGACGCGGAGGCCGAGGCCATCGCCGCGCCGGTGCGCGAGAAGTACGAACGCGAGGGCAGCCCGTACTACGCGACGGCGCGGCTTTGGGACGACGGCGTGCAGGACATGCGGAACACCCGCCGGGCGCTCGCGCTCAGCCTCGCGGCGGCGCAGAACGCGGAGCCGCCCGAGCCGAAGCACGGGATCTTCCGGATGTGAGCGACCTCGTCAGGATCGGGAACGCCGGCGGGTACTGGGGGGACGACCCCCGAGCGCTGGAGCGGCAAGTTCTGGGGCCCGAGCCGCCCGAATTCGTCACTTCGGACTTCCTCGCCGAGATCACGATGAGCATCCTGCGCAAGCAGCGCGATCGGAATCCGGAGGCCGGCTACGCCCGCGACTTCGTGACCCAGGTCGCGCCGCTGCTCGGCGCGCTCCGGGAGCGCGCGATCACCGTGATCACGAACGCCGGCGGCGTGAATCCGATGGGCTGCGCCCGCGCCGTGCTCGCCCGGGCGGACGCGGACGTGCGCATCGCGGTGGTCGATGGGGACGACTTGATGGACCAGGTTCCGGGTCTGGTCGCGTCGGGCTTCCGAAATCTGGAGACCGGCGCGGCCTTCGCCGGCGCGGCGGGGGACGTGGGGTCGGCGAACGCCTATCTGGGGGCGGAGCCGGTGGTTCGGGCGCTCGCTGGCGATCCGGCGATCGTGGTGACCGGGCGGGTGACCGACACCGGAATCACCCTCGCCGCGCTTCGCCATCGCTTCGGGTGGGCCGCCGACGACTGGGACAAGATCGCCCAGGGCGTCGTCGCCGGGCACCTGATCGAGTGCGGCGCGCAGGCGACCGGCGGCAATTTCACCGACTGGCGGCGGGTCCCGGGACTCGGGAACCTCGGATTCCCGATCGTCGAGGTGGAGCCGGACGGGGACTTCGTCGCCACCCTCCAGCCGGGCGAGGGCGGGCTCGTGAATCCGGCGGTAGTGCGCGAGCAGCTTCTGTACGAACTCGGCGATCCGGCCGCCTACCTCTGCCCCGACGCCACGGTGGACTTCTCGGGGCTGACCGCGGTCGCCGACGGGCCGAACCGGGTCCGGATCTCGGGAGCCCGCGGCGGCCCGCCGCCCCCCGACCTGAAGGTCAGCGCGACTGTCGCCGGCGGCTACGCGCTGCGGGGGAGCCTCGTGGTCGGCGGGCCGGACGTGCGGGCGAAGACCGCCGCGTTGCGCGAGGCGGTCGCCGGGCGGCTCGCGGGCGACCCTCCGGACGAACTGAGGGTGGATCTCGCGGGCGACGACGCGGCGCAGCGCGGTTTCGCGAGCGGGGTCGAGCCTTCCGAGGGCCTCGTGCGGATCGCGGCGTGGAGCGAGCGCCGGGAGCCGCTGCTCGCGCTGCGGAAGCTGCTGCCGGCGCTCATTCTGAGCGGCCCCGCGGGCCTCGCGGTCACCGGCGGCGCGCCGCCCGTGTCCGAAGTGGCGGCGTACTGGCCGACGACGGTCCCCCGGTCATGGGTCACCGCGCGGGTGCGGGTCCTCGGGGGCGACGAACAGCTCGTCCCGACCTCCGGCCCCGCGGCGGCCCCCCGCCGGCGGGCGGCCGCTCCCGCCGCGACCCGGCCCTTCCCCCGGTCGGGGGTGCCGGCGCCGCTCGGCTCGATCGCCCACGCCCGCGCCGGCGACAAGGGCGACGCGGCGAACGTCGGGATCCTCGCCCGCAGCGAAGCCGCATGGGAGTACCTCGCGGCCCATCTGGACGCGGCGACCGTCGCCGGGTGGGCCGAGGGCGTCGCGAACGGACCGGTGGTCCGCTACGAGCTTCCGGGACTCCGGGCGCTCAATTTCGTCCTCGAAGGGGCGCTCGGGGGCGGCGGCACCCGGAGCCTCCTTCTCGATCCCCAGGGAAAGACGCTCGCGCAGGGAATCCTCCGCCGCCGGATCCCGGTGCCGCCGGCCGTGCTCGCGAGCGTTCCCGACGACGAGCGGCCCCTCTCCCCCGCCTGGCAGCCATGAAGAACCTTCGCCTCGACACGCGCGACGACGGGGTCGTCCGCCTGACGCTCGACCGGCCGGAAGCCCGCAACGCGCTGACCCCGGACATGGTGGCCGGGGTCCCCGAAGTTCTCCGGAGCCTCGAAGCGCTTCCACCAGCGGAGTGCCGGGCGCTCGTCCTCGGCGGCGCGGGACCCGTGTTTTGCGCCGGGGCCGACCTGAACGCGATGCGGGAATCGGGACAGGCGGACGAGGCGGCGAACCGGGAGGACGCCCGGCGCTTCGCCATCCTCTTCCGGTCGGTGGCGCGCTTTCCGGCGCCGGTGATCGCGGTGGTGCGGGGGGCGGCGCTCGGCGGCGGCCTCGGCCTCGCGGTCGCCGCGGACCACGTCGTCGCGAGCCCGGACGCCCGTTTCGGAACCCCGGAAGCGCACCTCGGCCTCGTCCCCGCGGTCATCTCGCCCTACGTCGTCCGCCGGCTCGGCCCGGGTCGCGCCGCGCCCTTCCTGCTCGGCGGCGAGGTCGTCCGGGGCGACGCGGCGATCCGCGCCGGCTTGGCCCACGAGTGTGCGGACGACCCGGAGGAGGCGGCGGAAGCGGTCGTCCGCCGCTACCTCGAGAGCGCGCCGCTCGCGGCCCGGCGGACCAAGGCGCTGCTGCTGCGCGAGGCGCCGCTGCCGCCGGGGGACGTCGAGGAATTGACGATCCGCACCATCGCCGCGGCGCGGGCCTCCGCCGAGGGACAGGCCGGGACCGCCGCGTTCTTCGAGCGGAAGCCGCCGCCGTGGTCGCCCCGGAGCCGGTGAAGCTCGTCGTCGCCAACCGGGGAGAGATCGCCCGGCGGGTGCTCGCCGCCGGCCGCCGGCGCGGTTACGAGGTCGCCGTCGTCTCGACCCCGGCCGACGTCGGCGCGCCGGTGCGCCGCGAGGCGGACCGGGTGCTGGAAACGCCGGACTTCCTCGACGCCGCGGCGGTCGTCGAGGCGGCGCGAACCTGGGGCGCGGACCTCCTGCATCCGGGTTACGGCTTCCTCTCCGAGAACGCCGATTTCGCGGCGCGGGTGGAGGCGGCGGGGATCGCGTTCGTGGGTCCGGACCCGGAATCCATGCGCCTGCTCGGAAACAAGGAAGCCGCCCGGAAGCTCGCGGTCGAGGTCGGCGTGCCGGTGCTGTCGGACGAGTTGCGGTTTCCGGTGGCGGTGAAGGCGGCGGCCGGCGGCGGGGGCATCGGCATCCGGGTCGTCCGCCGGCGGGAGGATCTCGAGGGCGCGCTCGAGGCGGCGGCGGCCCAGGCCCGGGCGGCCTTCGGGGACGGCGCCGTCTTCGTGGAGCGCTGGCTGGAGCGGCCCCGGCACGTCGAGATCCAGGTCTTCGGCGACGGCCGGGGCGGGGGCGCGCACTTCGGCGAGCGCGAATGCTCGGTCCAGCGGCGACGGCAGAAGCTGCTGGAATGGGCGCCCGCCGCGATCGGCGCGGACTTGCGGTCGAGGATGGCGGCGGACGCGCTGAAGCTGGTCTCGGCCGCGCGCTACCGGGGCGCCGGCACCGTGGAGTTCCTCGTCGAGGGCGAGGAGCACTGGTTTCTCGAGGTGAACGCGCGGCTCCAAGTCGAGCACCCGGTCACCGAGGCGATCGCCAAGGTCGATCTGGTGGACCTCCAGCTCGAACTCGCCGAGGGCGGCCGGCCGGCCCCGCAGTCGATGACGGAACCGCAAGGCGCCGCGATCGAGGCGCGGGTCCTCGCCGAATCTCCCGACGCGGGCTTCGCGCCCAGCCCGAAGCCGGTGCGGCGCTGGCGTCCGCCGGCGGGGGTCCGCTGCGACTCGGGGATCGAGGACGGCGCCCCGGTTCCTGCGGGGTTCGACTCGCTGCTCGCCAAGGTCATCGCGACCGGCGCGAGCTTCGAGGAGGCGCGCCGCGCGCTGGTCCGGGCGCTCGGCGACACGGTCCTCCACGGCCCGGAGACGAACCTCGGGTTCCTGCGGCGCGCGCTCGCGCACCCCGACTTCCGCGAGGGGCGGACACACACCGGCTGGGTGGAGGAGCGGCTCGACGAACTGACCGCGACCGAGCCGTCCCGGTTCCCGGACCGGGCCGCCGAGACGCTCCGGGACGCGGCTTCGGGCCGCCGGCCGGACCCGGCGGCGGGGATCTTCCGCTCGCCCGGCGCGCCGGAGAACCGCCCCGGCGAGCGTCCGGGCGAGGTCCGCATCGGGGACGAACCGGCCGTCGTGACCGAGCTCCCGGACGGCGTGGCGGTCACCCGCGCCGGCGCGACCGAGGTGCTCCGGGAGTCCGGACCGGCGGCCGCCGGGCGCGCGGGCGGCGCGCGCGACGTGGAGGCCCCGCTGTCCGGGACGTTGCTCCGGGTGCGCGACGAGCCCGGCGTCGCGGTTCAGGAAGGCGAGGTCGTGGCGGTCGTCGAGTCCATGAAGATGCACTGGGAAGTGCGCGCGCCCGGGGCCGGCGTCCTCGAGGCGCCCGAGGCCCGCGCCGGCGATCAGGTGAGCGCCGGGACCGTGCTGGTCCGGCTCCGTCCCGCCTAGTCGCGGCTCGCGACGAGGATCGCGCCGTTCATGGTGCGGATCCGGCAGGTTCCGCCCTCGCCCTCGCCGATCCGCACCTTCTTGACCCGCCGCGTCGGCGTCTCGAGATTCTCGGCGTCGGGGATGTCCAACCGGACGCTGCCGTTCATCGCCGCCGCGTCCACCTCGCCCCGGGCGTCCCGCCCGAGGGTGACCTCCACCGCCCCGTTCACGGTGCGGAACGTGTGCGACGCGCCCTCGCGAAAGTCCTCGAGTTCGCACTCGATGGGGCCGTTCACGGTCTTGGCGGTGACCTCGCCGCTCTGGTTCGCCATCAGGATCCGCCCGTTCACGGTCTGGGCCTCGACCCGGCCGTGGAACCCGGCGACCTCCACCGGGCCGTTCACGGTCTCGACCCGCACTTCGGCCGAAGCTGGGAGCCGCACCTTGTAGTCCACCTTGCCCCGGCGCCGGCTCCAGCCGTCGCCGAACACGCGCTTGGCGTGGCGAGTGCGGACCCGCACGCCGTCGGCGGTCTGGCGCACCTCGACCGTCATGTCGCGCAGCGCCGCGGGGTTCGTCCCCACCTTGCGGGCGGTGATCTCGGCCCCGTCCTCGTCCCAACTGTCGATGCGAACCGTGCCGTTGATGTTGCGGAGGTCGAACACTTCGCCGTCCTCGAACGCCTCCTGGAAGACCCGGGTCTCCTCCGAGCCCGGATCGCCGGTGAAGGACGCGGAACACGCGGGAGCGGCGAGAAACGCGGCGGCGACCGCGGGGAGGACTCGGGGAGCGCTTCGGACGGGTCGCATGAAGGTCGGGTACGAACGGACGGGGCGAATGTTCCGCGCCCCTTGCGTATTCTTGCCCCCATGCCCCTTCGCTTCTTCGTTCTCGGCCTCCCGGCCCTCGCGCTTTCGGTCGCCGCGCTCGCGCAGGAGCCGGCGGACCGTCCCCGCGCCCGCGACGTCGGCCTCTCCCCGGGGGTGCTCCCGACCGGGCCGCTGAACGCGATCACCGACGTGCCCGACGTCCGGGTCGGCCAGGTCACGCTGGTCGCGGGCGACGACGTGCGCACCGGCGTGACCGCGATCCTGCCGCACGGGGGCAACCTCTTCGAGGAGAAGGTGCCCGGCGCGATCCACGTGGGGAACGCCTTCGGCAAGCTGGTCGGCGCGACGCAGGTGATCGAGCTGGGAACGATCGAGACCCCGGTCGTGCTCACGAACACGCTGTCGGTCTGGGACGCGGCGCGGGCGGTCGCGTCCTACACGCTCGGCATCGCCGGCAACGAGGACGTGCGCTCGGTGAATCCGGTCGTCGGCGAGACCAACGACGGCTTCCTGAACGACATCCGCGGCTTCCGCGTGGAGGAGGCGCACGTGCTGGAGGCGATCCGGAGCGCCGGCTCGGGACCGGTGGAGGAAGGATCGGTGGGCGCCGGAACCGGAACCTCGGCGTTCGGGTGGAAGGGCGGAATCGGCACCTCGTCGCGCCGGGTTCCGGAGAGCCTCGGCGGCTGGACGGTGGGGGCGCTGGTCCAGAGCAACTACGGCGGCGTGCTCACCATGGACGGGCTCCCGGTGGGCGAGGAGCTCGGGCGGCACTACCTCCGGGGCGCCCTCGACGAGGAGGAGAACCCGGACGGGTCGATCATGATGGTGGTCGCGACCGACGCCCCGATCCGGTCGCTCGGCCTGACCCGCCTCGCCCGCCGGGCGATGCTCGGGCTCGCCCGCACCGGGGCCACGTCCTCGCACGGAAGCGGCGACTTCGTGATCGCGTTCTCGACCGCGCCCGAACTGCGCAGCGGCTACCGGTCCGACGACCGGCTGGAGCGGGGCCGGACGCTGCGGGGCGACGCGCTCAGCCCGCTCTTCCAGGCCGCGATCGAGGCCACCGAGGAAGCGGTGTACAACTCGATGCTCCGGGCGGCGACGGTGACCGGGCGCGACGGGAACACGCGGGAGGCGATCTCGATTTCCGACCTGCTCGCCGTGGGCCGCAAGTACAACCGCCTCCACCCGCCCGAGGACGACTGATGCCCTACCGGACGCTGGATCCCGCGACCGGGGAGCTCCTCGAGGAGTTCCCGACCGCTTCCGCCGACGACGTGGAGCGTGCGCTCGACCGGGCGGACGCCGCCTTCCGGGAGTGGTCGCGCCGCCCGTTCGCCGAACGCCGGGCGGTGAACGAGCGCCTCGCCGCGCTGCTCGAGGAGCGCGCCCCCGTGCTCGCCCGGCTGATGGCGCTCGAGATGGGGAAGCCGGTCGCCGAGGGCGCGGCGGAGGCGAAGAAGTGCGCCTGGGTCGCCCGGCACTACGCCGAGGTCGCCGAGGAGACGCTCCGGCCGCGCCCGCTGGCCTCGGACGGATCGAGGGCCTTCACCCGGCCCGAACCGGCGGGGCCGATCCTCGCGATCATGCCGTGGAACTTTCCGTTCTGGCAAGTCATCCGGGTCTCGGCGCCCAACTTCATGGTCGGGAACCCGATGCTGCTCAAGCACGCTCCCTCGACGCCCCGGTGCGCGCTCATGATCGAGCGCCTCTATCGGGAGGCCGGGGCCCCGGACGGGCTGCTCCAGAACCTGTTCCTGACGAACGGGCAGGCGGCCGACGTGATCCGGGACGACCGGGTGCGCGGGGTCACGCTCACCGGGAGCTCGCAGGCCGGAAGCGCGGTGGCCCGGGTCGCGGGGAGCGCGCTCAAGCCGATGGTGGCCGAGCTCGGGGGCAGCGATCCCTTCGTGGCGCTCGCCGACTGCGACCTCGACGAGGCCGTCGAGGCGGCGGCGACGGCTCGGCTCATCAACTCGGGCCAGAGCTGCATCGCCGCCAAGCGGTTTCTGGTGGACCGGCGGATTCGCGATCCCTTCGTGCAGGCGTTCGCCGAGCGCCTCGCCGCCGCCCGCGTCGGACATCCCACCGAAGTCGGCGTGGACGTGGGGCCGCTCGCGCGGGAGGACCTTCGCGACACGTTCGAATCGCAGGTCGAGGGATCGGTCCGCGCGGGCGCGGAGCTCGTGATGCGCGGCGACGCGCCGGACGGGGGCTTCTTCGCGGCGGCCGGACTCCTGCTCGCTCCTCCGCCGGACGCCCCGGCGTGGTCCGAGGAGCTGTTCGGACCGGTGGCGACCGTGCTCCCGTTCGAGGACGAAGCCGAGGCGATCCGGATCGCGAACGGCACCCGCTACGGGCTGGGAGCCTCGGTGTGGACCTCCGATCCGGGGCGGGCCGAACGCTTCGCCGGGGAGATCGAATCGGGCGCGGTCTTCGTGAACGGAATCACGAAGTCGGACCCGCGGATGCCGTTCGGCGGCTTCAAGGACAGCGGCTTCGGGCGCGAGCTCGGGGAGGACGGCCTCCTGTCGTTCACGAACCGGAAGACGGTGTGGATTCGCTGACCGGCCACGCCTCCAGCCGCCACGCCATGTCCCAGAACATCCATTCGTAGCGCGACGTCAGATTGAAGTGCCGGGCCATGCGCGCCCGGTCGGCCTCGCCGAGTTCTTCGGCGGTGTCGTCGGCGACCTCCAGGATCCGCCGGACCACCGCGTCGAATTCCTCGCTCCCGTAGCTCTCGATCCAGCGGCGGTAGAGCGGATCCGGCGACGGCGGGCGGCGCAGGAGCTCCTTTCCGACCTCGGCGTAGATCCAGTAGCACGGCAGCACCGCCGCGAGGCCCTCGTGGAAGGGCCGGGCGTGCGCCTGCGCGAGGAGGTAACTCGTGTAGGCGAGGTTCGTGGGGGCGGGAATCCGGTCGAGGAGAGCTTCCCGGTCGCCGCCCAGTTCCTCGAGGAACCGCCCGAGCTCCTTGCGTTCGGCCTCGACGGCGGAGGCCGCGTCGCCGCACAGGATCGCGGTCAGGTCAGGGTGGGGGGTCTTGCCGCCGACGATCGCGAGCGCCCGCGCGTAGTCGCGCAGGTAGAGCGCGTCCTCGATCACGTAATGCCGGAACCGCTCCCGGTCGAGCGAACCCGCGGCGAGGCCGTTCAGGAACGGGTGCCGGAGGATCTCGGCCCAGACCGGCGCGATCCCGGCCCACAGACGGGACGTGAATCTCACGCGGTCAGCCTCCGAAGACGACGGGAACCCAGAACACGGTGAACAGGCTCGCGAGCGTAGCCCCGATCAGGTTGGCGCCGATCCCGGCGCGGGTGAGTTGCGGGATCGTGAAATGGCCCGCGCCGAACACGATGGCGTTCGGCGGCGTGGCCGCCGGCAGCATGAAGGCGCAGGACGCGGCCACCGTCGCCGGAATCAGCAGCAGTAGCGGCGGAAGTCCGGCGCTCGCGGCCACCGCCGCGAGGATGGGCAGGATCATCGCGGTGGAGGCGAGGTTGGAGGCGAGCTCGGTCAGGACGATGACGAAGAGCACCACGAGGACGACGAAGACCGGCGTCGGCAGGGACGCGGCGAGGGCGAGGCGGTCGCCGAGCACCCGGGAGAGCCCGCTCACCTCCAGCCCGTTCGCGAGCGCGAATCCGCCGCCGAAGAGCAGCAGCACGTCCCACGGAATCCGCGCGCCCCACTTCCAGGTCAGGATCGGCGTCCGTTCGCCCGGCGCGCCCGAGGGGATCACGAACGCGAGGATCGTGGCGGCCATGGCGACGGCCGAATCGGTGACGAGCTCTCCGTTGGCGAAGAGCGAAGTCCAGACCGGGCGGAACACCCACGCGAGCGCGGTCAGGCCGAACAGGAACGCGACCCGCCGCTCGGGCGCGGAAATCGGACCGAGCCGCCCGTACTCCGAGCGGATGAGCGCCGAACCTCCCGGAACCGGGACGCGGCTGACCGGAAACGCGAACCGGGTCAGCCACAGCCACACCGCCGGGATGAACAGCAAGGCCAGGGGGAGCGCGAAGAGCAGCCAGCGCAGGAACGAGATCCGGATCCCGAAGTTGGCGTCGAGGAATCCGACGAGGAAGACGTTCGGCGGCGTCCCGATGAGCGTGGCGAACCCGCCGATCGAGGCGGCGTAGGCGGTTCCGATCATGAGGCACACGGCGAACGGGAACCGGCCCGGCTCGGCGGCCGACCTCTCCTCGCCCATGACCCCGGCCATCTCTCGGATGACCGCGACGCCGATGGGCATCATCATGGCCGCGGTGGCGGTGTTGGACACCCACATCGAGAGCGCGGCGGCGGCGATCATGAAGCCGAGCACGATGCGCGAGGGGGAGCTGCCGATCAGCATCACGACCCGCAGCGCGATCCGGCGATGCAGGTTCCAGCGCTGCATCGCCTGCGCCAGCATGAAGCCGCCGAGGAACAGATAGACCAGCTCGTTGGCGTAGGGCGCCGCCGCCTCCATCCCCGAAGCGATGCCGAGCGCCGGGAGCAGGACGATGGGCAGCAGCGCGGTCACGCCGAGCGGCGCGGCCTCGGCGACCCACCACGTCGCCATGATCGCGGCAACCCCGAGCATGCGCCGGGCTTCGTCCGGAAACCCCGGAATCGGGATCAGGACGATCCCGAAGAAAAGCCCGAATCCGAGAAAGAGTCCGATGCGGGTCCGCGTCAAGGCGCGGGGGAGTATGCGTTAACTACGGCTCGGTGGTCGGCTCCGGACGGTGGCCGAGGCTCAGCAGGTTTGCGAGCAGCCGGTACGCCCCCGGAGTCCCCTCGGGAAGCTGGCGCCAGAGACCGAGGCCGAGGTAGATCCAGCGGCCGTCGCCGTGGTGGGCCTCCACGAGCACGCCGCGCTTCTCGCCGGCGTTGTAGCGGAACGGATCCTCCGACGCGAGCAGGTCGGTGAAGGCCGGGTCGCCGCCCGGGGCGAGGAAATAGAGGCCGCGCTCCTGGACCCATCCCTCCCAGTCGGCGGGGCCGATCGGATTCGGCCCGAGGAACGCCGGGTGGTTCGGGAGGAGGACGCGCATCGGCGCGTTCTCGTCGGTGACCCGGCCTCGCCCCACCTGAATCTCGTAGGGCGCCCACGGGCCGGCGTTGAACTCGAACTTGTTGTACTGGACGATCAGCGTCCCGCCGCCGGCCACGTAGTCCAGCAGGCGCTGGTTGTGGGTGCGCAGGTCGGGACGGGCGAGGTAGGCGCGGACGCCGAGCACGATCGTGTCGAACCGGGACAGGTCGCCCTCGGCCAGATCGTCCTCCTCAAGGAACGTCAGCGGAACGCCGAGCTGGCCGATGGCCTCGGCCACCTCGTCCCCGACCCCCTCGACCCAGCCGACCGAGACCGGCGCCACGCGGACGTCCAGCACCTGGGCGAGCGCGGTCGCCGGGCGGAAGCGGTAGCGGGTCTGGATGTGGTGGTAGGCGATGGTCTCGACGGTCTCGTCGAAGACGGTTCCGTCGCTGTCGTCGATGACCCGGGCGGCTAGCGGAACCCCGCCGTCCGGCGCGCCCTCGGGGACGGTGGCCTCGAACTCCACGCTCACCTCGCCGGGACCGGAGAACCGGACCGGAGCCGAGGCCGGCTCGACCTCCCAGCCGGGAGGCGCGTCCAGCCGCACCGTGAAGGCGGCCTCGCCGGCCCCGCGATGCGTCACCCGAGCCGCCAGCGCCCGGGTGCGCTGGCCCCTCGGGAACACGACGATCCCGGGGGTCAACCGCACCGCCGCGCGCGGGAGCACCGAGACCTCCTTCTGCTTCTCCGTCCCGACGAACGGCCCCTCGTACCGGTGCTCCACCGGCAGGATCACGCTCGCCGGCACCTCGTCGGTGAGGAAGTCCACTCGGGCGCGCACCTGCGGCGGAGGCGCGGCGACCCCGAAGTGGTCCGGATGGTCCGGGACGAAACGGTCGCGCCCGGGGACAGGCGCGAACACCTGCCGGCTCAGCCGGGCGTCCGCCGCCGCGGTCACCCGGAACGTCGTCCGGACGGCGGCCCCGTCGGCGAGCTCGACCGGGAATTCGGCGACCGCGCGCGCCGTGGAGCGGAACCGGCGGCCCTCGGGAGCCTCGACCGGTTCGTTCCGCCAGCCCTCGGGAACCTCCAGTTGGATCCCGGCGAGGACGACCGGGTCCGCGCCGCCGCCCTGCACAAACACCTCGGCTCCGAACGACCCGCCCGGAACCACCTCGCCGGCGTCGGCGACCGGATGGACCACGATCCCGTGGGCGAAGGCGAGCGCCTCCTGGAGCTGGATCTCCTTGGGCCGCACCCGGTGCGCGATCTCGAACGCCGCGTCCGGATCGAGGTCGGCGGAGACCTGGAGCACCCGCCGCGCGCTCAGCAGCGCGGCGCGGAGCGCGGAGATGGACTCCTGCGGGGCCGCGGTGGAGAAGGCCCACTCGGCTCCGCCCACGTTGCGCTCGAGGTCGTTCAGCGCGAGTTCGGTCGCGTCCACCGCATCCGGGTCGCCGTACACGAAGGCGCGGAGCCGCTCGAGCCCCTCGGGCACCCCGGCGAGGAGGCTTCCCGACTCGCCGGCGAGGTTGCGCATCTCGACGAGCGCGGCCGGTCCCGGCGCGGGGGCGCCCCGGACCTGGCCCATCCCCTGGCAAAGATGGGCGGAACGGGCTTCCTGCCCCATCTCGGCGTAGGTGCGGCCGAGAAGCGGATCCCAGACCGCGGTCTCCACCCGGATCACGTCCTCGGCGCCGGGCCCGCCGGCGCCGGGCCCGCCGCCGCCGACCCCGCCGACGAAGAGCTTCAGCGGCTGCCAGGGCCTGAGGCCCAGATCCGCGTGCTCGGGGAACCGGTCCGGGTCGGCGGCGATATCGAAGGCCTCGATGGTGAGCCTCCCGGTGGCCTGGTGGTGCTGGCCGCCGCCCTCGCCCTCGGGGGGCAGGGTGAGGATCACGTCGGGGCGCAGCGTCCGGATCATGCGCACGATCTCGCCGAGCGTTTCCTCCTTCCCCCACTTCTCGAGGGTCTCCTCGACGCTGAACGAATACCCGAAGTCGGAGACCATTCCGAAGTACTGCTCCACCGCGTCCAGCCGGTGCGAGGCGAGCAGCTCCTCGGTCCGCAGGATGCGCAGGCCGTCGAAGAGCTCGGGGCCGATCTCGTTCTGGCCGCCGCCGCCCCGGGTGAGCGAGATCAGCGACACGCGCGCCCCCATGCCCCGGGAAAGGCGGGCGTGGAGCGCGTTGTTCTCGTCGTCCGGGTGGGCGACGATGGTCAGGAACGAGACACCGCTCGCCGCCTTCCGCAGCTTCAGGCCGAGCCCGACGGACCCCCGATCCTCGGCCAGCGGACGCAACTGGGCCGCAGCCATCGGCGCGGCGAGGGTCAGAACGGCAGCCGCTAGGATTGCGCCGATTCGGCGCGTGGAGGCTTCTGTCATGGCGTTCCCCTGGTCGTGACCGGCGGGGCTCCCCGAGCGCGTCCGCGACCGGTCCCATGTTAGCCGTCCCCCCGACCCCGCCGGAGGACGGCGCCTTCGTCCGCTGGTACGTCGCGGCGGTCGTCGTCGAGCTCGTCTTCTGCCTGCTGCTCCTCGCGTTCTCGGGCGCGTTCGGCCCCTGACCGATGCAGCTCCTCGACTGGCTCGTCGTCGCCGGCTACTTCGGGCTGATCGTCCATGTCGGCTACCGCACCGGGCGCGGCAACCAGGGGCTCGAGGACTACTTCCTCGCCCGGCGCTCCATGCCGTGGTACGCGGTCGGGCTGTCGGTGATGGCCACGCAGGCGAGCGCCATCACCCTCGTGGGCACCACCGGGCAGGCCTACGTGGACGGGATGCGGTTCCTCCAGATCTATCTGGGGCTGCCGATCGCCATGGTGATCCTGTGCGTCACGCTGGTGCCGCTGTTCTACCGGGCGCGGGTGTTCACCGCCTACGAGTACCTCGAGAAACGCTGCGGACCGAGGGCGCGGACGCTCACCAGCCTGCTCTTCCTGTTCGGGCGGGCGCTTTCGGGCGCGGTCGTCATCTACGCGCCGTCGGTCGTGCTCTCGGTGGTGTTCTCGCTCGACGAGACGTGGACCATCCTCCTCATCGGCGGCTTCGCCACCGTGTACACCGCGCTCGGCGGGATGCGGGCGGTGATGTGGGTCGAGACGTGGCAGATGCTCATCATCCTGCTCGGCATCCTCTTCTGCCTCGGCTCGGTGGTCTTCGGCATGCCCGCCGAGGTGAGCCTCGGCGACGCGCTGCGCCTCGCTGGCGCGACCGGCAGGCTCGAGACGCTCTCCTTCGACCCGGATCCCCGCCTCACCTACACGGTCTGGACCGGCATCCTCGGCGGGCTGTTCCTGATGCTGTCGTACTTCGGCTGCGACCAGAGCCAGGTGCAGCGCTACCTGACCGGGCGGTCGCTGGCCGAGAGCCGTCGCTCGCTGCTGCTGAACGCCTTCGCCAAGCTGCCGGTGCAGTTCGTGATCCTGCTCACCGGCGCGCTGCTGTTCGTCTTCTACCAGTTCGAGCGCCCGCCCATCCTCTTCGACCCGGCGATGCTGGACCGCGCCCGGATCGAGCGCCCGGCGCAGATGGAGGACGCCGAGGCCCGCTACGAGAGCGCGTTCGGGGATCGGAGGGCGGCGGCGCTCGCGTTCGCCGGGAGCGGGGCCGACCCGGAGCGGGACCGGTTCCTGGAGGCGAGCGCCCGCTTCGACGGAGTCCGCGCCGAGGCGGTGCGCACGGTCAGCGAGATCCGGGGCGAGCCGTGGAGCGACACGAACCACGTCTTTCCGACGTTCGTGTTCACCACGCTCCCGGTCGGCCTCGTCGGGCTGATCCTCGTCGCGGTGCTCGCCGCCGCCATGTCCACGGTGGAGTCCGAACTCTCGGCGCTCTCCACGGCGACGATCGTGGACTTCTACCGGCGCTTCCGCAAGAAACCCGCGTCCGAGCGCCACTTCCTGCGCGCCGGGAGGGTCGGCATCCTGTTCTGGGGATCCGTCGCCACCGGGGCCGCGCTGTACATGGGACGGCTGGGCTCGGCCGTCGAGGCGGTGAACCGGGTGGGATCGTTCTTCTACGGCCCGATCCTCGGCGCCTTCGTGCTCGCCGCCGCCTTCCCCGAGCGGGGGGCCCGACGGGCGTTCCCCGCGGTGCTCGCCGGGATCGCCGCCGTGTGGGCGGCGGACCTCGTCCCGCGGGCGCTCGGCGTGGAGGGGATCTCCTACCTGTACTACAACCTCGTCGGCGCGGGCGTGACGGTGGCGGTCGGGCTTGGCCTCGGCGCCCTCGCTCCCAGGAAGGCGCGCGCGTGAACGCCGTCCGGCGCCGGCTGGCCCGCGTCGCCCAGGCGATCGCCGCCAGCGAATTCACGCTCCGGCCCGGCTTCTCGACCGCGCTCCATCTCGCCGTCGGCGCGGCGGTCGGCGGGGTCATCGTCTGCTTCATCCTCGTGACCGAGGCGCTCGCGGAGTTCGTCGTCCACGGCGAGAGCCTCGGAGTCCTGCGATACGGGGCTCCGATCGCGGGAACGCTCGTCGCCGGTTTCCTCCTCCACCGCTGGTTCGCCGAGGCGCGCGGCAGCGGCATCCCGCAAACCAAGGCGGCGCTTCTCGCCGGCGGCGGCCGGATCCCCCTGCGGGTGGCGATCGGGAAGTTCCTGTGCGGCGGGCTGACCATGGGCAGCGGCGTGCCGCTCGGGCGCGAGGGGCCGTCGGCGCAGATGGGCGCCGGGATCGCGTCGGCGTTCGGATCGCTGCTCGCGCTCAGCGCCGAGCGGCGGCAGCAGCTCGTGCCGGTGGGCACGGCGGCCGCGATCGCCGCCGCCTTCAACACCCCGATCGCGGCGATCCTGTTCTCGCTCGAGGAGATCGTGGGCAACCTGCACGCCCGCGTGCTCGGATCGGTCGTGCTCGGCGCGGTGGCGAGCTGGCTGGTGCTGCGCCTCTCGCTCGGCGACGAGCCCCTGTTCTCGGTGCCGGCGTACGAGCTCGGGCATCCGGCGGAGCTGCTCATCTACGGGGTGCTCGGGTTCCTCGGCGGCCTCATGTCGGTGGCCTTCGTGCGGATGCTGCTGCGGCTGCGCCGGGAGTTCCGCGCGCTGCCGGCCAGGACCGTCTGGCTGCAGCCGGCCATCGGCGGACTCGCGGTGACGTCGGCGTGGCTGCTCCTGCCCGGCTTCTTCGAGGTTGGCTACGGCCCGGTCGGGCAGGCGCTCGCGGGCGAGCTTCCGACGACGACGATGGCGATCCTGCTGCTGGTCCACCTCGCGCTGGTGGTCGTCGCCTACGCCTCGGGAAACGCGGGCGGCATCTTCGGCCCCAGCATCTTCCTCGGAGCGATGCTCGGCGGATGCGTCGGCGGCCTCGCGAACCTGTGGTTCGACTTCGCGAGCGGGCCGGGGGCCTACGCGCTGGTCGGGATGGGCGCGGCGTTCGCCGGTATCCTGCGGGCGCCGATGGCGTCGGTGTTCATGATCTTCGAGATCACCCAGAGCTACGAGGTGATCGTCCCGCTGATGATCGGGAACCTCGTGTCCTTCTTCGTGTCGCGGCGGCTCCAGCCGGTGACCGTGTACGAGGCGCTCGCGGCGCAGGACGGGATCAAGCTGCCCGCGGGCGACGAGGCGCACGAGCATCCGGTGGTGCAGGCGGCGATGCACCCGCCCCGCGAGGTGCTCGTTCCCGAGCTGACGGTCGAGGACGCGATCGAGCGGGTGGCGATGTCGGGCCGGCAGGCGTGGCCGGTCGCGCGGGGGTCGCGGCTCTTCGGCCTCGTGACGCTCGCCGAGCTGGAGCGGTCGCACGAATGGGGGCAGGACCAGGAGCGCCTCGGCGACCTGCTGCGGGGCCGGCCGGCGCCGCACGTGTTCGCCGACCAGAGCATCGACCACGCCCTGGCGCACATGGGACGCCTCGGGATCGAGTCCATTCCGGTGGTGAGCCGGGTGGACGCGCAGCGGCTCGAGGGCGTGGTCACGGTGGCGGACCTGATGCGCGCCTTCGGGCTTCCGAGCCAGGAGACTCCGCCGAGGGGGACGCCCGGGTGATCGCCCGATGATCGCGGTCGTCCAGCGGGTGCGCGAGGCCGCCGTCGCGGTTTCCGGCGAGACCGTGTCCCGGATCGGCCCCGGCGCGCTCGTGCTGCTCGGCGTCGCTTCGGGGGACGCGCCCGCCGACGCGGACTGGCTCGCCCGGAAGATCGCCGGGCTGCGGATGTTCGAGGGCCCGTCGCAGCCGAGCCTGCTCGAGACCGGCGAGGAGGCGCTCGTCGTGTCCCAGTTCACCCTGCTCGGCGATTGCCGAAAGGGCCGGCGCCCGTCGTTCACGCGCGCCGCCCCCGGCCCCGAGGCCGACGTGCTCTACGAGGAGTTCTGCGAGCGGCTCGCCGCCGCCGGCGTTCCGGTCAGGCGGGGAGTCTTCGGAGCGAGGATGGACGTGTCGCTGCGCAACGACGGCCCCTTCACCCTGCTGGTCGAGAGCCCCGCGAAACCGGTGAAGTAACCTTCCGCGTTTCCGGCGGAGCGACCGCCCAAACGCTCGAGGTGCTCCTCATGTCGAAGATTCGCATCCGGCCGCCGCGGGCCGGCGCCCTGCTCCTCCTGCCGCTCGCGGCGTACGGCTGCGGCGCCGCGTCCGGTTCAGCCGGCCAGCAGGAGTGGGACGCGGACACGCTGGTGCCCCCGACGATCACGTCCGACGTGATCGGGGAGCTCGACGGGACGCAGATCACGATCGAGGATCTCTCGGGACGCGACCGGTTCCGGCTGGCCCAGCTCAAGAGCGAGTACTTCACCGAGGCCCACAAGGTGCTCGAGGACGCGGCTTTGGAGATCGCCCGCGAGCGGCTCATCGACGCCGCCGCCGTGGAGCTCGGACTCACCGTCAACGAGTACTACCGCGACGAGATCGGCATGCCCGAGCTCGGCGAGGAGCAGATCCGCCACCTCTACGACGCGAACGCGGGGCAGATGGGGGGGCGCTCGTTCGAGGAGATGGCGCCGGAGATTCGCCGGCAGGTGACGAACCAGATGCTCGGGCAGGCGATCACGCAGCGGGGCGACGCACTGCTCGGCGAAGCCGACTGGACGCTCTCGGTGCCCGCGTACCGGGTTCACGTCGAGACCGAGGGCCACGCCGCCGCCGGCCCCGAGGACGCCCCGGTGACCGTGGTCGTCTTCTCCGACTTCGAGTGCCCCTACTGCCGCCGCTTCAACGGCGCGCTCGACCGGGTCCGCGAGGAGTACGGCGAGCGGATCCGGCTGGTCTTCCGGCACTACCCGCTGCGCACGATCCATCCGCTGGCGCAAAAGGCCAGCGAGGCGGCGGCGTGCGCGCAGGACCAGGGCAGGTTCTGGGAGTACCACGACGCCCTTTGGCGGGAGATGGACCTCGGCGCGGAGACGCTCGAGCAGCACGCCCGGCTCGTCGGCCTCGACTCCGACGAGTTCACCGAGTGCCTCAACTCGGGGCGGAACTACGCGCGGGTGCAGGAGGATCTCGAAGCGGCGATGGACCTCGGCCAAGGCGGGACTCCGGCCGTCTTCGTGAATGGACGAAAGGTCGGCGGAGCGATCGGCTACGCCCAATTCCGCGCCGAGATCGAGCGCGAGCTTCCGGACGAGGAGACGGTCGATGCCGAGAACTGACGAACTGAGCCCGGAAATCCGGGATTTCCTCGCGGCGCGCACCTTCGCCCATCTGGCGACCCGGATGCCGGACGGCAGCCCGCAGGTCTCGCCGGTCTGGGTGGAGACCGACGACGACCTGATCGTGGTCAACTCGGCGGTGGGCCGGATCAAGGACCGGAACATCCGCGCCGACGCCCGCGTGGCGCTCTCGGCGATCCATCCGGAGGACCCCTACAGGGCGCTCATGATCCGGGGCCGGGTGGTCCGGATCACCGAGGAAGGCGGCGAGGAGGGGATCGACCGGCTGGCGCGGAAGTACGTCGGGACCGACCGCTACGAGTGGCGGCGGCCGGGCGAGGTCCGGGTGGTGTATTTCATCCAGCCGGAATCCGTCGCGACGATGGGTTGATTCCCCGCCCGCCCCAAGGTTGATTCCCCGCCCGCCCCAGGGTTGATTCCCCGCTCGCGCTACGGCGTGATCTCCCGGCCCCCGATGAAGGTGCGCTCCACCCGGAGCTCCCGGATCCGGTCGGGATCGATGGCGAGGACATCGCCCGACAGCACGATGAAGTCGGCGAGCATCCCCCCGGCGATGGCCCCCTTCTCGTCCTCCTCGAAGGTGAAGAAGGCGGGAGCGCGGGTGTGGAGGCGAAGCGCCTCCTCGATGCTCACCGCCTCCTCGGGACCGCGCACCTCGCCGTCGAAGCCGCGCCGGGTGACCGCGGTCCACAGGGTGATGAACGGGCCGTAGGGCGCCGAGTCGGAGCCGTGGGAGACCACCACCCCGGCCTCCTGCAGCGAGCGGGTCGGGTTCTGGGTGGCTTCCCGCAGCTTCGTCAGCGCTTCCTCGGCGTACGCGCCGAGCCCGACGGTGAAGGCCGGCTGGCTCGCGACCATGATCCCGCGCTCGGCCATGAGCGCCATCGTGTCGTCGGGCGGCTTGACCGCGACGTGGTGCATGTAGTGCCGGTGGTCGTCGCGCGGGCTCTCGTCGAGGATCCGGGCCATCTGCTCGGCCACCATCTTCACCGCGCCGTCGCCCATCGCGTGGATGCCGAGCTGCCAGCCGAGGTCGTGCGCCCGCTTGGCCACCGGGTGGAAGAGTTCCGCCGGGATGCGGATCGCGCCGAAGAAGTCGGGGCGGCCCGGATACGGCTCGAGCGACCAGAACACCGGGGCCGAGAGCCCGCCGTCGATGCTCATCTTGATCGCCCCGATCCGGAAGCGCTCGTCTCCGTCGCCGGTGACGAAATCGAGCGCCTCGAGCGCCTCGATCTCGCGCCGGACTCCCTCCTCGCCGTCGTCCCAGGTGTCGTGGCCCGGGCTCAGCCGCACCTGCATCGTCGCCCTCGGAAGCTCGGGGCCGTACCGGTCGTAGAGGTCGCGGACCGTCGGAATCCCCGGCGGCCGGATCCCGGCGATGTTCACGCTGGTGATCCCGAGCGCGGCAAGCTCGCCGAGCGAGGCCCGCATCGTCTGGATCCCGTCCTCGTAGTCCACCGGCGGAAGCCCCGGCATGACCCGGTCCACGATGCGCCGGGCCGACTCGAGGACCCGCCCGGTCGGCTCGCCGTTCACGTTCCGGAAGATCCAGCCGCCGCCCGGATCGGGCGTGTCGCGGTCGATTCCGGCGAGCTCCAGCGCCAGCGAGTTGAGGAGGTAGGTGTGGGGTCCTCGCGTGAGGACCACCGGGTTTTCCGGGGCCGCCTCGTCCAGCAGCCAGCGATCGGGGATCCGGTCGTTCGGCCAGTCCATCCGCGTGAGGCCGCCCCGGATCCACTCGCCCGCCGGCGTCCGCCCGGCCTCCGCCTCGAGCGCGGCCAGGAGTTCGCCGGCCTCGGTCGCCTGCGCGGACCACTCGGGCAACCCCGGCACGAGGCCGTCGCGCCACGGCTGCAGCGTCCGGCCCGGTCCGAGATGGATGTGGTTGTCGTGGAAGCCGGGCAGGACCGTCGCCCCGGCGAGATCCACTTCGACCTCCGCTCCGCCGGGAAAGGAGGCCCGGACATCCGCGTCCGACCCCACGGCGGCGAACCGGCCGGCGACCACTGCGAACGACTCCGCGATGCGGAAGTCGTCGTCCACGGTCACGACGTGCCCGTTGCGGTAGATCGCGTCCGCGGACGGACCGCCCCCGCACGCGGAGCCGAGGCTCGCGAGCAGGGGCAGCTCGACGCGCAGGCGCATCGGCCGAGGGATCCGGTCAGACGCCGATGAACTGCGCGTTCACTGTTCGGTCGCGCGGCCCGTCCAATTCGGCGAACAGGATGCTCTGCCACTGGCCCATGTTGAGCTGGCCTTCCTGGATCGGGATCGTGACGTTGTTGCCGAGCAGCGTCGCGCGCAGGTGAGCGGCGGCGTTCTTGCGCTCGCAGTCCGACACGTCCTCCCAGTTGTGCAGGTATCCGGCGTCGCCTTCCACGAGCCTCTCGAGGAACTCGTTCAGATCGGCCATCAGGGCGGCCTGGAACTCATTCAGGAAGATCGCGGTCGTCGTGTGGAGGGTCGAGAGCACGAGGAATCCGGCGCGGATGCCGGACGCCCGGGCGTGGTCGCGAACCCGCTCGCTGATGTTGTGAAGCTCCACCCGCGAGCCGGTCACGACCTTGAAGGTGCGGGCCATGACCTTCATCTGGCCTCGCGCCTCCACGGCGCCGCTCCCGGGCTTCTTGGCTGGCGCTATCGCTACGTTGGCCACGGACATGGGTACACTCCTCAGCGTTTGTGTTTGTCGGCGGAAGGGACTTGCCTGCGAGTGTATCAACACAAACGCAACCGCGTGCGCAAGCGGCCCCGGTGACCGACTCCCTCGACCCGCTTTCGCGGGAGGTCGGCGGCGGGCTCCTCGTCCGCAAGGAGCAGGTGCTCCCCTACGAGTGCGACGGGAGCACCGCTTGGCGGAACGCTCCCGACGCGGTCGCGCTGCCGCGCTCCACCGCCGAGGTCGCGGCGCTCGTGCGGGCGGCCGACCGGCTCGGGGTCCCGTTCACCGCGCGCGGCGCCGGCACCGGGCTGTCGGGCGGGGCGACCCCGCTCGAGGGCGGGCTGGTCATCTCGCTGGCGGCGATGAACAAGGTGCTCCGGATCGATCCGGACGAGGGGACCGCCCGCTGCCAGACCGGCGTCGTGAACCTCGACGTCTCCCGTGCCGCCGCCCCGCACGGCCTGTTCTTCGCTCCCGATCCGTCGAGCCAGTCCGCTTGCACCCTCGGCGGCAACATCGCCGAGAACTCGGGCGGCCCCCACTGCCTCAAGCTGGGCGCCACGACCGCCCACGTCCTCGCGGCCGCGGTGGTGCTGGACGACGGCGAGGTCGTCGAACTGGCCGAGGGCGATCCCGGCTTCGACCTGCTGGGGCTGTTCGTCGGCTCGGAGGGCACCTTCGGCATCGCCACCGAGGCCACGGTGCGCCTCCTGCGCAAGCCGGCCGAGGTCGTGACCCTGCTGGCTCCGTTCGCGGCCCTCGTCCCCGCCTGCGAGGCGGTCTCGCGGATCGTCGCCCGGGGCGTGACCCCGGTGGCCATGGAGATGCTCGACCAGGCCACGATCCGCGTCGTGGAAGCGGGGATCGGCGCGGGATACCCCGAGGACGCGGGCGCGGTCCTGCTCGTGGAGCTCGACGGCCCCGGCCCGGTCGTGGCGCGCCAGCGGGCGGAGGTCGAGTCGGCGCTCTCCGAGTGCGGCGCGATCGAGATCCGGGCGGCCCGGGACGAGGCCGAGCGCGAGCGGCTCTGGCTCGGGCGGAAGAAGGCGTTCGGAGCGATGGGCCGCATCTCGACCGACCTGTACGTCCAGGACGGCGTGGTGCCGCGTTCGACGCTCCCTGCGGTCATCGCCGAGGTGGCGCGGATCGGCGAGCGCTGCGGCGTCCGCATCGCGAACGTCTTCCACGCCGGGGACGGGAACCTGCATCCGTGCATTTCCTACGACGGGCGCGACGCCGACGAGAAGGAGCGGGTGCTGAAGGCGAGCCACGAGCTGCTCGAACTGTGCGTGCGGTCGGGCGGCGTGCTTTCGGGCGAGCACGGCGTGGGGATCGAGAAGCGGGACGCGCTCCCGCTCATGTTCGGTGAGGACGACATCGCCGCGATGGAGCGGATCCGCGCCGCATGGAACCGGAAGGGGCTGCTGAACCCGGGCAAGATCCTTCCCTCCGGAGGCGGCTGCGGCGAGGCGCTCCGGGCGGGGCGGGTCGCGGCGCCGCCGGGAGCGTGGATCTGAGCCGCGTCGTCCGGCCCGGCGACGAAGCCGGGGTCGCCGCCGCGCTCGCAGCCGGCGAGAAGACGCTGATCCAGGGGGGCGGAACGCGCTCCGGCCTCGGGGCGCCGGTCGATCGGGCCGACGTGCGACTCTCGATGACCGGACTCGCCGGGATCGTGGAGCACCACGCGAGCGACTTCACCGTCGAGGCGTGGGCGGGCACGACGGTGGCGGCGCTGAACCGGGAGCTCGCGGCGAGCGGACAGTTCCTGCCGCTGGATCCGCCCCTGCCGGAGCGAGCCACGCTCGGCGGCGCGATCGCGGCCGGCGAGACCGGCTACCGGAAGGCGCCCGGCGCGCGGGCGGCGGACCTCGTGCTCGGGCTGCGGGCCGTCCTCGGCGACGGAACCCCGATCCGCTCCGGCGGCCGGGTCGTCAAGAACGTCACCGGGTATGACCTCGGGCGCCTCTTCACCGGGTCGCTCGGAACGCTGGGGGCACTGACCCGGGTCACGCTGCGGCTGCGCGCCCTGCCCGAGGCGTCGCGCACGGTCCTGCGGAAGCTCCCGCCCGACGATGCGTTGGAAACGTTCGTGGAGCGGGTCGTCGCGGCCATGGCCGAAGAACCCGAAGCGGTCGCCGTCGCGCCGGGTCAGGACGGCTTCGTCCTCGCGGTCCGCACCGAGGGCCTTCGGGAGGAAGCCGCCGCCGGGCTCCCCGGTCCGGGAATCGAGGACGAGGACGACTTCTGGGCGCGCGTGCGCGACTTCCCGGTCGAGGAGCCGCGCCGGTTGGGAGCGTTCGGACTGCGCGGCGCCGGCAGCCGCGTCGCCGTGCTCGAAACGGCGTGGCGCTGGGCCGAGTGGGGACCGGCGCTCGCGCTTCCCGCGGTTCCCCGGGCGTACGCGGCGATCCCTCCGGCCCATCTGGACGCCGCGCTGCGGGCGGCCTCGGTCCCGGTCGCGATCGAGAGCGCGGCGCCGGGAATGGCCCCGGAGAACCCGTTCCACCCGCCGCCGGCCGCTCCGGTCGCCGCGCTGATGCGCCGGATCCGGATCGCGCTCGACCCTCGGGATACGCTCGCGCCCGGACGATTCCCGTGGACCCGATGAACCCCGAGCGCCAGAAGCTCTACGAGCAGACGCTCGCCTGCGTCCACTGCGGGCTGTGCCTCTCGGCGTGCCCCGCCTACGAGAACTCGCCCCGGGAGTCGCTCGCGCCCCGGGGCCAGGTGTTCAACGCCCGGGCGTTGCTCGAAGGCCGGCTGGAGCCGAGCGCCGGACTCGCCGACGAGCTCTACGAGTGCCTCGCCTGTCGGGGCTGCGAGACGGTCTGCCCCGCCGGCGTCCGGGTCGGGGCCATCGTGGAGGGCGCCCGCGGACTCCTCGCCGAGGAGGGCAGCGAGCCCCGGCTCACGCGGCTGATCCGCCGCCTTGCGCTCGGCCAGCTCGTGGCGCGTCCCGCCGCGCTGCGCCTCGCGATGGCCTCGCTGCGCCTCGCCGACCGCCTCGGCCTGCGAACGCTCGCCCGCCGGGTTCTCCCCGGGCGGCTCGCGTCCGGGGAGCGGCTGCTGCCGCGCATCCCCAAGCGGACGCCGCTGCCCCGAACCAGCGCGCCGGCGGGCGGGAGCCGGGGCCGGGTCGCGCTCTTCGCCGGCTGCGTCGCGCCGCACCTGCGGCCGAAGACCTCGCTCGCCGCGATCGAGGCGCTGACGCGCAACGGCTGGGAGGTTCTCGTCCCCAGGGGGCAGCAGTGCTGCGGGGCGCTCCACCTCCACGCCGGGCTTCCCGAAACGGCCCGGAAGCTGGCCCGGCGGAACCTCGCGGCGTTCCCGGCTGGGGTCCCGGTCGTGACCACGGCGGCCGGGTGCGGCGCGGCGCTCGCCGAGACCGGCGAGCTTCTGGACGCTCCGGAGGCGCGCGCGTTCGGGGAGCGGGTGCGGGACGTCTCGGCGTTCCTGTGCGACGAGGGCTTCGAAGCTCCCGCGGCGCCCCCGAGGGACGGCCGGACGCGGGTCGTGTACGACGCGCCCTGCCACCTCTTCCACGCCCAGCGGGTGCGGGAGCAGCCGGTGAGGATCCTCGAGTCGCTCCCCGGCGTGGACCTCGTGCCGACCATGGACTCCGAGCGCTGCTGCGGCAGCGCCGGGATCTACAACGTCACTCGTCCGGAGACCTCGATGGCGGTCTTGGACCGGAAGATGGCGGGGGTCGCCCCGGCGCGCCCGGACCTCATCGCCACCGGCAACATCGGATGCCACCTGCAGCTTGCCGAGGGCGTCCGCCGCGCCGGGCTAGAGGCCGAGGTGGCCCATCCGGTGGAGCTGCTGGCGGACGCCTACCGCCGCTCAGGGCCTGAGAACGAGCTTCCCTGAGGTCGCGCGGCTCTCCAGCAGCCGGTGCGCCTCCGCCGCCTCGGCGAGCGGCAGCTCCCGGTCGATCGTGACCCGGAGCTTTCCCTGGGCGACGGCGCCGAACACTTCGCCCGCCCGCCATGCGATCTCGTCCGGCGTGCTCAGGTAGTGCGGGAGCGAGGGCCGGGTGAAGAACAAGGAACCCGACGAAGCCAGCAGCATCGGCTCCACCGCCGGGACCGGCCCCGACGACTGCCCGAAGCAGACGAGCATGCCGCGCGGACGCAGCAGCGCGAGGCTCTTCCTCCACGTGGTCTTGCCGACCGAGTCGTACACGACCGCGAGCCCGCCGTCGCCGAGCTTCTCCCGGATCGCCTCCTCGAAGTCCACCTCGGTGTAGCGGATCACGTGGTCGGCCCCGGCCGCCCGCGCCGCTTCGGCCTTGGCCTCGGTGGAGACGGTCGCGTACACCTCGGCGCCGAGCGTCCGGCACATCTGGCAGAGCAGGAGGCCGGTTCCGCCAGCGGCCGCGTGGATGAGCACCGGATCGCCGGACTGGACGCGGTACGTCGAGCGGACGAGGTAGTGCGCGGTCATGCCCTGGAGCATCACCGCCGCCACATGCACCGGGCTGGCTCCCGGGGGCAGCTTCATCACCACCGGCCGGGGGAGGACGGCGCGCTCGGCGTAGTTCCCGTGCACCGTGAGGATGCCCACCCGGTCGCCGGGCGCGACATCCGCGACCCCGTCGCCGACCGACTCCACGATCCCCACGCCCTCGCCGCCGGGGGTGAAGGGCAGCGGCAGCGGGTAGAGGCCGGTCCGGTGGTACACGTCGATGAAGTTCACGCCGACGGCTTCCATCCGGACAGCTACGTGGCCGGGCCCCGGCGGCGGCGACTCGACCTCCTCGAACGAGAGGACCTCGGGGCCGCCGCAGTTGTGGACGCGAATGGCCTTGTGCATGGGGCGCATCCTACAATTTCCGGCAGTGCCGAACGCCGCGCTCGAAGCGAAGATCGCCCGGCTCCCGACCGGGCCCGGCGTGTACCTGTTCCTGTCGGCGGGCGGCGAGACGCTGTACGTCGGGAAGGCGCGCGGCGTGCGCGCCCGGGTGATGTCCCACTTCCGCGCTCCGGGCGCCGACGCCCGCCGGGAGCGGATGCTGGAGCGGATCGCGGACATCGAGGTCGTGGTCACCGATTCGGACCGCGAGGCGCTGCTGCTCGAGAACAACCTCATCAAGACCCGGTCGCCCCGCTACAACGTCCTGCTGCGCGACGACAAGAACCCGCCGATGGTGCGGCTCACGATGCAGGAGACCTACCCCCGGGTCCACATCGTGAGGGGGGCGGGAAGCGACGGCGCGACCTACGCCGGGCCGTGGTACCCGGCGAGCCTCGCGCGGCGCAGCATGAGCCTCGTCCACCGGCTCTTCGGCATCCGGAACTGCCGCGAGCAGTTGAACGGGCGCCGGGCCCGCCCCTGCCTCCAGCACCAGATCCGCCGCTGCGTCGCGCCCTGCGTCGAGACGGTGACCACGCTCGAAGAGTACCGCCGGACCGCGGACGAGGCGCGCCTGTTCCTCCTCGGACGCACCGCCGAGCTGACCGCCTCGCTCACCCGGCGGATGCGCGACGAGGCCGAGGCCGAGCGCTTCGAGGAGGCGGCGCGCCTGCGGGACAGCCTGCGCATGCTCGCCGAGATCCACGACCGCCAGAAGATGGCCGGCGCCGACGGCCGGTCGCGCGACGTCTTCGGCTACCACCGGGAAGCCGACCGGGCGCACCTCCAGGTGTTCCTCGTCCGGGGCGGCAAGGTCGTGGACCGGGACAGCTTCGCGCTCTCGCGGCTCCTGGTTCCCGAGGACGAGGACCTGGTGCAGGCCGCGATCAAGCGCTTCTACGCCTCCGGCCGCACGCCGCCGGCGCGGATCGAGGCGCCGGTGGACTTTTCCGACCGCGAGCTGCTCGAGGAGTGGCTCTCGGAGCAGCACGGCGGGAAGGTCTCGATCCTCGTGCCGGTGAAGGGCGCGCGCCGCCGGATGGTGGATCTGGTGTGCCGCAACGCCCGGATCGCGTTCGACCTCGACTTTCGCGAGGCGGGCCGGCGCGGCCGGGCCCGCGTCGGAGCGCTGCAGGCGGCGCTGAGCCTCGCCGAACCGCCCCGCAGGATCGAGGCGTTCGACGTCTCGGGCTTCCACGGACGCGAGATCGTGGCCTCGATGGCGGTGTTCGAGCGGGGCGAGCCGCTCCCGTCCGCCTACCGGCGGTTCCGCATCCGCAGCGTGCGCGGCACGTCGGACGACTTCGCGTCGATGCGCGAGGCGGTGCTGCGCCGGTATCGCCGGGTGCTCACCGACGGGCAGGAGCTGCCCGACCTGATTCTCGTGGACGGAGGCCGGGGCCAGCTCTCCTCGGCGGCTTCCGCGCTCCACGATCTCGGCCTGACCCATATCCCCCACGTCGGCCTCGCGAAGCGCGAGGAGGAGATCTTCGTGCCGAACTCGCCGGATCCCTTGCGCCTCGAGCGGAGTTCGCCGGCGCTCCAGTTGCTCCAAGCGGCGCGGGACGAGGCGCACCGGTTCGCGGTCACCTTCCACCGCAAGACCCGCAAGGAGTCCACGCTGCGCTCGGCGCTGGACGCGGTCGCCGGGATCGGCCCGAAGCGGCGCCAGGCGCTGCTGTCCCGGTTCGGGAGCCTCCGCCAGATCGCCGAAGCCCCGGAGGCCGACCTGGCCGGGCTCGTCGGACCGGCGCTCGCGAGCCGGCTGAAGAGCCGCTTCGGCGCGCCCGGACCCGAATCTGATAGGGGGTCCGCTCCCTAGAATTCCGGGGAAGATGGCGAGGCGACCGCGGCTCTTCTCCGGGATGCGGCCCACGGGGTCGTCGCACCTCGGCCACTTCGTCGGGGCGTACCGCAACTGGGTCGCGATGCAGGACGACTACGAGGCGTTCTACTGCATCGTGGACTGGCACGCCCTCACCACCGACTACCGGGACACGTCGGAGCTCGACGCGAACGCGCTGGAGATCGCGACCGACTGGCTCGCGGTCGGCCTCGACCCGGACCGCAGCGCGCTGTTCGTGCAGTCCGCGGTGAAGGAGCACGCCGAGCTGCACCTGCTGCTGTCGATGGTCACGCCGATCCCGTGGCTGGAGCGGGTGCCCACCTACAAGGACCTGATGCGGGAGCTGAAGGACCGCGACATCCACACCTACGGATTCCTCGGCTATCCGGTGCTCCAGGCGGCGGACATCGCGCTCTACGACGCGGCGGTGGTGCCGGTGGGCGAGGACCAGAAACCCCACGTGGAGCTGACCCGCGAGATCGTCCGGCGGTTCAACTCGGTCTTCGGCGAGGTTCTCGTGGAGCCGCAGGTGCGCCTCACCGCGACGCCCCGGCTGCCCGGCACCGACGGACGGAAGATGTCGAAGAGCTTCGCGAACGTCATCGGGATCGCCGAGGAGGAGCCCGACCTCCGCCAGAAGCTGAAGACGATGCAGACCGATCCGGCGCGGATGCGGCGCCGCGATCCGGGGAACCCGGACGTCTGCCCGGTGTTCGACCTCCATCGGATCTTCTCGGACGAGGAGACGCGGGCGTGGGCCGCGGAGGGCTGCCGGACCGCCGGGATCGGCTGCATCGAGTGCAAGAAGGCGCTCGCGGACCGGGTCGCCGTCGAGATGCGGCCCATCGCCGAGCGCCGCCGCCGTTACGAGGCCCGGCCCGACGACGTGCGGGACGTGCTCGTCGCCGGGCGGAAGACGGCCGCCGAGGCGGCCGCCAAGACCATGGAGCGGGTGCGCAGCGCCGTGAGGCTGCCGGCGGGATGACGCTCCTCTACCTCCCCGAGACGATCGCCGCCGCCCCCTTTCCGGGGTACCGCATCCGCATTCCGGGCCACGGCTTCGACGGCCCGCTCGACGTCCTTGTCCGCATGGTGCGCGAGGGCCGCGCCGATCCGCTCGAGATCCAGGTGGCCGCGATCACCCGGCAGTATCTCGAGACGATGCAAGTGATGGAGACGCTGGACCTCCAGGTCGGCTCCGAGTTCCTGCGGCTCGCGACGGTGCTGGTGCGAATCAAGGCGCGGCGGCTCCTGCCCCGGCCGTCGGGGGGAGACGCGCGCACGGAAGAGGAGCTGCTCGCCGACCTGAACGCGCGGCTCGCCGAGTACGCCCGCTACCGCGAGGCGGCGATCTCGCTCCGGCGAAGCCTCGAGACCCGCGGCGCCATGTGGGTCCGGCCCCGGACGGCGGACGTCGGCGCGCCGCCGCCTGCCGAGACCCTGGCCGAGGTGGACCTCTTCGCGGTCGTCGAAGCGTTCCGCCGGGTGGCCGAGCGGGCGCGGGCGCGGCCCCGGGTGCGCCCGCCCCGGGAGGCCATCTCGGTGGCGTTCGTCATGCGGCGCATCGAGGAAGCGGCGCCGCCCGGAGTCCGGCGCGACTTCGAGGACCTCTTGGAGGCGGTGCTCGCGGGCCAGGTGGAGCGGTCGGCGCTGATCGCGGCGTTTCTGGCGGTACTGGAGCTCGCCCGCCGCCGCCGCATCATGGTGGTGCAGGATCTTGACTTCGGACCCATCTGGATCGTCGGACGCGAGCCCTGAGCTCGCCGCCGCCCTCGAGGCCCTGCTGTTCGCGCACGGCGCTCCCATCGCCGCGAAGGGGCTGGCGACGGCGCTCGACAAGGATCCCGACGCGGTCCGCAAGGCGCTCGTCTGGCTGGAGGCGCGCTGCGACCTGCCCGGCTCCGGGCTGAGGCTGGTCCGCGTGGCGGGCGGCTACCAGTTGGTCACCCGCGCCGAGCATCGGGACGCGATCGCCCGGCTGCTCGCGCCCAAGAAGGAGGGGTCGCTGTCCCCGCAGGCGATGGAGACCCTGTCGGTGATCGCCTACCGTCAACCGATCACGATGCCCGAACTCAACGACCTGCGCGGGGTGCATTCGCAGGCGGTGGTGGGCACGCTGATGCGCGAGCGCCTCGTCGAATCGCGCGGGCGCAAGCCGGTGGTCGGGCGGCCGCTGCTCTACCGGACCACGCCCCTGTTTCTCGAGCGGTTCGGCCTCGACCGGATCGACGATCTGCCGCAGCTTCGGGAAGTGGGGGGCGAGGAGCCCGAGGAATCCTGATGACGTCCGAACGGCTCCAGAAGCTGATCTCCGGTGCCGGCGTCGCTTCGCGCCGGGCCGCCGAGAGGCTCATCGCCGAGGGCCGGGTGACCGTGGACGGAGAGGTGGTCCGCGCTCGGGGCGTTCGGGCCGATCCCGAACGGAACGACATCCGGGTGGACGGGGCGCGAGTGCGGCCCGCCCGCAAATCGCGGCGCTACGTGGTCATGAACAAACCCATCGGCGTGCTCACGACGCGCTCGGATCCGTCGGGCCGCCCGACGGTGACCGGGCTCCTGCCGCCGGGGCTGCGCTCGCTCTACCCGGTGGGGCGGCTGGACGGCGCGACTTCGGGGCTGCTGCTGCTGACCGACGACGGCGAACTCGCCGAGCGGGTCGCGCATCCGAGGTACGAGCTGCCCAAGATCTACTACGCGACCGTGCGCGGGCTACCCGAGGAGAGCGTGCTCGAGCGGGCGCAGAAGGGCGTGCGCGTGGACCGGCAGCCCCTGCGGCTCGACAAGGTGGAGGTGCTCGCCCGCTATCCGCACCGGGCGGAGAAGAAGAACCGCGCCCGGCTGCGGATCACGCTGCGGGGCGGGCGCAACCGCGAGATCCGGCGGGTGCTCTCGGTGTTGGGACACCCGGTGATGGAGCTGCACCGGACCCGGATCGGAAGCCTCGCGGACCGGGGCCTCGCTCCCGGCAAGTTCCGCAAGCTGGCGCTGGAGGAGGTCGAGGAACTGCGAAAGCAGCTCGGCTTCGTCCCTGCGCCGACGGCGGAGCCCGAGGCGGAACCCGCCCCCGCCGGGCCGCCGCCCTTCGTGATCGCGATCGACGGACCGGCCGGGTCGGGCAAGACCTCGCTCGCCCGGGCGGTCGCGGGGCGGGGCGGACTCGCGTGGTTCAACACCGGAGCCGCAGTGCGGGCGGTGGCGCTGCTCGGCCTGCGCCTCGGCATCCCGCTCGACGACCCCGACGCGCTCCGGCCCCTCGTCTGGCGGGTGTTCCTCGGGACCGACGGGACCGTGTTTCTGGACGGGGAGGACGTCTCGGCGGCGGTGCGCGAGCCGGAAGTGGGCCCGGCGGCGTCGCAAGTCGGCGTGCACCCCGAGCTGCGGGAGCTGTTCGTGGCCCGCTGGCGCGAGGCCGCCGCGGGCGGCGGGGTCGTGGAGGGGCGGGACATCGGAACCGTGGTGTTCCCCGAAGCGCCGGTGAAGGTCTTCCTCGAGGCGCGGCCCGACGTGCGCGCCCGGCGGCGCTCGAAGGACGAGGGCGGCGACGTGGCCGACGTTCAGGAGGATCTGAAGAAGCGGGACGCCGCCGACTCCGGCCGCGCCGCCGCCCCGCTCGCCCGGGCGAAGGACGCGCACCGACTGGACACGAGCGACCTCACGCTGGAGGAGACCGCCGACCGGGTGCTGGCGCTCGTGGAGGCCGCCCGCGCTGTGCAGAATCGTGACAGAATGTCACGAACTCACCCAGAATGACGCGCGCTGGCAGCCACACCTACGTTCATGAGCTCGTAGCCCGGTGCGGCCTGCGTCTTGAGGAGGCATCCGAAGTGCTCGGCGTCAGCCCCCGCACCGTGCGCCGCTACATGAACGGCGAGACGGAGCGGGTCGATCCTCTGAAAATCGAGAGGCTGCGCGACTTCGCAGCGGTGCGGGGATTGGGCCCCGTGGGACGGCGCTTCCGATTCGTGGATCTCTTTGCCGGGATCGGCGGTCTGCGCCGCCCGTTCGAGGAGATCGGCGGACAGTGCGTCTTCAGCGCCGAGCGGGATCGGTTCGCACGCCAGACGTACGCGGCGAACTTCCCCGAGGCCCCCGGCAGCGAACACGCATTCGCGGAGGACATCCGTCCTTGGGCGGCGACGCCGGAGCGGATTCCCTCCCACGACGTGCTGCTGGCCGGGTTTCCCTGCCAGCCGTTCTCAATCGCCGGCGTGTCCAAGAAGAACGCCCTCGGCCAGCCGCACGGGTTCCGCTGCGAAACGCAGGGAACGCTGTTCTACGACGTGGCCCGGATTCTGGAGCATCACCGGCCGGCGGCGTTCCTCCTCGAGAACGTTCGCAACCTCAAGCGGCATGATCGGGGCCGGACGTTCGCGACGATCATGGGAGTCCTGAGTCGCGAGCTTGGCTACAACGTCGTCACGCGGATTATCGACTCGTCCCCGTGGGTGCCCCAGAAGCGGGAAAGAATCTTCATCGTGGGCTTCCGGGACGTAACCCCGTTCGATTTCGACGCGCTGTCGTACCCGGCGGAGCCGCCGCCCGTGCTCGGAGACATTCTCGAGGCCGAGGTCGATCCCAAGTACACCCTGTCGGCCCACCTGTGGGAGTACCTCGTCGCGTACAAGGAACGCCATCGGCGGGCGGGCAACGGCTTCGGCTACTCGCTGTTCGGTCCGGGGGACGTGGCGCGCACGCTGTCGGCGCGGTACCACAAGGACGGCTCCGAGATCCTCATCCGGCAGCAGGGAACCCGCCCCCGCCGCCTGACGCCCCGCGAATGCGCCCGGCTCATGGGCTTCGAGGAGCGAGGGGCGCCGCGCTTCCGCATCCCGGTGTCGGACACCCAGGCGTACCGGCAATTCGGCAACGCCGTGGTCGTCCCGGTCGCACGTGCGGTGTCTCGCCTGATGGATTCCCACATGGGCCTTGATCGCAGCGGTTTCGCAGGTGATCGGCCAGCGAGGTACGTCGGCCCGCTCCTCAAGGGTCACGCGGCGAACTGGTGATACAAGTGCGCCGTAGTGAACGTTTCCGCGCAGCGGAGCCGCATGATGGCGAGCGTCCGGAGCGCCGACACGAGGCCCGAGCGAACCGTCCGGTCTGCGCTGCACCGGCAGGGGTTTCGATTCCGGCTGCATCGACGCGACCTTCCCGGCACGCCGGACCTGGTCTTTCCCAAGCACCGGGCCGTCCTGTTCGTGCACGGCTGCTTCTGGCACGGCCACGACTGTCACCTGTTCCGTTGGCCACGCACGCGAGCTGACTTCTGGCGAACCAAGATCACTGCGAACATCGACCGCGACCGGCGCCAGATCACCGCACTCCGGCAAGCCGGATGGCGCGTGGGAACCGTTTGGGAGTGCGCACTGAAGGGCCGGGAGCGGCTTCCGGAAGATCGGGTCGCGGAACAATGCGCGGAGTGGCTCCGGTCGGGCGAGGCGGGGATGGAGATCCAGTGCGGTGAAGCGTGGAACCCTGCGTGACCACTTCGCTCGCGTAGCGGTCAAGCGCCTCACGGCGCACGAGACCGACCCTTCCGTCTCGCACGGACATGAGATCCAGGCCACGACCGAACTCAGGAGGCGAGTCCTCGGAGAGGTAGAGGGCAAACCGGCGACGGTCTATCTCTACCTCGGAGATGACGAGGACGGCATTTCCGTCAGGGACACCGTGACGCTCTACGACGCACGCGCCGACGATCCAAAACGCGCCCCGGAGTGGCGTCTCTACTACAAGGACAACGCGGTCACCGACGCGATGGCCGAGGGCGACTCGCTCTTCCTCGCGGCGGACAAGGATGGGTTGCTCTACTTCGTGGTCGCGGCCGCCGGGTCCACGAGCGAGCGCCAGTTGCGCTGGCTGTTCGACCTGCAGCCCGAGGGCCGCCGGTTCGTCACCAAGGACGTACCCGACAGCGGCCCGGAAATGGGCCTCGCGGCCCACTACGTCCTTGGCGAGCTCGGCATCGGAGTCAAGCACGCGGATCCGGAGTGGCTGGACCACATCATCAGGAATCTGGAGGAGTTTCCGAAGACCGCCGAATTCTCGAAGCTCGCACGCTCGACGCTCCCGAACGTGGACGCCAGGGAGGAGCCCGACCGTGCGCTCGAGGCTTGGCTGAAGCACGAGGAAGCGTTGTTTTTTCGGCTGGAACGAAGGCTCGTCGGCGACCGATTGAAGGCCGGTTTCACCACCGACGACGAGCCGGACGTGGAGGGCTTCATGAAGTTCTCCATGGGTCTCCACAACCGGAGGAAGGCGCGGATGGGCTACGCGCTCGAAAACCACCTCGAGGCCGTGTTCCAGGCGCACGACGTCCAGTACACACGAGGTGCGATCACCGAACGGCGCCGCCGGCCGGACTTTCTCTTTCCGAGCGTCGAGGCGTACCGCGCCGGGGCTCCGGACCTGACCATGCTGGGCGCAAAGTCCTCATGCAAGGAGCGCTGGCGGCAGGTTCTCGCCGAGGCGGAGAAGATTCCGCACAAGCACCTGCTGACGCTCGAGCCGGGAATCACCGAGCCGCAGACGGCGGAGATGCAGGCGCACGATCTGCAACTCGTCGTCCCGCTGGGGGTCCACCAAACCTATACGGACACGCAGGGGGCGTGGCTGTGGAACCTCGGCGACTTCATCCGGCATGTGAAGGGTAAGGCCTTTTCGCCGTAGCGACCGGGGGGCTGGACAGGTCTGGTAGAATGCTCCGTTGATCGTAATTCCGCGTAGTCGGAGGGGTTGAGCAGTACGCCAGATGCAATCGTTCAAGACGGGTGACAAGGTCATTTACCCCAACCAGGGGATCGCGGTGGTCGAGAACATCGACAAGTCGGGGAAGGACGAGACCGCCACGGTCTTCTACCGGCTGCGGCTGCTCGCCAAGTCCACGCTGGTGATGGTTCCGGTGACCAAGGCCGAGGAGGTCGGGCTGCGCCCGATCATGACCGAGGGCGAGGTCGAGAAGGTGTTCGACATCCTCGAGCGGGGTCCGGTGGACGAGCACGTCAACTGGAAGACCCGCTTCAAGGACAACTCCGACCGGATGAAGAGCGGCTCGCCGGTCGAGGTCGCCGGCGTGCTCAAGGGGCTCCACTTTCTCGACCAGAAGAAGAACCTCTCCTTCCGCGAGAAGCGGATGTTCGACCGGGCGCACCAGCTCACCGTGACCGAGCTGGCCGAAGTCGCCGACGAGTCGCTGGAGGAGGTGGAGCGCAAGGTCAAGGAGGCGCTGGCGCGAAACCGCGGCGCGGACGCCGACCAGGAGAATTCGACGCGGGGCGAGGAAGGGCGCGGCGCCACTCCGGTCAGCCACACGTTCCCCGACCGGCGCGGCCGCAGGCAGCCGGCGAGGGAGTCGGGCAGCCGGCGGCACGTCAAGATTTCGATCAACCGCTACTACTGACCCCGCCCGGGTAGCCAGAAAGCCGGATTCAGGCTGATGCGCCGGCTGCGGGCGATCGTCGGGACGCTGGCGATCGCGGTCGTCCTGCCGACGATGCTGCTGGGCGGCCTCGTCATGATCCCGTTGGCCGACTGGTTCGGCGGGAAGCGGCGCCTCGGCTACGAGATCGGGCGGGCGATCATGGGCGCCAGCTTCCGGGTCGCCGGCGTGCGGGTGGTCGTCGAGGGACGCGAGCTGATCGAGCCCTGGGAGACGAGGGTGTACGTCCCGAACCACGCCTCGCTCATGGACATGCCCGCCGTCATGTACGTGATCCCCGGCGCCAACTCGACGCTCATCAAGCGCGAGGCGTACCGGGTGCCGCTCGTCGGGACCGCGTTCCGCCAAGTCGGGTTCCTGCCGGTGGAGCGGGCGCAGAAGGCTTCGGCGCGCAAGAGCCTCGACGAGGCCGTCCGCGTGGCCCGCGCCGGCCATTCGTTCATCATCGCCCCCGAGGGGACCCGAAGCCGCACCGGGAAGGTCGGGCCGTTCCGGTCCGGCGCGTTCCGCATCGCCGCCGCGGCCGGGATTCCGGTGGTTCCGGTGAGCGTGACCGGCGCCGCCGGGCTCATGCCGCCCGGGTCGTGGCTGCTCTACTCCGGGGTCGTCCGGATCCGCTTCCACCGCCCGATTCCGACGACCGGCATGGACCGGGAGCGGCTCTCCGAGCTGCGGACGGAGGTCCGGCGGATGATCGTGGACGCGCTCGAGGAGGCCGAGAATGCCTGATTCGGGGACGCTCGTGCTGCTGCGTCACGGCGAGAGCGTCTGGAACCGCGAGAACCGTTTCACCGGCTGGCTGGACGCGCCACTCTCCGACGCCGGGCGCGAGGAGGCCCGCCGCGCCGGGGCCCGGCTACGGGAAGCCGGGATCCTGCCGGCGGCCGCGCACGCGTCGGCGCTCCAGCGCGCCATCCACACCCTCTGGCTCGTCCTCGACGGGATCGAGGCGCCGTGGATCCCGACCCGCTGCTCGTGGCGGCTGAACGAGCGCCACTACGGCGCGCTGCAAGGAGCCGACAAGGCGGAGATCGCGAGCCGCCACGGAGAGGAAGCGACCATGCGCTGGCGGCGGAGCTTCGACGGCACGCCGCCGCCGCTGCCCGAAGACCACCCCGACCACCCGCGCCGCGACCGAAGGTACCGGGACGTGCCGCCTGCGCTCCTGCCGGCCACGGAATCCCTCGCGGACGCCCAGCGGCGGGTGCTCGCCCACTTCGAGGAGTCCATCGTCCCCGATCTGCGGGAGGGGCCGGTGCTCGTCGTCGCCCACGGCAACAGCCTTCGCTCGCTCATCATGCGCCTCGACGATCTCAGCCCCGCCGAGATCGCCGGACGGAACGTCCCGACCGGAATTCCGGTGATCTATCGGCTCGACCGGAACGGGCGGGCGACCGACAAGCGCTGGCTCGCGCCTCCCGACGAGCTGAGAAGCCGCGTGGCTCTCGCCGAGCGGCGACCGTAGGGAGGCCGCCGACCGGGGCGCTCAGTGTCCCTTGTGGCCGAGCGGCCCCCGCGCGCCGGCCTTCTTGCCGGTGTCCGCGCTCTCCTTCGAGCCCTCGCCCGACAGGATCGCCGGCACGTCCACGCCGGTCGCGGTCTTGATCTGCTCGAGGAACGCCGCCACCGAGCCGGTGAGTCCGCGCACGTGCGTCGGGATGCCGTTCCCGTCGCCGTTGTCGACGACCGTGAGCCGCTCGACGTGCAGGTTGTCGTGGAGGACGTGAGTGACCTTGTCCACGAGCTGCGGGAGCATCTGGAAGAGCATGATCTCGCGGGCCGCGTCGTCCTCCCACTGCCCCTTGATGACCTCCATGGCGTCCGCCGTCGCGCGTCCGTCCTCGCGGATGCTCGCGGCCTTGCCCTCGGCCTTCCGGGCGGCGGCGGCGCTCGCGGCCTCCGCCGGGACGACCGTGTTGGCCTTCTCCCTAAGCTCATTGCGCTCGACCCGGACGCTCTCCAACTCGCGCTCTTCCTTCACCCGGGCGATGCGGTTCGCGATCCCGGCCACGGCCTCCGCCTCGTTGGCCTCCTTGTCGCGCTCCGCCCGACGCATCCGGACGGCGTGCTCGGCGTCCACGATCGCCGTCTCGGCGGCGGTCTCGGCGACGACCGCATCGCGCTTCGAGCTCGCCGCCACGTCGCGCGCCTCCGCGTCGGCGCGGGCCTCTGCCACGAGGGCGTCCTTCCGCACCGTCGCGCTGCGCTTCCTCCCGATCGCCTCGAGGTAACCCTCGCCGTCGCCGAGGTGCTGGACCTGGAGGGTGTCGAGCACGAGCCCCAGCCGGTCGAAGTCCTCGCGGGCGGCCTTCGCGGCCTCGCCGGAGAGCTTCAGCCGCGAGGCGTTGGCCTCCTCGGGGCTCAGGTTCGCGAGGACGCCCCGCAGGCTTCCCTCGAGCGTCTGGCGGGCCACGGTCCGGATCTCGTGGCTGCTCTTTCCGAGGAAACGCTCGACCGCGGCCCGCAGGCCAGCGGACGTATCGCCGGAGACCTTCACGGTCGCGATCGCGTCCACGCGCAACGGGATCATTCCCTTCGAGAGCGCCTTGCCGAGCGACACCTCGATGGGGATGGTGTTCAGCGAGATCCGGTGCACGGACTCGACGAGCGGGCGGCGGAAGCCCCGGCCGCCGCGGAGGATCCGCGAGCCGCGGCGACCGCCCGAGAAGATCACCGCCTCGTTCGGAGCGCACACCACGACGTGAGTGCGGATGAACAGGATGATCGCGACGAAGGCGACGGCCCCGAGCGCGAGGACGATTCCGATGGTTCCTGGAGTCATGGAGAAGTCTCCCTGGGACGCTGACGGGTCGGGAACGGCGTGACCCGGGTCGGTGGCGTGCGGCGGGCGTTGCGTTCGTTCCCGCTCGCGCGGCGCAATCGGCTGCTAGACATCGTAGTAAAGCGCGAACTCGGCGGGATGGGGGCGCTGGTCGATGTACGCGAGTTCCTGGGTGCGCTTGTAGCGGATCCAAGTCTCGATGACGTCTTGGGTGAAGACGTCGCCGCGCTTGAGGTACTCGTTGTCGTCCTCGAGCGAGAACAGCGCGCTCTTGAGGGTGGGGGGCGTGTCCTTGATCTTGCGCTGCTCGGCCTCGGGCATCGTGTAGATGTCCCGGTCCACCGGGTCGGGCGGCTCCGTCTGGTCGAGGACGCCGTCCACGCCGGCCATCAGGATGGCCGCGAAGGCGAGGTACGGGTTCGCGCTCGGATCGGGACACCGGAACTCGACGCGCTTCGCCGCCGGGCTCGCGGAATACATCGGGATGCGGACCGCAGCGGAGCGGTTCCGCTGCGAATAGACCAGCTTGACCGGGGCTTCGTAGCCCGGGACGAGGCGCCGGTAGGAGTTCATCGTCGGGCAGGTGAACGCGAGCAGGGACGCCGCGTGCTTGAGGATGCCCCCGATGAACCAGCGCCCGGCGTCGCTGACTCCGGCGTAGCCCTTCGGGTCATAGAAGGTGTTCCGGCCGCCGTGCCAGAGGCTGACGTGGCAGTGCATTCCGGAGCCGTTGTCCCCGAAGAGCGGCTTCGGCATGAAGGTGGCCGTCTTTCCGTGGGCGTGGGCGGTGTTCTTGACGATGTACTTGAACTTCGTCATCGAGTCCGCCATCGTGAGGATGTCGGCGTACTTCAGCCCGATCTCGCACTGGCCGCCGCTGCCCACTTCCTGGTGGTGGAGCTCGGCGTCCACGCCGCACGCGCGCAGCTTCGTGACCATGTCCGAGCGGACGTTCTGGTATGGATCCGTCGGAGGCATGCGGAAGTACGCCTGTTTCAGCCGCGGCTTGTGGCCGAGGTTCGGAGTCTCGACGCGCCCGGAGTTCCAGCCGCCGATCACCGAGTCCACCCGGTAGAACGCCTCGTTGACGGTCTGGTCGAACCGGACGTCGTCGAAGATGTAGAACTCGGCCTCGGGGCCGAAGTAGCAGGTGTCCGCGAGCCGGGACGTGCTCAGGAAGCGCTTCGCCTTCTCGACGATGTTCCTAGGGTCGCGCGGATAGAGCTCGAGCGAGATCGGGTCCTTGACGTTGCAGATGAACGCGAGCGTGGGCTCCTCGTAGAACGGATCCACGAACGCGGTGTCGGGATCGGGGCGCAGGAGCATGTCGCTCTTGTCGATCGCCTGGAAGCCGCGGACCGAGGACCCGTCGAACCCGATCCCCTTGACGAACATGTCCTCGTCGAAGGCGCTGATGGAGTAGGTGATGTGGTACCACGCGCCGAGCAGGTCCACGAAGCGAAAGTCGACGAAGCGGATGTTGCCGTCCGAAATGGCCCGGCGAACGCTGCGTAGGGACACGGAACCTCCTCAGCCGATGGCCTGCGACCCGCGTTCGCCGGTGCGGATGCGAACGACGTCCCAGAGGTCGGTGATGAAGATCTTCCCGTCCCCGGCCTCCCCGGTCTGCGTCGCCCGCAGGATCGCCTGGATGGCGCGATCCACGAAGTCCTCGTTCACCGCGATGTCCACGCGGATCCGCTTGAGGATGTCCACCTGGGTCTGGACGCCCCGGAAGGTGGCGGCGTACCCCTTCTGGGTGCCGTGGCCCACTCCGGCGGCCACCGAGAACTTGTGGATCTGGGCGCCGAACAGCTCTTCCTGCACGCGGGGAAGACTCTCCGGCTGAAGGATGGCGGTCACTAGTTTCATGCTGCCGAACCCCTTGTGGAGCGGTGCGCGATTCCCGGGCTCAGGAACTCAGGATCTGGAATCCGGAGTAGGACTCCATCCCGTGCTCGTTGAGGTCGAGGCCGCGGATCTCCTCCTCGCGGCTGACCCGGAGGCCGAGCACCGCGTCGATCGCGAGGAACACGAGTCCCATGGAAAGGAAGACGAAGGCGCCCGACGCCAACCCGCCCAGCGCCTGGATCCCGAGCTGCTCGAAGCCGCCGCCGTAGAAGAGCCCCTCGGTCGCGACCCCAAGCGACTCGCGCCCCCACAGGCCGACCGTGAGGGTTCCCCAGAACCCGCACAGGCCGTGGACCGGGAACGCGCCGCAGGGATCGTCGATGCGCAGCTTGTCGAGGATGCGCACGCCGATGATCACCGCGACGCCGCCGGTCATGCCGATCCAGACCGAGGCGGCCGGGCTCACCACGGCGCAGGGCGCGGTGATCGACACGAGGCCGGCGAGCGCGCCGTTCATCGTGAAGAACAGGTCCGGCTTGCCGTAGAGGACCCACGACAGCGCCGTCGTGATGAGCGCTCCGGCCGACGCCGCGAGGTTCGTGTTGATGGCGATCAGCGAGATGAGTTCGCCGTCGCCCACCGAGAGCGCGGACCCGGGATTGAAGCCGAACCACCCGAACCAGAGGATGAACACGCCGAGCGACGCGAGCGGCACCGAGTGGCCGGAGATGAAGTTGATGGAGCCGTCGGCGTTGTACCGGCCGAGCCGGGGGCCGAGGATCCAGGCGCCGACCAGCGCGGCGACGCCGCCGGTCATGTGCACCACGGTGGAGCCGGCGAAGTCGAAGAAGTTCAACCCGGCGAGCCAGCCGCCGCCCCACGTCCAGTGGCCGACGACCGGATACACGAACGCCGAGATGACGAACGAGTAGGCGAGGTACGCGGTGAACCGCATCCGCTCCGCCATGCCGCCGGCCACGATCGTGGCCGCCGCCCCGCAAAACGCCGCCTGGAACAGCCAGAACGCCCAGATCGGAACGTCCGCGCCGGACTCCGCCCCGACGAGCAGGAACCCGCTGGTGCCGAAGAGCGGGTTGCCCTCCGAGAACATGATCGCGTAGCCGAAGATGAAGAACCCGAGCGACGCCATGCAGTAGTCGAGGAAGTTCTTCGTGAGGATGTTGCAGGTGTTCTTGGCGCGGATGAAGCCGGCCTCGAGCAGCCCGAAGCCCGCCTGCATGAAGAACACGAGGAAGGCGGACATCAGGATGAACATCGTGTCCAGTCCCACGGCGCTGATCGGCCCCCCGTCCTGGGCGAACGCCGGAGAGGCCGCGGCCAGCGCCGTCACCCCGAACAACAGGAGTCGCCTCGTCATCGAATCAGTCTCCTGGGACAATCCCCGGCGGGGCGGCCGCCATCCCCGCTGGCGCAGCCGCAATCGACCACCTTCTCCCGCCGAAGGTATCAGACGCGGCGCGCGGCGCGTCTTCCGGGGACTTCGGTTGGTGGAGGCGGCGGGAATCGAACCCGCGTCCGGAGAGCTTCCACGGCGACCTCTACATGATTAGCCGAGTTGTCCTGGCTCCGCGCCCGAGGGCGCTTCGCCGTCTCGCGATCGAACCGGATCAACGCGGCGAAACGCGACCCGATCGCCAGCCCTTGGTCTCGCCGGCGGATCGGGCAGGCCCGCCGGCCAGTTCACCTGATCGACGCCCGATCCTGCCCGGTGAACGGGAACAGGGCGGACGTGGCGGCCTTAAGCCGCCAGGGCCAGTTCGTTGTCGGCCTTTGTGTTTTTCCACCGTTTGCGAGAGGTGGACCCACGTCATGCAATCGCCGCTTCACTTCCCCCCGTCGAACCCAGTACGCCCCCTTCCAACTCATTGAAGGAAAGATGCTTATGTCCAGGAATGCCTTCCGGAGGAACGCAAGGCAACGTGGTAGTGTAGCACCATGGCACGGGTCAGGGCGCAGGGCGCGGCCGCAGTCCTCCTCGCCGCCGTGGCGGTGGGGGCGCAGGCGCAGGAATCAGACCGGCGATGGGTTCCGTGGACGGGCCTCGCCGCGCTCGACGGCGACCTGGCGCGGGTGCGCGAGGCGGCGCTGGCGTCGGGATCGGCCCGCCGGGACGCGCTGCGCGAGCTCGCCGGCGACGAGTCGCTGACCGGGCGGGCCCGGGGCGCGGCGTCGTTCCGGCTCGGGACGCTCGAACTGGACCGCAGCCGCTGGAGCGCGGCGCTCGACGCCTTCGACCATCCCGGGATCGGCGCGCTGCGCCCCGACGCGCTGCTGCGCGCCGGGAAGGACCTTCCGGCGGCCCGAACCCAGGACGCGATCGAGCGCCTCGAGGCGCTTCTCGCCGATCATCCGGACTGGACCGAGGCCGACCGCGCCCGCGTCGAGCTGGCGCGCCGGCTGCGCGATTCGCGGCGGCACGAGGACGCGCTCGCGACCTACGGCGCGGTCGAGCGGGCCAGCCTCAGGGGCGACGCGCTCGCGGGACAGGCGCACAGCCTCGAGGCGCTCGGGCGGCGCGAGGAGGCGGCGCGGGCGCTCGAGACCCTCTACTACGACATGCCGGCGCACCCACAGTCGCTGCCCGCGGGACGGCGCCTCTCGGATCTGTACAAGTCGTCCTCGGTGCGGTCCCCGCCGCCGGCCGAGCGCTATCCCGGGGCGATGCGCCGCGCCGCCGGCTTCGCCCGCGCCGGCGACCACCGCCGGGCGCACCAGAATTACCTCGAGGTCGCGAACCGGTTCTCCGCCGCCGCCGACTCCGAGCTGGTTCGGCTGCGCATCGGAGTCTCGGAATTCCACCGGGGACGGCTGAGCGCGTCGCTGCGGACCCTGCTCCGGGTGAAGCGGGAGGATCTGCTTCCCGAGGCGCTCTACTACCGGGGGGAGTCGCTGCGGCGGCTGGACCGGGTGAGCCGCCAGACCGACGTGCTGGAGGAGCTGCTGGCGCTGCCGGGCGAGCACCCGTTCCGCGCCCGGGCGCTCTACAGCCTCGCCCGGAGCCGGCTCGCCGACAACGACCGCGTGGGCGCCCTTCCGTTCCTCGCGCGCCTCGCCGAGCTCCCGCCCGGTTCGGAGCGCCACCTGTTCGCGCTATGGCACGTGCTGTGGGACCGCTACCGCAACGGCGACCACGACGGGCTGGCGGACGAATTCGAGGCCGCGGCGCGGGAGAACCCCGGCGAGTTCATGGCCGGCCAGTTCCTGTACTTCGCCGGACGGGTGGAGGACGAGGCGGGCGACCGCGACCGGGCGGCCGGGCTGTACCGGGAGGTCGTGCTCGGATACCGGAACTCGTTCTACGGGCGGATGGCGGGCGAGCGGCTCGCCGCGATCGCGGGCGAGGACGCGCTGCGCGGCCCCGAGGTGGAGCGGGCGCTCATCCTCGACCGGTTCCGGGTCCGCCGCGAGGACGGCGCCCGCGAGGTCGAGGGCCTCTACGCGGCGGGTCTCGCCGGCGCCGCCTCGAGCACGGCGGCGGCGCTCGCCCGCGCCGGGGAGCCCGACGACGCCGCCTTCGAGGCGATGCGGGGCTGGCTCGAGAGCCGGCGCCGGCGCAACGTCCCGGCGATCCAGGCGCTCCAGCGGGCGGCTCCGTTCCACACCTCGATCGCGGGCGACGAGCTGCCGGAAGCCTTCTGGCGCATCTTCTACCCGCTCGACTACGAGGAGGGGATCCGCGCCGGGGCCGAACGCTGGAACCTCGATCCGCACCTCGTCGCCGCGCTGATCCGGCAGGAGTCGGCGTTCACCGCCCGCACGACCTCGCCGGTGGGGGCGCGCGGGCTCATGCAGATCATGCCGCCCACCGGTCGGGCGCTGGCCCGGACCGAGGGCATCTCGTTCTCGACCCGCCGCCTGTACGACCCCGACGTGAACATCCGCCTCGGCACCCGCTACTTCCGCCAGCTTCTCGAGGAGTTCGGCCAGCGGCCCGACTACGCGCTCGCCGGATACAACGCCGGGCCGCACCGGGTGCGCCGGTGGAGCGACGGCGACCTCGACATCCCGCTCGAGGTCTGGGTCGAGGAGATTCCGTTCACCGAGACCCGCAACTACGTGAAGCTCATCATGCGGAACGAGATGATGTACCGGCGCCTGTACCCCGGGCTCGCCGAGTGAGCGAGGCGCGCCGGCGGACCAGCGGCAAGATCGCCCGATTCACCGAGTCGGTGATCCGGGAGATGACCCGCCTGTGCAACGAACGCGGCGGGATCAACCTCGCGCAGGGGTTTCCCGACTTTCCCGCCCCGGCGGAGGTCAAGGAGGCCGCGGTCGCCGCCATCCGGCGGGACGTGAACCAGTACGCGATCACCTGGGGCGCGAAATCGCTGCGCGACGCGCTCGCCGAGCGGTATCGCGCCGCCTACGGCATGGACGTGAACCCCGAGACCGACCTCACGGTCGCGTGCGGCTCGACCGAGGCCATGCTGGCGTCGCTGCTGGCGGTCGTGGATCCGGGCGACGAGGTGATCGTGTTCGAGCCGTTCTACGAGAACTACGGTCCCGACGCGGTGCTGTGCGGCGCGACCGCGCGCTACGTGCGCCTTCGCGAGCCGGACTGGAGCATCGATCCGGCGGAGCTCGAGGCCGCGGTCACGCCGCGCGCGCGGGCGATCATCGTCAACAGCCCCCAGAACCCGAGCGGCAAGGTGTTCTCGCGTGAGGAGCTTCTGGAGATCGCCCGGGTCTGCCGCGAGCGCGACCTGATCGCGATCACCGACGAGATCTACGAGTACATGACCTACGACGGGGCCGAGCACGTCCCGCTCGCGACGCTGCCGGGCATGGCCGAGCGGACGATCACGATCAGCGGGCTCTCGAAGTCCTACTCGGTCACCGGCTGGCGGGTCGGCTGGACCGTGGCCAGCCCGGAGATCACCGGGGCGATCCGCAAGGTCCACGACTTCCTCACCGTCGGGGCCGCCGCTCCCCTGCAGGAGGCGGGCGCCGTCGCGCTGCGGCTCCCCGAGTCCTATCGCCAAGAGCTCCGAGAGCGCTACCGGGAACGCCGCGACCTGATGCTCGCGGCGCTCACGGACGCCGGGTTCCGCTGCTTCGAGCCGCGCGGGGCCTACTACGTGATGACCGACATCTCCGGCTTCGGGTTTCCCGACGACGTCGCCTTCGCCCGCCACCTCGTGGAGCAGGTCGGCGTGGCCGCCGTGCCCGGCTCGAGCTTCTACCGGGACGGCGGGGCGGGACGGCAGCGGCTTCGCTTCACCTTCTGCAAGGAACTCTCGACGCTGCGGGAAGCGGCGAGGCGGCTGCGGACCCTGCGGTGATCCTCGCGCTGGCGCTCCTCACCGCCGCCGTCCAGGCGCCGGTGGAGCGCGCATGGGCCGCGATCGAGGAATCGAACCGGTTCGTTCCCGAGGAGTGGGCCGGGGAGACGCCCGAGGGGCGGATCGTCCTCGACGAACTCACGACCGCCGCCCGCGCCACGTACCGAAGCCGCCGCGCCGGCTTCCGGGCGACGCTCGGGCGCGCGCTCGCGGAGGCCGGCCGGCCGGAGGCGGCGCTGATCGAACTGCGGCGGGCGGCGGCGCTCGCGCCGAACCCGGAGACCTTCGAGGCCATCGCCGCGCTCCCCGGCCTTCCGATCGCCGAACGGGTGGAGGCGCTGCTGCTCGGCTGGCGGGCGGGCGGCGGACGCGATCCGTCGATCCGCGACGCGCTCGCCGCGACCGGGGCGTTTCCCCACGCCGACGCGATGGCGGCGGCGGTCGAGCGCTTTCGCTTCGGCGGTCCGGAGAGGGACCGGCTGCGCATCCCGGACGCGGTGGCGCTCGGGGAGTTCCCGTTTCCGGAGATGAGCCTCGCGGTCTCGGGCGGGGTCTGGTCCAGCCGGCGCTCGTTCGGGGAGGGGCGCGTCGTCGTGGTCTATCTGCCGCGCGCCGGCTGCGGGCGCTGCGGCGAAGTCCTCGACGGCTTGCAGACGATGCTGCGGACGCGGGGCGCGGACGTGATCGCGGCCGTCGAGGACGCCGACCTGCCGCTCGTGACCCGGATCGCCGAGCTGGCGGGCGCGGGGTTCTTCCAGCCGGAGCCGCAAGTCGCCTCGACCCGCGCCCGCATCGGCGGGAGGCCCATCGCGCACGTCGTCCGCCGCGCGGTCGTGCCGCCCGAGTTCGACGAAGAGGGGACGCTGTGGGTCGCGACGCGGTCGGGGTTCCTCGTCTTCCGGGCGCCGCTCGGCGAGGATCCGGTCCGCCGCTCGGTCGGGCCGCTCCTGCGGCTTTTCGACGAGCCGCCGTTTCCGGGCGGCGCGAAGCCGCTGGCTGGGCCTCCCGACGACGCTGAGGGGCTGATCCGGGCCATCGCCCCGCTGGAGGCGCTCGGGAACCCGGTCGGCGCGCTGGAGGAGCGCCTCGCCGAAGCGGTGCGCCGGGAGCTACGGACCGGCGGCGACCCGATGGCGCTGCTGGAGCGCGCGTCCGCGATCCGGGCGGGCGACCTCGCGCGCCGTCGGCTGCTCTCGGCCCGCTTCCCCCGGATCGGGGACCGGCTGCTGGAGGCCGCGCAAGGCCTCGATCCGACGATCCTCCGGGCCAGCGCGAGCGGCCTCCTGCGCACCGCGGTCGGCGACGGGAGCGTCGGACTCCAGCGCGCCTACGAGCGCGAGGACGGGAGCGTCGTACTGCTCCACGCGACCGTCGGCGCGGACGGCGCGGCGCAAGCGCTCGAGGTCGTCCCCGGACCGGCGGGCGGCGTGGTCCGGGCGGAGGACGGGTTCCGTTTCGCGCACGGCGCGTGCGTCTCGTGGGGCGAAACCGCGTGCCCGGCGCAGTTGCGGGGCTCGGCCGTGGTTGTGCGGCTCAGCCAGCTCGTGACCGAGGGGGACGCGCCCATGATCCAGCGCCGGGTGGACGGCGGCTCCGAGGACGAAGCGGTCGCGGCGCTCCTGCGGGGCCTCGACGCCTTCGCCGAGGGCCGCTGGGAGGACGCGGCGCGGGCGTTCGAGGCGGCGGTTCCCGGACCCGGCTCGCCGGTGGAGGAGGCCGCGCGGCGCTACAACCTCGCGACGACGCTCGCGCGCCTCGGCGACCGGGACGCGGCGCTCGGCATGCTCGAGGAGATCGGCGACGCGACCTTCCATCCGCTCGTCGAGAGCGCGGTGCGCGAGCTTTACCGGGCTACTCCAGACCCACGAGTCCCTTGACCGAGTCGATGAGCTTGGCCGAGTCGTAGCCCACGCCGTCCTTGAAGACGGTCACGACGTTGCGGATCTGGAACGGATCCGCCACCGGGTCGCCGTGGATGAGCACGAGGTCGGCGATCTTGCCCGGCTCGACGCTGCCGAGGTCGGCGTCCACGCCGAGCACCCGGGCGCCGTTGAGCGACATCACCTGAATCGCCTCGGCGGGGGTGAACTCGGCCTCGAGCAGCAGCTCGTAGTTGCGCTGGTCCCCGAAACCGGGGAGCGCGCCGCCGTTTCCGGTCGGATCGACTCCGGCGGCGAGCAGTCCGCCCGCGCGGAAGAACTGGTACTCGAACGCCTGCGCCTTCGGGAAGAGATCGGCGAAGACGGCGTCGCGGGCGCTCGCGATCTCTTCCCGGCGGGCGAGGTACTCGTCGCGGGCGCCCGGAGACAGCGCCTCGAGGTTGCGGTCCTCGAGCGGCGGCCGCCCGGGGACGGAGAGTTCATAGACCGCGAGCGTCGAGGTGAGCGCCACGTCGGCGTCGATCATGTGGCTGATGGTTCCCTGGACCGCGTCGGAGCCGACGTCGATGTCGCGCAGCGTGCCCCGGAAGTCGGGCGGGCACTCGTCGGGGTTCTTGGCCTCGTGGTACTCGGTGTTCGTGAAGAAGCCGTGCTCCAGCGCGTCGATCCCCATGTCCACCGCCTCCCGGAAGGTGACCGAGCACAGGTGGCCGGTGAAGCGGAGCCCGAGCTTGTGGGCCTCGTCGATGGCGGCGCCCAGCTCGGCGCGGGAGATCCGGGTGTAGGCCTTGAACCAGGTGGCGCCTTCCTCGGCCCAGTAGCGCACCACCCGCCGGGCGGACTCCGGGTCGGAGACCTGCGTCATGTAGGTGCTGGCTCCGGTCCCCGAGATGTAGGGGCCGGTGATGTGCATCCGCGGCCCGGCGATCTCGCCGGCGTCGATCGCCCGGCGCATGTTGATCTCGCTGTACGGCGAGTAGCTGCCGGTGGTGCGGATCGTGGTCACCCCGGCGGCGAGGTAGAGGCGCGGCGAGGTCGTGTTCATCTGGGAATGCCGCGCCGCCGTCGTGTAGAAGGTGTGGTTGTGGACCCCCACGAGCCCGGGGATGAGCGTGTGGCCGCTCCCGTCGATCCGGCGGGCGTTCTCCGGGATCTCGACGCTCCCGTCCGCGCCCACCGCCTGAATCCGTCCGTCCGCGATCACGACGGTCCGCCCGCTCGCCGGCGGGGATCCGACGCCGTCCACGACCTGGACTCCGGTGATCGCGACGACCGGCTCGGGAACCGAGACGAACCGCTGGACGTTCGCGGAGAGTTCCGACGCGGTCTGGGCGGAGGCGGCGGAAGCGACGAGCGCGGCGAGAAGGAGGAGGGAGCGCATCAGCCGATGGTAGCGAACCGTGCGAGAATTGCGGTTCTCATGACGCGATTCCTTCTTCCCACGCTCCTGGTCGGCGGACTCGCGACGGCGCAGACACTCGAGAGCCCGGCCGGACCCGAGAGCGGCCAGTACTCGCTGACCGTCGGCGAGGAGGGGCCGGTGCTGCTGAGCTGGATCGAGCCCTCGGCCGACGGCCACGCCCTCTTGTTCTCCGAACTGGGCGAGGAAGGATGGGGCGCACCGAAGACGATCGCCGAGGGCGCGGACCTCTTCGTGAATTGGGCCGACCGCCCGGCGATGGTGGCCATCGGCGGCGACCGGATGGCGGCGCACTGGCTCGTGAAGCATCCGGGAGCGAGCGGCCCCTACGGCTCGGGGGTCCGGGTGGCGCACTCGTTCGACCGGGGCGCGACGTGGCGCGAGGTGTACTCGATGGGTCTCGGCGACTCCGAGAACTACACCGGCTTCGTGGCGTACGCGCTGGAACCGGGCGGATTCTCCGGGGCGTACCTGGCCCCGAAGCCGGGCGACTCCGACGTGATGACGCTGCGGATGGTGCGCTTCCACGTGGACGGCCACCCGCTCAGCGACCAGTTGCTGGACGAGAACGTGTGCAACTGCTGCCCGCTCGGCATGGCCACGAGCGCGCTCGGACCGCTCGTCGCGTACCGGGACCGCCATCCCGACCCGCCGAAGGACGACGTGCGCGACGTCGCCGTCCGCCGCCGGGTGCGCGAGGTCTGGGAGGCGGACAAGCTGGTGCACGCGGACGGCTGGCGGATCAACGGCTGTCCGGTGAACGGCCCGGCCGCGGCGGCGAGCGGCAACACCGCGGCGATCGCGTGGTTCACGGCGGCCGGCGGCGAGCCGGAGCTGCGGCTCGCGTTCTCGGGGAACGGGGCCGAGGGCTTCACCCCGCCGGTGCGCTTCGACGAGGGCGCGCCCATCGGCTGGGCGGACGTCGCGCTGCTCGAGGACGGCACCGCCGCGATCGTCTGGCTGGAGCGGGGCGAGGGAGACCGCGCCGAGGTCCGGCTGCGGCGGATGACGCAGGACGGGCTGCCCAGCGAGTCCATGGTCGTGGCCGAGGCGCCGGCGGGCCGCGAGGCCGGAATGCCGCAGCTCGAACGCCTCGAGGACCGGCTGATCGTCGCGTGGCGCGACGGGGGCGTCCGCACCGCCGCCGTCGAGACCGGGGCGCTCCAGTGATCGGGCTCCTGCTCCTCGCGCTCGGGACGGGCGCCATGGCCGAGGAGCCGCCGCTCGACGCGTTCCGGGCGCAGATCGGCCTGCGCGCGGCGGGAAGTCCGCGCATCTCTCCGGACGGGACCCGGATCGCCTATTCGGTCACGACCGCCGACTGGGAGGCCAACCGGTTCGACCAGGAGATCTGGCTGGACGGATTCCCGCTCACCCGCGACGACGAGGGGAGCAGCTCCGCGCCGCAGTGGTCGCCCGACGGCGCCCGGATCGCGTTCCTGCGGGACGAGCAGGTCCATTGGATCCGCGCGGACGGCGGCGAGGCCGAACCGCTGACGGACCACGAGGGCGGCGTGCGGTCGTTCCGATTCGCGCCGGGCGGGGGCCGGATCGCCTTCGTCGCCCGCGACGCGGACGCGACCGAGGAGCGGGAGGAGGACTTCGGCGCCTACGCGGTCGAGGACGCCGACTTCCGGATGTCCCACCTGTGGGTCATGGACGTCGGCGGCGAGCCGCGCCGGCTGACCGAGGGCGACGGCTTCACCGTCGGGAGCTTCGACTGGTCGCCGGACGGCGAGGAGATCGCCTTCGACCACACCCCCGATCCCCGGATCGACTCGTTCCGGGAGGCGGACGTCTCGGTGGTCGGGGTCGCGACCGGAGCCGTCCGGCCGCTGGCCCGGGCGCCCGGCCGCCAGCGCGGGCCGATGTGGTCGCCGGACGGCGCCGAGGTGCTCATCTCCACGTCCGCCGAGGCGAGCCCGTACTACGGGAACTCCGAGCTCGCGGCGGTTCCGCGCGACGGCGGCGAGCCCCGGCTCCTCACGGCCGACTTCGACGAGAACCCGTCGGCCGTGGCGTGGACCGACGCGGGGATCCTCTTTCTCGCCACGCAGCGGACGGCGCGCCATCTGTTCGCGCTGGACCCGGCCTCGGGAACGGTGCGCGTGAAGCGGGACGACCCCGAGATGCTCATGGCCGCCGACGTCGCGGCCGACGGCTCGATGGCGGTGGTCGCGGAGTCGCGAAGCTCGCTCGGAGAGGTCTTCCGCGTCGCCCCGGACGGAGCCCTGGAGCCGGTCACCGACATGACGGAACAGGTCGCCGACTGGGGCGATCTCGGCGAGCGCGAGGTGATTCGCTGGGAGAGCGAGGACGGGGTCGAGATCGAGGGCGTGCTGATGAAGCCGCCGGGTTTCGACCCGAACGCCCGCCATCCGTTGATGGTGGTGATCCACGGCGGGCCGACCGGCACTTCGCGCCCGCAGCTCGTCGGCGGCTACGTCTATCCGGTGATGGAGTGGCTGCGGCGCGGCGCGCTCGTGATGATGCCCAACTACCGGGGCTCCGCCGGCTACGGCGCCGACTTCCGGGCGCTCAACGTGCGGAACCTCGGCGTGGGCGACGCCTGGGACGTGCTCTCCGGGGTCGAGAGCCTCGTGGAGCGGGGGATCGCCGACCCCGACCGGATCGGCGCGATGGGATGGAGCCAGGGCGGGTACATCTCGGCGTTCCTGACCACGACGAGCGACCGCTTCCGGGCGATCTCGGTGGGAGCCGGGATCTCGAACTGGATGACGTACTACGTGAACACCGACATCCACGGCTTCACCCGCGCCTACCTCAAGGCCACGCCGTGGGACGACCCGGACATCTACGCGAGGACCTCGCCGATGACGACGATCCGGCGAGCGAACACGCCGACGCTCATCCAGCACGGCGAGTTCGACGCGCGGGTGCCCACGCCGAACGCCTACGAGCTGTACCAGGGCCTCCAGGACGTGGGCGTCGAGACCCGGCTCGTGATCTACGAGGGCTTCGGGCACGGGATCAACAAGCCCCGCGAGCGGCTCGCCGCGATGGTCCACAACTGGGAGTGGTTCGACCGCCACTTGTGGGACGGGAACTGACGCTCAGGGATCGACTTCGAAGACGAACCGCATCCCGGCCTCGAGGTGCTCGGCGATGTGGCAGTGGGCCATCCACTTGCCCGGGTTCGTGATCTCCAGCACGAGATCCACGGTCTCGCCGGCGGCGATGAGCACCGTGTCCTTGAAGACCTGATTCTCGACGAGCGAGCCGTTGCGGTGCGTCACGAGGAAGCGCTGGCCGTGGATGTGGAAGGGGTGCTGCATCGCGTGCATCGCCCCGGCGTCGTTCCCGATCCGCAGGCGCACGACGTCGCCGACCCGGAACCGCCACGCTACGTCCATGTTCTCGCGGCCGGTCGAAGGTTCGCGGACGGTCCACCGGATCTCCTGCGGCGTGGCGACCGAGTTCATCATCGGCATCGTGTCGGCCCACTCCACCGGCGGGAAGAAGACCCGGTCGGCGCGCATCCGCTGCATGATGGCGGGGTCCATCCCCTCGACCTCCATGGTGAGCAGCAGCTCGTAGTCGGGCGGATCGTCGAAGCGGTCCCGGAACCGGTCCACGTCGGCGACCACCCGGAAGTCCTCGCGCAGCTCGCCGAATGAGTCGGCCGGCGCGTCGGCCGGACGGACGGTGACCGCGCCGAGATCGGTGGACCGGGAGAAATAGCCGCCGAAGGTGTGCTCCAGCGGCCGGACCCGGTTGCGGATCCGGTGTTCGCCGGGCTCGTCCCAGACCACGTCGATGATGTAGCGCTCCGCTGGAGCCAGCGCGACCGAGTCCACGAAGACCTCGCGCTCGAACGGCGAGAGATCGGAGCCGAGCGCCTTGATCCGGTGCGTTCCCGGCCCGCCGAACACGAGGTTGAACGTGCGGGTGTTGGAGACGTTCGTCAGGAAGAACCGGACCACTTCGCCCCGCGCCACTTCGATGTCGTGGGACGGCTCGCCGTTCACCAGCATGAGGTTGCCGAACCGGCCCATGAGCGCGTGGGTGGGCCGCTCGGTTCCCCACGGAAACAGGCTACCGTCGTCGGCGATGAGGAGGTCGTCCAGCATCAGGATCTCCTCGCGATCGACCGGCGGGTACCACTCGTCGGGCGGCGCCTCGACCAGCATGTTCCCGTACAGGCCGAGGTCCTGCTGGACCTCCTCCCGGTGGTGCGGGTGGTACCAATAGAGGCCGGCGTCGCGGAAGAAGATCCGGTACTCGAACCGGCCGCCCGGCGGGACCGGGTCCTGGGTCAGGTGGGGAACCCCGTCGTACCGGTTCTCCAGCCGGACCCCGTGCCAGTGGATCGCCGTGGGCCATGGGGTGTGGTTCTCGAAGTTCACGTGGATCGTGGAGTTCCGGTCCACGTGGATCAGCGGCCCCGGGTACTGGCCGTTGAAGCCGTACATGAGCCGGTCGCGGCCCCCGACGGTCCGGCGCACCGGGCCCGCCAGGAGGTCGAGCGTCTGCCCGTCCCGCAGCCGGGCGACCCGTGACGGAACCGCTTCAGGGGCGTCCGCGTCCTCCGGGAGGAACGGGGTCGGCTCGGGGCGAAGCTGGCCGAGGCCGGGGATCATCGGGGTCTCCTCCAGCATCGGCGGATGGCTCCAGCGCGGCCCGTCCCCGTGGCCGGAGTGGTCCATGTGGGCTTGGTCCGTCGCGCTCGCGGCGCCCGCCTCGCCGACGCCGCTCACCGGGACCATGAGGTGGTTGTCGGGGAGGATGCGGGTGGAGGGCGACGCGCCCCGGAGGATCAGCCTCCCGGCGCGGGTCTCCGGGTCGGGCCGGGCCTCGGCGCTGACGAGGATCACGAACTTGTCGAAGGCGACCGGACCGAGGTCCTCGAAGGTTCCGTTCCCGACCTCGCCGAGCCGGACGACCGGATCCATGACCGGCGTCGTCGCCCACGCGACGTAGTGCCCGAAGTCGCCGAGCGAGGCCGGGTCGGGAAGCCCCTCGATCTCGAGGTCGAGGCGGTAGCGCTGGCTCCCGTCGCGCGTCACCGAGATCCCGAACGGGCTCGGATCCCGGCGCAGGAAGCCGGTTCCGCCGGCGGGGGCCAGATCGGGGGTCGGATAGAGTGCGATGCGGTTGAGGCCGGGCGCGCCTCGCTCGGGGATCTGCGCTCCGAGCGTCGCGAGGAGAACCGCGAGCAGCGCCGCGCCCCTGGGAACGAACGCATGCCCCTGAGCCATCTGTTGATTATCGTTGCGGCCGCCGCCGCTCCGGACGCCGTCCTCGACAACCCGTGGGCGACGGTGCATCGCAACGCCGCGCCGTGCGCTTCCAGCGGACCCGGCTGCCACCACCGGGTCGTCGTGGCCTTCGGCGACGTCACGGTGCGCCCGGAGGCGGGCGAGCCCAGCAAGCTCGGGTACGCGGACGTCTTCGTCGCCGGGCCGGGAGAGTCCTACCGGGTCGAGGGGCCCGAGTTCGCCGAAGTGAATCTGAAGGCCGATCCGCCGCCGGTCCAGGGGCCGGAGGAGACCATCGCCGCCGGCAAGAACGAGCGGCTCCACACCTGCGAGGAGTTCTTCGTGTTCGAGGAGCGCCTCGAGCCGGGCGACCTCCGGGAGCGGCACTCGCACGCGCAGCGGGTCGTGCTGGTGATGGGAGCCACCGAACTCCGGCAGTGGCCCGACGGGCAGCCGGAAGTGTTCAAGACCCAGATTCCCGGCACGATCAAGTTCAACCCGCCGGTGATCCACGTGGTCAAGAACATCGGCGACGCCCCGCTGCGGAACATCGTGATCGAGCTGATCCCGCGCTGACCCTACGTTCGGGAGACCGCGCCGATCTCGCCGGTCTCGTGGTACTTGTCTCCGTAGTACTTGCTCGTGATCCGGGTGTGGAAGTCCTCGGCGCGCACCGGCGGGTAGAGCGGCGCCCCCTGGTTCGGAAGCACTTCCAGCAGCTCGTCCTCCCAGACATAGACGGCCATCGGGAAGGACGTGCGGCAGCGGGCGCGCGCCGCCGGATCCCGGGGCGCGGCCACCCGGTGGGTCGTGGAGGGCAGGCGGTTGTTCGTGATCCGCTGCATGTAGTCGCCGGTGTTCAGGACGATCGTGCCGGGAGGCGCCTCGACGCGCACCCACTTCATGGTCTTCCGGTGGAGGAGCTGCAGCCCCTCGGTCTCGGCGGCCGGGAGGATCGTGAAGAGGTCCACGTCCTCGTGTCCGAGCATCCGGCCCGAGGTTCCGGTCATCGGCGGGTAGTAGTTCAGCCGGAACCCGAAATTCGTCTCGGCGAGGCGCTCGTCGTACAGGCCGGGCGGCTCGCCGAGGTACGTGAGGATCGCCCGCATGATCGGGTGGACGAGCGCCTCGTGGGCGAGCACGAGCTTGCGGAAGAACGCCTCATGGCCGGCTGAGGGCCAAAACCGCGACTCGTCCCAATCCGGGTCGCCGTCGAGGTCGAACGCGCGCCGGCAGAACACCCAGCCCTCGACCAGGTCGGGGTGGATGTTCGAGGTCTCCCGCATCGGGAAGTAGCCCTGGTTCACCGAGCCCTGCCGCTCGGCGCGGAAGCGCATCTTCTCCTCGAGCGAATGCCCCTCGAAGAACACCCGGGTGCGCCGGTGCGCCTCGGCGTAGAGCGCCGGATCGACGCCGTGGCCGGTCAGGATCGCGAAGCCGCTGTCCTCGAGCGACTCGCCGAGCGCCCGGACTCCTTCCTCGGAGTCGAGGCGGGAGAGGTCGCAGGGCTCGAGGACGAAGGCGTCGTCGAACCCCTCGTGCGCGCCCTCGGCGAGGCGGTAGCGCTGGAGCTTCTGGACCTGCTCGAAGCCACGCAGCTCCTGATTGAACTGCGCCGCCCCCCTCACTGCATCTCCTCGGCCACGCGCTCCGCCTCCCGCATGATGCGCAGCGTGTTCCCGCTCCACAACTGAGCGATCTGCGCCTCGGTGTATCCCCGGCGCACGAGCTCGACAGTGACGTTCGGAGTCTCCGAGGCGTCGTCCCAGCCATCGACCCCGCCCCCGCCGTCGAAGTCGGAGGAAATGGCGACGTGGTCGAGCCCGATGACGGAGATCGCGTGGTCGATGTGGTCCACGAAGTCGGCGACGGTCACCGGGAACTGCGCGCTCACCTCGGCGACCCGGGCGCGCAGCGCCTGCCGCTCCGCCTCCTCCAGCGCGGCCGCCTCGGCGAACGAGGACACGCCGAACTCCGCCATCGCCGCGGCCGTCGCCGCGGCCTTCTCGGGGGAGTCGGTCTTGACGAAGCTGCGCAGCGCGACGATCTGGATGACCCCGCCGTTCGCCGCGAGCGCCTGGAGCTGCTCGTCGTCCATGTTCCGGGTGACGTCGGCGAGCGCCTTGGTGCTGGAGTGGGACGCGATGATGGGCGCGGCGGAAAGCTCCGCCGCCTGCATCATGGACTTCTTCGAGACGTGCGAGACGTCCACGAGGATTCCGAGGCGGTTCATCTCCCGGATCACGTCGCGCCCGAAGTCGCTGAGACCGCCGTGCTCCTCGTCGGCGTCGCCGAGGTCGGCGCGCGGGTTCGTCGAGTCGCAGATGTCGTTGTGGCCGTTGTGCGCGAGCGTGACGTAGCGGGCGCCGAGCTCGCGGTAGGTCTCGAGCAGCGACAGGTCCGTGCCGATCACGAAGCCGTTCTCGATGCCGATGAGCGCAACGAGCTTGCCGTCGGCGTGGATGCGCTCCACGTCGGCGGCGGTCTGCGCGAGGCCGATCACGTCCGAGTGCTCGGAGACGGCGCGGTGGATCGCGTCGAACTTGGTCTGCGCGCCCTCCTTCGCGGCCGCGTAGCCCTCCTCGTCGCGGGCGGTCTGGCCGTAGTACACGATGAAGAAGCCGGCGTCGAGGCCGCCCTCGATCATGCGCGGATAGTCCACCTGAAGATCCGGGATGGAGCCGCCGGGATCGAAGCCCTCGGTGGCGTACGTGAACGGGATGTCGATGTGGGTGTCGAGCGTGAGCACCCGCTTGTGGATTTCGAGAGCGCGGGCGACCATCTCCTCCTCGGTCTCCGGGGTCGGCTCCTCGGGGGCGTCGCCGCATCCGGCGACGAGCCCTGCGAAGGCGGCGATCAACAGGCGGTTCGGGAACATGGGGGTCTCCTCGGGAGAGGCCGGATCGTACCAACGGGGCCGGGTACGCTCACGCGATGAGCCTGCTGCTGGCCGCGTTGCTCGCGACGCAGTACGGGGCGCTCGTGGAGCGCTATCGGTCGGGAGCCTTCGTGGAGGCGCTCCGGGAAGCCATGACGCTCCCCATGGACGAGCTCGAGGACGGCGCCGAGGCGCTGCGGCGAACCCCGGGGACCGACCGGCTTCAGCTTCTGGGGTCGGCGATGCTGCATCTGGACCTCGCCGCCGCGGCCCGGATGGAGCCCGAGCAGAACGAGGAGATCGCGTGGCGGACGCTCGTGGTCGCGGGCGGGGAGTGGGCGACCGAGGCCCGGTACGGCCTCGTCGGGACCTATTGGGAGATGGGCCGCTGGGAGGACGTCGTCCGGATCCTCGAGGAGCTGCGGGGCCGCGACCGCACCGCGCCCCCGTTCCGGCTGCTCGCCGCCCGCTTCAGCGAGATGGCCGGCTGGACCACCCACGACGAGCGCTTCTTCGGATACGCCTGGTCGCTCTTCCTCAGCCTGCTGGAGGACGAGGAGCCGGCGCTCCCGCCGGGCGACATGACCGGAGTCCGGCTGCGCCTCGCCCATCTGGCGCTCCGCAACGGCGATCCCGAGGAAGCGCTCGAGCGCCTCGACGCGCTCGGGCCGCTGACCCCGGTGCAGCGGTTCGCGAGCCTCGTGATCCGGGGCGAGACCCTGCTCTGGCTCGGCGAGTTCGCGACGGCCGAGACGGCTCTCGCCGAGGCCCAGGCGATCCACGTGGGCTCGTTCACCGTCGCGACCGCGCTCGCGACCGCCCGGCGCCTGCGGGGCGACCTCGCCGGGGCCGAGGCCGCGGTGCGCACGCAGCTCGCCGCCGCCGACGGGGAGGACGCCTGGTGGCGCTTCCTTTCCGGGGGTCTCGAGGACGAGCAGGCGCAGCTCGCGCGGCTGCGGCGGCTGGCGCTCAACCCATGACCGCCCTCCTCCTGCTCGCGCTTTTCGCCCAGTTCCGGGTCACCGTCGAAGAAGTGCTGGTGGACGTGGTCGTGACCCGGGGGGACGAGCCGGTGAGGGGACTCGTCGCCGCGGACTTCGAGCTTCTCGACGAGGGCGTCGCCCGCCCGGTCCGGATCGTGCCGCTCGACGACCTGTCGCTTTCGGTGCTGTTCGTGATGGACCTGAGCCTGAGCGTGACCCCCGAGCGCCGCGAGCGGCTGCGGAGCGCCGCCGAGCGGGTGGCGCGCCAGCTCGACCCGGGGGACGTCTGCGCCGCGTCGGCCTTCGCCGGAACCTTCGCGCTGATCCACGACTTCGCGCCCTGCGCGAGCCTGCCCGAGGACGTCTTCGGCGGCGTGGAGACCGGCGGCGGCACGGCGCTGTGGGACTCGCTCGCGACGGCCATCTCACTCGCCGACGCGGCGCCCGGGCGCTCGGTCATCCTCCTGTTCTCCGACGGCGCGGACACGGTGAGCTGGCTCCCCGAACCGCTCGTCGAGGAGACGCTGCGCACGAGCGACGCGCTCATCCACGCGCTCATCCCGCCGGACGCCCGGGGCCGCGCCCGAGCCCGGCCGAGGGGGCGGGTGACGACGATTCCGCCGTCGGTGCAGCGCCGCGCGCGCATCGGGATCCGGCGGATGGGCGCGGGGCCCGCCCCGGATTCGCTCGCGACGCTGCTCCCGGCGCGTTCGCAGGGGTTCCGGTCCCGGCTCGGCCAGCACGCGCCGTCCGAGCTGCAGCTCCTGCGGCGGGTGACCGAGCTCAGCGGCGGGCGGATGATCACGGTGCGCGAGGAGGACGGCGTGCTCGTCGCGTACGAGGAGATCCTCCGCGACCTCGAGTCGCGCTACGTGCTGGCGTTCTCGCCCGATCCGGCGCAGGCGCCGGGCTGGCGGCGGCTGGAGGTGACCACGACCGCCGAGGGCGCCGAGGTGCGCGCCCGCCGCGGCTGGTTCCACGGCGCGACCCGCTGAGCTATTCGTTGTACACGGCGCCCGCCAGGATCCCGGCGACGGCCATCTCCGCGAAGGTCCAGCCGAGGGCGAGCCACGGCAGCGGCATGACGCCCATGTTGGCGAGCCCGGTGGCGGGCAGCAGCGCGTGGAGGAACCACACGATCAGGCCGGCGCAGGCGGCGGTCTTCGGGCCCGGTCCCCAGCGGGGCCGCACCAGCGCGTACATGTAGGCCACGAACAGGCCCAGCACGAACGCGTAGAGCACCCAGAACGCCATGGACCCGGCGGCGTCCGGCTCCACCGGAACGACGATCGTGTTGAGGACGAACTCGCTGAAGTTGATCAGGATTCCGGCGAGGATGCCGCCCTTGACGACCGCGCCCAGCCTCATCGCCCGGTGATGACCCGGAACAGGTTCCGGACCGGATCGTAGAACCGGTCCGCGACCCGCTCCTTCAGCGGGATGATCGCGTTGTCGGTGATCGTGATGTGCTCCGGACAGACCTTGGTGCAGCACTTGGTGATGTTGCAGTACCCGACGCCCTGCGCGTCCTTCAGTTCCTCGAGGCGATCCTCCGTGTCCAGCGGGTGCATCTCGAGCGCCGCGGCGTACACGAAGAACCGCGGTCCGATGAACTCCTCATGCAGGTGCGAGTCGCGCAGGACGTGGCAGACGTCCTGGCAGAGGAAGCACTCGATGCACTTGCGGAATTCCTGGACGCGATCCACGTCGCGCTGGGGCATGCGCCAGGTGCCGTCGGGGGCGTCGGCCTCGCGGGGCTTGAACGTCTTGATGCGCTTCTTGACCTCGAAGTTCCAGCTCACGTCGGTGACGAGGTCCTTGAGGATCGGGAACGCCCGCATCGGCTCGATCGTGACCGGGCGATCGTCGGGCACGTCGCTCATGCGGGTCATGCACATGAGGCGCGGGTTCCCGTTCACCTCGGCGCTGCAGGAGCCGCACTTCCCCGCCTTGCAGTTCCAGCGCACCGCCAGATCGGGCGCGGACTCGGCCTGGATCCGATGCACCGCGTCCAGCACCACCATGCCCTCGGTGACGTCGGTGCGGTACTCCACCATCTCGCCGCCGTCGTCGGGGGAGCCCCGGCGGATCCGGAACGCTCTCTCGGCCATCAGCGGTTCTCCTCGATGATCTGGAGCAGCTCGCCGCGGGGCGCCGCGACCGGCTCCTCCGAGACCTCCATCGCGCCGCCCTCGCCCCGGCGGACCACGAGCGTGGTCTTGCCCCAGCGCTCGTCCTTGCCGGGATGGTCCTCGCGGAAATGGGCGCCGCGGCTCTCTTTGCGCACCGCCGCGGTGCGGGCGGCCGCCTCGGACACCAGCAGCAGGTTCGGGAGGTCGAGCGCGGTGTGCCATCCCGGGTTGTACTCGCGGCTGCCCGGGGAGACGACCGTCTTCGAGCGTGCGCCGAGCGCCAGCACGCCCTCGAGGCCCGCATCGACCTCGGACTGGCTGCGCACGATGCCGACCTTCGCCTGCATCAGGTCCTGGAGCTCGGACTGGATCGCGTAGGGGTTCTCGCCGCCGGCGTCCTGCCGCTCGAGCGGCGCGAGCGCGTCGCGGGTCGCCGCCTCTACCTGCTCGGCCTCGGTCGCCTCGCACGCGGGCCGCGGGTTCGCCGACGCGAAGCCCGCCGCGTGCTCCCCCGCCCGCTTGCCGAACACGAGGAGGTCCGAGAGCGAGTTTCCGCCGAGCCGGTTCGCGCCGTGGAGCCCGCCCGCGCACTCGCCAGCGGCGAACAGCCCGGGAACCGCGCTCATCTGGGTCTCCCCGTCCACCCGCACGCCGCCCATGACGTAGTGGGTCGTGGGGCCGACCTCCATCGGGGTGGTCGTGATGTCGAGGCCGGCCAGCTCCTTGAACTGATGGTACATGCTCGGGAGCTTCCGGCGGATGTGGGCCTCGCTGTCCTTGATCCGCTCCTTGATCCACGCGATGTCGAGGAACACGCCCCCGTGCGGGCTGCCGCGGCCCTCGCGGACCTCGCGGACGATGCAGCGGGCGACGTGGTCGCGGGTGAGGAGCTCGGGCGGGCGCCGCGCTTCCTTGTCGCCCTGCGTGTAGCGCCATCCCTCCTCGGCGTCGCTCGCGGTCTGCGACCGGTAGAGGTCGGGGATGTCGTCGAACATGAAGCGCTCGCCCTCGCTGTTGCGCAGCACGCCGCCCTCTCCCCGGACGCCCTCGGTGACCAAGATTCCGCGGACGCTCGGCGGCCAGACCATCCCCGTGGGATGAAACTGGACGTACTCCATGTCGATCAGCTCGGCGCCGGCGTCGTACGCGAGCGCGTGGCCGTCGCCGGTGTACTCCCAACTGTTCGAGGTGACCCGGAACGCGCGCCCGATGCCGCCCGTGGCGAGCACCACGGCGGAGGCGCGATAGAGCCGGAAGCGCCCTCGCTCCCGGTCGTACCCGAAGGCGCCGACGACGCGCCCGCCGTCGAGGAGCAGCCGGGTGACCGTCTGCTCCATGTACACGTCCATCCCGGTGTGGATGCCGTGATCCTGGAGCGTGCGGATCATCTCGAGCCCGGTGCGGTCGCCGACGTGCGCGAGCCGGGGATACCGGTGGCCCCCGAAGTTGCGCTGCATGATCCGCTCGTCGGGGGTGCGGTCGAACACCGCCCCCCACGCCTCGAGCTCGTTCACCCGCTGCGGGGCTTCCTTCGCATGAAGCTCGGCCATGACCGGGTTGTTCACGTACTGGCCGCCGCGCATCGTGTCGGCGAAATGGGTGCGCCAGTCGTCGCGCTCGTCCACGTTGGCCAGCGCGGCGGCGACGCCCCCCTCGGCCATCACCGTGTGCGCCTTGCCGAGCAGCGACTTGGTCACGAGCCCGACGCTCGCGCCCCGGGACGCGGCCTCGATGGCGGCGCGCAGCCCGGCGCCGCCGGCGCCGATCACCAGGACGTCGTGCTCGGTGGTCTGCACGTCAGAGGATCCGGAAGTCGGTCCAGACGCCCATGGAGCAGAGCCGGACGTACACGTCGGAGAACGCGACCCAGACGAGGCTGAACCAGGCGAAGTTCATGTGCCGGATGTTCAGCCACGTGGAGCATTCGTAGGCGCAGCGGCGCGCCGGGCGATCCGCGATGCGGTCGAGGAGCCCGCCGACGAGGTGCCGGAACGAATGGCAGCCGAAGGTGTAGCCGCCGAGCAGGATCACGTTGAGCGTCAGGACGAGCGTGCCCACGCCGATCCCGAATTCCTCGACTCCGCTGGCCGGGTTGGCGAACCACATCGCCTTCCAGGCGTCGTACGCGAGGATCCCGATGAAGATGACCGCGAAATAAAGGAAGTACCGGTGGACGTTCTGGAGGATGAGCGGGAGGCTGTTTTCGCCCCGGTACACCTTCCACGGCTTGCCCACGGTGCACGAGGCCGGGCTGGCCCAGAACGCCTTGTAGTACGCGCCGCGGTAGTAGTAGCAGGTGAGCCGGAACCCGGCGGGCGCCCAGAGGATGAGGAACGCCGGCGAGAACGGCACGAAGGCCGGCCAGAATCCGGGCTTGTCGCCCAGCCATGCGTGGTGCGAGTCGCCGAAGAGCACCGGCGAGTACATCGGCGACAGGTAGTTCCCGAGCTCGTAGTGGGCGTTTTGGAACGCGGCCCACGTGGAGTACACGATGAACCCGGAGAGGACCGTGAAGGTCACGACGGGGACGATCCACCACGGTTCGCGCCGGCGCGTGGCCCCGAATCCCTGCTGCGCGGGCAGCGTCCCGGCTACGGTCGGCACGATTCGGAGTGTACCAGCGGCCCCGCGCGTCAGAACCTCAGGACGAGGAGGACTTGCGGGATGATCTCGTGGTCGCCGCCGGAGCCGAACTTGTTCCACCAGAAGTGGAGCTCGGCGCCGACGAAGAACCGGTTCGGCTCGGAGTCCATGGCCTCGCCCAGATCCATCCGGATCTGCGGCTGGAACAGCACCCACGCGGCGTTTCGGAAGCCGAGCTCGCTGTCGGTGGCGCTGTGCCATTCGCCGTGGCCCTCGACGGTCCACGACGAGTCTCCCAGTTGGAAGGGCCGGCTCCAGTTGAAGTCGATGACGAAGGAGCTGGACGCCTTGGGGGCGCCGCCGCCCTCGAGCCCGGCGCTTTGGTCCACGAGCCAGGTGAAGTCGAGGTTCGAGAAGGCGAAGCGCGGGAGGTCGAGCTGGAGGCGGACGCCCGGCGACCAGCGCAGCGACTTGGCCTGCGCCGCCCAGTTGAAGCCGAGGATGGGGCCGATCCCCCGCACCGGCCCGAAGGAGACCTCCTTGCCGGCGATCGACCCGTAGTCGAAGTAGGCGTAGTACTCGGAGTAGGCGTCACGGTCGGCGGCGGCGCCCTCGCAGCACGAGAAGTCCACGAAGAAGAAATGCTCGCCCTTGCTCCATCCGCTCGCGTGCTGCAGCGTGAACAGGTTCTGGAAGCCGGGCGCGTTGAAGGGGCCGTCCTGCAGCGCGTATCCCCCCTGGTATTGGAGCTCGGTGGCGCTCCACTGGGCCCGGGCGAGCGACGGGAAGAGCGCGGCGAGCAGGATCGCGGGAAGTGTCGGGAAGCGCTTCACGATGGCTAAATTAGCCGATGGGGATCGGACGGATCGCGTTCGGGCCGGTGGCGGCGCTTGCGCTCTCGGCCGCCGTTCTCGCCGGTTCGCAAACCGCCCGGGGGGAGCGAGCAGCCGAGCGAATGCGCATGGTCGAACAACAGATCGAGGCGCTCGGGGTGCGCGATCCCGCCGTGCTCGAGGCGATGCGAAGCGTGCCGAGGCACCGGTTCGTGCCCGAGACGCACCGGGACTTCGCGTACGAGCACCGGGCGCTGCCGATCGCCGAGGGCCAGACCATCAGCCAGCCGTTCGTCGTGGCGCTGATGACCGAGCTGGCGCGCGTCCGGCCCGGCGACCGGGTGCTCGAGATCGGAACCGGATCCGGCTATCAGGCGGCGGTCCTCGCCGAGATCGGGGCGCAGGTGTTCACCATCGAGCGGATCGCGCCGCTCTCGCGCGGGGCGCGGGAAGTCCTGGCCGAGCTCGGCTACGGGAACGTCCGGTTCCGGATCGGTGACGGGTACGCCGGTTGGCCCGACGAAGCGCCCTTCGACCGCATCCTCGTGACCGCCGCCCCGCCCGAGATCCCGCCGGCGCTCGTGGGACAGCTCGGCCCGGGGGGACGGCTGGTCGCGCCGGTCGGCCCCGACGGCGCCGAGCAGGACCTTGTCGTGGCGGTGCGCGAGGAGTCCGGGGAGGTTCGGGTCGAGAACCACGGCGGCGTGTACTTCGTCCCGATGGTGCCGGGCGGCCGCCGGCCGGGCGGTGACCACTCACTTGGTCCGTCCAAGGAGTGATCGCCCCTTGACTGCGAAGCGTGCAGACCATACGAAGCGCCCAGCCAGCGAGGAGATGCGTCGGCGGATCGTGTCCCGAATTCGACGCAATCAGCGACGACGGGAGCGTGGCCGAAGCACCCCGCAAGAAGGCGATGTATCCGGCGCCGAGCAGGACGCGTGTCACGCTCTCGGGGGGAAAATCGGAAGTCCCGGGTTAGTAGCGGAGGCATTGGAACGGGCGGGTGAACCCGCCGAAACGCTCATGGCCACCCCCGCATCCGATCCTTGGATTCGATCGAGCGACAAACGGTCATCCACTTGCTGGCGTCGGAGAATCAAAACGAGATCGGCATGCGCTACTGGAATCGTTGCCGTCCGACCAGATGGAACGGCGGGAGGAATCGGACTTGGTTCCGATGTACATCGGGACAGGGCGCTGGTCCGATGCCGCGCGAATCTGCTTCGATCGGATAGGGCTGGTACTCCGCTGGAGATTGTGGACGCCTTCAATCTCGGCACGGCTCAATGGGGCGCATCCGGTACTCCCAAGGAAATGTCGTTTCGCCAAGTGCCGGCGTTGTCGCTGGACACCGCGGACGAGGGTGCCAATTTCCATCAGTGCATGGCAATCTCGCACTGGGTGTTGGGAGATAGCGAGAATGCCTCAACGCGTGTTCGTGTTTCTCGAGACGCTGTTGGGACGAGGCTCGGCACCCGAGAATTTGGCTGTTGGCGCTACGAGCGCGTAGCCCCGAAGGAGTTCCTCAAGGACCTCGACGAGTTCCAGGCCCTCATCGAAGGGGACGAGACCAAGCGGCCCCGGTTCATGACCCGGGCTGCGTCACCGTCTTCCGACTGAATTCCTCGGCCAGCTTCTCGATCCGTTCGGCCACGTCCTCGCCGCCGAACTCCTTCAGCAGCGGCGCAAGGCCGGCGAGGCGCATTCCCAGCACCATCTTGCGCAGGGGCTCGGGCTCGATCTCGTCGATCCAGTCCCACCAGCCGATGACGTGCCGCGCCATGTCCTCCTTGCCGCTCGCCCGGAAACTGACGGTGAAGGAACCGTCGTCGTTCCGGGTCGCGGTCTGCGACGGATGGAACTCCCAATCGTGCGGCGAGGGCGCGTCGCTGCGGAACCGCCATCTCACGTCGCTGGCCTCGGCGTCCTCGAAGCTCCCGAACAGGTTCCGGACGTAGTTCTGGAATGGCCTGGGGTCGATGGAGCAGGTTTTCTCCGTGACTTCGAGGTTCTCCATCCGGTCGAGGCGGTACTGACGCAACCCCTTCCCGCCCAGCTTCCCGACGAGCCGGGTGGCGCCGCCGAAGAGGATGCCCCGGGGCTCCACTTCGTGGGTCCGGAGTTGGCCCTTGCGGTTCGTGTACCGGAACCGGACCACGCGGAGCTGGTCGAAGGCCTCGAAGAGGCGCGTCTTGATCTCGGACGCGATCGGGATCCTGGGACCGGGCCGGGAGGCGAACCCGAGCGTCTCGAACAGGTCGTCGATGTCCCGCTGCAACTTGGCGAAACGGTTTTGCTCCTCCGTCCGACGGATCGCCTCCTCGATCTTCTTGCCGAGAGACTCGATCCCCTCGGCGGCGTCCTCGAGATTCTGCGCGCGCAGCTTCTTGGCCGCGATCCGGAGCGCCACCATCTCCTGCCGCGTCGGGTTCTGGTCGAACAGGAAGTGATCCCGGTTCAGCCGGAAGGTCGACTTCCCCTCCGCGTTGACCTGGACGTCGAGCGATCCGGGGAAACGCTCCGCGAGCGTCTTGATCCAGCGCTGGATCGTGCGCCGGTCGCGCTTCGACTCCGCCTGGAGCGTCGCGTAGGTGTGCCTGCCGGAACTCAGCGTCCCGATCAGGCTGATTGCGCGCTCCAGTGCGTCCGCCACGCCCGTATCCTACGATCCCGGCCGCCGAACGATTCGTGCTTCCTCTCTCCACGCGGCCGCTCGTCCTGCTCGGGATGGGCGCCGTCCATCAGGCGCTGCTTCGCATCCTCGGCTTCCGGGAGCGGCTCCTCGCCGAGCGTTACGGCGTCCGCCTGCCCGTCGTCGCGTGCGCGGACAGCGGCGGATTCGTGCGGGGGCCGGACGACGGCGGCCCTCCGGCCGGAGACCTGCTGCGGGCGAAGGCGCGCGGCGTCACGCTGCGGGACATTCCGGGCGCGAGCCCCGTTTCCCTCGCCGACGCGCTGGATCGCGCCGGGCGCTCCGCGATCCTCCTCGACGCCGCGCCCATGGACCTGGAGGGAGGGCCCGGCCTCGAAGCCGCCGTCCTCGCGCTCGGAACCGGCCGCTCGGCGGTCTTCGCCAACAAGTCGGCGGTCGCCTTCGACTTCGACCGGCTGGAGGCGCTCGCGCGCGCTTCGGGAGCCGGAATGGGCTGGAGCGCGACCGTCTGCGGAGGGCTGCCGGTCGTGAATCTGGGCCGGCGCGAGCTCGTCGCCGCCCGCTTCCGCCGGGTGCGCGGCGTCTTCAACTCCACGAGCAACCTGGTGCTCGACCGGATGGCCGGGGGCCTCTCGCTCGAAGCCGCGATCGCCGAGGCGAAGGCCCGCGGGATCGCCGAGGCGGACCCGACGAACGACCTGAACGGGACGGACACGGCGCTCAAGCTCGTGATCCTCGCCCGCACCGTCCTCGGCGTTCCGGCGACCTTCGCGTCGGTCGAACGCTCGGGGGTGGAGGACGCGCCCGACGCGCCGGAGGGGACCGCGCTGCGTCTCCTGGGAGAGGCCGACGCCGACGGGAAGCTGCGGGTGTTCCCGGCGGCGCTCCCCCGGGACAGTTTCCTCGGCGGCATCGGACCGCTCGACATGGCCGTCGAATGGGAGACCGACCTCTTCGAGACGCACCGGTTCGCCGCCACCGAATCGGACGCCGCACCCACCGCCGCCGCCGTCCTGCGGGACACCGTCCACATCGCGCTCGGCCTCGCGGCGGGCCCATCGCTCAGAATCCCGGCCGCATGACCCGAACGATCTCGCGCCGCGCCGTCGTCGGCGGCCTCGCCGCGGCGACCTCGGCCCGCTGGCTCCCGAGCGCCGCCCGCCAGCGCGGCCCGCGGATCGTCGTGGTGGGCGCGGGGGCGTTCGGCGGCTGGACCGCGCTCCAGCTCCTCCGCCGGGGAGCGCGGGTGACGCTCCTCGACGCCTGGGGGCCGGGCAACTCGCGGGCGAGTTCCGGCGGCGAGACGCGGGTGATCCGGGCGACCTACGGCCCCCACCGCATTTACAGCGAAATGGTCGCCCGCGCGCTCGATCTCTGGCGCGAGAGCGAGACCGCGTGGGGCGAGCCGCTCTTCTTTCGCACCGGCGCGCTGTGGATGAGCGACGGGCAGGACGACTACGCCCGGCAGGCGGCGCCCATCCTGAGCGACCTCGGCCTCGGCTACGAGGAGATGGACGGCGCCGGAATCGCCCGCCGCTTCCCGGCGATCCACGCCGGGGACCTCGTCTACGCGCTCTTCGAGGAGGGGGCCGGATACCTGCTCGCCCGCCGGGGGTGCCAGGCGGTGCTGCGCGCCTTTCGCGCCGAGGGCGGCGAGTACCGGCAGGTCGAGGCGGCGCCCGGGCCGATCCGCTCCGGCGCGATGGAAACGGTCGCGATCACCGGGGCCGACGCGATTCCCGCCGACCAGTTCGTGTTCGCGGGCGGGCCGTGGCTCTCGCGGATGTTCCCCGGGTTCGATCCGCCGCTCGTCGGCCCCACCCGGCAGGAGATCCTCTACTTCGGGACCCCGCCCGGACGCGCCGACCTCGCCGAGGGCGCGCTTCCGGTGTGGGTCGAGAGCGGAACCCGCCTCTTCTACGGGGTTCCCGGCAGCGAGTACCGCGGCTTCAAGGTCGCGGACGACTCGCGTGGCGCGCCGTTCGATCCGACGGACGGCGATCGCACCCCTTCCGCCGAGGCGATCCGGCGCGCCCGCGAGTACATGGAGTTCCGGTTTCCGGCGATGCGGGGCGCGCCGCTGCTGGAGGCGCGGGTGTGCCCGTACGAGCAGAGCCACGACGGCCACCTGATCGCGGACACGCATCCCGACGCGGACAACGTCTGGCTCCTCGGGGGCGGCTCCGGCCACGGCTACAAGCTGGGACCGGCGCTCGGCGAGATGGCGGCGCGGCAGATCCTCGGCGAGGCGGCGAAGGAGCCCTTCTTCGGGCTCGCCCGGTTCGCCTGATTCAGCGCTTCGGCGGGCGGCTGGGACGCATCTCGATGCGGCTCATGAGCGCCTGTCCGCGCTGGCGGCAGATCGCGAGCACCGCGTCGGCCACGTCCTCGGGAGCGAGCTTCCAGTCCGCGCCATCGTCCGGAGACCGCCCGGCGAACCCGGTGGCGACGCTGCCGGGCATCACCGTGGCGACGCGGATCCCCGAGTCGCGCAGATCCAGCATCATCGCCTCGGCCATGCCGAGCAGGCCGAACTTGGAGGCGTTGTAGGCGGTCCCGCCGGCGAACGGATGCCGCCCGGCGAGGCTCCCCACGTGGATCACGGTCGCGGGCCGGGACAGGCGCGGCAGCGCGGCGCGGGTCACCCGGTACGCGCCGACGAGGTTCGTTTCGACCACGTCGCGGAACTCTTCGACTCCGAGCTCGGTCATCGGCCGGTAGATCCCGAGCCCGGCGTTGTTGACGAGCACGTCGATCCGGCCCGGGAGCGCGGCCGCGACGCTCCCGTCGTCCCGCACGTCGCACCCGACCCCGACGGCGCCGATCTCCTCCGCCGCCCGCCGCGCCTCGTCGGCGCGGGTTCCGGTGAGGACGACGCGCATCCCCTCCCCGACGAAGGCCGCCGCGATCGCGCGTCCGATCCCGCGGGTTGCGCCGGTGACGAACGCGGTCCGGCCGAACAGCTCGTCGCTCAGGGCCGCTTCACCACGGTTCCGCCGCGCATCACGAAGCGGACGTCCTCCATGGCCCGGATGGACCGGAGCGGGTCGCCGGGCACGGCGATGACGTCCGCCGCGTAGCCCGGGGCGAGCCGGCCGATCTCGTCCTCGAGGCCGAGCACCCGCGCCGGGACGATCATGGCGGACTGGAGCGCGCGGACCGGATCGAGGCCAAGCCCCACCATGACCGCGAACTCGCGCGCGGCGGTGTCGTGGGGAAAGATCGTGTCCGAGCCGAACGCGATCATCACCCCCGCCTCGATGGCCGCCCCGATGCGTTCGTCGCGCTGGCGGATGATCGACCGCGCCTTGTCGATGCTCTCCCGCGGAAACCCGATCGCCTCCCCTTCCTCAAGGATGTAGTTCATGACGTAGAGCGTCGGGACGATGGGGATTCCGCGCTCGCGGAAGAGCCGGATTCCCTCGTCGTCCACGAGCGTGGCGTGCTCGATCGAGTCCACCCCGGCGCGCAGCGCGGTGTTGATCCCCGCCGCCCCGTGGGCGTGCACGGTGATCCTCTTGCCGTGCCGGTGTACCTCCTCGACCGCGGCCGTGACCTCCTCGAGCGTGTAGGTGCTCACGTTCGGGTCGTCGCCCGCCGACATCACGCCTCCGGTCATCATCAGCTTGATCCAGTCGGCGCCGTACTTGAACTGCCGGCGGATCTCCTTGCGCAGCTCTCCGGGGCCGTCGGCGATCCGCGTGGGCGTGTGGATCTCCAGGTCGGACATGAGGTTGTTGAAGTCCCCGTGGCCGCCGGTGGCGGAGATCGGGTGCGGCGCGACGAGGAGGCGCGGCCCCATGTGGTCGCCCCGGGCGATGGCGCGCTTCAGGTCCGCGGTGGCGTAGTACCCGTCGAACTCGCCCGGCGACCGCAGCGTCGTGAACCCGGCCCCGAGCATCGACTGCGCGTTCCTGAGCGCGTCCAGCGCCCGCGCCGCGCTGGAGCGGTTCAGGTCGAGCGCGGTCAGCGTGTCGGGGTTGATCGTGAGATGCGCGTGGAGGTCGATGAGGCCGGGAAGGCAGGTGTGCCCGGCGAGGTCCACCGTCTCCGGCTCCACGGCCGCCGCCGGGTCGAACCCGAGGATCTCCCCGTCCCGGACCACGATCGCCGTCGCGTCGCGCATGGCCTCGCCGTCGAAGACTCGGTCGCAACGGAGGACCACGTCCGCGGCCGGAGCGGCTGCCGGCAGCAGCAGCGCCGCGAGCGCGAGTCGGATCACGCCGTCGCCTCGGCCATGCTGCAGCGGCGCGGATCTCCCGCGGCGCGGCGGACGCCGTCCTCTCCGACGTGGATTCCCTCGAACGAGCCGTGGTGCCAGTTCCAGGGGTTCACCACGTCGAACCGGATTCCGCGGGCCGCCGCCGCGTCCCGCACGTCCTCGGGGAAGTCGGCCTCGATGAGCACCGCGCCCGGAACCGTGAGCGAGGGGCCGCCGAAGCGGGGACGGCGCACCGACTCGCCCACCGGAACCCCGAACTGGAGCACGTTCAGCGAGTTCTGGAGGATGTTCTGCAGCAGGCTCACGCTCGGCGACCCGGACGCGAGCGCCGGACGATCCCCGCGGAAGATGATGTTGGGCGCCACGTAGGCCGAGATCCGATGGCCCGGCTTCGGCATGACCCGCAGGAAGTGCGCGCCCGCGGCGCAGACGCTCACGCCTTCGGCGAAGAGCCCGTTGCTCCATGGGTAGGACATGCAGGAATGGAGGATCGTGGCCACGTTCCCGGCCGCGTCCACGACGGTCACGTGGTTGCTGCCGGCGGGCGGCGGCGGTTCGCCGGCAGGAGTCGCCGGATGCCCCATCTGGAGCAGGTCGTACCGCATCCGGGCGTAGTCCTTCGAGAGGATCGTCTCGAGGGGCAGCGGATGGCTTTCGGGGTCGTTCTGCCGCGCGCCCTCGGAGTACACGAGGCGGCTCGCGCGCACCATTTGAAGGAGAGACTCGGGGGATTCGGTGGGCGGTCCGTGCCGTTCGAGGTCGAAATTCTCCAGCATGTGGAGCATCTCGATCAGGTGCGTGCCGCCGTTGTCGGGCGGAGGCGACCCGGCGATCCGCCAGTCGCCGTAGCTGCCCCACGCGGGCTCCTGCCACCTCGGCTCCCACGCCGCGAAGTCGTCCGGGGTCAGGACCCCGCCGGCCGCCTGGACGACCTCCGAGACCCGCCTCGCGAAACCCCCGCGGTAGAACCAGTCGCTCCCCTCCTCGGCGAGCCGCTCCAGCGTGTCGGCGGCTCGCTTCTGGACGAGGTGGAAGCCGGGGCGCGGGATGGCCCCATTCTCGAAATACATCTCCCGCCCTTCGGCGGTGCGCCCGATCTTGTCGGACTGGGTGAACACCTCGCCCCACAGGAACGGGTGCATCGGGAAGCCCTCGCGGGCGTAGGCGACGGCCGTCGCCATCAGGTCCTTCCGCGGCAGCGATCCGTGGCGGTCGTGGGCGGCCTCGAAGCCGCCCCAGAAGCCGGGGACCGCCACGCCGCGCCCGGTCGCGAGGTCCATCACCGAGAAGCCGGGCAGCGGCGCCGTCGGCGTGTTCACGTTGCCGTTGACGTACGTGGTCTCGCCGGTCGCCGCCTCGTGGTAGAGCATCGAGAGGCAGCCGGTGATCGTCGTCATGTGCGGCTCGACGACGGTCTGGGTGATCGACGCGGCGAGCGCGGCGTCGCAGGCGTTGCCGCCCCGGTTCAGCACCTCCACCGCCTCCCGCGTGGCCAGCGGATGCGAGGTGATGGCCATGCCTCCGGGTCCGGCGGCGGGGGCCTTCTCGCCGAAGTGGGCGAGCTCCAGCAGCCGGTCGCGCTCTTCGGTCGAAGGGGCGGCCGTTCCGGAGCGGGGAAGCGACGCGCCGGCGGCCGCGGCGATCATGAAATGTCGGCGACGCATCAGGCGATCGTATCCGCGAGCGCCTCGAGCGCGGGGCGGAGGTCGTCCGCGGTCATCCAGCCGAGGTGCCCCACCCGCAGCACCTTCCCGGAGAAGCGGCCGAGGCCGCCGCCGAGAACGATTCCGCGCTCGGCGAGGCGCGCGGAAACCGCCTTCCACTCGACGCCGTCCGGGAGCCACGCCGCGGTCACGGTCGGGGAGCGGAATCCCTCGGGGGCGACGATCCGAAGCCCCATCCGCCCGAGTTCGCGCCGCGCGAACGCGGCGGCTTCGGCGTGGCGCGCATGCGTCGCCGTCGCGCCTTCGGCGATCATCAGCTTCACGCCGGCGTCCATCGCGAAGAGCACGGGAACTGCCGGAGTGAAGGGGGGGATCTCCCGCCGGTAGTTCGCGAACTTCCAGTAGAACCGCGGGAGCCGGGCTTCCGCCTCGGCGGCCTCGGCCCGGGGCGAGGTCCAGACCATCGCCATACCCGGCGGCAGCCCCCACGCCTTCTGCGATCCGGTGAACGTGACGTCGCACCGGTCCACGGCGAGCGGGGCCGCGCCGAGGCTCGAGACGGCGTCCACGAGCGCGAGCGCGTCGCTCTCGGCGCGCACGACGTCGATCAGCTCCTCCACCGGATGGAGGACGCCGGTCGAGGTCTCGCAATGGGTGAGGAGCACCGCCCGAACCTCCGGCGACTCCCGCAGCGCCTCCCGAAGGCGGTCCGGCGAAGCGGCCTCGCCCCATTCCACGCCGAGGCCGCGGGCGTCGAGCCCGTAGGCCCGGGCCACGGCGAGGAAACGTTCGGCGAACTGTCCGCCGCCGAGGCCGAACACCCGGTCGCCGGGCGAGAGCGCGTTGACCAGCGCCGCCTCCATCGCGCCAGTGCCCGAAGCGGTCAGCAGCAGCGGCCGCCGTTCGCTTCCGACGACTTCGGCGAGCCCCGACTGGATCCGCTCGAGGAGACGGCGCATCTCCGGCCCCCGGTAGGAAATCATCGGGCGCCCGAGCGCCGCCGTGACCTCGGTGCGGAGCGGAACCGGTCCGGGGATCCGGAGCCCGCTCAGCGACTCCGGGACCACTCCCCCTCGTCGGGGCTGCCGAGGAGATCCGCGTCCGCCGCGAACTGGAACAGCCGGTCCGAGGTCGCGACCACGAGCGCGCCCCTGCCGTTCAGGGCGACCCCCACGACCGGCGGACCGCTGATGATCCGCCGCGCGCCGGTCCCGGTGGACATGAACACCCCGGAGTCGCCCGCAAGCCCCTCGGCGACGAGAAACCGATCCTCCGCGTCGAACGCGATGCCCTGCGGACGCCCGAACCCGGTGTGGATCCGGCTCGGAATTCCGCCCGGCTGAAACTCGACGATCTGGTCCCGGGCCGAGAGCGTCGGCCCCGACACGAACAGGAATCCCGCCGAATTGAAGGCGAGGTGGTACGCGGAAATGGACGGGCGCATCGGCGAGAGCACGCTGACCTCGCCCTCCGGCGTGGCGAGGAAGAGCGTGCCGCCCCGGTCGCCGACGACCAGGTCGCCGGTGGGCGCGAAGCAGATCCCGGTGGGACAGCCGAAGTTCTCGCCGAACACGCGGAAGCGGTTCTTGTCGTCCATCCGATAGACGCAGCCGTCCTCCCGCGACGAGACGTACAGCGCCTCGTCCGGGCCCCAGGCGAGACCGGTCGGGTTCACGATCCCCTCGCCGAGCGGCTCCGGCTGTCCCTCCCCCGGCGGAATCCGGTAGATGGGATCGGGGATCGCCTCGCCGCGCCGGCCGCTGACGGTGCTGTAGAGGTTCCCCCGGGGGTCGAACACCGGGTTGGAGACGATGTGCAGCTCCTCGGCGACCGGCCGACCGACCGTGATCGGCCACGGCTCCGTCTCGCGCGCGCCGACCGCGACGCGCAGCTCCTCGCCCGCGCCCTCGGGCACGCGCACGGCGAGGCGCATCGAGGACGCCCGCAGCACGTGCGCCGGCTTCTCGCCGAGCCAGACGCGCAGCCCCGCCGACTCGTCGATCTGGAAGCCGCGGCCGGCGACGTCGAGCCGTCCGCCGGGGATCACGTGGCGCGGCCAGACCCTTTCGACCTCCAGCCGGGGGCGGCGGGAGCGGGCGGTTCCGGCCATGCGCGAATCAGGGAACTCGGGGGGTCCCGCCAGCCTACCACCGGCTAGCATCGCCGCCCCATGACCGAGGCCGCTTCCCGCCGGTGCGTCGCGGTCATCGGGGGCGGCGATGCGGAGGGCGGGGCGCTCGAGGACGCCGAAGCGGTCGGACGCCTCCTCGCCCGGGCCGGGGCGGACCTCGTGTGCGGCGGCCTCGGCGGGGTCATGGAGGCCGCCTGCCGGGGCGCGGCCGAGGCGGGCGGGCTCACGATCGGGTTGCTCCCGGGGGCGGATCCGCGCACGGGGAACCGGCATCTGCGGCGGCCGCTCCCGACCGGGCTGGGCCACTTGCGCAACTTCCTCGTGGTGCACGTCGCGGACGCGGTCATCTGCCTTCCCGGCGCCAGCGGAACCCGTTCGGAGGCGGCGATGGCCCTGACGCTCGGGAAGCGGGTCGTGACCCTCGGCCATGACCTTGCGGGGTGCGAGCGGTCTCGCTCGCCCGAGGCCGCGGTGCGCGCGGCGCTCGGAGGATGAGCGACGGATTCGGGCCGCTGCTGGACGCGGTCCGGAAGCGGCGGCGGGCCCGCGCCATCGGCCGGCTCTACGGGTCCGCCCGGACGCTCGTCGCCGCCGCCCGGGCGACGCTCGCCGGGGGGCCGACGGTTCTGGTCACGGCGCGCGACCCGGCGGCGGTCGCCGCGGACCTCGAAACGCTCCTCGGCGCGCTCGGGTCGAAGCTGCCGGTGCTGCGGCTTCCGGGGACCGCGGTGAATCCCTACGGCGGCGGGGAACCCCACGCGGAAGTGCTCGCGCTGCGCGCCGAGGCGCTCTTCGCCCTCGCGTCGGGGCGGCGCGCGCTCGTGGTCGCCTCCCCGGCGGGTTTCCTGACCCGCACCGTGCGGCCCGAGCGGCTGCTCGAGGCCGGCGCCCGGGTCCGCATCGGGGACGAGACGCCTCCGGCGGCGCTCGCCGAGCGCCTCGCCCTCGCCGGCTTCCGCTTCGAGGATCCGGTCTCGGGCCCCGGCGAGTTCGCCCGGCGCGGCGGCATCCTCGACGTGTTCCCGGCGAACGCCGAGCTGCCCACGCGCATCGAGTGGTTCGGCGACAAGGTCGATGAGCTGCGCCCGTTCGACCCGGGCACCCAGCGAAGCGGCGGCGAGGAGAACCGGCCGGACTCGCTCGAGATAGCGCCGGGGGTCGAGTGGGTCGGGCTCCCCCCGCAGCCCGGCCGCCCGCATCCCGCCTTCTCGCTGCCGGGAACCCGGGGCTACGACGCCTCGATCCTCGACTACGCCGAGGGGGCGGACATGCTCGTCGAGGAGCCCGAGCAGATCCGCGACGTCGCGGCGACCGAGCTCGACCGGGGGGTCCAGTGCCGGCTGAAGGCCCCGAGCCGGCTGACTGCGGGCGCGGCGGCGCCGCAGGCGCTCCTCATGGATCTCGGGTCGCTCGACCGGTGGCTGCGGGAACCGCCGCCCCGGGGTCCGGTCGCGCTGCGCGAGCTCGACTCCGCGGACGGCGACGACCTGCCGGCGCGCCCGGCCGAGTCCTTCGCCGGAAGGCTCCCCGCGTTCCTCGCCCGCCTGAAGGAGACCCCGACGGACTTCCACCTGTTCGCCCCCGGACGCGCGGCGGCCACGCTCGAGGCGAAGGTGCGGGAAGCGGGGCTGCGGGTCTTCGTGCATGAGGGCCGGTTCGACGAGGGCTTCGAGATCCCCTCGCTCGGTCTCGAAATGCTTTCGGGGGCCGTGCTCGTCGCCGCGCCGCCCCGGACGCCGGCCAAGTCGCGCAGCCGGGTGTTCGCGTCCGACTTCCGCGACCTGAAGCCGGGCGACCTCGTCGTCCACGCCGAGCACGGCGTCGGGAAGTTCCTGCGGATCACCCGCGTCGGCGACTCCCCGGACGCGCCCGACATGGTGCAGTTGGAGTACGCGAAGGGCGCCCGCCTCTATCTCCCGGTGGACCGACTGGACCTGCTCGACAAGTACCGGGCGACTTCGGAAGCCGCGCGGCCGACGCTGGACCGGCTCGGCGGAACTGCGTGGGCGCGCAGGAAGCGCCGCGCCGAAAAGGCCGTCCACGACATCGCCGACGACCTGATCCGCCTCTACGCCGAGCGCCGCCGGATCGAGGGGTTCGCCTTCCCCCGGGACGTCCCCGGGATGGAGGAGTTCGAGGCCGGGTTCGGGTGGACCGAGACCGAGGACCAAGCGCGGACCATCCGCGAGGTGTTCGCCGACATGGAGGCCGAAAACCCGATGGACCGGCTCGTGGCCGGCGACGTCGGCTTCGGCAAGACCGAAGTCGCGCTGCGGGCCGCGTTCAAGGCGGCCATGAGCGGCAAGCAGGTCGCGATCCTGACCCCCACCACGGTGCTCGCCGACCAGCACGCCCGGCTCTTCCGCGAGCGCTTCCGCGAATTTCCGGTGCAAGTGGAGATGCTCTCCCGCTTCCGCAAGCCGAAGGAGCGCAAGGCGGTGGTGGCCGGGCTCGCCGACGGGACCGTGGACGTCGTGATCGGCACCCATCGCCTGCTTTCCCGGGACGTGGAGTTCCGGGATCTCGGGCTGCTCGTGATCGACGAGGAGCAGCGCTTCGGGGTAGCCGCGAAGGAGCGGTTGAAGCGGCTCGCCGCCCGCACCGACCACCTCGCCCTCACCGCCACGCCGATCCCGCGCACGCTGAACCTGTCGCTGTCGGGCATCCGCGACATGTCGGTCATCGAGACCCCGCCCCGCGACCGCATCGCGGTCCAGACCCACGTGCTGCCCTTCGATCCGGACCGGGTGGCCGAGGCCATCCGGTACGAACTCGCCCGCGACGGCCAGGTCTATTTCGTCCACCACCGGATCCAGTCGCTCGGCGCGATGCGCGAGACTCTCGCCCGGCTCGCGCCCGAGGCGAGGGTTCTCATCGCCCACGGCCAGATGCCCGAGACGGGACTCGAACGCGCCTTCGCCGCCTTCCAGCGCGGCGACGCCGAGGTCCTGCTCTCCACCACCCTCATCGAGAACGGACTGGACCTGCCCCGCGTGAACACCCTCATCGTGAATCGCGCCGACGCCTTCGGGCTCGCCCAGCTCTACCAGCTCCGCGGCCGGGTCGGGCGCTCGAACCGCCGGGCGTGGGCGTACCTGCTGGTCCCCGAGGGCGGCGAGCTGTCGGAGCGGGCCCGCCCGCGCCTCGCCGCGCTGCGGGAGTTCAGCGAGCTCGGCGCCGGGTTCCGCATCGCGGCGCTGGACATGGAGCTTCGCGGCGTGGGCGACCTGCTCGGCGCGGCCCAGCACGGCCACATGGAGGCGGTCGGCTTCGACATGTACTACCGGATGCTCGACGCCGCGGTCGCCGAGGCGCGGGGCGAGGCCGCCCGCGACCGCTGCCAGCTCAACCTGCGGTTCCGCCTGCGCGTGCCGGAGAGCTACCTCGGCGATCCGCAGCACCGGATGTGGCTCTACAAGCGGGTCTCCGCGGCGCGGGGCGCCGGGGAACTGGACCGCCTCGAGGACGAGGTCCGGGACCGCTTCGGCCCGCCGCCGCCGGCGGTCGGCCTCCTGTTCCGCCACGTCCGGCTCGGCGTCCGGGCCGAGGCGCTCGGCTACGCCCGCATTTCCCGCGACGGCTCGACGCTGACGCTCGAGACCGGCGACCAGGACCGGCGCCGCAACCTCAAGACGCCCTTGCCCGACGGGGCGGACCCGGCGACGGTCCTCGACTCGCTCGACATGGCGCTCGCCGCCGTGGAGGCGCTGCCGTGAGGGCGGCGCTCGCCGCTCTCGCCCTGGCCGCGGGCTGCGCCCCGTCGCCCGGAGCGCAGCGGCCGATCGTCACGCTCGGCGAGGAGGCGGTCCTCGTCGCCGACTTCGAGAGCTTTCTCGCGTCGAGCGCGGGGTTCGCGCCGTCGCCCTCGCCCGCCGTGCTGAGCGCGCTTCTGGACGACTTCGTCGAGGAACGGCTCCTCGCCCTCGGGGCCCGCGACGCCGGAATCCGCGTCTCCGCCATGGACGTCGTCGCCGAGATGACCGTGCTCGCCGCCGCCCCGACGGCGGACGAGGCGGCCGGGCCGGATTCCGGGAGCCTCGAGGAGGGCGTCCGCCGCCGGCTGCTGGTGCGGCGGTTCCTCGACGAGGCGGTCCTCGCCGACCTCGAGATCTCGGACGAGGAGGTCGCGCTCGAGCTGGAGGCCGACGAGCCGCTCTACCGGCGGCCCGAGATCCTCGAGCTCTCGGAGGCCATGTTCCGCACCCGCGCCGAGGCCGACGAGGCGGCCGCCGCGCTCGGCGAGGATCCGGACTCGCCGGGGCCGGAGTTCCGCCGGGTGGGGGTCTTCCAGGAAGGCGAGCTGCCGGAGACGATCGCGGCCGCGGTGCGGGGCCTCGACGCCGGAGAATTCAGCGGCGCGATCGGCACCGCGACCGGTTTCGGGGTCTTCCGGGTGGACCGGCGCGAGGACTCCGGCCCGATGGACCCCGACGAGGCGGGAGCCGTGGCCCGGCGAGCGATCCTCGAACGGCGGGCGAACGAGCGGATCGCCGACGCGCTCCGCGACCTGCGGGCGCGGTATCCGGTCGTCGTCTACGCCGGGCGGCTGCCCTTTCCCTACCTCGGACGCGAGGCCGCCGAAGACGCGCCCTGACGGGAGGAACGCCCGTCCGCTGTGGAAGAATTGACGGTCCGCCCACGACTACATGAGCCTTCACAAGATTCGGCGCGGGTTCGACGTGCCGCTGGCCGGGGCGCCGCCTGCAGGACCGGCCTCGCCATGGATTCCCGGGGAAGTCGCCCTCGTCGGCGCCGACTATCCGGGGATGCGCCCGGCGATGCGCGTCGAGCCGGGCGACCGGGTGAACCGGGGCTCGGTGCTCTTCGAGGACCGCAAGACCCCGGGGGTGCGGTTCACCGCTCCGGTCGGCGGGCGGGTGAAGGCGGTGCATCGCGGCGAACGGCGGGCGTTCCGGTCGCTCGTGATCGAGCTTTCCTCCGGCGAACGCGGCGGACGCCCCGACTCCGGGCGCCGCTTCCGGGTCTCGGGAGGTCGGCCCGAGTCGGGCGGCGAGGACGAACTGCGGGAGTCGCTGCTCGATTCGGGCGAGTGGACTTCGATCCGCACCCGCCCGTTCGGCCGGGTCGCGAATCCGGCGAGCCGCCCGCAGGCGATCTTCGTCACCGCGATGGACACGGCGCCGCTCGCGCCGGATCCGGTCGCGGCCGTCGCCGGCCGCGAGAACGACCTCCAGTGGGGGGTCGCCGCCCTCGCGCGGCTCACCGACGGCCCGGTCTTCCTCTGCTCGGCGCCGGGAAAGCGGCTTCCGGTTCCCGAATCGGACCGGGTGCGGCACGAGGAATTCGCCGGCCCCCACCCTGCGGGGACCGCCGGCCTCCACGTCCACCGGCTCGCGCCGGCGGCGCGGGGCCGCGAGTCGTGGCATCTCGACGCGCAGGATCTGGCGGCGCTCGGGCGCCTGCTGCGCACGGGCGACCTCGATCCGATGCGCGAGATCGCCGTGGGCGGCCCGCCGGTCCCGCGCCCGCGCCGGCTGCGGGCCCCGCTCGGATCGGGAACCGCGGGGCTTGAAGGCCCGGGCGACGTCCGGGCGATCTCCGGGTCGGTCCTGACGGGCCGCGCCGCCAGCGGCGACGAGGCGTACCTCGGCCGCTACCACCGGCAGGTCACCTTCCTCGAGGAGGACCGGCGCCGGCGGTTCCTCGGCTGGCTCGCCCCGGGCGCGGGCGCGCTCTCGGCGAGCCGGGCGTTCCTGTCCGCGCTGCTGCCCCGGAGGCCCCGAAACCTGACCACCGGGACCCACGGTTCGCGCCGCGCCATCGTCCCGATCGGCGTGTACGAGAAGGTGACTCCCTTCGACATTCCGCCGGTGTTCCTGCTGCGGGCGCTTCTCATGGAGGATCTGGAGCGGGCGGAGGAACTGGGCGCGCTGGAGCTGATCGAGGAGGACCTCGGGCTTCTCAGCTTCGTCTGCCCGGCCAAGAACGACTACGCCCCGGCGCTGCGCCGGGTGCTCGACGCCCTCGAGAAGGAAGGCTGATCCCGGTGCTTCGTCCGCTCCTCGACCGGCTCGGCGCCCCGTTCGGGCCCGGCGGCAGGCTGGAGCGCCTGTGGCCGATGTGGGACGCCCCGGACACGTTCCTGTTCACGCCGGGCAAGGCGACCGAGGGTCCGGCGCACGCCCGCGACCGCCTGGACATGAAGCGCCTCATGTTCACGGTGGTGGTCGCGCTCGCCGGAACGGTCGCGATGGCGTTCTACAACACCGGCCACCAGGCGAACCTCGCGATCGCGACGGGCGGCGAGCCGCTGCCGGGCTGGCGCGCGATGGTCATCGAGAGCCTCGGGGTCGGCTACGCGCCGGAGAGCGTCCTCGCGTGCGTGGTCCACGGCGGACTGTGGTACCTGCCGGTGCTGCTCGTCACCTTCATGGTGGGCGGGACGTGGGAGATGGTGTTCGCGGTCGTGCGGCGGCACGAGGTCAGCGAGGGCTTCCTCGTGACCGGGATGCTCTTCCCGCTCATCCTGCCGCCCACGGTCCCGCTGTGGCAGGTCGCGGTCGGGATCACCTTCGGCGTGGTCGTGGGGAAGGAGATCTTCGGCGGTTCCGGCTACAACATCCTGAACCCGGCGCTGGCCGCCCGCGCCTTCCTCTTCTTCGCCTATCCGGCCGAGCTCTCCGGCGACCGCGTGTGGATCGCCGCCGACACCGCCCCGGACGCGGTCAGCGGCGCGACCTGGCTCGCGCGGCTCAGCCTCGAGGGCGAGGAAACGTTCGGCGCCGCGTTCCATCCGGCGGGCGCCGCCGGGATCACCCCGTGGGACGCCTTCCTCGGCCTCATGCCCGGCTCGATGGGCGAGACCTCGGTGATCGCGTGCCTGTTCGGCGCGGCGGTGCTGGTCCTGACCGGGATCGGCTCGTTGCGGATCATGCTCGCGGTCGCCGCCGGGACGGTCCTCATGGGCGGCCTCCTGAACCTCGTCGGTTCGGACACGAACCCCTTCTTCGCGGTGCCCTTCTGGTGGCACTTCCTGCTGGGGGGCTGGGCCTTCGGGGCGGTCTTCATGGCCACCGAGCCCGTGACCGCGCCGGGCACGAACGGCGCGCGCGTCGCGTACGGGTTCCTCATCGGCGTGCTCGTGGTGCTCATCCGGGTCGTGAATCCGGCGTACCCCGAGGGGATGATGCTGGCGATCCTGCTGATGAACGTGTTCGCCCCGCTCATCGACCACTTCGCGCTCCGGGCCGCGGTCCGGCGGCGCGCCGCCGCGCGGGGCTAGAGTCAGGATCATGGACAGCGCGGGCGCGATCTTCCGGTTGGCGGCGCTCGTGTGCCTCGTCTGCTCGCTGCTCGTCTCGGGCGCGGCGGTCCTCCTGAAGCCGCGCCAGACCGAGAACGCCGAGCGCGACCGGCAGCGCAACGTGCTCGTCGCGAGCGGCCTCGCGGGCGCCGGCGAGGACATGACCGACGACGAGATGGCCGAGCGGTTCCGCAGCGTGCGCGCCGTGGTCGTGGACCTCGCCACCGGCGAGACGCTCCCCGACGTGGACCCGGCCGAGGTGGATCCGCTCCTCGAGGCCAGCGACCCGGCGCGCTCCCGCGCCGCCCCCGAGAACCCGGCCCGCATCCGCCGCATCGAGAACCGCTCGGTCGTCTGGCGGGTCGAGGACGACGGCGAGCTGGAGGTCCTCGTCCTGCCGGTGCGCGGCCAGGGCCTGTGGTCGGTGCTGCACGGCTTCGTCGCACTCGACCGCGATCTGAACACGGTCCGGGGCATCACCTTCCACGAGCACGCGGAGACCCCCGGGCTCGGCGGCGAGGTGGACAACCCGGACTGGAAGGCGCTGTGGCCCGGCCGCCGGGCGTTCTCCGAGGCCGGGTTTCCGGTGATCGAGGTCGCCCGGGGCGCCGCCGGCCCGGTCGCCGAGGATCCGCACCGGGTGGACGGGCTCGCCGGCGCGACGATCACGAGCCGCGGGGTCACGAACCTGCTGCGGTTCTGGCTGGACGAGAACGGCTTCGGTCCCTACCTCGAGCGCCTTCGGGCGGAGGCCGGCTGATGGCCGAGACCCCGATGAAGCGGGTGTTGCTGGACCCGCTCGTCCACAACAACCCGATCGCGCTTCAGGTGCTCGGGATCTGCTCGGCGCTCGCGGTCACGACCGGCATGGAGACGTCGGCGGTGATGAGCGTCGCCGTGATCGGTGTGAACGCGCTGTCGAACCTGTCGGTCTCGCTGCTGCGCCACCGGATCCCCACGAGCATCCGGATCATCGTGCAGCTCACGATCATCGCCTCGCTGGTCATCATCACCGACCAGATCCTCAAGGCGTACGTCTATGAGGTGTCGCGCCAGCTCAGCGTGTTCGTGGGACTCATCATCACGAACTGCATCATCATGGGCCGGGCCGAGGCGTTCGCGATGCAGAACCCGCCGCTGCGCAGCTTCATCGACGGCCTCGGCAACGGGATCGGCTACGCGACGCTGCTCATGATCACCGGGGCCGCGCGCGAGGTGTTCGGCTCGGGGACGTTCTGGGGCTATCCGGTCCTGCCGCTCGCGTCGGAGGGCGGCTGGTTCACGCCGAACGGCCTGATGACGCTCTCGCCGGGCGCGTTCTTCGTCATCGGCTTCCTGATCTGGATCCTGCGGGTCTTCCGGCCCGAACAGGTGGAGAGCGACTGATGCTCGAGAACTACCTCAGCATCGTGGTCAAGGCCGTCTTCGTCGAGAACATGGCCCTCACGTTCTTCCTCGGCATGTGCTCGTTCCTCGCGGTCTCGCGCCGCGTGACCACCGCGATCGGCCTCGGCGCGGCGGTGATCTTCGTGCTCACCGTGACGGCGCCGCTGAACCACGCGATCAACGACTGGCTGCTGCGGCCCGGCGCGCTCGGGTGGGCTCACGAGGCGCTCGCCGGGCAGGACCTCTCGTTCCTGCGGTTCCTGACCTTCATCGGGACGATCGCCGCGACGGTCCAGATCGTGGAGATGGTCCTCGACCGGCACTTCCCCGCGCTCCACGCCGCGCTCGGCGTGTTCCTGCCGCTGATCGCGGTGAACTGCGCGATCCTTGGAGCCTCGCTGCTCATGATCGAGCGGGGGCTGACGCTGCCCGAGGCGACCTTCTTCGGACTGGGCTCGGGGATCGGCTGGGCGCTCGCCATCGCCGCGCTCGCCGGGATTCGGGAGCGGCTGCGCTACCACCAGATCCCGGCCGGGCTGCGCGGGCTTGGGATCACCTTCCTGCTCACCGGACTCATGGCCATCGGGTTCATGGCCTTCGGCGGCATCCAGCTCTAGATGGCGACGATCCTCCTCGGCGTCGCCGGGTTCGCCGGGGTCATCCTGGCGCTGGTGTGGGTGCTGATCCTCGCCCGTGAGCGCCTCGTCGCGACGGGCGAGGTGCGCATCCGCATCAACGGCGACGAGGCGCGCGACATCCGCACGCCGGCGGGCGGCACGCTCCTCGGCACGCTCGCCGCGAACCAGCTCTTCATCCCCTCGGCGTGCGGCGGCAAGGGAAGCTGCGGGGTCTGCACCCTGACGGTCACGAGCGGGGGCGGAGCGGTCCTGCCGACCGAGCGCAACCACCTCACCCGGGGCGAGGAGCGCGGCGGGGTGCGGCTCTCCTGCCAGGTCAAGGTGAAGCAGGACATGGAGGTCGAGATCCCCCCGGAGCTCTTCAGCGTGCGCCGCTGGAAGTGCCGGGTGATCTCGAACGACAACGTGGCGACGTTCATCAAGGAACTGCGGCTCGCGCTCCCCGAGGGCGAGGAGGTGCCGTTCCGCGCCGGCGGCTACATCCAGATCGAGTGCCCGCCCTACGAACTCAGCTACCGGGACTTCGAGATCGACGGCGAGTACCGGGACGACTGGGACCGCTTCAACATGTGGCGGTTCGAGTCGTCGGTGGCGACCGACGAGGAGGTCGTGCGCGCTTATTCGATGGCGAACTACCCCGAGGAGCGGGGCGTCATCTTCCTGAACGTCCGCATCGCCTCGCCGCCGCCGCGCCAGCCCGACGTCCCGCCCGGCAAGATGACCTCGTGGCTCTTCAGCCTGAAGCCGGGCGACGAGGTGACCATCTCGGGCCCCTTCGGCGAGTTCTTCGCGAAGGAGACCGAGGCCGAGATGATCTTCATCGGCGGCGGCGCCGGCATGGCCCCGATGCGCTCGCACATCTTCGACCAGTTCCGGCGCCTGCGGACCTCGCGCAAGGTCTCCTTCTGGTACGGCGCGCGGAGCCTTCGGGAGGCGTTCTACCAGGAGGACTTCAACCGGATCGCGGCCGAGTTCCCGAACTTCGAATGGAAGCTCGCGCTCTCCGAACCGCTCCCCGAGGACGGCTGGAACGGCTTGACCGGGTTCATCCACCAGGTCCTCCTCGACGAGTACCTGAAGAACCACAAGAGCCCCGAGGACGCGGAGTACTACCTGTGCGGCCCGCCGATGATGCTGAAGGCATGCCTCCAGATGCTGGACAACCTCGGCGTGGAGCCGCAGAACATCGCGTTCGACGATTTCGGCTAGTGCGCCGGCTCGCGCTCGCGCTCGCGCTCGTCGGGTGCGCCCCGGAGCCCGAGATCCGGGAAGCGTCCGGCGAGGCGTTCGGAACCCGCTGGACGGTGCGGGCGCGGGGACCGGGACCCGATCTTGCGTCGCTGGTTCCGCCGGCGCTCGAGCGGGTGGACGAAGCGATGTCCAACTGGCGGGACGACTCGGAACTGTCGCGGCTGAACCGGTCGGACCCGGGCCCGCAGCCGGTGTCGCTCGAACTCGCGACCGTGCTCGCCGCGGCGATCCGGATCCACGAGGAGTCGGGCGGAGCGTTCGACGTCACCGTCGCGCCGCTGCTCGCGCTGTGGGGATTCGGGCCGGGCGGCCCGCGCGACGCGCCCGCCGGGGCGGAGATCGAGGACGCGATGGCCCGGACCGGAAGCGGGCGGCTCGCGCTGCTTGGGACGACGCTCGCCCGCGACCGGCCGGGAGTCGAGATCGACCTCTCGGCCATCGCCAAGGGGTACGCCGCGGACCTCGTGCACGAAGCGCTGGTGGCGGGCGGATCCGCGGAACACCTCGTCGAGATCGGCGGCGACCTGCGCATCCTCGGCGCGTGGCGGATCGGCGTCGAGAACCCGGGCCCGGCGCTGGCGCCGGGCGTGGCGCGGTCGTTCCGGCTTCGGGACGGGGGCGTCGCGACCTCGGGCGGATACCGCGACTTCCGGGAGGAGGACGGCGGGTTCCTCACCCACGTCCTCGATCCCCGGATCGGGCGGCCGGTCCCGCGCCGCTCCGGCTCGGTCACCGTGTTCGCGCCCACGGCGCTCGAGGCGGACGCCTGGGCGACCGCGCTCTTCGCGCTGGGGCCCGTGGACGGCGCGGCGCTCGCCGAGCGGCGGGGACTCGCCGCGCTGTTCCTGACGGCGGGTCCGGACGGGGAGATCGAGGAGCGGACGACGGCGGCATGGCGCGGTAGCCTTCGCTGAGGATGTTCTCGACTCTCGGCGTCCTGCTCCTGGGGCTGCTCGTGACCGGCGGGTCGATCTTCCTGCTCGGGGTCGGCTCGCTGCTGCGGCGGCGCTGCACGCTCAGCACCTGCGGGACCGAAGCCGCCCGCGAGGCGTGCGCCGAGTGTCCGGTGGCGCGCGCCGGGAGCGGCCGGACGTAACCGAGTCTTGGCGGGGCGTTCGCCGCGGGCCCACCGATCGCCGTTCCCGCCGCGGCGAGACTGCCGCCTCGCTTCGAGGGATCGCTCATCATGTTCCGTCTTCTGTTCCCGGCGCTCCTGCTGGCGCCGGCGCCGCTCGCCGCGCAGACGCTCACGAGCATCCAGGGCTTCGTCACCGACGACACCGGGGCGGTCCTGCCCGGCGCGACGCTCGAACTGGCCGACCGGGAGCGCGGCCAGGTTCGGACCGCGCTCACGAACGGCGACGGGTCCTAAGCGCTGCGGAGCGTTGCGAGCGGCCGCCAAGACCTGACCGCCTCGCTCTCGGGCTTCCAGCCGCAGCGCCTCGAGGACGTGCCGGTGCTCGTCGGGCAGGCGCTCGACTTCGACTTCCGGCTCGCGCTGGGCTCGGTGGAGGAGACCGTCGTGGTCACCGGCGAGGCGCCGCTGCTCGAGGTGGGGCGCGGCGGGGCGGCCGGCTACGTCGAGGCCGAGGAGATCACGCAGATTCCGATCTCCGGGCGCGACTTCGTCCAGTTTGCGCTCCTGAAGCCGACGGTCAAGGTCGAGCCCCAGCGAAGCGGGACCTCGCTGTCGGGGCAGCGCGGGGTCAACTCGGGGCTCACGATCGACGGCGTGGTCGCGAAAAGCACGTTCTTCGGCTACGGGCGCGGCGGCGAGACCACCGAGAACGGCGGCCTCGTCATCGCGCAGGAGTCGGTGCGCGAGTTCCAGGTGGTCACGAGCGGCTACTCCGCCGAGGCCGGGCGGTCCGGCGGCGGCTACATCAACGTCGTCACCAAGGGACGCGACCAACGCGTTCGCCGGCTCCAGCTTCCTGTTCTTCCGCGACCAGCGCCTCGTGTCCCGGCTTCCGCAGTCGCTCCTCGACGCCTCGCAGGGCGTGGACCCCGGCGACGGGCGCTACGACGTGGACGAGTTCCGCCGCTAAACTGGGGCGCCTCGGTCGGCGGACCGATCCGCAAGGACCGCGCCCACTTCTTCGTCTCGTGGGACCAGACCGACCGCAGCCAGCCGTTCATCCGGGACATCCGGGGGCGGGGCCAGTTCGACGCGGTGAACGCCCGCTATCCGGAGGCGCTCGCCGGATTCGAGCCGAACGCCGACGGGACCGCCTCGGCGGATCCGGTGGAAGGGCGCACCGCGAGCGGCCAGTTCGTACGCGAGACCGGCAACCTCATCCGGTTCGCCAAGCTCACCCACGCGCTCGGCGACCGGCACACCCTCTCCGCCCGGTACAACTTCACCGACTTCGCCCGGCTTTCCGACTACGTCGGCGAGGAATCGCGGAAGGAGGAGCGGACGCACTCGATGGTCGGGTCGCTCGTGTCCCGGATCGGCGAGACCGGCGTGAACGAGCTCCGGGTGCAGTACGCGCTCGACTGCCTCGACCGGTGCGCGAACCTCCCGGACTCCGGGCTGCAGGCCAACTTCCGCATCTTCTCGCCGGCGTTCGCCTCCTTCGGCAAGCCGTGGCGGCTCCCCATCGACGTGGACGAGTCGCAGTTGGCAGACCGCTTCTCCGTCCTCAGCGGCAACCACGAGCTGCGGATCGGCTTCGGCTTCAACCAGGACTACTTGAGCGAGCACTTCGCGAGCAACGCCGACGGGCGGTACGACTTCGACTCGGTGGACGACTTCCTGAACGGGCAGGCGGCGCGGGCGCATCTTCTTCGGGGACGTGTCCCACCCGAACTTCGAGGTGACGCAGCGGACGCTCGGGATCTACGCGCAGGACGCTTGGAGCCCGAACCCGCGCCTGACCCTCAACCTCGGCGTCCGCTGGGACGACGCCTTCCACCCGGACGAGTTCGAGCACGTGCTGCCGGAAGGGACGAGCATTCCGGGCGACCTCGACAACTTCGGCCCCCGCTTCGGCTTCGTCTGGTCGCTCGACGAGCGCAGCCTGATCCGGAGCGGCGCCGGCCCGTTCTACGGACGCACGCCGACGGTCCTGCGCGCCCCCCCTGAGCCGCAGACCCGCGGCCATTCCACAGCGAGGCGCCCGCCGGACGCTCCGGGATCCGCTTCGGCCTACAGCGCGACCCGCGAGAACGTCTCGGTCTCGAGCTCCCGGTATCGCTCGGCGTCCGCGGTGCGCTCCCGGGGGATCGCCTGGACCACGTGCGCGCCGAACTTGAGCGCGCCGCGGATCCCGGGCCAGAGGTCCTCGTCCCCCGAAACCACGACGAGCGTCTCGCGGGTCTTGTACGCGAAGCGCATCAGATCGACCACGATCATCGAGTCCACGAGCTTCTGTTCCCCGCGCTCCAGAACGTCCTCCGGCGCGACCTCGCAGCCGGGCATGGGGCAGCGGCCGCGGTTGACGAAACGCTGGACTCCGCCGATGGGACAGCTCTGTTGAACGAAGCACTCCGCGGGGGGCGTGGTGCCACACTTCAGGTTCTCGGGGAACGGGCGGCGGCGGTAGGTGTGGGTGAGGTCCACGTCGTCGTCCGCGAGCGAACGCGCCAGTTCCACCATGACGGAGACGGCGACCAGATCGTTTCCCGCCGCCACGTCGAGCCGGCGCGGGATTTGGTCGAGTTCCCGAACGAGCCCGCCCGCCCGTCCGGACGGCTCCGGCCCTTCGAACCAGCCGCCGTACAGCCGGCAGCGGACGCCGGGCCGGCCGTCCCGATGGTCGGCGCGCCCCTCGTCCACCTCCGCGGCGAGCGACGGACCGAGCGCGTCGAGCAGATCGTCCACGACGTAGCGCACGCCCTGGCGGCGCTCGTCCCGGTCGATGTTGTCGTAGTCGATGAGCAGGATCACGACTCCGACTCCGAGTCGTCTTCCAGCGCGTCGTCCAGCTTGTCGACGTACGGGTCGAAGGTGCGCTTCATGGCGGCGGCGGCCTCGTTGAGCTCCCGCAGCTTCGCCGGATCGGGCTTCCCCTCATGGCTGACGTCGACGCCGTACGGCACAACCCAACGGTTCGCCCCGATCTGATCCCATGCGAGCGGGCGCCGGAAGCCGCACTCGGCGAACTCCCGGTCTATCTCCTGCTGGTGCTTCCGGAGGGCGGCCAAGGCGCGAATCCACTTCTTCCCGCTGTTCGTGACCACGACCCGCGATGTCTTGCTGTTGGCGGCGACCCGGTAGATCAGCCCCGGTTTTCCGGGCGGGAGTCGTAAGGATGCCGTCGAGGCTCGGAGTCCGATGGCTGAAGGGGGATTCGATGTTCTCCCGGCGCGCCTGCTCATAGAGGAGCGTCATGAAGTTCCGCTTCTTGACCGGCGTCGGCGAGAGCTCGGCGGCGTCCGGATGCGATTCCACTTCCGGCGGTTCGACGACCACGGAAAACAGCGGCGCGGGATCCGGTCCCCGCGATCCGGATCGCCCGAACCGTGACCAACCAGACGTGTCCGATCCCACGTTCGTTCAGCGTCTCCACCGCCCGCGCGGTTCGGGTCGCGCCTCCCCGGCGATCCCTACGGCCCGCTGGACGTCGCGCTCGGAGAGATAACGTCACGAGCTGCCCGAGACGCCGGTGATCCGTCTTCCCGAATTGGTTCTCGATGACCACGTCGCCGAAATCGGTTTCCGCCACCAGATCGAGCCAGAACGCTCCGGCCTGGACCTGCCCGCGGACGCTCGTCAAGCCCAGGCCGAGCAGCTTGTCCAGTTCCTCGACGTCGTCCCGGAGCCAGGGAGTGAAATCTCGGTCTTCGGTCTTCCAGACGTCCTTGAGGGGCACGTCCCCGATTCTGCTGATCTTCTTGGCCATCGCCGTCAAACCCCCCGGCCCCCCTCGCGAAGCTCGTCCAGCGGGTAGAACGTCCCCCGCCACTCCACGCCGCCCCGCGACAGCGTCCGCACCGCCGATTTCCAGATCAGGACCGTCACGAGCGTTCCGAACGCCGGCAGCAGGATCACGGTCCACAGCGGGGTTCGCTGGTCCACCGCCCCCACGACGTACAGCGACGCGGCCACCAGGCCGGTGACCGACGCGAACGCCGCCGTCCAGCCGCCGAGCCACGCGCCGACAACGGGCCAGACGAAGAACGCGATGGTGGCCACGGTCCCGGCGAACGCCGCCCGGAGCGAGTAGCCGTAGCCGGGGAAGATCCCTCGGGTGAGGCCTCGCACCATCGCGCGGAAATTCGGGTACCACTCGACCCGGATCAGCTTCCTGCCGCGGACGAGGCGCGAGGCGCCGCCGGCCTCCTTCATCAGGCGGCCGAGCCCGATGTCGTCCAGAACCTCGAGGCGGAGCGATTCATGGCCGCCCGCGGCGCGGTAGACGGATCGCCGCACCAAGTTGAACGCGCCGACGCCGGCGTGAGCGGAGCTGCGCGGGTCGGGGATGCGCCAGGGCTTGAGATGCATGCTCAGGGACATCAGGAACATCGTCGCGAACGCCTGCATCCATCCCGGCAGCGAGAAGTGGGGAAACACCGTCAGGTGGTCGAGCGAGCGCCGCTCGGCGAGCGCGAGGGCGTGGCGCAGCGTCGAAGGCTCCATCACGACATCCGCGTCGGTGAACAGCAACCACGCGCCTCGGGCCGCCTGCGAAGCTCGGTGGAGCGCATGGCACTTGCCGAGCCAGCCCGCCGGCAGCTCGTCGATGCGGATCGTGCGCAGCCGCTCGTGCTCGGCGGCGAGCCGGGCGAGGATCTCCGGCGTGCGGTCCGACGAACGGTCGTCCACCGCGATGACCTCGAAGTCGGGGTACTCCTGCGCGAGATGAGACAGCGCCGCGGCCTCGACGCCCTCCTCCTCGTCGAGCGCCGCAAAGATGATGCTGACGCGGGGCGTCGCGCCGCCGTCCGTCGGCATGCGGTGGAGCTCCTCCACCTTGCGGGCGCCGAGCAGGGCCTCGATCGCCAAGCTGACCGCGACGACGCAAATCAGCGCGGACAGCGCGAAGAGGATCGTCTCCATTCCGAAACTCCGTCAGTCGAACGCGGCGAGAACCGCCCCCACGGTGCGGTTGAGGTAGGCGTCGAAGTCGCCGGGGCTCGGGCCGAGCCGGACGAACACCAGATCCTCGGACGGAATCACCATGGTCACCTGGCCCATGAAGCCGGCGGCCCAGTAGGCGTCGAGCGGAACGTCGGGGTGGCGCCCGCCGGCGTTGAGCCAGAAGAGTCCGCCGTACTCCTGTTCGGCGGCTCCCGGGTTGGGCGCGCTCACGAACTCGGACCAACCCTCGGGAAGGATGCGCTCGCCGCCCATCACGCCGTCCTCGAGGTGGAGCAGGCCGAACCGCATCCAGTCGGCGGCGCTCCCATAGTCGTACCCGCTGAGGATGAAATTGCCCCACGGATCGGTCTCCAGCACGAAGTCGCGGGAGCCGATGCGGTCGAACAGCGCGCGCTGCGGGAACGTCAGGTACTCGCCGCCGTCGGCCTCGACTGTCTCGCGGACGATCCGCCCGAGCGAGAGCGGGTCGGAGTTGCGGTAGCGGAACTCGGTTCCGGGCGGAATGCCCGCGGGCTGCGAAGAGGCGTGCTCGAACACGTCCAGCGCGTCGAAATAGACCCGCATGTGCTCGTTTTCGGGGATGAGCGAGGACGCGCCGGCGAGGCCGAGGTTCTCCATGTCGAGGCCGCTGGTCATCGTGAGCAGGTGCCGCATCAGGATCGGGGCGCGCTCGTCGCCGGGCTCGCGCCATTCGGCGATCGGCGCCGGGTCGTCGAGGCCGAAGTGGCCCTGCTGGACGAGCGCGCCGATGAGCGCGGCGGTGACGCTCTTGCCTTCGGACCAACTGATCTGGGGCGTGTTGCGGGTGAATCCGGGTGCGTAGCGTTCGCCCACGATCCGCCCGAAGCGCACGACGGCGATCGCGCGGGTGTTCTGCCCGGCCGCCATCGCCGCGCCCAGCGCCGCGTCGAGCGCGTCCCGGTCCACGCCCTCCTGGTCGGGCTCCTCGGCGTCGAGGTCGCCGAGCGGCCACGGCGTAGCCGCCGCGTCCGGCTGGTTGCGCGGCACCGGAACCGGCTCGTAATGAACGGCGTCCATGCCGTCCTCGAGCAGGACGCAGCCCTGGTCGTCGTGGTACTTCGCGGTGCGGGGGTTCACGTCCGCCGCCCAGACGGTCGCGCTCCGGGCCTCGGCGTCCATGCGCCATTCGAAGTCGTCCTGCCACGCGAACGCCGGGAACGGCCGGACGTCCTCGGCGAGCACGGTCTCGGGAGCGCGCTCGGTCACGCGCCCGACGACGTACACGCCGGCGCACAGGTGGTGGGCGGCGATCCCGGCGGCGTAGCGGCGAAAGCGATCGTCGAGGGCTTCGCCGTCGTTTGTCGGAGCGCCGCAACCGGCGAGCTCGAGAACCAGCAGGAGGATCGGAAATCGGAACATGGTCGGCCTCAGAGAATCGCCCACGCGACGTAGGCGGCGTAGGCGGCCAGCAACGCGGCGCCCTCGGTGCGGGTCAGCCGCTTGCCCGTCCACAGGAACCAGCCCGCGACGAGCGTGAGAACGATGACCCCCGGAACTTCGCCGGTGACGACTCGGGGATCGACGCCGACCGGGGAGGCCACGGCGGCGACGCCGAGGGCGCCCAGGACGTTGAACAGGTTGCTCCCGATCACGTTGCCCACCACGATCTGGATCTGGTGGCGCCGGACGGCGGCTACCGAGGTCGCGAGCTCGGGCAGCGAGGTCCCGATCGCGACCACGGTGAACCCGACCGTGACCTCCGAAACCCCGAGCCCCCGGGCGATGTCCGAGGCGCCGCGCACGAGGAAGTCGGCCCCGACGACGAGCGCCGCGAGACCGGCCAGAACGAGCAGCAGGCTGCGCCCGACTCCGGCGGCCTCGTCTTCCTCGGCCGGCGCCGGAAAGTCGCGGCTCCAGCGGATCGAGAGCAGGTTGAACGCGAGAAGGAGCCCGACGAGCGCCGCTCCCCAGCCGCGCCCCACCTCGCCGGCGAGAGCGAGCGGAAGCAGCAGCAGCGTCGCGAGCAGCATGCACCAGTACTCGCGCCGGATGCGCGGCCAGCCCACGTCGAACGCCTTGAGGACCGCGGTCACGCCGAGGATCAGGCCGAGGTTCGCGGCGTTGCTGCCGATCACGTTGCCGACCGCGATTCCCGGGCTGTCGCGCAGGACGGCGACGAGGCTTGCGCCGATCTCGGGCGCGGAGGTTCCCCAGGCGATGACGGTGAGCCCGATCACCAGCGCGCTGATGCGCAGGCGCCGGGCGAGCGACGCCGCGCCGTCCACCAGCCAGTCGGCGCCGAACGCCAACCCGGCGAGGCCGAGCGCCACGAACACCGAGGAAAGCAACAAGGAAGCGCAAGCGTACCGGAGGGTGCGTTTTCCCCAACGAGGACGGGGTTTTCCACAAATTGGGGAATACGGGGAAAACCCGGGCGCCCGAACCGGCGGAATAGACTTCGGGGGAACCCGTGGTTGCGTTGCGTCGTCTTGTGTGCGAGTGCCTGAAGCGCGCCGGGAGGACGAGTATGGGACAGCGCGTCGCGACTGCATTGCTCGCCGCGCTCCTCGGCGCGACGGGCGCGAGCGGCGGGCAGCAGGCGGCGGGGCCGGCCGAATCGGTGCTCGCGCAGTACGGCGCGCTCCTCGAGCAGGAGACGCTGAGCTTCACGCTCGACCAGGCCGTGGCCGTCGCGGTGGAGCTCCACCCGGAAGTCCGCTCCCAGCGCGAGCGGTTCGCCGAGCTCGACGCCTCGATGGACGAGGTCCGCGCCGACTTCCTGCCGAACGTGGACCTCGCGCTCTCCGCGCTCCGGACGCGCGATCCCGGTTTCAGCAACAGCCCGTTCTTCTCGCGGCTGATCGACGACGGCGGCGGCGGGGGATTCCCCGGCGGCGACCCGTCCGCGTTCGGCGGGGCCTTCACCTTCGGCACCTACCTGTGGGACTTTCAGCTCTCGCAGACCCTGTGGTCGCAGGGATGGCTGAGCTCCGCCGCCGCGGTCCGCGCCAGCCGGGAGCGGGTGTCCCTGACGCTCGCCGAGACGCAGAACCGGATCGCCCGCGACACGGCGCACCGGGTCTATTCGTGGCTGCTTTCCTCGCGCACTCGCGACGTCCTCGAGGAGGCGGTCCGCGTGCGGGAACGCGCCCTCGACGTGGCGCGGGACCGGCTCGATTTCGGGGCCGGCGAGCGGCTGGACGTGCTGCGCGCCCAAGTCGCGCTGGCGCGGCTGCGCCGGGACCTCCGAGCGGTCGAGGAGACGCTCTCGGTCGAGCAGGCGGGCGTGAACGCGCTCGTCGGCCGGGATCAGGACAAGGCGATCGAGGTGATCGACACGCTGCGCCTGCCCGATCCCCTGCCGCGGCTGCTTCCCGTCGAGGCGCTCGCCGAGATCGCGAGCGTGACCCGTCCGGCGGTCCGGCAATACGCCAAGGATCGCGAGATCCTCCGGATCGAGGGGGACGCGACGGTCGCCCGCCTCCGGCCCGAGGTCAGCGGGAACGCGAGCTTCGGCGTCAGCACCTTCGCGCTCGGCAACACCACCGAGATCGACCGCCGCAACTGGACCGTCGGGGTCCGGCTCAACTGGACGCTGTTCGACGGGCTGCGCACGCCGTCGCGGCTCGCGGCGCTGCGGTCGCAGCAGACGCGCAGCGAGTGGGACCAGTCGGAGTACGAGGCCACGGTCGAGGTGCTGTTGCGCGACCAGGTGCGCCGCTGGAACGACGCGCTGACCGCCATCGAGGACGCGCAGCTCGCGCTCGAGGAGACCCGCGAGGCCTACCGGATCGCGGCGGCCGAGCGCGACGCCGGCTACGCCATCGAGCTGATGGTCATGGAGGCGAGCCACCTCGAGCGCGAGGTCGAGCTGGACATGCTGCGCAGCACGCACGACGCCCTGGCCGCGCTGGCCGAGGTGAAGTTCCTCGTCGGCTTCCACGCCAGCGCGCCGCATTCGGTCGTTTCGGACGTCGGGCCCGCTGCGGCGGACGGCCCGCTCCAGGAGGAGAAGTAACGTGATCCGCAAGTTCCGGCGCCGCCGCCCCGCCGTCATCGCGCTCGCCGTCGCGCTCGTCGGGGCGGTTGCGCCGTCCGGCTGCGGCGCCGCCGGAGAATCCGGCGAGGCCCCGGCGGAGGCCCGCGACCTGCGCGTCCCCGTCGAGACCGCGACGATCACCCCGGAGACGCTCGTGGACGTGCTGCAGATCGCGGGGCGGCTCGAGCCGGCCGCCGAGGTGCGCGTGGCCGCCGAGCTGGGCGGCACGGTGTCCGACGTCCTCTTCGACAAGGGAGACCAGGTGGAGCCGGGCGCGCCGCTGGCGCGGGTCGGCGTGGACCTTCTGGAGGCCGCGGTCCGCGAGGCCGAGGTCTTCCTCGACGGGGTCCGGGTGGACTTCGAGCGGGCCCGGGCGCTCAAGGAGCGCGACGCGGCTCCCGCTCGCGAGTTCGAAGCGGCGGAGGCCGCGCTCGACAACGCCGAGGCGCGCCTCGCCACGGCCCGGATCCGCCTGTCGCGCTCGGCGATCGTCGCCCCGTCGGGCGGCGTCGTGGTGGAGCGGCACGTGGAGCCAGGAGAGGTCCTCGCCCCGGGGAGTCCGGTCGCGGACCTCCACCGGATCGCGACGCTGCGCGCCACGATCGGGATCCCGGAGCGGGACATCGCCTTCTTTCGCGTCGGCTCCCCCGCCGTGCTGACCCTCGACTCCTATCCGGGCGAACGGTTCGAGGGGCAGGTCGCGTGGATCGCGCCGGCCGCGTCCTCGCCGGGCCGGGTGTTCGAGTCCGAAATCGAGGTTCCCAACCCCGACCGGATGCTGCGCTCCGGCCTGATCGTGCGGGCCGACCTCGAGCGGCAGGTCTTCGAGGACGCGGTCGTCGTGGCGCGGGACCTGGTGGTCGAGCGCGACGGGGCGCCGCACGTGTTCGTCCTTGACGGAGACCGCGTCGAGATGCGGCGCGTGGAGCTCGGGCCGGGCCGGGGCGACCAGGTGATGGTGGCGTCGGGCCTCGAGATCGGGGAGACGGTGGTCGTCGCCGGGCACCGGGACCTGCTCGACGGCCAGGAAGTGCGCGTCGCCGGCGGAGGATCGGGCGAATGACCCAGAAGAAGGAAAACTGGGACGCCGTCCATTTCCACGACGCGCCGAAGCTGAAGTGGACCCGCAACGCGATCGGCCACCCGCTCACGGTGTACTTCTTCATCGCCGTGATCTGCCTCGCCGGCGTGGGCGTGTACACCTCGCTGCCCAGGGAGTCGTTCCCCGAGGTCGAGGTCCCGTTGGTCCTCGTCCACACGATCTACCCGGGAGTCAGCCCGACCGACATGGAAGCGGTGGTGACGCGGCCGATCGAAACCGAGATCAAGGCGGTGAGCGGCGTCAAGGAGATGCGCTCCACGACGAGCGAGGGCGTCTCGATCATCGAGGTCGAGTTCGAGACCGGCGAGGACCGGCAGGAAGTCCTCACGCTGGTGCGCGAGCAGGTGGACCTCGCCCGTCCGCTGCTCCCGGCGGAGGCCGAGGAGCCGCTGGTCCGGGATCTCGACTTCGCGGAATTCCCGGTCATGGTGGCCACGCTCTCGGGGCCGGTGGGCGCCGGACGGCTGACCGACGTGGCGGAGGAGGTCCAGGAGGATCTCGAGACGCTCGCCGGCGTCAGTCAGGTGAGCCTCGTCGGCGGCCGGGAGCGCGAGGTCGAGGTGCAGGTGGACCCCAAGCGGCTCCAGTTGTTCGAGCTCAGCCTCACCGACGTGGTCGCCGCGATCGCCCGCGAGAACCGCAACGTTCCCGGCGGGGAGATCAACATCGGCGGCCTCGACTACCTGGTCCGCCTGCCCGCCGAGATCCGCGATCCCTCGCAGATCGAGGACTTCGTCGTCAAGGTGCGCGAGGGCGATCCGGTGTTCATCCGCGACGTGGCCGACGTCCGGTTCGGGTTCAAGGACGAGGAGACCCGGTCCCGGGTGGATCGGGAGCCGGCGGTGACCCTGACGATCACGAAGCAAGCCGGCGCGAACCTCGTCGGGGTCGCGGACCTCGTCAACGAGCGGCTGGACGACTGGGACGACCGGCTGCCGCCGGGAGTCCAGACGGCCGTCATCGGCGACATCTCGGTGGAGATCCGCCGGATGGTGAACGAGCTGGAGAACAACGTCATCTCCGGGCTGCTGCTGGTCGTGGCCTGCCTCATGGCCTTCGTGGGGCTGCGCAACTCGTTCTTCGTCGGCGTGGCCATTCCGTTCTCGATGCTGCTGGCCTTCCTCGCCATCGGCGCGATCGGCTACACGCTGAACATGATGGTGCTGTTCAGCCTGATCCTAATGCTCGGGATGCTGGTGGACAACGCGGTCGTGATCGTGGAGAACATCTACCGGCACCGGGAAATGGGCGAATCCGGGAAGGAGGCCGCGCTGCGGGCCACCCGGGAAGTCGCGAGCCCGGTGATCGCCTCGACGATCACGACGCTGTGCGCGTTCTCGCCGCTGCTGGTCTGGCCCGGCATGATCGGGAGCTTCATGTCGTACCTGCCGGTGACCGTCATCATCGGCCTCTCCGCGTCGCTTCTCGTCGCCCTCATCATCAATCCCACGCTGTGCGCCCACCTGATGCGGGCGCCGAAGGCGGTGCGCGCCGCGCGGGCGGCGGGGGTCCCGTTCGAGGCCCCGCCGCTCGGTTCGGCGGAAGCGATCGCGAACGAGCACGCTTTCCGCCGCGCCTATCGCCACACGCTCGAATGGGCGCTCGTGCGGGGCGAGAACGAGGGCAGCCGTAGCTGGATGCTGAGGAACTGGGCCCTTCCGACCGTGTTCACGCTGAGCAGCACCACCGCCATCGTGCTCGCGATGGGGGGCATGTCCACCGGGGCCAGCTCGCTGTTCGCGCCGGCCGCGGCGCTCGGCGGACTCGCGCTGGTCGCCTTCCTGCTCCAGGGAGTCCTGTGGGCCTCATGGACGCTCGTGCGGCGGCTCTTCGGCTGGGGGCCCTACATCACGGACCACCGGGCCGGAATCATCTGGGCCATGGGTTCCCTGCTGTTCGTGACCGTGGGGGTGTACGCGTTCGTCGGACCGGGCACCGAGCTGTTTCCGGACGTGGAGCCCCGGCAGATCACGATCAACATCGACGCGCCGACCGGAACGGGCCTCGAGTCCTCGAACGCGCTCGTGGCCGTGGTCGAGCAGCTCACCGGGGACACGCCGGATCTCCAGAACCAGGTGGCGAGCGTCGGCGGCGCGACCGTCGGCGTGAACCCCGGCGAGAACATGGGAGGGGGCCGGCAGCACGTCAGCCAGGTCTCCCTCTACCTCCACGAACGGACCGAGCGGCAGCAGCGCGACTCCTTCGTCACGATGGAGCAGGTGCGGGCGCAGCTCGCCGGGCTGGTGGGCGCCGACGTCAAGGTGGACAAGCCCGACGACGGCCCCCCGACCGGAGCCGCGGTCTCGGTCCGGATCATGGGCGACGACCTCGACGAGCTCTCCCGGCTCGCCGAAGTCGCCGAGTCGCGCATCCGGGACGTGGACGGCCTCGTGAACCTCGACAGCGACATCGAGGCCGGCAGCCCCGAGTTCGTCGTGGACGTGAACCGCGAGGAGGCGATGCGGGCCGGCGTGAACACCCAGATCATCGCCGCCACCGTCCAGACCGGCGTCCTCGGCGCCGAGGCGTCGAAGTACCGGGTGGCGGAGGACGAGCACGACATCCGCGTCCGCCTGATTCCCGAGGCCCGCGAATCGCTCGACGCCATCTCCGAGCTCACGGTGCCCGACAAGGACGGCCTGCCGGTGCCCATCCGCACGGTGGCGTCGATCCGCCAGTCGATCGGGCCCGCCGCGGTGCACCGGGTGGACATGAACCGGACCGTCACTCTCGAGGGCGATGTCGCGCAGGAGTCGGGGCGCACCGACGGGGCGGTGCGGGACGACGTCGCCGCCGAGATGGAGGCCATGGACTGGCCTCCCGGCTATCGCTGGGAGTTCTCGGGATCCAACGAGGAGGAGCTCGCGGCCACCGCATTCCTCTCCCGCGCCTTCGTGATCGCGGTGCTGCTCATCCTCGGCGTGCTGGTCACCCAGTTCGACTCGCTGGTGCTGCCGCTCGTCATCACCTCCTCGGTGGCGCTCTCGATGATCGGCGTCTTCTGGGGGCTGATCCTGACGGCGACCCCGTTCGGGATCATCATGACCGGGATCGGGGTGATCTCGCTGGTCGGGATCGTGGTGAACAACGCGATCGTGCTGCTGGACTTCATCCGCCAGTTGCGACGCGACGGGATGAGCCGGCGCGAAGCGGTCGTGACCGCGGGCTCGATCCGGCTGCGCCCGGTGCTGCTGACCGCCATCACGACGGTGCTGGGGCTGATCCCGTTGACCGTCGGAGTGAACGTGGACTTCTTCAACCAGACGATCACGACCGGAGGCGAGAGTTCGCAGTTCTGGTCGGCGATGGGAGTCGCCGTGATTTTCGGCCTGTGCGTCTCGACCGCGCTGACGCTGATCGTCGTCCCCGTCATGTACGACGCGGTGGACGGCTCCGTCGAGAGGTTCGGCGAGTGGCGGCGCAGCCGGAAGCAGGCCGCCGCCGCTCTCAACCCGGCCGGCTAACCGGGCGCGAACAGGTTTCGCGCGCGGTCGAGGCTGTCCGGGTCGCCCAGCAGCACCAGCGTGTCGCCCTTCCGGTAGCGCGCCTCGGCCTGGCCCTCGCGGATCGGCCGTTGGTCCCGGATGAGCGCGACCTGGATGACGCCCGTCGCCTTGCGCAGGTCGAGCGAGGCGGCCGATTCCCCGAACGCCGCCTCGACCTCGATCAGGTCGAGCGCTTCGTGGAACCCGAGCTGCTTGAGCCGGTCCAGCCGGAGGCCGGCGTGCTCCCGATCGCGGAAGAGGCCGTAGTGCTCGGCGCGGAGCGATTCGAGCCGCCGCCAGATCCGGGTCGGGGGCGCGCCGTAGGACTCGAGCGCGCGGGCGAAGAGCTCCACTGAGGCTTCGAACTCCTCGACGACCACGTGGGTGGCTCCCAGCGCCAGAAGCTCGTCGATCGCCCGGACGAAGCGCGTCCGCACGAGGACGCGGACCTCGGGATTCAGGTCGCGGGCGGCGGCGGCCCCGCGCCGCTCGGCCTCGAGCGAATTGATCGCGAAGACGACGGCGCGGGCGTTCGCGATCCCGGCGCGGCGCAGGAGCCCTTCGCCCGCGCCGTCGCCGTACAGCGCCGTGACTTCGTCGGCCCGAGCCTGCCGGACGAGGCTCAGGTTCTCGTCCACGACGACGACGCCCACGCCCGCCGCCTTGAGGGCGCGGGCGAGGTAGCGACCGGCGAGGCCGTAGCCGACGACGATCGTGTGATCGGCGAGCCCGCCGGTCCGCTCGTCCTCCGGATCGGGCGCGTCGCGCCGGAGCCGCGCGGAAACCGCCGGGCCGACGTGGATCAGCAGCGGCGCGACCGCCATCGAGAGCACCGCCACGCCGAGGAACAACTGGTAGTGGTCGCCGAGGAAGAGGCCGAGCGGCAGACCGACAGCCGCGAGGAGGAAGGCGAACTCGCCCACGTGGGCGAGGCCCAGTCCGACCGGAGCCGCCGTCGGGAGCCGGGCGCCCCCCGCGAGGACGCCGGCGGCGGCCAGGAGCGACTTCGCGACCAACGCGGCGGCGACGATCCCGAGCACGACGAGCGGCTGCGCGAGCAGGGCGTCGGGCTCGAGCAGCATCCCGACCGACGCGAAGAACACCGCGCTGAACAACGCGCGGAACGGCAGCACGTCCGACAGCGCCTGCGCGCCGTAGCGGGATCCGGAGAGGATGAGTCCGGCGATGAAGGCCCCGATCGCGAGCGAGAAGCCGGCGCGGAAGGAGACGAACGCCGCGCCGAAGGCGAGGAACGCGATGCACAGCGTGAACAGCTCGCGATCCCGCAGCAGCGCGATCCGGCCGAGCGCCCACGGGGCGACGACCCGGCCGCCGAGGACGAGCGCCGCGATGATGAAGAGGCCCCGGCCGAGCTCCCGGACCGCCGCGCCGGCGGCGGCGCCCTCGAACCCGCCGAGCAGCGGCAGCGCGAGCACGAGCGGCAGCACCGCGAAGTCCTGATAGACGAGCAGCGCGATGGAAGCCCTGCCGACCGGCGCGTCCAGCTCGCCCCGGTCGGCGAAGCTGCGCGAGACGATCGCGGTGGAGGACATCGACGCGAGCGCCCCGTAGAAGAGCGCGCTCGGAACCGGGACTCCGAGCGCCAGCGCGCCGAGGAAGAAGGCGCCGATCGTTCCGAGGACCTGGATCGAGCCCCCGACGAGGATCATCCGGGCCCAATGCCGAACCTTCGCGGGCGACAGTTCGAGCCCGACGGCGAACAGGAGCAGCGCGACGCCGAGCTCCATCAGGGTCTTGATGGAGTCGGGGACCGCGATCAGGCCGAGTCCGGCCGGCCCGACGAGCACGCCGGAGAGCACGAAGCCGAGAAGCGGCGGGGCCTTGATCCGGTGCGCGAGCGCCACGATCGGGATCGCGAGCCCGGCGAGCAGCAGCAGGTCAGGCAGCAGTCCAATGTCGATCACGATGCGTCCAGAATCGTTGTCACTCTACCCGGCGGTACGCTCCCCGGCCATGCTCGCCTTGATCCTTCTCCTGGCCGCCGCAGGGGCCCAAACGGACCGGGAGGTCGTCGCCGAAATCCGCGAGGAGGGCTTCCACCGGTCGGAGCTCCCCGAGACGCTGTCGTACATGACCGACGTGCTCGGCGGGAGGCTGACGAATTCGCTCGCGATGGACCGGGCGCAGGACTGGGCGATGTCGGAAATGGAACGGATCGGCCTCGACGCCATCGTCCGCGAGCCGTTCATGGACTACGGGGCGAGCTGGGACAACGAGTTCTTCTCGCTCCACATGACCGCGCCCGGCTACCAGACGCTCGTCGGATACCCGATCGCCCACACGCCGGGAACCGAGGGCCGGGTGAGCCTCGACGCGGTGATCGCCGACGTCCGCCTGCGCGAGGACCTCGAGCCGCTACGGGGCCGGCTTCGGGGCAAGGCGGTCCTCTCGACCCCGCCCGCGGCGGTGGACCGCGCGGTCTTCGCGACCGGTCGTCCCGAGCGCAGCGACGAGGAGATGCGCCGGATCGAGCGCGACGTCCTCCCGGCACGGCCGCGGACGCGCCCGTCGCCCGATCCGCGGCTGCTCACCCCGGTGGAGCGCCTGCGCTTCTTCGTCGAAGAGGGCGCGGCGGCGGTGCTCGAGTCCCGCAGCGGCTGGCCGGGGGCGGTCCGGGGCTTCGCCCGTCCGGGGGCCAAGGTGGATCGCTGGGACCGAGAGGCCACACTCGCCTCGGTTCCCGTCGTGGCGGTGACGCCCGAGCACTACAACCGCATGCACCGCATCCTCGGGCGGGGGATTCCGGTGTCGATCGACCTGGAGATCCGCAACCGGCACGGAGCCGAGCGCACCGAGGCGGAGAACCTGTTCGCCGACATCCCCGGATCGGACCTCGCCGACGAGCTGGTCATGATCGGCGCCCACTTCGACACCTGGCACGCGAGCCCGAACGCTTCCGACAACACGTCGGGCGCAGCGGTGATGCTGGAGGCGATGCGGATCCTGAAGACGCTCGGGAGAACCCCGCGGCGGACGATCCGGATCGCGCTGTGGTCGGGCGAGGAGCAGGGCATCTTCGGTTCGCGGGCCTACGTCGCCCGCCACTTCAGCGACTCCGAGAGCCGGGAGAAGCTGTCGGCGTACTTCAACCAGGACTACGGGCCGGGCCGGTATCGGGGGATCTGGCTCCAGGGCAACGAGCATGTCCGCCCGATCTTCGAGGAGTGGGCGGCGCCGCTGGCCGACCTCGGGTTCACCATGCTCGCGCCCGGCAGCGTGGGGAGCACGGACCACGTCGCCTTCGACGAGGCCGGCCTGCCCGGTTTCCAGTTCCTCCAGGCGCGCGTGGGCGGCACTGGCGGCCACACGAATCTGGACTTCCTCGAGACCCTGCCGATCGACGACCTGAAGCGCAACGCCGTCATCACGGCCGTGTTCGCGTGGCGCGCCTCGATGGCCGACGCGAAGCTCCCGCGGAAGGGCCGCCGCTGACCGCAATCGTCATACTTCCGGGCCGCCCGTGAGCTATTTCGATCTCCGATCCGAGCTGTGGCGGGACGGATTCGAGGCCGCGACGCCGTTTTCCGACTACGTGGCCGCCGGGAACGAACGGGAGCGGGCCAACTGGGCCCGGACGACGGTCGCGACGCCCGTGGACGCCGCCGAGCGGCTCGACTCCGCCGGGCGAATCCTGAACGTCCTCTGCCTGAGCGGGCTCTGGTGCGGCGACTGCGCCCGCACGGTCCCGGTCTGGGACCGGCTCGCCCAAGCCGCCGGCCCCGGCGTGGACTTCCGCGTCCTCGACCGGGACGCCCGCCCCGAGGTCCGGGACGAGCTGCGGATTCTCGGAGCGATGCGGGTTCCGGTCGCCGTGTTCCTGACCGAGGACTTCCACGAGGTCGGCCGCCTCGGCGACCGCCCGCTGTCGGTGTACCGGGACAAGGCGGTCACCGAGCTCGGAGCCGCGTGCCCGCTGCCGGGCGCGGCCGGGCCGCTCGCCGCCGAGATCGCGGAGTGGGGCGACGACTTCGAGCGCCTGATCCTCATGGCGCGCCTCGCGCCCGGGCTCCGCCGTCGCCACGGCGACTGATGCGGGACCTCTGGCGCCGGCTCGGGCCCTACCTCGCCCCGTACGGGCGCCGGATCGCGGTCGGGCTGGGCGCGCTGCTGCTCTGCCGGATCTTCTATCTGGTCGTCCCGCAGATCCTCGAGCGGGCCATCGACGCGGTGCGGGCGGGCGAGACGGCCGGGTTGTGGCGCTTCGCCGCGCTGATCGTCGTCGCCGCGGGCGGCTCGGCGGTCTTCCGGTACTTCATGCGCTGGTACCTGATCGGGGTCTCGCGGTACGCCGAGTACGACATGCGGCGCGACTTCTACCGGCGCCTCCAGGAGCTGCCCGCTTCGTTCTACGCCCGCTTCCGGGTGGGGGACATCCTCTCCCGCGGCGCGCAGGACATGAACGCGGTGCGCATGGTGCTCGGCCCCGGGCTCATGTACCCGGTCGAGACCGTCATCACCACGATCGGCTGCTTCGCGTTCATGCTCGCGATCAGCCCGCGGCTGACGCTCGTGGCGATCGCGGTGATGCCGGTCGTCTCGATCCTGATGAAGGTGCTCGGGCAGGAGATCTTCCGGCGGTCCGAGGTCGTCCAGGCCAAGATGGCGGACATCTCGGCGGTCGTCCAGGAAAACGCCGCCGCGGCGCGGCTCGTCCGGGCGTTCGTCCAGGAGGACGCCCAGCGCGCGATCTTCGCGAAGGAGAACGAGTCCTACGCGGCGCGCAGCATGGAGCTGGTGCAGGTCAGCGCGGCGCTGTTCCCCCTGCTGATGGCGCTCATCGGCGGCGGGCTCGCGGTCACGCTCATGTACGGCGGCCAGCTCGCCGCCGCCGGAACGATCACGGTCGGGGAACTCGTGGCCTTCCTCTTCTACTACGGCTACCTGACGTGGCCGATGATCGCGCTCGGCTGGGTGGTGAACATCCACCAGCGCGGCGCAGCCTCGATGAAGCGGCTCGCGGCGATCCACGACGCCGCGCCGCTCGCCGCGCCGCCGCTCGAGGGGCCGCCCCGGGAGCTCGACGCGGCCCCGGAGATCCGGTTCGAGGGCGTCACCTTCGCGCACCCGTCGCGGGAGAACGGCGCGGTTCCCCGTCCGGTGCTCAAGGACTTCGACCTGACGATTCCGGCGGGCCAGACGGTCGCGCTGGTCGGCCGCACCGGCTCCGGAAAGACGACCCTCGCCCGGCTGATCCCCCGCATCCACGACCTTGACGGGGGGACGCTCCGGATCGACGGGAGGGACGTGCGCGAGTTCGCGCTGGAGGAGCTTCGCGGCGCCGTTGGGTTCGTCCCGCAGGACAGCTTCCTCTTCTCGGCGAGCCTTCGCGACAACCTCGCCTTCGGGGAGGCGGACGCGCCCATGGAGGAGGTCCGGCGGGTCGCCCGCGAGGCCGGCCTCGAGAGCGACATCGACGACTTCCCCGACGGATTCGAGACGGTCGTGGGCGAGCGCGGCGTCACCCTCTCGGGAGGCCAGCGGCAGCGGACCGCGATCGCGCGGGCGCTGCTTCTGGACGCTCCCATTCTCATCCTCGACGACGTGCTGAGCGCGGTCGATTCGGACACCGAGTCGCGCATCCTCGCCGCGGTCCGCCGCGCGGCGCGTCATCGCACCACGGTCATCGTGGCCCACCGCCTGAGCACGGTGCGGGACGCGGACGTGATCTGCCTGCTCGACGCCGACGAGGACGGCGTCACCCGGATCGCCGAGCGCGGAACCCACGACGAGCTCCTCGCCCGGTCGGGCCTTTACGCCGCGATGTACCGGCGGCAGCTTCTGGAGGAGGAGCTCTCGCGGCTGTGAGAAGCGACCGCAAGCTGCTCGCGCACGTGCTGCCCTACGTGCGGCCCTACTGGCGCTTCATCGCGCTCGGGGTCGCGCTGGTGCTGGTCCACACCGGCGCGCAGCTCGCGGGCCCCTACCTGACCCGGATTGCGATCGACGACCACGTCGCCTCGGGCGACGCGACGGGGCTCCCCGGAATCCTCGCTCTCTACCTCGGGGTCCTGACGATCGGGTTCCTCGCCGCCTACGGCCAGGCGTGGGTCGTGAACCTGTTCGGCCAGCGGGTGATGCGCGACATCCGCCGGGACGTCTTCAACCACGTCCAGAAACTCCACACGAGCTGGTTCGACCGCCACCCGGTCGGGCAGGTCATCACCCGCGCCACGAGCGACGTGGACGCGCTCAACGAGCTCCTCAGCTCCGGCGTGGTGATGATCATCACGGACATCGTCCTGCTGGTCGGGATCGTGACCGCGCTCGCGATCATGAACTGGCAGTTGGCGCTCGTGACCTTCGGCGCGGTGCCGGCGCTGTTCGTCACCGGCTGGATCTTCCGGCGGCGGGTGCGTCCCGCCTTTCGCCGGGTGCGGGGCGCGGTCGCGGCGCTGAACGCCTTCATCCAGGAGACCCTCACCGGGATCGAGGTGCTGCAGCTCTTCCGGCAGGAGCGGCGCCGTTCGCGGGAGTTCCGCAAGCTCAACCGGGAGCACACGGGCGCCCACCTCGAGACGGTGTTCTGCTTTTCGGTGTTCTACCCGGTGGTCGAGATGATCACTGCGGTCACGGTCGCACTCATCGTCTGGTACGGCGGGCTGCGCATCGGGGCGGGGACGCTCTCCGTCGGCGGGCTGGTCGCGTTCCTGATGTACTCGGAGATGTTCTTCCGCCCGATCCGGGACCTGACCGAGAAGTTCAACATCCTCCAGGGGGCGATGGCGGCGTCCGAGCGCATCGTGGAGCTGCTCGCGACCGAGCCCGAGGTCCGGACCCCGGCGGCGCCGAAGCTGCCGGCGCACCGCCACGGCTCGATCCGCCTCGACGCGGTCTCCTTCGCCTACAACCCGGACGACTGGGTGCTGAAGGACGTGAGCCTGCGGGTCGCGCCGGGCGAGACGGTCGCGCTCGTCGGCCACACCGGGTCCGGCAAGACCACGCTGGCGAGCCTGTTGCTGCGGCTCTACGACGTCCAGCGCGGCGCGGTGGTGGTCGATGGGGTGGACGTGCGCGAGTGGGAGGTCTCGCAGTTGCGGCGGCAGTTCTCCATGGTCCAGCAGGACGTGCACATGTTCTCGGGGTCGATCCTCGACAACATCCGGCTCGGCGACGCCGATGTGAGCGAGGAGCGCGCCCGCCGTGCGGCCGAGGCGGCCGAGGTCACGAGCTGGGCGCGGTCGCTGCCCCAGGGCCTCGACACGGTGCTCGGCGAGCGCGGCGGCGGGCTCTCGCAAGGCCAGCGCCAGCTCGTCGGAATCGCCCGCGCCATGGCCCGGAAGTCGCGCGTGCTGGTTCTTGACGAGGCGACCTCCAGCGTGGACACGGAGACCGAAAGCCACGTGCAGACGGCGCTCTCCCGGGCGCTCAAGAACCGGACCAGTCTCGTCATCGCGCACCGGCTCTCGACGATCCGCGGCGCCGACCGGATCGTGGTGCTCCACCGGGGCCGGATCCGCGAGAGCGGGACCCACCAGGAGCTTCTCGCCGCCGACGGGATTTACCGTACGCTGCACGAGCTGCAGTTCGATCAGGAAGCCGTCGTCACGTGAGACTCGACCGGGAGGCCGTCCTCCGCATCCTCCCCCACCGGGAGCCGTTCGTCTTCCTCCACGGCGTGCGCGAACTCGAGCCGGGGGTCCGGGCGGAGGGGTTCGTGACGATTCCGGCGGACCACCCCTACGCGCTCGGCCAGGACTCCGCGCCGCCCGGACTCGTGATCGAGGCCATGGCGCAGACGGGCTGCGTCGCCGCGGCCGATTCCACCGAGACCCCGATGCGAGGGTTGTTCCGAGGCATCCAGGATTTCGCGATGGACGCGCCGGCTCCCTTCGGCGAGCGCCTCACGCTCCTCGCCGAAGTGACGAAAAAGCGCGGGCGGCTCGTCGAGGTCCGGACTCGGGCGCTCGTCGCCGGCCGCGAGATCGCGTCCGCCAACCTGTCGTTCGCGACGCTTTGACATGCCGCTGCTGATCCTCGTCCTCATGGCCGGCCAGTTCCGGGGGCCGGATCGGGACGGTCAGGTCCACGTGTGGCCGGACGCGCTGCGCAGCGCCGAGAACTGGCCGGCGGAACTCGAGGAGGTCTGGCGGGTTCCGGTCGGCCTCGGGCACGCCAGCCCGCTCGTGGACGGGGATTCCGTCTTGCTGTTCGCCCGAAGAGGCGAGGACGAGGCGCTCCATCGACTGGACCTCGCGGACGGAAGCGTCGAGTGGACGGTCTCGAACCCGGCCCCCCACGCGATGCACCGGGCGGCGCTCGATCACGGGCCGGGCCCCAAGTCCACCCCGACGCTCGACGGCGGCCTCGTGTTCACGCTCGGGATCTCGGGGATCCTGAGCGCGCATGACGCGGCGACCGGGGAACTGCGCTGGCGGCGCCGTCGCTACGAGGAGACCCCGCTGTACGGGACCGGGAGCTCGCCGCTGGCGCGCGACGGCCGCGTGTTCGTCCACGTCGGCGGGACCGAAGACGGAATCCTCGCCGCGCTGGACGCCGAAACCGGCGAGACGATCTGGGAAGTTCCCGACGCCCCGGCCTACGTTTCGCCCGCGGTCGCGCCGGTCGCCGGGCTTCCCACGCTCATGACCATGAGCCTGTCGCGCATCCTGCTGCTGCGCCCCGACAACGGGCGTGTCCGCTGGGAGACGCCGTTCCGAACGCCCTACGACCAGAACGTCGCGAACCCGCTCGCGCTGGGCGACGTCGTCGTCTTCGGCGGGCTCGACCACCCGACCTTCGCGGTGCGCTTCTCCGTCGAGGGCGAGTCGCTCGTCGGCGAGACCGTCTGGGAGGCTGACCGGACCCGCCTCTACATGAGCAGCCCAGTGCTCGCCGGCGGGCGCCTCTTCGCGTTCGGCGAGCAGAACAGCGGCCAGTTCATCGCCTTCGACCCGGCGACCGGCGCGGACGTCTGGCGCTCGCCGCCGCGCTCGGGCGAGAACGCGGCGTTCCTCGTCCACGGCGAGACCGTCCTCGCGCTCACCGAGCAGGCCGACCTCATGGTGCTCGACGCCGCGAAACCGGACTTCCGCCCGGTGCGCACCTACTCCGTCGCCCCGAGCCCGACGTGGGCGCAGCCGGTTCCGGTCGCGGACGGGTTCCTCATCAAGGACGAGACCCACCTCGCCCGGCTGCGCGCCCCCTAGAATCGGACCCGTGGCGATCAACACCCAGACCATCGGGCAGCGGGTCCGCCGTCGGGAGGACCCGGCGCTGATCACCGGCGCCGCCCGGTACACGACCGACATCCCGCTCGACGACGCGGCGCATCTCGCGATCGTGCGCAGCCCCTATCCGCACGCCCGGATCCTCTCGATCGAAGCGGACGACGCCCGCGCCATGCCCGGCGTGATCGGCGTCTTCACCGGCGCGGACGTCCTCCCCAAGCTGAAGAAGTCCTTCCCGGTCGGACGGTCCACCGACGCCGGCGGGTTCACCGAGCTGCACCTTCCGAAGCGTTGGCCCATCGCCGGGGACCGCGCCCGGGCGCAGGGCGACCCGGTCGCGTTCGTGGTCGCCGAAACCGCGGCGCAGGCCGCCGACGCGGCCGTCGAGGTCTTCGTGGACTACGAGGCCCTGCCGGGCAGCGGCACGTCCCGGGCCGCCCGCGCCGAGGGGGCGGGCCTGCTCTACCCCGACGTGGCCGGAAACCGATGCTTCCAGTGGGACATCAAGGCCGGCGAGAAAGGCCCGGTCACCTCGTCGCCGCCCGGAGCGGACAGCGTGGACGTGGAAGTCGAGTTCCGCATCCAGCGGCTGATCCCGAGCGCGATGGAGCCGCGCGCCGCCGCCGCGACGCTCGACGGCGACCGGCTCGTCGTCTGGACCACGACGCAGGCGCCGCATTCCGCCCGCGACAACCTCGCCCGCATCCTCGGTCTCGACAAGGCGGACGTGCGGGTCATCGCCCCCGAGGTGGGGGGCGGGTTCGGCGCAAAGGCCAACATCTACCCCGAGGAAGTGCTGGCGGCGTGGCTCGCGCTCCGCCTGAAGCGCCCGGTGCGGTGGACGGCGACCCGCACCGAGGACTTCCAGACGACGACCCACGGGCGGAACCTCTACGCGACGCTCGGGGTCCGCGCCGGGCCCGACGGCCGGATCGAGCACTGCGACCTGACCTCGCTCTTCGACTGCGGGGCCTACTACAGCAAGCCGGGTCCGACCACGCCGGGGCTGACCGGCGCGATGATCCCGGGTCCCTACGCGATCCGCTCGGTGGACGCCCGCGCCGAGGGAGCGTTCACGAACACCGCCCCGAACGAGCCGTACCGGGGATCCGGCCGTCCCGAAGCCACCTACATGATCGAACGGGCCATGGACGTCCTCGCCGGGCGGCTCGGGATCGATCCGGCGGAGATCCGCCGCCGCAACCTGATCCCCGAGGACGCGTTCCCGTTCCGCACCGCGACCGGGCTGCTCTACGACAGCGGCGCCTACGTGACGGCGCTCGACCGGGCGCTCGAGGCGGGCGACTACGCGGGGCTGCGCGCCGAGCAGGCTCGCCGGCGGAAGTCGGGCGGGAAGCCGCTCGGGATCGGGCTCGCCTGTTACGTCGAGATCTGCGGGTTCGGGCCGTGGGAGGCGGGCGGCGTGGAAGTCGGGCCGGACGCTTCGGTCACGGTGCGCACCGGCACCTCCCCGCACGGGCAGGGCCACGCGACCGCGTGGGCGCAGATCGCGTCGGAGGCGCTCGGCGTCCCCGCCGAGTCGGTGCGGGTGCTCCACGGCGACACCGACGAGAGCCCCCGGGGGATCGGCACCTTCGGCAGCCGCAGCGCCCCGGTCGGCGGCGCCGCGGTGTTCTCGAACGCCGAGACCGTCCGGGAGCAGGCGCGGCTCGCCGCCGCCGAGCTGCTGGAGGCGGCGGCGGCGGACGTCCGCTTCGAGAACGGGCGCTTCTTCGTCGCCGGCTCGCCGGCCCGGGGCGCCTCGTGGCCGGAGGTCGCCGCCTTCGTCCACGGCGACGACGCTCCCGAGTCCGTGCGCGGGAAGCTCCGGGCGGACACGGATTTCCGGCCGCCGGGCGAGACCTTCCCGTTCGGAACCCACCTCTGCGCCGCCGAGATCGACCCCGAAACCGGCGCGATCGGGATCCTCCGCTACGTCTCGCTGGACGACTGCGGGCGGGTCATCAACCCGCTCATCGCCGAGGGCCAGGTCCACGGCGGGCTCGCGCAGGGCATCGGGCAGGCGCTGTGGGAGGAGGCGATCTACGCCGACGACGGCTCGCTGCTGACCGGCACGCTCATGGAGTACGCGGTGCCCCGCGCCGACATGCTCCCGGCGTGGGAGCTCCACCGGACGGTGACCCCGACCGACCTGAACCCGCTCGGGGCCAAGGGCATCGGCGAGGCGGCCACGATCGGCTCCACGCCGGCGGTCGCGAACGCGGTCATGGACGCGCTGCGGCCCTTCGGGGTCGAGCACATCGACACGCCGCTGACCCCCGAGAAGGTCTGGCGGGCGATGCGCGGCCGCTGACTAGGCGGACATCCCCCGCGCCGCGATCGGCCAGACCGCCTCCACGACGCCGCCGCGCACCGCGTGCATGCGGTCGTAGAGGTTCACCACCGGGTCGCAGTGCGACACGATGAGCTCCAGCTTGTCCCCGACCTTGTAGGTCCGGCTGGGATCCTCGTAGCGGATCGTCCCGAATTCGTCGGAGCCCGACGTGTAGCTCATCCCGGTCTCGCCCTTCACGAGGGGCCATGGCCGGTTGATCGTGCACGCCTTCGCGCCGGCGTCGGTGGTCGCGCGCCCGTCGTACTGCGCGTTCAGCACCGTCGCGAGGATCGTGAGCGAGGACTCGAAGTCGTCGTAGATCTCCGGGTTGTCGCGGCCCCCGATCACGAGGTACTGCGCATCCATGAACGCGTAGCTGCCCACCTGCACGTCGGTCAGACCGGGAGTCTCGTGGTCGATGTTGTAGGTGCCGGTGCCGCCGCCGCTGAAGATCCCGGAATCGAGACCCGACGCCCGCATCCGCTCGCAGGTGTCGGCGGCGGCGGCGAGGCGCTCGAGCGTCTGCGCCCGCCGGGCCTCGAAGCCCATGACGTGCTGCGAGCCGCCGTCGTAGCAGAGCAGGCCCCGCAGCCGCAGCCCCGGCAGCCGGTCCACGAGCTGCGCGAGCCCGAGCGCCGGCGCGCCCGGCGTGATTCCGGTGCGGTGGCCCCCGGGATCCACGTCCACGACCACCTCGGCGGTGATTCCCGCCGCCTCGGCGGCCTCCGAGAGCATCCGGGCGTTCTCCTCGGAGTCCGTCGCCTGGACGAACCCCGGGCAGCGCCGGCGCAGGCCCATCGCCCGGCGGATCTTGTAGGGCGTGACGTTGCTCGTGGTGAGCAGCAGCTCGTCGATCCCATGGTCGAACAGCGCCTGCGCCTCGCTCACCTTCGCGACCGAGATGCCGACCGCGCCGGCGTCGAGCTGCATCCTCGCGATGGCCGGACACTTGTGGGTCTTCGCGTGCGGGCGCGGCGCGATCCCGTTGGCCGCCGTGACCCGCGCCATCTTCGCGACGTTGCGCTCGAGCGCGTCGAGATCCACGAGGAGCGCCGGCGTGTCCAGATCCCACATCGAGACCCCGTATTCGGCCGCCGCCAGCGCCGGAAGGGCCGCCGTCGCGCCCGCGGCGCCCAGAAATCCTCGTCGAGAAAGGGACATCGTCATGCCGCCGAAGATAGCCGACCGCCGTCTTGGTAGCATCGACTTCCCATGCGCCTGCTGCTCGCCGCGCTCCTGACCGCCGCTCCGGCGGTCGCCGAGGAGGGGATTCCGGTCACGAGCCCGCTGGTGCGGGCGGCCTGCGGAAGCTGCCATCCGAGCGACGACGACGGCCGGATGACCCGCATCTCGCACCAGCGCAAGTCCGCCGAGGGCTGGCAGATCACGATCGTGCGCATGATGCGCACCGGCAACGTGGACTTGGAGCCCGAGGACGCGCGGGCGATCGTCCGGTACCTGACCGACAGCCACGGGCTGGCCCCCGAGGAGGAGCGCCCGGTCTTCCACCAGGCCGAGCAGCGCGCCTTCCAGGAGACGGTGGGCGAGGACGAGGAACTGCTCCAGGAGACCTGCTCGCGCTGCCACCTGACCGCCCGATTCCGCGCCCAGCGGCGCACCGCCGAGGAGTGGGACCTGCTGAAGGGCATGCACGTCGGCTACTTCCCGGTCATCGAGTTCCAGACCTTCCGCGGGTCCCCGGCGGCGGACGGAAGCTGGGCCGTCGATCGGGCGCTCGACCAACTGAAGGAGAAGTACCCGTTCTCGACCCCCGAGTTCGAGGCGCACCGGGCCAAGGGGCCGGGCGCCGGGATCGCCGGGCGCTGGACGGTCCGGGGCCATCTTCCGGGCGCCGGGCCGATCGGCGGATTCGTCGAGTTCGAGCCCGGTCCGGACGGAGACTGGCGGGAACGGACGACGTTCGTCCATCGGGACGGCACCGTCGAGGAGCGCACCGGCTCCGGAGTCCTCTACGGCGGCTTCTCGTTCCGGGGCCGGACCGACGGGCCGGTGCTCGGCGAACGGCGGGCCGCGCTCCTGCTCTCGGACGACGGCGCGACGCTGACCGGGCGCATGTTCCGGGGACGCTTCGGCGAGGACGGCGTGGAGCTGACGCTGACCCGGGGCGCGGGAGCCTCGGCGGCCTGGCCGCGTTCCGCCAGGCGCGGCGAAACGGTGAGCCTGCGCATCCTCGGCGACGGGTTCGCCCACGCGGACGGCCTCGACTTCGGGGCCGGGGTCACGGTGACGCGGACGCGGGTCGTGTCCGGGCAGGAAATCGCCGCCGAGGTCGCCATCGACCCCGACGCCGGGATCGGCTACCGGGATCTGGCGCTCGGCGGGACGCGGCTCGTGGACGGATTCGCGGTCCACGACGGGATCGGCTACGTGAAGGTGACTCCGGAGCAGGCGCTCGCCCGGGTCGGCGGCGCGGTCGCGCCCCGCCAACCGGCGCAGTTCGAGGCGGTCGGCTGGCATTCGGGCCGGGACGGCGAGCCGCTCACCGGGGACGACCTCGACCTCGGGCTGCTGGACGTCTCGTGGAGCACCGCCGAGTACTACATCCGCGACGAGGACGCGGACACCCGCTTCGTCGGGAACGTGAACCAGCGCGGCCTGTTCACTCCGGCGCTCGACGGCCCGAACCCCGAACGCCCGCTGAACGCCGACAACATGGGCGACGTCTGGATCGTCGCCGAGTACGCGGCCCCGGACGGCCGGACCCTGCGGGGCCGCGCCCGGCTCGTCGTGGCTCCGCCCGTGTTCATCCACTGGGACCTCTTCCCGGAGCGCGCCGGCCAATGAGCGGAACCCGCGTCGCCGCCGGCGAGATGCATCGGTTCACCGGCGGGAGCCGCAACTTCGCCTTCCTCGTCCCGTCCTCGATGATCTTCGAGCTGGACGAGGCCAGCGACCGGGTGCTCCGGCGGCTCGAGGACGGCCCGAAGCCGCCCGGCGAGGTGGTCACGAGCCCCGAGGAGGCGGACGCGCTGCGGGAGCTCGCCGGCATCGGGGCGGTCTCCCGGGAGGGCGCACCGCTGATCCCGATCGGCGGCCTCGCCGAAGTCGAGACCCCGCCGCCGATCCGCACCGTCGTCCTGAACGTCACGAACTCGTGCAACCTCGCCTGCCGCTACTGCTACGAGTACGGCGACGACCGGATCGCCGCCGCCGAGGTTCCCGCGGCGATGACCGAGGAAGTGGCGCGGCAGTCGGTCCGGCGGCTCATCGCCGACTCGGGCGAGGCGAAGGACCTCCAGGTCACCTTCTTCGGCGGCGAGACCCTCCTCAACTGGAAGGTGATTCCGGGCACCGTGGAGTTCGCGCGGGAGGAGGCCCGGAAAGCGGGCAAGCGGGTGGATTTCAGCCTCACCACGAACGCCACGCTGCTCACGACCCAGGTCTCGCAGTGGATCGCCGACAACGGGATCGGGGTGACCATCAGCGTGGACGGCCCGAAGGAGTTCCAGGACTCCATGCGGGTGTACGGCGGCGGCATGGGGAGCTACGACGTGATCGCGCCGCGGATCCGCGAGTTCCTCAAGCTCCAGAAGCGCCCGGTGGGAGCGCGGGTGACCCTCACCTCGCAGACGCTCGACGTGCCCCGCATCTTCGAGCACCTGATCGGGCTCGGGTTCTACGAGGTCGGCTTCGCGCCGGTAACCTCTTCGCCGGGCCAGGACTACGCGCTGGACGACGGCGGCTTCGACGAGCTGCTGGACCAGTTCCGGGCGCTCGCCGACAGCTATGTCGAGACCGCGGCCAAGGGCGGCTACCTCGGCTTCTCGAACCTGACCGACCTGCTCGGCGAGATCCACCAGGGCGTGAGCAAGGCGTACCCGTGCGGCGCCGGCCTCGGCCTCGTGGGCGTCGCGCCCGGCGGGGAGATCGGTCTCTGCCACCGCTTCGCCGGCTCGGGCGACCACGATCTGGGCCACGTGGACACCGGGATCGACGACGCGAAGCGCGTGGAGCACCTCGAGAAGGCGCACATCGACGCTCGCACGGACTGCAGCCAATGCTGGGTCCGCAGCCTGTGCTCGGGCGGCTGCTACCACGAGGCCCAGACTCGCTACGGCGACCGGTTCCGCCCCAATCTGCACTACTGCGACTGGATCCGCGACTGGACCGCGCTCGGCCTGTCGGCGTACGGTCGGCTGCTCGAAGCGAACCCCGCGTTCCTGAAACGCTTTGACGGCCCGGCCCGGGAGCGGCTGAACCCGTAGGAGGCCCGCGATGAAGCACCTGAAACCGAAGAACGTGAAGGCTCGCTACGCCACCGAATGGCTGGAGGAGGGCGGAAGCGCGAAGGCGACCGCCGACGATCCCGGCCCACACTACCCGTCGGGCTGCACCACGATCTTCTCGCCGGGCTGGGAGGTGGACGCGACCGGCGGAACCGCCGCGCTCTGCCAGCCGATGGAGCGCGATCTCTACGACTGCTACAAGACCTGCTACTGGCCGGCGCAGGTGCCCGACTACCTCAGCAACAGCCCCGACTGGCACAAGAACTGCGCCGCGGCCACCCAGGACTGGCGCGAAATCGACCTGATCTTCCCCTGATGCTTCCACGCGCCCTCGCCCTCCTCCTGCTGGCGCTCCCGGCGGCCGCCGAGGAGCCGAACCGGTTCCTCGCCGGGGTCTGGCCGGACCGCCTGATCGCCTTCAACCAGGAGACGCTCGTCTTCGAGCCGATCGGCGCGCTCCGCCACGGCGTCTCCACCGGGCAGGCGCGATCCCCCGACGGGCGCTTCTTCGTCTTCGTGACCGGGCGGCAGGAAGCGGTCGAGATCTTCGATTCCGAGGCGCTCGCGGTCGTGGATGAGTTCCGGCTCTCGACCGGCGCCCGCCGCATCCGCATCCAGCGCGCCACCCCGGACCCCCGAGCGGAGCGCATCTTCCTGCGGACGGTGGAAGTGGTCGAGGAGTCGGACCGCTTCCTCCACGACACCAAGGAGGAGATCCAGGTCTTCGACCGGGCCCGGGGCGAGATCGTCCACCGGATCCCGGCGGGCGAGTTCGTGAACCCGTGGCTCTCGGCGATCCACTTCAGCCCGAGCGGCGACCGCATGTACCTGCTCGGCGTGGACTCGCTCGTCGAGATGGATCCCGAGACCTGGGAGGTCCTCGAGCGGGTCGAGTGGAACGAGCCGCTCGCCCCCGGCTTCGGCGCGCCCCGGGGCGCCCGGCTGCGGCTCGTCGAACCCGGGCGGCTGTTCGGGATCTACCGGACGACCGAGCCGATGCAGGGCATGGACCTGTTCGGCGTGCTGGAGATCCGCCTTCCCGAGAAGTCCGTCGCCAGCTTCGAGGTCGGTCCGGGGATGCGCGTCGGCCAGTTCGCGCTCTCGCCGGACGGAAAGTTCGGGTACGCCGGGCTCAGCGACTTCGCGGTCATCGACATGGAGACCAGGGAAGTCGTCCTGCGCAAGAAGGGCTTCGAGCGGGGCCGCACGAACACCTCGCTCATCGTTTCGGCGGACGGCGCGCGGCTGTTCATCTCCGGCGTCGGCGACACGATGTACGTCCATGACGCGCGCACCCTCGAACGCGAGACCGAGGTCTTCGCCGGGGGCGACTTCATGATCTCGCCGACCGAGATGCGGCGGAGCGGCTCGGGCAACTGACCTCCGGCGCCTCGCCCGACCTCTACGGCCGGGCGTTCCGGCTGACCCGGCCCTACTGGCGGCGGCTGCCGCCGGTGCTCGCGCTCTCGGTGGTTTCAGGGCTTCCGGGGCATCTCTGGCCGCTCTTGGTCCAACCGCTCGTGGACGGGGCGCTGCTGGGCGGCGATTTCGGCCTCCTCGTGCGGCTCGCCGGGGCGATGGCGGCGATGCAGGTGGTCGGCCTGCTGCTCTCCTCGTACACCGGCTACCGCTACGTCTCGGTCTCGGCGCGGGCGCTCTTCGAACTGCGGCTCACCGTCTATCGGAAGCTCCAGAAGCTGTCGCCGCGCTTCTTCGCCGAATCGCGCACCGGGGACGTGCTCTCCCGGCTGAACACCGACGTCTCGGAGCTGCAGCGGACCGCCGGCGACCTGCTGCTGTCGCTTGTCTCGAACGTCCTCGGCCTCGCGGTCTCCGTCACCATGGTCGCGTGGCTCGCCCCGTCGCTGCTCGTTCCCTCGCTCGTCGCCGTTCCCCTCGCGTCGGTCGCGCTCTCGAGGCTGCGCGGGCGGGTGATCCGGGAAAGCCGCCAGCTCCGGGAGGCGGGCGCGTCCGTCGGAAGCCTGCTGGTCGAGTCCATCCTCGGGCTGCGCCAGACGGTCGCCTTCGGCCAGCAGGCGCGCGAGGCGAAGCGGTTCGGGCGCGAGAACGACCGCTTCATCGACGCCCTGCTGCAGGCGCGGCGGACGACCTACGTGGCCGCCGGGATTCCGTCCTCGGTGGTCGCGCTCGCCGGCGCGGCGACGTTCCTCTACGGCGGGTTCCTCGTCATGGAGGGCGCCCTCACCCTCGGGACGCTCGGAGCCGCGATGATCTACCAAGGACGGCTCTTCGGCCCGATCCAGGGGCTGATCGGCCAGCGCCTCTCGCTGCAGGCGGCGCGGGCCTCGCTCGAGCGGGTCTTCCATCTGCTGGACCAGCCGGACGGAGTGCGGCAGGCGAAGGACCCGGTCGCGCCCGGCGCGGGACCGTTCCGGCTGGACCGGGTGGGGCTCGCGTACGGCCGCGGCGCGGTGCTGGACGGGCTTTCGCTGACGCTTCCCGAGCGCTCGCTTACGGCGCTGCTCGGCCATACCGGGGTCGGCAAGACCACGGTGGCGGACCTCATCCTGCGGCGGATGGATCCGGACTCGGGCCGGCTCGGCTGGGGCGCGACCGATCTCCGCCGCATCGACCTCGGAGCGCTGCGCCGCCGGGTCGCGGTCGTGGAGCAGGAGCCGTTCCTGTTCCACGACTCGATCCTCGCGAACATCCGCTACGGCGCGCCCGACGCGACGCTGCGGGAGGTGCGCGAGGCGGCCCGGCTCGCCGCGCTCGACGGGTTCCTCGCCGAGCTGCCGGGCGGGTTGGAGACGGTGGTCGGCGAACGCGGCCAGTCGCTCTCCGCCGGACAGCGCCAGCGAATCGCGATCGCGCGGGCGGTGATCACCGACCCGGCGCTCATCGTCCTCGACGAGCCCAGCTCGGCGCTCGACGAGGCGACCGAGGCGCTGCTGGTCGAACGCCTCGTCCCCTGGCTGCGGGAGCGGATGGCGCTCGTGATGACCCATCGCCCGGCCTTCGTCGAGGCGGCGGACCAGGCGTTCGCGCTCCGGAACGGACGGGCGGAACCGATGTGACGCTGCGGATCGCCGTCGTGGACAGCGGGATCAACCCGGCGCACCGGCACGTGGGCCCGGTGGCGGGCGGGGTGCGCATCCGCATGCGCGACGGCCGGCTCACGTTCGACGACGACTGGCGCGACGGCCTCGGCCACGGGACGGCGGTGGCCGCCGTGATTTCCGACGGGCTGGACCCGGACCAGTTCGCGCTGCTTTCGGTCCGGATCTTCAACCGGCGCCTCGACGCGCCGCCCGAGGCCGTGGCCGCCGGGATCGAGTGGGCGGTCGAAAACGGCGCGGACCTCGTCAACCTGAGCGTCGCGACGTCCGGCGAAATCCGGGCGGCGGTCCCGGTGTTCGCGCCGGCCGGACTTTCGGGCGCGATCGGGGTGGAAGCCGACGACCGCCTTGGCTACGGGACGGTCCTGCCCGGCCCGCCGATCCGCGCCTCGCCGTGGGCGCGCCCGCTGCCGCCGCTGCCCCGGGAGAAGAACTTCCGCGGCGTGAGCTTCGCGGTGGCGGCCGCCGTCGGCCGGGCGGCGCGGCTACGGCTTCAGGGGGAGGCGAGCAGCACGTAATTCGCCTTGCAGTGGCGCTCGAGCTCCTCGGCGAGATCGCCCGCGGCGTTCCTGAGGCTCGCGCCCTGTTCGCGCTCGTCCAGCCCGATCAGCGGCTTCACGTCCCGCTCGATGATCGCGATGGCGTTCACCGAATGGGTCTCGACGACGACGCTTCCCTCGACCATGATGGGCGTGCCGTTCAGGATGTGCCGGTTCACCTTGGGCTGCATCTTCTCGGCCACCCGGTAGCCGGCGACCCGCAGCACGATCCGCGCGGCTTCCGGCTCCTCGACGATACGGAACCAGCGATCCCGGTCGCCGACCCGCTCGCGCACCGCCTCCACCGCGGAGAGGATGCGGATCAACGCGTCCTCGTCGGCGGCGTCGCCGGCGACCACGGCGACCACGGCGACCGGGAACGGTTCGGGCGGGTTGCGGGGGGCCTGCGGCTCGAACGCGGCCGCGAGCAGGGCGAGAGCGACGAAGCGCATGGCCCCCTCATGGTAGCCAAGGCGCGGCCTCGCCGTCCGCCGCGCCGAAGGAGAACGTCCGCACCGCCGAATCGGCGAGCGAGTCCCGCAGCAGCTCGTCCATCCCGGGCAGGAGCCGGGCCTCGAGCGACGCGAGCCCTCCGGGGCGCGAGCGGGTCCGGGGCGAGCGGGCGATGAGGGCGCAGCAGTCCTTGGCCGGCTCGGCCGAGACGTCGTGGGTTCCGATGGCCTCGGCGCGGGCCATGATCGCGGCCTTGTCCAGCCCGATCAGCGGCCGCAGCACCGGCATGGACACCGCGGCGTCCACGGTGATGAGGTTGCCGATCGTCTGCGAGGCGACCTGCGAGAGGCTGTCCCCGGTCACGAGCGCCGCGGCCTCGAAGCGTTCCGCCGCCGCTTGGGCGCACCGGAGCGCGAACCGGCGGAAAAGGAGCGCCTCGTAGCCGGTTCTCGACCCGGCGAGCTCGAGGTCCAGCCGGACGAACGGCACGAGCACCAGCCGAGAGCGCCCGGTGTAGCGCGACAGCGCGGCGACGAGCCGGGAGACCTTGACGACCGAGGGATCGTCGGAATGGGGATGCCCGGGCGCGACGTGCAGGAAGTCCACCTGCGCCCCCCGGCTGGCCAGCATCCACGCCGCCACCGGCGAATCGAACCCGCCCGAGAGCAGCGCGAGGAAGCGGCCCGCCACGCCCACCGGCAGCCCCCCCGGCCCCCGCCGCCGCTCGGTCCACACGCAGCAGGCGTCCTCGTAGTTGTCGATGCGCACGGTGAGCGCCGGCGCGGACAGGTTCACCCGGCGCCAACCGGTTCGCTCGAGGACGGCGGCGCCGACGGCGTCGGCGATCCCCTGGGAACGGATCGGGAACCCCGGATCCCGCCGGCGCGCGCGGACCGCGAAGCCCGCCTCGGGATCGTCGGGGCGGCCGGCTTCCGCCAGCTCGCAGGCGAGCTCGACGAGCTGCGGGACCAGCCCGTCCCCGGTTCCGTCATGGGGAATCGCGTGCGCGGGGATCGCGAGCTCCACCCCGAACACCGTGCGCAGCGCCTCCAGAACCGGGTCGATGCGCTCGGGATCCACGGCCTCGATCCAGACCCGGTCGCGCATGGAGCGCACCCGCCAGCCGCAGCCGACGCTGTCGAGCCGCGCCCGCAGGTTGCGCTTGAGCGCCTCGCGGAATCGGGGCCGGTTGCGGCCCTTGATCCGGACCTCGGGCGACCGGATCAGGATGCGCCGGGAGGCGAGCGGGAACAACGGGGTGAGCCGTGAAGGAATCGAACCTTCAACCTACTGATTAAGAGTCAGTTGCTCTGCCTGATTGAGCTAACGGCCCGCCCCGCAATCACTGGTACGCCTGAGAGGACTCGAACCTCTGACTTCTTGCTCCGGAGGCAAGCGCTCTATCCACTGAGCTACAGGCGCTCCCAGCCGGACGGGGCAGTGTATCAACCGGGCGTCAGCGCCCGCTTCACGACATCGTGCACCCGCGTCGCCGACCCGAGTCCGGCCGCGCCCTCGGAGCCCGGCCCGAAACCGATGAGCGGCACCGGCTCGTTCGTGTGCCCTCCGGTGGACCAGACGACCCGGATGTAGGGCGCGAGGGCCCGCGCCGCGAGCGCGGTCCGGATCGATCCCGAGTCCGCGTAGAAGCCGGCGAAGTCGCGGGTCGCCGGAGGATCCCGGTTGAGCTGTCCGGCGAGATCGGCCGCCTCCTCGTCGGTCAGGCGGACGCCGGTCGCGGTCTCGAGCGCGTCGGCGAGCTCGGGCGCGGCGAACGGCCGGTCGAGGTCGGCGAGGGTCTCGACCAGCGACCGGCGCGCCGAGGCGATCCGGTCGAGGTGCTCGCCGACGCCCATCGCCGGCCCCCGGAACGCCCCGGCGTAGTCCCATTCCACGAAGTCCGGGACCGGATCCGGGTCGCCCGCGGCGTAGCTGAGCGAAAAGCCGCCGGTCCCGTGGTCGGCGGTGACGAGGACGAGCGTGTCGCCGCGCTCCCGGGCGAAGTCGCCGGCCGCCCGGATCGCCTCGTCGAAGTCGAGGATTTCGGGCAGCATCGCCCCGGCGTCGTTGTCGTGGCCGGCGTAGTCGATGCGCCCGCCCTCCACCATGAGGAAGAACTGCCGGTCGGAGAGCGCGTCGAGCGCCGCCCGGGTCATGTCGGCGAGGGTCGGCACCGTCTCGTCGAGCCCGTCCCACGTGCGGTCGAGCACGAAGGGAAGGTGGCCGGACGCGAAGACGCCGAGAAGCCGCTCGCCCTCGGCCGCCGCGAGCGCGGCCCGGTCGCCCACGACCTCGTACCCGGCCTCGCGCGCCTCGGCGATCAGGTTGCGCCCGTCCTCGCGGCGCGAGTCCCCGTCGATCGCGACCCCGGGAACGTGGTCCGAGACGCGGCTGCCCTCGGGGACCATCACCCGGCCGCCGCCGCCGAGCAACACGTCCACCGGCGGATCGTCGAAGAGCTGGTCGGCGAGGCCCGGCTCCGGGGTGTAGCGCGAGGTGCTGTGGACGGTGAACGACGCCGGCGTGGCGTGGGTCAGGTTCATGTTCGAGACGAGCCCGGTCGCGAGGCCCTGTCGCGCCGCCCACTCCATGACCGTCTCCACCGGCTCGCCGGAGACGGCGTTCACGCTGAGCGTGCCGGGCAGCATCCGCTGGCCGGTGGCCATCTGCGACGCCGCCGCCGCCGAGTCGGTCACGAGGAACCCGCTGGGATCGACGACGGCGTACCCGATGTGGCCGTCGTTCGCGAGTTCGGCCATCGCGAGCGGCCCGTGCGCCAGCCCGAGCGCGAGATGGTTCATCCCGAAGCCGTCCCCGATGAAGAGGATCACGTTGCGGGGCGGCTCGGGCTGCGCGCAGCTCCCGAGCGCCATCGCCGCGAGGAGCGCCGCTTTTCTCATGGGGCGGGGAGCTTACGCGGGCGGGGCCGATAATGCGGTCGTGCCCCCCGTCTCGATTCGCCCCGCCATCGAAACGGACGCCCCCCGGATCGCGGAGATCTACGCGCACCACGTGCTCCACGGCGTCGCCACGTTCGAGGAGATCCCGCCCGAACCCGAGGAGATGGCCCGGCGGATGCGCGAGATCCGGGCGGCCGGGTATCCCTGGCTCGTCGCCGAGGAAGGGGGCCAGATCGTCGGATTCGCCTACGCCGGCGTCCACAAGGCGCGGGCGGCCTACCGCTACACGGTGGAGGACTCGATCTACCTGGCGGCGGACCGGCTCGGCCGCGGGATCGGCTCGGCGCTGCTCGGCCGGCTCATCGAGGTCTGCGACGACGGCGGGTTCGCCCGGATGATCGCGATCATCGGGGGCGGCGAGAACGCCGCCTCGATCGCGCTCCATCGGAAGCACGGATTCGAGGTCACGGGCCGCGTGGACGGGATCGGGTTCAAGTTCGGGCGGTTCGTGGACGTCGTGTACATGATCCGGGCGCTCTCGGGCGAACCGAATCGATCCGGCGTGCGTTAGGGCTTCCGGGGCGGACGTGCGTCCGCCGCCGGAAGGAAGCCGCAGCGTGACCCGGAAGTTCCGATTTCGCTTGTCACGGGCCGGCGAGACGACCCCCGAGCCCGACCCGTTCCCCCCGATTCCGGAACCGGCGCTCACCGAAGAGGAGCGCGCGCTCGCCGAGACCGAGGCGCTGCGGGGCGTGCCGGCCTTGTCCGCGACGACTCCCTCTCCGGGCGAACGCCGGGTGGAGGGCCGCTTCCGGCAGGCGATGGCGGCGATCCAGTCGGCCGCGACCGCCGCGCTCACCGAGCTCGGAGCGCGGCTCTCAGAGTCGCGCCACGAGGCGAACCGGCTCGAGGCCGACGCGGCGCGGGAACGGGAGCGCGTCCGGTCGCTCGCGAACGTGGACGCGGCGTGCCAGCGTCTCGACAACCGCTACCGGCGCTCGCGCGCGGCGGCTAGCGAGCTCGCCGGCTTCCGCCGGGCGCGGGGCATTCCGGACCACGTGAACCCGCGCCCCCGGTCGCGCGGCTGGATCTGGCTGCTGCTGATCGTCTCGCTCGCCGAGACCTCGGCCAACGGGATCCTCCTCCACAGCGCCTCGACCGAGGGCGTCCTCGCGAACTGGCTCTTCGCCGGGCTGGTCACGGCGATGAACGTGGGCCTTCTGGGCTGGCTGGTCGGCGACCTCATCGCCCGGCGGATGCTCGGCGCGACCCCCGGCCGGACGTGGCTGCTCGCCGGGGCGCTCGCGCCGTGCCTCCTGCTCGCCGGACTCCTCCACTTCGGGTTCGCGCACTACCGGGACGCGGTTTCGGCGCTCGATTCCTCCCAGTCGGCCGCGATCCTCGACCTCGACGACATCGACGCCGGCGCGACCGAAGCGGAGCCGCAGCCGACCATCTCGGTCGAGGAGGCGGTGGTCGGCGAGCTGCGGGCGCAGTTCCTGTGGTGGACTCCGGGCGCCGAGTTCGGCGGTCCGCCCCGCATGGTTCCCGCCGGGAACGTCGGATACCGGGCCGAGAACGGCGGCCTCGTCCGCGTGGAGGACGCGCTCGCCGGCCGGTTCGACGGCTGGCGCTCGGTGCTGCTCGCCGGGGTCGGGTTCGCGGCGCTCCTGCTCGCGGGGTGGAAGTGGTTCGGCGGGCGCGAGCCGATCCCGCACTTCGCCCGCCTCCACGAGGCGCGGGAGGCGGCGGCGCGGGCGCTCGAGCGCGAGTACGAGGCCGCGGTCAGGACGCTGGAGGAAGCGGAGCGCGGACACCTCGAGCGGCTCGCCGAAGCGGAGCGGGCGCTCGTCGCGCTCGGCGGCGCGTGCGAGAAGCTGGACGCGAGCCGACGCGAGACGCTGGCGAAGGAGGCGGAGCGGCTCCTGCGGATCGCCGAGGCCGGGGTCGTCGCGGTCGAGGACTACCGCGAGGCGAACCGCCAGCGGCGGCTCACGAGCGACCCGACTCCGGCGTTCTGGGAATCGCCGTGGGGACCGGACGTCACCGCCCGGAATCCCGACGAGGACGCCCGCTGGCGCCAGCACGTCGGCGAGCACCATTCGCTCGTGATGGCGACGGCGGAACGCGCGCGCCAGGCGGACGCCGCGCACGGGCCGGTGGTCGCCGAAGCGTTCGCGCAAGCGCGGGAACGGCTCGGTCAGGCGGCGCGGATTCCGGGCGCCCGCCGCCGGCCGCCGACGGGAAAGCCGCCGGCCCCGCCGCCCGACTTCCGGCTCGTCCCCGGCGGAAACCCCGAGCGCCGGCTGGAGGCCGCGCCCCGGGCGTGAGGAGCCTTGCGCTCGCCGGGGCGCTTGGCCTCGCCGCTTGTTCCGGTGGAACCGACCCGTGCGCCGACTGGCCGGCGGGCCGTCCCGCCCGGACCGTCGTCGTCGTCATGGACGCGACCGACGGGCTCTCGCGCCCGCAGCGCGAGGACATGTGGAGCCGCATCCGGCCGGTCGCCGAAGACGCCCCCGCCGGATCGCGGTTCCATCTCTTCGAGGTCGGCGACGAAGCGCGCCTCGCCGCGTCGATCCAGCGTCCGCCGCACGCCTGCGAGGTGAGCCACTGGAACGACAACCCGGATCAGCGCCGGGCGCAGTGGGCGAACAGCTACCTGCGCCCGCTCCGGGACGCGCTCGGGGCGCTGTCGCGCGCGGCCCCGAGCGACTCCTCGCCCATCGCCCAGGCCGTCCACGCCGCCGCCCGCCGCTTCGACGACGCGCCCGAAGCGGAGCGACGACTGATCCTCGTGTCGGACCTCATCCAGAACGCGCGCGCCGACTTCTACCGGGGCGTGCCCGACTTCGCCCGGTTCCGCGAATCCGCGCTTTTCGGTGACGTGCGCACCCGGCTCCTCGAAGGCGCGACGGTGACGGTCATGCAGCTCCCGCCCCAGCGCGACGGCCTCGCGGACGAGGCGGCGTTGCGGCGCTTCTGGACGGACTACTTCGCGGATCAGGGCGCGGAAGCGGAATTCGTCCGGTTGGAAGGCCCCCGCGCCAGCCAGTCCTGAACGTCGTCCGCCGCCGTCGCGAGTCCGGCGCGGATCAAATGGCGGTTCGCCTCGATGTCCAGGCACGCGAACGGCCGACCCTGCCGGCGGGCCTCCCGCAGGGCATGCATCGCGCCGCCGTGCGCACCGGTCTCGATCACGAGGACGGCGTCCGAGAGCCCGCTCTGGAGGCGGTCCCGCTCCACGAAGGCGTACCCGCGCGGCGGAGTCCCGATCGGGTACTCGCTGACGAGGGCGCCGCCGCGCTCCAGCAGCCGTTCCGCGAGCGCGGGAATCTTCCGGTCGAGGCCGTGGGCGAGCACCGCGACCCCGACTCCGCCGGCCTCGAGGCAGCCCTCGTGCGCGTGCGTGTCGCATCCTCGCGCCAGGCCGCTCACGATCACTTGTCCCGCCCGCGCCGCCGAACGCGCGTACTCGGCTGCGGCGACGCGCCCGGCCGGAGTCGGGCTTCGCGTCCCGACGACCGCCAGGCCCGCCGGAGACCGAAGCGCCGCCGGGTCGCCGCGCACGAACAGGACTGCGGGCGGGTCGGGAATGTCCCGCAGGCGCTCCGATTAGTCCGGGTCCGGGAACGAAACGGCCCGCACGCCCATGTCCCGGCTGCAGCGCAGCAGCGCGTCGGCTTCCGTCCGAGCCGGATCCCCTTCGTTCGGCGCTCGATGGAGAAGGCGCAGCGCCGTCCGCCGGCCGACTCCGCGCCGCCGCATCAACGCCACCAACGCGACAGTGGCCCCCGTCGCTACTGCGGGCAGTGCTCCTCGCACCACGACTCCAGCTCCCGCAGGAACTCCCCCGCCAGCGACTCGGCGTTCATCCGCGCCATGTCCCGCGGGCCGTCGATCCCGATGATCAGATGGATCTCCCCGTCGAGCTGCATCGCGCCGACGACGCGCCACGACTCGTACACCCGCTCCTGCTCGGTGAGGCCGGGCCCCGCGACATCGAGGTAGCCGAACTGCATCATCCGGGTGCTGCGGCTGACCTGGAAGTCGGTGAGCCGCAGGTTCAGGTCCGCCGACTCGCGGTCCGGGACGAGGACGAAGTCGCGCTCGTCCTCCAGCATGGCGCGGATCGCCTCGGTGACGTCCACGAGCGGCAGCTCCGCGTCCGGCGGCGGCGGGGCGAGCCAGATCGAGACCGCCGCGGCGAGGAGCCAACCCATGCGATCCGATGGTACGGCGGTTCGGCCCTCAGCTTCCAGCGCGACCCAGCCGCCGGAGCAGGTCGTCCTGGAGCCCCGGCCGCGGCGCATGGCACCAGCGCACCGGCCGCCCCCCATCGGCGGGAATGAGCGCGCCGCCCCGCACGACGACGGCCTCGGGCGCGCAGTCGAGAAGGTCCGGAGCGACGACCGAAGCCACCGCGTAGGAGTCGAACGGATACGTCGCCCGCACGCCGGTGCGCTCCTCGAACCAGTCGAGATAGTCCTCTATCGGGCCGCGGAAGACCCGGGCGAACGGCGCGTCCCACAGGCGACTCCAGTCGGCCTCGGTCACCGGCGCGCGCACCGCGAACTCGAACGGGACGAGGGTGATCGGGGCGCCAGTCCCGAGCACCGTCGCCACGGCGTCGGGGTCGAGGTCAAAATTGAAGTCGCCGTATTCCTCGTCGCCGCCCGGAAACCGCAGCGGCCCGCGCCGACCCACGACCAGAACCACCCGTTCGAGCCGGGCCGCGAGCTCGGGCTCCTCCTGAAGCGCGGTCGCGAGGTTCGTGGCCGGTCCCAGCAGGAACACCGTGAGCGGCCGTTCCCGCGACGCGGCGGCGAGCGCCCGGGAGGCCGGCGTCGGTTCCCGCGACGCGGACGCGGCCCCGGCGTGGACGGAAAGGCCGGCCGGGCCGTATTCCGCTGCGATGCGCCGCGCGATCGGGAGCCCGGTCTCGAACGGCGCGTTGCCGAAGACCACGCTGACTCCGGCGATCTCGAGTTCGGGCGAGCGGAACGCCTGCACCATCGCGACCCCGTCGTCGGGCTCGTGTCCGCCCCGCATCACCGCGGGATCCACGTCGATCCACGCCCAAACGGCGAGCAGGACGAGCGTCAGGCCGGGAAGGTCTCCGCGAGACGCTGGCCGATGTACCACGGCCAGATCACGATCGCGAAGAACCCCTGCCGGAAGCCGAGGTCCACGAACCCGATGGTGAACAGCCACCCGGTCATCCAGATGCTGAAGCCGAGGCTGCTCTGTTCGATCTTGATGCGTTCGCTCATGCGGCGTCTCCTCGGTGTTCGGCGGGAGCATCGTAGGGATTCGGGACCCGTCCCGCCAGCAGCGACGGGTAGCCGCCCTTCAGGAATTCCTGCGCCAGATCGTACGTTCCGTCGTCGTCGTTCCGGCGGATGGCGCGCCGCAGTTCCCGGATGCGCTCCCGGGAGCCGGCGCAGAAGCTCTCGACCAGCGGCAGGACGTCCACTTCGCGGGCCCCGTCCGCAATGAGCGCCTCGGCGCGGGCGACAGTCGCCACCTGCGCGTAGAGCTCGGCTCCGAAGTCCACGAAGCGCCCGAGCTGCACCTGCCGCTTCTCGAGCGCGGGGCCGTGGCGCGCCATCGCGTGGAAGAGGCTGCGAGCGAGGCGGCGGCTCGACCTCGCGACGTAGCGCAGGCGCCGCCGCGCCCACGGGGCGCCGCCGGGCGGAGCGCCCGCGGGAAGCCACTGCTTGAGGTACCACGGGACGTAGAAGCCCGCCGCCTTCACCGCCGCGCCGACCCGCTTCGCCATCGGGATCGACGGATGCGTCATGGCGCCGGCCCGCCGCAAGTGCGGATCCAGCACCTCGCGCGAGATGAACAGCCGGAGAATCTCGCTGGACCCCTCGAAGATGGTGTTGATCCGGTTGTCCCGCAGCGTCCGTTCCGCCGGGAACGGCCGCTCGCCGCGCGCCTCGAGCGAGGCCTCGGTCTCGTAGCCGCGCCCGCCGAGCACCTGGACCGCCTCGTCGGCGATCCGCCACGCCGCCTCGGAGGAGTACATCTTCGAGATCGCGGCCTCGATCCGGATGTCCGCGCCGCCGATATCGACGAGCAGCGAGGTGAGCTCGGACATCGCCTCCATGGCGAACGTCGTGGCCGCCATCCGCCCGATCTTGTCGGCGATCGCCGCGTGGCGACCGATGGGAGACCCCCACTGGACGCGCTCGTTGGCCCACGTCTTCGACATGTAGAGCGACCGCTTGGCCGCTCCGATGCAGATCCCCGGCAGCGTCAGGCGGCCGGTGTTCAGCGTGGTCAGCGCGACCCGCAGCCCCTTGCCGGGCGGCCCCAGCACGTGGTCGCGCGGAATCCGCACGTTCGTGAACCGCATCACGCCGTTGTAGAGAGCCTTCAGGCCCATGAACCGGCAGCGGCGCGCGACCTCCACGCCGGGCCACGCGGCGTCCACGATGAACGTGGTGATCCCGTCCCCGGTGCGCGCCATGACCACGAGCCAGCGGGCCTTCGTTCCGTTGGTGCACCACAGCTTCTCGCCGTTGAGCAGGTAGCCGTCGTCCGTCAGCGCCGCGTGCGCCTGCATCCGGGCCGCGTCCGAGCCCACGCTGGTCTCGGTGAGCGCGAACGCCGAAATGTCGCCCGCGGCGACCGCCGGCAGGAACCGCTGCTTCTGCTCCTCGGTCCCGAACATCAGCACCGGCTGCGCGATGCCGATGGACTGGTGCGCCGAAACGAGCGAGGCGAGGCTGCCGCAGTGGCTCCCGAGCAGCACGGCCGCCCGCGTGTAGGTGCGCTGCGACAGCCCGAGGCCGCCGTACTTCTCGGGGATCTTGATCCCGAAGGCGCCGAGCCGCCGCAGTCCGGCGAAGACCTCGTCGGGGATCTCGCCGGTCCGGTCGATCTCGGGCGCGTCCACCTGCTCGAGCAGGAACCGCTCGAGCCGCTCGAGGAATTCCGAACCGCCCGGATCCTCGCCGGCGTCGGGCCACGGGCGGACCAGATGGAGCGCCGGCCGCCCGAGGAACAGCCCGCCGGCGAAGGTCGGATACCGCCAGCCGGTCTCCCGCGCCGCCTCGGCCAGCTCGAACGCCGCTCGCTTCCCCGCGCTCATCCGCGACGTGTCGATCGCCGTGCTCATTTCGTTCCGATTCTACGCGCGGGCGGGGTTGGTATCGTAGGGAAGTGCACCGGCGCGGACTTCTGAAGGCGGGCGGGGCGGGCCTCGTCGGCGCCGCGCTCGGCGGCTGCTCGGCGCGTCCCGCGCCCGACCTCCCGAGGCCGTCGCTGCGGCTGCCGCCCGCGCTCGTCTCGGAGGACCGGATCATCCGCACCACGGTGGGCCTCAGGCCGCACCGCCCGTCGGGCTTCATGGTCCGGGCCGACCGGCTCGACGCGAAGACCGTGATCCACAACTACGGGCACGGCGGCGCCGGGATCTCGCTCTCGTGGGGAACCGGACGGATGGCGGCGGAGCTCGCGCTGGATCACCAGGACCGGCGGGCGGCCGTGATCGGCTGCGGCGCGGTCGGCCTCGCGACCGCCCGTCAGCTTCAGCGGCGCGGGTTCGAGACGACGATCTACGCGATGTCGGTCCCGCCCGACACGACGTCCAACATGGCGTGGGCGGGGTTCACTCCGGCCGCGTGGGCGGTGGAGCACCGCGCCCGCACTCCCGAGTGGGATCGGCGGTTCCGCGAGGCCGCCGAGACTTCGTTCCGCGAGTTCCAGTGGCTGAACGGGCGCGGCTACGGGATCAGTTGGATCGACCGGTATTCGTTGACCGACCGGGAACCCCGGTCCGTTGGCCCGCGGCCCGGGGGCCGCCAGCCGCTGGTTCCGGAGCGCCTCTCGCCCGGGCGCGTCGTCCTCGGACCCGGCGAGCACCCGTTCCCGACCCGGTTCGCGACCCGGCGGAGCACGATCCGGGTGGAGCCGGCGATCTACCTCGACGCCCTCGTCCAGGACTTCCGGGACCGGGGCGGCCGCATCCGCATCCGCAAGTTCGAGGATCTGCGGGACGTCGCGGCGCTCGACGAGTCGCTCGTCATGAACAGCAGCGGCCTCGGCGCGCGCGCGCTTTTCGGCGACGAGGCGCTGATCCCGCTGCGGGGCCAGCTCGCAGTGCTCGTGCCGCAGGCGGAGGTGAACTACTCGCTCGCCGCGCCGACGATCGAGCCGCCGCCGGGGGTGACCGGGCTCGGGATGATGCCCCGGCGCGACGGAATCGCGCTCGGGGGCACGATGGAGCGCGGCGAGTGGTCGCTCGAGCCCAACGCCGAGGCGCGGGACCACGTCGTCAGCGGCTTCCGGCGGGTGTTCGCCCGCATGGCCGCCGTCTGAACTATTCGGCGACCCGCGTGAGCGTGAGGATCTGGACGATCGCCGGAGGTACGAAGTACGGCGGGACATCGAGCAGCGAGATGGGTTCGCGCGGCTCGGTGTCCGGGTCCATTCCCTTGCGGAACTCGGTTCCCTCGCGGGTTCCGGCGTCGTAGGCGATCAGCTCGGCCATCGTCTCCTCGACCCAGTTCCCGGTCTCGTCCACGAAGCAGAGCGAGGCGGCACCGAAGAACCAGTCGGGGCTGGGGGAGAACATCTGGGCGTAGGTCACGCACGGCCGGTCGATGTGCAGCTCGGTGGTCGCGCCCCCGGTCAGCACGAAGGCGAGGAGATCGTCCTGGTGATCGAACAGGACCTCGGCCCCCATGGCCTCGGCCTCGGCGAGAAACACCGACGAGTCGCCGGCCTCGGCGAGCCGCTTCAGGCCGTCGCTCGCGATCGCGCCCTCGGCGAAGAGCTCGAGGTCGGCGGAGTGCGCCACCATGGCGAGCGGGGGCGCGGTGCCCACGCCGTCGGGCAGCGAGCCCGGGACGCGGGGGCTGATCCGGATCTCCGGCACTGCCCACGTGTACGACGCGGTCTCCGGCGGCGGCTCGGGTTCGGGCGCCGGCGCCGGCGCCGGCGCCGGGGCGGGACTGGTTGAATCGCCGTCGTCGCAGGCGGCGAACGCGAGCAGGGAACCCATCAGGAGGAAGCGCTTCATGGCCGCTGAGTCTAACCAAGGCGCCCCGTGAAACTCCGCATCGCGGCGTGGATGCCGAAGAACCGCGCGATCGGGTCCAGCCAGGCGGCGGGAAGCAGCCGGAGCAGCTTGAGCGAGTGGACGAACCACGGCAGGACCACGACCGCCCGGTCGCGCTCGACGGCGCGGATCGCCGCCGCCGCGACGCGCTCGGGTTCGAGGATCGGAAGCAGCGACGGGAAGCGCGTGCGCACTCCGGCGAACATCCCGGTGTTCACGAAGAACGGGCACACGAGCGTCGCGCCGACCCCGGACCCGCGCAGCTCGGCGCGGACGGACTCGTGGAACCCGACGGCGCCGAACTTGGAGGCGCAGTAGTCCGACAGCGCCGGAACCCCGACGAGGCCGCCCGCCGAGGCCATCGTCACGAGACGCCCCGAGCCCCGACGGATCATTCCCGGCAGGAAGGCGCGGGTCGTCCAGAACAGCGCCTCGAGGTTGACCCGGAACGTGCGGCGGACATCCTCGGGGGTCAGGTCGGCGAAGCGCTTGCCCGAGACCACGCCGGCGTTGTTCACGAGCACGTCCACCGGGGGCAGCCGGTCGCGGGCGGCGAGGACCGCGTCCGGATCGCCCACGTCCACGACATCGGTCGCGAACTCCTCGCCGAGCGCGGCGAGAGCGTCCCGATCCACGTCCCACACGGCGACCCGCGCGCCCCGCGCCGCCGCCATCCGGGCGATCAGGAGGCCCATCCCCCGCGCCCCGCCGGTGACGAGGACCTGGCGTCCCCCGAGCCTCATGGGAAGTACGGCCTCAGCGCCGATTCCGGGGGCGGCGGGGTGAGCCGGCTCACGACGGCTCCGGCGAGAAGCGACGCGAGCACGCCGGGGACGACCGGATGGATCAGCTCCGACCCGAACGCCCGCCAGCCGAACACGACGACCACCCCCGCGATCATGGCGGCGACGGCGCCCTCCCGCGTCAGCCGCCGCCAGTACACGCCCACCACGACCGGGACGAAGAACGCGCTGGCCATGATCGCGGTGAACAGGAGCACGATGAACTGGACCAGCTCGCCCTCGCCCACTCCGCTCAGGATCAGCGCGAGCGGCGCGGTTCCGACCAGCAGGATGCCGATGCGGGCGGCGGCGAGCCGCGCCCGGGGCGACGCCTTCGGGCGCAACGCGCCGAGGATGTCGTGCGAGAGCGCCGAGCCGGCGACGAGCAGCAGCGAGTCCACGGTGGACATGACCGCGGACGCGATGGCGGCGAGCAGGATCGCGCCGAGGATCGGCGGCAGCGCCGCGGACGCGATCAGCGGCATCGCGATGTCGCCGCTCGGCAGGCTCGGGAAGAGCCCCATCGAGGCCAGCGCGAGCAGGAACACGAGCAGGTTCACGCCGGTGGCCACCGCCATGGCGAGAAGCAGGCCGCGGCGGATCGAGCGCTGGTCGCGCATCGCGTACAGGCGCACCAGCTTCTCCGGGGTGGCGATCCCTCCGAGCAGGAACGAGATCCCCATGGTGAACAAGAGCAAACCCGGCAACTGCCCGAAGTCGAAGGCCTCCGGACGGAGAGCCTCGACCGCGGCGAAGACCCCGGCCGGGCCGTCGAGCAGGCGCCAGACCATGGGCACGGCGACGAGCGCGCCGACCACCATCACGACCAGCTGGACGAGATCGGTGTAGACGACGGCCACCATGCCGCCGACGGCGGTGTAGGCGAGCAGGATGACGGTGAATGCGGCCATGCCCCACGCCGGGGGCGCCCCGAACACGGTCTCGGCGATGAGGCCGCCGGCGATGACCTGCGCCTGGATGTACACCGTGGTGGCGATGAGGATCACGACCGCGGCGAGCGCGCGGGCGCGGCGGCTGTAATAGCGGCGCTCGAGGAACGCGGGAAGGGTGAGTTCGCGCGTGCGGGCGAAGCGCGGCGCGAGCGCGCCGGCCATGAACCAGTAGCTGAGCGGGATGAAGAGGACGAGCCAGGCGAATTCCCAGCCGACCGAGTGGATCACGCCCACCGTGCCGATGTAGGTGCCGGCGCTCGCGTGGGTCGCGGCGAGGGTCGCGCCCCCGAGAAACCAGCCGAGCCTTCCGCCCGCGATCCAGTAGTCGCCCTCGGTCCGGGTGCGGCGGAGCGCGGTCCACCCGATCGCGAAGATCGCGGCGAGGTAGGCGCCGAAGACGACGGCGGTCAGTCGGAGCGCTCCTGCCGCCGCATCCAGACCCAGTACGCGGCGAGCATCGCGGCGAAGGCCGCGAACACGCCCCAGAACGAGAACCGGGTCACGGGGAGCGGGTCGCCCGGAAGGCGCCGAACCCCGCGAGCGCGAGAAGCGCGGCCAGCGTGGCGAAATCGACGGCGCGGGCGAGCGTGAGCGCCGGCGCGTCGTCGGGGACCACCCGGAAGCGCAGGAACGACGGCGGGGCGGGCAGGTCGAGCCGCGTCGGGAACGGGTCCTCGACGCGGTAGCCCGCCGGGGCGTGGATCGAGCCGGCGAAATCGAGGTCCCCCGATTCGGGAAGGGGCACGGGAACCCGGAACCAGCCGTCCGGGCCGGGCGCGACCTCGGTCTCGACCGCCCCGGCGGCGTCGGGGCGGACGGTCTCCAGTTCCCACGTCTCGCCGCGCGAAAGGGCCCGGTGCTCGGGGGCCGGCGAGCGGAAGACGGTCCGCGCCCGCCCGGCGTCGGGCGCGGTCAGGGTGACCGTGGTCTCGACGGCCGGCTGCGCTCCGGCGAGGGCGAGGACGAGCGGAAGCGCCCTCACCATGCTTCCCGCAGCACGCGCAGCGCGTTGCCGCCCATCACCTTCGCGATGTCGTCGTCGCCGTAGCCGCGCTTCACCAGCCAGCGCAGGATGTTGCGCGATCCCTCGACCGGGTTCTCGATGCCGGCGACGTAGGGGACGCGCTCGAAGCCGCCGCCGCTCGCCTTCTTGATCGACAGCGCCGAGGCGTAGACCCCGTGCAGCCCGACGTGGTCGCCGAACACGGTGTCGGGCCCGAAACCGACGTGGTCGATCCCGACCAGGTCGGCCACGTACTCGAAGTGCTCCATGAAGGAGTCGAGGTTGTGCTTCGGATGGCGCTTCGTGAGGGTGGTGTGCGGCGCCGCCTCGATCCCGATGATCCCGCCGCGCTCGGCGCAGGCGCGCAGCACGTCGTCCGGGGCCATCCGGCGGGTGTTCCACAGCGACCGCGCGCCGATGTGGGTGTTGGAGACCGGCTTGTCGCTCGCCTCGATCACGTCGAGCGTGGTCCGGTCGCCGCAGTGCGCGGTGTCGATGAGCATCCCGACCTGGTTCATCCGGCGCACGACCTCGCGCCCGAACATGGTGAGCCCGCCGTCGTTCTCCTCCTTGAGACCGCTGCCGAGCGCGTTCGACTCGCTGTAGGTGATCCCCATCTCGCGCACGCCGAAGCCGTAGAGCACTTCGACCCGGTCGAGCTCGTTCTCGACCGGCGACGCGCCCTCGATGGCCGCCACCCACGCCAGCTTGCCCTCGGCGTGGGCGCGGAGGACGTCCTCGACCGTCTTGCAGTGGATCAGGAAGTCCTGGTGGGCGATGTCGGCGAGACGCATGCCGAGGTCGTGGAGCACCTCGTTCCACTTCCAGCCGCGCTGCGACTGGATCCGGCAGATCCCGTCGAGCAGGTTGTCGAAGACGCAGTCCCAGTCGCTCTCGGCCAGCGCGGCGAAGGGAGTGAAGACCCGCCCGTCGCGGACGTAGTCGGGCGTGTCGGCGATGGACCGGGGGAAGGAGCCCAGGTGCTCGTGGAGCGAGATCAGCACCAGCTCGGCGGCGAGCCGCTCCGCACGCTCCTCCTCGGACGCCGAGAGCGGAACCGGATGGGCGGGAAAGAGCTCCGCGTCCTCGACGAGCTCACGCGCCTGGTAGTCGGTTCCCGGGGTCAGGTAGCCGAAGGACCGGTAGCCGCCCGGCCCGACCTTGCCGCGTCCCATGGCTAGCGGGCGAGTTGCGCAAGAAGCGCTTCGTTCCCCGGAACGTCGAGGAACTTGTCGAACTCGAGGAAGTAGTTGCCCGGGTCGTAGCCCACGAACACCTCGACCCGGTCGCTCTCGTTCACGATGCCGGTTCGGGAGCGATAGCCGGGGAAGCCGTTCAGGTGGTCGTGCCACGGCGCGACGTCGTCCACGAAGAAGCTCACCGTGACCGCCTTGTCCTCGGTGAACGAGTGCATGCCCCGGCTGGAGTCCACGAGACCGACGAAGCCGGCGCGCGATGTGCGCAGGATCTTGGCCCAGCCCTGATCCACCGTCTCCGGCAGCCCGAGCGCGTCCATGTAGAAGTCGCGGAGCGACAGGATGTCGGGGTAGTACATCCACACGATCATCGCCTCGAAGCCCATCCCCGGCCCGGCGGCTGCGTCCACGCCGCCGAGCGGCTCGGCGCCGTCGAGAATGGGCATGAGATCAACGTTTTCGGCGTGCGGCACGAAGCGCTCGATCTCGAGGATGTAGCCGCCCGGATCGAACACGGTGAACGCGTGGTGCGCGGCCTCCGGATCGGCGGTCGCCTCGTCGAAGCGGCTGCGGAAGTTCGCGTCGAACCCGTCGAGCCGCGCTTGCCAGTCGGCCAGCCGGTCGGTCACGAGCGCGAAGGCGACCGTCTTGGGTTCGTCGGCGCTATGCATTCCCTCCGCCTCATCGACCAGCGTGAGGTACGCGGACTCGGCGACCTGGAACATCTTGGCGAAGCCGAAGTCGGCGGCGAGCGGCAGGCCCAGCGCGTCCCGATAGAACGCCTCCGCCTCGCCGAGATCGCGGTAGTAGAGGAAGGCGTTCTGGGCGAGGATCGGCGGCAGTTCGTCGGATTCCGCGACCTCAACCGGCTCGGGGGGCGCCCCGCAGGCGAGGGCGAGGGCGATTGCGGGGAGGGCGCGGCGCATGGGCCGGAAAGTACCACCGGGGCCGGGCGATAATCCGGCGGCCCCCGATGCTCACTCGTCTCCGAATTCGGAATCTCAAGCGGTTTGAGGACGTGGACATTCCGCTGGACAGCCCGGTGCTCTTCGTGGGACCGAACAACTCGGGCAAGACCACGGCGCTACAGGCGCTGGCGCTGTGGGAACTCGGTCTGCGGCGTTGGACCGAGAAGCGGCCGCCGAACGGTGCGCCGGAACGACGGCCGGGAGTGGCCATCAGCCACCGCGACCTGCTCTCCTCGCCCGCCCCGGATGCGAAACACCTCTGGCGTCGACTGAGAGTTCGCCGTCAGGAACGAAGCGAGGGCACGCGTCGCACCCGGAACATCCGCATTGAGATCGTCGTCGAGGGGCGGTCCAACGGAAGCGAGTGGTCCGCGGGATTGGAGTTTGACTACGCCAACCCCGAGTCCTTCTATTGCCGCCCGCTGCGGAATTCCAGACTCCCGGCCGAAGCGTCCGGCGTACGCATCGCCTACCTGCCGCCGATGTCGGGACTCGCCAAGGACGAGCTGCGCCTCGAGCCGGGCGGAGTCCAGGTGCGAGTCGGCGAGGGACGGACCGCCGAGGTTCTTCGGAATTTGTGCTTCCAGGTTCATGAGGAGAACCCGGAAGCGTGGCGCGGTCTCACGCAGGAGATTGAGGGCACGTTCGGAGTGGAACTCGAGTCTCCGCACCACATCCGTGATCGGGGGGAAATCAGGCTCGGGTACCGGGAGAACGATGTCCGCTACGACATCACTTCGTCGGGCCGCGGCCTGCTCCAGACCACGCTGCTGCTGGCGCATCTCGCGCTTCACCGCGGCTCCGTGCTCGTGCTGGACGAACCGGACGCCCACCTCGAGGTCGTGCGCCAGCGGCAAACGTACGACTTGCTCAAGCGAGTAGCGGCGCAGAGCGACAGCCAGTTGATCCTCGCGACTCACTCGGAAGTGCTGCTCGGAGAGGCGTCGGGAACCGATGAAATCATCGCGTTCGTCGGCGATCCGCACCCCATCGGGCAACACGCCAGCGGTGTCCAGAAGGCGCTGCGGGACATCGGCTACGGCGACTACGAACGCGCCCGACAGGCCGGTTTCGTCCTCTACGTTAAGGGAACGACCGACGTGTTGGTTCTCCGTGCGTTCGCCGAACGGCTCGGCCACACCGATGCGCTCAAGGCGCTTGACGCTGCCTTCGTCAAACCAGTCGGGAACCAGCCAATGGAAGCCGTCCGTCACTTCGTCGGCCTGCGTGAGGCTCAGCCGAGACTGACGGCGTTCGCGCTCTTCGATCGCCTGGGGCGCGGCTTGCCGGACATGGCGAACATCCCCGCCGATACGTGGAAGCGGCGGGAGATCGAGAACTACCTCGCCTCACCCGGAACGCTGGAAGCGTGGGCGGGACAGGGGCGGGACCTCTTCGTCGCCAACCGCCAGGAGGCGATGCGTAGCGCGATCGACGATGTCAAGAGCGCCCACCGATTCTTGCACCGCGGCGAAGAAGCCGACAGCCCCGACGCGAAGGCCAGCGAAGTGTTCCTCCCTACCGTGTTCGACGAGTGGTTTCGGCGAATCGGACGCAGAGACGCCATGCCGAAGCGGCGGTTCCACGAACTCGCCGCCTTCATCCCCGATTCCGACCTCGACCCGGAAATAGGGCAGAAGCTCGACCGGATCGTGGCCGCCTACAGCGGCTGACCCGAGATCGCGCTTCCCGCGACCTCTTCGCCGTATCGGGCGATCGCCGCATGGTCCTCGGCGGCGTGGCCGTTTTCGACCAGCGTGTGGACGAACTGCCGAACGACGGTCGTCACCGGAACCGGGCTGCCGGTGGCCTTCGCCGCGGCGAGCGCATTGTCCAGATCCTTCAGATGCAGCTTCAGCCGGAAGCCGGGCTTCCAGTCGCCGGCGATCATCTTTTCCGCCTTGGCCTCCAGCGCGGCGCTTCCGGCGAGGCCGCCCCGGATCGCCTCCACGACGACCCGTGGATCGAGGCCGGACCGGACGGAAAGAAGCAGCGCCTCGCCGACCGCCTGAATGTTCGCCGCCACGATCAACTGGTTCGCGAGCTTGACGGTGTTCCCGGCTCCCGCCGGACCGCAGTGGACCGCGCTCTTGCCCAGCACCGAGAAGACCGGACCGAGCGCCCGGAACGCCGCCTCGTCCCCGCCCGCCATGATCGCGAGCGATCCGGCGATCGCGCCGGGCTCCCCGCCGCTCACCGGGGCATCCGCGACCGAAACGCCGCGCCCTGAGGCCGCTTCGGCGATCCGGCGGCTGCTCTCGGGCCGGATCGAGGACATGTCCGCCACCAGCGGGGACGGGGAAGCCGCTTCCAGAACCCCGCGCGGGCCAAGCATCACGAGTTCCGAGTCCGGCGAGTCCGGCAGCATCAGGATCGTCGCGTCCCGGCCCGACGCGCACTCGGCGGGGGAGCCGGCGGCTCGCGCTCCCGCCGCGACCAGCTCCTCCACCGGCCCCGGCGAGCGGCTGTGGACCGTGAGTTCGTAACCGGCGGCGAGGAGGTTCTTGGCCATGGGTTTTCCCATGACCCCTAGCCCGATGAACCCGAGCGAGCGGAGCGGCGGCATGGAACGAGGCTACCGCACCTGCGCTAACTTCCCATCATGAGCCACTACTACCATGAGCACGACTTGGCGCGGTTCGCCGACGTGGGCAAGAACGCCCCGGAGCTGTGGGAGAAGTTCAATGCGTGGTACCGGGCGACCTTCGCCGAAGGGGCGCTCACCGGGCGGGAAAAGGCTCTGATCGCGCTCGGCGTCGCGCACGCGGTCCAGTGCCCGTACTGCATCCACGCCTGGACCGAGGCGTGCCTCGAAAAGGGCTCCAACTCCGAACAGATGACCGAAGCGGTGCACGTGGCGTCGGCGATCCGCGGCGGCGCGTCGCTGGTCCACGGGGTCCAGATGCGCAAGACCAACGAAAGGCTGAGCATGTGACCATCGAACTGACGCGGACCGGGCCCGTGCTTCCGGTGCTGCCGCGTTCGGGCATGCCCACGTTCGCGGACAGCCTTCGGGGGTGCGGGCTCCACCCGCTGCGCGCCGCCGGCGTGGAGATCTTCCAGATCAACGTCGGGAAGCTGTGCAACCAGCAGTGCCGGCACTGCCACGTGGACGCGGGGCCGGACCGCACCGAGCGGATGACTCGCGAGACCGCCGAAGCGTGCATCGAGGCGCTCGCGCGGACCGCGGCGCCGGTCGTGGACATCACCGGCGGCGCGCCCGAGCTGAACGAGAACTTCCGCTACCTGGTGGACGCCTCGCGCGAACTCGGGCGGCACGTCATCGACCGCTGCAACCTGACGGTGCTCCTGCTTCGCTCGCAGGCCGATCTCGCCGAATTCCTCGCCGAGCGCGACGTGGAAGTCATCGCGAGCCTCCCCTACTTTGTCGCCGAGCGGACCGACGCCCAGCGCGGCGAAGGCGTGTTCGACAAGTCCATCGAGGCGATGCGGCTCCTGAACGGGCTCGGCTACGGGCGGGGCGGCCCGCTGAAGCTGAACCTCGTGTACAACCCGACCGGCGCGTTCCTGCCGGGCGACCAGGAAGCGCTCGAGCGCGAGTTCAAGCGCGAGCTGGACCGGCGCTTCGGGGTCGTCTTCGACCAGCTCTTCGCGATCACGAACCTGCCGATCAGCCGGTTCCTCGACTATCTCGTCCAGAGCGGGAACTACGAGACCTACATGGAGAAGCTGGTCGCGGCGTTCAACCCGGCGGCGGCGCGTTCGGTGATGTGCCGGAACACGGTCTCGGTCGGCTGGGACGGGATCCTCTACGACTGCGACTTCAACCAGATGCTCGAACTGCCGGTGGGGTACGAAGCGCCGACCCACATCTCCGAGTTCTCCGAAGAGGCGTTCCGGAGCCGTCGCATCGTCACCGGGGCGCACTGTTACGGCTGCACCGCAGGAGCCGGTTCAAGCTGCGGCGGCGCGACGGCCTGAGTGCCCCGCGCCGCGGTATTGCCGGGCCCCGGCCGCCCGGCCGAGCTGCGCGACTTCCCGCGCCCGCGGCTCGAACCCGGCGAGATCCTGCTGGAGACGCTCGCGTCGGAGGTCTGCGGCACCGACGTCCACCTCCGCCACGGGCGCCTCGCCGGGGTTCCCTACCCGGTGATCCCGGGCCATGTGAGCATCGGGCGCATCCTCGAGACCGCCGGAGCCCGTGAGGACGCCTCCGGCGCACCGATCGGGCCGGGCAGCGTGGTCACGTTCTTCGACGTGCACGGAGCCTGCGGCGCGTGCCACTTCTGCCTCGTGGCCCGCGCCCCGAACCGCTGCCCGTCAAGGCGGGTGTACGGCATCACCGAATCGGCGGACGACGGGCTTCTCGGCGGCTGGGCCGAGGAGATCTGGCTGCGGGCCGGAGTCCGCACGGTCGCGCTCCCGGAAGCGCTCTCGGTGGACGACTTGATCGGCGGCGGCTGCGGCCTGTTCACCGGGTTCGCGGCGGTGGACCGCGCCGGAATCCGCCTCGCCGAGACGGTCGCGGTGCAGGGAATCGGGCCGGTGGGCCTCGCGGCGATCGCGTTCGCCCGCGCCGCCGGGGCCGGAACCATCGTCGCCCTCGGCGAACCGGCGGCGCGCCGGGAACTGGCGCTCGCGATGGGGGCCGATCTGGCGTTCGCGCTGGACGACCCCGACCGCGCGGCGGCGATCCGGGATCTGACGCTCGGGCACGGGCCCGACATCGTCATCGAGGCCAGCGGAAACCCTCGCGCCGTCCCCGAGGGCCTCGAAATGGTCCGCGACGGGGGCCGCTACGTGGTCGTGGGCCACTACACCGACGCCGGCGCGATCGAGGTGAACCCCCACACGATGATCAACCGGAAGCACGTCGAGATCCGCGGGCAGTGGGGCAGCGAGTTCCACCACTGGCGCCGCGCGCTCGACGTGCTCGTGCGGCGCCGGGACGCGATCCCGTTCGCCCGCGTGATCGGGAAGCGCTACCGGCTGGAGCAGGCGAACGAGGCGCTCGACGACGTGGAGGCGCTCAGGGTCACCAAGGCCATAATCGTCCTCTAGCGATGCCGGAGAACGTCTCGCGCAAGTCGGGCAGCCGGACCGCGCAGCTCGTCGCCGCAGTCCGCGCCGGTCACTACTTCCAGGACCCCGAACCCCACATCCTCGACGATCCGTTCGCGGTCCATTTCGCGGGGCCGCTCCTGAGCCTCGTCGCCCGCAACCGCCTCCTCCACCGGCTGGTCGCGAAGGGCGTTCTCGGGAAGTACCTGCCCATCCACCGGTGGGTGCTGGGCCGGGCGCGATTCGTGGAGGAGGCGCTGGACGCCGCCGTCCAGCGCGGCGTGGACCAGTACGTCATTCTCGGATCCGGGTTCGATTCGTTCGCGCTGCGTCGTCCGGACCTCCCGGCGACCATCTTCGAGGTGGATCTCGCGGCGACCCATGCGCGCAGGCGCCGCCGGTTGAAGGCCGCCGGCCTGGAGGCGCCGGAGAACGCTAGGGCGGTGGACGTGGACTTCGAGCGGGACGACCTCGCCGAGCGGCTCCGGGCGAACGGCTTCCGGGCCGACCGGCGCTGCTTCGTCAACTGGATGGGCGTGACCTACTACCTCGCCCGGAACGCCATCGAGTCCAACCTGCGGACGCTCGAGGCGCTGGCGGCGCCGGGTTCCGAGCTCGCCTTCGACTACGCGGTCCCGATCGACGACCTGGCGCCGGACGACCGGAACGTCGCCGAAGCGTTGCTCCGGCTGCTCGCGAGGGAGGGAGAGCCCTTCGTGAGCCACTTCGATCCGGACCGCCTGCTCGGCGATCTTTCGCTCGGCGAGCGCTGGGAGCCGCTCGCGCATCCGTCGGCGGACGAACTCAGGCACCGTTACCAGCCGGGCGTGCCCGGTCCGTGGGCGCCGTTCTTCCGGTTGCCGCTGCTTCGCCGCCGGGGTGGATGAGGGGACTCGAACCCCCAACCACCGGAACCACAATCCGGTGCTCTGCCGTTGAGCTACATCCACCAGCCGGCGCGCCAGGGAGGACTCGAACCCCCGACCATCGGCTTAGAAGGCCGCCGCTCTATCCACTGAGCTACTGGCGCGTCGCGACGCCGGCCGGTCACTGGTCGGGGCGGAAGGATTCGAACCTCCGGCTTCCTGCTCCCAAAGCAGGCGCGCTGCCAGACTGCGCCACGCCCCGAGAAGCAACGGCGGATTATAGGAGCTTCCCCTCGACCGCGGCCGTCAGGAACCGCAGCGTCCGGCGCAGCGCGGCGCCCCGGTGGCTGATCGCCTCCTTCTCGCGACAAGGCAGCTCGGCCATGGTCCTTCCGAGGTCCGTCTCGAAGATCGGGTCGTACCCGAATCCGCCCGATCCCCGGGGCGCGGCCGCGATCCGGCCCTCGACGGTCCCGGTCGCCCGGAAGAGGATCCGGCCCCGCGCCGCGACCGCCATCGCCGAGCGGTAGCGCGCGGTCCGCGCGCGGCCGGCGACCAGATCGAGGATCCGCCGGTTCTTCTCCGAGTACGGCGTATCCACCCCCATCCAGCGCGCCGAGCGCACCCCCGGTTCGCCCCCCAGCGCGTCCACCTCGAGGCCGGAGTCCTCGGCGAGCGTGGGCAGGCCGCTGGCCGCCGCGTAGTGGAGCGCCTTGATGCCGACGTTCGCGATGAAGCCCTCGCCGGTCTCCTCCGGCTCGACCGACTCCGCCGCAAGGAACCGCAGCTCCAGCGGGAGCGTCCCGAGCAGGCGGCGCATCTCACGCACCTTGCCCTCGTTGCCGGTGCCGAGGAGGAGCGCGGTCACTCGGGCAGCGGGATCCCGGCGAGCGCGGTCCGCTGCCGGTTCGCCAGCGCCGCGATCCCGGTCGCCGCCGCGTCCAGCATCTCGTTCAGCAGCGCCCGTCCGAACGGGCGCCCCTCGGCGTTCCCCTGGACCTCGATCAGGTCGCCGTCCGCGGTCTGCACCACGTTCAGGTCCACGTCCGCCGCGGCGTCCTCGGCGTAGTCCAGGTCAAGCAGCACCTCGCCCCGGACCACCCCCACGCTGACCGCGGCGACCTGCCGGCGCAGGAGCGCGCCGGGCAGCGCGCGGCGGCGGCGCGCGTCCTCGAGCAGCAGCGCGAGGGCGACGAACCCGCCGGTGATGGCCGCGGTCCGGGTTCCGCCGTCGGCTTCGATCACGTCGCAGTCGATCCGGATCGTTCGCTCGCCGATTCCCGCGAGGTCCAGCCCCGCTCGCAGCGAGCGTCCGATCAGCCGCTGGATCTCGGTCCCCCGCCCCGACGGGCCGCGCCCGATCCGCTCGTCGGAGGAGCGCGGCAGCATCGCGTACTCGGCGGTGAGCCAGCCGCGTCCCTTCCCCTTAAGCCAATCGGGCGGACGCTCGTCGAATCCCGCCGCGCAGAGCACCCGCGTTCCGCCCTGGCGGATCAGGGCCGAACCCGGAGTCCGGGCGAGGAATCCCGTCTGGACGCCCACCGGCCGGATCTCGAGCGGGCCGCGTCCGCCGGCGCGCGCGCTCACGGCCCCTCCAGCAGGCGCTCGGGGGCGAGCCCGAACCCGGCGGCGAGATCGAGGTGGCCGGCGAGCGTGGGCGGCGAACGTCCCTCCACCGCGAAGCGAACCTCGGCGATCGCGGGGAAGCTCGCGACCAGCGAGTGGCTCAGGCTGTACACCGTGAGCTCCTCGGCGAACAGGCCGCCCGGATGTCCCTCCAGCAGGTCGCCGCTGAAGTTCACGACGGCCACGCCCCGGCCGCTGACGAACACGTCGAGGATGCGAGTGTTCTCCGGGAAGGCTCCCGATTCGGCGACGAGGCGCCGGGCGAGGTTCTGGGCTCGAGACCGGGTGGTGAGCCCGCCTTCCAGCTCGACCTCGCGGGTCCGGAGGCGGCCGCCCGGCCCGATGTCGCAAAGCACGCCGGTCTCGATCTCGATCGGCTCCGGCTCCAGAGCCGACGCCTCGGGGATCGGCTCCGGCTCGGGTTCCGGCGGAGCTTCGGGCGAGCACCCGGCGAGGAGCAGCGCGGCGAGCGCGGCGCGGGCGTTCATTCGGAGCCGCCGGTGCCGCGCGGACCGGCGATCAGGCTCCGATACCGCAGCAGGCCCTCGGCCAGCGCCGTCGCCGCCCGCCGGGCGAAATTGGGCCGGGCGAGGCGGGCCCGATCCGCCGAAGAGGTGAGGAACCCGAGTTCGACCTGGACCGCCGGCATCGCGGCGCGCCCGAGCACGAGCACCGGCGCTCCGGCTACGTCGCGGGCCGGGACGTCGAGCGCCCCGAGCTCGGCGAGCAACGCCTCGGCGAGTCGCCGCGACTCCGGGGCCCACGGAAGCTGCGAGTCTTCCCAGCGCACGAAGGAGGCCGGGTCGGGGGTCGCGGCCCGCCCCGAGCGGCTGGGCGCGTAGAAGTACACGTAGCTTCCCGACGCGCCGCCGGCCATCGAGGCGTTCGCGTGGAGGCTCACCATGACGTCGGCGCGGGCGGCGTTCGCGAAGGCCGCCCGGTCGTCGGCCTGGACGGCGCGATCCTGGTCCCGCGTCAGGATCGCCCGCAGGCCGTACTCGCTCTGGAGCACGTCCTGGAGCTCCCGCGCCACGAGGAGCGCGAGATCCTTCTCGGCGAGGCCGCCCGCGCCCACGACCCCCGAGTCCGGGCCGCCGTGGCCGGGGTCGATCACGACCGTGCGAATGCCGCGGGGCAGCGGCGCGCTGCGCTGCCGGGGAGCCTCGGGCGCCTCGTTCGTGAGACGGTCGCCGGCGCTCACCGCGGCCCGCAGCAGGTCGAACTGGATCCCGCCGGGCACGTTCCGCCGCACCGTCCGCCCGTAGTTGGGGCCAGTCTCCACCTCGATCGCGTAGTCGCGCCCGCGGCGGCGCAGGCGGACTTCCTCGACGACGCCGTCGCGGGGCGACTCGCCCGCGAACTGCGTCTCGAGGAACGGAACCGGAATCGGCACGAGGACGAAGCCCTCGACCTCCTGCGCCCCGAGCGGCACGGCGGGGTCGGTGCGCACGGTGACGCGGGTCGCCCCCGGCGTGCGCGAGACGTCCACCATCAGCCGGGTGCTCGCGCCGCGGAACAGGATGCGCTCGCGGGGGTCGAAGTCGCTGTCGCCGGGAAGCACGTCGGGCAGCACCCGCGCCACGAAGTCGAACGGGACCATCCAGTCGCCGCCAACCACCCGGCTGGGCTCCCGCAGCACCCGCATCCGGCCCTCGACGGTCACGAAGCTGCGGTCCCGGTCGAAGCGGGCGATCCGGTCGCCGACCTGGAGCAGCCCCGGCCCGTCGGCGCCGGCGTCCCTGAACGACCCGCCGAGCGCCGCCGCCAGATCGGCGAGAACGAGCATCTCGGCGCCGCCCACGCTTCGGACCTCGACCTCGCGCGTCGCCTCCGCGGTCACCACTCGCAGGGGCCGCGGCGGCTGGAGCGCCGGCGAAGCCGCGAGAAGGCACAGGAACAGCGCGGCGTCGGGACGCATGAGACAGCCGTTCCGGGAGGATAACCTTCGCGCCAACATGAGCGCAGAACGCTTCGATATCGCCCCGGCCGACGGCGGGCTCCACGTCCTGCTCCCCGGCCTCGGGGCCGTCAGCACGACGTTCATCGCGGGCCTTCAGGCGATCCGGCGGGGGCTCGCGGCCCCGATCGGCTCGGTCACCCAACTGGGCACGATCCGCCTCGGCAAGCGGACCGAGGCCCGGACCCCGCTCATCCGCGACTTCGTCCCGCTGAGCCCGATTGGCGACCTCTCCTTCGGAAGCTGGGACCTTTTCCCCGACGATGCCTGGACGGCCGCGCGCAAGGCCGGAGTGCTCGAGCCGACGCTGCTCGAGACGGTGCGGGAGGAGCTGTGCGAGATCCGCCCGATGCGGGCCGTGTTCGACCGCGACTTCGTCAAGAAGCTCGACGGCGACTACGTGAAGTCCGCCGCCACCAAGATGGACCTCGCGAAGATGCTCATGGACGACATCGAGCGGTCGCGCGAGGCGGCTGGCGCCGAGCGGGCGGTGATGATCTGGTGCGGCTCCACCGAGACCTTCCTCGAGGAGGCGGACGTCCACCGCGACCTCGCGTCCTTCGAAAAGGGCCTCCGCGAAAACTCGGATCGCATCGCGCCGAGCATGATCTACGCCTACGCCGCGATCCGCTCCGGCGTGCCCTACGGGAACGGCGCCCCCAACCTGAGCGCGGACATTCCGGCGCTCGGGGAGCTGGCGTCGGAGCGGGGAGTCCCCGTCTCGGGAAAGGACTTCAAGACCGGGCAGACCCTGATGAAGACCATCCTCGCGCCGGGGTTCAAGGCGCGGATGCTCGGGCTTTCCGGGTGGTTCTCGACGAACATCCTCGGGAACCGCGACGGCGAGGTGCTGGACGATCCCGGCTCCTTCAAGACGAAGGAGGAGAGCAAGCTGAGCGTGCTGGAGCAGATCCTCCAGCCGGACAAGTACCCCGAGCTCTACGACGACCTCTACCACAAGGTGCGCATCAACTATTACCCGCCCCGCCGCGACAACAAGGAAGGGTGGGACAACATCGACATCTTCGGCTGGCTCGGCTACGAGATGCAGATCAAGGTGGACTTCCTCTGCCGGGACTCGATCCTCGCCGCCCCGCTCGTGCTGGACCTCGCGCTGTTCCTCGACCTCGCCTCCCGCGCCGGCCTGAAGGGCACGCAGGAATGGCTCTCGTTCTACTTCAAGAGCCCGATGAGCCCGGAGGGCGTGTACCCCGAGCACGACCTGTTCATCCAGCGAAAGAAGCTCACGAATACGCTTCGCTATCTCATGGGCGAGGAAGTGATCCACCACCTCGGCGAGTACGCGCTCGAGACCTCCTGAACGTGCGGATTTCGAAGGAGCTCTGCGTCGGCTGCGGCAACTGCGTCGCCGTGTGCCCGGTCTCGGCGATCCGGGTCGGCGACGACGGACGCGCCTTCGTCGAGAGCGACCAGTGCGTCGAGTGCTTCACCTGCTACCGCAACCTGAGCACCGAGAAGCTGAACCCGAGCCTCGTCCGCGGGTTCCGGAAGATGCTCTCGTGGTTCCGGCTGCGTTTCGACCCGGAGCCGGACGTGTGCCCCACCTCGGCGATCGAGCCCGAGGAGCTCGCGTGGCCGCGCGTGGTGCGCCGCGCGTTCAGCGATCCGCTCGTCTCGCACGAGGCCACCGGGGTGCACGGGCGGGGCACCGAGGAAGTCAAGACCAACGACGTCACGGGGCGGGTCTCGGTGGGCGAGTGCGGGATGACCGTCGAGTTCGGGCGGCCGGGCGTGTCGGCGACCTTCGCCGACATGGACCGGGTCACGAGGAAGCTGGCGTCGATCGGGGTCCGCTTCGAGAAGCGCAACCCGGTCACCGCGATGATGCCCGATCCGGAAACCGGCGCGATCCGCGAGGACCTGCTCGGCGAGCGGGTGCTCTCGGCGATCGTCGAGATCAAGATCCAGATGGAGCGGGTTCCCGAAGTGCTGCGGGCCGTCGAGGAAGCGGCGCGCGAGTCGGAGACGATCATCTCGGTGGGCGCCTCCACCCGCTGCGGCCCGGACGGGCAGGACGATCTCGGGGCGCTTCTCGCCGAAGCCGGCCATTCCCCGATCCGGGGCAAGACCAACCTCGGGCTCGGGCGCGCCGGTTGAGCGACCCGGCGGAGCTTCTCGCCCGGGCCCGCCGGATCGTCGGGTTCACCGGCGCCGGAATCTCGACCGAGTCGGGGGTGCCCGACTTCCGCAGCCCCGACGGGGTCTGGGCGAGGAACCGGACGGTGACGTTCCAGGAATTTCTCGCGAGCGAGGCCGATCGGATCGAGTACTGGCGGCAGAAGGCCGCGGCGTGGCCGGCGATGCGCGACGCGGCCCCGAACGCCGGGCACCGGGCCTTCGCGACGCTCGAGGAGCAAGGACGCCTGCTCGCGCTCGTCACCCAGAACATCGACGGCCTCCACCAGCGGGCCGGGGCGCCGCCCGACAAGGTGCTGGAGCTGCACGGCACGACGGCGGAAGCCGGATGCCTCGACTGCGGCCGGCGCATCTCGATGGACGAGGCCTGCCGCCGCGTCGCAGCCGGCGAGCGCGCGCCCCGGTGCCGGGAGTGCGGCGGTCTCCTGAAGCCGGCGACGGTCTCGTTCGGTCAGGCGCTTCCCTGGGAGGTCCTCGTCGAGACGCAGCGCGCCGCCGAACGCTGCGACCTGATGCTCGTGGTCGGCTCGTCGCTCGTGGTGGAGCCCGCGGCGTCGATCCCGCGCCTTGCGAAGGCGAGCGGCGCGCGCCTCGTGATCGTGAACCGGGACCCCACGCCGCTCGACCGAATCGCCAACGCGGTGGTCTCCGGCGAGATCGGCGACGCGCTGCCGGAGCTGGTCAGCCTTCCCTGAGAATCCGGCAGGCGCGGGTCGTGTTGAAGATCCCGCACGAGCAGAAGCGCGCCATGGCCTCGGCGCACTCCTGCGGTTCGCGGCGGCCGGTGCGGACCCAGTCGAGCATCTTGCGGGCGAAGCCGAACGAGAGCATCCCGTGCCCGCACATCGTCGAGAGCTGCAGCGTGGCCCGGTCGGGCAAGCGATCGAGGTTGCCGAAGAAACCGAGCGAGTACTCGACGCTGTGGCGCACGATCCCGGCCTCCCGCGCGAGTTCCTCGGCGCGTCCGGTGAGGCCGCTCACGTTCACCGAGATGCCGAGATCGGCATTCTTCAGGTCGGCGAGGAAGGCCACGAGCGCGTCCTCCGCATCGAAGACGGCGGACACGACGGTGGGCGCCCGGACCCCGGCCCGGATCGCCTCCTTCTTCAGCCGGCGCCGGCGCCGCCAGTGGGCCAGCGGGTTCAGCCTCGAGGATCGGAAAATCCCGCCGCGGGTCGCGTCGCCGAGGTTGATCGGCCGGTGCCGCATCGCGATCTCGGTGAAGCGCTGGAGCTTCTCCACCGAGCCCTCGTCGTTGATCCCGCGGGCGGGCATCGCGAAGACGATGTAGTCGTCCTTCAGGCTCGCCGCCGAGCCGTAGCGGTGGAGAGTGTTCGTCACGCCCTTCCAGCATAATCCGGGCGTGGCCCGGCAGTGGATTCCGGTGGAAGGGGTCGGACCCGCTCCCGAAGGCGACTGGAGCGGCGGCTGGGCGGGACGCCGGGGCGATTTCGCGTGGGAGCTGACCCTCGGAACCGACGCCGAACTGCCATGGATCGAGAACGCGGTCACGCCGCCGTCGGTCCCCGACTTGGCGCTCCATCTCCATGAACTGCCTGAGCTTCCCGCCGGCGCGCTCTGGCTTCCGGGTTTCCATCGGGCGTTTCCCTGCCGGGCCTCGGGAAAGGGCGCCCCCCGCATCCCGACGATCGCGACCCCCGAGTACCTGCTCGCCCGCCTCCAGCGGCTCGGAGCGCGGAACGTCCTCGCGACCGCCGACGAGGGCGAACTGCTGCTGCGGGCCGGAGAGGTCTTCGCCGGGCGCGGCCCCGCTTGCCGCTTCACGGTGCGCCGAAGACCGGGTCCGCCAGCCGAGCGCCCTGGACCGTCAGCGCCGGCCGGCGGGTCGTTCGCGCTCCACGATCTGGACCCGCGCATCCGCGCCCGAGTCCTGCACGCAGCTCCGTGGACCGCGGTCAACCGGCTGCTCCTCGGCGTGGAGCTCAAGAAGCCTGCTGCGGCGGCGCAGGCGTTCGAGGCGGCGATCGAGATCGACCCCGAGTACGCGGCGGCGCACTTCGAGCTCGGCAAGACCAAGATCCAACTCGACGATCTGGAAGGGGCGCTCCAATCGTTCCTCCGGGCTGCCGACCTGCTGCCGGAGTTCGCGTCGGCGTGGGCGAACGCCGGAGCCGCGCTCGGCGAACTCGAGCGAACTGAGGAGGCGCTGGAGCCGCTCGAACGCGCAGCGAAACTGGACCCGCTGAACCACAGCTTCGTCTCGAACATCGGGGTCACCCAGCGCGATCTGGGATGGCTCGAGGAATCCGAGGCGACGTTCCGCCGAGCGCTCGCACTCGCCCCCGATTTCGTGTTCGGCACGTACAACCTCGCGAACGTCGTGTACCTGCGGGGCCGCCACGGCGAGGCGGTGGAGCTCTTCGAGGACGCGAGGGAGCGCGACCCCGGAAAGTCCTCCCGGCAAGGGCTGCTGCTCGCGGTCGCCCGGCTCGCCGCCGGCGACGAGGAAGGGGCGCTCCGGATGTACGCCGAGGTCTTCGATTCGCTTGAGGGCCAGATGAAGCTGGATATGCGGACGGTGGCCGAATGGGACTTGAAGGGCCTCGCCCGCCGAATGGGCGTCATCCCCGGGTTCCGCCAAGCGGCGGAGCTGGTCCGCAGCGTCTAGGCTCACCGGCCCGTGACCATCTTCGACTCGTGTCGTCCACGCGCGGATGTCCTCGCGGGCAACGTCATCGACGCGGACTTCGCGGCCGATCTGGCGGCCGTCGTGAATGGAACGGGTCCGGCTGACTACGTCGATCCGAAGCGATTCTTCGCGAACACCTACCCGACGCGGGGGCTCAAGGATCTGCTGGCGAACGTCTGCCGCCGGCTCAGCGGCGCGGGCGGCGCTCCCGAGGAGTTCGCCGATAGCCTCGCCCAGCATCTGAACCGGCTCACGAGGGGAGCCGCGAACATCCGCGCCCTGGCGGAGGCCACGTGTCCATGACGCAGCGACGAGGGCGCCCTTCCCCGGTACGAACGGTGCGCCCGGCGCCGCGTTTCCCGCGAAACCGAGTGCTGGATCTGGCAGCTTCCGGCCCCCGCCCAGCACCACGGGAAGACGAGCAGGCGAGTCGCCGACCTTCGGGGCCACAGTCTGGAAATCGTGGAGCACCGCGTCCTCAAGCCGAGGGCGGAGCTCGCCGAGCGGGAACGCTGATCGCGTTTGACTTGGGCGGCGGCCGGCGGTAAAAGGACGAATTCCCCCACGGAGGCGCTGACCCGATGATCCCCGCGAAATCCGCGACCCTTTCGGTCCTCGCCGCCGGCCTACTGCTGCTCGTCGGCCCCACCGTCGCGCAGGAAGAGGAGCAGAAGCCGCCCGAGGGGCAGACGCATCCGCTCCTCGAGCCGCACGACGTGCTCAACGAGTTCGGCGTGATGAGCTCGTCGGGCCATAACGACGGCGGTTGGGCGCTGCCGCCCGAGCTCCGGGTTCCCGAGCAGTACCAGTACCGCCGCCGGGACCAGCAGTTGCGGGAGGTCGATCTGACCGGGAACCAGCTCCCGCCCGTGCTGACCGAGATGCGGGTGCTCTCGAAGGAGGTCGAGGCGGGCGGCGAGGTCCGCGCCATCGCCCGCGTGGTTTCGCCGTACAACAAGGCCCAGTCGTTCGTCTCGCTGTTCTACAACCGGGAGCTCGGGCGGGCGGCGACGATGTACGTGAACTTCCAGCCGCACGACGAGGACGAGACGCTCTTCCTCGGCCGGGGCAAGCTCTCGCGCTACGCCGCGCCGGGGCGCTACGTGGTCGGAACCACGATCATCGCCGACCGGGTCGGCGACCGGAAGGCGTACTGGGCCGACTTCCACAAGGCCATGCAGGAGGAGGACGGCTCCCCGATCGGGTTCGAGGTTCCCGAAAACGACACCTTCGACATCCAGGCGCCCACGCTCGACTGGGTGAAGGTGGACACCGAGCGGGTGCGGGCCGGCGGCGGCCTCATCCACTACAGCGTAATGGCCAGCGACAACAAGTCGGGAGCCACCGAGGCGGAGACCCAGTGGGTGTCCCCGACCGGCTACCACCAGATCCGCTCCACGATGGTCATGGCCGGCGGCACGCCGGGCCTGTTCCGGGGCGTCCTCCAGATCCCCCGGTGGTACGAGGGCGGCGAGTGGCAGCTCATGCGCGTCTCGCTCAAGGACGACGCGACCAACATCCGCTACTACTTCAACCGCACCGAGCCGCTCATGGACGGAGCCGTGGTGCAGGTCGAGCAGGAGCGGGAAATGATCGACCAGCAGCCCGCCAAGGTGCTCGCGGTCCAGTTCAGCAAGAACGAGGCGAAGCTGGGCGAACGGGTCGGCCTGACGGTGCTCGCCGAGGACAACCTGTCGGGCGTCTTCGGGATCGAGGGCTACGTCCGGTCGCCGAACGGGGCCGACGCGGTGAAGGTGAAGCTCAGGAGCATGACGCCGGAAGCCGGCGAATTCGTGGACGTGAACCGCCCGTCGAAGCTGCCGGAGCCGAACATCTGGACGGGCACCTTCACCGTCACCGACACCATGGAGTGGGGCGAATGGGAGCTGGTCCGGCTCGGAATCTCCGACGCCGCCCGGAACCTGTTCACCTACTACGAGGACCGCGACCCGGAGATCAACGGGATCACGGTCCGCTTCTACAATGACGAAGCCGACTCCAGCGGAGGCGGCGACGAGGGGGATCCACGATGATCGACCGACGCGACTTCTTCAAACTCGGCGCGGCAGCCGGGGCGGGGGCGCTCCTCACCACCACGAACGCCGCCGGGAGCCCCATCGTCGAGGCCGGAGCGGGCATTCCGCAGGGCGGGATGATCCTGCCCGAGAACCCGGGCTTCAAGACGAAGCACCTCGTGACCGTGATCCTCGGCAACGGGGCCCGCAAGAACGACGTCATCGACAATCCGGAGCACTCCCCGTTCCAGACGAAGATGGCGAAGGACGCCACGGTCTTCATGGAGGACTACGGCGAGACCGCGAACCTCCACGGGTACATGTACTCGGAGGTTCTCTGCGGAGTCGATGCGCCGGCCCAGCGCCCGCGCTACCCGACTTGGTGCGAGTACATCCGGAAGAAGGCCGGCGGCAAGGCCACCGACTTCTGGACCCTGCAGGGCGCGTCCTACTACCGGGCTTGGACCTGGGACGTGAAGCACTTCAGCCAGCACCCCGAGTACGGTGCGAAGCACGGCTCCACGAGCCTCACGATGAACCGCATCTTCTACCCGGAGCAGAAGCTCACCGGCGAGCAGATCGTGGACCTCAACGTGGAGAAGGGCCTCGGCCACACGCCGCAGGAACGCCAGCAGGTCGTGGACTTCATCGACGGCGTGCTCCAGAGCAAGTCCTACGTGCCCCCCTCGACCCGGGAGCCGGTCATCAATCGCGAGATCCCGTACGGCGACGCGCAGGTGCTGACGCTGGTCCCGCAGATCCTGAAGGAGTTCAAGCCGAAGTCGATCACGGCGCAGGTGCTCGCGCTCGACGACGCCCACGCCGACTTCGGATTCTGGGACTACAACACGGACTACTGGGAGTACATCAAGCACATCAAGACCACCGATGAGCTGATCGGCAACCTGTGGAACGAGATCCAGTCCGATCCGTACCTTCGGGACACGACCGCGCTCGTGATCCGTCCCGAGTGCGGGCGCGACGACGAGGTGAACATCTACGGGCAGCTCGGCCACAGCCCGGGGAACTACTACGCCCACTACGTGTGGTTGATGGCTCTCGGGCCGGACTTCAAGAGGGGCCACACGGTCACCGAACGGGTCCAGCGCCGGGACGTGGTTCCGACCCTGACGTACCTCATGTCGGGCGAGAACGCCGAGTACGCGACCGGGCACGTCCGTACCCAGATGTTCAAGGACGAGTACAACCTGCCCGGATATATCCTTCCGCCGACCGCCGAGGTCAAGGAACCGGCGGTGGACTGGGAGAAGATCGTCGAGGAACGCCGGATGGCGGAGAAGGTGAAGGAATTCGCCCGCTCCACCGTCGGCTACGGCGACTGACCCCCACCCCACCCCCAAGGAGACCCAAAATGGACGAAAAGACCCGTCGCGACTTTCTCCGTGCGGCCGGGTTCGCCGTAGCCGGCGTTCTCGGCGCCTCCTCCTTCGCCGCTGGCCAGCAGCAGGAAGAGGAGGAGAAGAAGGAAGAAGAAGAGCAGGAAGAACTCGACTACGACGCCCTCTTCGCCGAGGACCCGGGCGACGAGGACACCCGCGCCTGCCCGCAGTGCGGGGCTCTCATGTACCGGCAAGGCCGGACGTGGACCTGCGAGAACTGCGGCTACAGCTACGTCGAGTAGTCCAACCGCCCGTCGCTGACCCCGCGCCGGCCTAGAACGGCGGCGGGAAGACGAGGCGCCCGAAGAGGGCGGCGAGGATGATCGGGACCGAGAGCATCGTGTGCTCGGCGGAGCCCCGGCGGTAGGTCCAGTACCAGAACGCCGAAACGCTGTCCCGGCCGTCCAGCATGGCCTGCGTGAAGAAGATCCGCTGGACGGCGATGAGGTTGCAGAAGAACGCGAGAATCCAGAGCGCGATGTGGATGTTCCCGGAGAGGCACGCGAGGAAGACCAGCGCGGTGCGCTCGGGCCGCTCCATGAATCCGGCGACGCACTGCGGCACCATGGTCTCGGCCCGCGCCTTCGCATACGACGTCACCACCGTGCCGGCGGTGGCGAGCCCCCAGAGCACCAGATACAGCGCCTGCGCGTCGCCCTCGAGATGCCGAAGCAGGAACGCCAGCAGGCCCAGCATGAGCACGATGTCGGCGTAGCGATCCACGACCGAGTCGAGGTACGCGCCGAACCGGGTCACCCGGCCTGAAATCCGGGCGACGGCTCCGTCGAACGTGTCGAACGCGCCGCCGATCAGGACCACCCAACCCGCCGTCCAGAGATCGCCCTGAAGCATCGGAACGAACAGCAGCAGGAGCGCGAACGGACCGGTCAGGGTGATGACGTTCGCCGGAACCCGGGTGCGGATGATGACCTGCGCGATGGTCTTCCGGATCCACGACAGGCCCGAGGCGACTGCGACGCCGAGTCGGAGGAAGGCGCCGCCGACGGCGCCCCGGCGCTCGGGCTCCCGCATTTCCCGGCGTAGCATACGCGGGGCCGCCCGCCGGAATTCGTGAACTCCCGACCGCTCGTCATCGGCAATCCGGTCTCGGGTCGAAGAAGGGCGCGGGACGGATTCCGGCGCATCGCCGCCGCGCTCATGGAGCGGATCGGCGCGGCGGACGTACACTGGACCACCGGTCCGGGCGACGCGTTCAAGACCGCACGGGAGCAGGCGGGCGAACGTCCGCTGCTCGTCGCGCTCGGCGGCGACGGAACCGTCTCCGAAGTGGGCCGGGGCATCTCCGGGTCGGGGGCGGCGGCGGAGCTCGGCGTCCTGCCGTTCGGCACCGGCAACGACTTCGCCCGGGCCGTCGGCATCCGGGGGCGCAACGCGCTCAAGGCCGTGGCCGGGGCCGCGGTGCCCACCGATCTCGGCGTGGTCCGCTTCACCGATCAGCCTTCACGGCATTTCCTGAACAGCCTCTCGGTCGGGCTCGCCGCCGACGTCAACCGGCGCACCTACGGGCGGCGCAAGTTCGGCCGGAAGACGTACTTGATGGATGCGGTCCGGGAAGCGGTGGGCTATCGGGCGGCCACGTTCCGGATCGGACTCGACGGCGAGGACCCCCGGCCGAGGACGCTCGTGAACGCGAGCTTCATGAACACCCGTTGCTTCGGCGGGGGTATCCCGATCACCCCCGGAGCGGACCCGGGCGACGGACGGCTCGATCTCGCGCTGGTCGGCACCCTGTCATTCGTCGGCTGGATGGATACCGTGCGGCGGCTCGCGTCCGGCACCCACTTCGACCGCCGGGAGCTGGAGCGCCATCTCATCCGCCGTGCCTCGGTTCAGGGGACCGGGCGCATCGCGCTGGAAGTCGACGGCGAACTCGTCGAGACGAGCCGCCCGTTCGAAATCTCGGTCGCCCCCGCCGCGATCCAGGTGCGCCGACCGGCCTAGAGCCGTCGGTCCAGCCAGCGGATCGTGTCGTGGAGCGTGATGCGGCCCTCTCTCGGGTCGTGGCCGAGCTCCTGCGCCGCCTTGTTCGAGCGGAAGTACCAGTAGCACCCGGCCATCTCGCGGCTGATCCGGTCCACGGCGGGCTCGCTTCCCATCTGGCGGGCGAGCTCCTCGGCGGCGACCGCGCCCGCCGTGTACAGCGGGCGAGGGAGGCGCAGCCGCGGCGGGGAGCGATCCGAAAGCTCGGCGAGGGCGGTGAAGAACTCCGCGAAGGTCCAGTTGGGACCGCCGAGCAGGTAGCGCTCGCGGTCCCGGCCCCGGTCCATGGCCGCCTTTACGCTACTCGCCGCATCCCTCACGTCCACGAAGTTGAGGCCGCCCGGCGGACACACGCGGACCTGCCCGGAGAGGAAGCGCAGCACGTCGCCGGCCGAGGAGAGCCGGTCGTCGTCGGGACCGAGGAGCAGCGACGGGTTCACGATCACCCGCTCGAACGCCCCCGGGGCACCGAGCCAGAGCTGTTCCTGCAGCCACTTGCTCCGGTAGTAGGGCCAGCGCCCGATCAGCTCCACCGGAACCCGCGCCGTCTCGTCCCGATCCGGGTCCGGCCACTCGGTGACCGCGATCGTCCCGCTGGTGGAGACGAGGACGACCCGGCGGACGCCCGCCGTCGCCACGGCGGCCACGAGCCGCCGCGAGCCCTCGATATGTACGCGGTCCAGATCGGCCGCCGCGTCGGGATCCCGGGAGACCCGGCCGGCGAGGTGGAACACCCCGTCCATTCCGGCGACGGCGCGATCGAGAGCCTCGGGAGACTCCAGATCCCCGACCACGACCTCGTAGCCCCGCTCCTCGAGCGCGGGATTCGGCTTCCGCGCCAGCACCCGCACCGGACCGGCGGCCGGATCCAGTTCGGCCAGCAGATGCCCACCCAGAAACCCGGTCGCCCCGGTCACGAGGACCGGCGGCCGCGAGCCGGTCACCGGCCGGCGCCCCGGAGCCGCTGGACCTCCTCGTCCAACCGGATCGGCTCGTTGCGGCCGAGCCGCTCCACCACGGTCTGGACGAGCCGCGCCACCCGGTGTTCCGCCGCCGAGCCGGACCGCCCGTCCGCCAGCTCCCCGAGCAGCTCGGGAGACAGGAACGGCCCGATCCGCGCCGAGACCTTCCGGGCCTGAAGCGTCACCGCCCCCGGCGGGAACGCCCGCCACGTGTCCAAATGCACCGGCAGCACCCCGACGCCGCAGCGGAACGCAAGGTGCGCGAACCCCCGCCGGAAGGTCGCGATTTCGCCGCTGCGCGAACGGGTGCCCTCGGGGAAGATGAGGACGTTGTGCCCGGTCTCGAGGTATCGGGCGGCGGCGTCCAGCGAGTCGCGAAGCGATCCCCGGCGCTCCATCGGGACGAGGCTCGTGAAGTTCTCGAAGAACGTGCGCTTGATGCGGTTGTCGAAGAAGTAGTCGGCCGCCGCGAGAGTCACGAGGTTCGCCGCCGCGTCGCCGAGCGCCCGGCGGACGAGGCCGGTGTCGAGGTGCGATCCGTGGTTCGCGGCCACGATGAAGTGGGTGTGCACCGGCACCGAGTTGCGCCCGGTGACCGAGGTGTCGAGAAGCTGTTCGTAGAGCCAGCGCTGCCCCTGCGCGAGCCCGGTACGGCCGAGCTGCTGGATGGCCGGCGGCACCCGGATCTCGTCCTCCTCGCGCCGCGCCCTCGGCCGCTTGGCCTTGCCTGCCCCGCGCAGCCCCGGCGGCAGTTCGGCGAGCGTGGCCATCCCGGCGAGCGTCTCCGCCGTGACCGCCTGCCCGAACTCGGCCTCGAGCGCCGCTGCCAACTCGTTGTACATCAGGCTGTCGAACCCGAGCTCGGCGAACGTGGAGTCCATCCGCACCTGCGACTCGGGGCGCTCGGCCACCCGCGCCACGATGCGGGTCAGCCGGTCGGCGCTGCCGGACTCCTTGCCGCGCTCGGCGGCCGCCTGCTTCCGGCGGTCGGCGAGCCAACGCGCCAGTTCGGCGCGGCGCACCTTGCGGGTGGCGGTGCGCGGCAGCGCCTCGTCCCGGAACTCGAACGTCTTGATTCGCTTGTGGATCGGGAGCGTGGCCCCGACCTCGCGGAAGTACGCCTCGATCCGCTCGGTCTCCACGCCGTCCTTCGGCACGACCACCGCCGCGACCTGTTCCGCAGTCCCGTCGGGCAGCCCGAGGACGGCCATTTCCTCGATGAGGTCGGCGGCCGCGTGGATGTCCTCGATTTCCTCGGGATAGACGTTTTTCCCGCCGCTGTCCACGATGACTTCCTTGCGGCGCCCGACGAGGAACAGATGCCCGTTCTCGTCGAGGCGGCCGAGGTCGCCGGTGGCGAGCCATCCGTCCGGAGTCAGCGCCTCGGCGGTGGCCTCCGGGTTCTTGTAGTACCCGGCCATGATGTTCGAGCCCCGCGCCATGACCTCGCCGACTCCCGAGGCGTCCTTGTCGCGGATCTTCAGCGAGATTCCGGGCAGCGCGGTTCCGGCGCTCCCGAGCGGGACGCGGCCGTTCGGCGCGGTCACCGTCAGCACCGGAGCGGCCTCGGTGAGCCCGTAGCCCTGCGCAAGCTGGAACCCGAGCCCCCGGAACGTCTTCCACGTGGCCTCCGAGATCGCCGACGCGCCGCTGATGAGATGGCGGAGCCGTCCGCCGAACGCCGTATGGACCGGCAGGAAGATCGCCGGGCCGAGGTTCACCCCAGTGTCGTCCCGCAGCAGGTACAGCGCGTCGATGAGCGCGACCATCAGATCCTCGGCGCGGGAGGAGCGCTCCCGGAACGGCGCAAGGATGCGCCGGCGCAGCAGGTCCCAGAGCGCCGGCACCCCGACCATGCAGGTGGTGTGGCCCTTCTTGAGCTCCCGGGTGAGGCTCTCCGGCGACAGTTCGTCGAGATAGGCGATCTGGGCGCCCCGGGAGAGCGGGAGCAGGAATCCGGCGGTGAACTCGAACGAGTGGTGCAGCGGGAGCACGCTCAGCGCCCCGTCCTCGTCGCCGATGTCGTACACGCTCAGCAGCTTGGCGACGAGGCTCGTGAAGTTCCGGTGGGTGAGCATCACCCCCTTCGGGGCCCCGGTGGTCCCCGAGGTGAACAGGATCGACGCGACCGAACTTCCCTTCGCCGGCTCCGGGAGCGCGGCGATCCGCTCCGCCTCCTCGACCTCGTCGCCGACCGCGAAGATTTCCGAGAACCGGTGCGCCGGAATCTCGATCCCGTCGGCGAATCGCGTGCGGCTTTCGAGCAGCGAGTCCCCGACGAGAAGCGCCTTCGCGTCGCCCGCCGCCAGCAGGCCGGGCGCCTCGGACGCGCGCAGGTCGCGCTCCAGCGGGATCGCCACCGCGCCGATCCGCTGGATCGCGAACCACGCCATCCCCCACTCGGGGGCGTTGTCGCCGATGAGCGCCACGTGGTCGCCGGGTCCGAGGCCGCGCCCGGCGAGGAACGCCGCGCCGCGGAGGACGCATTCCCGGAAGTCGGCGTAGGTGTAGCGCTCCTCCCGGCCGTTCCGGGTGATCCGCATGGCCACCCGCCCGGCGTGGTTGCGGGTGCAGGCGTCGAAGAGCTCGTTCAGCGAGCGGTAGGCGTACACCCGCTTCGGGCGCGCCCGGTCCTGCTCGTCGAGCGTCGGGAAGACCCACCGCTGGAGGCCGGGAAGGTGGACGTGGAGCCAGTAGTCGTACCAGTCCAGCTCCTGCGGGGCGAAGTGCAGCTTGCCCTCGTGCCCTTCCAGGCGAGAGAACAGGTCGTGGGTGTTGTCGGCGCGGAAGATGAACTTCTCGCCGGCGATGAACGGCTTGAAGGTGCGGTAGTGCCGCTCGCTCTCCTCGACGAAGCGGTCGAGGTCGCGCACCCGGCGCTGGACGTCGCGCACCGCGCCGCCGAGCGGGCCGAGCGGTTTCTCCCCGGCCTCGTCGAGAAAGCCGCCCAGCTCGGAGGTCGCCTTGCGGATCCAGTCGAGCGCGTGCTTCTCGAAGGTCTCCGCCGAGATCGCCTGCGCCTCCATCCGCCCGAGGATCTCGTTCCACGCCTTGGGGCCGGTGGGACGCTCCTGGAAGTACTGGCGCTTGTAGAGGCCCACGAGGTCCACGATCCGCCCGATCCGCGCCGGGTTCCGGTCCCCGCTCGAGACCTGATAGACCATGCGCGGCTCGCCGACGAGCGCCTCGGCGGCGACGGCGAGCGTGGCGGAAGCGACCATGTCCACCGGGACCACGTCGAGGACCAGCTCGGTGTCCACCGGGAAGACGTTCTGCCCGCGCAGCGCCATCCGCACGAGCGGCGCGCTCGTCGTGAACCCCTCGTTCCAGCCGGGCTCGGGGAAGCTGAGGGCGCTCTCCACGATGGCCGGGCGCACGATCGACCGCACGATCCCGTCGGCTCCGGCCACCAACTGGTCGCCGAGGCTCTTGGTATAGGTGTAGATGTTCGGCCAGCCCCAACCCTCGGCCTTCTCGATCCCGAGATCCCGCAGCCGGCGGCGGATCCACTCCTTCCGCTCGGTGGCGATGGCGATCTTGAGCGCCCTCGCGTCGCTCGGGTCGCGACCCTCGTCGCGGAAGCGGGTGCGGGCGGCCTCGACGAAGGCGTCGTGGCGCGACTTGTCCTGCGCCTCGTCGCGGACCCGCGCCGCAAGTCGTTCGCAGTCCGAGATCTCGAGATCGACCCGGAACTCCTGGTCCTCCCGGTCGCGGCGGGGGAAATAGCCGATCAGCGGCTCGTCCTCGCGGATCTCCCCGGCGCGGTTGCCGGCGACGAAGCAGGTGCTCGTGTGGATGAGCGCCGGGCGCTTCATCCGCCGGGCGAAGGCGATCACGTTCCGGGTCCCGTGGACGTTCGTGGAGAGCGCGGCCTCGAGCGGCGGGTTGAAGGTCACCCGCCCCGAGCAGTTCAGGACGAGGTCGATGTCGGCGGCGACCGCTCCGGCCTCATCGTCGGAGTAGCCGAGGTTCTCAAGCGTGATGTCCCCGCCGAGCACCACGACCTTCTCCTCCAGAAACGCCTCCAGCCGGTCGCCCTGCGCGTCCCGGAGCGGCTGGAGCGCGGGAGAGTTCCCGACGATGTCGGCGAAGCGGGCCCTGCTCTCGGCCAGGCCCGGAGCCCGGACCATCACGTAGATTCGCCGCACCTGCGGGAAGTGCTTGAGCAGCATCCCGAGGCAGACTTTGCCGAGGAAGCCGGTGCTCCCGAGCAGGAGGATCCCCTTGCCGGCGAACGCGTCGCCGACGGGAACGCGCGACGGGGGGGCTTCGGCCACCTCGCTCAGGAAACCTCCGGCACCATGATCGGCGGCACGTGCATCATGGTGATCTCCGCCGACGGGCCGAGGTCGCTGCGGGCCATCGCGATCGCCTCGGTGACGTTCGACGCGGACTCCCAGCCGAGGATCTCCGGGACGTGCTGGTTCTTCGGGCCGGCGACGATGATCCGCCCGAGGTGCTGGCGGCCGTTCTCGCCCCAATACCACATGAAGAACGGATGGGCGCCGTGGTAGGCGTTCCCGTCCCGGTACATCTGCACGTAGGACGGATTCGTCGCGAACTCCTCCTCGTACCGCTCGCGCAGCTCGAAAGCGTCGCGGGTCTCGGGAAGCAGCCGGTGGAAGAACTCGATGTAGCTGGGGTGGAACTCGGGGTCGAACTCGTCGTGGCAGGGGTGGACGAGGATGAGCGTGCCGCCCTTCCGCACGATCGGCTTGTTCCGATAGAGGTTGAACAGGTATCCCGGCCCCATGACCTGGACCAGCAGCGGGTTCAGGATCGAGTTCACGTTGTAGGGCGAGATGTAGGGGACCCCGCAGAGCAGGATGTCGCACTGCCCCTTGACCGGCACCGAGTACTGGTCGAACGAGCGCTTGAGCGTCTTGTCGTGGACCGGCTCGGTGCGCCCGGCGTAGCAGCCGATGAGCTCGAACGCGCCGGGAATGCGGTGGAAGAACGCCCGCTTCGCCGAGCGGGGCATCCGCGACAGCGCGAAACGGGTCGCCCCCAGCTTCATCCGGTCCATGTCGGTGAAGTCGTCCTCGTTCTTCCCGAGGAAGGAGAGCGCGTCCGCGTACATGCGGTTGTTGAGCACCGTCTCGATGTGGAAGACGTTCATGTGCTCATCGACCAGCGCTCCCATCCGGTCCACCTTGCGGCTGAGCGCCGAGCGGGCCGGGTCCATGTAGCCGTCCGAATCCCGGATCGTCTGCGGCTCGTGGTGGGGGCGAAGGCTCTTGTAGTCGCAAAGGCCCACCGTGACCGACTTGTGGCCGCCGTCCATCGGGACGAGGTTGATGTTCAGGTAGATGACGAGGTCGCTCCCGGCGGCGCGGCGGTTGATGCGCACCGGCTCGCCGTGGCGGGTGGCGCCGAGTTCGACCATCCCGTGCGGATCCTCGGCGTCGTGGTTGTAGTACCGCGCCGGGAAGTACTCCTTGTGGATCGCCGACCCGACCATCCGCTTCATCTCGGATTCGGTCATCTTCCGGTGGAGCGAGTTGGCGATGATGAGATGCACGTCGTCCACGCCGTGGTCGCCGAGCATCTCGAGGACCACCTCGAGCGCGATCTGGCGGACGTCGGGCGTGGCCATCGGCGGGAGCGGAAGGCTGATGTCGTCGAGCGCGATCGTGACCCGCATCCCGGGGCGGAGCTGCGCGTGCAGCGGATCGCAGCCGAGCGGGTGGTTGATCGCGTGGCGGATCGCGCCCCTCGGGTTCGGCAGGCCCCGGATCGGCGGCGGCGGGTAGATCACCCGGGTGCCGATGGGAAGGCGCTCCTCGATGAAGTCCTCGCCGTAGTGGAGCACCCGCGCCTTCGAGTTCCGGTCGATGAAGACGATGTCCGGGTCGGTCTTGTAGCGGAGGGAGGGGCTCATCGGCGGGTCTCAGGCGGCGTGCGGATCGACGCGGTTCAGGTCCACGACCGGCCAGTCGTGGCGGCGGGCGGTGGCGCGGAGGCGAGCGTCCGGATTCGCGGCGGTGGGGTGGCCGACCACGCTGAGCATCGGCAGGTCGGACATGCTGTCGGCGTACGCGAAGCTGTCGTTCAGCGAAAGCCCCTCGCGCTCGGCGAACTCGCGGATCCAGAGCGCCTTGCTGGCGCTCGCCATGACCGGCGGGGAGAGCCGTCCGGTGGCGCGGCCGTTCTGGATCTCCAGCTTGTTCGCCGCGTATTCGGTGAGGCCGAGCTCGTCCAGCAGCGGCAGGATCGAGACCTCGAGCGCGCCGGTGACGACGACCTGGCGCAGGCCCCGGCGGCGCGACTGCTCGATGAGCGCCCGGGTGCCCGGGAAGATCGCCGGGCGGATCACCTTCTCGAAGAGTTCCTTCGAAAGATACCGCAGGCGGTCGTGCGACTGGCCCCGGTACCACTTGAAGAACAGGTCGTTGAAGACCTTGCGGCTGTAGAGGTCGGTCGCGACGAACAGCGGCAGCCCGGCGAGGGTCGCCCCGACGCTGCGCAGGCTGCGCAGCAGGCCCTGGTCGTTTCTCGCGTAGAAGGCGAGCACGTGCACCAGGTTGGTGCGGATCAGCGTCCCGTCGAGGTCGTAGAACGCGGCCGCCTCGCGCCCCCGGCCGGCGCTCACCAGCCCGCTCCGGGAGGATTCAGAAACATGGAGGGCGCAAGAAAGTATCCCGGAAACCGGCGGAAGGGTACTCCGGCGGCCTCGTTGCTACCATCCGCGCTTCCTTCGGCCGGTCGTCGGCCTCACGCCGGAAAAGGACGGGCCCATTGATCCACCTCGCGCGGCCCGCCGGCGCTTCGGTGCGCCCGGTGACCATCGCCTCGGTCGGGCGCTACCTGCCCGAGGGAAGGCTCACGAACGCCGACCTGGAGCGGATGGTCGAGACCTCCGACGACTGGATCGTCGAGCGGACCGGGATCCGGGAGCGGCGGGTCGTTCCGAAGGGGACCGGGTGCTCGTTCCTCGCCGCCCGGGCGGCCGAGGACGCGCTCGCCCGGCGCGGCGTCGGCGCCCACGAGGTCGATCTGATCCTCGTGGCCACGGTCACCCCGGACATGTTCTTCCCGTCCACCGCGTGCCTCGTCCAGGACGACATCGGGGCGAGCCGGGCGTGGGGTTTCGACGTCTCCGCCGCGTGCAGCGGGTTCCTCTTCGCGCTCTCGACCGCCTGCCAGCAGGTCGCCTCGGGCAGCGCGAACCGGGCGCTCGTGATCGGCTCGGACGTGATGAGCTCGATCACGAACTACGAGGACCGGACGACGTGCATCCTCTTCGGCGACGCCGCGGGCGCGGTGCTGCTCGAGCCGGCCGAAGACGGCGAGGGGTTCCTCGGCTTCAACAACCTCGTGGACGGCTCGGGCCGGGATCTCCTCCACATGCCCGCCGGAGGAAGCCGCCGGCCCTCGACCCGGGAGACGGTCGAGGCGCGGGAGCACTACCTGCGGCAGGAGGGCCGGCAGGTCTTCCGCTTCGCCGTGCGCCAGTCGGCCGAAGCCGCCGAGGCGCTCCTGAAGGCGACCGGGCTCACCAGGGACGACGTGTCGCTGCTCGTGATGCATCAGGCCAACGCGCGGATCATCGACGCGATCTCGAGGCGGCTCGGGCTCGCTCCGGAGCGGGTCGTGAAGACGGTGCACAAGCTCGGCAACACCACGGCGGCCTCGATTCCGACCGCGCTGCGCGACGCGATCGAGGAAGACCGCCTTTCGCCGGGCGACATGATCCTCTTCAGCGCGATGGGGGCCGGCCTCACCGTCGGAACCGGCCTGATGCGCTGGGGCGGCGAGCGCTCGGGCTGACATGGTTCCCGGGAACCTCCTCGGGGACGAGACCAGCCCCTACCTGCTCCAGCACCGGGACAACCCGGTCCACTGGCGGCCGTGGGGCGACGCGGCCTTCGCCGAGGCCCGCGGGCGCGACGCGCCGGTGATGCTCTCGATCGGCTATTCGAGCTGCCACTGGTGCCACGTCATGGCTCACGAGTCCTTCGCGAGCGACGCGGTGGCCGCGATCCTCAACGAGCGGTTCGTCTCGGTGAAGGTGGACCGGGAGGAACGGCCCGACGTGGACGAGATCTACATGGGCTTCGTGCAGGCGACCACCGGATCGGGCGGCTGGCCGCTGACCGCGTTCCTCGCCCCCGACCGGACGCCCTTCTTCGGCGGCACCTACTTCCCCCCCGACGACCAGTGGGGGCGGCCCGGCTTCCGGCGGGTGCTCCTCGCCGTGTCGGCCACGTGGCGGGACCCGGCGCGCCGGGCGGCCCTGCTGCGGAAGGGGGAGGGGCTGCTGGAGCGGCAGCGCCAGATGGCCGCGGTCCCCGGGTCTCCCGAGGCGATCGTCACCTCGGAGCCGGTCGAACGCGGCGTCCGGCAGTTGCTCGGCAACCACGACGCCCGCCACGGGGGATTCGGGCCGGCGCCCAAGTTCCCGCCGAGCCGACAGATCACCCTGCTGTTGCGCTCGGGGAATCCCGACGCGCTGGAGCCGGCGCTCGGGACGCTGCGGGCGATGGCGAACGGCGGCCTCCGCGACCAGATCGGCGGCGGCTTCCACCGCTACTCCACCGACGCCGAGTGGCTCGTCCCCCATTTCGAGAAGATGCTCTATGACAACGCGCTTCTCGTGCCGGTCTATGCGGCGGCGCACCGGATCCGGCCGGAGCCGCTCTTCGAGGAGGTCATCCGCAGCACGATCGGGTGGGCCGAGCGCGAGATGCGCGCTCCGGAAGGCGGCTGGCGGTCGGCGCTCGACGCCGATTCCGAGGGCGAGGAGGGCCGCTTCTACGTCTGGCGGCGCGCGGAGATCGACGCGCTCCTCGGCGAGGACGCGGAGCTCGCGGCCGCCGCCTGGGACGTCCGGCCCGAGGGCAATTGGGAAGGGCGGACCGTGCTCCGGCGCGTGCGTTCCGACATGGACGCCTCCCGCCTCGAGCGCGCCCGCGCGATCCTGCTGGCGGCGCGGGAGGAGCGCGAGCGGCCCGGTCTCGACGGGAAGGTCCTGCTCGGGTGGAACGCGCTTTGGATCAGCGCCCTCGCCCGGGCGCACCGGGCGCTCGGCGAAACGGCCTGGATGCGCCTCGCGCAGGAGACCGGGCGCTTCGCGCTCGACCGGATGCGCTCCGGCGGGCGGTATCTGGCGGTCTGGGACGGGGTCCGGGCGCGGATTCCGGCGATGCTCGGCGACCACGCCTTTCTGCTGCGGGCGCTCATCGATCTCTACCGGAGCGATTTCGACGAGACGTGGCTCGCGGCCGCCGACGAGGTCGCGGACCTTCTGGCCGAGCGCTTCCGGTCGGCGGCCGGCGGGTTCCACACGGTGGCCGACGACCACGAGCCGCTGCCGGTGCGCACCCGCAACGGCTTCGACGGCGCGCTCCCCTCGGGGAACGCGGTCGCGGCGGAGTCCCTGCTGCGTCTTTCGGAGCTCACCGGCGCGCCGGAGCGCCGGCGGCTGGCGCGGGAAGTCATCACCGCCTTCCTCCCTCAACTGGCGGAGGCGCCGGCCGGCTTTCCGACGATGCTGACCGCGATCCTCGGATACCTGCGGGAGCCGGAGCAGCTCGTGGTCGTCGGGGAACCCGGCGACGCGCTGCGCGCGCTCTGGCGCGAGGCGGACGGGCTGGTCCTGCTCGCCGGTCCCGACGCCGCGTCGAGCGCGCTGCCGGCGCTGCGGGCGGCCGCTCAGGCGGCCGGCGACGGGCCGGCGTTCCTGCCCTGCCGGGGCGGGGTCTGCTCGTTGCCGCTGCGAAGTCTCGACGACGCCCGCCGCTGGCTCAGGGAGAGTTCTGGTTCCCCTGCGAGCGCATGTGGGCGATGAGGTAGCCGAGCGAGACCAGTTCGAGCGCCACGCCGGCGCCCACGAGCGCCTTGGTGGGCGTGTCCCACGGCTGCCGGTTCCCATCCTGGTCCCAGCACTTGTTGTAGCCCTCGATTTCGAGCCCGGCCACGTTGTTGTTCTGGCCCTGGTTCCGACACGGGACCCACCGCCAGAGCGCGGCCCCCACGAAGGCGGCCAGCCCGCTGATCCCGAAGGCGAGCGCGCTGCGGCGCTTGTCGTCGTCCCCGATCAGGCCGGTCGTGATGTCGGCGGTGTTCTGCGCCCGGAACGCGCCGCTCGCGGCCGCGACCTCGGCCGCTTCCAGCAGCGAGACCCCGCTGGTCGCCGCCGCCCCCGCATGGAGGGGGGCGGCGAACACGCCGTAAATCAGAAGAACCGCGACGGCTCGCTTCATGGTGAGGAACTCCCTTGCGACCCGCCGCCCCGAAGGTGCCGCATCAGGTAGAAGAGGGACACGAACTCGAGTGCGATTCCGGCGCCCAGGAGCGCCTTGGTCGGCGGCTCGAAGGGCTTCCGGCTGCCGTCGGGCTCGTAGCACTTGGAGAACTTGGCGGCCTCGGTGGCGTTCTTCGTCGGCCCCTCGACCACGTTGCGGCACGGCAGCCAGCGCCAGAGCGCCGCTCCGGCGAACGCCATCGCGCCGCTGAGCCCGTAGGCGATGGCGCTGCGCCGGTCGTCGTCGTCGCGGATCAGGCCGGTCGTGATGTCGCTCGTGTTCTGCGCCCGGAACGCGCCGCTGCGGGCCGCCGCCTCCGCCGCCTCCCGCAGCGAGGGCCCCGAAGCGGCGACCGGTGCGGGGAGGAAGCTCCCGACGAGCGCCGCCGCCAGAAACCGCTTCCCGAACATCAGTTGCGGATCCGGATGTTCACGTTGCCGGCGATCACCGTCTCGCCGTTGCGCTGGAGCCGCAGCCACACTCGATAGGTGCCGGGAAGGCTGAACCGATGGGAATTGCTGAAGAACGTCTCGATGTCGGCCCCGGGTTCATACGGATCGCAGTCGGGCTCGTACACCGACTCGGTGTCGTCGTCCCAGTCCCAGACTTCCTCGAGGCAGTAGTACTCCTCGGGATCCGCCGCGCTGTCCAGCTCCTCCAGCCGGGCGCTCACCCGCACCTCGATGGCCGGACGCCGCGACTCGCCGGGCATGCGCGGACGCAGGCTGAGGTTGCGCGGCGCGCGCAGCGTGAGCTTCGGCTCCATCGCCGCGGCCGCTTCCTCCGACTCGCCGTGGGCGGCGACCGGGGGAATCAGCAGCAGTAGAAGCAGGCTGACCAAGCGCACGCGGGCATTCTAGACCCGCGGCTCTCCCGCCAGCTTGCGGGCGACCTCCAACCGGGTCTCGGCCCGCTTCGCCGCCCGCCGGGCGCGATCCACGTCGTAGGCGGCCCCGAACTCGTCCACCCGCTCCCGGGCGCGGCGCAGCGCCGACTCGGCCCGGGCGAGATCGATGTCCCCCGACATCTCGGCGGTCTCGGCGAGGACGGTGACCTCGTCGTCCACGACCTCCACGAACCCCCAGTGCACCGCGAACGAGAGCTTCTCGTCGCCGCGCTCCACCCGCAGCTCGCCGTCGCCGATCCGGCTCAGGAACGGCGCGTGCCCCGGCAGCACGCCGAAGTAGCCGAGCGCGCCGGGGGCCTCCACGAAATCCACCTCGTCGCGGTACACGACCCCGCCGGGGGTCACGATCTCGAGCCGGAGCCGGGACATGGCGGGTCAGGCCGCCGCCATTTCGGCGGCGCGGCGCTCCACGTCCTCGATGCCGCCCGCCATGAAGAACGCCTGCTCGGGAACGTGGTCGAGCTCGCCGTCGGCGATGCGGCGGAAGCCCTCGATCGTGTCCTTCAGCTCGACGTACACGCCCGGCGAGCCGGTGAACTGCTCGGCCACGTGGAAGGGCTGCGAGAAGAAGCGCTGCGTCTTCCGGGCGCGGGAGACGGTGACCTTGTCCTCCTCGCCGAGCTCGTCCATGCCGAGGATCGCGATGATGTCCTGCAGCTCCTTGTACCGCTGGAGCACCTCCTTGACCCGCCGGGCGACGTCGTAGTGCTCGTCGCCGAGCACCCTCGGATCCATGATCCGCGAGGTCGAGGCGAGCGGATCCACTGCCGGGTAGATCCCGAGCTCGGCGATCTGGCGCGACAGGTTCGTCGTCGCGTCGAGGTGCGAGAACGTCGTCGCGACGCCGGGATCGGTGTAGTCGTCGGCGGGAACGTAGATCGCCTGGATCGAGGTGATGGATCCCTTGTCGGTGGAGGTGATCCGCTCCTCCAGCTCGCCCAGCTCCGACGCGAGCGTTGGCTGGTATCCCACGGCCGACGGCATCCGGCCCAGCAGCGCCGAGACCTCCATGCCGGCCAGCGTGTACCGGTAGATGTTGTCCACGAAGAACAGCACGTCCTGGCCGAGCTGGTCGCGGAAGTGCTCGGCCACGGTGAGCGCGGTGAGCGCGACCCGCAGGCGCACTCCGGGCGGCTCGTTCATCTGCCCGTACACCAGCGCGGTCTTCTGGATGACTCCGGAGTCGGTCATCTCCTTCCAGAGGTCGTTGCCCTCCCGGGTGCGCTCGCCGACGCCGCCGAACACCGAAAAGCCGCCGTGCCGCTTCGCGATGTTGTTGATGAGCTCCATGATGATGACCGTCTTGCCGACGCCCGCTCCGCCGAAGAGGCCCACCTTGCCGCCCCGCATGTAGGGCTCGAGCAGGTCGATGACCTTGATCCCGGTCTCGAACATCTCGAGCTTCGTGCTCTGGCTGGCGAAGTCGGGCGCGGACCGGTGGATCGGCATGCGCGTCTCGGCCTGAATCGGGCCGGCCTCGTCCACCGGCTCCCCGAGGACGTTCATCACCCGGCCGAGGGTCCCCTCGCCGACCGGGGCGGTCACCGGCGCGCCGGTGTCCGTGGCGGCGAGGCCCCGGACGACGCCGTCGGTCGGGTGCATGGAGACCGTGCGCACGCGGTTCTCGCCGAGATGCTGCTGCACCTCCAGCACCACGTTCAGGTCCACGTTGGAGCGTCCCTCGTCGTCGTTGAGGCGCAGCGCGTTGTGGATCGGCGGAAGGCTCCCGGCGAACTCCACGTCCACGACGTTTCCGATGACCTGGACGACCCGTCCGGTGTTGCTCTCCACTTCCTGCTCCCTCCGGCCTCGGGCCAGCTCAGTCCAGCGCCTCCGCGCCGCTGACGACTTCGAGGATTTCCTTGGTGATGGCGGCCTGCCGGACCCGGTTCATGGTCAGGGTCAGGTCGTCGATGAGTTCCTTCGCGTTCTTGGAGGCGTTGTCCATGGCGGTCATCCGCGCCGCCTGCTCGGCGGCCGCCGATTCCAGAAGCGCCCGCCAGACCTGGTACTCCACGTGGCGGGGCAGGAGGCTCTCGAAGATCTCCTCCTCCGAGGGTTCATGGATGAACTCGACAATCCCGTCCCGCCGGGGAGCGAGATCGAGGCGCGGAATGGGGAGGAGCTGCTCCACCACCACGTCCTGGCGAAGGATGTTCTTGAACTCGTTGAACACCACGTGGACCGCGTCGAGACGATCCGCCTCGGGCACGCCGTCGCCGGAATAGCGCTCCATGAGCGGCTTCGCGATCTTCCGGGCGTGGTCGTAGCCGAGGTTGCGGAAGATCTCCTCCATCGGGTCCACCCTCCGGATCTCGCGCCGCTTCAGCCCCTCGCGTCCCTTGCGCCCCACGGTCTGGAGCGACACGTCTTCATCCTGGAGCGAATCAAGCAGCAACTCCGTACGTTTCAACAAGTTGGTATTGAAGGAACCGCACAGCCCGCGGTCCGAGGTGATCACGATCACGGCAACCCGCCGGGCTTCGCGCACCTGCAGCAGTGGGTGGCTTCCGGGGTCGGCCGCCGAGCTCACGTGGTTCAGCACCCGCAGCATGCCCTTCGCGAAGGGCCGCGCCGAGACGATGGACTCCTGCGCCCGGCGCAGGCGCGCCGTCGCCACCATCTTCATGGCGTGGGTGATCTGCTCCGTGTTCCGCACGCTGCGGGTGCGGCGGCGGAGCTCGAGGAGGGTGGCCACGTCAGGCGGGAACCGCTTCGGCCTCGACCGAGGAGGCCCGGAAGTCGTTCTTGAACTCGGCGATGGCGTCCTTCAGGTCAGCCTTGAGCGCGTCGCCGAGGACCCTTTCGGTGCGAATCCGAGCGAGCAGCCCCGAGTACCGACTGTCGAGGAACTCGTACATGCCCGTCTCGAAGGCTCGGCACTCGGCGGGCTCCAGGTCGGCGAGGAAGTCCTCGTTGGCCGCGAAGACGATCGCCACCTGCTTCTCGACGGGCAGCGGCTGGTACTGGTCCTGCTTGAGCACCTCGGTGAGCCGCTCGCCCCGCGCGAGCTGCGCGCGGGTGGCCGCGTCGAGGTCGGAGCCGAACTGGGCGAATGCGGCCATCTCGCGGTACTGCGCGAGCTGGAGCCGCATCGCGCCCGCCACGCTGCGCATCGCCTTGATCTGGGCCGAGCCGCCCACCCGGCTGACCGAGTTCCCCACGTTGATAGCGGGACGGATGCCCGAGTTGAAGAGGTCGGTCTCAAGGTAGATCTGGCCGTCGGTGATCGAGATCACGTTCGTGGGCACGTAGGCCGAGAGGTCGCCGGCCTGCGTCTCGATGAACGGGAACGCGGTCAGCGAGCCGCCGCCGCGCGCGTCGGAGAGCTTGCAGGCGCGCTCGAGGAGCCGCGAGTGCAGGTAGAAGACGTCGCCGGGATACGCCTCGCGCCCCGGAGGACGGCGCAGCAGCAGCGAGATCTCCCGGTACGCCGCGGCGTGCTTCGAGAGGTCGTCGTAGATGCAAAGCGCGTGGCCGCCGTTGTCCATGAAGAACTCGCCCATCGCGCAGCCCGAGTACGGCGCGAGGTACTGGAGCGGCGACGGGTCCGACGCGGTCGCCGAGACCACGATGGTGTGGTCCATCGCGCCGTGCTCCTCGAGGTTCTTGACGACCTGGGCGACGGTGGAGAGCTTCTGGCCGACGGCGACGTAGATGCACACGACGCCGGAGTCCTTCTGGTTGATGATGGCGTCCACCGCGATCGCGGTCTTGCCGGTCTGGCGGTCGCCGATCACCAGCTCGCGCTGCCCGCGGCCGATCGGGATCATCGTGTCCACCGCCTTGACGCCGGTCTGGAGCGGCTCCTTCACCGGCTGACGGGCCACGATGCCGGGGGCGATCCGCTCCACCGGGAAGGCGGCGGAGGACGCGATCGGTCCCTTGCCGTCGATCGGGCGCCCGAGCGCGTCCACGACCCGCCCGAGGAGCGCGTCCCCGACCGGCACCTCGAGGATGCGCCGGGTGCGCCGCGCCTCGTCCCCCTCGCGGATCGCGGTGACGTCGCCGAAGAGGACGAGGCCGACCGCGCTCTCCTCGAGGTTCAGCGCGAGGCCGAAGACTTCGTGGGGAAGCTCGACCAGCTCGCCGTACATGACCCCCTCGAGGCCGTGCACCCGGGCGATCCCGTCTCCCGACGACACCACCGTGCCCACCTCGGCCACGTCCACGTCGGGCTCGTGGCCCGCGATCTGCTCTCGCAGCAGCGCCGCGATCTCATCGGCTCGAACTTTCATGATTCTCCTGATTCCTGCGCCCGGCGCGCGTGCGGTTGGCCGGCGCGTTCCTCGAATCGCGCGAGCTCCCGTTCGAGGCTCGCGTCGTAGATCCGGTTCCCGACCCGCGCGACGAAGCCGCCGAGGATCGTCGGGTCCACTTCAAGATGGAGTCGGGGGACGATGCCGAGCGCTTCCTGAAGGGCGTCCCGGGCGCGATCCCCCTCCTCGGGGCGCAGCGCCTCCGCCGACGTCAACTGCACGTCGGTGATCCCCTTGCGGACGTCCACCGCCCGTCGCAACGCGTCGCATGCGTGGGGCACCAGGACTCCCCGCTCCCTCGCGACCATGAGGACCACGGTCCGGACGAGGCGCGGATTCTCGGTGCAGCGGCGGGCCGCCGCCTGCGCCAACGCGCTGCGCTTCGCCAGGGGGACGCCGCCGCTTGCGAGCGCCCGGCGGAAGTCCGGGTTCTCGTCGAGCGCCGCGACGAAGTCGGCGAAGTCGGAGACCAGCGCGTCGAGGTCGTCCTCCGCCCCGACCGCGGCGTCGAGCAGCGCGTGGGCGTACCGCGCCGCGATTCCCGAGTCGGTCACTTGGCGCGGATGGCGTCGAGCCCGGCGTCGAAGAGCCGGTTCCGGTCCTCGTCGGTGATTTCCTTGCGGATCCGTTCGCGGGCGATCCTCGCCGCCGCCTGCGCGCTGCTGCGGCGCAGCGCGTCCTCGGCCGCCCGGACCCGGGCCTCCAGCTCCCGCTGCGCCTGCTCGGAGATCTGCGCCGCCTGCGCCTCGGCCTCGGCGACGATGCGCCCGGCCTCCTCGACCGCCGCCTCGCGGATGCGGGCGAGGGTCGCCGCCTCCTCGCCGCCGAGGCTCGCGGTGCGGGTCTCGGCGCGGCCGCGAAGCTCCGCCGAGTCGCGGGTCCAGTTGGCGACCTGCTCGTTCTGCCGGCGGATCTGCTCGGTCTTCGCCTGGAGGAAGGCGGCGAGCGGCTTCCGCAGCGCGTACCCGAGGATCGCCGCGAGGATCGTGAAGTTCACGATCTTGGGCACGTCCACGAGCCCTTCGGCGGCGAACGCGGCGCTTGGGACGAGAAGCGCGGCGAAACCCGCCGCCGCGACGATCCGCCGCTTCATCCCGTCCGCCCCAGCAGTCGCGCCATGAGTTCGTCCCCGAGGCTGCGGGCGGTGCGCTCGAGCGCGGCTTCCGCCTCCCGGACCTGCTCCTGCAGCCTCGCCTGTCCGGCCTCGAGCGTTTGGGCGGCCTTCTTTCGCGCCAGCGCGAGCGCCTCGCCGGCGCGGTCCGCCGCTTCCCGCCGCTGGGTCTCCATGTCGCGGTAGCCGGCGCGCCGGGCGGCGGCGAGCGTCTCGTCGCCGATGCGGACCGCGTCCCGCTCGGCGACCTGCGCGGCCCCGAACGCTTCCTCGGCGGAGCGTCGCTCGCGTTCCCGGGCCTCCATCGTCTGCGCGACCGGCTCCAGCAGCAGCCGCTTCAGGAGCGGCACGAGGCACGCCACGATCCCCACGATGACGAGGGCGGTGAAATCGGGAAACAGGGTCATGGAATCCGCTGGGGACCGTGGGACGGCGGGGGCGAGGGGCCGGCCGGATCGGGGTCCGGCCGATGCGGGAGGGGCCTCGGATCGCGCCCGCCGGCGCGGGGATTGTAAGCCTTCGGCGGCCCTCCGGGACGCTCAGGAATCCCTGGCGCCGACGAGGCGCTGGAAGACTCGTTCGAGGTCGTCCTCGCTGTAGAACCGGACCGTGACGGTGCCGCCCTTCCGCCCGCGGCTCAGCTTCACCGGCAGGCCCATCGCCCGCTCCATCCGATGCTCGGCGTCGCGGCTGTTGGGGTCCAGCTTCCGAGCCGGCCGGTCCTTCTTGCGTCCGAGCGCCTCCGCCACGAGCCGCTCCGCCTGGCGCACCGAGAGCCCGCGGCGGACGACCTCGCCGGCGAGCCGGATCTGCGCGTCGGGCGACAGCGGAAGCAGCGCGCGGGCGGCGCCAGCGGCGAGCGTCCCCTTGGCCACGAGATCGGCGACCGGGCGGGCGAGTTCGAGAAGCCGCAGCGCGTTCGTGACCGCGGCCCGGCTGCGCCCGACCTCGCTCGCGATCTGTTCGTGCGTGCGCCCGGCGGCGGCGAGCGACCGGAAGGCGTTCGCCTCGTCGAGCGGGTTCAGGTTCTCGCGCTGGAGGTTCTCGACGAGCGCGAGCAGGCCCAGGTCCTCGTCGGAGACCTCGCGGATCACGACCGGCACTCGTTCGAGGCCGGCCTTGCGGGCGGCCCGCCAGCGGCGCTCCCCGGCGACGATTTCGTAGTTCGGACCCTTCGGGCGGACCACGATGGGCTCCAGCAAGCCCCGGGCTGCGATCGAGTCCGCGAGCGACGCGAGCTCGTCCGCGTCGAGCGAGGCGCGCGGCTGCGCCGGGTTCGGGGCGAGGCGGTCGGGCGCGATCTCCCGGAAGGCCTCGCTGCGCGATTCCGCCGGCGGCAGCAGCGCCTCGAGGCCGCGCCCCAGACCGCGCTTCATGCGGACAGCAGCTCCCGCGCGAGCTCGCGGTAGGCGAGCGAACCCGCGGATCGGCCGTCGTGGGCGAGCACCGGGGTCCCGAAGGAGGGAGCCTCGGCGATCCGGACGGAGCGCGGGATCTCCGCCGCGAGCACCCGGGGGCCGAACCGCTCCCGGACCTCGCGGATCACTTCGTGGGCCAGCCGGGTGCGGCGGTCCACCATGGTGAAGAGGATGCCGCCCACGTCGAGGCCGGGATTCCAGGCGTCGCGGACCCTGCCCACGGTGTCGAGGACGCGGGCGAGGCCCTGCATCGCGAAGAACTCGCACGGCATCGGGACCAGCACCCGGTCGGCGGCGACGAGCGCGTTGACGGTGAGGAGACCGAGCGACGGGGGACAGTCCAGCAGGACGAAATCGAAGGCCGGACCGTCCTCCGCGAGCTGCGCCAGCGCCTCCCGAAGGCGCGAGGCCCGTTTCCCGGGATCGGATTCGTCCTCGGCGAGCGCGAGGTCGGCCGCCGCGAGCGAGGGGTCCGAAGGCGCGACGACGAGGCCGGGAGTCGCGGTGCGCAGCAGCGTGTTCGCGAGCGGCTCCCGATCGACCAGCGCGTCGTAGGTGCTGAAGCCGTCTTCGGGGAGGCTGGCGCCGAGGCTCGCGGTCAGGTTTCCCTGCGGGTCCAGATCGACGAGCAGGCAGCGGCGGCCCTGCTCCGCGAGCGACGCGCCGAGGTTCACCGCGGTCGTGGTCTTTCCCACCCCGCCCTTCTGGTTGGCGATCGCAAGGACTCTCATTGCGCCGGTCGGGATTCTAGGAGGTCATGTTTCCCGTGAAACATCGCCGATCCAGACGATCCCCCGCGCCGCGGCGACCGTCCGCTCCCGAAAGAGGCCCTCGGGCAGGTCGGCGCGGCTCCGGCCGGGGGCGCTCGTGGGCCAGACCACCCGCGCCCCGTCCGGAAGCGCCGCCGCCAGCCCTTCCCATTCGCGCCGCGAGAGGCGCACCGCCCGCAGGGTGACGCCGGCGACGGGCGCCGGATCCCGGAGCCAGCCCTGAAGGCGCGACCGGACGACCGTCACCCGGTCAGCGATTCCGAGCTTGCGCACGGCGAGCTCGAGGAACGTCGAAGCCGTCCGGCGCGGCTCCAGCAGCGTCCAGGCGCCTCTCCCGACGGCCGCGAGCGGCAGGGCCGGAGTCCCGCCGCCGCTGCCCACGTCGAGGTACGGGCCGACCGCCGGAAGGTGCGCACGCAGCTCCAGCGCCTCGCGGAAGTACCCGAGCGCGAGGTCGTCGTCGCCCCGGAACCCGGTCAGCCCGGCGCGCTCCCACTCGCCGAGCAGCCGGAACAGCGTTCCCAGCCGCGCCGCGTCGGACTCGCCGGGCGGCGGCTCGAGGCCCTCGAGCGCGCGCCCGAGGGCTTCGGGGAGCATCAGCGCCGGGCTTTCGCCTTCTTCCCGCGCGGTTTCCTCCCTGCCGGGATCACTTCGACCTGGGCCTCGCGCCGGTCGAGGATCCGGGTCGTGATCGTCTGCTGCCCCATCGAGATGATGTTGTTCGCGAACCAGTAGAGCACGAGTCCCGCAGGGGCCCACGCGAGGATGATCGTGAACACCAGCGGCATCAGCATCATGATGCGCGCCTGGAGCCCCTCCATCTGGGTCGTGCTCATCTTCTGCATGATGAGCTGGCTCGCGCCCATGGCGATCGGCAGGATGAAGTACGGATCCTCGCGGGAGAGGTCGGTGACCCAGAAGAGGAACGGCGCCTGCCGGAGCTCCACCGAGACCACGAGGAGCCGGTAGAACGCGAAGAAGAACGGCATCAACAGGAGCATCGGCAGACAGCCGCCCACCGGCGAGACCCCGTGCTCCTTGTAGAGCGCCATCATCTCCTTGTTCATCTCGTTCCGCTTGGGATCGGTGGGCTTGAGGTTCTTGTAGCGCTCCTGGATCCGCTTGACCTGCGGGCTGATCTTCTGCATCCCGCGGATCGAGACGTAGCTGTAGTGCTTCAGCGGCGCGAGCAGAAGGTTGATGAGGATCGTCACCAGCACGATCGCCCAGCCGTAGTTGCCGGTGAAGTCGTACGCCCGCAGGATCGCGATCCGGATCGGAACCACGAGGAAGCGCAGCCAGCTCCCGAACTCGACGATGTTCATCCCGAGTTCCTCGAGCCGCTCGACCTGCTTCGGGCCCGAGTACAGGGTGAAGCGGGCGGCCCCGTCCGAGCCCAGCCGGGCGACCATCAGCGAGCGGTTGCCGCTCGCGTCCTCGGGAACGATCCGGAAGCTCGTCCACGGGATCGGCAGCGGATCCACCCGTCCGTCGTAGCGCTGGCCCGGCTCGGCGACGAGCAGCCCGGCGAAGTAGTGGGACGAGATCCCCACGCCCTGGGCGGCGAGCGAGGCCGCGTCGCCATCCCCGACGTCGCCGAGCGAATACAGGACGCTCTCGCCGCCGGTCTTCAGGACTCCCTGGTCCGCGCCCACGTAGGTGCCCTCGGGAGGCTCCTCGCCCACGCTGGGGCCGTAGAGCACTTCCTTCGGGACTTCCGCCCCGCCGCGCTGCACCGAGATCACGGCCGGAATCCGGTAGTCGCCGCCGACGACCTCAAGCGTCTTCACGACGTCCAGCCCGTCGGCCCCCACCCACTCGAAGCGGATTTCCCGGCGTTCGCCCGCGCCGAGGTCGATCTCGACCGGACCCGAGCGCAGCGCGCCGTCCACGTACACCTCGTGGAAGGACCGGGAGAGCCGCGCCGGGTCGCGCTCCGACGGCAGGATCACGTCCAGCGGACGCACCTCGAGCACCCGCTCGTCGCCGAGCGGCAGCACTTCGTAGGGCGCGCCGGTGGAGTCGCGGTGCTCCATCAGCGTGAACCGCCTCAGCCGGGCGCCCCGGTTCGTGAACTCGGCGTCGTAGAGCCCGGAACGGACGCGCACGACCTGTTCGCCGGAAGCGGACCGGGGCTCCACGCCCGGCGCCGGCGCGACCTCCTCGACGGGCGGCGGTTCAACGACGCCGGGCGGCGGCTCGGCGACCGACGCGACCGCTTCGGGCGGAGGCGGCGGCGCGGTCTCCGGCTCCTCCTGCGGTCCGAAGAACCGCACGAAGAGCAGGAAGACCCCGAAGGAAAGCAGGAAGGCGAGGACGACGCGGCGCTCCATCGTCACTTTCCCTGCGGCAGCGGCGCCGGGTCATGGCCCGAGCCGCCGAACGGACGGCAGCGCAGCAGGCGCCGCGCCGTGAGGAGCGAGCCCCGCAGCGCGCCGTGCATCTCGAGGGCGTCCAGCGCGTACCGGGAGCACGACGGGGTGAACCGGCACACGCCGGAGAAGAACCAGGCCCCAACCGTCACCTGGTACGCCCGGATCGCCCCCATGAGCGCCCTCGCGGGGACGCTCACCGCTGGGCCCGGCGCAGCGCCCGGTGGAAGGAGCGCCGGAGGTCCGCCCACGTAGCGGTCCCGCTCCCCGGGCGCGCCAGCAGGACGAGATCGCCCTTGGGCCTGGGCGCGGCGCGGCGCCACAGTTCCCGCAGCCGCCTCCGGGTGCGGTTCCGGACGACGGAGTTCCCCACCTTCCGGCTGGCGACGATCCCGAGGCGGCCCGACTCGTCGGCTGCGGATTCCTCGATGAGAAACGCTACGACAAAATGCGACATCCCACGCCGGCCGCGGCCCATCGTCGTCCGGAACTCGGCAGCCCGCCGGAGCCTCGCCCGTGGCGGGAAGGCCTCCGCGGGCACCTCCGGGGCGCCGGTCAGCGGGATGCCGCCGGAGCGAGGCGACGACGACCCCGACGACGGCGCCGGGCGATCACCGCGCGCCCTCCCGGGGTGCGCATCCTGACCCGGAATCCGTGCGTTTTCTTCCGCTTGCGCCGGTTCGGTTGGTAGGTTCGCTTCACGACGAGATCTCCTGATTCCGATCCGCGGCCCAGGCGGCCACCGGCCCATCCCCGAAACCACCCGCAAACCGGTCTGGGGAGGGTACCAACAACGGCGGGCGCGGTCAACAATTTTCCCTCGATTCGCACAAAGCCGTGCTCCTCTCATGTAGTTGCCATCGGCTCCCAGGGCGGGTTCCACCCGCTCACGCCTCAAGGAATCCAGGGACGCAAGGCGGGCGAAACGAGCCGCCCGCGGCCCTTTTTCTCGATCGGCGCGACTTCCGAGAACCATCGGAAACCGCCGCCGGGACGCCCTTCGACACGGCCCGGCGGGCCCCGAACCGCTGCTAGTTTCCGCCGCTCGATGCTCCTCGCCAGCACCCTTCCGGCGGCGCGCGAGGGGACCGCGACGATGTGGGAAGAGGCGCTTGGGATCCTCCGGAAACAGCTTCCGGCTTCCGAATTCCGGAGGTGGTTCGCTCCGACGGAGTCGCCCGGCGAGGACGGCGGATCCGTCGTGGTGCGGGTGCCCGGCGCGGCGTTCGCCGAGCGGCTCCGGACGTACTACGGCGCCCACGTCCGGGACGCGCTGGAACGCGTCGGAGCCGGCGACTTCGAAGTGCGCTTCATCCTCGGGGAGACGCCCGACGAGGCTGTAGCCCGGGCGCCGCAATCCGCCGGGACCCTCGCCGAGAGCGAGCCGGTTTCGGACCGGTGCACCTTTGGGAGCTTCGTCGTGGGCGCCGCGAACCGCAGCGCGTGGGCGGCGGCGAGAGAGGCGAGCGAACCCGGGACCGCCGACTCGCCCTACAACCCGCTGCTGATCCACGGCGACGTCGGAGTCGGCAAGACCCACCTGCTGCAGGCCATCGCCGCCCGGGTGCGCCGCGAGTCGCCGCGGGCCCGGGTGCTCCTGACCCGGGGCGAGTCCTTCACCCGTCAGGTCGTCCACGCCGTCCGCTCGCAGGAGCTCTACGCCTTTCGGGACCAGTGCCGCAGGGTGGACATGCTGCTCGTGGACGACGTGCAGTTCCTCGCCGGGCTCGATCGGTTCGGGCGCACCACCGAGGAGTTCTTCCACACCCTGAACGCGCTTACCGACCGGGGCCGCCAGGTGGTCCTCACCGCGAACGCCCATCCGCAGGAACTGACGGCGATGGATCCGCGCATTCGGACCCGGCTCGCGGCCGGACTCACCGCCGACATGGGCTGCCCCGACTGGGAGACGCGGGTGTCGATCGTGCGCCGCCGGGCGGACGAGGTCGGAGCGGAGCTTCCCCGAGCGGCGGCCGAGCTGATCGCGTCGCGCGTGCGCCACAACGTGCGGGCGCTGGTGGGCGCCGTCAACCAGATCGTGACCGCGGCCCGGGTCCACGAGATCGAGATCACGAAGGAGCTCGCCTCGGACGTCCTCGTCCACGGCGGGAGGCCGTCCATGACAATCAGCCAGGTTCTCGTCAAGACCGCGAGCGAGTTCGGATTCGCGCCGAACCGGCTCCGCGGGCCGCAGCGGCAGCGCGACCTCGTGCTGGCCCGCCACGTTGCGATGTTCCTGTGCCGCGAAATGACGCGAAGCACCCTCACCGACATCGGCCGCGCCTTCAACCGGGATCACTCCACGGTGTCCTACAGCGTGAAGCGGGTCGAGGACCTGCGCGGCGATCCGGGGCTCGAGCGCGTGCTCGAGCGGCTCGAGCGCCAGCTCCGCTGAGCGCTTCGGGATGGGGATAACCTGTGGAAAACCTGTGGAAAACGCGGGGAAACTCGGGGAGACTCGCGAGGGTTCGCGAGGCCCCCGGCTCAAGGGTGGGTTCCCAAGACGTTCCCAACACGTTTTTCCCAAGTGCATCATCTGTCTATCTCCATGATTCAGATTGATTTGCATCATTTTTCCCGAAAGCTCGCGGCGCCTTAATCAGAAGGGTTGGATAAGGTATGATTCCGTCTCCCTCTACTACTGTTTCCAAGGTCCGAAGCAGGTTCTGAAAGCGCCTTTGGGCCAGGCGACGCCCGGTCCGATCGGGAGGGCCGCTTCTCTATGGAAATCACCGCGAACCGCAAGGACCTTCTGGCTGAGCTGAACCTCTTCTCGGGCGTCGTGGACCACCACCCGACGGACCCGATGGCCATCTTCTCGAACGTGTGCTTCTCGTCTTCGGGCGGGAATTGCGAGATGAAGGCGTCCGGCGGCGAGATCGGCCTGCGGTCCACGCTCGCGGCGGAAGCGTCCGGGGACGGGATGCTCAGCATTCCGGTGGGCACGCTCACGAATTCGCTCAAGCACGGCACGGCCGACGAGGTGACCCTCACGGACACCGAGCGGAGCTGGGTGCTCGTGAAGTGCGGGCAGGGCGAAATCGAGATTCCCGGCCGGGTGGGCGAGGCCCCCAAGCTCGAGGAGCCTCCCGACACGCCGCTGTGCGCGGTCTCCGCGTCGCGGTTCCAGGAGATCCTCCGGTTCGGTTCGCACGCGGTTCCCGGAGCCGGCGACGCGCCTCCGGCGTCCAGCGCCGGCGCGCAGATCGAGGTCACCGGGAGCGAGGTCCGGATCGTCTCCTCCGATCATTCGCGCCTCGCCTACGCGAGCGTCCCCGCGTCCTCCAGCTCGCTGGAGGGAGAGGACCGGCAGTTGTTCGGCCTCGGCGCGCGCACGCTCTCCGAGCTGGCGGCGTTGTGCGGGAGCAGCGACGGCGAGTTCCGCTTCTCCGAGTCCGGCAACCACCTGTTCTTCGAGTTCGGCGACCGCCTGCTCGTGAGCGCGAAGCTCGCCGAGCGCCTCCCCGACTACGAGCACGTCATCCCCCGGGATTGCCCGGTGCGCATCCAGGTCAAGCGGCAGGAGCTGCTCTCGGCGGTCGGGTGGGCGCTCCCGTGGGCGACCGGCGACTACAGCCGGGCCAAGCTCACGATCGACGACGACCGGCTCGTGGTCGAGGTCGCGTCCGTGCGCGGCCAGGGCAAGCGGGCGATCGAGAGCGTGAGCAGGGAGGGCGAGTCCCTGAGCCTCCACGTGAACCTCGGCCACCTTCGCGACTTCGCTCGCCGGACCGACAGCGACGAGGCGTCGCTCGAGTTCCAGACGGCCGAGACCGCGTTCCTGCTGCGTCCGGTCGCGCAGGGCGACGGCGAGGAGCACCTCTGCGTGGGGATGCCGCTGGTCTAGGCGGGGATTCCCTCCGTCACGGCGCGCCGCCGGTCCGAACCATGATCGATCACAAGGCGCCCGCGCCAGCCGACGACTACACCGGCGGCGACATCAAGATCCTCGAGGGTCTCGAGGCGGTCCGGGTCCGCCCGGCGATGTACATCGGCTCGACCGGTCCGGCCGGGCTGCACCACCTCGTGCGCGAGGTCGTGGACAACAGCATCGACGAGGCCATGGCCGGCTTCTGCCGGAACATCGAGGTCACGATCCACGAGGACGGGAGCATCTCGATCCGGGACGACGGGCGCGGCATTCCGGTGGATCCGGAGCCGAGCACCGGCCTCCCGGCGGTCGAAGTCGTGATGACCCGGCTGCACGCCGGCGGGAAGTTCGACGCCGACACCTACAAGTACTCGGCCGGGCTCCACGGCGTGGGCGTCTCGGTCGTGAACGCGCTGTCCCGCTGGCTGCGCGTCGAGGTGCGCCGGGGCGGCGGGACGTACCGCCAGTCCTACGAACGGGGCGTGAGCGCCGGCTCGCTCCGCCTGGCGGGGCCGGCGCCTGACGGCGCGACCGGCACGCTTGTCCATTTCCTCCCGGATCCCGCGATCTTCGAGGAGACCACCGACTTCGACTTCCAGGCCATCGCCCACCGCCTCCGGGAGCTCGCCTTCCTCGTGCGGGGGGTCCGCATCCAGCTCGCCGACGAGCGCGACGGCCAGTCGCAGACGTGGCGCTACGACGGGGGCATCACCGAGTTCGTCGCGCACTTGAACCGCAACGAGACCCCGGTCCACGAGACGGTGATCACGCTCGACGTGGAGTCTTCGGATCTCGACAACGGGCGGACCGACCAGGCGCATTCCTGCGAGATCGCGCTCCAGTGGTGCCAGGGCTACCGGGAGTCGGTCCATTCCTTCGTGAACAACGTGAGCACGCCGGAGGGCGGGACCCACCTGTCCGGGCTTCGGGCGGCGCTCACCCGGGCGATCAACGCCTACGTCCCGAAGACGCGCGTCGGGAAGGACCTCAAGGCGCCGATCCAGGGCGAGGACACCCGCATCGGGCTGACCGCGGTCATCAGCGTCCGGGTGCCGGAGCCGCAGTTCGAGGGACAGACCAAGACCAAGCTCGGCAACAGCAGCGTCCAGGGGTTCGTGGACTCGCTGGTGTACGAGGGGCTCACCCGCTTCTTCGAGGAGAACCCGGACGAGGCGAAGTGGATCGTCACCAAGGCGGCCGACTCCTTCCACGCCCGGGAGGCGGCGCGACGCGCCCGCGACATGGCCCGGCGCAAGAGCGCGCTCTCGTCGGGCGCGCTCCCGGGCAAGCTCGCCGACTGCCAGGAGCGGGATCCGGCCCGCTCGGAGATCTTCATCGTCGAAGGCGAGTCCGCGGGCGGGTCGGCGAAGCAGGGCCGGGACCGCGCCTTCCAGGCGATCCTGCCGCTGCGCGGAAAGATCCTGAACGTCGAGAAGACGCGGCCCGACCGCATGCTCGAGAACGAGGAGATCCGGATCCTGATCCAGGCGCTCGGGGCCAGCTTCGACGCGGAACTGGACATGGCCAAGCTCCGGTACCACCGGATCATCATCATGACCGACGCGGACGTGGACGGGTCCCACATCCGCACCCTGCTGCTCACGTTCTTCTACCGGCGGCTGAAACCGGTGATCGACTCCGGCCTGCTCTACATCGCCGAGCCGCCGCTGTACCGGGTGGAGCACCCCCGTTCGGCGCGTCTTGCGGATCGCTACTTCCTCGCCGACCGGGAGCTGGACCGCTACCTGCTGGAGCGCACGGCGGCGGATCGGCGGTTGCTGGCCGGCGCGCGCGAGGTCGCGGGCGAGGAGCTTCTGGATCTCGTCCAGAAGCTGCGCGAACGGCGGGAGCGGCTCGCGCGGCTCGGCGAGCTCGGGTATCCGATCGACCTCATCCGCTGGATGCTCGCCGACGGGGCCGACGAATCGGTCGCCATCGACCGGGCGGCGATCGCCGGCTACGCCGACCGGCTCGCCGGGTCCGGCCGTCCGGCGATCGTCGCTCCCGACCCGAGGGAGGAAGGCCACTGGGTGGTGGAGCCGGATCCGCAGGCCGAGGGCGCGACCTTCGGGCATCGGCTCGGGGCCGCCTTCCTCCGTTCGGGCCAGTACCAGCGGCTGCGCACCCTCCACGAGGTCACGCGCTTCGTCGAGCCGCCGCTGCGGGTCGAGCGCCGCGAGCGCGAGGGCTGGGCGCTGGAGTTCGAGGCGGAGGATCCCGAGAGCCTTCTGGACCTGGTGCTCGAACGCGCCCGGCACGGGCTCAAGATCCAGCGGTACAAGGGTCTTGGCGAGATGGACGCCGACGAGCTCTGGGACACCACGATGAACCCCGAGATCCGCACGCTGAAGCGGGTGCGGGTGGACGACGACGTGGACGCGGCGGAGCTCTTCAGCACCCTGATGGGGGATCAGGTGGAGCCGCGACGGGCGTTCATCGAGCAGAACGCGCTCCACGTCATGAACCTCGACATCTGAGGCGGGCATGGCGGGCGAGACGAACGGCGCCGCCCGCGATTCGTGGGCGCAGGAGGAGCGGATTCGGCACATCGAAGCCGAGATGAAGCAGTCCTACATGGACTACGCCATGTCGGTGATCATCGGGCGGGCGCTCCCCGACGTCCGCGACGGGCTGAAACCGGGCCAACGCCGGGTGCTCTACGCGATGTACCGGGAGGGCCTGCTCCCGTCCCGGGCGCACTCGAAGTGCGCCGGCATCGTGGGCGAGGTCCTCAAGAAGTACCACCCGCACGGCGACCAGTCGGTGTACGACACGCTGGTCCGCATGGCGCAGGACTTCAACCTGCGCCACCCGCTCATCGACGGCAAGGGGAACTTCGGCTCGGTGGACGGCGATCCGCCCGCCGCCTACCGGTACACCGAGGCGCGGCTGACCCCGTTCGCGGTGGGCATGATGGAGGACATCGACCGGGACACGGTCGATTTCGGGCCCAACTTCGACGGCAAGGCGACCGAGCCCGAGGTCCTGCCCACGGTCGTTCCGAACCTGCTCGTGAACGGCTCCGACGGCATCGCGGTCGGGATGGCCACCAAGATCCCGCCGCACAACCTGCGCGAGGTCACCGCGGCGTTCCTCCACGTCATCCGCAACCAGGACCAGCCCGACGACGCCCTGAACCGGAAGCTGCTGGAGCTGTTGCCCGGCCCCGACTTCCCGACCGGCGCCCGCATCCACGGCCGCCACGGAATCCGGCGCGCCTACCTCACCGGGCGGGGCGTCATCCAGGTGCGCGCCGTCGCCGACTTCGAGGACATCTCGGGGAACCGGACCGCCATCGTCGTCACCGAGATTCCCTACCAGGTCAACAAGACACGGCTCATCGAGAAGATCGCCGACCTGGTCAAGGACAAGCGCGTCACCGGGATCTCGGACATCCGCGACGAGTCCGACCGCCGCGGGATGCGCATCGTGCTGGAGCTCAAGCGCGGCGAGGAGCCGCAGGTCATCCTGAACAACCTGTACCGCCACACCCCGCTCCAGAGCTCGTTCGGGATCAACCTGCTGGCCATCGCCGACCGGCGTCCGCGCCTCTTCCCGCTGCTGGACATGCTCCGGGCGTTCCTCGGGTTCCGGCGCGGCGTCGTCCGGCGGCGGCTCCAGTTCGAGCTCCGCCGCGCCGCCGCGCGGCTCCACCTGCTCGCGGGCCTCGCCTCGGCCGTGGATCGGCTGGACGAGGTGATCGCGTGGATCCGGACCTCGCGGAATCCGGACGAGGCCCGTCAGCGGCTGAAGGCCAACCTGCGGCCCGCCGAGCTGCGCATCGACCGGGAGCTGCTCGCGCGCGCCGGCGTCCCCCCTTCCGACGGAGTCCTCTCGGACGAGCAGGCGCAGGCCACCCTCGACATGCGCCTCCAGCGGCTCACCCGGTTGGAGCGCGAGAAGGTGCGGGCGGAGATGGACGATCTCGAGGCCCGGATTTCCGGGCTCGTCGAGACGCTGGGGGATCCGGCGCGGATCGACGCGATCGTCGCCGAGGAGGCCGAGAAGGCCGCCGCCACCCACGGGAACGACCGCCGCACCGAGGTCGTGGACGCCGCCACCGACCTGACCAAGGAGGATCTCATCCCGGTCGAGGACATCGTCGTGTCGGTCACCCAGGGCGGCTACATCAAGCGGACCGCGCTCAGCGAGTACCGCGCCCAGTCCCGCGGCGGCACCGGGCACTCGGGGGCCGGGATCCGGTCGGGCGACCAGATCCGCAGCCTCATCGTCGGCAACACGCACAGCAAGCTGCTCTTCATCAGCGACGACGGGATCGCTTACTGCCTGAAGGGGTACCAGATTCCCGAGGGCGGCAAGGCCGGCGTCGGTCGGGCGATCGTGAACCTGCTGCAGCTTCCCAAGGGCCGGCAGGTGATCGCGTTCTGCCCGACGCCGGACGAGCCGGGGGACAAGGAGTGCCTCTTCTTCGCGACCCGCGGTGGCCGGGTCAAGCGCACCAGCCTCGCGGCGTTCGGCAACGTCCGCCAGAACGGGCTGCGGGCCATCCGGATCCAGCCGGGCGACGCGCTCCTCGCCGCGAACCTGACGGGAGGCTGCGGCGAGATCGCGCTCGCGACCCGGGACGGCAAGGCCATCCGGTTCCCGGAGTCCGACGTGCGGGCGATGGGCCGCGACGCGATGGGGGTCAAGGGGATCACGCTTGGGCCCGCCGACGAGGTCGTGAGCCTCGTGACCGTGCCGCCGGGCGACGTTCCCGAGACCTCGCTCCTGACAGTGACCCGCAACGGCTACGGGAAGATGTCCGCGCTGGGCGCGTACCGGTTCCAGAGGCGCGCCGGGCAGGGCGTCCTCAACATCGGATCGTCCTTGCGCAACGGCCCCGTGGTGGCCACGGTCGCGGTGGTTCCCGGGGTCGATCTGATCGCGATCACCGCCGGCGGAAAGGCGGTCCGGATCCCGGTCCAGGACTTCCGCGACATCGGGCGGACGACCCAGGGAGTGCGCGTGATCCGGGTCCGGGACGACGACGCGCTGGTCTCCATCACCCGCATCGAGAACGGGGAGGACGAATCGTGAGACTTCGCTGGATCACGTTGGCCGCGGCGCTCTCGGCCTGTTCCCAGGCGCCGGAGGAGGCGCTCCTCGAGGAGTTCTTCCGGGGCGTGGAGCGCGGCGACCGGGTGCCCGCGTCGGGAATCGAACTGGAGGAGCTTCCGGTCGGAGAGATCGACTCGTGGGAGATCGTCGGCATGGGGCCGCAGACCGAGGGTCCGTACCGGATCCCCGAGCTGCGGGACGAGGTCGCCGCCGGCGAGAAGGCCCGCGACGAGCAGTTCCAGGTGCTCTACGCGTTCCGCCAGGCGAACCAGGAGGCGCTCTCCCGGATCGCCGACCTGCGCGCGGACGATCCCGAGCGCATGCCGAGCGGCCGGCTCGGCGAGGTCGCCGCGGAGTGGGACGCCTACGGAGCCGAGCGCCGCCGTCTCGTCCGCTCGATCAGCGAGCTCCAGATGGCGCTCGAGGACGAGCGCCGCCGCACCGGGCGCAGCCTGATGCGCGACGCGCAGGTGGACTACCTCACCGGGCGGGTGCTCGAGCGCGAGCTCACGGTGCGGATCACCGGACCGGACGGCCCCCGCGACTTCCGCTTCCAGTTGATGCGGTACGAACTCGCGAACCAGTTCGACGCGGAAGTGCTCTCGCGCTGGATCATCGCCGGCCTCGAGCCGATCGACGGGTGAGCGACCGCGCCGCGCTGCTCGACGTCCTGCGGCGGGAGGCCGTCCGCCACGGGGAATTCACGCTCGCGTCGGGGAAGCGCAGCAACGTGTACGTGGACGTGCGGCTCGCGTCGCTCCGGTCGGACGCGGCGCCGCTGATCGGGCGGCTGCTCCTTGACGAGATGGACCGCCGGGGCTTCGCGCCCCGCGCCGTCGGCGGCATGGCCACCGGCGCGATCCCGCTGGTCGCGGCCGTCGTGACCGCCGCCGCCGCAAGGAGCCGGACGCTGATCGGCTTCTACGTCCGCAAGGAGTCGCGCGAGCACGGCCGGGAGCGGCTCGTGGAAGGGGTCGAACGTCCGTCGGGCGAAGCGGTCGTCCTCGAGGACACCGCCTCCACCGGCGGCTCGCTGCTGCGGGCCGTCCGGGCGGCGCAAGCCGCCGGCTTCGCCGTGTCCTTCGCCCTCGCGCTCGTGGACCGGGACATGGGGGCGGAAGCCGCGCTTCAAGCCGAGGGCGTTCCCTTCGGCGCGCTCTTCCGGCTGCGCGAACTGACCGGATAGGCTTTTTCGCCCCATGAAGCTCTTCCTTCTCCCGCTTCTGCTCCTCCCGGCGCTCGCTCCGGCGCAGGAGCGCGATCTGGACCTCGTCATCGCCCGCGGCCGGGTGATCGACCCGGAGACCGGCCTCGACGGCGTGCGCGACGTGGGGATCCTCCGCAACGAGATCGTGGCGATCTCGCGCGAGCGGCTCCAGAACCGGCTGCGCCAGGGCGGCGTCCTGCTCGACGCCGAGGGAAAGGTGGTGAGCCCCGGGTTCATCGACCTGCACGCCCACGGCCAGTCGGTGGAGGCGAACCGCTTCCAGGCGATGGACGGGGTGACGACGGCGCTGGAGCTCGAGGGCGGCGCGCCCCGGATGGCGACGTTCCTCGAGTCGCGCAAGGGGTCGGCGATCCTCCACTACGGGGCCACGGTGGCCCATGGCGGGCTTCGCCTGCTCGGCGTTCCGGCGCTCCGGGACGACGTCGCGTCCATCCTCGAAGCCGAGAGCACCGGCGCCGAGCTGGTGCTCGACCAGGCGCAGGTGCTGCGCGAGGGCAACTACGCCGCCGTCGAGGACACGCAGGCGGTGCATGACGCCATCGAGGCCGAGCTGCGGGCCGGCGGGCTCGGCGTCGGCATGCCCCACCAGTACTACCCGGGGGCGGACCACACCGAGATCTTCCAGCTCTTCGAGTTCGCCGCCGGGATGGATGTCCCGATCTACACCCACGTCCGCGACATGGCCGTCTCGGCGATCCAGGAGGTGCTCGCGAACGCGCTCGCGACCGGCGCGCCGCTCCACATCGTCCACCTGAACAGTTCCAGCCTGCACCACCTCCCGGTCACGCTTGACCTCATCGCCGGCGCCCGCGCCGCCGGAGTGGACGTGACCACCGAGGCGTATCCCTACACCGCGGCCTCCACCGGAATCTCCTCGGCGCTCTTCGACGAGGGCTGGCAGGAGAAGCTGGGGATGACCTACGGCGACGTCCAGTGGCAGGACACCGGCGAGCGGCTCACCGAGGAGACGTTCCACTTCTTCCGCCAGGAAGGCGGCACGGTGATCCTCCACATGATGGACCCGGAGATGATCGAGCTGGCGATGCGGACCTCGTTCGTGATGGTCGCCTCCGACGGCATGCCCTACGCGCCGGGGGCGCACCCCCGCTCGGCGGGCACCTTCTCCCGCGTGCTCGGGCGCTACGTGCGCGACCAGCGGGTGCTGACGCTCCATGACGCGCTCCGGCGGATGACGCTGATGCCGGCGGAGCGGCTCGAGCCGATGGCGCCGGTGATGCGCCGAAAGGGACGGATCCAGGTCGGCGCCATCGCCGACGTCACGGTGTTCGACCCGGACACGATCATCGACACCGCCAACTTCGAGGATGACCTCAGCTTCTCCGAGGGCGTGGAGCACGTGCTCGTGGACGGCGTCCCGGTGGTTCGGGACGGCGCGCTCGTCGAGGGCGTCTTTCCGGGCAAGCCGCTCCTCGGCCGGTACGCGTCCGAGTAGCGCCGGCGGATCCATGGCCGTCCGCCGTTTCCTCCTGCTGCAGGTCCGCAGCGCGGACGACCCCATGGGGGAGCACGAGCGGGCCGCGTTCCGGGCGGCGCTCGGAGCCGCCCCGGGAGACCTGGACGCCTGGAACCTCCTCGACGGCGGCCCCGGGCGGGAGCGCCTGAAGGCCGCCGACATGGTGCTGGTCGGCGGCAGCGAGCATTCGGTCGCCGAGGGGCGCGAAGCGCCGTGGATCACGGGCGCGCTCGGGACGATGGAGTCGCTGGTGCGGAACGAGAAGCCTGCGTTCGCGTCGTGCTGGGGATTCCAGGCGCTCGCCCGCGCGCTCGGCGGGCGAGTGGTCACCGATCCGGACCTCGCCGAGCTGGGCGTCCTGACGCTGCGCCTCACCGGGGCCGGGGCCCGGGACCCGCTGTTCGCCGACCTCGGCCCGTCCTTCCGGGCGGTCATCGGCCACGAGGACTCCGTGGCCGAGCTTCCTCCGGGGGCCGTCGGCCTCGCGTCGTCCCCGAGAGCGGAACACGCGGCCTTCGCGATTCCCGGAGTTCCGCTCTACGCGACCCAGTTCCACCCGGAGCTGGACCGGGCCGGCCTCGCCGCCCGGCTACGCCGCTATCCCCGTTATCGGGACCTGGGACCGGTGGAGGACGAGGATCCGACGCCGGCCGTGGGCCGCCTGCTGCGCCGGGCCATGGAGACGATGACGTGACCGACTGGCTGGACCGCTTCTTCCGGATCCACGAGCGCCGGAGCACGCCGCAGCGCGAGTTCCTCGCGGGCGCGACGACGTGGCTGGCGCTCTCCTACATCATCCTCGTGAACCCGATCGTGCTCGGCGCGACCGGGATGGACGTGGGCTCGGTCATGGTGGCGACGGCGGTCGGCGCGGCGATCTCGACGCTCGCCGCCGGACTCCTCTCCCGGCTTCCGGTGGCGCTCGCGCCCGGCATGGGGCTCAACTTCTTCTTCGCGTTCACCCTATGCGGCTCGGCGGCCGCGGGCGGATTCGGACTGACCTGGCAGCAGGCGCTCGCCGCCACCCTGATCTCCGGCGTCCTGTTCCTGCTGAGCGCGACGATCCGGCTGCGGGCGCGGCTTCTGGAGATCATCCCGCCGCCGCTGCGCCACGCCATCGCCGCGGGGATCGGCCTCATGATCGCGCTCATCGGGTTGCGCTGGGCCGGTCTTCTGGCCCCCAACCCGGCGACGTACATCGGGCTCGGCGACTTCGGCTCACGCCCGGTCCAGGCCGCCGCAGTCGGTCTCCTGGTCACCGCGCTGCTCGTCGTCCGGCGGTTCCCCGGAGCCCTCATCCTCGGCGGAGCGACCTCCGGCGCGCTGGCTCTCGCGTTCGGGCTCACCGAGTTCACCGGCGTCGTGTCCGCGCCGCCCTCGCTCGCCCCCACCTTCCTCGCCTTCGACTTCGCCGGGCTGTTCGCGGCGCCGACGTGGATCGCCGCGGTCGCGACGCTGCTCTTCGTGGACATGTTCGACACCGTCGGGACGCTGCTCGCCGTCGGCTACCGGGCGCGCCTGCTCGACGAGGAGGGGCGTCTCCCGAGGGCGGAGGCGGCGCTCGCGTCCGACGCCGGGGGCACGATCGTCGGCAGCGCGCTCGGCACCTCCACGATCACGACCTACATCGAAAGCGCCGCCGGAGCGGCCGCCGGTGGGCGGACCGGCCTCGCGTCGGTGACCACGTCGGCGCTCCTTCTCGGCGCGGTGTTCCTCCACCCGCTCCTGTCGGTCGTGGCCCCGGTCCCGACCGAAGACGGCCTCACGCTCTATCCGGTCGTCGCCCCCATCCTCATCATGATCGGCGTCCTGATGATGCCCGAGCTCGGGAAGATCGTCTGGGAACGCCCGCTCAACTCGATACCGGCGGCGTGCGTGATCCTCGGGATGCCGTTCACGACCAGCATCACGAACGGAATCGGGGCAGGCTTCATCGCGTGGTCGGCGCTCCACCTCATCGCCGACCGCAGCCGCGAGGAGACGACCATCTGGACCCACGTGATCGCGGGCGCGTTCCTGGTCCTGTTCCTCATCTGATCAGGCCGGCTCGAGCCGTGCGTACGCGACGACGAGGCGCCGCCGCCCGTGGTGGCGGAACAGCACCGTGACCCGCGAGCCGTCCGGGTCGGCGGATTCGATCCGGCCGACGCCGAAGCGGGCATGGCGGACGGACATCCCGCGCCGGAACCGGCCGCCGGCGGCCGCCGGGCGGCCCTTCGCGTTCGCGAACAGCTCCCTCGGAATCTCCGCGAGGAAGCGCGAGGGCGCGTCCTTCTCCCGTCGCCACGGGCTCCGCCCGGGCGCGGCGAGCAGGTAGAGCGCGCTCCGGGCGCGGGTGATCCCCACGTAGAACAGCCGCCGCTCCTCCTCCATGTTGTCCAAGCCGAGCGAGTGCGGAAACACTCCCTCCCAGAGGCCGCCGAGGAACACGGTGTCGAACTCGAGGCCCTTCGCCGCGTGGACGGTCATGACGAGCACCGGGGGATCGCCCTCGTCGCCGATGAAGTCCTCCGCCGAGAGCAGGCTCACCTGATCCAGCCACTCGAGCGTCGTCGCGCTCTCGTTGAGCCGCGCGAAATCCGCCGCCCCGCTCTTGAGCGAGACGAGGTTCTCGAGGCGCTCCGGGTCCTGGCGCTCGTAGTGCGGGCCGAGGCCGGTCGCCTCGACCGCCGCTTCGGCCGCCTTCGCCGGCCCGGACTCGACGGCGGCCCGGACCCGCTCGATCCCCTCGAGGAACGCCCGCAGGCCCCGCACGGCTCCCCGAGCCAGCCCGCGCTCCCCGACCAGCGCCTCGGACGCGGCCAACAGCGACGACCCGTCCGCCGCGGCGCGCTTCTCGATGGACTTGAGCGAGGCGTCGCCCACGCCGCGCGAAAGCGACCCGACGGCGCGGCGAAAGGCCACGTCGTTTTCCGGCAGGACCGCGAGCTGCACGTGGGCGCGCGCGTCGAGAACTTCCTTGCGCTCGTAGAAGCGCAGTCCGCCGATGACCCGATGCGGCACCCGGTGCGCGGCGAAGGCCTCTTCGTAGGCGCGGGTCTGGGCGCGGGTGCGCAGCAGCACGGCCGCCTCGCCCCGATCGGCGCCGAGCCGGGCCGCTTCCGCCGCCGCGAAGTGCGCTTCCCCGGTCTCGGCCGCGAAGACGCTCAGCGTGATGGGCCGTCCGAGCCCGGCCACCGCCCGAAGCTCCTTGCCGTGCCGCCGGCGGTTCTTCGAAATGACCGCGTTCGCGGCGCACAGAATCGTGCCCGAGGAGCGGTAGTTCTCCTCGAGGCGGAAGACCCGGGCGCCGGGGAAGTCGCGCTCGAACCGCAGGATGTTCTCGAAGTCCGCGCCCCGGAACGAGTAGATCGACTGGTCGTCGTCCCCCACCGCGAAGACGTCATGGCCGGGGCACAGCTCCTCGACCATTTGGTACTGGAGCGGGCTCGTGTCCTGGTACTCGTCCACGTGCAGGATTTCAGCCCGCCGCCGGGCGAAGTCCCGCGCGGCCGGCGACTTCCGCAGCAGCGCCAGCGGCTGGATGATGAGGTCGTCGAAGTCCGCCGCGCCGGTCCGGGCGAGCTCGTCCTGATAGGCCTCGAAGACGGAGCGGACCGCGCGGTCCTCCGGCCCCCGGGGGCGGCGAATCTCGCGCCCGGCGGCCACGGCGCACTTCATCTCCGACAGGCCCGAGCGCATCTTCCGGGGAGTGATGAGCTCCGGATCCACTCGGAGCTCGCGCCGGATGCGCTGGATGAGCGTCTTCGCGTCGTCCTCGCCGAGGACCGCGAACCCCTCGGGGAGGCCCATCTCCGCCCCGAAGAGGCGCAGGAGCCGCAACCCGATCGAGTGAAACGTCCCGACCCACGCCTGCTCGACCCGGTCGCGCAGTTCCCGGGCGGCCTTGTTCGTGAAGGTGACCGCGAGGATCGACTCCGGTTCCGCGCCGTTCTCGATCCGCCAGGCGATGCGCCGGGCGACGACCCGGGTCTTGCCCGATCCGGCTCCGGCGAGGACCAGCGTCGGTCCCGGCGGCGCGGTCACCGCCGCCTGCTGGGCCGTGTTGAGATCAGTCATCCACGACCGATTTCATCAGGCCGGGGGGACGGTTCACGTCCACCCCGCGCGCCTTGCCCTCGAATGCCGCGAGCAGTTGGATCGGCGGCGCCAGCCGGAACGCCGCGAGCGGGCCGGTCGCCGGAAGCGGCAGGACCGGCGCGCCGGCGGCTCGCGCGGCCTCGTCCGAACGCTCGGGACTCGGGCCGAGCGCGACGACCGGAGTCGCGGGGGACAGCAGCGCGGCCGGGCCGTGGGCGAGCTCGCCCGCCGGCAGCGCGAACGCCGGGAGCTGCGCGGTCTCCATCATCTTGAGCGCCGCTTCCCGGGCGAGCGGCAGCAGCGGCGCGCCGGCGAGGAAGAACCACGCGGTCCGGTCCGGCCGCTGCGCGAGGAACGCGCGCAGCCGATCCTCCTCGTCGAGACCGGCTTCGACGAGCGGCGGCGCGTCGTCGGGATCCGCCGGCGCCGCGCCCAGGTCGCGGGCCAGCACCAGGAGCGTCCCGAGCGCGGTCGTAAAGCTCTTGCTCGCCGGGACCGCCTCCTCGCGTCCGGCCCGGGTCACGAGCGCTGCGTCGGCGAGGCGCGCCGCCGGGCTGTCCGCCTCGTTGGTCACGACGACCCGGTGGACCGCTCGGGCGGTCTCGAGCGCCCGGAGGATGCTCCCGGTCGTTCCCGACTGGCTGATCCCGACGAACGTGCGGACCCCGGCCAGGTCGAGCGGCTCGGTCGCGGGTCCGGCCCGCGCCTTGATTCCGCCCGCCCGGAGCCACAGCGCCCCGAGCTCGGCCGCGTGCCGGCTGGTGCCTGACCCGGCGAGCAGAACCGGTCCGCGGCGGGCGACCGGAGGACGGCCGGCGAGCGCCCGGAGCGTGCGGCGGAGCGCGTCCGGCGACTCGCGGATCTCCCGGAGCAGCGCCGGCTCAGACGTCGTCCGCGCCCTCGAAGCGGTCGCCCGCCCGGTCCGCCTTGTTCACCTGACGGCCCCGCGCGATCGCCATCGCGCCGTCCGGAACGTCCCCGACCACGACCGAGCCGGCGGCGACGAACGCCCGCCGCCCGATGGAGACCGGCGCGACGAGGATGGCGTTGCTGCCGACGAACGCGCCCGGTCCGATCGTGGTCCGGTGCTTGGCGCGCCCGTCGTAGTTGCAAGTGATCGTGCCGGCCCCGAGGTTCGCCCGGACCCCCACGTCGGCGTCTCCCACGTAGGAGAGGTGGGGCACGGCGGCGTTGCGCCGGATGCGGGCGTTCTTGGTTTCCACGAAGCCGCCGACGTACGCCCCCTGGTCCAGCACCGTCCCCGGCCGGATCCGCGCGAAGGGACCGACCTTGGCGCCCGGCCCCACGTCCGCCTCGAGGAGCACCGAGTGAGTCTCGATCCGGGCGCCCGCGGCCACCACCGTGTCGTGGAGGCGGGTGAACTCGCCGATCTCGGCGCCGGCTCCGATCCGCGTCGCGCCGGTCAGCCGAACCGACGGAGCGATCCGCGCCCCGGCCTCCGCCGCAACGCCGGGGTCGGCCCACAGTGTGGCCGGATCCTCGACGAGGACGTCGGCCTCCTGGAAGCGGCGGGCGGTGCGGGCGCGCGCCTCGCCGACGGCGCGGGTCCAGGTGACGGCGCCCGTGACCCGGGTCCAGCCGGCGAGCGGCTCGCCTTCGGAAGTCGCGGCTCCGGCGAACGCGAGCGCCTGGCCGAACTCGTTCACGACGCGGCCGCTCCCCCGCTCGGCGAGCCGGCGCACCGCGTCAACCGGGATTTCCGCGAGTCCGCCGTAGAGGGAAACGCCCTTCCCGCCCGCCGGAGCCTTGTCCGGAGTCAGGATCCGGCCTGCGCCGAGCGCCTCCACGGCGCGCCGGTTGGCCTCCGCCACGGTCCCCCCGAACCACGGCAATTGGCCGGCCCAGTCCGCTTCCGGGATCACGACGACGAAGTCCATGGGGGCCCGAATTCTACCGGGGCGCCGGTCCCACGACGAGGGTCAGCTCGCCCTTGAGCGACCGCGTTTCCACCCGTTCGGCGAGCTCGGCGAGCGTTCCGGACCAGTGCTCCTCGTGGAGCTTGGTCATCTCGCGCGAGAGCGAAGCCGGGCGGGGTCCGAGCCGCTCGGCGAGGTCGGCGAGCAGGCGGGCGATGCGGACGGCGGACTCGAAGAGAATCACCGAGCCGGGAGCGTTCGCCGCCCGGTCGAGGAACCGCCGGCGGTCGGCGCCGCGCCGCGGGGGCGGGAACCCGAGGAACGTGAACGCCTGCGCCGGAAGCCCGGAAACGGTCAGCGCGGCGAGCGCCGCCGAGGGACCCGGCACGACGCGCACCGGAACGCCGGCCTCGCGGGCGGCGCGCACCAGCAGGTAGCCCGGGTCCGAGACCACCGGCGAGCCGGCGTCGCTCACGAGCGCGACCGTCTCACCGGCGCGAAGCCGGTCCAGCAGCGCCGGAGTCCGCCGCCGCTCGTTGTGGTCGTGGTTCGAGACCGTCGGCGTCTCGATCCCGAACCGCTGGCGCAGCTTCCCGGTCACCCGGGTGTCCTCGCAGGCGATCACCGAAGCGGTCCGCAGCGCCTCGACCGCCCGGGGCGAGAGATCGTCCAGGTTCCCGATCGGCGTCGCGACCACGAACAGCGTCCCCGGGGCGGTTTCCATGGCGGCAAGGTAGCCGACGCCGCCAGAATTGCGGCGTGCGCTCCTGGTCCGGCCTTCCCGTCGCGGTCACCGGCGCCGCGGGTTTCCTTGGGAGCCATCTCGTGCGGCGGCTCCGGGAACTCGGGGCGGACGTCCGGGGTCTCGACCCGGCCGCGACCGACCCCGCGATCCGCCGGGCGACGATCGCCGAAGCGGCGGACGAAGTCGTCGCCGGCGCGCGCGTCGTCTTCCACCTCGCCGCCCGGAACGGACACCGGGCGAGCATGGAGGACACGCTGGCGGACTATGAGCACGGCGCCGAGGCGTCGGTGCGGCTGCTCGGTCCCGCGCGGATCGTGTTCACGAGCACGCGCCAGCTCTACGGAACCCCGCGGCGGCTCCCGGTCCGGGAGACCGATCCGCTCGACCCGCCGGACGCGCACTGCGTCCACAAGGAGATGGTCGAACACGTCGTCCGGCGCAACCCCGGCGGGCACGCGATCCTGCGGCTCACGAACTGCTACGGCCCGGGCATGGCGCTGGACGGGCCGAGCGCGGGCTTCGCCGGCCACGCCGTCGGCCGGGCGCTGCGGGGCGATGCGACTCGGATCCTCGGCGACGGAAAGCTGCTGCGCGACTTCAACTACGTGGACGACGTGGTGGAGGCGCTGGTGCGGACCGGGCATCCCGAGGCCAAGTCCGGGACGTGGAACCTCGGCGCGGAGCCAGTGACGCTTCTGGTTTTCGCCTACGAAGTCTGGAACGCGCTCGGCAGGCTTCCCCAGATCGAGTTTGCGGCGCTCCCGCCCGAGCTACGGGAGATCGCGGTCGGGAGCGTCCATTCGGACTGGTCCCGGATCGAAGCGGACTTCGGCTGGCGCCCCCGGGTGGGTCTGCGGGAGGGCCTTGAGCGGACGGTGCGTTACGTCCGACTCTGATTGAGTTTCAGGAGCTCGCTCAGGGCCTCGTCGTCGGAGATGTTCGCCGGCCAGCCGTAGGCGTCCGCGACTGCCGCGTCGAGCGCGTCGTGGCAGTCCCGGAGCCACTGCGGGCGCTTGTTGTAGAGGTTCGTCAGCGTGCGCTTCTGGACCAGCTTCGCCGCCTTGTCGTCCACCGGAACCGGGCGTTTTGGATAGCCCGGAACCGGCTCGGAGACCCACCGGATCCACTCCTCCGGTTGGAGCCAACGGTCCCGCTTCTGGACGAGGTCGCGGGCGGCGTCCGCGATGGCGATGGCGTGGGGGTCCCCGGTGCAGTTGGCGGCGGGGATGTCGGGGGTCAGGCCCTCGGGGAAGGGGAAGGTCTGTGCGCCCCGAGTTGGGCGCGCTTGTCCGGGTCCAGACCCCGCTCGAACAGCGTCCCCAGGATCGACGGGTCAATTTCGGACCAGTCGAGCCGCGCCGCCCGCAGCACGGTCTCGATTTCGGACTTCCTGAGCGGGAGCGCCGAGGCGTCGTCGAACAGGCCGCCGTTGAACCACTCCACCGTTTCGAAGCCGACGAAGCCCCCGGACTCCATGGCGGAGAAGAGCTGGCCGGCGAGCGCCTCGAACTGCGCGGGTTTCGCCTTCGCCGCCTCCAGCAGCCTCGTGAACAGGTCGTCGGGAAGGAGTCCCACGTCCTCGGCGAACATGCAGAAGACCATCCGGTTGACGAAGTGCGCCACGGCCATGGGGTCGTGGCCCCTGGCGCGCAGCGCCTCGGCGAGGCCCGCGAACGACTGGGCGGCGCGCTCGGTGAGCGCCTGCCGGCTGACTCCGGGACGAAGTCGCTCTGGATTCGAGAACGCCCACTTGAGCTGCTGTCGCTTCTTGGCGTCGAGGAGGTCGTCGAGCCCGAACTCATGCTCCTCGCTGACCGTGTCGTTCCACGCGGTGCGGACCCGAATCCGCTCCATGTCGGAGACGATCAGCAGCGGCGGGTTCTCGAGCGACAGCGCGTACCGGCGAAGCTGGTCGTGGGCCGCGTCGAGATCCTTGTGCTTCCCCTTGTACTCCCACGCCAAGCGGTGGCGCTTCCAGACGTCGGCCCAGCCGTCGCCGCCCCGTCCTTCGCGGCGCCGCGCTCGAAGCAGTAGGACGCGCCCGTCGGGTCAGCCTCGGCCGGGGTCTTCTCGCCGAGGAGCCGACAGAGGTCGATGAAGTGTTCCTGCGAGCCGGACCGCTCCTTCAGCGTCGAGGCGCGCCACTTCTCGACGAATTCCAGCGGCTCCACGGCGAATCGAATGCTACCGCCCGGGAGTGGCACACTCCGTCCACGGTGAGGATTCCGTTCGGGCGGCTAAGAGTCGAGGGAGCCGCCCGAGAGGCGATCCAGCGCGTTCTCGACTCCGGCCGGTTCGTGCTCGGCCCCCGGGTCGAGGCCTTCGAGCGGGCGTTCGCGGCGTCGATCGGCCGTCGCTACGGAGTCGGCGTCGCTTCCGGCACCGACGCGATCACGCTCGCGCTGCGGGCGCTCGGCGTGGAGCCGGGCGACCGGGTGCTCACCAGCGCGTTCTCGGCCGGGTTCACTGCCGTCGGCATCCAGCGGGCGGGGGCGATCCCGGTGTTCGCCGACGTGGATCCGGACACGCTGTGCGTCCGCGCCGACGCCGTCCGGGCCGCTCACGACATCAGGGCGTTCGTCCCGGTGCACCTCTTCGGCCACGCCGGCGACGACTGGCCGGAAGTCCTCGACGCAGCCCAGGGCGTCCCCGTGGTCGAGGACGCGGCCCAGGCGCACGGCGCGTCCTTCCAGGGCCGGGCGCTCGGCTCCTTCGGCGCAGCCGCCGCGTTCAGCTTCTATCCCACCAAGAACCTCGGCGGCCTCGGCGACGGCGGCCTCGTCGCCACCGACGATCCCGAAACCGCCGCCCGGCTGCGGCGACTCCGGGACGGGAGCCAGCGCGCCCGTCACGACCACGCCGGCCCCGGCTGGAACAGCCGCCTCGACGAACTTCAGGCCGCCGTCCTCGAAGCGCGGCTGCCGGGACTCGAACGAGCGAACGCGCGGCGCCGGGAGCTCCTCGAGCGCTACCGGGAGGGACTCGCCGGCCTTCCGGTTCGTGTCGTCAGGGCCGGAACGCACGCGCGAAGCGCCGCGCACCTCGCCGTGCTCCGGGCGCGCCGGCGCGACGAGCTGCGGGCGTTCCTCGCCGAGGGCGGCGTGGAGACGCTCGTCCACTACCCGATCCCGCTGGACCGCCAGGCCGCCTTCGCCGGGGACTCGCCGCCGTGTCTCGAGGCGGCGCGGGCGGCTCGCGAAGCGCTCAGCCTGCCGCTGCGGCCCGACCTCGAGGATCGGGAGGCGGACGCGGTGGTTCGGCTGGTCCGGCGCTTCTTCGACCGCGCGGCGGCGCCAGAATAGGCCGCCATGAGCTCCGTTCGCCGCCGCACCGGCTCGGTGCTCTGCCCCGGCTGTGGCCAGTTGGTGGGCGTGCGGGACGCCGAGTGCCTCAACTGTGGGCGCCGCAATCCCGGCATGTTCGGCTTCGCCGGGGCGTTGCGCTTCGAGGCTGCGGCCCTCGCCAACGTCATCCTCGGGGCCAACATCGGGCTGTTCCTGGTCTCGCTGCTGCTGAGCGTGGGCCAGATCGGCATGTCCGGGTTCTTTCGGATGCTGAGCCCTTCGGGTGACGTCCTGTTCAACCTCGGCGCCGCGGGGGCGCTCCCGGTATTCGCGCTCGGCAAGCTGTGGACGGTGATGAGCGCCGGCTGGCTCCACGGCGGGCTCCTCCACATCCTGTTCAACATGTACTGGGTGCGGAACCTGATCCCGCCGGTGAGCGACGCCTTCGGCGCGGCGCGGACGCTCGTGATTCACCAGGTCTCAGCCGCGACCGGATTCCTGCTCTCGTCGTTCATGGGGGTGGCCGCTCCAGGGCTTCCCATCCTCGGCGGCGCGCCGAGCATCACCGTGGGCGCCTCGGCCTCGCTGTGCGGCCTGCTCGGGGCGCTTCTCTACTACGGGCGCCGCACCAGTTCGGAGATGGCGCGGTCGGTCTGGCGGGTCGTGCTCTTCCTCGGCGTCTTCGGCGCGCTGATGCCCGGAATCGACAACGCCGCGCACCTCGGCGGTTTCCTCGGCGGTTATCTGGTAGCTTCCCGGTTTGGCGCGTTTTCTCCGGAACGGGGAAAGCACGCCGTCCAGGGAGCGGCGCTGCTCGCACTGAGCGCCGTTGCGATCCTCTTGTCTCTGGCTACATCGCGCTGAGGAGGGAGATCATGCCGAAGTTCGTGAGATCGAAGAAGAATCGATGGCTGCTCGGCGTGTGCGCGGGACTCGCCTCCTGGTGGCAGGTGGACCGAAGGCTGGTCCGGCTGCTGTTCGTGCTGGTCAGCGTCTGCTCCGCGGCGTTCCCCGGAGTCCTCGTGTACCTGATCCTCGCCACCGTCATGCCTCCCGGGGAGTGAACCCGCTGGAGGATCGCCTCCTCCACCCCGACGGGCGGCTCCTCGTCCGGCTCGAGCGCTCGGCGGGCCGCCGCGAGGAGCTCAAGGCGCTCGCTCGATGGTCCCGCGGAACCAATCGCGCCGTCGTCGCGCTTCCCGCCGAGGAACCGCTCTACGCCGATTTCCGGGCGCTCGGCTTCGAGGACGCCGGGCCGCTCGCCCGATTCGAGGCTCCGACCGCGCCGGGCCGGCTTCGCCGCGCGGCCCTCAAGCTGTTCAAGCCGTCGCTGCGGCCGCCGTCCGGCGCCGCAGTCTCGACCGAGCCGCTGGGTTCCCGAGAAGAATCTGCGCTGCGGGAGCGGCTCCGGCCCGGCTTCGGGGCGCTTCCGGCGCCCGGTCCGACGGATCCTGCGGGGGTGACGATTTCCATCGGCGGCGAGCCGGTCGCGTTCGCGCGCTTCGCGCCGGGGGAGGAAATCGTCCGCGAATGGCTCGCGCCGGCCGACGCGCCGGACCTCGCGGGGCTTCTCGCGCTCGAGACGGCCCGCCGCGCGGGAGGGCGCCGGGTCGCGTTCGAGACCTCGCACGTCCGGCTCGGCCACGGGCTGGTCCTCGGCGGGTTCCTGCCGGCGCGGGCGCGGGCGCGCGTCCTCGTGCGGGGCGGCGAGCAGGCGGACGCGGCGACGTTTGGGCTGACGCGTCCCCTGGATGTGATGTGTTAAACTCCCGCGTTGCGACTTCGGTCGGGGCCGCTATCGTCTAGGGGTTAGGACGGGTGGTTCTCAGCCATCAAACCGGGGTTCGAATCCCCGTAGCGGTACCACCGACCCCGGGCTTCGCGTCGCGCCCTTAGCTCAGCGGATAGAGCAACAGGCTACGAACCTGTAGGTCGGGTGTTCGAATCGCCCAGGGCGCGCCATCCGCTGGCTATCATCGGTGCGCCATGAGTCACCCAATTCCGCGCATCGCGCTCGCCGTCCTGCTGTTCGCCGCGGCTTCCGAAGCGCGAGGCCAGGACGAGACCCAGCCGCCCTCCCACCAGGAACGCGTCGTCGTGACGGCGGAGCGCGGCGAGGAGCCGATCGTGGACTCGGTCGCGCTCGTGACCTCGCTCGATTCCGAGGACATCGCCGAATCGCCCGGCCTGCTGCTGGACGAGGCGCTCGGGCGCGTGCCCGGATTCGGCCTCTTCCGCCGCAACACCAGCCTGATCTCGCACCCGACGACCACCGGGGTCTCGCTGCGGGGGATCGGTCCGAGCGGCGCCAGCCGCACCCTCGTCCTTCGCGACGGAATTCCGGTGAACGACCCCTTCGGCAACTGGGTGTACTGGAACCGGCTGCCGACGCTGCTGCTGGACCGGGTCGAGGTCGCGCGCGGCGCGGCGAGTCCGCTGTACGGGAGCTCAGCGCTCGGCGGCGCGATCCAGTTGCTGACCCGCGACGCCGAGGCCTCGACGCTGCGGGGCCGGGCCGCGCTCGGCGGTCTCGGGGTCCGCGACGGCGAGGTTCTCGCTTCGCACCGGGTCGGCGACGTCGGGTTCATCGGCGCCACCCGGCTCTTCAACGGCGAGGGATACCACCGGATCCGCGAGGCCGAGCGCGGCGCGGTGGACCAGCCCGCCGGCGTGGACTTCCGTTCCGCCTACGGGCGCGTCGACGCCGGGGACGCGCACGTCGGCGTGAATTACTACGCCGAGGACCGCCGCAACGGCACCCCGGTTCAGGTGAACGACTCGGGCATGCTCGCCTTCGACGCCGGCGTGCGGCGCGACGACTGGGAGCTGCTCGCGTTCACCCACTCCGCCCACCTGAACAGCGACTTCTCCCGCCTGCTCCCCGGCCGCGACGTCGAGATCCTCACCTCCCAGCAGTCCTACGAGTACGGCGGCCAGGGGGCGGTCTTCTCGGCGCGGATCGGGGAGGGCCGGCAGGTCGGAGCGGACTGGACCCGGTCGAGTTGGGACGACCACGCCCAGAACCGCGCCGGCCTCTTCGTCCAGCAACGCGCGGAACTGAACAGCCGCATCGAGCTGCTGGCCGACGGGCGGGTGGATCTGTGGCAGAACGCCGGCACCAGGGCGACCCTGAACCCGCGTCTCGCGATGGTCGCGCAGCCTACCGAGACCGCCTCGATCCGGGCGTCCGCCTATCGCGGCTTCCGGGCGCCGTCGCTGAACGAGCTGTACCGGCCCTTCCGGGTGGGCAACGTGCGGGTCGCCGCCAACGACGAGCTCGGCGAGGAGACCCTCTACGGGGCCGAGGGCGGGTTCGACTTCTACCCGGCTCGTTCGCTCCTGATCCGCGGAAACGTCTTCTGGAACACGATGCGCGACGTCGTCGGGAACGTCACGCTCGAGGTGAACGACCAGGGCGTGTTCCGCCAGCGTCAGAACATCGGCGAGGCCGATGTCCGGGGCGCCGAAGCGGAGATATGGGTCCAGATCGACGACCGCACCGAGCTGTTCGGCTCGTGGCTCGTGTCCAGCAGTACGGTCGCCGAGACCGGCCTCCGGCTGCCGCAGGTTCCGCTGCACCAGGGGGTCGTGGGGATCCGCTGGGACGGCCCGGTGTTCGTCCGCGCCGATGTCCGCTTCATGGGCGAACAGTTCGAGGATGACCGCAACGAGCTTCCGATGGACGGGTTCGCCTCGGTCGGGGTGCGGGCGTCGGTTCCGTTCGGCGACGTGGTGAGCCTCTACGTGGCCGGCGAGAACCTGCTCGACGCCGAGATCGTCACCGCCCGCACGCCGATCGAGACGCTGGGCACGCCCCGGGCGGTGCACGTGGGCCTCGACTTCCGGCTGGATCCATGAAGCGGCTCGCGTTCCTCGCCGCCCTGCTCGGGTGCGGCGCTCCGCCGGAAGAGGCTGTAAACCCCTACGAGGACCGATCCGGCTGGCCGGTCCAGGAACTGCGCCATGAGGCGTTCGACGTGCTCCACTACCGGGTGGAGCTGGATCTCCGGGAGGAGACGAAGAGCCTCGACGGCCGCGCCTCGATCCTGCTTCGGGCGCGGGAAGCCATCGACGCGCTCGCGCTCGACGCCGAGTCGTTCGAGGTGACCGGGGTCCGCTCCGGCGAAACCGACCTCGACTTCGTCTACGCGGACGGCGTCCTCGAAGTCGCCCTCGCCGAAACCCTGGAGGCGGAAGCCGAGCTCACGCTCGACGTGGCCTACGCGGCCACGGGCATGGACGTGGACGCGACCCGCTTCGGGATGCCCGCGAGCTACGACCTCGGTCTCGACTTCAAGGCGGAGACCGACGCGAACCCCGGACTCGTGAACACGCTCTCGTTTCCCGAGGGCGCCCGCCACTGGTACCCGTCGGTGGACCACCCCGCCGACCGCGCCACCTTCGAGCTGCTGGCCACCGTCCGCGAGGACTGGAAGGTGCTCTCGAACGGCCTTCTCGTGGAGATCCGTCCCGGGGCCCGCCCGGGAACCCGCACCCACCACTGGCGGCTCGACGACCCGCATCCGACCTACCTGTCGGTGCTCGCCGCCGGCCCCTACGAGGTGATCGAGGACGCGCTCGGGGACGTCCCGGTCAACTACTGGGTCTATCCGAAGGACGTGGAGGACGCGGACCGCAGCTTCCACAAGACCCCGGCGATGATGGCGTTCTTCGGCGAGGAGTTCGGGGTCCCGTACCCGTGGAACAAGTACGACCAAGTGACGATCCCCGGCATCGGGGGCGGCGCCGAGAGCACGACGGCCACGGTGCTCGGCCAGAGCACGATCCACGACGAGCGCGCCGAGCAGGACTTCCCGAGCCACGGCCTCGTGGCCCACGAGGCCGCCCACCACTGGTGGGGCAACCTCGTTTCCTACCGCGACTGGGGCGAGACCTGGCTCAGCGAGAGCTTCGCGACGTGGTCCGAGTACCGCTGGCACGCCGAGGAGCTCGGGCCCGACGAGGCGGGCGAGAACATGCGCCGCAAGCGCGCGTCGTACCTGCGGCAGGCGCAGACGGTGCGACGCCCGGTCGTGAGCGACCGCTGGCGGCGCCCGAACGACAACTTCGACGCGCACACCTACCCGAAGGGGGCGGCGCTGATCCGCCTGCTCCGCCATGCGGTCGGCCCCGACGACTTCGACCGCGCCCTCCAGCACTTCCTCCAAAAGCACGCGTTCCAGCCGGTGGACACCGAGGACTTCATCGCCGCCTTCGCCGAGTCCGCCGGAGCCGACATCCGCTGGTTCGTGGACATGTGGCTGCGCAGTCCCGGCCACCCGGTGCTCGAAATCGAGTCCTCGTGGTCCGACGGCGAGCTGGAGCTGCGCATCCGGCAGGTCCAGCGCCCCGAGGCGAGCATGGGCGAGGTTCCGTCGGCGTACCGGGCGCCGCTGTCGATCCGGGCGGGATCCGAGGTCCATTCGTTCTGGCTCGAGGGCCGGGAGCAGACGCTGCGCTTCCCGGTCGCCGAGGAGCCGCGCTTCGTCCGCTTCGACGCGGACGACGTGCTGTTGGCCGAGCTGCGGATCGACAAGTCCGAGGCGGAGTGGATCGCGCAGCTTCAAGACGACGACGCGGCCGGACGGCGGCGCGCGGCGGTCGCGCTCGAGGATCAGGACGCGCTGCGCGACGCGGCGCTCGCCGATCCCTTCTGGGCGGTGCGCCAGGCCGCGGCGGCGGGTCTCGACCCGTCCGATCCGGCGCTCCTGCGGATCGCCCGGGACGACCCGAAGTCGGATGTGCGGACCGAGGCGCTGACCCGGCTCGGGGCGGGCGCCGGAGCGGAATTCCTCATCGAGCGCTTCCGCGCGGACACGAGCTACCGGGCGCAGGCGGCGGCCGTCGCCGCGCTCGGCGCGATCGGGGGCGAAGCGGTCCGGCCGGTCCTGGAGGAGGCCGCGGCGATGGTCTCGCCCCGGGACGTCGTGGCCCGCGCCGCCCGCGAGGCGCTTGGACGGTAAGCGTCCCATCCTGCTGGCGCACGCCGGCGCGTGGGCGATCCCCGAGGACGAACGGGACGCGCACCTCGCCGGCGTCGCGGCCGCGCTCTCGGCCGGCTGGGCCGTTCTCGAAGCCGGGGGATCGGCGCTCGACGCGGTCGAGCGCGCCGTCGTCTCGCTCGAGGACGATCCGGCGCTGAACGCGGGGGTCGGGGCCGTCCTTGACCGGGACGGGGCGGTCTCGCTGGACGCCGGGATCATGGATGGAGACACGCTGCGCGCCGGCGGGGTGGCGGGGGTTCGCACCGTGCGGAACCCGATCCGCGCGGCGCGGCGCGTGCTCGAGGAGACGCCCCACGTCCTGCTCGTGGGGGCCGGGGCGGAACGCTTCGCCGGCGACCCGATCGATCCTTCCGAATTGGTCGTCCAGCGGGAACGCGACCGCCTCGCCGGCCGGCCGGCGGACACCGTCGGGGCGCTCGCGCTGGACGCGGACGGGCGGATCGCGGCCGCCGGCTCCACCGGGGGCACGGTCGGGAAGATCCCCGGCCGCGCCGGCGACACGCCGCAGGTAGGGGCCGGGTTCTACGCCGACTCCGCGGTCGGCGGGGCGCTCGCCACCGGCTGGGGCGAGGGAGCGATCCGGATGGGCCTGTGCCGGGCGGCGATCTCCCGCCTCGAAATGGGCTCCGCGCCCCAGGCCGCCGCGGACGGGCTGCTCGGGCGCCTGCGGGAGCGGCTTCAGGGCCGCGCCGGGTTGCTGCTCCTCACTCCCGACGGCCGCCTCGCGGCGGCCCACACGACGCAGTTCCTCGCGTGGGGGTTCACCGACGGGGATCCGCCGCGGGCGTTTCTCGATTCGGGCCGATCTCGATCTCCGTCACGTGGAGGCTGAGGCCCGCCCCCGCCCGGATCCCGATCACGCCGTCGAGCGCTTCATCTCGTTCGGCGATTCGGACGCCGTTCAGCCAGTACGCGGCCCGGTCTCCGCGCACGCCCACCTCGAACTCGTTGCGCACCGGCCCGGAGTCGTCGGGGCCGACCGTGACCACCGCGTCGTGCGCCGTCCAGTCGCCGCCGGAGACGCGGAAGCGTCCGTCGTCGCGCAGCTCGAACAGGGCGTGTCCGACGTCCCCCTCCAGGTCGCTCCCGCCGAGGAACAGCCCGAACGGAGCGTCCAGCCGTGCGGACCCGGACGCCTCGGGATCGCCCTCGGAGAACAGGAACACGGTGGCGCGCACCGAATAGTCGCCCGACGCGAAGCTGACCGGATCCCAGAAGAGCCCGCCGGGGTCGGCGAAGACGCGCCACCCCGGCCGCATCACGACGAAGCGTCGCTCCTCGCTCCCGCCGTCGTCGTAGCGGGCCTTCCAGTGCGCCGGGCGCTCGAGGTCGTGCCCGGACTGCGCGAGCGCGAGGATCAGGAAGAGGAGGAGCTTCACCCGCCGAAGATCTCGCCGAAGTAGCGCAGCCAGTTGCCGCCGAGAATGCGAGCGATATCGACCTCGGACACGCCGCGCCGGTCGAGCGCGTGCGCGACGTTGCGGAAGCGCTCCGGCTCGTCCAGCCCCTCGATGAAAGGAGGCCAGCGGACCCGGTAGCTCGGCTTGAAGAAGCGCAGCCGCGGCTCGTACCAGTTCTCGCGGGTCGCCCACGAGCGCAGGCCGCGGATCGCGTGGTCGGTCGAGACTCCCACGTGCTCGATCCCGCCGACGTCCACGGCGTGCAGGATGTGGTTCACGTAGTCGTCGAGCGACGCGTCCGGGTCCGGGCCGACGAAGTAGCCGAGGCTCGCAATCCCGGTGATCCCGCCCTTGTCGGACATCGCCTGGATCTGGGCGTCGGTCTTGGCCCGGGGGTGGTCGTTGTAGATCGCCTCGCAGAAGGTGTGGGTGAACGCCGGCGGCCGCATCGAGACTTCGATCCCGTCCATGGAGGTCTTCCGCCCGCAGTGCGACAGGTCCACGACGATCCCGAGCTCGTTCAGCCGGTGGACGACCTCGACCCCGAAGTCGGAGAGGCCGCCGTCCACCCGCTCGGTGCAGCCGCTGCCGAGCCGGTTCTGCGAGTTGTAGGTGAGCTGGACGCAGCGCGTGCCCAGTTCGTGGAGCGGGTCGAGGTTCCGCAGATCCCCCTCGAGCATCGTGGCGTTCTGGAAGCCGAAGACGACCGCCATCTTCCCCTCGGCCTTCGCCTGCTCGACGTGCGCGGCGCGAGTGGCGAGCAGCAGCCGGTCGGGGTTCTCGCGGATGCGCCGCCGCCACTCGGCGAGCGCCCGCATCGCAGTCGGGAAGTCGTTGCTCGGCAACGTGGTCTGGATGCCGGTGTAGCCGGACCGCTCGACCGCCTCGTACTCGACCTCGTCCCACTCGTGTCCGACCGCCAGTGCGTCGATGACCACCGAGCGGTCGTAGAGCGCGTCGATCGCCGGATTCCGCGGCGGCTCCTGGCCGAAGCTCCGGGAGAGCGCCAGCCACCCGGCGAGGCCGCCGAGGAACGTCCGGCGGGTCACGCGTTCGCTTCGGCGGCGAACGCTTCCGCCGCCCGGACGGCGGTGCCGGCGTCGGGGAAGAACCGCACGTTGCGGTCCTGGCGCAGGCCGAGCTGGTGCATCACTTCGCCCACTTCCGGCTGGATTCCGAAGAAGAAGCAGGTCGTTCCTCTGTCCACGAGGCTCTGCACGAGGTCGGCCAGCGCGATGCACGCGGTCGGATCGATGAAATAGACGTTGCGCATCCCGAACACGCACGAGGTGCGCAGTTCTCCGGTGTCGGCGAGCAGGTCCGAGAGGCTGTTCACGGTGCCGTAGAAGAGCGCGCCCCGGAAGGTGATGACCTCGACCTTCGGGGGCAGGCTGATCGGCAGCGGCTCCGGATCGACGATGAGCTCCTCCGAGTCCATGAGCGCGGTGTCGCCCCGCCGGACGATGAAGACCTCCGAGATCCGCTGGATGAAGACGACCGCCCCCGTCAGCAAGCCCACCGGGATGACCCAGCGGATGTCCCAGAACAGCGTCGTGCCCAGCGAGACCCCGAGGATGACGCGCTCGCCGAGCGGCGCCCGCCAGATGGCCCGCATCCGGTCGATCTCGATCATGCGCGCCGCGACCACGAGCAGCACCGCGGCGAGCGACGCGAGCGGGATGTATTCGAGCGCCCACGAGAAGAACAGGACGAAGAGCGCGACGAAGATCGCGTGGAACGCTCCCGCGAGCGGCGACTTCGCTCCCGACGAGAGGCAGGTCGCGGTCCGGGCGACGCAGCCGCCGACCGGGAAGCCGCCCCAGACGGCGGCGGCGATGTTGCCGAACCCGAGCGCGACGAACTCCTCGTTGGGACTGCTCGGCACGCCCCGCGCCCGGCTCGCCATCGAGGCCGCGAGCAGCGACTCGCTGCTCGACAGGAACGCGATGGCCAGCGCGTAGGGCGCGAGTTCGAACATCAGCTCCGGGATCGCCGGGCGCGGGAACCGGTTCGGCAGCTCGCCGAAGGTGCTGCCGATCGTGTCCACCGGAAGACCGGCCCACGCCACCGCCACCGCGCCGACCGCGAGTCCCACGACGTAGGCGGGAACGCGCGGCAGGAAACGCCAGGCGAGGAGCACGGCTCCGAGCGACGCGAAGCCGATGACCGCGGTGCTCGGGTCGAACCCGTCGAGCCGGCTGATCACCCCCTCGACGATGAACATGAAGTTGTGCGAGTGGGCCTCGCCGTGGCCGTGCGCGTGGTCGTGGGCGGTGTTCCCGAGCCCGAGGAACGGCACGATCTGTCCGGCGAAGATGATGATCCCCATGCCGGTCACGAACCCGCTGATGACCGCCTGCGGCATGGACTCGATCAGGATCCCGATGCGGGCGAACGCCATCAGCAGCAGGAAAATCCCGGCGAGCAGCGTCGCCGACATGAGTCCCGAGTAGCCCCAGCCCTCGATCACCACCACCGCGATCAGGATGCAGGCCTCGGTGGGGCCGCCGATCTGGAAGCGGCTCGCGGTGAACAGCGCGATCACGAGCCCGCCCACGATGATGCCGACGAGGCCCTTGTCGGGGGTCGCGCCCGCGGCGATCGCCACTACGAGCCCGAGCGGCACCGCGACCACCGAGACGGTGAGTCCGGCCGTCAGGTCGGTCCCGAGGTCGGACGTCGAGTAGCCGACGGGAATGATGCGGCGGTAGGTCGCCACGAGGAGCTGCCGCAGTTGCCAGATCATGCGAGGAGCACCTCGATCGGGGGAAGGGCGTCGTCCGCCGCCTCGGCGGAATACCGCTCGCCGGCGCGGCAGTCGAGCGGCGGGGTGAGGGTGCCGGTCGTGATCACCTCGCCGGCCTCGAGCGGATGGCCGCCGGCCCGGGCGAGCTCGCCGAGCCGCCCCACGGCGTCCAGCGGGTTGCCCATGACGAGATCGCCGCGCCCGTCGGCGACCTTCGTCCCGTCAAGGCGCATGGTCAGGGTGAGGTCCCGCAACCGCTCCGACATCTCGTCGGGATCGGCGATCCGGACCATCGGGCCGAGCGCGAGCGCATGGTGGATGCCCCCCGCCGCGATCGCGTCCGCCGGACGCATCTTCCAGCCGGGATACGGCGAGTCCACGACCTCGAATCCGAAACCGACCTCGGCGACCCGCCGGGCGACCGCCGCGCCTCGCTCGCCGTCTTCCGGCGCGGAGGCGAGACGGACGACCACCTCGCACTCGATCTTGGGTTCGCGGGCGCCGTCCATCGACATCGGAACGCCGGTCGCGAGCACCGATTCCGCGTACATGCAGCCCCAGACCGGACGATCGAGGCCGGCGGCTTCCCACAGCGACCGGTTCGTGAACCCGATCTTGCGCCCGACGACCGGGGAGCGCCCGGCCCGCCGGCAGGCGAGCATTCCGGCGATCCGGTAGGCGTCGTCAAGCCCGAATTCGGGGACGCGCGCGGAAAACGGGGTCAACTTCGTCCCGGCGGCGCGCGCCGCCTCGATCTCGGCGCAAATCGCCTCCGGTTCCAGCATCGGTCGTTCGATGCAAAGTGTACGGCTACGCTTCCCCGTTTCCATGTTCGCGATCGCCGTCCGCGACCATTTCATGTGTTCGCACTCGCTTCCGGGCGAAGTCTTCGGCCCGGCGCAGAACCGCCACGGCGCGACGTACGCCGTCACCGTCGAGTTCCGGACCGAGGCGCTCGACGAGCACAACATCGTCCTCGACCTCGCTTGGGCGAAGGACGCGCTGGGCGACGCGCTCGCGCCGCTTCGTTACGCCGATCTGGACGAGCTCTTCCCCGGGGAGTTCACCACGACCGAGTTCCTCTGCCGCCGCATCCACCAGGCGGTCGCAACCCGCCTTCCCGATTCCTTCCGGGGGTCCGTCCGGGTCCAGTTGGACGAGAACCCCCAGATGTACGCCTCCTACGAGGCCGCCGCGCCATGACCAAATCCCTCGACACCCGGGCGATCCACGAGGGCGCCCTCGACCCGCGCCCGCTCGGGGCGGTCTCGACCCCGGTCTTCCAGACCGCGAATTTCGAGTACCACGGCGAGCAGTACCACGACGTGGGCTACCTCCGGCTCTCGAACAGCCCGAACCACCGGGTGCTCCACGCCCGGATCGCCTCGCTGGAGGCGGCCGAGGACGCGCTCGTCACCGGCAGCGGCATGGCCGCGATCAGCGGCGCGCTCTTCGCGTTCCTGAGCGCCGGCGACCACCTGCTGGTCCAGGACGTGGTGTACGGCGGCACCGCGAACCTGCTCCAGCGCGACCTGCCCCGGTTCGGGATCTCGCACACGCGCATCGATCCGCAGGACCCGGACTCGTGGGAACCGGCGCTCACCCCGGCGACCCGGATGATCTACGTCGAGACGCTCACGAACCCGCTGGTGCAGATGGCCGACCTCGAGGCGGTGGTCCGCTTCGCCCGCGACCGGGGCCTTCTCTCGCTGATCGACAACACGTTCGCGAGCCCAGTGCTGTGCCGCCCGGCCGCGCTCGGCTTCGACCTCGTCATGGAGAGCGCGACCAAGTACATGAATGGCCACAACGACCTCGTGGCCGGCGCGGTCTCGGGGTCCGCCGAGCGCATCCGGGCGATCAAGCACGTCCTCGACCACCTCGGCGGATCGCTCGACCCCCACGCCTGCGTGCTGCTCGAGCGCGGCCTCAAGACCATCGGCCTTCGGGTGCGCCGGCAGTCGGCCACCGCGCTCGCGCTGGCGCGGTTCCTCGAAGGGAGGCCCGAAGTCGCCCGGGTCCACTATCCCGGACTCGAGTCGCACCCCTCGTACGAGCGGGCGGCGCGGCTCCTCGACGGCGGGTTCGGCGGGATGATGGCCTTCGAGCTGTCCGGCGGCGCGGAGGCCGCCGAGCGGTTCCAGGCGAAGCTGACGTTGCCGGCGGTGGCGGCGAGCCTCGGCGGCGTGGAGTCGCTCATCGTGCGCCCGGCGGCGGCGATCCACAGCGGCCTCTCGCCCGGGGAGCGCGCGTCGCAGGGGATTTCGGAGGGGCTCATGCGGTTTTCGACCGGAGTCGAGTCGGCCGAAGACCTCATCGCCGACTTCACGAACGCGCTCTGAGGAACCCCTCCCGGACCAGGAACGCGACCGCGTCGGGGTCCGAGCCGACGGGGTTGCGGAAGACCGGGGCGAGCGCGATCCCCCGGAACCGGTGGACCGGGCGCCGCCCGGGACGCGCGACGACCGTCGCCGGGACGATCCAGTCCCCCCGAAGCACGCCCTCGGTCGCGACCCCGGCCCCGGGCGCGGGTTCGAGCGTTCCGCCGCCGGCGGGCGGCGGCGGCCGCGGCGGCCGGGAGCGGGCGCGCCAGAACGGCGCCTCGGCGTAGCGGGTTTCGGCGGCGTAGGTCGCTCCGATCCGCTCCTCGGCGTCCCGGGCGAGGCCGGCCTCGCGCAGCCGACAGTAGCGGAACGCGAGCTCGGCGCATTCCGGCCGCTCCAGCGCGGTGCGGATCGCGACCGCGGCGGTGAGGCCGGAGTCCATGGCCTTGAGCGCTCCCTGCCCGGTCAGCGGATCGAGCGCGCTCCATGCGTCGCCCACCGCGAGCGCCGGTGCGTCCGTATCCAGCCGGTAGGGGGTCACGTCGGCGGCCCGTGCGGGGCCCAACGGCCCGCCGACCACGAATCCGTCCAGATCGACCTGGCGGAGCGCGTCCTCGAACCCGCTTCTCGCGTCGCCGGCGTCCACCATCACGGTCACGTCCCGCTCCCGCCGGCGCCCGACGATCGGGGCGGTCCACAGCCATCCGCGCTCGAACGAGGCCACGAGCGTCGCGTTCCTCGGGCCGGGCCGGAAGTGCGCGGTCAGCGCCGTGGTGCGGAAGCCGGGCCGGATGCGATGGTCCCGGGTGAGCGCGCCGCGCCGCCCGGTCGCATCGACCAGGATACCGGCCTCGATGCGCCGGCCGCCGACCCGGATGCGCTCCGGTCCGTCCGGCTGCGCGCTTCCCGGAAGGACCTCCGCGCCGGCCCGCGCCGCCGCCTCGACCGCCCAGGCGTCCAGGCGGTCGCGCCGGACGAGCCGCTGCCCCTCGCCGGACTCGGGCTGGGCCGCGATCCGGTCCTCGCGCCCGCCCCAGCGCACGATGTGGTCCGGCGGTCGCGGGGCGAAGACCGCGGAGGGAAGCTCCAGCCCGTAGGATGCGAGCAGCCGGACCGAGGATGTCGCGAGGCTCTCGCCTAGGTGGTGCAGGAACCGCCGCCGTCCCTGGACCAGCAGCGCCCGCACGCCGTACCGGGCGAGCTGCCGGGCGGCCAGCGCCCCCGCCGGACCGGCGCCGACGACGGCGACCGGAAACACTACCGGCGGGCGACCCGTTCGAGCGCCTCGCGCACTCCTTCGAGCACGAGCTCCCGCTGGGCCTCGTCGTCCCAATCGTCCCGGCGCTCCATGGCCGCGCCGAACTCGCGGATGCGCTCCTCCATGTAGGCCCGGTCCGCCTCGACCGCGATCCCGCGTCCGTCGAGCACGACGTACACCGGCGAGGAGTGCGCGAACAACTGGCTGTCGGTCGTCCAGTGCGAGCGCGGCCCCTCGGCCCGCAGCGCGATCCACGCGCTCTCCTCGACCAGCAGGTCGCCGTCGAGGCGCAGCTCGAACGGCCCGTCGCCCGCCAGCGCTTCGGCGACGGCCGTCCGCGCCGGCCTTCCGTTCACGAGAAGCTCCAGCCGCTCCATCGGGACCGCCGAGACCGCCCGCGCCCGAATTGAGAGCGTCGCCGGCCCGTCCCGGCGAATCTCGTCGCCCATCCCGAGGCCTTCGACCTCGAGCTCCAGCAGTGGCCCGTTGGTGGCGAAGCTGCGCCCGGCCCGAAGCGCCTCCCCCCACGCCGGCACGGTGAGCTCGCCCTCGACGAGCGCGTAGGTGCGCCCGGTGCCGAGCGGCGGATCCCGCGACGTGTCCGAGAAGGTGTCCGACCCGCCGGCCGCCGCGAGCCGGAATCCGGCGTTGAGGAGCCGCGCATAGATCGCCGCCGCCCCGATCTCGGAGCTGGGGATGCAGTTGACGTCGAAGAAGTCGGCGACGCCGAGCGCCGCGTCCACCGGAATCTCCGACGGCGACGCGCCGGCGAACGGCTCGCCCTCGGCGAGGTAGCCGAAGTACGGGTGCGGCATCCCGACCACGAGGTGGTCGCCCTGCTCGGCCCGGATCCGCCGGACGTACTCGAACAGCGGCGGGAACGGCGCCGCCCGGGCGGTCCCCGGAACGCCGGTGGCCAGCGGATAGAAGAGCCGCTCCGGGTTCAGGAACGTCCGGTGGCCGAAGGGCATCCGGTACTCCTGCCCGTAGCGCAGCAGCACCCCGCCCCGGGAGGCGGGATGGACCCCGGCGACGAACCGCGCCGGGTCGCCCATCGTGCGGGTGCCGTCCACGTGGATGAGCGCGTGCACCACCCGGACCGCCTCGGCCTCGGCCTGCGCCACCAGATCCTCGGGGGTGATCCGAAGGTCGCCGGCGTGGAGGTCGTGGACGTGGGTGTCGCCGGAGTGCCAGTTCCGGTCGGCGAGGTCGATGAACCGGGTGAACGCGGCGTCGATCACGGTTTCCTCGCCGGACACGATCTCGACCTCCTCCTCCCACGGCAGGAACTCCACTCCGCGCTTCAGGCGCACCGTCGCTGTCCCCGGCGGAAGCTCCACCGTGAACGCTCCCGAGACGTGGAAGTAGTGGGTCTCGGTGTACGAGACGATCCGCCGGAAGACGCCCCGGGGCGCGTGCGCCAGCCCGTCCGCGCCGAGCACCGTCGCCCGCGCCGGGGCCGCCGGGCGCACGGTCAGCCGCCCCCACGCCGGGCCGTCGCGCCGCAGGCCGGTGATCGGAACCGGGCGCGCCGAGCCGCCCTCCACGCCGATGATCTCGAGTCGGGGGTCGCCGTCCCGGTTCGTCGCGTACGCGATCTCCCGGCTGTCCGGCGACCACGAGGGATCGCGCTCGTCCCAGTCCTCGTCGCGGGTCAGCCGGAACGGGTGTCCGCCCGAGGCCGGCAGCAGGTACAGGTCGTAGGCGCCCCGCGCGTCCGAGGCGAAGGCGATCCGGCGGCCGTCGGGGGAGACCGCGGGCCGGGTTCGGAAGGTGGTCTCCTCGGTGTGGATCTCGGTGAAGTCCGTCGGCCCCTCGACCCGGAAGATTCCGCCGGTCCCGGGCGCGTCGGACCTCGACGAGACCGCCACGACGAACCCGGGCCCCGGATCCGGCTGGATCTCGTTGCTCGAGCCGCCGAAGACGAGCGAGTCCGAGCCGTCCGGAGCGACGAGGCGGATGTCGAAACTCCCGGACTCCGCCGAAGAATAGAGGACGCCGCCGTCGGCGCGGGCCTTCGGGTGGAAGTCCATCGCCGCGTCCGTCGTCAGTTGGACCGCGGTCCCGCCCTCCGCCGGAACCCGCCAGATATCGAGGTTTCCGTCCGTGTCGCGGGAAAACACGATCGCCCGTCCGTCCGGGGTCCAGTCCGGCTCGAAGTCGTAGGTCGCCGCCCCGCCGGTGATCTGGTGCGCCTCGCCGCCCGCGACCGGAACCGCCCAGATCCGCCCGTCCATCGAGAACGCGATCTCCCGGCCGTCCGGCGACCACGCCGGATACGCCGGCCACGACGTGACCCGGGGCACGAGGTAGTTCTCGATCCGGATCTGCCCGCCGGCCACCGGCGGATAGCGGAGCGGGGACATCTGCGCCCCGGCGCTCGCGGCGACCGAGAGGACCGCGGCGAGGATCAGGTGGCGACGATCTGGCAAGAGTCGTGGGGGCTGTGGACCTCGGAGGACTCCGGCTGGATCGTCACGTGGCGGATGCCGAAGTCGTCCCGCAGCATGGCGTGCGCGGCTCGCAGGATCACGTCCGGGGCGACCTCGCCATCGATTTCGGCGTGGCACGAAAGCGACACGAAGTCGTTGTTCACGGTCCAGATGTGGAGATCGTGGATTCCGGTGACTCCGGGCAGCGCCGCGAGCCGTTCGCGGACCGCCGCTGAATCCACGTGCTCCGGGGTCGTGAGCATCAGCACCGAGACGCTGTCGCGCAGCAGGCGGGCCGCCGAGACCACCAGCAGCGCGGCGATGCCGAGCGACGCCAGCGCGTCCACCGGCGTCCAGCCGGTGAAATGGATCACGATCGCCGACGCGATGACCCCGGCGGAGCCGAGCGCGTCGCCGAGGACGTGCAGGAAGGCGCCCCGGATGTTCAGGTTGCTGTGATGGTGCCCGCCGAGCAGGTGGAGCGCGAAGAGGTTCACGAGAAGCCCGATGATCGCGATCACGAGCACCGGCAGCGCCGCGATCTCCACGTCGGACCCGAGCCGGGGAATCGCCCGGACGGCGACCCACGCCGAAATCGCGAGCAGGAAGCCCGCGTTCACGAGCGCGGCGAGGACTTCGGCCCGGTGGAAGCCGAAGGTGCGCTTGGCGGTCAGGGGCCGGGCCGCGAGCCACGAAGCCAGCAGCGCGACCCCGAGCGCCGCGGCGTCGGTGACCATGTGGCCGGCGTCGCCCTGGAGCGCGAGGCTGTTCGCCCAGACGCCGCCGATGAACTGCGCGGCCGCCAGCAGCAACGTGCAGCACAGCGTGAGCAGCAGCGTCTTCGGGGACGTGCGATGCGTGTGCCCGTGGTCGTGCGCGTCACTCATCGGGTTCGGAACATAACGCACCCGCGCCGGAAGGAGCCGTCGCTAGAATCCGGCCCCGAACAACCCGTTCCCGAGAGGAGGAGTCCCATGGCGGAAGGCAAGGTCATCGAACTGACCTCATCCAACTTTGACGCGACCGTTTCCGGCTCGAAGCCGAGCCTCGTGGATTTCTGGGCCGAGTGGTGCGGACCCTGCAGGATGATCGCCCCCACGATCAGCGAGCTCGCCGACGATTTCGACGGGCGCGCCAGCGTCGGCAAGGTGAACGTGGACGACGAGCCCCGGATCGCGGAGAAGTTCCGCGTCCGCTCGATCCCGACCCTCCTCTTCTTCCGCGACGGCGAGGTCGTCGGCCAGATCGTCGGCGTCCAGTCGAAGCCGAAGCTCGCCGCTCGCCTGGAGCAGCTCGTCAGCGCCTGAGCGGAGGCGACTCTTGACCCGGACGCCCGGGTCTTCCGGGCTCCTTCTGGCGGCGCTTCTCGGGGCGGCGTGCGGCTCGGGGCAGCCGGGCCTCCGGATCGGGAACGCCCGGGTCGCCGACGGAACCGGAGCGCCGATCTTCTCCGGCGCGGTCCGGGTCGAGGCCGGCGCGATCGTCGCTGTCGGCCCGGACGTGGAGTCAGTCGCCGGGGACGTCGTCGTGGACGCGGGCGGCATGGTGCTTGCCCCGGGGTTCATCGACGTCCACAGCCACGCCGACCGCGAACTGCTGGACACGACCGACGCCGCGGCCGCCGTGAGCCAGGGCGCGACGACGCTGGTCGTCGGACAGGACGGCGGCTCCCCGTGGCCGCTCGCCGACTTCCGGGCGAAGTTCGAGTCCTCCCCCGCGCCCGTGAACGTGGCCAGCTACGCCGGCCACAACACGTTGCGCCTCAAGGCGATGGGCGAGGACTACAAGCGCGCGGCCACGCCCGGCGAGATCGCCCGGATGGCGGAGCTGCTCCGGGAAGAGCTCGCGGCCGGGGCGCTCGGCCTTTCCACCGGGCTCGAGTACGACCCCGGCGTCTACTCCTCGACCGAAGAGGTGATCGAGCTCGCTCGGGTCGCGGCGGAAGCCGGCGGGCGCTACATCAGCCATCTCCGCAGCGAGGACCGCTGGTTCCACGACGCGCTCGACGAGCTTCTCCGGATCGGCGAGGAGACCGGCATGCCGATCCAGTGGACGCACGCGAAGCTCGCGCTCCGCAGCCTCTGGGGCGGCGCCGGCGAGGCGATCGCGAAGCTGGAGGCGGCCCGCGCCCGGGGCGTGGACGTCACGCTGGACGTCTATCCGTGGCGTCACTGGCAATCCACCCTCACCGTCCTGTTCCCGGAGCGCGACTTCGAGGATCTGGAGGAGGCGCGCTTCGTTGTCGATCAGCTCGCGCAGCCCGAGGAGATCCTCCTCCCGGTCTTCGCGCCCGAGCCCGCCTACGAGGGCCGCACGCTCCAGGACGTCGCCGACGAGCGCGGCGAGGAGCCGGCGGCGGCGCTGCTCGCGCTCATCCGCGACGCCGAGGCCATGCGCGCCCAGTCGCCTTCGGGCCCGGTCGAGACGGTGATCGCCGCCAGCATGCACGAGGACGACGTCGCGACGCTGTTCGCCTGGGAGCACGCGAGCCTGTCCACCGACGGCTCGCTCCTCGGGGCGCATCCCCGGGGCTGGGGATCGTTCCCCAGGGCGATCCGCCAGTTCGTCCGGGAGCGCCAGGACCTCACCCTCGGGGAGGCGATCCGCCGGATGACCTGGAACGCCGCCCGGCAGATGGGCTTCGACGATCGGGGCCGGATCGCGCCCGGATTCGTCGCCGACCTCGTGCTCTTCGACCCCGAGACGATCTCGGACCGGGCCACGTTCGAAGAACCCCACCTCGCGTCGGCCGGCGTCTTGCGTGTCTTCGTGGCCGGCGAAACCGTCTTCGAGAATGGCCGCGTCACCGCCGCCCGACCGGGCAGGTTCCTCGTTCCCTGACCATGCGCTTGATTCCCCTTGTCTTCGTCCTCGGCGTCGCGGCCTGCGGCTCGGACGAGTCCAGTCCGACCACGCCGGCCCCCGCCGTTCCGCCCGCGCTCGACGTTCCCTTCGGGATCACGGACCTGGAAGTCGGTGCCGGGCCCGAAATGGAGCCCGGACACCTCGTAGCGATCACCTACATCGGCTTCGAGTACGACCCGTCCGCCGCCGGCCGCCGGGGAACCGAGCTGTTCTCGAACGGCGCGGCCCAGTTCCGCATCGGCAGCGGCGAACTCGTGCCCGGAGTCGATATGGCCGTCGCGGGGATGCGCGTCGGCGGCAAGCGCCAGGCGGTCATCCCCCCCGATCTCGCCTTCGGAGCCGTGGGAACCGCCGAGATTCCCCCGAACGCCACGCTGCTTCTCGAGATCGATCTCGACGCCGGCGAGCCGGCTCCCTTCAGCATGGCCGACATCGAGGTCGGGACCGGCGCGGCAGCGGCGGCCGGCAGCAATCTCACGGTCACGTACAGCGGCTGGCTCTACGACCTGCTGGCCGAGGACCAGCGCGGCGAGCTCTTCGACTCCACCTCCACGGCGGACCCGTTCCGGTTCCAGTTGGGGACCGGCGCCGTCATCGAGGGATGGGACCTCGGCGTGGTCGGCATGCGGGCCGGCGGGAGGCGCCGCCTCGTGATCCCCCATCCGCTCGCCTACGGCGCCCAGAGCCGCGGGGCCATACCCCCCTACGCCACGCTGCTGTTCGAGGTGGAGTTGCTGGAAGTCCAGTGAGCCCCTCCGACCGCTTCGGCCGTCCGCTGCGCAGCCTGCGGCTCTCGGTGACCGACCGCTGCAACCTCCGCTGCCAGTACTGCATGCCCGAGGCGGAGTACGTCTGGCTGCCCCGCAAGGACCTCCTCACCTTCGAGGAGACCGCCTTCCTCGTCGCCCGCTTCGTGGCGCTCGGCGTTTCCCGGCTGCGGATCACCGGCGGGGAGCCGCTCGTCCGGCCGCATCTCCCCGAGCTGGTGCGCCAGCTCGCCGCCGTGCCCGGAATCGAGGACGTCGCGCTCACCACGAACGGCCTGCTTCTCGAGGACCTGGCGCAGCCGCTTCAGGACGCCGGCCTCCAGCGGATCACGGTGAGCCTCGACACGCTGCGCGAGGACCGGTTCCGGGAGCTGACCCAGCGCGACGGACTCGACCGGGTGCATGCCGGGGTCGCCGCCGCTGCGGCCGCGGGGCTCCACCCGATGAAGCTGGACACGGTCGTCCTCGCCGGGGTTAACGACGACGAGCTCACGGATCTCTTCGAATACGCCGCCCGCCACGAAGCGGAAGTGCGCTTCATCGAGTACATGGACGTGGGCGGCGCCACCCGCTGGCGTCCGGACGGGGTTTTCCCCGCCGCGTCGATCCGCGAGGTCTTCGAGCGTCGCTACGGCGCGATCGAACCGGTCCCGACCGACGCCGCCGCGCCGGCGCGCCGCTGGCGGGTGCCCGACGGCCGGACCTTCGGCGTCATCGCGTCGGTCACCGAGCCCTTCTGCCGCTCCTGCGACCGCAGCCGGATCACCGCCGACGGGCGCTGGTTCCGCTGCCTGTACGCGGCTTCCGGGACGGATCTCCGCGGCCAGGTGCGCAGCGGCATGGACGCCGGGGATCTCGAAGCCCTCATCGCCTCGACGTGGATCGGGCGCGCCGACCGGGGTGCCGAGGAGCGCGCCGCGCTCGAGAACCGGGCGCCCATCGACGCCGAGACCCTGCGGCGGGATCCGCACCTCGAGATGCACACCCGAGGCGGCTGACTACGGGCTGACCGCCGCCGCCTCGAGCCGGAGCTCGATGATCGCGTTCTCGCGCAGCTCCTGGACGAAGTTGCCCATCTCCGTGTTCAGCTTCTCGCCGTAGATGCTCTCGGCGAGCTGGTTGCGCACCTCGTTCAGCGGGATCGTGGACTCCTCGGTCCGCTCGTCCACCGAGAGCAGGTAGAACGAGTCCCCGAGCCGGACCGGCTCGGACACCGCCCCGACTTCGACCGCGGCCACCGCGACCCGCAGGTTCTCGTCCAGCTCCCCGACCCGGAACAGCCCGAGCGCCCCACCGCTCTCGCCGGAGTCCGACTCGGAGTGGACCTTGGCGACTTCCGCGAACTCGGTCCCCGCCTCGATGAGCCGCCGCGCCTCGCCGATCTTCGCTTCGGCGGCGGCCTCGCCGTCCTCGCCCACGTGGACCACGAGCTCGCGCAGCCGCACCTGCGGCGGCTCGACGAACTCCTCGATCCGGTCGCGGTACGCCTGCTCGATCTCCGGCTCGCTGACCTGGACCTTCTCCTCGATGTCCTGCCGTCGGATCTCCTGGATCAGCACGCCCTCCATGAACTGCTTCTTCAGTTCGTCCATGGTGGTTCCCTGGAGCTCGACCTGGCGGATGAATTCCTCCTCGTCGGCGAGGTTCATCTCCTGGATCGTCTGGTTCTTCCACTCGTCGAAGTAGCGATCGGGCACCCGCAGCCCCCGGTCGGCGGCGACTTGCAGGATGAGCGCGTTATCGACCATGCCCTCGAGCACTTGGCCCCGGAGCGTCTCGACCATCTCCGGGTCGTCGGGCACGCCGAGGCGCTCCCGCTGGACGACGACCTGCCGCTCCAGTTCGCTGAGCGTGATCATCTCGCCGTTCACGAGCGCCACGACCCGGTCCAGAACCTCCACGTCCTGCGCGAACAGGAGCGCGGCGAGAAGGATGGTCGGCATGCGCCGATTCTAGGCCGGGGAGAATCCCCGCGTGCCCGAGTACCCGGAAATGGAGCTCTACCGGTGGGCCGTCGAGCGCCGCGTCGCGGGATCGAGGCTCGCCGACTTCCGCATCGGGGCGCCGCACCTGCTGGTCTCGCTGACCCCGCCGTCGGACCTCGTCGGGAAGGAGGTCGCGGCCGTGGGGCGCATCGGCAAGCAACTGCTGATGAGCTTCTCGGACGACTTCCACTGCGCGGTCCACCTCGGCGTGGCCGGCCGGCTCCACTGGACCGAGGGCGCGAAGGAGGCGCGGGTTTCGCCCCGGGGCAACCTCGCCGTCTGGAGCTTCGACCGGGGCTCGTTGCGGCTCCTCGAGCGCAGCCGGAAGAAGCGCGCCTCGATCCGGATCGGGAGCGGCGCGGACTTCCTCCGGGAGATCGACCGGGGCGGGCTGGAGATTCCCGGAAGCGCGCTCGCCGACTTCCGCGCCCGGCTCGCCGGCGTCACCCGCACGCTGAAGCGGGCGCTCACCGAGCCTTCGCGTTTCTCCGGAATCGGGAACGCCTGGTCGGACGAGATCCTGCACCGGGCGCGGCTCTCGCCGACCCGGCGCGCCGGATCGCTCGGCGAGGACGAGTCGGAGCGCCTCCACGAGGCCGCGCGAAGCGTCTTCCGCGAGTGGCGCCAGCGGCTGATCGAGGAGTGCGGCGACGGATTTCCCACCGGGGTGACCGCGTTCCGCGACGGGATGGCGGTCCACGGCCGCTTCGGCGAGCCCTGTCCGGTCTGCGGCAGCCCGGTCCAGCGGCTCGTCCGGGCCGAGAACGAGGTGGACTACTGCGCGACCTGCCAGACGGGCGGGAAGCTGCTGCGCGACCGGTCGCTCTCGAAGCTCCTCAAGAAGAGCTGGCCCCGCACGCTGGCGGAGGCCGAGGAACGGCGCCGGCGGCTCAGCGCCCGGCAAGCGTCCGGAACGCGTCGGCGATCCGGTCCGGAGTCCACCCCGCCCCGAGCGCCGCCGAAAGGAGCATCCGGGCCTTGAGGCCGTCGAGGTCCTCCCCCGAAACGATCCCGCGCTCGCGCTGGCCCTCGGAGAGGACGACCCGGCCGCCGCCGGTCCGGGTGACGTACGCGACGACCGCTCCGGCGCCGAGCGCGAAGTCCACCGCCTCCGAGGCCTCCGGCGGGACGTTCCCCCGTCCGAAGGCCTCCACCACGATCCCCCGGAACCCGGCCTCGGCGAGCGCCCGGATCTCGGTTCCGCCGCCGCCCGCGGTCAGCCGCACGAGGCCCACCGCCGGCTCGACCGCGTCGGTCTCGACGTGGACGCGCCGCCGGGGTTCGGCGAAGAGCAGCAGTTCGCCCTCATCGACCATGCCGATCGGCCCGGTGTCCGGCGACGCGAAGGCGTGGATCGCGATGGAGTGCGTCTTCTTCGCTTCCCGCGCGGCGTGGATCTGGCCGTTCAGGACGACCAGCACGCCGAGATCGCGCATGCGCGGCGCGCCGGCGACCCGGATCGCGTCGAGCAGGTTGCGCGGCCCGTCCGAGTCCTCGTACCGGGGCGGGCGCTGCGCCGCGGCGAACACGACCGGCCGTCCGGAAGGAAGCAGCAGGTCCAGCAGGAACGCGGTCTCCTCCAGCGAGTCGGTGCCGTGGGTGACGACCACGCCGGCGAGGTCCGGATCGGCGGCGAGGACGTCCCGGATCCGCCCGGCGAGGCCGTGCTGGAGCTCGGGGTGCATCCGCGAACTCCCGATCCGGACGAAGTCCTCGGTCGTGACCGTCGCGACCTCGTCGAGGCCCGGCAGCGCCGCCCGGAGAGCAGCGGCGTCGAGCGGCCCGTCGGCGCCGCCGGAGATGGTTCCGCCGGTCCCGATCAGGTGCACGCGGGGGAGCGGCTGGGCCGAAAGCGCCGCGGCGAGCGCGAGGAAAAGGAAAGTCATGCGGAGGGGTACACTGCCCGCTTCGGAATGGTCCGGGAGGGGTGCAAGAGTGGCTGAATTGGCCAGCTTGGAAAGCTGGTGTACCGGCAACGGTACCGTGGGTTCGAATCCCACCCCCTCCGCCAGACGCCGATGAGCGGACTCTTCGGCCCCCCTCCGGCCCCGCCCTCGGAGCCTGAGCCGGAACCGCCCCCCAGGCCGGAACCGAAGCCCGCCGCCGGGTACAAGGTCCTCGCTCTCGCCTACCGCCCGCAGACCTTCGCCGACCTGATCGGCCAGGACCCGATCGTCCGCACCCTTCAGAACGCGATCCGGAAGGATCGGGTCTGGCACGCCTTCCTCTTCGCCGGCCCCCGCGGCGTGGGCAAGACGACCGCCGCCCGCGTCCTCGCCAAGGCGCTCAACTGCCACGCGACCGGTGGGCCGAACCCGGAGCCCTGCGGCGGCTGCCCGTCGTGCTCGGAGATCGCCGCCGGGGTCTCGCGCGACGTTCCCGAGATCGACGGCGCGAGCAACAACAGCGTCGAGAAGGCCCGCGAGATCATCGAGGCGGCCCAGTACGCGCCGTCCCGCGACCGCTTCAAGATCTACCTCGTGGACGAGGTCCACATGCTCAGCTCGGGCGCCTTCAACGCGCTCCTCAAGACGCTCGAAGAGCCGCCGGCGCACGTGAAGTTCATCTTCGCGACCACCGAGCTCCACAAGATCCCCGAAACCATCCTCTCGCGCTGCCAGGAGTTCGAGTTCCGCACGGTCAGCCCGCGCCAGATCATGCACCGGCTCGCGCACATCGTCGAGGACCAGGGCTTTTCGATCACCCGCGACGCGCTCGCCCAGATCGCCCGTTTCGGGCAGGGGAGCGTCCGGGACCCGCTTTCGGCGCTGGACCAGGTCCTCGCCGGAGCGGATCGGGAGGTCACGCTGGCCGACGTCAACTCGGTGCTCGGCGTTCCCGATGTCTCGCTGTGCCGCAAGACCACCGAAGCGGTCCTCAAGGGCGACCGCAAGGCGATCTTCGAGGTCGTGAACGATCTCGTCCGCGACGGCCGCGACCTGCGCCACTTCGTCACCATGCTGCTGCACTACCTGCGCGACGTGGTGGTCCGCCGGGCGGCCCCGGACGCGCCCGAGCTCCTCGAGTGGAGCGACGAGGCGGAGTCGCTGCGCGAGTTCGCCGGGCAGTTCAGCGAGGCCGACCTGCTACGCAGCCTCGACGCGCTCACCCGGGCCGACGACGGCCTGCGCTTCGCCCCCGAGCCGCGCTTCCATCTCGAGATGGCGCTGCTCCGCCTCGTGGAGCTGCCGCGCCTCGCCGAATTCGACGCGCTCGTCGACCGCCTCGACCGCCCGGCGCCCGCTCCGCGCCCGCCGCCGAAACCCCGGGAGTCCGCTGAGCCGACCGCCGTCGTCCGCGAATATCGGGCCAGTTTCGGAGGCGATATTGTCCCCGTCGGTCCGGGCGCGAAGCCCGCCTGAGGAACCGCGCCCATGATCGCCCGAGCCTCCCAGATGGCCCGTCAGATGCGCCAGATGCGCAAGCTGAAGAAGCAGATCGAGGCCATCACCGCCGAGGGCTCCGCCGGCGGCGGGATGGTCAAGGTGCAAGTCACCGGCGGGCGCAACGTGCGCCGGGTCGAGATCGACCCCTCGGTCGTCGAGAAGGGCGACGTGGAGCTCCTCGAGAGCCTCGTCAAGGCCGCCTCGAACGACGCGATGCGCCGCCTTGAGAAGAAACTCTCCCAGGAGCCGGCGCTCCGCGACCTCGGGGGACTGATGGGGAGCTGATGAGCCTCCCCGAGCCGCTCGTCCGACTCATCGTCGAGTTCCGCGCGCTGCCGGGGATCGGCGAGAAATCGGCGGAACGGATCGCGTTCCACCTCCTCGCCGCCGACCCCGACGGCGTCCGGGCCTTCGGAACCGCGCTGGCCGAACTGCACCAGCAGGTCCGCAAGTGCATGAACTGCGGCAACTTCGCCGACGGCGAGGCATGCGGCTTCTGCCGGGACCCGGACCGCAGCGACGCCAGCATCTGCGTCGTCGAGGCCCCCGCCGACATCGCCGCGGTCGAGCGTGCGCGGACGTTCCGGGGGCGCTACTTCGTGCTCGGCGCACGGCCGTCCGGCGGCCCGCTCGAACCCGAGCGCCTCGAACCGCTCGTGCGGCGGATCCGCGCCGGCGGCGTGGAGGAGGTCGTGGTCGCGACGAACCCGACGCACGCGGGCGAGAGCGCCGCCGGCTGGCTCGCGCACGCGCTGCGTCCCGAGGGCGTGCGCATCACCCGCATCGGTATCGGGGTCCCGATCGGCAGCGAACTGGTCCACGCCGACGCCGGCACGATGAGCGAGGCGTTCGCCCATCGCAGCCCGCTCTGACCCGCCGCCGGGATAAGCTAGCCGCCCTTGCGGGATCGCTTCCGGGATTCCACGGTAGCTCAATGGCAGAGCAGCGGACTGTTAATCCGTTGGTTGTAGGTTCAAGTCCTACCCGTGGAGCCCGGGTCGGCCTCCTCGCGGTTCTGGCGCTTCTCGCCGCGGCCCCCGCGCTCCCCCAGTCGAACGAGCCGCGCACCCACCTGCGGCTTCGCGGCCGGCACATCTACAACAGCCTCACCGAGGACGTCACCACCGAGCGCCTCACCGTCTGGACGGACACCCGCATCGGCGACCGCATCCAAATCCGCGGGGTCTGGGACGTGGGCGAGACCCGCGTCCACGACCTGTGGGCGCAATACCGGGCGAACGACTGGCTGCGCATCCGCGCCGGGCGCGCCGCCCCGCTGTGGCTGCCCGAGTTCACCGAACCCCCGTTCGCCTTCCAGATGGTCGGCTCGAACCCCGGCTCCGCGCTCACCCGGCCCCGGGAGACGGCGCTCATGTTCCTCGTGGATCGGGGCCGCTACACCGGCGCCTTCCACCTCGTGAACGGGACCGGGTTCGCCCCCGAGGACAACGACTTCAAGGACGTGCTGCTGGGAGTGGGCCGCTTCCTCGGCGACGACTGGAAGCTCGACCTCGGCCACTACGAGGGACGCGACGGTCCCGACGCGGACGTCCCGCGCCGCCAGACCGCGGTGCACCTCGACGGAAGCCCGGGCCGCGACGCCACGATCCGGGCGGCGCTCCACCGCAGCGAACTGAGCGGCGCCGAGCGCTTCGGCGGCTTCGTCCGGGTGCGGCGTTTCCTTCCCGAGCACCGGATGTGGGGCGCCCTCGAACTCGGAACCGAGACGAACCACGACGACTCCCACCAAAGCCACGTCATCGCCGGCGTCCGCTACGAGCTCCCGTGGACGCTGAGCCACGTCGCGGCGGACTACCGCCGGCGATTCGGGGCGGTGAGCGACAACGCGCTTCTCGTCATGATCCAGTGGGTGCTGGACTTCCGCGCGCCGCGCCGGCCGTGACTACGGCTTCCTCTCGAGGAACGTCACCAGCTCCTCCGCCACGGCCCCCGGATCGGACAGCTCGCATTCCCACACGGTGAACCCGGCCCACCCGGCCGCTTCCAGACGCTCCCGCTGCTCGGCGTCGCGCTCGACGTTGCGGGCGATCTTCGCCCGCCAGTACTCCGCGTTCGTCTTCGGCTGACGGCTTCCGCGCGGACATGCATGCCCGTGCCAGAAGCACCCGTTCACGAAGACGACCTTGCGGCGCGGGCCGAACACGATGTCCGGCGTGCCGGGCAGGTCCTTCCGGTGGAGGCGGTATCGGTAGCCGCGCCGGTGCAGCATCCGCCGCACTTCCTTCTCGGGCTTCGTGTCGCGACTCTTGACCGCGCGCATGATCCGGCTGCGCTGCTCGGAGGTCACGCCGACGAGGCCTGACGAATCCCCTCTCCCACGCGCTTCGCCAGATCCACCGGCACCGCGTTCCCGATCAGAAGCTCCAGCTCGGCGTTCCGGTTCGACCGCTCGAACCCCCAGTCCCAGTCGCGCGGAAACGTCTGGATGCGGCTGCGCTCCAGCGACGTCAGCGGCCGCACCGCTTCCGGGTCGGCGCTGTCGAGGTGGTTCCGGCGGTAGTTCGGCGGAACCGGCCGGTTCACGCCCCGGATCGTGGGCGACGGCTCCTCGACCGAGAAGATGGCGCGGCGCGAGTAGTTCCTCGGATGCCGGTAGTAGTAGTCCACGTCGATCTCGTCGCCGAGGTACTGCTTCACGGTCAGCCGCTCCACGGACTCGGCGTCCCGCATCCAGTCGTGGAACCGCCGCGCCGGGGCGCTGTCGCCGAGCCACCCGACCATGAAGAACCGTCGCCGCAGTTGCGGAACGCCGAAGCGGCTCGCGTCCAGCACCGACTCGGCCACCCGGTAGTCCCACTCCCGCAGCAACGACCGCACCCTCGCGTAGGTGTGGCTGCGGCGCGCCTGCGGCACGTTCTCCATCAGCACGATCGGCGGCCGGCACCGCTCGACGATCCGGGCGAAGCTCAGCGTCAGGTTCGCCCGGTCGCCCTCGACGCGCTTGCCCGCGGTCGAGAAGTCCTGGCACGGCGGGCCGCCGGCGATGACGTCCGGCCGATGCGCGGCCAGCGCCTCGGCGGACGCCTCCACGTCGGCGAGGTCGAACCGCTCCACGTGGTCGCCGAGATTCCGGCGGTAGGTCTCGACCGCCGCCGGCCAGTGGTCGCAGGCGGCGACGACCTCGATCCCCGCGGCGTTCAGGCCGGCGCTCAGGCCGCCGGCCCCGCAGAAGAGATCGACCGCGGAAAGGCGCACGTCGGCGCCAATGCTACCGGGCTACCCTTCCGGCCCCGCAGGAGAACGCCTCATGGCCAAGGCCGAGCACTACATCCCCCCGCGCGCCAGCGCGGTCACGCCCTATCTCGTCGTCCCCGCCGACGGGCGCGCGGCGCTCGACTGGTACCAGAGCGCGCTCGGCGCCGAGCTGGAGTCGGTCATGGAGGGTCCCGGCGGCGCGATCATGCATGCCGAGATCCGCCTCGGCGACTCGCAGATCTACCTGTCGCAGGAGTTCCCGGGGCCGGGCGGCTACGTCTCGCCGGCCACGCTCAAGGGCACGACGGTCAGCATCCACGCCTATGTCCCGGACGTGGACGCCGCCTTCGCGAAGGCGATCAAGGCCGGCGCCACGGAGATCCAGCCGCCGACCGACCAGTTCTGGGGCGACCGCCACAGCGTCGTGCTGGACCCCTTCGGCCACCGCTGGGGCCTCTCGACGCACAAGGAGACCCTCACTGGCGAGGAGGTCGCCGAGCGCGAGAAGGCGTTCTTCGCCGAGATGGCGAAGAACGCCGGCTAGAGCGACTTCAGGAACGCGACCAGCGCGGCGAGGTCCGCCTCGCTGACCGTTGATCCGTGCCCGGGGTGGCGCGCCAGCACTTCCTCGAGCGAACCCGCCGAGGCGTCGTGGAAGAGCGTGCGCCGGAAGCGCACGCCGCGCAGCGACGGCGGGTTGAACCGCCGCTGGCCGCGCTCGTCCTCGAGCCCGACGTCGTGCGCACCGGCGGACGTGTACGTCGGAGCCGTGTGGCAGCGGTCGCACTCGTAGCGGGAGAACGCGTCGCGTCCTTCGGCCAGCCGGCCGCCCCCGGTCATCTCGGGCAATTCGAGGCTGCGGAGGTACGCGGCCAGGTCGGCGACCTCGCCGTCGGTGAGCTCCCGGCCCCGCAGCGTGGTGCGCACCGACTTGCGCACCTGATCCTCGAGGTTCCGGATCTTGCCGTTCCACGCGAACGGGCGCGTGTCGCGCACGCCGAGCAGCGAGAGCACGCGCTTCGGCGCGCCGTAGTCGCCGTCACCGAGCGTGTCCGAGAGCCGGTGGTTCGTGTGGCCGTCCACGTGGCAGCTCGCGCAGCTCATCCAGCCGCGCAGCGAGAGCGTCGCGTCGTGGAAGAGGCGCTCGCCCCGCGCCGCGGCGTCGAGCGTCCCGGCGGCGCCGAGCGACGTCCGGTGGGTCTCCTCGCCGGCCCGGACCACGGAGACCGAGTCGTCGAGGCGGTTCGCCGCGAAGAGCCGGTCGCCGTCGAACAGCAACGCGCCCGGCCCGTCGCCGACGGGCACGTGGCTCGACAGGTGCTTCCTGGTGCTCCCGAGCGCGATCCGCCCCACGCCGGCGAGCGAGACCGCGAACGAGTCCCCGCCGGTCGGAACCAGATGCGCGGGGTCACCGGACGGGATCACGACCCCGCCGAGGTCGAGGAGGCGCGTGCGCCGCTGAAGCCTCGGGTCGTCCGCGACCAGATCGTCGAGCGGGAACAGGCTGACGCTGTTCGTGATGAACACCCCCCAACGGATGTCGTCGTCGGTCGTGCGCATCCCCGAATGAAGCTGCTGATGCGCGAGCGCGACCGTGTCGCCGCCGACGACCGCCATGCCGCGCAACTGGTGGCCGGCGAGTTCGCGGACGTGGCGGATTTCCGTTCCGTCGAGAAGCGCGAGGCCCCCGCCGAACGCGTCGGCGACCAGCAGCAGGCGTTCGTCGAGGAACAACAGGTCCCGCGGCTCGAACGGAAGCGCGACCGAGGCGCCGTCGATCCGGACCTCCCGCGACCACAGGCACGAGACCGCGACCCGATCCCCGAAGACCGCCGCCTGCGACGGATAGCGGCACGTCTCCCGCGACTTCTCGACCCGGACCGAGCCGTCGGGAAGCGCGCGCAGCTCGTGGAGGCGATGCCCGTCGTGATCGACCGCGAGCGCGCGCCCGTCCGGCAGCGGCGCGAGCGCGGTGACGTTCTCCCCGACCTGGGTCTCGCCCAGAAGCTCGAGGTCGGAAGCCCGGACGACGCTCACCGAGCCGGACCGGTTGCCGACGAGCAGCAGCCCGTCGGTCAGGGCGAGCGCCTGCGGACGCCGCGGACCCGCGTCGGCGGCGACCGCGACCAGAACCGCCGCCGCGACGAGGAACCGCGTCAGGAAAGCCGTCTGCGCTTCGCTACAATTCGGCGCGTTTCTTCCGAACCCCCGAGGTTGCCGATGCACCCACCCATGATGATCGAGGCGAGCGGCCTGAGCAAGTACTACGGCCCGTTCGTGGCGGTCGAGGACGTGAGCTTCGCGATCCCCCAAGGGCAGATCGTGGCGTTCCTCGGCCCGAACGGAGCCGGCAAGACGACCACGATGAAGATGCTCACCGGATACCTCGCGCCCAGCCGGGGCGCCGCGAGCATCGCCGGGCGCGACGTCCGCCGCGACCGGCTGGACGCATCGCGGCGCTTCGGCTACCTGCCCGAGAACGGTCCCCTCTACCCGGACATGACCGCCGTCGAGCTGCTCCGGTTCTTCGGCGCGGCGCGCGAGGTCGCTCCCGACCGGCTCGAAGGGCGCATCCGCGAGGTCAGCGCCCTCACCAGCCTCGCCGAGGTGCTCGAAAAGCCCATCGGCAAGCTCTCCCGCGGGCTGCGCCAGCGCGTCGGGCTGGCCCAGGCGCTGCTGCACGACCCCGACGTGCTCATCATGGACGAGCCCACCTCGGGGCTGGACCCGAACCAGATCCGCGAGTTCCGCCGGAACATCCGCCGCCTCGGCGAGGAGAAGACGGTCCTGATCTCAACCCACATCCTGCGCGAGGTCGAGGTCGTGGCCGACCGGGTGCTCGTGGTCCACCAGGGCCGGCTGGTCTTCGACGGCACCCCGGCCGAGCTGGAGCGCGACGGGTCGCTCGAGTCCAGCTTCTACGAGCTCACCGCGAACGGAGCGGCCGCCTGATGCCCGGCCTCGTCGAAGTCCCGAAGGTCCGCCGCGGGGTGGTCGAGGCGCTCATGCGGCGTGACCTCCGCATGTACTTCTCGAACCCCTCGGGCTACGTCTTCCTCACGCTGTTCATCCTGCTCAGCGCCGCCGCGGCGTTCTGGCAGGACCGCTTCTTCCTCAACAACCTCGCGAACCTGGACCAGTTGAACTCGTGGTTCCCGTGGGTGCTGCTCTTCTTCATCCCGGCGCTGACCATGGCGGTCTGGGCGGAGGAGCGCCGCCTCGGCACCGACGAGCTGCTGCTGACGCTGCCGGCGACCGACGTGGAGATCGTGCTCGGCAAGTACGCCGCGGTACTCGGCGTCTATTCCGCCGCGCTCGTCCTCTCGCTCAGCCACGCGCTCGTGCTCATGTTCCTCGGCAGCCCCGACTGGGGCCTGCTGTTCGCGAACTACGTCGGCTACTTCCTGCTCGGCGCGGCGCTCGCCGCCGCCGGAACCGCGGCCTCGCTGCTGACCTCGATCTCGACCGTCGCCTTCATCCTCGGCGCGGTCTTCTGCGCCGGGATCCTGCTGCTGGACCTCGTCGCCGGGGCCTTCAGCCCGACGCTCGCCGCGTTCCTCGAGCCGGTCTCCGCCCGCTTCCATTTCGCCGAGTTCGGACGCGGCCTCGTCCCCGTGACCTCGGTCCTCTATTTCGTCGCGGTCGCCGGGTTCTTCCTGTACCTGAACGTGCTGCTCATCGGCCGCCGCCACTGGCCGGCCGCCGCCGACGGCTACCGGATGTCCACCCACCACGCGATCCGGGCGGCTTCGACCGCGCTGCTGCTGCTGAGCGCGATCGTGCTGATCTCGCGGTTCGGGTTCCGGGTGGACGCCACCGCCGAGCGCCTCCACTCGATCGCCCCCGAGACCCGCGAGCTGCTCCGCTCGCTGCCCGACGACAGCCCGGTCTTCGTGCAGGCGTACCTCAGCCCCGACGTGCCCGAGCCGCTGGTCCAGACCCGCGCCACGCTCGAGAGCGTGATGCGCGAGTTGGAGTCGGCGAGCGGCGGGCGGGTCCGGGTGCTCATCCGGGACACCGAGCCGTTCACCGAGGCCGCGCAGGAGGCCCGCGAGAAATTCGGGATCCAGCCCCGGCAGATTCCCGGGCTGAGCGCCGCCCGCGCCGCGGTCGCCGACGTGTTCATGGGGGTCGCCTTCACCCGCGCCGCCGAGGAGCAGGTGATCCCGTTCTTCGACCGCGGACTTCCGGTCGAGTACGAGCTGGCCCGCAGCATCCGGGTCGTGGCCAACGCCGAAAAGCGCCGGGTCGGGGTCATCTCGAAGGAGCTGCGCATCTTCGGCGGGCTGGACTTCCAGACCATGCAGAGCTCGCCCGAGTGGTCCGTGGTCGATGAGCTCCGCAAGCAGTACGAGGTGGTCCAGATCCAGCCGAACGCGACGATCACCGAGGAGCTCGACGGCCTGCTGGTCATCCTGCCCTCGACTCTCGCCCAGGACGAGATGGACAACGTGCTCGACCGCATCCGCCAGGGCACGCCGGCGCTCCTGCTGGTGGACCCGCTCCCGGTCGTGAACATCGGCCTCGCGCCGGCCGAGCCGCCGGGCGCGTCGCGCAACCCGTTCATGAACCAGGGCAGCCCGCCGCCCGCGCCGAAGGGCGACGTCACCGGGCTGCTCGCCCAGCTCGGAATCTCGTGGGACCCGGGCTCGATCGTCTGGGACACCTACAACCCCCACCCGGACCTCGGCCACCTGCCGCCCGAGGTCGTGTTCCTCGGCGAGGGCAGCGGCAACTCGGCCGCGTTCGCCGAGGAATCGGTCGCGAGCGCCGGCCTCCAGCAGCTCGTCCTCATCTACCCGGGTTTCCTCGAGCCGCTCGCGGCTCCGGGCGCGGACTTCCAGCCGCTGCTCACCACCGGCGACTTCTCGGGGACGCTGCCGTACTTCGACATGGTCCAGCGCACGTTCCTCGGCTCGCAGCTCAACCCGAACCTCCCGCACCGCCCCGATCCCGCCACCTACGTGGTCGCCGCCGAGGCCCGCGCCTACCGGAACCCGGAGACCGGCGACGAGGAGCCCATGGACGACGCCGACAGCACCCGCGTCATCGCGATCGCCGACCTCGACTTCATCTCCGAGCAGTTCTTCGAGATCCGCCGGGTCGGCCCGCCGAACATGAACTTCGACAACGTCTCGTTCTTCCTGAACGCGATGGACGTGCTGGTCGGCGACGAGTCGTTCGTGAGCCTGCGCAACCGGCGGGTGCGCCACCGCACGCTCGAGCGCGTCGAGGGGCGCGTCCGCGACTTCGTCGAGATCCGTTCCGCCGAGGAGGACGCCGCCGAGCGCAGCGCCGCCGACGCGCTCCGGTCCGCGCAGGAGCGTCTCGACCAGCGGGTCGCCGCCGTCGATCAGCGCGACGACCTCGACGCGCAGGCCAAGGCGATCATGGCCCGCAACCTCCAAGAGGTCGAGAACCGCCGCTTCGCGGTGCTCGAGGCCAACATCAACGCCGACAAGGACGCCGAAATCCGCGCCAGCGAGGAGCGGATGGAGGCCCAGGTCCGGCGCATCCAGAGCGGCATCCGCACCGGAGCGGTGCTCCTCCCCCCGATCCCGGTGTTCCTGCTGGGAGTCTTCGTCTTCGCGCGCCGCCGCCGGGCCGAGCGCGAGGGAGCGGCGGCCGCCCGCCGGCTCCGTCAGGGCTGAGGAAAGCGACATGGCAGAAACCACCGGTCCCGAACTCCGCCGCACCCAGACCATCGCCGGGGCGGCCCTCCTGCTCGCGGTGCTGGCCTTCGTCAGCGCCCCGCGCAACCCCGAGCCGAGCGACTTCGTGGACGTCGGCGAGCGCTTCTTCCCCGACTTCAACGATCCGGAGGAGGCGGTCTCGCTCGAGGTCATCGAGTTCAACGAGGAGACCGCGGAGGCGCGGCCCTTCCGCGTCCAGAACGTGAACGGCGTCTGGACGATCCCGAGCCACCACGACTACCCCGCGGACGGCGCCGACCGGCTCGCCCAGACGGCCGCCGGCGTGATGCTGCTGGAGAAGGCCGACTTCCGCTCCGAGAACGTGGCCGACCATCCGGCGCTCGGGGTCGTGGATCCGCTCGACGAGGGGTCCGTGTCGCTCGTCGGGCGCGGCCGCCGGGTGACCGTCAAGGCGTCCGGCGAGCGGGTGCTCGCCGACCTCATCATCGGCCGCCAGGTCGAGGACCGCGAGGGCTACTGGTTCGTGCGGGTTCCCGGCCAGAAGCGGGTATATGTCTCCGATCTCGGAGTCGAGATCTCCGCCCGCTTCGCCGACTGGATCGAGCGCGATCTGCTCCTCATGGACCGCGACCGGGTGACCGACGTGACGCTCGAGGACTACACGATCAACGAACGCACGTTCCGGGTGGACCGCCGCGGCGTCCTCGAGCTCACGAAGGAGGACGGGACGTGGACCGCGGCCGGCCTCGGAAGCGACGAGGAGGTGGATTCCTTCCGCATCTCCGAGACGCTGCGGGCGGCGGACGAGCTGGAGATCGTCGGCGTGCGGCCCAAGCCCGACGGGATCGCAGCGTCGCTCACCGGGGACGTCGCCGGGATCTCCAACGCCGACATCCTCTCGCTGCAGGACCGCGGCTACTACCTGACCCAGACCGGCAGCCTGCTCTCGAACGAGGGCGAGGTCCGCATCGAGGCCGACGACGGCATCCGCTACACGCTGCGCTTCGGCGAGGTGGTCTATGGTCGGGGCGACGGCCTCTCAGCGGGCGGCGCGACCGAACTGGACGCCGGGGCCGGCCCGGCCGAGAACCGCTTTCTCTTCGTCACCGCCGAGTTCGCGCCCGAGCGCTTCCCCGAGCCGCCCCGCCCGGCGAACCGCGACTACATGGACAAGGGGGCGGACGACCTCACCGACGAGGACCGGGAGAACCGAACGCGGGCCCGCGACTGGGACCGCTGGGAGCGCGAGGTGACCGAGGGCCGGGAGCGCGAGGAGATGCTCACCCGGCGGTTCGCCGACTGGTACTACGTGATCTCGCAGGAGAGCTTCGAGAACATCCGCCAGACCCGCGACGACCTGATCCGCGAATCGTCCTAGCGCCGGGGGAAGACGCAGCCGAGCGCCGCGACATCGGTCCACAGCCGCAAGCCCAAGCCCCCAGGCGAGAGCGCCGCACAAGAACCCGAAGCGCGTCAACTGCATAAGCGGAACACGAGCCGGACGCCCCGGTCAGACCGGGCGAACAGCCCCATCGCCAGGACCACCGCCCAGACCTTGCGCCGCGAAATCTTCGCCGGCGCTCCCGGGTTCTTCTGGACCTCGCGAAGCGTGAGCATGGCGAGCGCGAGCGGCCACAGGCACGACCGCCGGATTCCGGTCTCGCTCCGGGGAATCGCGAGGCAGTAGGCGAGCCCCTGGCGGAGCTTCGCTCGGGCGATCCCCACGAGACGGCGCACCGCGGACACGTATCGGGGCGACCCCGGCTTGCGCCGCGCCACATCGCGCGGCATCCACGAGACCCCGCGCTTCCGGTCGGCCTCGATGTCCTTCAGCACGTTCACCATCTGGAGCCCCTGGCCGAACGCCCGGGCATGCCGCTCGAGTTCCTTGCGCCGCTCCGCCGTGCGGGGCGAGTACGCGCAGTAGAGCTCGGTGAGCGTCTCCCCCACGACTCCGGCGACGTAGTAGCAGTAGCGCTCGAGCTGGTCGTGGTCGGCGAGGCCGGCGGGGCCGCGGATCCGGGCGAACTCCAGCATCCCCCCGGTCATGATCCGGATGCAGCGCTCCATCGCGGCGCGCGAGTCCGGGTCGAGCCGCCGGGTGATCGCGAGCGCCCGCGGGGTCTCGGCGACGAGCTTCCGCTCGGCGCCCTTCGTGACGTGCGGCGCGAGGTCCTCGGCGAACGACTCGGGGTCGCCGGCTCCCTCGACCGCGGCGATGAACCGCTCGCCGAAGGAGTCGCGGTCCTCGATTCCGGGGTCGTCCTCGATCGTGTCCGCGATCCGAGCCAGCAGGTACAGGTTCATCACCGCCGGCCGCAGCCCCAAGGGCAGCGGCTTCAGCGTCAGCGCGAACGTGCGCGCGGTGGCGTCGAGGTGCTCCTGCTGGAAGCGGTCGTCGGAGGTCACGGCAGCCGGGCGAGCGCGCGCTCGCAGCGGTCGGCGTCCGGGCTCCGCCCGGCGTCGCGCAGCACCGAGCAGGCGTCCTCGAGCGCGGGCCGCGCGATCGTCCGGATCGGTTCGCCGTCCCCGATGCGGCGCTCCCACAAGAGCACCGCTTCGCGAAGGTGGACCAGCGCCTCGCGCTCCCCGAACCGGTGGAGCGCCCGCCCGAGCCGGTAGCGAACGAGCGGCTCGTCGGGCGCTTCCTCGAGCGCGAGCCGGTACGACTGGATCGCCCGGGGGACGTCGCCGGCGTCGTCGAACGCCACGCCGGTCCGCAGGTGGGTTTCCGCCCGCTCGGCTTCGGCGGCGGCCGCGACTTCCCGCGCCGCCCGCAGCGTCGCGGGATCGGCGGTGAGCAAGGCGCGCATCTCGTCGGACCGGGCGAGGCTGACCGCGGTCTCGCCGTTTCGCGCGGGGACGGCCGGGTCGGCTCCGGCGGCCATGAGGAGGCGCGCCGCTTCGGCGTGGCCCCGCTCGACGGCGCTCATCAGCGCGGTCGCCCCCCAGTCGGCGGCGGCGTCCACTTCCGCGCCGGCGTCGAGCAGCATCCGGATCGTCCCGAGGTGGCCCCCGAGCGCGGCCCGATGGAGCGGGCGGATTCCGTTGCCCGCCGGGTCGTTCGCGTCGGCCCCCCGATCCAGGAACAGCCGGACGAACTCCTCGCGCCCGAGCACCGCCGCGACGTGCAGCGCGGTCATCCCGTTCGGCGCCTTCGCGTCCGCCGGCAGCCCGCCGTCGAGCGCCCCCATGACGACTTCCATCTCACCGTCGCGGATCCCGTTCAGCAGGGCTTCCAGCTCCGGGTCGATGCGTGGCGGCTGCGGAGGCACGCCGCAACCATACAATCGCCCCGTGACTCTTCCGCGCCGCCGATTCCTGAAGTCGTCGGGCCTGGTCGCCGCCGCGGTGGCGGCGCCCGTCGCCGCCCGCGCCCAGTCATCCGCGCTGCTCCAGGCCGTGGCCGAGGCGGTGCTCCCCGAGGAGATCGGCCCCGACGGAGTCCGCGCCGCGGTCGAGGATTTCACGCGCTGGCTCGACGGCTTCGAGCCGGTCAAGGCGCAGAACTACGCGTATCTGAACTCGGACGTCGTCCGCTACGGCCCCCCCGATCCGGCGCCGGCGTGGAACGCCCAGCTCGAGGCGCTGGATCTCCTCGCCCGGCGGACCCGCGAGCGCGGCTTCGAGGAGCTGTCGCTCGCCGAGCGGCGGGAGCTTCTCGCCGGCGAACTGGACCGGCTCGCCCCCGGCGACGCGCTGCCGTCGCCGATCCACGCGCCCCATGTCGCCGTCGCCCTGATGGCCCGCTGGGGGAGCCGTCCGGGAAGCGTCGATCTCGCCTACGGCGCCCGCATCAACCCTCGGGGCTGCCGGGGCCTTCCGAGTGGCGCGGAGCGTCCGTCATGACCGTCATCGAGGCCGACGTCGCGATCCTCGGAGCGGGGATCAGCGCGGCCATGGTCGCCGAGCGCCTCGCCGCGGACACGTCCGCCAGCATCGCGGTCGTCGAGGCCGGAAACCGCATCTTCGACTTCGAGAACCGGTTCGAGACCCGCCGCCGGATGCTCGAATACGGCGACAACCCCTACGACCCGGCGCACATCCCCGGCCACTGGTGCCGGAACGGGCAGTCGCGGTCCATGTCGGTGGGCGGGCTCGCGATGCACTGGGGCGGGACCACGCCGCGGTACTCGCCCGAGGACTTCCGGCTGCGTTCGCTGTTCGGGGCCGGGCGCGACTGGCCGATCGACTACGACGACCTCCAGCCGTTCTACCAGGAGGCCGAGGAGCGGATCGGGGTCGCGGGCGAGCAGGGGCCGGCGGAGTACGACCCGAGGAGCGCGGCGTATCCGATGGATCCGCTGCCGGTCTCGTGGAACCTCGCGCAGGCGCTCAAGTGGACCGAGGGCTCGGGGATCCCCTACTGGCGCAACCCGGTCTCCAAGAACTCCCGCGCGTACCGGGGCCGGCGCGAGTGCCTGCGCTGCGACACGTGCTCGATCTGCCCGACCGGCGCCAAGTACAGCCCCGACTTCACCTTCATCGAGCTGCTCGAGGCGAACCGGATCGCGCTCCACGACCGGACCATGATCCGCAGGCTGAAGGTCGCCGCCGGCGGCAACGCGATCGAGGAGGCCGAGGCGTTCCACCGCGACCGCCCCGACGAGCCGGTGCGCATCCGGGCGCGGCAGTTCGTGCTGGCCGCCGGATACGCGTGGTCGTCGCACCTGCTGCTGACGAGCGCCGACAGCCGCCACCCCCACGGCGTCGCGAACCGCTCGGGGACGGTCGGGCGCTACGTCACCGGGCACCGGTGGGTGAACGCCTTCGTCTCGGTTCCGATGCGTCTCTTTCCGGGCGTGTACGGCTCCGACAGCCTTCTCTCCAAGCGCTTCCAGCACAAGGACGACGAGGCTCAGCCCGACGGGAAGTACATCCGCCACGACATGCGGATCTGGGAATCCAGCTTCGGCCGCGGCCCGCGCCTGCGCGACGACCGGGGCGGGCTGCTGCTCGGCGACCGGATGCTCGCCGACTGGCGCGACCGCGCCCGGACCGGCGCGCTGCGGATGCGGGCGTACTACGACGTGATCCCCGACCGCGCGAGCGCCCTGACCCTCGAGCCGAAGCGGAAGAACCGCTGGGGGGATCCGCTGCCGCGGATCGATTACGTGGACGACCCGGTCTCGGCGGAACTGCGCGGCTACACCGAGAACAAGATCGAGGAGCGCTTCCGGGAGATCCTGAGCGCGGGCGGCGGCGAGATCATGGACATCCAGTACGCCGACCACTACGACCATCCCGGCGGCGGCTGCCGCATGGGCGACGATCCGGCCGACAGCGTGGTGGACGCATGGGGCCGGGCGCACGACCACCCGAACCTGTGGGTGGCGGGAGCGCCGACGATCGTCTCGTCCGGCTGCAACAACGGCACGCTCACGTTCGCCGCGCTCTCGCTCCGGACCGCCTCGCAGCTCGCCGGCGAGGTCTAGGTTTTGCGGCGCGGCCTCCTCCTCGCGCTGCTCGTCGGCTGCGGGACAACCCCGCCGGACACCGATGTCCTCGTCCTGACCGCGGACCTCGTGCTCGACGGCCGGGGCGCGGCGCTCACCGGCCACGGCGTGGCCGTCCGGGATGGCCGGATCGTCGCCGTAGCGCCGGTGGCCGAGCTTCCGTCCGGCGAGCGCCGCGACTTCCCCGGCGGGACGATCCTGCCGGGATTCATCGATACTCACGTCCACCTCGACTGGCATTTCGACGAGAGCGGCAAGCTGGCGCGGGGCGCTTCCGGCGACACGGCGGCGATGGCCGCCGTCGAGAACGGTCTCGCCATGCTGGACGCCGGGTTCACCACCGTCCAGAGCCTCGGCAGCCCGGTGGACGGCCCGGTGCGCGACGCGATCCACCGCGGAACCGTGCCCGGCCCCCGAGTGCTGACCACGCTCGGCCAACTCGGCGCGGGGACCGGCGGCCCCGACGAACTCGCGGCGGAAGTGCATCGGCTCGCCGACGCGGGAGCCGACGCGATCAAGATCTTCGCGTCCGAGAGCATCCGGGTCGGCGGCGGCCCGACGCTCTCGCTGGAGCAACTGGAGGCGGCCTGCGGCGCGTCGAGCGAGCGCGGCCTGCGGACGCTGGTCCACGCCCACGGCCCCGAGAGCGCCGCCCGCGCCTCGAACGCCGGGTGCACCGCGATCGAGCACGGGGCGCTGCTCGACCAGGCGACGCTCGACCTGCTGGCGGCCAACGGGACGTACTACGACCCGAACACGTACCTCATCTTCGCGAACTATTTCGAGAACCGGGACCGCTACCTCGGGATCGGGAACTACACCGAGGAGGGATTCGCGGCGATGGAAGCGGGCGGCGTCCGCGCCATGGAGACCTTCCAAATGGCGCTTGAGACGGAGGGGCTCAAGATCGTCTTCGGAACCGATGCGGTCGCCGGAGCCCACGGCCAGAACATCCGGGAAGCCACGGCGCGGGTGCGCGACGGCGGGCAGGACCCGGCGGACGTGATCGTCGGGCTCACGTCGCTTGCGGCGGAGTCGCTCGGAATGGGCGACGAGATCGGGACGCTGGCTGCGGGCTACGCGGCGGACGTGGTGGTCGTGGACGGGAACCCGCTTGCGGAAGTCGAGGCGCTTGGGCGCGTGCTGCTGGTGATGCGAGACGGTAGGATCCGGTAAGCACAACATGGCACGGAGCTTGCGCCCGCCCGCCCGCCCGCCCGTTCTAGGTCTCGAGGCCGGAAATTAGAAAGCTACGTCCATGAAGGGGCGGAGCGCCTCAACGCCCCGCCGGTCGGACTTGTCACCGCGGATACCGATTTTGCGCCGGAGCGGAAACGCTGGGATCACGACCCGCATCTCGACCCCACGCTCCAGTGGGCGGGCAAGGTTGAAGGAACCTCATTCGAGATTCCAACCGTCTCGCTGCACGTGCACGAGCGGATAGACCCCCGGACGATCATCGAGGCGGTACGCCGCCAACCGGAACCGGCTCAACAGTCCCTGTTCCAGTCAAGCCTGCCGCTGCGGCAGGCGATTGACTTCTACGGTCACCGGGACGACTGGAGCAATCGGCTGATCGCGGGCGACAGCCTGCTGGTCATGAACAGCCTCCTCGAGAAGGAGGGCATGGGCGGCAAGGTCCAGATGGTCTATGTGGACCCGCCGTATGGGATCAAGTACGGCTCCAACTTCCAGCCGTTCGTCAACAAGCGGGAAGTCACCGACAACGACCTGACCCGGGAGCCGGAGACGCTCAAGGCGTTCCGCGACACGTGGGAACTCGGCATCCACTCGTGGCTGACCTACCTCCGGGACCGCCTGCGCCTCGCCCGGGAACTCCTCACCGAGTCCGGGAGCGTCTTCGTCCAGATCGGCGACGAGAACCTCGACCTCGTGCTCGGGCTCATGGGGGACGTGTTCGGACGTGAGAACCGCGTGGCCACGATCAGTTTTGTCAAGACCGGCGGCAGTTCCAGCAGCCGGTTACCCAAGGCCGCCGATTACCTCGCCTGGTTCGCCAAGAACATCAACAAGCTCAAGTACCGACAGATCTACGAGGAGTTGACTCGCGAGGAGACGGTTGAACTCTTCAGTTCCTACGCCATGGTGGAGAGGGATGGGCGCTCGCTCCCCCTGACCAAGGAGGAGCGGCGAGAGCTGCCGACCGACGCTCGCATTTTCCGTCGGGAACGCCTCGTTTCGCCGGGCACTTCGACGACCGGGCGGTCCGCCCCCTATCGATGGGACGGGGTCACCTACCCCTGTCCCGCGGGTCAGCAGTGGCGCGTATCGCCGGAAGGCATGAATCGGCTTGCGCAGCTCGGGCGGCTGACTTCGGTCGGAGCGGGTTCCGAGCTCTCGTGGAAACGGTACGAGAGCGAAGTTCCCGGGCGCCGCCTCCACAACATCTGGCCGGACCAGATGTCTGCCCCGGGCCCGCGTTACGTCGTCGAGACGTACACCAAGGTCATCCAGCGATGCCTGCTGATGACCACCGACCCCGGCGATCTCGCGCTCGACATCACCTGCGGTTCCGGTGTCACCGCCTTCGTCGCCGAGCAATGGGGCCGCCGCTGGATCACCTGCGACACGTCGCGGGTCGCGGTCACGCTCGCCCGCCAGCGGCTCATGGCCGCGCACTTCGACTATTACAAGCTGGCCCATCCGGACGAGGGCGTGGGTAGCGGCTTCGAGTACCACTCGGTCCCGAAGGTCTCCGCCGGCAGCCTCGCCTATGACCGCAACGAGGTCACTACCCTCTACGACCGGCCTCACATCGACAGGAAGAAGGTCCGGGTCACCGGCCCCTTTACCGTCGAAGCCGTCCCGGCCCCGACCGTTCGTTCGCTGGACGAGTCCGACCCGCAGCCCGCCGACGCCTCGGTGGGCCGCAGCGGCGCCACCGTGCGCGAGGCCGACTGGCGCGACGAGCTGTTGCGCACCGGCATTCGCGGACGCGGCGGCCACAAGCTGCGGTTCTCCCGGCTGGAGCCGCTGGGAGCGCGGTGGCTCCACGCCGATGGCGAGACGCTCGCCGAGGACGAGCCGGCCCAGATGGCCGCCGAACCGGCGGCGTCCTTCGATTCCGAGCGGGTCGTCGTCTCCTTCGGCCCCGACCACGCGCCGCTGGACAGGACCCAGGTCGAACTCGCCCGCGAGGAGGCCCTGAAGCTCGTCCCCCGTCCGAAGATCATCGTCTTCTGCGCCTTCCAGTTCGATCCCGAGGCCGCGAAGGACATCGACGAGACCCGCTGGGCCGGCGTGACGCTGCTCAAGGCGCAGATGAACGCGGATCTCCTGACCGAGGACCTGAAGCGCAAGCGCGCCGGCAACGAGAGCTTCTGGCTGGTCGGCCAGCCCGACGCGGACGTGGAGGAGCTTGACGACGGCGAGGTCCGGGTGACCGTCCGGGGCTTCGATTACTTCGATGTCCGCTCCGGCGAGTTGGATTCGGGCGGCCCCGATCGAATCGCGATCTGGATGCTCGACCCCGACTACGACGGGCGCAGCCTCTTCCCCTGGCAGGCGTTCTTTCCGCAGGCCGACGCGAAGGGCGGTTGGGCGCGGCTCGCGAAGTCGCTCAACGCCGAGATCGACCCCGACCGAATCGAGGCGTACCGGGGCACGGTCTCGCTTCCGTTCAAACCCGGCAAGCACCGCCGGGCGGCGGTCAAGATCGTGGACGACCGCGGGATCGAGAGCCTGAAGCTGCTGGACCTGCCGTGACCCGCAAGCGGGCGATCGACGAACTCATCATCGCCTCGGCGTGGAGCGCCCCGACCGAGCACTGGCGGTACGACCGCGACGAGCGGACGTTCGAGCGCAACGCCGGGCGCCGTCCGGCGGGCTACCACGTGGCAGCCGAGACCGACGATCCCCACGATCCGGGAAGGTTCGTCGAGCTTCCGCTCGTGAACGCGATCCGCAAGCGCGTGGCCGACTGGCGCGACGCCGGCTGGCCGGGAACCACCGGGACCACCCGGCGGCTGCTGGAGCACTGGCGCCGTCCCGAGCGCGATCCGCGTCTTTTCTTCTGTCAGCTCGAGGCCGCCGAAACCCTGATCTGGCACGCCGAGGCCCCCGAGACCGCCCGCACCGGCATCCACGTCCCCGGCGACGGCGGGCCGTTTCCGCGCCTGTGCTCCAAGATGGCCACCGGCACCGGCAAGACCGTGGTGATGGCCATGGCGATCGCCTGGCACGTCCTGAACCGGATCGCCTCGCCGAGGGACCCGCGCTTCTCCCGCAACGTGCTCGTCATGGCCCCGGGCCTGACGGTGCGCGATCGGCTTCGGGTGCTCGATCCGTCCGCTTCCGGCAACTACTACGCGGAGTTCGACCTGGTGCCGTCGGCGCTGCGCGAGCGGCTCCGGCGCGGCCGGGTGGTCGTGCGTAACTGGCACTCGCTGGACGTGAAACCCAAGCAGGCGAAGAGCGTGGACAAGCGCGGCCCGAAGAGCGACGCGGCGTGGGTGCGGGACGTTCTCGGAGAGATGGCGCGGGAGAAGCGCATCCTCGTCGTCAACGACGAGGCGCACCACGCCTGGCGGCTCCCCGAGGGCGCGAAGGCGAAAAAGACGCTCGTGGACCAGACGAAGTGGATCGGCGCGCTGGACCGCCTGCACCGCGTCCGGGGCGTGCTCGGCTGCCTCGACTTCTCGGCGACTCCCTTCACGCCGGCGCTCTCGAACCGCAGCGAGGCGCTCTTCGCCTGGACGGTCAGCGACTTCGGCCTCAACGACGCCATCGAGTCCGGCCTCGTCAAGACGCCGCGGGTCGTCGTCAAGGACGACGCCTCGACCGACCGCTCGCGCCTCTTCCACATCTACAAGGACGACGAGGTCAAGGAGGACCTGAACCGGAGGTCGCAGCCGGGAGACCCGCTCCCGGACCTGGTGCTGAACGCCTACGACCTGCTCGGCCACGACTGGGACCGCACGCGGCGCAAGTGGGAGGAGCTCGGGCACGCGACCCGGCCGGTGCTCATCACGGTCGCGAACCGCACTGAGACGGCGGCTCGCATCAAGCGCGCCTTCGATGCCGGCAAGGTCCGGATCGCCGCGCTCAAGGACCCGGGCCGGACGCTCCACATCGACTCGAAGGTGCTCGAGGCCGCCGAGAAAGTGGAGGGCGTCCGCTCCGGGAACGCCAACCAGAAGGAGCGCGCCGAGAAGCTGCGCCGGCAGGTGGACACCGTCGGCAAGCCGGGCGCGCCCGGCGAGCGCATCCAGAACGTGATCTCGGTGGACATGCTCTCCGAGGGCTGGGACGCACGGACGGTGACCCACATCATGGGCCTGCGGGCGTTCACGAGCCAGCTTCTCTGCGAGCAGGCGGTCGGGCGGGGGCTGCGGCGGATCTCGTGGGACGTGGACAAGGAGACGAGACGGTTCGCCCCGGAGTACGTGAACGTCTTCGGGATCCCGTTTCCGTTCCTGCCGCACGAGGAGGACGGTCCCGAGCCGCCGCCGCCAAAGCCGAGGCGCATGGTGGCGACGGTTCCGGGCCGGGAGCGCTTTCGAATCGCGTGGCCGAACGTCGTCCGGGTCGCGCCTTCCTATCGACCCCTGCTGTCGCTCGGCGACTTCGAGCCGCTGGAGCTCGACGCGGCGAAGACGGCGCGGGCCGCCGAACTGGCGGAGATCGTGGACGGCGTTCCCGACGAAGAGCGGCTCAGCCGGATCGAACTCGCGCCGGAGCCACGTTTTCAGCAGGTTCTGTTCGAGGCCGCCGCCGACGTGTACGCACGGATCCAGCCCGACTGGCGAGGGGAGCGGGGGGAGCTACTCGCTCAGGTCGCGCGGCTCGTCGAGCAGGCGCTTCGGCCGGACCGCATCCGGGTGGTCCCGGACCGCGGCGCCCGGTGGCGGAGGCTCGTCGTCACGTTCAACATGACGCGGATCGTCCAGCACCTCTGGCAGGCGATTCGCTTCGAGAGCGTGGAGCGGTTCGAGCTGGTGCTGGACCCCGACGAGCCGATGCGCTCGACCGGCGACATGGCGGCCTGGCACACGAGCCGGCCCTGCCACGAGTCGAAGCGGAGCCACGTCAACCTCTCCGTGTGCGACAGCGGCTGGGAGCGAACGGTGGCGGAGGCGCTCGATCGCAGCCCGGTCGTCGGGGCGTGGGTCACGAACGACCACCTCGGGTTCGATATCGGATACATCCACAAGGGGGTGATGCGCAAGTACGTCCCCGACTTCCTGATCCGGTTGACGAACGGGCGACGTCTCGTGCTCGAAGTCAAGGGCGTGGACAGCCCGAAGGACCGGACCAAGCGCGAGTTCCTCGACGAGTGGGTCAAGGGGGTCAACGCCGACGGGCGGTTCGGCGAGTGGGCGTGGGACGTGCTGTTCGACCCGGACGAGATCGACGGGTTGCTGGCGCGGGCCGCCGCGTAGTCAGGCGGCCTTCGCCGACGATCACGACCCGCTGCCACAGCGTGACCAACGGGCGCTTCGGGCACCCGGACCCCGAGCAGGTCCGCCGGATCTCGATGCGGGAGGCCGCCCGGCTGCGTTCCGCGACGACTACGTGTTCCATCCGGTGCGTCCGTGAACTCCGCCACGTAAGGGCGCGGCTGGTTGTCGCCCAACCACGCGGGCTCCAGGCGGGGAGACGTTTCGCAGGCGCGAGGTGGGAGTTGTCGCTACCGAGGGTCAGGATTCGTCAGTGCTCCCCGGACGGTCCGCGCGTGCTGGGCAGTCCACTGGCCCCTACTCCTCCTCCGGGTCGGGAGGACGCGCGCGGTCCATCCGGATCGACGTTCCGCCGAAGAACGCGCTCGACGTGCGCTTGACCTCATGCTCGCCGTCCAGCAGGTACTGCAGGATCGCCTGGTCCCACGCGAGTCCCGCCGATGCGACCGTCACCATCCAGTCGCCGCGCGCCGGTTCGTCGGGGGCTTCGGTGCCGCCTGACCAGATCGTGATCTTCGGGTCGTACCCGCCGAAGCCGCCGCCGTCGCCCGGCTGGGCGCGCTGACCCTTGATCGGCATCTGGATGTTCACGCCGTTGTGGAGGTCCATCCGGAACACGTCGGGATCGAGGTCCATGCCGTAGCGCCGGTATCGGTCGTAGTTGCGCTCGTTCATGGCCCGGACGATGTCCGTGTCCTGGATCGCGTTCGTGATGTAGCGCCGGATCTTGAGGTGCTCCTCCTTGTGGCGGGGCAGCTCGGGATCGTCCACGAACATGAATCCGGGCATGAACCAGCCCTTGTTCATGCCCCAGTTGCGCTCGGTGCGGCGCCCGGCGCGGACGAGGCCGCTGAACTCGCTGAAGAGCTGCACGAGCTGGTGCGCCGGATACCCGTGCGGGTTCAGGAACACGTCCGGCAGCCACATCCGCCAGAGCCGGGGCCGCACCCCGGCCTCGGGGTACAGCGGCATCGGATCGCCCGCTCCCGACGTGGAGTCGATCCCGAGCGAGCCCCAGTACCCGGCGTGGAGGATGTGCTCCGGATTCACCTGATGCATGTCCCACGCGAGCCGCGCGCCGTCGGGGTTCTGGACCGGATGCACGATCACGTTCACCCGATCCAGCTTCTTCCGCTCCTCGGGGTCGGTCAGCAGCAGTTCCGCAAGCCGCAGTACGTGCGACGTCGAGGAGACCTCGTTCGCGTGCTGGCGGGCGCTGTACAGGATGGTCGGCTTCAGCAGGCTCGCCTTCCGCCGGGACCAGTGGCTCGCCTCCATCGGCGGCATGAGATCCATCGCCCAGACCGGCTTGCCGAGGTAGCTCTCGCCGATCCGATACACGGTCGCCTCGGGGTAGTCGGCCATCCGGGCGAGGATCCCGAGCGCCTCCGTCGGCGCGATCGGCGTATCCCATTGGACGAGGCGCTCGTCGTCGCCGGTCTCGCCCCGAAACGCCGTGACGTCCGGCGGGGGCGGCGCCTGCCCGTTCGCGGCCAGCGTCGCCGTCCGCTCGTCGCCGGGCTCCCACGTCCACGAGGCCGCGAGCTCCAGTTCGCCGAGGCCGGCGAAGGCCAGTTCGTCAGCGTAGAGGCCCGCCGCGCGCAGCTCGCCCAGCAGCTCCAGCGTCCGCGTCGCCTGCGCCGCCGAGAGGATGCGCTCGTCGGCGCGGTCCTCGCCGTGGCGGGCGACGTAGTACGCCCGCTCGTCGGCGTCGGTGTCCACCTTCACCGCGAGTCGAAGCGCGGCCACGCCCGCCTCGCCGGCGCGGACCCGGGCGGCGACCGCCGACGGGCGCTCCACCTCGACGTTCGGGAGGTTGCGCCGCACCGATCCGGCGCGCCCGTCCTCCGTCACGTAATCCACGACGATCGCGGGGCGGCCGGTGCGGAACCCGGTGAGCCGGATCTTCGCGGTTCCGGGCGTGCCGTCGGTCTTCGGATGCATCCACGGGAGGACCCGGCCCGACCACGTCAGCTCGGTCCCGAGCGAGTTGCGCCCGATGTGCCGCATCAGGCTGTGGGTGACGAAGTAGATGTCCTCGTGAAGCGCGTCGTGGGTGGACTCGATCTCGCGCTCGACCCCGAGCAGTCGTTCGGGTTCCGACAGCGACAGGTCCACCCGCAGTTCCCCGAAGAAGGGAGCGTCCACCGGCCCGCGGGGCTTGCCCTGGTGGACCTCCATGACGTGGTCGTAAAGACGCGCCAGCGTGTCCGACTGGAAGTGGTCCCAGAACGCCTCGGCGTCGGTGCGGATGCGCTCGTCCACGATCTCGCGCCCGTCGATCTCGGCGCGGAGGCTCCCGGTCGTCACTTGGACCAGCTCGTAATCGGGATAGCGGTCGAAGAACGGCCGGGTCACGAGGCGCGGCTCGAAGGTCTCGTTCAACAACACCTCCCCGTCGGCCCCCTCGGCCACGACCTGGTACGCCGGCGCGTCCGGCTCGGTGCGCATCTCGTAGCCCACGTCGTCGAGACCCAGCCCGAGCGCCTCGACCAGGATCTCGTCCGCGGGGAACATCGCGTGCTGCCAGCGCAGCGGCGTGTGCATCGCCTGCTGCGGCCACTCCGGCGGCGGCCGGTGCTCCCGGAACAGGAGCCGCACCCGCGCCGGGCGAAGCTCGATCAGCCGCGGCAGCAGCGCCTCCTCGATCCAGCCGTAGCCCTGCCGGAACGCCGACAGGACCACGACGTCGGCCTCGCCGCCGCGCGCCTCGATCTCGCCGCGAAGCTCGTCGCGAAGCCGCTCCCGCACCTCGCGCGGCTCGCTCAGGATCGCCTCGACCCGAACCGGGTCGCCCGGCCCGACCTCGGGCAGCACCCGCTCCTCGACGAGCGCCCGGAAAGCGTCCACCTCGAAGGGAACCGAGAACTCCTCCTCGTGGAGAATCCGCGCCCGCTCCACGTTCCGGTCGTCCAGCTCCACGGTCGCGGCCCCGAGGCCGAGCCGCTCGGCCGCCGCCCGAAGGAAGTCGTCCAGCCCCGGAGCCGGATCCTTCACCGACACGAGGATGCGCGACTCCCGGACGCCGAGGTGGGCGATTTCGGCGGCGATCCGCTCCAGCTTGTAGGCGGCGGTCGCCGCCTGGCCGCCCGGCGTCCGCGCCGAGAGGAACTTCCACGCCGCGAACTCGACCGCGTCCGCCGTGGGATGGTCCGTCCCCCGGTTCGCCTCGTCGAGGTGCGGGAACGCGACCGCGGTCTGCCGCAGCGCCCGCGCCAGCCCGTCCCGGTCGCCCCCGGTCACGACCAGCGTCGGCTTGTCGTCGCGAGAAGCGACGCCGACCCAGCCCTCGCCCGGCCCGAGAGCCGGTACGTCGAGGTCCGCGAGCAGCGGGTTCCCTTCCGCCGTTCCCACGACGACCGCGGCGCCTTCGGGTTCCTCAGCCGAGACCGGAAACGTCAGGCCCGCGGACTCGAGCCCCAGCCGGGTCGCGAGCGCGAGGACTCCTTCCGGATCCTCGGCGGAGACCGAGAGCTGCGCGTCCAGCCGGTCGGGGATGCGGTCGCCGTTCGAGTCGCCGAGCAGCCCGTCCGGCTGGTAGAGAACCGACAGGTCGAGGTCGTCCTTCGACCCGGTCCCCGGGCGCGCCGGGATCGGCCCCGGCTCGGGCGCCGGCGGATCGTGGGCGAACTCGGCGCGGGAGTCGCCGGCGGTGACGACGAGCGTCCGCAAGCCGTCGAAGCGGAGCTCGTCGGGAATCGCGTCGGCTGCGACCTCGGCCAGCGCGAGCGCGTCGGCCCCGGCCTCCACCTCGACGCGAATCACCCGCGCGCCGTCCCCGACCGCCGCCTCCACGTCGGCGAGCGAATCCCCTTCGACCCCGAAGACGTGCGGCGCCCGGGCGGCGAGCCAGTGCGCCGCGGCGGCGAGACCCGCGGCGTCGCCCCCGGTCACCCGCACGCCGTCGTCGAGCGAGACCTCCCCGCGCCCGGCGGGCAGGTCGCCGAGACCGACGCGGATCAAGACCTCGGCGGTCTCGGGAAGCGGCAGGTCCGCCGCGAGCGTCTCGAACCCGAGCCGGGCCGCGATCTCGGCGCCGGCGGCGACCTCGGCGGCGCTCGCCCCGTCGGCCAGAACCACGCGGGCGCGCAGCCGGTCGGGGACGCCGTCGCCGTTTTCGTCCGCGACGGCGGCCTCATAGAGGGTCGCGAGCGAGTCCGGTTGGGCCAGCGCGGCCCCCGGCGTCAGCAGAAGGACGAGAACGAGACGCATGAACCGGATTCTATGGATCGAGCGGGCCCTCCACAGCGACGCGAGTTCCGCGGACGTCCGCGCGGACTTCGTGCACCTCGGCGAGGCGCTCCCGGGTGAGCGTCTCCCCGGGCGATCCGTCGGCGACGAGCCGGCCCTCGCGCATCCACAGCAGGCGGTCGGCGTAGCGGGCGGCGAGATCCAGATCATGCAGCACGGCGAGCGCCCCGCCGCCCGCGTCCACGAAGCGGCGCAGCAGCCGCATCACCCGGTGCTGGTGGAGCGGGTCCAGCGCCGCGACCGGCTCGTCGGCCAGAAGCAGCGGCGTTCCCGCGGCGAAGGCGCGGGCCACGTGCATGCGGGCGGTCTCGCCGCCCGACAGCGTGTCCGCGGCGCGGTCGGCGAGGCCCTCGAGGTCCGCGTCCCGCAGCGCTCGCTCGGTCGCGGCGCGGTCCTCGGGTCCGAGCCGGGCCGGGGAGCCGCCGAACGCGAACCGCCCGAGCGCCACCACGTCCCGGACGCGGTTGGGCCACGCGAGCGGGCGCTGCTGCGGCAGGTAGGCCACGCGGCGGGCGCGCTCCTCCGGGCGGAAGCGGAAGACGTCGCGCCCGTCCAGCCGCGCCGTTCCGGCGGCCGGGCGGATCATCCCGAGCGCGGCCCGCAGCAGCGTCGTCTTGCCCGCGCCGTTCGGGCCGACCAGCGCGGCGAGTTCGCCGGCGCCGAGGTCGAGCCCGACCCCGTCGAGGATGGTCCGCCCGCCGGCCCGGACGCGGAGGTTCCGGACCGAGAGCAACCTCACGCGACCGCGATCCGGAATTCCGCCCGGAGTCCGGACCCCGCGTCCCCGGCGACGGTCGCGAGCTGCCGCGCGACCCCGTCCCGGAAGCCGCCGTCGCCCTCGTTGGTCGTCGGATTCGGGCCGCGCCCGGCGTACGCGCCCGAGCGGTGCACCGCGCTGACCTCGTCCGGAAACGCGATCTGGGTGACGCTGGGCGGGCGCCCGCCGCGGGCGCCCTCGACGTGGACGTGCGCGGCCCGGCCCCGGTACCAGCCGGGGTAGATCGTGAGGAAGGAGGCCCGGCCGGCGGCGTCCGTGGGCTGCGAGCCCCGCAGCCACGAGTCCGAGGCCGCCCCGCCGTACTGCGAGTGGTCCCCGTCGGCGTTCACCTGCCAGATCGAGACCTCCGCGCCGCTCACCGGCGCGCAGCCGCCGTCCACGACCGGGATCGACAGTTCGAGGTCCGCGCCGGCCCGTCCCCCGCGGACGAACTCGCCGATCGTCGGGAACGGCCCGCGGGTCTCCATGGGGGTCGGCGGGCACGCCGCGGAGGACGGGGGAGCGGGCGCGGCCGGTGACGGGCCGTCGTCGTCGCAGGCGGACTCGACCGCGGCGCCCAGCGCGACGAGCGCGTGGCGACGGGACAGGCGGACGGGCGACCTCAATCCGACTCGCTTTCGGCGCGGACGGCGTGGCGGGTTCCGTGGCCCACGACGAGCCCCGCCGCCCAGCGCTGCTCGTCGGTGCGCTCCTCCACCGTCGGGACGAAGTACCAGTCGTTGCGCACCCTTCCCGGCTTGAGGTCGAGCACCGAGTAGCCCCGGTGGAAGCCGTCTCCGAAGCTCGCGTGCGGGTTCGCCGCCTCGATGGCCTCGACTTCCTTCCTCACCTCGGCCTCGGTCTCGAGCCTCCGGAGCAGCGAGCTCGGCGACGAGACCGCGGTGGTCACGAAGTCCACCCCGTAGGAGCCGGCGCCGGTGGCCGGGTCGTAACCCGCGAGCGGGTTCCGCGGGACGTCCATGCCCCACGACTGGTGGACGTCGCCGGTGAGCACCACGAGGTTGTCGATCCGCTCCCGGTCGAGCAGGTCCAAGAGCCGGTTCCGGCTGGCGGCGTAGCCGTCCCACTGGTCGGGGTTCTGCATCCGGCCGTCGGCGTCGAGGAAGTGCCCCATCATCACCTGCTGGCCGAGCACCGGCCAGCGGATCCCGTCGCGCTTGGACGCGATCAGCTCCTTGAACAGCCACGCCTCCTGCCGCGCGCCGAGCAGCGTCCGGCCCGGATGCGCCATCGCCTCCACGTCGCCCCACTCGGCCTGCCGCGACCGCCCCACGAGGCGGGTGTCGAGCATGACGAGGTCGAGGAGCTTGCCGAACCGGAACGTGCGCCAGGTGCGCTGGCTCGGCCACGGCTCCGGCTCGCGGATGGGCATCCATTCGAAGTACGCCCGCACCGCGGCCTCGCGGCGGACGAACCAGTCGCCCTCCTCCTCGTCGATCTGGTGGTTCTGCGCCCCGTCGGTCCACGCGTTGTTCGTGATCTCGTGGTCGTCCCAGACGGTGATGAACGGATGCAGCCGGTGGACCTCCTGGAGATCCGCGTCCGACTTGTACTGGGCGTGGCGGGTCCGGTAGTCGGCGAGCGTGGTGATCTCCTTGTTCGGCTCGGGGGCCCGCCCGAACCGGGTTCCGTCGCCGTAGCTCCGGTTGGGGTACTCGTAGAGGTAGTCGCCGAGGTGGAGGACCGCGTCGAGGTCGTTCCGCTCGGCGATCCGCCGATACACGTTGAAGTAGCCGAAGGGCAGGTTCGAACACGACACGAAGGCGAGCCGGACGTGGTTCGGGTCCCGGGGCAGCGTCCGCGTGCGTCCCACCGGCGAGCGCTCGCCGAGCGCCTCGAACCGGTAGAAGCACGTCGTCCCCGCCCGCAGCCCGGGGACGGTGACCTTGAACGTCCAGTCGCGCTCGGGGCCGGTATGGCCCTCGCCGGCGCCGACGACCTCGCGCATCGCCGGATCGACGGCGACCGTCCAGCGCACCGCAACCCGGTCGTTCGTCCCCGAGACCCGGGTCCACAGCAGCACCCGATCCGTCAGCGGATCGCCGCTCGCGACCCCGTGTCGGAAGGCCGGGCCCTGGGCGAAGGCGGGAAGGGCGCGCACCGCCGGGAAGGCGGCCGCGGCTCGGAGGAAATGGCGTCGGGAAGGCAGCATTGCATCCGCCAATATACGCGGGGCGCGATGAACGAACTGGCGTTTCAGGCGAAGATGCTGCAGCGGGTCTCCCGTACCTACGCCCGCACGATCCCCGTGCTCCCCGACGGGCTGCGCCACGTCGTCGCGAACGCCTACCTCCTCTGCCGGCTCGCGGACACCATCGAGGACGAGCCGCAACTCCCGCTCCCGGAGAAGGAAGCGCTCTGGGAGCGGCTCGTCGGGCTCGTGTCCGGCGGCCCGGGCGGAAGCGACTTCGCCCGCGATCTCGCCGCCGCGCTCTCGGCCGCCTCGCCGCCGGCCGAGCGCGAGCTGGCCCGGGGCGCCGACCGCATCCTCCGGATCACGTCGCGGTTCCCGCCGGCGCACCGCTTGGCCGAGGAGCGCTGCATCCGGATCATGTGCGAGGGCATGGTCGAGTTCCAGGGCGCCGGAACCGGCCTCCGCGACCTCGACCAGCTCGACCGCTACTGCTACGTGGCCGCCGGGGTCGTCGGCGAGCTCATGGTCGATCTGCTGTGCGCGCACTCCGAGGAGATCGCCGTGCGGCGCAAGGACCTCCTCGGGCTGGCGCGGTCCCACGCCGAGGGCCTCCAGCTCACCAACATCCTCGTGGACGTCTGGGACGACCGGGACGAGGGCCGCTGCTGGCTGCCGCGCGAGGTCTTCGAGGCCGAGGGGTTCGATCTCGACCGCCTCGCCCGGGGCGCGCCGCATCCCGGGTTCGACCGGGGGATGGACCGCCTCGTCGGAGTCGCCCGGGGCCACCTCGAGGACGCGATCCGCTTCACCCTGCTGATTCCGGCGCGGGAGACCGGAATCCGCCGGCACCTGCTGTGGGGGATCTGCCTCGCGGTGCTCGCGCTCCGGCGCGTGCATCGGCAGCGGTCGTTCCGCCGGGGCGAGAACGTAAGGCTCTCGCGCTGGCGGGTGGGCGCGGCGATCCTCGTCGCGAGCGCGGTCGCCGCGCACGACCGGCTGCTGCGGGCCGCGTTCCGCGCCGCGACCCGCGGCCTGGGTCAGCGCTCCGGCTGAGTCGTCATCTCCGCCCGCGGCGCGGCGTTCTTGACGTGCCGCTCCAGCCACTCGTGCTGCTCCCACAGCGTGTGCATGACCGACTCGCGGGCGACGTAGCCGTGGCTCTCGTGCGGAAGCATCACGAGCCGCGCCACCGCGCCGTGCCCCTTCAGCGCGTGGTAGTAGCGCCGGCTCTGGACCGGGAAGGTCCCTGAGTTGTTGTCCACGATCCCGTGGATCAGCAGGATCGGCTCGTTCACCTGGTGGGCGTGCATGAACGGCGACATCCGGAAGTAGATCTCGGGCGCCTCCCAGAAGGTGCGCGGCTCGCTCTGGAAGCCGAAGGGCGTGAGCGTGCGGTTGAACGCGCCGCTGCGGGCGATCCCGGCCCGGAACACGTCCGAGTGCGAGAGCAGGTTCGCCGTCATGAACGCCCCGTAGGAATGACCGGCGATGGCCGTCCGGTCGGGGTCGGCGACGCCGCGGCGGACCGCCTCATCGACCGCGGCGCGGGCGCTCCCGACGAGCTGCTCGACGTAGCTGTCGTTCGGCTCCTCGTCCCCCTCGCCGATGATCGGGATCGTGGCGTTCTCCATGACCGCGTAGCCCTGCGTCAGCCAGTAGAGCGCCGAGCCCCAGCTCACGAAGCTGAACCGCTGCGGCGAGTCCCGCACCTGGGCCGCGGCCGCCGCGCTCTTGTACTCGCGGGGATACGCCCAGACGATCAGCGGGAGCCGTCCGTCGGTCGCCGGGTCGTAGCCGGGCGGGGTGTGCAGCAGCGCGTTCAGCTCCACGCCGTCGGCGCGCTGGTAGCGGATCAGCTCGCGGCCGGCGCCCTGAAGCCCCGGGTAGGGATGCGGGAAGTCGGTCAGGGCGCGGGCCTCCCCGCCGAGATCGCGCAGGAAGTAGTTCGGCGGCGCAGTCCGGGTCTCCTTGCGGGTGAGGAGCAGCCCGGCTTCGGGATCGAGCAGCGCCATCGGCTGCTCGAAGGAGTCCGCGTCCGACTGGAAGAGCCGGCGCCGCTCGCCGCTCTCGAGGTCCCACTCGTCCACGAAGGGCCGGTTGCCCTCGGGAGACGCGCCCTCGGCGGTCAGGTACGCCTTCGAGCCGTCGGCGGACGTGAGCAGCGCGCGCGCTCCCCGCTCGTTCGTTGTGGTGAGCGGCATGCCCGGTGCGGCGTAGCGGTCCTCGTAGGAGACGTCGAACGCGAGCGTCGGCTCGCCCGAAGCCGGAATCGTCCAGATCTGCTCGGCGCGGGTGATCCACCAGCGGGTGATCGCGACCCCCCGGTCGTCGCCGAACATCGCCGCCGACATCCGCAGCGGAACCTGGAGGACGACCTCGGGATCGCCGTCGAACGGCGCGGCGAGCTGCATGAGCTCGTCCCTGACCGGCGCTTCGCGGTGCGGATCGCCGCCGTCGCGGGCCTCGATCCAGGTGAGCGTCGCGTCGTGGTCGCCCCGCCAGTCCACCGAGCGCGGCCCGGTGGGCGCGGAGTCCCGCCCGATGGGGATCTCCTCGTGGAGGGGAAGCTCGGCGACCTGGCGCCGGACGTCGCCGTTCGCGTCGCGCACCTCGATCCGCTGCGGGAACCGCGACCAGGGCACGAGCCACGAGAACGGTTCGAGGACCGTGGTGACGAGGAAGTGCTCGCCGTCGGGGGCGGGGACGAAGCCGGAGATGAGCGCCGGTCCGGCGATCTCGGTCGCATTCCCGGAGAGATCGGCGACCACCGCCCGGGCGGCCCCGTAGTAGGCGAACAGCGCGTTGTCGTGCGGGCTCGCGAGCAGGTCCTGGTAGGTCCGGGCAGGGGCGACCCGCCCGGTGGACTCCTGGATCACCGGCGTGCGGGGCACCGCCGGAGCCTCCGGCGCCATGCCGCGATCCGGATCCACGATACGGACGGCGAGGCGCACGCCGTCGCTCATCCACCGGTACGGCGACCCGCGGAAGATCGCGTTCACCCCGGAGAGCACCTGGCTGGCGTCGCCGCTCGCGGCCTCGACGACCCAAAGCTCCATCGCGTCGTCCCCGGTGTGGGTGAAGGCGAAGCGGGACCCGTCGGGCGACCAGCTCAGGTGGTCGCCCCGCAGCGGATCGGGCAGGCCGGCGATCTCCACCGCGCCGCCGTCGATCCGCTGGAGCGTGAGATCCCGGAACATCCGCCGCCGGCTGGCCGCGGTCGCCGCGGGATCGATGCGCAGCCCGGCGAGCCGCAGTTCGGCGCGGGCGAGCTCGGCCAGCGGCACGAGGCTCGACCGGTGGGTCAGGACCGCGTGGGCCTTGTCGGGCGAGACCGAGATGCCGGGAGTCGGCGAGGCCTCGGCGATCCGCCGGATCTCCTCGGGAGGGGTCTGGTAGCCCTCCTGCGCGGCGGCGGTCAGCGCGAGCGCGGCGGCCGGAACGATCAGCAGTCGGTGGCGCATGAGGAACCCTCCTGGGGGGAACCGCCAATCCTACGCCGGATACGATTCGGAACGTGTCCCGCCTCGCCGTCGTCCTCCTCGCGTGCCTCCTGCTCGGCGGACAGGAAGCCCCGCTCCGCACCGCCGATCCGTTCCAGCGGGGCCTGACCGAGGCCGATTTTCCGCGGGTGCGGGAGCTCGCGCCCGGCGTGTACTCCTACGCGCAGCTTCGTTCGGCCGGGGAGGAGCTCTTCACCACGGTGAGCCTCTTCGTCGTGACCGACGAGGGCGTGCTCGTGGCCGACGGGCAGGGCGACTTCGAGGAGACGTCGCGGATGGTCGAGATGATCGGCGGGATCACCGACCAGCCGATCACCCACGTCGTGATCTGCTCGGACCACGGCGACCACACCGCCGGCAACGGCGCGTTCCCCGAGGGAGTCGAGTACGTCGTCCACGAGAATTCGGTCGCGCCGATGGAGGCGATGGTGGAGCGCATCCCCGGGATCCCCATGCCGCGAACGGTGATCGGTGACCGGCTCGACCTGACGCTCGGCGGCCGGGAGATCCAGGTCCGCTTCCTCGGGCGGGCGCACACCGGCGGCGATCTGGTGGTGTTCCTGCCCGAGGAGAGCGTGCTGTTCCTCGGCGAGACCTTCCTCCACCGGGTGTACCCGGCGATGCGCTCGGCCTACCCCACCGAGTGGGTCGCGATGCTCCGGGCCGCCCAGGCCTTGGGGGCGCGTTGGAACGTGCCCGGGCACGGGTTCGTGGACGACCCCGACGTCCTCGAGGAGGAGCTCGGCGTCGCGGTCGAGGCCATCGAGACGGTGATCGCCGAATCCACCCGCCTCCACGGCCTCGGCCTCTCCCCGGAGGAAGCGCTGGAGCGGGCCGACTTCGGCGATCTGGAGACCTGGTCGCTGCGGGACAGCCAGCGCGGCATGGCGCTGCGGCGCGTCTATCTGGAGCTCGACGGCGAACTGCCTTGAACCGGACGGCTCTCGTCCTGGGGCTGCTTCTCCCCGCCGGGGCCCAGGCGCAGAACCGGATAAGCGGACAGGTCGTGGTCGAGCCGACCGGGCGCCCCGCCGCCGGGGCGGAGGTCGCGCTCGCCGGGACCGGGATCGAGGTTCGGGCGGACGAGGAGGGCCGGTTTGTTTTCGAGGACGTGGAAGTCGGCGCTTCGGTCTCGGTGCGCGTCCGTCTCGGCCCGCTCGCGGGCGAGGTCGCCGTCGCTGCGACTCCGGGGACCGACGTGACGCTGGATCCCATTCGGATCGGGATCGCGGGCGCCGCCCACGAACACGTGACGGTGCACGCGCTCGGAGGGCGGACTTCGACCTTCGGCGCGGTCACTTCGTTCGAGGGCGCGCAGTTGGTCGAGGGGTCGCCGACTCTCGCCGAACTCCTCGAAGGCGCCCCGGGCGTATCCATCCGGAGCCTCGGTCCCGGCCCGGCGCGCCCGATCATCCGCGGCTTCGACGGCGACCGGGTGGTCATCCTCGAGGACGGCGTCCGCACCGGCGACCTGAGCAGCCAGGCGGCGGAGCACGGCATGGCGCTCGATCCGGCGCGGGCGGAGCGCGTCGAAGTCATGCGCGCCCCGGCCTCGCTGCTCTACTCGTCGAGCGCGGTCGGCGGCGCGGTGCAGATCGTCTCGCCGGTCTCCGAGTCGTCCGCCATCGACGGCTTCGAGGGCCGCGCCAGCCTCGGCCTGACCGGCGCCGACGGGGGGCGCCATGGGAGCGCCCGGTTCGAGACCGGCGACGGGAGGTGGCTCGCGTGGAGCGGCGGGAGCGTCCGGCGGACCTCGGACTACCGCTCGCCGCTCGGAACCGTGTCCGGGTCGGCGACGGAAATGCGCCAGGGAGAGGCGGGGCTCGCGCTCCACGCCGACCACGCCCGGCTCGCCCTGAGCGCCCGCATGGACGACAGCCGCTTCGGCGTGCCGATGGCGGGCATGCTGCACGGCGCGGGGGACGAGGGCGTATCCGTGGACGTCGAGACCGCCCGGCGGCAGTTGCGCGCCGACGTGGGGCTCCGGGATCTCGGCCCGATCGCCGACGAGGCGCGTTTCGTGTTTCATTTCAGCGACTTCCGGCAGGATGAGGTCGAGACCGAGGGGAGCGGCCCGCCCGCGCTGGAGACCCGCCACGACAACCGCTCGCTGGTCGTGCGCGCCGACGTCCTCCGACGGGGCTCCCGCATCGAGAGCCGCGTCGGATTCTGGGGGCAGCTCCGGGACTTCGGTTCGGCCGGCCCGGAGGCGCTGGCGCCCGACGTGACGCACGTCGCGATCGCGGCGTTCGGCCTCGGCGAGATGCGGGTCGCCGACCGCCTCGCGCTGCTGCTCGGCGCGCGCCTCGAACAGAACGCGTACCACGCCGGGAATCGGGGGAGCCGCGAGGACGATGACGACGAAGGGCCCGAGCTCGAGGCGCCGGTCGCCATTGACCGGGAGTTCGCCGGAGCCTCGGCGAGCGCCGGCTTCTCGTTCGATCTCGGCGGCGACGCCGCGGTCGCGCTGAACGGAACCTTCGCGTCGCGGGCTCCGGCGCTCGAGGAGCTCTACAACTTCGGCCTCGACGCCGGCGTCCAGGCGTTCGAGGTCGGCGACCCGCACCTCGACGAGGAATCCATCCGGGGCGTGGATCTCAGCGTTCGCCGCGACGCGGACGCCGGATCGGGGAGCCTCACCTTCTTCCGGTACGCGATCGCGAACGCGACGTGGGGCGCGGCGCGCGCGGGGGCGGACGGCGTCGCCCTCATCGAGACCATGCAGGCGGACGCCGTGTATCTCGGGACGGAGCTGGACGCCCGCATCCGGATCGGGAGCGCGACGCTGCGCGCCACGGCCTCCTGGGTGGACGCGAAGTTTCCTGGCCGGTCACGGTTCGCCCCGCGGATTCCTCCGCTCCATGGCCGGATGCGGCTGGACCTTCCGGTCGCCGGAATGCGGTTCTCGCCGGCGCTGCGCTGGGCGCTGCGGATGGACCGCGTCCACGAGAGCGAGACCCCGACCGACGGCTTCGCGGTCTGGGACGCGACGCTCTCCCGGCTGTGGATCGTCGGCGGCGCCGAGCACCACGTCTCGCTCGTGGCCAGAAACCTCGCCGACTCGGTCTATCGCCGTCACACATCGGTCATCAAGGACGTGGCCGCGCAGGCCGGCCGCGGCGTCAACGTGGCGTGGGCCATCCGCTTCCGCCGTTGACGTGCTGCTAACATGGTCGGCCGCCATGCCTCCCCGCGCCCGATTCCTCGTAGTCGGGCTCGCGGCCTGCCTGCTGGTCGCCGCGCCCCTCGCGCTGGCCCTGCATGAGCACGAGGCGGAAGAGCACTGCGATCCGTGTCGCATGGGCGGTCCCTCGCTCGGGGCCCTCCGGTTCGACCCCGTTCTGGTCACGGCGCCGCAGCCCGAGGAATGCGTCCTCGAGGCGCACCCGGCCCCGCGTTCGGAAGCGCGATCGACCACGTGCGGTCCACGCGCTCCGCCGGCCTGACGGTCGGCGCGCAAACTCTCGGGATCGGGCCGCCCCCGCCGGCGGGCCTCTAGCAGTTCGTCCCTCCATGTCCTCACGCAGGAGGTGCGTTCAATGTCGAGGAGACTCTCTCCCTTTCTTTCTTGTTGTTGTTGCGGGCTGGCCCTCGCCGCTCCCGCCGCAGCCCAGACCCTGACCGGGACCGTCGCCTTCGAGGCGAGCGGTGCGCCGGCCCGCTCCGCCGAGGTGGTCGTGCTCGAGACCGATCAGGTCACCCATACCGAGAGCGACGGCCGGTTCGAGATCGAGCTCGCCGAGCGGCTCGACGAGTACACCGTCCACGTGGAGCTCGCGTTCCACACCGCGCAGAACACCGTCGCCGTGGAGCCCGATCAGTCCATGATCGAGCTTCAGGTTCCCATCCTGCTCCGCCTCGGCCGCCTGCATGAGCGGGTGACCGTGAGCGCGTCGGCCAGCGCCGAGGCCCCGCTGGAGGCGTTCGGATCGCTGCACGCTCTTTCCGGCGTCGAGCTCCAGAACGTGCCCGCCCGCAATCTGGCCGAACTTCTCGAGGGCACGCCGGGAATCGCGATCCGCAGCTACGGACCCGGCGCCGCACGCCCGATCGTGCGCGGGTTCGACGGCGACCGCGTCCTCATCATGGAGGACGGCGTCGGCACCGGCGATCTTGGAAGCAACTCCGCCGACCACGGCGTGCCCGTGGATCCGCTCCAGGCGGAGCGGGTCGAGGTCGTGCGGGGGCCGGCGACGCTGCTCTACGGCTCGAACGCGATCGGCGGCGCGGTGAACGTGATCTCGATGGCGTCGCACCTGTCGAACGGGCCCCCGCCGGGGTTCCGGGGACACGCCAACGTGGATTACTCGACGGCCGACGAGGGACGCCGGGGCGGCGCCCGGTTCCAGGCCGCCGGAAGCGGCTGGTTCGCTTGGGGCGGCGGAAACTCGAACCGCACCGGCGACTACGAGTCGCCGACCGGCGTGGTGCCCAACTCCGAGACCTCGATGGACCAGGGCGAGGCCGGATTGGGCGTCTTCGGCGACCGGGCGTGGTTCTCCGGCAGCGTCCGGATCGACGACTACAGCTACGGCGTCCCGTACGCCGGCGAGTTCCACGGTTCGCACGACCACCACGGGCACGGCGAGGAGATGGGCCATGACGACCACGGGCGCGACGAACGCATGGAGGAGGAAGGCCACGAGGAGGAGCTCCAGATCGACGTGACCATGAACCGCCGCCAGTTACGCTCGGATTTCGGCGTCCGCGAGCTCGGCGCGGTCTTCGACGAGGCCGAGCTCACCGTTCGGTATAGCGATTACGACCAGGACGAGGGGGAGCTGTTCGCCGGCGCGACGGAAGAGGTCCTCGCCACGCACTTCGACAACCGCTCGCTCGTCCTCCGGGGCGAGCTCAAGAAGCCCGCCGGCCGCTGGACCAGCCGGGTCGGGCTGTGGAGCCACTTCCGCGAATACCAGGCGTCGGGGGAGGAATCGCTCGCGCCGAAGACGCGGCAGAATGCCTTCGCGGCCTTCGCCTACAACGAGTTCGAGACCAACGACCGGCTCTCGTTCCTCATCGGCGCGCGACTGGGGCGCAACGCCTACGACCCCGAGGCTCGGGTCGAGTCGGATGGGCATGGTCGTGAAGAGGCGGTGGAGGAAGGCCACGAGGGGCACGACCACGGCCATGACCACGGGCACGAGGAGGAAGAGGCGCACGAAGAGGAGCGCGAAGCCCCGGCGCCCATCGACCGGGACTTCATCGCCGTCTCCGGCAGCGCCGGGGCCCGCCTGTCGCTGACCGACGACACCGCGCTGGTCGGCACCGCCAGCCTCTCGACCCGCGCGCCCTCGATCGAGGAGCTCTACAACTTCGGCCTCCACGGCGGGACCCGGTCCTTCGACATCGGGAACCCGAGCCTCGACCCCGAGCGGTCGCTCGGCCTCGAACTGGGCCTGCGCCACAGCTCGGACATGTTCTCCGGCAGCGCGAGCTTCTTCCGCTACGACATCGCCGACTTCATCTTCGGCGTGGACACGGGGGAACGGGTGGAAGGACTCTCCGTGCTCCGGTTCTTGCAGTCGGACGCCGTCTATCAGGGATACGAGGTGGAGGGGCACGCCGACCTCGGGCCGGCGGAGCTCGTGGCGAACGCCTCCTACGTGGACGCGACGCTCACCCAGACCGACGAGAGCGCACCGCGCATCCCGCCGCTCCAGGGCCAGTTGCGGCTCGACGTGCCCTTCGGCGAACTCCGGCTCTCGCCCCGGCTTCGCTGGGCGTCTCGCATGGACCGGCTCTACCGGAACGAGGAGGCGACCGACGGCTACGCGGTGTTCGACTTCACGGCGTCGTACGTGATCGTCACCGGAAGCGCCGTCTCGAACATCTCGCTGCGGGCCTACAACGTCACCGACGCCGAGTACCGGTTCCACACCTCGCTCATCAAGGATCTCGCCCCGCAGATGGGCCGCGGGTTCCGGATCAGCTATTCGATCCAGTTCTTCTAGGGGGTCGCCGGGCGGCGGGGCTCCGGCTCCCGCCGTCCACCGATGGTGCTAGCATCGCCGGACGCCATGGCTCGGTCGGTTCGGTTCGTCGTCTTGGGGGTCGTGGCTTGCCTGCTGGTCGCCGCGCCCCTCGCGCTCGCCCTGCACGACCACGCGGAGTCGCGCTGCCACGGCTGCGAGACGCCGTCGGCGTCGGCGGTCGAGGCCCCGCCCGGCCTCGCGCCCGCGCCCGAGGCCGGCGAGCGCCCGGAACGCAATGTCCAGGCTCCCGCCCCTCCCGCAAACTCCCGGAATCCGCGCGCGCCGCCGGCCTGAGGGCCGGCGATCCTGCGTTCGGGAGCGGAATGCCCCGCCCGCGGGCCTTCCTTCCCTTTCGAGAGCGCCCGGAGGTGCCCTCATGTCGCGAACGACCCTTCTCCTTGCGTGCGCCCTCGCGCTGACCGGCGGCGCCGCCGCCCAGACCATCTCCGGAAGCGTCGTGATCGGCGCGAACAGGGAACCGGCGCACGGCGCCGAGGTCGCGGTGATCGAGACGAACCAGCTCGCCCACACCGGCGAAGACGGCCGATTCGAGATCGAGCTCGCCGAGCGGCATGACGACGTCACGCTTCACGTGGAACTGGGATTCCTCGCCGCGAACCACAGCGTCGTCACGGCGGGCCAGGACATGGTCGAGATCGAGGGCTCCATCGTGCTCCACGCCGGCCACCGCCACGAGCAGGTGACGGTGAGCGCGTCGGCCCGCGACGTCGTTCCGCTCGAGGCGTTCGGGTCCCTGCACGCCCTCTCCGGGCTCGAGCTCCAGCACGTTCCGGCCCGCAACGTGGCGGAGCTGCTGGAAGGCACGCCCGGCGTGGCGGTGCGCAGCTTCGGTCCCGGTTCGGCCCGCCCGATCGTGCGCGGGTTCGACGGGGACCGGGTCCTCGTCATGGAGGACGGAATCCGCACCGGGGATCTCGCGAGCCAGTCGGCGGACCACGGCGTGCCGGTGGACCCCCTCCAGGCGGAGCGGGTCGAGGTCGTGCGGGGGCCGGCGACGCTGCTCTACGGGTCCAACGCGATCGGCGGCGCGGTGAACGTGATCTCGATGGCGTCGCACCTCGCGCACGGGCCGCCGCCGGGATTCCGGGGACAGGCCAACGTGGACTACTCCACCGCCGACGAGGGCCGGCGCGCCGGCGCCCGGTTCCAGGCCTCCGGGCACGGCTGGTTCGCCTGGGGCGGCGGCAACTCGAGCCGCACCGGCGACTACGAGTCGCCGACCGGCGTCGTCGAGAACACGCACAGCGCGATGGACCAGGGCGAGGCCGGGTTCGGGCTCTTCGGCGACCGGGCGTGGTTCTCCGGCAGCGTCCGGATCGACGACTCGCGCTACGGGGTCCCGTTCGCCGGGGAGTTCCACGCCGCGCACGAGGGCGACGACGGTCACGACCACGGCCACGGGCACGACCATGGGGACGAAGAAGCGGAGGAGGAGCTTCTGGTGGACGTGACCATGGAGCGGCGGCAGTTCCGCACCGACTTCGGCCTGCGGGAGCTGGGCGCGGTCTTCGAGGAGGCCGAGTTCACCGTGCGGTACAGCGACTACGACCAGGACGAGATCGAGGAATTCGTCGCGACCGGGGAGGAGATCACCGCCACCCACTTCGACAACCGCTCGCTCGTCGTGCGGGGCGAGCTCAAGAAGCCCACCGGCCGCTGGACCAGCCGCGTCGGGATGTGGGGCAACTTCCGCGACTACGAGGCCGCCGGACACGAGGCGCTCGCGCCGAGGACCCGCCAGAACGTCCTCGCGGCCTTCGCCTACAACGAGTTGGAGACTTCGGACCGGCTCACGTTCCTCCTCGGCGGGCGCGTCGCGCGCAACGCCTACGACACCGAGGACCGCGCCGAGGCCGACCACGCCGAGGAAGAGGAGACCGGCCACGAGGGACACGATCACGGCCACGGCCACGGCGAGGAAGAAGAGGAGGAGGCCCCGCCGGTCCGGGACCGGGACTTCCTCGCGGTCTCGGGCAGCGCCGGCGCCCGCCTCTCGCTGGCCGACGAAACCGCGCTGGTCGGCACGGCGAGCCTCTCGACCCGCGCGCCCTCGCTGGAGGAGCTCTACAACTTCGGCCCCCACGTCGGGAACCTCGCCTTCGAGATCGGCAACGCGAACCTCGACTCCGAGCAGTCGCTCGGCTTCGAGCTGGGCCTGCGCCACAGCTCGGACCGGTTCACCGGCAGCGCGAGCTTCTTCCGCTACGACATCGCCGACTTCATCTACGGCGTGGACACCGGCGAACGCGACGGCCTCCGGGTGCTCCAGTTCCTGCAGGGGGACGCCGTCTATCAGGGATACGAGGTGGAGGGGCACGCCGATCTCGGGCCGGCGGAGCTCGTGGCGAACGCTTCCTACGTGGACGCGAAGCTCACCCAGACCGACGAGAGCGCACCGCGCATCCCGCCGCTCCAGGGCCAGTTGCGGCTCGACGTGCCCTTCGGCGAACTCCGGCTCTCGCCCCGGATGCGCTGGGCGGCCCGCATGAACCGGCTCTACGGCGTCGAGACCCCGACCGACGGCTACGCGGTGTTCGACTTCACCGCCTCCTACGTGATCGTGAGCGCCCACACCGTCTCGAACATCTCGCTTCGGGCCTCCAACCTCACCGACGCCGACTACCGCTTCCACACCTCGCTCATCAAGGACTTCACCCCGAACGCGGGGCGCGGGTTCCAGATCAGCTACTCGATCCGGTTCTTCTGACGTGCGGCGCCTGACGCGCTCCGGCCAGGGTTCTCCGCAGAGAACCGACCAGAGCGCGGAGGGCGTCGTCGTGTTGCGAGGGCTGTTATTTCTTTCCTGCGGTCTGGCGCTCGCCGGCTCCGCCGTCGCCCGGACCGTCTCCGGAACCGTCGTCATCGAGGCGATCGGAGAACACGCCCACGCCGCGGAGGTGGTCGTCGTCGAGACCGGTCAGGTCGCCCACACCGACCACCACGGCCGGTTCGAGATCGAGCGCTCGGAGCGGGTCGGCGAGGTCACTTCGACGTGGCGCGCCCGACCAGGACATGGTCGAACTCGAAGAGCCGATCGTGCTTCACGTCGGCTGCCGGGGCGTCTCCGCTGGAGGCGTTCGGATCGGTGTTGAACGTGAACGCCGGCCGCTGCCCGCCGCGCTGCTCCCCGAAGAAGGGGTTGTTGAAGTCCGCGCCGTCCACGATGAAGCTGTTGAAGATGCCGCGCTGGCCGTTGATGTTCAGCCCGTACCCGTCCGGCCCCTGCGAGACCGCGGCGCCCGGAATCAGCAGCGTCGGGTCGAGGAAGTTGCGGCCGTTGCTCGGCACCGCGTCCACGATTTCTTCCCTCAGGCGCTGCGAGCGCGTGACGCCGGTGGTCTCGGTCGGCGCCTTAAGCTCGCCGAACACGGTCACCGTGTCGGACGTCACAACCCGCAGCGTGAGGTGCAGGTCGAGCATCTCGCCGACCCGCAGGATCGCTCCCTCGATCCGCTCGGTCCCGTAGTTCGGATCCGGCGGAGCGACGGTCGGTCGTAGGTTCCCGGCGGCAGCAGCGACCGGGCGAATGCGCCCGACCGGCCGGTCTCCACCGTGGTCGAGAGGTCGGTCTCCCGGTGGCGGATCAGGATCGTCGCGCCCGGAACCACGTCGCCGACGGGATCCGCGACCTCGCCCCGGATCACGCCGGTCGTGGCGCCGGCCTGGCCCGCGGCTTCGGCGGCGGGAACGAGCGCGAGCACGAATGACAGCTTCCGCATGAGGCGGGGATTATGGTCCTGCGGGTAGAGTCAGCCGCATGAGCAAGATGTCGCGACGCAGCGTTCTGTCGGCCGGGGTCGGGATGGGAGTTCTCGGTCCCTTTCGGGCGCCGGCCGCGCCCACGCTGGCCACCGCGTCCAACCGGGTGCGGATGACCGGCGACGGGCTCGGGCTGAGCGTCGTCGAGCAGGCGCGGCTCTTGGCCGAGCTCGCGAAGGACGGCGGCGTCGCCCGCGATTCGTACTCGAACGGCGGCGTCGTGGAGGAGCTCGAACGCGCGTTCGCGACGGCGCTCGGGAAGGAGCGGGCGGTGTTCCTGCCGACGGGCACGCTCGCGAACCACCTCGCCGTGCGTACGCTCGCCGGACCCGGAAACGGGCGGGCGGTCGTCCAGGCGGAGAGCCACCTCTACAACGACACGGGCGACTGCGTCCAGACGCTGAGCGCGACTCCGCTCGTCCCGCTCGCGCCCGGCCGCGCGACGTTCGCGCTCGAGGAGCTTCAGGAGACCGTCGGGCGCACCCGGGGCGGGCGCGTGCGGCGACCGGTGTCCGTCGTATCCATCGAGACTCCGGTCCGCCGCCGGTCGGGCGAGGCGTTCGACCCGGCCGAGATGGACCGGGTGACCGCGTTCGCCCGCGGGGAGGGGATCCGGCTCCACCTCGACGGCGCCCGCCTCTTCCTCCAGGCCGCCGTCGCCGGCGTGGACGTGAGGGACATCGCGCGCCCGTTCGACACCGTGTACGTGTCGCTCTACAAATACTTCAACGCTCCGTCGGGGGCGATCCTCGCCGGTCCGGCGGAGCTCCTCGACGAGCTCTTCCACGAGCGGCGGATGTTCGGCTCGGGCCTTCCGGCGGCCTGGCCGTTCGCGGCGATCCCGCTCCACTACCTGCCCGGTTTCGATGAGCGCTTCCGTGCGGCGCTCCAGGTCGCCGGAGCGTTCCGTCGCAAGCTCGGCCCGCCGTTCCGGGTCGAGCTCGCGAAGGGCGCGACGAACCTGTTCCGGCTCCATGTCCCCGGGGATCCCGCCGCCTTCCGCGAGCGCCTCGGCAAGGCCGAGGTCGATCTGGGGTCGCCGCGCGAGGACGGGAGCTTCCTCGTCGCGGTCAACGAGACCTGGAACCGCGCCGACGATCTCGCCGAGCGCTTCCGGGCGGCGCTTACCTGACGATCCGGCCCCGGGCCATCGCGAGCCGCACCCGCCCCAGCGCGCGGACATCCCGGCTGGGGTCGCCCTCGACGACGACGAGGTCCGCGACGTAGCCCGGCGCGAGCGTCCCGATCTCGTCGCCGAGGCCGAGCGACTCGGCGGCTAGCGAGGTGAGGCTCACCACGAGATCCCCGGGGTCCTGCCCGCCCCGCTCCACCCGGGCGAACGCCTCGCGGGCGTTGTGGCCGTGTGCTCCGGCGACCGCGTCCGTCCCGAAGACCACTCGCAGCCCGTCGGTCGCGAGCGCGGTCCGGAACACGTCCATCCGGCCCTCGAGGTTCTCCTCCATCAGCCGGAACCCCTCCTCGGTGTAGTTCCCGATCCCCAGGTATCGCTCCTTGTTCTCGAGGTAATTCGCGACGATGAGGTACGTGTTCGGGTCGAAGAAGAGCCCCTCCTCGGCGAGAAGCTCGAGCGTCGCCGGGTCCAGCAGCGATCCGTGCTCGATCGTGGTGCATCCGGCCCGGGCGGCGCGGGTCGCGCTCACCGGGCCGTGGGCATGGACGAGCGTCCGCAGCCCGCGCTCCCTCGCCGCGCCGCAGGCGGCTTCGAGCTGCTCCGCCGACAGGGTGGGGCCGCCGCCGTCGCGGCTGCTCTCGGACGCGAAGATCTTGATCGCGTCGGCTCCGAGGTCAGCGAGCCGATGCGCCTCGGCGGCGAGCTCGTCCGGGCCTCCGGTTCGCGCCGCGAGGCTCCCGAGCGAGCTCAGGATGCGGGGACCGGGAACCCGCCCCCGCCGGATCGCGTCGCGGACCGGTCCGTCCACCGGATCGCCGAGGCTCTGGACCGTCGTGAAGCCGGCCTCCAGCATCAGCATCCCGTTTTCCACCGCGTGAACCGCGGCGGCCGCGGGCGAAGCGCCCCGCGCCAGCCGTCCCTCCCCGTCGAAATGCCAGCTCAGGTGGACGTGCGTGTCGATGAAGCCGGGGAGGATCGTCCCGCCGGGGAAGTCGAGCGTCGCGTCCGGCAGTTCCGAGCGCGGCGCAACCGCGACGATCCGCCCGTCCCGGACCATCACCCCGTGGTCCTCGAGGACGCCGCCGCGCCCGTCGAGCACGCGGTCGGCGGCGATGACCGCCGTCCCCGGAGGAGCCGGCTCGCCGCAGCTCGCGGCGAGGAGGAGAACGAGCGCCCGGAGGCGGCTCAACTCCACAGCCCGAGCACTCTCCCGAGAGTGAAGCCGGCGATGACCGCCACCACGAGGATCCCCAGCACGTTGGCGAGCCGGCCGTTGCGGGCCGCCCCGACGATGGACTTGCGGTTCACGACGACGAGCAGCAGGATGAGCGTCAGCGGCAGCACGACCCCGTTGCCCGCCTGCGCGAGCACGATGATCTGGTAGGGGGACGCGCCGAGGATCGTCCCGAACAGCATGCCGCTCAGCAGCACGAACGCCCACAGCGCCCGGAAGCGGCCGCTCTTCAGGTCGGCCTTCCACCCGAACGCGCCGGCCGCGGCGTAGGCGCCGGCGAGCGGCGCGGTGACCGCCGAGGTCAGCCCGGCGGCGAAGAGGCCGATTCCGAAGAACAGCGGCGCCGCCGGCCCGAGCAGCGGCTCGAGCTGCTCCGCCACGGCCGCGGCGTTCGCGGCCTCGGCGCCCTGCCCGAAGAGGCGCGACGCCGAGACCACGACCGCCGTCGTGATGAGCCCGCCGAGCGCCACCGAGAACAGGATGTCCCGGCGACTCTCCTTGATGTTCTCGGCGGTCCGGTCCGCGTCGGGCCAGCGCTCCATCGAGGTGCTGGCGTGCAGGAACAGGTTGTAGGAGACGACCGTGGTGCCGATGAGCGCCATGACGGTGAGCGTCGAGCCGTCCGGGATCGTGGGCACGAGGAACCCGGAGACGAGATCGCCGACGCTCGGCGCGGTCATCACCGCGACCACGCAGAAGACCACGCTCATGAGCCCCACGAGGAAGACCAGCGCGTTCTGGATCGTCTTGTAGGCCCCGGTGAGCAACAGCCCGCCTGCGGCGCCGCCGATGACGAGCACCAGCAGCCACTGCGGGACGCCGGTGATGAGGCTCACCCCGAGCGCGGCCCCGAGCAGGTTGCCGGTCTGGAACGCGGCGTTGCCCAGCAGGATCGTGACCGCGATCAGGCCGAGGACGAGGACCTGCGCGGCGGGGCCTCCGAGGCTGTCGCGGATGGCCTCCGCGAGCCCGCGCCGGCCGGCGATCCCGACCCGCGCCGCCATGTCCTGGAGCACGCAGGTGGCGAAGACCGCGAAGAGCACGGTCCACAGCAGCGCGAGGCCGTAGCCGGCGCCGGCGCGGCTCGCGGTGACGATGGTCCCCGGGCCGATGAAGGCGGCGGTGACCAGAAACCCCGGGCCTGGACGAAAACGGCTCATGAAGTCACTCGGCGCCGAGCGCCACGATGGGGTCCAGCCGCGCCGCGCGGCGCGCCGGCACCACGCCGGCCACCACGCCGACGAGCACCGCCACGAGCAGCGAGAGCAGCGCGGTCAGGAACGAAAGGTCCATGGCGAGCCCGAACGCGCGCTCGACCACGAGCGACGAGATCGCCCCGAGCGCGATCCCGAGCACGCCGCCGAAGGCTCCCATCATCACCGACTCGGTCAGGAACTGGCCGCCCACGTCGCCGGTCCGCGCCCCGACCGCCATGCGCAGGCCGATCTCGCGGATCCGCTCGCGCACCGAGAGCAGCATCACGTTCGAGATGCCGATCGCCCCGACGGTGAGCGACACCAGCGCGATCGCGAGCAGCAGCGCCGACATCGTCCGGCTGGACCGCTCGAGCGTCTGCGCGAGCTGCTGGAGCGTGGTCCGCTCGAGGTTCGGGATGTTGCCCGCCAGCGTGCGCGCCACGTCCGGGTGCAGCCCCTTGGACAAGACCTCGGAGGCCTGGGTGGAGACGGTGAAGTCGTCGGGCATCGTGTCGAGGATGCCGTGGCGTTCGCGCAGCAGCGTCGTGATGCCGCGGGCCACCTCGGTGACCCGTCCCGACGACTCGGCGGTGACCGTGATCGAGTTCAGGTTCGTCACGTTGAGCAGCCGGTGGACCGCCGTGAACGGCGTGTACACCGCGTCGAACTCGTCGTCGCCGAGCGCTCCCGGGTTCATCCAGTTGCTGCTTACCACCACGCCCACGACCTCGAACGGCTGGCTCCAGATCGTGACCCGCCGGCCGACCGGATCGTCCTCGCCGAAGAGCCGGTCGCGGACCACGCTGCCGAGCACGACGACCTGCTCCGCCCGGTTCAGCTCGCCCTGGGTGAAGAAGCGCCCGTGCTGGATCGAGAACGAGCGGCGGATATCGATCAGATCCACTTCCGTCCCGTGGAGCCGCGTGAACCAGCGCCGGTCGGCGCTGAAGATGCGCACGCTCTCGTGGACTCCGGAGGCCGCGTTGGAGACTCCGGGCATCCGCGAGATCGCATCGGCGTCGTCCTGCGTCAGGGTCGCCGCGCCGCCGAGTCCGGCCGCCGAGTCGCCGAGTCGTTCGGCCGCGGTCGGATGGTCGTGCTTCTCCATCGGGTCGTTTTCCGGATGCGCGAGCGCGACCGGCTCGACCTTCCGCAGCAGCCGCTCGAAGAGCCCCGGGTCCAGCGACGCCCCGTGCCGGGTGGGAGCCTCGGTTCCGCCGAGCGGGCGCTCGCCCCGGGTGCGGTAGTTGCCGGCGGTGATCTCGATGACGTTCAGCCCGGCGGCCCGGACCTGCCGCTGGATCGAGTTCTGGGCGCCGCGCCCGAGCGCGATCGTGGTCATCAGCGCCGCGACCCCGATGGCGAGGCCGGTCAGCGTCAGCCCGGTGCGCAGCGGGTAGCGCCGCAGGCTCTGACGCGCGACCTCGACCGCCGTGTCGCGGGCCATCCGGCGGCGGGAGTCACCCCGCGCTTTCGTTGCGGATCCTTCCATCTTCGATCTCCACCCGCCGGGTGGCGTACTGGGCCACCTGTCGGTCGTGCGTGATCATCACGACCGTCAGGCCCCGTTCCCGGTTCAGCCGGGCGAACGTGTCGAGGATCTCGCGCCCGGTCCTTGTGTCCAGATTGCCCGTGGGCTCGTCGGCGAGCAGCATGCGCGGCCCGTTGGCGAGCGCCCGGGCGATGGCCACCCGCTGCTGCTGCCCGCCCGAGAGCTGGTTCGGCGCGTGCGTCGCCCGGTCCGACAGGCTGACGGCGGCCAGCGCCTCCTCGGCGCGCCGCCGCCGCTCCTCCTTCGGGGGCTTGTCCGCCCGGTACAGCATCGGCAGCTCCACGTTCTCGAGCGCGGAAGCCCGCGCCAGAAGGTGGAAGCTCTGGAAGACGAAGCCGATCTCCTCGTTGCGGATGCGCGCCCGCTCGTCCGGATCCAGCTGGGACACGTCCCGGTTCATGAGTCGGTACGAGCCGGACGTGGGCTGGTCGAGGCACCCGAGGATGTGCATCAGGGTGCTCTTGCCCGACCCCGACGGGCCGAGCACCGAGACGAACTCGCCCGCCTCGACCGAGAGGCTCACGCCCCGCAGCGCCCGCACCTCGTGGTCCTCGCCGAGGACGTAGGTCTTGACCAGGTCCCGGACCTCGATGGCGGGTCCGCCGGACGCGGCTTCGGGAGTTCCCATGCGTGGCTCTGCTGACCCGGGACGCGCCCAAGCCGACTCCCTAGTGTATGCGCTCGGCATGCCGCCCCGCCCTCCGGCCGATGCGTCAAATTGCGGCATAGGCCGGACAAGAGCCGTCGCCCTCGCACGGAAGGCTTCTGCGCCCGCGGCTCGCGAAGGATCGGGCCCGGACGACGACGGAACAAAGGGAGGCTTCATGCACATTGTCCGTGTCATCGCGCTGGGCGTCCTCATGGCGCTCGGCCTTTCGTGCAACAGCGGCGGCGGCGACGCCGCGCCCGCGCCGCCGCGGAAGGTCCTGCCGCAGGCGCCCTTGCACCTACCGCGTGGAACGCCCGTATTTCGATGACCGGGTCGGCTGGTTCCGCTTCGATTTTCGGTGGTTCCCGCCGGAATCCCAAGGCACGGATCCGGTCACGACGCAAGAGCTCCGGGATTCGCCCTCCTCCTGACGCGCACCCCGCCGTTCCTCAACGAACGCGGCGGCTCGAGCGCGCATTTCGTTCCGCGAAAGGCGCATGGATTCAGGCAAGGACCCGCACAGCGATAAAGTGGAAGGAATGGCCAAACAGATGCGCAGGGGTGGGCCGCCTCCTCCCGATCCGCACTTCGCGAAGGACTGGCGCGAACAGATCAAGGCGCGCCTCGCCGCCCAGGTCGAGGCCGGAGGCACGCTGTACGGGGTTCGGGCCGACGGCGCCTATGTCGCCCGCACCAAACATGGCGAACGAGTCATCGCGCCGGCCAAGCGGGATTCCGAGTAAGCCGGCGGAACGACCGCTCTCCGCGTGCCCACGCTCTTGGTCGTGGCGGGACCAAACGGCTGCGGTAAATCCACCTTGACCCAGACAACCGGCTTTCGCGGATTCAAGATCATCGACCCGGATGCGATCATGCGTGAACTGGGGACCGACAGTGGAGCGCATGCGGCCAGGGAGGCGCTGCACCGGAGGCGGACCGCCTTGCCCGCATTCGGAACCGCGTCGCGCTCGGCGGACATGACGTTCCCGAAGCGGACGTGCGGCGACGTTTCGACCGGTCGCACGCCAACCTCCCGCACGCCATCAAGATAGCCCACAAGGCGCAACTTCACGACAACGCGAGCCCGGACGAGCCGCACCGGGAAGTCGCCGTCCTGATGGAGGGCCGCTGATGGGCCGCCGAGCGCCTCCCGCGCTGGGCGGCGCGGGTTCTTCCCTAGGAGCGCGCCGGAGCGAAGTCCGTCGCCGCGTGCGGGCGGTGCGCCGGAACCGTCTTCCTCGCGCGTCGGTGGCGGATCACCACGGAGGCGCCGATCCCGAAGAGCAGATACGGCATCCCCAGCAGGAACAGGATGCCCCGGTTGAAGCCGGCGGCGGCCTCGGGGTTCTGTTCCAGCGCGGTTCGGCACATCGCGCACTGCGCCGCCGCGTCCTCGGGGGCGAGGAACGGGAGCGCGATCGCGACGAGGAGCGCCAGCGCGGGAAGGCGCGCGGTCATCGGCTGCTCGCGAGGATGTGGAGGCCGTCGTACGCGGGCAGCACGAACATCAGGATGCTGGTCAGGAAAAGACCCACGAGCACCGTCAGGATGAGCTGCATGTGCTCGAACTTGAGGTGCATGTAGTAGAAGATGATGAGGGTCGCCTTGATGGCCGATCCGAAGAGCACGAGGCTGAGCGCCAGCGCGGTGGGCAACGACGCGCCCTCGATGGCGATCATGAGAAGGGTGACGGCCAGCAGGACGCCCCAGAGGATCCAGTAGCCCCGGTAGGGATGCGCGGACGAACTCATGAAATCCCCTCCTCAGACCAGGTAGAACAAGGCGAACACAAAGACCCAGACAAGGTCCACGAAGTGCCAGTAAAGGCCGGCGTTCTCGACCCCGGCCGCCGAATACTTCCCGAGCGCCGAGCGGATCGCGACGACGAGCAGCACGGTCACGCCGGTGAGGACGTGGAAGCCGTGGAAGCCGGTGATGATGAAGAAGAACTGGCTGAAGGTCGGCGAACCCCACGGGTTCCCGGTGATGCCGCCGCCCTCGGCGATGAAGTGGCTCCACTCGTACACCTGCATGCCGAGGAAGCCGAAGCCGCCGATGATCGTGAGCCACAAGAAGAGCGTGACCCGGTCCTTGCGCCCCATCTCGGCCGCCGCGACCGCGCAGGCCATGGTGGCCGACGAGCTGATGAGCACGAAGGTCATCGCCGCGATGTAGGTGAGGCTGAAGACCTCCGACTGCTCGGGCCAATCGCCGGTGGCGATGCGGACCACGCCGTAGGACACCAGCAGGCCAGCGAAGAGCAGGGCGTCGGTGACGATGAAGAACCACATCATGGTCTTCTGCCAGGTGGCGCCGAAGGGGCTGGCGCCGCCGCCCCAATCGGCCTCTGCGAGCACGGTCTGGCTCATGCGGCCTCCTGTTTCCCGATGCCCGGAAACGTCATCCGAGCAGGAACATCACGGCCAGCAGATAGATCCACAGACCGCCGACGAAATGCCAGTAGATGGCGGTGAGGGTCGGAGCGTCCGACCGTCCGGGGACGAGGCGTCCGACGGCCGCGAGCAGCGCGACCGCGACGAGAGCGACCACGCCCGCGAGCAGATGCGCCCCGTGCACTCCGGTCAATACGAAGAAGAACGAACTCTTGGGGTGGCTTTGGAGGTACACCCCGGCGTCCTGGAGCGCCCGCCACGAGGCGAGCTGGCAGGCGAGGAATCCGACCCCAAGCGCCGCCGTCGCGAGCATCGCGTTCCGGAACGCCGGAAGCCGCCCGCCCTGGAACGCCCGCCGCGCCCGTTCGAGCGACGCCGAGCTGAGCAGGATCAGCGCGGTGCCGAGCCACAGGACGGCGGGCGGCTCGAGCGCCACCCAGTCGCTTCCGCCGCTGCGGACGATGTACGCCGAGGTGAACGCGGCGAACAGCATGGTGATCCCCGCGAGCCCGACGAGCATGCCGAGCCGGTTCACGAACCGGCGATCCGCCGGTCCGCCGCCCGCGGCCGCTTCGAAATGCGCAGTGGTCATGGGGATCCCGTCAGTTCTCCCACTGGGTCACGAAGTCGCGCTTCCCGCCGGGCGGGCTGTACTCGTAGGGCCAGCGCTTCACCTCGGGAATCTCGCCGGGCCAGTTGCCGTGGCCGGGGTGCGGCGGGGTGGACCACTCCAGCCCGACCGAGTTCCATGGGTTCTCGGTCGCCGGGGCGCCGAAGCGCATGCTGACGAAGTAGTTCCAGATGAAGATGAGCTGGCCGAGGAAGAGGATGAACGCCGCGATGGTGATGAACACGTTCACCGGCTGGAGCGGCTGCAGGAACTCGTAGACGTTCGGGTCGTAGATCCGCCGCATCATCCCCGAGACGCCGAGGTAGTGCATCGGGAAGAACACCGCGTAGTAGGCGATGAACGTGATCCAGAAGTGGATCTTCCCGAGACGCTCGCTGAGCATCCGGCCGAACATCTTGGGATACCAGTAGTACACCGCTCCGAAGGCCCCGAAGAGGCCGGCGCCGGCCATGATGAAGTGGAAGTGGCCGACCACGAAGTAGGTGTCGTGAAGCTGGATGTCGGTCGCGTTGGTCCCGAGGAATATGCCGGTGAGGCCGCCGGTCACGAACAGCGACACCACGGCAAGCGCGAACAGCGCCGGCGTCGTGAACAGGATGCGCGACCTCACGATGGTGAACAGCCAGTTGAACGCCTTGACCGCCGACGGGATCGCGATCGCGAGAGTGGTCACCACGAAGAGGCTGCCGAGGAACGGGCTCATGCCGCTCACGAACATGTGGTGGCCCCAGACGAGGAAACTGAGGGTGCCGATGGCGACGATCGCGTACACCATCGACTTGTAGCCGAAGATCGGACGGCGGCAGAAGGTGGCGAGGATGTCCGACGTGAACCCCATCGCCGGCAGCATGATGATGTACACCTCGGGGTGGCCGAGGAACCAGAACAGGTGCTGCCAGAGCAGCGGCGTGCCGCCCTCGTGGGGCATCAGCGTGTCGCCGATGTAGATGCCGGCGGGCAGGAAGAAGCTGGTGCCGAGCGACCGGTCGAACGTCAGCAGGATGGCGCCGGCGGCGAGCGCCGGGAAGGACAACAGGCCGAGGATGCCGACCACGAACTGCGCCCAGGTGGTCAGCGGCATACGCATCATCCGCAGGCCCTTCGTGCGCAGGTTCAGGATCGTGACGACGAAGTTGAGGCCGCCCATCGTGAACGAGGCCACGAAGAAGATCATCCCGACCAGCCAGAGCGTCTGTCCGGCGTCGGAGCCGGGAATCGCGCTGCGGATCGCCGACAGCGGCGGGTAGGCGGTCCAGCCGGAAGCGGCGGCGCCGCCCTCCACGAAGAACGAGACGATGATGATGATCGCGCCCGGAACCACGGTCCAGAAGGACAGCATGTTCAGGAACGGGAACGCCATGTCGCGGGCGCCGATCTGGAGCGGGATCAGGAAGTTCCCGAAGCCGCTGACCGGAAGCAGCGACAGCAGGAAGAACACCATGATCGTCCCGTGCATCGTGAACAGGGACACGTAGAACTCGGGAGTCATGATCCCGCTGGCCATGCCCACCGGGAACAGGTTCTCGAGGAACGGCCACGGGCGCGAGGGGAACCCGAGCTGCAGGCGGATCAGGACCGCGAGAATCCCGCCGATGAACCCCATGGTCATCGCGAGCGTGAAGTACTGCTTCCCGATCATCTTGTGATCGAAGCTGAAGACGTACTTGCTTATGAAGCCTTGCTTGTGGCCGTGCTCCATCGTGTTCTCCAGTGACTCCGGGGCGTCAGTTCCCGGCGGCGGGGGCGTTTTGGGCCACCCAGGCCTCGTAGTCGCCCGCCTCCATGACCTCGAGGAAGGCGCGCATCCGGTAGTGGCCGAGACCGCACAGCTCGGCGCAGGCCACCTCGTAGTTGCCGGTCTTGATCGGCGTGAACCACACCTCGGTGCTCATGCCCGGAACCAGGTCGCGCTTGACCCGGAAGTTGGGCAGGAAGAAGGCGTGCTGGACGTCCTTCGAGCGCAGGAGGATCCGCGCCGGGCGGTCCACCGGGAGCACCAACTGGTTCGTGAGCACCCAGTCGTCGGCGGCCGCCGGATCCGCGCCGTCGAGCCCGATCTGGTTGTCGATGGCGTACAGCTCGGGGTTGAAGCGCCCGAACTCGCCGTCCGCGCCCGGATAGTGGAAGTCCCACTGGAACTGCGCACCGACCGCGATGACGGTGACCGCGTCGTCGGGGGCCGGCTCGTTCACCCGCTCCCAGTACACGAGGCCGGTGAGCACGATCGGGACGAGGATGACCGCGGTCCCGAGCGTCCAGAACATCTCGAGCCGGTGGCTCTCGTGCCAGTTCGAGGCGACCGCGCCGGGCCGGTCGCGGTAGCGCCACACCACCCAGCCGAGCGCCACCTGGTAGAGCACGAAGGCGACGCCGGTGATCGCGAGGATGATGTTGTAGAGGCTGTCGAGATAGGCCCGGTCGGACGCCAGCTCGGGGACTCCGTAGCGGAAGAAGTAGGCGACCGAGGCCGCAACCATCACCCACAGGAACAAGGCGAAGGCGATTCCCGCGAGGCCGCCGGAAGCCGCTTTCGGATCGTCTGCCATGAGGTCTTCTCCTGATTTCCGAACAGGACTCAACGGACCTGCGGGCGCCGCGCCCGCATCAGCGGTCGTAATTCATGAGATACGTGGCCACGGCCCGCATCTGGGCCATGGGATCGCCGTCGAGAACGTCCGGCAGCGCGGTGACGAGGTTCCCCTGCTGGTCGGTGGGCCAGAACTGCGGCATCTGGGTGCCTGGCGTGATTCCCTGGGGGTCGAGCAGCCAGTCCACGATCCAGTCGTGCGTGAGCCGCTCGCCGGAAAGGCGGAACGACGGGGCGAGCTGCGCCGCGTCCATCGTGCCGGCGGCGGAGGCGATGTGGCAGCGCTCGCACTGGAGCTGGTCGAGGAGCTGGGCGCCGACCCGCAGCGCGGCCCGCGTCGTCTCGCGCTCGTCCTCGGCGTCGAACGGCTGGCCGCCGTCCATCGCGAGGAAGCCGGTGACCAACGTGTTCGCCTCCTCCGGCGTGAAGTCGAAGGTCGGCATCCGGGCCTGCATCCAGAAACGGACCTCGCTCGGCTCCCGCAGGAAGTGGTAGAGCCAGTCGGCCTGGGTGCGGGCGCCCTGGGTGTTCAGGTTCGGCGGATGCATGCCCGAATCCGCGATCGCTTCGTAGATCCCGCCGCCCGCGCCGTCGATGACGTGGCAGCCGCGGCAGTTGTAGTCATGGATCAGGCGGCGGGCGTCCTCGGCGACCGCCTCGGCCGCGGAGAGCGTCTTGACCCCTTCCATCGGGAACTCGTCGTTCACCTGCCCCAGCACGTTGCGCACGAGGTTGAGCCGGTCCGAGTCCTCGAACGCGAAGTACGGCATCCGCAGCTTCTCGCCCGGCAGCTTCTCCTTGCCCCGGTCGTAGCTCCTCGGCGCCGCCAGCTTGTTGTCCAGCCACGCCTGGCGGGTGTGCGGAACGTCCACGTACCCGAAATCCAGCCGCGTGACCATCTTGGAGCCCCACGTCGAGAGATCCACCCCGATGTTCTGGGCTTCCTCGAATCCCGAGATCTCGTGGCAGCCGAAGCAGCCGTAGCGGAGGATGAGACGCTCGCCGGAGTACAGCAGCTTGTCCTGCTCGGACATCTCCGCGAGCCGTTCGTCGGCCAGCCGCTGCGGCAGCCCGGCGCGGAGGAACTCGCTGGTGATGACGTCCAGCTCGCCGGCGTCCATCGCCGGCCCGGCCCCGGCCATGAACTCGGGGGTCTCGCGGGAGACGAGCCACGCGGTGACGTCCGCCGCCTCCCGGTTCGTGAGCCGGAGGCTCGGCATGAAGGTGTCGGCCCAGTGGCTCTTCGGATCGCGGATCCACTCGTAGATGAAGCCCGGATCCAGCTTCGTGCCCGTGCCGGTGAGCGCGGGGCCGCGGCGGCGGTAGATGCTCGCGTCGGCGTAGCCGGCCTCGTCGGTCAGGTGGCAGCCGGTGCAGCCCACCTCGGCGAAAAGCGTCTCGCCCCGCCCGGCGTCGCCGGGCGGCGGGGCCGGGTACTTCGGCTCGTCCGCGGCGCGGTCGAAGATGTACTCGACGATCGCCGCGACCTCGGTGTCGTTGCGCGCCCCGTGGTCGGCGTCGGGGTTGTTCTCCAGGTCCCAGAACTTCGGCATCCACGTGGAGCTGCGGAACGACTTCGGGTCCTTGACCCAGCGGGCGACGAAGTCCTGCGTGGTCTTGGTGGCGATCCGGTTCAGCGAGGGGCCGCGCTTGCGCTTGCCCTCGAAGCCCGCGGTGTTGTGGCAGCCGTAGCAGCCGGCCAGCTCGTAGGTGAGCCGGCTGTCGTTCAGGTGGGTCGCCTGCGGCACGAAGACCTGGTCGCGGTGGCACTTGATGCAGCCGGCCTCGGTGACGTTCGCCGGGAACATCGGGCTGTCCCAGTAGTGATCTTCCCGCCAGTCGTACTTCTCGACCCACTCGAGCTCCTGCTCGTGGTTCTGCGGGCTGTGGGTCGCGCCGGTGAAGGTGAGGCGGCGGCCCCGGCCCTCGTGGCACGAGGTGCAGCCGAAGTCATCGAGTCCGTGCGCCGATTCGCGGCTCACGTAGAGGTCGAGGTTCGGGTGGGCGCGGAAGGGCTGGGGCGCGTCCGCGTACTCGGGGTTGTCGATCCCGAGGTGGCAGGTCTGGCAGCGGTCGATCCGAGACACTTGCGCGAAGCTGAGGTCCTCGGTCACGTTGCGGACCAGAACCTGCTGGACCTCGATCGACGGATCGATGAAGTCCACGAGCGGCAGGTTGCGGAAGGTGTTCGGCAGGCTCGGGCGGAGGCTGTCGCGGCGGAGCCGGGCGAGCGACACGGCCTGGGTCAGGTCGTCGCGCTCCCCGCCCAGTTCCGAGATCCGGGAGAGCAGCTCCCGGCGCTCGGCGCGGAGGCCGCCCAGATCGTGGTCGAGGCTCACCCGGACGTCCCTCGCGGCGAAGAAGTCGGTCTCGAGCGTCCGGAACTCCTCGTCGCCGATGGCCTTGCCCCACGGGACCCCCCGGGCCTTCGTCTCCTCGTAGAAGAACTTGTCCGAGTCGTACACCGCCTTCAGCTCGCGCTCCCGGATGTCGGCGAGCGTGCGCTCGACGTCCAGCTCGCCGATCCGGGCGTCGATGGCGTCCAGCGCGCCCTGCTCGGCTGCGAGCGCGGCCTCGGCCTCGGCGAGCGCGGCCTCGACCCGCTGCAGCTCGGCCTGGTTCACCGACTGGAGCGCCGCCTGCTCCTGGGCGGCGGCCTTCTCGCGCTCCATCGCCGTGAACTGCCGCTGGTAGTCCTTCCACTCCCGCGCGTAGTCGAACCAGACCATCCAGAGCGTCGAGGCGAGGAGGAGGGCGCTCGAGAACGCGAAGACGACGTGCAGCGCCTTGATGTTGTGCGCGTGGCCGGGAGCGACTTTCGACAAGACGAACCGTTCCTAGATGTTGAAGAAGATCTCGGGGAAGGCGACGATGTACTTCAGGTTGAAGAACCAGCGCAGGTACATCTTGATGGGCAGGCTCAGCATCATCAGGAAGAGCGAAACTCCGACGTAGTAGCGCACCGCTCCCATCTTCTCGTAGTACTTGTTGAGGCTCAGCCACTTGAGGCCCGCGGGGAACCGCGAATTCGGCCACGAGAGGGCCACCGGCAGCACGAGCACGTAGGCGCCCACCATGAGCACGCCGAGCCATTCGCGCAGTAGCGCGTTGAAGAGGCCCCCCGACGGCAGCGGCATCCCGAGCAGCTTCACCCAGAAGAAGTCGGAGACGTTGACGTTCAGCAGCGGCTCCACCCGGTGGACGTCCCAGTACTCGTAGGGGCCGAAGAAGTTCCAGTTGGGCCCGCGCAGGAAGGTGCCCGAGACGACGAGCACCGACCACAGGATCAGGAAGCCGTAGAGGAAGATCGCGATCTCGGCCTTCCGCTCCTTGAACGTGTAGTAGCCGTTCCCCTTGGGGTTCGTGTCGATGTAGGGGATGGCCATGAGCCCGACGATGATGAGCGTCGGGAACACCACGCCGGCGAGCCACGGGTCGAAATAGACCAGCATCTCCTGGAGGCCGAGGAAGTACCACGGAGCCTTCGAGGGGTTCGGCGAGTCGGCGGGGTTCGCCGGTTGCTCGAGCGGCGCGGCGAGGAGGATGGACCAGACCAGCAGCACCACGCTGAGCAGGACCATCGCCAGCATTTCGGTATAGACGAGGTCGGGCCAGACCCAGACCTTCTCCGACTCCGCCTTCTCCAGCGGCGGCTCGCCCGCGGCCTTCCGCCGATCGTTCTCGAGCCCCTGGTGCATCGCGTACCAAGTGAAGAAGAGGACGAGGAAGAGGACTCCGGTGATCGGGATGTTGTCCGGCTTGGCGACGATCAGGAGGAAGTTCGGGTCCCACATGCTCGCGACGTAGAACACCGAGAAGACGGCGAAGAAGGCCTTCGCCGCGGTCCGGTGCCAGACGCCGGTGAAGCGGAAGGCGAGCAGGAGGCCGACCGTGCAGATGGTGAACAGCACCGTCGGGCCGGAGCCCCAGTTCACGATGTTCCGGAAGAGATCGAGCACGCTGTCAGCCGTTTCGGGTTTCGGTTGCGGGGGCGGAGATCACGGGATGACGACTGCGGCCGGCTACATCGGGCCGGAGATTCCTCCGTCCTTGCGGACCCGCCAGAAATGCACCGCCATGAGGACCGCGGCGACGAGCGGAAGCCCCACGCAGTGCAGCACGTAGAAGCGCAGGAGCGTCGGCTGGCCGATCGAGCGGGCGCCCAGAAGGGCGAAGCGGGCGTCGTTCCCGGTGTTGACGAGGCTGATGTCCCCGAGCGTGAGCGACGCGCTGAGCGGCCCCTCGGTGCCGAGCAGCGGGGTCGCGCGGGCCATGTTCGAGCCCACCGCGATCGCCCAGATCGCGAGCTGGTCCCACGGCAGCAGGTAGCCGGTGAAGGACAGCAGCAGGGTGAGGACGAGCAGCACCACGCCGATGCCCCAGTTGAACTCGCGCGGCGGCTTGTAGGAGCCGGTCATGAACACCCGGAGCATGTGCAGCCAGACGGTGATGACCATGGCGTGGGCGCCCCACCGGTGCAGCTCCCGCATGATGCCGAGCGGGACGTGCTCTTGCAGGTCCACGATGTCCGCGTAGGCGTACTCGACCGTGGGCCGGTAGTAGAACATCAGGAGCAGGCCGGTGAAGGTCAGGACGAGGAACAGGAAGAAGGTCACGCCGCCCATGCACCAGGTGTAGCGGAGCTTGATCCCCGCCTTCCGCGACTTCACCGGGTGGAGGTGCAGGAACACGTTGCTCATCATCACGAGCGCGCGGTTCCGGTTGCTCACCGGCTTCCCGTGCCGGAAGACCGAGGACCAGATCTGGTTGTTGGTGGCTTCCTTCCAGGCTCCCTTGAGCGAATCGAGGATGCGGTTCAGCACGGGCGGGCGCTCCGATCAGACCATGGGGAGGAACGAGTTGGTGTCCTCCCACTGGTTGGCCTCGAACTTGTAGAGGCGGGACTTGTCGATGAGGATCTGGCCGTCGTCGGCGAGGCTCACGCCGACCCGTTCCAGCGGACGGGGCGCCGGCCCCTCGAAGTTGATGCCGCTGATGTAGAACCCGCTGCCGTGGCAGGGGCACTTGAACTTGGACTCGGCCTCGAGCCAGTTGGGCGTGCAGCCGAGGTGGGTGCAGATCGTCGAGAGCGCGTAGATCTTTTCCTCGTCGCGGACGATCCAGACCTGGTAGCGCTCCTTGAAGCGGGTGTCCACCACGCCGATCGCGAAGTCGTCGGGGAACCCGGCCGTGAAAGTCGAGGGCGGCTCGGTGAGCACGTTCGGGAACATGAACCGCCCGGCGGCGGTCAGCCCGGCGCCGACGGCGGCGATGAAGAACCCCCACGCGATGGCGAGGAACGGAAACTCGCGGCGGGTGACCTTCTGCGCGCCGGCCTTGGGGGACCGTTTCGGGGCGACCTTCGGAGGAGGCTTCGGAGCGCTCGCCGCGGGAGGGTCAGTCGTTTCGGGCATCGGGAACTCGGATGGGCTGATGGGCGAGCGGCCGCAATTCTATATGGAAGCCGGCCCGGTTTCGGTCATTGGGGAAGGGTCGGCGCGGCCATGTCGCCGGCGGCGAGCACGCGCAGCGCGACCTCGCGGGTTCGCAGGTCCGGGTCGGAGGCCCCGATCTCCCGCAACGCCTCCAGCACCCGGGGCGACCGGAGCGCTCCGGCGGCCTGGATGGCGCTCAGCCGGGCCAGCATCCGCTCGCCCTCCCCGACGCCGGCGAGGCCGTTCCAGTAGGCGGGCCCCAGCATCCCGAGCAGGCGGCCCTCGGCGCTCGGATCGCCGAGCCGGGCGAGCGCGACGACCGCGTTCATGGACACGTCGATCTCGGGATCGTCCATTGCGCGCAGCAGCGAATCGGCGCCCCTCGGGTCGCCGATGGCGCCGAGCGCGTACACCGCCATGGTCCGCACGCCGGCGTCGGCGGACCGGCTCGCCGCGATCAGGGCGTCCACGGATCCCGGGCCGCCGATCGCGCCGAGCGCCCACGCGGCGTACACCTGGACCGTCGGGTCGTCGTCGTCGAGCGCCTCGACGAGCGCCGGCGTCGCGCGCGGGGTTCCGATGGTCCCGAGCGCCAGCGCGAGGTACTGGCGCACCCACGGGTCGGTCCGGGGGGCCTCCTCGAAGGCGCGCACCAGCTCCGGGGCGAGCGTGCGGTAGTCCTCGGCCTCGCCGTGCTGGATCCGGTTCGCCAGCTCGAACGCCGCCTGCCGCCGCTCGCGGGCGTTGCCGGAGCGGACGCGGTTCAGGTAGTCCTCGGCGGTGGTGTCGTCGGAAACCAGCCACGCGAACCCGAGGAACAGCCCGACGCCGACGACGACCACCCCCATCGGGATGACGAAGAGCTGGAGGAGGGTGCGGGCGAAGGAGACGTCCGGCTCGGCGTCGGGCGTCGGGCTCGCGGGCTCGGTCATCGATCAACCGGGAATCATGGCGCCGCCGGCAGCGCGCCGAGACCGCGCATCAGCGCCAGATCGGCGAGGACGCCCTCTAGCGTGGCGATGTCCACGGTCTGCGCCGGGTCGGTGTAGGCGGTGTCGGGGTGCGTGTGGGCCTCGACGAGGAGCCCGGCGGCGCCCACGCCGATGGCGGCGCGGGCGAGCGGGCGCACCCGGCTGCGGTGCGCGACCGAGCGCGAGGGGGCCACGAGCACCGGGAGATGGGAGATCTCGCGGGCGACCGGGACGGCGTGCAGGTCGAGCACGGTCCGGCCCTGCCCGCCGGTGCGCACGCCGCGCTCGCAGAGCGCCACGTCGTGCTTCTCCCGGGCCAGCAGCGATTCGGCGGCCATGAGCCACTCCTCGATGGAGGCCGAGGGAGCGCGTTCGAGGATCACCGGGATGCGGAACCCGGCGACGACCTCGAGGAGCGGCTCGTTTCCCATGTGGCTCGCCGGCACCTGGACCGCGTCCACCCGCTCGGCCACGTCCGCCGCCGAGCGCGGATCCACCACGTCGGAGACGATCGGAAGCCCGGTCTCCGCCCGCACGCGCTCCAGCGTGTGGAGCCCCTCGTCGCCGATCCCGCCGAACTGGTAGGGGCCGATCCGCTCGGACCAGAGCCGGGCGCGGAAGATCCGGACGCCGGCGGCGCGCACCCGCCGGGCGATCGCGAGCGTGCGGGCCTCGGTCTCGACGCTGCCGGGGCCGGCGATGACGACCGGCTCGGGCCCGCCCACCCGCACGTCGCCGATATGGACCTCGGTGCTCTCGGGATGGACCTCGCGGCTGACGAGTTTCCACGGCTTCGTGACCCGGATGCACTGGGCGACGCCCGGCAGCCGAACGATGTAGGAGTCGTCCACCGGGCCCCGGTTTCCGGTGACGCAGATGGCGGTGCGGCCTGCGCCGGGAACCCGCAGCGGCGCGTAGCCCATGTCCCGGATCGCGGACTCGACCCGCCGGCACTGGTCCTCGGTGGGACCGGGCTGCATGATGACGAGCATCCTTCTATTCTCCGGGAGACAGTCGGCGGACCGCGCCGGCGAAGGCTTCGGGGAGCCGCTCGCGGTCGCTCCGGCCGATGACGCGGGCGAGGTGGCTGCCGACGACGGCGACCCGCGCGCCGGCTTCGAAGGCGCCCTCGACCTGGGACGAAGTCGAGATGCCGAACCCCAGGCAGACCGGCGTCGCGACGACGGCGACGACCTCCCGGACCCGGTCGAGCACCGGATCGAAGGCGTCTTGGCGCACGCCGGTGACCCCTTGGAAACCGGCGAGATACAGCAGGTCCGACGCGCGGGCCAGCCGCGTCAGGCGGCCCTCGCCCGTGAGCGGCCCGGCGAGCTCGACGTGGCCGAGGCCGGCGCGGCGCGAGGCCCGGCGTAGCGGTCCGGCTTCGTCGAGCGGGATGTCCGGGGTCAGGAGCGACGAGGCCCCCGCCGCGGCCGCTTCCGACGCGAACCGCTCGTAGCCCATCCGGTGGACGAGGTTCCCGTAGATGAGCAGGTTCAGGGGCGTGTCCGGGCAGGCGTCCCGGATGCGCCCGAGGATTCCGAGCGCCGACCGGGTCGAGGTTCCGCCGGCGAGCGCGCGCTTCGCGGCCGCTTCGATCGCCGGCCCGTCGGCGACCGGGTCGCGGTAGGGGAACCCGAGTTCCAGCATCCCGGCCCCCGCCCCGACCGCGGTCCGCGCGAGCTCCACCGAGAGATCGGGGCTGGGGTCGCCGAGCATCAGGAACGGCGATACCCAAGGTCCGGCGGCCAGTTTCCGCCGCAGCAGCTTCCGGCTCACGGGGTCCGCCCGAGCGCGAAGTAGGTCTCGAGGTCCTTGTCGCCCCGTCCCGACAGGTTCAGGAGGACGCGGGCTCCCTCGGGGAGTTCGCCCCGGCTGACGGCGGCGAGCGCGAACGCGAGGGCGTGCGCCGACTCGAGCGCCGGGACGATTCCCTCGCTCACGGAGAGGAACTCGAAGGCCTCGAGCGCCTCCTCGTCGGTCGCGGCGACGTAGCGGGCCCGCCCGGTCTCGCGAAGGTGCGCGTGCTCCGGCCCCACGCCGGGGTAGTCCAGCCCGGCGGAGACGCTCTCGGCCTCGAGGATCTGGCCGTCGTCGTCTTGGAGCACCATGGTGCGCGCGCCGTGGAGCAGGCCCGGCGAGCCCCGCACCAGCGTCGCCCCGTGGCGGCCGGTCTCGAGGCCCGCGCCGCCGGGTTCGACCCCGATCAGCCGGACGTCGGAGTCCTTCAGGAACGGCTGGAAGATCCCGATCGCGTTGCTGCCGCCGCCGACGCAGGCGACCACGGCGTCCGGGAGCCCGCCGCGTTGCCGCCGCCACTGGCGCCGGGCCTCGCGGCCGATCACCGACTGGAAATCCCGCACCAGCCTCGGAAAGGGATGCGGGCCGGCGGCGGTGCCCAGCAGGTAGTGGGTCGCGCCGAGCGAGCGGGTCCAGTCGCGCAGCGCCTCGTTGATCGCGTCCTTGAGCGTGCGCCCGCCGGCCGTCACCGGAATCACCTCCGCCCCGTTGAGGCGCATCCGCCGGACGTTCGGGGCCTGGCGCTCCATGTCCCGCTCGCCCATGTAGATCACCGCCTCCATGCCGAGCCGGGCGGCGATCATGGCGGTGGCGGTTCCGTGCTGGCCGGCCCCGGTCTCGGCGATCAGGCGCGTCTTGCCCATCCGCCGGGCGAGCAGCGCCTGCCCGAGCACGTTGTTCGCCTTGTGGGCCCCGCCGTGGAGAAGGTCCTCGCGCTTGAGGACGACCGCCAGGCCGGCGCGGCGCGAGAACGACGGCACCCGGGTGAGCGGGGTGGGGCGCCCGACCCATTCGCGGGCCTCCCGGTCCAGGTCCGCCCGGAATTCCGGATCGCGGACGAAGGTCCGGCGGGCCTCTTCCAGCTCCTCGAGCGCCGGGATCAGGAGGTCCGAGACGAAGCGCCCGCCGAACGCCCCGAAGCCGCCGACGCGGGGACGATTCATGATGCGGCGAGCTCGTCCACGAAGCGGCGCATCCGCTCGGGATCCTTGACTCCGGGGGCCGACTCGACCCCGCTGGAAACGTCCACGCCCCACGGCCGCCGCGGCGTGAGCCGGGCCACGTTCTCGGGGCGGAGGCCGCCCGCGATGAACGCCCGATCGGGGGCGCGCTCGCCGAGGATGCGCCAGTCGAAAACCCGCCCGGTGCCGCCGCCCCCGACATCGAAGACGAGCGGCCCCTCCGCCGGCCGGGGAGGCCGGAAGTCCGGCAGCCGGGCGGCGCCGTCGGGAACCACGACGACCCGGTGAACGATGAAGCCGGCCGCCCGCAGCGCGTCGGCCCCGGAGCAGTCGAGGCCGTGGGGCTGGACCCGCTCCACGCCGAGGAAGCGGGCGTCCGCCTCCACCTGTTCCCGGCTGCGGCGTCCGGTGGCCAGCACCGGCCGCACTCCGGGGTCGGCCTCCCGCGCCGCCTCGATCACCCGGCGAGCCTCGTCGAGCGTGGCGGCGCGGGGGGAATCGGGGGCACGCACGATCCCGATCCAACGGGCGCCGAGCCGCACGGCGAGGCGGGCGTCCTCGGGCCGGCGGAGGCCGCAAATCTTGATCTCCATGGCTACATGAACGCCGCCGGGTCGGGAGCGCGCATGAGCGCCGTTCCGATCAGGACCGCGTCCGCCCGGCCGCGGACGGGGTCGAGGTGCGCGGGCTCCAGATAGCCGCTCTCGGCCACGGCGATCCGGTCGTCCGGAACGCGATCCAGAAGGCGCTCGGCGCGGCGGCGGTCCACGTCCAACGTGTCCAGATCCCGGTTGTTCACTCCGACGATCGCGCCAGGGAGCCGCAGCGCTTGTTCCAGTTCGGCCGGATCGTGGACCTCGACGAGAACGTCGAGGCCGATCTCCTGCGCCTCGGCGTGGAGCGCCCGGAGTTCGCCGCCTTCGAGGCAGCGGACGATGAGCAGGACCGCCGAGGCCCCCGCGGCGCGCCCGGCGCGGATCTGCGCCGCGTCCACCACGAAATCCTTCATGAGCGCGGGGATCCCGGACGCGCCGGCGGCGGTCCCGAGGTCGGCGAGCGAGCCGCCGAACGCGCCGGGCGCGGTCAGGACCGAGAGCGCGGCGGCGCCGGCGGCTCGGTAGCGGCGCGCCTGCTCCGCCGGGTCGGCGTCGCGGATGCGTCCCTCGGAGGGGCTGCGGCGCTTGAACTCGGCGATCACCGAGAGTCGGTCGCGCCCCCGGATCGCCTCCGCGAACGACGGCGGCGGAAACGCCGGGAGCACCGGCTCGGGGCCGGCGTTGAGCGCCGCGGCGCGCTCCCGGGCGGACCGGACGAGTCCGGCCATCACCCCGTCGGTCACGAAGTCACCCGGACGCTGGTCTCGATGTAGCGATCCAGCGAGCGCAGGGCCTCGCCGTTCGCCAGAAGCTCGCGTGCGGACGCCACCCCGGCCCCGAGGTCGGGCGCGAGGCCGGCCGCCGCGATCGCGGCGGCCGCGTTCAGCGCCACCACGTCCCGGCGCGGCCCCTGATCGGCCCCCGAGAGGACGCCCCGGAGGATCTCGGCGTTCTCCTTCGCGCTTCCGCCGGCCAGCGCCGAAATCGGCGCCTCCTTGAATCCGAAGTCGCCGGGGCGCGCCTCGAACTCGTGGATCGCGCCGCCCTCGACCCGGTGCCCCCGGGTGGTTCCGTGGAGGCCGATCTCGTCCAGGCCGTCGCAGTGGACGACGAGCGCCGAGGCGCAACCCAGTTCGAGCAGGGCTCCGGCCACGACCTCGGTCAGGTCGGGGTGATAGACCCCGACGAGCTGGCTGTCGGCGAGCGCCGGGTTCGCGAGCGGTCCGAGCACGTTGAACACGGTGCGGACGCCGAGCGCCCGGCGCACCGGCGCCACGTGCGCCATGGCCGGGTGGAAGGCCGGCGCGAAGAGGAAGACGAATCCGGTCGAGTCGAGGATGCGGACGGCCTGCTCCGGGTTCAGGTGGAGCGGGGCGCCGCACGCCTCCAGCACGTCGGCGCTTCCGGTCATCGAGGAGACGCTGCGGTTGCCGTGCTTCGCGACGGCGCCGCCCGCGGCGGCCACCACGAACGCCGACGCGGTCGAGATGTTGAAGGTGCCGCTGCGATCCCCCCCGGTGCCGCAGGTATCCACCAGCGGGCGCACCGCGGAGGTCACCGCCTTGCGGTGGCTGCGCATGACCCGGGCGCAGGCGGCGAGCGTGCCGGCGTCCGGCTCGCGGACGCGCAGCGCGACGAGCAGCGCGGCGGTTTCGACGGCGTCGCCCTCGCCCGACAGGATGCGGTGCAGCGCGGCCTCGAGGGCGGCGGACTCGGCGGATTGGCCGGCGAGAAGGGCTTCGAGAAGGTTGGCGATCACGGGAAGGGACTCCTTGCGACGACTCGGGAGGGGGCGGCCGCCGGGTTGGTCGATGCTCGGGGCGGCCGCGGTCGGCGGCTCGGCTGGGCCGGAACTTCAGCCGACGGGAGAAAAGCGGGGGCGCATCCGGGGGCCCCGCCATCGAAATCGCTCGGCGGGGGCGGGGTACCGGGTCGTCATGGTCACGCGTCGGGACGAGATTCTAAGCGAGCGTCGATCCGTACAATGGGCTGACGATGCGGAAAGCCTTCGGAGCGGCGCTTCTCCTTGCTTGCGGGAGTCCCCCGCCGGAACCGGCGCTCTCGGTCGTCGAGCTGGATATCGCGGGGATCCACGCGGGGCTGGCGGCCGGCGACTTCCGCTGCTCCGAACTCGTCGCCGCCTACCTCGCCCGGATCGAGGCCTACGACCGGCAGGGTCCCACGCTGAGCGCGATCGTGGCGGTGAACCCGCAGGCCGAATCGCGCGCCCGAAAGGCGGACGAGCGCATCGCCCGGGACGGGATCGCCCGCCCGCTCGAGTGCGTGCCGATGATCGTGAAGGACAACTACGACACGGCGGACATGCCCACGACCGCCGGTTCGGCCTCGCTCGCCGCGTCCGTTCCGCCGGACGACGCCTTCCAGGTGCGGCGGATCCGGGAAGCCGGGGCCATCGTGCTGGCCAAGTCGAACATGGCGGAGTTCGCGTTCAGCCCGAACGAGAGCCTCGGGTCGGTGGTGCCCGGGCACACCCGCAACCCCTACGACCCCCGCCGCGTGCCCGCCGGCTCCTCGGGCGGCACCGCGGCCGCGGTCGCGGCCAGCTTCGGCGCGGTCGGGCTGGGCACCGACACCGGGAACTCGATCCGCGGCCCGTCCTCGCACGCGGCGCTCGTCGGAATCCGCTCCACGATGGGGATCACGAGCCGCGACGGGATCGTGCCGCTGAACCTGTTCCGCGACGTCGGCGGGCCGATGGCGCGCACCGTCGAGGACGCGGTGCGGGTGTTCGACGTGATCGCGGGGCCGGATCCGGCGGATCCCGCCACCGAGGGCTTCGAACGCGACGAGGACTACCGGACGGCGCTCGACGCCGCGCCGCTCGACGGGATGCGGATCGGCGCGGTCCGGCAGCTCTCGGACGTGGAGACCGCCGATCCCGAAATCCTCGCGCTCTTCGAGGCGGCGCTCGCGGACCTCGCGGCGCTCGGGGCCGAGATCGTGGGTCCGGTCGTGATCCCGATGCTGGACGAGGAGCGCAGCCTGTGGTGCAACCCGTTCAAGGCGCACCTCGAGGCGTATCTCATGAGCCTCGGGCCGGACGCGCCGGTGCGGACGCTCGCCGAAATCGTGGAGGGCGGCGACTTCCACCCGTCCATCGAGGGACGGCTCGAAACGGCGCTCGAGGTCGAGGAAGCGCCGGAGAACGGCTGCGCCGACGCCATGGCGGGAGCCGACGCGCTGCGCGCCGAGGTCGAGGCGGCCTTCGCCGGCGACGGGCTGACCGCGCTCGCGTACCCCACGTGGAGCAACCCGCCGCGGATGCTCGGGGATCTCGTGACTCCGGGCGGAAACAACTCGTACCAGTTGTCGCCGCCGACCGGCTTCCCTGCGGTCACCGTTCCGATGGGGTTCACGGGCGACGGACTGCCCGGCGGGCTGCAATTGCTCGGGCGGGCGCGGCAGGAGGCGGCGCTGATCCGGCTCGCCTTCGCGTTCGAGCAGGCCACGCTCCACCGCCGGCCGCCGCCGACCACGCCGGAACTCGCGCCGTGACCGCCTAAACTCACGGCGCACATTTCCCCATGCCGATCTACGAATACGAGTGCGCGGCGTGCGACCGGACCTTCGAGGCGCTCCAGCGGGTCAGCGACGCGCCGATCGAGACCTGCCGCCATTGCGGCGGCGCCGCCAGCCGCATGATCTCGTCGCCCGCGATCCAATTCGTGGGAAGCGGTTGGTATGTGACCGACTACGCGCGCAAGGGCGCGGCGAAGAAGGACGGCGCCCATGGTTCCAGCAAGAAGGACGGCGCTTCCGGCACGGCGGCCAAGGAAACGGCGAAGCCCGCGGCGGCGGCTTCCTGAGCTGCTGCTCGCGCTGGCGCTCGCTCCCCTGGGCGCGGCCGCGCAGGCTCCCGAGTGCGAGGCCGCCTTCCAGGCCGCCGACTGGCCGCAGGCGATCCTGAGCTGCCGGGCGGCGCTCGCCGACGAGCCCGACTCCTTCGGCGTCCGCTACTTCCTCGCCTACGCCCATCAGGGGGCGGGCGAATGGAGCGCGGCCGCGGCCGCATTCGAGGAGTTCCTCGCCCGCGTCGAGAAGGATCCGGAAGCCATGGAGCGGATGGGCGAGCAGGTCGGTTTCGCGGTCCGCAGCGCCGGGGTGGCGCGCGCCCGCTCCGGCGAATTCGACGCCGCGGCCCCGTGGCTGCGGCGCGCGGCGGAGGCGACCCCCGAGGACGCCGAAGTGGCCTTCTGGCTCGGGTACGGACTTCAGGACCGGGAGCCGGACGAGGCGGAGGCCGCGTTCCGGACCGTCGTGGAGCGCGCCCCCGACGTGGCCGAGGCGCTCTTCCTGCTTGGGCGGCTCCGCTTCCGCGCCGACGACTCCGCGGAGGCGGAGGCGCTCCTCGGCCGCTATCTCGCCGCCGATCCGGCGGGAGCGTTCGCCGGCGAGGCCCATTGGATGGCCGCCTCGCTCGCGCTGCGGGACGAGGCGGCGACGGCTCGGGCGGCGGCGCACTTCGCCGGCTTCCTCGAGGCGGGCGGCGGGGGCTCCCGCGCCGCCGCCGCCCACTACTTCCTCGGCGATCTCGCAGCGGAAGCGGACGACTGCGCCGGCGCGATCGAGCACTACCGCCGCTTCGTGGAGCTTGTCCCCGACGACCCCCGGGTTTCCGAGGTGGATGAGTACGTCGCGGCGACGGCGGCCGGCTGCGAGCCGGGTACCATCGGGTTCCGGTGACTCGATTCCTGATCCTGGCCGCGTTGCTCGCCGCCGCGCCGGCGCTGCCCCAAAACGCCGCGTCCCGGTGCCAGCGCGCCATCAATCTCCAAGAGCCGGCGGCCGTCCTCGCATCCTGTCCCGCCGGTCTCGACATGCTCCCCGCCCGGCATCCCTGGGAGCGGTCGTTCCGCGTGAGCCTCCAGTGGGCGCGGGAGATCGCGTGCCCCGAGGCGGTGGCGGCCGACGACCAGGCGGCGGTCGTCGCGCACTGCGCTCCCCTCCTCGCCAGCGCTCCGGAGTGGGCGCGCTTCGCGTTTCCGCTCGGGCGCGCCTGGGCGGAGCGGGGGGAATGGGAGCGCGCCGCCGAGGTCGCGGAGCGGACCGCCGGGAATCCGGACGTCCACTACTACCGCGCACGGGCCGCGATCCTCCGGGGCGACGGCGAGCGCGCCCGCGCCGAGCTGCGGCGCTACGTGGAGCTGCTTCCGGACGGGGAGTTCGCCGCCGATGCGCACTGGCGGCTTGCGGACCTTCGCGGCTTCGTCCGGGCGGCGGCCTCCCGCGACCCGCGCCTGCGGGAGGCGTTCTTCCGGCTCGGGAGCGCGGAGGCGGCGGCCGGGAACTGCGAGGCGGCGAATTCGTGGTTCGAGCGGTTCGCGGCGCGGGCGCCGGACGACCCGAGGAACGCGGACGTTCCCGACCTGATCGCGGAGTGCGCGGCCCCGTAGCGGCGGCCCGCAGTGTGCTAGTTTTTTTCCGCCGCCCGTGCAGGAGACCCTCATCATGTTCATCCGCTTGCCGCTGACGGCGGCCTTGCTTGTTCTCGGCGTCCTCGCCGCCGCCCCGGCCGCCGCGCAGGACGTGGATCCCGAGAAGGCCGCGGCCTGCCTGCAAGCCGTGGACGGCGCCGACTACGCCGCGGTGCTGGAGGCGTGCCCCGAGGTTCTGGAGACGCTTCCCGAGGACCATCCGTACTACGCCCACTGGTCGCAGACGGTGCAGTACGCCTACAGCCTGCAGTGCGAGCCGGCCGCCGAGGCCCAGCAGTGGGATTCGGTGATCGCGTATTGCGAGATGGCCGTAGCCGCCAATCCGAACGCGTTCATCCTCAACTACTACCTCGGCCTCGCGTACCAGACCAAGCAGGACTGGACGAACTCGGCGGTGAACTTCTCGGCGTTCCTCGACGGGGTCCGGGGGTCGGGATCGGCCGGGCAGCTCTCCCAGCAGATTCAGGTGGCGCAGCGGTCGGGCGGCATCGCGTACGCACGGGTGAACGCGATGCAGGACGCGATTCCGCTGCTGCGCGCCGCGGCGCAGGCCAACGGGACCGACGTGGAAGTGCATTTCCGGCTGGGATTCGCGCTGCTCAGCACCGGCGAGAGCGCCGCCGCCGAGCAGGCGCTCACGGTGGTGATCGACAACGCTCCCCAGCCGATTCCGGCGGTCCTGTTCCTCGCCGGGCAGCTCAACTACAACTCCGGGGAATACGCGAAGGCCGACGCGCGGCTGAGCGCGTTCCTGTCGGCGGCGCCGGGCGACAACGGGGCCCCCGATGCCCACTACATGCTGGCGCAGGCGCTCCAGGGGTCGGACGAGGACCGGGCGATCACCCACTACGACGGGTTCCTCGGCGCGGCGCCGGCGGAGGACGCGCGGGTCGTGGACGCCAACTACGCGCTCGGCACGATCTACTACAACCGCGACGACTGCGCCAACGCGGAGACGCACTACGCGCGTTTCGTCGAGATGGCGCCCGACCACGCCAACGCCGCGCAGGCGACCGAAGTCCTGACTTCCATCGCCGAAGGTGCCTGCCAGCAGAACTGATCGAATCGCGGGAATCCCGACCGGGCTTCCCGTGGTACTCTCTTTGCTCGCTTTTGCGGGTTGCGGGCGCGTTCCTGCCCCCATCAAGGAGACTCCCATGTCATCTCGGAACCGGAAACGCATCCTCGCGCCGGGGGTGCTGTTCGGCGCGCTCGGCTTCCTCGTCGGGACCGGCGCTCCGGCGCTGGCCCAGGACGAGGACGATCCGTTCAACCCCTGCATCGAGGTGGCCGAGGCCCAGGACTGGGACGCGGTGATCGAGGTCTGCCCGGCGCTTCTCGAGGAGCGCGCCGAGGAGGCGAGGGTCCACGAGTCCGGCCAACTGATGCGCGACAACGTAGACTACGCCTACCAGGCGCTGTGCACCGCCGCGGCGCAGGCGTCGGACTGGGAGAAGGTGCTGCGAACCTGCGATCCGGCGCTCGAGGCCTACCCGGATTTCTTCACCTTCCATTTCTTCATCGGGCTCGCGAACGAATCGACCGACAACGGCTCCGCCGCGATCGGTTCCTACCGGGCGTTCCTCGACGGGGCCGAAGGCAACCCGGAAATGGCCGCGCAGCTCGGGCAGCAGATCGACCTCGCCGAGCGCAGCACGGCGGGCATCCTGCTCGCGGCGGAGGATCTGGAGGGCGCGGTTCCCGCGCTCCGCGCAGTCCTCGCCCGCCATCCTGACGACGTGGCCTTCCGCTTCCAGTTGGGTCTCGCGCTCCTGCAAGGCGGCGACGACGCCGGCGCCGAGACGGAGTTCGCCATGCTCGTGGAGCAGGGCGCCGACATCCCGCAGCTTTCGTTCGCCGCCTTCCGGGCCGGGGTCATCAACTTCAACGCCCAGAACTTCGACAAGGCGGGCATGCAGCTCGCGAAGTACGTCGAGCTGGAGCCGGAGGGGAACCAGATCACCGAGGCCCGGTGGATGCTCGGCTCGATCGCGCTCCGGAACGAGGACGACGGCGAGACGATGGCGCACTTCGAGGCGTTCCTCGAGACGGTCGAGGACGGCGACCCCCGGGCCGCGCTCGCCAACTACTCGCTCGGGACCATCGCCTTCGGGCGGGTCCAGTGCAACACCGCCCAGCGGTACTACCGGCGCTTCCTCCAGTTGGCGCCCCGGAACGATCCGCAGCGCGGCGAGGTGAACGAACTCCTCCTCGACATCGAGGACGGGGTCTGCGAGCCCGGTCTCCGGTAAGGGGGCCGGTCAGGCCGGCGGCGGATCGGTCAGGAAAGTCGGGATCTCGATGTCCGCCAGCCGGTCGCGCTCGGTGATCCACAGCTTGGCCAGCCGGGCGTTCAGCCAGCGGAGCTCGTCGAGCGAATAGCGGCGGTCGCTGGACTCGTAGCGGCTCAGCCAGTGACCCGGCAGGTCGCGGGCCACCTCGTACCAGTGGCGGTCGAGGGTCTCGGTCGGAAGGCGCGCCGGCTCGATCATGTGCGCCACGGTGTGGACGAGCGTCCCGGGATCGAGGATCCGGCCCCGGATCGCGAGGCACCGCACGCCGCGCAGGAAGTAGGTGAGGCACCAGCGAAGCTCGGGAGTGAGCGACTCGGGATCGGCCAGCATCCGGGGCGCGAGCGCGGCGGCCCCGCCCTCCCGCTCGTCGAGGAGCAGCCGGTGCAACTCCTTGCGCAGCGTCTCCCGGGGCATTTCAGCGTCTTTCGGACGGATCGCCGGTGGGCTCGCGGCCGCCCTCCGAGTCGAGGAAACCGTGGCGCGCTTCGGGCCCGATCCGCCGGGTGTTGTACTCGGCCCGCCATGTCCGCAGCGCCTCAGAATCGGGGTAGGCGCCGTCGGGATAGGGGTAGGCGGGCATCCCGTGGAAGGGCAGCGGGCCGACCGTGTGCGGCCGCGCCGAGTTCAGGTCCATGTCCTTGCCGAATCCGTCGGCGAGGACGAAGAAGGACCTTTCGAGTCCGTCCGCCAGAGCCGGAGCCTCGGCGAAGCGGAGCCGGATCTCGTCGCCGTGGCGGGCGATCACGTAGCGGTCGTCCACTTTGGCGAGGAGCGGGCGCACGTCCCCGAAGCGGGTGTAGGCGCCGGCGTGCGCGCCCCAGGAGTCCGACGACCGAAGGTTCCGATAGCGGTACTCGCCCGGCGGAAGCCCCCCCGGCCGGTGCGGCTCGGGATAGCCGGCGAAGCCGAGATCCGCGGTCGCCGCGTCGATTCGCGTGACCGTGACCGCGGCGAGGGACGCTCGCTCGGCGAGCTCGGCGCGGTCCCAGTAGATCCGCATGTTCGTGCGGATGCGCAGCGGCTCGCCGGACGCGAGCGGCACGCCGTCGAGCGGGACGACCATCGTCTTCGGCAAGCCGGCGGGGAAACCCATGGGATCGAGCGCGGTCCGGAAGGCTCCGTCGTCGCCGAGAACTTCCAGAACCGGCGGAAGCCCCGCCGCGCCCGCCTGCGCGGCGGACAGGTTCGAGCTGGAGTCGGCGTAGTCCACCCAGCCGTACAGCAGGAGCACGTGCTCCGCCCCTTCGCGGACGTCGTCGAAGCGCAGCGTGAGCGTGTGCTCCTCGGCGTAGCCCTTGAACGGCAGCAGCGCGAAGTCGTCCACATAGACGCGGTCCACCGCGAGCAGCGCGTCCGTCCGGTCGCGGGCCGCTCCGTCGGTTCCGGCCCACTCGGCGCTTGAAGGCGGGCGGCGGTTCTGCACCGCGACGAGACCCGGCGCGGGGAACGGCGGGGCCGGCAGGAGCCGCTCGTCGGGGAACACGTCCACGTCCGGCGGGTGGTCGGCGACCCACAGCTCGGCCCGGTCGTAGAAGATGACCTCCTCAAGCTGGTTCAGCCAGCGCATCTCGTAGTGGCCGTCCCGTGCGACCAGTGGGAACGACTCCATCTTGACGACTTCGGCGGTGTCCGGGGTGTTGAACATGCCGGGCGCGAGCAGGTTGCCGAGCGCGCTGCCGCCGAGGAAATCGGTCACGAAGCGGATCCGCTCACCGTCCCAGGCGTAGAGCACCGGGCAGGAGGTTCCCTTGCGGTTCAGCTCCTCCACCGACGCGAGCGCCGCCGCCGGAAGATCCAGCTCGATCTGCTTCACGCCGCCCGGCCAGAGGAGGCGGACGTAGTCGGCGGCCGCCGCGGCGCCGAGGCCGAAGTGCGCGGGGAGGTCGTCCTGCGACAGGTAGCCCGACGTGGTGCGGACCTCGCGGCGCTGGCTCACCCCCGCGACCCGGACCTCGATCTTGGTTCCGACGCCGTCGAGGTTGCTGCGAAGCCCAGTGGGTCGCACCGCCATCCACCGCCCCGGGTCCGGAGTCTCGTTGCGGAACGCGAGGAGCCGGCCGCGGTTCGTCCCGGCGACCGCGTCGAGATCGCCGTCGCCGTCCACGTCGGCGAGCGCGAGGGCGCGGGCGCCTTCGTCGGGTTCGAGCGCGGCGTCGAGCGACGCGGCCCGCAACAAGCCGCCCGGCCCATTGCGATGCAGCGCGAGGACTGCGCCGGGTTCGTTCGTGACCGTCAGCAGATCGAGGTCCATGTCGTGGTCCGCGTCGAGCAGGGACACGCCGTAGCGGGAACCGGGCGCCCCGGCGCCGAGGAAACCGGGCGAGACGGCGTCCGGCGCGAATCCGCCGGCGCCGCCCCGAAGCAGCATGTTGAGGGCGCCCCCGTCCGCGGTGAGGACGAGGTCGAACATCCCGTCGCGGTCGAAGTCGCCGCCCGAGACGCCGCGCATCCTTCCCGCGGTCTCGACCCCCCACGCCTCGGAGACCTCGGTGAAGGTGCCCACCCGGTCGTTCGAGAACACCTGCACCGGGGCGCCGTCGTTCACGACCGCGAAGTCCACGTCCCGGTCGTCGTCCCAGTCGGAGAAGATCGCCGCGAGGCTGCGCCGGGAACCGCCGGTCGTGCGGGTCTCCACCGCCACGTCGGTGAACGTGCCGTCGCGGTTGTTGCGAAAGAGGCGGTTTGGCGCGCCGGCGCCGTCGTCGCCGACCGAGAGCGCGTAGTTCGCGACGTACACGTCGAGGTCGCCGTCGTGGTCGAAGTCGGCGAGGGTCGCGCCCACGGAGACCTCGTCTCCGGCCGCCGCCTCCGAGAGCTCGAAGCGGTCGCCCCGATGCAGGAACAGCGGGTTCGGGCCGGCGGCGGCGACGTAGATGTCCGGGCGGCCGTCGAGGTCCACGTCGCCGATGGTCACGCTGATCGCGTTCGTGGTTTCGACCCCGGAGTCCTCCCACCGTTCGAAGCGGCCTCCGACGTTGCGGAAGAGCAGCACCGCGCCGTCCCGCACGAACGCCAGTTCGGGCCGGTCGTCGCCGTCGAGGTCGCGGAAGGCGACCCCGGAGCCGAGCCGGGCGAGGAGCGGATCGGGAGCGATCGGCGGGAGCAGGAGCCCCCAGTCCTCGGTCGCTTCGACGAAGGCCGCCGGTCCGCTCGCCGGCTCCTGCGTCTGCCGGTAGAGCGAGGCCGGAGCCGGCTCGATCGCTTCGGCGTAGGGGCCGAGCTCGGTGTACTGGAGCCCGGCGGAGACCCCGGCCCCGGCGAACGCCTCCTTGAGTTCCTGGAACTTCTGGAGCTGCGCCCGCCCCTCCTCCCGGCGCCCGGCCCGGACCAGCACGTTGCCGAGGCTGAAGTGGGCCGACTCGTGCTCCGGAGTCAGCAGGATGGCGCGGCGGAGCGCGGCCTCGGCCTCCTCGAGCCGGCCCGACGCGGCGTCGAGCGAACCGAGGTAGTACCAGGTCATGGAGTCGTCCGGGTTCATCTCGGCGACCCGGGCGAAGGCGGCGCGCGCGTCGTCGGTGTTGCCCTCGAGCTTGTCGATCAACCCGAGGTTGTAGTGCGCATGCGGGCTGCCCGGATCCAGCTCTCGCGCGCGTCGGAACGAGGCCCGCGCGGCCGCGAAGTCGCGCTCGTTGAACCACGCGATCCCGAGGTTCACGTGCGCGTCCGCCGAGTGGGGACGCAGCTCCGCCACCCGCTGGAATTCGACGGCGGCGTCGGCGAATCTGAACTGCTCGAGGAGCGCGACCCCGCGGCTCATCCGGGTCGCCGCCTCGTCGGCCGGTGGCGCGGCGAGCAGCGCGAGGGCGAGCAGGAGCATCGCTCGCAATTATGGCGAGAGGCGTAGCATTCGCGCCGCTCGCATGATCCAGCTCTCCCGCGCTTCCAAGGCCTTCGGCGAGCAGGTCCTGCTTCGGGACTCGTCGTTCCGGGTGCAGGAAGGCGACCGCGTGGGACTCGTCGGGCCGAACGGTTCGGGGAAGACGACGCTGCTGCGGATCCTCGCCGGGCAGGTGGAGCTGGACGCCGGCGAGGTCGTGCGGGCGCGCGACCGGCGGTGCGCGTACCTGCCGCAGGACGGCCTCCGCCACGAGGGCCGGAGCCTCTTCGAGGAGGCCCGCAGCGCGTTCCAGGACCTGCTGGACCTGCGCGAGGAGCAAGAGCGCATCTCGGGGAAGCTCGCGTCCCGACCAGACCTGCTGCAGCGGTTCGGGCAGATCGAGGACGAGTGGCAGCGCCGGGGCGGGTATTCGCTCGAGGCGCGGATCGCCGAGGTGCTCGCCGGCCTCGGCTTCGAGGAGTCCGACCACGGCCGCCCCACCGAGACGTTCAGTCAGGGATGGCAGATGCGGATCGCGCTGGCGAAGCTGCTGGTGCAGGGGAACGACCTGATCCTCCTCGACGAGCCGACGAACTACCTCGACATCGAGGCGCGGGCCTGGCTCCTCGGGTTCCTGAACCGCCATCGGGGCGGCCTGGTGCTCGTGGCCCACGACCGGTACTTCCTCGACTCGGTGGTGACCCGCATCACCGAGATCGGGATGGAGGGGCTGCGGGACTACCCGGGCAGCTTCAGCCGCTACGAGGTCAAGCGGGCCGCCGAGATCGCCGACCTCCGCAAGCGGGCGCAGGAGCAGCAGGAGGAGATCGAGCGCTGCCAGCGATTCATCAGCAAGTTTCGCTACCAGGCGAGCCGGGCGCGGCAGGTGCAGAGCCGCGTCAAGGCGCTCGCCCGGATGGAGCGGATCGTCGCCCCGCCCGAGCCGCGCCGCTTCCGCCTGCGGCTGCCGCCCCCGCCGCGTTCCGGTCCGGTCCCGGTCCGGCTGGAATCCATCGCGAAGGCGTACGGCGACAACGTGGTGTTCCGAAACGCGGACGTGACGGTCGAGCGGGGGCAGCGGCTCGCGCTGATCGGCCCCAACGGGGCGGGCAAGTCCACGCTGATGCGCCTGCTGGCCGGGGCGGAGGCGCCCGACCGGGGCTCCCGGGAGCTCGGCCACAACACGAAGATCGCTTACTACGGGCCGGACCGGCACGACCTCAACCCCGAGCGGACGGTCCGCCAGACGATGTCCGACGCGGCCTCGCTGGAGATGCTCCCGCAGATCCGCGACATCCTCGGGGCGTTCCTGTTCTCGGGCGAGACCGTCGAAAAGCGCACCGCCGTGCTCTCCGGCGGGGAACGCAGCCGGCTCGCGCTGGCGCGGCTGCTGCTGCGTCCGGCGAACCTGCTGCTTCTGGACGAGCCCACGAACCACCTCGACCTCGCCTCTAAGGCGGCGCTCCTGGACGCGCTCAAGGCGTACCGGGGGACGATCGTCTTCGTGGCGCACGACCGGTACTTCATGGACGCGCTGGCGACCCGGGTGGCCGCGATCGGGGGCGGCGAGGCCGCGCCCTACTGGGGGAACTACAGCGACTGGCTCGCCCGCCAAGCCGGCGAGAAGGCCCCGGCGCCGGCCCTCCGGCGGAAGGAGCCGGCCAAGAAGGCCGCCCCGAAGGAGGCGATGTCCAAGAACCGCCTCCGGCGGCTGCGGCGCGAGTGGAAGGAGGCGTTCGACCGGGTGGCCGCCGCCGAGAGCAGCATCGAGGAGATGGAGACCCGCATGGCGACGCCCGGGTTCTTCGAGGACCGCGAGACGTCCCGGCGGGTCGCCCGGGAGTACGAGGTGCTGAAGTCGGCGCTGCCCGCGCTGTTCAAGACCCTCGAGGGCCTCGACGCCCAGTTGGGCGAGAGCCGGTAGCTACTCCAGTTCCACGCCGAGGCCGCTCGCGATGCGGTTCACGTAGCCGTAGTAGGCGGTGACGGCGCAGGCGTCGTGGACGTCCCGGTCCGTGAGTCCGGCGTCCCGCAGCGGCGCGAGGTCGCCTTCGGTCATCGCGCCGGGGGCGCGCGCCAGCTTGATCGCGTAGTCGGCGAGGGCGCGGAACCGGGGCGGCAGCGGCGCGCCGTCCGGATCCCGGACCAGCGCCTCGACCAGGTCCCGGTCGCGGGTGAGCCGGAGGAGACCCCTCCGGTGGTGCTCGATTCAGTAATGGCACTCGTTCACGGTCGAGACCGCGACCGCGATGATCTCGCGCTCGGCGAGGCTGAGCCCCGACGGGCCGCGCATCAGGTGCTCGTAGAGCGACAGGTGGTGCTCGAGCGCCCCCGGATTCAGGCTGCTGGCCCGCAGGATGTTGTCCATCTTGCCGTCCGGGCGGCGATGTTCGCGATAGATCCGGCCGAGCGTTCCCTCCTTCGCCTCGGGGTCGTCGGGGGCGACCATCCGGATCCACGCCATGGGGAACCGGAGCATAGTCGGCCGTAGGATTCCCGCCATGATTCGAGCGGCCTGCGACGGGTCCTGCCTCGGCAACCCGGGGCCCGGCGGCTGGGCCGCGGTGCTGCGCCTGCCGACCGGCGAGGAGCGGGTCCTCACCGGCGGCGAGGCCGAGACCACGAACAACCGCATGGAGCTCGTGGCCGCGATCCACGCGCTGGACGCGCTGCCCGAGAACGAGGCCGCGGAGATCCTCTGCGACAGCACCTACGTCATCCAGGGAGTCGAGCAGTGGGTGCCCCGCTGGATCCGGCGGGGATGGATGACCTCGAAGAAGCAGCCGGTGAAAAACCGGGATCTGTGGATGCGGCTCGCCGACGCCCGGGCCGCCCGCCCGATGGCGCGATTCCGCTGGGTGCGCGGCCACGCGGGAAACCCGGACAACGAGCGGGCGGACGCGCTGGCGCTTCAGGCGGCGAGGAGCCAGGCGCGATGAGCGACGGGACCCGGGCGTATCGGCTCCTCACGGCGGACGTGTTCACCGACCGGGTCTTCGAGGGGAACCCGCTCGCGATCCTCCCCGACGCCCGCGGCCTCTCCGGCGCCTCGATGCAGAAGATCGCCGCCGAGATGAACCTCTCGGAGACCGCCTTCGTGCTGCCGCCCGAGGATCCCCGCGCGATCCGCAAGCTGCGCATCTTCACGCCGGCGGCGGAACTGCCGCTGGCCGGGCATCCCGTCGTCGGGACCTTCTTCGTGCTCGCCTCGAGGGGAGAGCTCGGCGATCTTGGCGACGGCGACCACCGGATCCATCAGGAGTGCGGCGCCGGGGTCCTGCCCGTGGACGTCCGCGTCCGGGACGGCCGGGTGGAGCAGGTCGTGATGACGCAGGCTCCGCCGCAGTTCCTCGCCGCGAGCCGCGACCGGGACGCGCTCGCCGCGAGCCTCGGACTCGACCCCGCCGACGTGCTGCCGGAGAACCTGCCGGCCCGGGTGGTTTCGACCGCGCTGCCCCAGCTCATGGCGCCGGTGCGCTCGCTCGGGGCCGTGGGGCGCATCCGGGTGGACGCCGGCGCGCTCGCGCGACTGCTCGGCCCACTCGGTTCCGAGTGCGTCATGGCGTTCTCGACCGAGTGCGCCCATGAGGAGAGCGCCGCCCACGCGCGCATGTTCGCGCCGGGGCTCGGCGTCCACGAGGATCCGGCGACGGGGAGCGCCGCCGGGGCGCTCGGCGCGTACCTCGTCCGCTACGGCCTCGCGAAGGGCGACCGGATGACCGTCGAGCAGGGGTACGAGATGGGCCGCCCGAGCGCGATCGGGGTGGAAGTCGAGTGCGAGAACGGCGATCCCCGCCGGGTGCTCGTCGGCGGGCGGGCGGTCGAGGTCTCGGAGGGCCTTATTCGGGTCCCGGCGTGAGCGCGATCCGCTCGCCGGACAGCGGCGGCGTGTGCGCCGGAGTCCGCCGCGCCCGGGCGCGCTGCTCGAAGGCGTAACCGAGCGCGAGGAGCCGGGGTTCGCTGAAGGCGGGGCCGAGGAAGGAGATCCCGACCGGCAGCCCGTCCCCGGTGAATCCGGCGGGAACGATCAGGTCGGGAAAGCCGCTCAGGTTGGCGAAGCGGACCGGACTCGGGCCGCCGAATCCGCCCCGGCCCGAACGCAGCGGAGGCCGGGACACCGAGGTCGGATAGACGAGCGCGTCGAGGTCGTGCTCCTCGAGCAGGCCGGTGAGGATGGCGCGGACGAGCGGCAGGCCGTGCTCCCGGACGGCGAGGTGCTCGGCGTCGGTGACCGAACCGCTCGCGTTCTCGCGCAGGAACAGGCTCCAGCGGCCCGGGTTGGGCGTGAGCCCGTCGCCGGGCGCGGTGAGTTCGCGGGACCGCTCCACGATCTCGTCGAGCGTGCGCGGGTGGCCGGGGCCGAGCGTCGCGAGGTAATTCTCGATCTGGGCGCGGAACTCGGGCCACCGGACCGCCGTGTAGAAGTCGTCCTCGATCTCGAGCAGCCATCCGGGAAGACGCGCCTCGACGACCGCGGCGCCGGCCCGCTCCATCGTCGCGACCGCGGCCTCGACCACCCAGTCCACCTCCGGATCGACCCCCGCGAAGTCGCGGAGGATCCCGAGGCGGGCTCCCGAGAGCGCGTCCGCGTCGAGGAACCGCGAATAGTCGGCGTGGCTCATGCCCTCGCTCGCGGAAGTGGCCGGGTCCGCCGGATCCACGCCGGTCATGACTCCGAGCGCGAGCGCCACGTCGGCCACGTTCCGCGCCATCGGGCCGCCGGTGTCGAACGAAAGCGCGAGCGGGACGACGCCGTCGCGGGAGAGGAGTCCGAGCGTGGGTTTGAGCCCCGCCACGCCGTTGGCCGTCGAGGGGCCGCGCACCGAGCCGCCGGTGTCGGTGCCGAGCCCCATGAAGGCGTAGCCCGCGGCGATCGCGGCGCCGGTGCCGCCGGACGAGCCCGACGGGCTGCGGGCCGGATCGTGCGGGTTGCGGGTCACGCCGCCGAGCGAGCTCATCGCGCCGCCCGACGCGAACTCGCTCATGTTCACCTTGGCGATCACGATCGCGCCGGCCTCGCGCAGCCTCCGCACCACGAAGGCGTCGTCCGGGGGAACCGAGTCGGCCAGCAGGAAGGAGCCGGCCGTCGTGGGCATGTCGGCGGTGTCGAAGTTGTCCTTCAACACGATGGGAATGCCGTGGAGCGGCGACCGTGGGCCGGACTCCGCCCGTTCCCGGTCGAGCGCCCGCGCGCGCTCCGTCGCCCGCGGGTTGACCGCGATGACGGCGTTGATCCGCGGCCCCTCGTCGTCGTAGGCGGAGATCCGCGCGAGGCAGAGCTCCACCAGACGCTCCGACGTCACCGCGCCGGAGTCCAGCGCCGCGGCGAAGTCCGCGATCGTGCCCGAGGTCAGCTCCAGCGAGTCCTGGGCGGCCAACGGAGCCGCCGGAAGAAGGGCGAGGAGCAGGCGGAGCAGGAACGGTCGCATGGGCGCCGGATGCTATCCGCCGGGTGCGAGGCCCGCCGGAAGCGAGCCGCGCGAAGCGTTCGGGTCAGCTAGCCGCCCGGACCTCCATGTCCGCCTTGAGGTGGCCGAGATCGGTCCGCAACCGGATGAGGGCCTCGTTCTCCAACTGGCGCACCCGCTCCCGGGTGACCGAGAGCTCGCGCCCGATCTCCTCGAGGTTGGCCTCGGTCCCGTCCTTCATCCCGAACCGCTTGGTCAGCACGAGCCGCAGCCGGTCCGGAAGCCGCTCGATGGCCTCTCGCACGTGCCGGCGCCGCTCGGCGGTGGACACGTCGTCGATCGGGTTGAGCTGCTTCGGATCCGGCGTCAGCGCGACCCGCAGCGTGCCGTCGGGAACCACGGGCGCGTCGAGGGAGTCGATCTGGGGCACCGAACGAAGGGTGTCCTCAAGTCGATCCTGCGGCACGCCGATCTCGCGGGCGACGTCCGCGGTGGTCGGGGTCAGCCGCTTGCCGCGGCGGCTCGGGTCGTTCTGGTAGCGCTGCTCCAGCTCGGCGTACACCTTGGCCGCCTTGCGGTGCAGGTCCAGCTTGTTGATCGGCACCTTGATCGTGCGCGACTTCTGCGAGAGCGCGCGCCAGATCGCCTGCCGGATCCACCACGTGGCGTACGTGGAGAACTTCAGGTTCCGCTCCGGCTCGAACTTCCGGACCGCCTGCATGAGGCCGATGTTCCCCTCCTGGATCAGATCGCCGAGGGGCAGCCCGAGGTGCCGGTACTGCTTGGCGATGGAGATCACGAGGCGCAGGTTGCCCTCGATCATCCGGCGCCGGTTCTCGTAGAACGTCTCCTCGCTGTCGGGAGCCGGAACGTCCGCGGATGTCTGGTCGGCCGAGGCCTTCCGCATGGCGCGGCTGTACTTCTGCTCGTCGTTCTTGGTCAGGAGACGGTGCCGGTGGGTCTCGCGCAGGTAGAGCCCCATGGAGTCGAGATCCCCCGTCTGGTGGTTGTCCGGGCCGAAGGCGATCCCGTCAACGGGAGCCTCCGGTTCCTCGGCCTCGACATCTTCTTCCTCTTCCTCGGTCTCGAACTCCTCGTGGAATTCGATGGTCTCGTATTCGGCGTTCTCCACTTTTCTTCCTCCTGTGGTTTTTCGAATCTGAAGTTCCGGGCGAACAAGCAAGAACAATGCCGTCCGGTCGCGGTGAAGAACCCGGCGCGGCGCAAGGCGCGGGTCTCGGCGATCAGTGCGTTAACGACGCGACCGAGCCGATAGTTCCCTCGGTCCGGGGATTCGCAGGAGACTTAGCGGGCGTCCGGCTCTTCGGACAAATGCATCCGCAGTATAGCGCGCTCGGTCTGGAGCTCCTCCACCCAGTCGCCGATCCGCTGGTTCAAGTCCCTTTCCTCGAGCGTGCGGCGGATGAGCCGGGCCACTTCGGGGGGCGGCGTCTCGTTCGCGTCGTCCAGGTCCGGCCGGAGGACGGTCCGGTAGTACTCCTCGATCGCGCGCTGCGGAACCTGCACGAGCGGGCGGAAGCGCCGCTCCAGATAGCGGTCCACGACCAGCTCCCGCTCGATCCGCTTGCGCAGGTAGTCCTCGCGGATTCCGAGGCGGAGCAACGTGTCCCGGTACTCGGCCTCGCCGGGGAAGCGGTCGCGGAGGCTCGCCAGAGTCACCTCGACCTCGTCGGGGGGAATCGGCCCCATCGGATACCGGCGGGCTTCGGCCTCCATCAACCGCGCCTCGATCAGGGTCTCGACCGCCTCGCCGAGCGTGGGCGGGGGCGAGAGATGCGGCTGGAGCGCCATCGTCTCCCTCGCTTCGGACAGCGTGATCGGCTGGCCGTCCACGACCGCGACCACCCGGTCGCGCACCTCCTGGGCGAAGCCGCCCGAAGGCGGCAGGGCGAGCGCGAGCGCGAGAACCGCCTCAGAACGCATGGCCGATCGTGAAGTGCCACTGGCCCCGGGAATCGTCGCCGACGTCCCCGAGGCGGAATCCGTAGTCGAAGCGGACCGGGCCGAGCGGCGTGTCCCAGCGCACGCCCACGCCGGCGCTGTGCCCGACATCTTCGAACCCGAGGCGGCGGACGCGCGTGTACACGCCGCCGTGATCGCTGAAGATCGCCCCCGAGAAGCTCCCGAACAGGCCGATCCGCGCCTCGAGGTTCGCCACGACCAGCATGTTGCCGCCGAGCGGATAGCCGCCCTCGTTGAGCGGGCCGGCGCGGTCCAGCGGGAAGCCGCGCAGCGTCGTGGCGCCGCCGGCGAAGAACCGCTCGGTGATGGGCACGAGCTCGGGCCCCTCGTCGTCGAGCGTCGCGGCGAACCCGACCCGGCCGCCGGCGGCCAGCACCACGCGCGACGACAGCGGGAAGTAGAGGAATTGCTGCCCCAGCGCCTTGACGAACGGTGCCCGGGAGCCGAGCTGCGCCGAGGACCACGCCACGTCCACGATCCCGAACCGGCCCCGGCGCGGGGAGACCGGGTCGTCCCGGGTATCGACCACCATCGAGGCCGACACCGTGGACAGCCAGAGGTTCTCGGCGAAATCGCGGTCGATCTCGTCGGGGTCGATCTTCAGGTCCCACAACTCGCTGCGCGTGAAGTCGTGGCGCAGGATGAGGTTGCGCCCGAACACCCGGCGAGTGAGCTGGACGCCCGCGCCGTAGCGCAGGAAGTCGAAGCTCTCCCGGTCCTGGGACTCGCGGTAGGCGCTCGCGAAGATCGGGACTTCACGGTCGAAGCCCTCCGCGCCCCGGTACGTGGCGATGAAGCGGGTGCCCCTCAGCGAGACCCGCGCGAACATGCTGAGCGTGTGGTATCGCCCGAAGAGGTTGCTCCGGGTCCACTCCCCCTCGGCGCGGGCCCGTTCCCGCTGGCTGAAACCGGCGCCGTAGCCGATGCGGTTCCGGGGCGCCTCGGCGACCCGCACCAGCACGTTCCGCTGGCTCACCGGCTCTTCGGGCTCCAGCAGCTCCACGTCCACTTCGGAAAACGCCCCGGTGGCCAGAATCCGGCGGCGCGTCTCCAGCAGCGCCTCGCCGGAGAGCGGATCGCCCTCTCCGAGCGCGATGCGGTCGCGGATGCGGTCGCTCCGCGTGACTTCCGCCCCGGCCACGATGATCTGGCCCACCGAGAGGAACTCGCCCTCCACCACCACGAAGCGCACGTCCGCTTGGTGGGACTCGGCATGGACCGGCGCCTCGACGGCGACGCTCGCCTCGAGGAACCCGCGCTCCCGGTACCACGCCTGGAGCGTCTCCCGCGCCGCGACGACGCTCTCGGCGACGAACGGGTCGCCGGGGCGCAGCGGCGCGACCGCCTCGAGCTCCCCGGTCTCGTGGCGCGCGTTGCCCTCGAATCCGATCGAGCCGATGCGGGCGAGCGGGCCCGGCCGCACTTCCGCCGTCAGCCGCAGCGTGCCCGGGACGCCCGCAGGCTCCGTCCGCCCGGCGACCTCGGCCCGGAAATGCCCCGCCCGCCGCAAGGTCAGCCGCAGCGAGTCGAGCGCCGCGTCCCACGCGATCTCCCGGAACGGTTCGCCGTCGCCCAGCGGCTCGACCGCGGCGAACAGTTCGGCCCGAAGCGCCGGCGGGGCCCCGGAGAGCTCGACCCCCGCGACCGAGAAGCGCTCTCCCGCAGCGGCCAGAAAGCGCACGCGCAGGCTCCCCCCGTCCCTGGACGGTTCCTCGACGACCTCCACGACGGCGTCCCGGAATCCCGCGTTCCGAAGCCCGGCGGCGAGGTCCTGGCGCGCCGCCTCCAGCGCGTCGGCGTCGAGACGGTTGGCCTCGAGCCGCCGCCGGACGTCGCCGGCGCCGCCGTGGTCGTCGGGAAATCCCTCGAACAGCAGCTCCACGACCGGCCCGGCCTCGACCCGGAGCACGACGTCGAGCCGGGGGCCCTCGTCCCGGACCAGCTCGTAGTCGGCGACCGCGAAGAGGAACCCGCGCTCCCGCAGCGCGCGCTCCGCGTCGGCGATTCCGGCCTCGAACTCCGACTCGGAAATCGGCCGCCCCGGAAGGGCGCCGAGTTCCCGCTGGAGGCGGGTCGCGAGCGTCCCGTCGACCCCTTCGGCCCGAAACGACCGCACCGCGTCGCGCGGCCCCGGCCTCGCGAGAACATGGGCCCGAGCCCCGCCCGGGGCCGGTTCGGCGCGCACCTCGACGATCGCCTCGAACCAGCCCTCCTCCCGCAGGTACTCCTCGGCCGCCTGCCGGCGCAGCGGCAGGTCGGTCGGAACGTCCCCGGGTTCGAGGTCGATGATCCCGGCGAGCGCGTCAAGATGCCCCGCCGGCGCGCCGCGCACCGAGAGCGACTGGATCCGCAGCCGCGGCGCGAGCTCGAAGCGCAGCCGCGCGTCGCCCTCCGGCGTCCGGCTGACGAGGGCGCGGACGTCCTCGAACCGGCCCAGCGCGAAGAGCTGCTTGATGGACTGTCGCACCCGGATCGCGCGGTAGCCGTCCCCGGCGGACACGGCGAGCAGGCGCCGCGCCGCTTCGGGGATCGGCTCCTGGCTGCCGTCCGCCCAGGCCACCTCGACCTCCGCGATGGGGACGCCCTCGAGCGCGGGCGGCTGCGCGGGCGCGGCCCCCGAAGCGAGCAGCGGGAAGAGCCCGGCGGCTGCCCACCGGCGCGCGCCGGCCAGTTCAGAAACTCCGGTGGAAACGCACGTCCACTCCGAGCGAGCCGTCCTGGTCGCGGGACAGGATCCACGACACCGGGCCCTCGGGCGTGTATTCCACGATGATGATGGCCTCGTCGGTCTCGGAGAAACTGGAGGAATAGCGCACGCTCAGATCGCGGGAGACCTGCTTTCCGAGGGTGACCCGCGCGGTCGGGTCGCCGAAGCGCCCGATCAGGAAGGGATCCACGCTGACCCGGTCGATCCCGAAGACGCGGCCGGCGCGGCGCCCGAGCGACCCGCTGAGGGTCTGGGTGAGGAGCGACGCCGCCGACGCCGCCGCGACCTCGTCGTCGGCGCGGGCGGTCAGGAGGTCCTCCTCCGGAGCGCCGGCGAGGAGCCGGAGGATGTCGGCCTCGCGCAGCGGCGGATCGGAGCTCAGGTTGGCCTCGATCTGCTCGGTCGTTCCCGACGCCCGCAGGCGCACCCGGTAGCTGCGCACGATCGACTCGGCCTCGAGGTCGAAGACCGGCTCGATCCCGGACGGGTCCACGAAGTCGGCCCGCCCGCCGACCACCCCGAACCGGTTCGCGCCGAAGAACACCTCCCCGCCGACGAGGTCCGCCCGGCCGAGCACCGCCGGCGCGAGCGCCGTCCCGCGCAGGTCGAGCCCCGCCGCCGCCTCCAGCCGGAAGATGGAGTTGCGCACCTCGAAGGGGGCGTCGGTCTCGACCCGCACGTCCAGCCGCAGCGCTCCCAGGGCGCCCTCGCCTTCGGGAGCGTCCTGGCGGGAGACCGAGTTCACGTCGGCGAAGATGTTGGAGAACAGCTCGTACTCGCGGCTCCAGACGGCCTCGTCGAGGCGCACCTCGCCGGACAGCAGCCGCCCGTCGGGATCGCCCACGACGCTCAGGTCGGCGTCCACGGTGGCCGCCAGATCGCGGGGGTAGCGGATGCGGGCGCCCGAGAGCTGCACGCGCAGATCGGTGGCCCCGACCTCGAACCCGTCGAGCGAGACCGTGCCCGACACGATCGTCGGCCCGGACGCGATCTCGCCGGCGAGCTCCGCCACCCGCACCGCGTTGGGGTCGAAGACGACGCCGCCCTCGATGTTGCGGAACGTGTGGGGGAATCCCTCGACGCCCACGCTGCCGGCGCGGATGAACCCGCGGCCGAGGACTTCGGGAGCGTCCCACGGCCCCCGCACCTCGGCCTCCACGCCGAAGTCCCCCTCGAACGAGAGGCCCGACGTGAAGTTCTCGAGCACGGCCAGCGAGACGTTCCCGTCCAGCGCGAAGTCGAGCAGCGTGTCGGCGAGGCCGACGGTCCCCGAAAGCCGCAGCCGATCGTCGCCCTGCGCCGCCTCGAAGCCCTCGACCGTCACCCGGGCGTCGGCGATCGAGATGCGCGTCGGACCGGTGGAATCGACCGCGAGCCCGGGCGCGACGACGCGGAACCGGGTCAGCTCGCCCGCGCCGGTCATCCACTCGTCATGGGGGTTCTCGAGGTGGAAGGCCCCGCCGCCCGCGACCACGGCCTCGATCCCGCGCTCCCCGGCGTCGGGAAACAGGAGCGACGCGATATCGACCCCCGCGATCTCGACCTCGCCCTGCCCGTCGAGGCCGAGCGGCACCGTCCCCCAGACGTCGAACCGGGCTGCGCCGGAGTCCAGCGCGCCGTCCCCCACGTAGGTCTCGCCCTCGACCCGTCCGTGGATGTCCCCCGGGCCGAGCGAGAGGCCGAGCACCGCCGCGTCGGGGATCCGCGCCCGCAGATCCAGCACCGGGACGAGGAGGTCGCCGCCGATGTCGAGCTCGAAGTCCGACCGGATGGAGATCCACTCGGGCGCCAGCCCCGGAGTCAGCGGATAGTCGGAGCCGACGAGCGCGCCCTCCATCTCCCACTCGACTAGGCCGATCCGCAAGTCGCCGGACGCGACGCCGCCCCGGAACGTGCCCCCCATCGGGGAAAGGTGCGCCGAATCCCCGTCGAGGCTCCATTCCACCCGAACATCGTCGAAGGGCTGCTCCATCAGCGCGCCGTCCATCCCGGTCACCCAGCCGCCGCCGAAGTAGCGCTCGTCCTGCCGCACGGTCTGGCTCTCGCCGCTGACGACGCCCTCGGCGACGAGATCCCACTCGAGGAACGTGATGATCTCGGCGGCGTCCCACGCCTCCCACGAGGCGTCGAAATCCATGTCCGGATAGAGCTCCGGGCCGCGGGCGAAGTCTCCCGATGCGGTGATCCGGCCCTCCCCGGCGCGGGCGTTCAGGGTCTCGAGCCGCATGGAATCCCGGCCCACCGATCCGGTGGCGACGAGCGTGTCGGTCTGGATGCCCGAGAACCGCATCCCCCGGCCCTCCACCTCGCCGGCGAGCACGATGTCCGGCCACTGGCCGGTCACCCTTCCTTCGACCGCGCCGCCGCCGGCCACGTCCCAGAGCGTGGTCTCCGGCGCCTCGCCCCAGATCACCCGGCGGAACTCCTGCTGGACCCGGTCGGCCTCGGCCGAGTCGCCGGCGAACCCGGTGACCGAAACGTCGGCGCCGCCCGCCCGTCGGTACGCGCCGAGGCCCTGCGCCTGGAACGCGGCCCCCTCCACCGACAGCGCGTGGATCGAGGTGGCCGCGTCGTCCATGGTCAGCTCGACCCCGAGCGCGATCGGGAGCAGGTCGCTCTCGACGCCGACCTCGTCCGGAGGCGCCGGACGCGCGCCGCGCGCCCGGATCGTCCCGGTCATGGCGAGCGGGTCCGAAAACGGCATCCGCAGGTCCGCCGCCACGTCGAGCGCGGACTCGAGCGTCGTCGGGAGACCGAAGACCCCGCCGAGCGCCGAGGCGAGCGAGCCGCTTTCGAGATTCAGCGCGATCGCAGCCGGGTTCTCCTCCCGGGGCTGGACCTGGAGCAGCCGCAGCCCGGCGCGCCCGCCCGCGAGGACGCCGGCGGAGGAGAGGATCTCGATGCGTTCCGGATCCCAGTGCAGGACGCCGCTCCAGTCCGCGAGCGGGATGCCGTAGAAGCGCCCGCCGGGAAGGGTGAAGTCCCCGTCCACGACGAACCCCACGTCCTCGAAACGGCCCGTGCCGTCCAGCCGGAACCACGACTCGCCCTCGGTCTCGAGGCCCTCGAACTCGAACAGGAAGCGCCCGAGGCCGCCGGCGTCGCCGCCCCCGACGAGGCGGAGCGGGCCGGAGAGGTCGTCCGCCAGGTCCAGCGCGCCGTCGAGGGTCGCCTCCAGCAGGTCGGCCTCGAGGTGGAGGCGGTCCACGTGGAGCAGGTTCTCCCGGAGCCTGAGCTCCGCCTGGACCTGCATGGCGAGATCGGGCCGCTCCCAGAGGCGGATGGCGCCGACGCCGAACCGCGCGGTCGCGTCCACCCCGCCCCCGTCCACGGGGCGTACGTCCAGCGCGAGGCCGTCCACCCGCAATTCCCACGGCGTCGGGCGGTTGCGGTATCCGATCGTGGTGCCGGAGATCTCGACCTGATCCGAGGTGAACGCGAGACGGTCGGCGAGCCCGCCGAGCAACGGATCCGCCGGCGCGTCCCGCTCGGGCGGCGGGACGCCCCCGTCGTCCAGTCCGCGCATGCCCAGTCCCTCGATCCGCAACTGGTTCAGCTCGAAGCGCGCCGGGAGCAGGGACCCCCAGCCGAACGCGCCCTCGATGCGCTCCACGGCATAGACCGGAGGGGCCGGGCCGAACGGCGAGGGATCGCGCCCCGCCTGAAGCCCCTCCACGACGAAGCGACCGCTGAAGGGATCGAACTCGACGTCCCACGCGGCGAGCGGCATGTCGAGCGTCGTCGAGAGCCGCTCGAGCGCGAGCCGGGCGAGCCGCTCGGGCGCGAGCAGCGGAAGCGCCCGGAACGCGACGAAGGCCCCGGTGAGAACGACGGCCAACGCGACCGCGACGAAGACGAGGGTCCGGCGGCGGGAAACAGTCAAGAGGCCGGCTCCACCACGAAAAGAAGCTCACCGCCCTGAAGCGGCGATCCCTCGGCGACGCTCAACCCGGCCACGACGCCCCCAGCGGGGGCGCGCACCTCGTTTTGCATCTTCATCGCCTCGTACACCAGAACGCCTTGTCCCTCCTCGACCCGGTCCCCGTTCCCAAGCAGGATGCGCACCACCTTGCCCGGCATCGGCGGCCGAACCTCGACGCGGCCCGAGGCACCCGAGCGACCGCCCCCGAATCCGGGGCGGCGGAGCCCGAACGAGAACCGCTCGCGCCCGATCTCGACCGCGATCTCCCCGCCGCGCCGGGTGACGACGGCCTCGCGCGTCCGGCGTCCCCGGGTCACGAGCAGCGTCTGGCCGAGCCGGGCCGCCCGGATGGGCTCCCCGTCGACGCGCACCCGGGTCGCGTCGCCTTCGCGCTCCGCCTCGACCGGGTGGGCGGCGCCGTCGGCGTAGAGGATGCGGCGCACGCTCAGTGCCTCCCGGCGACCCGCCAGCGGGAGTCTTGCGCCGGCGCCGGCGGCTCGCTCTCGAACAGCGCGGCCGCGGCCGCGGCCAGCGCCGCCGGGAGGAGGGCGTCGCGGTCTCCCGGAGCGTCGCGGAGGCGCGGCCACTCGGCGGCGACGAACGACGTGTCGAAGTCGCCGGACCGGAACGCTTCCGAGGCGAGGACCCGTTCGTGGAAGCCGAGCGTGGAGGCCACGCCGGTGAGGCGGGTCTCGCGGACCGCCCGCAGCGCCCGCCGGCGGGCGGACTCGCGGTCGGGACCGTGCGCGATGAGCTTCGCGACCAGCGGGTCGTAGTCGGGGGAGACCCGGCTTCCCGACACGACCCCCGAATCGCAGCGCACCCCCGGTCCGAGCGGCGGCCGGAACTCGCCGATCCGCCCGGCCGCGGGAAGGAAGTCGGCGTCCTCGGCGGTGATGCGCAACTCGATCGCCGCGCCCCGGGTCTCCACGTCGGCCTGGGCGAACGGGAGCGGCTCGCCCGCCGCCACGAGGAGCTGGAGGGCCACGAGGTCGAGACCGGTGACGCATTCGGTGACCGGGTGCTCCACTTGCAGCCGCGTGTTCATCTCGAGGAAGTAGAAACGCCGGTCGCGGTCCAGCAGGAACTCCACGGTGCCGGCGTTGCGGTACGAGACGCTCGACGCGAGCCGGACCGCCGCCTCGCCGAGGCGCTCCCGAAGCGGGGGATCCACGGCCGGCGACGGGCTCTCCTCGATGAGCTTCTGGTTCCGGCGCTGGATCGAGCAGTCCCGCTCGCCGAGGTGGACGACCCGGCCCGAACCGTCGCCGAGCACCTGGACCTCCACGTGGCGCGGCCGCTCGACGAGGCGTTCGAGGAACACCCGCCCGTCGCCGAACGCGGCTTCCGCCTCGGACCGGGCCTCGGCGACCCGGCGCGGCGCGTCGTCGGGATCCGGGCACGCCCGCATCCCCATGCCGCCGCCGCCCGCGCTCGCCTTGACGAGCAGCGGACCGCCGAGCGCCCGCGCCTCGGCGAGGCCGTCCGACTCGGGCGGCAGGATCCCGGAACCGGGGACCGTGGGCACGCCGATCTCCGCCGCGACCCGGCGGGCGGTGGCCTTGTCGCCCATGCGCCGCATCGCGTCGGCGGACGGTCCGACGAAGCGGAGGCCCCGTCCCTCGCACATCGCGGCGAACTCGGCGTTCTCGGCGAGGAAGCCGTAGCCCGGATGGACCGCGCCGGCTTCGAGCGCCTTGGCCGCGTCCAGCACCCGCTCGGCGTCCAGATAGCTGTGCCGGGCCGCGGCGCCGCCGATCTCGATCGACTCGTCGCACAGCGCCACGTGCAGCGAATCCCGGTCCGCCGCCGAGTGGACCGTGACCGGGGAGACCCCGAGGTCGCGGCAGGCGCGCGCGACCCGGACGGCGATCTCGCCCCGGTTCGCGATCAGGACCCGGCGGAACGTCAAAGCGGGATGTTTCCGTGCTTCCTCGGGGGGTTCGCGTCCCGCTTGGTCGCGAGCGAGCGGAGCGCGGCCGTCAGCTTGCGCCGCGTGTCGCGGGGCGCGATCACCGCGTCCACGTAGCCGCGCTCGGCGGCCGCGTACGGGTTCGCGAAGCGGGAGCGGTACTCGGCGACCCGCCCGGCGCGTTCGGCTTCGGGATCCGGCGCGGCGGCGAGCTCCCGGCGGAACAGGACGTTCACGGCGCCCTCGGGCCCCATGACCGCGATCTCCGCCGTCGGCCAGGCGAGGTTCACGTCGGTCCGGATGTGCTTGCTCCCCATGACCACGTAGGCCCCGCCGTAGGCCTTGCGGGTGATGACGGTCAGCTTCGGGACGGTCGCCTCGGCGAAGGCGTAGAGCAGCTTGGCGCCGTGGCGGATGATCCCGTCCCACTCCTGGCGGGCGCCGGGAAGGAAGCCGGGCACGTCCTCGAAGACGACCAGCGGAATGTTGAAGGCGTCGCAGAAACGCACGAAGCGCGCGCCCTTGACCGAAGCGTGGATGTCGAGCACGCCGGCGAGCACCGCGGGCTGGTTCGCGACGACCCCGACGACCGCCCCGCCCAGCCGGGCGAACCCGACGACGAGGTTCCTCGCGAACAGGCCGTGCACCTCGAGGAAGACGCCCTCGTCCACGACCTCGCCGATCACGTCGCGCATGTCGTAGGGCTGGTCGGGAGCGTCGGGAATGACGCGGTCGAGCGCTTCGGCGGAGCGGTCCGCCGGGTCGGCGCCGGAGCCGGGGGGCGGGGTCTCGAGGTTGTTCGAGGGAAGGAAGGAGAGGAGCTCGCGGATGACCTCGAGGCAGTCGTCGTCGCACTCGCCGAGGAAGTGCGCGACGCCGGAGACGGAGTTGTGGGTCTCGGCGCCGCCGAGCTTCTCCTTCGTGACTTCCTCGTTGGTGACCGTCCGGATGACGTCGGGGCCGGTCACGAACATGTAGCTCGCCTTGCGGGACATGATCGTGAAGTCGGTGATCGCCGGGGAATAGACGGCGCCGCCGGCGCACGGCCCGAGGATCGCCGAGATCTGGGGCACGACTCCCGAGGCCTTGACGTTGCGCAGGAAGATGTCGCCGTAGCCGCCGAGCGACGCGACCCCCTCCTGGATGCGGGCGCCGCCGGAGTCGTTGAGCCCGATGATGGGCGCTCCCTGGCGCACGGCCAGGTCCATGATCCGGCAGATCTTTCCGGCGCAGGCCTCGCCGAGCGAGCCGCCCAGCACGGTGAAGTCCTGGGCGAACAGGTACGCGAGCCGTCCGTCCACCCGGGCGTGGCCGGCGACCACCCCGTCCCCCGGATGGCGGCGGTCCTCGAGGCCGAAAGCGCGGCCCTGGTGCTCGACGAGCCGCCCGATCTCCTCGAAGGTGCCGGGGTCGGCGAGGGCGTCGATGCGCTCGCGCGCGGTCAGCCGCCCGTCTTCGCGCTGGCGCTTGAGCCGCCGTTCCCCGCCGGGTTCGGCGGCGGCCTCGGCGCGGCGCTCGAACTCCCGGAGCGCGGCGGCGGTAGCCCCCTCGGCGGCCGGCATGGCCTCAGGCGTTCCGCGACGATTCCCAGTCCTTCAGAAACCGCTCCAGCCCGATGTCGGTCAGCGGATGGCGGATCAGCAGGTCCAGAACCTTCGCCGGCATGGTCGCGATGTCGGCGCCCATCCGGGCGGCCTCGACCACGTGGAGGGGGTTCCGAATGCTGGCGACCAGAATCCGGGTGTCGAACGCGTAGTTGTCGTACACCTCGCGGATGTCGGAGACGAGCTGCATGCCCGGCAGCGAGATGTCGTCCAGACGGCCGACGAAGGGACTGATGATCGATGCGCCCGCCTTCGCGGCGAGGAGCGCTTGCGGCAGGCTGAAGCAGAGGGTGACGTTCACCCGGATGTCGTACTCGGCGAGTCGGCGGACCGCCTGCAGCCCGTCCGCCGTGAGCGGGCACTTCACGATGATGTTGGGGGCGATCGCCGCGAGTTCCCGCCCCTCGCGGACCATGCCGGCGGCGTCGGTGGCGAGGACTTCGGCGGAGACTTCGCCGGGAACGACCTCGGCGATGCGGGCAAGCACCTTCCGGGAGTCGCCGCCCTCCTTCGCCATGAGCGACGGGTTCGTGGTCACGCCGTCCACGAGCCCCATGCTGCGAGCGCGGGCGATGTCCGCGACGTTGGCGGTGTCGAGAAAGATCTGCATCGGTTCGGCCCGTTCGTAATTCTATGCGTGGAGGCGGCTTCGATTCAGCGCGGGCGGACCGCCACTTCCTCGCCGGGGGCGCTCTCGTTGGGCGGCGAGGCGCGATCGACCGCCGTGACCCGATAGCGGTAGAGCGCCCCCGGGTCGCGATCCGCGTCGCGCCAGTCGGCGCGTTCGAGGGGGGCCTCGGTCCGGCGCTCGAAGCCGCCCGACTCCCCGGCGCGGTACACGTGGTAGCCGGCGAGGTCCGGCGCCGTGACCGGAAGCCAGCTCAGGTCGGTGTGCTCCGCGCCGGGGATCGCCCGCAGGTCGCGCGGCGCCGGCGGCGCGAAGACGTCGACCGGCGTGACGCAGACCGCTTCGGAGACGGCGCCCGCGCTCAGTCCTCCGGCCGATGCGGCCGGGACGAGGACCGGAACCGGTTCCGCGTCTCCTTCCGCCGGGATCGAGATGGTCCGCTCCTCGGTCGCGGCGGCCATCACGAGGCGCACCGAATAGCAGGCCTCCTCGCCCCACGCCACTTCGGTGTCGGAATACGCCGGACCGAGCGCCCGCCCGAGACGTTCCTCGCCCTCGCCGCGACGCCGGAACACCTCGTACACGGGTTGCGAGAGCCGCGCGGCGGCTTCGGCTCCTCCGGTCGCCCGGACGTCGTTCCAGGCGAGCGCGACGACGCCGTCCCCCACGTCGGCTTCGACCCCGTCCACCCCGGGGAGGTCGCCGGTCACGTCCAGCGAGAGCAGGTCGGCCGGATCGCCGGCGCCCGTCGCGGATTCGTAGAAGAGGCGGAACTCGACCCGGCGGCCCACCCACTCGTCGCGGATCGGCAGCAGCCGGATGTGCGTCGCGCCCGGCGACTCCGACTCGATGCGGTCGAACGGCTCGAAGTGGACGTCGTCGTACTGCAACGCCATTTCGCGGGGCGGTTCGGGTTCCGGTTCCATGGGCGGCTCTTCGGAAGCCGGCTCGGGCGGGTCCTCCGTCGCGGGCGCATCCGGCTCGCCTTCCGCGGCCTCCGGCGCGTCCTCCTCCGGCGCCACGGGCTCCGGCTCGGGCGGATCCCCCGTCGCGGGCGCATCCGGTTCGCCTTCCACCGGGGCCTCGGCCTCAGGCGCGACGTCCTCCGGCTCGCCTTCCGCCAGGGCGTCGCCCGGCGGGTCGGGTTCCTCCTCCGGCTCCGGTTCGGGCGCGGACTCGGCGGCCGCCTGGGCGAACGCCAGCTCATGCAGATCCAGCACGCGCATCTCGAGGACCGCCCGGCGGAGGCGCAGCTCCTGAAGCCGCCCGTCGTCATCCGTCGTCGGCGCCGTCCACCGGAGCAGGAGCTCCCCGTCTTCCTGCAGGATCGGCTCGACCTCGGGCGCGCCGGGCAGCACCTCGAGCGGCGGTTGCGGCGGCCCCCGGCGCCCGCAGCCCACGGCGGCGAGGAGCGCCAGCGCGACGAGGAGGCGCCGCTGCACGAGTCCTAGGTGATGAACCGGGACAGGTCCTCGTCCTCGACGATTCCTTCGAGCTTCCGGTTCACGTACTCGACGTCGATCTCGCAGCGCTTCGGGTCCATTTCGGGCGCGTCGAACATGATCTCGTTGAGCACCCGCTCGAGGATCGTCGGCAGCCGCCGCGCCCCGATGTCCTCCATGCGGTCGTTCATCTCGGCCGCCACCTCGGAGATCGCCCGGATGGCGTTCCGGTGGAACGTGAGCTTGAGGCCCTCCGCCTCGATGAGCGCGGTGTACTGCTTGATGATCGCCGTCTCGGGCTCGGTCAGGATGCGCTCGAGGTCGTCCACCGAGAGCGGATCCAGTTCGACGCGCACCGGAAAACGCCCTTGCAGTTCCGGCAGGAGGTCGTTGGGCCGGGCGTCCTGGAACGCGCCGGCGGCGATGAACAGGATGTGGTCGGTCTCCACCGCTCCGTAACGCGTGGTGACGGTGGATCCGTCGAGCAGCGGCAGCAGGTCGCGCTGGACTCCCTCCCGGGAGACCTCCACGCCGTGCATCTCTCCCGAGCCCGTGACCTTGTCGATCTCGTCCACGAACACGATGCCGTAGTCCTCGGCGCGCTCGACGGCCAACCGCGCGAGCTGGCGGTTGTCCACGAGGTGGTCCTCCTCCTCCTCGATCAGATGGTCGAACGCCTGCGGCACGGTCATCTCGACCGTCCGCGTCCGGAATCCGAACGCCGACCGCAACATCTCCGCCATGTTCACGTCCACTTCCTCGTTCGGCCCGGAGATCGCCTCGAGGAACGGCGTCGCGGGCTCCCGCACGTCCAGATTCACGAGCCGATCGCCGAAGTCGCCGGTCTTCAACTGCTCGCGGAGCTTCTGGCGGCTGCGCTCCCGGGCGGCGTCCTCGGGCCGCGGATCGCCCTCCGACGCGGCCGCGTACGGGTTCGGGCGGCCGCGGGAGACGGCGCTTGCATCCGGGAGCAGGAGGTCCAGCAGCCGCTCCTCGGCGTTCGCCTCGGCCCGCTCGCGGACGTCCTCGATCATCTCCTCCCGCACGATCGCCACCGCGGCCTCGACCAGGTCCCGCACCATCGAGTCCACGTCGCGGCCGACGTACCCGACTTCGGTGAACTTGGACGCCTCCACCTTGACGAACGGCGCCCGCGAGAGCCGGGCGAGGCGCCGCGCGATCTCGGTCTTTCCAACCCCGGTGGGGCCGATCATGATGATGTTCCGCGGCGCGATCTCGGTGGCGACGTCGTCCTCGACGTGGAGTCGGCGCACCCGGTTGCGCAGAGCGATGGCGACCGCGCGCTTCGCCTCCGCCTGACCGACCACCCAGCGATCCAGCTCCTCGACGATCTCGCGCGGCGTCGGGTCGTCAAGGCGCGCCGGCGGCTCCGAACCCGCCGGCGGGAGGTGACGGACCAGGGGTCAGACCTCCTCGTAGGAGATGCGGTGGTTCGTGTAGATGCACAGTTGGGCGGTCGCCACCATGGCCGCCTCCGCGACGGCCTTCGCCGACAGCGTCTCGACGCTGAACAGCGCCCGCGCGGCCGCCATCGCGAACGGCCCCCCAGTGCCGATGGCCATGACCCCGTCGTCCGGCTGGATGACGTCGCCGTCGCCGGAGAGCACGAAGAGCTGCTCCTTGTCGGCGACGAGCAGCAGCGCGTCGAGGTGGCGGAGCACCCGGTCGGTGCGCCAGTCCTGCGCGAGATCCACCGCGGCGCGCTCGAGGTTCCCCCGATGCCCCTCCAGCTTCGTCTCGAATTTGGAGAACAGGGCGTGCGCGTCGGCGGTCGCGCCGGCGAAGCCCGCGATCACCTTGCCCCCGGCGAGGCGGCGGAGCTTCCGGGCCGTGTGCTTGACGACCACGTCGCCGAGCGTGACCTGCCCGTCGGCGGCGAGCACGGTCTTGCCGTTCTTGCACACGGCGAGGATGGTGGTGGCGCGAGGGAGCAACTTGGCGGCGTCCGTCGGCCTCTCGCTACGCGAAGGCTCGGTGGTCTTCTTGGCAACCGCGAGGCGAACCAGCGCGTCAACCCCGATGGAAGGAACTTCGGACAACGGAGCCGATGGGAGTTTCGGACTGTGTGGTCAGTATAGTTTGCACGGCGATGGCGCGAACGGTTGCCGGCGCGGGCCCGGCGTCGCTGCTCCGGTTGATCGCGATCCTCAGCGGAATCTACGATGTCCTGCTCGGCGGCGCGATGCTGCTCGCAGTGGATGAAGTCGCGCGGCTGGCCGGAATTCCGCCGCCGCTGTTCCCGATCAACGCGAACCTGAACGGTCTCTTCGCGCTCGCGGTGGGCCTCGGCTACTTCGCGGTCGCCCGGCGCCCCAACGAGTCGCGGTGGTACTTCTGGATCATGGGCCCGTTCCTCAAGGGCGCGGGAGCGCTGGCGCTCCTGCTCGACGTCGCGCTGCGGGGCTCTCCCGGCTCGTTCCTCGCGTTCGCGGCGGCGGACGGAGCCCTCGCCGGGTGGACCGGCTTCGCGCTCGCGCGGACCGCCCGTGGATAGCCGCGAGCTCGTGCGCCGGGTCGCCCGCGCCGCTCCGGGCGACCCGCTCTGGGACGATTTCGTGAAGCTCTGCCGGGCGATCGTGCGGACGACGCTCCGGCGCTGGAGGGCGGAGCTCGAGTTGCGCCCGGACCCCCGCGACATCGAGCAGGAGGTCCTGCGTCGGCTCGTCGCCGGGGATCGCGCCCACCTCCGGCGGTTCGACGGGAAGCGGCGGGTCAGTTTCACGTGGTATCTCCGGCGCGTCGCCGAGACGGTCGTGATGGACTGGGTCCGCCACGAATACGGCCGGCGCGGCGAGGCGCCGCTCGTGTTCTCGCAGGGGGACGCGGGGTTCCTCGACCGGAACGCGGAACACCTCTACGGGAGCGCGCTCCGGCGGCCGGACGACGACGTCCGGATGCGCGAGGTCGAGGAGGTCGTGCACGAGTTCCTCGAGGCGACCGTGCCGGACCCGCTCGACCGGGCGCTGTGCCGGCGCATCTTCCGGCTGCGCTTCCACGAGGGTTACACCATCCAGCAGATCATGCGGATGCGCGCCGTGCCCCTGAGCGCGTCGTCCATCTCGCGCCGGATGCACGCCATGCGCGAGCACCTGCGGAAGGTGTTCGGCTCTCGGGCGAGCCCGCGAGACCGATCACGAGATCCATGACGTTCGTGCCGGTCGGACCGGTGCGCAGCAGATCCCCGGTCGCGTCGAGCAGCGGGTAGGAATCGTTCCGCCGCAACGCGCCCGCGGGATCGAGACGCATCGACTCGGCCCTCTCCCACGAGGAGCCGTCCGCGAACCCCCCGGCCGCGTCGGTGGGGCCGTCGGTCCCGTCGGTCCCGGCGGCCAGAAGCGCCGCGCCGTCGGCTCCCGCCATCTCCCGCGCGGCGACGAGCGCGAATTCCTGGCTGCGCCCGCCGCGCCCGGAACCCGCCACCGCGAGCGTGAGCTCGCCGCCCGCCAGCAGCGCGACCGGACGGGCGGAAGCGGCGAGCCGCCGCAGGCGCCCGGCGAAGGCGGCGGCCGTCTCATGGACGCCGCCGACCATGTCCCGCGCGAAGATCTCCACCCGGTAGCCGAGCCGGCGGGCCGCAGCCCCGGCCGCGTCGAGCGACTGGCGGTTGCTCGCGAGGATCGTGTGGGGGACCTTCGCCGGGGACGACGGCTCCGCCTCCCCGCCCCGCTCCAGCAGCCGGAGCACGGCGGGCGGCGCGCGGTCGAGAAGCCGATACCGCCGCAGCACGGCGAGCGCGTCGGCGAACGTGGTCGGGTCCGGAACGGCGGGCCCGGAGCCGATGGACGCGAGCCGGTCTCCCACCACGTCGGAGATCAGGAGCGCCGCCGAGCGTCCGGGCGGCAGCAGCGGGAGGAGCCGGCCTCCCTTCACCAGCGAGAGGCGCCGGCGCACCGTGTTCATCTCGTGGATGTCGGCCCCGCATTCGAGCAGCAGGGCGCCGGTCGCGATCTTGTCCTCGAGCGTGAGGCCCGCTGCGGGCGCCGCCAGAAGCGCCGAGGCTCCCCCGGTCACGAGCAGGAGGACCCGCGCCCCGGGCCCGACGCGGCGAAGGTCCTCGAGCAGGCGCCGCGTGGCGGCGACGGAATTCGCGTCGGGAAGCGGGTGTCCCGCGGCCTCGACCTCCACGCCGGGCACCGGCGCCTCGTGTCCGTACTTGACGATGAGCCGCCCCGAACACGTCTCGCCCCGAAGCTCGCGCGCCACGCCCCTTCCGAGCGCGGCCGCTGCCTTGCCGGCGCCGAAGAGGAAGACCGGATCGTCGCCCCGGCGCGGCGGGAGCAGCGGTTCGCCCCGGATGGTCCAGCCGGAGTCTCGATCCCCCGCCAGATCCCGGGCGAGGATGCGCTCGGGATCCGCGGCGGAGAGGCCCGCCCGGTAGATCGCGAGGAGGCGGTCGCGCATCCGAGTCGCCGCGCCGCTGGCTAGAGTTCCGGGTGGCCCGGATCGGGCCGCGATTCCATCAGGAGGACGAGCATGTCCGGCAGCGAATGGTACGTGGCGGACGGCGGCAAGACCCACGGTCCGTTTCCCGTCGCCGAGATCCAGCGCGGCGTCCAGTCCGGCCGCTGGTCGGCGGGCACCCTCGTGTGCCCGCAGGGCGGGTCGCGCTGGCAGCCGCTCTCCCAGTTCCGCGAGCTGGGGTCGGGCGCCGCGCCTCCTCCGCCGCCGACGCAGATGCACGAGGTCGATTACGACATCGTCGGATCGGAGATGCAGTTCGTCGAGGTGGAGCTGGATCCGGGCGAGGGAGCCATCGCCGAAGCCGGGGCCATGATGTTCATGACGAACGGCGTGAACATGCAGACGATCTTCGGCGACGGCACCGAGGACGGGTTCATGGGCAAGCTGCTCGGCGCCGGCAAGCGGCTGCTCACCGGCGAGAGCCTGTTCATGACCGAGTTCGTGAACCAGGGCCACGGAAAGCAGCGGGTCGCGTTCGCCGCTCCCTATCCGGGGACGATCCTGCCGGTGGACCTCTCGCAGATGGGCAACCGGGTCATCGCCCAGAAGGACGCCTTCCTGTGCGCCGCGAAGGGCGTCTCCGTCGGGATCGCCTTCCAGAAGAAGATCGGCACGGCGCTCTTCGGCGGCGAGGGATTCATCATGCAGTCCATCGAGGGCGACGGGCTGGCGTTCCTCCACGCGGGGGGAAACGTGGTGCGCAAGGATCTCGCCGCGGGCGAGCGCCTCCGCGTGGACACCGGCTGCCTTGTGGCGCTGGCGCCTTCGGTCAACTACGACATCGAGTTCGTGGGCGGGGTCAAGTCGGCGCTCTTCGGCGGCGAGGGCTTCTTCTTCGCGAGCCTGACCGGGCCGGGCTGGGTCTGGCTCCAGTCGCTTCCGTTCAGCCGGCTGGCCGGGCGCATCCACCAGGCCGCGCCGCAAACCGGCGGAGGCGGCAAGGGCGAGGGATCGCTGCTTGGGAAGCTCTCCGGCGTGGGGTGGGACGGCTGACGCCGCGATCCGCCGAGGCGGATCGTTTCCTCGCGGGGTTCACCTGGGACGGCTGGACCCCCACTGAGCGCGCCACGCTGCTGTTCGTGGTGGAGGCGGATCGCATCCTGCTCATCCGCAAGCATCGCGGGCTCGGCCAGGGCAAGCTGAACGGCCCCGGCGGCCGGCTGGAGCCCGGCGAGACCCCGGAACAGGCGGCGGTCCGCGAGGTTCAGGAGGAGATCGGGGTCACGCCGGTCGATCCCCGCTACGTCGGGAGTCTCGCCTTCCAGTTCGTGGACGGCTACGCGCTGCGGGTCTTCGTCTTCCGCGCCGGGTCGTTCCGGGGCGAGCTGCGCGCCACCGAGGAGGCGACCCCGCTGTGGACGCCGCTCGACTGCATCCCCTGGGACGAGATGTGGGAGGACGACCGCTGGTGGCTGCCGCGGCTGATCGCCGGAACACCCTTCGAGGGACGCTTCGTGTTCGAAGGCGAAGCGCTCCTCGAGGGGGAGATGCGCGACCCGGCCTGACCTGAATCCCGGACTCGCGCCAGCGGTCCGTCAGTTTCCGGACGCGCGCCAGCGGTCCGTCAGTTTCCGGATTCGCGCCAGCGGTCCGGGTCCACCGGCTCGGAGAGGCCCTCGTTCACGCCGTCGAGCCCGTCGCCCAGAAGCTCGCCCAGCGTCTCGAGGTGGCCGTCCAGTTCGCCGGTCAACTCCTCGAACACGGCCCACGCGCCGTCGGTCGGCTTCGCGTCGCCGTTCTCGACGCTGCGCCGCAACGAGGCGAGGCGGTTGTTGAGCCGGATCGGGAAGTTCAGCGGATCCTGATTGCTGCGGTTCTGGGTCTGGTAGAGCGCTTCCTCGACTCCGGTCATGTCCTCGACAAGCTTCGCCCCCGAAGCGATGAGCCTCTGGTCGGAGGCCCCTTCCAGCCGCTCCTCGAGCTGGGCGCGCACGTCGCGGATCTGGATCACCGCCTCGTTGGCCCGGCTGGTCTGGTCCCGGATCTTGCTGGCCAGCTCGAACTGCTCCTCGAGATCGGCGGTCGTCACGCCCTTGAGCCGCGGGTCGGCGGTCCATTCGAACTCCACCGTCTCGCTCACGCCGGCGGCCGACACGGTCGCCCGGTACGTTCCCGGAGGCGCCTTGGGACCGTTCTCCGACCGCGCCGACCAGAGGATCATTCCCTCGAAGCCGACCGCGCCCCGATACCGGCCGTTCCAGACGAAGCGGTTCAGCCCCCTCGCGGTCGTGGGGACCGTGGACCGGCGGGCGCGGAACCACGAGAAGTCGGGCGCGGCCTCGAAGTCGGGCTCGATCCCCTCGAAGCGATCGGCGAGCTCGCCGGAGGAGTCGTGGATCTCGACGACGACCTTCTCGACCTCCTCGGCGAGGTGGTACTGGATGATCGCGTCCTGAACCCCGCGGACCCCGGGCGCCGGGTCGAAGACCGCGAGGGTCGCGTTCGGGGTCGCCGCATCCATCTGCCGCAACGGCTCGATGTCGTCGAGGATCCAGAAGCCGCGCCCGTGGGTGCCGAGCACCACGTCGCCGCGGTGCACCACGAGATCGCGGATGGGCGTGTCCGGCAGGTTCAACTGGAGCGATTCCCAGCGGTCGCCGTCGTTCATCGAGAAGTACGCGCCGTGCTCGGTGCCGAGGAACAGCAGCCCCTCGCGCACCGGGTCCTCGCGCACCGCGCGGGCGAAGTGCCCGGACGCGACGCCCTCGACGATCTTCGTCCACGTCGCCCCGAAGTCGGTGGTCCGGTACACGTAGGGCTCGCGGTCGTCCACCTGGTAGCGGTTCGCCGCGAAGAACGCGGTTCCCTCCCGGTGCGGGGACTCGTCGATGATGCTCACCCGGCTGTACTTCGGCAGGTCGGGCGGCGTGATCTCGGTCCACGTCGCGCCGTGGTCGCGGGTGACATGGAGCAGGCCGTCGTCCGAACCGACCCAGATCGTGTCCGGGTCGTGCCGGGAAGGGACGACCGCGAAGATCGTGGCGTAGATCTCCGGACCGTTCATGTCCATCGTGATCAGGCCGCCGGTCACGCCGAGCGTGTCCGGATCGGCGAGGGTCAGGTCGGGGCTGATCTTCGTCCACGACTGGCCGTCGTTCTCGGTGAAGTAGAGGAACTGGGAGCTGGTGTAGAGCCGGTTCTCGTCCAGCGGCGAGAACACGATCGGGAACGTCCATTGCCAGCGGTCCGGAAGCGCGCTCGCCGGCTCACCCGAGAAGAAGCGCGGATAGACTTGGATGTCGCGGATCTGCCCGTTCGAGCGGTCGTAGCGGGTGAGCAGCGCGCCTTGGCTCCCCGCGTAGAAGACGTCCAGGTTCGTGGGATGCTGGGTGATGTAGCCGCTCTCCCCGCCGCCTGCGTCGTAATACCAGCGGCTGCCCGGACCCCGCGCCTGCATGTGGTCCCAGCCATCGCTCGGCGTGCACAGCGTGGTGTTGTCCTGCTGGGCGCCGCAGACGTGGTACGGGAAGTCGTTCGTGACGTTCACGTGGTAGAGCTGCGCCGTCGAGTAGGCCTGACCGGTCCACGTCTCGCCGCCGTTCACGCTCACGTTCCCGCCGCCGTCGTTGGCGTTGCACATCCGCATCGGGTCGTTGGGGTCGATCCAGAGGTCGTGCTGGTCGCCGTGGGGCGGTCGCAGCACGATGTCGAAGGTCTCGCCGCCGTCCACCGACTTGTAGAAGCCGGTGTTCAGCGCGTACACCACGTCCTCGTCCACCGGATCGGCGTACACCCGGGAGTAGTAGAAGGCGCGCTGGCGCAGCTTCCGCTCGTCGTTCGTGAGCCGCCAGGTGGCGCCCCCGTCCTCGGAGCGGAAGACGCCGCCCTCGGGAGCCTCCACGATGGCCCAGACGCGATCCGGGTTCGCCGGCGAGACGGCGACTCCGATCTTCCCGATCGGGCCCTCGGGCATGCCCGGGTTCGCGGTCAGCTCGGTCCAGGTGTCCCCGCCGTCGTCCGAGCGCCACAGGCCCGAATCGGGGCCGCCGCCCCACATCTTCCACGCCTTCCGGTACACCTGCCAGAGCGTCGCGTAGAGGATGTCCGGATTCGTGCGGTCGATGACGAGGTCGGCGGCGCCGGCCCGCGGGCTCTCGAAGAGCACTCGCTCCCACGTGTTTCCGCCGTCGGTGGAGCGGAACACGCCGCGTTCCTCGTTGTCGCCGTAGGGATGGCCGAGCGCCGCCACGTACACGACGTCGGGATTCACCGGGTGGATCCGGATGCGCGCGATCGCCTGCGTGTCGGCGAGCCCCACGTGCCGCCAAGTCTTCCCGCCGTCGGCGCTCTTGTACACGCCGTCGCCCTGGGTGATGCTGCCGCGCAACTGCGTCTCGCCGCCGCCGATGAAGATGACGTCGGGGTTGGTCTCGGCGACCGCCACCGCGCCGATCGACGAACTGGTGATTTGCCCGTCGGTCACCGGGAACCAGGTCGTGCCCGAATCGAGCGTCTTCCACAGACCGCCGCCGGTCGCCCCGAAGTAGTACTCGTGGCGGCGCCCCGGACTTCCGGTGCACGACAGCGACCGTCCGCCCCGCAGCGGCCCGATGTTCCGCCACTCGAGCGTGCGGATGCTGTGCGGCTCGGGAGTCCAGTCCTGGGCGGCCGCGGGAAGCGCGACGAGGGCGGCGAGGGTGATCGCGAGAAGCGGTCGGATGCGCATTTCGGGTTCCTCCGGGCGTTGTCCACCGAAGAATATGCGGCGTCCGGGCGCTGCTAGGCTTATGCGCGTCCATGGCCAACCGCTCCCGTCAGACCTTTCTCAAGCGCCGCAAGGAGAAGGAACGGGTCGCGAAGCAGCGCGCCAAGGAGCTGCGCCGCCGCGAGCGGGCGATCGAGAAGGAGCAGGAAGCCCGGAGTTACCGAGGCGCGGATCGCGATCTCGAAGGGATCACCGCCGGGCCGCAGGACCCGGTCTGGAAGATGGCCGGCGTGCTGACCGAGGACGAGGTGCAGGCCCTCGAGGCCGAGGAAGAGGAAGAGGAAGAGTCCTGACGGCCGCGACGCCCTCGATCGCGGCGGGAGCGCGGGCGCTCGTCGAGCTTCGCCCGCTGCTCGTCGGTGAGTATCGCCCGCATCCGGGCGCGGGCGTCCCGGCGCAGCACCGCGATCTCGGCCTGCGAGCGTCCGAGCCTCTCGCCCAGCTCGCGGATCCGGTCATCGCCGGCTTCCGCGTCGCGGGCGGCCTCGCCCAGGTCCCGGCGGGCGACGGCGACGGCGCGGCGCTGGTCGCGCATCCGGTCGCTCGACTCGCGCATGGCCTCGCGCATCCGGTCGCGCTGCTCGTCCGTGAGTTCGAGCTGGCGCGCCATCCGCCCCAGTGCGCGACGGACCTCGTCGAGCCGCCCGCGGCGGTGGTCGCGCTGCTCCATCCGGCGGCCGCGCTGCGCTTCGGGCGCGCCGAACGCCGTGGTCCCGATCAGTGCGGCGCCGCCAAGAAGCAGGCCCCCGACAAGGACCCTCGTGGCGGTGAGTTTCATTGGCGTCTCCTTTCGCCGGGTTCCGCCCGGCGGTCTGTGGCAGGAATCGCAAGGCGCGTGCCGCGGGATAGACTTGCGGGTTGGCTGGCGGGGTAGCTCAGTCGGTCAGAGCGAAGGACTCATAACCCTTAGGTCGGCGGTTCAAGTCCGCCCCCCGCTACCCCCTCCGCTTGGGAGGAGCCTCCTCATGCAACGCAACTTCCAGATCAAGGCCAACCGGGACGCCAAGTGTCCCAGCGTGTACGCGAACTACTGCGAGGCCACCCACTCCCCGTTCGACATCACCCTCACCTTCTGCACCCTCACCGGGGTCCAGCCGGAAGACGTGGTCCAGGAGGACGAGGGCGGCCCGACCGTCTTCGCCGACCCGCAGATGCGGGTCACGGTTCCGGTCGCCATGGTGCCCGCGCTCATCAAGATGCTCACCTTGCAGATGCGCGCGATGGAGGAGAACGAGGGCGGCGGACGGCCGGCTCCGGGAACCGCCAAGCTCCACTGAACCACGTGGCGGATTTCACGCTGGGCGAGAGCCCGCCGAAGCGGCGCAGCGAGCGGGAGGCGGCGCTCGACCGCCTGCGAGCGATCCGGGAGACCGAGGGAGGCCGTTCCAACCGCATGAAGCGGCTGCAAGTCGCCCTCGTGTGCGTCTGCCTCGGCGTCGGAAGCCTGCAGGGGTGGTTCTGGCTCCAGTTGCTCGCGATTCCGGCGGCGTTGGCGTGCTGGTGGCTCGACGACGGCGTCGCCCAGGCCGAGGAGCGGTTCGCCCGGCTCTACGACCGGGTCCAGAGCGGAGCGACCTCTCCGCCGCTCATGGGCGAGGAGGCCGACGCCGCCCAGGCGCTGCCGCCGCCCGACGAGTCCTCGACGCCGCTGCTGCGGGTCCCGGGCGCCGGATTCCACGCCCTGATGCTCGCGATCTCGATCGGCTTCAACCTGTTTCTGTAGGCGGCGGGATCTCCAGCCGATCCTCGATCAGCATGATCGGGATCCCGTCGCGCACCGGGTAGAGCACCTTTCCGTCCGCGCGCACCAGACCCTCGGTCACTTCGGGCCGGCCGGCAAGCCGCCCGTCCCGGATCGCCTCGTTCACGCGGTCGAGCACGTCCGGCGGGGCCGGATGGACCGGCTGCCGATCCTCCGGACAACAGAGGACATCGAGAAGCTCGCGGTCGATCACTTGGGGCGCGGTGCCGGAGGAGGGGGTCGAACCCTCACGATCCGGGGATCGCGGGATTTTGAGTCCCGTGCGTCTGCCATTCCGCCACTCCGGCGTTCCCGGCACGGGCGGCGGAGTCTAGCAAAGGCCTCGGACTCACGAGGCCCCTCTCGAACACCGGCCGCCGGGTGATGACGAGTTCAGGAATCCGGTTGTGATGGCCATTCTTCATCAGGACGCGAACCGCGTGGAAGCCGTGCCGCTCGACCAGCGCGACGATCTCCGGGGCCTCGTCGTAGGTGACCATGAAGTCCGCCTCGCCCTCTGCGAGTAACGCGAACAGGCGCTGGTGGTCCAGATCATGGTGGGCGTAGAGCCGGCGCCCGGCTCGCTTGCCGCCCGCCGTATAGGGCGGATCCGCGAACACGGCCGCGCCGGCCGGCGGATTCTCCAGAAGGGCCATCCCGTCTCCCTCACGGAAGTCGATGCGATCCCGGTGGTCGTGGATGGCCTCGAGGCGCGCCGCGAGCGTCTCCGGGTACCAACGCGACCGGAGGCCCCTGCCCGCCTCGCCGTTCCGGGTGAACGCCGCTCCGGGCGCGAGCACTCCGCCGCGCCGGGTCCGGTTGAGGACCAACGTCCGAAAACCACGATCCAAGACTCCTTCCGGCTGCGCTTGCGCGAGCGCTGCGACCGACGACGGCGAGAACGGGAACCGCCGGACCCACTCGGCGAGGGCGGGGCCGCAGCCGAGCGCCGCACGCCAGAACGCCGCGACATCGGGGTCCCGCTCGGCCATCAGGCACCGTTCGGCCCACCCTTCCATCACCGCGCTCAGCGAGACGATCCCGCCGCCACAGAACGGCTCGATCAGGAGGCGGGGCCGGGGCCGCCGCCCGGTGAGCCAGGCGCGGACATGCGGGATGAGCCATGTCTTGCCGCCCGGATACCGGAGCGGACTGCGCTGGGCAACCGAGGCCACGTTCGCCGCCGGGATGGGGGAGACGGGGATGCACTCGGTCAGGCCCGCCGCTCCGCCACGATGTACTTCTGAGCGACAAGACTCTCCCCCGGGGTGCGCCATGCGTCGCGGCCCTCGCCCGCTGGAGAACACTGTGAGCGGCGGCCAACTAGCCCGCCAACGGTTGCTCATAGAGAGTTAGGTTCATCGGTTTGCCCGTGTACGGATCCGCCAATGGCGGTAAGTTCGGCCTGGTGTTCCGTCGGAAATGGTCCTCCACCGACCAGAATTGCAATCTCGGATAAGTCGTCGTCGCCCCTTCCAACACGAAGCGTCCGGCACCGCGAAACTCGGCCTCCATGCCAGTAGTCCAATTCCTTCCCAGCGTGATGAACACACCGGCGACCGCGCCCTCACGTTCCAACACCTGACCAAACGCACGAACGTTATCCATCGACGGTCGTCCCGACTTTACTTGGGCGAGAACGAGTTTGCGTTCGTAGTTCTCCGCCTTGTTGAGAAGAGTGCCTCTCCCGTCAAGACCACCGTCGCCAACCTGCTTCGTGTTCGGGACCATACCATCCACCAGATTGATCGCCCAAGTTTCAAACGGGCCGTATTTCTTTTGTTTTACCATGAATTTCGCGGACTCGTAGTCAACGGGTATGCCTTCTGTCTCACACGGCACGCCGACTCGCCGCAGCCGACGCTTCATAACAGTCTCGACGGCGAATACTGATATGTCGATCCCTGCCCAGCGCCGCCCGGTCCGCTGCGCGGCCATCACCGTTGTTCCACAACCACAGAAGGGATCCAAGACCAAATCACCTGGCTGAGTCGACATCTCGATGATTCGCTCGAGAAGCGGCGCTGGCTTTTCCGTCGGATACCGGTTCTCACGCTTTCCGCGCACTTGTTCCACATCGGTCCAGAGATCCATTACCTTGACGCCGGCTGCCGGATCGTGGTACTTCTTGTAACGGAAGGTCTGAATATCGCCGGGTTTCCGGCGTTGCACGCATGATTCCCGAGGCGAGACGTCAAGTCTCGGGCGATACGAGGAATATGAAGCGCTATTCCGGGAAACGCCGGCGTCGTCCCGGCGCAACGTCCCGTGCGTTCATGCGCCCGACGCCGTGAACCGCACGGCGGGCGCACCCGTCCCCTACGCCGGCGGCGCCCGCAACAGCGTTCGTCGCGCCGAGTACAGGTTCACCAGCGCGAACGGCGCCTTGATGTGACGCGCGTTCTTCGCGAGGCCCCGGAAGCGCGTCTTCCGGAACCCGAACACGCGCTTCAGCACCAGGAACGGATGCTCCGCCCGCGCCCGCACCCGCGACTTCGTCCGGTTCCCGCGCCGCTCCTTCTCCGTGAGCGGTCGGTTCCGGGCCGCCTCGCTCAGCGTGTGGTCCTGCGCCCGAGGCGCGGCGGCCCGGATCCTCGCCTTCCGGCCCACGTACGCCTTGTCGCCCCACACCTTGGTCTCGGCCCCGTGGAGCAGCTTCCCCACGACCCGGGAGTCATGGACGTTGGCCGGGGTCACCTCCGCCGCGTGGACGTACTTCGACCGGGAGTCCATCCCGATGTGCGCCTTCAAGCCGAAGAACCACCGGCCGCCCTTGTGCGTGCGCCCCATCTCCGGGTCCCGCTTCCGATCCCGGTTCTTCGTCGACGTGGGCGCGTCCACGATGGTCGCGTCGACCACCGTCCCGCGCCGCACCAGGACGCCCGACTTCCCGAGGCGCTCTCCGACGACCTTCAGGATCGCCTCCCCGAAGCCGCGCCGCTCGAGGAGCCCCCGGAACTTGCAGATCGTGGTCTCGTCGGGCGCCCGCTCCCGTCCGAGGTCGATCCCCGCGAACGTCCGCATGGCGCGCGAGTCGTGCAACTGCTCCTCCGCCCTGGGATCGGAGAGGTCGAACCAGCACTGCAGCAGATAGATCCGCAACATCCGCTCCAGCCCGATGGGCGGACGGCCGCGCTCCCCGGAGGGATACACGGGCTCGATCAGGTTGACCAGCTCGTCCCACGGGACGATCCGATCCATCTCCTCAAGAAACAGATCTCGCCGCGTCTTCTTCCGGAAACGATCGAACCCCACCGTCGCGAATGTCCGCCGCCGCATCACCGTAACCTCCGGAAGAAACGAACATCGGCACTTTACCAGTGATCCGGTGTTGCGAATAAATCAGACCTTCCTAACGAAAGATGTTGTTGGGACCTGCCACTAGCATTCCCTCCTCGTACATGCGCTGCATGCGTTCCTTCTTGAATCGCCATGCGCGGGTGATCCCCTTGAACTCGTACGGACGATTCCCACCCGCATCGTTAGTGCACGGGAACGTCGCGTATCGCCCCTTGTCGTCTGTGAAGCGATAGGTCTTCTTCACGTACTCATCGCTATACGGTGTATATTGAATGTTGAAGGTCGTTGATGCTCGTCCGTAGTACAGAATGATGTCGTGAGCGCTGGGCATACGACGCGTCGCAAGATTGTGCTTCTCACCCTGCTTCCGGAACCAGACGATCTCGTTGCGGAACTGACTCGCCCCGAAGATCGAGTCCATGAGGACCTTCAGGTAGTGACTCGCAGTCGGATCGCAGTGAAGAAAGATGCTGCCTGTCGATCTCAATACGCGTGCGCAGGGGGCGAGTCGTTGTGCCATGTACGCGAGATAGGCGAGCATCCCAGATGGACCCAATATTTCGGCGAGGCCGCGAATGGCCTTGGATGCGGGATGACCGACTGCGTCACTGAGGTTCTCCACGGACTGCGCGGCCTCGTCGCTCCAATGCCACGTGTCTTGAAACGCCAACAACTGTGCGGACTTCCCGTTAGTGTCCGTTCCAAAGAGAATGTTGTAGTCCGTCTTGGAATTGAAGGGAGGATCCAGATATATGAGATCTACCTGTCCGGGGAGCCAATGCTCCATGACCTTGAGACAATCTCCGTAATACAACGTGGATGGGCGAACAAGCCCCCCCGAAAATGTCATGGACTCCCTCCTCTACGTGGGTTCGCTGGCGCAGCTCGTAACGGACGGAGCGCCCATGCAGATGATTACATGACCGGGCACGCTGGCCCTCCGCGCTCAGTCGTCGAAGACGAACACCGGTTCGGGGTAGTGCCGCACCCGCCCGGTCTGGAAGCGCTCGGCCACCATGTCGGCGAGCCGGCGGCGCTTCTGGTCGAGCGGCAGGTCGGCGGTCAGGAACGACAGCGGCAGGTGGAAGCCGAGCACGCGGCAGGGCGCGAGGAGCCGCGTGACTCCCGACGGAAGACGCTCGCCCGCCTCGGCGAGCGCGCGCACCTCGTCGAGTCCGAACCCCGGGTAGCTCAGGACGCCTCCGAGGTCGGGGTGCGCGAGGCGCGCCTCGTCGAGGTCCCCCGTGGGCAGCCGCCCGAGGCGCGCCCGGGGATGCGTGTGCCGGTCGGCGATCGCCCGCAGCGCGGCCGCCCGCTCGGCGAGCGACGGGCCGCACGCGAAACCGAAGCGCCGCCCGTCGGCCAGCGTCAACGCGCACGCGATCGTCGCGCCTTCGGGCGCGTCCCCGTCGTGGGCGGAGATTCCCGGCGGCGGATCGGCGAGCAGCGCGTCCGCCTCCGGACGGCGGATCACGTGGCGCCAGGTCTCGATCCCGAGCCGCGGATCGTCCCGCTCCTCGGTCTGGACGAGCGCGTGGGGGACGCCGAGCCGCGCCAGCGCCTCCACCCGGTTCGCGCCGTCGAGGAGCAGCCGCCGCCCGCCCGAGAGCGCGGCCACGATCGGCGGGTTGCGCAGCGCCCGGTCGTCGCTGAGCCGCTCCAGCAGCGCCGCGACCCGCATCAGGTCGGTCGCCTCGTGGCGGAGGACGTCCGCGATCGGCAATACTTCCAGACGAGGAATTCCCGCCGGAACCGGCGCGGGCGAATCACTCTGCACGGCGGCGAAGTGTAGGCGGCGAATCTCCGGGCGGATTGGTACGCTATTGGCCCCAGAAGCGAACATGCGGTTCCCGCGACTCCGGGTCCTTCTCCCGGCCCTCCTCGCCTTGGCGCCTCTCGTGGCGTGCGGCCCCTCGAGCAGCGACGCCGTGCGCATCGGCGCCGCCCTCCCCCTGAGCGGCCGGCACGCCAACGCCGGCAGTTTCCTGCGCAACGGATACCAGCTCGCGGTGGACGAGGCGAACGAGGCCGGCGGCGTGGTCATCGACGGCCAACGTCGCCTCGTGGAGCTGATGATCTACGACGACAAGAGCGACCCCTCGATCTCGCCCAGCCTGCTCGAGCGGCTCATCGCGGTCGATGGCGTGGCCGCGCTGCTGTCCAGCTACAGCACCCCGCTGGTCCAGTCGCAGGTCATCGTGCCGATGCGCCGGGGCGTTCCGTTCGTGAACGCCGGGGGCGCGTCCCAGACGATCTTCCGGGAAGGGAACGAATGGGTCTTCGGGGTGCTCAGCCCGGTCATGTCCCTTGCCGAAACCACGCTCGACTGGCTGAGGTGGGAGCAGGACAACAAGCGTCTCGCGCAGCCGCTGCGGATCGCGCTGATCTGGCAGAACACCGACCACGGACGCGAGTACCGGGACGGGGTCCACCGGGTCATGGCGGCGCACCCCGGCCGTTTCGAGCTCGTGCTGGACGAGTCCTTCGAGCACCTCTCGAGCGACCACACGTCCCTCATCGTGAAGGTGCGCTCGGTGCAGGCGGACGTCTTCCTCTCGGATGCCCACGAGCCGGACTTCCTGCTGCAGCACCGGGCCTACATGGAGCAGGGCCTCGGCCACATCGCGGTGAGCTACGGGGCGCGCGGCCCCGAACGCTCGGTGCGGGAGGGACTCGGGGCGGCCGTCAGCAACCTCGTTTCCGCGCAGTGGTGGACGCGGCAGCTCCCCTATGCGCGTTCGCAGGAATTCGTCCGGACGTACGAGGGCCGGTTCGGCGGCCCCCTCACCGAGTACTACCCGGCAGTGGCCTACGAGGCGGCGCGGGTGCTCGTCCAGGCGATCGACGAGGCCGGCTCGGTGGAGCCGACCGCCATCCGCGACGTCCTGAAGGGCATCGACCTCGACGACTCGTTGCTTCCGGGAGGCCGCCTCCACTTCCCGGCGGACTCCCGTTATCAGATCCGCAACCTATGCGTGATCGTGCAGAACCTCCCGGACGGCGGCGTGCAGATCGTGTATCCGCCCGACGCCGCGGAAGGGCCTGCCAACCTCTTCAACTGACCCATCGCGTGGCGGACGCCGCCGCGCCGCCGGAACGCAGCCAGGATCGACCGCGCCGTGGGTGACCTGATCTCGATCCTCGCGTCGGGGATCCTCGTGGGCGCGGTGTACGCCTACATGGCGTACGGCCTCGGGCTCATCTACGGCGTGCTGCGGGTCATCAACCTCGCGCACGGGGCCTTCCTCACGCTGGGGGTCTATGTGACGTGGTGGCTTCACGCCACCTTCGGACTGGATCCGCTGCTGTCGCTTCTCGTGACCGCCCCGCTCGGCTTCCTGCTGGGCGCGGGCCTCGAGCGCTCGCTGGTCTTCCGGCTGCGCGACTCGCCTCCGGTCTCGACGCTGCTGCTGCTCTTCGGCGTGTGGCTCGTGGTCCGCAACGCGCTCTATCTCGTCTTCGGGGGGGCCGACCGCTCGCTGCTGACCTCGTGGTCCATGGACGCCGTCAACCTTGGCGCGCTGACCCTCAGCCTTCCCCGTCTCGTGGTCGCCGGCTTCTCGCTTCTCGGATTCGTCGTGCTGGCGATCGTCATGAAGCGCACGTGGGCCGGGCTCGCGCTCCGCGCGGCGGCGCAGGACCGTGAGGCGGCCTCGCTCTCCGGCATTCCGGTGAACCGGGTGTGGGCGATCGCGTTCGGCATCGGCTCGGCGCTCGCCATGTCCGCGGGCAGCCTGATGTCGCTGTTCTACTCGGTCACCCCCGAGTTCGGCGCGAGGTTCCTGCTCAAGAGCTTTTGCGTGGTCGTGCTGGGCGGACTCACGAACATCGGCGGGATCCTGATCGCCGGCATCGGGCTCGGCGTCGCCGAGGACCTCACCGCGTTCTACCTGCACGCCGGCTACCGCGACGTGGTCAGCTTCCTCGTCCTCACCGCCGCGCTCGTGCTGCGCCGGCCGGAGTCGGATGTCTGAGATCGCGTCGGCGCGAGCGCAGGCCCGGCGCGCGCTGCGCGTGCGCTGGCTGCTCGGAGCCGCGGTCGTCCTCGCGCTCGCCGCGCCGGTTCTGGCCACGAACCCGTACGCGATGCGGCTCGCGCACCTCGCGTTCCTGAACGTGCTGCTCGCGAGCGCATGGAACCTGATCGGCGGCTTCGCCGGCCAGACCTCCTTCGGAAACGCGTCGCTCTTCGGGATCGGGGCCTACGTCAGCGCGATGCTGTGGATCGGCGGCCTCCACCCGCTGCTGACGCTCCCGGCGGCCGCGCTCGTCGCCGGGCTCTACGGAGTTCTCTGGGGCTGGCCCTGTCTGCGCCTGCGCGGTCCCTACTTCGCCATCGCGACCATCGGAATCTCGGAAGCCACGCGGGTGCTCGTGAACAACGTGGACGCGACCGGCGGCGCTTCCGGGCTGACGCTGCCGATCGACGAGACCTTCGGCTCGATCGCGCTCTACGCGCTCGGCGCGGTCCTCGCACTGACGGCGATCCTGGCGAGCCACGTCATGCTCTACTCGCGCCTCGGACTCGGACTCCGGGCGCTGCGCGAGGACTGGCGGGCGGCCGCCGCCGCCGGCGTGCCGGTGGCGCGCCAGCAGGTGGCGGCGTTTGCGGTGACCGCCGCGCTGACCGGTCTCGGGGGCGCCTACTACGGCTTCATAACGCTGTACATCGTGCCCGAGAAGGTCTTCGGCTTCGACCTGTCCATCAGCCTCGTCCTGATGGCGCTGATCGGCGGCCTCGGCACCGTGGCCGGCCCGGTGCTCGGCGCCCTCATCTTCCTGGTGCTGGAGCAGTTCGTGCTGGCCAGCTTCGCCGATATCCACCTCGCGGCGTTCGGGGTCCTGCTGATCCTCATCATCCTGTTCGAGCCGCGCGGGCTCTGGCCGCGGCTGGAGCGCATGGTCCGCAGCCTGCGCCGGAGGGCGGCGTGAGCGACGTCCTGCTCGAAGCCCGGAATCTGGGGCGCCGCTTCGGCGGCCTGACCGCACTCCATGGCGTGGACCTGAAGCTGCGCGAGGGCGAGATCCTCGGCCTCATCGGACCGAACGGAGCGGGCAAGACCACGCTCTTCAACCTCCTCAGCGGAATGCTCCCGCCCACCGGGGGCTCGGTCCGCCTCCGCGGCCGGCGCATCGACGGGCTGCTGCCGCATCGGATCCGTCGGCTCGGGGTCGCCCGCACCTTTCAGGTGCCGCGCCCGTTCCTGAACATGACCGTCTTCGAAAACGTTCTCGTGGGCTCGCAGTACGGCGGCGCGCTGTTTCAGGGAGGCCGGTTGCGCTCCGTCGCCGCGGAAGCCGAGGCCGCGCTCGAGCGCACCGGGCTCGCCGACCGGCGGGACGCGCTCGCTTCGGAACTGAACCTGTCGGCGCGCCGTCGGCTCGAACTGGCCCGCGCCATCGCCGCCGGCCCCTCCATTCTGCTGGTGGACGAGGTCGCCGCGGGGCTGAACCCGGTCGAGGCGCGGGAGACGGTCGCGCTGCTTCGGGAGGTCCACGCGACCGGCATCGCCATGATCTACGTCGAGCACATGATCGAGGCCGTCCTCGAACTCTCGGACCGGATCCAGGTCATCGAGCACGGCGAGACCATCGCCGTGGGGTCGCCCCGCGAAGTGACCGCGAATCCGAGGGTGATCGCCGCCTATCTCGGACAGGAGCCGGCGTCGTGAGCCTGCTCGAAATCCGCGATCTGCACGTGGACCGGGGCGGGGTGCGGGCGCTGCGCGGCATCTCGCTGCAGGTCGAGGAACGCGAGGTGGTCGCGCTGCTCGGGGCGAACGGAGCCGGAAAGACCACCACGCTGCGGGCCGTCAGCGGCCTCTCCGCGCCCCGGTCCGGCGAGGTGCGATTCCTCGGGGCGCCGCTCGCCGGTTCGTCCGCTGCCGCGATCGTCGGCGCGCGGATCGCCCACGTTCCCGAAGGCAGCCGGGTCTGGCCGGGCATGACGGTGCTGGAGAACCTGCGCCTCGGCGCCTGGTCGCTCGCGGATCGCGCGGCCCGACTGGAGGAGCGCCTCGAATGGGTGTTCGGGCTGTTGCCGCGGCTCGAGGAGCGCTCCCGGCAGCTCGCCGGCACGCTCTCGGGCGGCGAACGTCAGATGGCCGCGATCGGCCGCGCCCTCATGGCCGGACCCCGGCTGCTGCTCATGGACGAGCCGTCGCTCGGCCTCGCGCCGCGCGTCGTGGACACGGTCTTCGAGACGATCGACGCGATCCGGCGCGAGGGAGTCGCGGTGCTGCTCGTCGAGCAGAACGTGGCGCGGGCGCTGCGCGTGGCGGTTCGGGGCTACGTGCTCGAGAACGGCCGGATCACCAAGGAAGGCCCGTCCGAGGAGCTGCTCAACAACCCCGAGGTCCAGCGGGCCTACCTCGGAAAGTGGGCCGCCGGAACCGGCTGAGCCCGCGGCCCTACTCGGTGAGCCAGTCGGTCAGCGCGACGAACTCGCCGTTCTCGATCCGCTTCAGGGTCACGGCGTCCATCCCGCGGTGATTCTCCTCGGTGAAGGAGATCGGGTGGCCGATGAAGCCGTTCCACCCGTCGAGCGTCTCCAGCGCGCGCAGCAGGCCGATGCGCGTCAGGTCGGGCCCGGCGCGCTCCATGCCCTCGTGCATGAGCTGCGCCCACGCGAGGCCCAGGAGCGTGAAGTCGCCGAAGGTCAGCTCCGGCGCGTGCTGCGCGAGGATCTCGCGGGCCTGCCGGAGTTGCTCGCTGTTCTCCTGGAGATCGGGAGTGGCCGACGCGACCACCGCGCCCTCGAGCGCCCCGTCGGCGAAGACCACGGCGCTCGGGTCCGCCATGGCGAGTCCGCCGAGCACCAGCGGGTCCCAGTCGTCCTCGTCGGCGATGGCGCGGGCCACCATGGCGCTGAACTCGGAAAGCCCCCAGACCACGACCGCGTCGGCGCGCTGCTCGCGGAGGAAGGTGACAGCGTCCTCAAGGCCGCTGCCGTCCACGCCGACGCGCTGGACACCCACGTTCTCGGGAGCCGCCTCCGGCCGCCCCCACGATCCGCCCTCGGACCGCTGGACCTGCCATAGGACGCCGGGACCGGACGCGGGCTCCTCGAGCCATCCCTCGCTCGCCGGATCGCCGGTCCGCGGGCGGCGCGGGCGGCCGTTGATGCGCGCGTACCGCACTTCCATGCCTTGCGGCAGCGCGTCCCGGAGCTCTTGGTAGAAGGCCCGAACGCCGAGTCGGTAGCCCTCCTGTCCGATGGAGCCGAACTGCGTGGCCTCGACGATGGAGCCGATCCGCCGCGCGCCGAGCTCGGACAGCGCGTACTTGGAGACGACCCTGCCCGCCGTCACCGACGACGGGAACATGGAGAAGGTGTAGGCGTTGATCGGCTCGGTCCAGACCGGGGAGCTCGACCCCGGGTTGACCCACGGCGTCAGACGGTTCCAGACATCGTCCTTGACGGCGAGAGCGGTGTCCGACCCCATGCCGCCGACCAGCGCGAACACTTGGTCGTCGCGCAGCAGCTCCGTCACGAGCGGCGGGGTCATTTCCGGGTCGCCCTGGTCGTCCTTGATGATGAGCCGGACGTTCCGACCGTGCACGCCGCCCTGGGCGTTCACCCAGTCGAAGTAGGCCGACGTGGCGAGCGCCACGTCCCCGAGCGCGGTCACCGGCCCGGACAGGGGCGCGAACGTTCCGAGCACGATCTCCTCGCCGGAAACGCCGACGTCGGGCCCGCCGCACGAAGCGAGGGCGAGAGCGCCGGAAAGCGCTGCGGCGCAAAGGCCGGAGCGGGACAGGGAATTACTGTTTCGGGACCAATGCAAGGGCGAGCCTCCGGGCCGGACGGACCTAGTTGGCGGCGAATTCTACCATATGGGTTCCGCCCCCCCGCCGGCGGCGAAACCGGTCGCTACGCGCCTTCGGAAGCGGCGTTCGCCTCGGCGGCCAGCCGCGCCTTCCGGCGAGCCCACGCGGCCTTGATCGCGGCGCTCCGGCGCGGGTTCACCTTCTTCACGGCCGCCTTCTTCCGCGCGGTCTTCTTCCTGGGCGCGGGAGCCGCCGAAGCGGCGACGGCGATGGGTTCGTCAGCGGCTTCGGGAGCCTCGAACGAAATCTCGATCACGAGGCGACCGAGCGAACGAACCTGCGCCGGCGCGGTGACCTGGGCCGTGACGGTCTTGCGCCGGGCGGCCTTCTTTCTGGCCTTTTTCTTCATGGATGACTCTTTCGGAATGCGAGGCGAACTCATGTCGCGCACGCGGTCTCGGAAGCGATGGGCGTGACCCCCCCACCAGATCAGAAAACAAAGCCTAACATCGGCGTAACACGCGTCCAATCCATGATTGCTACTCTCAGTGCGTGACGGAAACGCCCAGCCGCATCGGAATCGTCGCCGGCTACCTGAAGATCGAACACACGTTGTTCTCGGTTCCGCTCATCTACGCCGGAGCGCTTCTCGCCGAGACGCCGCTGACGCTTCGCACGGCGTTCCTCATTCTGGTCGCCGCGACCGGAGCCCGTACTGCGGCGCTCGGCCTGAACCGCATTCTGGATCGCCGGCTCGACGCGAAGAATCCACGCACCGCCGGCCGGGCGCTGCCGTCGGGAGCGATGTCGCTGAAAGCGGCCGTCTGGCTGCTCGCCGGCGCGATCGCCGTCTATGTCGCCGGAGCCTGGGCCATTTCTCCGAAGTGCCTCATCTACGCGCCGTTTCCGCTCATCGCTTTCACCGTGTACCCCCTGTTGAAGCGATGGACGAAGTGGGCGCATCTGGGGGTCGGAACCGGGCTGGCGCTCGGCCCGCTGGCCGCGTACTACGCCGTCGAATTGAGCTGGGGCGGCGCGCTCCCGGCGTTGCTGCTCGCGCTGTTCACGCTCTTCTGGGCTTCCGGCTTCGATGTCCTCTACGCCACGCTGGACGAAGATTCGGACCGGAAACACGGGGTGCATTCGCTTCCCGCCGATCTTGGCCGGGCGGCGGCGTTCCGCATCTCGCAAGCATTCCACGCCGTCGCGTTCGCTTGTCTCCTGTTGCTTCACGGCGCGGCGCTCGCCGGCGTCGCCGGCTTGACGCTGTTCGTGCTCGCCGGCGGGCTCTTTCTCGCGCAGCACCGGTTCCGCGAACACGTCGAGTTCGCGTTCTTTCACGTGAATTCGGCTCTCGGTTTCGTCGTGTTCGCCGGCGTGTTCGCGGCGGCCCCCTGACATGCGCATCGTCGTCGGAATCTCCGGATCCTCGGGAGCCGCGTACGGGCTGCGGTTTCTCGAGAAATGCCCGGGCGAACGCCATCTCATCGTGTCGCGCTGGGGCGCGGAAGTGCTTCGCCTCGAATGCGGCGTGTCCGCAAGCGAACTGGCGACGAAGGCCACCCGCGTGTATCGGGACTCGGACCTCGCCGCGCCATGGTCTTCCGGGTCGAACCGTCACGACGCGCTGGTGCTGATTCCGTGCAGCCTGTCCACGCTCGGCAAGGTGTCCGCCGGCGTCGCCGACACGCTCATCACCCGCGCCGCGCAGGTCGCCCTGAAGGAGCGCATGAAGCTCGTGCTCTGCGTGCGGGAGACCCCGTGGTCCACCATCACGCTCCGCAACGCGCTGCGGGTGTCCGAGGCGGGCGGCGTGGTCATGCCGGTCGCGCCGCCGTGGTACCGCCAGCCGGAATCCATGGAGCAGGTGGTGGACGGCTTCGTGGACAAGGTCCTCGGCGTGCTCGGCCTCCCTTCGGGCCCAGGTTGGCGCGAGGAGGACACGGGCGCGGGCTAGAATTCGGGGTCCGATGCATTGGAGATTGCACGTTTGACGCCCGTCCACGGCATTGCGTTTCGCGACCCCGCGCTCGTCCCGATCTGGGAGAAGGTTCTCGGCGGGGAGCGCCTCGACCACGCCGACGGCCTCGCCCTTCTCGGCACCGGCGACCTGCCGGCTCTCGGGCGCATGGCCGACCACGCCGCCCGAGCCCGCAACGGGGACCGGGTGCAGTTCGTGGTGAACCGGCAGATCAACCCGACGAACCTCTGCGTCCTCTCCTGCGTCTTCTGCGACTTCGCCGCGAAGCCCGGCGACGACCACGCCTACGAGCAGAGCATGGAGCAGGTGCTGGCCCAGGTCTCGTCCGAGCTCTCCGAGGTGCACATCGTCGGCGGGCTCCACCCCAAGTGGAAGTTCGACCGCTACCTCGAGATCGTCAGCGAGATCCGCCGCAACTTCCCGACCGTCCAGATCAAGGCCTGGACCGCGGTCGAGATCGACTGGTTCGCCCGGCTCGAGCGGGCTCCGGTGGAGGACATCCTCATCCGCCTCAAGGAGGCGGGCCTCGACAGCCTTCCCGGCGGCGGCGCCGAGGTGTTCTCCGACCGGGTGCGCCAGGAGACCTTCCGCACCAAGATCGGGCACGAGCGCTGGTTCGAGATCCACCGCACCGCCCACGAGCTCGGAATCATGTCCAACGCGACGCTCCTGTACGGGCACATCGAGACGTGGGCCGAGCGCGTGGATCACATGCTCCAGTTGCGGGAAGCGCAGGATCGCAGCGAAGGCGCCCCCGCCGGATTCGCGTCCTTCATCCCGCTCGCGCTCCAGCCGGGGAACACCGGCCTCGCCGAGCGCCAGGCCTCGGTGCTGGAAGATCTGCGGACCGTGGCGTGCGCCCGCCTGCTGCTCGACAACGTCCCCCACATCAAGGCCTACTGGGTGATGCTGGGCGAGGATTCGGCGGCCATGGCGCTCAACTTCGGCGCGAGCGATCTGGACGGAACGATCGGCGAGGAAAAGATCGCCCACTTCGCGCAGGCCGAGAGCCCCATCGGGCTCGCCCGCGAGCGGCTGGTCCGGATGATCCGCGACGCCGGCAAGACGCCGGTGGAACGCGACGCGCTCTACAACGTGGTCCGCGTCTGGAAGGCCGCCTGAGTCCCGCTCGGGCACAACGCCGCGCATGCGCCTCCTCATCGGTCAGCTCGCCTACCTGAACACCATGCCCTTCGAGCCGCTCGAGGGCGTGCGCATCTTCCGCGACACCCCGTCGGGAATCGGGCAGCTCGCGACCGCGGGCGAGCTGGACGGGGGCATCCTCTCGGTCGCCGATCTCCTTCGGAACGAGGACCGGTACAGCCCGCTGACCGTCCGCGGAAGGGCCTTCGGGATCGCCTGCCGGGAACAGGCGGGCAGCGTGTTCCTGCTGTCGCGGCGCCCGCCGGAGGAGCTGGGCGGCCGGACCATCGGGATCAGCACCGAGACCTCGACCTCGGTGCTGCTGCTGCGGCTGTGGCTCGAACGCCGTCTCGGGGTCGAGGATCTCCGCTACGAACGGGGCCTCGCAAGGGAGCGCGAGGCGGTGCTGGTGATCGGAGACGAGGCGCTTCGGGAGCGCGAGCGTCCCGACGCGGACTTCCCGTGGCGCGTGGACCTCGCCGCCGCGTGGCGCGAGTGGACCCGCCTGCCGTTCGTTTTCGCCGTCTGGTGCGCGCGCAAGTCGCTGCTCCTCCCGGCGCGGGAACGGCTCGCAGCGACCGTGGACGCCGCGATCACGAGCGGGATCGCCCGCATCCCCGAAATCGCCGCGAACGTGGCCGGGCCGCTCGGCGACGCGGCCACCCTCAGCGACTATCTTTCCGACTTCACCTACCGTTTCGGAACGAAGGAGCATGAGGGCCTCGAGCGCTTCCGCCGACTCGTCCGCGAACACGGGCTGCTGACCGCATGACGTCCACCGAGCGCATCCGCGAGAAGGTCGGGTCCGGCGAGCGCCTCGACCGCGCCGACGCGCTGTGGTTGCTCGAAGGCGCCGCGCTGCTCGAGGTCGGCGAGCTCGCGAACCACGTGCGGTTCCGCCGCCACCCGGCGCCCGAGGTCACGTTCGTCGTCGATACGAACCCGAACTACACGAACGTCTGCGAGGTGGACTGCACCTTCTGCGCGTTCTACCGCGCCCCCGGCCACGAGGAGGCGTACACCCGCTCGGTCCCGGAAATGCTGGACAGCATCGGCCGCGCCGTCGAGAAGGGCGCCACCACGGTGCTGCTCCAGGGGGGCGTGAACGAATCGCTCCCGCTCGAGTACTACGTGGATCTGGTCCGCGGCGCGAAGGAGCGGTTTCCGGACGTGACCCCGCACTTCTGGTCGGCGGTCGAGATCGAGGGCATGGCCAAGGTGAGCGGGCTGTCGATCCGGGAAGTGCTCCAGGCGCTCCAGGAGGCCGGCCAGGACACCCTGCCCGGCGGCGGGGCGGAAATCCTCGCCGACCGAATCCGGCGGAAGATCTCGCACAAGAAGGGCGGGGCCGCCCACTGGCTGGACGTCCACCGGGAAGCGCACGCGCTCGGCTGGCGCAGCACCGCCACGATGATGTACGGCCACGTGGAGACTTCCGAGGACGTGGTCGAGCACCTGATGCACATCCGCGACCTGCAGGACGAGCACGGGGGGTTCACCGCGTTCGTGCCGTGGAGCTTCAAGCCGGGGAACACGCCGCTCGTCAAGAAGATCCCGCAGTACGCGGGGCCGAACGACTACCTGCGCATCCTGGCGGCCTCGCGCCTCGTGCTCGACAACTTCGACCACATCCAGGCGTCGTGGTTCAGCGAGGGCAAGAAGGCCGGCCAGGTCGGCCTGCACTGGGGCGCGGACGACTTCGGCGGCACGCTGCTCGAGGAGAACGTGCACGCCTGCACCGGCTTCGTGAACAAGACCAGCTTCGACGAGGTGCGGATCCTCATCCGGGAGGCCGGATTCGAGCCCGTCCAGCGGGACACCCGGTACAATGTCCTCCGCCGGTTCGACTGACCCGGGCCCGGTGGACTCCGACTCCGTTCCTGAACCCGGGGCCGGCGACCCCGGCCGGGGCGCGGCGTGATCTGGACGGCGGCCGCGGCGCTCGCCGCGATCACGCTGCTCTCGGGGTTCTTCTCCGGTTCGGAGACGGCCCTGACCGCGGCGCGCTGGCACCGGATCCGGGCGATGGGAAAGAGCCGCCGCCGCGCCGAGGCGGTCCGCCGCGTCACCGAGCGTCCCGAACGGTTCCTCGCCTCGATCCTCATCGGCAACGTGTTCGTGAACACGCTGGCCGGGGTGCTGATGACCACGGTCCTCGCGATCGGCGCGACCTCGCCCGAAAGCCGGGTGCGGGCGGCCACGATCGCGACCGTCGTCACCACCGTGGCGCTCCTCGTCTTCGGCGAGATGGTCCCGAAATCGGTCGCCGCCCGTCGCCCGGAAGCGTGGGCGCTCGCGGCCATCCGCCCGGTGCAGGTCGTCTTCCGGTTCCTCGGGCCGGTCGCCGGCCTCCTCGAGTGGGTCGCGGCGCAGGTGCTGCGGGTGTTCGGGTTCGCTCCGCAGCAGCGGCGCGGAGGGCTCAGCGCGGCCGAGCTGCGGGCCATGGTCGAGGCGAGCGACCCGGACCGCGAGGCCGAGCTGATGGCCCAGTTGGTGCGGGTCACCGGGCGGCGGCTCACCGAGGTCATGACCCCTCGCCGCGACGTCGCCGCGCTCTCCGAAGGCGCCGGGGCCGTCGAGGCGATCCGCCTGTTCCGGGAACGCCACCACTCGCGGGTGCCGGTCTATCGGGGCAGCCTCGACAACGTACTCGGCGTGCTCCACGTCCACGACGTCCTCGAGGCGGCCGCCTTCGGAGCGCCGCTGCGGCTCGAACGAAGCATCCGCCAGGCGCACTACGCGCCCGGCGCCGCGACGCTCAGCCAGGCGCTCCAGACCATGCGCGAATCGGGGAGCCGCATGCTCATCGTCGTGGACGAGCACGGCGGCGTGGAGGGACTCGTCACGCTGCGGAAGCTCCTCGAGATCGTCGGCGATCCCGAGCCCGACGCGCTGCGCCGCCTTCCCGACGGGAGCCTCAGCGTGAGCGGGGCGCTCGCGGTGGCCGAGGCCAACCGCCTCCTCGAGGCGGAGGGCGTCGAATGGACGATCCCGCTCCACGACGACTACGACACCGTGGCCGGATACGCGCTCAAGCGGTTCGGGCGGATTCCGCAACCGGGCGACGCGACCCGCGACCGGGGGGCGGAGATCGCGGTCGCGAGCCTCGACGCGAACCGCATCGACCGGGTGCGCATCGTGCCCGAGGACGAGGACACGGGTGACGAAGCGGCCTGACCTCCGCAAGGCGCTCGCGCAGCTTCCGGCCCGGTCCGGACGGCTGCGTCTCGGGATCGGACTTTCGGGCGGACGGGACTCGACGGCGCTCGTCCGGCTGCTCGCGGCGCTCGACCCGCGCCCGGCGCTCGTCGGCCTCCATCTCGACCACGCGCTGCGTCCCGACTCGGGGGATCAGGCCCGCTTCGTCCGCCGCCTCGGCGCCGAGCTCGGGATCCCGGTCGTCGAACGCCGCGAGGACGTGGCCGTCCGCGCCCGGGAATCCCGTCGGCCGGTCGAGGAAGCCGGACGGCTCGCTCGGCTGGACTTCTTCGCCCGCGAGGCGCAGGAACGCGACCTGGACGCGGTCGCGGTCGCCCACACCCGCAGCGACCAGGCCGAGACCCTGCTGCTGCAGCTCGCGCGGGGAGCGGGAGGACTGGGACTCTCGGCGATGCCGGTCGTGCGGACGGGTCCCCGCGGCTTCCGGCTCTTCCGACCGCTGCTCGGGGTCCCCCGCGCCGAACTCGCGGCGCTCGCCGAAGCCGAGGGCTGGGAGTGCTACGCGGACCCGTGGAACGAGGACGACCGCTTCGCCCGGGTGCGGGTCCGCAAGCGCGTGCTCCCGTGCCTCGAGGAAGAGCTCAACCCGCAGGCCGAGCGCGCGCTGGCCCGGACCGCGCGCCTGCTGCGGGACGACGAGGCATGGCTCGCCGAAGCCGCCCGCGCCCGCTTCGAGGAGCTCGCGGGCGGGGAGGACCCGGTGCGCCTCCCGGTCCGGGCCCTGGCCGGCTTGCACCCCGGGCTCGCCCGCCGCGTCCTGCGCGAGGCGATCCGCTCGGCCCGGGGACACCTGCGGCGGATCGAGCTGGTGCACGTCGAGGCGGTTTGGGACCTCGTCCGGACCCCGCGCCGCGGCGCGTCGCTCGACCTGCCCGGCGTCGTCGTGCGCATCGAGGAGCGCGGGGACCGAACCCTCATCGTGGCGGCTCGCCCGGTATAATCGACCATGAGCGTTTCTCAGGGTCCGAGCGTGGGGAAGGCCGCAGCGTGAGTTCGAGCACCCGGAACCTCCTCTTCTGGCTGGTCGCGACGCTTGTCCTGATCCTCTTCTGGAACATCTCCGGGCGCATCGGAGAGGACGAGACCGAGGTCTCCTTCACCCAGTTCATGCAGCAGGTGGAGGAGGATCGCGTCGCCGAAGTCACCATCACCGGCACGGGGGCCGGGAGCGAGATCACCGGCACCGGCGTGGACGGCAAGGCGTTCCGCACGTTCGCTCCGGAGATGGAGGGGCTCGTGCCCCGCCTGCTCGACCGGGGGATCAACGTGGAGGCGGACGACGCGACCCGCTCTTCGTGGGTGCTGACCTTCCTCGGCTGGATCCCGATCCTGCTCATCGTCGGCCTGTTCTTCTTCCTCATCCGGCAGATGCAGGCCCCGGGCAACCGGGCCATGTCCTTCGGGCGCAGCCGCGCGAAGCTCACCTCGAACCAGCAGAAGAAGGTCACCTTCAAGGACGTAGCCGGCGTGGACGAGGCCAAGGAGGAGCTACAGGAGATCATCGACTTCCTGAAGGAGCCGCAGAAGTTCCAGCGGCTCGGCGGACGCATTCCCAAGGGCGTGCTGCTGATGGGCCCGCCGGGGACCGGGAAGACGCTCCTCGCCCGGGCGATCGCGGGCGAGGCCAACGTCCCCTTCTTCACGATCAGCGGCTCCGACTTCGTCGAGATGTTCGTGGGCGTGGGCGCGAGCCGGGTGCGCGACCTGTTCGAGCAGGGCAAGAAGAACGCTCCGTGCATCGTCTTCATCGACGAGATCGACGCGGTGGGCCGCCAGCGCGGCGCCGGGCTCGGCGGCGGGCACGACGAGCGCGAGCAGACGCTGAACCAGTTGCTCGTGGAGATGGACGGCTTCGAGTCCAACGAGGGCGTGATCCTCGTCGCCTCGACGAACCGCCCCGACGTGCTGGATCCGGCCCTGCTGCGGCCCGGCCGTTTCGACCGCCGGGTGGTCGTGGCGCTTCCCGACATCCGGGGCCGCGAGGGAGTGCTGAAGGTGCACACCCGGAAGATCCCGTTCGAGAAGGACGTAGATCTGCGGGTGATCGCCCGGGGCACGCCCGGATTCTCGGGAGCCGACATCGCGAACCTCGTCAACGAGGCCGCGCTGAACGCCGCGCGCCACACCCAGAAGACGGTCCGGATGTCCGACTTCGAGCAGGCGAAGGACAAGGTCCTCATGGGGGCCGAGCGCCGCTCGGTGCTGATGAGCCAGGAAGAGAAACGCACGACCGCCTTCCACGAGGCCGGCCACGCGGTGGTGGCCGCGCTGCTGGACAAGGCGGATCCGCTCCACAAGGTCAGCATCATCCCGAGGGGCCGGGCGATGGGAGTCACCATGCTCCTGCCCGAGGACGACCGGCACACCCAGGACCTTGAGTACGTCGAGGCGATGATCGCGGTCAAGATGGGCGGCCGGCTCGCCGAGGAAATCTTCCTCGACCAGGTCACCACCGGCGCTTCCGACGACATCCGCCGGGCGACCGAACTCGCCCGCCGCATGGTCTGCGAGTGGGGGATGAGCGAGGCGCTCGGCCCGCTCACCTTCGACAACGGCGGCCAGGAGGTCTTCCTCGGGCGGGACATCGCGTCCGGCAAGGACTACAGCGAGAGCACCGCCAAGGCCATCGACGCCGAGGTGCGGCGCATCGTGGACGAGGCCTACCAGCGGGCGCGGAAGCTCCTCGAGGAGAACCGGGAGCGGCTGGAGGCCGTGGCTCTCGCCCTCCTCGACCGGGAAGTCCTCGATTCGGCCGAAGTCCAGATCGTCATGGACGGCGGCACGCTTCCGGAACTTGCGCCGACTCCGAGCGCGCCGGAACCGGCCGGGGAGACGTCCGACGAGGAGGTCGCCCGCGCGCCGCTCGCCCCGCCGCTCGCCCCGCAGCCCGGAGGGGCCACCTGACGGAGCGCCGTTCCTCTTGACCGACAGCCTCGGCGAGTTCCTGGCCGCGCTGGCGGAGCGGCTTTCGTTCGCCGCCGTGGTCGATATCCTGCTGGTGGCGGTGGCGATCCACCTGCTGCTCCGGCTCATCGAGGGGCGGCGCGCGTCGCAGATGGCGTTCGGCACCGTCATCCTCGGCGGCGCGCTCGTGCTGACCGGGTCCAGCCCGCTCGGGCTGACCACGGTCCAGTGGATCGTCCGCAACGCCGCGCCCTACGTGGGCATCGCCCTGATCGTGCTCTACCAGGCGGAGATCCGCCGGGGACTCGCCCGCCTCGGCGGCGGCGGGCTCGCGTTCCGGCCCGGGCGCCACGCCGAAAACCAGCGGAACCGCACGCTCCGGGTGCTGGCGGACGCCGCCACGAGGCTCTCTCGCAGCCGCCTCGGCGGCATCATCGTCTGGCAGGGACGGATCGGCCTGAAGAGCTACCAGGACACCGGACGCCTGGTCGGGGCGAGGCTGAGCGCGGACCTGCTGCTCGCGGTGTTCCAGCCGGGATCGCCGCTCCATGACGGCGCGGCGATCGTGGCCGGCAACCGCATCGTGGCCGCCCGCTGTCTCCTCCCGATGACCGTCCAGGAAGCCGACGTGGGCGGGACGCGGCACCGGGCGGCGCTCGGCCTCACCGAGGAAACCGACGCCACGGTGCTGGTCGTCTCCGAGGAGACCGGACGGGTCAGCGTGGTCTCCGAGGGCGAGATCTACCCGGTGACCGACCGCGACGACCTCGAGGCGACCCTCGCCCGCTTCCGGCCCGACGACCGCGTCCACGACGAGGCGGAGCGGGTTCCCGAGTCCGCGACCTACGGGGAGGCCGTCCGGTGAGCGCCCCGGGTTCGGCTTCCAGGCGGTTCCGCGCCGGCGAACTGGGGCGGGCGGCCGTGTCGCTGGCGCTCGCCTTCGGCCTGTGGTTCGTCGTCGGCGACGAGGACGGGGCCGAGATCCTCGCGCAGGTGCCGTTGGAGCTGCGCAACGTTCCGCCCGGCCACGAGGTGGTCGATCAGTCGGTGAACGAAGTCGAGGTGCGTCTGCGCGGGTCCTCGCGGCTGCTGCGCGAGGTGCCCCTGCCCGAGCTGCGCGCCTTCGTGGACCTCTCGGGCGAGGACCCGGGCGAGCGCACGTGGTTCCTCTCGGCGGACGCGGTGGAGGCGCCCGCCGGAGTCGAGGTCATGCGGGTGGAGCCGTCGTCGCTGCTGCTCCGGCTGGACCAGACGGTCACCCGCGAGGTCTTCGTGAGCGAGCGCGTCCTCGGCGAGCCCGCCGCCGGGTTCGAGATCTACTCGATCGAGATCGAGCCGCGCGAGCTGTCCATCCGGGGGCCGGAGTCGCTGCTCGCGGATCTCCAGCAGGTCACGACCGAGCCGATCTCGGCGGACGGACTCCGGGAGAGTTACGCCAGCACGCTCGGCGTGGAGCTGTCGCCCGCGCTCCGGCCGAGCGTGCGCCGGGTCGAGCTGGAGCTGCGCATCGGCCCCGAGCGCGAATCCATGGAGCTCGCGCTGTCGCTGCGGCGGGCCGAGGACGAGCTCGGCGACCCGGTGGAATGCGCGTGGGAGCCGGCCTCGCTGCGGGCGGCGTTGCGGGTTCCGCCGGAGCTCGTCTCGAGGGTGTCCGCCGAGACGCTCTTCGCCGAGGTGTCGTGCTCGGGACTGCCGCCGGGCGACCATGAGGTCGCGCCGGCGCTCGTCTTCCCCGACGATCCCGACGCGGCGATCGAGGCGACCTCGTTCGCCCCGGAGACAGTGATGGTGCGGGTGCTGCTTCCCGAGGCAGACGCGACCGAGACGCCGGCCTGGGGAGGACCGTGACGGCGGTGCCGCGCCGGCGCTCCACGATCCGCGAGTACTTCGAGTCGTTGTGCGTCGCGGTGGTGCTCGCGCTCTTCCTGCGGACGTTCGTCTTCCAGAACTTCGTGATCCCGACCGGCTCGATGGAGGAGAGCCTGCTCATCGGCGACCACCTGCTGGTGAACAAGATGCTCTACCATGACGCCGGCGTCCCACTGCTCCCCACGGCGGAGATCGAGCGCGGGGATGTCGTCGTGTTCAAGTTCCCCGAGGATCCCGAACGCGACTTCATCAAGCGGGTGATCGGGCTCTCCGGCGAGACGGTCACGGTGAGGCCGCGCGGCGTCTCCATCGACGGGCGGCCGCTCGAGGAGGACTACACCCAGTTCCTGTACGGCGGGGGCCGGGGCGAGCGCGACTACCGGGTGCCCGAGGGGCACGTGTTCGTGATGGGCGACAGTCGGGACAACAGCGACGACAGCCGCTTCTGGGGCGCGCTGCCGCAGGGCCACATCAAGGGCAAGGCGCTGTTCATCTACTGGTCCTACGACGCGCCGCGGGAGGAGTACCTCGAGACGAGCGTGGCCCGCCAGGCGATGGACCTGCTGCTGGTACCGTTCCGGTTCGTCCAGCGCACGCGCTGGGAGCGGTTCTTCGAAAGCGCGAGCTGACGGCTACCGGGGGCCGAAGATCGCGGTCCCGACCCTGACGGTCGTGGCGCCTTCGGCGATGGCGACCTCGAAGTCGTGGCTCATCCCCATCGAGAGCTCCGGCGGATCGGGCAGGAGGCCGGCGGCGGCCGATCGTTCGGCGAGCTCGCGCAGGCGGGCGAACCACGGCCGCACCCGCTCGGGGTCAGGATCGAACGGCGGGATCAACATGAGTCCCCGGACGGAGAGCCGGTCCAGCGGGCCGAGCGCCTCGAGCGCCCCGGGAAGCTCCGCCTCGGGAATGCCGGACTTGGCCTCCTCGCCGGCGAGATCCACCTGGGCGAACACCGCGAGCTTCGTTTCGGCCAGCCGGTTCAGGCGGGCGGCGAGCCGCACGCTGTCCACCGACTGGATGACCGGGAAGAGTCCGACCGCGAGCCGCGCCTTGTTGCTCTGGAGGTGGCCGATCAGGTGGGCGGTGATGGGCGCCTGGACCAGCGGCAGCTTGGCGGCGGCCTCCTGGACCCGGTTCTCGCCGAAATGGCGCAACCCGACCGCGACGGCGGCCTCGATGGCGGCCGCCGGACGGGTCTTCGAGACCGCGACGAGGGTGACTTCGGCGGGATCGCGCCCGGCCGCCTCCGCGGCCCGGCGGACGCGCTCCTGAACCGACTCGATCCGTTCCCGAATCACAGCGTCTTCAGGAAGGCCACCGCCTCGGCCTCGTCGGTGATGAGCGGGTAGTCGGGAAGGCTGCCCACGATGCGCTTGCCGTAGCGGGCCGTGACGAGGCGGGAGTCGAGCACCGCCGCGAGGCCCCGGTCGGTCCCCGAGCGAATGAGCCGCCCGAGGCCCTGCTTCAGGCTGAGCGCCGCCTCGGGAACCGAGTAATTCATGAACCCATTGCCACTTTCCGCCTCCACGCGATCCACGCGCGCCTTCTGGAGCGGATCGTCCGGAACCGAGAACGGGAGCCGGTCGATGACCAGCAGCGAGAGCGCATCGCCCCGCACGTCCACGCCCTCCCAGAACGAGCGGGTTCCCAGCAGCACCGCGTTGGGGGTCGTCCGGAACTGGTCGAGAAGACCGGCGGCCCCCGATCCCCACCGCTGACGGATCACCGTCTGGCTTACGAGTCTCGGGAGGATGGCCGCAACCTGGTTCAAGCTCTTCCAGCTCGTGAACAGCACGAGCGCCCGGCCCCGGCTCGCGGCGACGAGTCGGGCCACGGTTCTCGCGGCGGCGTCGCCGAAATTCGCCTCGTTGGGGTTCGGCATCTTCGGCGCTACGTACAGCCGGGCGTTCGTGCCGTAGTCGAACGGCGACGGGTGGATCGCGGTGGCCGGCGACTCCACGCCGAGCTGGTCGGCCGCGTAGCCGAACTCGCCGTCCACGGCGAGCGTCGCCGAGGTCAGCACCGCCGCCCGCATCTCCGAGAACAGCCACTCCTTCAATTCGGCTCCCGGATGCACCGGGGCCGAATGGAGCGAACTCACCCGCTTCCGCTCCTTGCCGGGCTGCTGGCGATGGAAGGCGCACCAGACGACCCGGTTTTCCCTCGGCGCGAGGATGTTCCCCAGCGCGTCCGACAGCTCGCCGATCTCGTGGGCGACTCCCGCCAGACCCTCCCGGTCGTCTTCGGCGACGATGCGGTTCACGTCGTCGAGATGCGCGAGGCAGGCGTCCCGCGACCTGACGACGGCGGAATCCAGCCTCTTGGCTTCGAGCACCCGCTTCCCGTCGCCGTCGTCCGGCTCGATGGCGTCGAAGAGGCGCCGGTAGGACTGCACGAAGCGATCCAGGTGCGCCGGAGGGCGCTTGCCCGCCTCGTTCAGGAACGACTTCACGCTCCTCGCGAGCGTCTCCGCCGCCGAAGAGGTGATCTCCAGCCGGAAGCTGCTCGTGGCGGCCCCCTCCAACCGGTGCGCCTCGTCCACGACGACCGTGTCGTAGTCGGGGAGCACGAACCCGCCCACCGCCAGATCAGCGACCAGGAGCGCGTGGTTCACGACCAGGATCCGCGCGTCCTCGGCGCGGGCGCGCGCCTTCGTAAGGAAGCAGTCCTCGAAGAGTTTGCATTCCTTGCCGGAGCAGTTCTCGGGAGCGGCGGCGAGCGCCCCGAAGAAGTCGAACTCTCCGATCTCCGCCGCGATCTCGTCCCGGTCGCCAGTCTCGGTCGCGGATGCCCACTTTCCGAAGCGCTTCAGGTCGCGCCGGCGTTCCGCACGCAGCGTCGGGGGCGCTTCGTAGTCCGCCCATAGCCGACGGCATAGGTAATTCCGACGCCCCTTCAACCGCGCCACGGGAACGTCAATGCCCAGGATCCGCTGGACGAACGGAAGGTCCTTGTCGAACAACTGGTCCTGGAGGGCCTTCGTCGCGGTCGAGACCACGACGCGCCCGCTGCCGAGCAGCGCCGGCAGGAGGTACGCCCATGACTTCCCGATCCCGGTGCCCGCCTCCACCATGAGATTCCCGCCGTTCTCGAGCGCGTCCTGGACCTCGTCGGCCATCCGCGCCTGGCCCGCGCGGCATTCATACCCCGGGGTCTGCGACAGCGCTCCCCCCGGGCGGAAGAAGTCCGACGCCCGCACCGGAGTCAGGCGGATTCCACGTAGAGCGGGAACCCCGACGCCATCTCCGCCACCTCGCCCTCGATCCGGCCCAGCAGCGCCTCGTCGTCGGGAGCGCGCAGCGCCCGGTCGAGGAACCCCGCCACGAGCTTCATCTCCGCCTCGTTCATCCCGCGGGTGGTCAGCGCCGCCGTCCCGAGGCGAAGCCCGCTCGCGACCATCGGCTTTTCCGGATCGAAGGGGATCGTGTTCTTGTTGGCGGTGATCCCCGCCGCCTCCAGCGCGACCTCGGCGACCCGCCCGGTCACGCCCCGGGGCCGCAGATCGACCAGCAGCAGGTGGTTGTCGGTGCCTCCAGACACCAGCCGGAACCCGTGCCCCATGAGCGCCTCGCCGAGCGCCTTCGCGTTCGCCACGACCTGACGGGCGTACACGGCGAACGCCGGATCCAGCGCCTCGCCGAAGCAGACCGCCTTCGCCGCGACCGTGTGCATCATCGGTCCACCCTGGATCCCGGGGAACGTGACGCGGTTCAGCGCCTTCGAGAGGTTCTTGCGGTTCCACAGGACGAGCCCGCCGCGCGGCCCCCGCAGCGTCTTGTGCGTGGTCGTGGTGACGACGTCCGAGTGCGGGAGCGGGTTCGGCAGCGCGCCGCCCGCGACCAGCCCGGCGATGTGGGCCATGTCGGTGATGACCGCGGCCCCGATCTCGTCGGCGATCTCACGGATCTCGGGGTTCGGGAGGATGCGCGGGTAGGCGCTCGCCCCGACCATGATCATCCTCGGGCGGTGCTCGCGGGCCAGATCGCGCAACTGGTCGAGGTCCAGCCGCTCGTCCTCGCGGCGCACTCCGTAGGGGATGACCCGGTACAACTGGCCGGAGAAGTTGAGCGGATGCCCGTGGGTCAGGTGGCCGCCCTGGTCGAGCGCCATCCCGAGGTACGCGTCCCCCGGCTCGAGGAGCGCCATGTAGGCGACCATGTTGGCCTGGCTGCCGCTGTGCGGCTGGACGTTGGCCCACTTCGAGCCGAAGAGCCGCTTCACCCGGTTCCGCGCCAGCGTCTCCGCCCGGTCCACGTGGACGCAGCCGCCGTAGTACCGCCGCCCGGGATAGCCCTCGGCGTACTTGTTGGTCATCACCGAGGCGTTCGCCTCCAGGACCGCGTCGCTCGCGAAGTTCTCGGAGGCGATCAGTTCGAGCCCGAGCGACTGGCGGACTTCCTCGTCCCGGATGGACTCCGCGATCTCGGGATCCCGGTCGGCGAGGGCGGGGCCGAACCGGCGCCGTCGGAAGTCGGGCATCGCCCGGCAAGTATAGGTTTGGGGTCAGGCCAGATACGCCGCCGCGAACCCCGCCTGCGCGAACAGCATCATCAGGTACATGTGCCGCCACGAGACGTGGTTGCTCTCGGTCGCCAGCTCGTCGGGACGGCGCAGCATCAGCCAGGCGACGAAGGCCCCCCACGCCATGAGCGCGGCGGCCAGAAGGTCCAGAAGCAAGGGATCGCCGCTGAGGACGCCCATCCGGGTTCCGACCGGGATCAGCAGGAACGGGAGCACGAGGAACGGCGCGATCCGCCGGGCCGCGCCCTTCGGCCCGTAGCGGATCGGCAGCGTGCGGCAGCCGTCCAGCTTGTCTCCCTCGGCGTCGGAGAAGTCCTTGGTCGCGGTCGCGCCCAGCAGGAACAGCCCGAAGGTCGCGCCGAGGAACCACGGCTCCGGGTCCAGCACGGTCGCGACCGCCGACCACCCGGCGGCCTTGAGCAGCAGGCCCCGCGGAATCGCGATCGTCAGGTTGGCCAGCATCCCGCGCCGCTTCGTGCGAAGCGGCGGGGCCGAGTACGCCCACGTCAGCGCCGACGCCGCGGCGGCGAGGGCGAAGTACTCGAGCCCCACCGGAACGGCGAACAGGAGCGCGAGCACCCACGTGACGACGACGAACTTCCGCGCCTCGGGGAGGCTGAGCCGTCCCGACGGAAGCGGCCGGCCCGGCTTGACGACGCGGTCGATCGGCAGGTCGTGGATCTGGTTCAGCCCGTTGCTCGCCGCGTTCAGGAGCGCCGCCGAGAGCGCGCCGAGCAGCGGCCCCGCGAGCGGGATCGGCCCTTCGCCGGCCCACGCGGTCGCGCTCCCGCTGAGCAGCCCGGCGACCGGGAGCAGCAGCGTGAACGGGCGGGCGAACTCGAGCCGGATCACCGCGAGACCAGGACGCCGAGGAGCGCCCCGAAGATCCCCGAGACCAAGTTCACGCCGTCGCCGCTGAGGAGTCCTCTCGTCTCGAGCGGCGCGAGCAGCCCCTCGGCGAACGCGGCGAGGAATCCGGCCCCCGCGACGGGAAGGACGAGCCGGCCGGGAAGCGGCAGGACGAGCGCCGCCGCCCCGGCCACGACGAGCGCCGCGCCGAGCCCGGCCGCGGAGCCGACGAGGCTGACCGCGCCCTCGGTCCCGGCCGGAACCCGCCGGAAGTCCGGCAGCCGCCGGGGCGTCCCGCCGAACGCCTTGCCGATCTCGGCGGAGACCGTGTCCGCGGCGGCAGTCGCGAGCGCGGCGACGAACCCGCCGAGCCACGCCGGGCCGGCGAGCGCGCACAGCGCCGCCGGCAGCCCGTTCGCGAGCGCCTGCCGACCGCCCCGCGCCTCCGGCTCGCCGATCCGGGTCGCCGCCGATCCGACCACGAAGAACAGAACGAGCAGCGCGTAGCCGCCCCAGCCGAGCCCGACCGCGACCGCCGCCCCGAGCGCCGCGCCGGCGACCGCGCCGGACGCCCGCACCGTCCCGAGCCGCCAGCCGAGCGCGGCCAGCGCCGCGTTCAGCAGCAGGAGAACGGCCATCAGTAGTAGCGGTCGCGCCCCTCGCCGCTGCCGAAGGCGAAGCTGGTGATCCCCCCGAGCGTGATCCCGAACTGGAACAGGTTCTCCTGCCGCGAGACGAGGTTGTAGCGGATCCACTCGGCGCTGACCCCGCAGCACTGGAACAGGAAGTCGAGCCGCGTGCGCAGGTTCGACATGCGTCTCTCGCTGACGTCGTAGTTGACCCGGACGCTCGTGCGCAGCGCCTCGGTGGGATAGAAGTCGGCCCCGGTCCGCAGGTAGCTCGTGACGTCCGCCTCGTCGTCCGGTTCGCTCCCGAGGCGCCGCGCCCGCCTCGACCAGCTCGCGTCGAAACTCCGGTTCGACAGCCGGTCGCCGAACCGCACGCCGGCGCGGATCGAGGTGAACAGGCTCTCCTCGGGATCCCACTCCATGGTCCAGTCGCCGTTCAGGATCGGGTCGGGAGTGAACCGGAAGTCGGACCGGATCGGCGACTTGCGAACCTCGCCCTCCTCCAGCGAGGACGAGCTGTACCCGCCGGCGTAGCTTCCGGCGGCCGGATCGAAGAAGAACGACTGGTGGACCCGCCAGGTGGCGAGGTCGGTCGCGCTCGACTCCTCGACGCCGTCGCGGTACCGCTTCGCGAGCAGCCGGTTCGCGATCCCGACCTGGATCTCGTTGGTCGTCGGGAACCGGTCGTAGCGGTCGAAACGGTTCACCTCGTCGAAGTTGTCGTCGCTGGTGCGCAAGCTCCACCGTGCCTCCGGCTCGATCAGGTGCTTGAGCCGCGCCGCGTAGAAATTGTCCGGGGTTTCGAAGATGCGCTCGAACTTGGGGCCGCCCATCTGGAACCCGACCCCCTGATAGCGGCGGCTCAGCGTCCGCCCGGCGACGAAGTCCCGCGTGTCCGGATCGCGCGATCCGGAGTACCGGGCGTACCCGGCCTCGACCTCGCCGCTCAGGTCGAGGAACGGGATCTCCGGCAACGCCAACTGGAGCGTCGGCCCCACGAACACCCGGTCCCACTCCTCGAAGTCGTCCGACCGGGACTTCCCGACCCGCACGTAGTCCAGCTCGTAGCCGAGCTGGACGTAGCGTCCGATCACGTCGAGGCTGCGCCGCTTGATCCTGAACTGCGGCATCGTCTGCCGGATCGTGCTGCGGGTCGGATACTGGGTCTCCTTGCGGTCCACCTTGACCTGCAGGTTGTGCCGGAACACGGTGCCCCCGAGGTCGGCCTTGATCCGCTTGTAGCGCCGGGTGGAGCGCGAGAACGAGTTCTGGAAGCGGTTGCCGAAGTCGAAACTCGAGAACTGCTCGCCGAGCGCGCTCAGCCGGAACCGGCCGGGGAGCCGGCGCCGCACGTTGTAATTGAGCGAGTACTCGCGCTCGCCGGTGGTCTTGTCGTTGATGAGGAACCCCTCCGCGTCGGCGGACGAACCGGCGCCGCCCTGGTAGCGGTACTCGACGCCGAGCCCGGTTCCGGCGACGGTGAAGTGGTCGAGGCTCGCGGTCAGGTCCATGGACCGGTTGATCGCCCAGAAGAACCCTTGACTGATGAGGTGCCCCCTCGAGTCGGACCGAGCGTAGCGCGGCATGAGCAGCCCGGTCTGGCGCCCGTCCTCCTCGATCGGGTAGTACATCGCCGGAACCCACGCGAGCGGCACTCCCTTGACCCGGAACGCCACGTTCCGCAGCCAGACGCTCCTCTCCGGGCGCACCACCGCCCGGCTGGCGGTGAAGTTCCAGCGCGGCACCGGCTGGGCGCAGGTGGTGAAGGCCCCCCGCTCGATGACGTAGTGGCCCTCCTCGTTCTCCTCCACCGACTCGGCCACGAAGTAGAAGTCCTGCCCGAGGATGCCGCGCGCGTTCTCGAACCGCGCCCTCGTCCCGGAAAGGCTCGCCGAGAGCGAATCGGCCACGACCTTCTCGTTCCCGCGCTCGAAGACCACGTTCCCCGTGGCCTCGATCCGCATATCGTCCTCCCACATCTCGATGCGGTCGGCCTGCACCCGCAGGCTCCCGAACCCGAGCTGGGCGTACCCCTCGAGGATCACGTGGGGCCCCTCCCGCTCGACGCGCTCGGCCCGGGTGACGAGCGTCCCCGCCTCGGTGGGGGCGTGGGGCCACGCGACCGGCGGCGGCCGCTGCTCGACGGCGCCCCGGCGCGGCTGGCCGGCCGCCGTTCCGGCGACGAGCGCCAGAACCAGCAGCCCGGCGGAGCGCACCGGGGCCCCGGAGTTACTGCGCCGGGTCGTAGTAGGGGTTCTGCCCGGCGGCGTGGTCGGTGGTGTCCAGAATCGCGCCAATCTGCGGCACCGAACGGCGCAAGGCCCGTTCCACGCCCTGGCGCAGGGTCGCCGTGGCCATCCCGCACCCCTGGCAGCCGCCGCCCATCCGCAGGAACACCTGGTTCTTCTCCACGCCGACCAGGTCGATCCAGCCGCCGTGGGACGCGACCGCCGGATTGATCTCGTCGGTGAGCACCTGCTGGACCCGCTCCCGGATCGTCTCCGCCGGCGGAAGGTCGTCGAGGACCGACGGATCCACCGCGGCGACTCCGGCGCCGAGGGTCTCGCGGATCCGGCGCCCGATCTCGCGCCCGAGCGGCATCCAGTTCTGTTGCTCCTCGGCGTGGACGGTGACGACCTCCTCCTGGATGAGGACGCCCTGCACCCCGGCCAGCTCGAGCAGCGAGGCCGCCATCGGCGAACCGCCCAGTTCGCCCTCGCGGTCGAACCAGGCGGACCCGTCGGGAAACAGCGGCCGGTCCACGATGAACCGGCACGTCGCGTTGTCCCGCGGCTCGGCCCGAATGAGAATGCGACCCGGATCGCTCATGAATCGGATTCTAGCCGCCCGGCGCGGCCTCCTTATACTGCCGGCCACCTTGCGGCGACGGCTCGGATTCGGATCGGCGCTGGTCTCGGGGCTCGTTTTCGCGCCCGCCGCGGCGGCGCAGGGGTTCACCGACGTGACCGCCGAGTCGGGGATTTCGTTCGTTCACGACGCGGGCGACATGGGCCGCCTGTCGCTGCCCGAGATCACCGGCGCCGGCGGCGGGTTCTTCGACGCGGACGGGGACGGCGACCTTGACCTCTACCTGCTGCAGGGCGGGCGGCCGACGGACCCCGACGGGCTGGTCGCCGGCGCTCCCGGCAACGCGCTCTACCTCCAGGAGAACGGACGGTTCCGGGACGCGAGCGCCGCTTCGGGAACCGACCACGCCGGCTACGGCATGGGACTCGCCGCCGGCGACTACGACGGCGACGGGCTGACCGACCTCTTCATCACGAACTATGGGCCGGACGCGCTCTTCCGCAATCTCGGCGGCGGGGTCTTCGAGGACGTGACCGAGGCGGCGGGCATGGCGGGCGAGGGCTGGTCCTCCTCCGCCGCGTTCTGCGACTTCGACGCCGACGGCCGGCTCGACCTCTACGTGACCCGCTACGTCAGGAACGACCCGGCGAAGGAGTGCACCCAGCAGGACGGAACCCGCGACTACTGCTCCCCGCAGGTCTTTCCCGGCGCCCACGACTACCTCTACCGGAACACCGGCGCGGGGTTCGAGGAGATCTCGCTCGCCGCCGGTCTGCGCAGCGTCCACGCCCCCGGCCTCGGCGTGGTCTGCGCCGACTTCGACGGCGACCGCACGCTCGACTTCTACGTGGCGAACGACGGCGAAGCGAACCAGTTGTGGCTGAACGGCGGCGACCGGACGTTCGCCGACGACGCCTTCCTCGCCGGCGTGGCGCTGAACGACTCGGGAAGGCCGGAAGCGGGCATGGGGATCGCGCTCGGCGACCTCGACGCCGATCTCGACCTCGACCTCTTCGTGACCCACGTGGCCGACGAGACGAACACGCTCTACCGCAACGACGGCGCGGAGTTCGGGCTGGCGTTCGCCGACCGCACCGGCCCCTCGGGACTCGGGCTCCCCAGCATGGCCCGCACCGGATTCGGGGTCGCCTTCGCCGACCTCGACCTCGACGGCGCCCTCGACGTGGTGCTCGCGAACGGCCGGGTCCAGCGGCAGCCGGCGCTTCCGGGCGCGAGCGGCGACGCCTTCTGGAGCGCCTTCGCCGAGCCCAACCAGGTCTTCCTGAACGGCGGCGCCGACGCCGGCGACGCGATCTTCGCCGAGCGGACCGACGCCGGCGACTTCACCCGGGCGCTCGAGATCAGCCGGGGCCTCGCCGTCGCCGACTACGACGAGGACGGCGACCCCGATGTCCTGATCCTGAACGCCGAGGGCCCGGCGCGGCTCTACCGCAACGATTTCGAGCGGCGGGGAACCCCGCTGCTGGTCCAGCCGCTGCTGGCGGACGGGCGGCCCGCCTTCCCCGCGCGGGTCACCGCGACCCTCGACGACGGAACCGAGATCGTCCGCCGCGCCGACCCGGGCGGGAGCTACCTCGCGACCGGCGACCCCCGGGCGCTGTTCGGGATTCCCGCCGGACGCGCCGTGACCGCGCTGCGGGTGCTCTGGCCCGACGGCTCGGCGGAGTCGTTCCCCCCCGGCGCGGACCCGGTCCAGGGCGAGGGACAACGGTAGCGTGCGCCGGATCCTCTGGATCGCGCTTTGGGCGCTCGGCTGCGCGAGCGGCCCCGAGCCGCCGGACCCGGACCTCTCCGAGGCCGAGCCGGCGGTGGCCGCTTCCGTCCGGGCCGCCCGGGAAGCGGTGCTGCGGGCGCCGGATTCGGTGGAGCGCCGGGGCGCGCTCGGCGCCGCGCTCCTCGCCCACGAACTCCACGAGGCGGCCGCGGTCGCCTACCGCCACGCCGCCGAGCTCGCGCCGGACGACTACCGCTGGTCCTACCTCGAGGCGCGGTCGCTGTGGCGGCTCGATCCCGTGGCCGCCGAAGCGGCGGCGCTGGCGGCGACCCGCCAGAACCCCGGCTACGCCCCCGCGTGGCTGCTCGCCGGGCAGCTCGCCGAGGACCGGGAGGACGCGGACGCCGCGCTCGAACGCTACCGGGAAGCGGTCGAGACGCTCGGCGACCGCGCCGAGCCGGCGAACGCCGCGTCGCTCAGCTTCCGCCTCGGCCGGATGCTCGCCGGGCGCGGGGAGTTCGCCGACGCGCTGCCGCTCCTCGAGCGCGCCGCCGCGCTGGCCCCCGAGTCCGGAGCGATCGCGGCCGCGCTGGCGCGGGTCTATCGCCGCAACGGCGACGCCGCGCTGGCGTCGGACGCGGCGGCGCGCGCCCGGGGCCTCGACCACGACCTCGTCATCGAAGACCCGCTCATGGACCGGGTGCTCCTAACCGCCGTCTCGGTCGTCGGCCGGGAGCGCCGGGCGTTCGCCGCCGAGGGAGCCGGACGCCCCGAGGTGGCCGAGCGGCTCCTTCGGGAGATGATCCGAACGCGCCCCGACTCGGCGGACCTCTACTACAACCTCGGCAACAACCTTTCGCGCCAGGGACGCAACGAGGAAGCGCTGGCGGCGTGGGACGGCGCGCTCGACCGCAACCCGAACCACGTCGCCACGCTCATCAACTCGGCCATCGTGCTCGCCCAGTCCGGCGGCCGCGACGAGGCCGCCCGCCGCTGCCGCCGAGCGCTCGAGATCCACCCCGATCACTCGGGGGCGCTCTCCAGCCTCGGCAGCATCGCCGCGCTGGACGGCCGCCGGGGCGAGGCCATCGACTGGTTCCGTCGCTCGCTCGAGGTGGAGCCGGGCCGCGCTGGCACCCACGACTCGCTCGGGCAGGTGCTCGCCGCGGACCGCCAATTCCGCGAAGCGGCGCGGCACTTCCGCATCGCCGTGGCCGCCGAGCCGTTCCGGGCCGACTACCGGCTGGGACTCGCCGCCGCGCTGGCCTCGGTCGGCGACTTCGAGGGAGCCTGGGAAACGGCCCACGAGGGCGAGCGCCTGAAGGCCCCGCTACCCGCCGACTTCCTCAGGATGCTGCGGCAGGCGATGCCGGAGCCGAGCCGCTGATTCCGATTTCCCGAATCGCGGACGCCCGGAAATTTGGAAGCCGGAACCGGCGTTCGCATCCAAACCCTTCCATCCTATACGGTTGCGGCCGAATCCGCCGCTGGCACGCCAGTTGCCGGTCTCGCGTCACTCTTTCTTTCTCCCCACCCAAGGAGGGACCATGAGACGAGCATCTCTCGCATTCCTGTTCCTTGCGGCTGCCGCGCCGGCGCTCGGCCAGCAGCAGTACGGACGACTTCAGGGGTCGGCGATCGACGCCCAGGGCCTCGCCTTGCCGGGGGTGACCGTCAACCTCGCGGGCGACGCGATCATCGGAAGCAGGAACGCGGCAACGGACGTGGACGGTTCGTACCGCTTCCAGGCGCTGCCTCCGGGCGACTACACGCTCACCTTCGAGCTGAGCGGCTTCCAGACCGTCGTCTATGAGGAGATCCGAGTCGTCACCGGGTCCACCTTCGAGGTGGACGCCACGATGCAGATCGCGACCGTGGCCGAGACCGTCACCGTGACCGGCGAGTCCCCGGTCGTGGACGTGAAGTCCACCGGAGTGGCCGCCACGTTCGACGACACCCAGCTCGACGAGGTGCCGACCGCCACCGACATGTGGGCGGTCCTGCACCAGAGTCCGGGCGTTCGGGTGACGGGAATCGACGTGGGAGGCTCGCACAAGAGCCAGCAGAGCACGTACGAGACCTTCGGCGTGCGCAGCCAGAACCGGGTCCTCTACGAGGGCGTGAACACCACCGAGGGAACCGGCAGCGCGGGCGGCTACTACGACTACTACGCGATGGAGGAGATGCAGGTCGCGGCGCAGGGCGCGGACGTGGAGATGTCCACTCCCGGAGCCCAGATCCAGACCACCGTCAAGAGCGGCGGCAACGAGTTCTCCGGCCTCGAGAGCGGCGCGTGGAACCCCGAGAGCCTCATCGCCGAGAACATCAGCAGCGACCTCGAGGCGCGGGGCGGCACCCCGTCGCCGGTCGTCCAGTTCTACGAGTTCCACGTGGACCTCGGCGGACCGATCGTTCGGGACAAGGCGTGGTTCTACGGCGCGTACAACAACTTCTACATCGACACGGTGATCTCCGGAACCGACCCGGACATCGCGACCGACATCGGCGATTTCGACATCTTCACCGCCAAGGTGAACTACCAGATCACCGAGCGGGACCAGTTCATCGGGTTCTCGACGTGGTCGTGGAAGCGCAAGCCCAACCGCTCGCTGTCGGTCCAGATTCCGGCGGAGTCGGTGCTCGCGCAGGACTACTGGATCTGGCTCCACAAGGCCGAGTGGCAGCGGGTCTGGAGCGACCGTCTCTACAGCAACATCATGGTGGGGCACATGGGCACGACCTGGCCCATGGTTCCCAAGGCGGACCCGGTCAACGGCAACGAGCCCCGGATCGACCTCTCGACCAACGTGCGGTCGGGCGCCGGCTGGCAGCCGTTCACCCGCAACCGCTGGAAGCCGCAGAGCACCGGTCAGTTCAACTACTACGTGCCGGTCGGCAACGGCAGCCATGACCTCAAGTTCGGCTGGGACTGGCAGATCGACAGCGAGCTCTCCGGCTGGAACACGAACTCGGGAGCCATCCGCTACCGGGACGACCCGGCGCAGGGCCGCGCGCTGAACGTGCACCAGGTGGACCTGGTCGGCGTCCCGAACCTCGTGGACAACCGGAACACGCACTACGACTTCTTCGCCCAGGACGTGTGGACGGTCAATGACCGGCTGACCCTGATGGTCGGCGCGCGGATCGGGAGCCAGATCCTGACCTACCTCGAGTCCGACAACTCGCCGGGAAGCGCCTGCCAGGACGTGCTGGCGTGCCAGTTCGAGCTGCCGGCGAACCAGAGCCAGGTGCTGAGCACCGTGTTCGGAACCGGCGGGGTCACCCCCGGCGCCGACGTGGCGAGCCACTGGAACGTCGCTCCTCGGGTCGGACTGACCTTCGACATCACCGGCGAGGGCTCAACGGTCTTCAAGACCTACTTCGGGCGCTACTACTCGAACCTCGGCACCGGCCTGCGGTCGGCGAACCCCGGCGGCCAGCCTTCGGCCCGCTACGAGTTCCTCGACCAGAACGCGAACGGCGTCGTGGACGACGCGTCCGAACTGGGCCAGCAGCTCTCCTTCACGGCGGGCGCCGGCTCCGGCAGCACGACCCCGATCGATCCCAACTGGTCGCTTCCCTACGCGGACGAGTTCAGCGCCGCGGTGGAGCACGAGCTGACCACCGACCTCGGCGTGCGCGCGTCGTACGTGTACAAGCGGCTCCGGAACACCTGGAGCAACTACGACCAGGTGGACGCGCTCAACCGGAACACCCCGCTCACGATCAACGAGTGCGCCTCGTGCCCGGCGGGCTACAACCGAACGTTCAACCTCCTCCTCTACCCCGAGGACCTGGTGGGCCAGACCTCCAACCTGACCACGAACCACCCGGCCGGCGAGAGCGACATGGACTTCCACACCGTCTCGCTGGGGATCAACAAGCGGTTCCGGAACAACTTCTTCTACAACGTGTACTTCGACTACCAGTGGCGGTCGGAGCCCCGGAGCCCCGGAACGTCCGCGACCTCGTGGAACGCGACCAGCCCACTCAGCTCGGATCCCACCGCGCAGGGTTGGTTCATCAACTACGACCAGGACATCCCGACGGTCCAGGACACCTCGACCTACCAGTTGAAGGCGGCGGCCCGCTACGTGCTTCCGTACGACATTGGCGTCGCCGGCACCTACCGGTACATCAGCGGCTGGAACTACGCGCCGATCCACCGGAACTCGGTGTACGACGGGCGCGTGACCGTGTACTCGTGGCTCGGTCTGATGAACGAGAACCGTTCGGACGACGTGGTCATGTTGGACCTGCGCGCGGACAAGACGTTCCCGCTCGGAGATCGGATGAACTTCCAGATGATCTTCGACGTGTTCAACGCCATGAACGCGAACACGATCGTGAACTTCCAGCTCCTGGATACGGTCGTGCCCTATCAACGAATCGTGGAGTACCTGAAGGGCCGAACCATCGGCCTCTCTGCGAGGTTGACCTTCTGACCTGATCGAAGGCCAACCCCAGGCCCGCCGGTCTCGCCCCGAGGCCGGCGGGCTTTTTTGCGGTCCCTGCCGGACGCGGATTTGACGGCGTAGCTCCCGCTCGGATCCACTCCCCGGTGGGCGGATTCGCATGGTTGTCGCGTGGCGGCGAGGGCGAGGACTCCGCGGGAGAGGGATTCCGGGCGCCCCGACCCAGCCATGGACGCGATGAGCGAGCCGAACGGATGCGGGTGATCGGAAACGTGTTCGCCGACAATCCAGAGAGCGCCCGATGAACGGCCGCGGTCGTGGGTGGGCTTCTCGCTCCAGGCCAGCAGATACCGGCTCAGGCGAACAGGTCCCGGTCGCGCCCGCGAGTCCCAAGGACGATCAGGAGAAACGCGACGCCATCGTGGAGCGGATCCGCCGGATCAACCTGCGGGCCCCGGCGGGCGAAACGACGCTCGGCCTGCTCAAGAAGCTGCGGGGTTACTGAAGGTCTTCAGCGGCGCTCCGGGAGCTCCACGGCCCCCCGGACGCCCGAGTGCGAGATGCGCCGCCGGCCCCCCTCCTCGACCACGAGGCCGCCCGCGACGTCCCGGACGGTGACCCGGCCCGAACCGGGATCGCCGATCACCACGTCGCCGCCGACGCCGTCGATCCGAAGGCTCCCCGAGCCGTCGTCGCCGACCCGGACGCTGCCGGTCACGTCGGCGATGCGGACGCTGCCCGAGCCGTCGTTCACGTGCACGTCCCCATCGACCCCCTCGATCCGCAGGCTGCCCGACCCGTCCTCGAAGGCCAGGCCGCCGGTCAGGTTCCGGATGCTGAGGCTGCCGGAGCCGTCCTCCACGACGACCGCGCCCACCGCGTCGATGGAAGCGTTGCCCGAACCGTCGTCAAGATCGATTCCCGTCCCCGCGGGCGCCCGCACCTCGAGCGCGATCCGGACGTAGGCGCCCCCCGCTCCGCGACCATCCCGACTCCGGGTACCTCGTCGTCAGCGAGCCGCCCTCGAGCGCGTCGTCGAGCGCGTCGTCGAGCGCGTCGAACCGCTCCTGGTCGGAAGCGCACAGCGTCGCGGTCACCGCGATCTCCGAAGCGGCCGGATCGCCGACGATCTCCACCGGCCCGGCCCCGCTCTCGACCCGCAGCAGGTCCGTCGCCGGCGCGGAGAGTTCGCGGACCTCCCGCACCTCGCAACGCTCCTGCACCATCATCGACGCTCCGGCCATCAGAATCAGTGTCACGATGCTCATGATGCTTCCCCCCGGCGGGCGGACCGCCTGCGTCTCTGTTCTGGAACGCAGCGGATGAGCCGGAGCTTCCGGGGCGCCGCGCTCGCGCTTCTCGCCGGGTGCGCCGCCCCTCCCGAACCCGCCGCGCCTCCGCCCCCGCCGCTGCGAGCGCTCGCCGATCCCGCGGAAGCCGTCGGAGCCGAAACCTGCGCCGCCTGCCACCCGGACGTAGCGGACGACCAGGCCCGCCATCCGATGGCCCGCACCGCAGCCGCGATTCCCGGACCGGCGCTCGAGGCGTGGTTCTCGGACGGCATGCTCGCCGCGGCGCTGCGCTGGCCGCACGACCTCGGCCCGGCCCCGGCGTGGGAGCGCGACGGCGAGTCGGTCCGGCTCACGAGCGAGGAATCCGCGCCCGTCCACGCGGTGTTCGGCTCCGGTCTGCGGGGCGCGACCCCGGTCTCGTTTGCGCCCGACCGGAGCCTCCGGGAACTGCGCCTCTCGTACTCGCAGGCGCAGGACGGCTGGATCCCCACGCCGGGAACCGAGGAGGACGCGCATCCGCTCGGCGACCTCGACCCGCCCGAAGTAGCGGGCGACTGCCTCGGCTGCCACGCCACCGCGCTCGCCTGGACGGTCGGCGACCGCTTCGATCCGCATCAAGCGATCCTCGGCGTGACCTGCGAGCGCTGCCACGGCTCCGGGATCGACCACGTCTCGGGCGGCCCGATCTTCAACCCGGCGGCGCTCGATCCGGCCGGGGAGGCCGCGTTCTGCGGGCAATGCCACCGCCAGCCCACCGACTTCGAGCCCCGCGAGATCCTCGCCCGCGATCCCGGCCTCGCCCGCCACGCCGGCGCCAGCCTGATGATGAGCGCGTGCTTCCGGCGCTCGCCCCCCGAGTCCGCGATCGCGTGCACCGACTGCCACGACCCGCACCGGGCCGAACCGGCGGCGCCGGCGCGAGTCGCCGCCGCGTGCTCCCGCTGCCACGAGGAGCCGGCGGCGCTGCACGCGGCTCCCGTCGGAACGGACTGCGCGAGCTGCCACTTGCCGACCGAGCGCGACGCCTTCGCCGGAACGCCGTTCACGAACCACTGGATCCGGCTCTCCGACGACCCGCTCCCCGCCGCCTCGGCCCGGGAGGAGTTGCAGTGGCTCGAGGGCCAATACCGGGGGCGACTCGGCGAATCGCATCTTCCGTTCAAGGCGGCGCGGCTGCGCCTTTCGCTCGCGGAGCTGCTGCACATCCGCGGCGCCCGCGGCGAGTCCCGCCGCCTGCTGGACGAGGCGCTGGCTGCCGGCCCTGACTACGAGGGCCGACTGAAGGCGGCCGCGTTGCTGCGCGACGGCGGCGCGACCGCCGAGGCCGAGGGCGTTCTCCGGGACGCCACGACGACGGACCCGGAGCGTCCGCACGGCTGGTACGAACTCGGCGACCTGCTGCTTTCGACCGGACGGCACGCGGACGCGATCCCGCCGCTGCGGACGGCGATCGAACGCAGCCCCGACTCCGCCGGCCTGCGCGCCTCGCTCGGAACCGCCCTGCTGGGAGCCGGACGCGCCGCCGAAGCGGTCGGAAAATTTCGAGAGGCGCTCGCCCTCGACCCCGGCCATCCCGAGGCGCTCGGGCGGCTCGCCGGGATCCTCGCCGCGCACCCCGAGCGGGCGCTGCGCGATCCCCCGGACGCGGTCCGGCTCGCCCGGCGGCTCGTCGCGATCGCCGGCCCCGAGCCGCGCTCGCTCGACCTGCTCGGAGCCGCGTTCGCCGCCGCCGGCGCCTTCGAGGACGCGGCGGCCGCCGCCGGGGAAGCGCTGCGCCTCTCCGGGTCCGATCCCGCGATCGGGAACCGGCTCGCGCTCTACTTGTCCGGCCGCCCGTTCGTCGGGCGCATCCCCTGATCCCCGTAGAATCGCCGGTTCCATGATCCTTCGCCTGCAGCACATCGGAACCGCCTACGCCAGCCACGACCGGGCCGTCGAGCGCCTGAAGCGGGTGGGCCTCGCGCCGCAGGACTTCCGGGACGACCAGGGCCAGGGATTCCAGCACGACTGCCGCACCCTGCTCGGCAACGAGTGCTGGCTGCACGTGGTCCACAACTGGAACCCGCAGGCGCGGGTGTTTCGGTACCTCGCGGCGCACGGCGAGGGGCTCGAGCACATCGCCATCGAGACCGACGACATCCACGCCGCGGTCGCCCGGGTGCGCGAGAGCGCCCCGATCTGGGAGGACCGGATTCTCGAGAAGGCGGCGGACGGCTTCGAGGCGTTCGTGTACCCCGAGCACGCCAGCGGGTTCACCGTGGAGCTCATCCAGCCGCACCCGACGAGCTGGAACTGGCCGGACCCGCCGCCCGAACGCGTCAGCCCGACGCTCGAGGTGCGCCGCCTCGCCGAGGTCGTCGCTGGCGCTCCCGACCCGGTCTCCGCCGCCGAGCGCTTCGACCGGCTCTTCGACCTGAAGCCGGAATCCGACGGGAAGGACGCGCTGGTCGCGTTCCGCAACGACTGCGCGCTGCGCTTCCGCCCGGGCGAACCCGGACTTCACGCGCTCGTCTTCGAGAGCGCCGACCCCGAGGCGGACCGCCGCGCGCTCGCGCCGCTCGCGGGAGACGGCCCCGAAGTCCGCGTCCCGTCCGGGGCGGCGGGCTTCGAGATCGTCATCCGCGGCTGAACTCGGAGCGGGGCTTGCCGGCTCCGCGAAACCACCGAGGAGGATCCGACGTGCGCATCTGACCCTTGCGATTCTCGGAGCGGCGCTGATCGGCGCCGTCGCCCCCAGTTCCACTGCCCGCGCCGCCTCCGATCCTGGAGGACGTCCCCGGGGAAGCGCCCGAGCGGGAGCTGCTGGAACTCCGCGATCCGGTTGTGGACGCGATCTGGATTTCGGCTGCCCCCGCGCAAGAGCGCCGGCGGATGATGATCGGCGCGCTCGCCGAGCGGCACGCGCGGCGCCTGCAGGACGAGGGGCACGACGAGGCCGCGGTTCGACGGGAGCTGGAGCGCGTCCTTGAGTCCACCGAGGAGCTCGTCGAGGCGGAATGTCGCCGCGCCTTGCGACGAACCGACTAGTCGGTTAGACTGGTCGGTCCGTTCCGAAAGAGGCGGCCCCATGGAAGAAATCGGAGCCTACGCGGCCAAGACGCACTTCCCGAAGCTGCTCGACCGGGTGTCCGAGGGCGAGAGCGTCCTCATCACCCGGCGCGGGAAGCCCGTCGCCAAGCTCGTGCCGGCCGAGGACGACCACCGCAAGCGGGCGGAAGCGGCGGTCCGGCGCATGGAGCAACGGCGGCGAGAAGTCGTCGGCGCCTCGCTTGAGGAACTGATTGCCTCCGTGCACGAAGGACACCGGTATTGAGTCCGCTGGTCGTCGATGCGTCGATGATCCTCGCTGCGAACCTCGAGGACGAGGAACATCCCGAGGTTGCGGCCGTCTTGCGGCGGGTCGCGGCGGCGGGGTGCGTCGTGCCGGGCGTCTGGTGGTATGAGGTTCGCAACGCGTTTCTCATGAACGAGCGGCGCGGGCGGATCACCCCGAACCAGGTCGCGAATGCGCTGGCGGACTGTCGAGACATTCGCTTCGAACGCGATACCACCCACGATGAGGCGTTCCTCCTCGAACTGGCGCGCCGACATCGGCTCACCATTTACGATGCCTCGTATCTTGAGGTCGCGCTGCGGCGCAACCTGCCGCTGGCCACGCTTGATCGCCGCCTCGCCGCCGCCGCTCGGGAGTCCGGGGTCGCCGTTTGCGGCGAGGAGCCGAACCGTGACACGCAGCACTGAGAGGGCGGGCGACGAGGGCCCGATCGACGCCGGCGAGGCGCCGAAGCGCTTCGCCCGGCTGCTCGAGCGAGTGGCCGAAGGCGAGAGCGTCCTCATCACCCGAGACGGGCGGCCCGTCGCCAAGCTCGCGCCGGCCGAGGACGAGCGCCGCAAGCGCGCGGACGCGCGGATCGGGCGCATGGCGCGGCTCCGCAGTGGGATCGTGGGCGCCACGTCCGAGGAGATCATGGCCTCGATCCATGAGGGTCACCGCTACTGAGGCGAACGATGCCGCCCGCCCGGCGCTCGACGGACGCGCTGCGGATGAGATCCTCGGGTGCGACGAAGACGGCTCGCCGGGTCGGGAGCTCGGCGAGGCGACCCCTCCGACGGACGCCGCCCCGCCGCCCGGCCCCGACCGCCCGCCCTTCGGCGTTCCGCTCCCCGTTCGCCGAATGCCGTGCGATTCTTGGCGAATTTGACAGACCGAACGGAATCCAACATACTCGTGCGCTTGACTTCGGGAAGTTGGATCGGCGAGTCATCCGCACGTGGCGGCTCGCGCCCTTCAATCTCCCGAAGCTCTTTGCTATCTATCGTTTAGCTGCTCGGTCGCATTCCCGCGGAGTCCCGGTTTCGTCCTTGGCCCGCCAGTTGCTCAGAGAAGCCGAACGTTCCCAACTCCATGCTCTCGATCCCCAAGGAGGACCAACGCAGCATGAGAAGACTGATTCTCTTTAGCCTGCTGCTGGCGTGGCCGAGCGCGGCGCTCAGTCAGCAGATCTACGGGCGGCTCGAAGGCGCGGCCTCGGATACGCAGGGTCTGGTCCTCCCCGGAGTGACCGTCACCCTGACCTCCGACGAGCTCGTAGCCCCCCGCATCGCGACGACGGACGTGGACGGCTCGTACCGGTTCGCGCAGCTCGTCGGCGGCAGCTACAACGTCATGTTCGAGCTCGGCGGCTTCCAGACCGTCGTGTTCGAGGACGTGACGGTGGTCGGCGGCTCCACGTTCCAGATCAACGCGAACATGGACATCGCGACCGTCGCCGAGACGGTGACCGTGACCGGGGAATCGCCGGTCGTGGACGTGAAAACCACCGGCGTCTCCGCGACGTTCGACACGACCCAGCTTGAGGATGTCCCGTCGGCCACCGACATGTGGGCGGTCCTCCAGCAGAGTCCCGGCGTGCGGATGCGCGGCTACGACGTGGGCGGGTCCCACAAGAGCCAGCAGTCCGGCTACGAGACGTTCGGCGTCCGCGGCCAGAACCGCATCATCAACGACGGCGTGAACACGACCGAGGGCACCGGCGGAGCCGGCGGCTACTACGACTTCTACGCGATCGGCGAGTTCCAGGTGTCCGCGCAGGGCGCCGACGTGGAGACGAACACTCCCGGCGCCACCGTGAACGCGGTCTGGAAGAGCGGCGGAAACCAGTTCTCCGGCACCGAGCACGGCGCCTATGAGCCCCGCGACTGGATCGCGAACAACATCTCCTCCGACCTCGAAAGCCGCGGCGGCACCCCGGCGCCGGTGATTGACTTCTACGAGTACCACCTCGATCTCGGCGGCCCGATCGTCCGGGACAAGGCGTGGTTCTACGCGGCCTACAACCGGTTCTTCATTGACCGGATCATCTCCGGTGTGGACGAGTCCGACGCCACGGACGTGGGCGATTTCGACATGTTCACCGTGAAGGCGAACTGGCAGATCACGGATCGTGATCAGTTCATCACCTTCCACCACTGGTCGCTCAAGCAGAAGCCCTTCCGGGGACTCTCGTCCTCGCGCCCGCCCGAGACCATCCTCGCGCAGGACTCGTGGAGCTGGCTCCACAAGGCCGAGTGGCAGCGGGTCTGGAGCGACCGTCTTTACAGCAACATCCAGGTCAACCACTTCGGCTTCGGCTGGCCGATGACCCCCGCGGTCGATCCGTCCACGAATCCGCCGCGGGTGGACTCCGGCACCGGCCAGTGGGCTGGCGCTGGTTGGCGTCCGTTCACGTTCAACCGCTGGAAGCCGCACTCCACCGGGCAGTTCAACTACTACCTCCCGACCGGAGACCAGAGCCACGACTTCAAGTTCGGGTGGGATTTCCAGATCGACGAGCGGCAGTTCGGCTGGAACTCGAACTCGGGCGCAGTGCGCTACCTCGACGACAGCAACCAGGATCCTCCGCGCCCATTCAACGTCAACGAGATCCACTTCCAGAGCTTCCCGAACTTCAACCAGGATCGGAACACCCACATGGACTTCTATGCGCAGGACGTGTGGACGATCAACGATCGCCTGACGATCAACGCCGGCGTTCGCTTCGGAAGCCAGCGCATCGGCTACCTCGGCTCGAACAACACGCCGGGCGGCACCTGCCCCGCCGTCGTTGGCTGCATCCGCGAGATTGCGGCCATTGACGCCAACGTGGCGGGCGCGCTTCCGCTCCTGTTCGGTCCCGGCGACGAGATCCCTGCCGCGAGCAACCTCATCAGTTGGTGGAACGTTGCTCCCCGGGTCGGCTTCACGTTCGACGTGACCGGCGAGGGCCGCTCGGTCCTGAAGGGCTACTGGGGCCGTTACTTCCACAACATGAACAGCGGCTGGCCGTCAGCCAACCCCGGTGGCAACAAGTCCGTGACCTATGAGTTCCTTGACCAGAACATGAACGGTCTCTTCGACGGCGTCGGCGAGCTGGGCGCTCGCCTCGGCGGCAGCACCGGTGCTGGCCTCGGTCAGGACTTCAGCGTTCCGCCGACTGGAATTGCGATTGACCAAGCGACAGAGCAGCCGTACGTGGACGAGGTCAGCGCTTCTTGGGAGCACCAGATCGGCAACGATCTCGGCGCCCGGATCTCGCTGGTCCACAAGCGGCAGTACGGCGCGTGGGGCAACCTGAACGTCGCCCGCATCGGCACCCTGACGAACCAGGCGCAGGTCGCCTGCCCGGACGCGTGTCCGAACGGGTTGGCCGGCACCCTGCTGACCGTCAACGGGCTGCCCGATGGCGTTCCGAACAGCGATCTCCTCGCGACGAACGTTCCCGCAGGCGAAGCCGACTACAACTGGACCACGCTGTCGATGGGACTGAATCGCCGCTTCCGGAACAACTTCTTCTGGAACGCCTACTTCGACTACCAGTGGCGGAGCGAAGGCCGGACTCCGGGCCAGAGCACGAGCCCGCTGACCACCGATCCGGTCGGCGTCGGCTGGACCTACCCGTACGGCTTCATCCCCAACATTCAGGAGACGGACAACTGGCAGTTCAAGGGCGCGGCCCGCTACGTCATGCCCTATGACATCGGCGTGGCCGGCACGCTGCGGTACGTCAGCGGCTTCCCATGGGCACCGTTCGTCAGCGTCCCGGTTCCGAACGTCGGCAACCAGACCATCTTCCTCGCGAACATGGACACCAACCGCTCGGACACGGTGTCAATCCTTGATTTCCGTGTGGACAAGTCCTTCGCGCTCGGCGACTTCGGGCAGATTGAGTTCATGGTGGACTTCTTCAACGCGCTCAACAACGCTTCCGAGACCAACTTCCGGATGGTCGTCGGTTCGCGTTACCGCGAGACCATTGAGTGGATCCAAGGCCGCACCATCGGCCTCTCCGCTCGCCTGACCTTCTAGAGTCCTTTTAGAGCCTCAGGCAACTGGCCCGCCGTCCTTAGGGGCGGCGGGCCTCTTTCTTTATCTTGGCGCAGCGACGGCTACCGAACTTCCATATTCGTGTCCAACACGACCTCAAGGAGTTCCCACGAGTAGGTGGCCGCGCGGACGCTGCCGTCCGGCTGGGCGACCAGTTGGTGCACGGCCAAGGTTCTCGAGGTCTTCCTCGAATGCGCCTATGGCGGCCCTGACGCACGCGTGGCTGTGGGTCGTAGCGACGAGCTGGACATCCAGCCGCTTCATCCATTTCCGGACATGAATCCAAAGCCAGGGGAGGATCGTGTAGTGCTGGCCTCGCTCGATCTCATCCGACAGAGCGACGCCGCCGCGAGCGGCGAGCAGCCCCAGCAGCAGCCGCTCGACAGTTGCGACTCCGTCTCCCAGATCGCCGAGGAGCCGCCGCTTCCCGGTTTCCGTGAGCGCACGGAGATAGGTCTCGCCGCGTTCATCCGCGAGCAGTTCAACGTCGCGCACGGACGGCATCGCCAGACGGATCGCCTTCACCAAGTCGGCCTTCAAGTCCTGGCGAACGACATCCGAGTACCAGGCAAGGAACTCCTTCGCGCGGATTCCCTGGCCGTCGGCGCCGACGAACACGGCGCGCGTCCCGCCGCTGGCCTCCTTCGGGCGCACGTATTGGACGGCCCCGGCGGGCGTGAGCGCGAAGGCGGTCTTGCCCTCGGACGCACTTGTGTCGAACCGGAGGTCAAGCCGCCCCGTGACCTGCGTTTACCGCTCGCTGTCTCCGATCCTGAGCGGAGCCCCGGAGCAGGAGTGAAACTCGGCCCGGACGGAACGCCCGACGCCGCGCCCGACCGCCGACAGCTCCACCCCGCCGGAATCGGAGAGGCGGATTATCCGATCGACCGGCGCGTCGCCGTACCGGTGCAACCCCGGATCCCAGAGAAGCTGGGGATTTCGCCGGCCCGCGAACAGCCGGATCGCTTCCAGCATGGCGGTCTTCCCGACGTCGTGGGCGCCGGTCGGGATGTTCGCCTGCTTCAGTGGGAGTTCGAGCCCGCTGATTCCTTGAAAGGACTTCGCGACGAAACGGCTCAGGGCGGGCGACCGCTCCGCCGCAGTATCATTCTCCACTTCGCACCCCCTCCCCAACGGCGCTGCGCCGCGGCGGCATAGAGCCTCGGCCGGAAGCGGTGGGGTTCGGAAACGGGAGGTGCTTGATGGAGACCATGCGAATCGGCGAGGCCGACGCGGAGGCGATCCGCGGCGACTGTCGGAGGTCGGCAACGACCTTCAGAAAGCCATGGGCCTCAAGGAACGGACCTCGGGTGAGGCTCTCCCGCCTGCGGAAACGCTCGCTCGGTACGGGCGCGCGCTGCCGGTGAGCGCGGACCGGATCCTGTCGATCGCCGAGCGGGACGCGGCCCACCGCCGCGCCCTCGAGGCGCGGGTCGTAGTTGAGCGGCGCGGGGCCGCGCCGCCGATTTCCGGCGGGCGGCAGTTCACGTCGTGGCCCTGATCGCCGTCTGCGCCGCGGGATGGATGGCTTGGCAGGAGCGCGCCGTCTTGGGTTTCGCCGCGGCACCCGCGGGGCTCGGAGCCGCGCTCGCTCTCATCGTCCTCGGAGGACGCAGCTCGTTCTGATGCGCCTGCGGAACGGCGGCGTCGCCGCAAGGACGCTGGCCCGGGAGCAGGCCGATCACCTTCGCGCCGACCGGTCCCCCGCCGAGGCCCAGAAGGCCGCACGGAAGCGGCGCCGGAAGATCCTCGCCGCTGTGAGCGCGGTGATGGTCAGTCTCGTGCTTGGACTGCTGTTCGACGAAAGACGCAACTGGCTGACGTTGGCGATCCCGGTAGGAGTTGGGATCTTCGCCGCGCTTTCCTCCGGCTGGAAGGAGGAGCGACGACGGGAAGCGGGTCCGGAATCGGCGGGGCTTACTCGGTGACGTCTCCGAACGTACGGGAGATCGCCGGCAGTCTCTCGAAGCCCGTCGCCTGATCGATGCCCCTATCGAAGGACAGAATGCGTTGGACGCAAGCAGATGTACGGAGGCGTGGGCCTCGGGCTCGTCGGCCTGCTCGTGGCGCTGCTGAGCGGCTCGGACGCGGCCGACTGGGCGCCGCTCCTCATGCCGGCGCTGGGCGCGGCCGGCGCGTGGCGCGTCCGGTCGAGGAAGAAGGCCGGCCCGCCGGTCAGGAACTCCTGAAGGTCCCTCGGCCGGAGCGCCCGGCTTCGATCTCGGCGAGCATCCGGTCGATGTCGGCGGTCGGGAACGAGTAGCGCGAATCGATCCGGATCGCCCGCAATTTCCGCTGCGCCTTGACCGCGTCAACCCGGCGCCGCCGGACGGCTTCCTTCGGACCCATGACGACCTCCCGGAGCGTACCCACGCCCACGAAATGAGTATAGGGCGAGCCGACCCTCACTCCTCGCCGCGCCCGTACTTGGTCAGCCCACCGCCCGCGGTGGGCCGCGACGACGGGCCCTCGGCCACGAAGACGTTCCCGTCGGCGTCTACCGCCACGCCCTCGCCGGCCACTCCCTGGAGCGTGCGGCCCTCGGTTGGGAAGTGCGGCGGGATGAAGGCGTCCACCCGGTCCTCGCTGGCGGGGCCGATCCGCACGCCGTTCATCCAGCCGTAGTGGTTCGTCGGCGTGGATTCGGAGTCGATCGTGTAGAGCGTGTCGTCGTCGGTGATGTACATGCCGCTGATCCGCCCCTGCCGGTGGTAGATGTCCAGCAGGTTGCCGTCCTGGTCGAAGATCTGGATGCGGTGGTTACCCCGGTCGGCGACGAAGAGCCTTCCCTGGGCGTCGATCTCCAGCGCGTGCGGAGTGCGGAACTGGCCGGGCCGGAATCCGATGATCCCCCACTCCTTGATGAAATTCCCCTCGGAGTCGTACTTGAGGATGCGTCCGGTGCGGCCCTCGGGGGGATCCGGACTCTGGCCGCTGTGGCCGTCGGAGACGAAGACGTCGCCGTTCGCGCCGGTGATCACGTCGCACGGCTCGTAGAGCTGCCCCGGCCCGCTTCCGGGCTGGCCGGCGATCCCGAGCCGCATCAGCTCCTCGCCCTCGGGCGAGAACTTGATGACCTGGTGGCCCTTGGTGCCGGCCTCGTTCCCCTGCGAGTCCGTCACCCAGACGTTCCCGTCGGAATCCACGTGGAGCCCGTGCGGCAGCACGAAGAGCCCGGCGCCGAACTCGGCGAGCAGCTCGCTGGTGTGCCGGTCGTACTTGAGCACCGGGTTGATGTGGGAGTTCTCCTCGCAGCCGCCCGCCAGCGCGTTCGCGCCGCAGCGGTCGTACACCCAGACGTGCCCGTCGATGGGATCGATATCGACTCCGGCGGTGGATCCCCAAGTGCGCCCGTCCGGAAGGTCGGCCCACTGGGTGATGACCGTCGGGTTCGGGTTCGGCAGCCTCGCGTCGAGGAAGGGCGCGTGCCCCTCGGGTTCGGGCGCCTCCTGCATCGGCGGGGCGCCGCAGGCGAGAACGCCGAGAACGCCGGCCAACGGAATGAGTCTCGAATCGCGCATGACGCCGCTCCTTCAGGCCCTGACGGGCCGCTCGCCAGTGTACCCGGCCCGACCGCATAGCATCGCCCCATGGAAACGCAGCGTCCCGGCCTCTCCCGGAACCTCGGGCTGGTCGGACTGACCGCCACCGGCGTCTGCTCGATGCTCGGGGCGGCGATCTACGTGATCCCGTTCACGATCCACCGGACCGTCCCCGACCTCGGCCCGCACGTCCTCACCGCCTACCTGTTCGCCGCGATCCCGGCGGTTCTGGCGGCGCTCGCCTACGCCTGCCTCGGGACCGCGATGCCGAGAGCGGGCGGCAGCTACGTGTACGCGAGCCGGTCGCTCGGCCCGCTGCTCGGGTTCGTGGCCAGCTTCTCGCAGTGGTTCGGCCTCTCGATCGCGATCGGGGTCGTGTCCTACCTGCTGATCCCGTTCCTGCGCGACGCGGCCTTCGCGTTCGGCTGGAACGGCGTCGGAATCGCGCTCGACTACTCGCCGTTGCGGCTCGTCCTCGCGATCGCGTTCCTGTGGACGTTCGTCGGGGTGAACATCCGCGGGTTGAAGCTCTACGAACGCACGCTCAACCCGATGATGTTCCTCATGTTCGCCCTGGGCGCGATCGTGATCGTGGTGGGGTTCTCGTTCGACCACGCCGACTTCGCCGCCGCGCTGCTCGCCGCCGAGGGCCTCAGCCCGCCGCCGGCGACGGATCCGCCGCTCAGCCCGATGGCGGTGCTGGCCGCGTCGGGGCTCCTGTTCGCGACGTTCATCGGGTTCGACTCGATCGCGCAGGCGGGCGGGGAGGCGAAGAACCCGGAGCGGAACCTGCCGCTCGCGGTCGGGCTCGCCATCGGCAGCGTGGGCGGGTTCTACTTCCTCTTCACCGCCGCGACGTACCACGCGGTCCCGTGGTCCTTCGTGGCCGAGCAGGCGGCGCTGCGCGACCTGACCGCGCCGGGGCTGCTTGGGATGATGCTCCCGCCGGCGGCGACCGCGGCGATCCTGCTGGGGGCGGCGGTCGCGCTCATCAACGACCTGCCGGCGATGCTGCTCGCGGTCTCCCGGATGATGTTCGCCTGGGCCGGCGACGGCATTTTCCCGAAGGCGGTCGCCGCGGTCCACCCGCGCTTCCGCACCCCGAGGACCGCCATCCTGCTGAGCGGCGCGATGGCGACCGCCGGCATCCTCGGAAGCCACTTCGCCGGCGACGTCTTCCTCGGCATCGACATCCTCGTGGTCTCGATGCTCGTCAATTTCGGCCTCATTTGCGTCGCGCTCACCGCCCTGCCCTCCCGCAACCCCGCGCTCGCCGCGAGGATCACGATCCTCGCTCCCGCGCTGCGGAGCCTCGTCGGCGTCCTCGGCGCGGCGATCCTCGCGGTCGTGCTCGGCTTCCACGTCGTGCGCGACCTGACCGCGGACGTGGCCGCCTGGTACTACCGCTCGACTCCGGTGTGGCTGCTGGTCATGGGAATCGCCGCCCTGTTCTGCGTCCGCGAGATGCGCGGGGTGGATCCCGACCGCTTCCGCGAGCTTCCCGAACAGTGACGACGCTCGCGCCGGGGCTCGACATCTCCCGGGTCGTCACCGGGCTCTGGCAGGTGGCGGACGAGGAGCGCCATGGAACCGACCTGGATCCGGAGCGTGCGGCCCGCTCGCTCGAGGCGCTCGTGGACGCGGGGAGCACGACGTTCGACGTGGCCGACCACTACGGCAGCGCCGAGATCATCGCCGGGGCGCTGAAGCGCCGGCGCGACGAGGTCCGGGTGCTGACCAAGTGGGTGCCGCCGCCCGGAGCCGCTTCCCGCTCCGAAGTCAAGGCGGCGGTCGAGCGGTCGCTCGCCCGGGTCGGCGTGGACCGGCTGGATCTGCTCCAGTTCCACGCTTGGAGCTACGCCGACCCGTCGTGGCTGGACTGCCTCCACCACCTCGCCGACCTGCGCGCCGAAGGCCGCGTTCTCCACCTCGGCGTCACCAACTTCGACGCGGCGCACCTCGACTTCGCGCTCCGCAGCGGCCTCCCGCTGGTCTCGAACCAGGTGTCCTGCTCGCTGCTCGACCGGCGCGCCCTCGGACCGATGCGCGACGTCTGTCGGACCCACGGCGTGGGGGTCCTCGCGTACGGAACTCTCGCCGGAGGCCTCCTGAGCGACCGCTTCGTGGGACGGCCCCCGGCGGACGACACCTGGTCGCAGGCGAAGTACGGGCGCTTCATCCGGGAGGCTGGCGGCTGGGACGAGTTCCAGTTCCTGCTGCGCACGGTGCGGCGGGTCGCGGGCGGGCGCCCGATCGCCCACGTCGCCGCCGCGTTCGCGCTCGCGCAGGATTTCGTCGCCGGGGTGATCGTGGGGGCTCGGCCGGGAAGCGCCCACGACAACCGCGGAATTCTCGAGACCCCGCTCGACGCGGGCGCGCTCGACGAACTGGAAGGAGCCGCGCTCGCCCCCATCCCCGGCGATTGCGGCGACGAGTACCGGCGGCCGCCGTTCCTGACCGCTTCGGGGGACCTCAGCCACCATCTCGACGCGATCCCGCCGCCGTTCGCCCCGGTCGATGGCCGGATCGAGGCCGAGGGCGTGGAGGAGGCGGTCCGCGACGGCGACGGCGTCCGCCTCCGGGGGGTCTCGCCGGTGCATCGCGGGCGCCGGATGGGCGGCGGCGACCGCTTGGCCGAGAAGCTCTTCCTCTTCGACCGGGCCGAGGGGTTGCTCGCGTCGCTCGGGGGCGACGTCGAGCGCGCGCGGATCCGGTTCCGCTCCGGGCCGCTGCTGGACGCCGACGCATAGACTCTGCCCCCCATGGAGGCGCCCCTTCCCCTTCGCACCGCGGGGCTCGCGATTGCGGCGAACCCGCTGCGGACGGTGCTCGCGCTGACCGGGCTGACCATCGGCGTCGCGTCCGTGATTACGATGGCGGCGCTCGGCACGGGCGCCCGCGACGAGGTCGCGAGCGACGTCCGGTCGGCGGGAACGAACATCGTCGTCGTACGCTCGGGGAACTACATCCGGGGCGGCGACGCGATCAACATCCCGTCCGGATTCGGGCGCGCCGACACGCTGACGGTCGCCGACGCGGACGCCATCCGCGGGATCGCCGACATCGCCATGGTGACGCCGGTGGTCGAGATCCGGCTCGCGGTGGAGTCGGAATTCGGGGACGGATTCGGGGCGATCCACGGAGTCTCGGCCGAGGCTGCGGACATCTACCGCCTCAGCATCCTGAGCGGCGAGAACTTCGAGGCCGCCGACGTGGACGGGGCGGTTCCGGCGATCCTGCTTTCCGGCCCGCTCGCCGCCGACGCGTTTCCCGGACGGTCGGCGGTGGACGAGACGGTTCGCATCCGTGGCCGCGACTTCGAGGTGCGCGGCGTCTATCAGACCTCGGACCGCCGGCTCGCCGAGGCCGCCATCATCCCGTTTCCGATTGCGCAGGAGCTTGCTGGGCGCGACTACCTGAACGCGATCGCGATCGCCACCGAGCGGGCGGGCGACGCCTCGGTCGTGGCCCGGAGCGTGACCCAGCTTCTGCGCGAACGCCACGAGCTCACCCGGTCCGCGCCCCCCGCCGAATCCGGCGCGCCCCACTCCTTCCGCCGGGGCGCCCGCCTCCCCGACGACTTCACGGTGCGGACCCAGGCGACCTCGGCGCTCACCCAGGGCCTCTACACCACCGCCGCCGCCTTCGTGCTGGCCTCGATGCCGCGCCTCGACGAGGTCACCTCCGAGGAGATGGTGGGCACGCTGAACCGGGCGACTTCGACCATGACGCTGCTGCTCGGTGCGCTCGCCGCGGTCTCGCTGATCGTCGGCGGCGTCGGGATCATGAACGTGATGCTGCTGGCCGTGACCGAGCGCACCCGCGAGATCGGGCTGCGCCTCGCGGTGGGAGCGCGGCGACGCGACGTGCTGTGGCAGTTCCTCGCCGAGGCCGTGGCCCTGTCGGCGCTCGGCGGGCTCGCCGGCGTGGTCATCGGCGGGCTCTCGTCAGCGGTCGTCGAGCAGCTTCTCGGCTGGCGCACCCTCATCCACTGGATGGCGCCCGCCGGGGCGACCGCGATGGCCGCCGCGATCGGAGTCTTCTTCGGCTGGTACCCGGCGCGCCGCGCCTCGAATCTGGACCCGATCGTCGCGCTCAGGACGGAGTAGGCATCTCCATGCCGGTGTGGGGATCTACCATCGGCTCGTCCATGACGAAGGGCACCTCGATCTCGTAGGGGTCGCCCTCGAAGCGGAAGTACACGTCCGCGACGGCCCCCTCGCCCTCGACCGGGCGGCCCGTCGCGATCCACGCCTCGCCGAACTCGTCGATCACCGGGCGGAGCGGCTCCGGGTCCGCGTCGGGGCGGCGCACGGTCACCCGGACCTCTTCGGCGACCGCCGCCGGCAACTCGCCGCGCATCGCGTCGGAGAAGTAGATCCGGTGCTCGCCGCCGAAGTCGAGCACGACCTCGAAGTGCAGGTCGCCGTGCATGAAGACGTAGCCGCCGTACTTCGGGGAATGGTCCCCGTGGGCCATCATCGACATGTCGTCGGCCGGGACCTCGGGCGCGGGTTCTTCGGGCGCGCCGCAGGCGGCGAGGAGGAAGGCGAGCGGGAGGAGTCTCGTGGGCATGGGAACCCGGAAACGATACGCCCTCAGGCCCCCGGCAGGTCGCGGCCCCGCCAGATCGAGTAGCCGGCCGGGAACGCCAGCAGGACCACGACCGCGGCGGTGACCACGCCGCCGACCATGGGGGCCGCGATCCGCTTCATCACGTCGGCCCCGGCCCCGGCGCTCCACATGATCGGCAGGAGCCCCAGAACGGTCGTCGCGCTCAGCATGACCACCGGTCGAACCCGGCGGACCGCGCCCTCGAAGACCGCGGCGCGGAGCCGGGAGACGCGGTCGGGGAGCGCCGCGTCGAAGGCGCGGTCGAGATAGAGGAGCATGACGACGCCGGTCTCGGCGCTCAGGCCGGCGAGCGCGATCATGCCCACCCAGACCGCGACGCTCAGGTTGTAATCGAGCAGATACAGCAGCCAGACCGCGCCGATCAGCGACAGCGGCACCGCCGAGAGCACGAAGAGCGTCCGCGCGACGGAGCGCGTGCTCGCGTGGATCGTCAGGAAGATCAGCAGCAGGGTGATCGGGATGACGACCCGCATGCGCTCCGCCGCCCGCGCGAGCGACTCGTACTGGCCGCTCCAGCCGAGGCTGTAGCCGGGGGGAACCTCCACCCGCGCCGCGACTTCCCGCCGGGCGCGCGCGACGTAGGTCCCCACGTCCACGTCGTCGATGTCCACATGGACCCACGCCGTCGGCCGCGCCTGCTCGCTCTTGATCGCGGGCGGCCCGTTGGCGAAGGACAGGTCGGCGAGATGGCCGAGGGGGATCTGCTGCCCCCTTGGGGTCGGGACGAGGACGTCCAGCAGCGCCTCGGGATGCGCACGGAGGTCGCGGTTGTACCGCAGGTTGACCGGGTACCGCTCGAGGCCCTCCACCGTGGTCGTGATGTTCATCCCGCCGATGGCGGTCTGGATCACGTCCTGGACGTCCCCCACGGTCAGCCCGTACCGGGCGATTCCGTCGCGGCGGACCGAGACGTTCAGGTAGTTGCCGCCCATGACGCGCTCGGCGTATGCGGAGCGGGTTCCGGGGACGTCCCGGACGACCGCCTCGATCTCGCGGCCCACCTCCTCCAGCACCGCGAGGTCGGGGCCGGAGATCTTGATCCCCACCGGGGTCTTGACTCCCGTGGACAGCATGTCGAGGCGGGTCTTGATCGGCATGGTCCAGGCGTTCGTGACCCCGGGGAAGCGGATCGCCCGGTCCATCTCCTCGGTGAGCCGCTCGGGAGTCATGCCGGGCCGCCATTCCGATTCGGGCTTCAGCTTGATGGTCGTCTCCAGCATGCTGAGCGGGGCCGGGTCGGTGGCGGTGTCGGCGCGACCGGCCTTCCCGAAGACGCGGTCCACTTCCGGGAAGGTGCTCAGGATGCGGTCGGTCTGCTGGAGGATCTCGCGCGCCTTGGTGACGGAGACTCCGGGGAGCGTCGTCGGCATGTAGAGGAGATCTCCCTCCCACAGCGGCGGCATGAACTCGGACCCGAGCCGTTTGAGCGGGAACCACGTCGCGCCGAGCGCTCCCAGCGTGAGGACGACGACCGTCCAGCGCCGGCGGAGCGCGAACCGCAGCGCCGGGCGGTAGGCGGCCATGAGCAGCGCGGTGATCGGGTTGGCCTGCGTCGCATGGATCCGGCCGCGGATCCAGTAGCGGACGAGCACCGGGACGAGCGTCACCGAGAGCGCGGCGGCGGCGGCCATCGCGTAGGTCTTGGTGAACGCGAGCGGCCGGAACAGCCGCCCTTCCTGCGCCTCCAGCGCGAAGATCGGCAGGAACGAGATCGTGACGACGAGCAGCGCGAAGAAGAGCGTCGGGCCGACCTCGACGGCGGCGCGGGTGACGATCCGCGAGTGCGGAAGCCGCCCTCCGTCGCGCTCGAGATGCCGGTGGGCGTTCTCCACCATGACGATCGCGGCGTCCACCATGGCCCCGATGGCGATGGCGATGCCGCCGAGCGACATGATGTTGGCGTTGATGCCCTGCGCGTGCATCACGATGAGCGCCATCAGCACCGCGAGCGGCAGGGTGATCACGGCGACGAGCGCGGACCGCGCATGCAGCAGGAACACGGCGCAGACGACGGCCACGATGGCCATTTCCTCGAGCAGCTTCCGCTGGAGGGTGTCGATGGAGCGGTCGATGAGCGCGGTGCGGTCATAGACCGGGACGATTTCCGCCCCTTCCGGGAGGCCCGACTGGAGCTCGGCGAGCCGCTCCTTGACCCGCTCGACGACGTCGCGGGCGTTCGCGCCGGAGCGCGCCACGACGACCCCGCCCACGACCTCGCCCTCGCCGTCCAGCTCGGCGATTCCGCGCCGGATGTCGGGGCCGACCGCCACCGTGGCCACGTCCTGCAGCGAGATCGGCGTCCCCGACTCGTCCACTCCGAGCGCGACCAGCTTCAGATCCTCGACATCGTCGATGTAGCCCTCGCCGCGGACCATGAACTCGGCCTCGGACATCTCGAGCACCCGGCCGCCGACGTCGTTGTTGCTGCGCTGGACCGCGGTCCGGATGCGGGCGAGCGAGACGTCGTAGGCGCGCAGCCGGTTCGGATCCACGGTGATCTGGTACTGCTTCACGAAGCCGCCGACGCTCGCGACCTCGGAGACGCCGGGGACCGAGGTGAGCTCGTATTTCAAGAACCAGTCCTGGAGCGACCGCAGCTCGGCGAGGTCCGCGTCCTCCGAGCGGAGCGCGTACATGTAGGCCCAGCCGACCCCGGTGGCGTCGGGGCCGAGGGTGGGGGCCACCCCCGACGGCAGCCGCCCGCTCACGAAATTCAGGTACTCGAGCACGCGGCTGCGCGCCCAGTAGAGGTCGGTGCCGTCCTCGAAGATCACATAGACGAACGAGGTTCCGAAGAAGGAGTACCCGCGGACGACGCTGGCTCCGGGAACCGCGAGCATCTGGGTGGTGATGGGGTACGTGACTTGGTCCTCGACCACCTGCGGGGCCTGCCCCGGGTACTCGGTGAAGACGATCACCTGCACGTCAGAAAGGTCGGGGAGCGCGTCCAGCGGCATGGACCGCGCCGCGTGGATTCCGCCGAACGCGATCGCGGCCGCCGCGAGGACGACGAGGAAGTGGTTCCGGATCGACCACTCGATCACGCGCTCCAGCACGGGACTCAGGGGTGCTCGTGATGCTCGTGGGCGGGCGGCGGCTCCTCGGGGAGCTCCGCGCTCGCGTCGAGGCCGCGGATGGCGGCCGTCAGGTTGCTCTCGGAATCGATGAGGAATTGCGATGAGACGACGACCGTGTCGCCGGGCTCCACGCCGGCGAGCACCTCCCAGTACTGGTCACCCCGGCGGCCGAGTGTGACCGCCCGGACCTCGAACGCTCCGCCGGCCCGCTCGAGCACGACGACGTCGCGTTCGCCGCCCCGGATGACTGCCTCTTCGGGAACCGCGACGGCGCTCCGGGCGAGCGGCACGTCGAAGGTGACGTTCGCGTACATCCCGGCGCGCAGCGTCAGGTCGGGGTTCTCCAGCTCGATGGAGACCGCGAGCGTGCGGGTCGCCTCGTCGAAGTGCGGCGAGAGGAAGCGCACGACGCCCCGGTAGGGCCGGCCCGGCAGGTACGGAAGCTCGACCTGCGCCGGCTGGCCCACGCCCATGGCCTCGACCTGGTGCTCGAACACGTTCACCTCGACCCAGATCGTGGTGAGGTCGGCGATCTTGTAGAGGTTCATGCCGGCGTCCACGTGCATGCCGTCGAGCGCTTGGTCCACCTTCCCCACGATCACTCCGGTCACCGGCGACAGGACCGAGAGCGTCCGGCGCGGAGTCCGCTCGCGCTCGAGCGTCTCGATCTGGTCGTCGGTGACGTCCCAGTAGCCGAGCCGGGTGCGGGCCGAGGCGACGAGCGAGCGAGCGCGCTCCGCCATCTCGGGGAATTCCGACGTCGCGAGCCGGGCCGCGTAATCGACCGCCTGCAGGTACTCCATCTGGGTGGTCACGAGCTGGGGGCTGTAGATGTCGAAGAGGACCTGCCCGCGCTCGACGGTCTCGCCGACGTAGTGGACCGCGACGTTCTCGATCCACCCGTCGTACTTGGTGTTCACCCACGCGATCTGGCGCTCGTTGTGGGCGAGCGTACCGACGGTCCGGACCGCGTTGGCCACGTTGCGGCGCTGGACCGAGGCGGTGCGGACGCCGATGGTCTGCGCGAAGCCGGGGTCGATCCGGACCGTGTTCGGCGGGTCCTCCCGTCGCTCGTCGGCGTACACCGGGATGAGGTCCATGCCCATCGGGGACTTCCCGGGGCCGTCCGAGATGAAGGTCGGATCCATCGGGGCGCGCCAGTGGAGGATCTCCCGTTCGGCCTCGGGCGCGGCTTCGGGCGCGGGGGCCTCGGGGGAGAGGAGGGCGGCGGCGGCGATTCCGAGCGCGAAGCTGATCGCGCCGACGGCGACGACGGTCTTCATGGGGCGTCTCCAACTCCGGGAACGCGGGTTCCGATGGCGCGTTCGAGCGCCGTCAGGGCGATGTGGAAATCCGACAGGTAGCGGGCGCGCATGGTCCGCACGCCAATGAGCGCCCGCTCGCTCTCGAGAAGCTCCAGCACGCCCAGCTCGCCGGTTCCATACGCGAGCTCGGTGGCGCGAAGCGCTTCCTCCGTCTGCGGGATCAGCACGTTGTCGAGCAGGTCGAGTTGCCTCCCGAGGGTCTCGAGGAGGACGCTCGCCTCCTCGATGTCCCGGTCCATCGCGTTCAAGACGGCGGCCCGTCCCTCGTTGTGGGCCATGAGTTCGTGGCTCGCCTCCTCGATGCGGGCGCGTCGCCCGGCGTTCCAGAACGGCAGCGACACGCCGACCGAGAGCGTCAGCGCGTTCTTGCCGGCGTCCGGCGGCGCGAGGGCGTCCTCCCGGCGCGCGACGTTCATGACCCCGAGGCTGGCGGTGAAGCCGGGGCGGGAGTCGAGTCGCGCCAGGTCCACCGACCGGCGGCCGCCCTCGATGCGCGCGCTCGCGGCGCGCAACTCGGCGCGATGCGTCTCGCCGAGCCGGCGCAGGCGTTCGGGGTCGAGCTCCAGCGAGGGGCGCGACAGCCGGGGCGCCGGGGGCGCCGGTTCGCCGGCCGGACGGTCGGCCAGCGCGTTCAACCGGGCGGCGAGGATCCCGCGCTGCCGCTCGATCCGGTGCCGACGGTCCACCACGGCGCTGATTTCGGCCTGCAGGCGGATCACCGCTTGCTGGAGGCCCTGCCCGGTGGAGTACCGCGCCCGGGCCAGCGATTCGTAGTGCTCGAGCAGCGACCGCTCCTCGGCGGCGAGGCCGAGGGTGGCGTCGAGGTAGGCGATCTCGTACCAGGCCTCCTTGACGTCGCGCACGACATCCCGGCGGGCCGCCTCGTAGGCGTGGCGCAGCGCCGTGACTTCCAGCACCGCGACCCGGCGCCGGGCGTCCCGGGTTCCGAACCACGGGAAGGACTGGCTGAGCGAGATCGCGTTTTGTTGGGGACCGACCCGCGTCTCCACGCTGCGAAGGGCCTGGGTGACGCTCACCACCGGGTCGGGCAGGGCCTCGGCCTGCGGCGCGCGCTGGCGGGCGGCTTCGATCCGCGCCCGCGATACGGACAGCGCCGGGTTGTTCGCGAGCGCCGCGTCCACGAGCGCTCGCAATTCGCGCGCGGCGCGATAGTCAGGCGGCTCGGCCGCGACGATCAGGCTCGCCGCGACGAGCGCGGCAACGGAGCTTCCCATGCTGGCGTCCCTGGTCCCGGAAGGGCTCCCCTCGCGAGGAGAAAACGGATCGGACCGAAACGGTCAGATCCGCCAAGACGCGTTGCGGAGGAACAGCGGCGGCGAGGCGCGCGGGGGCTGCGGGCTCCCGAGCTCGCGCGGCGCGGCGGACGCCCGGGGCGCGAGGTCCAACGCGAACCACGCGAGCGGGGCGTGCATCTCCGCGTCCGCCTTCGCCGACGCCACGGCGCTGGCGCAGCAGGCGAGCGCGGTCGCGTCGTCGTGCTCGGCGGGGGCGTCGTGGCAGCTTGCGGCGGCCGGCAGGACCGCGGCGACCGCCATGAGCGGGCAGAGCACGAGCGCCGCCGACAGGCCGAAGGTCACGGCGCGCCGCGGTTCCATCGTCTGGGATTGTGGCGCAACCGCGCCGGGCGCTCAACTCGGGGGCGGGAAGAGCGCGATGAGCTCGGCGGGGCTCATGGCTTCGCGCGTCGCCTCCTCGAGGCTTTCCTCGGCGAAGACCCGCTCGATCGCCGCCGCGAACGCCGGATCGGCGGCGGGCCGGGCCAGCGCGTAGACGCCGAAGCGGTCCGCGTGGTCGAGGATCCCGTGCGCGTCGGGGACCAGCGCCTCGAACATGAGGGCGCGCAGCGCGTCGAGCCGGGACAGCTCGCCGTCGAGATACCCGGCGAGGATCGCGAGAACCACGGGTTCGAGCGCCGCCTCGGGAGCCGGCGGCGCGCCGAGGCGCTCGGCTCGAGCGGCGAGTCCCTCCCAGACCGCGGTGCGCGGGTGGTGGAGCGGAACGATCCCGAGCTCGGCGCGGCCGGTCTCGTGAAAGCGCGCCGCCGCGAGCTCGGCCTGGAAGTGGTGCGCTCCTTCGTGGCAGATGAGGCGGCGGGCCTCGGGGTTTCCGAGCGGCAGCCCCCGGGGGAGCGATAGAACGCCGGCCCGGTAGTACGGAGTGGGGCCGATCGGAGCGGCCCGCCATTCGTCGGAGGACATCCAGCGGATTCGCAAGTCGCCGAAGGGCAGGCGGCCCTGGCAGTGGGTGAGCGCGTCGGCGAGGATCCCGTCGGTCGCCCGGGGAATGCGCTCGCTGCGCCGTCGGACGCGCACCGCCAGCGGCGCGATTCCGGGGAAATTGCGCTCGACCTCGGCGTGCAGGCGGGCTAGGGTCGCTTCGTCACGCGGCTGTAGCTCGAGGCGCAGCCCGTAGATCAGCCGGAGTTCTTCGGCGACCGGGCGGGAGCGGCCTCGCAGCCGGTCCACCCGGGCGAGCATGGCCCGCAGGCCGTCCGCGACGCGGCGGCTGCGCGGATCGTCCCCGGCGCGGGCGAGGAGCCGGGAAGCGCGTCTGCCGATGGTCGGCAGAGCCAGCGGTTCGGCTTTGGGCGGAGGGCCGAAGGCGTGGTCGAGATACAGCGGGTCGCGCTCGCCAAGCGCGAAGGCGAGTTCGACGTACTCGGCGGCGAGCCGGTCCGGTTCGGGGGGCGCGAGGCAGCCCCCGGCGAGGAGGACGAGCGCCGGGAAGAAGCGCATCCATGGGAGTTTTCCCCAATTCGGGCGAAAAATGGGGCCGCGTGACTGGAATTCGGTTTTCGCGCGTGTTGATAGTTGTGCCGCAGCGCGTCGTTACCCACCGCACCGCGAACGGAACCGCCGCCGTCGCCATCCCCGCCCACCTTGCAGCCGGGATCGCTTCCGCAGTCGAGGCGAGCCGGGCCGTGAACACGAGCCGGGCCTACGCCGGAGCCTTCCGCCGCTTCCGCCAGTTCGCCGCAGCGCAGGGTCTCCCCGCGATCCCCGCCGCCCCGGAAACCGCCGCCGCCTACCTCGTTTCGCTCGCCGAAGCGGGCCGGGGAATGGCCACGATCCGAATGGCCGGAGCCGCCATCGCCGCCGCCCACCGCGAAGCGGGCGAGCGTTCCCCGACCGAGAGCGCCCGAGGGCAACGCACGATGCGGGGCCTCGCACCGCAGGCAGCCGGGATCACCGCGTCGGGCCTCGCCGCGATCCTCGCAACGATGCGAGCCAGCCTCGCCGCCGCTACGCCGGGAGCCGCCCGGCGGGTCGCTCGGGATTCCGCCCTACTCAGGGTTATGTCCGAGGCGATGCTCCGCCGCTCCGAAGCGTGTTCGCTCCGGTGGGCCGACCTCAGCACCGAGCTGGACGGGTCAGGAACCGTCAGCATCCGCCGGAGCAAGACGGATCAGCTCGGGGCCGGAGCCGTCGCTTATCTCGGGCCGTCCACCGTCTCCGCACTCGCCGCCTACCGCGCCAGCCTCGATGCGGAGCCGGAGCCGACCGCGCCCGTGTTCGGGGTCTCGCCGTCGCCAGTAACCAGCGGGCCGTTACGCCGTCGCCAGCCGCCAGCCGATCCCGCAGCACGGATTCCGCCTCGTCTAGCAGGGTCTCCCGCGCCGCCGGAGCCGCCCGCGTCAGGGAACGGGATCGCGCCGGGGTCGCTCGTGCAGTCGAGAGGGTAGCGGGGGCCGCAGGTTTCGCGGGATTTCTCTCGCGTGCGCGATCACGCGCCGTGCAGGTTTCGCATGGTTCGCTTCCGGTGGGCGAGCGCCCCGACCTCGAAGCACGACCGCGCCGGAGCCGAGCGGCCGCCGTCGGGGAGCGCCGCATCAGGCTGGCGCGGTGCCGGGAGCGCAGCCGGACGGCTCCCGCGCCCTACTGTGCACCTTCGAGGGTGCACTGGGGTAGAAGCGCAAACTCATGAGCTGTTAGTGGTTTTTGGTCGAAAGCGTTCCTGCGAATTCCGCTTTCGTAGCCCGTACGCGTCGCTTGAGTTCGGGGCGGCGTGCCGGCGGGCGGGAGGCGTTCCCGTTCATCGAGGGCTGGCGCCACACGCGGCGGCGGCGCTCGGCGCTGGGGTGCGAGGCCCCGACGGCGTACGAACGGAGCTTCGAGGAGCCAACGTGAACGCAGTCCGACGGACGCCGCGCGAAGGCGCTCGCCGCCGATCCGAAAATAGCGAACTGTCCACGAAAGCGGGGCAAGCTCAGCTTCCGGCCGCTCACGACCACGATCCGCTCTTCCGCGAAGCCGGGCGGAAGGTCGAGGCCGTGCTTCGCGGCAGTAGCGGCGGCGTCGCCGCGGACGCGACGTTCGGGGCCGGCGCGATACGCGAGGCCGAGGTCGTGCGACTTCGCCAAGGCGAGGAGGCCGGCGTGGGCCCGGCGGCTGCCGCGGAGACGTTCGACATCGGCGCGCACGAGCCGGGCCTCCGCCGAAGCGGAACGCGGGGCGCAGTTGCGGGCGGCGTCGCGTGGGGTACACTTCGACCTTACGATTTCTTTCATTACTATCCGAGGTCGTATCAGAGGACGAATGCTGATCTCGTCCTCACGGGGCTGCCGGACGAGCTCGGCTCTCCGCGAGGATGCGCCAAGAGGCGACGACTCCGGCAGCCTCCCTCCTCTCTAGGGCTCCAGACCGGCCCCGGAACCTACACCGTCCGCCGAGCGCGGCGCCGAGCACAAGCCTGCCCCCCCCCCCCCCCGTTCGCGGAACCTGGGCAGCCCGGATTCGAGGAACGGCATTTGACGGGTGGGGGCGGAACCCGTTAAGTTGTAGGTCAAGGCGCGGGCCAACCCGCGAAACTCTGCCCCGCCCACTTGGAGGCTCCGAACCGATGACTTTGAAGTCGAGGCGGACTTTGGGATCGGCGTTGACGCTGCTCGGCGCGGTTGGATACCACGTCCTCAACGATCGGTTCAACGTCGATGGCGCGATGGGCTACGGATTGGCCCTGACGGCCGTGGGGGTGGTGCTCGCAATGGACTACGGCGAGTTGTTCCGAAGCATGCGAAGCGCGGCGACCCCGAAAACGGTAGGTTATGAGGTATGGTGTCGCCCGTCTCGGTTTTGAGTTGGGTCGCCGCAATTCTGCTTTCGGCAAGCATTGCGATTGCCGGGCCAAGCGCATCTACACTTCTTGACCGCGCCCATTTAGCAGGGCGGAGCATGGCCGAGAGTGGAGATGTCGTGTTGGTTCAAAGCGCCAGCGTTTCCAGAAACGGAATGTCTAGAAGGAATAAACACCTTCTAGTTACGCTTGGCGTGGCGGCGGCGCTCGGGATAACCCTTGCGTTGTTACAAGACGGAAATCGGACATATTGTTATTCACCCAACCCTACGCAAATTATTGAAGCGGTGGAGCGCGGCGACCCCGACCCCACTCGCGCCGTTTGTGAACAGTTACAGGCCCGTCGGTCACTGATTACGAGCGCGAGGCCGAGGCGCGCCGGCTCGACAGGAAGGTGGACTACTGGCGGCGAGCCGCAGCCCGAGCGGCCGACCGCGCCCGTGAACTTCGGGGCCGTGGACTCCATCGGCGACTCGTACCCCAGCGCCGAGCGCCGACGCCGCGGGTCGCACCACCCCTCGATGAACGCGAACGCCTCACGCCGCGCCGCCTCCGGGTCCGCCAAGGGCGCCACCTCCAACAGCTCGCACTCCAGCGTCGCGAAGAACGACTCCGCCATCGCGTTGTCGTAGCAGTCCCCCGCCGACCCCATCGACGGGCGCACCCCCGCCCGCCGGCACAACGCCCCGAACGCCGCCGACGCGCACTGGCTCTTCTGGTCCGAGTGGTGGACCGCTTCCGTCGGACGCCGCCGCGCTGCCGCCATCTCCAGCGCGTCCAGCACCAGCGACGAGAACAGCCGCGGCTTCATCGCCCAGCCCACCACCCGCCGGCTGAAGGCGTCCACCACCGCCGCCAGGCACATCGTCCCTCTCCCCGTAGGGACATACGTCACGTCCGCCACCCACGGCCGGTTCGGCCCCTCCGCCCGGAAGTCCCGGTCCACGAGGTCCGGCGCCGGACGAGCCGCCGCCCCCCGCACCGTCGTGATCTCCCGCTTCCGCCGCGACGCGCCCCGAAGCCCCAGCGCCCGCATCAGCCGCGCCGCCCGCTTCCGACTCGCCCGCTCCCCCCGCGCCTGAAGCTCCGCGTGGACTCGCGGCGCCCCGTACGCCTCCCGGTTGTCCCGATGGATCGCGCCGATCTCCTCCTTCAACGCCGCGTCCCCGAGCGCCCGCGCCGACGGCTCCCGGTCCAGCGAGGCGTGGAACCCGCTGCGGGAGACCTCCAGCACGCGGGCCGTCGTCGCGGTCGGATACACGGCCTGGCGCGCCTTCATGAACCTCCATCCTCGGAGATGGTCTCCCGGGCGAACCAGGCCGCGGCTTTTTTCAGGATCTCCAGCTCCAGCGCCTGCTGGGCCACCTTCCGGCGCAGGACCCGAACCTCCTCGCGCTCCCGCCGCGTCCAGCCCGCGGCGTCGCGGCCCTCAGCCGCGTCCGCCGCCCGCACCCAGTTGCGGATGGTCCCCGCCGTCGGCTCGAACTCCCGCGCCAGAGCCTCCGGACTCCGGCCCGACCGCGCCAGCTCCACCAGCCGCGCCCGATGCTCCGCCGCGTATCGCGGCCGCTTCTTCTTGCTCATCGGGGACTCCTCCTCCAAAGAGGTTAGGCGTCCACGAAACCGGGGCAACTCCAGCCCCCACCGATTCTCCTGATCGGCATGACGCAGGAAGAGCGGCTCGCCTTGCTGAAGTGGGTGTTTGAGCGCTACGCGCAGGAGCTGCGGCCGGGGGTCATGATTCTGGTCGCCCTGAACCGCGTCCGGGTCAGTTGGGCGAAGACTGGCGCATCTCACGGAGATGGCGGTGGCGTGGTGAGCGACGACTGGGCTCCGGCTTGGACGCGGTCGGCTCGCCCGGTTCGCCTCGCCCCGCCGGCCTACTCCAGCGCGTAGTAGCCGCTGCGGGTGCGGGCGGTCAGGTCGGCGCGCCGGGTGAGGCGGACCTCGATTTCCCGCCACTCGCGGTCCTGCTCCACGTTCTTCGGGATGTAGGCCAGCCGGTACTGCGCGTGCAGGTCGCGCTCGATCTGCTCGAAGGCGCGCACCAGCTCGCCGGTGCGGGTGGGGAAGAGCGCCTGCCCGCCGGTCTCCCCGGCGAGCCGACGCAGGAACCCCTTGTTCACCCGCGCCCCGTTGCCGTCGAAGCCGATCACGTAGATGCTGGCGTTGGTCAGCCGCGCCGCCTCGAGCGCGTCGCCCGCTCCCGCCTCGCTGCCGAATTGCATCACGCTGTCGTCGCCGTCGCTGAACACGAGCAGCGCCTTCCGGTCGCCGTCGGCGTAGTGGAGCCGCTCCAGCGCGAAGATGGTCGCGTCGTAGAGCGCGGTGGGCCCCATGGGGTTCAGCGCCATGATGCTCGTCGTCAGCCGCCGCCGGTCCTCGGTGAACTCGGTCGAGAAGCGCACGCGGTCGTTGAACTCGCCGATCATCGCCCGGTCGCCCTCCCAGAGGCGATCCACGAAAGTCGCCGCCGCCTCCTTCACGTAGTCGAGGTTGACCCTCATGCTCAGCGACGCGTCGAGCAGCAGCAGGATCGTCAGCGGCGCGGCCTCGCTCTGGAAGAACGTGACGTTCTGCGGCACCCCGTCCTCGAGCACCTGAAAGTCCTCCTGCGTCAGTCCCGGCACGAACCGCCCGCGCTCGTCGGTGACCGCGACCCCGAGGTTGACCGCCTCCACCTGCAGCCGGAAGCGGGTCTGTTGCGCGATCGCCGGAAGCGGAAGCGCCAGCGTCAGCAGCAGCGCCGCAAGCCGCCGGCGGGTTCGATCAGCCATCGTGAGCCTCCATCCTACTGCCCGAAGGGGGCGTCCCGCCCGCTGCTACAATCCATGCGCAAAACGGGCCGTTTCGCCCGCTGTCCCCCGGCTCCGGCCCCCTCGGGCCCAGCCAGCGCGAACCCATCGCGCCCCCGATCCGACCCACGGAGGTTGTCTGGAACATGTCCTATCGAGCCTTGCGCGCGCTCCCGCTTCTCTTGCTTCCGGCGCTTGGATTTCTGGCCGCCTGCGGCGGCGACGAGCCGGCCGAGCCCGTGATCCCCGCGGCCGACATGACCGCCGTGGACCCGGCCACCGCCGGAACGATTTCGGGCCGCATCATGCTGGACGGCGAGGCGCCCCCGGCCGGCGTCATCCAGATGGCCGCCGACCCGAACTGCGCCGCGATGCACCAATCGCCGGTGATGACCGAATTCGTGATCACCGACGTGGAGGGCGGCCTCCGGAACAGCTTCGTGTACATCAAGGCCGGACTCGAGGGCATGAGCTTCCCGGTCCCGACGGAGCCGGTCACGCTCAACCAGGAAGGCTGCGTCTATCTGCCGCACGTCATCGGGCTGCAGGTCGGGCAGGAGCTGAACATCCTGAACAGCGACCAGACCCTCCACAACATCCACGCCACCCCCTCCGCGAACGCCGAGTTCAACATCGGCCAGCCGGTCAAGGGCATGAGCACCACCCGCACCTTCGACGCCGTCGAGGTCATGGTGCCCTTCAAGTGCGACGTCCACCGCTGGATGAACGCCTACGCCGGCGTGCTCGACCATCCGTACTTCGCGGTCAGCGGCGCCGACGGGACCTTCTCGATCGGCAACGTGCCCCCCGGCGACTACACGGTCGGCGTGTGGCACGAGCGCCTCGGCGTGATGGAGACGATGGTGACAATCGAGGCCTCCGGCATGGCGGACGCGAGCTTCACCTACTCCGGCGAAGCCGGCGGCGCTTGATCGGCGACCGGCAGCAACTCCGGCGGCGCGCCCCGGGGCCACGGGACGCGCCGCAGGGCGTCCGCCCACTCGGCGAGCACGTCGTCGACGCCTGACCGCCGCACCCGGATGTAGTCGGCGCCGGCTTGGCCGTGCTTTCCGGCGCCGTCCCGCGCGTTGCCCCGACGCAGCCGGACCATCGCTTCCAGTTCGGGCGGCGGGTTCTCGGCCAGCGCCCCGGCGAAGGCGGCCTCGGCCTCGGCCCAGCGCTCCTCGAAGAGGAACGTCTCGCCGAGCCGCAGCCGGCCCAGCCCGGGCGCGGCGAGGTGGAAGTTCCCGAACCCGGCCCGCTGATCCTCGAGGAACCGCTCGGCGAGCGCCCGCGCCTCCCGGTGCGAGCCCAAAAGGTTCACGAGCGCGACCTCCTCGAGCGCGAAGTCGGGATTGCGGGGGAACTCCCGCCGCAGGGTCCGCACCCGCCCGAGCGCGTCCTGCTCCATCCCCTCGCGCTGCAGGATCACCGCTTCGCTGAGCATCGCGCCCCAACGGGCGCGGGTCCCCTTCTCGGCGGTGATGCGCAGGTACTCGAGGCCGCGCTCCCGGTCCCCGCCCCGCCCGGTCACGAAGGCGATCATCCGGAGCACGCCGGGCAGGGTCGCGAGGCTGTAGTCGTACGCTCCGACCACGGCGTAGGAGTCCCAGAATTCGGGGTCCAGCGCCAGCACCTTCCGGTGATCCCCGACCGCCCCGAGCCCGGTCCGGAACGCCCGGAAGTACGACCGCTCCACGACCATCGCCCACCCCGACTGGAGCCCGCGGATCGCTCCCCGGTAATAGAGCGCCTCCGTGTCGTCGGGGTCCCGCTGGAGCAGCCGCTCGACCCGGCGCAGCGCCTCCTCGGTCCCCGCTCGGAAGCGCGCCTCCTCCTCGGGGGCGACCTCGGGCTTGCGCGGCTGGGTCCAGAACCGGTCGCCCCGATGGGTGGAGCCGCGCATGCTGCCGTTGCGCTGCGCGATCCGGCTCCAGACCGTCGCGGCCCGCGCGTACGGGCCCGAAGGACTCTCGGGGAACCGCTCCCCGAGGAGTCGGAACGCCTCGTCCGCCTCGGCGAATTCGTAGTCGTAGAGGCGGCGGTCGCCCCGCTCCTCCAGCTCGGCCGGAGTCTGGCCGGCGGCGAGGAGCGCGAACAGGAGCAGGCGCACGGCGAACCGCATTCTGGCGCAGGCTCGCTACACTCGCCGGCCGCATGATCGAAGCACCGTCCCGGCGCACCCGGTTCGTCGCGTTCCGCGGCCGTTTGCTCGAGCTCGTCGTGGATCGGGTCCAGGAGCCGCTCCTCAACGGCGACCTGGGGCCGGAAGTCCGGCGCGAGGTCGTACGGCATCCGGGCGCGGTGGTGATCGTCGCGGTGGACGAGTCCGACCGGGTCGTCATGGTGCGCCAGTACCGGTATGCGGTGGATCAGGCGCTCCTCGAGCTTCCCGCCGGCACCCGCGAGCCCGGGGAGACTCCCGAGGAGACCGCGGCGCGGGAGCTGCGCGAGGAGACCGGCTACCGAGCCCGGAAACTGACGCAGCTCGGGACGATATTCAGCGCGCCGGGCTTCTGCGACGAGCAGCTCTCGGTCTTTCTCGCCACCGGCCTCGTCCCGGGCCCGACCGACGCCGACGAGGGCGAGGACATCGAGGTCGTCCACCTCCCGCTCGCCGAGGCCGAGTCCATGCTCGTGCGGGGCGCCTTCCTCGACGCCAAGACCGTGGCCGGGATCGGCCAGCACCTGCTTCGCCGCCGATGCGCCGATTCCTGATCGCGCTCGCGCTGCTGGCGGGGTGCGCCGAGCGGCCGGAGGCCCCGCGCCCGGGGGAGCCGGCCCCGCCGTTCGAGCTCCCCGACCTCGGCGGCTCGACGCACGCGCTGGAGGACTTCCGGGACCATGTCGTGGTCCTCAACTTCTGGGCCACGTGGTGCCCGCCCTGCGTCGAGGAGATGCCGTCGCTCCAGCGGCTCGAGGACGCCTTCGCCGATCGCGGCCTGCGGGTCGTCGCGGTTTCGGTGGATGAGCGCCTCTCCGACGTTCCCGCGTTCGTGGAGGCGCACCGGCTGCGGTTCCTCGTGCTCCACGACTCCGGCAAGCGGGTCTCGCGCCGCTGGAACGTGTTCCAGTTCCCCGAGACCTGGGTCGTCAAGCGCGACGGCACGCTCGCCTCGCACATCGTCGGCGCCCGCGACTGGGCGGCGCCCCAGTCGCTCGAGGTGTTCTCGGCGCTGCTCGACGAGTGACCGCCGGCGCTAGAATCCGCGCCGTGAACATCGACGAAGCGAGTCCCTTTCTGCAGGTGAACGCCGTGGCGCAGCGCGCCCGGGCGCTGATCCGGGGCGAGGCCGCCCGAACCCGGATCGAGTCCCGCCAGCCGACGGCGATCGCGCTCGCCGAGCTGCGCGAGGGCGCGCTCCAGGTCCAGTCGCCCGAGGAAGCGAAGCAGCTGCTCGCGACCGAGGTCGAGGGCGAGACCGAGGAGGAGCGCGCCGCCACCGAGGCGACCCGGGCAAGCTTCGAGGCGATGTGGCCCGACCCGGAGGACGCGCCGGAAGAAGCGTAGGCGCCCGGGTAGGCTTCCCTCCGGGAGGCCCCGATGAGCCGATTCCTTCTCCGCGTCTCCGCGGCCCTTTTCCTGCTTCTGGTTCCCCTCGAGGCCGACGCCGGCAACGAGGCGCGCATCCGCTGGGAGCGGATGTGCCAGATCCGCGAGGACAAGTTCGACCTGATCCTGCCCGAGGCGATGCGCGGGAACGGGATCGACATGTGGATCACGGTGATGAAGGAGGGCTACCGCGACCCGCTGTGGGAGGACCTCGGCCGGGGGTACGTCGGCAGCACCGGGTACGTCGTCTTCACCGACCGGGGCGGCGACCGCATCGAGCGCGTGGCCATGGGGGTCACCGGCTACAAGATCGAGCGCTGCGGCGTGTACGACGAGGTCACGGGCCCCGGGGACCTGGCCGCATTCGTCCGGGAGCGGGATCCGCAGCGGATCGGCGTGAACATGTCCCGCAGCATCGGGGCCGCCGACGGGCTCTCCCACACGAGCTGGCTCCACCTCAGGGAGACGCTCGGCGAGCCGTACGCCGACCGGCTGGTCTCCGCCGAGAAGCTCATCTCGGAGTTCCGCTCGCGCCGGGTGGCCAGCGAGATCGTGGCATTCGGCGAGGCCGGGGAGATGTCCCGGAACATCGCCGAGCGCGCCTTCTCGAACGAGGTCATCACTCCCGGCGTGACCGCGCTCGAGGACGTGGCCTGGTGGATCGAGGAGCGCCTCCTCGAGCGGGGCCTCGACACCTCGTTCGGGCTCCCGTCCATCTACATCACCGGGCCGAACGGAATCGAGGCCACCTCCAACGAGCGGATCATCCAGCGCGGCGACCTGCTGATGATCGACTGGGGCGTCGGCTACCTGAACTTCTACACCGACATGAAGCGGATCGCGTACGTGCTGAAGCACGGCGAGGTCGCGGCCCCGCCGGGCATCCAGAACGCCTTCGACCGGGGCCGGGCCGCGAGGGACGTGATCCGCCGCACGATCAAGCCCGGCCCGACCGCGGGCGCGATGATGGAGCGTCTCGGCGAGGAGCTCACGAGGGCCGGGTTCCAGATGATCGAGTTCAACCAGCCCACCGACGACGACACGACCGACATCGTCATCGGCTGCCACTCGGTCGGCAACCTCGGCCACGGGATCGGCCCCTCGATCGCGTGGTTCAACCCGACCCGGCTGGAATACGAGATCGTCCCGTCCAACATGTTCTCGATCGAGCTCTTCGCCTACACCAAGGCCGACGAGTTCGGCGGGGCCAAGGTGCGCATCCCGCTCGAGGACGACGCGATCGTGACCGAGCGCGGCGTCGAGTGGTTCTACCCGGCGAACGACCGAATCCTGCTGATTCGTTGATGTCGGTCCGGGTTCTCGGCGTCCCGCTGGACCTCGGCGCGGGGCGCCGGGGCGTGGACATGGGGCCGTCCGCGATGCGCAACGCCCGGGTCGTCGAAGCGATCCGGGCGCTCGGGTTCGACGTGCGCGACGAGGGCGACGTCCCCACGCCGGTGGTCGAGACGCTCGGCGCGCCGGATCCGCGCGCCCGCTGGCTGCCGGAGATCGCCGGCGTGCTCGACGAGCTCGCCGCCCGGGTCCGCCGCGTGCGGGAGTCGGGGAGCGTTCCGGTGGTGCTCGGCGGCGACCACTCGATCGCGCTCGGCACCGTGTCCGGGATGACGGACGCGGGCGCCCCCGAGCTCGGCCTCGTATGGGTGGACGCGCACCTCGACGCCCACACCCCGGAGACTTCGCCGAGCGGCAACGTCCACGGGATGCCGGTCGCGGCGCTGTTCGGCCGGGGAGCGCCCGAGTTCACCCGCGTGGGCGGGCACCCGGAGGGCGCGGCGCGCATCCGCCCCGGGAACGCCGTCCAGATCGGGATCCGCAGCGTGGACTCCGGCGAGGCCGGCATGCCCGCCGAGCTCGGATTCCGGGTGTTCACGATGGAGGAGGTGGACCGGCGGGGCATGTACGCGGTGGCGAAGGACGCGGTCGAGCGGGCGCTCGACGGGACGCGCGGCCTCCATCTCAGCATCGACATGGACGGACTCGATCCGGACGTCGCCCCGGGCGTGGGCACGCCGGAGGCGGGCGGGCTGACGCTGCGGGAGGCGCACACGCTCATGGAGTGCGTCGCGGCGAGCGGCGGCCTGCGCTCGCTCGAGATCGCCGAGGTGAACCCGACGCTCGACACGAGGAACCGCACCGCCGAGGTCGCCGTCTCGCTCATCGCCTCCGCCTTCGGGAAGCGCACGCTGAGAGAATGAGGCCCATGCGCCTCGCTCTCCTTCTCGCTCTCGTCGCCGCTCCCGCCGCCGCTCCCGCCGCCGCCCAGCTCCGCTCGCAGTCGGACCTCACGGCGGCCGACGCCGATCCCGGCTTCAGGCTGACGCTCGACCACCTCGGCGGCGGCGGCCGCGTCCTCGGGCTGGCTCCCCGCGACCTCCGCTGGGCGCCCGACGGAAGCGAGGCCTACTTCCGCTGGCGCGAGGACCCGGCGCCCGGCCAGCTTCCCGACGACGATCCCTGGTTCGCCGTGAGCCGGGACGGCGCGAGCCTCCGCGAGCTCGCCGAGGACGAGGTCCGCCGCATTCCCGGTTCGGACCGCGTGCGCGCGTCCGACGCTCTGGTCGAGGCGTGGAGCGCGGGCGGCACGCTCTTCGTCTGGACCCCGGACCGGGGAGTCCGGGCGGTCTTCTCGGTCGCCCGCGACGTCGGCGCGCTGCGGCTTCGGCCCGACGGGAGCGCCGCGCTGTTCGCGACGACGCCGTCCGACCAGAACGGCGATCTCTGGGAGCACCGGATCGGGACCGGCGTCACGCGCCAAGTGGCCGAAGTGATCGCGGCCGAGGAGAAGGACGCCGACCAAGAGGCCTGGCTCGAGGAGCAGCAGGTCGAGCTTCTCGACGCGGTCCGGGAGCGGAAGGCGCGCGAGGAGCGGCGCGGCGACCTGCGCCGGACGCGCCGCGACCTGCTTCCGCAGGCGATCCCGATCCCGGCGGGCGAGCGGGCGGTGGACCTGCGTCTCTCGCCCGACGGGCGTCACGTCGTCTTCCGGTCGCGGAAGGATCCGTCGGACCCGAAGCGCACTCGATTCATGGAGTTCGTGAACGAGAGCGGGCAGGCGACCGAGAAGCAGGCCCGCCCCAAGGTGGGCGAGGCGCTTCCGGGCTGGCGCATGGGGATCGTCGAGGTGGATCCGTCGGTGCGGCCCGAGGACATCGAGATCCGCTGGGTCGAGGACGGGATCGAGAAGGACACGGTCGTCCACGGCCCGTGGTGGAGCCCCGACGGAACGCATGCGGCGGTCCAGACGCTCTCCATGGACCACAAGGAGCGCTGGATCTCGCTGCTCACGCTGGAGGACGGAACCCTGCGGCACGTCGACCACCAGGTCGAGGAGGCGTGGATCGGCGGCCCGCTGGTCACCGGGCGCTGGTCGCCGGGGACGCTGCTGTGGCTCGACGACAGCGAGGCGTTCGCGTTCGGGTCCGTGGCGAGCGGCTGGGCGATGCTGCTGCTCGCGAACGTCGAGGGCGAGGTCCAAGCGCTCACCGAGGGCGCGTTCGAGGTGCGCCGCGCCGAGCTCGCGCCGGGCGGCGACTCCTTTCTCCTGACCACGAGCCTCGAGCATCCCGGCGAGGAGCACCTCTACGCCGTGCCGGTCCGGGGCGGCGATCTGACCCGGCTGACCCCCGGCGAGGGCATGGACGCCTGGACGGTCTCGCCCGACGGCGGCCGAGTGGCGTGGGTCGGGCAGTCGCTCGACGAGCTCGGCGACCTCTACCTGATGGACGCCGCGCCGGGGGCCGAGCCGGTCCGGATCACGAAGAGCGGCACCGACGTGTTCTACCGGACGAAGTGGGCCGGGAGCGAGATTGTCGAGTACGACCTGCCCGACGGGACGACCGCGTGGGCGCGCATCTGGGACGCGCCGGCGAACGCGACTCCGGGCGAGACCCCCGCGGTGGTCTATGCGCACGGCTGCGGCGAGTGCGCCCAGGCCGTCGTCAAGGGCTGGGCGCGGTCCGGGAGCATCGCCTACGCCAACTACCTGATCCAGAACGGCTTCGCCGCCGCGTCGGTGGACTACCGGGGCAGCTCCGGCTACGGCCATCGCAACCGCACCTACGCATACCGGCGGATGGGGGTCTCCGACATCGACAGCGCCCTGCCGCTGCTCGACCTCCTCGTGGAGCGCGGCGTCGCGCGGGAGCGGATCGGCGTGTACGGCGGCTCCTACGGCGGGTTCTTCACGCTGATGTCGCTGTTCCGGAACCCGGGCGCGTACGCGGCGGGGGTCGCGCTGTATCCGGTCACCGACTGGGTCCACTACAACCAGGGGTATACGAGCCGCATCCTGAACGGCAGCCAGTTGGACGACGAGGAGGCGTACCGGGTCTCCAGCCCGGTGTACTACGCCGACGGGCTCGAGGACGCGCTCCAGATCCAGCACGGCCTCGTGGACGGCAACGTCCAGATCCAGGACTCCTTCCGGCTGGCGCAGATCCTCATCGAGAAGCAGAAGGACTTCGACCTCATGGTCTATCCGGTCGAGGACCACGGCTGGGACGAGATCCCGACCCGCCGGGACAGCTACCGCCGGATGACCGAGTTCTTCAGGCGGAACCTCCGCGCAGCGCCCGGCCCGGCAGCGACCCAGTGAACCGGCCGTCGATCGTCACTGGCTCGCCGTTCACGAAGGTCGCCCGGACCCCCGTCGCGCGCTGACGGGGCGCTTCCAGCGTCGCCCGGTCGGCGATCCGCTCGGGGTCGAAGAGCACGAGGTCCGCGGGAAGTCCGCCGGCGATCCGGCCCCGGTCGGGAAGCCCGGCGATGGCCGCCGGGAGCGAGGTCATCCGGCGGATCGCTTCCTCGAGCGGGAGCAAGCCGGTCTCCCTGACGTAGCGGCGCAGCACCCTCGGGAACGCGCCGCAGGCCGCCGGGTGCGGCGCTCCCTTCCCGTAGTCGTTCGCGTCGGTGATGAACGCCACGTCGGGGTCGGCGGCGAGCCGGCGAAGGCCGTCCTCCCCGCTGACGTCCATGACGAACTGCCCGACCGCGCCGTCCTCCTCGAGCATCAGGTCGGAAATGGCCTCGAACGGATCCGGCCCCAGTTCGGCGAGCGAGCGCCCCACCGTCCCCGGACGACCGCTGCCCACGCTGGCGACCCGAATTCCGTCCCAGCCGACCGCGGAGACGAGGTTGTGCGGCCAGCCGCCCTCGGTCCACGGCGGCCACTCGGGAACCCGCTCCCGCACGTCCCGGCCGATGCGGGCGCGGGTCGCCGGGTCGCGCAGCCGGGCGAGCAGCGCGTCCGGTCCGCCCTCGAGCGCCCACGGCGGATAGATCGCGTACATCATCGTGGCCGCGACCGGGTACGGGAACATGTCCGCCGAGATCCGCACCCCCTCGCTCCGCGCCGCGCGCTCGCGCTCGAGGAACGCGGCGAGGTTCCTCCAGTGGTCGCGTCCCACCGCCTCGGCGTGGCTATGGTGGACCCGGACGTCGGCCGCGCGCCCGATCCGGATGAGCTCCTCGACCGCCGGCAGCAGGGTCTCGCTGGAGCCGCGGACGTGGGCGGTGAAGACCCGGTCGCCGAGCCGTCGGGCGAGGTCGATCAGCTCGTCGGTCGCGCTGAACATGCCCGGCGGGTAGATGAGCCCGCACGAGAGTCCGAGCGCGCCCTCCTCGAGCGCCTGCTCCAGCGCGCCCGCCATGGCGGCCCGCTCGCCGGCGTCGGGTTCCCCTGGACGCAGCCCCATCGCGCCCAGCCGCAAGAGGCCGTGCGGGACGAGCGCGGCCACGTTCATCGGCGTTCCGCGAGTCTCGACCCGGGCGAACCAGTCGGCGAGCGAGCGCCAGCGCCATTCGGTTCCCGCCGGGGTCATCCAGGCGTGCACCGCCGGAGCGAGGTCCCGCGCCTCGCCGAACAGCGGCGCCGCGCCGAGGCCGCAGTTGCCGACGACCTCGGTGGTGATCCCCTGCGCGAGCCGCCCGGCGAGGAGCGGGGTCGGGCCGCTCGCGAGCACGAGGTCCCCGTGCGAATGGACGTCCACGAACCCCGGCGCGGCGACCAGCCCGTCCGCGTCCCATTCCCGGAGCGCCTCGCCCCGGGCGGGGACGAAGCGTCCGTTGCGGATGCCGAGATCGCCCCGGCGGGCCGGGGCGCCGGTCCCGTCCACGACGAGCGCGTCGCGGATGCGCACGTCCAGCCGGGGCTTGGCGCATCCGGCGAGGAGCAGCGCGCCGAGGGCGTCGCGCCGCCTCATCGGTTCGAGACGACCTTGTCGAGCGGCAGCCGCCGGATGTCGGGAACCCGCGCCCCCGGCTTCGGAAATCCCACGACCAGGAGCAGGTAGGCGACCTCGTTGGCCGGCCGGTCGAGGAGCCGGTTCAGGAACCCCATCGGGCTCGGAGTGTGGGTGAGGGTGGCGAGACCGGCGTTGTGGAGCGCCGCGATCAGGAAGCCGCAGGCGATCCCGACCGATTCCGAGTGGTAGTAGTTGCGGATCCGGGCGCCGTCCGCTCCGAGCGTGTAGCGCTGCATGAATATGGCGATCAGGACCGGCGCCTCGACGAGGAACGGCTTGTTCGCGTCGGTGCCGAGCGGCTCGAGCGCCGCGATCCATTCCGGCGGCGCCTTGCCGCCGTAAAACGCCCGCTCTTCCTCCTCGGCGGCCTCGCGCAGCTTCGCCTTGATCTCCGGATCGCGCACCACGACGAACCGCCACGGCTGGAGGTTTGCGCCGCTCGGGGCGGAGGCCGCCGTGCGCAGCGCGTCCTCGAGCACCGCCTTGGGCACCGGGCGGGAGTCGAACTCGCGAACGGTGCGGCGGGCGACCATGTGCTCCCGGAACCGGCGCGCCCGCGCCTCCATCTCCTCCGGCGGGAAGCCGCGAAACCGCAGTTCGGTCGCCTTCCAGGGATCGCTCAACGGTTGCGGGTCAGATGGTCGAGGACGGCCTCCCCGTGGAAGCGGCCGTTCTCGATGAAGATGCGGTTCGTCCGCAGGCCGGCGACCACGCCGCCCGCGAGGTACAGGCCGGGCACTTCGGTGGCGAAGGTCTCCGGGTCGGTCACCGGCCTCCGCTCGGGCCCCTCGCTGCGCACGCCGAGCGACTCGAGGAACGGGTAGTCGGGCCGGTAGCCGATGAGTGGGAGGACGAAGTCGTTGTCCATCTTCCACTGCCGCCCGCCGCCCTCGAGCGTCAGCGAGCCGGGCTCGATCGCGACGACCCGGGTCCCCAGATGCGCCGGGACTTCCTTGCGGTCGATCCGGTTCTCGATGTCGGGGCGCACCCAGTACTTGAGGTGCGACGACAGCGTCTCGCCCCGGTGGATGAGGGTCACGTCCACCCCGGCGCGGTACAGCTCCAGCGTGGTCTCCGCCGCCGAGTTCCCCCCGCCGACCACCGCGACCCGAGATCCGAAGTACGGGTGGGCCTCGACGTAGCGATGGGCGACCTTCGAAAGGTCCTCGCCGGGGACGCCGAGCCGGTTGGGGTTTTCGAAATAGCCGATCGCGAGGATCAGGTTGCGCGCCCGGATCGGCGGAGGATCGGGAATCCCGGGCCGCTCGCTGCGCAGCTCCAGCGCGAAGCCGCCGTCCTCGCGGGACGCGCGGGAGACCCGGGTGTACAGACGCGGCTTCAGGCCGAAGCGCTGGACGACCTTGCGGTAGTAGATGAGCGCCTCTTGCCGGGTCGGCTTCTCCCGTTGGCAGACCAGCGGAATCTCGCCGATCTCGAGCAGGTCGGGCGTGGTGAAGAACACCATGTGCACCGGAAAGCGACGGATGCTGTCCACGATGCCGCCCTTGTCGAGCACCTCGTAGGTGAGGCCGCGTCGCTGGCAGCCGATCGCGGCGGCGAGGCCCGACGGCCCGGCCCCCACGATGGCCACGTCGAGCGGCTTCACGGCGCCGGCTCCACCCGCGCCCGGAGGATCGCGATCCGCTCGAGCGGCGCCTCGTCCTCCCCGGCGGGGACGGCCTCGATCGCCTCGACCGTCTCGTAGCCCTCGACCACCTCGCCGAAGACCGTGTACTCGCCGTCGAGCCCGGGAGCTTCGCCGGTGACGATGAAGAAGCTGGTCATGGCGCTGTCGAGTTCCTCGAGCCGGGCCATGGACACGATCCCGGGCACGTGGGAGCGGTCGTTCAGCTCGGCGGGCACGTTGGTCACGTGCTTCTCCAGTTCCTCGGGGAGCTCCGGCTCCCTTGTCTCCATCCAGCCGGTCTGGATCACGAATCCGGGGACGACCCGGTGGAAGGCGGTGCCGTCGTACGCGCCGAGCGCGGCGAGCCGCAGGAAGTTGCGGGCGTGGATCGGGGCGACGTCCGGGAAGACCGCGATCCGGATCTCGCCCGCCGTGGTCTCGAGCACGACGTGGAAGTCCGCGAGCGCGGCGTCGGTCCCGCCCTCGAACGGAACCGCGGGCGGCGGCGGTCGGTCGCGGACCGACGCGCTCAGGATCTCGATCCGCTCGACGGGCATGCCCCGGTCGTCGGCCTCGACCTCGGAGAGCCGGGTCGCGACGCGCAACCCCTCGACCACTTCGGCGAAGACCGTGTAACCGCCGTCGAGCGGCGGCTGGTCGGTGATCACGATGAAGAACTGGGAGCCGGCGCTGTCCGGGTCACCCGGAACCTGCACCGCCGAGACCGCCCCCCGGACGTGGAGGAGGTCGTTCGGTTCCCGGGCGAGGCGTTGCAGCCCGCCGGTCCCGTAGCGTTCGACCGCTTCAGGGTCCTTCGTCTCGGGATCGCCGCCCTGGAGGATGCCCCGGGCGATCACCCGGTGGAAGGCGGTGCCGTCGTACGCGCCCTCCTCGGCCTGCTTCAGGAAGAAGGCGGTGTGGTTCGGGGCGGCCTCGGGCCGCACCTCAATGACGATCGGCCCCTCGGCGGTCTCGAGGACGACCTGCTTCCCGGTCATCTCCTCGACGGTCCGGTCGGCGGTGAAGGGCTCCTGCGCCGTCAGCGCGAGCGCCAACGGAATCCAGCGCCACACGTCCCTTCAGTCCTGAGTGCGGGCAGTATATTCCCGGCCCGCATGAGTGAGATTTCGGTTCCCTTTCGTTCGCGGACGCTCGGAAACGGCCTCCGGGTGCTCCTTCACGAGGATCGGCGGCTGCCGCTCGCGCACGTCGCGCTCTGGTACCACGTCGGTTCCAAGAACGAGCGGCCGTGGCGCACCGGCTTCGCCCACCTGTTCGAGCACCTCATGTTCGAGGGTTCGCGCCACAACAACCGGCACTTCATCCGTCTCATGGAGGAGGCGGGGGCGAGCCTGTCGTCGGGAGGAGTGAACGGGACGACGAGCCACGACCGCACGAACTACTACGAAACGCTGCCGAAGGAGGCGCTCGGGGTGGCTCTGTGGGCCGAATCGGACCGCATGGCGTACCTGCTCGACGTTCTCGACCAGCACCGGCTCGACACCCAGCGCGAGGTGGTCCGCAACGAGCGGTTCCAGCGCATGGACAACGTCCCCTACGGAACCGCGTGGGAGAAGATGTTCCACGCCCTCTACCCGTCCGGCCATCCGTATTCGTGGGACGTGATCGGCGACATGGGGCACCTCGAGGCCGCCACGCTCGCCGAGGTCCATGACTTCTTCCGCACGTTCTACGTGCCGAACAACGCGGTGCTCGTGGTCGCGGGCGACTTCGCCGAGCGCCGCGCGCTGGATCTCGTCGAGCGGTACTTCGGCTCGATCCCCGGGGGACCCGCGCCCGGGCGCCCGGCGGTTCCCCCCGACCGGCTCGGAACGACCCGGATCGTGCGCGTGGAGGAGGAGGTGCCGCACGCCCGGCTCTACTGCGGCTGGAGCACTGTTCCCTTCTTCCACGAGGACCAGCCGGCGCTCGAGATGCTCTCGGACCTGCTCTCCGACGGGCTCAACTCGCGCTTGTACCGGCGGCTCGTGTACGAGGATCGGATCGCGTCCAACGTCGGGGCGTTCCAGTACTCGCTGGAGGCCGGCGGGATCGCGGGGGCGGTCGTCACGGCCCGGCCCGACGAGCCGCTGGACCGCATCCGGGAGACGATGGACGAGGAGATCGCCCGGTTCGCCCGAGAGGGGCCGACCGACGAGGAGCTCGCGAAGGTGAAGGCGTCGCTCCAGGTCGCCTTCGTGGACGCGATGGAGCATCTCGCCGGCAAGGCCGACCTTCTCGCGCGCTACGAGACCTTCGCCGGCGACGCCGGCAAGATCGGCGACCACTTCGACCAGTACCGGAAGGTCACGAAGGAGGACCTGCGGGACGCCTGCGCGCGCTACCTGACCGAGCCCCGGGTGGAGCTGCTCTACGGCGAGGGGCGGGGCGACGTCCCCGCCGGCCAGCCGGCGCCTCCCGCCGGGTGGGCCGACCCGCCTGCGGGCGCGACCCCGTCCGGCGCGCTCGTTTTCGAGCCGGACCGGAGCCGCTCCCCCCGGAAGGGTCGGACCGGGGCCTTCGGCGCGCCGCTGCCCGAGGAGATGCGCCTGTCGAACGGTCTGCGCCTGCTGGTGCACCCCCGGCGCGACCTTCCCAAGCTGGAGGCGGTGCTGACGGTGCCCGGGGGGCGCGCGGACGAAAGCCGCGCCGAGGCGGGCCTCGCGTCCATGACCGCGAGCATGATGGGGCGGGGAACCGAGAGCCGGTCGGCCAGCCGGTTCGAGTCGGACGCGGACCGGATCGGCGCCGGTCTCGGCTGCTCGTCGGGCGGCGAGGCGACCCACCTCGCGTTCTCGTGCCTCACCGAGCACCTCGACCCGACGCTCGACCTCGTCGCGGACATGCTGCGGAACCCGGCGTTCCGAACCGAGGAGCTGGAGCGGCTGGTTCCGCTGCGGCTCGACGGCCTGCGCTCGGCGCGGGTCCGCCCGGACGCGATCGTGCGTCGGGTCGCCCGGCGGCTCGTCTTCTCCGACGAGCATCCCTACGGCTGGCGCGCCGGCGGCGACGAGGCCTCGCTCGGGAAGATGCGACCAGAGGATCTGAAGCGGTTCCACGAGACCCGCTATCCGGCGGACGGCGCGGCGCTCGTGCTCTGCGGCGACGTCGAGCCCGAAGCGATGCGCGCGCTCACGGATGAGCGTTTCGGCGACTGGAGCCCCGGCGGTCGGAGCGGCGCTTGCCTCGCGCCGCCCGTCCCCGAGTCCGCCCGCGGGGTCTTTCTCCACGCGACGACCGTGCCCGCGCCCCAAGCCATGGTGAGCTGGGCGCGGCCCGGCCCCCCCGGGGACGCGCCGGACCGGCTCGCGTTACGGATCGCGCTCCATGTTCTCGGCGGTGGGTTCTCGAGCCGGCTGAACCTGACGCTGCGCGAACGGATGGGGGCCACCTACGGGGCGTTCGCCCGGATCCGCCAGCACCGCGGCGCCGGCTTCCTCGCCGCTTCGACCGCCATTCACGTCGAAAAGGCGGCGGAAGCGATCCCGGCGCTGCTGCGCGAGATCGCCGACCTCGGCTCCGGGCGCCGGCGCATCCTCGCGAAGGAGCTGGACGACGCCCGCCGCGCGTTCCTCCGCAGCCACGTCCACCGCTTCGAGACCTGCGGCAGCATCGCCGGCGCGATCACGTCCTGCCACGACCGGGGCCGCCCGCTGGAGGAGCTGCGGAACTACCCCGAGCGGGTGGCGGCGGTGTCCCGGGAGGAAGTCGTCGCGGCGGCCGCCCGCTACCTCGTCCCCGAGTCCGGGGCGCTCGTGATCGTCGGGAACGCCGAGCCGCTCGCGCCGGCGCTCGAGTCGCTGGGAGCGGTCGTCCGGGTGGACGCGGAAGGGGCCCCGGTCGAGGCCTAGTCCCGGTTGCGGCCGAACAGCGTGCGCATGACCTCTGGGTCGGGCACCGGGAGCGGGTAGTTCCCCGAGAAGCAGGCGTCGCAGTAGCGATCCTGCTCGTGGTCCATCGCCTCCCACATCGCGTCGAGCGGCAGGTAGGCCAGGCTGTCCGCGTTCAGGTACTCCCGGATTTCCTCCACGCTGTGCTTCGCGGCTATGAGCTCGGACTTGCTCGGGGTGTCGATGCCGTAGTGGCAGGGGCCGGTCGTCGGCGGCGACGAGACCCGGAAGTGGACTTCCGCGGCGCCGGCGTTCCGCGCCAACTGGACGAGCTTCCGGCTGGTCGTGCCGCGCACGATCGAGTCGTCGATGAGCACGACCCGCTTCCCCTCCATGATCCCGGGGACCGGGTTCAGCTTGATGCGCACGCCGAAATTGCGGATCGACTGGCTGGGCTCGATGAACGTGCGGCCCACGTAGTGGTTGCGGATGAGCCCGAATTCCATGGGGATTCCGGCGGTCCGCGAGTAGCCGATCGCGGCGATGAGCCCCGAGTCGGGAACCGGGACCACGATGTCGGCCGGCACGCCGGTGTTGCGGGCGAGCGCGGCGCCGAGCGCGATGCGGGTCCGATAGACCTCGCGCCCGAAGACCCGGCTGTCGGGCCGGGCGAAGTAGATGTGCTCGAAGACGCACTGCGCGGGCGGGGCCGGCTCGAATACGCGGAAGCTCTCCACTCCCGCGTCGGTGATCCGCAGCAGCTCGCCCGCCTCGACGTCGCGGACGTACTCGGCGTCCAGCAGGTCGAGCGCGCAGGTCTCGGAGCAGACCACGTGCCCGTGGCCGGCCCGCGCCAGCACCAGCGGCCGGAACCCGCGCGGATCGCGGACGGCGTACAGCGCGTTCTTCGTGAGGAACAGCAGCGAGAACGCGCCCTCGGTCTGGCGGACGGCCTCGCACACCGCGTCGAACTCGTGGTCCTGGCCCGACTTGGCGAACAGATGCAGCAGCACCTCGGTGTCGCTCGTGGTCCGGAAGATGGATCCCCGGTCCACGAGCCGCCGCCGCAGCGTGTGGGCGTTCACGAGGTTCCCGTTGTGGCAGACCGCGATCTCGCCGAACTTGCACTCGATGTGGAGCGGCTGGATGTTCCGCGTGCTCGTGTCGCCCGCGGTCGAGTACCGGGTGTGGCCGATCGCGGCGCGTCCGGGGAGCGACTCCAGCGTCGCCCGGTCGAAGACGTCCGCCACGTAGCCGCTGCCGTTACGCCCGATCAACCCCTCGCCGTCGGGACGGACGGTGACGACGCCGGCAGCCTCCTGCCCCCGATGCTGCTGGGCGTAGAGCGCGAGATAGGCGCGGCGCGCCGCCTCCGGGCGGTTCCAGACCCCGACGACCGCGCACTCCTCGCGGAACCCGTCGGGCGGCGGGGGGAGGCTCATGCCCCGGTGAGCCTACCGAGCCCGTTGCGGAAGCGCTCGGTCACCGTCGCGACGGGAAGCTCGATCGTCGCGGCCCCGTTCAGCCGCACGCGCAGCGAGTCGCCCCCGACCGTCCCGATCCGCAGCAGCGGAACCCCGGCGCGTTCCGCGAGCGCCAGGACTTCGTCGGCGCGCTTGTCGGGAACGCTCACCAGCGCCCGCGCCACGCCCTCGCCCCACAGGACGCCCTCGGCCCGGCCCGGGCACGCCAGATCGAGCGCCGCGCCGCGCCCGCCGAGGCTCTCGACCGCCTGCGCCAGCAGGCCGCCTTCCGAAAGATCCCGCGCCGAGGTCAGGACCCCGGCCGCCGAACGGAGGAAGGCGCCGAGGCGGATCTCGGCGGCGAGGTCGGGCTTCGGCGGCCGGCCGTCGGTGCGCCCGAAGCGCTCCTTCAGGTACGCGCTCGCGCCCATTGCGCCCGGATCCTCCGGCCCCGCGAGCAGGAGCGCGTCGCCGTCTCCGAAGCGCTGGCCGATGCGCTTCCCGGCGTCCTCGAGCGCGCCCACGACCCCGACCACCGGGGTCGGGAAAATCCCGGCGTCGTCGGTCTCGTTGTAAAGACTCACGTTGCCGCCGGTGATCGGGACTCCGAACGCTTGGAGCGCCTCGCTCATCCCGGCGATCGCCTCGGCGAACTGCCACATGATCTCGGGGCGCTCGGGGTTCGAGAAGTTGAGGCAGTTCGTCGCGCCGATGGGAATCGCCCCCACGGAGGCGAGGTTGCGGCAGGCTTCCGACACCGCGAGCGCCCCGCCGCGCCGGGGGTCCCGCGCCGTCCAGCGCCCGTTCCCGTCGAGCGTCATTGCGATCCCGAGGCGGGATCCCTTGATCCGGACCACGCCGGCGCTCCCACCGGGGCGGACCAGCGTGTCGCTGCGCACCATGTGGTCGTACTGCTCGTACACGAAGCGGCGGCTCGCGAGCTCGGCGCACCCGGCCATCCCGAGCGCCGCCTCGTTCCAGTCGGTCGGCTCGGGCAGGCTCGTCGCCGGGACCTCCGGCTCGGGCGGAAGCGCGCGGACCGGGCGGTCCAGCACCGGGGCGTCGTCGGTGAGCGCCCGGCAGGGGAGCTCCGCCGCGACCTTCCCGCCGTGGCGCGCCCGCAGCAGGCCGTCGCCGCTGACCCGCCCGATGGCGGCGGCGTCGAGGTCCCACTTGCGGAACACCCGCCGCACCTCGTCCTCGCGGCCCGGCCGGACCGCCATGAGCATCCGCTCCTGCGACTCGGAGAGCAGGATCTCGTAGGCGCTCATCCCCGACTCGCGCTGGGGCACCAGATCGAGGTCCACCTCGACTCCGGCGCCGCCCCGCGACGCCATCTCGGCGGTGGAGCAGGTGATTCCGGCGGCCCCCATGTCCTGGACCCCGAGCAGCGCGTCGCCCCGCATGAGCTCGAGGCACGCCTCCATGAGCAGTTTCTCGAGGAAGGGGTCGCCGACCTGCACCGTGGGGCGCTTCGCCTCCGCCTCCTCGTCGAAGGACGCCGACGCCATGGACGCGCCGTGGATGCCGTCGCGGCCGGTCTTCGCGCCGACGCACCAGATCGGGCTTCCGGGAACGTCGGCGCGGGCGCGGAAGATGCGGTCGGCGGGCGCGACCCCGAGCGCGAAGGCGTTCACCAGCGGGTTCAGCGAGTAGCAGTCCTCGAAGAAGACCTCCCCGCCGACGGTCGGGATCCCCATGCTGTTGCCGTAGTTCGCGATTCCGGCGACCGCCCCGGCGAACAGCGCCCGGTTCTTCGGGTTCTCGAGCGGCCCGAACCGCAGCGAGTTCATCAGGGCCACCGGCCGGGCGCCCATGGTGAACACGTCGCGCAGGATGCCGCCCACGCCGGTCGCCGCCCCCTGGAAGGGTTCGATGAACGTGGGGTGGTTGTGCGACTCCACCTTGAACACGACGGCGAGCCCCTCGCCGAGGAGCGCCGCGCCGGCGTTCTCGCCCGGCCCCTCCAGCACTCTCGGCGACTCGGTCGGGAAGCGGGCGAGATGACGCTTCGACGACTTGTAGGAGCAGTGCTCCGACCACATCGCCGAGAACATGCCGAGCTCGTTCCCATTGGGCGCGCGGCCCAGCAGGCCGACGATGCGCTGGAATTCCTCCCGGGTGAGGCCCGAGGCGAGCGCCGCCTCGACGGTCGCGCTCACGACTCGGCGTAGCGGACCATGCTCTCGAACAGGAGCCGCCCGTCGGTCCCGCCGAGATCCGCCTCGTAGGCGCGGTCCGGGTGCGGCATCATCGCCGCCACGTTCCCCCGTTCGTTGCGCACTCCGGCAATCCCGTCGCGCGAGCCGTTGGGGTTGGCTTCGTCGGCGATCTCGCCGGCCTCGTCGCAGTAGCGGAAGATCGCCCGAACCTCTTCCGCCGCCCGGAAATTGCCCTCGGCGTGGCCCACCGGCATCCGCAGCACCGTCCCCGGTGGGACGCCGCAGGTGAGCGGCGAGTCGGAGTCCTCGACCCGGATCCGCACGTCCCGGCAGACGTAGGCGAGCGACCGGTTCTTCAGCATCGCCCCCGGCAGGAGGCCCGCCTCCTGGAGGATCTGGAAGCCGTTGCAGATTCCGGCGACGGGCCGTCCCGACGCCGCCATCCGGACGAGCGGGGCCATCACCGGGGAGAAGCGGGCGAGGCTCCCGGCGCGCAGGTAATCGCCGTGGGCGAACCCGCCGGGGATCACCGCGGCGTCGAAGCCGTCGAGCGAGCCCTCCTGGTGCCAGACGAGCGCCGCGTCCCGCCCGGTGACGGCGCGGATCGCGTGCTGCACGTCGCCCTCGCAGTTCGTCCCGGGGAAGACCACGACCGCGAAGCGGGTCATTCCGACGGTTCCACGCTCCAGTCCTCGAGAACCGGGTTGGCGAGAACGTCCTGCGCGGTCGCCTCGGCGATCCGTCGCGCCTCTTCGGCCGAAGCGGCCTCGATCTCGATCTCGAACAGCTTGCCCTGGCGGATCGCGACGACGCTCGGCTCCCGGTGGGCGATGGCGCGGCGGATCGCCTCGCCCTGCGGGTCGTACACCGAGGGGCGAAGGCGGATCGCGACCCGGAACCGGAAGCTCATTCCGCGAACACCCGCTCGAAGATCGCGTCCAGATGACGAAGCTGCACGTCGAGATCGAACGCGGCGTCCAGCTCGTCGTCCCCGAGGAGCGCGGTGACCCGCTCGTCCTCGCCGAGCCGCTGGCGGAGCGAGCCGCCGTCGGACCACAGCTTCATGGCCGCTCCCTGCACCATGCCGTAGGCGTCCTCCCGCGAGACGCCCCGCGCCGCGAGGTCGAGCAGCACCTGGCCGCTGAAGACCATGCCGTTCATGCGCTCGAGGTTCGCGCGCATCGCGTCCTCCCGCACGACGAGCCGGTCGAGGACGCCGGTCATCCGCAGCAGGACGTGGTCGGCGAGCTGGAAGCTCTGGGGGATCGTCATCCGCTCCGCCGACGAGTGCGAGATGTCCCGCTCGTTCCACAGCGCGATGTTCTCGAACGCCGGCATGGCGTTCGCCCGAAGAATCCGCGCGAGGCCGCACACCTGTTCGCAGCCGACCGGGTTGCGCTTGTGCGGCATCGCCGAGGAGCCCTTCTGCCCCTTCCCGAACGGCTCCTCCAGCTCGCGGATTTCGGTCCGCTGGAGGTTGCGGATCTCGGTGGCGATCTTCTCGAGCGTCCCGCCGAGGATGGCGAGCGCGGCGGCGAGCTCGGCGTGGCGGTCGCGCTGGACCACCTGGGTGGAGATGGGGGCCGGTTCCAGCCCCAGCGCGTCGCAGACCCGCTGTTCCACCGAGGGCGGCAGCTTGGCGAAGGTTCCCACCGCGCCGCTCAGCTTCCCGACGCGCACGGCCTCCCGGGCCGCTTCGAGCCGGCGGCGGTTGCGCCCCATCTCCGCCCACCAGAGCGCGAGCTTCATCCCGAACGTCATCGGCTCGGCGTGGACACCATGCGTCCGCCCAACCATGACGGTGCCCCGATGCTCGAAGGCGCGGCGCTTCAGGACGTCCCGGATCCGGTCCACCCGCTCGAGGATCAGGTCCGCCGAGCGGACCATGCGGGTCGCGAGCGCGGTATCGACGACGTCGGAGCTGGTGAGGCCGAAGTGGATCCAGCGCCCCTGCGGCCCCACGTGTTCGGCCATCGACTGCGTGAAGGCGACGACGTCGTGCTGGACGGTCTTCTCGATCTCGTGGATGCGGGCGACGTCGAACCCCGCTCGCTCTTGGATCGCCTCGGCCGCCGACTCGGGGATCAGCCCCTCGGCGGCGGTGGCGACGGCGGCCGCCACCTCGACCTCCATCCACGACCCAAAGAGCGCCTCGTCGGTCCAGATGGCCCCCATCTCGGGGCGGACGTACCGCCTCGTGAGCATCAGGCGATCGCGAGGCGGGGCGCCTCGAACCGGGTCGCCACCTCGGGCGTGGGCTCGCCGCGGCGGGCGACGAGGAGACGCACGTCGAACCGGCCGGCGGCCTCAAGCGCCTCCTGCGCGGTGCGCAACGCGAGTTCGGGCGAGTTGGTGTTCTGCGAGAGATGCGCCAGCACGACCGTGTGGACCGAGCGCGGCAAGCTGCGGCGCAGGTAGGCGGCGAGGGCGCCGTTCGAGAGGTGCCCGTATTCGGACGCGATCCGCAGTCGGGTGCTGAACGGATAGGGGCTCTCGTGGAGTTCCTGCTCGTCGTAGTTGGACTCGATGAGCAGGAGCGAGGCGTCCTCGATCGCGGCCGCCGTCTCCCGGTTGACGTGCCCGATGTCGGTGACGAGGACCGCCCGCTCGCCCCGATGTTCGAAGCGAAAGCCCACCGGCTCCTCGGCGTCGTGCGGCGTCGGGAAGCAGACGGCCGTCAGCGCCCCGATGCGCAGCGGCTCGGTGGGGACGATCCGTGTCCAGGCGCAGTCGTCGCCGCCCATGCGGCGCCACGTGCCGGCCGTGGCGACGACCGGAGTCCCATGCCGCCGCGCGAACGGCAGCGCGCCCCGGCAGTGGTCGCCGTGCTCGTGCGATACGAACACCGCCCGGACCTCGGTGGGATCGCTTCCGGCGGCCCGGATCCGCGCCTCGATCGTGCTGCCGGCGAGGCCCGCCTCGACCAGCACGGTGGTCCCGCCGGCGGTCACGAGGCTCGCGTTCCCCGAGCTTCCGGAGCCGAGCACCCGCAATCTGACGCCGGTCATCATGGGGCGGGGAGAGTACCAGACGAACCCCAACATCTTGTGGTCCGTCCGCGGTCCCCCCACAACCCCTAGTGGGTAAGCTCGCCGCGTGGAAAACCTCTTCGGCCGGTCCCGGAGCGCGCTCGAGGCCCTCGCCGGCGAGCTGGAGCTGCCCGCCTTCCGGGGGCGGCAGATCTTCCGGCACCTGTACCGCCGGGGCGCATCCGGGTTCGACGGGATGACCGATCTGGGCAAGGAGCTGCGCGCCCGGCTCGCCGGGCGGTTCCGCATCGCGCACCCCGAAGTGGCCCGGCGGGAAGCGTCCGCCGACGGCAGCGAAAAGCTGCTCCTGCGGCTCGAGGACGGCCTTCTGGTCGAGACGGTGCGGATACCGAGCCGCCGCTCGGAGGTCGGCGAGCGCTCCGGGCGTTCCGCCGATTCGGGCGATCTCACCGTGTGCGTCTCCACCCAGGTCGGCTGTCCGCTCGCGTGCACCTTCTGCCGCTCGGGGAGCGTGCAGTTCCGCCGCAACCTGACTCCCGGCGAGATCGCAGCCCAGGTGCTGCTTTCGGGCGGCGAGCCGGGCGGGCGGCGCAACGTCGTCTTCATGGGCATGGGGGAGCCGCTGCTGAACGTCGAGGGCGTGCTGGGGGCGCTGGAGCTTCTGACCGACAGCGAGGGCTTTGGGGTCCCGGCGCGGCGGATCACGGTCTCCACCGTCGGGCTGCCCGACGAGATCGCCCGCATCGGCCGGGCCGCGCCCCGAGTCGGGCTCGCGATCAGCCTCCACGCGCCCGACGACGAGAGCCGGGTCCGATGGATGCCGATCGGCCGCCGTCACTCCATGGATGCCGTCTTCGCCGCGCTCGAGGCGCTCCCGCAGGATCCGCGGCGGCGGGTCACGATCGAGTACGTGCTGCTGGGCGGCGAGAACGACCGGGCTGCCGACGCCGGGATGCTGGTTCGGCGGCTCCGCCGGCTCGCGTTCCGCCCCATGGTCAACCTGATCGGGTTCAACCCGTGGCCCGGCGCGCCGCACCGCAGAGGATCCGAAGCGGACGCAGAACGCTTCCTGGGCGCGGTCGCCGCCGCCGGATTCGCGGCCACGCTCCGGCGCAGCCGCGGCGGCGACGTGAACGCCGCCTGCGGCCAGCTCGCGGCGGGTTGAGGACTACTCGGCTTCGAGCGCGGCGGACGCCTCGGCCGCGGCCGCGGCCTTCGCCCGCCGCCACTCGAGGATCCGTTCGGCGACCGCCGGATCGCTCAGCGCGACGATCTGCGCCGCGTAGTGCGCGGCGTTCTGGGCGCCCGCCTTCCCGACTGCGACCGTGCCCACCGGGAATCCCGGCGGCATCTGGACCGTCGCGAGGAGCGCGTCGAGTCCCAGCAGCGACGCCGCGAGCGGAACCCCGATCACCGGCAGGATCGTCCGGGCGGCCATGGCCCCGGCGAGATGGGCGGCCATGCCCGCGCCGGCGATGATCGCGACCACTCCGGCGTCGCGGGCTCCCTCGGCGAGCTCGGCGGCGCGTCCCGGGGTCCGGTGCGCCGAATAGACGCCCATCCGCGACGGGACGCCGAGCGAGTCGAGGACTTTCTTGGCCTCGCGCATCACGTCGGCGTCGGACGGACTCCCCATGACGATCAGGACCTTGGGGTCAGCACTCATTGGAACTCTTCCTTTCCGCGCGGGTCAGTCCGCGCCGATGTCTTCCCGGCGGCGCACGCCGTCCCAGTGGATGCGGTCGGCCGTGCGGTACGCGGCTCGCCGGGCGGTTTCCTGGTCGGGGCCGAGCCCGGTGACCGCGATCACCCGCCCGCCCGCGGCCTCGATCCCGTTCGGTCCGGCGCGCGTGCCGGCGTGGAACACGAAGCTGCCGTCGTCGGTCTCGACCGCGTCCGGAAGGCCGCTGATCGGGGCGCCCTTGCGGTACGCGCCCGGATAGCCGTCGGACGCGAGAATCACGGTGACCGCCTCGTCCCGGCGGAACGCGAGCGCCTCGCCCGGCAGCCGCCCGGCCGCCGCGTCCCCGAGCCAGGCCACGAGATCGCTTTCGAGCCGCGGGAGCACCGACTGCGCCTCCGGGTCGCCGAAGCGGACGTTGAACTCGAGGAGCTTCGGCCCGTCGGCGGTGAGCATCAGGCCGGCGTAGAGGATCCCGCGGTAGGGGCGCTTCTCGTCGGCGAGTCCGGCGATGGTCGGCTCGAGCACCTCGATCCGGATCCGAGCGAGGAGCTCCCCGTCGCGCGTTCCCGGACTGACGCTGCCCATCCCGCCGGTGTTGGGGCCGCGGTCCCCCTCGAAGCGGCGCTTGTAGTCGCGGGCGGTGCCGCAGAGCGCGACCTGCTCGCCGTCGCTTAGCGCGAAGACGCTCAGTTCCGGCCCGCTCAGGCGCTCCTCGAGGACGACCGTGCGGCCGGCGTCGCCGAGCGCGCCGTCCAGCAGGCGCCCGGCCTCCGCCTCGGCCTCCTCGGGGGTCTCGAGAAGGAACACTCCCTTGCCGGCGGCGAGCCCGCTGGCCTTGACGACGACCCGGTCGCCGAGCTCTCCGCTGCGCAGCGTCCGGCGCACGCTCGCGGCGTCGCGGACGGTCCGATGGCGCGCCGTGGGGATTCCGTGCCGTTCGCAGAACTCCTTCGCGAACGACTTCGAGGACTCGAGCCGGGCTGCGTCCTTCCTGGGGCCGAGGCAGGGGATTCCTTCGGCCCACATCCGGTCGGCGAGGCCGTCGGCGAGCGGCGCCTCCGGCCCGACCACGACCAAATCCGCCTCGGCGGAACGGGCGAGCGCGACCGGGTCTCCCGCGTCCGGAACGAGTCGCGCGATCCGACCGATCCCCGGGTTGCCCGGGGCGACGATCAGCTCCTCAAGCTGGCCGCTGCGGGAAAGCGCCCATGCGAGGGCGTGCTCGCGCCCTCCCGATCCGATCAGGAGAACGCGCACGGCCCGCGATCAGCGGGTCCGACGCCGGCGCTTCCGGGCGCGCTTCCGCGCTGCGGCGCGCTTGGCCCTCAGCTTGTCGCCGGGCTTCACGTAGAACGAGTGCCGCTTGATTTCCTTGATGATGTCCTCGGCCTGGACGCGGCGCTTGAAGCGCTTGAGAGCCGTCTCGACGGTCTCGCCTTCCTGGACAACGACTTCGGCCAAATCTCGCTCCTGGTTCACCGGGCGAACTCCGCCCGAAATGTTACGTAACCTTAGAACCGGGGTCGGAACCTGTCAACTTGGGCGGTACGCTCTCCCGCTCGGATGCGACTCCTCGACGGCGGCCTCGCGTCCGAGCTGGAGGCGTCCGGTTGCGATCTCGCCCACGATCTCTGGTCGGCTCGCGCGCTCCTCGAGACGCCCGAAGCCGTCGCCCGCGCGCACGCCCGCTTCCTCGAGGCGGGAGCCGAGTGCATCACCGCGGCCACCTACCAGGCGAGCTTCGAGGGATTTCGCCGGCACGGGCTGTCCGACGAAGCGGCCGAGCGCGCCTTCGAGGACGCGGTCCGGATCGCGGTGCGGGAGCGCGACCGGTTCGTGCGGGAGCGCCGCTCGGCGCGGCGCCCGCTGGTCGCGGCCAGCATCGGTCCCTACGGAGCGTTCCTCGCGGACGGCTCCGAGTACGGAGAGGACTACGACGTGGACGACGCCGAGCTCGTCCGGTTCCACAAGCGGCGGCTCGCGCTCCTCGCCCGGTCCGGCGCGGATCTTCTGGCGATCGAGACGATTCCGTCGCGGCGTGAGGCCCGTTTGCTCGCCGCGCTGCACGCCCGCCTGCCCGACGCGCCGCCAGCGTGGATCAGCTTCACCTGCCGGGACGAGTCGCGCATTTCGGACGGAAACCGGGCGGAGGACGCCGCCCGCGACATCGCCCCGTGGCCCGGAATCCTCGCGGTCGGCGTGAACTGCACCGCTCCCGTGCACATCGCGCCGCTCATCCCGAAGTTCTGGCGCGGCAGCCGCAAGCCCGTGATAGTCTATCCGAACGCCGGCGGCGTCTGGGACCCGACGCGGAAGGTCTGGGAGCGCCCGGCCGCGGCCGCCGACCTTCCGGCGCTGTCCCGATCGTGGAAACGCCTCGGCGCCGCCATGATCGGCGGGTGCTGCCGAGTCGGGCCCGACGAGGTCCGCGCCATCGGCCGTGCACTGGAGCCCCTTTCCGAAATGACCATTCGCATCGGCGACCTCGCCCCCGACTTCACCGCCCGCACGACCCACGGCGCGATCCGCTTCCACGAGTGGATCGGCGACGGCTGGGCGATCCTCTTCTCCCATCCGAAGGACTTCACGCCGGTGTGCACCACCGAGCTCGGCCGCATGGCGGGGCTCCTCCCCGAGTTCCGAAAGCGGAATTGCCGGATCCTCGGCCTCAGCGTGGATCCGGTCGCGGACCACGAGCGGTGGAAGGCCGACATCGAGGAGACGCAGGGCCATCCGGTCGAGTACCCGCTCATCGGCGACGACGACCTCGCCGTCGCCCGGCTCTACGACATGATCCACCCGAACGCCGTGGGCGGCGGGAAGCGGACCGCGGCGGACAACATGACCGTCCGCTCGGTGTTCGTCGTCGGGCCGGACAAGCGGGTCCGGCTGATCCTCACCTACCCGATGACCACCGGGCGGAATTTCGACGAGATTCTCCGAGCGTTGGACTCGATGCAGCTCACCGAAGCGCACCGGGTCGCCACGCCGGCGAATTGGCGGGACGGGGACGACGTGATCATCGTGCCGGCGGTTTCCGACGAAGAGGCGCGGGAGGCGTATCCGGACGGCTGGAAAGCCGTCAGGCCGTACCTGCGCCTCGTTCCGCAGCCGAAGCGGCCCTCCGGTTCCTGAGCGCCTGCCGGGCGGTCAGCCGCGCCAGCCGGACGACGTCCGCGGCGCTCGCCCCGCGCGAGAGGTCGTTCAGCGGCGCCCGGAGCCCCTGCACGATGGGCCCGGTCGCACTCGCCCCGGCGAGTCGCTCGACGAGCTTGTAGGCGAGGTTCCCGGCGCCGAGGTCCGGGAAGATAAGTGCGTTGGCGCGACCGGCGACCGGGCTGCCCGGCGCCTTGCGGTCGGCGATGGCGGGAACGAGCGCCGCGTCTCCCTGGAGCTCGCCGTCCACGACGAGATCGGGGCGCAGCGCGCGCACGCGGTCGGCCGCCCGCGCCATGCGTCGCGCCTTGTCGTGGTCGGCGCTGCCCCGGGTCGAGAACGACAGCAACGCCACCCGCGCCTCGTCGAACAGCGACTCCGCGGTCGCGGCGGTCGCGAGCGCGATCTCCACGAGATCGTCCTCGGAAGGCTCGGGAATCACCGCCGCGTCGGCGAACAGCAGCGGCTCCCGTCCGTTGGGCAACTCCATGAGGAACGCGCCCGAGACCCGCTTCACGCCCGAGCGCGGCCCGATGGCCAGGAGTCCGGCCCGGATCACCGCCGCGGTCGGGTGGACCGCTCCGGCGATCGAGCCCTCCGCCTCGCCGAGCGCGACCAGCAGATTTGCGAACACGAGCGGGTTCGAAGCGGATGCGCCGGGGCGTCGCTTCTTCAGAACGGCGGCGGCGCGGTCGAGAACTTCGCCCTCGGGCCGGACGCTCCGCACGCCGGGAAGCGCCGGTCCGCCGACGAGGACCGGCCGCGCGAAGCCGGCCTCGGCGATCGCGACCGCGGCCTCCTGAATTCGCCGGTCCGCGGCCTCGGCGAACGCCAGCGCCGGGGGAGGGTCGGTCATGGCGACTGCTACACTAGCTGGGTTTCGAGCGTCGGCGGCAGTCAGACCGGCTCCGGCACGGAGCGCGGCGGCCGCGCGGCGCATTTCCTGCCCCGGAACAGCGGTGCGCCGCTGGCGAATCCAACGCGCTTGGGGGCGGGGCAGAACCCGTAACGCGGGGAGGTTTGGAAATGAAGGCAACGGAACGTGTTGTAGGCGACGTCACGGTGCTCGATCTCGAGGGCCGGATCGTTCTGGGCGAGGGAGACGAGGTTCTCCGCAACAAGGTCCGGGACGTGGTCGCCGGCGGTAGCCGCAAGGTCGTGCTGAATCTCGGCGCGGTGTCCTACGTGGACAGCGCCGGGCTCGGCGAGCTGGTCCGGTGCCACACGCGGCTCGTGCGTGTGGGCGGAGCGATCAAGCTGCTGAACCTGACCGAGCGGATGGAGGATCTGCTGCAGATCACCAAGCTGGTCACCGTGTTCGAGACGCACGACTCGGAGGCGGACGCCCTCGCGAGCTTCTGAGGGCGCCCCGGGACCGAGCTTCCCGGCTCCCCGCAGCCCCGCGGTCCAGGACCGCGCTCCCGCCGGCGGAGCCCCTCCGGGGTCTCCGCCGCGGGTCCATCCGGTCCTCCGCGACCCCGGGTTCCGCCAGGGGCCGAACCCGAAAGGAGAACAAAGTGCCGACCGCAGTTTCGGAGGCGGAGACCTCCAGAACCCGGAAGCCGACGCCCGACGTGAAGGCCATCATGGCCGACATCCGCGATCGGGCGCAGAACCAGAACAACGAGGACACGGTCACCAAGCGCCAGTACCGCGCGAACGTCCGCGACCGACTGAGCCGGCCGCTTGGACGGGGCTTCACCGAGGACTTCGTCCAGATCATGCGCGTTCGCGAACCCGAGGGTTGGAACGTGCAGCTCGAGGCCGAGTCCTTCGGGAGCTCGCGGTCGTCGCTGGTGCGCGGTCTTCGCTGGCTGTTCGCCCCGGTGCGCCGCGCGCTCGTGAACACGGATCCCGCCGTGCGCCAGGCCGCCCGGCAGGCGGAGATCAACGAGTACTTCCGCCGGCTCCTCGTGGCCGCCAACGAGGATCTGGAGCTCACCCGGCTGGAGCTGGGCGCGCTGCGCCAGCAGCTCGGCCGGCTCGGGGTGAAGGCCGACTTCTCGTTCGCCGAGCCGAAGCCCGCCCCCGACCGGAGCCGCGGCCGCAGCCCCCGAGGGCGGTCGGACAGCCGTCGCGGGCGGCCGCGGGAGGATTCCGGCGGCGACCGGCGCGACGGGAGCCGCTCCCGGTCGGGGCGGGGCCGCCCGTCGAGGGGAAGCTGACGTGCGCGTCGCCTTCGTGGTCCCGCGTTTCGGAACGGACGCCCCGACCGCGCCCGAACGCCTCGCCGAACAACTGGCGGCCTCCGGATCGGATCGCTGGCGCATCAACGTGCTCGCCGTCGCGTCCGGCATCCGCAAGGGCCGGCCGCTCAAGCCGGGGATGGTCCAGGTCGGGAAATTCCGGATCCACCGGTTCGCGGCCGACGACGACGCCGCGGCGCCCGACGCGCTCACGGCGGCCGGGCTGACGGGGCATCTGGAGTCCGAGGCCTACGACGCGATCCTGCTGTTCGGCGCCGGCGCCGCCGCGTGCCGGGCCGCGGCGCGGGCCGCGGCCTCGCGGACGGTTCTCATCCCCTTCGCGCCGGAAGAGCCCGGTGAGTGCGACCGGGAGGCTTTCGAGCGCGCCGGGGCGATCCTGTTCGGCAGCGACGCGGAGGAAAAACAAGCGCTCTCCCGCTACGCCGTGGATCGGAAGATGCGCGAGACGGTCGAGACTCCCGCGCTGCTGCCCGTGGCGCGGGATCCCGAGGGGTTCCGCCAGCGGACCGGCATCCGGGGCCGCCACCTCGTGTGCGCCGACAGCCCGTCGGACCGGGTGGTGCGGGACTTCGTCCGGCTGTTCCACGCCTTCCGCGATTCGCAGCCCAAGGCGCAGCTCGACCTCGTCGTGCTCGGCGCGCCGCCGCCCGGCATGCCGCGGCGCCCCGACACGCGCTTCGTCGCGCCGAGCGACGCCGAGGAGCGGCTCGACGCCGTGGCCGGCGCGTTGATGCAGGTGATGCCGGGGCGGCTGACGCCGGTGGCGGCGGCCGTGGAGCCGTTCTCGCTGGGAATCCCGATTCTCGTGAGCGCCTCGGCGGCGGACCTCGTCGCCGAATGCCAGGCGTCGAACGGCGGTCTCTACTACCGCGACTACCCCGAGCTGGAGCTCATCCTCGATCTCGGCCTTCGCGATCCGGCGCTGTTCGGGCGGCTCGGCGAGGCGGGCCGGAATCACTTGGCGAAGAAGGGCGACTGGGACGCGCTGGTGAGCCAGTACGACCGGGCGATCCGCAGCTTCGCCCGCCCGTCCCGCGGGGAGGAGCCGCCGCCGGTTCCGCCTCCCGAGGAGCCCGAGCCCGAACCCCCGCCCGAACCCGGACCCGAGCCCGAGCCGAAGGAACTGGAGCAGCCCGAGGAGCCGGACGGACTACCGAGCTTCTTCCGCGGAACGATCCAGAAGGACTGACCGGCGGGCGGCGCGCTCGAGGGCGCGGGCCGCGGCGGCCTGGCGGTCGAGCGCGGTTTCCATGCCCTCGGGCCGGGCCGACTGGAGCCAGAGGCGCTTGAAGCGGCGCCGGAGCGCGCGCTGGCGGGCGGCGAGGCTTCGCAGCTCGACCGGGTCTTCGGTTCCCTCGCGCGCCTTCAGCGTCGCGATGCCCCGCTCGGCGGCGAGCAGCGAGGCGGCGAGCGCCCAAGCCCACTCGGCGCCGACGGTTCCCTCGGGAAGCCCGCGCCGGACCGCGTCGCGCGCCAGCTTCCGCAGGTCTCCGAGCGTGCGGGAGAGAACCTCTCGGTCCGGGACCCGCGTCGCCGTCCGCAGCCGGGTCTCGAAGAACACGGTCTTCAGCGGCGAATTGTTGAAGTGGGGGAAGCCAACCTCGTGGAGCCGTCCCAAGCGGTCCGCGAATGCGCCGGCGAACCCCGACGGGTCCCCGGCCACGTGATGCGAGAACGCCTCGAGCGTCGCGGCCTCGTCGGGTTCCCCCTCGCCCCACGCGGCCTCGGCGGCGTACGCGAGCGGCCAGAGCGACCCCGAGAACAGGTTGTAATGGCCGCCGTCGCCCCAGTCAGTCAGGAGGAACCCGTCCCCGCCGAAGCGCTTCGCCGCGCGGGCGTGTCCGGCGATGTTCGGCAGCGCGGTCGGGAGCCGCGGGAACAGGCTGGTCCACGACGAGGTGCCGGCCACGCTCAGGAACGTTCGCCCGGCGTCCTGGAAGCGGGCGACTCGGTCGAAGTCGTGGTCCGCCTCGTACCACCAGTCGGCGAGCACGACGTCCGGGTCGAGCCGGTCCAGTGTCTCTGGATGGTCGGCGAGCACGTCGGCCCAGATCATGGGGCGCTTGCCGTGCCCGCGGGCGATCGCGGCGACCTGGTTCACCCAGTCGGCGAACACCGCGGCGAGGCCGTCGCGCTCGGCCCGCGCCTTCGAGCGGCCCTCGCCGAGGTCGATCGGCTCGTCGCAGTTGAGCTGGGCGAAACCCGACGAGAAGCACGGCAGGTACTCCCCGAGGAGGTCCGCGACCAACCGCAGGCTCGCCGGATCGTCCGGGGCGAGCGACCAGAGCCGGTCCGACTCGGCCAGCCCCCGGTACGCGGGAAGCTCGAGGATCCGGCGCATGTGCCCGAAGGTCTGGAGGCACGGCACGAGCTCGACCTGGCGCTTCCGGGCGAAGGCGTCGAGCGCCCGCATCTCGTCCGCCGTGAATCCGCCCGCGTCCGCGCCGATCCGCGGATGCCGCTCGAAGCGGAAGGTGTGCTCGGCGTACAGGTACAGCTCGCTGTAGCGAAGGCGCGCGAGCAGTTCGATCAGCCGCTCGACCGCCGCGACCGTGGGAACCCGCCCCCGGGACACGTCGAGGAGGAAGCCGCGCCGCCGCAGCGCCGGCGCGTCCCGAATGAAGGCGCCGGGGACGCTCCCGTCCGGACGGGCGAGCTGGGCGAGCGCCTCGGCCCCGTAGCGAAGCCCCGCCGCGCCGGGCGAGGCGAGCTCCACCCCTTCCGGCGCGACCCGCAGCTCGAAGCTCTGGGGATCGCCCGTGTCCCGCCGGGTCAGCCGGATCGGGCCGCGGCCCCGGCCGCACTCGATCCCGGCGCGCTCCCGCAGCCGCCCGGCGAGGAATTCCGCAGCGGGGTCGTCGCCCGCGATCCGCGTGTCCGGCCCGAGCCGGAACGCGCCGGGAAGGGACGATTTCTCCCGCGGCCGGGGCAGCAGCACGCGGCGAAATCTACCAGCCGGGTTGGTATCCTCGGCCCCCGTGCCGGACACCTTCGCCGCCGCGGCCGAGCGCGTCGAGGCCGGCTGGACGGTCGGGCTGGGGACCGGGCGCGCCGCGAGCAGCTTCGTGCGCGCGCTGGGGGCGCGGGTCCGGGACGGACTCGTCGTGCGCGGCGTACCCACGTCCAGGGCGACCGCGGCGCTCGCCGAGTCGCTCGGGATCGAGCTCGTGGGCATGGACGACCTGGAGCGGATCGACCTCGCGGTGGACGGCGCGGACGAGGTGGACGACCGCCGCGACCTCATCAAGGGGCACGGCGGGGCCTTGGTGCGCGAGCGCGTGGTCGCGGCGGCGGCCGAGCGCTTTCTGATCCTCGTGGGGCCGGAAAAGCTCTCGCCCCGCCTCGGGACGCTGCGATCGGTCCCGGTCGAGGTCGTGCCGTTCGCCGCCGGTCCGGTCCGCCGCGCGCTCGAATCGCTCGGCGCCCGGGCCGAACTGCGCGCTGGACCGTTCGTCACCGACAACGGGAACTGGATCGTGACCGGGGCGTTCGGCCCGATCTCCGATCCCCTGGCGCTCCACCGCGAGATCCTCGGGATCCCCGGCGTCGTGGATTCGGGGCTCTTCGTCCGGATGGCCGACGAGGTGCTCGTGGCTACGCCCGCCTGAGGCGCCGCCGGCCCACGAACACCAGCGCGGCCAGCCCGCCCACCACGAGGGCGCTCGCGATCAGCGCCGCCCGGAGGAACGTTCGCAGCGTGATCGCGAGCACCGAGCGCGCCTCGGTCTCGACCTCCAGTTCAAGCCCGTTCGCCCGGATCTCCCCGATCGGCCCGGTCCATACGAGCCGGTTTCCGCGGCGGACGGTCACGTCGAGGTTGTGGCTCAGGATTCGGCCGGCCGGCCGCAGCGTGATCTCGGCCTGACCCTCGCCCGGAACGCCGCCCGGGGGGACGGCCATGCGGATGCGCTGGGTCCCGCCGTCCGCGGCGCGCGAGCAGTCCCGGCCGAGCGCGGCGCAGAGCGCTTCCATCGAATCGAAGCGGAGACGCGTCTCGGTGAAGCGCCGCCGCTCCCGGAGCCGATCCAGCGCGACCCCCTCTCCCTCGAACATCGCGCGGAACCCGTCCGGCGGCGCGCCGCCGACGAGGATCGTGGATTCCCCCGAGCCGTCCAGCCGGAACCGGTGGGTCTCCTCCCACGCCGAAACCCCGCACCCGGCGAGAAGCAGCGCCGCTACCGCGCCTAGACTTCGGCTCCCCCGATGGAACGCACGCTGCTGCTCGTGGACGGCAACAACCTGCTGTTCCGGTCGTATTTCGCGATGCCGCGGCTCACGTCGGCGGCGGGCCGGCCCAACGGGGCGCTCCAGGGCTTCACGAACACCCTGAAGATGCTCCTCCGGGAAGAGGAGCCCGCGGCCGCGGCGATGGTCTTCGACGCCCCCGGGCCGACGTTCCGGGAAGACATGTACCCCGAGTACAAGGCGCAGCGCCCGCCCACGCCGGAGGATCTCGCGGAGCAGATGCCGCTTGCCCGCGACATCGCCCGGGCGCTTGGGGTCCCGCCGGTCGAGATCGCCGGCGTGGAGGCGGACGACGTGATCGGCAGCCTCGCGGTCCGGGGTCGGGCGGCCGGCTACCGGGTGCTCGTGGTCTCCGGCGACAAGGACCTTCTCCAGGTCGTGGGAGACGGGGTCGAGGTCGTCAGCCCGAGCCGGCGCGACCGCTCGGTCACTCGGCTCGACGCCGACGCGGTGCGGAAGAAGCTGGGCGTCCCGCCGGCGCTCGTTCCCGACTATCTCGGCCTCGTCGGGGACTCGACGGACAACATCCCGGGCGTCCCCGGAGTCGGACCGAAGACGGCCGCGCCGCTGCTCGACAAGCTGGGCGGCCTCGAGGAGGCGCTCGCCCGCGCCGGCGAGGTCGCCCGCCCCCGGATCGCGAAGCTCCTCGCCGAGCACGCCGCGACCGCCCGGCTTTCCCGCGATCTCGCCGCGCTGAAGCTGGACGTCGCCGACGCGCCCGATCTGGCCGACCTCGCGTTTCGGGGCGCCGATCCGGACGCCGCCCGCGACGTCTTCGAATCCCTGGACCTGCGCAGCCACGCCCGCGACCTGCCTCCGCGGACGGCGGCGGCGCTCCCGGCGGTAGTCGAGGCGCGCTCCGCCGCCGAGGTCGCCCGACTGCTCGCGGACGGCCCGGCTCCGCTCGCCGTCCACGCCGACTTCGCGCCCCCCGACGGGCGCAATCCGGCGCGGCTCCGGGCGCTCGGGCTCGCGCGGTCCGCCGCCGGGGGGATGCTGGTGGACCTTGAAACGGTGCACGGCCTGCTACCGGTCCTCGCCGACGGGCTGCGACGGCTCCCGGTGATCGGCCACCGGGTGCAGGACTTCGTGCGCTGGCTGATCGAGCAGCGGGTTCCGCCGCCGCGGGTCGTCCACGACAGCGAGGTCTCGGTCTGGCTGCTCGAGACCACGCGGCGGGCGCGGGAGTTTCCCGACGTCCTGCGCGATTTCACCGGCCTCGCGGCGCCGGACGAGGCCCAGCCGGGCCTCTTCGCCGCGCCCGAGCGGACCGTCTCCCCGCGCCTCGCGATGCAAGCGGCGTGGCAGCACCGGCTGGCGGAGGAACTGGCGTCCCGCCTGAAGGCCGAGGGCGCGCGGCTCGAGGCGGTGTTCGCTGACATGGAGATGCCGCTCGTCCCGGTGCTCGCCCGCATGGAGGACGCCGGCGTCCTTCTCGACCCGGAGCCGCTCGCGGCGTTCAGCGAGGAGCTCGGCGCGCGCATCGCCCGGCTCACCGAGGAGATCCACGAACTCGCCGGCGGCCCGTTCGACCTCCAGAGCCCGAAGCAGCTCGGTCACGTGCTCTTCGACAAGCTCCAGCTCACGCCGCAGAAGAAGACCCGGCGGCTGCGGCAGGCCTCCACGCGCGCCGAGGTCCTCGAGCAGCTCGCCGAGGAGCACGAACTGCCCCGCCTCGTGCTCGCGTACCGGGAACTCGCCAAGCTCAAGAACACCTACGTGGATCCGCTGCCGACGCTGATCTCGCCCCGCACCGGCCGGCTCCATACCCGGCTCCACCAGACCGGGGCCGCGACCGGACGGCTCTCGAGCACCGACCCGAATCTCCAGAACATCCCGATCCGCACCGAGATGGGGCGCCGGGTTCGCCGGGCGTTCGTGGCTCCGCCCGGCCGTCGGCTCATCGCCGCGGACTACTCGCAGATCGAGCTTCGGGTGCTCGCCCACCTGAGCGGGGACCCCGGCCTGACCGAGGCGTTCCAGAAGGGGGAGGACATCCACGCCCGGACCGCCGAGGCGGTGTTCGGGGGGCTCGGGCTGCCCGCCGCCGAGGCCCGCCGCCGCGCCAAGATCATCAACTTCTCGATCATCTACGGCAAGACGGCCTTCACGCTCAGCCGGGAGATCGGAGTCTCGACCGGCGAGGCGCAGGCGTTCATCGAGGCGTACTTCGAACGCTACGCCGGCGTCCGGGCGCTCATCGAGCGGATCAAGACCGAAGCGCGAGAGCGCGAGCGGGTCGAGACGCTCTACGGGCGCCAGCGGCACATCCCCGACATCGGCGCCCAGCAGCGCCAGCGCCGGGCCGCCGCCGAACGGATGGCCGTCAACGCGCCGATCCAGGGAACCGCCGCCGACCTCATCAAGTTCGCGATGCTGCGGGTGGACCGGACGCTCGCCGGAACCGCGTCGCGGCTGCTGCTCCAGATTCACGACGAGCTGCTGGTCGAGGCCGACGCTGACGCCGCCCCCGAGGTCGCGGAGGCCGTCCGGCGCGAGATGGAGGCGGTCGCCGAACTGCGGGTCCCGCTCGTGGCCGAGATCACGATCGCGGAGCACTGGGAACATTGAGCGCGGCGGGCACGTCGGAAACGCTCGCGACGAGGCGGTCGGGACGGGCCTCCCGGAGGAGCGTCTCCCGCCCGTAGGCGCTCGGCACCGCGATCGTCCGGGTTCCGGCGCGCCGCCCCATGAGCACGTCCTCGGGGCGGTCGCCGACGTAGGCCGCTTCTTCCGGGCGCCGTCCGAGCTCGCGCAGCGCCCGCAGGAGTCCGTCCGGATGCGGCTTTTTCCACGTCGCGTCCTCGAAGGCCACCACCGCGCCGAAGCGGCCCTGAAGGCCGAAGCGGCGCAAGTCGTTCCCGAGGCGCTCCCGGTCGGCGGCCGAGACCACCCCGAGGCCGAGGCCCGCCGCTTCGAGCGTCCGCAGCAGGTCCATCACGCCGGGGAAGAGTCCGACCCGCTCCACTCGCTCCCGGTACCGGCGCTGCCAGACGCCGTTGGCCTCACCCCAGCGGTCCTCCGGAATCCCGACGTCCCGGTAGGTGGCGTGCCAGTCCGGCTGGTAGGTCGCGCGGTAGCGCCGCTCGTCCATGCGGACGCCGAAGTGCCGGAACACCGATATGGAGGCGTGGCGGGTGGCCTCGAAGGTGTCCGCGAGGGTGCCGTCCCAGTCGAAGATGACCGCGCGAATCGCCTGCACCGGCGGGGAGCGTAACCGCCCCCGCGTAGTACGATGCCGGCGATGGCCGAGCGCGTCCCCTGCGGCAGTTTCGTCCTGTCCACCGGCGTTGCGGAGGTCGGCGACCTCGAACTCCTGACCACGCCCCGCGGCCTTCTGGCGGTGCTGTTCTGCGGCGACCGTCGGTCGCGCGCGACGACGGCGTGGGTGCGGCGGAACGCGGTCGTTTCCGGTCCCGCGGCGCCGGCGGACCGGGCCATGACGCAGCTTCTCGATTTCCTCGCCGGGCGCCGCCGGACGTTCGACCTCCCGCTCCACCGGACCGGAACCCCGTTCCAGCGCGCCGTGCTGGACGAGGTGGCCCGCATTCCGTGGGGCGAGACCCTCAGCTACGGCGAGATCGCCGCCCGGGTCGGGCGTCCGGCCGCCAGTCGGGCGGTCGGGGCCGCGAACGGCGCGAACCCGCTTCCGCTCGTGATCCCCTGCCACCGGGTCGTCGGAAGCGTCGGCCGGCTCACCGGCTTCGGCGGCGGCCTGCCGATGAAGCGGTGGCTCCTGAACCTCGAGGCGGGCGGCCTCCTCGCCCGGGCCTACTGATCGCCATGTTCCGATTCCTTTCTTCCTGCGTGGTTCTGCTCGCGCTCGCCGGGTGCGGAGGCGGGGGAGACGTCCCAGCCGAAACGACCGCGCCCATGCCTCCCGCCAAGGAACCCATGCCCGAACCAGCGCCCCCCGAGACCGACCTCCCCGTGCCCGGCGCGGTGATCGCCATGACCACCACGCTGGGCGAGATCCGCATCGAGCTCTATCCGAACGAGGCCCCGCTCAGCGCGGCGAACTTCCTCCAGTACGTGGAGGACGGTTTCTACGACGGCACGATCTTCCATCGCGTCGTGCGCGGCTTCGTCATCCAGGGCGGCGGGTTCACCGCCGACATGACGGAGAAGGAGACCCGCGCCCCGATCCAGAACGAGGCGCAGAACGGACTTCGGAACGGGCGCGGCTGGCTGTCGATGGCGCGGACGATGGATCCGCACAGCGCCACCTCGCAGTTCTTCATCAATACCGTCGATAACGCGACTCTCGACCACAAGAGCCCGACTCCCGGGGGCTGGGGCTACGCGGTCTTCGGCAGGGTGGTCGAGGGGCTCGACGTGGTGGACGCCATCGAGGCGTCTCCGGTGGTCAGCCGGGCCGGGTTCAACGACGTGCCGCAGGATCCGATCGCGATCACTTCGGCGACCGTCCAGTCACCCCGATCCCTCCCGCTCGCACACCGCGAGCAGCACTTCGGGCGCGCCCGCGGCGCCCTCGAGGGGATACGGAGCGTGCCGCGCCTCGCGCTCCATCGGAAGGCGCAGGACGTTCAGCGCCGAATGGAGCTTCCGCCCGGCGAACGGCGATAGCGCCCCGATCCGGCTGACCGGGCCGAGCAGCGGCGCCGGCCACGGCGTCTGGCCGTACCAGCGGACGTTCCGGAAGCGCCGGCCGAGGAGCGCGGCGAACTCCGACCGGGCGTACTCGCGGACGTGGTGCGGGTTGTCCGGGCGGTCGGTCAGCCGCTTTCCCGGACTGGTGACCTCGCGCTCCGGGGTGGAGCACAGCAGCAGGCCGCCGGGCGCGAGCACCCGGTGCGCCTCCTCGATCGCCGCCCGGTCGGCCTCGACGTGCTCGATGGTTTCGAACGAGACGTACAGGTCGAAGCTCGCGTCGGCGAACGGCAGCTTCGCGGCGTCGGCGACGACTCCGGTCAGCCGTCCGGCCCCCGAACCCGGCTGGCGAGCCTCGCGGAACGCCTCGTCCGCCCGGTCGGCGGAGACGACCAGCCGCGCCCCGGCGTCACGAAGGAGGCCCGATCCGTACCCCGCGCCGCAGGCCAGGTCCAGCGCGCGCTTGCCGGCGGCCAGCCTCGCGGCGAAGCGGTAGCGGGCGAGATGCTGGTTGCGCAGCCACGGCGAGGCGAAGCGATGCAGCGCGAGGCGTTCCACGGGCGGGCGGTATTCTCCCGAACCGTGCGGGAGGAACCCGGGGTCAGCGCGTGCTTCCCCGCGTTCCACGACGCGGGGAGCATCGGCTGGGTAGTCCGCCGGGCCCGCGTCGCGCTCGCCGGATCCGGTCGGCGCTTCGAGATTCTCGTCCTCGACGACGGCAGCGGCGACGACACCCTCGCGGCGATTCAGGCGCTCGCTCCCGAGGTTCCGGAACTGCGGATCCTCCGCCACGAAGCGAACCGCGGCTACGGCGCGACGCTACGCGACCTCTTCCGCGCCGCCCGGATGCCGCTCGTCGCGTACACCGACGGGGACGGCCAGTTCGACCCGCTCGAAATTCCGCGCCTGATGGCCGCGATGACGCCGCAGACGGACTTCGTGAACGGCTACCGGGCGGCCCGCGCCGACGGACCGGTCCGCCGGGCGCTCGGCCCGCGCTTCCACCGGGTGGTCGCCCGCACGTTCGGGCTTCCGCCGCTGCGCGACTGGGACTGCGACTTCCGGCTGTTCCGGCGCTCGCTCGCGCTCGAGGGATCGATGAGCTTCGACGACGGCACCGCGGTCGTCGAATTTCTGGCGTCGCTCGGGGAGGTCGGCCTCGCCGAAGTCGAGGTGAGCCACGGGCCGCGCCGCTCGGGCAGCAGCCGGTACTTCCGGCCGGGCTCGGTCGCGGCGGGCCACCGCAACCTGTTCCGCCTCTGGCGGCGGCGCGGCTCGCCGCCGATTCGCTGGCGGGCCTGGTTACGCTGACATTTCCGCGGCGGCGTTCCGCCCGGAAACCCCGTGGAGCCCGCCGTAGGGGTACGTCCCCGGACCGGCGAGGAAGAGTCCGTCGATGGGAGTCCGGTGGCGGGCGTATCCGGGAACCGGGCGCAGCGACCAGAGCTGGTCCATGGCTGGCTCGCCCTGGTGGAAGCTCCCCTCGAGGAGGCCGAAGCCGCGTTCGAGCGCGCTGGGCGTGAGGACGCGGGACGCGGTCACGAGGCCGCGGATCCGGGGGAAGGCGCGCTCGAGGGCGGCGAGCGTCGCTTCCGCCACGTCGGCCTCGTTCGCGTCCGCCGGTACCGACTGCACCGTCGCGGCCACGATCGTCTCGCCGACCGAGGCGAGGACGAGCGGCGGGTCGGCCAGCCGCCCGTACTTGAAGGCGTCGGCGGAGCGTTCCAGTGCCTCCAGCGAGCCGCCGACCTGGTACAGGCCGGGCGGCCCGGGCGGCGCCGAGAGCGCGAAGCCGACGCGCGCCGCCGTTCCACGGTAGCGGATCCGGCGCACGTCGCTCGCGAACGTCGGCGGGAGGTTCCGCTCGCCCGCCCAGCGCAGGAGCGTCGCGCCCGGAGCGGCGTCGGAAACGACGGTCCCGCAGCGGATCGTCCGCCCGTCGAGGAGCTCCACGCCGGTCGCCCGGCCCCCGGCCACGACGATGCGGCGCGCGCCGCTGGAGTCGAGGCGCGCGCCCTCGCCCCGGGCCGCGTCGCGCAGCGCGCGCCCGACCTCGGTCGCGCCGCCGTCGGGCGGGCGGATCCAGCCGAGCGGCTCGGGATGGCCGAAGCTGTGGAAGTGGAGGAAGAGCCCCGCCGTTCCCGGATCGCGCGGCCCGAGGCGGATTCCGGTGAGCGCCGGCCCGGCGAGGCCCGCCCGCAGGCGGGGGTCGTCGAAGTCCCGGAGGAAGTTCGCGAGCGACATCGGCAGCGAGCGGAGCAGCGTGTGGAGCCGCCGTCCCCCGAGTCCGAGCGCGGCGAGGGCCGCCGGCAGCGCGTCGGGAAGGGTCGCGTCCAGATCGAGCGGCGGCCGCTCCAGCAGCTTCCGCAGGAAGCCGGCGAGCGAGCGGAGCTCGGCGGCGAACTCGGGATGAGTGGGAAGGCCGCGCGGAATCGGCAGCGGGTCGCCCTCGCCGACGACGGTGAGGACCGGGTCGGGGGCGGTCCAGCGCAGCGCGAGGCGTAGGTCGGCGGCCACCGCCGGATCCACCGACGGCAGGGTCTCCGGCGCGACCGGGAACGTGAAGCCGGGAGCGATCTCGACGTTGGCCGCGATCCCGCCCGGTCGCCCGCGCTCGCCCACGACGAGCACGGTCCGGCCGCGGGCGGCGAGGTACGCCGCGGCGACGAGCGCGTCCGGCCCGCCGCCGATCGCGCAGACGTCGTACGAATCGCGCATCAGGACGTGATCCCGAGCATCGCGTCGGCCCCCAGCTTGCCCGGCGCTCCCATCACTCCGCCGCCGGGATGCGCCCCCGAACCGCACAGGTACAGGTCGCGCACCGGGGTCTTGAACTGGGCCCAGCCCGCCGCCGGACGCAGGAAGAAGAGCTGCTCCAGGGCCAGCTCGCCCTGGAAGATGTTTCCCTCGGAGAGCCCGGTCCGGCGCTCGATGTCGAGCGGGGTGAGCACCTGCCGCTCGAGGATGATCTCGGGAAGGTTCGGCGCGTACTCGGCGAGCGTGCGGATGACCGTGTCCCCGAAAGCGTCCCGCTGGGCGTCCCAGTCCGGCGCTCCCTCGGCGAGGCGGTACGGCGCGTACTGGACGAAGATGGACATCACGTGCTTGCCGGGCGGCGCCATGCCGGGGTCGAGCAGCGACGGGATGCAGACGTCGAGGTAGGGAACCCGCGAGAACCGCCCGTACTTGGCGTCGTCGTAGGCGCGTTCGAGGGTGTGCGTGTCCGGGCTGATCGAGATCGCGCCGCGCAGGTGCGCGCCGGGTCCGGGCAGCGCGGCGAAGTCCGGCAGCGCGTCGAGGGCGAGGTTCACCTTGCCCGACGAGCCCTCGAACCGGAACCGCTCGATGTCGGCGCGGAAGTCGTCCGGAAGCTCGTCCGGGTCGAGCAGCTTGAGAAAGGTGAGGCGCGGATCGAGGCTGGAGCCGATCCGGCTCGCGTAGATCTCCTCGCCGCCGTCCAGAACGACCCCGGCGGCGCGCCCGCCCGAGGTCAGGATCCGCTCCACCCCGGCGTTCGTGCGGATCTCGGCGCCGAAGCTGCGGGCGGAGCTCGCGAGCGCGTCCGCGACCGCCCCCATGCCGCCCTTCTGGAACCCCCACGAGCGCGAGGCCCCGTCGAGCTCCCCCGCGTAGTGGTGGAGGAGCACGTAGGCGGTGCCGGGCGAGCTGATTCCGAGGAACGTGCCGATGATCCCGCTCGCCGCCATCGTGGCCTTCAGCACGTCGCTCTCGAACCAGCGGTCGAGGTAGTCGCGGGCGCTCGCGGTCATCAGCCGGGCGAGTTCGTGGAAGCGCCCGTCGTCGAGGCTCGAAAAGTGCCGGGCGAGCCCGCCGAGCGCCACGAGCTCGCGCGGATGCGCCGAACCGAGCCGCGGCGGCCGCATCATCAGCAGGTCGCGGATCGCCTGGGACAACTGGTGCATCCGCAGCCCGAAGCGCGGGTACTCGTCGGCGTCGCGCCGCGAGAATTGCTGGAGCGACTCGCGGGTCCGCGCCGGGTCGTGCCAGCGCATCAGCGCGCGTCCGTCGCGGGTCGGCGTGAACGTCCCGTCGAGCGCCTGGAGATGCAGTCCGTGACGGGCGAGGTCGAGGTCGTCGATGATCTGCGGCCGCATCAGGCTCAGCACGTACGAGAAGACGGTCGCGGTGAACCCCGGCAGGATCTCCTCGCTGTAGGTCGCGCCGCCCACCCGCTCGTTCCGCTCGACCACGAGGACGCTCCGCCCGGCCCGCGCAAGGTAGGCGGCGGCGGTGAGCCCGTTGTGGCCGCCGCCGATCACGATGGCGTCGTAGCGCTTCATAAGTCCGGGGAGCCGCGGATCGTATGCTCTCCGAATGGCCCGAGGCACCCCGTTCCACGACCGCACCGAGCCGCTGTGCGCGAGCATGCGCTGGAAGGAGTGGTCCGGCTTCCACGTCGTGGACGCCTTCGACCGGTTCCACGATCCGGAGTACCACGCGATGCGTTTCGGGGCGGCGCTGATCGACGTGTCGCCGCTGTTCAAGTACGACTTCCGGGGACCGGACGCAACTGCGCTGACCGACCGGATCGTCACCCGCAACGTGGCCCGCTCCCGGGTCGGGCAGGTGCTCTATTCGGGCTGGTGCGACGAACGCGGGAAGCTGCTCCAGGACGGCTGCTTCCAGCGGCTCGCGCCGGACCTGGTGCGGGCGACCGCCGTGGATCCGTCGCTCACCTGGTTCGAGCAGGTCGCCGGGGGCATGGACGTTCGGATCGAGGACGCATCCGACGAGTGGGGGGCGCTCGCGCTCCAGGGGCCGTCGTCGTGCGCGATCCTGAGCGCGCTCGCCGACGCGGAGTTGTCGGACCTCGGGTTCTTCCGGCTGCGCGAGGCGCGCCTCGGCGGCGTTCCCACGATCGTCACCCGCACCGGGTACACCGGCGACCTCGGCTACGAGCTGTGGGTTCGGAGCGAGCGCGCCGGCGAGCTGTGGGATCGGCTCATGGAGGCCGGCGAGCCGCGCGGGCTCCTGCCGGCGGGGATGCTCGCGCTCGATCGGGCGCGGGTCGAGGCGGGCCTTCCGCTCATCGACGTGGATTTCTGGAACGCCGACCATGCGCTCACCGAGGGGCAGAAGTCCACGCCCTACGAGATGGGCCTCGGATGGGCGGTCAGCGCGAAGAAGGGGCCGTTCATCGGCAAGGCGGCGCTCATGGCGGAGCGTCGGCGCGGCCCGGAGCGGTTCTTCGTGGGGATCGAGACGCCGATCGGCGAGCTCCAGCGTCTGTTCGCGCTCGAGGAGTTGGCTCCCGAGGTCGGGGACGAGGTGAACCGGGTCGGCGTGCCGGTCTATGCGGGCGGGCGGCAGGTCGGCCGGGCCACGAGCGTGTGCTGGTCGCCGCTCCTGAAGCGCCAGGTCGCGCTCGCGACGGTGGAGCGCGGCTTCGAGAAGCACGGCACGCCGCTCGACGTGGAGGTCACGGTCGAGTACACCCGCTACCGGGCGGCTTCGCGGGTCGCCCCGTTGCCGTTCTTCGACCCGCCCCGCAAGCGGGCGACCCCGGCCTGAGCTTGATCGAGATCCGGACCGGGAGCCTCCTCGAGTCGGACGCGGAGGCGCTCGTGAACCCGGTGAACTGCGCCGGCGTGATGGGCGCGGGCCTCGCGCTCCAGTTCAAGCGGGCTTGTCCGGAGAACTTCCGCGCGTACGCCGCGGCGTGCCGGAGGAGAGCGGTGCAGCCCGGACGCGTGTTCGTGTTCGCACGGGCGCCGCATCGTGAATTTCCCGACCAAGTGGCATTGGCGGAACCCGGGCCGGCTGCCGATCGTCGAGGCCGGACTCGAGGATCTGCGGGACGTCATCGATCGAGAGGACGTCCGCTTGATCGCGATCCCGGCGCTCGGATGCGGGCTCGGCGGACTGGACTGGAGCGACGTGCGCCCCCTCGTCGAGAGCGCAATGTCCGGGTTCGACGAACTCAGGGCGGAGGTGTTCGAACCGAGCTGACCGCGCCGGCTCCCTCCCGGACCACCACGGTCCCGACCGGCAGCGCGCCGAGTCTCACCGATCCGCCGGCCGCCCACTCGACCTCCGCCGACTCGGCTCCGCCGCCCAGCAGCACCCGCGCGTCGCTCGACGAGAGGAAGCTGCCGCTGCGGTGGGATTCCCGCAGCCGGGCTCCGGCGCGGACGCGGCTGCCAGTCCCGTCCCGGGGCGAGCGGACGCCGACGAGACGCACCAGCGTCCCCTGGCCGGGGCTCCGGTTGGCCAGCAACGTCGCCCGGTCGTCGATGTTCACGACCACGACGTCGGTGCGGGCGTCGCCGTCGAGATCGCCGAACGCCGCGCCCCGGCTGGAACGAACCCCGCCGCCCCACTCGACCTCGACGTACCGGCCGTCGGCCTCGTTCCTGAACACCTGGTTCGGCATCGCGTAGCGGGTGTTGCTGCCGGCGTCTGCGGCCGCCGGATAGACGTGCCCGTTGGCGACGAACAGATCCAGCCGGCCGTCGCTGTCGAGGTCGGCGAACCGCGTGCCCCAGCCGAGCGCGAACCACCCCGGCGTCCGCAGCGCGTTGCGGGTCGTGCTGTCCTCGAAGAAGCCGCCGCCCATGTTCCGGTAGGCGGTGTTCGTGTCGTGCGAGAAGTTCGTGACGAACAGGTCCAACTGGCCGTCGTCGTCGAAGTCGCCCGCGTCCACGCCCATCCCCGCCTGCGCCAGCCCGTCCACGTTGTAGGCGGTTCCGGCGACCAGTCCGTCCTCCCGGAAACCGCCCGGCTCCCGGATCCACAGATGGTTCGGAACCGAGTCGTTGGCGACGTACAGATCCGTGTCCCCGTCGCCGTCGAGGTCCGCCGCCACGACCCCGAGCCCGTAGCCGGCCTCCGCCGCGTCGAACCCGAACGCGCTCGTCGCCTCGTCGAACCCGCCGTCGCCCCGGTTGCGGAAGAAGGCGTCCGCCTCTGGAGTCAGCCCCGAGGGGCCGCAGAAGACCGGAAGCGAGAACCACACGCAGCTCGCGGCCTCGCCGGGAAGGGGGAGGTCGGCGATGGCGTCGCGGGTGTACCCGAGCACGAAGAGATCCAGCCAGCCGTCGCCGTCGGCGTCGAAGAACGCCGCCGACGTGGAGAACGCCGGGTGGTCCGCCCCCGCCCCCGCCGGCAGCCGCTCGAAGGTTCCGTCGCCCCGGTTCCGGTAGAACGCGTTGGGGCCGAGGTTCGTCACGTAGAGGTCGGGGAAGCCGTCGTTGTCGAAGTCGGCGGCGGCCGCCCCGAACCCCCATCCGACGTCCCCGACGCCCGCCGCCTCGGTCACGTCGGCGAAGCGGAACCCGCCTTCGTTCCGGTAGAGCCGGTTCGGCAGCCCCTCGCCGGGAACCCGGCCGTCGAGCGGCGCCCCGTTGACCAGATAGAGGTCGAGGTCCCCGTCCTGGTCGTAGTCGAGAAGCCCGGCCCCGCTCCCGAGCGAGGACACGATGAACCGCTTCTGAGGATCGCCGCTCCGGTTGCGGTACTCGACCCCGCTCGCCGGCGTCACGTCCGCCAGGACGATCTGGCTCAGCAGCAGCGCGAGGATCACGAACGGCGCAGCGCCCGAAGCTCCGGATGGTCCGGCCAGCGCCGCAGCGCCGCGTCGAGTGCCGCCTCCGCGTCCTCGCGCCGGCCGAGCGCGAGAAGCGCCCGGACCACGAGCTCGTGGTGCGCCGGTTCGTCGGCGGAGAGCGCGAGCAGCAGGCTCGCCTCCTCGAGGGCGCGGTCGGGCGCGCCTCCCTCGACGAGAACCCGGACCAGCTCGCGCTTCGGCTCGGGGACGCCCGGCGCCTGGTTCACCATCGCCTTCAGCTCGCGGACGCGCTCGTCGAGGGCGCGCACCTCCTGGAACCGGGCGAGGCGCTCGCGCCCGAGCGCTGCGAGCTCGGGATCGCCGCTGCGCGCCAGCAGGTTGCCCAGGTGGAGATGCGGCTCCGGCAGCGTGGGTGCCGTCTCGATCGCCTGCTCCAGCCGGGCGCGCGCGCTCTCGGGTTCGCCGGCGCTGCGGTGCGCGAGTCCGAGCGTCTGGAGGCCCGTCGCGAGGTCGGTCGGGTCCACGGGCGGCGCCTCGGCGTCCACCGCGGGAACGAGCACCTCGATGGCCTCCTCGCTGCGGGTCTGCTCCTCGAGCAGCAGCCCCAGCCGGAAGCGCGCCATGCGGTGGTTCGGGTCCAGCTCCAGCGCGCGTCGGTAGCCGGCCTCCGCGCCGGGATCCTGGAGGAAGTGGAGCACGTCGCCGAGCCGGAAGTGCGTCTCTGCGTCGGCCGGAGCGGCTTCGGCGGCCGCCCGGCAGGCGTCCCGCGCCTCCTCCAGTCGATCCTCCCGCGACCGGAGCAGGCACAGTTCCGAAAGGGAAGGCGGGTGGCCGGGATCCAGCTCGAGGGCGCGGTCGAGGTGGCGCCCGGCCAGATCGAACCGGCCCAGATTCGAATACAGCCCGCCGAGATGGTGGTGCGCCTCGAGTGACGCGGGGTCGGCGCGGACCGCGGCGGCGAGCGCCCGCCGCGCTTCCGCCGGACGGCCTTGCCGCGCGTGCAGGGTTCCGAGCGGCGCGAGGATCTCCGCCCGCCCCGGCCAGTCGCCGGCGAGCGACTCGAGCCGCTCCCGTGCCTCGTCGGTGTTTCCCCGGCGGGCGAGCAGCAGGGCCAGATCCAGCCGCGCGACCGGGTTCTCGGGATCGAGGGCGAGGGCGCGCCGGAACGCCGCCTCGGCGCCGGAGAGGTCGCCCTGGGCGGCGAGCGCGCTCCCCACGAGGCGCGGTCCGTTGGCGTTGTCGGGAACTAGCTTGCCGAAGATCTCTCCCAGCCGGGCCGCCTCCCCGAAGTCCCCGATCCGGAGCCGCGCCACCGCGAGCATCCACGTGGGCACCGGGTCTCCCGGATGCTCCGCGCGCTCGGCTTCGAGCAGCGGGATCGCCTCGTCGAATTTCCCGGCGTCGAGAAGCGCCTGGGCGTCCGGCGCCGGCTGCGCCGCGAGCGCGGCGGCGAGCGCGAATGCCGCGATGGTCATGGTTCCCCCGCAGTATCGCCCAGATTCGCTACCATGCTCGACCTGATGCTCCCCCGCCTCGCCGGTCTCGTCTTCCTCGGCCTTCTCGCCGCCGCGCCGGGCTTCGCGCAGAGCGAGGATGAGCTGATCGAGCGGCTTCCCGAGCGGCACCGGGTCTGGCTCGAGGAAGAGGTCATCTACATCATCACGGACCGCGAGAAGCGCACCTTCCTCGAGCTTTCCTCCGAGATCGAGCGCGACGCCTTCGTCGGGGCGTTCTGGCGGAAGCGGGACCTCAACCCCTCGACCCCCGAGAACGAGTTCCGGACCGAGCACTACGCCCGCATCGACCACGTGAACAACTGGTTCGGGCGCGACACCTTCCGCAAGGGCTGGCAGACCGACCGGGGCCGCTACTACATCCTGCTCGGCCCGCCGCGCTCCATCCAGAACTACGAGGCCCGCGACGAGATCTACCCGACCGAGCTCTGGTTCTACAACAACTCGGAGCTGAAGCGGTTCGGCTTGCCGGCGTTCTTCTACCTGCTCTTCTGGCGGCGGCACGGCATCGGCGAACTCCAGCTCTACGACCCGATCGCGGACGGCCCCCCGGCGCTGCTGACAGGGTACCAGCCCGAGCGGCGCGATTTCCGCGACGAGGTCGAGCGCGCCTACGAGGTCCTCTACGAGTTCGATCCCGAAGTCGCGAACGCGGCCATGTCGTTCCGCACCGACGAGCAGGACATCACCCGCTTCCAGGCGGTGCCGTTCGGGAGCCTGTCGCTGCTGCAGGACATCCACGACGTGCCCTTCGTCGGGCTCGACGACAGCTACGCGGACCGGCTCGACTTCGAGAACGGCGCGATCGAGGCCGACTACTTGTTCACCTACGTGCCCGGCCACGGCGCGATGGCGATCCTGCCCGGCCCGGAGGGCGCGTCGTTCCTCCACTGGGTCATCGACATCGACGCCCAGCACAACTCGTTCGTCCGCAACGAGGATCGCGGGACCTTCGACACGTCGTACATCGGTTCGGTGGAGGTCGTGCTCCGGGACGACCCGGAAACCGTGGTCACCGAGTTCCGCCAAGAGTCCTTCGTCTCGCTGAGCGAATCCGAGCGGGGCGCGCTCCACCGTCCGTTCTCGTGGTCCGGCCTCCTGCCGCTGGTCCCCGGGAGCCATACCGTGCGGATCGTGCTGAGGAACCGCGCCTGCGGCTCCCGCGACGAGTCCGAATGCGCGAAGAGCTACACGCTGGTCGAGGGCGACGTCTCGGTTCTCGGCGCCGGCGCCGGTCCGGGCCTTTCCGACCTCGTGCTCGGCAAGCGGTTCGAGGAGGCGGACCCCGCCTATCGCCCGTTCCGGATGGCGGTCTCCGAAGGCGTGATCCCCAACCCGCAGGGCGTGTACACGGTCGGGTCCAACTTCGTCGCCGCGCTCGTGCCCCGCGACCCGCCCGAGGGATCCACGGTGCGGTTCCGGGTTCTGAGCCGAGAGCCGCTCTCCGACGGCGAAGTGCGGCTCGAGCGGAGCGTCGAGGCCCGGATCGAGCCCGCCCGGGGGATGGTCTCGCTGGACATGCCGCTGCTCGACCTCGAGGCGGCGCGGTACGAGGTGGAGGCGACGCTGCTCGATCCCGCCGGCGAGGCGCTCGACGCCCGCCGCGCCGCGTTCTCGATCTCGCCCCGGGGCGACCTGCTGGACGCCGGGTTCCGCGGCGTCCTGCTGCCCTACGGCCCCGAGAATCCGGGCCTCACGAGCCTCGCGCTTGGCGAGCAGCTCGTCGCGCTCGAGCGGTCCGCCTCGGCGCGGGCGGTGCTGGAGCACGCCATCCAGACCGCGCCGCGCCTCGGCCGGGCGCGGGAGCTGCTCGCCGGCCTGGAGGCTGAGGCGGGGAACCTGGACCGAGTCGTCGAGCTGCTAGAACCGGTGTACGCCGAGGTGCGGGACCGCTACGAGGTGCTCCGGGTGCTGGGCGAGGCCTACTTCCGGCTGCAGCGCTTCGAGGACGCGGATGCGCTGCTCGGCAGGGCGTTCGCGATCCGGAACCCGGACGCCGGCGGGCTGAACATGCTCGGGCTGGCGCGCTTCCAAGTCTCGGATTTCGACGGGGCGCAGGAAGCGTTCGAGCGGTCGCTCGGGCTGGACGCCGAGCAGCCGCAGGTCCGCGAGGCGCTGGACCGGGTCGAGGAAGCCCGGCGCGCCGCGTCCGGCGCCGTCCCCCGCGGCTGACCGCCGGCCGCGTCAGTCGCGGAACAGCACGATCGCCCAGCCGACGACGTTGCCGATAATGAGGACTGCGACGCGTATGCGTCCCACGTTGTTCCAGAACCGGGCGCTGCGTGCGGTCCGCTCCCGCACGGCGCGCCGCTCATCGCGGGACATGCCCTCGAAGTCCGTGAATCCCATGGCGGTCAGCGCAACATCCGCGCGATTGCGATGAGCAGGCCGGCGATCGCGAACGTCTGGAGCAACGGCGCCCGATTGAGGCTCTTGCCCATTTCCCCGCGGAGCTGCTTCAGGCCGCCCCGCAGGTCGGCGCGGAGCCCCTTCACTTCGCCCTGCATCTCGGCGCGCGACACCGCCATCTCGGCCCGGAGCCGGGCCGCGAGCCCATCCAGCGCGGCCTGCAACATCTCCGGCGTGACCTGGCGCTCGGCGAATTCGCGGAAGATCTCCGCGATCGCCTCGGCCTGACGGGCGTCCGTCATGTTCCGGACCGTGCCCAGCGTATTGAGCACAGCGAAATTCCTCCCTCGGGACCGTCAAGAACCCTTGTCTGATTCCCGGCCACGAGACGCTCGTGGAGGACTGCGATCGGCAGAGCGGAGTTCGGGGACGCCAGCACGGCGTGACGTGGTCGCGGAACTACCGGATCGGGGCCCGCACGGACCTCGTCTGGATCGTCCTTTCCGCCGGAATCGGCTGGCTCTACCTCGCCCTGATCCTCGCCGCGGGACGCGGACTCGAGTCCCCGCTGACCGACCCGTTCTGGACTCCCACGATCGGCGGCGCGGCGATCCCGCTCAGCCTCGGGCTGGTCGTGGTGGCGACGTGGGCGATCCTGCTGGACGCGCCGCACCTGTTCGCGACGCTCGCCCGCACCGTGCTCGACCCGAAGGAATGGCGCGTGCGGGGCGGCTTGTTCCTCGCCTCGTTCGGCTTCTTCCTGCTCGGCCCGGCGCTCATCCTCGGCCCCCGGCTGTTTTTCCCGCCCCGGTACGCGGCGCTCGGCGACCTCGCCTTCCTCGGGTTCTTTCGGCTGTGGGCGTAGTGCCACGTTGTCCGCCAGCACTGGGGGTTCCTGCGCCTCTACGCGCGGCGCAACCCCGAGTCCGAGGACGCGGCCGAGGCGCGGGCGGACCGGATCGCGTTTCCGCTGATGTTCTACCTGCCGGTCGCGTGGTACCTGACCGTCCCCTGGTACGCCGAGACCGGGATGCCCGACCTCGGCCTCGCCGGCGCCGGGATTCACGACGCGGTCGGCGCGCTCTGGCTGCCGGCGGTCGGCGGCTACGCGCTCTTCCAGTGGCGATGCCTGCGCGCGGGGAAGCCGCGCAACCTCCCCAAGCTGCTGCTCCTCGCCGCGACCGTTCCCCTGCACGCGGCGGCGTTCTCGAGCCCGCTGCTCGCGCTTTTCGTCGTGCCGCTCGTCACCGCGGGCCACAACATCCAGTACCACCGCTTCGTCTGGGACTACGGCCGCAAGCGCTACCGAGGCGGCCGAAGCCTCGCGGCGGGGTCGTTCCGGAACCCGTTCCTCTATCTCGCCCTCGGGTTCACCTTCCTCGCGTACCGGGGGCCGCTCGTGACCTGGTTCGCCGCGCTCGGCGCGTCGTTCCTCGACGAGGTCGCGCTGCCGTTGGCGGGCCTGATGGCGGGCGCGCCGGGAAGCGCCGGCGGGCAGGCAGTCGCCGCCGCGATCCTCGGCTGGGCCATGCAGCACTACTGGCTGGATGCCCGGATCTGGCGGGTCTCGAAGGACGAACGGCTGCGGCGGATCCTCAGAACGCCTTCAACCACGTGAGCTTGGCGACTGCGGTCCGGCGGGTCCAGCGCTCGATCCGCGGGTCCAGGGCGTCGTCGGTGAGGTAGCCGGTGTCGAGCACGAGGAACAGGTCGCTCCCCGGGGTGTGGATCCAGTCCACCCGGACGTTCGCCTGAAGCTCCTTCGACAGATTGTCCCACTGGAGGAGCGCGCCGGCGAAGAGCTTGCGGCTGACCGCGCCGTCGATGTTGAGCCCGACGAGCGTCGCGCTGAAGTCGCCGTCGGGAACCGGCAGCGACACTCGGTTGCGCGTCGCCGTCGCCTGCACGGTCAGGTAGGGCCCGGTCTTCACGACGAGGCCGCCGCCGATCCGGGTGCGGTCTCCGCCCCAGAACCCCCCGGTCGATCCGGAGACGAAGGTCGCGACCGCCCGGCTGTCGTTCGTCTGGGCGCTGAGCTCCCACGAGCGAAACTCGTAGTCGCCCGTCGCGAGCTCCCGCCCGCTGATGGACGCCGGGCGTCCGATGCGCTCGAACCGGTCGTTCATGCTGAACTTGAACCCGTCCCCCGACTCCAACTGGAACGCGCCGTAGGCGACCGCCTCGCGGGACTGGAGCTCCCCGTCGGTTCCCGCCACCCAGTCCGCCGACGCGCCGAGGTCGGCCTGCCGGGCCCAGTCGCTCCCCTCGAAACGGGGCGTTACCCCGCCGCTGAGCGACCAGCGGTCTTGGTCGCGGCGGCGCACGAACCCGAGCGCGGGCGCGAACTCCCGCCCGACCCGGAGCCGCCGCACCTCAAGCGCGTAGCGGTCGTTCCGGAGCCGCAGCTCCCCCTCGCCCGCGGAGGCGTCCTCGGCTTCGAACACCCGCGCCCCCCACAGCCGGAGCGAGCTGCTGCTGAAGAATCGCGTCGTGAAGTCCGCTCCGGCGGCGCGGCTGCCCGCTGCGCCGTGCGGGTCGAGGCTCGTGGCGATCGCGCCCACGGTGGTGCGCTCGCCGGGATTGCCCTCCAGCCGCAGTACCGAGTTCCAGGCGTTCTCGGTCCGCAGCGCGAGCGCCCCGACCGAGATCGGCCCGGCCTGGCCGGTCAGCCTCCCGCCGCCGAGGATGTCGTCCTCGAGCCCGATCCTCCGGCTGAAGAAGACCTCGACCTCCTGCGGCCGCCCGAACCGGAAGAGCCCGGCGCGCTCGAGGAAGAACTCGCGCTTCTCGGGGAAGAACAGGTCGAAGCGCGTCAGGTTGATCTGGACGTTGTCCGCCTCGACCTGCGCGAAGTCGGTGTTCCAGGTCAGGTCGAGGTTGAGGTTCGACGTGAGGCCGTACTTCACGTCGAGCCCCAGCTTCGACTCGCGCTCGAATCCCTCGCCGCCGGCCGCCTGCGCTCCGAGCGTCCCGAACGGCTTCACTTCGAGCCGCTGGCCGCGCCGCACGTCCTTCAGTCCGACGAGCGTGGCGTACCGGGAGACCTGCGCGATGCCGGAGCGGTACTCGCGCCCGATGTGCGGCCAGACGGCCGTCTCGTTCTTGCGCCGGATCGAGCGCTGGAACGCGATCCCCATGACCGGCTCGGCGACGTCGGCGAAGCGGATCGTGGTGAACGGGATCGCCATCTCCAGCGTCCAGCCGTCCTCGTCCACGGTGGTCTCGGTGGTGAAGACCCCGTCCCAGTTCCAGTCCTCCCGGTCGAGCCGCTCGTCGGAGAGCAGCGCGTCGTCCTGCGTCCCGAGCGCCCCCACCTCGAAGATGTAGGCGTTGCGCCGGTCGAAGTAGGTGTCGAGGCCGATGATGACCCGGTCGTCCTTGTCGATGCGCCCGCCCCGATGCAGGATCGCCCGCCGGATCCGCTCCGGCTCCGAGTCGAGGAACCGGAACCCGAAGTAGAGCGCGCGCTCGTCGTAGGCGATCCGCACCTCGGTCCGCTCGCTCGCCGGCGCGCCGTCCACCGGGTCGCGCTGGCGGAAGCCGGTCACCGGCTCGATCGCGGCCCAGAACGGCTCGTCGAGAACGCCGTCCACCCGGGCCGGGGTCTCGATGCGGACGGCCCGAACCTCCTGCGCCGCGGCCGGCGCCCCGAGGAGGAGCGCGGCCGCCGCGACCCTGAGGATCAATGGGCGAGCGCCAACCCCCACGGCGATGCGCCGACCGCGATGCGATCCACGACCTCGAGCGTGGCGGCGTCCACCACGCTCACGTCGTTCGACGGCCCGTTCGCGGTGAAAAGCCACTTTCCATCGCTGGAAACGACGACGCCCCACGGACGTTCCCCAACTTCGACGTTCGCGACCACCTCGCCGCTCGCGAGATCGACGACCGAGAGCGTCTTCGCCCGTCCGTTCGCCACGTAGAGCGTTCCGGCGTCCGGCGAGAGCGCGACCCCCATGCTGAGCGAGCCCTCGGGCATCATGAAGGTGCGGCTGACCCGGTGCTCGGCGACGACGATCTCGGAGACCGAGCCGCCGATTTCGGCGGAGACGTACGCGAGTCGGCCGTCGGGGGTGAACACCGCGTCGCGCGGGCGGTGGCCCACGCCGATCCGGGCGAGCTCGTCGCCGGTGCGCGTGTCCAGCACGGTCACGTCGTGATCGGTCTCGCCGGTCACGTAGGCGAGGCGTCCGTCCGGGCTGATGCGGACGCCCTCGGGCTCGGCCCCGACCGGCACCGTCCGGAAGATCTCCCCGGTGTCGAGATCGACGAGGCTGGCCTCGTCCGAGTCCTCGTTGGAGACGACGATGCGCCTTCCGTCGGGAGTGACGTCGAAGGTCTCCGGATCGGAGCCGCCCGGCAGCGTGCGCGTGCGCACCCGCCGGGCCAGATCCACTTCGGCGACGCCGTCGAACGACTTGTCCGCCTCGCCGCATCCCTCCTCGTCGATCCACGGCGGGCACTTCGGCGAACCCGAGACCGCGACGTAGGCGAACTGGCCGCCGGGGGCGACCCGCACGCCGCGCGGCCGCCGCCCCACCTCGATCTCGGCCACCGTCTCGCGGGTTTCTAGGGACACGAGGCTGAGCGTCCCGTCGTCCTCGTTGGTGACGAGCAGCAGCGGACCTTCGGGCGCCGGCCCGCAGGCGGCGGCCAGGAGGGCCAGCCCCGCGAGCGACCTCACTCGGGAGCGAGCCCGAAGGTGAGGACCGACTGGCCGGCGGCCACGGAGATGAACTGCTCGCCGTCGATCGCGAAGCTCATCGGCGCGGCGCGGATGCCGCCGCCCGCGTAGAAGTCCCACAGCGCCTCCCCGGTGTCGGCGTCGAGCGCGAAGACGTTGCCCTCGAGCGTTCCCGAGACGACCACGCCGGTGGCGGTGGACATGACTCCCGAGACCGCCGGGGTCAACTGCACGAACTCCCACTCGAGGTCGCCGGTGATCGCGTTCAGCGCCCGGACCGCGCCGTAGGTCTCGTCGGCGTCGGGCCGCCGCTCGCCGCCGCCGAGGAACGGCGTCCCGGGCGCGTACTCGGCCTCGCTCTTGAAGTAGATAGAGGCCATTTCGCGGGTCGGGACGTAGAGCAGGCCCCGGTTCGGGTCGTACGACGGGCTGTACCAGTTCGTGGAGCCGGCGAGGCTCGGCCACACGAGCGTGCCCTCCTCGCTCGGCGAGGTGTTCGGGATTCGCACCGGGCGGCCGTTCTCGTCGATCCGCTCCGCCCACGTCTGGGTGGAGTACTGGGCGGCGCGCAGGAACTGGCCGGTCTCGCGGTCGAGCACGTAGTAGAAGGCGTTGCGGTTGGCGAGGATCACGAGCTTTCGCATCGCGCCGTCCCACTCGGCGTCCACGAGCACCGGGATCTGGTTGGCGTCCCAGTCGTGGACGTCGTGGGGCGTGAACTGGAAGTGCCAGCGGAGCTCGCCGGTGTTCACGTCGAGCGCCACGAGCGAGTCGGTGTAGAGGTTGTCGCCGGGCCGAGAGTCGCCGTTCCAGTCGGGGGCGGGGTTCCCGATACCCCAGTAGAGGAGGCCGAGGTCCGGATCGAAGGCGCCGGTCAGCCACGTGGCGCCGCCGCCGGTCTTCCAACTGTCGCCGCCCCAGGTGTCGTTGCCCGGCTCGCCCTCGCCGGGGACCGAGTACCAGCGCCAGACGCGCTCGCCGGTCGCCGCGTCGTAGGCGTCGAGGAACCCGCGCACGCCGGCCTCGCCGCCGCTCATGCCGACGATCACCTTGCCGTCCACCGCGAGAGGGGCCGCGGTGATCGCGTAGCCGAGCTTGTTGTCCGCCATCGGAACCCGCCAGCGGACGTCGCCGGTCGTGCGGTCGAGCGCGACCACGAAGGCGTCGAGGGTCCCGAAGAACACCGAGTCGCCGAGGACGGCCACGCCGCGGTTCACGCGCGGGAAGCCGATGTTGAGCGTCTCGTCGGGAACGCCGGGGTCGTGCCGCCAGAGACGCCGGCCGGTGCGGGCGTCGAGCGCGGCGATCGTGCTCGGCGGCTCGGCGACGTACATGACGCCGCCCACGACGATCGGAGTGACCTCCACCCGTCCGGAGCCGCTGGTCTGGTAGATCCACTCGGGGCGCAGGCGGGCGACGTTCTCGCGAGTGATCCCGTCGAGGCGGGTGAAGCGCTCGGCGCGGTAGTTGCCCGAGTAGGTGAGCCAGTTCTCCGGCGTCTCGTCGGCGCGCACGAGGTCGGAGTAGGAGGTCTGCGCCGCCGCCGGAGCGGCGAGCAGGATCGAGATCGCGAGAATTCGGTTCATTCCGGGTCGTTTCCTTCCGCTCCCCGGAGCGTGGCGAGATACGCGACGAGATCGTCCAGTTCCGTATCGGTGAACCCCTCGTAGCTCATCATGAGGCTCTCGTCCGGGAGCCGCTTGACTTCCCGAACCTCGTTCTTGCGGAACGAGCGGATGCGGCCGGCTTCGTCGAGCAACTGGATGCTGAACGTGTCCTCGTTCATCCGGACGCCCATGATCTGGGCGCCGCCGGCGTCCTCGACCAGAACCGTGCGATAGCGCGGCGAGACGAACGCCGACGGATCCGCGATGGCCTCGCGCAGGTAGGCGCTTCCCCGCAACATGCCGACCTCGGAGAGGTCCGGCCCGAAGGCGATTCCCTGGCCGTTCACGACGTGGCAGTTGTCGCACAGCGTCGCAGCGTAGAGCTCCCGCCCGGCCGCCGGATCGCCCGGCAGATCCTCCCGGGGCGCGACGCCGAGCGAGCGGACGTAGGCCGAGACGTTGCGGATCTCGAGGGTGTTGAGCGAGCCGTGCCCCGGCATGTCGGTGCCCGCGATCCCGTTGTCCACGATCTCGATGAGCGCCGCGTCGGTTCGGGACCGGCGCAGGTTCTCTCGCATCAGGTTCGGCCCCTCGCCGCCCACGCCGTCGAGGCCGTGGCAGCGGGCGCAGTGCACTTCGAAGATCCGCTTCCCGTGCTCGATCGCGTCGGAAGCGGCCTCCGAGAGCGGCGGCTGGGCCGCCGCCGCCGGCGCGAGGAGCAGGGCCGCGGCGAGGAATCCCCGGCCAGGGAGATGATGGCGTGTTCGCATCGATGCGGCGACCTCCGGCTTCGGATCGTACCAGCGGCGCCGGACGCGGCGGGGCCGCGAACGTCGCGCCGGCCGTTGGATCCAGAACACAAACTGTCACGGGCTGCGGCTACGGTGCGTCCGGCGGCGTCGCCCGCGCTCCCTCCCGCATCCGACCCACAGGACTGACCATGACCATCCCGTCGCTTACTCTCGCAACCGCGCTCGGCCTGGCCGGCGCGGCCCCCTCCGCGCAGGCGGTCTCGGCGACCGACCTGATCAATGCGTTCGACCAGAACGAACTCCGCGCCGAGGCGCATTTCGAGGACAAGACCCTCGCGATCACCGGCCGAGTCGGCGACATCGCCACCGACCTGTTCGGCACGCCCTACGTCACGCTCGAGTCCGGCGACGACTTCCAGTTCCGGTCGGTGCAGTGCTTCTTCAGTCGCTCGGACAAGTCGCTGCTGGCGTCGCTGAATCCCGGCCAGCGGATCTCGTTCCGGGGTCGGGTCGATGGTCTCATGATGAACGTGCTGGTCAAGGACTGCTCGATCGTGCGGTCGCCCGGATAGCTTCGATCCGCGCCGGATACGATCCAGAGGCCGACCGATGCCCCCGAACCTCGACGAACTGAAGCGGCGAGTCGGCGAGGGGGATGTCGCTGCCCAGACCCGCCTCGGCGCGATGTACTTCTTCGGGGACGGGGTCGGGCAAGACCGGAAGGCGGCGGCGCGCTTCTATCGGATGGCCGCCGACCGGGGGGACGTGGATTGCAGTTGACGCTGGCGTTCATGTACAACAACGGGGAAGGGGTCAAGGAAAGCGCCCGCCGGGCCATCAACTGGTTCCGGCGCGCAGCCAAGCAGGGCGACGTGCAGGCGATGCTCAGTCTCGCGGAGCTATGCGACTCCGGCTTCAGGGTCGAGCAGGATCAAGCCAGAGCCGCGAAGTGGTATCGCCGCGCGGCGGATCTCGGGGATTGCCACGCGCAGTACGCGCTGGTGCACATGTACAGCTTCGGACAGGGCGTGCCCGAGGACGAGGCCGCCCGATGGCTACGGCGAGCCGCCGAACAGGGCCACCCCGCAGCCCAGCGGGAATTCGCGGAGCGACTTGAATTTGAGAACTACGACGGGCCCGCGGACGAGGACGAATCCCAGCGCTGGTATCGCTTGGCCGCAGAGCAGGGAGACGCCAGCGCCCAAGAGAGAGCTCGGCGGCCGCTACGCCCAGGGTTGGTTCGTGGAGCAGGAATACGCGGAAGCCCTTCGCTGGTATCGACTCGCCGCGGAACAGGGGGACTGTTTCGCGCAATCGAGGCTCGGTGACATGTACGCCACGGGCCAGGGCGTTCCCAAACCGATCTACCTCGGGGTCGGCGCGGCGGCGCTCGGGTTCTTCCTCATGGGGCCCGGGCCGCTGACGCTCGCCGTCCTCACGGCGGCGGCCATCGGGCTGCCGATCTAGATCCGGCTCGAGGAGGAGCATCTCCTCCGCCAGCGCCCCGCCGAGTACCGGGAGTACCGAAACTCGGTGAGGCGCTGGTTCTGACTACTCGTCCGCGGTCGGGTCTTCGGCCGGGGGGTCGCCCAGCAGTCCGGCGTAGGCGTAGAGCACGGTGGCCACCGACTTTTCGGCTCCGGCCATGCCGTACACCTCGCCGGCGCCCTCGATGACCCAGAACTCGTTCGCCGCGTGGGCGCCGCCGCCGTGGCCGAGGGCGGCGCCGACGATGTCCATCTTCAGGTCGGTGCCGCCCTCAAGCTCGTTGTCGCGGCCGCTGAACAGGTACGCGGGCCAGTAGCCGCCGCCGAGGATGGAAGCCTCCTCGAGCGGCGTGGAGTGGCGGACCCCGAAGATCTCGAACATCCGGTTCCCGGCCTCGGCGAGGTCGTTGTCGAACTGCATCTTGGACCACGGCACGTCGCCGATGATCGTCAGCTCCACGTCCTCGTATCCCTCGGCGTCGAGGTAGTCTCGGATCTTCTGGACCATCTCCAGGCCGTCCATGCTCGGCACGTAGCGCATGTTGTGCTTCGACGTGATCCGGTTCGGCAGGATCGCTCCCGCGCCGCCCGGATACATGTTGCCGGCCCAGATCCCGTCGATGTTGAAGGAGATCCCGTAGCGGGCGCTCTTGATGTAGGTGAGCGGGTCGTCGCTGATGAAGCGGGCCACTCCGATGTTGTCCGCCGCGATCTCCATGTTGAGGTTCTCGGCGGACCGCAGGAACATGGCCTCCTCGGCGGACGAGAGCGGATCGGCGCCCTGGTAGAAGCCGGGCACGTTGATCGAGTTGCCGTTGTCCTCGAAGAGCGTCGCCAGCATCTTCACGTGGCGCATCGCGGGAGCGTCGGTGGAGCGCTTGTGCGAGCCGTGGATGTCCGAGACCGTCGGCCCCCGCCCCCAGCTCTCGCCGCTCGTCGTCAACTCGATATAGACGCAGCCCTCCGAGCCGCCCGAGAAGCCGGCGGCCCCGCTGCGCGCCTGTCGTCCGGTGCGGTACATGGCGTCGGCGTGGCGGAAGAGTTCGGGGTTCTCCCGCACGAACTGCCGCAGGCCGATCGACATCCGCTCCTCGTCGCCCTCGGCGATGAAGATCAGGTTCACCGGCATCGTTCCCGTGACCTCGTAGATCGCATGCATCGCGTTCCACATGGTCATCTGCGGACCCTTGGAGTTCGTCGTCCCCCGTCCGATCATCACTTTCTTGAAGGGGCCGAACTCGGTGAACTCGCCCTCGAAGGGCGGCAGGTTCCACGCCTCCGGCTGGGTGACCGGCATCGTGTCGTACATCCAGTAGATGAGCAGCGTCTTCTCGGCGCCGTAGTCGCAATCGGCGTACACCACGGGGTTCCCCGGCTGCCCCCACTCGGTCATCGGGATGTCGTGGACCTGCGAGACCTGGCAGCCGAGCTGGTCGAAGAAGCCCTTGACCATCTCGGCGGACTCCTGGATGCCTTCGCCGGAGTTCGAGATGCTGGGCTGCTGGATCCAGCGGCGCAGGTTCATGACGTGGTCGTCGATGTTGTCGTCGATGTACTGGAACACCTGCTGGAGCTCGTCGGGGACCTGGGCGAGGTCCGGGGAGAGCGTGGTGTCGCCGTCGGCCCGGACGCCGAGCTCGGCCGCGGGAGCCGTCGGCGGCGCTTCGGGCATGCCGCCGCCGCACGCGGCGAACGTCAGCGAGAGCAGGGACATCGAGAGAACAGCGCGCATGGAGAACCTCCTCCGGCGGGCTGCGAGCGTACGCGGCCCGCCGGGAAGACGTCAAAGCACAGGCGCGGCTACCCTCTGACCACGGTGGTGCTGACCGACCCGCAAACGCTGTAACATATTCATATACAATGACTTGCCAAAGACACTACGGCCGTGAATCCCTTGTTGCATCCCTAATTCGAAACGGGAATCTACAGGACAACCCGAAGTATCCGCGGACCCGTGGACCATTTCCCTCTCTTCGTTCCGAGCGATTCTCCTCAATCGGAGGCGCCAGACTCAAGAATAGGTCCCCAGCGGTCGATGGCCCGGCCGGATTCCCGGTCCGTAGCCCACGCCGAAAATCCAACGGCGGAGTGCCCCCGGCGCACCAGGGTTTGGCGAGCTGGGGTTCACAGACGTGCAAAGAACTCCGGGTTGGGCGTCACAACCTCCACCGTCTCGGTGCTCACGCCCAGTCTGTGGTCCTTCAGTAGGTCGCAGAGGTCTCGGCCGTCAATCAGGTCGATGGCGGGCGCTCCGTCCCGGACGGCCTCTCGTTGAGCGTCCTTGGTGAATCCGCCTGTGGTCAAGAACAACTCCTTGTCCGCACGCCCAACCATCGCTCCTCTGAAGTCCCGGATCTCACGCGTGCCGACCGCTCCGGCGTATCGCTTGCATTGAAAGCGAACGTGAAATGAGAGCAGATTGACGCGTAGTACGCCCGCGCCGTCCATGCCGCCGTCGCCCGTCCGGCCGGTCACTTCCACCTTGACGAAGCCCGACTCCCTGAGCACGCGTTGACACAGACGCTCGAACGCATCGGGCGGGATCCGACGAAGAATCACGAGCAGAGAGTCCTTCCAGTCACGCGCGTCCAACGGATCGGGATCTTCACGATCTCGGTCCCGTCGTCGCTCTTGGTATCGCTTCGCACGTTCCTGTCGCACTCTGTCGCGTACTTCGCCTTCCTGGATGCGCCGTCCGGCCTCCGTAATCGTCCACACCCCTCGCGATGTGTTCTGGACCATACCGATCTGCTTCAAGTTCGTACGCGCCCATGCTGCCCGATAGTCGACTTCCGAGCCGGGGCCATCGCCATGCTGCACGTTGATGAGTTCGTCGGTTAGCGCCAATTCCCGGGCTACGCCCTCGGAGAGTTCCTGAATCGTGGCGGAACCACCCCGCCCTCTCAGGACTCGAAGGGTCGGCCACAGCAGGTCATCGTACGTAGGGAGCTTCTGTTCCATCACTTGGTACCCGGCGATAGCGGGCCGCGGCGGGGCGTGAGCGCCGGTGCAGGCGTGGCTCCACTGAAGCAGTGCGTCCATGCGTTGTCCGCGGCGAGATCCGTCCGAGGCGTGTCACGCATGTGCTCCACGGTCAGCGCGACCATGGTCGGCGGCGGACTGTACGACCGCGACCACGGCGACGGAGGTGGTCAGCGGCGCATGCGCCCGTACACACTTCACCCCCCGCGTCAGTGTCCATCGCCGTAAGCGTAAAGCGCATCGCGCCCGGATGCACGGGACGCCACCTACGACCCATGATGGGCCGGGCAACACAGGCTGACGGCTGAGGCGTCTCGCCTTCCTGAAGGGCCCCTTTCACGGGCGCGACCGTACGATGGCTCCAAACGGATACGCCGGCACGCGCGCGTTTGCGCCGCGCGGGAGCGCGGCGTGGTCACAGACCGCATCGTCGGCCCACACAACATCCGCGCGTGCTCCCGGTGTCAAGGCGCTCGCTGACGCTCGCCCCGCCACGGGCGGGCTTCGGCCTGGACACCGGCTCCGCGCGCTACAGGCCGGCAATTGTCCGACGATGCCAGACCTTGACCCCTGCCAGCCGTGAACCGCGCCAACCTGCGGCCATCGTCGATGCTCTCCCGGCTGCACCGGATCAGCCCCGCGTCGGGTACTCCACACGCTCCGTGCGCCGCGCCGGACCGTGACTGGATCCAAGGTCTCGAATCACGACCGGAATCACACCTCGGCGGCCCAGTCCCGGAACGAGGACCGGAAGCCATGGGGAACGGCCGGGACCCGCTGACGCTCCAGCAGCCGCCGGAGCACCTTCTCATCGAGCGGTTTACCGTCGCCGGCCGGGAACACCAGCGGGCCGGGGTTGTGTCGCCGAGGGTCCGCGCCGCGTCGAGAACCTCCAGCAGCTCGGAAAGCGTTTTGGGAGGCGAAATTCCAGCCTTGGTGCGTCAATATTGGACGCATGAACCCCGTAGTGCCGGGCGGTCGGCCCCGGTGGGCCTAGTCGTTCGCGGTGGCGTCCGCGGCCGGCGGGTCGCCCAGGAGTCCGGCGAAGGCGTAGAGGAACGTCGCGATGGACTTCTCTCCCCCGGCCATGCCGTACACCTCGCCGGCGCCCTCGATGACCCAGAACTCGTTCGCCGCGTGGGCGCCGCCGCCGTGGCCGGCCGCGCCGCCGACGATCGGCATGGCGAGATCGGTTCCCTCCTCGAAGTCGGCGTCTCGGCCGCTGAAGAGGTAGGCGGGCCAGTAGCCGCCGAGGATCGTCTCGTGCTCCATCGGCGTTCCGTGGCGGATTCCGAATACGTCGTAGGTGCGCAGCAGCGCGTCGGCGGCCTCGTTGTCGTAGCTGCTCTTGGACCACGGCACGTCGCCCACGATGGTCAGCTCCACGTCCTCGTATCCCTCGGCGTCGAGGTAGTCGCGGATCTTCTGGACCATCTCCAGCCCGTCCATGCCCGGCACGTAGCGCATGTTGTGCTTCGACGTGATCCGGTTCGGCAGGATCGCCCCCGCGCCGCCCGGATACATGTTGCCGGCCCAAATCCCGTCCATGTTGAAGGAGATCCCGTAGCGGGCGCTCTTGATGTACGTCAGCGGGTCGTCGCTGATGAAGCGGGCGACGCCGATGTTCTCGGCGGCGACGGCCATGTCGATGTTCTCGGCGGACCGCCGGAACATGGCCTCCTCGGCCTCGCTGAGCGGCTGGGGCCCGTCGTAGAAGCCCGGAACCAGCACGGTGTTGCCGTCATCCGAGATGAGGGACGAGAGCATCTTGACGTGGCGCAGCGCCGGCGCGTCAGTGGAGCGCTTGTGGGCGCCGTGGATGTCCGAGACCGTCGGCCCCCGCCCCCAGCTCTCGCCGCTCGTCGTCAACTCGATATAGACGCAGCCCTCCGAGCCGCCCGAGACTCCGGCGGCCCCGCTGCGGGACTGGCTGCCGAACCGGTACATGGCGTCGGCGTGGCGGAAGAGTTCGGGGTTCTCCCGCACGAACTGCCGCAGGCCGATCGACATCCGCTCCTCGTCGCCCTCGGCGATGAAGATCAGGTTCACCGGCATCGTTCCGGTGACCTCGTAAATCGAGTGCATCGCGTTCCACTGGACCATCTGCGGACCCTTGGAGTTCGTCGCGCCCCGTCCGATCATCACTTTCTTGAAGGGGCCGAACTCGGTGAACTCGCCCTCGAAGGGCGGCAGGTTCCACGCCTCCGGCTGGGTGACCGGCATCGTGTCGTACATCCAGTAGATGAGCAGCGTCTTCTCGGCGCCGTAGTCGCAATCGGCGTACACCACGGGGTTCCCCGGCTGCCCCCACTCGGTCATCGGGATGTCGTGGACCTGCGAGACCTGGCAGCCGAGCTGGTCGAAGAAGCCCTTGACCATCTCGGCGGACTCCTGGATGCCTTCGCCGGAGTTCGAGATGCTGGGCTGCTGGATCCAGCGGCGCAGGTTCATGACGTGGTCGTCGATGTTGTCGTCGATGTACTGGAACACCTGCTGGAGCTCGTCGGGGACCTGGGCGAGGTCCGGGGAGAGCGTGGTGTCGCCGTCGGCCCGGACGCCGAGCTCGGCCGCGGGAGCCGTCGGCGGCGCTTCGGGCATGCCGCCGCCGCACGCGGCGAACGTCAGCGAGAGCAGGGACATCGAGAGAAGAACGCGCATGAACGGAGGCCTCCTGGGCGACCCCGGAGAGTACGCCCGCTTCCGCCGACCTGTCAAAGGACGGTACGGGCCCAAGGGATTTGGCGAGCAGGGACGGAGAGGTCGCTGCCGCGGACGCTCCAAGGGGAACGGGCACCCGGTGGCGGGTCGGTCTGGGCCGGCGAGCTCCCCAGCGGCGTGGACGGCGGCAGCCAGTCCGCCCGCGGGGTCGCCTCCTCGGCCAGGACCGCGAGCGGAGTCCGGTTCCCGAGCGCCCGGCGGGGCCGCACCGTGTCACCCCGGTTCAGCCAGTCCGCCAGCCGCCGGTTGAATTCCGCGAGGCCCACTCCGCCGGGGACCCCCCGGGCATGATGGCGGTGCACGGGCTCAAGGGACTTGGCGGTCGGGAACCTCGAGGATGGACGGCGAGACGCCGGCCGGGGGCCCGAAAGGCGGGCTCGACCCCGGCCCCGCCGCGGCGAACTGGCGTTGTTCGTCTATGGGTTCGTCCAGAGCAGCCGAGAGAATCTGCGCGGAGACGAGTTGCAGACCCGCCGAAGACTGGCCGACGAGCATTTGGCTCTGGATCCGTCTAGCCCGACGGCGGCACAGGCCGTTGGAGCGATCATTTGGGGTGATGCGCCATGACAAGGCAGTATGAGCTTGCCCCGCTTTCGTGGACAGTTCGCTGTTTTCGGATCGGCGGCGAGCGCCCTCGCGCGGCGTCCGCCGGACTGCGTTCACGTTCGCTCCTCGAAGCTCCGTTCGTACGCCGCCGGGGCCTCGCACTTCAGCGCCGAGCGCCGCCATCGCGTTGTCGCAGCAGTCCCCCGCCGACCCCATCGACCGTCGCGCTCCCGCCCGCCGCCACGCCGCCCCGAACTCCAGCGACGCGTACGGGCTCCCCCGGGCCGAGTGATGGACCACCCCCTCCGGGCGCCGCCGCTCCACCGCCATCCTCGGCGCCTTCACCACCAGCGACGAAAACAGCCGCAAGCTCATCCACCAACCCACCACCCGCTGACTGAACGCGTCCACGACCACGGCCAGGCGCACCGTCCGCGCCTTCGTGGGGACGTACGTCACGTCCGCGACCCACAGCCGGTTCGGCGCTTCCGCCCGGAAGTCCCGCTCCACGAGGTCCGGCGCCGGGCGCGAGCCCGCCGCCCGGATCGTCGTCGGGAGCCCCGCTTCCGCCGCGACGCTCCCTGAACGCCCAGCCTCCGCATCAACCGCGCGATCCGCTTCCGGCTCGCCCGCTCTCCCCGCGAGCGAAGCTCCGCCCGAACCCGCGGGGCGCCGTACGCCTCCCGGCTCTCCTCGTGGATCGCCCGGACCGCCTCCATCAGCGCCGCGTCCGCCCGCTCCCGCGAGGACGGCTCGCGCCCCAGCCACGCGTAGCGCCCGCTCCTCGAGACCTTCAGGACGCGGGCCGTCATGGCGATCGGACACTCGGCCCGGTGCGCCTTCATGAACCTCCACCCTCGGAGACGGTCTCCCGGGCGAACCAGGCCGCCGCTTTTCCCGGGATCTCCCGCTCGCGCTTGAGGCGGACGTTCTCCTGACGCGGCCGGTGCATCTTCTCGCGCTCCGGCCGACTCCAGCCGTCGGCGTCGGCTCCCTCGGCCAAGTCCGCGGCCCGCCGCCAGTTCCGGATCGTCGCGGCGGTAGGCTCGAACTCCCGCGCCGGGTCCTCCGGACTCCGGCCCGAGCGCGCCAGCTCAACCAGCCGCGCTCGGCGCTCCGAAGCGTACCGCTGCGGACGCTTCCGCTTCTTCTTGGTCATCATCGTGGACGCCCTCCTCGCTAGAGGTCAGGCGTCCACGAAACCGGGGCAACTCCAATTCACGCACCTTCAGCGTGCCGCCGAGCGGGGACTTCGAGTCGCCGCCCAGTATCTCGCCGCGCGGGCGAGGAAGCGACGATCGGCGCGCGCTTGATTGGGCGGGGCCTGGCGGCAGTACCATCGCTCGTCGCGCCGTGACCCCTGAAGCTGACTGGACCGACGACGTCCGGCCCGCCGCGCCGGCGGACGCGAGGACGTTGCCGGCGCGGTACTACGTGGATCCCGCCGTGTTCGCGCTGGAGGAGGAGCGGATCCACCGGGCCATGTGGACGGCCGTGTGCCCCTCCTCTGATTTGGCCGAGCCCGGCGACTACCGGCTCGTCGAGATCGCCGGGGACTCGCTCGTCGTGGTTCGGGGCGCGGACGGCGCGGTGCGCGCCCATCACAACGTCTGCCGGCACCGGGGCACGCGGCTGCTCGACTGCGACGCCGGCCGCCTGCCGGGCGCGATCCAGTGTCCGTACCACGCCTGGACCTACGATCTCGGCGGGCGGCTGCTTCGGGCGCCGCACATGGATCGCGTTCCCGGATTCTCGGCGGACGACTGGCCGCTCGCGTCCGCGGCGTGCGAGGAGTGGGGCGGGATCGTCTTCGTCCGCGTCGCCGACTCCGGCCCGACGCTCCTCGAGCAGCTCGGCCCGGCCGCCGCCCGGGTCGCGCCGTACCGCCTCGAGTCGCTCGTCAGCGTCCACACCGAGCGCTACGACCTCTGCGCCAACTGGAAGCTCGTCGTCCAGAATTTCTCCGAGTGCCTCCACTGCCCGGTGATCCACCCGCAGCTCCAGCGCCTGTCGCATTACCTCAGCGGCGACAACCACCCGGTCACGCCGGGCGCGGTCGGCTCCACGATGAACCTCGCCGAGGGGGTCGAGACGCTCTCGACCGACGGGCGCCTCGTGGGGGAGCCGCTGCCGTCGGCGCCCGCGGGCCGGATCGGCTACGAGATCCTGCTTCCGAGCGTGATGCTGTGCCTGCATCCCGACTACGCGGCGCGCTTCCTGATGCGTGCGCTCGCGGTCAATCGGACGGAGATCCGCTGCGACTGGCTGTTCGCTGGTTCCGACATCGATCCTTCGCGGGCCGTCGAGTTCTGGCACGAGACGAACCTCCAGGACTGGCGCGTCTCCGAGCTGGCCCAGCGCGGGATCGCGTCCTCGGCGTACCGGCCGGGGCCGTACTCGAACCGGGAAGACCAGCTCTGGGCGATCGACCGCCTCGTGCTGGATCGGCTCGGGGAGTCCGGTTGACGGGGGCGAGGGGCCGCACCACAATCCACTCGCCATGAGACTGGCCGCGCTGGTTGCGCTCGCGCTGCTGTTCGTCGCGGGCGGCCCTCACTTCCACGAGGAGCCCGAGGGGCAGGTCGAGACCTGCGTCCTCTGCCACGGACTCGACGCGACCCCGGCCGCTTCCGCCCATGCGGAAGGGCCGCATCCGGTCGCCGCCCCGATCTCCCCGCCGGCCGCGCTCGAGCGCCCGGCCGAGGCTCCGCGCTTCGGTCCGGGTCCCCGCGCTCCGCCCGCCTGACTCGACGATCCCGTTTTTCGTCGTCGCGCCGGCGCCCGCTTCGCGCCGGCGCTCCCCCTTCCGGGAGGAGAGTCCCATGTCCAACCAGGCCGAATCCAACGGCCGCGCCCCCATCCTCGAGGCCCAGTCGCTCCACAAGCGGTACGGCGACCTCGAGGCCGTCTCCGGTCTCGATCTCGCGGTCCGCTCCGGCGAGATCTACTGCCTGCTCGGCCCGAACGGCGCCGGCAAGACCACCACCATCCACCTCTTCCTCGGGTTCCACGAGCCCAGCGCCGGCAGCGTCCGGGTCTCCGGATTCGACGTGGCCGCCGACGCGCTCGAGGCCCGTCGCCGACTCGCCTACGTGCCTGAGCAGGTGATGCTCTACCGCAACCTGAGCGGGCTGGAGAACCTGAGGTACTTCGCCGCGCTCGGCGGGCGCGACGCGCTCTCCACCGTGGAGCTCACCGCGATCCTCGTCGACGTCGGCCTGCCGACGGGCGCCGCCCTGCGCCGGGTCGGCGAGTACTCGAAGGGCATGCGGCAGAAGGTAGGCATCGCCATCGCCGTGGCGAAGCGGGCCGGCGCGCTGCTGCTCGACGAGCCCACCTCGGGCCTCGACCCCAAGGCGTCGCGCGAGTTCGCCGAACTCATCGAGAAGCTGCGCGACCGGGGCGTGGCGGTGCTGATGGCGACGCACGACCTGTTCCGGGCCAAGGAGCTCGGAACGCGGATCGGCATCATGCGCCGGGGCCGCCTCGCGACCGAACTCAGCGCCGCCGAGGTCGGCCACGCCGATCTCGAGCGCATCTACCTCGACAACATGCGCGAGGAGGCGACCGCATGATCCGTCACATCGTCAAGAAGGAGTTCACCGATTTCCTCCGCGACGGGCGCTTCCGCTGGTGCGCCGCGATCGTCGGGGCCTTGCTTCTGGTCTCGCTCGGAAGCGGGTTCGTCGAGACCCGCCGCGCCGAGCGGGCGCACTCGGCGGCGCGGGAGACCGCCCGCGAGCACTGGGAGTCGCAGGGCGAGAAGAACCCCCACTCCGCCGCCCACTACGGGATCTACGCGTTCAAGCCGCGGCTGCCGCTGTCGTTCCTCGACCGGGGGGTCGATCCCTACGCCGGCACTTCGGTCTGGCTGGAGGCCCACCGCCAGAACGACTTCCTGATGCGCCCGGCCCAGGACGCGACCGCCGGCCAGCGCCTCGGGGCGCTGACCGCGGCGCAGGTGCTCCAGATCCTCGTGCCGCTGCTCATCATCCTGCTGGCGTTCGGCGCGCTCGCCGGCGAACGCGAGCAGGGCACGCTGCGGCAGGTCCTGGCGACCGGGATCTCGCGACGCGACCTGGCGCTCGGGAAGGCGATCGGGGTCGCCGGCGCGCTCGCGCTCCTCGTCTTCCCGGCCGCCGTCCTCGGAGCCGCGGCGATCGCGATCGGAAGCCCGGGACCCGCGGCGCCGGTCTTGACGCGGGGCGCCGTGCTCGCGCTCGCCTACGCGGCGTACTTCGGAGTCTTCGTCGCGCTCGCGCTCGCGGTCTCGGCGTGGGCTCGCTCCGCTCGGGCCGCGCTGGTCGCGCTTCTCGGGGTCTGGGCCGTGAACGGCCTCGTCGCGCCGCGGGTCGCGGTGGACCTGTCCAAGCGGATCCACCCCACTCCGTCGGCGGTCGAGTTTGCCCGGACGATGGAGCTGGAGATGGCGACCGGCGTCCCCGGGGTCGATAAGCCCGACCGCGACGCCGTCACCGCGCGTCTTCTGGCCGAGCACGGCGCCGAGACGGTGGACGAGCTGCCGCTGAACGTCATCGGCGTGTACCTGCAGGAGAGCGAGGAATTCGCGAACCGGATCTTCGATCGGAACTACGGGGCGCTTTGGGACCGGTTCGAGCGGCAGGGGACGGTGCACGAGGCGCTGTCGATCGCCGCTCCGCTGCTCGCGATCCGGACGCTGTCGATGGGGCTCTCCGGAACCGACGTGGAGCAGCACCGGCACTTCGCGACCGCGGCGGAGACCTACCGGCGAGACCTGATGCGCGACATGAACGGCGACCTCGCGCAGAACTCGCGGACCGGGGACATGTACCTCGCCTCGGCGGACCGCTGGGCCGAGACGCCGCCATTCCACTACGACGCGCCCACTCTCGGCTGGGTGCTCGGCAACCGGTCGCTCTCGCTCTCGCTCCTCGGGGTCTGGCTGCTGGGCGCGATCCTCCTCGCCGGGGCGCTCGTCCGGCGGACGGCGGTGGCCTGACATGACGCTGCGCACCGTCCTTCGGAACGAGTGGCGCCTGCTCGTCGCCGACCGGGCGCTCGTGCTGGCGCTGCTCGGGTTCGTCCTCCTGTTCGGCTACGCGCTCGCGAACGGGCTGGCGTGGACCGACTTCCAGGACCGCACGCTCAGCCTCGTGCGGTCGGGGAACGTCGAGCGCGTCGAGGCGCTCGGGACCGAGCTGGAAGCCATCGCCAACGGGGCCCTGCCGTCCTCGCCGTTCCGCGATCCCCGTTCGCCGACCGTGCTCGGCGGCGCGAGCGGCGCCCACACGGCAGTTCTGGAGCCCGGGCCCTTGACCGCGCTGGCGGTCGGGCAGACCGACCTGCTGCCGTGGTACTACGACGTCAGCATATACACCAACGAGTCCTCGCTGCTCCAGAACGGCGAGATCGAGAACCCGCTGAACTTGCTGGTCGGGCGCTTCGACCTGGCGTTCGTCACGGTGTACCTGCTGCCGCTGCTGATCCTCGCCCTCGGCTTCAACGTGCTCTCCGGGGAGCGGGAGCAGGGGACGCTGGCGCTGACGCTCTCGCAGCCGGTCTCGGTCCGTTCGGTCGTGTCCGCCAAGCTGCTTTTCCGGGCCATCCTCGTGATCGGGCTGGCGCTCGGGGCTTCGGCGGTCGGGATGCTGGCCTCGGGCGGGTTCGGGTCGCCCGGGCGCGTCGCGCTGTGGTGCGCGGCGGTGACCGCCTACGCGCTCTTCTGGTTCGCGCTGGCGGCGTGGGTGAACGGCCTCGGCCGCTCGTCCGCGTGGAACGCGACCGTGCTGGTGGGGGCGTGGCTGCTGCTCGTGGTGGTGCTTCCGGCCGCCGTGAACATCAGCGCCGGGCTGCTGCATCCGCTGCCGTCCAGAGTCGAGATGATCACCGCCCAGCGCACGGCCTCGAACGACGCGGTCAACCAGCGCAGCGAGCTGCTCGCCCAGTATCTGGAGGACCATCCGGAGATGGCCGTGGGGGTCGTGCCCGACGAGGCCACCCGCGGGGCGCTCGCGTGGGCGGCTACCGAGGCGGTGAACGAGCGGCTGCGCGAGGTCACCTCGCAGCACGAGGAGCGGCTCGCCGCGCAGCAGTCGGTGGTCCGCCGCTATCGGTTCCTGTCGCCGGCGCTTCTCGCGCAGGAGGCGCTGCTCGACGCGGCGGGGACTGGCGACGCCCGATTCGAGCGGTTCCGTTCGCAGGTCCGGGGTTTCGCCGACGAGTGGCGGGCGCTGTTCGTGCCGGCCATCCTCGCGGGGGAGCAGATGCACGCGGGTGTGCTGGCCGACCTGCCGTCGTTCCGGTTCGACGACGAGGCGAACTCGGAGGTCGCGGCCCGGGCGGCCGTCCCGCTGGCGGCGCTGCTGATCCTGGCGGCGCTGGTCGGCGCGGGCGCGGTGGGGCGGCTGCGCCGGGTCACCGGTCCGGCGTAGGGAGCGGGGCGCCCCGGAGGAAGTCGTCCACCGGGGCGCCCTTTGGCTGCGGGCGCGGGTCCGGAGACATTCGGATCCGGGCGGGATCGAGTCGCACGAACCAGCGCTCACGGGGACGCGAGGCCACGAAGTCCACGTCCGCCGCCCCCGCGGTCACGTGGAAGCCGCGGCGGCGCAGTTCGAGGTACACGAGGTTCTCGAGCACCGCGCCGACGTCGTCCTCGCGATAGCCGAGGACCTCGCGGCGAAGGCCGACGTCGCCGAGGTAGTACTTGGGATTCACCTGGAGCAGCCGCTTGCCGCGCACGTCGAAGCGCGGCGTCGGCGCGAGCAGGAAGGCGTCGCCGAGGAAGGAGAGGTAGTTGAGCACCGTGTCCACCGACGTCGCGCGCCGCTGGCTCTTCAGGTAGTCGGCGATTCGCTTCGCGGAGACCGGGCTTCCCACGACGTCCGCCGCGAAGCGCAGGACGGACTCCAGCAGCGCGACGTCCCGGATCCCGTGGCGTCCGATGACGTCGCGGATGGCGATCGTGCTCACCGCGTCGGCGAGCATCCGGTCCAGCACCCGGTCGCTCAGGTCGGTGTGCAGCAGGCCCGGGAGACCTCCGGTGCGGAGGTACAGTCGGAAGACGCCTTCGTCGTCGAGCGCCGCGTCCGCACGCTCGCGGTACAGCTCGGTGAACTCGCCGAGACTCAGCGGGAAGACCTGGACCGTGGCGTAGCGCCCGGCGATGCGCGTGGCGAGTTCCGACGACAGGAGCGCCGCGTTCGATCCGCCGCCGACGACTTCGGTGCGCGGCTCGGCGTTCAGCGAGGCCGCCGCCCGCTCCCACTCGGCGATCTGCTGGATCTCGTCCACCACGACGACCCGCGGCTCGGAGCGGCGCGCGTTCGCCTCCACGAAGTCCACGAGGTCGCGGGCGGTGCGGACGCCGTCGAAGTCGAGCGATTCCTTGTCCACGTACACGACTTGCCGTTCGTCTCGCAGCGACTCGGCGAACTGGCGCAGCAGGACGCTCTTGCCGGCGCGGCGGAGACCGGTGACGACCGTGATGACCGGGGCGTCGAGGAACTGGCGGAGCGCGTCGAGGTAGCGCCGCCGTTGAATTTCCATATTTCGAGCACAGTCCAATGTTGCGCAGTTCGCGTACAAGTTTCGATCATGTTCGAAATGTGAGCGCGCGTATCCTGGGCGGTCGTGAGCACCGATTCCGCGATCCGCGCCGCCGCGTTCGTCGCGATCGAGCGGCTGGCGCGGGAGCACCCGGCGGGCATTCCATGGCGGGCGGTCAAGGTCGGGTTCGAGGTTGGCGGGGAGGCGGTGCATTTCGCCGGCAGGGCCGTCGGCATCTTCAAGCCGCGCCAGCTCGCCGCGGCGTTGAGCATCAGGACGGTGGTCCCCAAGACGGGGCGGCGCACTTGGTATCAGGATCAGGAAGGCGGCCTGGAGAGCGATCCCACGTCCGGGCTCATGCGGTACAGCCTCTCCAGGACCAGGTCGATGAACCGCGCCCTGCGGGAGGCCATGGAGTTACGGGCGCCGCTGATCTGGTTCGTCGGTCTCGGACCCGCCCGGTACGAGGCGCTGTTTCCAGTCTTCGTTGAGGCCATCCAAGCCGGCGAAGCGCTCCTGAGCACGCGCGACGGTCCGGTGGTCCAGCCCCCGGCCGAGCAGGTCATGGAACCCTCGTGGTCGCTCCAGGTCACGCGGAGGCGGAACCACCAGCAGTGGTTCTCCATGCGCACCCGCAGCGCCTACGGACAGCGCTGCGCATTCAGCGGCCTGCCGGTGCGCGAGCTGCTCGTCGGCGCCCACATCGTGCCCGACGCGGCCGGCGGACCGGCTTCGGTTACGAACGGCGTCTGCATGTCCACGCTCCACCACACGGCCTTCGACGCGAACCTGATCGGGGTGGACCCGGATCTGAAGATCCACGTCTCGCCGTCGCTGCGCGCGCGGAAAGACGGCGACCTGTGGTCGGCGCTCGCCAAGCTGGACGGGGCGAAGCTGCGGCCCCCGCGCCTCGAGTCGGACCGGCCGAAACCCGAGTACCTCGAACGGCGCTTCGCGGACTTCCGGGCGGCGCATCGGTAGTACGCTCCGGCGCCCTGAGACTCCTCCTCCTGGTCGCGCTGGGCGGCGCGCTCGGCGCTTCGGCGCGTCACCTGTCGGCGGAGTGGCTCGCGCGGGGGGCCGCCGGGACGCTGCTCGTGAACGCGGTCGGCTCGTTCCTGATGGCGATCCTCGCCGGAACGGTCGCCGCGAAGAACCCGGAGATGCGCGGATTCCTCCTCGTCGGCGTCCTCGGCTCGTTCACGACGTTCTCGGCCTTCTCGCGCGACGCCGTGGAGTTCTTCCAGCGCGGGGACGCGTTGCTGGCTTCCGGCTACGTCGCGGGCTCCGCAGCGCTGTCGATCCTCGCCTTCGTCGCCGGCCTCGCCCTCGCGCGCACGTTCACGGCATGAAGCTGCCCACGAAGCAGCTCGAGAGCGGCGTCGAGACGCTCGCGGCCGCGATGGACCTTCCGCCGGCTCACCGTCCGGGCGAGGTTGGGAGCCGCGTCGCCCGCGCCGCGTGCTCGAAGCAGTATGAACTCATCCTCGAGGGTCGCCGCCAGGCTGCTGCGCCGAAAGCTGCGCGACTGGGCCACGGCTCACGCATCGGCGCGGCGGTTGACGTTCCGCCAGTCGTTCCGAACGGCGGGCGAGTTCGCGTTGCTGGACGAGGACGCCTGCGAGCGGTGGCTGGCGTATCGGGACCTGCGCAACGAATCGGCGCACGATTACGACGACGCCGTCGCGGAGGGCGTGATGGAGACGCTGCCGGATTTCCGGAAGGACGCGAAGGCGCTTGTCCGCGCGTTGCGGAAGGCTGGCGATGAGTGACCGCATCGAACGGAAGCCGCGGCGCCGGCGGCGCGTCGAGCGGATCCTCCGGGCGCGGGAGCCGGGAGTCGAGGCGTGGGCCTACGGCAGCCGGGTGAAGGGGCGGAGCCGCTCCGGGAGCGATCTCGACCTTGCGCTCCGGGGTCCCGGGCTGCGGCCGATTCCGGACGGCGTGCTGCGCGGATTGCGGAAGATGTTCCACGACTCCACGATCCCGTTCTTCGTGGAAGTGCGCGACTGGGCGCGGCCCCCCGAGAGTCTCCACGAGGAGATCGAGCGCGACCACGTAGTCATGGTCGCGCCCGAATAGCCCGAATCAGCGACCCGGTTCGGCCTTCTCCACCCGGACGATGCCCGGCATGCCGGTGGACTCGAGCGCCGTGTTCACGCCGGTGAGGCCCGACTCCACAACCTCGTCGAACTCGGCGGCGCGCTCCTGGACCTGCGCGTGGAGCATCTCGTACACCTCGCGCATCTGGTCCGTCGGCGGGAAGTCGGCGCTCGCCACCGCGCCCGCGAGATAGGTGATCTTGCCGGCGAGCTGGGTGGGCCAGCGGATCTGGTCCTGCCCGGTGCCGCTGACCAGAAGCTGGATCAGGTGCTCCTCGATCGCGAGCAGCGATCCGTCGAACCCGTCCACGACCGAGGCGATGCCCTCGACCCGCCCGGCGTCCTCGGCGAGCGTCTTCAGGTCGAGCACCTGCCGGCGGAACCACTCGATCTCGTTCACCATACCGGCGACCTGCTCGAGATCGGCCCGCAGCAGGCGCAGCAGCGCCGTCTGCGCCTCGATGTCCTCGAGCGCGCCCTCGCTGCGCGGGTCCTTGCGCACTTCGATCGGCGCGGTGCGCTCCTCGTCGCCGACCATGAGCGCGACCGTGTAGTCGCCCGGCGGCGCGAGGATCGAGATGCGCCCGACGTTGGATTCGCGGGTGCGGTCGTTGCCGAGGTCCACCCAGTCGGCGAACCGCGGCTTGGTGCGCAGCACCGCCTGCGTGGAGGCGTCCTCGCGGAGATCCCACCAGACCCGGTTCAGGCCGGCCTCGCCCTCCGCATCCATCGTGCGGACCGCCTCGCCGGCCGCGTTGCGGATCTCGATGCTGACATCCTCGGCCGCCTCGTCGAGCCAGAAGTTGATCGGGGCGCCGTAGGGCGGGTTCTCGCCCGCGGACCAGTCGTCGAACTGCGCGAACGGCGCGGTGATCGGGTGGAAGCGATAGACCCCCCGCGGCTCGAACAGGTGGACGCTGGCCGCCTCCACGTCCTCGTTCCACTGCTGGAGCGGCGAAACGTCGTCGAGGATCCAGAAGCCGCGCCCGTAGGTGCCGATCACGAGATCGCCGAAGTGCTCCTGTACCGCGATCCAGTACATCGGGCTGGGCGGGAGGCCGTTCGCGAGCCGCTGCCAGTTCTCCCCGTCGTCGAAGCTGACGTAGAGGAAGTTCTCGGTGCCGAGATACAGAAGCCCCGGTCGCACCGGATCCTCGCGGACGTTGCGCGTGTAGCTCAGCGGGCTGTCGGCCACGCCGTTCACGATCAGGTCCCACGACGCGCCGAAGTCCGACGTCCGATAGACGTAAGGGGCGAAGTCGCCGGTCTGATGGTTCTCGACCGTCATGTACGCCTTGCCGACCTCCCACTTCGAGGCGTCGATGTTCCGGACGACGCCGTCCGTCGGCATGTTCGGGACGTTGGCCGTGACCTCGGTCCAGTTCGCGCCCCCGTCGCGCGTCAGGTGGACCTTGCCGTCGTTGGTGCCGGCCCAGATCACGCCGGCGGTCACCGGGCTCTCGTCGATCGCGTACACGACGCAGCAGAACTCGACCCCGATGTTGTCCGGGGTCAGCCCGCCGGAGATCGTCTGGCGGGACTTGTCGTTCGTGGTCAGGTCGGGGCTGATCTCGTCCCAGCTCTGGCCGCCGTTCGTGGTGCGCATCACGTACTGGCTGCCGACCATGATCGTGTTCCGGTCGTGGGGCGAGATGAGCAGCGGGAACACCCACTGGAACCGGTAGCGCAGGTTCTCCGCGGGCCAGCCGAGCGTGCTCTCGGGCCAGACCTCGAGCTGCCGGAACTGGCGGGCGCGCTCGTCGTAGCGGACCACGATGCCGCCCGCCGCGCCCGCGCCGGACGCGCTCGACCAGACGATGTTGTGGTCCTCCGGATCCGGCGTTGCGAAGCCGCTCTCGCCGCCGCCCACGCCGTGCCACATGCCGCGGGGGATTCCGGAGGAGAAGAAGCCGCCGGTGAACGCGCGGCTCGGCCCCCGCGTGGAAGGCCCGTCCTGCCGGTTGCCGAGGACGTTGTAGGGAATCGCGTTGTCCACGGTCACGTGGTACATCTGGGCCAGCGGCAACTGGATCTTGAACCACGAGCGGCCCCGATTCTCGGAGATGGAGACGCCGCCGTCGTGCGCGACCGCCATCCGGTCGCCGTCGGTCGGGTCGATCCAGATGTCGTGGTGGTCCCAGCCGGGGGCCTCGTCGAACCCGTGCACCCGGTGCGACTTGCCGGCGTCCAGCGTCGAGGCGAACGACGCGGTCAGGAAGTAGGCCTCGTCCCGGTCGTCCGGCGAGACCCCGCAGCGCGCGTAGTAGGCGTTGCGTCCGGCGAGGTTCCGGTTGTGGCTCTGGATCCGCCAGTTCGTCCCCCCGTCGTCGCTGACCCAGAGCTCGCCGCTCTCGGCCTCCGCGCCGTCGTACGGAATCCCGTCGGCGGTCTCGATGAGCGCGTACACCCGCCTGGAGTCGGCGCGGGTCATGCAGACCGCGACCTTGCCCACGTCGAGCCTCGGCAGCCCGTTGCCCTCGAGCCGCTTCCAGGTGTCGCCGCCGTCGCGGGACATGTGAAGCCCGCTCCCCGGCCCGCCGCTCGTGCGGTTCCATGTCTTCAGGTCGAGCTGCCACATCCCGGCGAAGAGGATGCGCGGGTTGTTCGGGTCCATCACGAGGTCGGAGGCCCCGGTGTTCTCGTCCACGAACAGGACCTGCTCCCACGTCTCGCCGCCGTCGGTCGTCCGGTAGATCCCGCGTTCGGGCTGCGGGGCGTAGGCGTGGCCGAGCGAGGCGGCGTACACCACGTCCGGGTCCGTGGGATGGATCACGATGCGCCCGATCCGGGCGGTCTTCTCGAGTCCCATCGCGGTCCACGTCTCGCCGGCGTCGGTGGACTTGAAGACCCCGGTTCCGATCGAGACGTTGGCGCGGATGAAGGTCTCGCCGGTTCCGGCCCAGACCACGTTCGGATCCGACTCGGAGACCGCGAGGGCGCCCACGGCGTGGACGTCCTGGTCGTCGAACACCGGCCGCCACTTGATGCCGCCGTCCTCGGTCTTCCAGATTCCGCCGGTGGCGGCTCCGGCGAAGTAGAGCTTCGTGTCCCCGGGCACGCCGGCGACCGCGAGGGTCCGGTTGCCCACCGGCCCGATGTGGCGGAAACGCATTCCGTCCAGCATGTCGGGGGCGGGTTGGGCGAACGCGCTCGCGCTGACGAGCAGCGCGGCGGGAAGGACGAGAAGGCGCATGGTCACTCCTGTGGGGCGGGGCGTCGGCGGAACGCGAGATAGACCGGAACGCCGGCCGCGGTGATTCCGAGGCCGATGAGGGCGTCGCGGGGATTCGTGAGGATGGTATTCAGGAGGAGCGCTCCCGAAAACAGCGCGAAGAACGCGGGTAGCGCCGGGTAGACCGGCGTGCGGAACGGCCGGCGCAGGTCGGGCCGTTTCCGGCGCAGCACGATGACCGCGGCGCTTCCCAGCCCGTAGAACAGCCACGAGACCACGACCACGTAGGTGAACAACTGGTCGTAGGTTCCGGTGAGCGCGATCGCCGACGCCCAGAGACCCTGCACGAGGGTGGCGTTCCGAGGGACGCCGTCGCCCCCGAGCCGGGCGAACGAGCGCAGGAACACGCCGTCGGCGGCCATCGCGTAGTACACCCGGGCCCCGGTGAAGATGAACCCGTTGGCGGCGGCGAAACACGAGACCATGACCGCGAGCGAGACGAGGCTTCCGCCCACCGAGCCCCGGCTGCGCGAGCCGCGTCGGCGGCGACCGTCTCGGTGCCGACGAAGCTCGGAAGCGGCAGGGCGCGCAGGAAGGCGAGGTTGAGGAGCAGGTAGATCCCGATCAGCAGGACGAGGCTGAGGGTGATCGCGCGGGGGAGAAAGCGGTCGGGCCGCCGGACCTCGCCGCCGACGAAGGTGATGCTGATCCAGCCGTCGTACGCCCACAGCGCGGCGACCGTCGCGGCGCCCCAGCGGGCGGCCGCCGAGCCGCTGGTCGCGAGCCGTCCGCCCGCGATCTCGCCGGCCGGCTGGTCGCCGAGGAAAACGCACAGCGCGACGATCGCTCCGGCCATGGCCAGCTTGGCGACGGTCGTGACGTTCTGGGTGCTCGCCGACGCGCGCACGCTGCGGCAGTTCCACAGCGAGAGGCCAAGGATCGTCACGATGACGGCGGCCTTCTGCGCGCGGTCGGACATCGGGACGAAGTCGCCGGCGTACTCGACGAAAACCACGGCCACGGCGGCGATCGACGCGGTCTGGATGACCGCGAACAGGCTCCAGCCGTAGAGGAACCCGGCGAGCGGGTGGTAGGCCCGCTCGAGGTACACGTACTTGCCGCCGGCGAACGGGAAGAGCGCCGACAGCTCGGCGATGGCGAGCGCGCCGCAGAGCGAGATCGCGCCCGCCGCGACCCACACCAGCATCGAGCCGGCCGCGCTTCCGGTTCCGGCGATGACGTACGCTGGAACCACGAACGCGGCGGACGCGAGGATCGTCCCGATGTTGATGAAGAGCGCGTCCGTCAGACGCAGCTCCCGGCGAAGCCCGGACCCCATGGTCGGCCGAGGAGTATCTGACGCCCCGGCGCGGGGCGTACGATCGCGCCCGTGGGCGATCCGGACCTTCTGCTGATGCGCGCGGCGCTCGCCGAGGCGCGGCGCGCCGGGGAGGCGGACGAAGTGCCGGTCGGGGCGGTTGTCAGCCTGGGCGGCGAGGTGCTGGCGGCGGCGGGGAACCGGGTGCTCGCGACCGGCGACCCCACCGCCCACGCCGAGGTGCTCGCGCTCCGGGCGGCGGCCCGGCGGGTCGGAAACTACCGGTTGGTCGGTTGCGAGCTCCACGTGACCGTGGAGCCGTGCCTCATGTGCGCCGGGGCCGCCGCGCACGCGCGGATCGCGCGGATCGCGTACGGACCGCCCGAGCCGAAATTCGGGGCACTAGAATCCCGGACGTCCCTGAGGGAGCTCGGTCTGCCGCACCTTCCGGAAGCGGTGGGCGGGATTCTCGCGGACGAAGGGCGAACGCTCCTCCAGCGCTTCTTTCAGGAGCGCCGGGGCCGCCCGTCCCAGCGACCCGGAGAGGTACCGAAGTGGCCGTAACGGGGGCGCCTCGAAAGCGCTTTGTCCGGTGAAGAGCCGGGCACGTGGGTTCGAATCCCACCCTCTCCGCCGGCTGGGCTCAGGTCGGGGGCCGGACCACCCTCTTGGCCTCAGAGGCGAACCAATGGCGAGTGGATTTGGTTCTCTTGCCGCACACGACGGTGTATGACGATTCCTCCGTCGTCGGGTCGGAGTGCACCGTTTGGCGTCGGGAACGTGCTTGGCCGGCCGTTATGGACGCCAACCCGTAGCCGTCGTGGCCCGCGAGCGCCCTCCCTCTCGATCACGTCGCGGCGGAACACGGAGATGGGATGTTTGTCCCTGCTGTCCTGGAACGCCACCGACGTGGGCCGATGGCGACGGAACTTGTGATCGAACACCATGAATTGCCGCGGTATGCGGCGGAGCAGCTCGACGTGGCCTCCTTTCTTCCGGGAACTCCTCTCGACAGTCGTCGGGGGACGCCACGCGCTCAGTCCAGCGTTCTCCTGAGCCATTCCCGGATTCTGAGTCCCAGTTCCGCCAAGGGGGCCTCAAACTCCTCGCCCGTTGTCCGGTCCACGTCGAACCAATTCACCGACCCGTCGGGTTCGATCTCAACTTCAATGGAAACGCTGTTCCGGTGCCATTTCCGAAGCGGGGGTCAGCGGAGGATGCTCCTCGAGCAGCGGCAGCCGGTCTCGGAAACGACTCTTGAGGATACCCGCGGGGGCGGTCGTCAGATTGGCGATCGGCTTGAACTGCGCGGACAGGATGACTTCGGCCACCGGGGCCGCGCGAAATCCTGCAGGTCGGACGAGCGCGGTGCGGAACTCAGTGTGTCCTCAACCGTCTCCCCGATGGACGGTGACATTTGTTGAGACCCACGAACGCCCCGAGCGAGCTTGCGCACGCGTCAGTCAGACAAGGTACGCGTAATGCCGGCCGGAGTCAGGCCGCGGCGGCCTTCCAGACGTCCACGCAGGCGCCGTAGTTGGCCGCGATCCGGCTGATCGCCTCCTGCTCGTCGAGGCGGCCGGCGAGCCATTCCCCGAGCGGCTCGCGGAAGTTCGTGCGTCCCACGGCGAAGCCGATGAACCCGGTCGCGGGCGCCGCGACCCGCAGCCACTCGTGGACCTTCGTCGTATCGGAACCCCGCCCGAGGACGATGGATCCGACCCGCGAACGGCCGTCGCGGCGAGCGGCCTCGGCGACCCTCTCCGCGTCGGTGCGTCGATCGACTCCCTCGAGCTTCCAGATGTCCGGCTCGATCCCGAAGTCCTGGATCCGGTGGATCGCCCGGACCATGTGGTCGGGACGCAGCTCGCGATCGTAGGCGTCGCCGGCCTCCCGGTCGGCGTCGGTCGTCGCCGGCACCAGCAGCTCGAACATGAACAGCCGCCGCTCGGGACCGCGCAGGTAGTCGGACGCCAGCCTCAGCCGAGTGAGCTGGACCATCGCCGTCTCGACCGGATCGTCGGGGTGAAACCGGACCAGCACCTTCACGATGTCGGGCCGGACGAGGCGGATGTGGCTGACCCAGCTCACCCCGTACTCGAAGTCGAAGACCGGCTGGCCGCTCTTCTCGATGCATACCGCCCGCGGGATCCCGCGCCTGGCCGCGTCGGCGAGGATCGGGGCGCCGAACTGCGCGTCCACGAGCACGCCGACCTGCTCCTTCGGCACGCCCTCGTCGATCGCCCGCAGAAGCCCCCGGTAAATCAGAGACTTCGCTGAGGCCACCGACTGGAAGCCGTCCTTCTCCGGCGCGATCGGGGGCGTGCCCGAGAAGCCGAAGAACGACCGCAGGAAACTCCCCCGGTGGTCGAACGGCTGCACGAACAGCGGCTTGTCGTAGCCGGGCGTCGGCGGGTCTGGCATGGGCGCGGCGGGCCTCCCGAAGCCGGAAAGTCTATGGCCTCGGGCGCCCGGTCCTGACTGCTAGCCTCCCCGTTTGACGATGGAGCCCGATCGCATCGTGGTCCGGGGGGCCCGGCAGCACAACCTGAAGAACATCTCCGTCGGGATCCCCAAGAAGAAGCTGGTCGTCTTCTCCGGCGTGTCCGGGTCCGGCAAGTCCTCGCTCGCCCTCGACACGCTCTACGCCGAGGGACAACGGCGCTACGTCGAGTCGCTCTCCAGCTACGCCCGCCAGTTCCTCGGGCAGATGGACAAGCCCGCGTACGACACGATCCAGGGCCTGTCCCCGACGATCTCGGTGGACCAGAAGTCGGCGAGCCACAACCCGCGCTCCACGGTGGGCACGACGACCGAAATCTCCGACTACCTGCGGGTGCTGTTCGCCCGCGTCGGGTCCGCGCACTGCCCCCGCTGCGCCCGCCCGGTGCGCCCCCAGAGCGCGCCGGAGATCGTGGACGACCTTCAGGCGCTTCCGGCGGGAACCCGCTTCCTGATCCTCGCCCCGGCGGTCGTGAACCGGAAGGGCGAGTGGCGCAACCTGCTGGAGTCGGTGCTCCAGCGGGGCTACAGCCGGGCGCGCATCGACGGCGAGGTCGCGCTGCTCGAGGAAGCGCCGGCGCTCGACAAGCGCAAGAAGCACACCGTCGAGATCGTGGTCGATCGGCTCAGCCGCAACGAGGATCCGGACGACGACTGGCGGAGCCGGGTCCACGACTCGGTGGAGACGGCGCTCAAGGAAGGCGACGGCGTCCTGCTCGCGGCGATCGAGGGCGGCGACGACCGGCTCTTCTCGGAGAAGCGCGGTTGCCCCGAGTGCGGCCTCGGCTTCCCCGAGCTGACCCCGCAGTTGTTCTCGTTCAACAGCCCGCAGGGGATGTGCCCGGACTGCAACGGTCTCGGCTCGCGCAACGAGATGGACGAGGACCGGGTGGTGCCGGACCCGGAGCTGAGCGTGAACGAGGGCGCGGTGGCTCCGTGGGGCCGGCTCGACGAGAAGACCGGATGGGAGCCGTCCCGGGTGCGGGCGGTCGCGGACCGGTTCCGCATCTCGCTGGACGCTCCGTGGCGGCGGCTCGCCGTCGGCAAGCGGGAGATCCTGCTGCGCGGCGCCGGCGAGCGGCGGATTCCGGTCAAGCACAAGACCCTCCAGTGGGAGAGCCGCTGGGAGGGCGTGCTGCCGATGCTGACGCGCCGGCTCAAGGAGACCACGTCCGACCGCGCCCGCCGCTACTACTCGACCTACCTCTCGCAGCGCCCTTGCCGGGCCTGCGGCGGTTCCCGGCTGCGCCGGGAGGCGCTCTCGGTCCGGATCGGCGGCTGGAACGTGGCCGACCTGTCCTCGCTCTCCATCACCGACGCGCTGGACCGCCTCGACGCGCTCGACCTCGACGGCGCGGCGCTCGTCATCGGCGAGGAGCTGCTGAAGGAAATCCGCTCGCGGCTCCGGTTCCTCGCCGACGTCGGGCTCGGATACCTCTCGCTCGACCGGCTCGCCCCGAGCCTGTCGGGCGGCGAGTCCCAGCGCATCCGGCTCGCGAGCCAGATCGGCTCCGAGCTGACCGGGGTGATCTACATCCTCGACGAGCCCTCGATCGGGCTCCACGCCCGCGACAACTCCAAGCTGCTCGAGGCGCTGCGCCGCCTGCGCGACATCGGCAACACCGTAGTCGTCGTGGAGCACGACCGGGAGACCATCGAGGCCGCCGACCACGTCGTGGACTTCGGCCCCGGGGCGGGCGTCCACGGCGGCGAGGTCGTGGCCGAAGGGCCGCCGCACACGATCCGCGCCAATTCGAATTCCATCACCGGGCGCTATCTCGCCGGGACCAGCCGCATCGAGATCCCGCTCCGGCGCCGGACCTCCGGGCGCAGCATCCGCATCGTGGGCGCCCGGGCGAACAACCTCCGGAACGTCACCGTCGACATCCCGCTCGGGGTCTTCGTCGGCGTCACCGGCGTGTCCGGAGCGGGCAAGAGCTCGCTCGTGTACGAGGTGCTCCATCCGGCGCTCGCCCGGGCGCTGCACCGCTCGGACCGCGCGGTCGGGGCGCACGACCGGATCGAGGGAATCGCCGGAATCGAACGGGTGGTCGATATCGACCAGTCTCCCATCGGACGCACGCCCCGCTCGAACCCGGCCACCTACACCAAGGCGTTCGACGGAATCCGCCAGCTTTTCGCGGCGCTGCCGGCGGCGAAGGCCCAGGGCTACAAGCCGGGTCGGTTCTCGTTCAACGTGCCCGGCGGGCGCTGCGAGAACTGCCGCGGGGACGGGGTCATCCGGGTCGAGATGCACTTCCTCGCCGACGTGTTCGTCCCCTGCGAGGTCTGCTCGGGAAAGCGCTTCAACGACCAGACGCTGACGGTGCGCTACCGGGGACTCTCGATCGCCGAGGTGCTCGACCTGACCGTGAGCGAGGCGATCACCACCTTCGCCGCGCAGCCGGGCGTCCTCCACACGCTGCGCACGCTGGAGGACGTGGGCCTCGGCTACATTCGGCTGGGCCAGCCCTCGCCGACGCTGTCGGGCGGCGAGGCGCAGCGGGTGAAGCTCTCCCGGGAACTGGCCAAGCGGACCGGCGGCGGGGCTCTATACATCCTCGACGAGCCCACCACCGGGCTCCACTTCGACGACATCGCGCGCCTGCTGAAGGTGCTCGAGCGCCTCGTCGAGGCAGGGAACACGGTCGTCGTCATCGAACACAACCTCGACGTCATCAAGACCGCCGACCACATCCTCGACATCGGGCCGGACGGCGGCGAGGGCGGGGGCCGGCTCGTGGCGTCGGGAACGCCGGAAGCGGTCGCCGGGGTTCCCGAGTCCCGGACCGGCGCGTTCCTGCGCGACGTCCTCCGGCAGGAAGCGAGGCTCGTCTCGTGATCGGTTTCGCGCCGATGACCCCGATGGTCAAGCGGCTCATCTGGATCACCGGCGGAGTCTTCCTCATCCAGCTCGTGACCCCGCTGATCACCGTCGCGTTCTCGCTCTACCCGCCGGCCGTGCTCGGGCTGCAGGTGTGGCGCCTGGGAACCTACGTCTTCCTGCACGGAAGCCTCGGCCACCTGCTCGCGAACATGCTGGTGCTCTACATGTTCGGCGGGTCGCTCGAGAGCATGTGGGGTTCGCGCCGCTTCCTCCGTTACTACCTGCTGTGCGGGATCGGGGCGGGCCTCTTCACGCTCCTTCCGATCCCGGCGTTCTTCGACGCCAGCCACATCGGCGCGTCAGGAGCGGCGTACGGGCTCCTCCTCGCCTTCGGCCTGCTGTTCCCCGACGCCCGGGTGTATGTCTTCTTGGTGCTGCCGATGCGGGCGAGCCATCTCGCCGTCGTGCTCGGCTTCATCGCGCTCGCCGGCTCGCTTTCGGCCGCGAACGACGGGGTCTCGCACATCGCCCACCTCGGCGGGCTCGTGGCGGGCTACTTCCTGCTGACCCGGATGCGGTTGATGGGCGGACGGATCGACCCGGCGCGGCGGGCGTGGCGCCGGTTCAGCTACCGGCGCAAGCGCGCCCGCTTCGAGCGCCACCAGCGCCGCGTGCACTGAGTCAGGAGCAGATCCGCCGCAGCGTCTCGAGGTCCCTCGGGTCGGGGGCGCCGTCCTCGCCCGGCGGGAGCGAGACGAGCAGCGTCGTCACGCCGGCCTCCTCGTGCGCGGCTACGCCCTCGGCGATGCGCGCCGGCGGGCCGGCGAGCGTGACCTCATCCACGAGCGCGTCGGGAACGGCCGCCTCGGCCTCGGCCCGGCGACCGGACAGGAAGAGGTCCTGGATGCGGGCCGCGTCGTCGGGCCAGCCGTAGCGGGCGACGAGGTCCCGGTAGAAGTTCCGGTTCCGTGCGCCCATGCCGCCGACGTAGAAGGCGATGTCGGGTCGCATCCGATCCCGCAGCGACGCGACGTCCTCGCCGAACGCGCAGGCGACGAGCGGCGCCACGTCGAGCGGAGCCGGGCGCTCCCGGACCGCACGCCCGGCCTCGAGCGCCGGGCCGAAGACCGAGTCGCACCGTTTCGGCGAGAACAGGAACGGGAGCCAGCCGTCGCCGATCCGCGCCGCGAGCTTGGTGTTCCTCGGTCCCATCGTCGCGAAGTAGAGGGGAAGGTCGGGCCGGAGCACGCGCATCCGCAGCTTCAGCGGCTTGCCCAGGCCGGTCTCGCCCGGAAGCGGAAGCCGGACGGACGCCCCCTCGTACGCGAGCGGCCGCTCCCGCCGGAGCGCGAGGCGAATGATCTCGGCGGTCTCCCGGAGCCGGTCGCCGGGATGACGGAACGGGATTCCGTGCCAGCCCTCCATGACCTGCGGGCCGGAGACGCCGAGGCCGAGCAGGAAGCGCCCGCCGCTGAGGCGGTCGAGCGTGGCCGCGGTCTGGGCGAGGAGCGCCGGGGTGCGCGACCCGATCGGCAGGATCGAGCTTCCGAGAGGGATGCGTTCGGTCGAGGCGGCGATGTACGCGAGCACCGAGACCGCGTCCGCTCCCCACGCCTCGGCGACCCAGACCGAATCGAACCCGGCCGTCTCCGCGCGGACGGCCGAGCGCACCGGGTCCACACCGCCCTGCCACGGCAGGCCGACGTAGAGGCCGAGGCGCATCAGGCGGCGGGGGCGTCCACGCCGTAGCGCGGGCAGTCGTCCGCCAGCGCGCACTCCCCGCAGCGGGGCTTGCGGGCCGGGCAGACGCCGCGCCCGTGCAGGATGATCCGGTGGCTGAACCCCACCCAGTGGGTGCGGGGCAGCAACGCCATGAGCCGCTTCTCGGTGTGCGCGGGGTTCTTCTTCGGGGCCAGCCCGAGCCGGGCGGCGATGCGGAAGACGTGGGTATCGACGACCACGCCCTCGGCCTTCGCGAAACAGACCCCGAGCACCACGTTGGCGGTCTTGCGCGCCACTCCGGGAAGGGTCAGCAGATCCTTCATGCGCCGGGGAACCTCGCCCCCGAACTCGTCGCGGATGCGCTGCGCCGCGCCGACCAGCGACCGCGCCTTGTTCCGGAAGAAGCCGGTCGAGTGGATCAGGTCCTCAAGCTCCTGGGGACGCGCTTCGGCGAGCGCGGCCGCGTCGGGGTACCGGGCGAAGAGCGCGGGCGTGACGATGTTCACCCGGCGGTCGGTGCACTGCGCCGAAAGGATCGTCGCGACCAGAAGCTGGAACGCCGACTCGTGATGGAGCGCGCACTCCGCTTCGGGGTACTCCCTGTTGAGGAGGCGCGAGATCCGCCGGGCGCGCCGTCGCTCGGCCGCCTCCACGACCTCGGCGGAGGGCACCGGGTCAGAGGGGAGCGTCGGCGGGCGGCGAGGACGCGGTCGCGTAGCGGCGGCGCGGCATCCGCCCGGCGAGGAACGCGAGCCGCCCGGCCTCGACGCCGTGGCGCACGGCCCGCGCCATCGCGACCGGGCGCCGCGCCGCGGCGACGGCGGTGTTGAGCAGCACCCCGTCGGCGCCGAGCTCCATCGCGACGGCCACGTCCGACGCGGTTCCGACCCCCGCGTCCACGATGACCGGGATCGAGACCGCTTCCCGGATGAGGGTGACGTTGTTGCGGTTCTGGATCCCGAGACCGGAGCCGATCGGAGCCCCGAGCGGCATCACCGCCGCCGCGCCGGCGTCCTCCAGCTTCTTGGCCATGACCACGTCGTCGTTCGTGTACGGAAGCACCACGAAGCCGTCCGCGACCAGCTCGCGCGTCGCCTTGAGCAGCTCCTCGTTGTCGGGATAGAGGGTCTTGCGGTCGCCGATGACCTCCAGCTTGACCCACGCCGAGAGCCCGGCCTCCCGCCCGAGCCGGGCGGTGCGCACCGCCTCGGCGGCGGTGAAGCAGTCGGCCGTGTTGGGGAGCAGCGCCAGCCGGTCGCGGGGGATGAAGTCCAGGAGCGTGCGCCTGGCCTCGAGGTCCACCCGGCGCACCGCGACGGTGACCATTTCGCAACCGGAGGCCTCGTGGCACTCGCGCATGAGCTCGTTCGAGGCGTACTTGCCGGTGCCGAGGATGAGCCGCGAGCCGAACGCGCGGCCCGCGATGGTCAGGGGCGCGTCGTCCACCGGTTCAGCCACCGCCGACGAAGGTCACGATCTCGACCCGGTCGCCCTCGCGGATCGGCGTCTCGGCGTGATGCTGGCGGCGCACCAGGGCGCCGTTCAGCTCCACGGCCACCGGCCGCGCGCCGAGTCCGAGCGATTCGAGCGCGCTGCGGACCGAGACCGGAGCGGGAAACACCCGCGGCTTCCCGTTCAGGGCGATGCGCACGGACGGCTGCGGCTCCATCAAGTCTTCTCGAATGGTAACCCCGCCATCAGCCCCTGGAGCAGGTCCGCGAGCTCCTCGATCTCGCCCGGAAGCAGCGTGCGCGGATCGAGCAGGACCATCCCGTCGCGCACCCGCGCGGCGACCGGCGGATCGCCCGAAAGCAGCGTCCGTCGAATCGTCTCGGCGGAAAGGCCGGTCCGCGACAGCGCGAGGCAGACCGTGGGGAGCTCGGCTTGCGGAGCCGCGCCGCCGCCGACCCGCGACGCGCCGGCCACGGCTTCCACGGTCCAGCCGGGGGGCGGGTCGAGCCGGTCCCGGAGCGCTTCGGTCTCGCGCCTCAACTCCTCGAGCGGGCGGGCGAGCGCCCGCAGCACCGGGACTTCCTCCTGCGCCTGCCCCGAGGCGTGGCTTCCCAGCGTGGCGACGAGCCCGGCGATCGCGGTCTTGTCGGCCCGCAGCGCCCGCGCCAGCGGGTTCGTCCGGCAACGGGCGATCCACTCGGGTGCGCCGAGCAGGACCCCGGCCTGCGGTCCGCCGAGCAGCTTGTCCCCGGAGAAGATCACGAGGTCCGGCCCCGCAGCGAGGCATCCCTCGATCGTGGGTTCGTCCGCGCCGTCGAGGTGGACCGTGTTGCCGCTCCCGAAGTCCTCCACCACCGGAATCCCGAAGTCCGCCCCGAGCTGCGCAAGCTCGCGGGTCGAGGCCGATTCGGTGAAGCCCACGATCCGGAAGTTGGACGGGTGGACCCGAAGCAGCGCCGCGATTCCCTCCTCGGTCTCGAGCGCCCTCCGGTAGTCGGCGATCCGGGTGCGGTTCGTCGTCCCCACCTCGACGAGGCCGGCGCCGCTGCGCTTCATGATCTCGGGGATCCGGAACGAGCCGCCGATCTCGACCAGCTCGCCCCGGGACACCACGACCTTCCGGCCCCGCGCCACGGTGTCCAGCGCGAGCAGCACCGCGCCCGCCGCGTTGCCCACGACGAGCGCGGCGCGCCCGGGAAACATCGTGGCGACGAGGTCGGCGACATGATCCTGCCGGCTGCCGCGCCCGCCGGTCCCGAGGTCGAACTCGAGGTCGGTATAGGAGGTCGCGGCCTCGAACATGGCGGCGGCCGCCGCCGGAGAGACCGGCGAGCGCCCGAGGTTCGTGTGCACGACTACGCCGGTGGCGTTCACGACCCGCCGCAGGCCGGCAGCACGCAGGCGGTCGCGGGTGCCGGACGCGAGGCGCTGCGCCTCGAGGGAGCTCGCGGGAACCGCTTCGCCGTCTTGGATCGAACGCCGGACCGCGCCCAGCTCGGCGCGCAGCGCCGCCTTGACCGGTCCTCGTCCGAATCGGGCCGCGAGCGCCCGGAACGGCTCGGTCTCGAGGAGCCGCCCGACCGCGGGAATGCTCTCGGGAGACGGCCGCATCCGGCGAGATTAGCCGGTAGCATCCTCCGCCCCGTGACCGAAAACCGACCGAATTCCGCCTCCCGGCGGGCCGTTTTGAGCGTGACCCGGAAGGATGGGCTGGCCGAGCTGGCCCGGGGCCTTCTGGAGCGCGGCTTCGAGCTCGTCGCGAGCGGCGGCACCGCGCGGCACCTCGGCGAGCATGGAATCGCCTTCCGGGCCGTGGCCGACGTGACCGGGCAGCCCGAGATCCTCGGCGGGCGGGTCAAGACCCTCCACCCGATCATCCACGGCGGAATCCTCGCCCGGCGCTCCGAACCCGCCGACATGGCGACGCTCGAGGGCCAGGCCATCCTCCCGGTGGACGTGGTCGCGGTGAACTTCTACCCGTTCGAGGAGACGCTCGCGAGCGGGGCCGACGAGGCCGCGATCCGCGAGAACATCGACATCGGCGGGCCGTGCCTCGTGCGCGCCGCCGCCAAGAACTGGCCGGACGTCCTCGTGGCGGTGGACCCCGGCGACTACCCGGCGGTGCTCGAGGCGCTGGACGCCGGAGCCGACGCGGCCCCGGTCCGGCGCACGCTGGCGGCGCGGGCGTTCCGGGCCACCGCGGACTACGAGAGCCGGATCGCGGGCTGGCTGGACGACGACGTCTTCCGGCCCGCGTTCGAGCGCGTCTCCACGCTGCGCTACGGCGAGAACCCGCACCAGTCCGCCGCGCTCTACCGCGATCCCGGGTCCGCGGTCGGAATCCCCTTCGGGAAGAAGCTGGGCGGGCGCGAGCTCTCCTACAACAACATCCTCGACCTCGACGCGGCGCTGCGGGCGGTGGCCGACCTCGGCGAGCTCGGCCCTGCGGCCGCGGTGGTCATCAAGCACCTGAACCCGGCCGGCGCGGCGGTCGCGGGCACGCTCGCGGACGCCTACCGGGGGGCCCGCGCCACCGATCCGGTCTCGGCGTTCGGCGGCATCGTGGGCCTCTCGCGCCCGGTGGACGCCGCCACCGCCGCCGAGCTCGCGAAGACCTTCCTCGAGGCCATCGTGGCGCCCGGCTTCGAGCCCGACGCGCTGGCGCGGCTGAAGCGGAAGAAGAAGCTGCGGCTGATCGACGTGGGGTCGCTCGCCGACTTCCGCCCGTCCGGTCCGCATTTCGCCCGCGTGGCCGGCGGCCTGCTGGTGCAGGACTGGGACGGGGCCGGCGCGGACGAGGGGTTCCGCGTCGTGACCCGCCGGCAGCCGACCGCCGAGGAGCGCGAGGGCCTCGCCTTCGCTTGGCGGGCGGCGCGGCACGTTCGCTCCAACGCCATCTTGCTCGCCCGGCGAACCGCCCTCGTCGGCGTCGGCGCGGGCCAGATGAGCCGGCTCGACTCCTGCGGGCTCGCGGTCAAGAAGGCCCGGTCGCCCACCGAGGGGACCGTCGCCGCGTCCGACGCCTTCTTCCCGTTCCGTGACGGCCTCGACGCCCTCGCTGACGCGGGGGTGACGGCCGTGATCCAGCCGGGCGGCTCGGTGCGCGACGACGAGGTCGTCGCCGCCGCCGACGAGCGCGGCATGGCGATGGGCTTAACCGGAGTCCGGCACTTCCGGCACTGACCCGCTTCCTATAATCCGCCGGTCATGCCGGGCTTGTCGCTGCTCCTGCTGGGGATCGCGGCGGCTTGGCAGCCGGTCGCGGTGGACTCGGTGGCGGAGGCCTACCGGGTGTTCGGCGAGGGGCGCGCGGCCGAAGAGTCGGGGGAACTCGCCGCCGCCGCCGACGCGTACGAGCGGGCGGCGGCGCTCGACCCCGAAGGCTCCGGTCCGCTCGTGGCGCTCGCCGCGGTGCGCGCCCGGGAAGAGGATCTGGACGGCGCCCGCGAAGCCGCCGTCGAGGCGGTCCGGCGCGATCCCGACGCGGCGGCGGCCCACCGGCTGCTCGGCGAGCTGCACCTCCTCGCGTTCCGCGCCGACCAGGATCCGGCGACCGCCGACCGGGCCATCGCCGCGTTCGAGGCGGTGCTCCGGGTGGAGCCCGACGACCTCCGCAGCCGGTCCCGGCTGGCGCGGGCGCTCGGCATGATGCAGCGCCCCGACGACGCGGAGTTCCACCTCCGCGAGCTCGTGCGCCGCGCCCCCGAGGCGTACGGCGAGTACGTCCTCCTCGCCGAGCTGCGGCTGCGCGACGGCGATCCGACGCAGGCGTTCGCCGACGTGCTCCAGGCGCTGCGGATCGAGCCCCGCCAGCCCGCGGCGCTGGAGCTCGTGGACGAGATCCTCGCGACCGAAGACCCCGACTTCGACCGCGCCGGCGCGCTGGAAGCCCTCGCCGACCTGCACGGGAAGGCCGTCGAGGACCACCCCGAGGATCCCGAGCTCGGGATCGCGCACGCCGACGCGCTCGCGCGGCAGGGCCGGGGCGACGAAGCCCGCGCCGCGTTCGAGCGCGTGCTGGCCGGCGACCCGGACAACGCCGCCGCCCTGTGGGGCGTGTCGGTGGTGCTGCGGACGCAGCATCGGCTGGACGACGCCGAGGCGGCGCTCAACCGGATGGTGGAGCTCGACGACGCTTCGGTGCCGGCCCGGTTCGCCCTTTCCGGGATCCACTTCGAGCGCTGCGACTACGCGCGGGCCGGCGAGGAGATCGACGCGCTGCTCGGCCTTCCCGACAACGCCTTCGGACCGCACAGCCGCCCCGACTTTCTCGTGCGCCGGGCGCACGTCGAGCAGGCGCTCGGCCGGTACCCCGACGCGGTCGAGACGCTGCTGCGCGCCGTGGAGTTCGCCCGCGACCGGCGCGACCTCCTCCGGTTCCGGGTGCTCGCGGTCGAGGGCCGGCTGCTCGCCGGAGAGGTCGAGGAAGCGGCGCGAGAAGTGAGCCTGCTGGTGGCCCGGCATCCGGACGAGCTCGCCGTGGCCGCGCTCGAGGCGCGGGTGAAGGCGGCGCTCGGCGAGGCGAAGGCCGCCCGGCAGGTCTTCGAGAAGCTGCTGGAGGAAAACCCCGACGACCCGGCCCTCGTCCACGCCTTCGCCCGGCATCTCGCCGGGGAGCAGGACTTCGCCGGGGCCGAGACCGTGGTCCGTTCGTGGCTGGAGGGCGATCCCGACAACGTCGCGTTCCGGTTCCAATTGGGAGCGGTTCTCGAGCGGCAGGGCCGCGCCGCCGACGCGGAGGCCGCGTTCCGGGCGGTGCTCGCCGCGTCGCCGGACCACGCGCTCGCGCTCAACTACCTCGGCTACATGCTTAGCGCGTTCCCGGATCGGCTCGAGGAGTCGGAGCGGCTGATCCGGGGGGCGCTCGCCGCCGACCCGTACAACGGCTCGTACCTCGACAGCCTCGGCTGGGTGCAGTACCAGCGCGGGGCGATCGACGAGGCCGAGCCCAACCTGCTGCAGGCGGCGCGCTGCATGCCGCGGAACGCGGTCGTGCTGGACCACCTCGGCGACCTGTACCGGGATCGGGGGGATTCCGAGTCGGCGGTCCGCTACTGGCGGCGGGCGCTCCAGCACGACGACGAGGACGAGCTCGACGACGAAGCCGTGGCGGGGAAGATCCGGGAGGCGGAACCGGACTCCGAGTGATCCCGCGATCGCTCGCGCCGCCGGCGCTCGTTCTGGCCGCGCTCGCGTCCGGCTGCGGACGCTCGGTTCCGCCGCCCGCGCCGCCCGTAACCGGGGAAGCGGCGGCCGGCCTCGTCGCCTCGGCGGCGACCCGCGCCGGGGGCATCCGCCGCTACCAGTCCGTCGTCGAAATGCGCGGCGAGGGTCGCGACGGCCGTTTCTCGGCCCGGATGCTCGTCGTCTTCGAGCGGCCGCCGGAGACATCCGATCCCGCGGCCGTGGAACGGCTGCGGATGGAGCTCTTCGGCGCCGCCGGCGGCTCCCGGTGGACGCTCGTCGCGGCACCGGACGGCGTCCGGGCCGTCGTTCCCCGGCGGCGCGCCTGGGCCGAGGACGTTTCGCTCGTCGCGTTCACCGGTCCCCTGCTCGGGGTCGAGGTGGGCGCCCGGGAGGTGGCCGCGATCCTCGCCGGGACCGGCGCGCCGCTGCCGGGCGGCGGGAGCGGCCTCTTCTGGCGCGGCGAGCGGGTGGCGCGGGCGGCGACTCCCCAGTACGAGGTCCGTTACGCGGACGGCGACGCGTGGCCGCCCCGAGCGTTCGAGGTGCTCGCGCCGGAGCTGCGGGTCGCGATGGAGATCGACGAGCTGCGGGCGAACGCCGCGCTGCACCCGGATTCGTTCCGGCTGCGGATTCCGCCCGGATTCCGCCGCGTCCCGGTCGCGGACCTCGTCCGGGACGTCGGGCTCGAGGATCGCTGACCGCCGTGTCCCGCCTTCGGATCGAGGTTCCGGCGAAGGTGAACCTCGGCCTGCGGGTGCTCGGTCGGCGCACCGACGGCTACCACCGCCTCCGCACGCTACTCGTCGGGATCGACCTGCGGGACTCCCTCACGTTCGAGCCCGGCGGCGACGGCGTCACGCTGGAATGCGACGACCCCACGCTTCCGGTGGACGACGGGAACCTCGTGCTCCGGGCGGCCGCGCTGCTCGGGCCCGGGCGGTCGGCGCGGATCCGGCTGGAGAAGCGGATTCCCGCCGGCCGCGGGCTTGGCGGGGGCAGCGCCGACGCCGCGGGAACGCTCGTCGCGTTGAACCGGATCTGGAACCTCGGCCTGCGCGAGCGGGAGCTCGGGGCGCTCGCGGCCCGGATCGGCATGGACGTTCCCTACTTCCTCGAAGGCGGCGCGGCGCTCGGCGTCGGGCGGGGCGAGGCGCTCTATCCGCTCGGCGCGGACCCCGAACTCCACCTCGCGCTCGTGCTTCCGTCGTTCGGAATCTCGACCCCGGACGCCTATCGGGGCCTCGTTGGTAAAGTTCCCGCCCCGTCGGACCCGGAGCCCTCCGGCGACGTCGTCGTCTCCGGTCTTGGGCGCGTGCGCCTCGCCAACGACCTCGAGCGTTCGGAGGCGCTGGCCCGCTGCCCGAACCCCCATGCGGTACCGCACATCAGGAGCGCGCTCGCCTCGGCCGGGGCTCTCGCGTCCGCGATGTCGGGAAGCGGGTCCGCGGTGTTCGGGGTGTTCGCCGACCGGGAGGCCGCCCGCCGGGGGGCCGCGGAATTGACCGGGCGGGGGATGCGGGCGCTGCCGGTCCGGACGTTGTCGCGCCGGGAGCACCTGGCGGGGCTCGCGGGGACCCTGGTTCCGTGAGGGTCCCGCAGATGGGGCGTGGCCGAGTGGTTAGGCGCCGGGTTTTGGTTCCGGTTCACGAGGGTTCGAGTCCTTCCGCCCCAGCCCCCGCGAGGCGATGACCGCCGCAAGCGAGAGCCGCTTCCCCTACCGGGGGCCGCTCATGGTCTTCGGGGGCAGCTCGAACCCGGAGCTCGCCGCCGAGATCGTGCGCCACCTCGGCATCACGGCCGGAAAGATCGCGCTCGGGCGGTTCCGAGACGGCGAGGCGCGTATCCAGATCCACGACAACGTGCGCGGCGGCGACGTGTTCGTGGTCCAGTCCACCCAACCGCCGGTCGCCGAAAACCTGATGGAGCTCCTGCTCATCGTGGACGCGCTGAAGCGGGCGTCGGCGGCGCGCATCACCGCGGTGATTCCCTACTACGGCTACGCCCGGCAGGACCGCAAGGACCGGCCCCGGGTGCCGATCTCCGCGAAGCTCGTGGCCGATCTGCTGACCGTCGCGGGCGTGGACCGGGTGATCGCGCTCGACCTCCACGCCGGCCAGCTTCAGGGGTACTTCAACATCCCGGTGGACCACCTGTTCGCGGCTCCGGTCATGCTTGAGCGGATCGAGGCGCTCGGCCTGCGGAACCCCATCGTGGTCTCGCCGGACGCCGGCGGGGTCGAACGGGCGCGGGCGTTCGCCAAGCACCTCGGAGTGGGCATCGCGGTCATGGACAAGCGGCGCGGGGCCGAGGGCGAGGTCGAGACCATGCACGTGGTCGGAGACGTCCGGGACCGGGCGGGGGTCCTCGTGGACGACATCGTGGACTCGGGCGGGACGCTGCTGCGCGCGGTGGACGCGCTGCTCGAGGCCGGGGCCACGCGGGTGATCGCGGCGTGCACCCACGGGGTGCTCTCGGGGAACGCGGTGGAGCGGCTCGAGGGGAGCAAGCTGGAGCGCCTGATCGTGGGCGACACGATCCGCATCCCCATGGAGCAGCGGCAGGCGAGCGCCCGTCTCGAAGTCCTCTCGGTGGCCGCGCTGCTGGCGCGGGCCATCGAGAGCGTGCACGGCCAAACGTCGGTGAGCCGCCTCTTCGTCATCGCCTGATAGAATCCCACGTTCGCCGCGCGAAGGTCGGCGCTCGGAGCTGAATTCCGGGAGGACCGGCCCATTCGTCCGACGCCCGCGCCGGCGCTTCCCTTCGCACCTCAGAGGCTTCTGTCCATGGCATCCGTATCCGTTCCGGCTTGGCCCCGCGACGCCGCGGGGAAGGGAAACAGCCGCCGCCTTCGCCGGGCGGGCAAGATCCCCGCGGTCGTGTACGGCGGTCTCGCCGGCGCCCGCTCGCTCGCCATGTCCCCCGGCGACGTCCGCGACATCGTGCGCTCCGAGCGCGGGGTCAACACGATCTTCACCCTCGCGATCGAAGGTGAGTCCGCCGCCGAGCAGGTGATGATCCACGACTTCCAGCTCCACCCGTTGGACCACTCGGTGCTGCACGCAGACCTGATGCGGGTGGATCCCGACCGCGCGAGCGAGTGGACGGTGCCGGTGCACCTGAAGGGCGAGTCTCCCGGCGTGAAACGGGGCGGGCACCTCGACTTCATCACCCGCGCCATCCGGGTCACCGCGCGCCCCCACGACATCCCCGCCGAGCTCGCCGTGGACGTCTCCTCGCTCGACTTCGGCGACACCGTTCGGGCGGGCGAGATCCCGATGCCCGAGGGCTCCGTCCTCGCGTCGGACCCGGGGGTGGTCGTGCTCCACGTCAAGGCCCCCAGGGTGGCGGACCAGGAGACCGAAGAGGAAACTGAAGAAGCCGCCGAGGAGGAGGGGAGCTGAACCGCTCCGCCTTCGGGCCCGAACCGCCCGCCGCAGCGCCCGGCCCCGAGGTCGCCGCCCACGCGTCCATCCGGCTGGTGGTCGGGCTCGGCAACCCCGGTTCCCGCTACGACCGCACCCGGCACAACATCGGGTTCGACGCGGTGGCCGAGGTTCTCGAGAACCGGACGGTCACCCGCCGCCACTTCGAGGGCGGCGACCTCGTCGAGACCGAGATCGGCGGTCGCCCGGTCCTGTTCCTGTGTCCCGGCGGGTACATGAACCGCAGCGGCGGTCCGGTGCTGCGCGCGCTGCAGTCGCATCGGCTGCCGCCGCAGGCCGCGCTCGTGATCTGCGACGACTACGCATTGCCGCTCGGAGCCGTGCGCTCCCGGCGCCGCGGCAGCGACGGCGGCCACAACGGCCTCGCATCCGTCTTCGGCGCGCTTCGGACCACCGACGTGCCCCGGATGCGGCTCGGCGTCGGCGCGCCGCCCCCCGGCGGCGACCCCGCCGACTACGTCCTCGCCCCCTTCGAGCCGGAGGAGGCCGAACTCCGCCGGGACCTGCTGGTCCGGGCGGCCGCCGCCGTCGTGGCCGCGATCGGGGAAGGCCTCGACGTCGCCATGAACCGGTACAACCGAACGTCCGCATGAGCGAACGCCGATCAGGAGACGGCGCCCGATGAGAGCCTACGAATTCATGTTCATCCTCGACCCCACGCTGGATGACGCCGCGTCGCTTGCGGTCGTCGAGCGGGTGGAAGGGATCATCCAGGCCCGGGGCGGCGAGGTCGTCAGCCTCAAGCCCTGGGAGCGCCGGCGCCTCGCCTACGCCATCGACGGGCATCAGGAGGGGCTGTACATGCTGTGCTACTTCGACGCGCAGCCGGACGTGATCGACGCGATCGAGTCGCGCGTCCGCCTCGCCGAGGGAGTCATCCGGTTCCTGATCCTGCGGATCGACGAGGAGACGAGGGAGCGCGACCAGGCGGCGGACCTGAAGCGGCGCGAGGAGCGCGCCCAGGCGGCGGCCGAGGCCGCAGCCGCTGCGGAAGCGGAGGCCGGGAACGAAGCCCCGAAGGAGACTGAGGCGTCATGAGCGAACCCACGAAGACCCCGAGGCGTCGCCCGCGCGGCTCCCGCCGCACGCGCGTGAATCCGATCCTGAACGGCGTGGACCGGGTGGACTGGAAGGACGTGGACTTCCTTCGCGAGTTCATCGGCGACCGCGGGAAGATCTCCTCCCGCCGCGTCTCCCGCGCCAGCGCCCGGACCCAGCGTCAGATCCGGATCGCGATCAAGCGCGCGCGCCAGATGGCGCTGCTGCCGTACTCCTGAGGAGCGTTCCCATGCGCCTGCTGCTGAAGAAGCCGGTCGAATCGCTGGGCGAGCCCGGCGACGAGGTCACCGTGAAGCCCGGATACGCGCGCAACTTCCTGTTGCCCCGCGGATTCGCGACCTTCATCACCGAGCGGACCCGCCGCGAGGCGGAGGAGGCCCGCAAGACGTGGGCGATCCAGCGCGTCCAGGATCTCGACGCCGCCAAGGCGCTGCGGGATTCGATGGCTGACCTCAGCCTCCGCTTCGAGCGGCGGGTGAAGACCGGCACCGAGGAGCTCTACGGCTCGGTCTCGGTGCAGGATGTCGCGAAGGAGCTGCGCAGCGCCGGCTTCGACATCGCGCGGAACCGGGTCATCATGGGCCGGCCCATCAAGACCCTCGGAGCGACCGAGGTTCGGATCCGCCTCCACCATGAAGTGGAGGTCGCGCTTCCCGTCGAGGTGATCGCATCCGCCGCCTCGTCTCTCGGCGTCTTCGAGCCGGCGGTTCCGCCGCCTGCGCCCGCCGACGCCGGAGAGGAAGCCTTCCCGACCGATTGACCCCTGCCGAGGGGGGCGCGGCGCCGGCGCCCGAGGTGGAGCGCGCGGTGCTCGCCGCGGTCCTGGTGGATCCGCTTCAGTTGGATTCGGTGCTCCAGCACGTCGCGGAGAGCGGAGTCGATTTCCTGGACGAGCGCCACAAGCGCGTCTTCCAGGCGATTTGCGGCCTCGACCGCGACGGCGAGGGGAAATCCATCGACCTCGTCACCGTAGCCGACCGGCTCCAGCAGACCGGAAACCTCGAGGCGATCGGCGGAAGCCAGTTCCTCCTCGACCTCACCGCCGGGGTCAGCGTCTCGACGAACGCCGAGGGCTACGCGAGGGCCGTCCGCCAGCACTCGCAACGGCGGAAGCTGGCCGGTTTCGCGGCGAAGGTGTCCGAGGCGGCGAAGAAGGCGCCGCCCGCCGAGACGCTCGAGATGGCGGAAAAGGAGCTCTTCTCGATCGCCGAGGGCGCGCACGACGCTCCCCCGGTCCTCATCGAATCGGAAGTCGCGCGGCTCTCGGACGAGGCGGACCGGGAGCGGAAGGCCGCCGGGGTCAGCACCGGATTCCGCGAGCTCGACGACCTGACCGTCAGGCTCAAGAAATCGGACCTGATCCTCGTCGGCGGCCGGCCGGGCGAGGGCAAGACCAGCCTCGGGTTGAACATCGCGCTGAACGCCGCTCTCGACGGCCACACCGTGCTCATCTTCAGCCTCGAGATGCCGCTCCGGCAGATCGTGGTGCGCCTGCTCTTCTCCGAGGCGGAAGTGGACACGAAACACCTCCAGAAGAGCGGACGCCTGGGGGGTGAGCAGATTCGCAAGGTGCGGGCGGCCGCCAAACGCATCCGGAAGGCGCCGGTGTTCGTGGACGACTCGAACGTGACTCCGGTGGAGCTGCGCTCGAAGGCCCGCCAACTGAGTCGCGAGCGCAACGGGCTCGACCTCATCGTCGTGGACTATCTCCAGCTCATGAGCGGCGCCGAGCCGGGCAGGGGTCGGTTCGAGAGCCGCACGCTCGAGATCGCCGCCATCAGCCGGGGGCTGAAGCTGCTGGCGCGCGAGCTGGACTGCCCGATCCTCGCGCTGTCCCAACTGAACCGCGCCAAGGAGCAGGGCAGCGAGTTCGCCCCGCCGCGTCTGTCGCATCTGAGGGAATCGGGAGCGCTGGAGCAGGACGCCGACATCGTGCTGCTGCTGCACCGGCCCCGCCAGAAAAAGGCCGCGTCCGACGAGGCCGAGGACGAGGACCGCCGGGACGCGCGGCAGATCCGGCAGGTGATCGTGGCCAAGAACCGGAACGGACGCACGGGCACTGCGGAACTCGCATGGATGGCCGAGTACACCCGCTTCGCCTCGCGGGATCCCTCGGTCGAGGATCGCCCGTTCGCGGACTACGAAGAGTTCACGGCGCCCGACGACGCGACGGACTTCTGAGCTTGGCCAGGAGGGCTCGGTCCCGGTACGTCTGCCAGGAGTGCGGCCAGGAGCACGCCCGCTGGGCGGGATACTGCTCCGCGTGCGGCGTTCGGGAGCCTCTCGTGGAAGAGACCGCCGCCCCGACCGACGCGAAGGGCGGCTGGCGCGCGCTCCGCGACGTCCAGGGCGCTTCGGCCCCGGCGCCGTGGGACGACGTGGCCACCGTGGAGCAACCCCGCCGGGCGAGCGGCGTTCCCGAACTGGACCGGGTGCTGGGCGGGGGGATCGTGCCCGGATCCGCGGTGCTGGTGTCGGGGGAGCCGGGGGCGGGGAAGAGCACGCTCCTGCTCCAGCTCGCCGCGGCCGCGGCGAGGAACGGCGACTCCGTGCTCTACGTGAGCGGCGAGGAGTCCGAGCACCAGTTGAAGCTCCGGGGGGAACGGCTCGGGATGCGCCCCCGGTCGCTGCTGCTGTTCTCCGAGACGAACATGGCCGCGATCCTCGAGGCGCTTCGCTCGGTCTCGCCCACGCTGGTCGTCCTCGACTCGATCCAGTGCGTCTTCCAGCCGGAGATCACGAGCGCTCCGGGGACGGTCACCCAGGTCCGCGAGTCGGCGGCGGCGCTCGTGCTCTACGCCAAGACCCACGCGGTCCCCGTCTTCCTCGTCGGGCACGTGAACAAGGAGGGCGCCCTCGCCGGCCCCCGCACGCTCGAGCACCTGGTCGATACGGTGGCGCACTTCGAGGGCGACCGGCGGCAGTCGCACCGGCTGCTTCGGTCCATCAAGAACCGGTTCGGAGCGGCCGGGGAGCTTGGAGTCTTCGACATGACCGACCGCGGCCTCGTTCCGGTCGAGAATCCGTCGCGTCTCTTCCTTCCCGAGGATGAGACCGCCCATCCCGGCTCGGCGGTGGTGTGCACGATGGAGGGGACCCGCCCCTTGCTGGCCGAGATTCAGGCGCTCCTCGCCGACAGCCCGCTCGCGTACCCGCGGCGGGTCACCGTGGGGTTCGATTCGGGCCGGCTCGCGGTGCTCCTCGCGGTGCTCGAGAACACGATCTCGACCGGAGGCGGCCTCGCCCGGCTGGACGTGTACGTCTCGGTGACCGGCGGGCTCGCGGTCAGCGAGCCGGCGGCGGACCTCGGCCTGCTCGCGGCGATCGTCTCGCGGCGGCAGGGGGTGGCGCTCCCGCCGCGCACGGTGCTTCTCGGGGAAGTGGGGCTCTCCGGCGAGGTCCGTCCGGTGCACCAGCCGGGGTCGCGCCTGCGCGAGGCGCGTCGGCTCGGATTCGAGGCGGCGATGCTGAACGTCTCGAACCTGCGGTCCACGGAAGTTCCGAAGGGCATGGACATCTCGCCGGTGAACGGGCTGGCCGAGACGCTGGACCGGATCCAATGAGCCTTCGAGTCGGCGCAGTCGTCGTCGCGGCCGGCGCGGGAACCCGGTTCGGGGCCGAGACCCCGAAGCAATTCCTGACGCTCGCCGGCGCGCCCGTGGCCGCGCACTCGGTGCGCGCCTTCCAATCCCTTGCGGAGGTGCGCGAGATCGTCGCGGTCCTGCCGGCGGACGGATTCGACTGCTGGAAGGGGGTGGCGGCGCCGTTCCTCGAGGGCGCCCGGCTCGTTCCGGGCGGCGCCACCCGCCAGGAGTCGGTGGGCCTCGGGGTCGCGGCGCTCGACGGGCCGTTCGACCTGATCGCGGTGCATGACGCCGCCCGGCCCGGAGCGGACCCCGACCTCATCCGGCGCGTCTTCGCCGCGGCCGCCGAGAGCGGCGCGGCGCTCCCCGCGCTGCGCCCTCCGGACACGCTGTGGAGCGCCGACGGCGACGAGGCGCACGCGGTCGTGGACCGGGACCGGGTGCGCGCCGCGCAGACGCCGCAGTGCTTCGTTCCCGAGGTGCTTTCGGAGGCGATGGACCGGGCGCGGCGCGACGGGTTCTCCGGCAGCGACGAGGCGACCCTCGTCCGCCGCGCCGGGCGCCCGGTCCGTCTCGTCGAGGGCAGCGCGCGGAACCTGAAGGTGACGCGGCCCGAGGATCTGGACATGATCCGCAGAGTGTTCGCGGGGAAGGAACGTCCGTCGCGCGTCGGCTCCGGCTGGGACGTGCATCGCTTCGCCGACGCCGCCGGCCCGCGCCCGCTCATGCTTGGCGGCGCGGCCTTCCCCGGGGAGCCGCCGCTCGTCGGGCATTCGGACGGGGACGCGCTGCTGCATGCGGTCACCGACGCGATCTTGGGGGCCGTGGCGGCGGGCGACATCGGCGGCCTGTTTCCGTCGTCGGACGAGGCGCTGCGGGGCGCCGCGAGCGAACGCTTCGTCCGCCGCGCGCTCGAAGTCGCCCTCGAAGCCGGCTACCGGCCGGGGCAGGCGGACCTGACCGTGATCGCGAACCGGCCGCGCCTCGCGCCCCGCGCGGCGGAGATTCGGGAGCGCATCGCAGCGCTTCTCGGCATTCCGCTGGACGCGGTCGGCCTGAAGGCCACCACGACCGACGGCTTGGGGTTCGCCGGCCGCGGCGAGGGCCTCGCCGCGCAGGCGCTCGTCCGGATGGATCCCGCGTGACCGACGCGGAGACGAGCTGGGTCTTCGGGCCGGCGCGGGTCGAGGAAATCCTGCAGGGCAGTTCGAGCCAGGTCCGCCGCCTGCTCGTCCGGACCGGGCGGCTGGAGCGGCGCCACGAGGTCCTGCTGAAGATCGCCCGCGCCCGCGGCGTCCCGGTGGCGCGGGTTCCGAACGAGCGGCTGGGGCGGCTCGCGGGCGCGGTCCGGCACCAGGGCGCGGGTTGCGAGGTCTCGCCGATCCGCTGGCGGACGCTGCGCGACGTGCTGGATCTCGACCCCGCCCCCACGCTGCTTCTGGTGCTGGACCGCATCGAGGATCCGCGGAACTTCGGCGCGCTGGTGCGCGTGGCCGACGGAGCGGGCGTGGACGCCGTGCTCGCGCCGCGCCGGGGGGCCGCGCCTCCGTCCCCGGCGGCGATCTCCGCGTCGGCCGGCGCGATCGCCCGGATGCGGCTCGCCCGCGCCCCGGGGACCGCGATGGCGCTTCGGGCCTTCCGCGCCGCCGGGATCTGGACCGTGGGGCTGACCCCCAAGGCCGCCACCCCGTGGCACGCCTTCGACTGGACCCAGCGGGCGGCGCTCGTGGTCGGTTCCGAGGGGCGGGGGCAGCGCCCGGGGGTGACCGCCGAGTGCGATACGCTGCTCTCGCTGCCGCAGTTGGGCGCTGCGCGTTCGCTGAACGTGTCCGTCGCCGCCGGGATCGTCCTCTACGAGGCTCTTCGCCAGCGCTCGGCGGTTTCCGGATCGCACTTGACAGCGAAAGCCCCGTTGGCTTAAGATCACGCGTTCGCCGGTGGCATGCTGGCGTAGCTCAGGCAGGCAGAGCAACTGATTTGTAATCAGTCGGTCAAGGGTTCGAATCCCTTCGCCAGCTCCGATCGGTTGCGGTCGGTTCTGGTTGCGAGGAGCTGCTTCTGACTGTGGGCGAAGGGCGGGGCCCGGCAGGGGAGCGGTAGCGAAGCGGCCAAACGCATCAGGCTGTAAACCTGACGGCTCATGCCTTCGGAGGTTCGAATCCTCCCCGCTCCACCAGCCGAAACCGCTTCCCTCCAACAGCCAGCCGCATCCCGAGCACACTTCCCGCGCCGCCCGAAAGTCCCCAGAAAGCTCCCGAACAGCCATGACGCCGAATCCTCAGCCCGCTCCGAAGCCGCCGGCTGCGGGAGTAGCTCAATTGGTAGAGCATCAGCCTTCCAAGCTGGTGGTTGCGGGTTCAAGTCCCGTCTCCCGCTCCAGTCTTCGCGTCCGGCCCCGCCGGGACGCGCGCCCACGTGGCTCAGTGGTAGAGCACTTCCTTGGTAAGGAAGGGGTCACCGGTTCAATCCCGGTCGTGGGCTCCACCCTGCTTCCCCTCCCCACCCGTGGGGAACCGATTTCCTGATTCGCAAGGAGAGATCCCAATTGGCGAAAGAGAAGTTTGAGCGCACCAAGCCCCACGTGAACGTGGGGACCATTGGTCACGTGGATCACGGCAAGACAACCCTTACCGCGGCCATCACCAAGGTCCTCGCCGCCCAGGTCGGCGGTTCGTTCCGCAGTTTCGACTCGATTGACAACGCTCCGGAAGAGCGCGAGCGCGGAATCACCATCGCCACGGCCCACGTCGAGTACGAGACCGGCGCCCGTCACTACGCGCACGTGGACTGCCCGGGTCACGCCGACTACATCAAGAACATGATCACCGGCGCGGCGCAGATGGACGGCGCGGTGCTCCTGATCTCTGCGCCCGACGGTCCCCAGGCGCAGACCCGCGAGCACATCCTGCTGGCGCGGCAGGTGGGCGTTCCCCGCATCGTCGTCTTCCTCAACAAGGTGGACATGCTGGACGACGAGGAGCTCCTCGAGCTCGTCGAACTGGAGGTCCGGGAGCTGCTCTCCGAGTACGACTTCCCCGGCGACGACATTCCGGTCATCCGCGGAAGCGCGCTGGCGGCGCTGCAGTCCGACGGCGGCGAGGCGTGGGAGCCCATCAAGGAGCTCGCGGCGGCGCTCGACGAGTACGTGCCGATCCCGAAGCGGGCGATCGAGAAGGACTACCTCATGCCGATCGAGGACGTGTTCTCGATCTCCGGGCGCGGCACCGTGGTGACCGGCCGGATCGAGCGCGGGGTCGTGAAGGTGGGCGACGAGATCGAGGTCGTCGGGATCCGCGAGACGCGCAAGCGCATCGTGACCGGGGTCGAGATGTTCAAGAAGCTGCTCGACCGCGGCGAGGCCGGCGACAACGTCGGCGTGCTGCTGCGCGGCACCGACCGGCGCGAGGTGGAGCGCGGCATGGTGCTCGCCAAGCCGGCGTCCATCACGCCCCACACCAAGTTCCGCGCCGAGGTGTACGTGCTCTCGGGCAAGGAAGGCGGGCGCGAGAAGCCGTTCCGCAGCGGCTACCGCCCGCAGTTCTATTTCCGCACGACCGACGTGACCGGCACCGCGACGCTCCAGGGCGACCAGGAGATCGCGATCCCCGGCGACAACGTGCAGCTCGAGGTGGACCTGATCACCCCCATCGCCATGGACCGGGGCCTGCGCTTCGCCATCCGCGAGGGCGGCCGGACCGTGGCCTCCGGGATGATCAGCGAGGTGGTCGCGTAACCGCGAACGGATCGAGGCGACGCGTGAATCAGGACCGGACCGCCCGGTGGGGAAGCGAGGGTTGCGCCCATGGCTCGTGACAAGAAACGAGTGATCGTCGCGCTCGCGTGCACCGCCTGCAAGCGCCGCACGTACTCCACGACCAAGAACAAGTCCACGCATCCGGAGCGCATGGAGCTCAGCAAGTACTGCCGCTTCTGCCGGGGGCACCACCCGCACCGGGAGTCCAAGTGAACCTCGTGCGCGGCGCGTTCGTACCTGCGGGCGGGAAGGCCAGTAGCTCAATCGGCAGAGCACCGGTCTCCAAAACCGGGGGTTGGGGGTTCGATCCCCTCCTGGCCTGCCACCCGCCGGCGCGCCGGCGCGGGACCGGAGGGGCGCGATGGCGAGCCTGAGCGAGCGCGTCGCGGGTGTCCGGGAATTCCTCGGCGAGGTGCGCGGCGAGATGGAGAAGGTGACGTGGCCCACCCGCGTCGAGGTGCGGGGCACGACCATCATCGTGCTCATCACCGTCTTCTTCTTCGGCTTCTACCTCTACGGCCTCGACGTGGTGATGTCCTACATCTCCGCGTTCGTGACCGACCTGATCAGCGGGTGAGCGTCATGGCGCATGAGTGGTTCATCGTCTCGACCCATTCCAAGTTCGAGGAGAACGTCAAGGAGACGCTTCGCCACCGGGCCAAGGCCTACGGTCTCGAGCGCAAGATCGGCGAGATCCTCATCCCCACCGAGAAGGTCGTGGAGATGAAGGGCGGGCGCCGGGTGGTCCAGACCCGTCAGGTGTACCCCGGCTACGTCCTCGTGAACATGGAGCTGAATCCGGAAACCTGGCAGGTCGTCAAGAACACCGACAAGGTCATGGGCTTCGTGCCTCCGCACCGGCCGCAGCCGATGCCGGAGGAGGACGTGGAGCGCATCCGGGAGCAGATGCAGGACGCGGGTCATTCCCCCAAGGTCCGGCACTCCTTCCAGCCGGGCGATTCGGTGCGGATCATCGACGGCCCCTTCAACGGGTTCCAGGGAATCGTGGACGAAGTCCAGCCCGAACGCAGCACGCTGAAGGTCATGGTGACCATCTTCGGACGCTCGACTCCGGTCGAACTCGAGTTTCTTCAGGTCGAGAAGACCTGACGGCGGAGCGCAATGGCCAAGAAGACGAAACCGATTCTCGCCGAGGTGAAGCTCCAGCTCGCCGGCGGCCAGGCGACTCCGTCCCCGCCGGTCGGCCCCGCGCTCGGCCAGCACGGCGTGGCGATCATGGACTTCTGCAAGGCGTTCAACGCGAAGACGCAGAACGACCCGGGAATGATCCTGCCGTGCGTCGTCACGGTGTACAAGGACCGCTCGTTCACCTTCATAATCAAGACGCCGCCCGCCGCGGTGCTGCTGAAGAAGTTCGCCCAGGTCGCCAAGGGCTCCGGCGAGCCCAACCGGATGCGGGTGGGCCAGGTGACGGCGGCGCAGGTCGAGGAGATCGCCCGCATCAAGATGCCCGACCTGAACGCGGTGGACATCGAGGCCGCCCGTCGCATCGTCGAGGGAACCGCCCGCAGCATGGGCATCGAAGTCGAGGCGTAAGGGGAACGCAATGGCCAAAGCGGGAAGCAAGTACGTGGCGGCGAAGGGCGAGCTGCACGAGTCCAGCCCCCAGAGCCTCGAGGAGGCGTTCGGCGCGATCCGGAAGGTCTCGTGGGTGAAGTTCGACGAGACCGCCGAGATCGCCATGCGGCTCGGCGTGGATCCGCGGCACGCGGACCAGATGGTCCGCGGCGCCGTCGTGCTGCCCCACGGTCTCGGCATCGCGCGGCGGGTGATGGTCATTGCGTCCGGCGAGAAGGTGCGCGAGGCGGAGGAGGCGGGCGCGGAGCTCGCCGGCGGCGAGGACCTGGTCAAGCGCGTCCAGGAGGGCTTTCTCGACTTCGAGGCCGTGGTGGCCACACCCGACATGATGCGGCTGGTGGGCCGGCTCGGGCGCATCCTCGGTCCGAGGGGCCTCATGCCCAACCCGAAGTCGGGAACCGTGACCTTCGACGTGGCGAACGTGGTGCGTGAGATCAAGGCCGGAAAAGTCAACTTCCGGGTGGACAAGACCTCGAACCTGCACGCCCCGGTCGGCAAGTTGTCGTTCTCCGACGAGCGGCTCGCCGAGAACACCCGCGCCTTCGTCGCGGCGGTGCTGCGGGCGCGCCCGGCTGCCGCGAAGGGCCGTTACATCCGCAATGTCGCGATCAGTTCGTCGATGGGCCCCGGGCTTCGGCTGGCCCCCGCCATGGTGGGAGCGAAGTAGGCATGCAGCGTCAGGAAAAACAGATCGCCGCGGCGCAGCTCGCGCGCGAGCTGCGCGAGGGGAGCGCGGTGTTCACGTTCGACTACCGCGGCCTGACCGTCGATGAGGTGAACGACGTGCGCCGGCGCGTGCGCGAGTCCGGAGGGGTCTATCGGGTGGTGAAGAACTCCACCGCTCGCTGGGCGCTCAAGGACGTCGGCATCTCCGGGCTGGACGAGCACCTCTCCGGGATGACCGGCTTCGCGTGGAGCCCCGAGGATCCGATTTCCCTCGCCAAGGCGCTCCACGAGAGCGCGAAGGAGTACGAGGCGTTCCGCTTCAAGGCGGGCGTCGTCAGCGACGCGCCGATCGGTCCGGACGAATTCGAGCGGTTCGCCGCGCTGCCGGGACAGGACGCGCTGCGCGCCATGGTCGTCGGCACGATCGCGGTCCCGCTCCGCAACTTGATGAACGTCCTGGAGGGCGTTCCCCGAAAGCTCGTCCTCGTGCTGAAGGCGGCCGAACAGCAAAGGGCCGCAGGAGGAGAAGACGCCTGAGTCCCGGCGCGTCCCGCGCCGTCGGCTCGTCTCTCCGAAGTTTCCCTTTCCAAGAACCCCCAAGTAAGGAGTCTCCGTCCCAATGTCCATCACGCATCAGGATGTGGTTGAGCACATCAAGGGCCTGACGGTGCTTGAGCTCTCCGAGCTGGTCAAGACCCTCGAGCAGGAACTCGGCGTCAGCGCCGCGGCGGCGACGCCGGTCGCGGCCGCCGGCGGCGACGCCGGAGGCGCGGCCCCCGCCGAGGAACAGACCGAGTTCGACGTGATTCTGGTCGAGACCGGCCCCAAGCGGGTTCAGGTCATCAAGGCCGTCCGCGAGGTCACGAGCCTCGGCCTGCGCGAGGCCAAGGGTCTCGTCGAAGAGGCGCCGAAGCCGGTGAAGGAGGCGATTTCGATGGAAGAGGCCAAGGAAATCGCCGCCAAGTTCGAGGAGGTGGGGGCCAAGGTCGAGATCAAGTAGGCCGCAGTACCCACTTGGCTGCGTTCCATTCCCGATCCGACGAGGTCTCCCCATCTTCCGGCGCCCGCGCGTCCGCCAACCGGCGGAGCGCGGCGCGCCTTGTCACCCGAAGCGCTTCCGCGCCGGTTCTCCGGCGCGGCGCCCCTCGGCGGTAGCTCCCCATGCTGAACAGTGACTCCGCTTCGAAACGCGAGCGGCACGACTTCGCCCGCATCCGCACCTCCATTCCGCTGCCGGACCTGATCGAGGTCCAGCATCGGTCCTACGAGCGGTTCCTCCAGAAGGATCTGAAGCACGAGGACCGCGAGGACATCGGCCTCCAGGCGGTCTTCAAGTCGATCTTTCCGATCAAGGACTTCCGCGACAACTGCGAGCTGGATTTCCTCGAGTACCAGGTCGGAAGCTGGGCGTGCAGTTGCGGCGACCTCGAGGGCATCCACCACGTCGAGGAAGAGACCGTCTGCAGTTACTGCGGCGACCGGGTGCACCTCAAGTTCGAGCACGACGTCGAGCAATGCCAGCAGCGCAGCAAGACCTTCGCGGTCCCGCTGCGGGTGAAGATCCGGCTGACCGTCTGGGACCGGGACGCCGAGACGAACCAGAAGTCCATCCACGACATCAAGGAGGAGGAGGTCTTCTTCGGCGACATCCCGCTGATGACCGGGAACGGCACGTTCATCATCAACGGGACCGAGCGCGTCGTCGTCTCGCAGCTCCATCGCTCGCCGGGGGTGTTCTTCAACAACCCCGAGCGCGACGTCCACGTCGCGCAGGTCGTGCCCTACCGGGGTTCGTGGCTGGAGTTCGAGACCGACTCCAAGGGACTGCTGCAGGTCCGGATCGACCGCAAGAAGCGCTTTCCGGCGACCATCCTCCTGCGGGCGCTCGGACTCGGCAAGACCGAGGTCATCATCGACCGCTTCTACACGAGTCAGTCCGCCGAGATCACCGAGACCGGGCTCCGCATCCCGTACAACGACGACCTGAAGACGCTCCTGCGGAACTCGCGCATCGAACGCGATCTTCGGTCGGGCGAGAAGGTCCTCGTGAAGGGCGGCCGGCGCATCGGCAGGGGAGAGCTCCGCACGCTGGATCGCGCGAAGCCGAGCCACCTGGACTTCCACGTGGAGGCGCTCCAGGGATTCCGGCTGGCGCGGCCGGTCACTGTCCCGGACACCGGCGAGGAGATCCCCGCCAACACGCCGATCACCGAGGAGCTGCTGGTCGAGCTGCACGGCCTCGACGAGCTTCCGGTCATCGTGCCGCACGCCGATCCGGTGGGTCCGTGGGTCGCCGAGACGCTTGTCAAGGATCCGCTCACCCGGCACCGCGAGGGTTCGACTCCCAACGCCGAGAGCGTGGAAGGCGCGCTCATCGAGCTCTACCGCCGGCAGCGGCCGGGCGACCAGCCCACGGTCGAGAGCTCGCGGACGCTTCTCAACAACCTGTTCTTCAACGAGCAGAAGTACGACTTCTCCCGCGTCGGGCGGCGCAAGCTGGCCACCAAGCTCGAATGCGAGATGGACCCGACCCAGACGACGCTGACGGAGGAGGACTTCATCCGCGTCCTGCAGTACCTGCTGCGGCTGAGCCAGGGAGAACCCGGCTACCGCGCGGACGACATCGACCACCTCGGCAACCGGCGGGTGCGGTCGGTCGGCGAGCTCCTCGAGAACCAGTTCCGGCTGGGGCTCGTGCGCATGGAGCGCGCCATCCGGGAGAAGATGAACGTCTATCAGGAAATGATGACCGCGATGCCGCGGGACCTGATCAACGCCAAGCCGGTGTCCGCGGCGGTGCGCGAATTCTTCGGCGCGTCCCAGCTCTCCCAATTCATGGAGCAGACGAACCCGCTCTCCGAGGTGACCCACAAGCGCCGGCTCTCCGCGCTGGGTCCGGGCGGCCTGTCGCGCGACCGCGCCAAGTTCGACGTCCGCGACGTGCATGCGACCCACTACGGGCGCATCTGCCCCATCGAAACCCCGGAAGGGCCGAACATCGGGCTCATCAGCTCGCTTTCCTGCTACGCCCGCATCGACAACTACGGGTTCATCCAAAGCCCCTATCGGAAGGTGGAGAACGGCCGGATCGTGGACTACGTCCGGGTGGACGACGCGGGCGAATCGAAGCTCGAGGACGGCGCGGTGATGGTCCGTTCCGAAGCGGAACGGGCGATCAAGCGGCTCGCCAAGCGCAAGCGGCAGCCGGTGCTGACCCCGCACGCCTTCTATCTGTCCGCGCTCGAGGAAGAACGCCACACGATCGCGCAGGCGAACGCCCGCGTCGGCAAGAACGGCGAGCTCCTCGACGAGCGGGTGAACTGCCGCCACGAGGGCGACTTCGTCCCGGCGCCCCGCGAGAACGTGGACTTCATCGACGTGTCCCCGAAACAGATCGTCTCGGTGGCCGCCTCGCTGGTTCCCTTCCTCGAGAACGACGACGCGAACCGGGCGCTCATGGGCTCGAACATGCAGCGGCAGGCGGTTCCGCTGATCCGCTCCGAGGCTCCGGTGGTCGGAACCGGCATGGAGCACGTGACCGCGCGCGATTCCGGCTCGGTGATCGTGTGCCGGGAGAACGGCGTGGTCGATACCGTGGACGGCAGGCGGATCATCGTCCGCCGCGACGGCGACGTGGACATCGGGGCGAGCATCTACCGCCTCAAGAAGTTCCGCCGCTCGAACCAGAACACCGCGATCAACCAGAAGGTGATCGTCAAGGTCGGCGACCGGGTCAAGGCGGGCCAGGTGATCGCCGACGGCCCGTGCACCGACGAGGGCGAGCTGGCGCTCGGGCGCAACGTCCTCGTGGCGTTCATGCCGTGGCGCGGCTACAACTTCGAGGACGCGATCGTCGTCTCGGAGCGGCTCGTCCAGGACGACGTGTACACCTCGATCCACATCGAGGAGCACCAGGTCCAGGCCCGGGACACCAAGTTGGGTCCGGAGACCATCACCCGCGAGGTTCCGAACGTCGCCGAGTCGTTCCTCCGGCACCTCGACGAGTCCGGCATCGTTCGCATCGGCGCGCGGGTCTCGCCCGGGGACATCCTCGTGGGCCGGGTCACCCCGAAGGCGGAAACCCAGCTCACTCCCGAGGAGAAGCTGCTGCGGGCCATCTTCGGCGACAAGGCCGGGGACGTGAAGAACTCGTCGCTCAAGTGCCCCGCCGGGGTCGAGGGCGTCGTCGTGGACGTCCGGGTCTTCCACCGCAAGGACGCGGACAAGGACCAGCGGGCGCTCGAGATCGAGGAACTCGACGTGGCCGCGATCGACCGCGACCACCAGGACGAGGCCCGGATCCTCAGGGAGGAGTCCGACAAGCGCATCCGGGAGCGCATGGTCGGCGCCCGTCTCGTCGAGGACTGCATGAACCCGGCGACCAACGAGGTGGCGATCTCCAAGGGAACCCGCCTCACCCGGAAGCTGCTCAAGGACAAGGTGGATTACGTCCCGCTGCTGGAGACGGATCTGGACCCCGAGGCGCTCGAGGAGATCGAGGAGATCCGGGAGAAGACCGAGGAGCAGCTCGAGCTTCTGGATGTCCGCTGCCAGGAGCAGAAGGACATCGCGTCCCAGGGCGACGACCTGCCGCCGGGCGTCATCAAGGTCGTCAAGGTGTTCATCGCGATGAAGCGCAAGCTGAGCGTGGGCGACAAGATGGCCGGACGCCACGGCAACAAGGGCGTGATCTCCCGCATCGTCCCGATGGAGGATCTGCCCTACCTGCCCGACGGCACGCCGGTGGACATCGTGTTGAACCCGCTCGGGGTTCCGTCGCGAATGAACATCGGGCAGGTGCTCGAGACCCATCTCGGCTGGGCGGCCAGGGTTCTCGGCCTCCACTTCGCGACTCCGGTGTTCGACGGGGCGCGGGAGGAGGACATCCGGGACCTGCTCGACAAGGCGAACCGGGTCGCGGAGGAGCGGCAGCCGTTCCGGCCCAACGTGCTCGACGAGGGGAAGACCGTCCTCTTCGACGGGCGCACCGGAGAGCCGTTCGAGCAGCCGGTCACCGTCGGGTACATCTACATGCTCAAGCTCGGCCACCTCGTGGACGACAAGATGCACGCCCGCAGCATCGGCCCGTACAGCCTCATCACCCAGCAGCCGCTGGGCGGCAAGGCCCAGTTCGGCGGGCAGCGGTTCGGCGAAATGGAGGTGTGGGCGATCGAGGCCTACGGCGCGGCGCACACGCTCCAGGAGATTCTGACCGTCAAGTCCGACGACGTTCGCGGCCGCGCCCGGGTGTACGAGTCCATCGTGAAGGGCGACACCGGGTACGCGCCCGAAGTGCCGGCGTCGTTCAAGGTGCTGACTGCGGAGCTCCAGAGCCTCGCGCTGTCCATCGAGCTCATCCGCTCCAGAAGCTGAAGGAGTCCGAAACATGATCAACCAGTCCATGAGTCGCGACAACCCCGGCGTCTTCCCGGAGCTCGAGGAGAAGGAGGCGTTCAGCTCCGATTTCGACGCGATCAAGATCTCGATCGCCTCTCCGGAACGGATCCGGGGCTGGTCGCACGGCGAGGTGACCAAGGCGGAGACGATCAACTACCGCACCCAGAAACCCGAGCGCGGCGGCCTGTTCTGCTCGCAGATCTTCGGGCCGATCACCGACTGGGAGTGCCTGTGCGGCAAGTACAAGCGCATGAAGCACCGGGGCGTGATCTGCGACAAGTGCGGCGTCGAGGTCACGCAGGCGTCGGTGCGGCGGAGCCGGCTCGGGCACATCGAGCTGGCCTGCCCGGTGTCCCACGTCTGGTTCTTCAAGGTGCCGCCCAGCCGGATCGGGCAGGTGCTGGACCTGACCCCCCGCGAGCTGGAGCGGGTGCTCTATTACGAGTCGTTCATCACGCTCGAACCGGGCGACGTGGACCTCGCGACGCTCCAGGAGGCGGACCACGTCTTCCTGCGCGAGGAAGTCGAGCTGCTCCAGTCACTGTTCGCGTTCAAGGTCGTCGCCGGCGAGGACGAGACGTTTTCGCTTGGCGCGATCCGGGTGGGGACGCTGCGGGTGGGACAGGTGGTCACCGAGGAGCAGGACCGGCTGCTGAAGAAGCTGTTCGGCCGCACCGACCACGAGTATCGGGAGAAGCGCCGCCGTCCGGGCAGGACGCACCGGGTCGGGATGGGCGCCGGAGCGGTGAAGGAGCTGCTGCGCGCCGCGAACCTCGAGACGCTCGCAAGGGAGCTGCGGGTCGCGATGCGCGAGGAGCGCTCGATCCAGAAGCGCGCCAAGGCGGCGAAGCGGCTCAAGGTCGTGGACGCCTTCCGCCGCTCGGGGAACCTGCCCGAGTGGATGATCATGGACGTGATCCCGGTGCTGCCGCCGGATCTGCGCCCGCTCGTCCAGCTTGACGGCGGACGCTACGCGACGAGCGATCTGAACGAGCTCTACCGCAAGGTCATCAACCGGAACAACCGGCTGAAGCGCCTGCTGGAGCTGCGGGCGCCCGACGTGATCGTGCGCAACGAGCAGCGGATGCTGCAAGAAGCCGTGGACGCGCTCTTCGACAACGGGCGGCGCGGCCGCGTCATCAAGGGTGCGAACAGCCGGCCGCTGAAGTCGCTGTCGGACACGCTCAAGGGCAAGCAGGGGCGGTTCCGCCAGAACCTGCTCGGCAAGCGGGTGGACTACTCGGGCCGGTCGGTGATCGTGGTCGGGCCGGAGCTGAAGCTGCACCAGTGCGGTCTGCCCAAGAAAATGGCGCTGGAGCTGTTCAAGCCGTTCCTGTTCAACCGGCTGGAGCACGAGGGCCTCGCGGCCACGATCAAGCAGGCGCGCGAGCTGGTGGAGGAGCAGCGCCCCGAGGTCTGGGATTACCTCGAGGAGATCATCCGCGACCACTCGGTGCTGCTGAACCGGGCGCCGACGCTGCATCGGCTCGGCATCCAGGCGTTCGAGCCGGTGCTGGTGGAGGGGAAGGCGATCCGGATCCACCCGCTGGTGTGCAGCGCGTTCAACGCGGACTTCGACGGCGACCAGATGGCGGTGCACGTGCCGCTGTCGCCGGAGGCGCAGGTGGAGGCGTCGCTGCTGATGCGGTCGTCGAGGAACATCCTCTCGCCGGCGCACGGCGGGCCGCTCGCGGTGCCGACCCAGGACATGGTGCTCGGCACGTACTACCTGACGAAGCCGCAGGTGGCGCCGCCGGAGGAGATGAAGGCCTTCGGTTCGATGGACGAGGTGCTGTTCGCGTGGGAGAGCGGGTCGGTGGAGTCGCTGGCCCCGATCGCGCTGCGCTACACTGGCGAGGTCCTCGACACCCACGACCGGCAGGACGTGAACCGGATCGAGCCGCGCAAGGTGGAGGGCGAGCGCATCCACACGACGGTGGGGCGGGTGATTCTCAACTCGCGGCTGCCTTCGGACATGCCGTTCGTGAACGGGGTGCTGAAGAAGCGCGGCATCCAGAACCTGGTGCGGTACATCTACTTGCGGTTCGGGCTGGAGAAGACCGGCGAGATTCTCGACGAGTTCAAGGACGTCGGGTTCGAGTACGCGACGCGCAGCGGCACGTCGATCGGCCTTGGGGACCTCGTGGTTCCGAGCCACAAGGCGACGCTCGTGGACGCGGCGAAGGAAGAGGTCGGCCGGGTGGACGAGCAGTACCGCGAGGGGGCGATCACCGAGGGCGAGCGCTACAACAAGGTCATCGACGTGTGGTCGAACGCCACGAACGGGGTGGCCGAGGACATGCTGCGGACGATGGAGGAGCGCGAGCAGGAGACCGGGCGGTTCAACCCGGTGTTCATGATGGTGGACTCGGGAGCGCGGGGAAGCGAGAAGCAGATCCGCCAGCTCGCGGGGATGCGCGGGCTGATGGCCAAGACCACCGGGGAGATCATCGAGACGCCGATCACGAGCAACTTCCGCGAGGGGCTGAGCGTCATCCAGTACTTCATCTCCACGAACGGGGCCCGCAAGGGCCTCGCGGACACGGCGCTGCGGACGGCGGACGCGGGGTACCTCACCCGGCGGCTCGCGGACGTGGCGCAGGACGTGATCGTGACCGAGAAGGACTGCAACACGCTGCGGGGGATCTACGCGGAGCCGATCGTCGAGGCGGGCGAGGTCATCGAGCCGCTCGGGGACCGGCTGGTGGGGCGGGTCAGCCTCGAGCCGGTGAAGGACTTCCGCGGCGACGTGATCGTGGACGCGGGCGAGGAGATCTCGGAGGACACGGCGAGCGTGATCGAGGCGTCGGGAGTGACGCGGGTGAAGATCCGGTCGGTGCTCACCTGCGAGACGGCGCGGGGCGTGTGCGCGATGTGCTACGGGCGCAACCTCGCGACGGGGCGGCTCGTGGATCTGGGCGAGGCGGTGGGGATCATCGCCGCCCAGTCCATCGGCGAGCCGGGCACGCAGCTCACGATGCGCACGTTCCACATCGGCGGCACGGCGAGCGTGTTCGAGAACTCGGCGGTCGAGGCGCGCCACGCCGGAACGCTCGGGTTCTCGTCCGACCTCCGCACGGTGACGGACCGCCACGGGAACCTCGTGGTCATCAACCGGGCCGGCGCGGTGGAGATCCGCGGCGAGGACAGCCGGCCGGTGGAGAACCACCCGGTCGTGTACGGCGCCCGGATCAAGGCGGGCTCCGGCGACAAGGTCGAGGCCGGCCAGACGATCGTCGAGTGGGATCCGTACAGCTTCTCGATCCTGAGCGAGCAGGGCGGGACGGTCCGGTTCGCGGACATCATCCCGGACATCACCATGGTCCAGGAGGTGGACAGCGTCACCTTCCGCTCGCAGGCGGTCATCATCGAGTCGCAGGACGACTCGCGGGAGCCGCGGATCGGGATCATCGACCCCGCGACCGGCGAGGAGCAGCGCAGCTACCTGATGCCGTCACGGGCGCACCTCGAGGTGAGCGAGGGCGACGTGGTCCGGCCGGGCGACGTGCTGGCCAAGATCCCGCGGGAGACGACCAAGACCAAGGACATCACCGGCGGCCTGCCGCGGGTGGTGGAGCTGTTCGAGGCGCGTCCGCCGCGGTCCCCGGCGCTCATCAGCGAGATCGACGGGCGGCTCGAGTACGGCGACCTGCGCAAGGGCAAGCGGGTGATCCGGGTGACGTCGTCGGTCACGGACGACGTGCGCGAGTACGAGGTGCCGCGCGGAGTGCACATCAGCGTCCGCGAGGGCGAGGACGTGCGCGCCGGCGATCCGCTCATGGACGGGCCGCGCAACCCGCACGACATCCTCCGAGTGCTCGGCGAGGGCGAGCTGCAGCGGTACCTGGTGCATGAGGTCCAGGAGGTGTACCGCCTCCAGGGCGTGGTGATCGACGACAAGCACATCGAGGTCATCATCAGCCGGATGATGCGCTGGGTGAGGGTCACGGACGTCGGGGACACGGACCTGATCGTGGACTCGGTGATCGAGCGCCACGAGTTCCGTCAGGCGAACTGGAAGGCGGGGCAGGAGGGAGGCAGCCCGGCGGAGGGCGAGCCGATGCTCCTCGGGCTGACCAAGGCGTCGCTCGCGACCGACAGCTTCATCTCCGGGGCGTCGTTCCAGGAGACCACGAAGGTGCTCACCGACGCCGCGCTGAACGGCAAGGTCGATCACCTCCGGGGGCTCAAGGAGAACGTCATCATGGGCCGGCTGATCCCGGCGGGATCGGGCCTGACGCAGCACCGCCGGTTCGTCCTCCCCGAGGAGGTCGAGGCGCAGCGCCGGATGCACCGCGAGACGATCCACGACCCGGAGGCGGTCCCCTAGGCGCGCACCTCCCGCAGCGCCCGGAAGAACGCCTCGTGGTCGGGCGACCGGCCGACCGAGATCCGCAGGAACGTCGGCAGGCCCCAGCCGCCGCCGTCCTGGACGTAGATCCCGCGCCGGAACAGCGCCCACGCGGTCGGCAGCGCTTCCTCCCCGAGGTCGGTCATCAGGAAGGGCGCCCGGTGCGGCCACGACGGGAATCCCATCGCCGAGAGGCCGGAGCGCAGCTCGGCGAGTCCGTCGTCCACGGCTCGGACGTAGGCGGCCACGTGCTCCCGGTCGTCGAGCGCCGGCCCGCAGGCGACCGCCGCCGCCGAGTTGAGGCCGAAGTCGCCCCACCAGACGCTGGCGGCCTTCTCGAACATGGGGCCTGACCCCACGACGTACCCGAGCCGGAGCCCGGCCATCCCGTACGCCTTCGAGAACGTGCGCGCCACGATCACCGGGCCGTCGGCGAGCGCCAGCGGGATCGCGTCCTCGCCGTCGGGCAGGAACTCCGCGTAGGCCTCGTCCACGATCAGGATCCCGTCGTCGGGGACTCCGTGGGCGAGCGCCGCGATCTCGTCGCGCGAGACCGGCGCGCCGGTGGGGTTGTTGGGGTTCGCCAGATAGACGATGCGCGTGTCGGGCCGGATCGCGGCCCCCATCGCGCCCATGTCCAGCCGCCCCTCCGGACCCATCGGCACCCGGATCACGTCGGCCCCGATGGACTCTGCGACCCCGCCGCACCAGCCGTAGGTGATTTCGGGAAGGACGAGGCTGGTCGTCGCCGGCTTCAGGAGCCCCCACGGCAGGAACTGGAGGAACTCGGTGGAGCCGCAGCCGGGAAGCACGTGCACGCGAGTCGTCCCGTGGTGGTCGGCGATCCGGTCGCGGATCGCTTCGGGGTAGTTGTACTGGTGTGCGCCGCCGAGGCCGTCCGCCGCGATCGCGGCGAGCGCCTTCGGCGAGGGGCCGAGCGGGTTCTCGTTGAACCCGATCCGGATCGCGTCGTCGGCGAAGCCGCCTTCGGGCCAGACCGGCAGCGGCCCCGGCCCGTCCTGCGCGCTCGCGGTCCGGGACAGCGCCCGGGTCGCGGCGGCCGCCGCCACGGCGGCGAGGAAGGCGCGCCGGCTCGGGGCGAGGCCGGCGGGGTAGCACTCGAATCCGAGCGGGCGGGAGAAGGGGGAGAGCATGGAGGCGTCCTCAGAAGCTCCAGCGCCACCCCGACAGCAGCGCGAGTTGCGGCCCGAGCGTTTCCCGGTGTCCGGCCCAGTGACTCCACACGGCTCCGATGCGGAGCTCGCCGGGTCCGGCGGCCCGGTTCCACTGCGCGGTCAGGTCGATCTGCCGATGCGCCGGCGCGAGGTCGGCGCGCAGCGACTCGGAGAGCACTTCGCCCTGTCGGGTGCGGGCGGAGGGCACGGCGAGCGACGCCGCGCCGCGCTCGACCCGGAGCGGCTGCGAGAGCGAGAACTGGAGCGAGCTGCGCTCGTCGAGGCCGGTTCCGAGATGGAGCGCGAACGCGCTCGTCGCGAGCGAGGAGATGTCGCGGATGATCCCGCCGTGGATTTCGGGGGCGGCGAGCCCCACTTCCCCGCTGCCGCCGAGGCGCCAGCGACCGAGCGACACGCCGCCGTCGAAGCCCACGAAGCCGGTCGTCGCGGACAGGCTCCCGAACGCGCCGTGGCCCATGCTGCCGAGCAGCGTCTCCCGCTCCTCGATCCAGCCGGCGCGAAGCCCGAACGGAACGCTCCCCGGCCGCCAGGCGACGGCGGCTCCCGAGGCGGGCATCCCGACGCGCCAGGTTCCGGTCGTGAACGCGCTGGCCGAGAGTCCGGAAGGCGAGGACGCGCTCAGCATGACCGCGCCCTCGGCGAGCGCGAGGTGGCCGCTGCCGGTCGCCGTGGGCATCCGCAGGACGTCCGCCTCCATCGGGGCGGCGACGCCGGGATCGCGCTCGCCGAAGCTCGTGAACGCCGATCGGGAACCGGGCCCGAGGAAGCTGCGGAGCCGGGCGGCCATCGACGGACCGTCGGTCGTCACCGCGAATCCGCCGAGCCCGTGCCAGAACGGCGCGCCGAGCCCGTCGATGGACATGACCTCCTGGCCGTCGAGCGCCTGCTGGATGCCGTCGCCGAACGCCGCCCCGAGGCGCAGGCCGGTCGATTGCAGCGCGGCGCCTCCCATCACGGCGGCCCCGCCGGTCGCGATCGGGACGCTGAGCACGCCCACCGGGGAGGTGGCGGCTCCGAGGTCCATCCGGCCCTGGCCGTAGATCTCGCGCTCGGCGTAGATGCCGGTGCGGTCGGCGGTGACGAAGAGCCGGCTCACCAGCTCCTCGTTGGAGAGCTGGTTCCGGAAGAGCTGCTTCATGACCGCGAGCCCGCCGGAGACCATCGGCGCGGCGAACGACGTGCCGCTGCCTTGGCCGATCCCCCGGAACCCGATCTCGTCCTCGTTCGGGCCGAAGTACGCGAAGAGGAGGTCCTGCCCGGGCGCGGCGATGCAATGGTCGGCGGCGATCCCGCAGCGGTTGGAGAAGCTCGCGATCGCGCCGCCGTCCGGGCTGAGCGCCACGACCGCGATGGAGTGCCCCTGCAGCTCCTCGATCCGCGCCAGCAGGCCGGGCAGGATGCCGACCGAGACCGCCTCGATCCGTCCGTCCACGCAGTTCGGAACCCCGAACCCGCACCGGTCGCCGTTCGCGTTGCCCGCGGCCCACACGAGGATGACCCTGTCGGCGCTCCCCTCCTGCGCGAGCGTCGCGATCGTCTGCGCGAAGTTCTCGCGGAGGAGCGCCTCGTCGTACTCGCCGATCAGGCCGTCGTATCCGAAGCTCAGGTTCAGGATGTCCAGCTCGCCGCCGGTGTTCCTCCAGTCGAAGACGGTCTGGAAGAGCTCGGCGAACTGCGCGTCCGCACTGGCCAGCCCTTCGGCCGTGATCGGGTCGTACACGTTGTCGGGGTTGCCGAGCGGGATCGCCCACACCGCGAGATCCGCCCCCCACGCGACCCCGATCGGCGCGTTGGGATTGCCGGTGCGCCCGCCGGCGGCGATGCTCGCGACCGCCGTTCCGTGCGAGCTGTCGTCGCCGGTCTCCGCTTCGGCTCCGTACAGGAATGTCTCGTGGATGGTCTTGCCCGCGAAGATCGGGTGCTCGGCGTCGATCCCGGAATCGATCACGCCGATGGTGACGCCCTCGCCCGGCGCGACGTCGGGCCCCTCGAGCAGGTTCACGTGGGCGTACGCGAGGTGGGCGTTGATCGATTCGAGGCCCCATTGCGCCTCGAAGCCGGGATCGGCGGCGTATTCCGGAGCGAGCGCCGCGGCCCGGTCGTTGAACTCGGGAGCGGGAACGCACTCGCCGGTGTACGTGGTGACGCACACGTCAGCCGGCGCGTCGGGCGGATCGCGCGGCGGGGGCGGCGGATCCGGCTCGGGCTCGGGCGCCGGAGCCGGAGCCGGCTCGGGAACGGGCGCCTGCGGAGCGGGCGCGTTGGCCACGGATCGCGACCCGCAGCCCCCGAGCGCGACGACGAGCAGAGCGCTGACGCCGATGTCGAGCCTTGTCATGGGAACACGATACCGCCTCTCGGGAAGGCGCGGTTTGGTCGGGGTGGCGGGCGGATCCGCGTCGGTATAGTCCCGGCGGCGCACGGCCGCCACGAGGAAGGGTTCATGAAGGACGTCTCCACGATTCTCGCGCTCATCGACAGCGGCGCCATCGCCCTTCCTGAGTTCCAGCGGGGCTTTGTTTGGAATCGGGCGCAGGTCCGTGCGCTGTTCCATTCCCTATACCGGCGGTATCCGGTAGGTGGGCTCCTGGTCTGGACGACCAGGACCGAAGCGGCGTCCCATCGGGGCGACGGCCCCGTAGCGCAAGGCAACGTGGACCTGCTTCTGGACGGCCAGCAGCGGATGACGACGCTCTACGGAGTGATCCGCGGGCGTCCTCCGAAGTTCTTCGACGGTGACCGGAATGCCTTCACCGGACTCCGCTTTCATCTGGAGGACGAGATCTTCGCGTTCTACCAGCCCGCCAAGATGAAGGACGACCCGCTCTGGATCGACGTCAGCGACCTGATGAGGAAGGGGGTCGGCCGCGCCCAGGAAGCTGTTCCGAACCTGCCGGAACCGATGCGTTACATGGGGCGTCTCCTGAAGCTCCTCGACATCGCCAACGTGAAGCTGCACATGGAGTATGTGGCCGGCGAGGAAAAGACCCTCGACGTCGTCGTGGACATCTTCAACCGCGTGAACAGCGGCGGCACGAAGCTGTCCAAGGGGGACCTCGCGCTCGCGAGAATCTGCGCCGATTGGCCCGAGGGACGAACTTCGATGAAATCCGAGCTCTCCCGATGGCGGGAGCACGGCTTCGATTTCACGCTCGACTGGCTCTTGCGTTCCGTCAATACGATGCTGACCGGCGAGGCGAAGTTCAACTACTTGGAGGGCAAGACAGCGGCCGATGTACAGCGAGGACTCAAGCAGGCGACGACGCACATAGACACTTCACTGAACATGATCGCCGGACGTCTCGGATTGGATCACGATCGCGTGCTGTTCGGGCGATTCGCCATTCCCGTCATCGCCCGGCTCCTCGACCGCAAACCGGATCTCGGTGCGCGAGACAGGGATCGGCTGCTGTACTGGTTCGCCCAGGCAGGCATGTGGGGCCGGTTCTCGGGTTCCACCGAGACGGCGATCGACCGGTGCCTGGCGGCGCTTGAGGGGCCGGTCGGTGGCGTGGACGGTCTGTTGGAGGAGTTGTGGGATTGGAGCGGGAACCGCCGCATCGAGCCGGGAGATTTCGCCGGCTGGAGTCTCGGGGCGCGTTTCTATCCGATCCTCTACATGCTGACCAGAATGGGCGATGCGCGCGACTGGGGCGATGGACTCCCGGTGAAGGCGCATGCGCTCGGCAAGATGAGCCAGATCGAGATGCACCACATCTTCCCGAAGGCCAAGTTGTACGCGGCGCGTCGTCACGGCCACGACCGCGATTACGGCAGGGCGGAAGTGAACGCATTGGCCAACTTCTGCTTCCAAACCAAGGTCACGAACATCTGCATCAGCGACCGGCTGCCCGAGGAGTACTTCCCGAAGGTCGAGGCCAAGAATCCGGGCGCGCTGGCCTCGCAGTGGATCCCCGAGGATCCCGAGCTCTGGAAGGTCAAGAACTACCTGGACTTCCTTGAGGCACGCAGGAGACTGCTGGCTGAGGAAGCCAACCGCCGATTCGCCGACTTGCTCCATGAGGAACTGCCGTCCGTGGGCGACACGGTCTCTGAACCTACGGAGGAGACGATGCCCGTGATCGTCCGTCCGGCCGTGCCCGGCGGGATCGAGAGCGACGCCGAGGAGGCAGAGATTCGGTCCCTCAACGAATGGGTTGTCGGATGGGATCTTCCGCGCGGCTCCGTCGGATTCGAGCTGGCGGACGAAACGACGGGCGAACCGCGCGCCGTTCTCGATCTGGCGTGGCCGGAGGGACTCCAGTCGGGCCTGAGCGCACCGGTCGCAGTGCTGTTGAACGAGCCGCCCGAGGTGCTGTCCATTGCGAGCGCGTCGGGCTACCGGTGCTTCACCAGCGTCACGGCGTTCCAGGGCTACGTGAACGCGGAGATCCTGGAGCTGGAGACGGGGATCGGTGTTCGGTCCGCCTGAAGCGCCCCCCTGCGGCGGCAGACGGCGTACGTCGAGACCTATGTCGTCAGCTGCCTCACGGCTCGCCCATCCCGGGACACGCTCGTAGCGGCGCACCAGGACGTCACCCGGCGGTGGTGGCGCCGCACCCGCGGCCGGTTCGATCTCAATGCGTCGGCGCCCGTCGTCCAAGAGGCCCAGTGCCGGCGACGCAGCGGCCGCGCAGTTGCGTATCGATTCGCTCCGGGGTCTTCCGATCCTGCGAGTGACGCGAGCGACGGACGAACTGGCCGATGCGCTTGTGGCGCAGGGCGCCGTTCCGCCCAGCGCTCCTGAGGATGCGCTACACATCGCGATCGCGGTGATTCACCGAATCAACCTGCTCGTCACGTGGAATTGTCGCCACATGGCCCACGCCGAGAGACGCGCCCAAATTGACGGAGTGCGCCGGCGCGCCGGGTTCAAGCCCGCAGTAATCCGCACCCCATACGATCTGCTCGAGGTGGCCGATGATGAAGCATTCCTCCAACGAAATCCTTGAGGAAATCTGGGCGGTTCGCGATGCGCACGCCAAGAAGTTCAACTACGACCTGACCGCTATCGGCCGCGATGTTAGGTCCATCGAGGAGCGGTTGGGGCCGGAGTGGCGTCGCGTGTCCGCTCCCCAGCGGCCCGGGGCGACCCCGAGCCACTCCGGCAAGACCAAACCCTGACGCTCAGCCCACGTTGAAGCGGATCAGCAGGACGTCCCCATCCTGCACCGGGTAGTCGCGGCCCTCCAGCCGTAGTGCGCCGGCCTTGCGGCAGGCGTCCCACGAGCCGAGCGCGACCAGCCGGTCGTAGGCGACCGCCTCCGCCCGGATGAAGCCGCGCTCCATGTCGCTGTGGATCGTTCCGGCGGCTTCCTGGGCGCGCGTGTCGCGGCGGATGAGCCATGCGCGGGATTCGGTGTCGCCCGCCGTGTAGAAGGTCGCCCGGTCCATGAGCTCGAAGATCGCCCGCACGACGCGCTCCGGGGCGCCGGCCTCGACCCCCAGCTCGCTGCGGAACTCGCCGGCCTCCGCCTCGTCCAGTTCGGCGATCTCGCACTCCATGCGCCCGGAGACCGCCGCGACCGAGGTCTCCGGAAGCGCCGCGTAGTCCTCGAGCGTCGCGCCGAGCTCGTCGTTGAGCGCGGCGGACTCCTCGCCGGCGTTCACGAGGAGAAGCTGCGGCTTGGCGGTGAGGAGGCCGAACCCGTTCAGCCGTTTCCGATCCTCCGCCGACAGGGCCGTGCGCAGCGGGCGGTCGTCCTCGAGCGCCGCCTTCGCCCGCTCCAGCGCCTCGCGTTCGCCGGGGGCCGCGCCGGGCCGCCCGCGGGCGCGCTCCTTCTTCAGCTTGTCGAGCCGCTTCTCCACGATCCCGAGGTCGGCCAGAAGCAGCTCCAGTTCGAGGTTCCGGGCGTCCCGCGCCGGATCCACGGTCTCGAAGGGCGCGGGCACGGCGGCGTCCTCGAACGCCCGCGCCACGTGAACCACGACGTCCACGTCCCGGATCGCGCCCAGGTTCTCGGCGACCCCTCGCGTTCCCGGACGCAGCGCCGGCAGCAGCACGATCTCGATCGTGGCCGGGGTGGTCTTCCGCGACTCATGGAGCCGGGTCAGCGTCGCGAGCCGCTCGTCGGGGACCGCGAGGACGCCGCGCTGCGCGGCCGCGGCGTACCCGGCGCGGGCGACGCGGGTCAGCAACTCGAAGACCGTCTTCTTCCCGGCCGACCGAAATCCGACGAGTCCGGCGCGCACGGCGGCGAATGCTAGCGCCGCGCGCGCGTGGGGTTGGGGGTGGAAAAAAATGGACTCAGGTGGTACAAATTGGCTGCCCGCAGTGTGTCCGCCGTCCGTCAGGGAGGCGGTTTGCCCTTTCCCGCGGGTTCCGTCACTCCCGATCCTCCCATGTTTCGCGGCAACCACGCGGCCACCGTCGATTCCAAGGGGAGGCTCAAGCTCCCGACGGCGTTCCTCGCTCCGCTGCTGGCCCAGTACGGTCCCGAGGTCTTCGTGACCAGCGTCGGCGGGGACAGCGTCGAGCTGTACCCGCTCCCGGTCTGGCGCCAAAAGGAGGAGCGGCTCGACGAGCGCTCGGACCTCGACGAGGCGAAGGGCCGCTTCCTGTTCATCGCGAACGCCTTCGGCCAGCAGGGGGAGCTCGACCGGCAGGGTCGCATCGTGCTGTCCCCGAAACTTCGGGATCGGGCCGGAACCGTGGGCCGCGTGGACGTCATCGGGAAGGGCGGCTACCTCGAGGCGTGGGACCAGGAGCGCCTCGCGGCCAAGCTGGCGAACGACCCGTTCACCAGCGAGGACCGCAAGCGGCTCGCCGAGGCCGGGATCTGATGATCGTCGCCGCGACGATTCCGATGGGGGCGCTTCTGCCCGGGACGCCCCTGCTGCGCACGGCGGAGGCCGTCCCGGACGTCCACGTCCCGGTGCTCGTCGAGGAGATCGTGCGTCTCCTCGCGCCCGTTCGCGGGGGCCGCTATCTGGATGGGACGTTCGGTCGCGGCGGCCACAGCGAGGCCCTGCTGCGTGCGGCGCCCGGATGCCGGGTGCTCGCGCTCGACCGGGATCCGGCCGCGGCCGGCCCAGCGGCGGAACTCGCGGCGCGGGAGCCGGGGTTCCAGTTCCGCAACGCCGATTTCCGGAACCTGGAGACGGCGCTCGGCCAGGAGGGTTGGGATCGGGTGGATGGGGTGCTGCTGGACCTGGGGGTCTCCAGCCCGCAGCTCGAATCCGCCGGGAGGGGCTTTTCGCTGCGCCGGCCGGGGCCGCTGGACATGCGCTTCGACCCGACGCGGGGCGAGTCCGCCGCGGAAATGCTGGACCGCATGGACGCGCCCGAGATCGCCGACCTCCTCTACCGCTACGGCGAGCGGCGCTCCCGGGCCATCGCCCGCCGGATCGTCGCGCGGCGCCCGCTCTCCACCACCGGCGACCTGCGCGCCGCGGTGATCGCCGCGACCGGGCCGGGGCGGGGGCGCCTCGATCCGGCCACCCGCACCTTCCTCGCCGTGCGGGCGGCGGTGAATCGCGAGGAGGACGCGCTCGAGGCGGCGCTCGAGTCCGGCCCCGCCCGGCTCGCCGTCGGGGGGGCGATGGCCGTCGTCGCGTGGCATTCGGAGGAGGACCGCCCGGTCAAGCAGTGCTTCCGGCGCCTCGCCCGCACCGGCGCGTTCGAGCTTGCGACGCCCCGCCCCGAGTGGCCGTCCGACGCGGAGATCCGGCGGAACCGCCGCGCCCGCAGCGCCCGGCTGCGCGTCTTGCGCCGGGTCGCATCGGACGAAGGAGCGGCGGCGTGATCTCCAGCCGCTTCGGAATCGGCTACGGCCCCTCCAACGAGTGGCTGCGCCGCCGCTCCGACCCGGAGCGCTACCGGGCGCTGTTCCGCGTCGCGGGGATCGGGGCTGTCGCGCTCGGCGTCCTGCTCATCGCCTACTGGCCCCGGCAGGAGGCGGTCCGGCTCGGCTATCGGACCGAGGCGCTGCGGATCGAGCGCGATCGGCTGGAGCGCGACATCCAGAGCGTGCGGTTGCGGCTCGACGAGCTCGGCGATCCGCAGCGCGTCCAGCGCCTGGCCCGCGAGCAGTTCGAGCTCGGGCTCCCGACGACGGTGGCGACGCTCGGCGGAGCGGGGCGATGAAGCGAACGAAGCCCGCCGCGCCGCCGCCGAGCCTGTTCAGCCAGCCGGCTCCGGCTCCGCCGCCGGAGCCGCCCCCGTCCGCGCCGGCCGGCCGGATGCGGTTCCGGATCCTGTTGGGGATGGGATGCTTCGCGCTGTGGGCCGCGGTCGTGGTCGGGCGGCTCTTCGACGTGCAGGTCGTGCGGCACGACGAGATGGCCGGCCGCGCGGTCCGGCAGCGGGAGGCCCGGCTGACGATCCCGCCGCGGCGCGGCGAAGTGCTCGACCGTAGCGGCCATCCGCTCGCCATGACCATCATGCGGGACTCGCTCTACGCGGTTCCCGGCCGGTATGAGCCGGAGGAGATCCGCGCCGCGGCGCGGGAGCTCGGGAAGTGCCTCGGCGTTCCCTCCAGCCGGATCGCCCGGATGCTCCGTCGCGACTCGCGTTTCTCGTGGCTCAAGCGCCGAGCCACTCCGCCCGAGTCGGAGTGCGCCCAGGCCAGCGCCTGGCCGGTCGGTGTCATCGAGGAGTACGGGCGCGCCTGGCCAAGCGGGGCGCTCGCCGCGCACGTCCTCGGCTTCGTGGGAACCGAGAACACGGGCCTCGCCGGGATCGAGAGCGCGTGGGACGACGCGCTTCGGGGCGAGCCGGGGATGCTTCTTCTCGCGACCGACGGCCGCCGCACGAGCCACGCGAGCCGGGTCGGCACGCCGTCCCGCCCCGGACGCGACCTCCAGTTGACCCTCGACCTGCGGCTGCAGTCGATCCTCGAGGAGGAGCTGGCGCGGGGTCTCGAGGAGATCGACGCCACGCACGGCGCGGTGATCCTCGTGGAGACGCGCACCGGCGACGTTCTCGGGATGGCCAGCGCGCCCGCCTTCCATCCGGCGCGCTACCAGGGAGTCCCGGCCGCCGACCGCGCCAACCGGGCGGTCGCGCACGTGTACGAGCCCGGCTCGGTCTTCAAGATGGTCACCATCGCCGCCGCCCTCAACGAGGGGGTCGCCCACGAGTCCGAGGTCTTCGACACCAACAACGGCCGGTGGCCCATCGGCCGCCGCCTGATCCGCGACTGGAAGCCGCTCGGAACCCTCACGCTCGAGGACGTGTTCGCCCAGTCGTCGAACATCGGCACGCTCCAGGTCGCCGAGCGCGTGGGGTCGGAAGCGCTGAGCGACTACATCCGGGCCTTCGGGTTCGGCGCGCGCACCGGCCTCGGCCTCGGGGGCGAGGGTCGGGGGCTCCTCCCCGGCTCTGCCCCGTGGCGGCAGATCCGGCTGGCCACGGTCTCCTTCGGCCAGGGCATCGCGGTGACTGCGGCGCAGATGGCCCAGGCCGCCAACGTGTTCGCCGGCGACGGAATGCTGCGCCCGCTGCGTCTCGTCCAGTCGGTCGGCGGCGTTCCGTTGGCCCCGGGGCCCGAGCGGCGGGTCCTCGACGAGGCGACCGCGGGACGGATGCGAAGCCTCATGGAGCGGGTCGTGGACGAGGGAACCGGATCCGCCGCGTCGGTAGCGGGTTTCCGCATCGCGGGCAAGACCGGAACGGCGCAGCGTGCGGTTCCCGGCGGCTACTCGGATGTGGACTACATCTCGACCTTCGCCGGGTTCGCCCCCGCCGACGAGCCGCTGTTCACCGCCGTGGTGATGCTGGAGGCCCAGAAGCCGCGCCACAGCGGGGCCTTCGCCGCCCGAGTGTTCGGGAGGATCGCCGCGCGGGCGCTGTGGCGGCGCCGCCGGACCGGCGAGGAGTCGGAACGGGTCGTCCGCTCGCCCTTCCACCGCGATCCGGCTCGTCTCGCGCGGGTCGCCGCGGGCGGGCCCGACCCCTCGCTTCGGGGCCGACTCGCCCGCTCGATCGCCGGGGACGATGGGGTTCGCACCGCGGCCGCGGAGGAAGGCCTTCTGACCCTCGTCGGGGACAGGCGCCCCGAGCCGTGACCCCGTCCGTCGCGCACCCGCCGCGCCGGCTGGGCGTTCTTGTCTCCGGGGAGTGGCCCGAGGTCTCCCCGGGGGGCGAGGACACGATGATCGGCGGGATCGCCAGCGACTCGCGCGACGTCCGTCCGGGGGATCTGTTCGTCGCAATCCGGGGCGGAAGCCACGACGGCCACGAGTTCGTGCCCGCCGCGCTTGAGGCCGGGGCCGCCGCGATCCTCGTGGAGCGGGTGCCCGAGGACGTCGCCGTCCCGTGGGCCCGGGTGCGGGACACGCGCTGGTCGCTCGGCTCGGTCGCGGCGGTGTTTTACGGGGATCCCTCCGGGGCGATGACCCTCGCCGGGGTCACTGGGACCAACGGCAAGACCACGACCTGCTGGCTCTTGGACGAAGCGTTCTTCCGCCTCGCCGGGGCGAGCCTGCTCGCCGGGACGCTCGGATCGCGCCTTCGCTCCGGCGAGCGCCGGACCCGCGGCGAGGCCGGGCTCACCACCGGATCGCCGGTCGAGCTGCAGGCGTTTCTCGCCGAGGGCCGCCGCCGGGGCTGCGCCTTCGGGGTCGTCGAGTGCTCGTCGCACGGACTCCATCAGGGGCGCCTCCAGGGGACCTTCTTCCGCGCCGCGGTGTTCACCAACCTGACCCCGGAGCACCTCGACTACCACGGCGACCTCGACGCGTACTACCGGGCCAAGCGCCTGCTCTTCAGCGAGCATCTGCGCGGCGGGGGGATCGCCGTCATCGGGATCGACGACCCGCACGGAGCCCGCCTCGCGGAAGACGTGGCGGAGCGCCGCCCCGACGTGATCCTCGCGACGTTCGGGTTCGACCCCGCCGCGACCGTCCGGATCCTCGAGAATCGGTCCGCCGGCGACGCGCAAACCGTTCGCCTCGGGACGCCGGCGGGCGAGCAGATCCTCGAGACGGCCATGCCCGGCGCGTTCGCCGCGAGGAATCTCGCGGGCGCGTGGGCCGCGCTCTTCAACCTCGACTTCGCGCCCGAGGAAGTGACCGCCGCGCTCTCGGGCGCGCCGGCGCCGCCGGGACGGATGGAGCCGGTGCGGCTGGAGGAGCAGGCCGACGCGCCGCTCGTCCTCGTCGATTTCGCTCATTCGCCCGACGCGCTCGAGCAGGCGTTGCGGGCCGCTCGCGACCTGGCCGGCGCCGGCCGCCTGTGGACGGTGTTCGGCTGCGGTGGCGAGCGGGATCCGGGCAAGCGCGCCCCGATGGGCCGCCTCGCCGCCTCGCTGGCCGACCGGGTGGTCCTGACCGCCGACAACTCCCGCAGCGAGGATCCGGAGCGGATCGTGGCCGCAGTCCGCGAAGGCGCCGAGGCCGAGCGCCCCGGTTCGGTGACCGCCTGCGAGCTCGAGCGCCGGGACGCGATCCGGTACGCGGTCCGCGAGGCCGCCCCCGAGGACGTGGTGCTCGTCGCCGGGCGCGGCGCCGAGACCCACCAGCACACGGCGCGCGGTCGCCTCCCCTGCGACGACCGCGACCTCGTGAGGGACGCGCTGCGCGAGGAGGCCCGCCGGTGACGTTCTCCGCTGGACCCGCCGCCGCGGCCATGGGCGGCGTCCTCGAAGGACCCGACGCGCCCTGCGACGGCGGGTCCATCGACAGCCGGATGATCCGCGCGGGCCAGCTCTTCTTCGCGATCCGCGGCGCCCGCGACGGCCACGACTACGTGGAGGCGGCGCTTCGGGCCGGAGCCGCCGGGGCGGTCGTCGAGCGCGAGGTCGCAGTCGCGCCCGGGCTGGATCAGTTCTTGATCCGGGCGCCCGACTCCACCGCGGCGCTCGGCGCGCTCGCCCGCAGTCTCCGGCTGGACGCCGCCGTGGAAGTCGCCGCCATCACCGGCAGCGTGGGCAAGACGACCACCCGTACGGTCGCCGCCCGCGCGCTCGGATCCCGCAGCCGGGTGTTCGAGAGTCCGGCCAACTGGAACAACCACCTCGGCGTCCCGCTCTCGATCCTCGCCGCCGGGGACGAGGAGACGTGGGTCATGGAGCTCGCGATGTCGGCGCCCGGCGAGATCCGGGGCCTGACCCGCATCGCAGTTCCCGACTGCGGGCTCGTGACGGCGGTGAGTCCGGTGCACCTCGACGGCCTCGGCAGCATCGAGGCGGTCGCCGACGCCAAGGGAGAGCTCTTCGAATCGCTGCCGGCGGAGTCCACTGCCGTGGTCCGCGCCGACGATCCGCGGGTCCTCGCCCAGGCGGACCGGTTCGCCGGGCACCGGATCACCTTCGGCTTCCAGGAGGACGTGGACGTCCGCGGCCGGGGCTACGAACGCACGGCGGACGGGCTGCAGTTCGAGGCCCGCGCCTTCGGCGGACCGTGGACGACCGTCCGCTGCGGCCTCACCGGGGCCCACAACGCCGGAAACGTCCTCGCCGGGCTCGCCGTCGCGGTCGCTATGGGCGCCCCGCTGAGCAAGGCCGTCGCCGCGGTCGCCACGCTCGGTCCGCTCCCCGGACGCGGCGCACGGGCGACGCTCGCCGGCGGCGCGGTCGCGGTCGATGAGACCTACAACTCGAGTCCGGCGGCGCTCATGGCGGCGATCGAAGACCTCGCCGCGACTCCCGCCTCCCGCCGCATCCTCGTGGCGGGCGACATGCGGGAACTGGGGAGCGAGAGCGAGGGCTTCCACGCCCGGTGCGGCCGGCATGCCGCCGAGGCCGGCCTCGACCGGGTGGTCGGCGTGGGGTCGCTGGGGCGCCGGCTCGCCGAGGCCGCCGGGAGCGCCGGAGTCCCGATGTGCGCGTTCGACTCGCCGGACGACGCGGCGGACGCGCTGCGCGGGGAACTGCGCGAGGGAGACGTGGCGCTCTTCAAGGCGTCGAGAGCCATGGGGCTGGAGCGGATCCTCCGCCAGCTCGAAGCGGCCCCGAAGGCGGAAGCCTGATGCTCGCGGACCTCCTCTACTCGTTCTCCGACCAGATCGGCGCGTTCAACGTCTTCCGCTACGTCACGGTGCGCACGGCCGGCGCCACGGTGACCGCGCTCACGCTTTCGCTCGGCCTCGGGCCGTGGCTCATCCGCCGGCTGCAGCGTCTCCAGATCGGCGAGCGCATCCGACCGGACGGCCCCAGCAGCCATCTCGCCAAGGCGGGCACCCCCACGATGGGAGGCGTGCTAGTCGTCGCGTCCATCCTGGCGGGGACGATCCTCTGGGCGGACCTCGGGAACGCCCTGATCCAGGCGGCGATCTTCGCGACCTTCGGATACGCCGCGCTCGGCTTCTTCGACGACTACCAGAAGCTCTCCGGCCGGGGCGGGCTGCGGGTCCTGCCCAAGCTGGGAGCGCAGATCGGCGTCGGCGCGCTGACCGGACTCTTCCTGCTGTGGCGCGCGTCGGCGGACGAGTTCACCACGCAGGTCGCGTTCCCGTTCTACAAGACCTTCCAGCCCGAGCTGGGATGGCTTCTGGTGCCGGCGGCCGCGCTCGTGCTGGTCGCGTCGTCGAACGCGGTGAACCTCACCGACGGGCTCGACGGCCTCGCGTCGGGCTGCGTCGTGGTCGCGGCGGCGGCGTTCGCGCTGCTCACCTACGTGTCGGGGCACGCGGAGTTCTCCGACTACCTCGACATCGTGCACGTCCCCGGGGTCTCCGAAGTGACCGTGTTCGGCGCCGCGGTGGTGGGGGCCGCGCTCGGCTTCCTGTGGTTCAACGCCCATCCGGCGCAGGTGTTCATGGGGGACGTGGGTTCGCTCGCACTGGGCGCCGCGGTCGGGATCCAGGCGGTGCTCATCCGCCAGGAAGTGCTGCTCGTCCTGGTCGGCGGGGTCTTCGTGGTCGAGGCGGCGTCGGTGCTGCTGCAGGTCGCGAGCTTCAAGCTGACCGGGCGGCGGCTCTTCCGCATGGCCCCGATCCACCACCACTTCGAGCTGCGGGGCTGGAAGGAAACCCAGATCAGCGTCCGTTTCTGGATTCTCGCCGCGCTGTGCGCGCTCGCGACGCTCACCACGCTCAAGCTGCGATGAGCGATGACCTCCGATTGGCTGCCCGGTCCCCGGATTCTGGTTCTGGGAGCCGGCGCGAGCGGAACCGAGGCGGCGCGCTTCCTCCGGGCGGCGGGGCGCGAGGTGACGGTGGCGGACGACCTCCCCGAGTCGAAGCTCCCGAACGCGCCGAGGCTACGGGAATGGAGAGTCTCGGTCCGCCCGAGCGACGTCGGGCTTCTGGCGGATACGGACCTTGTCGTGGCGAGCCCGGGGGTGCCTCCCTCGGCTCCGCTCGTCGATGCGGCGCGGCGACGGGGGGTTCCGCTGTGGGGGGAGCTGGAGCTCGGCTACCGGGCGCTCGGCGAGCCGGCGGACCGGATCCTCGCGGTCACCGGGACGAAGGGGAAGTCCAGCACCGTCACCATGCTGGCGGCGGCGCTGCGGAACGCCGGGATGGACGCCCGCGCCGCCGGCAACCTTGGGACGCCGCTCACCGCGCTCGCCGGGACGCTACCGGATGCGGCGCGCGTGGTGGTCGAGGCCTCGAGTTTCCAGCTCGCCGCGACCGAGCGCTTCCGCGCCGGGATCGCGGTGATGCTCGCGGTCACCGAGGATCACCTCGACTGGCACCCGAACGTCGAGCACTACCGCGGATCCAAGGCGCGCCTTCTCGAGACGCAGGCCCCGGGGGACTGGGCCGTGTACGACGGAGCGGATCCGGTGGCTGAATCCATCGCCCGGGCCGCCGCCGCCCGGACGGGCGCGTCGCTGCTCCCGTTCGGAGGGACTCCCGGAAGCGGCGATCCCGAAGTGGTTCTCGCCGACCGGCGGATCCGGTGGCGCGACGTCTCCGGGGAGCAAGTGCTGGCTGATCTGTCCGGCCTCGGACTTGCGGGCCCGCACCAGGGACGGAACCTCGCTGCGGCGGCCGCCGCCGCGACGCTCGCCGGCGCGGCCCGCTCCGCGATCGAGGCGGCCGCGGCCGGATTCGGCGGGCTGCCGCACGCGCTCGAGGAGCTTCCGCCGGTCGGCGGCGTGCGCTTCGTGAACGACTCGCGGGCCACCAACGTGGACGCGACCCGCGCGGCGCTGCGCGCGCTGCGCCTGTCCGGCGACCCCCGCGTCCACTTGATCCTCGGCGGGATCCTGAAGGGCGGCCGGTTCGCCGAGCTCGCGCCCGATCTCGGCGCGGTGGCCGTCGTCCACGCGATCGGCAGCGCGCGACCGCGCATCCTCCGGGAGCTCCCAGCGCGTCCGGCCGCTTCGCTCGACGAGGCGGTGGAGACCGCGTTCGCCGAGGCCGCGCCCGGCGACGTGGTGCTCCTCTCGCCCGGCTGCTCCAGCTTCGACGACTTCCGCGACTACCGGCACCGGGGCGAGCGGTTCCGCGCTCTCGCCGCGCGGGCGGGAGGCGGCCGGTGAAAACGCGCTCGGTGGCGCCCGACCCGCTGTTCTTCACGCTCACGGTGGGCCTCGCGCTCTTCGGGCTGGCCATGCTCTCGAGCGCCTCGGCGTTCGTCGCCGAGGCCGGGGGACGCGCCCCGACGTGGTTCGTCACGCGCCAGATCGTCTGGGCGGTCGCCGGCTTCGGGGTGATGGCCGCCTTGGCCCAGTTGGACTACCGCCGCCTCGACCGCCATTGGGTGATGATGGCGGCTCTCGCCGTCTCGGTCGCCGCGCTCGGCGCCGCGCTGCTGTCCGCGCCGCTGAACAACACGTGGCGCTGGATCCGCATCGGCGGCGTCGGCGTCCAGCCCTCGGAGTTCGTCAAGGTGGCGCTGGTGGTGATCCTCGCCCAGCAACTGGCGACCCGCGCCCCGGACCGCATCCGCGCGCTCGTGGTCCCGCTCGGCACCACCGGCCTTCTTGGAGGGATGGTGTTCTTGCAGCGCGACCTCGGCACGGCCACGCTGCTCGTGCTGATCGGCGCGGCGATGCTCACCGTCGGCGGCGCCCGCATCCTCCATCTCACCGGGCTCGGCGGAATCTTCGCGGGCCTGTTCGCGCTGGGGGTGCTCGCCGACGGGTATCGGATGCGGCGGGTCCTGACCTTCATGGATCCGTTCCGCGATCCGCTCGGGGACGGGTTTCAGTTGACCCAGTCGCTGATCGCGCTGGGCGCGGGCGGGTTCACCGGAGTCGGCTTCGCCGGGAGCGAGCAGAAGCTGCTGTACCTCCCGGTGCCGCACGCCGACTTCATCTTCTCGGTGATCGGCGAGGAGCTCGGCTTCCTCGGCGCGGTCGCGGTCGTCCTGGCGTTCGGCGGGTGGGCCGTGCGCGGGCTCATCATCTCGATGCGCACCCCCGACGCCTTCGGGAAGCTGCTGGGCGTGGGCGCGGTTCTCGCGGTGGGCTTCCAGGCGTTCCTCCACATCAGCGTCACGACCGGCCTCGTTCCGACAACCGGACTCCCGCTTCCCTTCGTGTCCGCCGGCGGTTCGGCGCTCGTGAGTTCGCTCGCGGCGTCCGGCCTCGTGCTCTCCCTCTCGCGGGTGCACTCGTGACCGCTGCGCGCCGGTTCCTGTTCGCCGCGTCCGGGACGGGAGGCCACGTCTTCCCCGGGCTCGCGGTGGCCCGGGCCGCGTCGGAGAACGCGCGGATTCGCTTCGTGGGCGCGTCGCGGGGGATGGAGTCACGGCTCGTGCCCCCCGAGGGGTTCGATCTCACGCTGGTCGAGGTCCCGCCGCTGCGGGGAGGTTCGCCCGCGACCCTGCTCCGCACCATGCCGCGGCTCGTCGCCGGCCTCCTGAAGATGTTCCGGCTCATCCGCAATTTCCGCCCCCACGCGATCTTCGGAACCGGCGGCGCGGTCTCCGGGGTGGCCGTGCTCGCCGGGCGGCTTGCCGGCGTGCCCTCGCTGGTGCTGGAGCCGAACGCCGAGCCCGGGCTCGCGACCCGCTGGAGCGCCCGGTTCACGACCGAGATCGCGATCGCGTGGGAAGACTCGCGGAAGCACTTCCCGCGCTCGGCGACGTTCGTCTCGGGGATTCCGGTGCGCGCCGAGTTCCTCGACGTGCCGGACCCGCCAGGGAAGGACGACGAGGTGGGCGTGCTCGTCACCGGCGGCAGTCAAGGGGCGGCGCGCTTGAACCGCCTCGTCCTCGAGGCGCTGCCGCTCCTCGCCGAGGCGCCGGTCCGGCTCCGCATCACCCACCAGACCGGACCCGCCGACGAGGACCGGGTGCGGTCGGCCTACGCCGAGCGGGGCGTTCCGGTGCGGGTCGCGCCCTTCCTCGACGACATGGCGGCCGAGCTCGCCGCCGCGGATCTCGTCGTGGGCCGCGCGGGCGCGATCACCTGCGCCGAGCTCGCCGCCGCCGGCCGCCCGGCGATCCTCGTTCCCGCGCCGGTCGCCGGGGCGCACCAGCACGGCAACGCGGCGACGCTCGAATCCGCGGGCGCGGCGCTCTCCCTCGCCGAATCGGCGTCCGGCGCCAGTTTCGCCCGCGCGCTGCTGGGCCTCGCCTCCGACGGCGAACGCCGCCGCCGGATGGGCGCCGCCGCACGCGGGCTCGCGCGGCCTTCTCCGGCGCGGACCCTCGTCCGTCGCCTTGACGCGCTGGCGGCCGCATGACGGAGGACTCCGTGATCGCCGGCGCCGGGCGCGAAGCGCGGGGGCTGCTGTTCTCGCAGCGGACCCGGGTGCACTTCGTCGGGATCGGCGGCGTGGGCATGAGCGGGATCGCCGAAGTCCTCCTGAGCCTCGGCTACCGGGTCACCGGGTCCGACCTTCGGTTCGGGCCGACCGCGCACCGGCTCGCCGACCTCGGCGCGATCGTGTTCGAGGGCCACGATCGCAAGCACGTGGAACAGGCCGACGTGGTCGTCACGTCCTCGGCCATCGGCGCGGGGAACCCCGAGGTCTCGGCGGCCGCCGAGCTCCTGCTCCCGATCATCCCCCGCGCCGAGATGCTTGCGGAGCTGATGCGGATGAAATTCGCCATCGCGGTGGCGGGCTCCCACGGCAAGACGACGACCACGTCGATGACCGCGGCGCTCCTCGAGCACGCCGGACTGGATCCCACGGTCGTGATCGGCGGCCGGGTCGCCCGGCTCGGCGGCGGCGTGCGCCTCGGCGAGTCGGACATCCTCGTGGCCGAGGCGGACGAGTCGGACCGCACCTTCCTGCGGCTGCTGCCCGTCGTCGCCGCGATCACCGGGATCGACCGCGAGCACCTCGACGCCTACGCGGACATGGACGACTTGCGGGAGTCGTTCCTCGCATTCGCCAACAAGGTCCCGTTCTACGGCTGCGTCGTGCTCTCCGCCGACGACGAGGACCTGAGGACCCTGATCCCGCGGGTGCAGCGGCGCTTCGTGACCTACGGGCTCTCGCCGGACGCGGACATCTCCGCCGGCGAGATCGTCTCGGACGCGGACGGCGCCCGCTTCCAGTTGCGGATCCGGGGCGGGGCCGCCGGGCCGGTCTCGCTGTGCCGCCCCGGCCTCGTCGCGGTGCGCAACGCGCTCGCCGCGGCGGCCATCGGACTCCAGCTCGGGATTCCGGCGCGGTCGGTGCGGCGCGGCCTCGAGGCGTTCACCGGAGTCGATCGGCGCTTCGAGCTGCGCGCCCACGTGAACGGGATCCGGATCGTGGACGACTACGCGCACCATCCCAACGAGATCCGGGCCACGCTCGAGGCCGCGCGGGAGGCCTACGGCGCGCGCATCCTCGCCGTGTTCGAGCCGCACCGGTACAGCCGGGTCCGGGATCTGGCCGACGACTTCGCCGGAGCCTTCGGCGACGCGGACGCGGTGGTCGTGACCGAGGTGCACGCCGCGGGCGAATCCCCGATCCCCGGCGTCAGCGGCGCGGCGCTCGCGGAATCCATCCGCAAGGCCGGCCACCCCGACGCGCGGCACTTCCGGACCCACGGGGAGATCGCGGAGCACCTCGCGTCGCGCGCGCGTTCCGGCGACGTGGTGCTCACGCTCGGGGCCGGGAACGTCACCCGGCTCCCCGACCTCCTCAAGGAGAAGCTCGGTGCCCCGGCGTAGGCGCGCGCACCTGCTCCGCCCGCCGGCGCGCGGCCCGGTCGCCGGAACGGCGCTGGTCGTGGCCGCCAGCTTGCCGATCGTGTTCGCCGCCGCCCTCGTCTCGACCCGCGTCCTGGCCGGGACGGGATCGCCGCGGCTCGACGTCGCCGGGGCGGGCCACGTCGCCCGGTTCGCGGCGGAGACCGGCCTGTTCCGGGACCCGACCCCCGCAGTGGGGGAGATCGTGAAGCGGCTCGGGTCCACCGGGTTCACCGAGGAGCTGCGGGCGCGCCGGCCGCTGTTCGGGCCCGCCGAGATCGTCGCGGTCGAGAAGTCCGCGGTCGCGTTGCTCCCCGCCTCGCCGCCGCTCGCGATGGCCGCCGACGGCACGCTTCTCGGTCCGGCGTCCGTGGAGGATGCGGCCCGCTCCGGCGTTCTCGATTTCCCGGTCGTCCAATGCGGCGAGCCGCTCGCCCCCGGATTTCCCGCCTGCCTCGAGCTCGCGGGGAGCCTCGCCGCGACCCTGCTGGAGCGTCCCGATCTGGACCGGTTCGTCTCGGAACTGGACGGAACCGGGGGCGGCCTCCGGATCGTCGTCACGCTGCGGCCCTGGCCGGTGCGGGTCGTGCTCACTTCGGAGCGCTTCCACGACGGCCTCGCCGCCGCCGTCACCCATCTTCCCGATCTGCTGTCGCGCTGGCCCGACCTCGCCGAAGTGGACGCGCGCATCGACGATCGGCTGCTGTTGCGGTTGCTGCCGGAACCGCCCGAACCCGCGTTCCCGACCGGAGGAGAAATCGCCTCGTGACGCTCAACAACTGGCACTGTGGTCTCGACATCGGAAGCACGAGCGTGCGCGCCGTCCTCGCCCGATCCCCCGAGGGGGAGCCGAAGGACTCGGCCCGGCTCGAGGTGCTCGCCGTGGGACAGGCCGACGCCGAGGGCGTCCACAAGGGCGAGGTCGTCCAGCCGGAGGTCGCGACCGCCTCGGTGCGCCGCGCGATCGAGGAACTGGAGCAGGCCGCCGGAACCGAGATCGGCGAGGCGTGGGTCAGCGTCAGCACCCGGAACCGCCGCAGCATCAACTCCTCCGGCGAGATCCAGGTGCCCTCGGGCCTCATCACCCGCCGCGACGTGAAGCGCGCCGTCCGGAGCGCCGTTCCCCAGCCCGGGCAGCGCGCCTGGCTGCGGCCGCCCTTCGAGATCCTCCACGCCCTGCCGCAGGAGTTCTGGGTGGACGATCTCGACCCCACCCAGGATCCGACCGATTGGAACGGCCACCGGGTCCAGTCCTTCGTACATCTCGTCTCCTGTCCTCGGGAGTCGCTGCGGCGGATCGAGAAGGCGGTGAATCTGGCGGGCGTGCAGGTGCGCGGCATGCTCATCTCCACCTTCGCCACCGCCGCGGGGGTATTCGGTCCCGACGACGACGAGGACGAATTCCTCCTGATCGACATCGGGGCGGAGAACACCGGCCTCGCCTTGTACCGCAACGGCGCCGTGTGGTGGTCCGGAGTCATGCCCACCGGCGGCCGCCAGTACAGCCGCGACGTGGCGCTCGGCTTCCAGGCGCCGATCGCCTCCGCCGAGGACGCCAAGCGCCAGTTCGGACATGCGCTCTTCGGCGCGATCCCCGAGGGGGACACGCTCGAGCTCTCGGTCGCCGGCGCCCGCCAGCCGGTCGTCGTCGGGCGGCGGCGGCTCGCCCAGGTCCTTCAGGCGCGGGCCGAGCAGGACATGACCATTCTTCGCGACAGGCTCCAGAAGTGGCTGGAGCACATGCCGCCGCGCATCGTGCTCTCCGGCGGCGGCGCCAATCTGGGCGCCCTGGACGAGGTCGTCCGGCTCGTCTTCGGCGCCGCCGTGGAGCGCCGCGGTCCGCGCAATCTGACCGGATTGGTGGATCGCGTGGCCCACCCCGAGTTCGCCGGCGCGTTCGGCCTGTGCCGCCACGCCGCGAAGCAGCCCCGTCCGGCGCGGGCGAGCGGAGGAGTGGTTCCCCGTCTCGCCCGCGCCGTGGGCCACGAATTCCGCCGACTCACCCGCTGGAGGAAGCGAGCGTGAGCCCTCGTTCCCCCACCTCTTTCGGTCGGTCGCAGACTCGTCCCCGGCCGCGCCCCACGCCCCCAGGAGACCGCCATGATCCGTTTCGCCGATGAGCCCACGCCGGGCGCCCCCGAAACCGTCGAACCCCCGCCCGAGGCCGCTCCGAGGCGACCTGCGCCCAACCGGGGCCCCGTCAAGGCGGTCATCAAGGTGATCGGCGTGGGCGGCGGCGGCGGCAACTCGGTCAACCGGATGATCGAGGCCGGAGTCAGCGGCGTGGAGTTCCTCGTCGCGAACACCGACGCGCAGGCGCTGGAGCTCTCCCAGGCCCCGGTCAAGCTGCAGATCGGCGTCGAGACGACCGGCGGCCTCGGCTGCGGCGGCGATCCCGAGGTCGGGCGGCAGTCCGCCCGGGAGGACATGGACAAGCTGCTGGACGCGCTCGAGGGCGCGGACATGGTGTTCGTGACGCTCGGGGCCGGCGGCGGAACCGGCACCGGCGCGGGTCCGGTCGTGGCCTGCGCGGCGCGGGAACTCGGGGCGCTGTGCGTCGCCGTCGTGACTCGGCCGCTCACGCTCGAGGGCCGCCGCCGCATCGAGGCCGCCGACGAGGGGCTGCGCGAGCTCCGCGAGTACGTGGACACGCTCATCTGCGTCCCGAACGACCGGGTGAGCGAGGTGTACGGAGATCTGCGCGTGCTCGAGGCCTTCCGCGCCGCGGACGACGTGCTGCGTCAGGCGGTGCAGGGAATCTCCGACCCCATCCAGACCGCCGGGCTCATCAACATCGACTTCGCCGACGTGCGCTCGGCGCTCAAGGCGCGCGGCGACGCGGTCATGGGAATCGGCGTGGCGTCGGGCGAGGATCGGGTGAGGAAGGCGACCGAGGCGGCCATTTCCTCGCCGCTTCTGGAGGACACCTCCATCCAGGGCGCGAGCAGCATCCTCATCAACGTGTCCGGCGGCGAGTCGATGTCGCTCACCGAGATGACCAAGGCCATGGAGATCGTGCGCGACGCGGTGGAGTCGGAGAACGCGTCCGACCAGGCGTCCGACAACATCCTGCTCGGGGTCTCCGTGGACTCGGAACTTGACGAGGGCGACGACGGCGGCCGGATCAAGGTCACGGTGGTGGCCACCGGTTTCCCCGACCGCAGCCGCGCCGCGGCCACGCCCCAGAAGATCGGTGTCTGGGGGACGCCGCCGACCACCGCTCAGGACGAGTCGCCGCGACGGCGGGAAGCGCCTCCCGCGGAGGAGCCCGCCGCTCGGATCGAGGAAGCGGACGACGGTTGGGGCGACCTCGCCACGCCGCCGCTCCTGCGCAAGACCCGCTTCTGAGCCGGCCCTTGAGTCGGCGCCTGACTCGGCCCGACGCACCGCCGGGATTCTCGTTCCGGCGCCTCGCGGGCGGGCTCGAGGTCCTCGCCGCGTCCGCGCTGCGCGCGCCGCACGCCTTCACGCTCGCTGGCGGGTTCGGACGCCGGGACCGCGCCGAGAGCGACCTCCGGACGCTTCGGGAGGGACTCGGCGTTGCGGTGGTGCGCCATTTTCGTCAGGTGCATGGCGTCTCGGTGCGCGTCCTTCCCGGCGGGGGCGACGCGCCGGCGGACGGCGCGGTGCTCGCCGAGCCGGGAGAAGCGGTCGCGGTGAAGACGGCGGACTGCGTCCCGATCCTGATCCACGCTCCGGCGTCCGGCTTCGTGGCGGTCGCCCACGCCGGGTGGCGGGGAACCGTCGCCGGGGTCGCCGGCGCCGCGGTCCGGACGCTCGCCGCCGCTTCGGGCGAGGCTCCCGCCGCAATGGTCGCCGCGACCGGCCCGGCGATCGGCCCGTGCTGCTTCGAGGTCGGGCCCGAGGTTCCGGACGCCTTCCGGAGGGCGGGCCGCCCCGTCCCCGAAGCCGGGCGCAACGAACGGAGCGGACGGCCCCATCTGGATCTTCCCGGGGCCAACCGGGCCCAGCTCGAGGAAACGGGGCTCGACGGGGCGAACGTGCGGGTCGCGACGCTGTGCACCCGCTGCGGGCCCGGCTTCCATTCCTACCGGCGCGACGGCGCCGGCTGCGGGCGGAACTGGTCGGTGATCGCGAACCCGGGGCCGGCTCAGGCCACGAGCCGCGCCGCGCGGTCCGCCTGGTCCTGAAGCAGGCTGTCCTTCATCCCGTTGTCGAGGAAGCTCCACGGGAGCAGTTCGTCCCGGCCGCGCTCCCGCCCGATATAGAAGTCGAGGTCGAGCCCCGCGCCCGATGTCGCCGCCTTGAGCCGCCGGCCCTCGGCGAGCGCGAGCAGGACCGGCGCGAGCCGCCGGTCGCCCGCGGCGAGGAGCGCCTGCAGCCGCTCCATGCGGGGCGACTTGCAGTGCGCCTCGACCCCGGGGATCCGCCCAAGCTCGCGCTGGAGAAACCGCATGCGCCGCTGCAGGATCGGGAGCGGGGCCATCGGGCGCCACTGGAACGGGGTGCCCGGCTTCGGGACGAATGGGTTCACGCTGGCGATCGCCCGCCCGCCCCGCCCGCGCTCGGCGATCAGATCGCGGATGCTGCGGACCAGCGGGACGATCCCCGCCACGTCCTCCTCGGTCTCGCCGGGCAGCCCCACCATGAGGTAGAGCTTCAGGTGCACCGTGCCCGAATCGAGCAGGATCCCCACCTTCTCGAGAATCTCGTGGTTGCGGACGCGCTTGTGGATCGCGATCCGAAGCCGGTCGGTGCCCACTTCGGGAGCGATGGCGAGGGTCCGCTCGCCGCTCTCGGCGAGCGGACGCACGAACTCGTCCCGGATGTCCTCGAAGCGGACCGAGGAGACGCTGATTCGGAATCCGTAGTCGCGCAGCGCGGCCACGAGCGGGCCGATCTCCCGGTGGGCGCCCACCGCGGTCGAGACCAGCCCGATCCGGTCGGTGTGGGGCCGCGCCGCCCGCGCCAGCGCGAGCAGCCGCTCCAGCTCGAACGACCGCTTGGGAAGGTAGTTGTATCCGGCCCAGCAGAACCGGCACAGCGTCGGGCAGCCTCGGGAGACCTCCACGAGGAACTTGTCCGACATCTCGGTGTCCTTCGTGAGAATGAAGGTTGCCGGAGGGGGGAAGCGGGCGTCCTTGCCCATCTTGGCCCGCACCACCGTCGGCGCGTCGCGGGCGGTCCGCCGGCGCACCCGCCCGGCGTCGTCATACTCGACCTCGTGCGTCGCCGGAACGTAGAAGCCGGGCTCCCGGGCGAGTCCGGCGAGCCGCTCCCGCCGGCCGCTCCGGCCCAAATGATCCGTCAGCGTCGGAAGGAGCGCCTCGGCCTCGCCGATCGCGAACACGTCCACGAACTCCGCCAGCGGCTCCGGGTTCAGGAACGTGATCGGACCCCCGGCGACGACCAGCGGATCCCGGTCGGACCGGTCGCGGGCGAGGGGCGGGATTCCGGCGAGCTGGAGCATGCGCACGAGGTTGACGGCGTCGGGCTCGAAGGTGATCGAGAACGCCACCGCGTCGGCGCTGCGGACCGGGGCGCCGGTCTCGAGCGTCCGCAGCGGCAGTCCGGTGCGCCGGTATTCGGCGAGCTCCACCCGGTCCGGGAGGAAGAACCGCTCGCTCACGACGTCCGGCAGGCTCGACCAGAACCGATGCACCGCCTGGAAGCCCACGTTGGACATCCCGAGCGCGTACCGGTTTGGATAGCCGACCGCGATCCGGAGGCCGCCGGTCAGCGGCGGACCGCCGCCGTCGATCACGGTTTCGCCGGAAAGGCGCCGGTGGGCGCGCCGGGCGAGGAGCCGACTCATTCGGGGGCTTCGAAGTAGAGGATGCGCCCGCACGACTCGCAGTTGAGGACCGTCTGGCCGACGCGCACCTCCTCGTACATCTGCGGGCGCAGCGCGACGTTGCAGGCGACGCAGCGGCTCTCGCGCACCCGGGCCACGGCGAGCCCGTGCCGCGCCCGGCGGATGCGCTCGTACTGGGCCATAAGCGCGTCGGGAACCCCGGCCCCGGCGCGTGTGCGCTCCTCGATCAGCCGCCGGCGCTCCTGCTTCCGCTCCTCGGCTTCCTTGCGCAGGCGGTCCTTCCGGGCCTCCAGGCGGGTCTCCGCCTCCCCGAACTCCTTCTTCGCCTCGACGAGCGCCGCGTCGAGCTCGTCCCCCTCGTCCATGAGGTTGATGATGCGCTCCTCGACGTCGCCGATCTTGTCCTTGCCGGCGTCGATCTGCTTCAGAAGGCCGGTGTACTCGAGGTTCGAGCTGGCGGTGAGCAACTGCCCCTGGAATTTCTGCACATGACTCTCGGCGTCCTGCAGCTCGCCCTCCGCCCGGCGGCGCGCGCGCCCGTTCTCATCGACCGCGTCCGTCGCCGCCTTCCGCCGGGCGCGGGCCGCGTCGATCTCGGCGTCCACGGCGGCGAGCTCCGCCGGGGTGCTCGCGAGGCGCTCGTCCACCCCGCGAACCGCCATGTCCAGAAGCTGCACCTCCTTGAGAGCGCGCAGCTCGGACAGCATCGTTCAGCTTCGGGCGAATTTGCCCGGTGTGGGCCCACCAGGATTTGAACCTGGGACCAACCGGTTATGAGCCGGCCGCTCTGACCGCTGAGCTATGGGCCCCCGGTTCCGGAAAGCGGGCACGGTCAGTAGCCGTCGGCGAACTGCCGGAGCTTCCGGGCCCGCGCCCGGTGCCGCAGCTTGCGAATGGACTTGGTCTCGATCTGCCGGATGCGCTCGCGGGTGACCTTGAACGCCTTGCCGACCTCCTCGAGCGTCTTCTCGTCCTCGTTGTTGAGCCCGAACCGGCTCGCGAGCACCGCTTCCTCCCTGGGGGTCAGGGTCTTCAGGACGGCCTCGATCGTCTCCTGCAGGCTCCGGCGCACGACCGTGTCCTGCGGCGACTCGGCGTTGGGATCGCGAATGAAGTCGCCGAGGTGGCTGTCGTCCTCCTCGCCGATGGGAGTCTCCAGCGAAATCGGCTCGTGGGCGATCGTCATCACCTTGCGGACCCTCTCCGGGTGCATGCCCATGCGCTCGGCGATCTCGTTCTGCCGCGGCTCGCGTCCCATCTCCTGCACGAGGCTGCGCTGGGTCCGATGCAGCTTGTTGATGGTCTCGTGCATGTGCACCGGGATGCGGATGGTCCGCGCCTGGTCGGCGATCGCGCGGGTGATCGCCTGGCGGATCCACCAAGTCGCGTAGGTGGAGAATTTGTAGCCCCGGCGGTACTCGAACTTGTCCACGGCCTTCATCAGGCCGATGTTGCCCTCCTGGATCAGATCGAGGAACTGCAGCCCGCGGTTCGTGTACTTCTTCGCGATCGAGACGACGAGCCGCAAGTTGGCCTGCACCATGTCCTGCTTGGCGAGCTGCGCCTGCTCCTCTCCCCGGTCCATCGACTCGATCGCCCGCTCGAGTTCCGGGAGCACTTCGGTCCGCACGAACTTGAGCTTCTTGCGGCTGCCGAACTCCGGCATGACGTTGCCGGCCCGGTCGAGAGCGCCGATGGCGGCGCGCTGGCGCACGGTCACTTCCCGGCGCAATGAGGTCTGGTCCTCGGCGTCCGGAATTTGCTGCCGGAGCTCCTCGACCGTCTTCAGCTCCTCGGTCGCCTCGCGCGCCTCGTCGCGCAGCCCGCGAAGCTCCTCGATCCACTTGTTGAGCAGTCCCTCGGTCGGGCGCATGGACCAGATCGTTTGGCTCATGCGGATGCGGACGTCGGCCGCCTGGTACGCCTTGCGGCGGTACTTGACGGTCCGCCGGGGCAACTGGCGGAGCGCGGAGAGCCGCCGGCGGAAGAGCTTGTGCTGGGTCTCCAGCCTGGTGAGGGCCGCGAGGATGCGCTCCCGGTGCTCGTCGTGCCGGATCGTGGTCCCGCCCTCGGCGACCGCGAAGTAGTCGCGCAGCGGCAGCGTGTCGTCCTCGACGCGGGGCCGGAAATCGACAAGCAACTGGTTGATGATGTAGAGCCGCCGCGTGATCGCCCGCAGCGCCAGCTTCTTGCCGCGCTCGATCCGCTTGGAGATCTTGACCTCGTCCTCCTTCTTGAGGAGGGGCACCACGCCCATCTCCCGGAGGTACATCCGCACCGGGTCGTTGGTGCGCTCGATGGCGCTCGGGGTCAGGTCCAGATCCTCGGCCGCCTTCTCCGCTTCGTCCCGGTAGAACGGGATTTCCCGATCCTTGAACCACTCGCGTAGATGCCCGAGCTCCTCCTCGGTCATCGTGTCGCCGACCACTTCGCCGAGCTCCTCCTCGATGTCGGCGAGGAGAAGGAACCCCTGCGTCCGGCCGCGCCGCAGGACGTCTTCGGCGATTTCTTCGGAGATCAGTTCCGGGAGGCTGCTCGGATCAAGGGGAGGACCTTCCGCGGATTCCATTCTCATCCTCTACCCGTGATCCTCACTGGAGCTTCGACGGCTGACGCGCCCGGCGCGACGCGGCGATTCGGCGTGGCGGCTGCGCGAGAAAGGCAAACCGAAATTATTAGCACGGCGCGACGGTTCACGGGTCCTTCCGCCGGCGCAGCCGGTCGAGCCGCCGGTTCAGCGCTTGCGCCCGGACGAGGTCGGCGCCCGCCTCGCGACGCGCCCGCTCGACGCTCTCGATGAGCAGGGCGCGCAGGCAGTCGGCGGGCCGCTGCTGGCTGGTGTTGAGCGGCACCGTCTCGCTCCGGACCGCCCGGAGCAGCCGCTCCTCCCCGGGGCTGCGCGCTTCCGGGTCGCCCAGCAGGTCGGTCGCGGTTCCCGCGCCGGCGTCGGCCGCCCGCTTCATCGCGATCAGGATTCCGCTCGAGGCGAACCCCTCGAGGTCCCGGGCGTCGGTCCGGCGCAGCAGCGCGGCCACTTCGCCCGGACGCTCGGAGGTCCAGCGGACGAAGTCGCGTTCCCCCACGGTGAGGGCCGGTCGGCGGCGCGCTGGCGTGGGCGCCGGCGCTTCTTCCTCGACCGGCTCGAGCCCCTCCCACGGGTTCTCGTCGGGGCCGCCCCCGGGGCCCGGCGGGGACGGTTTCGCCGGGGCCGGCCGCCGGGCGAGGATGCGGGCCATCTCCTCCTTCGCGGCGCCGGCGGAGAAGCCGGTCGCGCGCGCCGCCTCCTCGAGCCACGCCTCGCGTTCGAGGGCGGAGGGCCAGAAGGCGAGGATCTCGAGCACCTCGCGGAAGCGGCCGGCCCGGTCGAGCCCCTCGCCCCCCTCGGGGCGGGCCGTCAGGAAGCGGACGAAGTCCGGAGCCTCGGCGATCGCCCGGCGGAACGCGGCGGCGCCCCGGGCGCGGACGAAGTCGTCGGGATCGAGGCCGTCGCCGAGCGAGACGACGCGCACCCGCAGCTCGCGGGCGAGCAGGATCCTCAGGCTCTTGACGGCGGCTTTCTGGCCGCTCGCGTCGGCGTCGAAACAGACGACGACCTCCCGGGCGCACGCCTTCAGGAGCGCCGCCTGCTCGTCGGTGAAGGCGGTGCCGCAGACCGCGACGGCCTGCGGGATCCCGGCCCGCCACGCCGCCACGCAGTCGAAGTACCCCTCGAGGAGCACCGCCGAGCGCTCGGCCCGCATGGCGCGCCGGGCGCGGTGCATCCCGTAGAGGACCGACTTCTTGTGGTAGATCGGGCTGTCGGGGCTGTTGACGTACTTGGGCTCGCCGCCGTCGAGGCTCCGCCCGGCGAAGCCGACCACGAGCCCCGAGGAGTCGTGGATCGGGATCATCAGCCGGTTTCGGAAGAACGGGTAGTACTGCCCGTTCGACTCCCGGGACTCGGCCACGAGCCCCGCCTCGAGGAGCGCCTCGAGCGGCGAGCCGCGCGCCCGCAGCGTCGCGGCGAGCCCCGAGCGGGGGGCGAACCCGAATCCGTACTCGCCGAAGTCCCCGGCGGCGATCCCGCGCTTGTCGAGGTAGTCGCGGGCCCGCTTCCCGCCGGGCGCCCGCAGCGCGCCGCCGTAGTAGTCCGAAGCGGCCCGGATCGCCTTCCGGACCGCCTCGCGGCGGGCCTCCGCCTGCGGGTTCCGCTGCGGGATCGGAATCCCGGCGCGGCGGGCGAGCCCGTGGAGCGCCTCGACGAACGGGACGCCCTCCAGCTCCTGCAGAAACTGGAACGCGTCCCCGCCGGCGCCGCAGCCGAAGCAGTGGTAGCGCTGGCGGTCCTCGTCCACCTGGAACGACGGCGTCTTCTCCCGGTGGAACGGGCACAGCCCCTTGTGCACCCCGCCGCGCCCGCTTCGCAGGCCCACGCGCTCGCCGACGATCTCGACGATGTTGGTCGCCCGGCGGACCTGCTCCCGGAAGCCTGAGTCCATCCGGCCAGCATAATCCGCTCCCTTCCATGACCGATCAGCTTCTCCTCGCGCTGCTGCGCCGGGTCGCCCGCGGCGAACTCGCCCCGGACGAGGCGGCGCGCCGGCTCGCGATTCCTCCCGAGAAGCTGCTCGGCGGCGACGGCGTCCCGTTCGCCCGGCTGGACCACGACCGGGAGCGCCGCCGCGGGTTTCCCGAGGTGGTCCTCGGGACCGGGAAGACTGCGGAGCAGGTCGTTGCGATCACCCGGGCGCTGTCCCGGCGCGCGTCGCGGACGCTCGTGACCCGGGTCGAGCCGGAGGTCGCTCAGGCCGTCTGCCGCGAGGTCCCGGGCGCGCGGCGCCGTCCCGAAGCCCGCGCCGTGGTGGTCGAGGGCGAGCCCGCGCCGCCGCTGCACGCGACCGTCGGGGTGGTGGCCGCCGGCACCTCGGACGTCCCGGTGGCGGAGGAGGCCGCCCTCACCGCCGAACTCTTCGGCGCCTCGGTCGAGCGCATCTTCGACGTGGGCGTGGCGGGAATCCACCGGCTGCTGGCGGAGGCGCCCGGGTTCGCCCGCTTCCACGCGCTCGTCGCCGTCGCCGGGATGGAGGCGGCGCTCGCGCCGGTCGTCGCCGGGCTGGCGCCGTGCCCGGTGTACGCGGTGCCGACCTCGGTCGGCTACGGCGCGTCGTGGGGAGGGCTCGCGGCCCTGCTCGCCCTATTGAACAGTTGCGCTCCCGGCGTCACCGTCGTCAACATCGACAACGGCTTCGGCGCCGGGTACGCGGCGGCGCTCGGAATCGCTCACTTCCGGCAGCTCGAGGGCGAGCGAGCGGATCGCTGAAACCGCGGCGGGGGCCAGTCCCTCGCCGTCGTGCTTCACGTAGAAGTGGAGCGCCTCCACCTGGCCCGCGACGCGGGCGAGCGCGGCGGCGACGGCCCGCTCCTCGCTCTCGCACCACGGCGGGTCGCGCCGCAGCCGGACGTAGGCGAAGGGCGCGGTCACCGGAACGGTCCATCCGGCCTCGATTTCGGCGACCCCGGCGACCATCGCGACCCCGGCCTCCCGGAACCGGGCCTCGACCGGGGCCGCGTTCCACGATTCGTGCCGGAACTCGAACGCGAACTGCCCCCCGGCCGGCAGGTCGGCGAGGAACCGGTCCAGCAGCTCGTCGTCGCGCCGCAGCCAGGGAGGGCACTGGAAGAGGACCGGACCGAGCCGCTCCCCGAGCGGGGCGAGCCCCTCGAGGAAGGACCGCGTCGCGTCGGCCGCGTCCCGAAGGCGGGCGCGATGGGTGATGCTCTGGTGCGCCTTGACAGCGAACCGAAAGCCGGGCGGAACCGCTTCGGCCCACGCGCGGACGACGGCCTCCTTCGGAAAGAGCCGGAACGTGTGGTTGATCTCGACCGCGTTGAAGACGCCTCCGTAGCAGGCGAGGAAGTCCGCGGGCCGCGTTCCCTTCGGATAGAAACGCCCCACCCACTCCCGGAATCCGTAGCCGGAAGTCCCGGCGTACAGGATCAACTGTCGCCGAAGAGGTTGTGGAAGGCGGCGCGCGCGTCCCGGGCCGTGTCCATTTGCCGGCCGGTGGTGTCGAGCATCTCCAGCGGGCGGAAGTGGAGGCACTCGTTCCCGGCCCACTTGTTGATGATCCGGCGCGGGATGTCCGCGCGGCACTCGAAGCGCTGCTTCGGGTCGAAGTGGGCGCAGTGCCGGCAGGAGCGGAGCGGGTTTCCGCATCGCTCGCAGGTGGAGCCGACCACGATCGAGACTTCGCTCGTGGGCCATTGGTGGCCGCAGCGCCCGCAGCGGGTCACCACCGTGGCGCGCCGGTCGCCGGCGAGTCGCAGCGTGCGGACCTGCTCCCGGTTCCCGAGGTCAGCGAGCCGCTCGTCCAGCTCGCGGCGGATACGCCGCTCCCTGTCGCTGTCGCGGTCGGCGCGTCGTTCGCGCTTTCGGTACTTCAAGGAGGCTGGGCTCCGAACGAACGACCCCCCGGACCCCGGATCGTCTCCAGCGGCCCCGGTCCGGCCGACGGCGTCAGCCAGCGGGGCGTTCCGCAAAGTTAGCACGAACCGGCGGACGGAGGCTGGCAACCGGGGCAGTGGAACGTGGCCCGCCCCCCGAGCGCGGTGCGGCGGATGGCGCGGCGGCGGCAGCGCGGGCACGGTTCGTCCGCGTGTCCGTACAGCCGGAACCGGTTCCGGGCCGACTCCCGGCCGGCGCGCCCCTCGCTCACGTAGCGCACGCCGGTCTCCCGCGCCTGGTCGATCGTGCGCCGGAGGGTGGCGCGGATGGACCGGTGGAGCCGCCGGACCTCGCCGGGGCCGAGCGACGAGGCCGGGCGCGCCGGATGGATCCGCGCCTCGAAGAGCGACTCGGTAGCCTGGATGTTCCCGATCCCGGCGATCCTGTCCTGGTCCATCAGGAAGGGCTTCACCGGCCGAACGCTCGCCTGGAGCATCGAGGCGAGGGCGCGCCCGGTGAACGCGGGGCCGAGCGGCTCCGGCCCCATTCGGGCGAGGCGCGCCGCGTCGGCGGGGCGCATCAGGCGCAGGAATCCGAAACGGCGCGGGTCGAGGAAGCGGACCGGATCGCCGCCGACGAAGAGCGAGGCCCGGGTCGCCGGAGGAGCCGCCGCCGCCCGGATCCACTTGCCGGTCATCCCGAGGTGGTTCAGCAGCGTCGCCCCCGAGTCGAGCTCGATGCGCAGGAACTTGCCCCGGCGCGTCACGCGCGCGACCTCGACCGACTCGGCCGCGTCCCGGACTTCCGCTTCCGGCTGGCCCTGGCGGGTGCGGGCCTCGGGGATCCGGATCGTCCGGAGCCGGCGTCCCGCAAGCCATTCGGCGAGCCGCTCGCGGGTCCATTCGGCTTCGGGGAGTTCGGGCACGCAGTGTTGGTAGAGTGTCAGGTTGGAGGCCCGGCGTTTTCCGGGATTGGCTCATGCGCGACTCCTCGACCACCCGCCGGGAAGCTCTGCGGATTCTTTCCGCCCTCGCCGCGGCGACGGCGCTGCCCCGCAGCGGGCTCGCCGGCGGCGTCATGCAGGACGAGAAGGTGATTCCGTTCACCGACGTGCCGGAGGAATTCGAGACGATGCGCGGGGAATACCCGTTCCGCATCGACCTCCGCGAGCTTCGGAGCTTCATCACCCCGAACGAGGACTTCTTCTCGGTCGCCCACTACGACCGGCCCATGCTCGACGCCGCCGACTGGTCGCTCCAGGTCGGCGGGCTCGTCGAGCGCCCGGCGTCCTACACGCTGGACGAGCTGCGGGCCATGCCGCGCGAGGAGCGCATGGTCACCTTCGAGTGCTCGGGGAACCAGGGGATCCGGCACCACGGCATGGTCGGGAACGCGGTCTGGGCGGGAACTCCGCTGCGGCCGTTGCTCGAGGCGGCGGGACCGCACGTGACCGTTCTGGAGACGGTGTTCTGGGCGGCGGACTCGGGGACCGAGACGATCCGCAACAACGAGTACCCGCAGAACTTCGCCCGGGCCATGTCGCTCACCGACGCGATGGAGTCGGGCGCGATCCTCGCCTGGGAAATGAACGGCGAGCCGCTCCCGGCGAAGAACGGCTTCCCGCTGCGGCTGATCGTGCCCGGGTGGTACGGGATCGGACACGTGAAGTGGCTGACCCGGATCCAGCTCGCCGACCGGCGGCTGATGAACCGGTTCATGGGCCGCGACTACGTGACCATCATCGGCGAGGAAATGGACGGCGAGACCGTCTGGTTCGAGCGGTCGGTGACCACCCAGCGGATCAAGTCCGTCATCGCGCGGGTGACCGAGACCGCGTCGGGCGGCGCGCGGATCTTCGGCGCGGCGTGGAACGACGGGACCCCCATTCGCGAAGTCCAGGTCCAGATCGACGGCGGCGAGTGGATGCGCGCCGATCTCGAACGGACCGGAAACCCGTACGCGTGGACCTTCTGGAGCCTCGAGACCGGAGCGCTCGGCGCGGGCGAGCACACGCTCGTGTCGAACGCGGTGGACGAGCTGGGCCGCGAGCAACCCGCGGACCTGAGCCTCAAGAAGACCTACTGGGAGGACAACGCCCGGTTCGCCCGCACGGTCATGGCGGGCGGCTGACCGCCGCGATGCGTCGGCGACGCTTTCTGGGTTCGCTCGCCGGGTTGGCCGTGGCGCCGGGCTATCGCGGCGTCTCCGCCGCCCAGCGCGCGGGCGCGCGGATCGGCGTTCTCGGCGGCGGGATCCTCGGCTGCTCGATCGCGCTGCACCTCGCCCGGCGCGGCGCGAACGTGACCGTCTTCGAGCGCGAAGGGCCGGCGGCGGGCGCGACCGGGAACTCGTTCGCGTGGATGAACGCCAGCTTCTCGAAGCGCCCCCGCGCCTACCACGAGCTCAATTGGCGCGGGATGCAGGGCTGGCGGCGGCTCGAGGACGGCGTGGAGGCCTCCGGGTCACCTGGGGCGGGAGCCTCGAGTACCGCGTGGACGCCGATCGCGCCGGCGCGCTGGACGAGCAGCTCACCCGGGCGCAGCGCTGGGGGTATCCGATTCACCGGGTGGACGAGGAGCGTCTGCGCGAGCTGGAGCCGGGCGTGACCCCCGAGGCCCCGGTTCTGTGCGCGGCGTGGGCTTCCGCCGAGGGCTCGATCGAGCCGCGCTCGACCACGAGGGCGCTATGGGCGGCGGCGGAGGCCGCCGGCGCGACGTTCCGCATCGCCGAGGTCGCCTCGCTGGACGTCCGCTCCGGATCGCTGCGCGGCGTGCGCACCGGGGACGGCGACCACGAGCTGGACACGCTGGTGATGGCCGCGGGAGTCCAGGCCCCGGATCTCCTGCGTCCCGCCGGCGTCCCGCTGCCGCTGGTCGAGTCTCCCGGCATCCTCGCCCACTCGAAGCCGGCGGCTCCGGCCGTCAACCGGATCGTGCTGGCTCCGCGCATCCACCTGAAGCAGACCGCCGGGGGCAAGGTGGTCGCCGGAGTCGGATTCGCCGGCGCGGGCTCCACCGACGCCTCGCGGACGGTCGGCGAATCCATCCTCGAGGAGACCGCGAAGGTCGTTCCGGCGGTCGCCGGGCTCGAGGTCGAGGAAGTGACCCTCGGCTACCGGGTGCTGCCCGAGGACGGTCATCCGGTCGTCGGATTCCACCCGGCGGCGCCGGGGATCTACGTCGCCTCGATGCACAGCGGCGTCACGCTCGCGCCGGTGATCGGCCGGTTCGCCGCCGCGGAGATCCTCGACGACGTGGAGGTCTTGCTCCTGGCGGACTTCCGGCCGAACCGCTTCTCGGCGTGACCGTTCTCAGCCTGACCGCCGGTCCCGAAGATTCGGGCCGCCGCTTTTGGGGATGGGTGGGTCTCTTGCGACGGCCCCCGACCTTGGCCGGACCCCGGATGTAAGGAGGTGAACTTTCCGGAGCACCGGTGAACTTATCACAGGAACCAAGCTCAGGAACTTTGCAAAGTTCTTGAGGCCCGAAACACCACGTCGAGGTCCCGCCGGGCGCGCTCGAAGCCGGAGCGCGGCGCGCGCAAAGGGTCGGCGAGAAGCCGCCGGAAGTCGCGCGCCATGGCTTCGAAGCCCATGAAGTCGCGGAATCCGGGGAGGCGGAATCGAATCCGCCGGCCGGCGCGCAGCCTCAGGTACAAGCCGTTGCTCTCGAAGACGATGCTCCCCCGCTCGCCGACCACCCGCGAATGCTGGAGGACGCCGCCGGGGAGCGAGCGCCGGTCCCAGGCGTACTCGACCAGCGCGGTCGCCCCCGAGGGATAGCGCAGTTCCACTCGGGAATGGCGCTCCGGCCGGTCCTCGCCGGGGAACTCCGCTTCCACCTCGTCGGGCCGTTCCGCGAGGATTGCGCCCAGCAGCGCGACGAAGTGGATCCCGCCCTCCAGCAGCGCCCCGTGGGCGGCGCGCCAGCCCGACGCCCGCTGGAGCGAGAGCTTGCGCAGCTCGACCCGCCGCACCGGCCCGATTTCGGGGAGCAGGCTCAGGAGCAGCCGCAGCGAGGGCTTGTAGAGGTAGTTCTCGGCGACCATCAGCGACCCCGCCGGGCGCGATTCGAGCGCCGCGCCGATCGCCCCGACCTCCTCCGGCGCGACGGCCATCGGCTTTTCCACGAGGACGACCTTCCCGGCCTCGAGCGCCCGGGTCGCCGCCTCGGCGTGCGCTTCCGCCGGGGTCGCGAGCACCACGCCGCGGATTTCGGGACGCGCCAGCACGTCGTCGAGGTCGTCCGCCGCGCTTCCCCCGAACCGCGCCGCGAGCGTCTCGGCGGAGGCGCGCCTCCGGCTTGCGAAGGTGAGGTCGCACTGGTCCCGCAGCAGCCGGGCGTGCACCCGCCCGATCGCGCCGGCGCCGACGATCGCGACCTGCGGTCGTCCGCTCACTTGGCGATGGCCGCGCCCGCCCGAAGCGCGAGCGCGGCGATGGTCAGGCTCGGGTTCACGCCCCCCGATGCGGGAAGGAGGCTGCCGTCGGTCACGTGGAGGTTGCGGACGCCGCGGAGACGCCCCTCGGGATCCGCCGGCCCGTCCGCTTCGCTCGCCGCCATCCGGACCGTGCCCACCGCGTGCGAGAAGCTGCGGATGCGCCAAGTGTGGGTGAAGAGCCCGCCGGCGCGTTTCAGGATGCGGCGGGCGCGGCGCGTCAGGTGGGCGAGGCGCTCCCGGTCCGCCGCCCGGTAGTCGTGGTCGATGAGCGCTTGACCGTCGTCCCCGATCCGGACCCGGTTCTCCGGGTTCGGTTCGTCCTCGGCCACGCACAGCAGGTTCTGGAGCCGCTTCACGACCGCGCTCCGCAGGATCAGCCGCGGGAGTCCCCCGGCGGCGTGCCGCACGACCGCGGGGGCCGGCGTGTAGATGTCCTGGATGACTCCGGTGGCGCGTCCGTCGAGCGCGCGCCGGTCCTCGTAGAAATCGGTGAAGCAGACCTGCTTGTGGAAGTGCTGCTCCGGGTTCGTCTCGAACGGGAAGAGCGCCGCCACCACCGCGTTGCAATGGCGCATCAGGAACCGGCCGACGAGATCCCCGCCGAGGCCCGAACGCAGCAGCACCCCCGGGCTCCCGAGCGCGCCGGCGGCGAGAACGAAGTGCGCGGCCTCGAAGCGAAGCGGCTCGCCGGTCCGCCGGTCGGCGGCGTCCACCGCCGCGACCCGGTCCTTGTCCATGACGAGGCGACGGACCCGCGTCCCCGGACGCACGGTCGCGCCGAGCGCGGCCGCCCGGCGCAGGATCCGTTCGGCGTCTCCCTTCGCCCGGACCCGGCAGGGGAAGCCGTCGCAGGTGTTGCAGCGCACGCAGCGGTCGGGGTCGAGCGAAAAGTTGATTGCGAGCGGCAGCGGGAACGGCCGCAGCCCGAGATCCGCGCCGGCCCTCGCGATCCGTTCCGCCGGCGGGTTCCACGCAAGGCGCGGGAAGGGGAACGCGCCGCTGCGGTCCGGCTCGGCCGGATCGGAGCCGGCGTCGCCGTGGACGAGGAGCTCCTCCTCGGCGCGGGCGTACCACGGCTCCAGTTCGGAGTAGGGGAACGGCCAGTGGCGGAAGTCCGCCTCCCGCAACCGGAGCGAGGCCGCGCCGTAGAAGACGGACATCCCGCCGGCGACGACGCTCTGGTGGACCTCCCGGCGCTTGCGGTCGCCCAATTGGCGGACCAGCAGCGGCGTTTCGCCGCGGTACCGCTGGTCCACGAGGATGGCCCGCGGATCCCAGTCGGTCTCGTCGCGGCGCGCCCAGTCGCCCCGCTCGAGGACGGTGACCTTCGCCCCGGCGCGCGCAAGCTGGAGCGCGGCGAGGGCGCCGCCGAGACCGGAGCCGATGACGACCGCGTCCGGCAACACCGGGTCACGCCGCCCCGAGCCGGCCGGTCCCCTCCAGAATCGCGAGCGCGGCGACGAGCGCGATGATCCCGAGCGCGGCGTAGTGGAGCTCCTCCCGCCGGCGAGTCTCGACCCGGGGCAGGTCCGGCCGGAACTTCCCGGACATGTTTCGCTGGATGAACGTCTTGTAGTACTCCACGACGAAGCGCTCGAGCCCGCCGTTCATGTAGATGAGGAGCCCGAGCGGCACGGACGCCCCCATCGGCGCGAGCAGCCAGAACAGCGGGGCGCACACGGCGAGCACCACGCCGGAACGCTGGAACCGGAGGATCTTGAACCCCTCGAACGGGGCGTCCTTCCACGCTCCGCCGCCGGCGACGAGGAGCCCGGTGAGGTACGCGACGACCAGATAGCCGAGGAAGCCCTGGACCGGGACGTCGATCATCAGCACGAGGAACACGAGCGAGACCAGCGCGACTCCCGCGCCCCGCCGGACCGCCTCGCTATGGACCGGGCGCCCGAGGAGCGTGATCCGCGACGGCACGAAGTACTTGGCCTGCGCCTCGCTTCGGAAGAAGCCCTTCCAGAGTTCGGCGAGGAACCGCTCGAGCCCCATGATGAGGAAGAAGATCTCGACGAAGCCGAACCCGGCGGTCCGTTCGCGCAACGCCGGAACGGCGAATGCGACCCCGGCGAGGCCGAACGAGAACCAGACGCTCCTCGGGAACGTGCGGGGCTTGCAGCCCTCCCAGGGCGAGTCCTTGAACGCGCCCCACAGCGACGTGTACAGGCCGGATACGGCCGCCGTCGCGGCGAGGGCCAGGGCGCCCAAGGTCTACCGGTAGATGTCGAACTGCCGCGTGTACTTGACGGTGAGGCTGCGGTTCTGCGGTCCGATGAGCGTGTCGCCGAGTCCTTCGGTGTCGTTGTACACGACGAACAGTCCGGTGCCCGCGGTGTTCAGCCAGTTGAACCGGACGTTCGACGACCAGACGTCGGCGTCGTCGTTGTACTGGAAGAGCGCCTGCAGGTAGATCAGCGGCGTGAAGTTGTACGCGACCCGGAACCGGCCCAGGTTGGCGACGAACGAACCCTCGGCGAGGTCGATGTCGTTGTAGAGCCACGACGCCGAGGTGATGAGCTGCGTGCCCCAGCGGAAGTTGATCGTGTTGTCGATCGTGCGCTGGTTTCCGGAAAGGAAGCCGCCGTAGTCGAGCCCGCCGGAGTAGGAGAACGCGTCGGCTCGGTTCGTGTTCCATCGCCAGCCGAGTTGCCAGTGCTCGTAGGTGCCCGTGGGAACCACGATGCCCTCGCGGATCTCGAACGGCTCCCGGAGTCCCTCGGTGACCCGGTTGATCGCCGGGCTGAGGTACCAGCCGTTCTCGAAATCGAAGTGGCTGTCCACGTGGAGCCGGGCGGTCTCGAGGAAGCCGTCGAGCGTCTTGAAGCCGGAGTAGGTGATGTGGGGACGCAGCTCCCGGAAGATCGGCGCCCAGTCGGGCCGGTGGTACGAGAAGTAGCCCCAGTCGGTCCCCCGGTAGGCGGTGCGGCGCAGGAACCCGGCCTCCGGGTTGAAGTTGTCGGCGACCTCGGTGACGCCGTACCAGAGGCGGAGCCGGTTCGAGAAGTACTCGCCCCGGCCGCGCACGGCGTACTGGCCGCCGTCGAGCTCCTCGTAGCCGGGCGTCTCGGTGCGCGCGGCGAAACCGCTGAAGGTCAGGGTCTCCCCGATGCCCCACTGGGCGTCCATGCCCCACGTCCGGTTCCAGTTGTCGTCGGCGTTCCCGGTGGCCGCCCGGTTCACGAACATCCCGCCCAGCGAGGATCGCTCGCCGAGCTCCCGGCTCACGCTCATCACGGTGAAGTTGTTCGCCGCCACGACGCCTGCGACCTCCCGGGTCTGCATGTTGAGGAGGCCCACGTTGTACTCGCCGGCCTTGCCCGACAGGCGGGCGCCGCCAAGGATCGGAACCGGCACGCCGCCGGGCCCGATGCCGATGCGCCGGCTGAAGAACAGGTCCACCGAACCCGGCGCTCCCATGGAGAAGTTGCCGGCGTTCTCGAGGAAGAACGGGCGCTTTTCGGGGAAGAACAGCGCGAAGCGGGTCAGGTTGATCTGCTGGTCGTCCACCTCGACCTGGGCGAAGTCGGTGTTGTAGGTCAGGTCGAGGTTCAGGCTGGGCGTGATACCGACCTTGGCGTCGACTCCGAAGTCCCAGTTCGTGTTCAGCTCGGTCTCGGCGGAGTAGTCCCGACCCCCGGCGCTGAGCGCGTAGGGGATCACCTTGAGGTTGCGCGGGCTGGGCAGGTCGAGGCCGTGGATCTCGCCCGCCGAGGACAGCCGGTTGATGTTGTAGCGCCGCTCGATCGGCGACCAGTAGGCCTCCTCGCGCTTGCGGCGGATGTTTCGCTGGAAGTTGACGCCCCACGTCTGGGGGCTGTTCCCGTAGCGAAGCGTGCGCAGCGGAATCGCGAACTCCGCCGACCAGCCGAAGTCGCCGACGTGGGTCCGGACGGTCCAGCTAGCGTCCCAGTTCACGTTGAACCCGCCCCCCGAGCCGATCTGGGCGCGCCTCGGACCGCCGCCGAAGCCGCCGCCGGTCCCGGCGTTGCTCAACTGGCCGTCGTACTCGAGCCCCGACGGGGTCGTGCCGAAGATGAAGCCGTTTTGCAGGTCGTGGTAGGTGTCGAACACCACCCGGAAGGAGTCGGTGTCGTCCAGCGAGGAATCCCGCCGGGCGTCGGTGGCGATGATCCCCGAAGGATCGCTGTCGTAGAGGATCGCCCCGACGTACACCGCGTCCTCGTCGAAAAGGATGCGCACCTCGGTGCGCTCGGTGGCCGGGCGGCCCTCGAACGGGTTCGCCTGGACGAAGTCGGTGAACGGAATGGCGTTCTGCCAGACCTCGTCGTCAATCAGGCCGTCAATGAGCGGCGCCTCGACGGCGGAAGCGGCGTTGCCGACCCGGACGGCGGCGGTCGTTTCGTCCTCGTCCGAAGCGCGCGTCGCGGAGGGAACCGCCAGCGCCGCAAGCAGAAGAAGCGTCGATCCCAATCGGAGCACTGCCATGGCAGGCGTGAATTTAGCCAATTCCCAAGGGTTTCGGCGGGCGACCCGAAGACGCCATAGTTCGCGCCCGTGTCGGCGCTCCGAGAGCGCCGGAAGGGAGAGCGTCCGTGGCCGGACCCGTCGCGAGCAAGCGGGAATTGCTCGATTTCGCCACTGAGATCGCGTGGGAGGCCGGGCGCCTCGTCATGCGCCACTTCCAGGTGGGGGTCGGCGTGCAGCGCAAGCCGGACCGCACCCCGGTCACCGAGGCCGACGTCGCCTGCGAGCGGCTGCTGCGCAAGCGCATCCAGTCGCGGTTCCCCGGCCACCGGGTGCTCGGCGAGGAGGACGGCGAGTCCGGCTCCGATCCGTCCCACCGCTGGATCCTCGACCCCATCGACGGGACCACGTCGTTCATCCACGGGACTCCGCTGTTCGGCATCCTGATCGGCCTCGAGGTCGGCGACGAACCCGTCGTCGGCGTGTGCAACCTCGCCGGGATCGCGGAGATGGTCACCGGAGCCGTCGGCGAGGGAGCGTTCTGGAACGGGCGCAAGGCGCGGGTCTCGAACGTCACCGAGATGGAGAACGCCCTCGCCACGACCACCGATCCGGCCACCATCGGCCCCATCTGGGAGGCCGTGGGGAAGCGGGTCGGCGCCCGCCGCACCTGGGGGGACGCCTTCGGGCACGCGCTGGTGTGCACCGGCCGGTCCGAGATCGCCCTCGATCCGGAGATGAAGGCGTGGGATTCGTCGCCGTTCCCGCCGATTCTGGAGGAGGCCGGCGGCCGGTTCACCGACTGGAAAGGCAACCGGACGATCCACGGGCCGAATGCGCTCAGCACCAACGGCGTCTTCCACGACGAGGTGCTGGAGATGCTGGCTCGGGTCAGCGGGCGCTGAGCGCCTCGCGCACCCGGTCTCCGAACCCCCGCGCCGCCTCCATCACGGCCGCTTCGTCCACGGTCGCGACCGCTCCGTTCTCGACGACGACCCGGCCGTGCACCAGCACGGTCGAGACGTCGCCCCCCCGCGCCGTGTACACGAGGTGGGAGTAAGGGTTGTAGAGCGGGGTCATCCCGGCGCGCCGGGCGTCCACCAGCACGACGTCGGCGAGCTTCCCCGGCTCCAACGAGCCGAGGCGGTCCGCCTGTCCGATCACTTCGGCGCTGCCCATGGTGGCCATGCGGAACACGGTCTTCGCCGGAAGCGCGGTCGGATCCCCCGAGACGAATTTGTGGATCTTGGCGGCCATGTCCATTTCCCCGAACATGTCGAGGTCGTTGTTGCTCGCCGGGCCGTCGGTTCCGAGGCCGACCGGCACGCCCGCGGCCAGCAGGTCGCGCACCGGGGCGGCGGCCATCTCCGCGAACTTCATGTTGCTCTCCGGGTTGTGGGCGACCCCCGCGCCTCCGGCGGCGATCCGGGCGACGTCCTCGTCGTTCAGGTGGATCGAGTGCGCGAGCACCGTCCCCGGGCGCAGCGCCCCGATCGAGTCGAGCGCCTCCACGACCCGCATTCCCGTCATTTCGCGGACCGCGTCGTTCTCGGCCGAACCCTCGGCGACGTGGATCTGGAAGACCGCTCCGTGCTCGTTCGCCACCTTGAGCGCCGCCTCGACGTCCTTGAGGCTCGTGGTGTAGAGCGCGTGCGCGGACACGCTCGGGATCAGCAGCGGCTCGTCCCGGTGGCGCGCGAAGAAGCCTTCGGCGTGGGCCATCGATTCGGCGGGAGTCGGGAAGTCCGGCGCCGGAAACCCGATGACGGTGGGGCCGGCGACCGCGCGGACGCCGGCTTCGGTCGTCGCCCGCACCACGTCGTCCGGGAAGTAGTACATGTCGGCGAACGTCGTCGTGCCGCTCTTCAGCATCTCGATCGAGGAAAGCAGCGTCCCGGCGTACACGAAGTCGGGCGCCACGAGCGCCGCCTCCGCCGGGAAGATGGTTTCCTCGAGCCACGTCAGGAGCGGCTCGTCGTCCGCGAGACCGCGCAGCAGCGACATCGCCGCGTGCCCGTGGGTGTTGATGAGGCCGGGAATGACGATCTGGCCGGTCGCGTCGAGCGTGCGCACGCCGGCGGGGCGGGGCGCCGCCCGGTCCAGCAGGCCGACGATGCGCTCGCCCTCGACGAGCACCGCGCCGCCGTCGAGCACCGTGCCGGCCTCGTCCATGACGACGACCATTCCGCCGTCGATGAGCAGCCGGGCGGCCTCCGGCGCGACTTCGGGAGCGCTGCAGGCGGCGAGCGTGAAGGGAAGCGCTGCGATGGATCTCATGGTTCGTCCTCGGTGAATCGGGCGGTGCGCAGCCGGTTCATGGCCGCTGCGATCTCGAAGCGGCGGGGCCGCGCCAGGCGGCCGGGATGTTCGCCCCTCCGGCCGGCCGGCGCGAGCGCGTCGAGCCCGTCGGCGTCGAGCGTCCCCTCGATCTCGTCCAGCGCCTCGGGGACGGTCCGGCCCATGAAGCGGGCGTCGGCGAGCGCGAGCGCGCGCCCGATGGCGCGCGTCTGGCTGGGGTCGAGGATCTGGCGGACGCCGCCGAGGCGCACCGTTTCCTCGCCGTAGAGCAGCTCGTCGGACCGGGCGGCCCGGATGCGCGGCCGGCCGCGGCGTCCGGCGGGATCGAGGCGGAGCGGCGTGCGCGGCCGACTCGGCGGAGGATCGTCGGGCGGCTCCGACGCGCGCCGGGCCGGAATCGCCCGCGCGATCCGGCGGGCCTCGGCCGTCGCGTCCTCCGCCTGGAAGCGGGTCATCCGGATGACTGCATCGGCGGCGTCGAGGAAATCGCCCGAGCCGCCGGTCACCAGAACGACCGAGACGCCGGCCTCGCGCCACCAGCCGATGCGGTCGAGCAGGGGCGTGATGGGTTCGTTCTCCCGGGCGACGAGCGCCTGCATCCGGGCGTCCCGCACGAGCAGGTTCGTCGCCGAGGAGTCCTCGTCCAGCAGGAGCAATCGGGATCCCGCCTCCAGCGCCTCCAAGATGGACGCAGCCTGGCTGGTGCTGCCGCTCGCGTCGGCCGTGCGGAACCGAGCGGCGGGGCGCGATCCCGGCAGCGCGCCGAGGAAGGGGCGCAGGTCCACGCCCTGGATGGGACGCCCCTCCTCGGCCTGGACCGCGACCGCGTCCGCCCGCGTCACGACCCGCTCGCGCCCGTCGCCGGGAACGTGCGGCGCCACGCCGTGGGCCAGCGCCTGGAGGAGCGTGGACTTGCCGTGGAAGCCGCCGCCCGCTATCACCGTCAGGCCAGCGGGCACGCCCATCCCGGCGACCGTTCCGCCGCCGGGCAGCGGAAGCTCCACTTGAAGCGAGGCGGGGCTGCGAAACGGCGCGGCTTCCTCCGGGGGCATCGGCCGGTCGCTCGCTCCGTGGGCGCGGGGAAGGATCGCGCCGTCGCCGACGAAGGCGACCAGACCGCGGCGGCCGAGTTCCGCCCGCAGCCCCTCCTGAAGCTCCACGTCCGCGACGAACCGCTCGGCCGCCTCGAGGTCGAGGTTCGGGAACTGGAGCGCTCGCCGGGCGATCTCGGGGAGCGTCCCGGTCAGGAGCCGGGCCGCCTCGCCGCCCCGGATGCGCCGCCGCCGCGCGGGCAGCTTGACCTGAAGCCGCGCCTCGACCCCGTCCGGGAACGCGATCGCGCTCCGTTCGAGCACCGCCTGCCCGCCGGAGTCCACCGAGACCGCGCCGCCGCTGGCCTGCGCCGTTCGCCGCGCCAGCCAGTCGGCGAGCGCGATCCGCCGGACGCGGGAGTCGGTGAGCGACTCCGGGACCCGGGCGGCGTCCGCCGCGACCCGCAGGCGGATCCGGGTCGGCGGCGCGAACGGGTCGGGCGCCACCCGATCCACGAAGAGCGCGATCCCCTCGCCGAGCTCCCACGCGCCGCCGAGCGAGCGATAGGCCCCGTAGCCCTGTCCGTCGAGCGCCCGGCAGCGGGCGGCGAGGGCGCGCCCGCTCATCGGGCGAGTACGATCCCGACGGAATGTCGAAACCGGCGCGGTCCCACTGGATGGACGCCACGGCCGAGCTCCGGCGCGACCTCGCGCGGCGGATTCCCGACGAGACGCTGCGCCGGCTCACCCGCAAGCGCCCCGCTGCGCACTTCCTCGTGCTGGCGTGGCAGATGCTGCTGCTCGCCGGGGCGGGCGCCTTGGCGTGGACGAACCCGTCGTGGCCGGGACTCCTCGCCAGCGTCGTGCTCGGCTTCACGGTGTTCAACTTCACGGTGATGCTGCACGAGGCGATTCACGGCCTCGTGTTCGCCGCCGGCCGCTGGCCGCGCGCGATGCGCGTCCTCCCGCACCTCTACGCGTTTCCGAGCGGACTCTCGGCGAGCCAGTTCGCGCGCTGGCACCTCGACCACCACGCCCAGCTCGGCGACTCCGAGCTCGACCCGAAGCGCCATCGGCTCTCCCCGAAGCGAAACGCCCGCTGGTACAAGGCGCTCTACTTCACGCCGGCGTTGATCCCCATCTACTTCCGCGCCGCCCGCCGGGAAGCCGCGGGCTACCCCGACGCGCTGCGCGCCCGGATCGCCCGCGAGCGTTCGCTCACGCTCGCCGGCCACGCGCTGATCCTCGCCGCGCTCCTGGCCGTGGGCGGCGCGGGCGTCGCCGCGCGGACGTACCTCCTGCCCATGTTCGTGGTCTTTCCGGTCGCCTTCGCGCTGAACCGGCTCGGCCAGCACTACGACGTCCGACCGGAGAATCCGGCGCTTTGGGGCACGCTGATGCGCGCGTCCCGATTCTGGAATCTGGTGTTCCTCTGGTCCGGGCATCACCTCGAACACCATTACTTTCCCCGGGTGCCCTTCTACAACCTTCCCGCTCTCCGGCGCGCTCTCGCGCCGTTCTTCGAGGAGATCGGAGTGCGGCCCAGCGGCTACGCGCGCCTGCTCCGGAAGTGGTTCATGGACAACCGGCCCCCCCACACCGACTGGCGGGAATCCCCGTCGGAAGCGTGAGAAAGGAAGCAGACGTGATGATCGGAACCGTGAAATGGTACGACCCCGAGCGGCGCGAGGGATTCCTCCAGCGCGACGAGGGACCCGACGTGCATGTGCCCGAGAGCGCGCTCGCCGAGGGCGGCCCCGGCTTCCTCGTCGAGGGACAGGCGGTGGAGTTCGAGATGTACTCGGTGACCGGGGGCTTCCGGGCGCGGAACGTGCGTCTCGTGGGGGAGGGGAACGACTGGCCTCACTTGCGCGACCGCGAGCCGGTCGTGCGTCGGAACCCGAAGCCGACCGCCTCCTGACGCCCGCCAGGCTGGATCACAGCTTGGCGAGAGCTTCCTGCTCGGTGTTCGTGATGACGAGGATCTGGTTGAAGCCGCTGATGCTGAACACCTCGACGATGTGTTCCTTCATCCGGCAGAGGACCAGCTTCCCCTTCGACGCGGACACGCGCCGGGCGAGGATCAGCAGCACGCGCATGCCCGTGCTGTTGATGTAGTCGATCTTCTCGAAGTCCATCAGGACCTTGGCCGGAACGGCCGCTGCGGCGGTCGAGTCCATGACGCTCCTCTCGAAATCGCCGGCGGTGCGCGTGTCGATGCGGCCTTCCGGCCGGATGACGAGTACCCCGTCTCGCGTCTCGGACACGATATTCATGGTGGTCTAACCCCTCTCGTCGGGCGTTTCCAACGTCCGGACAAGCGTGACCCGGTTGCGGTCGCCCACGCGCTCGTAATGCACGCTGCTCATGAGCGAACGAACCAGGAAAATGCCGAGGCCGCCGATCGGCCGATTCTCCAAAGGGAGCGAAGTGTCGGGAACGGCGGCGTCCTGAAATGGATCGAAGGCGGGCCCGCTGTGCTCGACTTCGATCGTGAAGTAGTGGCCGGCGACTCGCACGGAGACCAGGATCGCCGGCGGAGTTTCCCCGTTGGTCCCGTACAGGATGATATTGCTCAACAGCTCGTCGATCGCGAGCGACACCCGCTGGATGTGAACCCCCGGCACGTCGCAGGACTCGGCGAACTCGGTGACCTGCTCGCTCAGCAGCGAGATGCTCTCGAGCGTCGGCTCCACCGGGAACGTGCCCGACGCGTCGGGTGATCGTTCCCGGCCGGCGGCGACAGTGTCCTTGTGCGTCATCGGTCAGGTTTCGAGGGCCGCCTCGGGCCATGCGCCATCGCTGCGCGAGTCGGGAGGGATTTCCCCGATTGTAACCGACACTTCAAGGGTCTGATCCGCCGTTCCCCGGAACGTCCCGCGAGTCGGCGGAACGTCCCGGTAGTCGCGCCCCGCCGCGACCCGGATGTGGCGCCGGTCCGCCGTCGAGTCGTTGGTGGGGTCGAAGCCGACCCAGCCCAAGCCCGGAAGCAGGCACTCGACCCAGGCGTGGCTGACCCGGGCCATCCGGGCGTCCGGGTCGTCGGCCTTCTCCACGTGCAGATAACCCGACGTGTAGCGCGCCGGGATTCCCCAGCCGCGCGCCACCGCGAGCATGATGTGGGCGAAGTCCTGGCAGACCCCCCGGCGATCCTCGAGCGCGTCGTGCGCGGCGGAGTGCACCTGCGTCGCGCCCGGGTCGTAGGTGATCGCCCCGTGGAGGCTCGTGGCGAGGTTCCGCAGCGACGCGAGCGGCGTCTCCCGGCGGTCGATCCCATGCTCCTTCAGGAACGGCGCGAGGAGCGCCGTCGGAGCGGTCAGGGGCGTCGGGTTCAGGAAGTGCCAGACGTCGCTGACCCGCAGCCCCTCCATCGCGTCCCAGCCCGGCGTCCGGTCGTCGAGGTTCAGCTCCCGCGGGCGGAGCGCGACCACCGACCGGGCCTCGACCTCCAGCGTCCGGTGCTCGCCGGGTACGTCGAAGAACGCCGCCGGGTTCCCGAAGCAATCCTCGAAGTCGGTCACCACGGCGCGCGGAGTCGTGTGTATCTCGAAGCTCTCGACGTACTGCGAGACGTCGTTGCGCGGCTGCTTGTGGACGGTCATCACCGCCTCGCGCACCGGTTCCGAGTAGCGGAACCGGGTCAGGTGGCGGACCTGGAAGAAGTGGGGCGCGTCGGATCGATCAGGCAAGTCGGAACGCCTCGTCGGCCGGGTAGGAGATATAGCGGCGGTACACCTCCTCGTGAAGGATCCGGGAGAGCCGGTGCACCTCGGCGAGCGTCCGCTCGAAGGCGTCGGCCTCGTTCCCGTCGTCGAAGCCGTACGCGAGCAGCGCCCGGAGCTGGCCGGCCACCCGGTGCGCCTCGGACGGCTGGTCGCGCGCCGCGACCACCGGATCGATGCGCTGGAGGCTGGCGCGGATCTCCTCGGCCGCGAACCGCAGCGTGTGCGGGGACTGGGGGTCGCGGACGAGGAAGCCCATGGCCAGGTGGGGCTCGATCGCCGCGGTGTGCAGCTTGCAGAACGGCTCGAGGCTGGCGCAACTGCGCAGCAGCAGCGACCAGTCCAGATGGCCTTCGGGCTCGTTCAGCGAGGGGCGGTACGCCTCGAGGATGTCGGCGGTCACCTGGATGCGCTCGAGGAACCGGCCCAGCCGGATGAAATCCCACGACGGGCCGTGACGCAGGCTGTTGTCGGTCACGCCCCGGAACAGGTAGATGGAGGCCGACGTCTCGCGGTAGAAGACGTGCGGCTGCTGGTTCCAGAACGTGTGGAGCTGCTGCTCCCGGAGCGTCAGGAAGGGACGGTTCAGGTGCCCCCACATCTCCGACGTGATCTCCTGTCGGGCCTGCCGGGCGTTCTCGCGGGAGCGCCCCCAAAGCGAGACCACCGAGCTCGGGTTCCCGGCCTCGAAGGTCATGAAGTCGGTGAGCGAGTACGCGTCGGCGAGCAGGAACGCTTCCTCCTCCTCCGAGTCCGCGAAGATCGTCCCGCCCGCCGGCGTGCAACTGAGCGCGAAGAAGAGCCGGCGCCAGCCGTCCCCGATCACCTGCGCCGGCTGGTCCGCGAGCGCGTTCACCTGAACGCCGAGCAGCCGGGCGGTCTGATCCGCCCGCTCGAGGTAGCGGCTCATCCAGTAGAGGTTGTCGGCGACCCGGGCGAGCATCGTCAGGGATTCTCCCGGTCCACGATCCAGGCGTCCTTGGACCCGCCGCCCTGGCTGGAGTTCACGACGAGGCTTCCCTTGCGCAGCGCGACCCGGCACAGCCCGCCGGGCACGATCTTCGTGGAGTCGCCGTCGTGGAGGACGAAGGGCCGCAGGTCCACGTGACGGGACTCGATGTTCGACCCCACGAGGCAGGGCGCCCGGCTCAGCGCGAGCGTCGGCTGCGCGATGTAGTTCTCCGGGTCCGCCTTGAGCTGCGCGGCGAACTCGGCGCGCTCCTCCATGGTGGCGTGCGGGCCGATGAGCATCCCGTAGCCGCCCGACTCGCCGACCATCTTCACGACCAGCTTGTCGAGGTTGTCGAGCGTGTAGGCGAGGCCCTCCGGACGGCGGCAGAGCGTCGTCGGGATGTTGTCGAGGAGCGGCTCCTCCGACAGGTAGTAGCGGATGATGTCGGGGACGAAGGCGTACACGCCCTTGTCGTCGGCGACCCCGTTGCCGGGAGCGTTGGCGATGGCGACCTTCCCGGCCCGGTACACGTGGAACAGCCCCGGGACCCCGAGGAGCGAGTCGGGCCGGAACGTGAGCGGATCCACGAAGTCGTCGTCGAGGCGACGGTAGATCACGTCCACGCCCTTCAGCCCGTTCGTGGTGCGCATGTACACCCGGTCCTGGTGGACGAGGAGGTCCGGTCCTTCGACCAGCTCGATCCCCATCTGGCGGGCGAGGAAGGCGTGCTCGTAGTAGGCCGAGTTGTAGACCCCCGGCGTCAGCAGGACGATCGTCGGATCGCTGGCGCCCGGAGGAGCGAGCGAACGCAGCACGCCGAGCAGCAACGCGCTGTACTGCTCCACCTCGCGCACCCGGTAGCTGCGGAAGAGCCTCGGCAGGCTCCGCTTGATCGCGTCCCGGCAGGCGAGCATGTAGCTCACTCCGGACGGGACCCGGAGGTTGTCCTCGAGCACCCCGAACCCGTCGTGGGTGCGGACGAGGTCGGTGCCGCAGATCGAGACGTACGCCTGCTTCGGAACCTTCACGCCCCGCATCGGCAGCAGGTAGTGCTTGCTGCCGTACACCATGTCGGCCGGAACGACCCCGTCCCTGACGATCATCCCCCGGTGGTAGATGTCGTGGAGGAACAGGTTCATCGCCTTGATGCGCTGCTCGAGCCCGCGCACGACCCGGTCCCAGTCGTCGCCCCGGATGATGCGCGGGAGGCAGTCGATCGGGAACACCCGTTCGATCGTCTGGTCGTCCCCGTATACGGTGAACGTGATGCCCTCGTGGAGGAAGCTGCGCGTCACCCGCTCCTGGATCTGGAGGAGCTCCTCCGGCGGGGTCTTCGAGAGCGTGTCGTGGAGCGCCCGGTAGTGCTCCCTCGGGACGTTCGCCTTCTCGAACATCTCGTCGTAGTGCACGTCGTCCCACGCGTACTGCCGGAACCCCGGAGCCGGGCGCGCCCCTGACGCGGACATCGGGTTCCTCTCCGTCAACCGGGGGTCAGGCGGATCGCGGAAGCCCGTTGCGCGCCACGTGCTCGAAGACCTCGCAGAAGTAGTCGAGCTCCGCCATCGTCGTGTACAGGTTGGGTGTGATCCGCAGCCCCTGGAACTCCTCGTGGTCGATCGCCACCACGATGATGTGGTGCTTCTCCCAGAGGTAGTCCCGCAGCCTGGCGGCCTCGACCGTCTTCAGGTTGATGTTGCCGATCGCGCAGCTCATCGCCGGGTCGCGCGACGTGTGGAGCTCGGTGTCGGGGATCGCCGAGAGGCGGTCCGCCCACGTGTCCTTGAGGTAGCGCAGCCGCGCTTCCTTGTTCGCCCCGCCGATCGTGTTGTGGAAGGTGATGGCCTCGCCGCAGGCGACGAAGTTCGCCGCCGGGTGGGTGCCGATCTCCTCGAACTTGCGGATGTCGGCGTCCATGCGCTCGGGGGCCGGCATGAGCGGCCAGATCGACGGAATCTTGTCCTTCTTGACGTAGAGCATCCCGGTGCCCTTCGGCGCGAGGAGCCACTTGTGGAGGCTGGTTCCGAAGTAGTCGCAGCCGATGTCGGGCTGGGTGAACTCGAACTGGGCGAAGGAGTGGGCCCCGTCCACCATGACCTCGACGCCGTGTTCCCGGGCCATGTCGCACACGCCCTTCACCGGCAGGATCTGCCCGGTCAGGTTGATCTGGTGCGACATGAGGATCAGCCGGGTCTTGTCGTTGATCGCGTTTCGGAAGCCCTCGACGACCTCCTCGTCGCTCTCCGCCGGCACCGGGATCTGGATGTACTCGATCTCGATCCCCTCCCGGCGCGCCCGCTGGTTCAGCGTGGTGAGCATCCGCCCGTAGTCCTGGGTGGTGGTGAGCACCTGGTCGCCGGACTTGAGGTCCATCCCCAGCAGGAGGATCTCCATCGCCTCGGAGGTGTTGCGCACCAGCGCGATCTCTTCCGGATCGCACCCGAACAGCCCGGCCAGCCGCTGGCGGACGTGCTCCTTGCGCGGCTCGAGAAGCTGCCACATCGTGTACACCGGCGCCTCTTCCTGCTGCCACGTGTACCGGACGAACGCGTCGGTGACGGTACGGGGGGACGGACAGACCCCGCCGTTGTTCAGGTTCAGGATCGAGCGGGAGACCGTGAACGCCTGCTGGATCTCCGCCCAGTAGCTCTCGTCCCGCGCCACTTCCGTCGCCGGCCGCCCCGCCGTCTGCGCGGTCGCGCCCTCGACCCGGCGGATCGTCTCCGGGCCGAACATGGTCGCGACCAGAGCGGCGCCGCCGGCTTCGCCGAGGAAATTTCTGCGCCGCATGGGGTTGCCTCCGGTGGGGGCGATCCGACCCTTCGGACCGCCAGCAACCCGAAAATGTACCAGAGGATCGGAGGCCCGAAAGCTCCCTTCCGACCGGCGCGCCCACTACCATCCCACTCATGCGCGACCTGCTCGCGGGCCTCTCCGGGAGGATTCCGCCCGTCTTCGACTCGACCGTCGGCCACCTGATTCTGGCGCTCGGCGTGCTCGTCGCCGTCGGCAGCCTCGCGCTCGTGACCGTCGTGCTGATCCGGCGACTGCTCCAGAGCCTCGGGATCCACGACCGCATCGCGGAGCAGGTCCGGAACATGGTACGCGTGGTGCTCGGCGAGGAGCGCGCCTCGCGGGTGGACGTGGACGTCCTCGCGGGGCGGATCCTGTTCGCGGGCCTCCTGATCCTCGTCGTCGCCGTGTTCGCCTCGTTCGTGGACTTCGGCCGGCTCGGCGGCCCCGGCGGCGCGCTGCTGGACCGGGTCATGGGCCTCTTCTGGCAGCTCGGCCAGGCGCTGGTCCTGCTGCTGTTCTCGTGGATCCTCGCCGGCCTCCTCCGGCGTGCGGCGCGCGGCGTGCTGGAGCTCGCGGGCATGGGCCGGGCCGCCGACGATCCCGCCCCGAGGCGCATGGCGTGGGCGCTCCCGGAAGTCGTCTATTGGACCGTGCTGCTGCTGTTCCTGCCCCCGGTCCTCGCGGTCCTCGAGCTGGACGGGGTGCTCACGCCGATCGAGACGACGGCGAACCAGGTGCTGCTGTTCCTGCCGAACCTGTTCGGCGCGGTCCTGATCTTCGTGGTCGGATGGCTCCTCGCCCGCCTCGTGAAGGCCATGGTGACGAACTTGCTCGTCGCCATCGGGCTCGACCGGATCGCCGCCCGCTTCCGGATCCGGTGGGCGATCGGGACCCGGACTCCCTCCTCGCTCATCGGCTCGGTCGCCTACGTGCTGGTGCTCTTCCCGGTCATCCTGACCGGCCTCGAGCGCATCAGCCTCGAGGAGATCACCGGCCCGGTGTCGGAGATGCTGGGCCGGCTGGTCGCGATGACTCCGGTGATCCTCGTCGCCGCCGCCCTGCTCGCGACCGCGTACGTCGTCGGGCGCATCGTGGCCGACCTGATCCGCGACGTGCTCCACGAGGCCGGGTTCGACCAGTTGCTCGGACGGCTCGGGCTGACCCCGGTCATGCCCCCGGGCGAGGACTTCGTGGCCTCCAACGTCGTGCGGATCCTGATCGTGGCGACGATCGTGCTGTTCGCCGCGATCGAGGCGGCGAGCCTGCTCGCGTTCGAGAACGTGGCGCTCCTGCTCACCCGGCTGCTCCAGTTCGCCGGCCAGTTCGTGCTCGGCGTGGTGTTCGTCGGTTTCGGGATCTTCCTCGCCCACGTTTCGGTCAAGGCCATCCGGGCGAGCTCGATGCCCCAGCGGGAGCTGTTCGCGGGGGCGGCGCGGGTCGGCATCCTGATCTTCGCGACGGCCATCGGGTTGCACCAGATGGGGCTCGCCGGCGAGATCATCGAGATCGCGTTCGGGATCGTGCTCGGGTCGGTGGCGGTGGCGTTCGCGATCGCCTTCGGGCTGGGGGGCCGCGACGCGGCCGCCCGGCAGATCGAACAGTGGCGGGAGGACGCCTCGGACCGCCGGAAGGGAGATGGGGGAAGCCCATGACGGCGGGCTTTCGCTGGCGCGACCGCGAGATTCGCCGCGTCGCGGTGATCGGATCCGGGCAGATCGGCCCGGACATCGCGCTTCATTTCGTGAAGGCGCTCTCGCCCCACGGCGCGCGGACCCTCGTGCTCGACGTCGCGCCGGAAGCGCTTCGGGCCGGACGGGCGCGGATGGAGAAGAAGATCGCGAAGGGGGTCCGGACCGGCGCCTTCCGGGAGGCCCAAGCCGCGCGGATGATCGAGTCGGCTTCGTTCACCGACGACTACGACCGGCTGGATGGGGCGGACCTGGTCGTCGAGGCCGCGTCCGAGAACCTCGAGATCAAGCGCCGCATCTTCGCCGAGGCCGAGCGGCGGGTCGGCCCGGAGTCGATCCTGCTCTCGAATTCCTCCCACATCCCGCCGTCGCTCATCTTCGACGGCCTCGAGCGCCCCGAGCGGGCGACGGTGGCGCACTACTTCTTTCCCGCCGAGCGGAACCCGATGGTGGAGATCGCCGAGGCCGGCGCGGAGCCGCTCGTCGCCTGGCTCATGGGGTTCTACGAGGAAATCGGCAAGGCGCCGGTGCGCGTCCGCGATCGCTTCGGCCACGCGCTGAACCCCGTCTTCGAGGGGTTGTTCCTCGCGGCTGCGCTCGTCGTCGAGGAGGGCCTCGGAACCACGCGGGAAGTGGACGCCATGGCCGTGCGGGCGCTTCGCCTCGGGGTCGGGCCCTTCACGGTGATGAACCTCACCGGCGGCAACCCGATCGCCCACGAGGGGTTCCCCGAGCTGGGACGCCGGCTGCACCCGTGGTTCCGGTCGCCGAAGCTGCTGGACGAAGCGATGGAGGACGGGCGAGCCTGGGACGTTCCCGGCCGGGGCGAGGAAGTCGCGGTTCCCGAGGACCGCGCGCGGGAGATCGAGGAGCGCATGGTCGCTGCGTACCTCGGCCTCGCGGCGTGGACGGTCGAGGATCGGGCGATCTCGCTCGCGGACCTCGATCTCGGATGCAAGCTGGCGCTGTCGGCCGCGAACCCCTTCGGGATGATGAACCGGATCGGCGTCCGCCGCGCCGGGGCGCTCGTCGCCCGCTACCGCGAGATCGAGCCCGACTTCCCCGATCCGGCGATGCTCCGGACCCCGTCGGCCGGTCGGATCGCGGTTCCCCGCATCCTCGAGCGGAACGCGCCGGTCGAAGGCGGCGCAGTCCGCGTGCTGACCATCCGCCGGCCCGACGTCCTGAACGCGCTCGACGAGGAGCTGCTCGGCGAACTGGACGGGCGGCTCCATGACGCCGCCGCTGAAAGCGGCGTCGTCGGCGTCGCGCTCACCGGCTTCGGCCCGAAGGCGTTCGCCGCCGGCGCCGACATCCGGATGCTGGCGCGGATCGCGTCGGTCGCCGAGGGCGAGGCCATGTCGCTGCGGCTCCACCGGGTGCTGGAGCGCATCGAGGCGCTCGGCAAGCCGATCGTGGCGGCGGTGAACGGCGTCGCGTTCGGCGGCGGGATCGAACTCGCCATGGCGTGCGCCGCCCGGATCGCCCGCGCCGGCGCGCGGCGGCTGGTGAGCCAGCCCGAACCCAACCTCGGCGTGATCCCCGGCGCCGGCGGAACGCAGCGCCTGCCGCGCCTCATCGGCGTCGAGGCGGCGTGGCCGATGCTGCGCGCGGCGACGACGATCGATTCCGACGAAGCGCTCGCGCTCGGCCTCGTGAGCGAACTCGCGTCAGGCGACGAGCTCGTCCCCCGCGCCGTCGAACTCGCGGCGGACATCGCCGCCGGCCGCCGCCCCGCGCCCGAGATGCCGCAAGGCCCGATCCCCGTGCCGACCGACCTGCCCGAGGTCGATATCGGGCACCGGTCGAAGGCGGTGGACGCGATCATGCAGCGCGCCGTGCTCGAGGGAGCGGCGCTCCCGCTGCCGGACGCGCTGCGCTTCGAGGCGCGGCTCTTCGGCGAGTGCTGCGGCCTCGAGGACATGCGCATCGGCATGGCGAACTTCCTCGAGAACGGGCCCCGGACCCCGGCGAAGTTCGTCCACCGTTAGTCCGGGCGGTTCAGGAGCGCCGCGGAAGCTCCCCCGAATACCCGGCCTCCTGGAGCTTCTCCAGTATCTGGATCGCTCGGACGGACTGCTTCTCAGACGGAATGGTCGTCGGCGCTCGGCTGGCGTACCCGATGATTCCGCTCTCCGTTTCGGACAGAACTTTCTTGGAAATACCCCACTTCAGGGCCCCCTTCCAGAAATCCGCGCCAGCATTCACCACGGCCGTCTGCGCCTCAATTCCGTTCAGCACCCGTTGCTCGCGGCGGCCCGCTCGAATCGCGTCACGGCGCTCGCCGACGGAAAGGAGGTCTCCGATCACGGAGCGGGGCCAGTCGATTCTCAGATCCCGAACGCGATCCCAGCAACCCTGCTTCTTCGCCCATTCGGTCACGTTGCTGATTCCTGCGCTTCGGCGCCGTTTGCCTTGTCCACGGCTGCTTCTGGCATCGCCACCAAGGGTGCCGGTACGCGACCAGTCCTTCGACTCGCGCGGAGTTCTGGCGAGCGAAGTTCGATGCGAACGTCCGGCGGGACCGCCGAGTGGTCGAGGAATTGCTCCGCGGCCGCTGGCGCGTGGCGATCGTGTGGGAGTGCGCCGTGCGCTCGTCCCGGCTGCCGGACACGGCGGTCGCGCTGCACCGTTGGCTCCGGGGGAAGGAACGGCGTTTCGAGACTGCTCCCGAAGGCGCCTCCGGCTTCGGAGCAGCGCGACGTCTGGAGGTCGGTTGCGTGGCCGATGCGGAAGACGCGCAGGGCCGACCGGCCCCTTCGCCGAGGAAGCGCACGGAACACGGCAAGGATACGCCCACCGCGAGAGTCTCCTCTCTCGGTACCGGGCCCCGTGAGCGGTCGCCGCTCACAACTCAACCTCGAACCCAACGTCGTGCGCGGCGAACAGCGGATTCAGGTCGTCCACGGTCCGGTCCAGAAGGCGCGCCGCCCTCCGGGCTGAAATCTGGCCCTGGTCGATCGCGCGGCCGAGAACTTCCATGAAGGGCCGTGAGAACGCAGGGGGTTCGGCGTCCCGGCGAACCGCTCGGCCGGCCTTGTCCTCGGAGTCCGCCACCTGCTCCGGGACGGCCTCCGGTTTCAGCATCCCCAACCCGACCAGCCGCGATCCGACGGCGGAGCGCGGGACGCGCAGCGGAGCCGCGACAGCAGCGATGCGAGCGGCGACGGCGCCTCGCTCGAGCGAGGACCATTCCTCCGGTCGCCCGAGGCTCGAGGCCGGGATCAGGACGGCGGCGGCGAAGGCGTCGGCGAGTCGGCGCGACCGGCGCGGCGGCACGGCCTCCCAGGCAAGGAGACAAAACAGCTCGCGCGCCAGGCCGAGGTTGCGTTCTTCCTCCACGTTCCGGCGGGCGATCAGGACCGTGTCCAGGTCCGGAGTTCGACAAGCGGCGCTCGAGACTCCTTCGGGAAGATCCACGAGGAGCACGAGGATCCCGATGTCTCGCTCCATCGTTCCGATCAGTCTCTCCGCGGGCGCGTCGCCGAGGCCGAAGGACGCGGCGAAGCGCTCCCCTGCGTCGGGGGCGACCTCCGGGCGCGCGCCGCGGTGGAGACGAAGCGAGTTTCGCATCAGGGGCAGGGGTCGTCCGACCCGTGGCGACAACTCACGAAACGCGGCGATCCAACGCTCGGCGCGGTGCTCGAAGGCGGAGCGCTCGCCCGCCGGGCCGGCGTCCCGACGCCACGAGGCGTCGCCGAGATGGAAGCGATCGGTGAAGTCGCCGGGCGGCACGTCCAGGGTCTCGGCGGCGACGAGGAGTTCATCGGCGGAGACCTTGCGCAGTCCGTTCTCGATCGCGGAGACGGTCTGCCGGTCCTTGAAGCCTAGGAATTTGGCGACGTCCGCCTGAGAGAGTCCGCGCTCCCTGCGGAGCGCCCGGATGCGCAAGCCGATCACGCTGATTGTCATGGTTGTATTGCGAACGAGAGAATGCAAGAACGCATTGCATATCTTATGACGCGACGCCGAGAAGCACTCGCGCCAGCTCCCAGAGGCTGATGACCTCCACCCCCTCCGCGACCCGGTAACGGTCGTCGCCCGGATAGACCACGAAGGAGCGGGCCGGACGAAGATCCTCCCGGGCATGATGAAACCCGCGATCGAGAGCGGGCGCGAGGCTGCGCTTGACCTCGACGGCCCAGAGCTCGCCGCCGCCCATCTCCAGCACCAGGTCGATCTCGGCGCCGGCCGCGGTGCGGTAGAACCACCCTTGCGTCCGGTCGGGCGCCGCCGCGAGCAGGTTCTCCACCACGAATCCCTCCCAGCTCGGGCCGGCGACGGGATGGCCCAGCACCGCTTTCCGGTCGTCGAGGCGGAGAAGCGAATGGACGAGCCCGCTGTCGCGCACGAAGACCTTCGGCGCCTTCACGAGGCGCTTGCCGACGTTCGCGCGCCACGGCGGCAGCCGGCGCACGAGCAGCAGATCGACGAGCAGGTCCACGTATCGGGAGACCGTCCGCACGTTGACGCCGAGGCTATGGGCGAGCCGGGCGGCGTTCAGGGGGGCGCCCTGGCTGTGCGCGAGCATCGTCCAGAAGCGGCGGAGCGTCTCGGCGGGAAGGCGCGGCCCGAACTGCGGGACGTCGCGCTCGAGATACGTGCGGATGAAGTTCTCGCGCCACTGGACGCTCGCCCCGTCGCCGTCCGCGAGCAGGCTGTCGGGGAAGCCGCCGCGAATCCAGAGCATCCGCCGCGCGCCGCTGGCGACCTCGAAGTCGCGGAGCGGCCCCAGCTCCACGTTGGCGACCCGGCCGGCGAGGGACTCGCCGGACTGGCGGAACCGGTCGAGCGAGGCGGATCCGATGAGGAAGAACCGCCCGGCGCGCAGGCCGCGGCTGCGTCCCTCGTCCATGACGCCCCGAAGCGTCGGAAACAGCCTCGGCATCCTCTGGATCTCGTCCAGAATCAACAGCTTGTCTTCGTGGTCGCGGAGGAAGAGCTCGGGGTCGGCCAACTGAGCGCGCTCGGCGGGCCGCTCGAGGTCGAGGCGCACGCTCGGTCGCGTCGCCGCGATTTTCGCGGCCAGCGCGGTCTTTCCGACCTGACGCGGCCCGAGCAGGACGACCGCCGGGAACTGCTCCAGCCGTTTGAGGACGGAGGGGAGTAGGTGGCGCGGAATCATCCTTGTAAATCATGCATCACGATGCATGATTTACAAGGATGACGCTAGCTCCCGCTCAGTTCGGCCCAGATCTTCCGGATGTCCAGCCGGGCCGCGAGCCGCCCCAGATCCGCCGCGACGTCCTCCGGGATCGGGATCCCGTGAGTGCGGCGCTCCTCCTCCACGGCGAACTCGTCCGTTCCCGGGTGGTCCGCTCCGGCGTGGCGCAGGGTGTTGAGGCGCGCCGCCATCCGGTTGCGGAAGCCCGCCCACGGCGCGAACGCTCGCACCCGGAACGCGAGGAAGAGGCCCCCGCGCCCCTTGTGCACCGGATCGGGCCGGGCGGCCTCGAGTTCGTGCGGGAGCGCCGCGCCGGCGAGCCCGACGAGCGCCTCCAGCGCGAACGCGAGCCCCGGGTCGCCGCCGCCGTCCGGCAGGGTCCGGTTGAGGATCGTGGGCGCCTGGGTCTCCTCGGTGGGCGCGGCGATCCCGAACCGGATCGTGGCCGGTCCGGATTCGGAGGGAGCGCCGCTCTCGATCGCCACGCCCGCCATCTGGTGCGAGAGCGCGAGTCGGGCGAAGTGCGCGGGGGCCCCGAAGCGGGTTCCGCCCCGAAGCGCGGCCGCTCCCACCCCCTGGCGGTTCGCCCCGCCGATGGCCTCCTGCATGGCGCGGTGCGCCGCGACCGGTCCCGGCCCGTGGTCGCCGTCGAGCACGACGGTGCTCCCCGACGCCGACACTTCCTCGACGCGGGGGCGGGCGTTCACGTGGCGGGTCGAGAGGTCGTCCACGAGTTCGGGCAGCCACGCGACGCCGTCGGGGTCGAACCCCATCAGGTTCGCGTCCACCATGGCGTCCGCGGTCCGGGACGCGAACTCCGGGGCCAGCCGCATCCGCTTCAGGCACTCCCGGACGAAGAAGTGGAGCCGACCGTACCGGGCCCGGAGCGGACTCGCCCGGCTCACGGAAGCAGCTCCTGGATCCGGTTGGCCCAGCCCCAGAGCAGGACGATGAAGATCGAGATCGGGACCACGTAGCGGATCCAGAACCGCCAGCGGTCCGTCAGCCGGGCCTTCCGGTCGCCCCGGTTGGCCTCGGCCAGCGCCCGCTTCCGCGAAACGCAGAACCCGAGCGCGAGCAGGGTCAGGCCGGAGCCGACGGGCTGCATCGTGGAGCCCCAGATCAGGTCGCTCCACTCGAGGAAGCGCGCGCTCGCCATCGAGGGAAGCGCGAGCGGGATCTGCACCGCGACCGCGGCGATCACGATGGTGAGGCGCGACTTGCCGGTCCACGCCATGCCGGCGTTCACGATCACTTCCAGCGCCGCGATCGCCGAGAGGAAGGCGGCGAGGAACAGCGCGGCGAAGAAGAGCGGGGCGACCAATTGGCCGAGCGGCATCCGCCCGAACACCTCGGGCAGCGTGAAGAACAGGAGCGGCGGGCCGCTGTCCGGCTGGGCGCCCAGCGCGAAAGCCGCCGGGATCACCGCGAGGCCGCCCAGAAGCGCGGCTCCGGTGTCTCCGGCGATCGTCGTGCCCGCGAGACCGCGCAGGCTGACGCGGCGGGGCAGGTAGCTGCCGTACACCAGAAAGAACGTGCCGCCGAGCGACAGGCTGAAGAACGCCTGCCCCAGCGCCGCGAGGAAGGTGCCGCTCGTGACCCGGCTGAGATCCGGGTAGAACAGGTAGCGCAGCCCCTCGCTCGCGCCCGGCAGCGTGACCGAACGGATCACGACCAGCAGCAGCATCACGCCGACGAGCGGCATCGCGATCCGGGAGACCCGCTCGATCCCCTTCGAGACTCCGAGCGCGATGACCACGGCCATCCCGACGAACACGCAGACGGTGGCGCCCACGTTCAGGAACGTGATTCCGGAGAAGTGCTCGAGGTAGAAGGCCTCCGAGTTCTCGACGATGCCGCCCCGGACCGTGTAGTAGAAGACCTGCGCCACGACCACCGTGTAGTACGAGGTCGCCATGAACACGGTCACGAAGAGCATCGGCCCGATCGCCTTCGCTCCCGGCGTCCGGACTCTCCGGAAGGCGTCCACGGGTCCGGCCCGGGTGAGGCGGCCGAGGCTCCATTCGCCGATGAGCGCCGGCGCTCCAAGGGCGATGACGAAGAGGATGTAGATCAGGACGAAGGCCCCGCCCCCGTACTGACCCGCCATGTACGGGAAGCGCCAGATGTTCGCGAGCCCCACCGCGACCCCGATCAGGGTCATCCGGGACCCGAACGAGGTGCGGAAGCGCTCGAGCTTCATGCGCTCTCCGAGGGGGGCGTCCACCGGGGGAAGTCCCGGGCGTTCAGGGCTTCGCCGGTCTCGGTTCCGTCGGGAGCCGCCAGCAGGACGAACGCCTCGGCGACGTCCTCCGGCGTGGGCAGCGTGCCCGGATCCTCGTCCGGGTAGGCGGCGGCGCGCATCGAGGTGCGGGTGGCGCCCGGGTTCACGCTGTTGACCCGCAGCCCGGTCCCCGCGAACTCGGCGGCGAGCACCTGGGTGAATCCCTCGAGGCCGAACTTGGACACCGCGTAGGGCCCCCAGTTGGGCTTGCCGATCCGTCCCACCGTGGAGCTCACGTTGACAATGGAGGCCGACTCGCGCGCCGCGAGCCCCGGAAGCAGCGCCCGGGTGAGGTAGAAGAGGCTCGACGTGTTGATCCGCAGCACGTCGTCCCAGACATCGATCCGCTGCTCGCCGACCGGCGCCCGCTCGCCGAGAATCGAGGCGTTGTTCACGAGCACGGACAGCTCCGGGAACCGGGCGAGCGCCTCGTCCGCCAGCGCCCGGGCGGAGTCGGCGTCGCCGAGGTCGGCGGGGAACGACGCGATCCGGCCCGGCCAGTCGCGCTCGAGGTCGCGGGCGGTCGCCGCGAGCCGCTCGGGATCGCGCGCGCTCAGGAACACGCGCGCGCCTTCGTGGAGGAAGGCGCGGGCGATCCCGAGCCCGATGCCGCGGGAGCTCCCGGTGACCAGCGCGGCCACCCCGTCCAATCTGCTCATGATGTCTCCGTTCGCGCTTCCTCGCGCTTCAGCCGCACGTGCAATCCGACCAGCCGGACCACGTACGCGCCGGTCATCAGGAAGAACGCCGCGTATCCGGCGGCCAGCCACCCCATCAGGCCCGAGCTTCCTCTAGCCGGATCCGCCGCATCTCGAGCCCGGTGCGGGCGCGGAGCAGCGTGAGGAACAGCAGGGTGAAGGCGACCACCGCCAGCAGCAGCGCGACGGCCATGTCGGGGTGGAGCCCGGAATCCGGGCCGCCCATGATGACCGGCTGGGGGTGCTGGGTGCGCCACCAGCGGATCGAGAAGTACACGATCGGCACGTCCGCGGCGCCCAGCACGCCGATCACCGCGGCGAGGTTGGCCCGCCGCTCGGGGTCGTCCACGTAGCCGCGCAGCATCAAGTAGCCGCAGTAGGTCAGCCAAAGGATGAACGCGGTGGTCAGCCGCGCGTCCCACGTCCACCAGATCCCCCACGCCGGCTTCGCCCAGATCATCCCCATCGCGAGGCCGATCGTCGTGAACAGCACGCCGATCTCGGCGGACGCGAGCGCCGCCGCGTCGTACTCGGGACGGCGGGTCCTGAGCCACCCGACGCTCGCCCCGGCGACCACGAAGAACGCCAGGAAGGCGAGCCACCAGGCGGCCACGTGGAAGTAGAAGATCCGCTGCAAGTCGCCCATCGTCAGCTCGGTGGGGGCGTGGAAGAAGGCCGCCCAGAGCGCGACCGCAAGCGCGACCGCGGTCGCGGCCGCCATCGCCGTTACGGAGGGGAGCCGCACCTCAGGCGGCCCCGGAGCGGCCGGGGCGCATCAGGATCGGCCGAAACTATACTCGGCGGATGCGCCCCGTCCCGCTGCTCGCGGCCCTCGTCCTGTCCGGCGGTTTCGCGGCCGCGCAGACGCTTCCGGCGGGCGACGCACAGGCCCGCGATCGCCTGAACTCCTCGCCCCGGCACGGAGAGTGGGTTTCGGTTCCGGTCGGCGACGACGCCGTCGAGTCGTGGGTGGTCTGGCCCGAGCGGTCCGACCCCGCTCCGGTGGTCGTGGTGATCCACGAGATCTACGGGCTCACCGACTGGATCCGGGGGGTGGCCGACCAGCTCGCCGCCGCCGGGTTTCTCGCCGTGGCGCCCGATCTGCTCACCGGGAAGGGGCCCGACGGCGGGCGCACCGACTCGGTCGATCGAGACGGCGCGGTGGCGCTGATCCGGGCCCTCGACGCGGACGAGGCGCACCGGCGGCTCGAGGGCGTCGCCGCATGGGCCAAGGCGCAGCCCGGAGCCGGGGACGCTTGGGGATCCGTCGGCTTCTGCTGGGGCGGGCGCACCAGCTTCACGCTCGCCACGGTCGCGGACGGGCTCGGCGCCGCGGTCGTGTACTACGGCTCCTCGCCGGACGCGGACGCGCTCGCCGGGATCGAGGCCCCGGTGCTCGGGCTCTACGGCGGCGACGACGAGCGGGTCAACGCGACGATCCCGGAGGCGCGCCAGCGCATGGAGGAACTCGGCAAGGCGTTCCCGATCGAGATCTACGACGGCGCCGGACACGGCTTCCTGCGGGCGCAGGACGGGCGCGAGGGCCGGAACCTGACGGCAGCGTCGCAGGCGTGGCCGCGCACCGTCCGCTTCTTCCGGGAGCACCTCGGCTCCTGAGTCAGCGGACCAGCGTGAACGGCTGGCTGGTCTCGAAGGCGTTGTCCCGGTAGCGGATCCGGATCGCCAGTTCGTAGCGGCCCGGCGCGAACCCGTCAAGCCGGAACTCCGCGTTGGCGGCGGCTTGGCGCGTGCTCGTCGGGACCGCCTCGGGGGCGATGAACCCGGCGTCGCTGCCCTCGCGCCGGATCGTGTATTCGGCGACGACCTCGGGCAGCTCGCCGTCGTCGTCGCGCTCGCCCGGGTAGAAGAAGTAGAAGGCGCCGAGCGTCTCCTGCTGGCGAAAGACCCCGGTCGGGCGCGGGTGGAACCGGGTGCGGCCGAACTGGAAGGCCCGCTCGGGACCGCCCTCGGGGAGCACCGTCGGCTCGGCGTCGCTGTAGAGCACCACCGACGAGAAGCCGGCCGCGTCCGCCGCGAACTCGGGGACGTCGAGCGTGACCGCGGCTGCCCCGTACCCTTCCGACTGCTCGTCCACGAACCCGAGGACGACCCGGCGGCGTCCCGGCTCGGCGTCCAGCGCCAGCTCGAAGCGGGCGCGCCCTTCCGCGGCGCGGATGGTCGTATAGGCCACGTCCCTTGGTTCGTCCGCGACCACGCGGGCGAACACCGAGGCCGCGCCCTGCCCGTCGGGTCCGGGGACGAGCGCTCCCTCCCGCGCCTCGAGCAGCAGCGCGACGCGGGTCGCGCCGGGTTCGCCCCGGAAGAACGCTGGCGCGACCGAGAAGGGGATTCCCTCGGGCTCCTCGCTCGCGGGGTCGAAGCCGGTCAGCACCCGGCGGGCGCGATCCGACCCGCCTCCCGGCAGGTCGGGCAATCGGAGCCTTCCGTCCGCGCCCCGGACGTAGCCGATCTCCTCGCGGGCGACCACCCGTCGGCGCGCCTCCTCGAGCGCGTCATCGACTTCGTTCCGGTTCTCGATCCAGAGCCTCCCGTCGGGGTCGGGGAAGAAGATCGCCGAGAGGTCGTCCCGAAGTCCGGCTTCGGGGTCGGCGGGCCACACCCACCGGACTCCCGCCGGGCGGGTCTCGGACGCCGGCTCGCGAAGGGTCTGGAGCGGCATGCCAAGGAACACGAAGACCCGGGCGCGGTCGCCGCCGCCGTCGTCCCCGGAGTCGTCCATGAAGTTGCGGTTCGCGAGCCGCACGCGGGTCAGGAAGCGGTCGAGGGTCTCGTTCTCCGGCGTCGTCGGGTCCGGATCGCGCCGAAGCCAGAAGAGCCGCCGGAAGCTGGCGAGGTCGCCCTGCGTCCGCGCCTCGATGGAGGCCCGCCGCTCGTCCTCGGTCATCAGGAACGACTCGAGCCACCCCAGCTCGACGCCGCTCGGGTTCCCGCCCTGGGCCGCGGCGGCGCCCGCGACGAGGAGGAGGGCCGGGAGGAACCGCATCCCGGCAAACTAGCAATTTGGCGGCTTGGTCGCCGCTGTCCCATCCGCGTGGCGTAATCGAGGTCCCGCTCCTCCGTGAACGCCGGCGAATCCTCGGCCCACTGGAGGCGAGCGGTCCTCCGGGCGAGCTTCGGAGCCGCGAACACGCACCGCTGGTCGTACTCGCGGTACATGGACCGGAAGGCGCTCTCGAACCGGAGCGGGCTTTCCGCGTGGGGCCAGCGTTCGGCGATCCCCAGCGCTCGCGGCGCGACGCGAGCGCGACGGATTCGTAGCGGGTGACGTCGTTTCGGATGCCCCGGCGCCCGGCGAGTCCCGCCAGGGCGTCGTGATAGCGCTGGATGGCGTCGACCACGGAGCCGTCGGCGCGCAGCGCCACGTCGCTCGCCGAGGCGTTCCCGCTCGCATCCGCCGTCACCAGCCCGGCGTCCCGCGGGTCGAGAGGCCCTTCCGGCGTCCCACGGAGGAAATGGAGGAAGCCGTACACCAGGTTCGGAGATGTGGAGGTTCGCGCAGTCGCCGACGGCTTCCTCCATCCGGTTCGTCAGATTCCGGTATGCGTTCTGCGTCCCCTTGATCGAGATGGCGAGGCACGGGCCGATGGCGGGTTTCGCGACGGTTACGTCCACGTCCTTGGTCTTCAGGCCCCCGATCACGGTCTGCTCGCCCGTTCCTCCACGCTCCGGCGCGTGAAGGAGGCGAGCGCCGGCTCTTGAAACCTCGACCTTGAACGGGGGCCGGGGGGTGATTTCGTCGGGACGGAATCCCCCTTCGACGACGAGTCTTGAGGCGCCGTGCCAGTGGAGCGGCCGGATGTGGGCCCGGCTCCGGGTCCTGCCGGCGGGATGCACGAAGTGGGCGAGGGCTTCCCGCAGGGATAGCCACCGGCAGCGGTCATCCAGCCCGGGCACGGTGACGCCACCGTTGGAGCACGTCCACGCCCTCGCGCAGGAGACGGAGGCGGGCGGGACGCAACTCCTCGGCCCCGAGCGCGACCCGAAGCGCCTCGCGCGGCTCCAGCTTCAGCACGCCGCCCCCGAGCGGGTGCCCTTCGATCTCGCAGCTCAGCGCGGTCAACGCCGAGTTCCACCGCCGCCGGAGAGTCTGGGCCGTGACTCCGTTGCGGAGATGGACCGCGTGCACGGCGTTCGCGCGCGCGCATCGGGCCTGGTTCTCCGCCAGCGTCGGCGCGCCGGAGCTCATGTGCGAGAGGAAGAGATCGGGGACGCGGACGTTGGGAACGGCGTACCACGGACGCGGCACTTGTAGCGCTGCTCCGCTCTGCGGCCCGCTTCCGAATCGAGGTGCCGGCGGACGCCGGGCGCCGCCGCGGACCGGGCGTCCAGTCGGAGCAGGAAGTGAGGCGAGTCGCGGTCCCGCCATCCGGAGGCCGTCTCGCCGGTGATCGGGCGATCCAGGAGATCGCGCCCGCTGCGCCCGGTCGGCGTCAGCAGCGACGGCGGTATGTCCAGCTTCGCGGCCGCGGACGGGCGCCGCGCGGCCGGAGCGGCGACCCGGTCGCGATGAGGTACGGCGCCCACGAGGAAGCGAGGCCCGAGACCGGCGCCCCGAGCGAGCCGCACAGCGCCTGCGCCAGCCGCCGGGTCCGCCCGGCGAACCGCCGGTAACGGATGAACGGCGGATTTCCGGCGGCGCAATCGAAACGCTCGTCCGTGGACCGCGCCCACTCGAAGAAGTCCGCCTCGTGGACCGCGTTGCCGGGCGCCCGCTCCTTCGCCTGGGCCACGGCGGCGGGATCGCAATCGACTCCGACCCCGTTCGAGTGCAGCGACAGGAATCGGCCGTCCCCGCAGGACGGGTCCGGCAACCGGTCGCCGGGTCGGCGCACCGCCCAGCGGACAAGCGCCGCCGCGATCTCCGGCGGGGTGTAGTAGGAGCCGAGGGACTTTCTCCGCGCGGCCTTCATTCTGACGGCCCGCTCAGGAGCCAGTGCGGGCGGGGCGTTCCTTGAACTCGAACTCCTGCTGGCAGCACCAGCACGGGCCGGGGAGGTGCGACGTGATGTTGCAGGTGAAGCAGAAGTAGAACGGCTCGATCGCCTCGCCGTCCTGGATCGTGTGGAGGTGGATGATCTTGCCGAGGCCGTCCTCGACCCACAGCGTCACCTCCAGCGGATGGCGGTGCACCCGTTCGTCGGTGAGGATTTCGACCCGGATGTCCTGGGGATCGAGGTGGTGGAGCGTTCCGTCCTCCGCCAGGATGGCGAAGGAGCCGCCCAGCCCGCACTCGCCGGGCTTGAGCACGACGTCGCCGGCGAGGCACACCGCCCGGCCCTCGACGGTCGTCTCGACACGCTCGCTGGCGCCGGGCGCGACGGCGAGAAGGGTGATTCCGACGAACCCGGCGAACCAGCGCATCCCGAAATGGTACCCCGGCCTCAGCCGGGCACCAGGTACCACGTGGCCTTCATCAGCAACTGGCGGCGGACGTCCACGTCGCTGCCCAATCCGTACGGGCGCCGGTCGTTGTACACGAGGAAGAAGTCGCTGCCGGGCCGCCACGTCCAGCGGAGCTGCAGGTTCCCCGAGAACGCGCCCTCGTCGTCGTTCCACTGGAGCAGCCCCCGGATGAAGGCGTCGGGCGAGAGCGCGAGCATGCCCCGGAGGATCACCAGGTTCGTGGTGAAGTCGCCGCCGGGCTGGGGAAGCCGGATGTCGCTTCGCGAATAGCTCAGCCCGAAGCGGACGCGGGGATGCGGGCGGATCGCGAATCCGGGCGCGATCACCCGGAGCGTGCCGTCGAAGAAGCCGTTGCGGAGCGCGAACAGGTTGACGGAGAGCCGGCGGCTCTGCGACGACTCGGCCATCATGAAGTACGACGGGTTTTCGTACGTTCCCTCCTCGATCACCACGCCGTCGCGCAGCTCGAACGACTCGGAGAGGCCCTCGGTCTCCCGGCCCACGTTGAAGAAGAGGCTGCCGCCGTCGTCGAACAGGATGTAGGGGCCGACCCCCGCCGACTGCGACTGGATCGCGCCGTCGGTCTCGGTGAACCGCACGACGCCCGCGCCCATGAATATCTGGCGGATCCCGAACCGGCCGGGACGCGGGGTCCACATCGCGTCCAGCTTGGTCTTGCGCACTCCGGTCCGGGGCACGAACCCCAACTGCGACTCGAATCCCTCGCCGATGTCGGTGAAGATGGCGTCCAGCCGCCAGCGGTCGGTTCCCGACATCGCCGCGACCGAATACGCGGACTCCCGGCCTTCGGCTCCGGGCGTGTCGCTGATCGCCGCGAATCCGCTGACCGTCGAGAGGTCGCTCCACGCCCACGAGAAATCCGCCGCAGCCACCCGGTGGGAGTCGCCGCCCGAGACCGTCTTGTCGAGAGCGAAGACGCCGACCGAACTGCGGGCGAGCACGTCCCGCCGCAGCCGCACGGCCGAAAAGCCCGTGGCCTCGGAGGCTCCCTCGAGCGCGTCCTGCCGGATGTGGAAGGCCCCCACGTCCGTGGCCCCGAGCTTCCCGGTGACCCGGGCGCCGCCGAGGATGGGCACGATGTCCCCGTCGTCGGAGAGGCCGATGCGCCGGCTGAAGAACAGCAACGTCTCCGGCGGCTCGAACGGGCGGTAGGGCTCGCCGACCTGGAAAAGCCCGGCGTTTTCGAGGAAGAACTCGCGTTTCTCGGGAAAGAACAGCTCGAACCGGGTCAGGTTCACCTGCTGTTCGTCGGCCTCCACCTGCGCGAAGTCGGTGTTCACGGTGACGTCGAGGTTCAGGTTGGAGCCGAGCGCGACCTTGGCGTCGAAGGCCCCGTCGAACGAGGACGTGCGCTCGCGGTCCTCGCGGGTGAACCCGTACACCCCCGCCGGCTTCAGCTTGAAGCGTCCGCCCGGTCGGGCGGCCTCGAGGCCCTCGACCACGCCGTACGCGGACACCCGCCAGATGGCGTTGAAGCCCCAGTCGTTGTCGATCGGCGCCCACGAGCTCAGTTCCCTCGTCCGCGCGACCTGGCGCAGGAAGTTGATTCCGAACTCGGTCGTTCCCGAAGGAAACCGCAGCGTCTCGAAGGGGATGACGATCTCGGCGACCCACCCCGTGGCGGTGCGCCGGGAGCCCACGATCCAGACGCCGTCCCACTCCCGGGTCACGGTCGTCCCCTCGTTCTGGATGAGCCCGTCCTGGCGGGTGCCCACCGCGTTCGTGGAAAAGAAGGCGGCGCTGCGGTGGTCGTGGTACGTGTCGAGGACGACCATGAAGTTGTCGTCGGACTCGAGGTCGGCGTCGCGCCGGTACTGCCGCGCCACGATCGCCTCGGGCTCCGGGTCGTCGAGGACGACTCCGATCAGCAGCGCGTTCTCGGTGAGCGCGATGCGGACCCGCGTCGCCTGCGAGGCCGGCGCCCCCTCGTCCGGCTCGGCCTGGACGAACGTTTCCACCACCGCGGCGTTCTCCCACAGCGGTTCGTCGAGGACCCCGTCGGCGTCCGGGGTCTCGGCGACGAAGGGAGCGACGACCCGCTGCGCGTGGCCGTGCGCGTCCGGCTCCTGGGCGCCGGCCGCGGCGGCCACCGCCGCGAGCAGCGCTACTCCTCCAGCGCGAACTCGAAGACCATCCATGAGACCGCGAGGAAGGCGACGGCGGCGAGGACGAGGAAACGGGCGGCTTCCGCCGGGGACTCGCCGAGCGAGATCGCTCGGAGCCCGGACACTCCGGCGATCAGCAGCGGCGCGGCCAGCGGGAAGAGCAGCAGCGGCAACAGCACTTCCCGCGCCGGCGTGGCCGCGGCGACCGCCGCCACCGTCACCCCGAGAGCCATGAAACCGAGCGCGCCGCAAACCAGGAGAAACGTGAGTCCGACGTATTCGCTTACGCCGCCCGGCCCGAGAAGGTTCACTCCGAAGAGCGTCGCGTAGATGACGACGACCGGGATCTGGACCATCACCAGCAGCGCCGTGCCCGAGGCCACCTTGCCGAGGTAGATGGCCGAGCGGTCGGAGGGAGCCAGCATCAGCCCGTGGAGCGCCATGGACTCGGTCTCCGAGGCGAAGCTGCGGTACAGCCCGAGCGTTCCGGCGAACAGCAGCGAGACCTGGAGCACGCCGGGGGCGAGCGGCTCCGCCGCCGCCGAGTCGAGGCCCACCGCGAAATGCATCACCAGAAGCACGAGCGCGGCGAACAGCAGCATCGCCGGAACCCGCTCACGGGAGCGGATTTCACCGAGCACGTCCTTGGCCGCGATCAACCCCGCGGCGCGCAGCGTGGTCACGCCGTCCCCGTAGCCTCGTCGTAGGCGCGGCGGATCCGGTCGCGATCGGAGGCCGGGCGATCCAGCCGGATGCGTCCCTCATGCAGCAGCACGGCGCGGTCGGCGAGGTCGAGCCCCCGCCCAGTGTCGTGGGTCGCGAGGATCAGCGCCGCGCCCCGGCTGCGGGCCTCGGCGATCATGCGCGCGAGGCGCCCCCGGGAGGCCGCGTCGAGACCGGCGAACGGCTCGTCCAGCAGCAGGAGGTCGGGGCGGTGGAGGAGCGCCCGGGCGAGCGCGGCCCGCTGCGCGGTCCCCCGGGAGAGGAGCCGCGCCGGCGTGCGCCGCACGTGGGCGAGGCCGTGGGCCTCGAGCAGGGCGTCGAGGTCGAGCGCGACTTGGTGCAGCCGGGCGTGGAAGCGGAGGTTCTCCGCGACCGTGAGTTCGGGGTACAGCAGCGAATGGTGCGAGGCGAACCCGATGCGGGCGCGGGCCGCCCGCCGCACGACCCCGGCGCTCGGGCGGACGAGCGTCGCGGCGATCCGCAGCAGCGTCGTCTTGCCGGCGCCGTTGGGGCCGAGGAGGCACACCGCCTCGCCCGGTCCCACGCGGAAGTCCACGCCGTTCAGGACCGGCGCGCGCCGGTAGCGCTTGACCAGCCCTTCCGCCTCGAACGCGGGCGGAGTCACGGGCCGGAGAAGGCGCGGTGCAGCAGGCCGAAGGCGAGCGCCGCCGCCATGAGCATGCCGAGGATCCAGTGCCGCGTCGCCGCCGGGTAGGGAAGGAGCCCGACAGTCCCGACCGGGTCCCCTTCGCCCGGGTTCGCGACCGGCGGAAGCGCCGGGTTCCCGGCGGCTGGCGGCGGCGCGGAGCCTCCGCTGAGCACCATGCGCACCGGCTCGCCGGCGGCGACGTCGAACTTGCGCGAGGCGGTCAGGCCCGCGTCGGGGTCCGGACCGAGCAGCGTCCACCCGTCGGGCGCGTCGTCGGGCAGCGTGAGGAGGACGTCCTCGGGCGACGCGAGCAGCAGGACCTCGGGGCTCGCGCGCGGCGCGATGAGGCTGACCTCGTGCTGCGCGTCCGAGTAGTCCACCTCGTAGGAGAACACCAGCTCGGTCTCGCCCGGCTTGAAGCTGGTCCGGGACGCGAAGTCCTCGCCTACCGGGAACAGGCTCTGGGGGACGGGCATCCCGGTTCCGCTGGTCGCGCTCATCGACGGGTGGCCGATGCGGACCCCTTCCGGCGGAAGCCGCATCCGGAACGTCGCCTCGGGATCGCGGAACGTGCGCGGCGGATTCGACTGGTTGCTCACCACGACGATGTGATCGACGCGCAGGCTGTCGCCCCGGGGCGCCCGCCGGTAGAGCACCCTCCATGTCGTGAACGCGATGGCGTCGTCGTCCCACTCGGAGAAGGTGTCGAAGACGGTGAGCTCGACCTCGCCGGAGCCGTCCGGACCCAGCCGGATCGGCTGGTTGTAGTTCACGCCGCCGAAGCTGGCCTGGACGAGAAACGGCTGCGGCCCGCCGGCCGGGGGGCCGTCGAGGACCGCCTCGGCGCCGGGGCTCTCGACGGTGGCGATCGGCTCCATGCCCTCGCCGAGCCGGTAGAGCGTCAGCAGCTCGGCGCTCCCCGGCCCTCCGGTGGTGCCGTTGCGGAGCGTCACCCGCACCGGACCGGCGGCCGCCGCCGGCGCGACGGCGGCGAGCAGCAGTGCGGCGAGGAGCCTCATCGGTCCAGTTCGTCGAGGCGCGCCGTCACCCGCGCGGCCTCGGCGAGCAGCCGCGTCCGCGTCTCCTCGTGCTCGGCGCCCGCCAGCTTGCCGGCGTCGCGCTCGAAGTCGAGTTCGGCGAGTCCCATGAGCAACTGGTCGCGCTTCTCGGCGAGCCGCAGCCGCTCGCGCTCGGCCTCGGTCCGGGGCGCGGCGGTCGAGACGTCGGCGCTCGCGAACAGCGGCTGCAGCGCGAACGCCGTGGCCGCGGCGGCGAGGACGCCGAGCAGTGCCGGAACCAACCGTCAGTCGCCCCGGATCTCGTCCACTTCGCGTTCGATCCGGGCGAGCATCTCCGGCGACGGGGCCGGTCCGGCGGGAGCGGGCGTGGCCCGCCGCCAGCGCCCCAGAACCCGGATCGCCGCGAGTCCGCCGATCGCCAGCGCGACGAACGGGAGGATCCAGGCGGCGAGATTGAATCCGCTGGCCGGCGGCGCGGCGAGGATGCGCAGGCCGTAGCGTTCGGTGAACGCGGCGAGGATCCCCTCGGGGGACTCGCCCCCCTGGAGGCGCGCCGCGACCTCTTCGCGGATCGGCTCGGAGGACGGGCAGCGGTCCATGGCGCACTCGGAGACGCGGGCGTTGCAGCCGCCGCACTGGCAGACCATCGCGCCGGTCACCTCGCGGTAGGCGGCCGTGTTGTAGCGCTCCTGGGACGCGGCGAGCGCCGACGAGAACGCGATGACGGCGACGAGGGCGCGGAGCTTGCTCATGCGGCCTCCATGCCGGCCCCCGCCGGCGCGCGCAGCGTCCGGATCTCGCGGCGGTCCGGAAGCAGAGTGAGAAGCGTTCCGAGGAACATCACAAGCGCCCCGAGCCAGACCCAGCGCACCAGCGGGTTGCGGTACACGTGGATCGTGGCCCGGCCGTCGCCGGTCATCCCCGAGAACACGAGGTACATGTCCTCCCGGAAGGTCGCGTGCCGGCGCACTTCCGAAGTCGCCTGCCCGGTGGCCTTGTCGAGCTGGCGGCGCGGCTGGTACATCCCGACCGGCTCGCCGTGTTTCGAGAGGACGAGATTCGCGCCGAGCCAGTCGTACACCGGGGTCTCGCCGCCCGGAAGGTCGTTCAGGGCGACGGTCCAGGGGCCGACGGACGCGCTCTCGCCCGGATTCAGGTCGGCGATCACGTCCTCGTTGAAGGCGTTGCCGGCGAACCCGATGAACAGCAGCACGATCCCGAAGTGGACCACGTAGCCGCCGTAGCGGCGGTTGTTCCGCTGGACGAGGTCGGCGAGGGCGCCCGTGTAGCCGCCGCCCCGGTGGGCGCGCCGGGCGCGGACTCCCCGGTGGAACTCCATCGCGATCGTGACGGCGACGAAGGCCGAGAACGCGAAGCACAGCACCGCCTCGAGGTGGCGCATCCCGAGCAGCGGGAGCGCGACTCCGACGGCGAGCCCGGCCGCGGCGGGGGCCGCGAAGTTGCGCTTCAGGCTGTCCGCCGACGAGCGCCGCCACGCGAGCAGCGGCCCCACGCCGGTCATGAGCAGGAGCGCGATCCCGAGCGGGACGTTCACCCGGTTGAAGAAGGGAGCGCCGACGGTGATCTGCTCGCCCTGGATCGCTTCCGAGATCACCGGGAACATCGTGCCCCAGAACACCGCGAAGCAGGCGGCGAGCAGCAGCAGGTTGTTGAAGAGGAACCCGGATTCGCGGGAGACGACCGACTCCAGCTCGTTCTCGGTGCGCAGGTCCTTGACGCGGGTGAGCAGCAGCGCGGCCGAGCCGAGGGTCACGGCGACGAGGAAGCCGAGGAACAGCCACGCGAACTCGGAGGCGGCGAAGGCGTGGACCGAGGAGACGACGCCGCTGCGGGTCAGGAAGGTGCCGAAGACGCACAGCAGGTACGTCGCCATGAGCAGCCCGGCGTTCCAGATCTTGAGCATCCCCTTGCGCTCCTGGATCATCACCGAGTGCAGGAACGCGGTTCCGGTGAGCCACGGCATGAGCGCCGCGTTCTCGACCGGGTCCCAGCCCCAGTAGCCGCCCCAGCCGAGCTCCACGTAGGCCCAGCGGCCGCCGAGCAGGATGCCGCTGCCGAGGAAGAACCACGCGACCAGCGTCCAGCGCCGCGTCGTCGTGATCCACGCGGCGTCGAGCCGGCGGGTCCACAGCGCCGCGATGAGGAAGGCGAAGGGGATGACGAACCCGACGTACCCGACGTAGAGGATCGGCGGGTGGATCGCCATGATCGGGTGCTGGAGCAGCGGGTTCAGGCCGTTGCCGTCGGCGGGCAGGAAGGGGATCGGGCCCGACGCGGTGATCTCGGCGAGCTGGCCGAACGGGTTGCTGACCCAGTAGTTCATCCCGGCGAAGAACAGGATCAGGACCGAAAGCGTGGCGATCACCTGCGGCAGCAGCACGTCGCGGCGCCGGCGGACCACGCAGGCGGCCGCGAGCGCCAGCATCAGGAACGTCCACAGCAGGAGCGAGCCGTCGTTGCCCGCCCACAGCGCCGAGATCTTGTAGGGAATCGGCAGCGCCGCCGCCGAGTAGCTCGCGACGTAGCGGAAGCGGAAGTCGTCGGCGACGAACAGCGCGAGCAGCGAGACGATGGACAGCGCCGAGAACCCAGCGGCGCCGAGGATCCCCCGGCGGGCGCTCTCCAGCACCGCGGCGGATTGCCGCCGCGCGGCGAACAGCGCGGCGACGCCCGCGTAGGCGGTGAGAACCAGAACCGCGATCAGCGAGAAGTTGCCGAGGTGATGCATCGTCAGGAACCGGAACGCCGTCCGCTCATGGGGGCGACGGCGGCGCGGTCAGGGCGCGGCGGGCGTCGCGTCCGCGGTCGTGGTCTCCGCGTAGGCGGCTTCGTACTTGGAGGCGCACTTGGCCTGCACGTGCGAGGCCTCGAACGAACCGTCGGGGAGCAGGCTTCCCTCGGCGACGGCCTGGGCCCGATCCACCAGCGTGTCCGGCAGCGGCTCGCGCCCGGTGTAGAGCACGTCGAGGCGCGACCCCTCGTGCTCGATCTGGAACCGGACCCGGCCCTCGTTCACCGGCTCGATCGTGCCGGGAACCACGTCGCCGGCGACCCGCAGTCGCGCTCCCTCGGCGCGCGGACCCATGGCCGCAAGCTCGCCGACGGTGCGGTAGTAGGCCTTTCCTTCCTCGAAACCGGTCAGGAGCAGCCCGGCGACCGCGACCAGAAACAGCCCGCCGCCCACGAAGAATTTCCCCTTGCGCGCCACCATTTCGGCTTGAGTTTACCACCGGGGGCGGCTCCTCGGAGCCGCCGTAGAATCGGCGGACCCACCGTAGGGAGGTCGTCATGCAGCCCACCCGCCGCGAGTTCATCGGCGCCGTCTCCGCCGCCGGCCTGGCGGCTTCGACCGCCTCCGCCGCCGACCCGCTCGGCGTCCGGGGCGACTTTCCCGCCGTCGAGGAGGGGATCTGGCTGAACTGCGCCTACATCGCGCCGTCGCCGACGCCCGTCGTGGAGGCGGGCCGCGCCTTCCTCGACGCGAAGTCCCGGAATCCGTTCAGTCTGGGGCGGATGGTCGAGGAAGCGGATGCGGCGCGGCGGAAGTTCGCCCGGCTGATCGGCGCCTCCGAGGCCGAGATCGCGCTCCTGTTCTCGACGAGCGACGGCGAGAACATCGTGGCGCGGTCGCTCGACCTCCGCCCCGGCGACAACGTGGTCGTGGACGATCTCCACTACCAGACCACCTACGTCCTCCACCGGCGCCTCGCCGAGACCCTCGGGATCGAGGTCCGGGTCGTGCGTTCGCTGGACGGCGGGGTTCCGGCGGATGCGTTCGCCGACCGCATCGACGACCGGACGAAGCTCGTGTCCGTGGCTTGGGTCTCGAACCAGAACGGGTTCCGCCACGACCTCCGCGCGCTTGCGGACGTGGCCCACGACCGGGGCTCGCTGCTCTACGCCGACGCGGTCCAGGGCGTCGGGGCCGTGGATATCGACGTCAAGGAAGCGGGCGTGGATTTCCTGGCCACCGGCACCTACAAGTGGGTGCTCGCGGGCCTCGGCGTGGCTGCGTTCTATGTCCGCGAGGATCTGCTGGACCGGATCGAGCCGGACCGCTTCGGCCACCTCCACGTCGCGGAAACGCACGACGACTACCGCTACACGCTGCACGACGACGCACGGAAATTCGGGTACGCGACGCTGGCGTTCGAGTCGGTGTTCCAGTTCAGCGCGGCTCTCGACTACCTGCTGCGCGTCGGCGTGAAGCGCATCGAGAACCACTCGGTCGGGCTCGCGCATCGGCTGCACGACGGGCTGACCGGTCAGGGCCACGACGTCTGGACGCCGGCCGGCAATCGGTCGCCGATCGTCGCCTTCCGGCATCGCCGCGACGCGGACATGGTCCGCCGCTCCCTCGACGAGGCCGGAATCACGGTCAGCTTCCGGGAGAACGAGTCGCAGCTTCGGGTCTCGCCGTCGCTGTTCAACACCGCCGCGGAGGTTGATCGGTTCCTTGAAGTGACCGGCGCCTGGGCCTAGCATCGCCGCCCGTGGGGGTCGGGGTGCGCCGGGAGTACCGGACGACGCACGCCGAGGTTCTTGGGTTGAGAGAGGCCAGGATCCCTTGCGAAGTCGGAGATGTCCGCTCTCGAGAAATCCACCTGGCTCTTTCCCGGCTTGCGGCGGGCCTTGAAGATCGCCTCCAGAATGGCGGCGTAAGCGTTGGATTTGGTCATGCGACAACCCCTCGTCAGCCGGGCCACTGAAGTCGGACGACCTCTTCCCGAAGGTATTCGCGACTGGCGGTTGCGTATCGGGAACGGAACAGGTCCATGGCGGTAAGCCTGTAGCCCAAGGATTGCGCCAGTTCGCCGAGAATGCTTCCCGTTCGAATCATGACCCTCAGGTACGAGGCTTGGTCGCCGACAATGTACGCCAGTCTGGCGCCGGGACGCAGTCTGCTCCGGAGGCTCGCCAGGCGCCGAACCATGCCGCCGAAGTAGAGCCGGGTGACGCGAGCGTATTGACGCTCGAAGCCGGATGTCTTCCCCAGCTCCAGGCGCCGCTTCTCGATGGAATGGGCGATGCGCTGGATGCCCTCATGGTTCTCGACGAGCGCGTCGTCCGCGTCGCTTACGTACACGCCGCGTGTATTCGAGCGAACCAGCCCTTGTTTCAGGCGCCGCAATTCCTGCCGGTCCTGGACAAAGCCGAGCAGCACGTTCTCAAGGCGCGTCGTTCGCGTGTAGTCCTTTTCGTTGGGGTAGGGAGGGGACGTAATTCACCGCATCCACCGGCTCCGCCTCCAGCGGAAGTTCGAGGCCGCGCGAGTCCGCGAGGTGCACCGAGGCGGCTGGCCGGGGCCAATTTCGCGCCGCGCGCAGATCGCTCGCCATCGTCTGGACTCGCCGGAGCCAGTCACTCACCACCGGCGCGTCCGATTGAATGCGGCGCACTCCGACTTCCGGCCCGAAGCGCAGATTGCTGATCCCCGACACGAGGGCGGCTGCGAGCGCCAACCGCTCGTGCGAGTGCGCCGCGTGGCTCCGATGTCGCTCCAGGGCGTCGAGGAGAACCAGGGTCTTGTGCAGCGGCACGGGGCTGATCGAGTTCTTCAGCAGCAGGCGCTGTCGATCAGGAGACAGGGCCCGGAGCTCCGGAGTCGCCGAGTCTCGCTGGTCGAACAGGGGCCCGAAGCGGAAATCGTCGATCCCCTGCCGCTCCAGTTCATCCTGGGCTTCCGCAGCGATCGCGCTGGCGTGTTCAACCAGGGCCTCCGGATTCAGGCTCCAGTCGAGTTTCGTTCTGCTGGCGAACCACGCGATGGGGTTGCGCTCGATCCCCACGCTCGGAATCCCGAGCTTGCGGCACTCCACGAGAGTGGTTCCGGTGCCGCAGAACGGGTCCTGGACCCGCTGATTCGGTTGGACTTCCAGAATCTCGAGATAGTCCCGGACCAGATGGAAGGAAAGGAAAGGACCAACCGATACCAGTCGCGGACCGGACGATCTTCCGGCCGCAGGCGATTCCTTTGGGAAGAGCGGCGGGACTCCGCTTGGGCGATCGTCATGGCGACCCCTAGATGACGTTCCCCTCGGGGATCGCCGAGCCGCCGTGGAACCGGGCCAGCGAGAACGCCTCGATGTCCAGCGTCCGCGAAGCGCCGTCCACGATGACCTCCGAGATCGCCTTGCCCACCGCCGGAGCGTGCTGCATGCCGTGGCCGGAGAATCCGTTCGCCAGCACGAAGCGCGGCAGCTCGGGGGTCGGCCCGAGGATCGCGTTGTCGTCCGGCGAAATCTCGTAGAGCCCGGCCTGCGGGGCCTTCATGGAGGCCTTTTCGAGCGGCGGGAGCCGTCGCGCCGCGTCCTCCCACACGCCGGCGAGAAAATCGAGATCCGGCGTTTGCGAGAAACTTGGCGGCTCGTCCGGGTCCGAGCGGCCGATCAGCATGCCCCCGCTGTGGAGGTGCATGTACACGCCCGTACCCCAGTCGATCGTGAGCGGCATCCGCTCGGCGGTCCACCCGAGCGGCTTGGTCGTGAAGAACTGGCGCCGCGCCGGCGACACCGGGACGTTCACGTCGAGGAGCGCGCCGACCTGGCCGGCCCACGGCCCCGCCGCGTTCACGAGCCACGCGCACTCCCAGCGCTCGCCGCCGGCCGTGAGCGCGAATCCGCCGCTCGGGAGGGGCTCCGCCGCGGTCACTTCGCACCCGCGCCGAAGCTGTGCGCCGCCGCCCCGCGCGAGCGCCGCGTACCCGGCCACGAGCGCGGCGGGCGTGGCCACCCCGTCCTCGGGGCAATACGTCGCCCCCGCCAGATCGTCGGTGCGGACCCCGGGGGCGAGCCGCCGCGCCTCCTCGGGCGAGATCACCTCCACCGGCGCTCCGAGCGCCCGCTGGCGCTCGGCCGTCTCCGAAAACCGCCGGAGGTCCGCTTCCGAGTCCAGCAGGAACAGATAGCCGTCCTGCGCGAAATCGGCGTCCACTCCGGTGCGCTCGCGGAAGTTCCGGATCTCCTCGATCGAGTAGCGGGACAGCGCGACGTTGGCGGCGGTGGTGAACTGGAGCCGCACGCCGCCCGCCGCCTTCGCGGTGGTGCCGGTCCCGAGCGCTTCCTCCCGCTCGAAGACGACGATCCGGCCCGGCCTCCGCTCGGCGAGGTGCGCGGCGATCGAGGCGCCGATCACGCCCCCGCCCACGATCGCGATCTCGGCCGTGCGTCGGGGACTCATGGAGGGGCGGTAAAATTATCCGCTTGATCGAGAAGACCCCCACACCAGACGACGACCTCGCCGGCCCGGCGCTCCACCTCGAGGACTCCCGGACCGGCGTCCGGCGTCGGATTCCCATTCAGGACGGGGCGATCCGGGCCACCGACCTGCTCGCGCTGCGGGACGGGCCGGAGGATGCGGGTCTCACGACCTACGACCCGGCGTTCAAGAACACCGCCGCCTGCCGCAGCCGCATCACCTACATCGACGGCGACCGCGGGATCCTCCGCTACCGCGGCTACCCCATCGAGCAGATCGCGGAAAAGGCGACGTATCTCGACGTGGCCTGGCTGCTCCTGCGGGGCGAGTTGCCGACCCCGGACGAGGGCGCGGCGTGGGCGGAGGAGATCGCGGGCCACCGGGACGTCCCGGAGCCGCTTCCCTCGATGCTCGGGGGCTTCCCCGACGGCGGCCACCCGATGACGATGTTCATCGCGCTGCTCGCCGGGCTCGCCGCCGCGCACCCGGAGTCGCGCGGGGTGCGCGACAAGGCGAACCGCGAGCTGCAGATCCGGCGGCTGATCGCGAAGGCCCCGGTTCTGGCGGCCATGGCGCATCGCCGTCATCAGGGGCTGGCCCCGGTCGCGCCCCGGCCCGAGCTGAGCCTGCCCGAGAACTTCCTGAACATGGTCTTCGGAGCCGACGACCGGACTCCCGCGGTCAACCCGGCGCTGGCGCGGGCGATGGACGTGCTGTTCGTCCTGCACGCCGACCACGAGCAGAACTGCTCCACCTCGGCGATGCGCGGCGTCGGAAGCTCCGAGGCCGATCCGTACGTCTCCACCTGCGCCGCCGCGGCCGCGCTCTTCGGTCCGCTCCACGGCGGGGCGAACGAGGCCGTGCTGCGGATGCTCGACGAGATCGGGACCCGGGAGAACGTTTCCGGCTTCCTCGAAAGCGTGCGCGCCGGCGAGCGGCGGTTGATGGGCTTCGGGCACCGGGTGTACAAGAGCTACGACCCTCGCGCCCGGATCATCAAGCGCACGGCCTACGAGGTGTTCGAGATCACCGGCAAGAACCCGAAGATCGAGATCGCGCTCGAACTGGAGCGGGCGGCGCTGCAGGAGGAGTACTTCGTGCGGCGCCGGCTGTACCCGAACGTGGACTTCTACTCCGGGATCATCTACGAGGCGCTCGGCTTCCCGAAGGAGCTGTTCACGGTGCTGTTCGCCGTGCCGCGGGTCTCCGGCTGGCTCGCGCAGTGGCAGGAGATGCTCGAGGATCGCGAGCAGAAGATCGCCCGCCCGAAGCAGATCTACCTCGGCGAGGCGGAGCGCCCGGTCCCGGCGGCCTGAGACAGGCGGTCCATCCGCCTCGAGGGGAGAATCCAGCCGTCCGCGCGGCGCCGCTCCTCGTCGCCGCCGTACACCGCCGCCACCTCCACCGGGAAGGCGTCGAGGTGGCCGGCTACCCGGCGGGCGCCCGACAGCCTCCCGGACGAGAGCGCGCCGGCCGACTTGCATTCGACGAACGTCAGTCGATCCGGTCGCTGGATCACGAGGTCCACTTCGGCGCCGTTGCAGTCCCGATAGAACGAGAGCAGGCGGTCCTCCTCGACGAGCTTCCGCGCCTCGGAAAGGACCCACGTCTCGAACGGCGCGCCCCGCAGCGGGTGGCTGCGAAGGTGGGCCGGCTCACGGATCCCGAGCAGGCGAGTCCGGCGTCGTGGAACGCCAGTTTCGGGGCCTTCCCCGGCCGCTTGCGGACGTTCGCGTGGAAGGGGCGAAGCCGGAACACGACGTAACCGGCCTCCAGCACCGACAGCCACGTCCTCGCCGTGGGTTGGGAGATCCCGTAGGCCCTGGCGAGCGACGCCAGATTCAGCAACTGCGCGGTCCGTCCGGCGCACGACTCGAGGAAGCGCCGGAACGTCTCGAGATCGCCGACGTTGAGCGCCTGGCGCACGTCCCGCTCAATGTACGTGCGCACGTAGCTGCCGAGCCAGCGCGACGGTTGCCGGCCTCTGTCGAAGACGCGGGGGAAACCGCCGGCGAGCAACGCCTCGTCGAGAGTGGCCGGCGGCTTCTCGAAACGCTGGATCTCGGCCCAGTTCAGCGGCAGGAGTTCCAGAAGCTCGGTCCGGCCGGCGAGCGACCGGTCGCCCGGATCCCGGACGGAACCAGTCAGGATCCAGCGTCCGCGCGCCGGGTTCTCGTCCACGATCCCCTGGAGGTGCGAGAGCAGGTCCGGCGCGCGCTCGATCTCGTCGAGGACTGCGTCGTGCGGGAACTGCGCGAGGAATCGGCGCGGGTCCTCGACCGCGAGGGAGCGCGTGTCGAGCTCCTCGAGCGAGGCGAAGGGCCGGTCGCCGAAGACATGGCGGCAGAGGGTCGTCTTGCCGCTCTGCCGGGGACCGGTGAGCGTGACGACCGGCGCCAGGCTGGCCGCGACCCTGACTGCCGGCGCGAGATCCCGGCCAATCCAAGATCGAATCTTGAATCAGCTTGAGTTCAGGCGGCGACCAGCGTCTCCGCGGCGACCTCCCGCAGGGTCTCGCTGATGAGGCCGAGGCTCGTCTCGAGCACGTGCGGCTCGGCGCCGTAGCCGATCCGGAGGAAGCCGTCCATCTCGAAATGGCTGGCGGGGACGACCAGCAGGTCCTTCTCCAGGCGCAGCCGCTCGCCGAACTCCTCCGCCGGGATCGGATGTTCGTAGCGCACCGCGGCGATCGCGCCGGCCTCGGGGCGCGTCCAGCGGAGCCCGACCGGATGGTTCGCGTGGGACGCGATCCAGCTCTCGACCAGCGGAAGCTGGCGGCGCATGATCCCGCGGGTGCGCTCGAGGATCTCGGGCCGGCGGTCCAGCGCGATCCGCGCGAGCCGGTCCGAGAGCGCGCTGATGGCCAGCGTGTTGTAGTCGCGGTGGCCCCAGAGCTCGTTCGCCCGATCCTCGGTCGTCACGATCCAGCCGACCCGGAGCCCGGGCAGCCCGAACGCCTTGGAGAGGCCGGCGTTCAGGAAGATGCGATCCACCCGGCCCCAGAACGTCGGGCACTCGACGCCGTTCAGTTCCGCGCCGCGATAGACCTCGTCGGCGAGCAGCCAGGCGTCCGAGCGGTTCGCGACGTCCGCGATCCGGTCCATCTCCCGCTCCGTGAGCACGCGGCCGGTCGGGTTGTTGGGGTTGCAGACGCAGATCAGCTTGGTGCGCTCGGTGACCGCGGCCTCGAGCGCGTCGAGGTCGGGCCGCCAGCCCTCCGCTTCGACCAGCGGGAAGGGGATCACCCGGGCGCCGAGCGACCGGCAGGCGCCGATGATCTGCATGTAGTTCGGGACCATCGCCACGACCTCGTCGCCCGGGTTGAGGGAGACGAGCGCGGTCAGGAAGTTGGCCTCGGCGGTTCCGTTGGTGATGAGCACCTGGTCCCGGTTCGCGCCCGGGTGGAGCGCGGCGACCCGCTCCCGCAGCGGAATCGTGCCGTTGCTCTGCGGATAGCCGAGCAGCGTGTCCCCGAGATCGCGGTCGCCGACGAGCTCGGCGAGCGTCATCGGGTGGACTCCGCTTTCCGAAATGTTCCAGCGCACGGTGTTTTCCCACCGGCACAGGCTGCGCTCCATGACGAACGGCACGAACTTCATGGGCGGGAATCGTAGTCGGCCGATACCATTGGCGGCATGGAGCGCAATCCCACTCGCCGCGTCCCCGTCGGTTCGGTGGTCGTCGGCGACGGCAACCCGATCGTCGTCCAGAGCATGTGCGCGACCCACACCCGGGATGTGGACGCGACCGTGGCCCAGACCGAGGCGCTCCGCGCCGCCGGGGCCGGCATCGTGCGGGTCGCGGTGGACAGCCGGCGGGAGGTCGATGCGCTGGCCGAGATCCGCAAGCGCACGCCGGCGAACCTCGTGGTCGATCTGCAAGAGAGCTACCGCCTCGCCGAGAGCGTCGCCCCGCACGTGAACAAGATCCGGTACAACCCCGGGCACCTCTGGCACCACGAGACCTCGCGCCCGGTTCCGGACAAGGTCCGCTACCTCGCGGACGTCGCCGGCGAGCACGGCTGCGCGATCCGCGTCGGGGTCAACTGCGGCTCCATGGACCCGGCGCACCAGGACCGCTTCGACGACGACCCGGTGGGGGCGATGGTCGCTTCCGCCACCGAGCACTGCGAGCTCCTGGACCGGTTCGGGTTCACCCGCTACGTGGTCTCGCTGAAGGACTCGGACCCGGCGAACGTCATCGACGGGAACCGGCGCTTCGCCGCCGAGCGTCCGGACGTGCCGCTCCACCTCGGCGTCACCGAGGCCGGGATGCCCCCCGAGGGCGTCATCAAGACGCGCATCGCCTTCGAGCAGCTCGTGAGCCGCGGCATCGGGGACACGGTGCGGGTCTCGCTGACCCTCCCGAACGTCCGCAAGCCCGAGGAGGTGGAGGCGGGCCACCAGATCCTCACCGACATCGCGAACGGGCGCTTCCGTTCGGTTCCCGAATTCCCGAAGGACCGGCTCAACATCATCTCCTGCCCGTCCTGCTCTCGCGTCGAGAACGAGCAGTTCATCGAGTTGGCCGAGGACGTGCGCGAGATGACTCGCTACGCCGAGAAGCACGCGATCACGATCGCGGTCATGGGGTGCCGGGTGAACGGCCCCGGCGAGACCGACGACGCCGATCTCGGGCTCTGGTGCGGTCCGGCCTTCGTGAACCTGAAGAAGGGGCCCGAGTCGCTCGGCGCGTACCCCTACGGCGAGATCCTCGGCCGCCTGAAGGTCGAGGTGGATCGCCTCATTCAGCAGCGCGCGGGCTGATTCGGCGCGCGGCGACGTCGAGCTGCCGCGCCTCGAACGCGAGCGTCGCCTCGCGCAACTGGCGCCGCCGCGTCTCGAGCCAGTCCGCCGCCCGCTCCCCGACCTCCTTCTCGATGAATCCGAGAATCGTCCGGAGGAAATACGCCTCGTCCCCGGGATAGCCCCCGTCCCGGGGGACGACCCGCCAGTCGGAGCGCCCCGAAGCGACCCCGGCGAATCCCGGCGCGTCCTCCGTCAGGAGCTCGCCGGCGCGGGGCGCGGCCATGCTCCGATGGTACGCGTCGAGGACGGGGGCGTCGGATTCGTGCGGCGGGTCGAAGCGCGTCTCGCCGGCGAACGTGAGCGCGGCGTAGAACACGCCGCCCGGCGCGAGGACTCCGCGGGCGAAGTCGAACGCCGCCCCCGCCGGCAGGAGGTCCCAGAACGACCGGGCGAGGAGCAGGTCCCACCGCTCGCCGCCGAAGCCGCCGGGGACCTCCGCCGCACGGAAGCGGACCGGAAAACCGGCGGCCGCTTCCCGATACGCTCGCAGGAGCTCCGGATTCCCGTCGGTCGCGGTGAGCTCGAAATCCACGCCGTCCAACAGCCGCATCCAGCGCCGGAAGCCGCCGCCGGCGCCGCCGCCCACCTCGAGCGCGCGGAGCGGCCGGCGAGCGGGGAGCGCGGCGCGGACGGCGCGTTCCACCCCCGGATGGATCGATCGTTCGTCCACCCCGCGCTTGGCACGCAGGTAGCGGACGAAGTCGGCCGGGGCCGCTACTTTCGGGAGCGCCTCGGGCGGCTTTTTCCGTTGGTGCCCTGGAAGATCTTGCCGCGTTTGGTGCGCCGGTCGCCTTTTCCCATGAGGTCGGGGATTCTAGCCGCCCGTCCGTACAATCGTCGCCATGCGCATCGACCTGAACTGCGACATGGGCGAGAGCTTCGGCAATTACGAGCTCGGCTGCGACGAGGACATCCTCGAAGTCGTCACCTCCGCGAACGTCGCCTGCGGGTTCCACGCCGGCGATCCGGTCATCATGGACCGCACCGTGGCGCTCGCGCTGGCGAAGGGCGTGGCGGTGGGCGCCCATCCGGGCCACCACGACCTGCGGGGCTTCGGTCGTCGCCCGATCCAAGCGCCGCCCGAGGAAGTGGAGGCCGACGTGCTCTACCAGGTCGCCGCGCTCGCCGGATTCGTGCGCTCCCGCAACGGCCGCATGGCGCACGTGAAGCCGCACGGCGCACTCTACAACCAGGCGGTGGGCGATCCGTCGCTGGCCGCCGCGCTCGCCCGCGCGGTCGCCCGGGCCGATCGGGATCTGGTCTTCGTCGGCCTCGCCACCTCGGACGCGATGCGCGACGCCGCCCGGGCGGAGGGCCTCCGCTTCGCCGGCGAGGCGTTCGCGGACCGGGTGTACAACCCCGACGGAACGCTCCAGTCGCGCCGGATTCCGGGATCGGTGATCCACGACCCCGAAAAGGCCGCAGCGCAGGCGGTCCGCATCGCGAAGGGATCCGTGGTCGCCCACGACGGGATCGAGGTTCCGGTCGCGGCCGAGACGCTCTGCCTCCACGGAGACAATCCCGCGGCGCTCGAGAACGCCCGCACCGTGCGCCGGAGGCTGGAGGCGGCCGGGGTGGCGGTCCGGGCGCCCGACCGGTGACCGAGCCTCGCCTGCTGGACGCCGGCGAGGCCGCCTTCGTCGTCGAGTTCGGCGATCGCATCGACGACGACCTGCATGCGCGGGCCACCGGACTCGCCGCGCTGCTCGAGCGCGAGCCGTTCGACGGCTACCGGGAGGCGATCCCCACGTACCGCTCGGTCCTCGTGCTGCACGATCCGGCGGCGGACCCCGACGCGGTCCGCGCCTGGACGCTGGATCGCGCCCGTCGCGCCGGAGCGGAGCGGAAGGCCCAGCCCGGGCGGATCGAGCTCCCCTGCGTCTATGACGGCGAGGATCTCGGGGACGTGGCCGAGCAGGTTGGCGTCCCGGTCGAGGAGCTCGTCCGCGTCCACTCCGGGCGCGACTACCGCGTCTTCCTGATCGGCTTCACCCCGGGGTTTCCCTATCTGGGGATGGCCGACCCCCGCCTCGACATCCCGCGCCGCGCGACGCCCCGGGTGCGGGTTCCCGCCGGTTCGGTTGCGATGGCCCGCGCCCAGACCGGCGTCTATCCGTGGGTGACCCCCGGCGGCTGGCATCTCCTCGGCCGCACCGATCCGGCGCTCCTGTTCGACCCCGACCGGAGCCCGCCGGCGACGTGCCTGCCGGGCGACGAGGTCCGCTTCGTTCCGGTCGAGGAGCTTCCAGTCCGGGAGGCGGTCGCGAACCGGCCCGAAACCGAGCCGTCCGGCGCGCCGGCGCTCGAGATGCGGCGCGGCGGGCTCCTCACCACCGTCCAGGACCTCGGCCGGCCCGGCTTCCAGCGCTACGGGGTTCCGCGCGCCGGAGCGGCGGACCCCCGCTCGCTCGCCTTCGCGAACCGGGCGGTGGGGAACCCGGACGGCGCCGCCGGGCTCGAATGCGCGCTGCTGGGTCCACGGGTCCGGTTCCTGCGCCGGGTTCTCGTCGCGCTCGGCGGCGCGGACCATCGGGCGGCGCTGCGGCTTCCGAACGGGATGCGCTGGCCGGTCCCGGTGGGGACGTCCCTCCTGGCGCCGGCGGGCAGCGAGCTGACGTTCGGCGGCCCGCCGACCGGGATGCGCGCCTACCTCGCTTTCGCCGGCGGGATCGACGTGCCCGAGGTGCTCGGGTCCCGCGCCACCTACCTCACCGCCGGATTCGGCGGGTTCCGGGGGCGCGCGCTGCGCGACGGCGATCGCCTCCATCTCGGTCCGGCGCCCGAGGACGCACGGGAGAGCCGGTTCGAGCCGCTGGCGCGGCGCGCCCCGTCGGGCGACCTGCGCCTGCGGGTCAGCCTCGGCCCCCAGGCGGACTGCTTCACGGGCGCGTGCATCGAGCGGCTGCCCGAGCTCGCCTTCACCGTCTCGAACGACTCGAACCGCATGGGAACGCGCCTCGACGGCCCGGTTCTCGCGCACCGGCCGGGGAAGAAGGAGATCGTCTCCGACGCGAACCCGCCGGGAGCGATCCAGGTTCCCCCGGCCGGGCGGCCCATCGTCATGGGGGCCGATCAGGGAACGACCGGCGGCTACCCCAAGATCGGGTGCGTCGCGGCGCCCGATCTGGCCCGGCTGGCGCAGGCGCTTCCGGGGACCCGGGTCGGTTTCGACGTCGTGTCGCTGGCGGAGGCCCGGGAGATCACGCTCGCCGACGCCAGCCGCCTCCCCTGAACAAGCGCGCGATCCGCGAGTCGAGCAGGTCGCGGGTCTCCCGGAACCGGACGAGCGACTCCTCGGCGGTCGCGGCGCCCGCGGGGTCGCGCAGCGGCCAGTGCAGCCGGTGGGTTCCCGGCGGGAGCGTCGGACAGACCTCCTCGGCGCACAGCGTGATCACGCACGCGGCGTCCGCGATGGGTACGTCCTCGAGGCCCTTGGACTTCGCCTTCGAGATGTCCGCGCCAATTTCCCGGAGCACCCGAATGGCCATCGGGTGCACTCTCCACGGCGCGGATCCGGCGCTGAAGACCGCGACCTCTGGCGGCGCGTGGCGGCGCGCGACCGCCTCGGCGAGCTGGCTGCGCGCCGAGTTCGCGAGACACAGGAAGATGACCGGGCGGGGCATGCGGACGCGCGAAGTCTAGGGGGGAGCGAACGCTATTCTTGCCTTGATTCCCGTGGTTTTCCGTCGGCTCCCGCTGATCCCGTGCGTGGCGGTGCTCGCGTGCGCGCCCGAACCGGAGATTCCGGCGGATCCGGTTCCGGCGGTCGAGCCCGACCGCTCGGGCCCGGCGCTGATCGCCTTCGGGGACAGCCTCACCGCCGGCTACGGAATCGATCCGGAAGAAGCGTGGCCGGCGCGGCTCGAGGCCCTGCTCGCGGCGCGGGGGCGCGACCTTCGGGTCGTGAACGCCGGAGCGTCCGGGGAGACGAGCTCGGGCGGACTGCGGCGGCTGCCCTGGGTGCTGGATCGGGAGCCCGGCGCCGTCGCGCTCGTGGTCGCGCTCGGCGGCAACGACGGGCTACGGGCGATTCCTCCCGAGCTCATGGAGGAGAACCTGCGCGGCATGCTCGCCGAAGCCCGTTCGCGCGGACTTCCGGTCCTGCTCGCCGGAGTCCCGTCGCCTCCCGAACTGGGGGACGACTACGCCGAGGAGTTCCAGGCCGCGTTCCGCTCCGCCGCCGCCAGCGCCGGAGCGCCGCTGCTCGCGAGCCTGCTCGAGGGGGTCGCCGGGGTCCCGGAGCTGAATCAGCGCGACGGGATCCATCCGAACCCGGAAGGCGCGTCCCGGATCGCGTCGGTCGTCCTCGCCGCGGTCGTTCCGCTGCTGGGGAACGCCGCGCCGCCGGACGTCGTTACCGACGAGGAATGAGCGCCATGATCGAGGCCATCGGCCTCGAGAAGACCGTCCGGAGCGGGGACCGCCCGCTGACCATCCTGAAGGGGCTCGACTTCGTCGTGGAGCCGGAGTCGGTGGTGGCCATCCGCGGCCCGTCGGGAAGCGGCAAGTCCACGCTGCTCGGCCTTCTCGCCGGACTCGATCCGCCCACCGCCGGGAGCGTCCGCATCGCCGGGATCGACCTCGCGAGCCTCGACGAGGAGGGACTCGCGCAGTTCCGCTCGAAGAACGTCGGCTTCGTCTTCCAGTCGTTCCACCTGCTCCCGAACCTGACCGCGCTCGAGAACGCGGCGGTGCCGCTGGAGATCGCGGGCGATCCCGACGCGCTCGACCGGGCGGCCGAGGTGCTGGAAGCCTTCGGCCTGACGGCCCGCGCCCACCATCTGCCGTCCCAGATGTCCGGCGGCGAGCAGCAGCGGGCCGCGATCGCCCGCGCCATCTCCAACCGGCCCCGGCTCGTGCTGGCGGACGAGCCCACCGGGAACCTCGACGAGGAGACCGGCGCCCGGATCGCGGCCCTGCTGGTGGACGTGCGCGACCGGTTCGGCGCGACCATCGTGGTCGCGACCCACGATTCGGAGCTCGCCGCTCGCGCCGACCGGCGCCTCCTGCTGCGCGGCGGCGCTCTCGCTCCCGACCGCCCGGCGCGGACGCCCGAGCTGGTCTCCGCCTGACCGGGATGCGCTTCGCCGTCCGGATGGCGGTCCGCGAACTCCGGTCCTCGGTCCGGCGCCTGTCGCCCTTCTTTCTTGCGGTGGGCCTCGGAGTCGCGGCCATCGTCGTGCTCCGGTCCGCCGCCGACAGCCTGAAGACGGCGCTCACGAGGGAGTCCCGGTCGCTCCTCGCCGGCGACGTCCGGGTCGTCACCTCCGAGGGCTTCACCGAGCACGACCTCTTCATCCTCCGCGAGAAGCTGGAAGCCCATCCGGTCACCGGGATCGCCCGCACCGCCCAGCTCGCCACGCTGGCGCGCTCCGGTTCCAGCGAGGGGCTCGGCATGATGGTCGAGCTGAAGGGAGTGGAGGCGGGGTTCCCGCTCTACGGGGCCATGGAGCTTCAGGGCGCCGAGTACGGCCCCGATCTTCTCGCCGACCGGGGCGCGCTGGTTCGCCCCGAGGTGTTGGCGCGGCTCGACGTGGAGGTGGGGGACCGGATCGCCCTCGGCGGCGCGTCCTTCGAGGTGCGCGGCGTCCTGCTGAAGGAAGCCGGGGCGGGCGTCGATTTCTTCCGCCGCGGTCCGCGGGTCCTCGTCGCCCACGGCGACCTCATGGGTTCGGGCCTCCTCGACGTGCCCTCGCGCGGCCGCCACGAGATGCTCGTCGCGCTCCCGACCGAAGACGACGCCACCGACCTTGCGTGGGACCTTCGCGGCGCGTTCGAGGACACGTCGGTGCGGGTCGGCACGTTGCGCGAGACGGGGGACCGCCTCTCGCGCCGCATCCAGCGAGCCGAGGACTACCTCAGCCTCGCCGGGTTCGTGATCCTCGTGCTCGGCGCGGTCGGGGTCTTCAGCGTCATCCGCACGTTCACGGTCCAGAACCTCCCCGCTGCGGCCATCCAGCGCTGCCTCGGGGTGGGGGCCGGAACGATCTTCCTCACCGCGCTCCTTCAGGTCATCGCGCTCGCGGGTCTCGCCAGCGCGTTCGGGATCGGGCTCGGCGCGGCCGCGCTCGCGCTGGTGCCCGACGTGGAGATGGCCGGCGTCGCGGTCCGCTCGCGGCTCACGGTCCCGGCGGCGCTCCAGGGAGCGCTCGTCGGCGGCGCGGTCTCGCTCTTGGCCGCGATCGTGCCGATGCTGCCGCTGCGCCGGGTGCGTCCGCTCGGGCTGCTGCGCAGCGGCGACCTGACGGACTCCGGCGACGTCCGTCAGCGGAGGATCGAGCATCTCGTGGCGGGGCTGGTCGTCGCGGCGTTCCTCGCGCTCGCCGGGCTCCAGTCGGGGTCGCTGCCGATCACGCTCGCGGTCTCGGGCGGCTTCGTCGGCGTCGCGATCTCGCTCTGGGCGCTCGGCGGCCTCCTCATCCGGGCGCTCCGCCCGCTCGTCGCCTCGCGGAATTTCGCGGTGCGCCACGCGCTGCGCACGGTCGTGCGGGGCGCGAGCCAGGTCCGGATCATCCTCGTGGCGCTGGGAGTGGGGGTGTTCCTCGTCACGGCGGTGACCGGCATCGAGTCCAACCTGCGCCGCGAGTTCCGCTTCCAGGAGGACAGCAGCGCTCCCGACCTCTTCTTCCTCGACATCCAGGACGACCAGGTGGACGCCGTCCGGGCGAACGCCCTCGCCGCCGGGGCGGCGGACATCCGGCTCATCCCGGTGCTCCAGGGGCGGATCCACGCGGTCTTCGGACGCGACGTCCAGCTCGAGGACCGCGAAGCGGTTCGGTCCCGCGGCGGGCTGGGGCGCGAGTACACGATCAGCGCCCGGACTGCGCTCGACGACAACGAGACGCTCGTCGAGGGCGAGTTCTGGGGAGATCGCCCTTCCGACGGGATCGAGGTCTCGGCGGAGATCCAGATGCAGCGCGAGTACGGGCTGCAGGTCGGCGACGTGGTGCGCTTTCGGATCCTCGGCGAGACGCTCGACGCCCGCATCACGTCCATCCGCGACGTGGAGTGGCGCAACGCCCGCAACGGCGGGTTCACGTTCCTGCTGCACCCGGACGTGGTGGACGACTTCCCCACCACGTGGGCGGGGTTCGTCCGGGGGCCCGACGGGGTCACCGAGCGGGCGCGCTTCCAGGCGGCGGTCGCCGGGGCGTTCCCGAACGTGAGCGTGCTGGACCTCCGCGACGTGCTGGACACGATGCAGGAGGTCGCCGGCGCGGTCGGGATCGCGATCCGCGTCGTCGGGCTGATCGCGCTGATCGGCGGGATCCTGATCCTGATCGGCTCGGTGGCCGTCCACATGAGCGCCCGGCGGCGGGAGACCGCGGTGCTGAGAGTGCTCGGCGCGGCGCGGTCGAAGGTCGTCGCCCTGACGATCATCGAGCACGGCGCCATCGGCGCTCTCGCCGGGGCGACCGCGGCGGTCTTCGCCGCGCTGGTGACGCTCTACGTGATCCGGGAGATCATGCGGGTGCCGTTCGCCGCCGAGCCGGCGACCGCGGTCGTGGCCGTCGTGGGCGCCGCGCTCGGAGCCGCGCTCGTCGGGGCGGTCGCCGCCGCCGACGTGCTGCGCCGGAAGCCGCTCGGCCTCTTGACCGACTGAGGGTTCAGTCCCCGGCGGTGAGCCGGGCGAGCCACTCCTCGGGAATCCGGACCGCGATCACTTCGCCCTCGGCGGTCCGCGTCCCGTCCGCCTCCACCGCCACCGTCACGTGGACGCGCCGCTCGCGGATCTCGGTCGCGCGTCCCCGAAGCACGAGCTCCCCGCCGAGCGGCGTGGGCTTCAGGAAGCGGACCCGGAGCTCGCCGGTCACGAACCGAAGCGGCGGATCCGAGTCGAGGTCCCGACCGGCGGCCCGGTACGCGGCCGCCGCCGCGGTCCCGATCCCGTGGCAGTCGATGAGCGACGCGATCAGCCCGCCGTACACGGCGCCGGGCACCGCGGTGTGGAATGGCTCCGGGGTGAAGCGGCACACCGCCTCCGCGCCCTCGTCGAAGCTGCGGATCCGGTATCCCTCGGGATTTCGGGAGCCGCAGCCGTAGCAATGCCGGGTCGCGTCGGGATACGTGTCCTGGATCGCCCGCGGCTCATGCATGGGTGCGGAAGGTCGCGACGAGCAGCGCCGCCCAGCCCCCGATGAGCGCGAGTCCCCCCAGCGGCGTCACCGGACCGAGCCAGCGGGGGCCGCCGAGCGCGAGCCAGAACAGGCTTCCCGAAAAGAGCGCCGCGCCGACGCAGGCGAGCAGGCCCGCCGCGTGGACCCACGAGCCGAGCCCGTCGCGGGCGAGCGCGCCGATGACCAGCAGGCCGAGCCCGTGATACGCGAGGTAGCGCGCGCCGGTCTCGAACGTCTGGAGCGCCTTCGGCTCGAGGCGCGCCGCGAGCGCGTGGGCGCCGAACGCCCCGAGCGTCACCGCCGCCAGCATGAAGAAGGCGCCGGCGCGGACCCAGATCAACGAGCGGTCTGCCCCATGCGCAGCGCCCGCTGCGGGGTCGTCGGCTCGTCCGGATAGAGGCTCGCCACTTCGTTCCCGTACCCGTTGAAGATGGGCGTCGGGAAGCGCTCCTCGTCATCCAGCCAGTACGACTGCGCCTGGCTCCAGCGCGGGTGCGGGATGTTCGGGTTCACGTTCGACAGGAACCCGTACTCGTGTTGCTGCATCTCCCAGAAGAACGGGGGCTGGTCCGTGGTCAGCTCGATCTTCACGACCGCCTTCGGCCCCTTGTAGCCGTACTTCCACGGGATCGCGAGCCGGACCGGAGCGCCGTGCTGGCGCACCAGCGGTTCGCCGTAGACGCCGGTCGCGACGAACGCGAGCGGGTGCATCGCCTCGTCCATCCTAAGCCCCTCGTGGTACGGCCACGGGTACCAATTGCTGGCGCGCAGCCCGGGCATCTCGTTCGGCCGGTTCAGCGAGATGAAGGAGACGAAGCGGGCGTCCGCGGTCGGCTCGACCGCCTCCAGCAGCGCCGAGAGCGGGAATCCGGTCCACGGCACGTTCATCGCCCACCGCTCGACGCAGCGGAAGTGATAGACGCGCTCCTCGTGCGGGATCGCGAGCAGGTCGTCGAGGTCGAAGGTGCGCGGGCTGTGGCAGGCGCCGGTGACCTCGATCTCCCACGGGACCGGGTTGTAGTCCCCCGACAGCTTCCAGACCGCTCCTCCCCGCCCGGCGAGGAACTCGTAGAAGTTGTTGTGGGAACCGGCCACCTCGCGGGACATGAGCTCCTTGCGCTCCACCGAGGCCGGCACCTGGTGCGCCTCGTTCGCCGCCGCCGGGAACACGTCGGGCCGCGAGTACGGCACGTCGAGCAGCTCGGTGCCCTCGGCGCGCTCCGCGCAGGCCATCGAGTACGGACCGAGGAGCGCCGCGGCGCCCATGGTCCCCGACAGCTTCCGGATCAGCGCGCGCCGCCCGCAGAAGACCTCGAGGTCGGTGATCCCGCCGCCGACCGGGCTGGCCGCGTAGGGGAATCGCCGGGAACTCTTGATGCTCATTGCTAACCTTCCTCGAGCCTCCCGCCGGGCGGGAGGCGGCTCTGAAACCGCTCGTCCCAATGGTAGCCGCCGGAGCTCTCCGCCATCCGGCCGGCGCCGGCGCCGGCGCATGAGCTGGAGCATCGACGGCCCCGCGACCGGCGCGGCCCGGGCGCTGTGGGAGTGCGCGGACCCGCCGGCGCGGATGGGCGCGACCGGGAAGAACACCGGACGCTCCCGGCTCGGCTGGCTGGATCTGCCGGGCGCGGGCGTTCCCGACTACCGGGCCCTCCGGGAGGAGCTGCTCGACGAAGGGTTCCGCCGGCTCACCGTCGTCGGAATGGGAGGCGCCGGCCTTTCCTCGGTGACGCTCGCGTCGGTCCTGGCGCGGGAGGCCCCGGGACTTTCGCTGGGTCTGCTCGCGACGCTCGATCCCGACGAGGTGCGCGGCGAGCTCGAGCGTCGCTCCGAGACCGTATTCCTGATCGCGTCCCGGTCCGGCGCCACCGCCGAGACCCGCGCGCTCGAGGCGGTCCTGGCCCGGCAGGTCGGGCCCGGGCGCCAGATGCTCGCCCTCACCGCGCCGGGGAGTCCGCTGGAGGTCCATGCGCGGGAGTCGGGGTACCGCCGGATCTTCCACGGCCATCCCGGGGTCGGGGGCCGGTTCGCGGCGCTGGACGCGTACGGCGCGTTCCCGGCCGCGCTCGCCGGCCACGACGTCGAGCGCGGACTCGACGCGGCGCGGGAGGCGCGGGCCGAGCTCGACGGCGACTCCCTTCCCGATAGCTTCCGGGCCGGCGAGGCGCTCGCCGCGCTGGCCTCGGTCGGGCTGCTCCGCGTGCGGCTGTCCGCGTCCCCGGCGTTCGCCGGCCTGCTTCCGTGGCTCGAGCAGCTTTTCGCCGAGAGCCTCGGCAAGGAAGGGAAGGGCGTCCTGCCGGGGGCCGGCGGCGGGCCGCGCATCCATGTCGGCGAGGGAGGGCCGGACGCGCCGCTCGTGCGCAGCCGGCCCGCGCCGGGAGCGGGGGCGGGCGAGCTGTTCCGCTGGCAGGTCGCGGTCGGCGTCGCCGGCGCGCTCATGGGCGTGGACCCCTACGACCAGCCGGACATCGACGGGAGCAAGGCCCGCGCCCGGACGCTGCGCGCCGGCGGAGCGCCGCCGGCCGCGACCGGTCCCGAACTCGCCGAGTTCCTCCGCCGGAACGCCGGCGGCGGGCTGGTGCTGAACGCCTACGGCGCCCGGAACCCGGAGAACGAGGCCGCGCTCGGCGCCTTGCGGCGGGAGTTTCCCGACCCGCCGGCGCTCGCGTGGGGGCCCGGGCTCCTGCATTCCTTCGGACAGCTCCAAAAGGGCGGTCCGCGCGACCTGGCGGTGCTGCAGATCACCTGGGGGGTCGGCGAGGATCTCGTCGGCCCCGACGGGCGCGGCCTCGGCGAGCTCGCGCACCTGCTCGCGCTCGCCGACTTCGAGGAGATGCGGTCGCGGGGGCGGCCGGTCTGCCGGGCGCACGACCCGGCTCCGGGACCCGCCGCCGTGCTCCGCCGGATCCGCGAGGCGCTCTGAGTGCTCTGGCGGCGCTCCGCCTCCTGGCTGCGGGACGCGCTGCGGCGGCGCGAGGTCTCGGCCGTCGAGGTCATGGAGGCGCATCTCAACCGCATCGAGGCCGTCAATCCGCGGCTGAACGCGATCGTGACCCTGCTTCCCCGAGAGCGCCTGCTGCGCGACGCGGCGCGGGCGGACGCGGCGAAGGAGCCGCTCGGCCCGCTCCACGGGCTGCCGGTGGCCCACAAGGACATGTTCCTGACCCGGGGCGTGCGGACGACCCTCGGCTCGCCGATCTACGCCGACTGGATTCCCGACCGGGATTCGCTCATCGTCGAGCGCCTGCGCGCCGCCGGGGCCATCATGGTCGGCAAGACGAACACCCCCGAGTTCGCCGCCGGGTCGCAGACGTTCAACCCGGTGTTCGGCCCCACCCGGAACCCGTGGGATCCCGGCCGAACCTGCGGCGGCAGCAGCGGCGGCGCGGCGGTCGCGCTTTCGGCCGGGATGCTCCCGATCGCCGACGGCAGCGACTACGGCGGATCGCTGCGGAACCCGGCGAGCTTCTGCGGCGTGGTGGGCCTGCGGCCGACTCCGGGCCGGGTTCCCGACTGGCCCGACCCGGCGCCGTGGTTTCCGATGGCCACTCCGGGGCCGATGGCGCGGACGGTGGACGACGTCGCCCTGATGCTCGGCGCGATCGCCGGACCCGATCCCCGGGCCCCGCTCTCGCTGCCCGCGACGCAACCGGGGCGGAGCGGCTTCGAGGGCGTCCGCGTCGCGTGGGCGGCCGACTTCGCCGGGCTGCCCTTCGAACCCGGGGTGCTGGACGCGATCGCGCCCGCCCGCCGGGCGCTGACGGACCTCGGCTGCGTCGTCGAGGAGCGGTCTCCCGACATGCGCGACGCGGCGACGGTGTTCGCGCGGTATCGGGCGTTCTGGTTCGAGCTGCGGTTCGGCCCGCTGCTCGAGCGCCATCGGTCCCGGATGAAGGACGCGGTGGTGGAGGAGATCGAGGCGGGCCGGCGGCTCACCGCGGCCGAACTCGCCGACGCCAGCCGGCGCTGGGCGGGGATCCTCGAGCGCCTCGCCCGCTTCCAGGCGGATTGCCCGTACTTCGCGCTGCCGGTCGCGCAGGTTCTCCCCTTCGCCGTCGAGACCCCGTGGCCCGCCGAGGTCGCCGGCGTGACGATGCGGAACTACACCGAGTGGATGGGTTCGTGCGCCTTCGTCTCGCTGCTCGGGGTTCCGGCGCTCTCGCTGCCCGCGGGGTTCGCCGCCGGATTGCCGGTGGGGCTTCAGATCGTCGGCCCCCGGGGCGACGACTCCGGAACGCTCCGGCTCGCCCGCGCGCTCGAGAAGCGGCTCGGGGCCGCTCCCATGCCGGAACTCACGCCCTGAGGTCGTGGACGTACTCGTACATGTACCAGACCCCCACGCTGCGGAAGGGCCGCCAGCGCTCCGCCGCCTCGACGTAGGCGGACGGCGGCGCGTCCTCGCCGATCCCGTAGAGGGCCCGCATCGCCCGCAGCACCGCCGCGTCCCCCGGCGTGAACACGTCGGGCCGGTTCAGGGTGAAGATGAGGTGCATGTGCGCGGTCCACTCGCCGATCCCGCGCACCACCGTCAGCCGGGCGATCACCTCGGCGTCGTCCGCCGTCTCGAGTCCGCGAAGGTCCAGTTCCCCCGACTCGATCCGCCTGGCGAGGTCCCGCAGGTAGGCGATCTTCCGCCGCGAGAGCCCGATCCGACGCAGCGTCGCGTCCCGGCGGCGCAGCACGTTCGCGGCCTCGGGCGGATCCCCGGCGAGCTTGACGAGCCGTCCGTAGATGCTGCGCGCCGCCGCGGCCGAGATCTGCTGGGCCACGATGGCGCCTGCGAGGGTTCCGAAGGAGTTGGGGCGCGGGCCGAGCGAGCAGGGGCCGAGCCGCTCGATGAGGCCGCCGAGGACCGGATCGTTCCGGCGCAGGCGCTCGAGGGCGGGAGTCCAGCCCGGAGCCGCGTCCGCGCCCGGCGTCCACGGCCCGTCCATCGCGGCGGAAGCATAGGCGTCGTTACCATCGCGGCGTGCTCGCGCTCGCCGCTGCGGTCCTGCCGCTTCTCCAGGCGCCCGATCCCCGGGAGATCATCGACCGGGCCGACCAGCTTCTGCGGGGCGACTCGAGCCGCGCCGTGGCCGCGATGGAGGTTGTCACCGAGCACTGGTCGCGCGAGATGACCATGGAGATGTGGTCGCTCGGCGCCGACTACGCCCTCGTCCGGCTGCGCTCGCCGCGCAAGGACGCGGGAACCGCGACGCTGAAGGCCCGGGACGACATCTGGAACTACCTGCCCAAGGTGGACCGGACGATCAAGATCCCCGCCTCGATGATGGGCGGCGCGTGGATGGGCTCCCACTTCACGAACGACGACCTCGTGAAGGAGAGCCGGCTGATCGACGACTACGACATCGAGATCACCTTCAACGGCGAGGATTCGGGCGGCACGGCGGTCTGGGAGCTCACGCTCGTTCCGCTTCCCGAGGCGCCGGTGGTCTGGGGGCGCATCGAGTATCGGGTCCGCCAGGCCGACTTCATGCCGCTTTCGGTCCGGTTCTACGACGAGGACGGCGAGCTCGCGCGGCGCATGGAGCATTCCGGGTTCGTCCGGTTCGGCGGGCGGCTCGTGCCCTCGGTGCTGGACATGTACCCCGCGGAAAAGCCCGGCGAGCGGACCACGATCCGGTACCAGGAGCTGGAGTTCGACGTGGATCTCGACCCCTCCTTCTTCTCGCTCCGGAGCCTGCAGCGCGGGAGGTAGCGCCCGGTGTCCCCCTGGCGGCGAATCGGCTGGCGCAACCTCGGACGGAACCCGCGCCGGACGATCCTCACCTCGCTCGGCCTCGCGGTCGGCTACTTCGCGGTCGTGTTCATCATCGGCTGGGCGGGCGGGATCACCGCCGAGCTGGTCGAGAACGCCACCTCGCTGGTCGGGGGCGCGATCGAGGTCCACCACCGCGACTATCTGCCCGACCGCGGCCTCTACGACACGCTCGGCGGGCGCGACGGAGTGGACGTCGCGGAGCTTCTGGGCGCGATCGAGGCCGCGCCCGGGGTCGTGGCGGCGGCTCCCCGCGTGTACGGGGGCGGCCTCGTCAGTTCCGGCGACGCCACCGCCGCGGGGGCGCTGTACGGCGTGGACCCCGAACGGGAGACGCGGCTGACCCGCTTCCTCGATCCGCTCGTGGCCGGCCGGCTCCCGTCCGCCGGAGCGGGCGAGGTCGCGGTCGGCGAGGAGATGGCGCGGCAGCTCTCGGTCGAGGTCGGAGACGAGCTCGTCGTCGTCGCCTCGGCGGCCGACGGCTCCATGGGGAACGACCTCTTCACCGTGTCCGGCGTGTTCCGCACTGGGCTGATCGAGTTCGACGCCGCCACCGCGGTCCTGCCGCTCGGGGACCTCCAGACGCTCATGGCGCTGCCTCCCGGACGCATCCACCAGGTGCTCGTCGGCGTCGCCGATCCGACGGACGCGCCGGCGGCCGCCGATGGCGTCGCCCGGGCGATCGGGGCGGAGTCCCGGGAGATCGCGGCGGCCCCGTGGACCGAGCTCAACCCGGTCCTGCGCGACTACGTGGCGCTCGCGGGCTCCATGTACTGGCTCATCATCGTGATCGTCTTCGCGATGGCGAGTTTCGGCGTCGCGAACACGATGCTCATGGCCAGCTTCGAGCGCCGGCGCGAGTTCGCGGTCATGCTGGCGCTCGGCGCCGGCCCGCGGGCGGTCGTCGCCACGGTGCTCGGCGAGGCCTTCGCCATCGGGTGCGCGAGCCTCGCGATCGGCGGCGCGATCAGCTTCCCGCTGATCGCGTGGTTCTACGCCGCGCCCCCGAGCCTCGCCGGAGTCTGGGGGAACGTGACGCTCCAGGGGGCGCTGCTCACCCCCAGCCTGCGCGTGGGCCTCGATCCGGTCGGGTGGGCGTGGGCCACCGTCGGCCTCCTTCTCACCGCGGTGCTCGCCGGGCTCTATCCGGCGATCAAGGCGTCGCGCACCCCGCCCGCGGACACGCTCGCCGGCCACTGATGCCGCTCCGCCTCCTCCTCGTCCTCGCCCTGCGCAACCTGCGCCGCCAGTTGCGGCGCTCGATCCTCACCGCGGCCGCGATGGCGTTCGGCGGCGTGCTCATCGTCTTCACGTTCACCCTTTCCGACGGCAGCCACGAGCAGTGGATCGACTCGGCGGTGCGCCTCGGCAGCGGCCACGTCACGGTGGAGCGCCCCGAGTACCGGCTCAGCCGGCGCATCGACGACCGCCTCGACGACGAGGTTCGCGCCGCCGCCGAGGCGGCGCTCCGGTCGCCGGGGATCGCCCCGGACGTCGTCTCGGTGTCCGCGAGGCTCAACGTGAACGGCCTCGCCGGGTCCGCCGCCGGGGCGCGCCCGGCGCGGATCGTTGCGGTCGATCCCGTCGCCGAACGGGATTTCGGGCCGGTGGACGACGAGATCGTCGAGGGCCGCTATCTCGAACCCGGGGATCGGCTCGCCGCCGTGGTCGGAGTCGAGCTGCGCGACGCGCTCGACCTGCGGCTCGGTTCGCGGCTCGTGGTGCAAGCGCAGGACGCCGAGCGCGAGATCGCCGGGCAGTTGCTCCGGGTGGTCGGCGTGTTCGAGACCGGGTCGCCCGGCGTGGACCGGGGCGTGATCCACATGCCGCTCGAAGTCGGCGGCGAGTGGCTCGCGTCGGGAAGCGGAGTGACCAACATCGCGGTGGCGCTCGAAACGAGCCGCGCGACGGGTCGCGTGGCCGAGCGGCTCGCCGAGGCGCTCGCGGGGCCGCTTGGGGAGAACCGGGCGAGCGTGCTCGGCTGGCGGGAGACGGATCCGGCGCTCGCGTCGGCGCTCGCGATCGACGCGCTCGGCAACTACCTGATGCAGGGGTTCCTGTTTCTCATCATCGCGTTCGCGATCGTGAACACGGTGCTCATGTCGGTCATGCACCGCAACCGCGAGTTCGGCGTGCTGCGGGCGCTCGGGGTCACCCCCGGCCAGAGCGGGGCCATCGTTCTGATCGAGGGCCTGACGCTGTCCGCGCTGAGCGGTCTCGCCGGAGTCGGGGCGGGACTCCTGCTCACCCAGGGGCTCTTCGGGGACGGGCTGGACTTTTCGGTCCTGCTCGGGGACATGGACCAGATGACCTTCTCCGGCGCGGTGGTCGATCCGATCATCATGCCGCTGTTCCGACCCGCCCGGCTCGTCGGGATCACGCTCTTCATCCTCGTCGTGGGCTTCGCCGCCTCGGTGTACCCGGCGCTGCGGGCGGCGCGGATCGACATGACCGAGGCGGTCAAATTCGACCGATAGGGGACCTGCGATGGCGAACGAACCGGCGGTCCGGACCGAGAATCTGTGGAAGGTCTTCACCCAGGAGGCCGAGGAGGTCCACGCGGTCCGGGGCGTGGACCTCGCAGTCGCGTCGGGCGAGTTCACGGCGCTCGCCGGCCCCTCGGGATCCGGCAAGACCACGTTGCTGAACCTGATCGGCGGCCTCACCCGCCCGACGAGGGGCGACGTCTTCGTGGCGGGGAAGGCGCTCGGCGGCCTGAGCAACCGGGAGCTCGCGCTGCTGCGCCTGAGCCAGGTCGGATTCGTCTTCCAGGCGTACAACCTGCTTCCGGTGCTGAGCGCGTTCGAGAACGCCGAGTTCCCGATGCTGCTCCAGGGCGTACCGCCCGACGAGCGGCGCAAGCGCGTGGACGAGCTCTTCCGCCGCACCGGAATGGAGGGCCTCGAGGACCGGCGCCCGGGCAAGCTCTCGGGCGGGCAGCAGCAGCGCGTGGCCGTGGTGCGGGCGGTCGCGAGCCGCCCGGCGCTGGTGCTCGCCGACGAGCCCACCGCGAACCTCGATTCGGCGACGAGCGACGCGCTGCTCGACGTGATGGACGAACTGAACCGCGACCTCGGCGTCACCTTCGTCTTCGCGACGCACGACGCGCGGGTGATGGAGCGGTCCCGGCGGCTGATCCGGATGGTGGACGGCGCGGTCGCGAGCGACGGGCGGCGTTCGTGAGGCGCGCCGCCCTTCTGGCTGGCCTGCTCGGCGCGGCCGTCCCCGCAGCGGCGCAGCCGGTGACCGGGTACTTCCAGACGGTCCCGATCGCCGCCGACGGCGGCCTGCTCGCCGACTTCACCCGCCTCCGGCTCGCGAGCGACGCGGAACTCGGCGCCTTCCGGTTCGAGGTCGCGTGGGAGCACGTCCTGACGCTGCGGCGCAACGACGTGCTGCCGGGGTTCACGCTGGGAACCGCGCCCGGCGGCGGGGAGTGGCTCGACCTCGAATGGACGCTCGCCGAGGGCGAGCACGGGGAATGGCGGCACCGGTTCGACCGGCTCAGCGTCTCGTGGACTCCCGCCGAGACCCTCGAGATCCGCGCCGGACGGCAGGCGGTCTCGTGGGGCACAACGCTGTTCCTGACCCCGGCCGATCCGTTCACCCCGTTCAACCCGGTGGACCCGTTCCGGCAGTTCCGGGCCGGCGTCGATGCAGCGCGGGTGCGCTTCTACCCCGGCGCGCTCAGCGAACTGGATCTGGTCGTGCGCCCGACCCCCTCGCCGGACGGAGACGAAATCACCGCGGTGGCGCGCGGCCTGACCACCGTGCGGAACTGGGAGATTTCCGGATGGGCCGGCGCGCTCTACGGCGATCCGGCGGCGGCGGGCGCGTTCGCGGGCGCGCTCGGCGCGTGGGCGGTGCGCGGCGAGACCACGCTCCGAAGCCTCGAGGATCGCACGGCCTTCCGCGGCGTTCTCGGCGTGGACCGCGTGCTCAAGCTCGCCGGGCGCGACTTCTCGATCGCCGCCGAATACCAGCGCGACGGACTCGGCGCGGCCGACCCCGCGGAATATCTGGACGTGCTGCGGTCGGACTCCTTCCGGCGCGGCGAACACCAGGTGCTCGGACGCGACGAGGCCGTGCTCCAGGCGTCGTACGCCCTCCACCCGCTGTGGAGCATGAGCGGCCTGTGGTTGGTGAACCTCAACGACGGCAGCGGCGTCCTCGGCCCCGCGCTCGGCTGGTCCGTAGGCGAGGAGTTCAACCTTGCGGCGGGCGCGTTCCTCGGCTTTGGGGCCGACGACCAGACTCTCGCGCGCCCCATCCCGTCCGAGTACGGCCTGGCCAAACTGACCGGGTACGTGTCGTTCAGTTGGTATTTCTGACGCGGGGCCGCAAACCGTTCCCGCTTGGGTGCGCCCGACGGAACCATGCCACAGGCAACGAAGCCGCCGACCCGCCCCTCCTGTCCTTCAGGACCACGTAGACATCTCATCCGCACAACGCCTCGTCCGTCCGGAATCGGTGCCCGCCGCTACGCTCGGAACGCTCCGCAGTACCGCGTGGCGCGGCATACAATCCACTGTCACCATGCCGAGCACGTATCAGACGATTCCGACCTCTCGAATTGACTTCGACCGGGAAAACCCACGGATCAAGGTTGCCTTGGAAAAGTACGGCGACAAGCTCAATGAGCCCCGCATCCGATTCGCGCTGCAGACCGCCACGGAGGGGTCGGCCAGTGCGTCCTCCTATCGCGCCCTAAAGGACTCCATCAGAGCGGCGCAAGGCATTTCCGTGCCAATCGTCCTGAAGCCTCAGGATGACCGTTTCGTGTGTATTGACGGCAACACCCGCTTGGCAATCTACCAAGAGCTCCACGACGAGAGTCCCCACGTAGGATGGGACACCATAGACTCCCTGGTTTTGGAGCATCCCACTCCCGTAGATATTGAAACGATTCGCGTTACCGCACATCTTGTGGGCGCACGTGAATGGCCCGCATACGAAAAGGCGCGCTATCTTCACCATCTGCGCAATGTCGAATTCATGAGTTACGACGAGTTGATCGCACGATGCGGTGGGAACAGAAAAACAATCGATCAGCAAATTGATGCCTTCCATGACATGAATGAGTACTATCGAGACTTGGGGAGTGACGATGCGTTCCGAGTCGATCGCTTCAGCGGATTCGTCGAGTTGCAAAAGCGAGGCATCAAGGAAGCCATCTTTGACGCTGGTTTCGAACTTACGGACTTCGGTGGCTGGATTCGCACGGGCAAGATCTACAAGCTGGCCGATGTCCGTATGCTGCCCCGCGTCCTCGCTGATCCAGAAGCGCAGGAGGCCTTGGTCGAGGGCGGGATTCGTGCAATAGAGCGCGCCAATGACATCGCAACGAGAAACCGCCGTCCCAGCGCGCGCTCTTCGGCTGCTGAGCTCGCAGTGGCCGATGCCGGTCTCACGCTGTTGGCGGAGGCACTTCAACAGAAAATCAACGCTCTACCACGAGAGGAGTTCCTAGCGCTTCGCGATCGGCGCGGCGATACAGAGTCGCAAGCTGTAGATGCCTTGGAGATTCTCGCGACGTCGCTTCGGGACCTTCTTCAAGATGTCACCAAGTAGCGAGCATCAGCGGCTCACCGCTGTGACCGCCCGCGCCCTCAGGGTGCTCTACCCAAACTGGGACTTCAGGATTGACCTTCCAGGGGAGCGGGTGCCGCGACTGCTCGGCGGTTATCGCCCCGATATTCTGGCGTGGAGCCCGGAGGATGGCGTCCGGCGAATCGTCGCCGAAGCGAAGACCGATGGCGACGTGGACAATCCCCACACACGCGCTCAGCTCCGCAGCTTTGTGGATTATCTCATTGGAGACTCTGTGCGTCAGGGCACGCTCATTCTTGCCATCAACCCAGTCGCGGCTCCGACGGCGGTTCGCGTTCTACGCCTTCTGTGCGGTGGACACACGTCGCGGAATTTGCGCGTCTGGTACTTCGACGGATTGGATTTCTGGGAGCGCGCCGCACACGGCGGGGGCGACTTCAGTTGGCATTTGCGCTGAGGCGAAAGCCGACGCTTTCGCCGATACACGCGGCGTACCCGTACCAACTGGACGCCGTGCGGGCGCTGGAGGATCGGCCCTACGCCGCTGTCTTCCATGAGCAGGGTCTCGGCAAGACGAAAATTGCGATTGACCTGGCGCTCCAGTGGCTCAAGCGCGACCTAGTGGACACGGTGTTCATTGTCACGAAGAAATCGTTGGTTGAGAACTGGCGACGAGAAGTGGAGGCTCACTGCGCGATCACACCGCACGTTCTGTCGAGTAACCGTGCGCGGAACAGCAAGGCACTCAACTCCCCAGTTCTTCTGTATATTATGCACTACGAGACTGTCGCGTCGAACAAAGGGACTTTGGGACTGTTCTTGCGGACGTGTCGAGTTGGATGCATTCTCGATGAAAGTCAGAAAATCAAGAACCCACAGACAGCGCTATCGCGAACCTTCCACGACATAGCGAGCGGGTTTGAACGTCGGGTCATCATGACGGGTACACCGGCCGCAAATCGTCCGTACGACATCTGGTCACAAATTCGTTTTTTGGACGGCGGACACGCTCTCGGCGAGTCGTTCGACAGTTTTCGTGCGGAGATGGATCTGCCAAATGTTGGCACTAGTGTGGACGAATACGGTCAACGCCTGAGCGCGATCCATCGACGACTAGCGCCATTTGCTGTGCGGGAGACAAAGGAGACGGCGGGCATTAGTTTGCCGGAAAAGACCATTGTCGGCCATCGAGTGGAAATGGAGATGCGACAAGCGGAACGGTATTCCGCGTACCGAGACGAACTTGCGTTGGAGTATTTGAGGGAGGACGGCAATGTCGAGGTGGACGACGCGGAGAACGTCCTCAAGCGGTTGCTGCGGCTGGTCCAATGCGCATCCAATCCGGCGTTGATCGATGAGGAGTATGACAGAGAGCCGGCGAAATTGCCGTTGCTGCGGGACCTGTGCCAGGAGTTGATTCCGGACTCGAAATTGATTATCTGGACAGGATTCGTGGCCAATGTGGAGTGGCTGGCAACGAAACTAGCCAGCTACTCGCCATTGACTGTTCACGGAGGCCTCACGATGTCGCGACGAAATGACGCGATCTGCGAGTTTGTTGAGTCAAGACACTTGATTTTGATTGCGACGCCGGGAGCGGCCAAGGAGGGGCTCACTCTGACGGCGGCGAATCATGCGATTTTCTTTGATCGCAGTTTTAGTTTGGACGACTACCTTCAAGCACAGGATCGCATTCACCGGATTTCTCAGACGCGAGAGACATTTGTGCACAACCTGATAGCGCAGAACACGATTGACGAATGGATCGATTCACTGCTCTCGGCGAAGTACCGTGCGGCGCAGATGGCGCAAGGTGACATCAGTGCGACACGGTTTCGCAACTCGTTCCAGTCGGATGTGGGCGAGATGCTTCGGGCGGTTCTCCGCTCCGGGCGGTAATTGCGGGCGTTGCCCGGGGCGGGTTCGGACCACGCAGCTGGGTATCCGCCGCGGCGCGATATTGCGTTACGGGCGTAGGGGGCGGGGTGGTGGAGCGCATTGGGGGGTGCGGGGTCTGGATGCTGGAGTCGCCCGATCGACTGCTGGATCAGTTTCTGGCGCAGCGGGGCTTCGCTGTGGCGTTCCACGAAGGGGACGCTGGTCAAGGCCTCGAAGGAGGCGGTCGCTTACCGGATCCTCGGGCCGGGATGGATGTCTGCCTGTATCGCGAGGAGGAGCGGGCGGCGGGGAACCTTCGAAACGGGCGCAACCGGAAGCCGGCCTTACCGACGACGGGGAGATGGACCAAGGGGGTCCGCGGGGCCGCATGGGTGGACTCGGGTCGAGCCTCGTAGAGAAGCGCCTCCGGCGGCTGCTGGGGTTCGACGTGGAGACGCTCTCGAGGTCTCGCCGAACTTGTCTTGACGGTGACCGACGAGGCGCGATAGCAGCGGTCGCACGCGCTGGAGGCGACGTACGCGTTGATGTTCTTCGACGCGCTGCGGGTGAAGGTGCAGGATAAGTGTCTGTGCGGCCCAACCCCATCACGGCCGTCCAATGCGCTCCCAGTGGAGTTGCCCCGGTTTCGTGGACGGCTGACCTCTAGCGAGGAGGGCGTCCACGATGATGACCAAGAAGAAGCGGAAGCGTCCGCAGCGGTGCGCTTCGGAACGCGGCTGGTTGAGCTGGCGCGCTCGGGCCGGAGTCCGGAGGACCCGGCGCGGGAGCTCGAGCCTACCGCCGCGATGATCCGGACCTGGCGGCGGGCCGCGGACTTGGCCGAGGAAGCGGACGCCGACGGCTGGAGTCGGCCGGAGCGCGAGGAGATGCGCCGGCCGCGTCAGGAGAACTTCCGCCTCAAGCGCGAGCGGGAGATCCCGGGAAAGGCGGCGGCCTGGTTCGCCCGGGAGACCATCTCCGAGGGTGGAGGCTCATGAAGGCGCGCCGGGCCGAGTGTCCGATCGCCATGACGGCCCGCGTCCTGAAGGTCTCGAGGAGCAGGCGCTACGCGCGGCTGGGGCGCGAGCCGTCCTCTCGCGAGGGCGGACACGGCGCTGATGGAGGCGATCCGGGCGATCCACGAGGAGAGCCGGGAGGCGTACGGCGCGCCGCGGGCTCGGGCGGAGCCTCGCTCGCGGGAAGAGCGGGCGAGCCGGAAGCGGATCGCGCGGTTGATGCGGAGGCTGGGCGTTCAGGGAGCGTCGCGGCGGCTCGGGGAATCGCCTACTGATTTCTTGGTACAGTGCGCTCGAATTCCGCCATGGGACCCAAAACGGGCCCCCGATCAGGTCGTTACGGAGAGAGCGAAGAAAGTGAACGGACAGACCGCCCAATGAGTTCGCATGGCCCCACAATCACTTTACTGGGAACGACCATCGAAGGAACGGAGGAGAGCCTCCCCATAGAAGATCTCCGCTTCTTCCCAGAGAACCCGCGTGTACTGGCTGCCGTGCGAGAAATTACGGGTTTCGAGGAGCTGACGTTAGAGGAAAAACAGGAGCAAATCTACAAGCGCCTGCTGAAGGAACCCAGTGTCAAGAATCTCAAGCCCGAAATCGAGCGTGATGGCGGGCTCCAAGTGCCGATCATCGTTCGCGTAGAGACCAACCAGGTAATCGAGGGAAACTCGCGCCTTGCGGTGTACCGCGCGCTGGCCGAAGACAATAGAAGCGACGAGCGATGGACACACATACGGTGCCACGTCTTCTCCGGGCTTACGGACGAACAACAAACACGGATTTTGAGTGCAACCCATTTACAGGGCATCACCGAATGGCCGCCGTATGCGAAAGCACTCTTCTGCTTCACAGCCGTGGAAGAGCGTCAGGTACCGATCGAAGCGTTCTCCAGCCTCACTGGAATGGGGAAGGCCGAGATACAGAAGCAGGTCAAAATAGTCAAGATGATGCAAGAAAACGCCGACAACAACTACGCGAATTTCAGCTACTACGACGTGTTGGTGCGTTCTCGCAAACTCGCTCCTGCGATCCAAGACAACGAGACGCTTCGCAAGAAACTTCTCAGCGATATCAAGACGAGTGCCTTTACAGCACGAGCAATGCGCGATCAGCTTCCAACTATCATGGATAAGCCGCGCGTATTTCGAAAATATATGCAGGGCGGAGTGACACTGGAGGAGGCCTACGATCGTTCGAAAATTAGCGGAGCTGAGCAGCTTCTGAAGCGGGTCCTCACGCGGTTGAAGGAAATCGAGGCGCCGGACATTACGAGTTTGGAAGCAACGCGCGCGCGAGCTCTTCAAATGCACGCCCGAAAGATCGAGAGAGAGATTCGACGCGTCTTGAGTGGCGTCGAACGGCACTTGAAGTCCGACGGAGAAAAAGGGATTCCATGACCGCGTTCGGATCCGGGAAACGCATCCTTCTGGTGGAGCCGGGATACCGAAACAAGTATCCCCCGCTAGGCCTCATGAAGCTGGCGGCGTACCACGGGCCGGAGGGCCGGAGAGATATGGTTCGCTTCGTGAAGGGTGAAGACCCCGAGGTTCTTGAGCACGCTTGGGATCGAGTCTACGTGACCACGCTGTTCAGCTTTGAGTGGAAGCGGACTGCGGAGGCCATCGATTTCGCAGTGCGGGCCGCACACGGACAGGCCGAGCGGGTCTTCGTGGGGGGTATCGCCGCCACATTGATGTTCGAGGATTTTGTGCGGGAACCGCGGTGGGCGGGAGTTCGCTTCATCACCGGACTCTTGGATCAGGCGCCCGCTCAGTCGCTCCAACTCTCGACCGCAGACGGTGACTTCGGCGCGGATGACATGGATGGATTGCCGATTGAGGAACGGGTGCCCGACTACACGATCCTCGATCACGTGCGCTATGGGTATCCGGTTCACGATGCGTACTTCGGGTACGCCTCACGCGGATGTGTGAGGAAATGCGCCTTCTGCGGCGTCCCCAAATTGGAGGGTGGACAGCGGGAAATGCCACCGCTTACGGGGATGGTGCGCGACGTGTACGATCGATTTGGGCCCAAGAAGGATCTCATTCTTATGGACAACAACGTTGCGGCAAGCACGCGGTATCGGGAAGTTATTGCAGAGATCCGTGACGTGGGTTTCCATCGGGGTGCACGGTTGGAGCGGGGAGGGAACAAGCCGATTAAGCGCCGCGTGGACTTCAATCAAGGTGTGGACGCACGTATTCTTGTGAAGTCGCCGATGTACCTTGAGGAAATGGCCACGATATGTATTGATCCACTGCGGATTGCGTTTGATCACGTCGGGATGCGCCGAGTCTACGAGCGTGCGGTTCGCATGGCGGCGGAAAATGGCCTCACGTCATTGTCCAACTACCTGCTCTACAACTTCAAGGACTCACCGCGGGATCTCTATCGACGCATGAAGATCAACATCGCTCTGAATGAGGAGCTCGGAGTACGGATTTGGTCGTTTCCGATGAGATACCTGCCTGTGACCATGAAGGACCGCTCCCACGTCGGCGAACGATGGAACCGTTACTTCCTGCGGTCATTTCAGCTCATGCTGCAGGCGACGCATGGAGTTGTGTCGGGGAATGGGGAGTTCTTTCATCGGGCGTTCGGAGACGGGGAGGAGCAATTCGAGGAGCTGCTAGCGCTTCCCCACGCCTTCATTTTCGCGCGGAGCTTTTACGATCAAGGGGCGGGACGCGGCGTTTTCGACGACTACCTGGCGCTTCGGCGGCGAGCGTCGGCGAGTCAGCGTGCCGATCTTGTCGCTGTGCTCAGCGAGGTGTTGAATCTCCGCCCACGGCGGGACGCATTTCGGCGTCTGTTGGCGGATCGGTCCGTGGACCGTCTTACGCGCGAGCTGGCGCGCTTTCACGCCATCGACACGCGAGCGCCCAAGGTTACCGAAGTGTCGCGCTTGGTTTCGGAGGTCGCGCCGGAGGAGGTACGAATCGAGGACGCGGGCTTGTATGATCCAATCGGCGGTCAGCCGGAGTCCGTAGAGACACCGCTGCGCGCGAGCGGATGAGACGGGAACGCCCGGCGCTCGTCGGGGGCGATATCCTGCGGCTGGTCACATCGGGGATTTATGACGACCCCTTGATGTTGTATCGGGAATACCTCCAGAACGCGGCGGATTCGGTGGAGATTGAGGCTGGTGGGAAGGGAGCGGCGCACGTCGTTCTCGATCGACTTGCCGGACGAGTAACCGTACGTGACGATGGTGCCGGGTTGTCGCCGGCCGAGGCGGTCAACCGGCTGACGGATGTGGGGAACAGCCCGAAGGTTCCTGGGCGTCATCGCGGGTTGCGCGGAGTTGGGCGTCTGTGTGCGCTCGCGTTCGCGGAGAGCGTGCACTTCACAACGCGCGCCAGTGGGAGGGAACCGGTGACGCGCGTCTCTTGGAGCGGGCGCGCTTTCCGCGAAGGAGCCGGGGTCGACATGGACGCGAGGGAGGCGATTGAGTCCTGTACTGAAGTCCAGACGCTCTTGGGAGGGGACTGGCCCGAACGGTTCTTTGAGGTGAGAGTGGAACGCGTGACGCGGATGGCGGCCGGACTGGTGCTCAACGAAGATGCAGTCCGACGGTACATTGGCGAGGTGTGCCCCGTTCCCTTGGATTCATCTTTTCCATTTGCCACTGAGGTGAACGCGTTCCTCAGTCAACACATCAACTACTTCGGGCTTGACGTGCGGCTCAATGAACGGGAGAGGCCGATCAAGCGACCATACGGGAAGGGTGTGAGAGTGACGGACGAGCTATTGGTTCCGTTCGAGCGACTTGAGACTCGTCTGATTCCGCGAATCGATTCGGACCGGCCGGCGGCCGTCGTGTGGCTTGCGCACACGCCGTATATGGGCTCGATCTCGAAGCGACTGGCGATTCGGGGCCTTCGTGCACGAGTCGGGAACGTGCAAGTGGGTGGGGATCACGTGTTCGAGAAATTGTTTCATGAGTCTCGTTTCAATGGGTGGTGCGTAGGGGAGGTCCATATTGCGGATAGTCGGATCGCCCCCAACGGGAGACGCGACTACTTCGAGGTGAACCCGCATCTGCGGAATCTCGAGAACCATCTTGGGACGGTCGCGCGGGAGATTGGCGGGAGGTGTCGGCGGGCCTCGTCGCAACGCAACAGAATTCGTAACGTTCGGACGGTCATCGGTCAGGTCAAGCGAGCTCGGGAGTTGGCGATATCGGGGTACCTGTGTAGGGAGGACGCAGCGCGGCTGTTGCAGCGCCAGCGGGCGCGGATGGAGGAGATCAGGAAACACGTGCGGCTGCTTCCGGCCGCCCTGGGCGTGGAGGGGGGCGAAATGGAGTCTCTTGAGAGCGAGTTGGAGGAGGTCGACTTGGAAGCGCTCGGGCGCCGCGCCAACGACAGACTGACTGACTTGCCGCCTACGTCGGCACGCGCCCTGCGGTCGGCCTTTGGGGCGCTCGCTGCGACCATGTCGGTCGACGCAGTCTTCGAAGTCATTGCGCTCGTCGAAGGCCGGCTGTCTCGTGAGCGGGCTTTTCGGGCGAGCCGAGCGTGACTTCCGCTGCGGCCGCTGCCCCACGCCTTCGCCCAAAGAAGACGGCGTCACCGCGCTCCTGCGGGGCCTGACCACCGTTCGGAGCTGGGGTGCGTATGCGCTCGACTGCTTTCCGGCCGGGGCGCTCCGAGGCTTCGGTGCTTACGACTCGGCGCCGTTGCGCCTGACTCCGTCGGAATACGGGTCGGCCCGGCTGACCGGGTACGTGTCGTTCAGGTGGTACTCCGGATTGGGCGAGGCGTTAGGCTGCTGCGTCCGAATTGGGTGGTTCACGCCCTCGGCCCCGCTATTGGTCGTGAGCGAACGCCTCGTCGACGAGTGCGCCGCCGACGTGCTGCTCGCGACGAGTCGATTCTGGGCTTCCGCAACCCCCAAACCGTCTGGGAGCGCACCTGATGCTGCGTGAAGTGCAACTTGAGAATTTCAAGTGCTTCGAGCACTTGAAGCTCGACTGCGCGCCGCTGAGCCTCCTCTGCGGACTGAATGGCACGGGAAAGAGCAGCTTGATTCAGGCGCTGCTCGTGCTGAGACAGTCGTTCGCGAGCCGCGCCCTCGAAGACGGGCGCCCTTCGCTTCGCGGGGAGCTCGCCGGTCTCGGTGATGCCTCGGATGTTCTCTTTCAGCATGCGAAGATGCCAGAAGCGGCCTTCTCTCTTGGTGCTGGGTCCGAGCGCGAGGCCTGGAGCAAGCGGTTCCGACTCTCGAGCATCGGTCGGTTCGCGGCCGTCCGCGCGGACGAGGAAGTCCCGCACGCCTAGCGAGACGCAACCCCGTTCGGCGGGCGCATGCTGCACGTGGGGGCGGAACGGGCGGGGCCCCGCAAGGCCTTTCCTCTCGCCGAAAAGGAGGCCCAGCCGGAGCACTTCGGCCACAATGCCCCCGTGATCGCCCTCCTCGCGCAGGCGGCGCTGCTCGTCGCCCTTGAGGCGGTCGTGCTCGACGGGGGCGAGCCGGTTCGGGGACTCGACGCGGAGGATTTCGAGGTCGTCGTCGCAGGCCGCGCCCATCCGGTCGCCGACGCCCGGAAGATGGAAGCCGGAGACGCGCCCCGTCGGTTCGTCTTCGTCACGAATCGGCGCGGCGCCCGCGGGAGCGATCTCCAGCGAGCGCGGAACGGCTTGGAACGCTTCCTCCGGGAGCGGTTCGCCGAGGGAGACCGCGCGCTTCTCGTCGATTTCGCCGAGGTTCCACGGATCTCCCGGGGTTGGCGGAATCGGGCCGAGGCGCTCGCGGACGTCCAGTCGGCGGTGGCGGCCGGATTCCGGAGCCCGAGCGGAGCCGCCGCCGACGCGGCGGACGCCGCGCACATGCTGTTCGCGCTCGCGGAGCGGCTCGCCGGGGAGCCGGGCTCCAAGACCGTCGTCCTGATGTCGGGGAGCCTCGCCGCCTTCGCCGGTGAGGCCGGGGGCGCCCTGGGCCAGAACCGCGTTCCGTTCGATCCGCCGAACTGGCTTCCGCGGCTGCCGAAGGACCGCAATGGAAACCGCGACGCGCCGGGCGCGCTCGCCCTCGCGTTCCGCGCCGCCGGAGCCACGCTCCACGCGATCCACCTTGAGGGCGCACGCCGCCACGACGGCGGCGTCCTCGTCTCGAGCCGCGCCGAGTCGGGCCCGATCTCGACGACCACGGGGGCGAACGGCGAGACAACGAGCGCCCAGCGCGTCTGGAACTCCTCCGCGTCGCCCTCGGGCCGGACCCGCGACGCCTTCGCGCGCCCGACCGACGACTTCCTCTCTTCGCTCGCCTCCGACACGGGCGGCTCCTACGTTGCGCGCGCCGCCGACTTCGCCCGCGCGCTCGAGCGGATCGAGGCCCGAAGCCGGGTCTGGTATGGACTGGCCTTCGAGTCGCCGGGCGGCGCCTACGAAGTTCGCGTCCGCGGGAGGCCCGAACTCACGGTTGCCGCGCGCCTCGTCCCCGAGTGACCTGCGATCCTGTCGCAGCACGGCTGGGCCGCGCTCTTCGGGTATCCTCCCTTTGAGGAGGTACATCGGATGGGGGTGATCGCGTGATCCGCGAGGTCCGCGCCATGGCCGAGGGGTACGCGGCGTGGCTGCGGGACTCGACGCACCTGCGCGAGATCGGGAACGCGGTCGAGATCACGACCCCCGTGTCTGGATCGACGCAACGACCATCTCCAGCTCCACGCCCGGTGCGAGAACGGTCATGTGCTGCTGACCGACGAGGGCTACGTCCTCGCCGATCCGAAGATGTCCGGATGTCCGATTGACGCGCCGAGGTGCGCGGACCTGATCGATACGACGCTCCGGGGCGTCGGCGTCAGGCGGAACGGAGCTTCGCTTGAAGTGACGGCTTCGACGAACGACGTTCCGCCGAAAACGGACAGCCTCGTACAGGCCATGCTCGCCGGGAACCACCTGTCCTTCACGGTTCCCGCGGCGAATTCGGCTTGTGTCCGGAAGCCTGCGGCGCCCGACCGATCGCCTGGTTCGATCGGGACGCAGCCAAGCGAAATCTGATGGATCGGCGCCTAACGCGATGCGCGACGACGCGCCCAATGCACTTCCCCCGGTGTCGAGGCCGCGATGGAGGCCTACGGCGTGCGTCCGATCGCATGGTCCGGTCGTGGACGCGGTCCAAGAAGACCTGATCGCCTGAGTCCGGGCGCATTGGCGCCGTCGCGCGCGTCGGGTTCACAATGACGTCGCTCGTGACCTTCCCTCTCGTCCTGCTCGCGGCGCTCGCGCAGGCGCCCGTGACGGTCGAAGCGCTCGTCGTGGACCGTCGGGGCGAGGCCGTCACCGGTCTCTCCGCCGCCGACTTCGAGGCGGAACTCCCCATCCTCGAGGCGAAGGCGGCGGGCGACGGCCCCCGGCGCCTCGTCCTCGTCTTCAACCGGCGCGGCGCTGTGGCGGGCCGGCTGAATCGGGCGAAGCGCGGCGTGGAGGCGTTCCTTCGGAGGCGCCTGCGGGAGGAAGACGAAGTCCTCTTCGCCGACCTCGGCGAGACGTTGCGGATCGGGCGGGGCTTCGCTTCGGGGCGCGCCGCGGCGCTCGCGGGCCTCGGGACCATCCCCGCGATGGGATATCCGAGCCCCTCCGGCGCGCGGGGCGACGCGGCCGCCGCCCGGTCGCTCCTGGATCTCGTCGCCGAGCGGCTCGCTGGCGAGCGCGGCCGCAAGATCGTCGTTCTCTACTCTGGCAGCCTCAGCAGCTTCTCGGACGTCGGCGAGGACGTGCAGGGCGCCCGCAGCGAACCCGCCTACGCCGCGCTGGTGGAGGGATTCCTCGCGGCGCGGGCGCAAGTCCACGTGGCCCACCTCGCCGGAGTCATGGAGTTCGAGGACCGCATCCTGACCGCCGGCCGGGGCGAGCTCATCGTGAACTCCGAAGCCGGCGGCCGCGTGCTGGGCAGCATCTTCTCCTCGTCCACGAAGGACCAGCGGCGGATGGACTCCACGCCCCGCAGCGGCGACGACGTCCTGTCCAGCCTCGCCGCCGACACCGGTGGCCTGTATCTTGCTCGGACGACGGATTTCGGGAGCGCGCTCGACCGCGCGCTCGCCCATGACCGGAGTCGATACGTGCTGACGCTGCCCCGCATGGAAGAATCCGGGAAGATGGGGATTCGCGTTCCGGCCTGCGACGAATGCCGGGTGTTGCTCGCGCGCGTCGCGCGGGAGGACGAACAGTGACCGGCAAGACCCTGACGCGCCTGATCCTGGCGCTGGCCGTGGCGGTTCCCGCCGCCGGCTCCGCCCAGACCTTCCGCTTCCGCGCCGAGGCGACGCGGGTGATCGTGGACGTCCTCGTTCTGGACGACGACGGGAGGCCGGTGCCCGGCCTCATGGCCGAAGACTTCGAGCTGGTCGAGGACGGCGAGCCGCAGCGGGTCGCCTCGATCGACGTCGTGGACTGGGAGCGCTACGACCTCGAGCGCTCCGATCCCGAAGCGGCGGAGGCCGTTCCCGGCGCGGCGCCGGCGCCCGAGGCCCGGGACGCGCAGGTCAACGCCTCGCCGCGGCGCTTCGTCATCGTGTTCAACCGCCGCCGCGCCGACCCGGTGAACCTGCGGCGGGCGAAGCGGGGCATCGAGGAGTTCGTGGTCCAGAACATGGTGGACGGCGACGAGACCATGCTCATCGAGTTCGCGAACCAGGTGCGCGTCCTCCAGGAGTTCTGGCCGGGCAAGGGGCAGACGCTCGCCAACGTGCGGCGCATCGTGCCGGGCACTTACGAGAGCCCAGTGGGGCCGGAGATGGACGCCCGCGAATCCTTCCGCATGCTGCATGCGCTCGCCGGGGCGCTCGAGTCGATCGAGGGACGCAAGATCGTCGTCCTCTTCTCGATCGACCTCCAGACCTTCGCCGACCCGAGGCAGGTCGTCGGCGAGATCGCCGGGACCGAGGTGGACGAGTTCCCCGGCCGGCGCGCCTTCGACGAGACCGAGACCCTCCACCACGCGATCCGCCAGCTCAACCACGCGAACGCCACGCTCTACGCGGTGGATCTCGAGGGGGTCTATGGAAGCGAGAACGACATCCTCGTCGCCTCGCGGAACTCGTTCGACATCTTCGGCAACGAGCTCGGAGTCGAGGGCAGCGACCATCCGCTGGCTCGCATGGACGTCGCCGCCAACGTGCCCTCCGAGGGCGGAACCGCGTCGCTCGCGGTCGCGACCGGCGGCACCTGGTTCCCGAACCAGACGAACTTCGCGGTGGCCCTGAACCGCATCGGGATCCAGAACCAGCTCTACTACCTGCTCTCGTTCTCGCCCCGCAACAGCGAGCTGGACGGCTCGTACCGCAACATCGAAGTGCGGGTCCGGGACCGTCCCGACCTGCGGGTGATCGCCCGCCCGGGATATTTCGCGCGCGAGCGCGAGGGGCCGGCGACCGAGATGGTGACCGTCGCCCGGGGGAGCTACGGCTACGCCCTCCCGGAGAACCTGCACACCTACTCGTACCTGCTCGAGCCGCGCCCCGACGGAGCCTTCGGCGTGATCTCCGCCGCGCTCCCGGATTCGATGCTGGACGAGCCCGCCGACCTGCGGCTGCGCGTCTCGAACGCCGCCGGCGACGTCCTCGCCGAGGCGGCCGACCGGGTGGACCGCGAGCGCTTCTTCGTGAGCGCGCCGGCGGACCTGCCCGCGGGCGAGCTGCTCCTCGAGCTCGTGCTGGAACGGGACGGGCGCGTCCTCCAGACGGCCGACTCGGATCTTCGGATCCCCGCCGACTTCGGCGCCGACTTCTCGCTTTCCAGCGTGTTCCCGTTCGTGGCCGAAGCCCACCAGGCGGAGGCCGTCGGACCGCCGGTGCGGCCGGTGGCGACCTTCGCGGGGGCCGAGGACGCGCGGGTGGCGTTTTTCGTGTTTCCCGGCCGGGAGAACCCGGCCGCCGGGGTCCGGGTCGCCTACGAGATCCGCAACGCCGCCGGCGAGATCTCGGTCGAGGGCGAGCGTCCGGGGGTCTTCGACATCGATCCGTCGCGGCCGGGAGGCACGCCGATCATGCTGGCGCTGCAGACCGGTTCGCTCCGCGCCGGGCTCTATACCGCGGTCGTCCGGGTCGAGGACCGGCGCGGGGACCGCAGCGCGGTGGGCGAGCTGGACTTCCTGATCCGCTGACTACCAGCCGGCGGCGTGCCCCTCGCGCCGCTGGTCCGGGCCGCCGGAGAACACCCCCGAGCGCGGCCAGATGCGGATCGCGTTGAGCATTCCGAGCCGGGGCGCCGGCTGGCGCAGCCGGTGGCCCCTGGCGGCGAGCGCCTCGCGCGCCTCGTCGTCGAAGCCCTCCTCCAGCACGAGGTCGGTCCCCGGCAGGTAGGGGATCGAGTTGTCGAGGAAGCGCACGACGAAGCGCGGCGCGTCCACGGCCGCGGGCGCGTCCATGTCGTAGTCGAGCGCCCGCACCAGCACCTGCAGGATCGTCTGCGGGATCGTCCACCCGCCCGCGGAGCCGAGCGCGAGGAAGGGCTCGCCGTGGCGGGTCACGATCGTGGGGCTCATCACGAACCGCGGTCGCTGGCCGCCCTCGATGAGGTTCACGTCGCCCTCGTCGAGGCTGAAGTAGGACATCCCGTTGTTGAAGATCACCCCGGTTTCGGGGACCACGACCCCGGCGGGCAGCATCAGCGTCTGGGTGACCGAGACCACGTTGCCGTGGCGGTCCACGACCGTGTGGTGCGTCGTGTGCTCCACCGCGGTCGGGGTCTCGCCGGCCTCGCGCCGCGCCTCGTGGAACCGGGCGCGCTCGAGGTCCACCCGCTCCGCCTGCTCGGCCGCGTATTCCTTCGAGAGCAGCCGATCCAGCGGAATTTCGACGTCGTCCTTCCCGGTGTTGAAGGCGTCTTCGTCCACGAACGCGAGCTTCATCGCCTCGGCGAGCAGGTGCACGAAGTCGGGCGAGTTGTGCTCGAGCGCCGCCACGTCGAAGTTCTCGAGGATGTTGAGCGTCTGGAGCACCGTCATCCCCGACCCGCCGGGCGGCTGGCTGTGCACCCGGAACTCGCGGTAGTCGGTCGCGATGGGGTCCTGCCAGCGCGCCCGGTACGAGGCGAAGTCGTCCAGCGAGAGGATGCCGCCGTTCTCGCGGAAGAACGAGACGACGCGCTCGCCGACCGCGCCCCCGTAGAAGACCTCCGGGCCGCTCTCGGCGATCGCCCGGAGCGTTCCGGCGAGGTCCGGCTGCTTGAGGACGTCGCCCACCGGCCACGCTCCGCCGCCCTTGAAGAAGATCCCGGCCCCGTAGGGATACCGGGCGACCTCGGCCCCGAACCCGCCGGCCGAGAACGCGCCGTGCACCGCCGGGGTGACCGCGAAGCCCTCCTCGGCGTACCGGATCGCCGGCGCGAGCGCCTCCGGCCACGACATCGAGCCGTATTCGTCGAGCAGCGCCGCCCAGCCGGCGAGGTTGCCCGGCACGAGCGGCGCGAGGAAGCTGTCGCGGGCCGGGTGGCTGCGGTCCCACAGCCGACTCCCGGTCGTGAACGTCTCGGGCCGGGCCGCCGCCGGCGCCGCGCCGATGAAGTCGAGCGAGCGGATCCGCCCGGAGTCGCCCTCGTGGACCAGCGCGTACCCGCCGACCCCGCCCAGGCCGGACATGAGCGGCTCCACGACCGCGAGCACCGCGGCGCTCGCCACGGCCGCGTCGAAGGCGTTCCCGCCCGCCTGGAGGATCTCGAGGCCGGCCTGCGCGGCGAGCGGATGCGAGGTGACGACCATCCCGTTCGTGCTCATCCCGGTTCCCGACGCGGGCGCCCCCGCGATCCCGGGGAGCAGCGCGATCCCGATACCCGCGGCGAGGAGGGCCCTGCGCTTCATCCTGCCGCCCGATTAGACCACAGGGTTAGGCTCGCCCCATGCTTCCCGTGACGCTCGCCGCGCTGATGGCCCAGGCGTCGGCCGCCTACGAGGCCGCTCAGGTCCGGCCCGAAGCGCTCGACTGGAGCCGAGCGCAGGAAGTGGCCTTCGGCCCCGCGCCCTGGCGGACCCGGTTCCGGGCCCTGTGGAGCGAGGCCGGCCTCCACCTTCGCTTCGAGTCCGAGGACGCGGACCCGTGGCACACGATGACCTCCCGCGACGATCCGCTCTGGGAGGAGGAGGTCGTCGAGATCTTCCTCGATCCCGAAGGCAACGGCCGCTACGTCGAGGTCGAGCTGAACCCGGCGAACGTGGTCTGCGACCTGCGCCGGCTCGGGCCCGGCGAGACCGCGTCGGACCCGATCGGCCCGATGGACCGGGGCTTCGACGTGGAGGGAATCCGCACGAGCGTCGAACGGGACGAGGAAGGCTGGATCGGGACGATCTTCCTGCCCTGGACCGGGCTGGGCCTTCCCGGGCCGCCGGCCGGGCCCATTCCGTTCAACGTCTTTCGCATCAAGCGCCCGGGCGGACCGGAGGCGCCCGAGCGGGCCGCGGTCTTCGCCGCGTGGTCGCCCACCGGCAGCCCGAGCTTCCACGTTCCGGCGGCGTTTCGGCCGATGGTCCTGCTACGGCCCTGACTCGAGCGCCGCCAGCCGGTCCGCGATCTCGGGCTGGTCCGGGTCGAGGCCGAGCGAACGGCGGAACGCCGTGACCGCCTTTTCCGGCTCCCCGAGCCTCGACCACGAGATCCCGAGCGCGTTCAGCACCGGAGGGCGCGGCGGAGCGAGCGTGACCGCGTTCTCCAGATGCGGCGCGGCGGCCCGGAAGTTCTCCTTCAGGTAGAAGCCGAGGCCGAGCCCGACGACGACCTCGTACCGGTCGCCGTGCGCGTACTGGAGCGGCAGCAACAGCGCGAGCGCGGCTTCCGCCCGCCCGGCGCGCAGGTGCGCCGCCGCGAGCTTCCACTGCGCGTCGGGCGCGTCCGGGTCGGCCTCGGCGACGGCCCGCCGAAACGCCGCCTCCGCTTCCTCGAATCGTCCGGCCGCCCAGTGCTGGTCCCCGAGCGCGGTCGCGACGAGCGCCGCCCGGTCCGCGTCGAAGCTGCGCCGGGCGAAGACCCCGGCGCGGCGCACGCTCCGCCTCGGCGAGACGCTCAGCGGCGCTTCGGCCGCGGCGACGACCGCGCCGGCGGAATCCACCAGACGAACCCGGAGCGCGTAGCGGCCCGGCGGGGTCTCGCCGAGCGGGAAGACTTCGGAAACGAGCGGCGGCTCCGGCTCCCGAACCGGGCGCGACCGCTCGGCGACGACCTCGCCTTCCTGGAGGAGAGCCAGCCGGACCTCGCTCGCCGGGGCCCGCGCCTGGAAGGCGACGTGGATCTCGTCGCCCACGGCGAACGTCGCGCCCGGGGCCGGATGGATCCGGACGGTTCCCGCCTCGAAGGTCCGGAACGCTCCGCCCGCCGCCGATTCGGTCCGGAACCCGAGGATCAGGTCGCTGATTCCCGGGTCCGGCTCGACGCGCACCCTGGCCTCGGCCACCGTGTACTCCGAGGAGACCCGGTTCCGCAGAATCACCAGAACCTCGTAGTCCCCCGGAGCGAGCGGCGTCCCGTCCTGGTAGGCGAACCCCGACCCGGCGACCTGCCGGAGCTGCGCCGCCTCGAGCTGGAGGAAGGTCTCGCGCTCGTCGATCAGGACCGGGTCGCCGTCCGCGGTCGCGATCTCGAGCGTGGCGTCGAGCGTCGTGAACGACGGATCGTCCCCCTCGAGCGCGAGGTCGTCGAGTCCCATCTCGACGGTGAAGTGGAGGAAGGGCGTCCCGTCCGGGCCGTACAGCACGGCGAACGCGCTCTCGCTCGGGACGAAGCCGAAGGAGTACTCCGCAGAGACCCGGTCGCGCCAGCGTTCCCAGGCGTCGAGGTCGTCGTTGCGGACCGCCCGCCGGGGCGACGACTCGATCCGCGCGAGCACCGCCTGCGAGCCGAGCCCGGCCTGGCCTCCCAGCAGGTCCACCGGTTCCGCGGCGTCCATGGCGAGGGCGGCCCGGGCGAGTTCCGGCGAGACCTGGAGGAGCTGCTCCATGTCGCGCTCGGGGAAGGAGCGGGCCGGGCCGCGCAGCAGGTCGCCCGGGACATCGGCGCCGGGGACGAACAGCCGGTAGTCCGCCGCTTCCTGCCGGCGGAAGAAGATCAGGTAGAAGAACGATGGAAGGTCGCGGGTCCGGTCGCCCTGGTAGAACCACAACTCCGTGTCGTGGAGGTTGTTCACGAACTCGAAGCGCTCGACGCTCCGGGGAGCGCCGAGGAGGATGCGCATCCGGCCCCGGTCGGTCCTCCAGCCGGGAACGAACGCCTCGCCCCGCAGCCGCTCGTTGGCGTAGGCCAGCCGCCGGTAGTGCTCGTCGCGGAACTCGTTTTCCGGCGTGCCCCGCACCGGATCCCGCTTGCGCCAGAACGCCTCGACGAAGCGATCCCGCTCGAGGTCGGACCCCAGCGATCGGAAGATCTGGGACTCCCGCTCGGTGACGAGGTAGGGCACCTCCTCCTCGATCCAGCGCCGGTGCCGCTCCGCTTGCGGCTGGCCGGCGGCGAGAAGGAGCAGTCCGGCGAGAAGGAGCTCCATGGGAGCGGAACCTAGCACCCGAAGCGGGTCGCGTTTGACGGGGGTGCCCGGCGCTGATATTCAAGGGGGCACGAGTCGTCCTCGACTCAGAGGAGGCCACCATGCGGACCTTGAACGCACTTGCGTTGTTGCTGCTTCCCGCCGTGCTCGGAGCGCAGGAGTCGGCGACGCTCTCCGGCCAGGTGGAGGACACGTCGGGCGGCGGCCTGCCCGGAGTGACCGTCGCCGTGACCGAAAACGCCACCGGCCGCCAGGACGTGGTCGTGACCGACGCGGGCGGCGCCTTCCGGGTGGCCGCGCTTCCTCCGGGCGTCTATCGGGTGGAGGCGTCGCTTTCCGGCTTCGCCAACATGATCCTTCCGGAGATCGAGCTGCTGGTCGGCCAGAACGCCAGCATCACGATCCAGATGGCGCTCGCCGGGGTCGAGGAGACGGTGACGGTCACCGCCGAGTCCCCGCTCGTGGATCTCCTCTCCTCTGAGGTCGCCGGCAACGTGGACCGGCGGATGATGGAGGAGCTTCCGGTGCAGGGGCGGAACTGGATGGAGCTGGCGCTGCTCGTGCGCGGAATCACCGCCAACGACACGAACAACAACCGCCCCGGCATCGCGCGGGACGAGAGCTTCCAGCTCAACCTCGACGGCCAGCAGATCACCCAGCAGGTCGCGAGCTCGTTCTTCGGGCAGCCGAAGTTCAGCCGGGAGGCGATCGCCGAGTTCCAGATCGTCACGAACCAGTTCGACGTGACCCAGGGCCGGTCCTCGGGCGGCCAGGTGAACGCGATCACCCGCTCCGGCACGAACGACTTCACCCTGAGCGCCTACGGGTACTTTCGGGACGACCGCTTCAACGCCGAGGACCACGTGGCCGAGCGTGTGCTGCCCTTCGAGAACCAGCAGATCGGCGGGGTCATCGGCGGCCCCGTCGTAGCCGACCGGGTCCATTACTTCCTGTCCTACGAGTACGAGCGGCAGCCCGGGAGCGTCTTCGTCGAGCCGGCCCGCCTGCCGAACCAGGAATGGGTCTTCGCGACGCCCCAGTACCAGAACAGCTTCACCGCCCGAGTCGATCAGACGTTGACTGACGACGACCAGCTCTCGTACCGGATGTCGTACTGGGATTTCGAGACCGATTTCGACATGACGAGCACCCAGCATCCGTCGAACGCCCGCGCCCGCACGCAGGACTCGCTGAACGTTCTCGGCACGTGGACCCGACGCTGGACGGACTCCGTGTTCACCGAGCTCAAGCTCGGCTACAACGGATTCGAGTGGGCCAACCGGCTCGCCGACCCGTCCGTGGGCGGGTGCGACCAGTCTTTCGGCGGCCAGTCGGACCAGGCGTCCTGCATCCCGAACTACGTGTTTCCGGGCATCACCTTCGGCGGACCGCGCAACTTTCCCCAGCTCTTCACGCAGGATCTCGGCTCGGCCCGCTTCCAGTTGAACTGGGCCCGGGACCAGCACGACTTCAAGATCGGCGGCGAGTTCCTCGGCTGGGTGGACGGCGGCGAGTGGCACCTCCTCGAGCGGGGCGAGTTCATCTTCAACTCCCGCCCGGACGACCTTGAGCGCCGGTTCCCGCAGGAATGCGCCACCAACCCGAGCTGCTGGGACGTGAGCGGCCTCGACTCCACGGTGGCCCGCTTCAACCAGAACGTGGGCAACTGGATCATCGACATCCCGAGGCCCACGGTCGCCTTCTGGCTCGCCGACACGTGGCGCATGTCCGATCGCCTCGTCGTGAACTTCGGACTCCGCTACGACCTCGACTGGGGAGCGCTCGCGCCTCCCGGCAACGACATCATGACGCCGTTCGCCGGGGCCAGCGCGGGCCGGAGCGCCGGGGACTCGCTCTACAGTTGGGACATCCGGGACACGAACAACTTCGCGCCCCGGGGCGGATTCGCGTATGACGTGGGCGGTGACGGCAACTTCGTGATCCGGGGCGGCTCGGGGATCTACCACACGATCAGCGTCTCGAACGTGACCTTCAGCCAGCAGTCCTTCAACGGGCAGCGCATCCTCGTGAACTCCTTCCCGAACGACGGATTGCCCGGCTTCCTCGCCGATCCCACCCGGGGCGTGACGCCGCAGCAGATCCTCAACGGCGACGTGCCGGTGCCGCCGCAGGCCCCCCGAACCATCGCCCACAACTTCCAGATGCCGTACACGTGGCAGACGTCGCTCGGTTTCCAGCGGCAGCTCGGTGCGCTCTGGGGCTTCGAGACCGACCTGCTCTACTGGAAGGAGTACTACACCCCCCGCGCCACCGACCCGAACCAGATCTTCAACCCGGCGACGGGCTACACCCTCGACATCGGCGAGCACGGGCGGCTGGATCCCAAATTCACCACGATCCGGTACATCGAGAGCACCGGCGAGCAGGACTATCTGGCGCTGTCCAGCGGCCTCCGGCGGCGTTTCGGGAACGACTTCCAGCTCAACCTGACCCACACGCTGATGTTCTTCAAGCGGGACGACACGAGGGGTTGGTTCAACTTCCCGAACAACACTTTCGACCCCGACGCCGAGTGGGCGACCGCGCTCGACTTCCAGCGCAACACCTTCCGGATCCATGGCGTGTACCAGCTTCCGTGGGACTTCACCGTCTCCGGGGCGTATTTCTTCGGCTCCGGCAACCGGTTCCGTACCTCGGTCGGGGGCGCCCCTACGGGAAAACGGCGAGCACGAACCGGCTCAACCTCGGCGACCCGATCCCGGTGAACCCGGACGTGCTGTCCCGCTTCGACGGGCCGGACACGATCGGTTCCGGCCCCGGCAACGAGGCGCCACGGAACGCGCTCAGCGGCGAAGCGATCCACAAGGTGGACTTTCGCGTGACCAAGGCGGTGACGCTCGGAGACATTCGGATCTCGGCCATCGCCGAACTCTTCAACCTGCTCAACCACGAGAACTACGGCGCGTACAACGGGACCATCGACTCCAGTTCCTTCGGGGATCCCCGTCAGGTCACTTCCACGGCCTACGGCCCCCGCGCCGCCCAGTTCGCGTTCCGCATCGAGTACTGACCCCCGGGGGCGGAGCGGGCTGCCCGAAGTGATTGCTCCGAAGACATCTGACCATCTTGGCTCAGCCTGTCACGGCGTGGATGTGCGCTTGTCGGGATTCTGGGCGGTTCTCTGCATCTCGTTGTCGTGCTGTGCGCCCCCTGCGCATGAGGACCCTTCCTTGGCTCCTCCCCAGTTCTCGGCGGCGCAGCAGGATTCACTGATTGCCCAAATCCGCGCCGACACTACGCCGGCAGGCCAACTTGTGCTCGCGGCAGCAGCCGGGGATACCGAGGAGATCCTGAGCCGGCTCGCCCAAGACGTATCCGTCCGAGCGCCGAACGAGAGGGGCTGGATGCCCCTCCACGTAGCCGCGGCGTTCGGCCGAAGCGACACGATCCGGGTGCTGGTGGACCGCGGCGCCGTTGTGGATGAGCCGGACCGCCTGGGATGGAGCCCTGTCACATGGGCCGCTTGGCAAGCATCCGTCGAGGGGGTGAGCGCAATGCTCGCCCTTGGCGCGAATCCGAATGGGGCCGGTCGTGAGGGAGAAACCCCGCTTAACGTGGTGTTCAGCACATGGCACCTTGTCACGGAACTTGGCCCCGCAAGCAGTGAGGCGAGGCTTCCGGCCGCCTTCACGCCCGAAATCGGTATGGTCATCGCCCGCGCTCTTCTGGCAGCCGGTGCGGACCCGAACCAGTCCGGTTCGTCGGGGCCGCCGCTTGAATCGGCACTCTACACTTACGGTGCGGAGGCAGTCTCACTGCTCTTGGAACACGGAGCAAAACTTCGCAACGTGATGAGTGCCGGCCATTTCATAAATGGGGGAGGAAGAATCGGCCAGTTGCTTCGAACTGCTGCGAAGCGCCAGCAACTGGACCGTGACGACCTCATTCCCAATCACTCCTCCAGGAGGTCAGAACGAGGAAGGGATGGAAGACGCGGACTGTTGCTGCAGCGCTCCTTGCCGCATGGGCGTTCTCTTTCAAACCCCCTTGAACGGTAGCTCAGGAGTACTGCGAGTACACTATCGGAAGGTCTGAATATCGCCGGGTTTCCGGCGTTGCACGCATGATTCCCGAGGCGAGACGTCAAGTCTCGGGCGATACGAGGAATATGAAGCGCTATTCCGGGAAACGCCGGCGTCGTCCCGGCGCAACGTCCCGTGCGTTCATGCGCCCGACGCCGTGAACCGCACGGCGGGCGCACCCGTCCCCTACGCCGGCGGCGCCCGCAACAGCGTTCGTCGCGCCGAGTACAGGTTCACCAGCGCGAACGGCGCCTTGATGTGACGCGCGTTCTTCGCGAGGCCCCGGAAGCGCGTCTTCCGGAACCCGAACACGCGCTTCAACACCAGGAACGGATGCTCCGCCCGCGCCCGCACCCGCGACTTCGTCCGGTTCCCGCGCCGCTCCTTCTCCGTGAGCGGTCGGTTCCGGGCCGCCTCGCTCAGCGTGTGGTCCTGCGCCCGAGGCGCGGCGGCCCGGATCCTCGCCTTCCGGCCCACGTACGCCTTGTCGCCCCACACCTTGGTCTCGGCCCCGTGGAGCAGCTTCCCCACGACCCGGGAGTCATGGACGTTGGCCGGGGTCACCTCCGCCGCGTGGACGCACTTCGACCGGGAGTCCATCCCGATGTGCGCCTTCAAGCCGAAGAACCACCGGCCGCCCTTGTGCGTGCGCCCCATCTCCGGGTCCCGCTTCCGATCCCGGTTCTTCGTCGACGTGGGCGCGTCCACGATGGTCGCGTCGACCACCGTCCCGCGCCGCACCAGGACGCCCGACTTCCCGAGGCGCTCTCCGACGACCTTCAGGATCGCCTCCCCGAAGCCGCGCCGCTCGAGGAGCCCCCGGAACTTGCAGATCGTGGTCTCGTCGGGCGCCCGCTCCCGTCCGAGGTCGATCCCCGCGAACGTCCGCATGGCGCGCGAGTCGTGCAACTGCTCCTCCGCCCTGGGATCGGAGAGGTCGAACCAGCACTGCAGCAGATAGATCCGCAACATCCGCTCCAGCCCGATGGGCGGACGGCCGCGCTCCCCGGAGGGATACACGGGCTCGATCAGGTTGACCAGCTCGTCCCACGGGACGATCCGATCCATCTCCTCAAGAAACAGATCTCGCCGCGTCTTCTTCCGGAAACGATCGAACCCCACCGTCGCGGATGTCCGCCGCCGCATCACCGTAACCTCCGGAAGAAACGAACATCGGCACTTTACCAGTGATCCGGTGTTGCGAATAAATCAGACCTTCCGTCAGTATGTTGCGACGGGCACTGCATCTGATGCGGAGGGAAGGATAGTTGTGGCTCCTTGTCCAATGCCGACATGACTGGGTTGTTCGAAGGGTTTATGTTGCTTTTGCGATATGGAGCGATATGAATCCGTCATTTGTATACGATGCATTTACCGGACATGTGCCCGAATTTGCGCAGCAAGCGGTTTCGCGTGAACTACCGGACCCAGAACGGCTTGGCGAAATGTGGTGTTCGCTCCGTTCGCCGAGAGTGAGATTTCCAATGTAGGGCAACGCAGGGAGAAATGACATGGTCGGTCGGTTCTGGGATGTCACGCCATTCGGAGCGCGTCATTGGCGGTAAGGCCGACATCTAACCGATCATGGGTGATGGATTACGAAGAGCGATGCGCTTGGCATAGCCCAAGCGATAGGATCAGCCCACGTTCGCCAAGCGAGCCTCCGACGATGGGCGGAGTACTCTCGCGGGGAATCAGGCCGTCTTCACGCTGGTGCCGATTGGATGCCTGACGCGTCCAGGACATGGTGAAAGGGCAAGGGCGTGCGGTGAGTGCGCGGCCTTGGGGATGACTCGCCGCTGCGGCTCGCGATGCTGCCCGATCCATCTCGGCAGCGGCTGGGACGAGCGTTGCGATCGTGGGTCTTCTCGCCGTAGCGGGCGCGGCATGGCTCGCAGCGAACGGCGTGTGGGATCGAGTTATCAGGCACCCGCTGGCTTTTCCAGACGCGGATGAGCTTGTGGAAATCATGGTGGAACGAGTGGCGCCCGGGGGAGTGCCCGTGCTGTTTGAGCGGGAGATACGGTTTCTTTCGGAGAGATCTGGCTCGTTTCGATCCCTTCATGTCTGGAAGCCTGGCCGACACGTGCTGGAGACGGACCCGGGCACGCGGGCGCTCCGGGCCGCCAGCGTGGACCCGGGGTTGCCTGACAGCTTGGGCGTAAATCCGGCGTTCGGTCGGCTGTTTCGCCCGGAAGACCACCAGTTGGCTGCATCGGGCGATTACGGCGTGGTGCTCGGCTGGCGACTGGCTCGGGACGTGTTCGGCGATTCCGCCGAAGCTGTGGGTCGGCACCTCCGACTGGACGGAGTTGAGCATCGCGTGCTCGGGGTCATGCCGGAACGCTTCGTTTTTCCTCGGCCCGGCTTCGTCGCGTGGACGCCGGCGCCGCCCCGGGAGCTCCCGAACGAAGGGCGGATCACCCTGCGTTCGGCTGTTTCCGTCGGACGTCTCGCACCGGGCGTTTCGGCTGCGGCTGCTGCCGCCGAGCTCACGGTGCTGCTGCCTCAAGCGAGAGTGCCTCTTCGTCCCGAACGAGACTTGGGTCTGCGCCGACTCTCCGAACAGGTCACCGCCGGCTATCGCCCGGCTCTGACGGCGATCCGACTCGGGAGTGTGATGCTGCTTCTGCTGGGTGTCGTTGCGGCCGTCATCCTCACCGCCGAGCGGACGAGACGCAGCCGTCACGCCGCGTTCGTGCGGCGGGCTCTTGGAGGAAGCCTCGCGGACGAGGTGGTCGCCGCCGCCTTCCGAGCTCTCCTGATGAGCGGGGCCGTGGTCGGGTTGGCGGTTGTCCTTGTGGCGGCGCTTGCGCCGCTGTTCGGCGCTGCTTCAAGTCGTCTTGGAGCGGCGACACCGGTCCGGTTCTCCGTCGCGCCCGAGGCGGTGCTTGGCGTTCTCGCGGTCCTCGGAGTCGCTAAGTTTCTTACTGTGCCCATGCTGGGGGCTGGCGCTCGCGACCGGACGTTCGCTACCGCGTGGATAGGGATTGCGGTGGCTGGGGCAACCGTGGTCGGCTCCGCGACAGCCGTGCTGGCGTCCGGCGCGCTCCGCGTCATGAGCGGGGACGGGGTCTATCCGGGGCGCAATCTCGTACACATGACGGTGGACTTCGGTAGGGGAGTCGTCATGGCGCCACCTGGTGAAACACTGCAGCGGCTTGTGGCGCGCCTCGCCTTGATCCCAAAGGTGGAATCGGTGAGCTTCGTGGACCGACTTCCCGAAATGGCCGGGAGCAGCTTTCTGGATGGTGCCGACATTGACGGGAACGCCAACTCCCGAGTCGTGGTGCATGCCGTGCACCATGAGTTGTTTCGTGCACTCGGCTTGGAGGTGACTCACGGCCGTGGGCTCCTGCCGTCGGACGGGCCGCCGGCGGAACCCGTGGCTTTGGCGGACGCGGCGCTTGCCCGCCGCCTCAGCGGCGATCCGCTCGGGGCCGTGATCCGCTCGGAGTCCGAGTACCATCGCATCGTCGGGGTGGTCCCCGAGACCCGCAGCCGCGGCCCCGCCCCCTTCGCGGTGGAGGGTGCCATGTTTGTTCCCTATGGCGGTTCTCGTCACTTCACGCCGCCCGTTACGGAAGTCGTCGCACGGTTACGGGAAACGCCTGCCCCGGAGTCGCTGCTCGCGCTCCGGAACGCGGCGCTCACTGTGAGCCCCGCTTTGCGCGTTCTGAAGGTGGAGACGGCGGCCCTTCGCCGTGCCTCGCAGCTTGGCGCCGACGCGATCGCAACGCTGGCCATTGTCGTTTTCGGCATCTCCGGGCTCCTGCTCGCCGTCGGTAGCGTCGTGGGTCAGGTCCATGGCGATCTCCGGCGGCGGGGCCGTGAATTCGCAATCCGGCAGGCGGTTGGCGCGGCTCCGATCCGCATCCATTGGGAGGCTGCACGACCGGTTCTGTTGGCCGCGGGAGTTGGAGCCGCGTTCGGTGTACTTCTCTCCTGGCTTGGCCTTCCCGTTCTCGGGGCCCACTTCCTCTGGCTCGAGGAGCCCTCCGCGTACCTCGTCTTGCTCGCGGGAGCCGTCGTCGCCCTGAGCGCGGGGCTCGCCGCGTGGCCGCCGCGTCCGCCCCGCAGACTGGTCATCCGATGAGTCGGTGGCGCAGGGTTCTCTTGACGGCCCGCGACTTTCGCCGGGCGTCGAATACACCACGCCGGGGGCGGACATAGACTGCGGCCATGCGTCTCGTCCGCCTCCTCGCGCTCCTCCTCGCTGCGGCCCCGGCTCTGGCGCAGGTCACCGTCACCGAGGGCGTCCTCACGTTCCCGACCTACGCGCTGCTGCCGGACGACCCCAATCCCCAGTTCCGGGAGACCGACGGCTCCATCGTGTACCCGTACACGATGCAGGACAACCTCGGGTCGGTGCGCGCCGACCGGGAATGGCGGGCGTTCTTCCTTGAGAACGAATATCTGAAGGTCGCCGTGCTGCCCGAGATCGGCGGGCGCATCCAGTGGGTGCTGGACAAGCGCCGCAACGAGCAGATGTTCTACAACAACCGGGTCATCAAGCCCGGCCTGATCGCGCTGCGGGGAGCGTGGATCTCGGGCGGCGTCGAGTGGAACCGGGGACCGCAGGGCCACACGGTGACGAGCTTCTCGCCAGTGAACGTGGCCGGGGTCCGGAACCCGGACGGCTCCGCCACACTTGTCATCGGCGAGATCGAGCAGAACTTCCGCACTGGCTGGGAGGTGCGCCTGACGCTCCGCCCCGGCGTGGCCCGGCTGGATCAGGAAATCAGCATCTTCAATCCGACCGAACTGCCGCATCCCTACTACTTCTGGAACAACACGGCGTTCCCGCAGCGCGACGGAACCCGGTTCCTCTATCCCATGTCCCTCGCCACCGACCACTTCGGGACCAGCTTCTACCGCTTCCCCGAGGACGACGGCGTGGACCTGACGCGGCTGCCGAACTACCCGGAGCCCACGTCGATCTTCGCCTTCCACGCGGTCCACGACTTCTTCGGGGCCTACGACTCGGGGGCCGACCGGGGGATCGTCCAGACTGCCGACCATCGGGAGCTTCCCGGCAAGAAGGGCTGGACGTGGGGGCAAGGGGACGACGGGATGTGGAACCAGCGCGCCCTGACCGACGAGGACGGCGCGTACATCGAGGTCCAGAGCGGGCCGCTGCCCACCCAGAGCGACTACGCATGGCTCACTCCGGGGCAGACCGTCTCGTGGGAGGAGCAGTGGGCCCCGGTGTTCGGCCTCGGCGAGGGATTCGAGTTCGCGACTCCCGAGCTCGTGGTCGAGCGCGTCGGGGGACGGTTCCTCTTTCTGGCAGCCCGCACGTACCAAGGGGCCGCGGTTCGTCTCGCCGGGGCCGATCGGAACCACGAGGCCGTCCTTGACCTGACTCCCGGAGCCGTCGTCGCCGTGGAGTGGCCCGGCTCTCCCGGGGATTCGGTGGAGGTGCACGTCAGCGCGGCCGGCGCGGAGCTGCTCCGCTACCGCTCGCCGCTGGAGGTGCCCCGCCGGGACCCGCCGGAGCTCGTGAATCCGGGCGACCCCACGAGCGCGGAGGATCTCTTCCAGCGCGGCGAGCGGGCCGACAAGGATCTCGACCGCGCTGCCGCCCGGAGCCTCTACGGGCAGTCGCTCGCGCTCGCGCCGGAACACCCCGGAGCGGCCGTCGGACTGGCGGTGCTGGACCTCAAGGCGGGTCGCTATCGGGAAGCCCTCGACCGCCTTGAGCGCGTGGCCGCCGCGGATCCGGAGAACGGCCCGGCGCGCCTTTATGGCGGCGTGGCGCGGCTCGGGCTCGGCGACCTATCGGGGGCGCTCGACTCGGCATACGCGGCGACCAGGCTCGGCGGCGTGGAGCTTCCGGCGTGGCGTCTCGTCGGGCGCATCCGGATGCGCATGGGTTCGCCCGAGCTCGCGATCCCGGCGCTTCGGCGCGGGCACAGCTCGCTCCTTCCGGTCGCGCATCTCGCCGCCGGGGATTCCGAAACGGCGCTGCGGCTCGCCGGAGCAGCGATCGACCGGGGCACCGTGGACCTCATTCCGTGGGCCGTGCGGGCGCTCGCCGGGGAGGATCCGGCGGGAGCGGCGCGGGCGATGACCGCGCTTGCGGGCGAGCCGGAGTTCGCCTTCACCGAACTGTTCGTCGCGCTCGACGGCCTCGGTCAGCCGGAGATGGCACTTGACGTGCTGGACGCGCTCCGCGAGCACGGGGGCTTCCAGCCCGGTCCGGTGCTCGCGTTCCACGCCGGATGGGACGAAGCGGCGCTCGCCGCTCCGCTCGACTACGCCTTTCCGTCACGCCCGGAGTCGATTCCGGTGCTGGAGGCGGCCGCCGCTCGTCATCCGGACGCCGCCGCCCCCCGACTGCTCCTCGGGCATCTCTTTGCCGGGCTCGGGCGCTACGACGAAGCGGTTCCCGCATGGGAGGCCGCCGCCGAGCGTGACCCGGGGCTCTCCACCGCGCACCGGGCGCTGGCGATGGTCCATTGGAAGGTGGAGGAGCGTCCCGCGGCCGCCGAGAGCCGCTTCCGCAGGGCGCTCGCTGCGCGTTCCGACGACCAGACGCTCGCCCGGGACCTCGCCCGCTTCCTCCTTGACGAGGGCCGTCCCGGCGACGCGATCCCGATACTCGAGGACATTCCCGCCGAGACGCGCCGCCACGACGTGACCGTCGAGATCGCCCGCGCGCTCAACGCCGCCGGGCGCTTCGCCGACACGGTGGCCACGCTCGGGACGACGCGGGTCAACTTCCGGGAGGGCGACGCCACGGTCTGGCGGCTCTACTCCCGCGCCCACATCGAACTCGGCCGCGCCGCCGACGATCCGGAAACCGCCCTCGGCCACTTCGACCGGGCGCTGACCTATCCCGAGAATCTCGGCGTGGGCCGCCCGCACCGTCCGACCGAGGCCCGTGCGCTGTTCCATCGTGCCCAGACGCTCCGGGCGCTCGGTCGGGAGAGTGAAGCCGCGGACGCGATGGCCGCCTGCGCCGGGAGCCACCCGCTCGACGACGAGCAGGCGCACTTCATCGCGCTTTGCCGTTGAGTTCCTTCGGGCGGACGACTTCCTCGAGGCGACCGTCCGCGGCGAGCGCGTCCCACGAGGGCGTCGCGACGACGGCGAGCGCCGCGGTGGGGAACGGGTCCCACGCGCCGGCCAACCGGGCCACCAAGTCCTCCATGCCGGGGTTGTGGGCGACGACGAGCAGCGGCGACGTTCCGCCGAGATCCTCGACTACCGCGAGGATCTCGCCGGGGCTCGCTCCGTAGAGCTCGGGGACGAGCCGCAGCGCGTCCGGGGACGCCTCGGCGGCCCCGAGCGCGAGGCGGGCGGTCTCCCGCGCCCGCACCGCGGTAGAGGCGAGCGCCGCCCCTGGAACCAGCCCGTTTTCCCGGAGCAGGCGGCCCATGCGGGGGGCGGCGCGGAGGCCCCGGGGAGCCAGCGGGCGGTCGTGGTCCCGAAGGCCGGGGTGATCCCAGTCCGACTTGGCGTGCCGCAGCAGGAGCAGGCGGCGCACTCAGCGTTCGGCGACCGAGTTCGCGCCGCCGAGGATCCGCGCATACACCGCGGGATCCACGTTCCCGCCGGTGATCACGACGATCACGTCCTTCCCGGCGAAGCGGTCCGGCTCGGTCAGGAGCGCCCCGATCCCGAGCGCCCCGGTCGGCTCCGCCTTCAGATTGGCCTCGCCGAACAGCCGCCGCACGCCCTCGGCGATGTTCCATTCGGGAACTTCCACGATGCCGGAAAGGCCGTCCCGGAGGATCGCCCAGTTGTTGGACCCGAGTCGGGGGAGCCGCGCCCCGTCGGCCAGCGAGAGCGCCTCTCCAGTGTGGCTACACAGTTCACCCCGGCGAAGCGACTCGGCGGCGTCGTTCGCAAGCAGCGGCTCGGCTCCGACCACCGGTACGGCCCCGAACCCGGCGCGACGCAACCCGAGCACCATCCCGGAACTGATCCCGCCGCCGCCGATCGGAACCACGACGATGGTCCGCTCCACCCGCTCGGGGCTGCGCCCGCGCAGGCGGGCGGCGATCTCGGTTCCGAGGGTGGCGTTGCCGGCGATGACTTCCGGGTCGTCGTAGGCGCTCGCGACCTCGGCCCCCGGCGTGCCTTGAAGGAGCCGGGCCACCCGGTCGTCCCGGGACTCCTTCGTGACGTCGGTGAGTACGACCCGCGCCCCGTGGCTGCGCACGGCGTCCACCTTGACGGCGGCCGAGGTCGTGGGCATCACGACGGTCGCCCGTTTCCCGAGGAGGCGGCACGCGAGCGCCAGCGCCTGCCCGAAGTTCCCCGAAGACGCCGCCAGAAGCTCGGTCGCCGAGGTGGAACGCGCCCGGTGCAGCGCGGCGCGGAACTTGAAGCTGCCCGTCCGTTGGAACGTCTCGGACGCGAGCGTGAGGTCGCAGCCGAGCCGGAGCTTCTCCGGCCGGAGCCACGTGGTGGGCCGGGCCGCCCGGGGCCGGTCGGGAATCGGAATCATGAGATCACCTGTTCAAGGATGCGGTCGGGATCGGACTCCCCGGTCCGGTCCTGCACGTCGCGGCTCCGCTCCAGGAGCCGCCCGATCTCCGGCCCGGGAGGAATGCGGCGGGCGACCAGATGCCGCCCGAGCACGGCGTCCTTCGCGGCCGCCCGGAAGACTCCCGCCGCTTCGGCCTGTCGCCGGAACTCGTCTCCCTCGGGAAAGCGCCGGGACCGGGCGACCGGTGTGCCGCGGCCGAGCCGGTCGGCGGTGGAGAGCTCCAGCAGCAGCTCCAGCGTCAGGCCGGCCGCCTCCATTTCGCGGGCGAGGCGGCGGTAGGCCGCGGGTTTCGCGCCCTGACGGGGGAAGAGCGCCGGGGCGAGGTGCCGCCGGGTGAGCGCTTCCACCTGGTCCACGACGGCGCGGCGCGCGCGGAGCCGCTCGAGGAAGCCTCGCGCGACGCCGGCGCCGTGGGCGTCGTGCCCCCACGACCTGATCCGCCCGTCCTTCCGAGTCCGGGTGGTCGCCGGCTTGCCGAAGTCGTGGCAGAGCGCCGCGAATTGGAACGTCGCCCGCACTTCCGGAGCCACCGGCCGCTTCGCCGCCTCGTCGAGAACCATCAGGGTGTGGGTCAGCACGTCCCCTTCGGGATGGTGCTCCGCGTCCTGCGGAACCCCGGCGAGCGCCGCGACCTCGGGCAGGAACCGCAGGAGGCCGCTGCTCTCGAGGAAGCGGAACCCGGCGGACGGAGCGGGCGCGAGGAGCGTCTTCAGGAGCTCGTCGTGGATGCGCTCCCGACTCAGTTCGGAAGGGTCCAGCCCGGCGGCGAGCCGGGTCAGTTCCGCGTCCGCCCGGAACCCGAAGCGGGCGGCGAAGGCGGCCACGCGGAGCCCCCGCAGCGGGTCTTCGGGGAAGTGGACCGGGTCGGTGGCGCGCATGATCCCGGCGGCGAGGTCGCGCTTGCCTCCGAACGGGTCGAGGAATTCGCCGGTGAGCGGATCCAGTCCCATGGCGTTCAGGGTCAGGTCGCGCCGGCGCGCCGCGTCCTTGAAAGTGAGGTGCGGATCCGCCACCGCCTCGAACCCGAGGTGGCCCGGGCCCACCTTGGACTCCCGCCGGGGAAGCGCGATCTCGACGGCGAGGGATCCGATCCGCAACACCGGGAACGCCCGCCCCACCCGGCGCGGCCGCCCGAGCGGGCCCAGCGCCCGTTCGATCAGCGGGGCGGTCAACCCGAAGACCTCGAGGTCGGGTTCGCCGGTCTCGTCCAGCCCGAGCATCCGGTCGCGCACGTAGCCGCCGACGATCAGCGCCCGCCCGCCGGCGCGGCGCACCAGCTCCGCCACAAGGCGCGCGTCGGCTTCGGCGCCGGCGGCGTCTTTGGGGATGGGTCCGACGGGATGGATCCGAAAGGCCGGCGCCGTCAGGACGCCCACCGCACCGGGTCGCCCACGCGGATCGCGCCGCCCTCGACGACCTCCCCGAACGCGCCGCCGCGCCACGCCGGCCGGAGCGTCTCCAGCAGCGCCGGAGCGACGTCGCCCATGCGGCTGCACGGCTTCGTCTCGCCGTGGATCCGGATGCGGGTCGCCCCGACCGCTAGCGTGCGCCCGAGCGTGTCGGCGAGCCGCACCCCGGAGACCAGCAGGTTCGCCCGCCGCGCCACGGGGCCGGCGTCGGGAATCCCCGCCTCCGCCGCCGCGTCCGACCAGCCCTCCCGGGCGAGGATCGTGACCTGCCGCTTGCCGTGCGCCGGAGCCGAGCCCTCAAGGCCGCCGCCCGCCATGAGGACGCCCTCGTCCTGCGGAATCATGGGAGTCCGGGGAGCGCCCTTGGCCCAAATGGCGAGAAGCTGGCCGGTTTCGGTCTCGGTCATCGGAACCGGAATCGTATCCTTCCGGCCCGTCATGCGCACTGCGGTTCTGGTCTCCGGAGGCGTGGACAGCGCGGTGGCGCTCGCGCTCCTCGCCGAGGCCGGCGGTGCGGTCGAGGCCTTCTATCTGAAGGTCTGGCTGGAGGACGAGCTGCGCGGGATCGCCGACTGCCCGTGGGAGGAGGACCTCGGCTTCGCCCGCGCCGTCTGCGAGCGCGTCGGAGTCCCGCTGCGTGTGGTCGCGCTGCAGCAGGTCTATCGGACCCGGGTCGTGGACTACCTGCTGGGCGAGCTCCGCTCGGGCGGGACCCCGAGCCCGGATCTGCTTTGCAATTCGCGGGTGAAGTTCGGCGCGTTCCTCGACTGGCTGGACGAGGAGGCGCCCGGTTTCGACCGCGTCGGCTCCGGCCATTACGCCGAGATCGCCCGGGGGCCCGAACTGCGCCGCGCCGCCGACCCGGTGAAGGACCAGACCTACTTCCTCTCGCGGCTCACCGGGACCCAGCTCGCGCGGGCGGCGTTCCCGCTGGGACGGCTGCGCAAGTCCGAGGTGCGCCGCCGCGCCCGGGGCCTCGGCCTCCGCCCGCACGACCGGCCCGACAGCCAGGGGATCTGCTTTCTCGGCGGAGTCCGCTACCGGGACTTCGTGCGCGCCTCGCTCGGCGAGCGGCCGGGGCCGATCGTGGACGAGTCGAGCGGCGCGGCGCTGGGGCGGCACCCGGGCCACTGGTTCTTCACGATCGGCCAGCGCCGGGGGCTCGGCCTCTCCGGCGGGCCGTGGTACGTGAGCGGCATGGATCCGGACTCGGACCGCGTGTTCGTCCGCCGGGACGCCGCGCCGCCGGTCCGGCGGTTCGCCGTCGGGGACGTCCACTGGATCGGGGAGCCGGCCCGCCCCGGCGAACCGCTGCTGCTGCGCCTCCGCCACGGCCCGGAACTTCTGCGCGGTCGCCTCGAATCCGGCGAGGTCTTCCTCGACGAGCCGGACCCCGGCGTGGCCGCCGGGCAGTTCGCGGTGTTCTACCGGGGGGAGCGCTGCCTCGGTTCGGCGCGTATCCGGCGATAGGTGGGCGGTAGGTCAGGCCGGGGTCCGGCAGACGAACACCGCCGCCGGCGGGAAGTTCGCCCACACCGTCTGGCGTCCCTCCACGGTCTCGAAGCGGGCCTTCAGCAGCCGCGCGAAGAGCGAGCGACGCCAGATCGGCAGCGCGTGGAGGTAGATGTAGAAGACGAGCCGTCCGCCCGGCTCGAGCACCTCGACGATGCTCTCGAGGAGCTCGCGCCGGCGGTCCTCGCGCAGGACCGACCACGGCAGGGTCGCGATCACGGTCCCGACCCGGGTCACGCCGCGCTCCTCGCAGATTTCGCGCAGGTTTCTCAGGTCCCCGACCACGACTTCGAGATCGGGCATCCGCTTCGAGAGCGCCGCCGCCAGCGTCGGGTTCAACTCAACCGCGAAGAACGTCCCCTCCTCGGGTTTTTCGGCGGCGAGGAACTCGGTGATCGCGCCGCTGCCGGGACCCGCCTCCACGACGGCGCTGCCGGGCGACCAGGGAACGCAGGCGGCCACGGCGCGTCCGAGCGCCGGGGAACTGGGCGCGAGCGCGCCGATTTCCCGGGGACGGGCGACGAACTCGCGCAGGAACCCGGCGTCTCCGGGCATCAGCGGACCGGGGCGCGCCGGGCGGTGAGCCGCCCGGTCGAAAAGCCGAGCCAGTGGAGCCGGCCGAAATGCCGCGCGTGCTCGACCTTCATGCAGCGGTCCATGACGACCTCGAGGCCGAGCTCCCGCGCCCGTTCGGCCGCCTCCCGGTGGACCACGCCGTACTGGGTCCACAGGGACTTCGCCTTGCCGGCGGCCTCCTCGACAATCCCGGGGACCGCCGCCGGCGCCCGAAAGACGTTCACCACGTCCACCGGCTCGGGAATCGCGGCGACGCTCGGCCACGAGCGCTCCCCGAGGATTTCAGGGGCTCGGGGGTTCACCGGCACGATCCGGTATCCGTTGCGCTGGAGGTAGAACGCGACGAAGTAGCTGGCGCGCAGCTCCTTCGGCGAGAGGCCGACCACAGCCACCGTCCGGGCGGAGCCGAGCACCTCGCGGATCGTCGCGGGATTCTGGAAGGCGGCGAAGTCCGGCGCGGCCGCCGGCAGCTCGCACTGGGTCAGATCGGACATGCGGCGGGTTCTCCGGACGGCGCAGCCTGCAGGCCGTTTTCGAGATCGGCGATGAGGTCGTCGGGATCCTCGACGCCGACCGAGAGCCGGATCGTTCCCGGGCCGATCCCGGCTCCCGCCAGCTCCCCGTCGTCGAGCTGGCGGTGGGTCGTGCTCGCCGGGTGGATGACGAGGCTCTTCGCGTCGCCGACGTTCGCGAGGTGCGAGAAGAGCTCCAGCGCCCGGATGAGGCGGACTCCCGCCTCCCGGCCGCCGGCGAGGTCGAACGAGAACACCGATCCCGCGCCCTTGGGGAGATAGCGGGCGACGAGCGGCGCATAGCGGCTGCCCGGAAGGCCCGGGTGCGCCACCGAAGTCACCTCCGGGCGCTCGCTCAGGAACTGGGCCACGAGCAGCGCGTTCGCCGCGTGCCGCTCCATCCGCAGCGGCAGCGTCTCGATCCCGGTGAGGAAGAGGAAGGCGTTGAACGGGGACAGGCAGGCGCCGAGGTCGCGCAGCGTCTCCGCCCGCAGCTTCATCAGGAACGCGTACTCGCCGAAGGTGCCGTGGAAGGGGAGGCCGTGGTAGGCGGGCGAGGGCTCCACGAGCCCCGGGAACCCTCCGTTGTCCCACGGGAACCGCCCCGAATCCACCACGACCCCGCCGATGCTGTTCCCGTGGCCGCCGAGGAACTTCGTGGCCGAGTGGATCACGACGTCCGCGCCCCACTCGAGCGGCCGGCACAGCGCCGGGCTCGCGAAGGTGTTATCGACGACGAGCGGGACGCCGCGCCGCCGGGCCACTCCCGCGACCGCCTCGATGTCGAGGACGTTGCCGCCCGGGTTGCCGATCGTCTCGCCGAAGAAGAGGCGGGTGGAGTCGGTCGCGGCCTCGTCCCAGCGGGAAGGCTCGTCCGGGTCCACGAAGCTGACCGACAGCGAGAGCTTGCGCGAGAGGTGGCGAAGCTGGGCGAGCGTGCCGCCGTAGAGCGCCCGCGAGGCCACGATGTGGTCGCCGGGGTTCAGCAGCGTGAAGAAGGTCGCCGCCTGCGCCGACAGCCCCGACGCGAAGCCCACCGCGCCGAGTCCGCCCTCGAGGTTCGCGACGCGCTCCTCGAACGCGGCCACGGTCGGGTTCATGATGCGGGAGTACGTGTTCCCGTACTCCTGCAAGTTGAAGTACGCCGCCGCCGCGTCGGGATCCTCGAAGACGTAGCTCGCCGTCTGGAAGATGGGGACGGCGCGGGCGCCGGTGTAGGGATCCGGGCGCGCCCCCGCGTGCACCGCGCGGGTCCCGAGGCCGTATTCGCGAGGCATTCCGGCAGGAAGGTTACTCGTCGAGAAACCGGCGGATTCGCGGCGTCATGCGCTCGGTCTCCAGCAGGAACGAATCGTGCCCGTAGGTCGTCTCGATGCGCTCGTGCGCGACCGCCCGCCCGGCGGCCCGAAGCGCCCGCGCGATCCGCTCGGAATCGCCGGGCGGATACAGCCAGTCGGACGAGAACGACAGCAGCAGCGTCCGGCAGCGGAACCGCCGCGCGGCCTCGACGAGATCCCCGCCCCCGTGGCGGGCGGCGAGGTCGAAGCGGGTCAGCGCCCGCGAGAGCAGCAGGAAGGCGTTCGGGTCGAAGCGCCGGGTGAACTTCGCCGCCTGATGGCGCAGGTAGGACTCGACCTGGAACTCGTCGCCGTCCTGGAGCCGCCGCCCGAACTTGGCCTCCATCCCCTCGCGCGACAGGTAGGTCACGTGCCCGACCATCCGGGCCACACCGAGTCCGCCGAGGGGCGGCGCCGAGGCCGGGTAGCGTCCGCCCTCCCAGTCGGGGTCGGCGGCGATGGCGTTCCGGCCGATGGCGTTCCAGCCGATTCCCTGCGCCGAGAGCGCGGCGGTGCTCGCGATGGGAACGATCGCGGCGACCTCGTCGGGATGCCGGGCCGCCCATTCGAGCGCCTGCATCCCGCCGAGCGAACCCCCGGCGACCGCCGCGAGCCGAGAGGCGCCGAGCTCTCGAAGCCCGGCCCGCATGGCCTCGACAAGATCCCCGACGCTCACCTGCGGGAAGTCCGGTCCCCACGGCTCCCCCGCCGGTCCCGGGCTCCCCGGCCCGGTGGTGCCGCCGCAGCCTCCCAGGAGGCTCATGCAGACCACGAGGAACCGCTCGGTGTCGAACGACTTCCCCGGGCCGATCATGGCGTCCCACCAGCCGATTCCGGCGGCGGCGCCGGCGAAACCGAAGCCGTCCACGGCGGGCTCCCCCGCTCCCCCGAATCCGGCCGCGTGCGCGTCGGCCGAGAGCGCCGGACAGACGAGGACGACGTTGTCCCGCGCCGCGTTCATCTCGCCCCACGTCTCGCAGGCGATCTCGATCTCCGGCAGCTCCCTTCCGTTCTCGAGCCGGAACGGCCCCGGCGGGCGCAGGCGCAGCCGCCGGTGGGGAGCGGCGTCGCCGGCCGTCGTCACGTCCGCAGCCACAGCGCCGCCGCGAACGCGCAGGTGACGAGGCCGACGATCCACCGCAGCGCCGTCTCGCCGGCGCGCAGCGTCACCCGCACGCCGAGGAGCGCTCCGGCGAACGTGCCCGCGCCGAGCGCGAGCCCGGCCCCCCATTCGACGGCTCCGGCGCTCGCGAAGACCGCGAGCGAGAGCACGGAGAAGAGCAGGATGCACGCGACCTTGATCGCGTTGCCGGCGACGAGGCCGAGCCCGGCGCGCGAGGTGATCGCGAGCGAGAGGAACCCGACCCCGGCCTGGACGAAGCCGCCGTAGAACCCCACCACGAGGAATCCGCCGAGGAGCGCCGGGCCGACCCGCAGCGCCGCGCCGTCCGCGTCCGGCGGCGTCGTCCACCGGGTGAGCAACTGGACGAGCGTCAGGACCACCATCACCACTGCGAGCGAGCGCAGGAAGGTCGTCTCGCCGACCCGGATCGCGAGCGCGCTGCCGAACCCGGCGCCGAGCGCGGCGGCGAGGCCGATCCCGGCGAGCTGGCGCAGCGGCGTCCGCCCGGAGCGCACGAAGGAGGCGGTCGCGCCGCAGCTCTGGATCAGGATCGCGAGCCGGTTCGTCCCGTTGGCCACGTCGTGCGGCAGCCCGAGGAAGATGAGCGTGGGGAGCGTGAGGAACGAGCCGCCCCCGGCGACGGTGTTCAGGAATCCGGCGACGACCCCCACCGGAACCAGCAGGAGCGCCGCGACGAGCGGTTCAGCGATCGCCGTCGCCCTCCCCGGACTCGAAGTCGAGCGAGGCCGAGTTGATGCACCACCGCTCGCCCGTCTCGTCCGGCGGACCGTCGGGGAACACGTGCCCGAGGTGCGCCCCGCAGCGGTCGCACTGCGCCTCGGTGCGGATCATGCCGAAGCTCGTGTCGAGCGAGGCGCGGATAGGCGCCGCCTCCGCCGGTCGGGTGAAGCTCGGCCAGCCGCATCCCGAGTCGAACTTGTCTTGCGAGGCGAAGAGAACCTCGCCGCAGCACACGCACCGGTAGTCGCCTTCGGCCTTGTTGCCGAGCCACTTCCCGGTGAAGGGCCGCTCGGTGCCGCCGCGCCGGGCCACCTCGTACTGCGTCGGGGTCAGCTTCTCGCGCCACTCGGCGTCGGACCGGACGACCCTCGGCTTCTTCACGAGGCGATCCAGTCCCGGACGACGATGAGCACCCAGAAGAGGACCATCGCCACCACCAGCGCCCGCCCGAATTCGCGCACCTTGCCCATCAGTCGCCGCTTGCGCTCCGCCGGAGCGAGCGCGTAGGCCGCGCCCGCGATGAGCAGGACGATCGCCGCGTTGCGAAAGCGCAGCACGCCTCACCGCCCGGGGTCGAAGCGGACCGCGTACACCGGCGGAAGCTCGGCCGTGACCAGATCCCACGAGTCGCCGAGATCCTCCGAAATCCACAGCGCGCCGGTCGTCGTGCCCATGGCCAGCACCGGGCCGTCCGGGTGCGCTTCGAAGCCGTGCCGATAGACCACGGCGAAGGAATGCTCCTGCGGGAGTCCCCGACCCCCGGCGGTCCACGACTCGCCGCCGTCCCGGGTGCGGGCCACGACCATGCGCCCGTCCTTCGGAATCCGGTGCTCGTCCTTCACCAGGGGAACGGCCCACGCCGTGTCGGCGTCGCCCGGATGCGCCTCCACGGCGAACCCGAAGGACGACGGCGGAAGGTCGAGGCTGGTCCAGGTCGCGCCGGCGTCGTTCGAGCGGAAGAAGCCGCTGTGGTGCTGGCACCACAGGCGCGCGGGGTCGGCGGGGCTGCGGGCGATCCGGTGCGGATCCTGGATGTTCGGATCCTCGCGGCGATCCGGCGGCATGTACTCCGCGAACATTCCCTTGGTCGAGACGCGGAAGGAAGCCCCGCCGTCCTCGCTGATCCAGACCCCGCCGCACGAGACCGCGGCGAGGATGCGTCCCTTGTCGGGGCCGACGAGGACCGTGTGGATTCCCGGCTCGTCGTACCCGCCGCCGAACCAGTCCTTGCGCGCCGGCGCGTTCCACAGCGCTTCGTTGAGCGACCACGAGGCGCCGCCGTCGGCGGAGTGGAACAGCGCCCCGGGAATCGTTCCCATGAGCAGGCTTCCCGGCGCCTCGCCCGCCTCGAGGCACCATAGCAGGCTCACCGAGGGGCCGTCCCCGCCCTCGGCCGGGAAGGCCGGCGCGGGAAGCTCGCGAAACGAGCGGCCCCCGTCCTCCGAGACCCGCAGTTTCGCGCCGAAATGCCCGAGATCGAGCGCCGCGTAGAGCCGGCCGTCGCGTTCGTCGGGGAGGATCTGGCTCACCGGGTCGCCGAGGAACGCGGTCGTCCGGACGCGCCAGTCGGCCTTTCCGGCGCGCTCGAACCCGAGATACCCCTTGCGGGTCGCGACGTGGAGAAACATCCGTCACCCTCCCGAGAGCGCTTGCATCACGTGGACCTCGGATCCGCCGGCGACGGCGTCGCCGAGCCGGACCCGGTCGCGGACCGGATTTCCGTCCACGTACACGGCGACGTGGGCGCGCAGCCGGCCTTGGTCATCGACTACGTAGGAGCGGACCTGGGGGTTCGCCTCGAAGACGCCCTCGAGCGTCTCGCGCAGCGTTCCCGGCGGCGCGTCCATGCTCGCGGCGTCGAGGTGCCGCCGAAGGTTCGGCGTGAAGTGGACCCGCGCCACCGGACCGCTCAGAGCCGCGCCCGCAGCCGCAGGTGCTCGACCAGGGGCGCGAGCGCGGCCTGGATGCGGCGCTGGTTGTCGGGGCCGAAGCGGACCAGATGCTTGCTCGCCGGATCGAGCGCCTCGATCTCCGCCTCGGCGAACTCGTAGCGCAGCGTCTCCTGCCGGAGCAGGATGGGCGACTGCGGCACCGGCGCGGTCAGCAGGCGCTCGAGCGCCAGCAGCAGCGCCTCGGCGAAGCCCCGGTCGGGTCGGCCCAGCTCGGCGTAGGCCCGCTCGAGCAGGGGCATCAGATCGTCGAGCGTCGTCGCAACCAGCGCGATGTCGGCTTCGGCGATGACCGCGGTCACGCCGTCGTAGCGGGCGAAGCTGGCCGGGTCCACCTCGACCCCCGCCTCGGTGGCGCGGGTCTCGAACATTCCGTCCGGCGCGAGGCGCGAGAGCGCGCGGCGGGGACTCACGCCGTCGGCGACGTTGTCGGTGGCGATCGCGACCCGCCGCGCGATCTCGTCGGTCCGGAGCCAGCCGAGGCCCTCCGAACCGGTCATCAGCGCCTCCAGCAGGGTACGCAGCAGGCCGTCGCTCTCGTCGAGCGCCGGAAGCGCCGGCCCCGGATCCTCCGGCGCGGCCTCGGCCACGGGCTCGGAAGGCGGCGCGGGCCCCGCCCGAGTCCCGAATCCCGGCCCCAGCACGAACCATCCGGCGACCGCGGCGACCGCCAGAAGCGCGACCCCGATCCAGATTCCCCGCCGTCCCGAGGAGGAGTCCCCGCCGGGCGCCCCCAGCCCAGCGGGATCCGGAACCTTCTCCGCGGATTCCACCGGCTCCCAAACATCCGACGAGTCGCCCGAGAACGCCGCCATGACGGCCAGTATATCGGCCGCCGAGGCCTCGCCCGCCCCGGTTCGCATCCCGCCCGGAACTGGGTACACTCCGCGAATTCCGTGCGCCTCGCCCCGGTCAGGCGCACCGGGGAATCGCATTCTTGAGCTCCGCCGGCGCGCCGTTTCACCCCCTCGTCCGCACTCTGGATCTGCGGCTGCGCACGGGCCGCCTGCTGCGCGATCTGGCTTGGTTCGCCGGGGCCGTCGCGCTCGCGCTGGCGCTGCCGCGCCTTGGCGGCGACGGCCTCCCGCTCCTCGCGGCCGGAGTGGCCTTCGCGGGAGCCGCACTCGTGTTCTGGCGCTTTTGGACCGGCGGCGGCCTTCTCGCCGCCGCCGCCGCCGGGGACCGGGGCGGGGGACTGGCCGACGAGCTGGGCTCGGCGCAGTGGTTCTTCTCGCAGGATGCGCAGACCTCCTGGGAGTCGTTCCAGATCGCCCGCGCCCGCGGGATCGCCGACGGGGCCGATCCTGCGGGCCTCGTGCCGGTCGCCGTGCCCCGGGCGACTTGGGGCGCGCTCGGCTCGGTCGCGCTGTTGCTCGTCGCGCTCCCGCTGATCGAGGGGCCGCTCGTTCCCGAGGCGCTGCGGGCGCGGCTCGCCAGCGGGCTCGCTGGAAGCGTCGGGACCGAGCCCGAGCCCGAGCTCGCCGGCCTCGCTCCCGAGGAGGAAGCCGAGGACGCCCGGCTCGAGGCCCGCTCGCCCGAGGAAGTCCTCGAGGCGCTGCGCGCCGGCGAGGTTCCCATGGCGGACCCGGCGTTCGAGGACGAGGCGGCGCTCGAGGCGGCGCTCGCCCGCGCCATGGAGGAGCAGGCGTTCGGCGAATCCAGCGAGGAGGTCACCGCCGCGCTCGCGGGTCTCGCCGATTCGCTCGAGGACGCCGAGTGGATGGAGGGGCTCGCCGAGGCGATGCAGAACGGGGCCACGAGCGAGGAGCTGCGGGCGCTGCTCGAGGCGCTCGAGGCGGACGGCGCCTTCGCCGAGGCCGCCGCCGAGATGGCGGAGCTGCTGGAGGCCGGCATGGATCCGCAGGCCGCGTTCGAGCAGCTCGCCGAGAACATGCAGGCGATGGACGGCGAGGCAATGCAGGGCCAGGGCGGCGAGGGCCAGCAGATGCCCTTCCCGGGCGAGGGCGAGGGCGGCGGCCAGCCGCAGGCGGGCGAGGGCGGCGAGCCCGCGGGCGGCATGCCGCAGGGCGCGTCCGGCCTCTCGGGCGCGGTCCAGATGATGGCCGCCGAGGGCCAGATGGGCGCCCCGATGCCGATGGACGCGGGACCGGCGGGCAACATGACCGGCCCCGGAGGCGGTGGCGAATCCGACGTGTTCGGCGACTCGACGAGCCTCGAGGTGCAGCTCGCCATGGAGGCGATTCCCCCGTCCGAGGACGTCGAGCCGGTTCCGGAGCAGATCGTCGAGCGGCAGAGCCGCCGCGAGGACGCGAGCGTCGAGTTCGACAGCGTGCGTTCGCTCGACGAGTACGCAGACGAGACCGTCGCCCGCCGGCGCGTCATTCCCGCCGGCCTGCGGCCCCTCGTCCGCGCCTATTTCCTGATGATCCGGGAGACCGTCCCCGACGCGGAACCGGAAGGAGCAGAGCAGCCATGAGCCCCGAAGCCGCGGTCACGGATCCGCCGACGAGCGCCGACATCGAGCGGCGCATCGAGAGCTTCCGCGACCGCCACGACCGCATCCAGGCCGAGGTCGGCCGCGTGATCGTCGGCAACCGGGAGGTCGTCAGCGGAATCGTCACCTGCCTCCTGACCCGAGGCCACGTGCTGCTCGAGGGAATCCCCGGTCTCGGCAAGACGAAGATCGTGCAGACGCTGTCCGAGGCGATGCACCTCAAGTTCAACCGGATCCAGTTCACGCCGGACCTCATGCCCGGCGACATCCTCGGAACCAACGTGGTTCGCGAGACCGAGACCGGCGAGAAGTACCTCGACTTCCAGCCGGGCCCGATCTTCTGCCACCTCATGCTCGCCGACGAGGTGAACCGCGCCACGCCCAAGTCGCAGTCGGCGCTGCTCGAGGCGATGCAGGAGAAGAGCGTCTCGGTCGGCAACACGACCTACAAGCTGGAGGAGCCGTTCTTCGTGATGGCCACCCAGAACCCGATCGAGCTGGAAGGCACCTATCCGCTTCCCGAGGCCCAGATGGACCGCTTCCTCATGAAGCTGCGCATCGGCTACCCCGACGAGGAGGAGCTGCGCGAGATCGTGGACCGGACCACCTCCGTCGAGGAGCCGACCGCGAGCGCGATCGTTCACCGCGACGAGGTGCTCGACATGCGCCGGACGGTGCTCTCGGTGCCGGTGGCGCAGCCGGTCCTCGACTACGCCATCCGGCTCGCCATGGGGACGCACCCGGAATCGCGCTACGCCCACGCGCTCACGAACCGCTATGTCAAGTTCGGGGCGAGCCCCCGGGGCGTGCAGGCGCTCGTGCTCTCGGGGAAGGTCCGGGCGCTCCTCGCCGGTCGTCCGCACGTCGCCGCCGAGGACATCCGCGCCGGGGTCAAGCCGACGCTCCGCCACCGGCTCCTCCTCAACTTCGAGGGCGAGGCCGACAAGGTGGATCCGGACGACATCCTCGAGCAGATCGTCGAGACCATCCGTCCGCCCGCCGCTTGAGGACGGCCGTCCGCCCGCGCCGGCCGCCGATGAGCTCCGACACGCTGTTTGACGCCTCCTTCATGGAGCGGCTCGAGTACCTCAAGATGATGGCCGCCCGGATGCTGCCGAGCCGGCATCGGGGCGAGCATCGGGCGAGAAAGCGCGGCTCGGGGATCGAGCTCGCCGACTACCGGCCCTACGTCCCCGGCGACGACACCCGCGACGTGGACTGGAAGGCCTTCCTGCGCCTCGACAAGCTCATCCTGCGCGTCTTCGAGGAGGACGCCGACCTTCCGGTGTACCTGTTCGTGGACCGAAGCGCCTCGATGGCCTTCGGGAACCCCTCCAAGTTCGATCACGCCCGCAAGCTGGCCGGCGCCCTCGCCTACATCGGCTTGCTGAACCACGACCTCATCACGATCGTCTGGTACGGCGACGCGATGGGCGAGGCGCTGCCGGGCAAGCGCGGCCGCAACCAGGTGTTCCGGGCGTTCCGCTTCCTCGACGCCGGCGAGTCCGGCGGCCGGACCTCGCTGGCCGCCGCCTTCCGCTCGTTCTTCGGCTCGCGCCGCAAGCGCGGACTCGCGGTGATCCTGTCCGACATGATGGACAGCGGGGACCTGGTCGCGGCGTTCGACGCCTGCCGCCACCAGAAGCACGACATGTTCCTCGTCCAGGTGCTCACGCCCGAGGAGCTCGACCCGACGCTCCCCGACGAGGCGCTGCTCACCGACAGCGAGGACGGCTCCGAGCGCCGGGTCCGGGTCACCCCGCGACTGCTCGCCCGTTACGGCGAGGCGCTCGAGGAGCACCGCCGCCAGATCGGCGAGTACTGCGCGAAGTACGGCTTCGGCTGGTCGCTCGCGAGCACCGGCGAGCCCTTCGAGGAGGCCGTCCTCGCCATCTTCAAGCAGGACCGCTTCCTCCGCTGATGGTCTTCCAGGCGTCCCCGTTCTGGATCGCGCTCGGCGCGCTCCTGACGCTCGGCGCGATCCTGCTGCTGTATCTCCTCCGCCCGGAGCCCCAGCCGGTCGTCGTCCCGTCGAACCTGATCTGGCGGCGGGTGCTGGACGAGCGCCGCCGGCGCGAGGACTTCTGGCGGTGGCTCGTCTCGCTCCTCGTCGCGCTGCTCATCGGCCTTGCGGTCATCCTCGCAGTGGGCCGCCCGACCCCGTCGGCGGTGGCGGACGCCGGCGGGCGCACGGTGCTGGTGCTGGACGACTCCCCGGGCATGGCGGCGGTCGGGCCGAGCGGGGTCTCGCGCTGGGAGCTGGCCCGCTCGCACGCCCGGAACATCGTGCGGTCCGGGAACGAGACCAGCGAGTTCCTCGTCCTCGACACCGCCGGAAGGCGCGGCGGACGCTCGTTCACGTCCGCCCGGGACGCCCTCGCCGATCTCGAGGCCATGACCCCGGTGCACGGCGCCGAGCACCGCTTCCCGGATCTCGCCGACGTCCTCGGCGCGGGATCGGCGTCCGTGATCTTCCTCGGCGACGGCGTCCGGGTGCCGTCGCTCCCGCCCGGCGTCGAGCGCGTGTCGGTGTTCGAGCCGGTGGGCAACGCCGGGATCACCGCCTTCGACGTGCGCCCGCTGCCCGCCGACCCGGGGCGTTTCGAGGCCTTCGTGGAGGTCGTGCGCCATCCGGCCGGCCCCGGCGACGAGGACGCGATCGTGGCGCTCCAAGTGGACGGCGCCGGCGGCGCGAGCCTGCGGCGCACGCTGCGGCTCCAGCCGGGAGTCCCCGAGGGAAACGCCATCCCGCTCGGGGGCTTCGTCTCCGGCCCCATCCGCGCCGTCATCGCCGTCTCCGGCGAGGACGGGTACGCCGCCGACGACGTGGCGCACGCCTACGTGCCGTCGCGCAACCGGCTCCGGGTCGCGCTGCTCGGCCCCGAGAACCCCTATCTGGAGGCCGGGCTGCGCCTCGACCCGAGGGTGACGCTCACGCGGCCCGATTCGGTGGACGCGGTGGATCCGGCGGCGACCGACCTGCTCGTCGTCTCCGGGCCGGCTCCCGAGACGACTCCGGCGCTTCCGGTGCTGTTCGCCGGGACCGGCTCGGCGGACTGGTTGCCGCCCCGGCTCGAAGGCGCCGAGGGAGCCGGCGCGGTCGAGCTGCGGGCGCGGGCCGAGGACCATCCGTTGGTCCGGGGCCTCGTCCTCGACGATTCGGTCGCGCCCGCGGCGACTGCGTTCGACGGGTCCGCGGCCTCGTGGGAGGTGCTCCTCGGCGACGCGCGCTCCGGCCTGCTCATGGCCCGGAGCTGGCCGCGACCGGCGCTCGCGTTCTCGTTTCCGGTGGCGCTGTCGAACCTGCCGCTCGCGCCCGACTTTCCCGTGCTGCTCTCCCGGGCGCTCGGGTGGCTCACCGACGTGGCCGTGCGCCGCACCGGCCTCGGGCCGGTCCGGGTGGAGATCGCGTCCGGGGCGGTCTTCGACGACGACGGCGCCGAGGTGGAGGTCCGGCCGATCGGCTCGACGATTTCCTTCGACGCGGCCGAGCCGTCGCTCTACTACGTGGCCGGCGACGGGCAGGAACTGGTCGTCGCGGCGAGCCTGCTGGACCGGACCGTCTCCGACCTGAACCGCTCGGCGTGGGCCGGGGAGGCGCCGGCCCCCCCCGGCGGCGGGACCGACCCGGCGCGGCCGGTCTGGCCGTGGCTCCTGCTCGCCGCGTTCCTCCTCGCGGTGGGCGAGTGGGTGGCCTTCCACCGGCACGCGACGGTCTGAGCGGTCCGGTGGGCGTCCGCACCCGGATCGCTCCGTCGCCGACCGGCGACCCCCACGTCGGGACCGCGTTCCAGGCGCTGCTGAACTACGCCTTCGCCCGCCGGGCGGGCGGAGCGTTCCTGCTGCGGATCGAGGACACCGACCGCGCCCGCTCGACCGCCGCGTCGGAGGCGGCCATCCTCCGGTCGCTCCGCTGGCTCGGCCTCGAGTGGGACGAGGGGCCGGACGTGGGCGGCCCGTTCGGCCCGTACCGCCAGAGCGAGCGCACCCCCCGGTATCGGGAAGTCGCCGATCGGCTGCTCGCCTCGGGCCACGGCTACCGGGACGGCGGCGCGATCCGGCTCCGCACGCCCGGCGACGGGCAGGTCGCGCTCGCCGACGAACTGCGCCCGGGGCTCAGCAAGGACTGGGCCTCGGTGGACGACCCGGTGCTCCTGAAGTCGGACGGCTTCCCGACGTACCACCTCGCGAACGTCGTGGACGACCGCCTCATGGGGATCACCGACGTGATCCGGGGCGAGGAGTGGATCGCGTCGCTCCCCAAGCACGTCTTCCTCTACGAGGCGCTCGGCTGGACCCCGCCGCGCTTCTGGCACGTCCCCCTGCTGCGCAACAAGGACCGCAACCGGTCCAAGCTGAGCAAGCGCAAGAGCCCCACGTCGGTGGACTTCTACCGGGAGGCCGGGTTCCTGCCCGAGGCGCTCCTGAACTTCCTCGGGATGCTCGTGTGGACGCGGGCGGAGGGCGAGGAGAAGTTCGACCTCGACGCCTTCGTCGCCGGGTTCGACCTGTCACGGATCTCGCTCGCAGGCGCGGTCTTCGACCAGGACAAGCTCGCGTGGCTGAACGGCCGCTACATCCGCGAGGACCACGCCCCCGAGGATCTGGCCCGAAGGCTCCGCGAGTGGCGCCTCGACGATCCCACGCTCGCCCGGATCGCCGCGCTGGCGCAGCCCCGGATGCGCACGCTGGGCGACTTCGGCTTCCTCACCCCGTTCTTCTTCGCCGACGAGGTGCCGCTCGACCCCGCCGCGCTGGCCGGCGGGCGCGAGCCCGCCGAGGTCGCCGAGTGGCTGCTGCGCGCCGAGTGGGCGGTCGGCGAACTGGCGGAGTTCGACGAGGGCTCGATCCGGGACGCTCTCCGCGCTCTCGCCGGGGATCTCGGCGTCGGCCTCGGCAAGCTCACCGGCCCGCTCTACGTCGCCGTCAGCGGTTCGTCCTCCTCGACGCCGCTGTTCGGCTCCATGGTGGTGCTCGGCCGCGGCATGACCCGGATGCGCCTGCGCCGCGCCCGCGCCGCGCTTGGCGGGGTGACGCGCCGCCGGGAGAAGGAGCTCGAGGCTCAGCGCAGCCCGTAGAGGGTCAGCCCGGACACGTCCTTCACCCAGATCCGGTCGCCGTGGAGCGTCGGCTGGGTCCACGTCGCGCTGTTCCCCACCTCGTAGCGGCGGATCTCCTCGAGCCCGTCGCGGGACGCGCCGAAGACGACCAGCTCGCCGTCGGTCTCGAGGGACAGCACCGTGCTTCCGGCCCGCAGCATCGCGGCGTTGTCCGCCTGCCTCGGCGCGCTCTTCCACAGCGCCTCGCCGGTTTCGAGGTCGATCGCCACGTACTGCCCGCTGTTGCGGTGCGAGAGGCCGAAGAGCACCGAATCCCCGACGACCGGGTTCGCCATGTGGAGCGAGGCCTCGTCGGTGCTCCAGACGTCCTCGGTCGTCCATCCGGTTCCTTCGCGGACGACCCGGAACGCGGTGATCCCGTTCGAGCGTCCGTTCTGGATCACGAGGTCTCCGAAACGCGCCGGCGTCTGCGAGGTGGTGTCGGAGGGCGTCGTGAAGGGGCGGCTCCAGAGCAGCCGGCCGCTCTCGAACTCCACGCCCACAAAGTGGTTCTGGGTGAACACGACCACCTGCGGGACGCCGTCGAACGCGAAGAGCATCGGGGAGCCGTAGGCGGGACCGTCGCCGTCCCAGCTCCAGCGGACGTCCCCGGTCGCGGCGTCGAAGGCGGTCAGCGCCCCGTCGTCGTGCCCGCCCACGTGGACGATCGCGAGGCCGTCGCGGACGAGCGGCGACATCGACGTGTGGTAGAGCGGATGGACGCCGGTTCCCGGCACGTGCCAGAGCCGCTCGCCGGTGGCGGCGTCCCACGCGGTCACCGAGCCGGTCATCCCGTGCGCGTGGAGGCGTCCGTCCCGGAAGGCGGGCGTGGACTTGGGGCCGGCCCCGTGACGCGCCGTCGCCGGGCTCATGTCGAACTGCGCCGGGTACGCGCTCCGCCAGCGGGTCGCGCCGGTCGCCGCGTCGAGCGCCAGCATGACCTCGTCGTCGCCCTGCCGGACGAACTGGAAGATCGCGTCCCCGACCAGGAGCGGGGTCGCGTAGCCGAGCCCGACCTCGACGGACCAACGCTCGACGAGCTCCTCCGGCCACGTCTCCGGAACCTCGAAATCGGCCGCCACGCCGTCGCGTTCGGCGCCCCGCCACTCGGGCCAGTCCCCGGCGGCGGCAGGAAGCGCGGCCAGCAGCGCGATCAGCGTCAGCGAGTGTGGTTGCATAGCGGGATTATGCGTCCCTGGCCGCTCCTCGTCGTGCTCGCCGCCGCCTGCGGCCCGGCCCCGGTGGACGTGCTCCTCCAGGGAGGACTCGTCCACGACGGCGGCGGTGGGGAGCCGTTCCCGGCGGACGTCGGAATCCGGGGCGATCGGATCGCCTTCGTCGGCGACGGCGGCGAGTTGGAGGCGGCCGAGGTCGTGGACGTCTCCGGCCTCGTCGTCGCGCCCGGGTTCATCGACATGCACTCCCATTCCCAGGTCGGCGAGGAATGGGCGCGGGAGGCGCTGCCGTTCCTCTACCAGGGGATCACGACGGTGGTGCTCGGCGTGGACGGCGGTGGCGCGCCGGAGGTGGGCGACACGCTCGCCGGCTGGGACGCGAGCGGGATCGGAGTGAACGCGCTCACCTACGTCGGGCATGGCGCGGTCCGGCGCCGGGTGCTCGGAGCGGAGGACCGCGCCCCCACCGGCGAGGAGCTGGACGAAATGCGCGCGCTGGTGCGGCGGGGGCTCGAGGAGGGCGCCTTCGGGCTCTCGACGGGGCTCTTCTACGTTCCTGGAACCTACGCCACCACCGAGGAGGTCATCGAGCTGGCGCGGGTGGCCGCCGAATACGCGCCGGCCATCTACGACACCCACGACCGGGATCTCGGGGCGTCGTACCCGAGCTTCGGGTATCTCGCCTCGATCGAGGAGGCCATCCGCATCGGCGAGGAGTCGGGAACCAAGGTCATCTTCAGCCACTTCAACGCGCAGGGCGCGGCGAACTACGGCCGCGCTCCCGAGGGCGCGGCGCTCATCGAAGAGGCCCGCGCCCGGGGCGTCCCCGTGTTCGGGGCGCAGCACGTGTATACGGCCACCCAGTCGAGCCTGCGCGCCTACACGGTGCCCCGATGGGCCTCGGCCGGGGGCCGCGACGCGATGCTCGAGCGGTTCGACGACCCGGACACGGCGCGGGTGCTCGACGAGGCCATGGCCGAGATGCTCGCGATCCGGGGCGGCGCCGAGCGGATCCGCTTCTCCGACTCCCGGCCGCACCTGAACGGCCGCACGCTCGCGGAAGTCGCGGAGGAAGGGGGCGCGTCCGCTCCCGAGGCGGCGCGGCGCATCCTCGCCGAGGGGAACGCCTCGGTGATGAACGTGGGCCTCTACGACCCGGTGAACACCGCCTTCCTCGCCGAGCAGGACTGGATGATGACCTGCACCGACGGGCGCGACATCGCTCCGGGCACGGCCGTCGGGCATCCCCGGGTGTACGGGGCGTTCACCCGGAAGCTGCGCGACTACGCGCTCGACGAGGGCCGGATCCGCGTCGGGTTCGCGATCCGCAGCATGACCGGCCTCGCGGCGGAGTTCCTTGAGCTTGCGGACCGGGGCTTCCTGAAGGAGGGCATGCTCGCCGACGTCGCCGTTCTCGATCTCGAGCGGGTCCGGGACCGCGCGACCTACGACGATCCCCACCAGTACTCCGACGGGACGGTGCATGTCCTCGTGAACGGGGCGTTCGCGATCCGCGACGGGGCGCACACCGGCGCGCTGGCTGGGCGGGGGCTCGTCCCGACGCGCCTCGCGCCCGGGTAGCATTCCCGCACGAGGTACCCGCACATGCGCCCGATCCGCCGTCTCGCCCCGCTCGCCGCCGTCCTCGCGGTCGCGGCCGCCGCGCTCGCCGCGCAGCAGCCCGACGCCGGAACCCCGCGCTTCGGGGTTTGGAAGCTGCGTTCCGACGCCCCGGCGCCGTTCAGCAACGTGATGACCTACGAGCCGTGGAGCGACGGCGGCATGAGCATCACCGTCGCGAGCACCAACGCCGAGGGGCGCTCCTCCGAGTGGGGCTACAACACGATGTTCGACGGCGTGTTCCGGACGGTGAGCGGGCTTGCGGGCTCGGACACCGCGGTCGAGGTCGTGGACGAGCGCTCCACGCGCATCCTCAACCGGCGCGACGGCCATGTCTATCAGGTCATCATCAACACCCTCTCGGAGGACGGGAACCGGATCGACAACGACTACGTCCGGTTCGACGACGAGGGGCGCGTGGTCCGGGTGACCCGCGCGATCTACGACCGGATCGAGGACTGAGCGATGCCCGACGTGACCTGGCGGTACCACCGCCCGGGTTGAACGAGCTGCAAGCGGACGCAGGAGTTTCTTGCGGAACATGACGTCGCGGACGGGGAAGTCCACAGCGCCACGCGGAACCCGATTGCCGGCTCCGACTCGCTGGCCGCGCTCGAGGGAGTCGCCGAGCTGCTGGTCGCGAAGGGTCGGAAGTACGAGACCCACGACCTGACCGGCGGCCTGCCGGACGACCCCGAGTCGCTCCTGCTGGGGCGCTCGGGCAAGCTGCGCGCCCCGACGCTTCGGGTCGGCGACCGGCTGCTCGTCGGCTACAACCGGAAGATGTTCGAGGCCGTCTTCGGCGTGGGCGGCTGAACGCGGGCGCGCCCGCCGCGCATCGAACGTCCGGACCCGTTCGTCGCCGACGACCCGCGGAGGGAGCGTTCCGAAAGATCGACTCGCTCGTGACGCGGATTCCGCCCAACCACGCGGCCTGATCGCAGCCGGCGCCGCCCGGCCGGCGTGCTACTTTCTCCGCGCCGTGAGCCGCCGCCCCTTCGACGACGTCGATCGTCTCGCCGTGAACGCCCTGCGGGGCCTCGCCATCGACGCCGTCGAACGAGCGAATTCGGGGCATCCGGGGCTGCCGCTCGGCGCCGCTCCGATGGCGTGGGTCCTCTGGAGTCGGTTCCTGCGCCACGCGCCCTCCGATCCCGGCTGGCCCGACCGCGACCGCTTCGTGCTCTCCGCCGGCCACGGCTCGATGCTGCTCTACGCGCTGCTGCACGTCTTCGGCTATCCGGTCTCGCAGGGCGACCTGCGCCGCTTCCGCGTCTGGGGGAGCGTCACGCCGGGGCACCCGGAGAGCTTCGCCACGCCCGGAGTCGAGGCCACGACCGGGCCGCTCGGGCAAGGAGCCGGAAACTCGGTCGGCATGGCCATCGCCGAGCAGGCGCTGCGGACCGAGTTTCCCGGCCTCCAGGACCACCGGACGTTCGCGCTCGTGTCCGACGGCGATCTCATGGAGGGCGTCGCGCACGAGGCGGCCTCGCTCGCCGGCCAGCTTCGGCTCTCCCGCCTGACCTGGCTCTACGACGCCAACGACGTCACGCTCGACGGCCCGGCGTCCCTCGCCTTCGACCGGGAGGACGTGGCCGCCCGCCATCGCGCCCTCGGCTGGCACGTCCAGACGGTCGAGGACGGGAACGCCGACCTCGACGCGATCGAAGCCGCGCTCCAGGCCGCGACCGAGGACGACCGCCCGTCGCTCATTCGCATCCGCACCACGATCGGCTTCGGCTCCCCGGCGAAGTCCGGCACCGCGGGCGCGCACGGCGCCCCGCTCGGCGGCGACGAGGCCCGACGGACCAAGGAAGCGCTCGGCCTCGACCCGGACGCCGCGTTCCACGCGCCCGAGTCCGTCCGCGAGCGGGCCGCCGCGTGCGCGGCCGAAGGAGAAGCCGCCCGCGAGGCGTGGAGCGGAGGCGAGGAACTGGAGCGCCGCTTGCGCAACCGGCTTCCCGAGGACTGGGACGCGGACCTCCCCGAGTGGGAGCGCGGCGCGAAGCTCGCCACCCGCACCGCGTCGGGCGAGACCATGAACCGGATCGCGGTCCGCGTGCCCGAGTTCCTCGGCGGCGACGCCGACCTCTCCACCTCGACCAAGACCGACCTCAAGTCCGCCCGCTCGCTCTCCGCCGCCGAACCGGGCGGACGCAACATCCATTACGGGGTCCGCGAGCACGCGATGGGCGCGGCGGCCAACGGGATCGCGTACCACGGCGGGCTGCGCAGCTTCACCGCCACCTTCTTCTGCTTCGCCGACTACATGCGGCCCTCGATCCGCCTCGCGGCGCTCGCCGGCCTTCCGGTCGTCCACGTCTTCACCCACGACTCGATCGGCGTGGGCGAGGACGGCCCGACCCACCAGCCGGTCGAGCACCTCATGTCGCTGCGGGCCATGCCCAACCTGCACGTGGTCCGCCCCGCCGACGCGAACGAGACCGTCGAGGCGTGGCGCCACGCGCTCTCCCGCACCGACGGCCCGACCGCGCTCGTCCTCAGCCGCCAGAACCTGCCGGTCGCGACCGACCGGGCGACGGCCCGGGGCCTCCACCGGGGCGGCTACGTCCTCGCGGGCGAGGGGGATCCGGACGTGGTCCTGATCGCGACCGGCTCCGAGGTCGCCGTCGCGCTCGAGGCCCGGGAGATCCTCGCCGGGGAAGGCGTCGAGGCCCGCGTGGTCTCGCTTCCCTGCTGGGAGCTCTTCACGAACGAGGACGGAGCGTTCCCGCCGGGCGTTCCCCGGGTCTCGGTCGAGGCCGGCGCCACGCTCGGCTGGGAGCGCCACGTCGGCGACGGGCGCATGATCGGCGTGGACCGCTTCGGCGGCTCCGCTCCGGGGCCGACCGTCGCCGAGCGCCTCGGCCTCACCGCCGAGCGGGTGGCGGCCGCGGCGCGGGAGCTGCTTTCTTGAGCCTCGCCGACCACCCCTGGGCATCGTTCCTCCACGAGGTGAAGGCGCCCTCGCGCTACGCCGGCGGAGAACGCTTCGCCCGGGTGAAGCCGCCGGGCCCGGACATCCGCTCGCGCATGGCGTTCGCCTTTCCCGACGTGTACGACATCGGGATGAGCCACCTCGGGGCCAAGATCCTCTACAAGGTCGTGAACGACCACCCGGATCTCGCGCTCGAGCGGGCGTTCTGCCCGTGGCCCGACATGGAGGAGCAGCTCCGCCGGCGCGGGCTCCCGCTCATCAGTCTCGAGACGCGGCGTCCGCTCTCGGAATTCGACCTCGTCGGGTTCTCGCTCCAGTACGAGCTCACGTTCACGAACGTGCTCACCATGCTGGATCTCGGCGGGATTCCGATCCGCTCCGAGGACCGGGACGAATCGCATCCGCTGATCCTCGCCGGCGGGCCCGTCGCCACCCACCCCGAGCCGCTCGCGCCCTTCGTGGACGCCTTCCTCGTCGGCGACGCCGAGGAGCGCCTTCCCCGGCTCATGCGCGACTGGGCCCGGCTCCGGGACGAGGGCGTCGCCGACCGGGAGGAGCTCCTCTTCCGCCTCCAGCAGGGCGGGGGCCTCTACTGCCCGGCGCTCTACGAACGCGAGATCTGCCCCGAGTCCGGCCGGGCCGTCGTCGCCCGCGCCCGGCGCGAGGGCGTCCCGCTGAAGGTCGAGCGCGCCCTCGTCCCCGACATCGACCGCTATCCCTTCCCCGACGAGTCGCCGGTCCCCGTCGCCGAGGCCATCTTCGACCGCACCTCGGTCGAGATCGCCCGCGGCTGCACCGAAGGCTGCCGCTTCTGCCAGGCCGGGATGATCTACCGCCCGGTGCGCGAGCGCGATCCGAAGGAAGTCGTGCGCACCGTCGTCTCCGCCGTCGAGAAGGGCGGCTACGACGAGGCCTCGCTGACGTCGCTCTCGACGGCCGACTACTCCTGCGTCGCGCCCCTCATCAAGGAGGTCGCGAAGGAGCTCACCCCGAGGAAGGTCGCGCTCGGCGTGTCCAGCCTGCGCGCCTACGGACTCTCGGAGGACGTGCTCGACGACGTGTCCCAGGTCAAGGCCACCGGCCTCACCTTCGCGCCCGAGGCCGGAACCCAGCGGATGCGCGACGTGGTGAACAAGAACATCAGCGAGGCGGACATCTACGAGACGTGCCGCCGAGTGTTCTCGCGGGACTGGGACAGCGCCAAGCTCTACTTCATGATCGGGCTGCCCACCGAGGAGGACGAGGACGTCCTCGGGATCGCCGCCATGGCCCGGCAGGCGCGGGAGGTCGGAGACTCGGTCTCGCAGCGCCGCGTCCGCATCACCGTCTCGGTCTCGAGCCACGTCCCGAAGCCCCACACCCCGTTCCAGTGGTGCGCCCAGGACGGGATGGCCGAGATCGACCGCAAGCAGTCGATGCTCCGCGACCGCGCCCGCAAGGACGGCTTCCGCCTCAAGACCCACGACCAGCAGGTGAGCTGGCTCGAGGGGATCTTCTCGCGGGGGGACGTCCGCGTGGGCCGGCTGCTCGAGATCGCGTGGCGGAAGGGCGCCCGCTTCGACGGCTGGAGCGAATGCTTCGCTTTCGATCGCTGGACCGAGGCGCTCGACGAGTGGGAGGCCGAGACCGGCGTCCGCCGCGAGGAGTTCCTCGCCGCGCTCCCGGTGACCGGCCGGCTCCCGTGGGACCACATCGACGTCGGCCTCGCCGACGGCTTCCTGCTGCGGGAGTGGCGCCGGGCGCTCCGCCACCGGGGCTCCCCGCCGTGCGGGAAGCCGGTCGGCCAGCTCGTCCACCACGCGACCGTCCCCGACGCCGTGGCCGACGAGCGCCGCCTCGTCTGCTACCACTGCGGGGTCGCCTGCGACATGGACGCGATGCGCGAGGAGCGGATCGAGTTCCTCGAGTCCATGGGCGCGGACGGCGAGATCCGCCTTCCGGTGCTCCCGGCGGTCACGCCGGCGGCGGAGCCCGAACCGGTCCGCTACCGCGTCCGCTTCGAGAAGGTCGGGCCGATGGCGCTGCGGGGCCACGGCGACCTCATCCGGGTGCTGCCGCGCATCCTCCGCCGCGCCGGCCTCCCGATCCGCTTCACCGAGGGCTTCTCGCCGCACCCCCAGATCAGCTTCGGGCCGGCGCTCCCGCTCGGAGTCCAGTCCCGCGCGGAATACTGCGAGTTCGCCCTCACGAAGGCGCTGCCCCCGGACGACCTGCTCGCGTCGCTTCAGGCGTCCACCGAGGAGGGCGTCCGCTTCCGCGAGGTCGCGCACGTCCCGCCCGGCGCAGCCCGCCTCGCGCAGTGGCTCGGAGCGCTCCGCTACGCGGTGCTGCTTCCGGCGGACGCCCCGAGGGAGCCGCTCGCCGCCCGCCTCGAGGCGTTCGCGGCGGCTTCGGCGTGGCCGCTGACGCTCACCCGCCGGGTGAAGCGCAAGCCGCGCCGCCGCCGCGACGGCCCCCGCGAGCGCCAGGTCGAGATCGACCTGCGGGCGGCGGTCGGCGGCGCGCGGATCGCGCCGGCGGGAGACGAGGCCGCGCTCCTCGGCTGCCCCGCCGCCCGCGCGACGCTGCGGTTCCGCATGGTCGCGAGCTCCGACGGCCCCTCCCCCCGCCCGGCCGAAGTGGCGCGGGAGCTGGCCGGCTACGAGCCGCTCGCGGTGGAGATCGTCCGCTGCGGGGCGGATCCGGCGCCCGGCGCCGTCGCGTCGGATCCGCCGGCCGCCCGCGAGCGGGCATGACGCCGCTTCTCGTCGTCGCGCTGCTGGCGATCCAGCCGGATCCCGACCTCCACGCGCTCTTCGACGAGTTCATGGAATTGCGCCGCGCCGAGGAGCCGCGCTTCGCCGCGTCGCTCGCCGGAACCGTCCCCGAGACGCTCGGCTCGATGACCCAGGCGGACATCGCCCGGCGCGCCGAAGCGGCGGCCGGACTTCGGGAGCGGCTGCTCGCGATCCCCGAGGATCGCCTGTCGCTCGACGACCGAGTGCACCGGGGCGTGTTCGAGGCCGCGCTCGACGAGCGGATCGGCGACGCCCGCTTCGCCTCCCACCTCATGCCGCTGAACGCCGATTCCGGCTTCCACATCGGCATGGCGCGCCTTCCGAACTCGGTCCCGCTGCGCAGCGTCGCGGACTACGAGGGCTACATCGCCCTGCTGGCGGACGTCCCGCGCTGGTTCGAGGAGCACATGGACCTCATGCGGCTCGGGCTCGAGACCGGCATGACCGTCCCGCGCGTCGTGCTCGAGGGCTACGAGGTCACGATCGAGAGCCACGTCGTGGAGAACCCGGAGGAGAGCGTCTTCTTCGCGCCCTTCGCCGCGTTCCCCGACTCGGTGCCCGCCGCCGAGCGCGACCGGCTCCGGACGGACGGCGCCGCCGCGGTGCTCGAAGGACCCGTCCGCGCCTACCGCGAGTTCGTCGAGTTCTTCACCCGGACCTACCGGCCCGGGGCGCGCGCGACCATCGGCGCTTCCGACCTGCCCCGGGGCCGCGCCTACTACGCGTGGCTCGTCGGCCGCTTCACCACCCTCGACCAGACCCCCGACCAGGTCCACCAGACGGGCCTGCGGGAGGTCGCCCGGATCCGCGCCGAGATGGAGGACGCGATGCGGGCGACCGGGTTCGAGGGCGAGTGGGAGGAGTTCCTCGACTTCCTGCGGACCGACCCGCAGTTCTACGTCGAGACCCCCGAGGCGCTGCTGCGGGAGGCCATGTGGATCGTCAAGCGGATGGACGGCGCCCTGCCGCGCCTGTTCCGTTCGCTCCCCCGCCAGCCGTACACGGTCGAGCCGGTGCCCGACGCCATCGCCCCCAAATACACCGGCGGCCGCTACGTCGGCGCCCCGCTCGACTCCACCGAGCCCGGCCGCTACTGGGTGAACACCTACGCGCTTGAGAGCCGGCCGCTATACACGCTCGAGGCGCTAAGCCTCCACGAGGCGGTCCCCGGCCACCACCTCCAGATCGCCCTGACGAAGGAGCTGGACATGCCCGAGTTCCGCCGGCACTTCGGGATCGGGGCCTACAGCGAGGGCTGGGGTCTGTATTCGGAGCGGCTCGGCCTCGAGGTCGGGTTCTACGAGGACCCGTACAGCAATTTCGGTCGGCTCACCTACGAGATGTGGCGCGCCTGCCGGCTCGTCGTGGATACCGGGATGCACGCGTTCGGCTGGACCCGCGAGCGGACGATCGACTACCTCGAGGCGAACACCGCGCTCTCGCTCCACGAGATCACGACCGAGACCGACCGCTACATCGCCTGGCCGGGCCAGGCGCTCGGCTACAAGATGGGCGAGCTCAAGATCCGCGAGCTCCGGACGCTCGCCGAGGACACGCTCGGGGACGCGTTCGACTTGCGGGAGTTCCACGACCGGATCCTCCTGAGCGGACCGGTCACCCTACCGCTGCTGGACGACCTGATCCGGGCCTGGCTCGCCGGCTACTGAATCCGCCTCCCCGGCGTCCACGGCGCCCCGGCGGCCGCAAGATCGGCCTCCAGCTCCGCGAGACCGTCGATCAGCTCCCCCAGGTCCGCCTCGATCCCGGCGAAGTCGGCCGCGGCGACCCGCAGGCTCTCCCGCTGGGTCGTCGTGGGCATGAGCCGGGTGTCCCAGTGGCCGCCAGCGACCTGTCCGGCCCGGTCCCGCACCGACGGCTCGGCGGGGTGGTTGCGCGACTGCCGCGCCGGGTCCCCGTTCAGCCGGACCTCGATCTCCGAGAGGTTCCCCAGAATCGAGTCCATGCGGGCGAAGAGCGCGGGATCGGCCGAGGGCGTCTCGACGAGCGCCGCGCGCAGATGCCGCAGCCGCTCGCGAACGCGGCGCGCCTCGGCGGCCGCCCCGTGCGCCTCGCGCAGCAGCGCGGCGGTCTCCTGCTGGAACGCCGCGACCGCGGCCGGATCGGTCCCCTCGGGCAGCGTCGGAACCGGCTTCACCATGAAGCGCTGCGGCTCCCCGAGGCCCTGGACCCCGTCGCCGCCGACGGCGACGAGCCGGGCCTCGTACTCGCCGGGAGCCACGAGCGGCCCCCGGGGCGGGCGCACCCACGGCGGACTGAATCCCGGCGTCGTCAGGTTCACCGGGTTGGGCGGCGGCCCGCGCAGATCCCAGCTCACCCGGTGGACCCCCTTCTTCGCGCCGCCGGCCACGCGCCGGACGACCGTTCCGCCCGAGTCCCGAATCTCGACGAGCACGCTGGGCGCCGCCTCGAGGCCCTCGATCCGCAGCGCGTCGAAGCCGGGGAAGGGGACGTCCTCGCCCGCCTCGCGCGCCTCTTTCTCCCGTGCGCGCCTCGTCTCGCGGGCGGTCTTGAGATCCTCGGGCAGCCGGTAGGTCACGACCGCGCCGAAGGGCGGGTTCTCCGCCACGTAGGCGGTGCTGCCCTGCGTCGGGCGTCCCGGGGCCTGCGCCGGAACCGAGGGCACGTACCACCAGGCGTCGCGCACCGGAAAGAGGGTCGGCTCCCCCGATTCCACGGCGGCCGCCATCTCCCGCAACGGCCCGTAGTCGTCGAGCACGTAGAACCCGCGCCCGAACGTCGCGCCGACGAGGTCGTCGTCGCGCCGGTGGACCTTCAGGTCGCGGAACGCGATGGTCGGCGCTCCCTTGAGCGGCGCCCAGTTCTCCCCGCCGTTCAGCGAGACCCGCAGCCCGTGCTCGGTCGCGAGGAAGAGCAGGTTGGGATCCTCGTGGTCCTGCTGGATCGCCCACAGGATCGTCCGGTCGGGAAGGTCGCCCGCGATCGAGCGCCAGCTCGTTCCCATGTCGTCGCTCGCGAACAGGAACGGGCGGAAGTCGCCCATCTTGTGGTTGTCGGCGACGACGAAGATCGTCTCCGCTTCGTGGACCGAGAACTCCACGTCGTTGACGAACGACAGCGCCGGAAGCCCCGGCAGGTCCGCCGCCCGCGACCAGCTCGCGCCGCCGTCGGAGCTCGCGTGCACCAGCCCGTCGTCGCTCCCGGTCACGAGCGCCCCCGCCCGCACCGGCGACTCGCTGATCGCGGTTAGGGTCGCGTACCGGGACATCGCGCCGGTGTCATGCAGCGCGTCCACGCTCCAGATCCGGTCGTAGAACGGGAGTTCGTAGCGGTTCCGCCCGGTGGTGAGGTCGGGGCTGGCCGCCGTCCACGACTCCCCCCGGTCGTCGCTCCGCCATACCCGCTGCGAGCCGAACCAGACCCGGTCGGGGTCGTGCGGACTGAGCAGCAGCGGCGCGTCCCAGTTCCACCGCTCCGGCGGCTCGCCCGGGGCCGGAAGCGGCTGGATGTGGAGGACTTCCTCGTTGCGCCGATGCACCCGCTGCAGGTTGCCCTGCTGGGTCATCAGGTAGAGCAGGTCGGGGTCGCGGGGATCCATCGCGACCCCGTAGCCGTCGGCGCCGAGCGGGACGTACCAGTCCCGGTTGCGCACGCCCTCGACGTTCGTCGTGCGGGCCGGCCCGTGGACGGTGCCGAGATCCTGCGCCCCGCCGAGGATGTCGTAGAACGGCTCCCGGTCGTTCAGCGCCACCTTGTAGAACTGCGAGATGGGCATGTTCGGGAAGTGCCGCCACGTGGTTCCGCCGTCGAAGCTCTCGTACAGGCCGGCGTCGCTGCCTCCGAGCAGATGACGGGGATCCTCCGGGTCGATCCACAGCGCGTGGTTGTCGCTGTGCTTCTCCCGGCCGGTTCCGAGCACGTCGAACGAGCGCCCGCCGTCGCGGGTGACGTGGAAGAACACGTCCATCTGATAGACGGTGTCCGCGTCGGTCGGATCGGCCTCGATCTCCTGGTAGTAGTGGGGCCCGGTGCCCCCGGAGATGTAGGAGTTGCGCTTCTCCCAACTCTCGCCCCGGTCGTCCGACCGGTAGAAGCCGCGCTCGTCGGCGTCCGCCTCGATCGTCGCGTACACGATCTCGGGCGCGGCCGGGGTCACGGCGAGGCCGATCTTGCCCACGTCCCCCTTGGGGAGGCCGCGGGCGATCTTGCGGAACGTCGCCCCGCCGTCGGTGGACTTGTGGATCCCGGAGCCCGGCCCGCCGGCGAGGAAGGACCACACGTGGCGCCGCCGCTGGTACGCCGCCGCATAGACGACGTCCGGATCGTCCGGCGCGAATTCGAGGTCGGTCGCCCCGACGTCGGGGCCCAGATCCAGCGTCCGGGTCCACGTGGCGCCGCCGTCCTCGGTGAGGAAGACCCCGCGCTCGCCGCCGCCGCTCCACAGCGGCCCCTCGGCCGCGACCAGCACCCGGTCGCCGTCGCGGGGGTCCACGAGGATCCGCCCGATGTGCTCGGACGCCTCAAGCCCCATCCGCTCCCACGAGCCGCCGCCATCCCGGCTCCGATACGCGCCGTCGCCCCAGCCGACGTGCCGTCCGCTCACGTTCTCGCCGGTGCCCGCCCACACCGTCTCCGGGTTCGAGGGGTCGAGCGCGACGGTTCCGATGGAGTAGGACGGCTGGTCGTCGAAGATCGGCGTCCACGTCGTGCCGGCGTTCGTCGTCTTCCACAGGCCCCCCGATCCCACCGCGACGTACCAGGTCGTGGGCCGTTCGGGATGGACCGCCACGTCGGCGATGCGCCCGCCCATGAGCGCGGGTCCGACTTCCCGGAGCTTGAGGCCGCCGACGGCGTCGTCGATCTGCGCGGCGGCGGGGGCCGCGGCCAGCAGGAGGATGGCGAGAAGGCGGCTTCGTGCCATGGTCACGCTCCTTCGAAGGGCGCTCCATCGTACACTCGCGACCCCGTAGAATCCCGCGCCATGCGCGTTCTCCTCCCCGCTTCCCTGCTGATCCTCGGCTGCGGCGCTCCCGCCGAAATGGAGCCCGAACCCGAGCCCCAGACGGTCTCGCCGAATGACGATTTCCCGAATCCGTTCGAGCCCGAAGCGATGTGGGGCGACCTCCCCGGTGACCGGATCTGGGGCGCGATCAGCGCCATCTACCCCGCCGCCGACGGGAACATGTGGACCGCCGAGCGCTGCGGCCAGAACTGGTGCGGGGACCGGCCCGACGTGGACATGATCGTGCTTTTCACGCCCGAGGGCGAGGTCGTGCGCACCTTCGGCGCCGGCGTCATCGCGTGGCCGCACGGTATGTTCGTGGACGATGACGGGAATCTCTGGGTCGCTGACGCGACCGGCTTCGTGGAGCCCGAGGACGTCCCCGAGGGGCTCGGCCACCAGGTGGTCAAGTTCAGCCCCGAGGGCGAGGTGCTGATGGTGCTCGGCGAGCCCGGCGTCGCGGGCGACGGCGACGGCCAGTTCCGGATGCCGTCGGACGTGCTGGTCGCTCCCGACGGGACGATCTTCGTGGCCGACGGGCACAACTCCAGCGGCAACAACCGCATCTCCAAGTTCTCGGCCGACGGCGAATACCTGACGAGCTTCGGCGAGACCGGGACCGACCCCGGCCAGTTCCGCGATCCGCACGCGCTCGCCATGGACTCGCAGGGCCGCCTCTTCGTCGGCGACCGCGGCAACAACCGCATCCAGCTCTTCGATCAAGACGGGAACTTCCTCGAGGAGTGGCTGCAGTTCGGACGTCCGAGCGGGGTCTTCATCGACGGCGACGACCGCATCTACGTCGCCGATTCGGAGTCCACCTCGGAAGCGAATCCGGGATTCGGGCGCGGGATCCGCATCGGCAGCGCCGCGGACGGCGGCGTCAGCCACTACCTCCCCGACGACGTGTCCGACCTCGAGCCGGGCGCCGAGCCCGTGACCAGCGGCCCCGAGGGCGTCGCGGTCGACGCGCACGGCGCGGTGTACGGCGGCGAGGTCCGCCAGCGGATGGTGCGGAAGTTCTCTCCCGCCCCGTAGGGTCTTACTCGGCGGCGATCGACACCGACATCAGGAACCGGTAGTCGATCGCCAGGATCCGCTCCGTCTGCGCCGTCGGCTCGACTCCGAGCATCCGGATCTCGAGCCCCTCGAAGGTCCGGGTCGTCTCGCCGCTCGTGGGCACGCTCATCGCGAGCGAGTTCTGGAGGGTCGCGGTCTCCACGTCGAACGAGATCTCGAGGTAGCCGGGATCGGCGCAGGTCGCGCCCGCGGCGCAGCGGGAGTCCTGCCCCACGTGCAGCACGCTGATGTAGAGGTACTGCCCCGCGCCCGCGATCAGGCCGAGATCCCCGGCCCGCAGCACGAACGGCGCGTCGAAGGGCGCCTGGAACGTCGGCGTGGGCAGGCTGCTGGTCGTGCTCGTGCCGCAGCCGGCGAGCGCGAGGGCGGCGAGCGCGAGCCGCAGGAGCCTCATGCTGGCCATTCTAGAGGCGCGTCAGCTCGTCCGCCTCGAACTCGGGGAGCTCCCGCCGGACCGATCCCCGCACGAGCGTGACGCCCTGCTCGGGCCGGGTGAACCGCCCGATCACCTGCGCCGGGACCTCGGCCTTCGCGAGCCCGTCGAGCAGCGCGCTCGCTCCGTCCTCGGCGCACGCGATCAGCAGCGCTCCCGACCCGAGCGCGCCGAGGAGGTCGAGCCCGAAGCGCTTCAGGAGCCGTTTCGACTCGTAGTACCGGGGAATCTCGGCGTCGGCGACGACGCAGCCGACCCCCGACGCCCCCGCCATCTCGCGGATCGCCGTGGCGACGCCGCCCTCGGTCACGTCGTGCATCGCATGCACTTCCGCAATCCCCGCCGCCGCCCGCGCGTCGGCGAGCACCGAGATCCCGGGGTCCTCGGCGAACCGCTCGCAGCGCCGGGCGAAGTCCGCTCCGAACTCTCGCTCGACCTCCTCCCGCCGCGCCGCGGCCACGACCGCCGTGGCCTCGATCGCGATCCCCCGGGTGATGACGAGCAGGTCTCCCGACTGCGCGCCGCCGGTCGGCTTGATCCGCTCCGGAGTCGCGATCCCGACCATGGCTCCCGCGACCACCGGCCGCGCGACCGCTCCCGTGATCTCGGTGTGCCCGGTCGCCGGAACCGCGCCGACCTCCCGGCAGCCCTCGGCGATTCCGTCGGCGATCCCGGCGAGCTCCTCCTCCGCGGTCCCCGGCGGAACGAGCACCGTGGAGAGGAACCAGCGCGGCTCGGCCCCGGTGGCGGCCACGTCGTTCGCGTTCACGATGACCGAATGCCAGCCCGGCCGCCGGGTCGGGAAGGTGACCGGATCGGCGGCGAGAACGAGCCGCGCGGTCCGGTCGCCGCGCGTCACCGCCGCGTCCTCTCCCGCGCCGGGACCGACCAGAAGATCCGGGTCGGACGCCCCGAGCCGCGCGAGCAAGGCGGCCAGGACGGCGGGAGGCGGCTTGCCCTCGGGCAGATCCACGCCCCAATGCTACGGCCGCGTGAGTACACTCCGGCGCGTCGTGGCCCCCCTGCCGTCATGCGAGTCGTAGTCCTCGGCGCGGGACAGATGGGCGGACACCTGCTCCGCCAGTTGAGCCGGCTGCCGGAACAGCCCGACGTGACGCTCATCGAGCGCCATGGGGACACGGCCGAGGCGCTGGGCCGCAAGTTCGACATCGGCGTGGTCGGGGCGGACGCCTCGGTCCCCGCGGTGCTCGAGACCCACGCCCGCGACGCCGACGTGCTGTTCGCGCTCACGAACGACGACGCGGCGAACATCGTCGCCGCGCTGACCGCGACCCATCCGGCCATCGGCGTCCGCCGCGCCGTGGTGCGGATCAGCGACCCCCGCCATCGGGACGGCCCGCTGCTCCGCGACGCCCCCAACATCGAGACCATCCTTCCCGAGGCGCTCATCGCCGAGGAGATCCTCGGGCTCATCCGGTTTCCCGGAACCCGGTCGGTCCGATCGCTCGGCGACGGCGGCCTCGTGCTGCTGCGCGCCCGCCCCGCCCGCGAGTCGGTCTTCGGCCGCCCGCTCGCCGAGATCGACACCGCGCCCCGCGGCTGGATCCTCACCGGGATCCTGCGCCCGAACCGCTCCGCTCCCGAGCCGGACCTCATCATTCCGAGGGGCTCGACGCGCCTTCGCGAGGGCGACGAGGTGTTCGCCGTGGGACCCGAGGCCGAGGCCGACAACTTTCTCCACGCGATCGGCCTGCGCCACGAGCGGGTGCGACGGGTGATCGTGGCCGGCTACGGCCAAGTGGGTTCCCAGCTCCTCGAGCGGCTCCCGGCGAAAATCGACGTCACCGTCATCCGCCGGACCGCCGGGGCCGCCGACGTCCCCGGCCACGCGGTGACCATCCGCGGCGACGCCACCGACGAGGACATCCTCCGCGAGGCCGGCGCGGCGCGGGCGGACTGCTTCATCGCCCTCACCGGCGCGGACGAGGTCAACTTCATGGCCGCGTGGCTCGCGAAGAAGTCCGGCGCCAGCGCGACCATCGCGCTCCACAACCGCATCGTCTTCCAGACCCCGATGCTCCGCTCGGGGGTGGACTACCCGATCTGCCCGGCCAGCGTGGTGGTCGGCTCGCTCCTGAAGCCGCTGCACTCGCGGGCCATGATCCGGCTCGACTGGATCGACGGCGGCGGGGAGATCGTCGAGATCCAGGTGGTCGAGGGCGCCCCGGCGACCCGTGCGCCGCTGCAGGATCTGGACCTCCCCCGCGATTCGATCGTGGGCGAGCTGGTCCGGCCCGGCGTCGGAACGTTCGTTCCCGGCGGCTCGACCCGCTTCGAGGCGGGGGACATCGCCCTCGTCTTCTTCGCGATGCGCGGCGAACCGGGATCCCCGTTGAACGAGGCCGTGATCCTCGAGCTGGAGCGCCTGTTCGCCGGCGCCTGAAGCGTGCGCTCCCGCGACGTCCTCGCGCTGCTCGGGCGGCTCGCCGGGGCGCTCGGCCTCGCGATGACGCCCTCGCTCGCGCTCGCGCTCGCGCTCGGCGAGTCGGCGTGGCCCGCCTTCGCGTTGTCGTCCGCGAGCCTCCTGCTCGTCGGCGTGCTGAGCTGGCGCGCGTCGCTCGACCGGGCCGGGCTCGAGGTCCAGCGGGAGGGGGTCGCCGCGTTCCGCTTCGTGGTGGCCGCGTGGTGCCTCGCCACGTTCGCCGGGGCGCTGCCCTACGTCCTCCACTTCGGGGTCGGCTTCTGGGTGGACGGCGTCTTCGAGTCGGCGTCCGGCTTCTCCACGACCGGCGCCAGCATCTTCGCCGACGTGGAGTCGCTGCCCCGCTCCGTCCTCCTCTGGCGGGCGCTCACCCAGTGGCTCGGCGGGCTCGGCGTGGTGATCCTCTTCGTCTGGATCCTCGGCGCCCGGCAGTGGGGCGTGGAGGTGCTCTCGGCGGAAGCGCCCGGCCCGACCCCCGAAAAGACCGAGCCCCGGCTCACCGAGACCGCCCGCGACATCGTGGTCGTGGGGGCCGCGCTCACCGTCATCCTCGCGGTCATCCTCGTCGGCCTCGGCCTCTCCGCGTTCGACGCGGTCTGCCACGCGATGACCACCCTCGCCACCGGGGGCTTCTCGACCCGCAACGAATCCATCGGCGCGTTCTCGCCGGCCGTGCAGTGGACGATCGGGGCGTTCATGGTGCTGGGCGGCATGCGCTTCGCCATCCACGTCTATGAAGTGCGGCGGCTGGGCGCCCGGCTGCGGAACCTGTGGTGGCGGGTCTGGGACCGCCGCCGCCGTCCGGTCCCCGCGAGCCCGATCGCGAGCTATCTCGGCGATCCGGAGCTGCGCCTGTACGCCGGCGTTCTCGCGGTCGCCACCGCGGCGTTCGCGTTCTCCCGGCTCGGAGCCGGCGACGAGGGCGCGACCGCGCTGCGCGACGCCTTCTTCCAGACCGCCTCGATCGTGACCGCGTCCGGCTTCTCGACCGCCGACTGGAACCAGTGGTCGGAGCCCGCCCGCATCCTCGTGCTGCTGCTGATGTTCGTCGGCGGATGCGTCGGCTCCACGTCCGGCTCGATCAAGATCCTGCGTTGGGCGATCGTGCTCAAGATGCTCCCCGCGAGCCTGCGGACGCTCCACCAGCCCCACGCCGAGCTGGGAGTCCGGCTCGGCGCCCAACCGGTGGCGCCCGCGATCGCCTCGACGATGGCCCCGTTCGTCCTGCTGTTCGTCGGGACCGCGGTGGGGGCCGGCTTCCTGCTGGTCGCGATGGGGCTCGACCCGATGACCGGGTTGAGCGCCGGGGTCGCCGCGGTCACGAACGTGGGGCCGGCGCTCGGCGGAGTGGGGCCGGCCTCGAACTACGCGGCGATCCCGGATCCGGCGAAGCTGCTGCTCGCGGCGCTCATGATCGTCGGACGGCTCGAGATCGCGACGGTGGCCGTGCTCTTCCTCGGCCCGCTGCGAGCGCTCGCGCTGCGGCTGCGCTGACCCGCGCCCGTAGAATCCTCTCGATGTCCGAGATCGAAACGCTGTTGCGCGAGGGTCGGCAATACGCCCCGCCCGCCGGGTTCCGGGCCGCCGCGAACGTCCGCGACGACTCGATCTACGAGGAGGCGGCGCGCGATCCGGAGCGGTTCTGGGAGCGCGGCGCCGAGCGGCTCGAGTGGAGCCGCCGGTGGGACCGGGTGCTCGACTGGGATCCGCCCTTCGCCCGCTGGTTTCCCGGCGGCAAGCTGAACGCGAGCGTCAACTGCCTCGACCGCCACCTCCGGGACGGTCACGGCGGCCGGACCGCGATCCTCTTCGAGGGCGAGCCGGGCGACCGCCGCGCGATCACCTACGCCGAGCTCCACCGCGACGTCTGCCGCTTGGCCAACGTGCTGCGCGGACTCGGCGTGCGGAAGGGAGACCGGGTCGCGATCTACCTCCCGATGATCCCCGAGCTTCCGGTCGCGATGCTCGCGTGCGCCCGGATCGGCGCGCCGCACAGCGTCGTCTTCGCCGGCTTCTCGGCCCAGTCGCTGCGCGACCGCATCAACGACGCCGAGGCGAAGGTCCTCGTCACCGCCGACGGCGGCTGGCGGCGCGGAAAGGTCGTTCCGCTGAAGGCGCTCGCCGACGAGGCGCTCGAGGGCGCCCCGGGCGTGACCGCTTCGGTGGTCGTCCGCCGCACCGGCGAGGACGTCCCGATGCGCGCCGGGCGCGACCACGACTTCGCCGACCTGATGGCCGGAGCCGCCGACGAGGCGGCGCCCGAGGAAATGGACGCCGAGGACGTCCTCTACATCCTCTACACGTCGGGCACCACGGGGAAGCCCAAGGGCATCGTCCACACCACCGGCGGCTACCTGACCGGCGTCACGACCACCGCGCGGGCGGTGTTCGACCTGAAGCCGGAAAGCGACGTCTGGTGGGCGGCGGCCGACATCGGCTGGGTCACCGGCCACTCCTACATCGTGTACGGATCCATGGCGCTCGGGATGACGCAGGTTCTCTACGAGGGCGCCATCGACTGGCCCGACCGCGCCCGCCTCTGGTCCATCGTGGAGCGCTACCGGGTCACCTGCTTCTACACCGCTCCGACCGCGATCCGGGCGTTCATGAAGTGGGGGCGCCGGCATCCGGCGGGGGCGGACCTGTCCTCGCTGCGGCTCCTCGGCACGGTGGGGGAGCCGATCAACCCGGAGGCGTGGGTCTGGTACCACCGCGAGATCGGCGGCGGCCGCTGCCCGGTCGTGGACACGTGGTGGCAGACCGAGACCGGGATGGTGATGTGCGCTCCGCTTCCCGGGGTCACCGCGCTCAAGCCCGGTTCCGCGACCCGCGCCTTTCCCGGGATCGCGCTCGAGATCCGCGACCGCGACGGGGCGACCGTGTCGGTCGGCGGCGGGCTGCTCGCGATCAGCCGGCCGTGGCCGGCGATGCTGCGCGGAATCTGGGGCGACGAGCGGCGGTTCCGGGACACCTACTGGAGCCGCTTCGAGGAGGGCGCGTACTTCCCCGCCGACGGGGCCCGGCTCGACGAGGACGGGTACTTCTGGATCCTCGGGCGCGTGGACGACGTGCTGAACGTGTCGGGGCACCGCATCGGCACCATGGAGGTCGAGAGCGCGCTCGTCGAGCACGACGCCGTGGCGGAGGCCGCGGTGGTCGGCCGACCGCACGACCTGAAGGGCGAATGCGTCGTGGCCTACGTCGTCCTTCGCGAGGGCGTCGAGCGCGACGACGCGCTCATACCCGAGCTCAAGCGGCACGTGAGCAAGGCGATCGGTCCGATCGCCCGGCCCGACGACATTTACTTCGCGGCCGACGTCCCGAAGACCCGCTCGGGAAAGATCATGCGGCGGCTGCTCCGGGACATCGCCGCGGGAAAGGCGATCGGCGACACGACGACGCTGGCCGACCCGGCGGTCGTGGCGCGCATGCAGAAGGAATACGGAAGCCGGGAAGGCTGATTCGGCGGCGAGTTCTCTGCAATTCGCCGATTTCGCGCACGGAATCGCTCCGGGCTGCGTGTTTGACAAGCAGCCCCTTCGAGGAGTTCCCACATGCCCCCGCCGCGCCGGACGTCAGGCTCCGGCTGACCGCGGTGGAGACGCGGTTGATCGGGGTGGAAGCGCGCGTCCGTGCGGCGGCGCCGACGCTCGCGCGGACCTCGCGCACCAGGAAATTCGAGAACCCGTGCTGCTCGTCGCGCTCGAAAGGCGCAACGAGCGCATCTCATGGGCGTCGAACCCAGCCGCCTCGAGCTCGTCCAGCGCATCCGGCGGCTCTACGCAGTGGACCTTGAAGGCCGGGCCTTCGGGTCGCGGGTGAGCGGGAGGCTGAGGAAGCACTCGAACCTCGACCTGACCCTGTCGGGTTGGCGGTCGTCGCCCGCGAACTCGACGTGGCTGCTTGCGTCCCGGGCGATGAGCTCGAGGAGTGGCTTCATGTCCATGACTCCACCCCGCGACGGGCGTCGCCCCGCCGGTTCTCTACAATCCGGTGGTTGGGCCGCCATCGGCCCGAGGGAGCGTCGCATGTCCGGAACTCGTCGCCTCGTGGCCGTCGCGCTCCTCCTCGGGGCGCCCGCCGCCGCCCAGGAGACGGCCGGGGAGGGCCGCCTCGTCGCTTCGCACGTCCTCGACTGGGAGGGCGTTTCCGGGCCGGTGATCTCGCCCGACGGCGCGACCGTGATCTACGCGCGGCGCCACGTGGATCGCCAGACTGACAGTTGGGCGTCCGAGCTGTGGACCGTGGGCGCGGACGGCTCGAACCACCGCTTCCTCATCAAGGGGTCCTCGCCGGTCTGGGCTCCCGACGGCTCGCGCATCGCCTTCATCGCCGAGGACGACAACGGCAAGCCGCAGATCTTCGTCCGCTGGATGGACGACGAGGGTTCGGTCTCGCCGGTGACGCGCGACGGCTCCGCCCCCCGCGACGTCCACTGGTCGCCGGACTCCTCGATGATCGCCTTCACCCGCATGGTTCCGCATCCGGAGACGTGGGACCTGCCCTCGCTGCCCAAGCCGCCCGCGGGCGCCGAGTGGACGAAGCCGCCCCGGATCGTGCGCAAGATGCACTTCCGGCAGGATCGGGTGGGCTTCCTCGAGGAGGGCTACCGCCACCTCTTCGTGGTTCCGGCCGACGGCGGCGCGGCCCGGCAGTTGACCGAGGGCGAGTGGCACGTCGGCTCGAGGGGCGCGGTCGGTCTCGACTACGGCGCCGGGATCGACTGGACGCCCGACGGGAGCGGGCTGGTCTTCGACGCGTCGCGCGCCGAGGACGCGGACCTTCGCTACCGGGAATCCCACATCCACCTGGTCGAACTGGAGACCGGGACGATTCGCCAGATCACGAGCGCCCGCGGCCCGTGGTCCGGCCCCGTGGTCTCGCCCGACGGCATGCGCGTCGCGTTCGGCGGCTACGACTGGACCGCGCAGACCTACAAGACCTCCGACCTCCACGTCATCGACATGGACGGCTCGAACATGCAGGCGCTCACGACGGCGCTCGACCGGGACGCGGCCAACCCGTTCTGGAGCGGGGACGGCGATGCGGTCTTCTTCACCGCCGACGACCGGGGTTCGCGCAACCTGCATCGCGCCTCGCTCTCCGGCGAGACCAGCCCCGTCACCGAGGGGACCCACATGCTGTCGGTCTCGTCAGTGTCGGACGGCGGCATGGCGGTCGGCACGCGCACCTCGCCCCATGAGCCCGCCGACGTGGTCGCGTTTCCGCTGGACAGCCCCGACCGCATCCGCCAGCTCACGCACGTGAACGACGACGCGCTCGCGGGCGTCCAGCTCGGCGAGGTCGAGGAGATCTGGTACGACTCGACCGGCGGAGCCCGCGTGCAGGGATGGGTCGTGAAGCCCCCGGACTTCGACGCCTCGCGCGCCTGGCCGATGGTCCTGTACATTCACGGCGGCCCGCACGGGATGTACAACGTCGGCTTCAACAGCTCCTTCCAGAACCTGGCCGCGAACGGCTACCTCGTCCTCTACGTGAACCCGAGGGGCAGCACCGGATACGGAACCGACTTCGGAAACGCGATCGACAACGGCTACCCGAGCGTGGACTACGACGACCTCATGGCCGGCGTGGACGCGCTCATCGGCCAGGGTTCGGTGGACGAGTCGCGCATGTACGTCACCGGCTGCAGCGGCGGGGGCGTCCTCTCCTCGTGGGTGATCGGCCATACGAACCGGTTCGCCGCCGCCGCCGTGCGCTGCCCGGTAGTGAACTGGATGAGCTTCGCCGGCACCGCCGACATCGTCCGCTGGGGCTACAACCGCTACCACGGATACCCGTGGGACAACGCCGAGAAGTACCTCGAGCACTCGCCGCTGATGCACGTCGGCAAGGTCACCACCCCGACGCTGCTGATGACCGGGGAACTGGACCTCCGCACCCCGATGAGCCAGACCGAGGAGTACTACCAGGCGCTCAAGGCGCTCGACGTGCCCACCGAGATGGTCCGCTTCCACCGCGAGTACCACGGCACGAGCTCGCAGCCCTCGAATTTCGTCCGCACCCAGCTCTACATGCTGGACTGGTTCTCGCGCTACTCGCGCGACGCCGCGATGGAGACCGAGGAGCGATGAGCGCGCGGCTGCTCGTCGGATTCCTCCTTGGGGGCGTCGCCGGGTACGCCCTGGGCGGCCTCCCGGCGCAGGACGAGCTCCCGGCGGCGTGGCGGAGCGCGAGCGGGACCGAGATCCGGCTTCTCCTCTCCGAGTCCAACCTCGGCGGCGGCGAACTGGAGGTCGGCGAGATCACCTTCGCGCCGGGCACGAACTCGGGAGACCACCTTCACGGGGCCACCGAGGTGTTCTACGTGCTCGAGGGCCAACTGGAGCACGTGGTCGATGGCGTCTCCGAGATCCTCGGCCCCGGTGATCTCGGCTTCGTCCGCCCGCCGTCCGAGGTGAACCACGTCACTCCCGTGGGCGGCCCCCCGACGCGGGCGCTCGTGATCTGGGCCCCGGGCGGCGAGGGAACCCGGATCGTCAGCGGCTGGGAACGCGTCCGCTGACCCGCGCGCGCGGGAACCGGCATGCGCTGGCGCTTCCGGTTCACCGCGCTCACCGCGCTCGCGACCTGGGTTCTCATGGGCTGGGGCGCGTTCGTCACGAGCATCGAGGCCGGGCTCGCTGTGCCCGACTGGCCCTCGTCGTATTCCTCGTGGGATCCCCTCAACCCCTGGCCCGGGTGGTGGCGCGTCACGCCGCTTCTCGCCGAGCACGGCCATCGCCTTCTCGGCATGGCTGTCGGGATGCTCACCGTCGCCCTCGCGATCTGGACCTGGATCGCGGAGTCCCGGCGGTGGCTGCGCTGGCTCTCGCTGGGCGCCGCGGCGCTCGTCTCGTTCCAGGGACTCCTCGGCGGCCTCCGGGTGGTCTGGCTCTCGCTCGACCTCGCGGTCGTCCACGCCTCGGTCGCCCAACTCTTCCTCGCGCTCGTCGCCGGCATGGCGCTGTTCACGTCCCCGGCGTGGCTGCGCGGGGACGCGCCGGCGCCGGGCCTCCATCGGCCGACGCTGTTCCTCGCCGTCGCGATCTGGGGCCAGATCCTCCTCGGCGCGCTGCTCCGCCATCCGGGAACCGGGCTGGATCCGCTTCTGGCGACGGTCCACATCGGCGGGGCGCTCGTCGTCCTTTTCGGCGCGCTTGCGCTGTTCCGATGCACGCCCCGCAGCGCGCCGGTGGTCAGCCCGGCCTCGCGGCTTCTCGCCGTCCTCGTCGTGGTCCAGGCGTTCCTCGGACTCTTCGCGTGGCTCGTCACGCTCGATGACGCGGGGATGCTGGTCCCGAGCAACCTGCAGGTCGTCCTGAACACCTCGCACGCCTCGCTCGGCGCCATCCTGATGGCGATCGGAGCGGTCGCCGCCCTCGCCGCATGGCGATTCCGGGAAGCGTCGTGATCCGCCCGTACCTCGAGCTGGCGAAACCCGAGATCACGCTGTTGGTCGCGCTGTCGGCGACCGCGGGGTTCCTGCTCGCGCCCGTCGCGTTCGATCCGGCGCGGCTCGCCTTCCTGCTGCTCGGGGTCGCGCTCGGGAGCGGCGGCGCGTCGGCGCTGAACCACTGGATGGAGCGGGACCTCGACGCCCGGATGCGCCGCGCCCGGGGGCGGCCGCTGGCTTCCGGCCGCCTTGTCCCCGGGCGGGCGCTCGCGTTCGGCGTCCTGCTGGTCGCGATCGGGGTCGGGTCGCTCGCGTGGACCGTGAACCTCCTGACCGGGGCGCTCGTCCTCGCTTCGGCGCTGCTGTACGTGTTCGCCTACACGCCGCTCAAGCGCCGCTCTCCCTGGAACACGGTCGTCGTCGGCGCGGTTCCCGGCGCCCTTCCGGCGCTGTGCGGCTGGACCGCGGCCGTCGGCTCGGTCGATTGGGGCGGGATCGCGGCGTTCGCGATCCTCGCGCTCTGGCAGCTTCCCCACTTCCTGCCGCTCGCGTGGATGCACCGCGACGACTACCGGCGTGGCGGCTTCGTCATGCTCCCGGTCGCCGATCCCTCCGGGGACTCCACGGCCCGCCAGACGCTCGTCCTCGCCGCCGCGCTCCTGCCCGTCAGCCTCGCGCCGGCCTTTCCGTCGCTCGCCGGATGGATCTACGCGGCCGGCGCGGCGATCGCCTTCCACCGCACCCGGGCCGTCGCCGACGCCAGGCGCGTGCTGCTCGTCTCGACTCGCTACGTCCCGGCGCTGGTGCTCCTGCTCGCGCTGGACCGGTTCCGGTAACCGCTCAGCGCTGGAAGCCGAGCCGCCACGAGGCGGAGATCCGCAGGCTCCGGCCCGGCTGCGGCACGACCGCCGGGTGGATGGCGAAGAGCTCGTCGATCACGTTGTTGACCGCGAGCGTCCAGTCGGCCCCGCCGAGCGGGCCGTCCTCCGGCCGGAACCGGGCGAACAGGTCGAACACCTGGTAGCCCTCGGTGGGCTCCACGTCGTCCGGCACGTCGGTCCGCGCCGCCGCGACCGTCGCTCGGCCGCCGATCTCGAGCGAGAGCGACGGAAGGCGCCCGGAGAGCTGCAGGTGCGCCGCGCTCGCCGGCGCGCTCGCGAGCGGGATGCCGGAGTCGAGGTTCCGCGTCTCCAGCACCGTCGCGCTCACCCGCGCCCGGAAGCGCGGGCGCTCGACCTGCGCCGCCGCCTCGCATCCCTCAAGCTGCGCCGGAACCGACTGGTTCAGCGTGGAGCCGTAGAGGATCCTCGTCCCGTCCTGACCTCGGAAGGAGGGGATGGACGGATCCACGAGGACCACGACCTGGTCCACGTAGTCGGTCACTTCCGAGCGGAAGCAGGTGGCCTCGCCGGAGAACCAGTTGCGTCCGCCGCGCAGCCCGCCCTCCCACGACGCGCCGCGTTCGGCGGGAAGATCGGGCGACGGCTGGAACAGGTTGATGGCTTGGAGGGTCTCGGTCAGCGGAATCTGGAAGTGGATCCCGTCGGCGTACATCTCGTTCAGGCTCGGCGCGCGGAAGGCGCGCGACGCGGCGACCCACACGTACGCGCCGTCGCCGAGGCGGTAGCCCACGGACGCCTGCGGGGAGAACCGGCTCTCGTCCCGCGGCTCGAAGCGGTCCGAGCGGATCCGGTACCCGTCGCGCCGGAGGCTCGCGGTCAGGTCGAGCCGCTCGCCGATCTCCGCCTTCGCGTAGGCCCACCCGGCGAGGTAGGCGAACTCGGCGTCGGGGAACTGGAGGCGCGGGGCGCCGTCCCGCACGCCGGTCTGGGAGTCGCGATACGCCTCGATCCCGGTCCCGAGCCGCACCCGGACCCGGTCGCCGACCTCGAATCGGGCGGTGTTGTGGACGTCCAGGCCCAGCGTTTCGAATTCGGTCACGTCGGCCCGGGACCCGACCAGCATGTCCTCGGTGCTATGGAGCGCGTTCCGGTAGGCGGTCGCTTCCAGGTCGAGGAGGTTCGAGTCGAGCGCCCGGGTCTCGAAGCGGGCGCGGAAGCCTTCCCAGCGGGTGTCGCGCGCGACGAGGCTGCCGCTGAGCGCGTTCGCGTTCGTGGGTTCGGTTCCGTCGCTCTGGAAGCGCTGCGCCGAGACCTCGAAGCGCGTCGCGAGGCCCGGATTCCAGCCGAACTTCACCAGTCCGTTTCGCAGCTCGTCCTCGGTGTTCGGGATCAGGGTTCCGCCGCCGTCCCGGATCGCCCGCCGGGCGCCCCCCAGCGTGAGCGAGGCGAGCCCGTCCACCCGGTCGTCCGCGCCGTACGCGGTGAACGACTGGGACACGTCGCGCCCGTTGCTCTGGTATCCCACCCGGTAGCGGCCGCCCCATGTCTCGCCGAACTCGAGGAGGTCGCGGGCGCTGCGGGTGGTCAGCGACACCACGCCGCCGAGCGCGCCGCTGCCGTACAGCGCCGAGTTGGCCCCGCGCACGACCTCGATCCGCTCGAGGAGGTCCGGATCCACGAAGAACCGGCCCGCGTGGACGCCGTTGAAGTTCTGCCGTCCGCCGTCCTGGCGCACCAGCACCCGCTCGTCGGCGAAGCCGCGGATGTTGGGCTCCTCGGTGATCCGCCTCGCGTTGCCCTGGATCTGGACGCCGGGGAGGCCCTCCATGACGTCGCCGAAGGTCCGTCCGGCCTCGCCCGCGAGATCGTCGGCGGTGCGGATCGCGACCCCCGCCGGCGTCGTCAGGAGCGGGCTCTCGTCGCGGGTCGCGGTGACTACCACCGTCTCCTCGATCCGGGGCTGCGCCTCCTCCTGCTCCTCCTCGGCGGGTTCCTGCGCGGCGGCCGCCCCTGCCGCGAGAAGCAGCAGAAACGATCCTCGGAGCACCCCGAAACCTTAGCCCGTTCAGTACCCCATCGCAGCGCCGTCCTTGCGCAAATCGGTGCCCCCGATGAGGACGCCGCGGTCCCAGTCGATCCGGATCGCCTGATAGCCGCCGTAGGCCCCGAAGCGGGTGATGACCCGATGCCCCATCCGCGTCAGCGCCTGGCGGACGTCGGCGCCCACCCCGGACTCCAGCCCGACCCCGGTCGAGCCATGGCGGAACCGCGCCATCTCGCCGGCCTGCTGCGGGTTCATGCCGAAGTCGATCATGTTCAGCAGAACCTGCGCGTGTCCCTGCGGCTGCATGTCGCCGCCCATGACCCCGTAGGCCAGAACCGGCCGGCCGTCGCGGAACGCCATGCCCGGCATGTTGGTATGGAGCGCCCGCTTGCCCGGCGCCAGCTCGTTCGGGTGGCCTTCCTCGAGCGAGAACCCCGTGCCCCGGTTCTGGAGCGCGATTCCGGTTCCGGGCGCGACGAGGCCCGATCCGAAGCTCCCGAAGAGCGAGTAGATGAGCGAGATGGCGTTGCGGTCCTTGTCCACGACGGTGAGATAGACCGTGTCCCCGTCGTCGGTGCGGCCGGGCGCGATCTCCGAGCCGGCGCGGGCCGGATCGATCTCCGAGCGGCGGACGGCGGCGTACTCCTTGGAGATGAGTTGGTCGAGCGGCGCCTGCATGTGCTCGGGATCGGCGAGATAGGCGTCGCGGTCCGCGAACGCGAGCTTCTTGGCCTCGATCAGCCGATGCAGGTACTCGGGCGAGTTGTGCCCGAGCGCCTTCATGTCGAAGCCCTCGAGGATGTTGAGCATCAGCAGCACGGCGAAGCCCTGCGAGTTGGGCGGAATCTGCGCGACCTCGTACCCCCGATAGGTCGTCCAGATCGGCTCCACCCACAGCGAATCGTGGGCCGCGAGATCGTCGCGGGTCACGTGGCCGCCGGTCTCCTCCATGAGGTCGTGGATCGCGTCGGCGATCTCGCCCCGGTAGAAGACGTCGGTCCCCTCGGCGGCGATCTTGCGCAGCGTCTGCGCGAAGTCGGGCGAGCGGAAGACCTCGCCGTGCTCGGGCGCCCGCTTCCCGTCGACGAGGTACGTCGCGGCGGCCGCCGGCTGGCGCGAGAGGTGGCCCTCGGCCGACTTCCACTGGCCAGCGATGATCTCGGAGACCGGGAACCCGTCCTCGGCGTAGCCGATCGCCGGCTGGAGCAGCTCGCCGAGCGGCATGGTCCCGAAGCGGCTCACCAGCTCGTCCCAGCCGTCGAGCGCTCCCGGCACGGTCACGACCAGCGGCCCCCGTCCCGGCATCCGGGTCATCCCCTCGGCGCGCAGCTTCGCCGCGTCCGCCCCCGACCCGGCGCGTCCGGTCGCGTTCAGGCCGTGGAGGTCGCCGGTCGCGGCCTCGTAGTACAGCGCGAACAGGTCGCCGCCGATCCCGCACATCATCGGCTCGACCACGTTCAGCACCGCGGCCGCCGCGATCGCCGCGTCCACCGCGTTGCCGCCGGCTTGCAGCACGCCGAGCCCGGCGGCGCTCGCGAGCGGCTGGCTCGTCGCCACCATGCCGTTTCTCGCGAGCGCCGGGGAGCGGCCCAGCTTCGCGTGCTCGGCCGGGCGGTCGCCGCGCTGCAGCGCGAGCGCCGGGCCCGCGGTCAACGCCGCCGCCAGAAGGAGAAGATGAACTCGGTGCACACGCCGTCCTCCGGGGGCCGGAGTGTACGCGTCAGCCGGCCTTGCCGCCGCGGACGAGGCGCGCCCACGAGTCGCGCAGCGCGACCGCGCGGGTCAGCGTCGGCCGGTCGCTCGCATGGTCCGCCTCGTCCGCGACGAAGTAGCCGGTGCGCTCCAGTTGGATGCGGGTCCCCGGCGCGAGCCGGCGGACCGCCGGCTCCACCGCGCCCGGGACGACCCGCATCGAGTCCGGGTTCAGGTCGTCCATGAAGTCGCCGTCGGCGCCCGGCGCCTCGACGCGGAACAGGCGGTCGCAGAGGCGGATCTCCGTTCGGGCCGCGTGCCTCGCCGAAACCCAGTGGATCGTGCCCCGGACGCGCCTGCCGTCGGGGGCGTCCCCGCCGCGGCTCGCCGGATCGATCCACGCCCGGATCGTCGCGACCTCGCCGTCCGGGCCGCGCTCGAACCCGGTGCAGGTCGCCAGATAGGCGTAGCGGAGGCGGACCTCGCGTCCCGGCGCCAGCCGGTGGAAGCGGCGCGGCGGGTTCTCCATGAAGTCGGCCCGCTCGACCAGCAGCTCCCGCGAGAACGGAACGTCGCGGGTTCCGGCGGAGGGATCCTCGGGGTTGTTCACCGCTGGGAGCGTCTCCTCCTCCGGGGCGTTCTCAATCACGAGCCGCACCGGATCCAGCACTCCCATGAGCCGGGGAGCGGTCCGGTTCAGCTCCTCCCGGACCGCGTGCTCCAGAAGCGCGACGTCCACGAGGCTCTCGCGCTTGGCCACGCCGATGCGGTCGCAGAACGCGCGGATGGCCGCCGGCGGAAAGCCGCGCCGGCGCATCCCGGCGATCGTCGGCATGCGGGGGTCGTCCCAGCCGGCGACCGCGCCCGATTCCACGAGCCGCAGGAGCCGCCGCTTGCTGAGCACGGTGAAGCTCAGGTTCAGCCGGGCGAACTCGATCTGCCGCGGCGTGAAGGACGCCTCGGCCTCCCGGACGCACCAGTCGTAGAGCGGGCGGTGCGCCTCGAACTCGAGGGTGCACAGCGAGTGGGTGATTCCCTCGACGGCGTCCGACAGCGCGTGCGCGAAGTCGTAGAGCGGGTAGATGCACCAGTCGTCGCCGGTGCGGTGGTGGCGCTTCCGGCGGACCCGGTAGAGCGTCGGGTCGCGGAGGTTCATGTTCGGGGACGCCATGTCGAGCCGCGCCCGCAGCGCGCAGCTTCCGTCCGGGAACTCCCCGGCCCGCATCCGCCGGAAGAGATCGAGGTTCTCGGCGACGGTGCGCTCGCGCCCCGGACTCTCGACTCCCGGAGTCCCGGGAGTCCCGCGGGTCGCCCGCACCTCCTCCGCGCTGCGGCTCTCCACGTACGCCTTGCCCTTCTTGACGAGCGTCTCGGCGAAGTCGTAGAGCTGGGCGAAGTAGTCCGACGCGAAGCGCCGTCCCCCGTCCGGGGCGTACCCGAGCCACTCGAGGTCGCGGGCGATCGCCTCCACGTAGAGGCTCTCTTCCTTCTCCGGATTGGTGTCGTCGTAGCGCAGGTTGCAGGAGCCGCCGTTCTCCCCGGCCACGCCGAAGTTGAGGACGATCGACTTGGCGTGGCCGATGTGCAGGAAGCCGTTCGGCTCCGGGGGAAAGCGGGTGCGCACCCGGCCCCCGTGCTTTCCGGCGGCGCGGTCGGCGGCGACGATCTCCCGGATGAAGTCGGGAGCGCCGGGCACCTAGCGAACCTCCGGTCCGCCCCGGCGGTCGTCCCGGACGAACCGGTCCCTCGACGGCATCGCGATCCGGGGCAGGGACTCCCGGTCGAGCTCGTCCGCCGCCTCGAGGATTCCGTTCAGATGCAGGATGTACGCGGTGAGGGAGTACACGTCGCCGTCGGGGAGCGTTCCCGGCGCCGCCTGCGGCATCGCCCGCCGGACGTAGTCGAACAGCGTCGTCGCGTAGGGCCAGTAGCTGCCCACGGTGATCGGCCACGTCCGATCCTCGTTGAACGGGAACTCGTCCCCGGGAACCCGCCCGGCGAGCGCCTCGAACTCCGCGCCCTCGCCCCGCAGTCCGTGGCACTGGACGCACTGGAGCCGGTACAGCGACTCGCCGCGCTCGACGCTGCCGGAACCGGGCGGCAGCCCCTCGCCCTCCGGACCGACGTCGATGTCCCACGCGGCGATCCGCTCGGGGGTCGCCGGTTCGCCGAAACCGAACTCGGGGACCTCGCGCAGCGAGTCGAGCGCCTGCGCCCGGGACTCGGCGAGCGCCGCCAGCTCCGCGTCGTTCAGGAGGCCGGGCATGCCCGGGTGGAGCTCGGGCCGGGGCAGGGCGGGCGGCGGGGCCGGGGCCGGCGGAGCCTCCTCGCCGCACGCGAGAAGCAGGACGATCAGCGCGGACGCCGACCTACCCGACAAAGAGGACCTGCCCGTCGGGCTCCACCCGCCACGATCGGATCTGGTTGAAGTGGTATCGGGTGAAAGGTCCCCGCGCGGCCTCGAGCTGCTCCCGGGTCGGCTGGACGTAGCCGGTCTCGTCGGTCGCCCGGCTCATGAGCGTCGCCCGCCGCCCGTTCCAGTCCCACATCTTGCGGAAGCGGACGTGGCACTTGGGCAGCACCGGCTCCTGCAGCTCGGCGTCCTCCCATGAGTCTCCCCCGTCGGTCGAGACCTCGACCCGCGCGATGCGGCCCCGCCCGGTCCAGGCGAGGCCGCGGATCTCGCGCCAACCCGGGGCTTCGACGCGCTCGGGATACGTGGGCGAGGTGATGATCGACTTGGCGTCCAGCGCGAAGCTGAACATCCGCGCCTGGCCGCCGGGCAGGGGATCCGTGTACTTGGAGGTCTCTTCCCGGGTCATGAACGGCCGGTCCGAGAGCTCCAGCCGCCGCAGCCACTTGACCGAGGCGTTGCCCTCCCATCCGGGCAGGAACAGCCGCACCGGATACCCCTGCTCGGGCCGTAGCGGCTCGCCGTTCTGGGCGTAGGCGAGGATCGCGTCGTCCCACGCCTTCTCCATGGGGATCGAGCGGGTCATGACCGCCGCGTCCATGGCCTCGGCGAGGAACCACGTCGCTTCCGGACGAGCGCCGACCTCGCGGAAGATCAGCTTCAGCGGCACGCCGGTCCACTCGCTCGTGCTGGTCAGGCCGTCCATCTCCTGCGGACTCATGGCCCGTTCGCGTCCACGGTTCGCGTAGGAGCCGCCCCCGTTTCCCGAGCACTCGAGGAAGCGCAGCCGCGAATCCGCCGGGAAGCGCTTCAGGTCCTCGAGCCGGAAGGTCGTCGGCCGCTCCACCATGCCGTGGATCAGCAGCTCCCAGCGCTCGGGGTCGATGTTGGGAATGCCCCCGTGGTGCCGCTCGAAGTGGAGGTCGGCGGGGGTCACGATTCCGCGCAGGTACGTGAGCGGAGTCCGGGACGAGGCCGACGGCTCCAGCCGGGAGACGAGGCGCTCGGGCCTCTCGAACGGCGCGCGCGACCCGATCGAACTGGGCACCCGCCCCTGCATCTTGGTCGGATCCTCGGGGGCGCGGGGGCGGGGCGGCTGCCCGCCCGCGATCCCGGCGATTCCTGCGCCGACGACGCCGGCGAGCACCTCGCGGCGACCCGTTGCGGTTCCGGATTTCGTGGTCACTGGGCGGATTATCGCGGAATTCCCATCGCTATACTGATTCCGGTTCCGGCCCCGAGGCCGGGCTCCGCATCGGGCGCGTCCGGCGCCCCGCAACCAGAGGGAGATACATGGCCAGTCTGAAGGGAACGAGGACCCACCAGAATCTGAAGGACGCCTTCGCCGGCGAGTCGCAGGCGAACCGGCGCTATCTGTACTTCGCGAAGCAGGCCGACGTGGAGGGGTATCCGGACGTGGCCGGGAACTTCCGCGAGACGGCCGAGGGCGAGACCGGCCACGCGCACGGCCACCTCGACTACCTCCGCAAGGTGGGCGATCCCGCCACCGACCTTCCCATCGGCGACACGGCGCAGAACCTCGCCGCCGCGGTGGCCGGGGAGACCTACGAGTACACCGACATGTACCCGGGAATGGCGAAGACGGCCCGCGAGGAGGGCTTCGACGAGATCGCCGACTGGTTCGAGACGCTCGCCAAGGCCGAGAAGTCGCACGCCGGTCGCTTCCAGAACTTTCTCGACGGCATCAGTTGATCCCGTGAGCGACCGGCGGGCGGGGCCGCCGCCCTCGGTGCTTCCGGGGGCGGACCGGAGCTACGACCCGCTGGATCCGGTCTATTTCGATCCGGCGAGCCTGCGCCGGGAGATGGACCGGGCCTTCGACGTCTGCCACGGGTGCCGTATGTGCTTCAAGTACTGCGACTCCTTCCGCGACCTGTTCCAGATCATCGACGCCGCGGCCGACGAGGACCCCCGCGGGCTTTCGCCGGGCCAGCAGGACCAGGTCATGGCGGGCTGCTTCCAGTGCAAGCAGTGCGAGTTCGCCTGCCCCTACACTCCGGGGAAGGGGCACGCGTTCGAGCTGGACTTCCCGAAGCTGGTCCATCGGCACGCCGCGGTGCGGCGGCGGGAGAGCCCGCCGACGGGCCGGGCCGCGCTCCGCGACACGCTCCTCACCGATCCCGACCGAGGCGCCCGCCTCCAGCGCAAGCTGCCGGTGGCGCTGACGGTCCTCCAGAACGCCCCTCCGGCCCGCTGGTGCATGGAGAAGCTCGCGGGAATCCACCGGGAGAAGCAGCTTCCGCCGTTCGCCCGCGAATGCTTCGACGACTGGGCCGCCCGCGAGCGTCCGGCGGCGCGGCCTCCCGGCGGGCAGGAAGCGGTGCTCTTTCCCACCTGCTACGTCCAGAACAACGAGCCGGAGATCGGCAAGGACGCGCTGGAGGTGCTGGACCGCAACCAGGTGGAGGTGGACTGCGTCCCCGGCCTCGGCTGCTGCGGCATGCCCGCCTGGGAGGCGGGCGACCTCGATCGGGTCCGCGCCGCCGCCCGGAAGAACCTCGACCTGCTGGATCCCTGGGTCGAGAAGGGCGCGGCCGTGCTCGCCGTGAACCCCACCTGCTCGATGCTCATGCGCAAGGAGTACCCGACGCTCGTGGATCGCCCGGACCGGGAGCGTGCCGAGCGTCTCGCCGCGCGCGTCCGCGACCCTTCGGAGCATCTGTGGAGCCTGCGCCGCGAGCCGCGCTTCAACACCCGGTTCCGCTCCTCCCCCGGCGGGCGGGTCGCGTACCACGCTCCGTGCCACCTGCGCGCCCAGGGATCCGGATTCCGGGCGCGCGACCTGATGCGCAAGATCCCCGGCGTCACGCCCGTGGCCACGCTCGAGTGTTCGGGCCACGACGGGACGTGGGCGATGAAGGTCGAGGGATTCGAGGCGTCGAAGAAGGCCGGAAAGAAGGCCTTCGAGTCCATGAAGGAAGCCGAGGCCGACTGGTGGGCCACCGACTGCCCGCTCGCTGCGATCCAATTCGAGCAGCACGCCGGGAAGCGGCCGCTGCATCCGATGACGCTCCTGGCGCGGGCCTACCGCGACGACGGGTTCCCGACGAAGCTGGACCCGCCGCCCGAAGGAGAGCCGGCGTGACCGCCGCTCGATTCCCGGTGCGCCGGGACGAGATCCTCGACTGGGTGACCTACGGCGAGCGGCGCGACGGAATCCGCCGCTCGGCGATGGCCGCGAAGGACCGCCGCCGGGTGCACGTGGGCGACTGGCTGACGTTCCTCTTCGAAAACCACGAGACGATCCGCTACCAGGTGCTCGAGATGGTGCGGGCCGAGCGCATCGTGCGGGAGGCCGACGTCCTCCACGAGCTCTCGACCTACAACGAGCTGCTCGGCCGCCCCGGCGGCCTCGGCGCGACGCTGCTCATCGAGATCGACGACCGGGACCTGCGCGATTCGCTCCTGCGGAAGTGGACCGGGATGGTCGAGCGCCTCTACGTCCGTCTTCCGGACGGCTCGCTCCGGCGGGCGACCTTCGATCCGCGCCAGGTCGGGGACGACCGCGTCTCGGCGGTGCAGTACCTGCGATTCGACGACGTGAACGACGTTCCGGTCGCCGTCGGCTGCGACCACCCCGACTTCGGCGTGGAGGCCGCGCTCAGCCCGGATCAGCGGGCGGCGCTCGCCGAGGACCTCGCCGAGGACCCGAAGTAAAGTCACGGGTCCGCCGGGGCAGGATCCCGGCCGACAGCGAACCGGAGGAGCCCCCCGCAGTGTCCCGATCCCGCCTGATTTCGTTTCTGGTCCTGGTTCTCCTCGCCGCCGCGCCGGCGCTCGCGCAGCGCGGCATGGTGCGCGGCCAGATCACCGATCCGGACGGAAATCCGCTGGAGGGCGTCGAGGTGAGCTTCGAGCTGGCCGACGGCGGCGGAGCCGCCACGACCGCCAGCACCAACGACGACGGCCGCTTCACGAAGCCCGGCGTGCGCCTCGGCAACTACCGGGTCAGCTTCGAGCTGGAGGGGTACGAGCCGCTCCAGGTCTTCGTGACCGTCGGCTCGGCGCCCGCGCTGATCGACCAGGTCATGAACCCGCTGCCCGAGGGCGTGCTCAGCCAGCGGCAGGCCGCCGAGGCGGACTTCCACCTCCAGGAGGGGAACGCGGCCATGGCGGCCGCGGACTTCGAGCGCGCCGCCGAGGCCTTCCGCGGTTTCCTCGCGCTCGTGCCCGACTCCGGCGCGGCGTGGTTCAACCTCGGCTCGGCCCTCCAGCGGGGCGGCGACCAGGCGCAGGCCATCGAGGCCTACGAGAAGGCCGCCGAGCTGGATCCCCAGATGCGGCAGGGCCTCCTTTCGGTCGCCGGAATGTATGGCGGGATGCAGGATTGGGAGAGGGCCATGGCGACCTATGACCGGGTTCTCGACCTCATCGAGAACGACGCCGTGACGCTGTTCAACTACGCGGTGTTCGCGAGCAACGCCGAGAACGACGGCGTCGCCGCCGACTTCTTCGTCCGGGCGACGACCGTCAACCCGGACTTCGCGGTCGCCTACTTCCAGCTCGGCATGCTCAAGTACCGGATCGAGGACTACGGGGCCGCGAGGGCGGCGTTCGCGCGGTACCTCGAGCTCGAACCCGAGAGCCCGCAGGCCGAGACCGTCAAGAACCTTATGGAGGGGCTGCCTCCGGGCGCCTGACACCCGTTCCCCAACCGGAGATCGCCATGAAACGCAACCGATTCCTCGCAACTTCGACCGCAGCCCTCCTTCTGCTGGCCCTCGCCGCCGGCCCGGTCTTCGCCGAGGAGGAGACCACGAACACCGACCTCGGGGTTCCGCTGCACGACCGTCTCGGCGAGGTCGAGTACCCGGTGAGCGGGATCTCCGAACTGGGGCAGCAGTACTTCAACCAGGGTCTCCGGCTGGTGTACGCCTTCTGGATGGCCGAGGCCCGCCGCTCCTTCGACGAGGCGGCGCGTCTCGATCCCGACGTCCCGATGGTCCACTGGGGCCGGGCGCTCGCCTACGGCCCGTACCTGAACCAGGGTTCGCCGCCCGAGGACCAGCTCAAGACCGCGTGGGAAGCGATCGTGCGGGCGCAGGAACTCGCCGGCGCGGCCACGCCCAAGGAGCGGGCGATGATCGAGGCGCTCGCCGTCCGGTACGCCGAGGATCCGGCCGCCGAGCGGGACCCGCTCGACAAGGCGTGGCACGAGAAGGCGAAGGCTCTCGCCGAGGCGCACCCGGACGACCTGGACCTGCAGGTGCTGGCGGCGTCCAGCTACATGAACACGACCCGGTGGAACTACTGGGACGACGAAGGCAAGCCCCTCGGCGAGGGCACCGACTGGCTGGTCGCGCAGATCGAGCGCGCGCTCGAGATGGATCCGCAGCATCCCGGCGCGATCCACTACTACATCCACGCGGTGGAGGCCTCCGACGACCTCGACCGGGCGGTGGCTCCCGCCCGCCGTCTGCCGGGCACGATGCCCGGCGCCGCCCACCTCGTGCATATGGGCGCCCACATCCTCATCCAGACGGGCAACTACGACGAGGCGGCCGACTTCAACCTCGACGCCGCCGCGGTGGACGAGCTCTACATCGGGATGCCGGATCAGGAAGGCCGCTACCCGGTGGGCTCCTACCAGCACAACGTCCACTTCGCGTGGTCCGCCGCCCAGTTCGAGGGGCGGAGCGCGGTGGCGCTGCAGCAGGCCTACAAGCTCCGCGACAAGGTCCGGGTCCAGACGAATCCGAACCGCATCGAGGCGTCCTCGCGGCCGCAGCTCTTCCTCACGATCCCGCTGTTCGCGGAAGCCCGCTTCGGCAACTGGGACAACCTCCTGAACGAGCCGGCGCCGCGGGCGGAGTACCTCTTCGAGACCGCCATCTGGCACTACGCGCGCGGCTTGGCGCACTCCGCCACCGGGAACGCCGAAGCCGCCGAGGAGCACCGCGCCGCGGTCGCCGCCATCGCCGAGGACGAGAGCCTCCCGGGCATGGGCCGGGTTTCGGCGAAGGACATGGTGCGGCTCGCCGCCACCGCGCTCGAGGCGGACGTCGCGCGGCGCGCGGGCGACCACGAGCGTGCGATCCCGCTGCTTGAGGAAGCCATCCACATCCAGGACAACCTCGCCTACACCGAGCCGCCGCCGTGGTACGTCCCGATGCGGCAGGTTCTGGGCACCGTGCTGCTGGACGCCGGGAAGCCGGACCACGCCGAAGTCGCCTTCCGCGAGGATCTGGGCCACTGGCCCGAGAACGGCTGGTCGCTCTTCGGCCTGCTTCAGTCGCTGCGCGCCCAGGGGCGGATCGACGAGGCCGAGCGGGTGCAGCGCCGGTTCCTGCGCGCGTGGGCCCGGGCCGACGTGGTGCTCACCAGCCCGACCTTCTGATCGGGGGCTGATCGGACCGGAAGGAACCCGGCGGCGAGCGCCGCCGGGTCCGTCAGCCGCGCCGGGTCAGCCGGCCGCGGGAACGCCGCTAGGCGACTCGGCCACGGGAGCGCCGCCGGGTCCGTCCGGCCGCATGAGCGCCCCGTCGGGCAGTCAGCGGCGCCGGTTCAGACGGCGGCCGCCGCCGCTTCCTCGTCCGGGGCGGCCGACCCGACCGGAAGGGTGACCACGAACTCGGCGCCTTCTCCGACCTTCGAGTGCACCTCGAGGGTGCCCCCGTGGCCGCGGACGATGTCGTGGGAGAGCGACAGCCCGAGTCCGGTGCCCTTGTCGGTGTCCTTCGTCGTGAAGAACGGTTCGAAGATCTTTGCGATGTGCGACTCGGGGATGCCGGGGCCGTTGTCCCGGATGCGGACCTCGACCTGTTCGCCCTCGCGCTGACTGGTCACCGTCAGGCGCGGCTGGTAGCCGGGCTTGACGTCCTCGGAGCGCTGCTTCTCGAGCGTCGCCTGGCAGGCGTTCGTGACGATGTTCAGGAAGACGCGGCTGATGTCCTGCGGCACCGCCTCCACCTCGCCGACATCCTCGGAGAGGTGCTTCTCGATGGTCATCTGGAACGTGTTGTCCACGGCGCGCATCGAGTGGAACGCGAGCGCCACGTACTCGTCCAGCATCGAGTTGATCGCGATCGGCCGGGTCGCGCCTCCCTCCTTGCGGGCGTGCTCGAGCATCCCGTGGACGATCGAGCTGGCGCGCTTGCCGTGATGGTTGATCCGCTCGAGGTTCCCGGAGAGGTCGGACTGGATCTCCTCGATCTCCTCCCGGGTCTCCTCGGGCAGGTGCTCGGCCGCCGTCGCGAGCTCGGCGTTCAGATCCTCGAGCAGGCCGTTGGAGAGCTCGGCGAAGTTGTTCACGAAGTTCAGCGGGTTCTTGATCTCGTGGGCGATGCCGGCGGTGAGCTGGCCGAGCGAGGCCAGCTTCTCCTGCATCACCATCTGGTTCTGCGCCGTGCGCAGGTCTTCCAGCGTGGTCTCCAGCTCGCGCTTCTGCTGCTCCTCTCGGGCCAGCAGCTCCTCGATGAGGTTCAGGCGCTGCACTTCGAGGGCGTTTTGCCGGAACACCTCCAGCGCCTCGGCCATCTCCCCGATCTCGTCCTTGCCGCGCACCTTGACCTTGGTCTTGAGGTCGCCTCCCGCCATGCGGCGCATCGCCCGCGACAGGTTGTTGAGCCGGCGGACGAGGAACCGCCCCACGAACAGCCAGAGGATGAGCGCGGCGCTCGTGATCGCGAGGACGTTCAGCGCGAGCAGCAGGGCCCGGCCCAGGTCCAGCGCCGACTCGGCGGCCTCGGTGGCGTTGCGCGCGTCGATCTCCAGCCCGGTCGTGAGCACCGCGACCGCTCCCTCGAACGAAGCGGTGATCTGAATGTTTCGTTCCAGCAACTGCGTTTGCGCCTGCCGCTCGATCAGGTAGCGCCGCCGCAGGGTGAAGGCGCCGGTCTCCTCGTCTCCCAGCACCACGATGGACCGGTGCAGCGACCGGAGCCGTCCGGCGCTCGAACCCCGGAGCCCCCGCAGCGCGCGGTCCGACTCGCGGACCGCGGCCCGGAAACGCGACTCGACCGAGTCCATGAGCTCGGGGTCGTTCTGGACCGCGGCGTCGGAGATGAGTCCCAGCGCGACGTTCCCGCGCGCCTCGAGGGTGGTCAGCGCCTGGAGCCGCGCCATCTCGGCCCCGGAGGCGCGAACCTCGATTGGAACGGGGGTGTCGCCGCGCCGCTGCATCCCTGTCGTCATGTAGAAGACCTGGGCGTCGCGCGGGCCCCGCACGGCGCTGTTCCACTCGTTGCCCAGCTCCGCCGCCCGTTGCTGGATGTCGGTCAGCAGCCTCTGGAGTCCCACGCTCTCGTCCACCGACACCTGGAGGTTACGGAGGTTGTCCGCCAGATCCTCGACGAACGCCTGAAGGTCGGCGCCACGTTCGTTCTCCGGGAACTGGGACGACAGCTCGATCAGGCGGGCCGCCGATTCCATGAGGTCGATCGGGGCGGCCTGGGGGGCGCCGTCGCCGCTTTCGGCCGCGGCCGCGGCCTCCGCCTCCACGACGAGGCGCGGGGCGGCGCCGGCGAGGACCGTCGCCTGTTGCGCCACGTGCACCGCCGAGATCAGCAGCGGGACGTACTCGTCGTTGATCTCCCGCTGGAGCGCCCCGATCTGGAAGAACCCGTACCACGCCACGAGGCTGGCGGCCACGGTGAGCGCCGCCGCCGAACCCAGTCCGAGCGAGATCTGGAAGCTGATGCGCCGCAGCAGCGGGAGCTTCCGGTCCTCCTCCTCCTTCTCCGGCTGCGCCGCGCCGCCGCCCCCTTCCCCGTCGGGGTCGAACTCGAAGGACTCCTCCTCCCCGTCGTCGGCCCAGGGGTCGAGCTCCTCTCCCGGTTGCGCGTCCCTTTCGTCTTCGGCCCAAGGGTCGAGCGACTCCTGGGACTCGTCCCCGGCGGCATCCTGTTCGGGCTCCCCAGGCTTGCCGTTCGCCTCGGGCGCGCCGTTCTTCGGGAAAGGGTCAGAGGTCATAGGGTCCGCTCGCTACCGGCGCAATCCGTCCTCCGTCTGCCTCCGTCCCGGCAGCGAAGACGCCGATCATGCGGGAACGCCCGTCCCCGCCGATGCGGCGCGGATCATGAGCCTTTCGTGAAGGAAAGCGTGAGGCAGGTGATGTCGTCGGACTGGTGTTCGCCGCCGGTGAACTTTCGGACCGCATCCACCACCGCATCGTTCACTTGCTCCGGATTCGCGTTCCCGACCGAGGAGAGGACGTTCGCGAGCCGCTCGTCGTCGAACAGCGAGTCGTCCGGCCGCTCGGCCTCGGGGACTCCGTCGGTGTAGAAGAAGAGCCGGTCGTCGGGGCGGAGCCGCACCGACTGCTGCGAGTACGGGAGTTCGGGCATGACGCCGAGCGCGATGCCGTTCGTCGAGGGGAGGAGCTTCGGCTCCTCGCCCTCGCGCACGAGGTACGGCGGACAGTGGCCGCCGTTCGAGTAGGTGAACACGCCGTGTTCGTCGATCACGCCGTAGATCAGCGTGACGAACATGCTGGACTCGTTGTCCTTGCACAGCACGTCGTTCACCTGCTCCAGCACGCGCGCCGGATCGAGCGCGCCCGAAGCGTGGCCCTTCAGCAGCGTCCGGCTCACCATCATGAACAGCGCCGCGGGAACGCCCTTGCCCGAAACGTCCGCGATCACCACGCCGATCTGCCGTTGCGGCAGAATGAACACGTCGTAGAAATCGCCGCCCACGTCCTGCGCCGGGGTCATGACCGCGTGCGTCGAGCAGAAGTGGGTCGTCGGGAACACCTGCGGAAGGATGGACAACTGCATCTTCCGCGCGACCCGGAGCTCCTCATGGATGGCCATGAGCCGGTTCCGTTGGCTCATCGCCTCCCGCAGCATGGCGACGTGCTGGAGGCTCTTGTCGAGCGTGAGCTCCAGATCCTGGAAGTCGATCGGCTTGGTGATGAAGTCGAACGCGCCCCGGTTCATCGCCGTGCGGATGTTCCGCATGTCTCCGTACGCCGAGACCACGACCGCCCGCACGCGGGGGCGGGCGGACTTCAGCTCGGTGAGCAGCGTGAGCCCGTCCATCCGCGGCATGTTGATGTCCGTCATGATGAGCTCGATCTCGTCGTGCTGATCGAGCGCCTCGAGCGCCTGCACGCCATCCTGGGCGAAGATAAACCGCATGCGCCCTTTCCGGATGTCCCGTCGGAAGCGTTGCCGGATCAGGAATTCAAGATCCGGCTCGTCGTCCACGACGAGGATGGTGGGGGGATCTTCCATTACCGTGGTATTATGGCAGCAATGCGCGGCGGCGGCTTTCGTCAGCCCGCGAAGCCGGGCGGCCTCCGCTCGTGGAAGTCGGTGGCCTTCTGGAAAGCGTGCGCCAGCGTGAGGAGGCCGGAGTCGCCGTAGAGCCGTCCGGTCAGGCGCAGGCTGGTCGGCGACCCCTCGTGGAACCCGCTCGGCGTCGAGATCTCCGGATGGCCGGTCAGGTTCGTGAGGCCGAGGCGCGATCCGACCACCACGTCGAAGTCCCCGAGCGCCTCATCGAACTCCCGCATGACCTGCGTGCGCACCCGCATCGCTTGGATGTACTCCACGGCCGGGACGAAGCGGTGCTGGCGGAAGCTGTCCGGCCAACTGCTCTCCTCGGGCGGCTCCTTCATCATCAGGTCGTCGCCGCTGAGCGTCAGGCCGTCGTGGGCCGCAGCGGATTCGGTGACGAGCACGAACCCGATGCGCTCCGAGCCGAAGTTGGAGAGCTCGAGCGGGGTCACTGTGACGCCGAGGCCGCGAAGCGTCTCGATCGCGGACCGGGTCGCGGCCTGGCTCGCCCGCTGCCCGGCGACGCGCTCGGGGGCGTCCGGGTCGTCCTCGATCTCGTCCTCGACCTGCTCGCGGTCGTAGGCCACGTTGAGCGCCGTCGGGTCGGCGCCCGCGTCCCACAGGAAGCCGGGATCGCGGACGGCCCGGTCGAGGCCGTCCTCGCCCCGAATGGCATCGAAGACGAGGGCGCAGTCCTCGGCGCTGCGGCACATCGGGCCGATCTTGTCCATCGTCCATGACAGGGCCATGGCCCCGGCGCGGCTGACCCGCCCGAACGTCGGCCGGAGCCCGGTCACTCCGTTGCGCGTCGAGGGCGAGATGATGGAGCCCCGGGTCTCGGTGCCGATGGCGAACCCGACGAGGCCGGCCGCGGTCGCCGACCCGGATCCGGCCGAGGACCCGCTCGACCCCTGCTCGGTGTTCCACGGGTTGCGGGTCCGCCCGCCGAACCACCGGTCGCCCTGCGCCAGCGCCCCCATGGAGAGCTTGGCCACGAGCACCGCGCCCGCCTCGGCGAGCTTGCGGCACACGGTCGCGTCCTCGTCGATCTCCCGGTCGCGGTAGGGCGAGGCGCCCCACGTCGTCCTCGTGCCCCGCACCGAGAGCAGGTCCTTTGCGCCCCACGGGATTCCGTGGAGCGGCCCCCGGTAGTTCCCGTCGGCGATCTCCCGGTCGGCCCGGGCCGCCTGCTCCATCGCCAGGTCCTCGGTCAGGCTGACCACGCAATGCAGCTCCGGATCGAACCGCCGGAGCCGCTCGAGGTAGATCCGCGTCAGATCCGTCGAGGTGATTTCGCGCTTCTCGATCAGCCGGGCCAGATGGGTGACCGGAAGGAAGGCCACGTCCTCGTCCGTCGCCGGGCGGGGCTCGTCCGGCCGCGACGGGCGCATGCCGCTCGCCGTCGCCGGCATGTCCTTGCCGGGCGGCAGCGGGTGGAAGACGAAGGACGGCGGGTCGTGGGCCGTGAGCGCGCGCTCCCGATTCGCCCGGTAGGCGTCCATGACGCCGTTCTCCCGGTTCAGCCGCTCCAGCACCGGCGCGAGCTCCTCGTCCGAGAACGAGAGGCCGGCGAGCGCCTGCGCCTTCTTCAACATGTCGAGCGTCACCTCGCCGGCGTCGCCGGCGCAGGCGGTGAGCGTCCCGGGGAGGAGCGTGGCGCCCAGCCCGACCGCCGAGAGGCCGGCGAGGAACTGGCGGCGGTTCGAGGCGAGCCTCGGGCTCTCGGGAGCGGCGAAAGCGGGAGCGGTCATCCGCGTATTCTGACGGACACCCGCGTATCCTTCGCCGCACGTGACCATGGGGGAGCCGACGCCGCTTCGCGTGCATCTGGCGAGCGACTCCGTGGAGACCGAGCACTACCGGCTCGACCCAGCCCGCTTCGAGGCTGCCGGGCGGGAGTTCCCGGACACGTTCCGCCGTCTCGCGCCGAGCTATTCGAACGACGACGCCGGGTTCGCGCGGGGCGTGGCCGACGCCGAGGTCCTGATCGGCTGGAAGTTCTCCCGCGAGGGTCTCGCCCGGCGGGCGCCGCGGCTGCGGTGGATCCAGCTCATCGGGGCGGGCGTGGACCACCTCTATCCGCTCGACTGGCTGCCGCCGGGCGTGCAGCTCGCGAACGCGAGCGGGGTCCACACCGGAAAGTCGTTCGAGTACGCGCTGATGTCCCTCGTCGCGCTCTTCACCGGGCTGCCCCGGCTCATCGACCATCAGCGCGCGCGCCGCTGGTCCAAGATCCAGACCGGCACGCTCCCCGGCCGAACCGCGCTCGTGATCGGCCTCGGCGCCGTCGGCACCGGCGCCGCCGGCGCCGCGAAGACCCTCGGCATGCGCGTGCTCGGCGTCCGCCGTTCCCGCCGGCGGCACCGTCACGCCGACCGGGTGTTCCCGTTCGCCGAACTGCGGGACGCGCTCCCCGAGGCCGACTTCGTGATCCTCGCCGCGCCGCTCACCCGGGAAACGCGCGAAATCCTCGGCGCGGAGGAAATCGCGCTCCTGCCCCGGGGCGCGGGAATCGTGAACCTCGGCCGGGGCCGGCTCATCGCGCAGCCGGCGCTCGTCGCGGCGCTGAAGAGCGGCCATCTCGGCGGGGCGTTCCTCGATGTCGCGTGGCCCGAGCCGCACCCGCCGGACGGCCCGCTGTGGGACGCGCCCAACCTCATCCTGACGCCCCACGTAGGGGCCGACGACATCGAGAACTACGTCCCGCTGGTGTTCCGGATCGCGCTCGAGAACCTGACCCGCGACCTCGCGGGGAGACCGTTGCGGAACCGGGTGCGGCCCGAGCTCGGCTACTGAGCGTCGCGCTCGGCGACGACCCCGTTCCGGAGCAGGCCGACGCGCTCGATCTCCACCTCGACCACGTCGCCGGGCTTCAGGAACACTTGCGGATCGCGGGCGACGCCCACGCCGGACGGCGTCCCGGTCGCGATCACGTCGCCGGGAAACAGCGGGGTGATCCGCGAGAGGTAGGCGATGAGGAAGCGCACCGGGTAGGTCATCCGGCTCGTGTGGCTGCTTTGCATCGCCTCTCCGTTCAGCCGGGTCTCGATCGCGAGCGCCTGCGGATCGGGGACCTCGTCGGCGGTCGTGAGCCACGGACCGAAGGCCCCGGTCCGCCAGAAGTTCTTGCCGGGACCGAACTGGCTGCTGTGCGACTGGAAGTCGCGCACCGAGGCGTCGTTGAAGCAGGAGTACCCGGCCACGTGGTCGAGGGCGTCCTCCTCCTTGACGTGGCGCCCGGGCTTGCCGATCACGACGGCGAGCTCGCCCTCGTAGTCCAATTGGCGGGACGCGCTCGGGACGACGAGATCCTCCCCGCAGCCCAGGAGGCAAGCGGGAAACCGGGTGAACAGCGTGGGCCAGTCCGCCCGCGCCTTGCCGGTCTCGATCCGGTGGTCCTCGTAGTTGAGCCCGACGCACCAGAGCGCGCCCGGCCGCGGGATCAGCGGGGCGAACCGCGCGTCCCCGATCGGCTCGCCGCTCGCCGACGGGCGCGCGCCCGAGGCCAGCAGCCCGCTCAGGTCGCCCTGGAAGGGCTCGTCCAGCAGGCGGAGGGAGTCGCCGGACGCCGCCGCGAGCGCCCGGCCGTCCGGCAGTTCCAGAGTGGCGAGTCGCATGGGCGCGGGATGCTAGCCGGTCACCCGGCGCAGCGCGGCCGCGAAGGCCGCCGGATCGCCGGTCCAGTCGCCGTCCGGGGTCGGCGCGAATCCGGGCGGCGGCGGCCCCGGGTGGACGTAGAGCCCGACGCCGTCCACGTCCTCCCGGCGGTAGCCGAATTGGCCCTCGAAACGGTCCAATTCGGCGAGGACGTCCGCGTCCACGTCGTACAGCTCCACCCGGAGCGGATGCGTCCCCGGGCCCGGCGTGAGCATCGGGTACTCGTGGTTGCCGAACAGCCGAAAGGGCGTCACGAGCGCCGGCGCCGAGACGAAGCGCGCCCGGGCGAGCATCCGGTGGTTCGCCTCGCCGCGTTTCAGCGTGCCGTACGCGCCGATCCGGGTCACGGGTCGGCGCGGTGCCGGATCTCGCCGCCGACGATGGTCATCCACGCGGTCGTCCCCGGGATCTCGTCCTCGGGGACGGTCAGGACGTCCCGCGTGAGCACCGTGACGTCGGCGTACTTCCCCGGAGTCAGGCTTCCCTTGACGTCCTCCTCGAACGCGGCGAAGGCCCCCGCCATCGTGTAGGAATAGAGCGCCTCCTCCCGCGTGAGCGCCTCCTCCGGATAGAAGCGGCTTCCGTCGGGAAGCTGCCGGGCGACCGTCGCGTGGAAGCTCGGGATCGGGTCGAGGTCCTCCACCGGCGCGTCGGTCCCGTTCGTGACCACGGCGCCCGTGTCGAGGAGCGTCCGCCAGACGTATGCGCCGGCCTCCGCCCGCCCGTCCCCGAGCTTCTCCGGAACCCACGGGCCGTCCGAAGTGGCGTGCACCGCCTGCATCGAGGCGATCACGCCCAGCTCGCCGAAGCGCGGGACGTCGTCGGGATGCAGGTGCTGCGCATGCTCGATCCGGAAGCGCAGGTCGCGCCCCTCGACCCCGGCTTCCTCGAAGGCCCGCTGGTAGAGGTCGAGCACCTCCCGGTTCCCGCGGTCGCCGATCGCGTGGGTGTTCACCTGATAGCCGTGGCGGATGGCGATCCGCGCCGTCTCCTCGATGTCTCCGACTTCCTCGAGCACGAGCCCCACGCTCTCGGGCATGTCGTCGTAAGGCTCGAGCAGCCACGCCCCGTGCGCTCCGAGCGCGCCGTCCACCTGTCGCTTGATGGAGCGCACGGTGAGATGGCCGTCCGCGTGGTTCGTCATCAGGTACTCCGGCAGGCGCCGATCCATCTCCTCATTGGACTCGCCCCGCACCATGACGTAGAGCCGGATCGGCAGCCGCCCGGCCTCCGCCATGTCGCGGAAGAAGTCGATGAGCGCGAAACTGGATCCCGCGTCCTGAAAGCTCGTGATCCCCTTGCGCAGCGACTCCTCGGCGGCGAGCTCGAGCTGAAGCTCCATCCTGGCGCGGATCTCTTCCTCGCTGCGCTCTGACAGCACCACGTCCCGGGCGCGGGCCACGAGGCGCTGCGCGGTCTCGCGGAGCGCGCCGGTGGGGTTGCCCTCCGCATCCTTCACGATCGTGCCGCCCGGCGGGTCCGGCGTATCCCGGTCGATCCCGGCGAGCTCCATGGCGAGCGCGTTCGCGAACGCGGCGTGGCCGCTCGCGTGCCGGAGCAGCACCGGGTGCTCGGGCGAAATCTCCGAAAGCCCCAGATGGTGGGGGAGGCCCTCCACCGCCCCGCCGGGGGCTTCGTTCCACTTTTCCTGATGCCAGCCGCGTCCCTCGATCCACGTCCCCGGCGGGGCGTCCGCGACCGCCTCGGCCACCATGTCCACGATCCGGTTCCAGTTCTCGACCTCGCCCAGCTTCAGGATGAGCTGCGCGTCGCCCACGCCCATGAAGTGGCCGTGGCTCTCGATGAATCCCGGGATCGCGAGCCGTCCCCCCAGATCCACGACTTCGGTGTCCGGTCCGACGTGATCGCGGATGGCCCGGTCGGTCCCCACGGCGACGATCCGGCCGTTCCGCGCGGCGAGCGCCTCGCCTTCCGGTTGATCCGGGTCCATCGTGACCACCCGTCCCGAGAGCAACACCAGGTCCGCCGGCTCCGGCGCCGGGCCGGAGCACGCCGTTACCGCGAGACCGGAGAGAAGCAGCAGCACTCGTTGGAACATGGCGGACCTCCGGGAAGGCAGGGTAGCGCGGTATGTTGGGGGCATGTGGCCCCGGATTCTCGTCGTCATTCTGCTGCTGGTTCCCGCGGCCGGACGCGCTCAATGGTTCCCCGAGCCCGACCTCGTGCTGCACGGTGCGGAGTTCCGTACGGTGGACGAGAGTAATGCGCTCGCCCGGGCGCTCGCCATCAAGGACGGCCGAATCGTGGCCGTCGGGACCGCCGCCGACGTGCGCGCGCTTGAGGGGCCGAACACCCGCGTCGTCGATCTGACCGGGCGGACCGTGATCCCGGGCCTTCAGGACTCGCACATCCATTTCCTTCCGCTCGGCCGGGACATCACGAGCGGGGTGGAGCTCAGCTTCGCCGAGTCCGCCGCGGACATCGTGGCCGGCGTCCGGGACCGAATCGAGGCGAACGCCGTCCCGCCCGGCGAGTGGGTCGTCGGCCGGCGATGGGACCAGTTCAAGTACCCGCAGATGGTCACCCGGTGGGAACTCGACGCCGTGGCGCCGGAGCATCCGGTCGCGCTCAATCGGGTGTACCGGGGAGTGGCCGTGAACACCGAGGTCTTCCGCCGCATGGGAATCGACGACGGTGACCCGTCGACGTGGCCCGCGTGGTGGCTTGAGGATCCGGACGACTTCACGTTCGAGGATCAGATCCTCCGGCTCCCGAGACAGGTCGTCATCGCCGGCGAGACCGTGACCCGGGAGATTCCGACCGGAGTGTTCCTCGGGGCCCGCGCCTCCCGGCTCGTCACCGAGCGGCCGCCGCCGGCCGTCTTCGACGACGAAGTGGAGAGCGTGCGCCTCGGCGTCGCGGAAATGCTCGCGCTCGGCGTGACCGCGATCGTGGATCCGTCGTCCCGGATGGGCCACCACATGCGGGTCTATCAGGAGGCCGCGAATCGGGGCCACGTCAGGTTGCGCATCGCCGCCGTGTACGAGGGAACCTTCAACGCCCACTCGACGGAGTTCCTCGACGACCACCTCGGGGGGATCCAGATCAACAACCTTGGGGACCGGTTTCTCCGCTGGCGCGGGGCGAAGATCTACGGGGACGGCGGGGTCGGCACCCGCAGCGCGTGGATGTCCGAGCCGTTCCATATGTGGGACGAGCTGGAAGGGGAGGAGAACCTCGGGAACCCGGTCGTGCGGAGCTACCCCGAGCGCGAGGCGCAGTACCGCATGATCACCAGCCACGGCTGGGACCTCCACACCCACAGTTGCGGGGACATGGCGATGCGGCAGACGGTCGATCTGTACATGAAGCTGCTGGACGAGATGGCGAGTGGCGGCGACCCGCCCGACCTCCGCTGGAGCGTCATCCACGCCTACTTCCCGATCGAGCCCAGGACGATGGTGCTCGAGGACATGGCCCGCTACGGGATCGTCGCCGCCACGAACCCGGTGTTCAACTGGCAGCAGGGTTTCTCGTTCGCAACCAACGCCGGGCCGGAGCGCATGGCGCGGCTCCAGCCGTTCCGCACCTACATGCGCAACGGCGTCGTCATGGCGTCCGGTTCGGACTACGGAGTGACCACTCACAACCCGTGGATGGGGTTCTATGCGCTCCTCACCCGACGGGACCAGAAGTCGGGCGTCGTCTGGGGCGAGGACGAGACCGTGACGATCGCCGAGGCGCTGCGCTCGTACACGATCAACGGCGCATGGCTGACCCACGACGACCGGGAGCGGGGCAGCCTCGAACCCGGCAAGCTCGCGGATCTCGTCGTGCTCGACCTTCCCGGGCTCGACCGGCTTGGGGAGGATCCGGAACTCCTCTTCGGGATGCGCGAGCGGGTTCTCGCAACGTTGGTGGAGGGCGAGGTCGTCCACGGACGGCTGCCGGGCGAATAGCGGTTGACTTCGGCGCGACCAGCCGGTACAACCGCATTGTCCACTCGATTCGGAAAGGGGGTCGGAAATGACAGCACCGCCGGACGACGTTTCCGGCCGGACCCCGGCGGTCCCGCGGGCCTGAAAGGGCTTCCGGGCCGTTCGGGATCCGGCGCCGCTGACGAGTCCCGGAATCCCGACCACCAGAGACGGGCGGCAGCTTCCCCTGCGGATCGCGCCGCCATGAGGCCGAGATGGTCTCCAAGGGGTTCCGGGGCTTTTTTCTTGCTCGCGCTGGCTCTGACCGGTTGCGACGCCCGCCTCCACCTCTACATCCACGGTGGCCGGGAGACGCTGATCCCGGGCCGCACCTACGGCGACGCGCTCATCACGCAGGGCATCGTGGCTTCGGTGCCCCCGGGCCGCGGGCTTCCGCCCGGCGAGCCGGCCCGCCGCTTCGCGCTCCGGCACCCGGTCCGTCCCCCGGACTGGAACGGGACGCTCGTGATCGGAGCGCACCGGGGACTCGGCGGCATCCGCCGGGGAGACGGCGGGGCCGATCTCGGGACCGGCGAGACCGAACTGGACGACCTGATCGGCTGGTGGGCGCTGGATCAGGGGTTCGCGTGGGCCAGCATGGACCGCGCCGGACTCGGGGCCAGTCCCGACGGGCTGCGCCTGACCGAGGCGTTCGCCCGCCTCATGTTCGACCAGCTCTTCCCCCGGCTCACTCGCGACCCCGACCGGACCATCCTCTTCGGGTACGCCGAGGGCGGGGGGATCGCCCGCTACGCCGCTTCCGCCGAGGAGGACACCTTCGACGGAGTCGTGCTCGTCGCCGCGACGCTCGGGGATCCCGAGGCCGCCCGCACGCGCCGCGAGGCCCGCCAGCGCGCCGGCGACCGGTCCTCGCCAGAGTACGTGCGGGCGGTGGGCATGGGGGCCGCGGGCCGGCGCTTCTGGCCCTGGCATGACGCCATCGCGGCGTTCCCCGAGGCGGCTCCGCCCGCCCCGCCCGCGGCGCTCATCCGTCCGGCGATCGAAGTGGTGGGCACGCTCGACGATCTGGTGCTGCCCGAAGTCCTCGCGTGGCGGGATCGCGTGCAGGCCGAGGGAGCCGCCGAACTCCACGAGTTGCGGATGGTCGAGGGCGCGTGGGCGATCGGCCCCGACGACGACGCGCTGGAGGAGACCCGCGCCAGCGCCGCGACCCTCGGCCTCGCCCCCGAGGACATCGCCGCGCTCGGGACAGGCGAGAGCCTCGCGCCTGCCTCGCGCCGGGCTCTCACGGACCTCGACGCTCGCCTCCGCAACTGAGTGCGCTACGACTCCCGCCGAGCGCTTGAGCTGCTGAGGCGGGGAACGCGTCGGGCGGACGCTCAGTTTCGCCAAGGGCAAGAGGAAGCCATCCGGCACCTCGTGGAGGCGCCGCGCCGACTGCTGGTCGTGGAGAAGACGGGCTGGGGCAAGAGCTTCGTGTACTTCATCGCGACGAAGCTGTTGCGGGAAGCCGGACACGGCCCGACGCTCCTTGTGAGTCCCCTGCTCGCTCTGATGCGGAACCAGATCTCTGCCGCGGAGCGCATGGGAGTCCGGGCGTTGACGATCAACTCCACCAACGCGGATGACTGGGAACGTGTGGAATCCGACGTACGCACCCATCAAGTGGACATCCTCCTGATTGCGCCAGAGCGACTTGCGAATCAGCGCTTCCGGGAGCAGGTGCTGGCGGCGGTCGCGGCGCAAGTCGCCATGCTGGTGATCGACGAGGCGCACTGCATCTCCGATTGGGGCCACGATTTCCGGCAGTTGCGTGCGGAGGCTCGGACCGAGAATCTCGGCTCGCGCAGCGTTGGGGACGAACTGATCGAATGGACCGAGGCCGTGGGTCGGCTCGCGGCCGCGGCGAAGCGCCCCGTCATCTCCGGGGATGCCCGGGGCGTGGACCAAGCCGCGATGCGGGGCGCTTTGAACGCTGACGGCCCCGTGACGGGTGTGCTCCCGGCGGCGCTGGATCGCGCCGTCACCCGCCGGGCGTACCGGGACGCCCAGATGGACGGGCGGCTCCTGCTGATCTCTTCCGAGGATCCGGCGGCTCGCTTCGACGTCGGACGGGCCATGAAGCGCAACCGGTTCATCTACGCACTGGCGGATGCGGCGCTCGTCGTTCATGTCAAGCACGGTACGGGCGGAACGTGGGCTGGCGCTGACGAACACCTCAAGAGAGACTGCTTCGTCCCGGTCTTTGTGCGCCCCTCCGGAGAGAGGAGCGACGGCTCGGCCGCGCTCATGGAACGCGGGGCGTATGCGTGGCCGGCCCCCGGAACCCCGGCCGATCTCAACGCGCTCCTGAATGAGCCGCCGGCCGCGAAGATGCATACGGAACCAGCGGCCGTCGCCGAAGCCTCGAGCCGCTACGACTGCGATGGTCGGGCGGAGCCGTCCGACGAGCTGTTCGCCAAGGTCCGCGAGCTGCTTCTCGGGATTCTGGTGGAACCACGTACGGGCGATGAGGCCGCCCGTGCGCTGAACGTAGAGCGGATCCAGGCCCGTACGTGGCTCAGGCGTTTGGAAGGGGAAGGCGCGGCCGCGCTTCACTCCAAGGGGCCGAACCGGTATCGGGCGACGGGCGCGCCACCCGATTCGTCCGGCTCCGACGATCCCGCGGCCGATCTGCGCGCCGTCGCCATCGGACTGGTTCGACGCCTTCAGAGCCAATCGCTCCCGGCTCGGAAAATGGCGAAAGCCCTCGCAGTTCAGGAAAAGCAGGCAGCGGCTTGGCGCAAGGATGCGAGCGGCGGCGAGCGCAGGTTGCTCTGAGCGCATGGATCCCTCGCTCCGTCCGGCCCGGGCGCTCCTCGTACTCCTCGGCGGGGCGGTTTTGGGTTCGATCGCCTACCTCCTCGTCATCATCTCGATTCCGGTCGTGTCCGCCCGGTACCTTGGGGATTCGGCGTGGATCGGGGGGCCCAACGCGCTGCTCATCTTCGGGATCGCGGCGGGCGCGCCGGCGCTCTCGGCGCTCATCCCGCGCATCGGCAGGCCGCGCACGCTCGCGACCGGATTCGCGCTCGCGTCGCTCGGGGCGCTGCTCTCGTCGTTCGCCGCCTCGAGGAACGACTCCTTCGCGCTTTACCTCGCCGCCACGCTCATGGTGGGCGGAGGCCATGCGGCGTACCACCTGACCCGCTACGCGGCGGCGTTGCTCGTTCCGCCGAACCGGAGCGGCCGCGCCATCGGACTCGTCATCTGGGTCGCGATCGGCGGCAGCTTCGGGGCTCCGACGATCTTCGGCCTCGTCGAGGGCCTTCTCCCGCCGGGCAGCCCGTACGCCATCCCGGTCGTGTACCTCGTATCGGGAACGCTGTTCGCGGCCGCCAGCGCGGTGGTCTTCCGCAGCCGCGCGCTCAAGGCGCAACGCTCGCTGCGCCGCGTCCGAAAGCGCCCGGCCGCGGCCGCGGCCGCCGTCGGCCCGGAGGAGGAGCCGCGCCGCTACCGGCTCGCGATCCTCGCGCTCGTCGCCGCGCAGGCGGCCATGATCCTGCTCATGAGCATGACCCCGCTGCACGTCGTCGAGACCGGGGGCTCGCTCACCGGCCTCGGCGCGGTCATGGGCGGGCACACCCTCGGCATGTTCCTGCTCTCGCCGCTCGTCGGAATCCTCTGCGACCGCTTCACCGAGCGCCCGGTGATCGCGCTCGGCGGCCTTGTCCTCATCGGGGCCGGTCTTCTCGCCGCCGTCGCCCCCGACGTGGGATGGCTGCTCGGGGTCTCCCTGTTCTTGCTCGGGCTGGGGTGGTGCCTCGCCTTCGTCGCGGCGAGCGCTCTCCTTTCGGAAGGGCGCGACCCGGCGCGAAAGCTCCGCCGGCAGGCGATCGCCGAGACTCTCAACTGGAGCACCGCCGGAGTCGCGAGCATCGCCGCCGGCGTGCTCATGACCGGCTTCGACTACGTCACCCTCTCGCTCGTTTGCGCCGGGGTGGGAGCGGTCTCGCTGGTTTCGACGTTCGGGATCCCGCGGGAGGATCTGTCAGGCAGCCGCCACGCTCACAAGTAGCGCCGTTCCAGCACCGTCCGGTGGTGGGCGGCGTGGCCCACGAGGAAATAGCAGATCGCCCGGACGGTGGACTGCGCTCCGCTGGCGGTCCCTCGCCGCCCGAGCTGCCCGGGATCGAGCGACCGCATCAAACTCACCGAAGCGCCCCGGACGAGCGCGAGCTCCTCCATCAGCGACCGGAGCGACCGCTCGCCGTGCCGCGCCGCGCCCGCCCATTCGTCCTGATCCATCCCGGGCAGCGCCGCACCGTCGCCCCGGGCGAAGCTCAGCGCCCGGTAGGCCATGACCCGCTCGGTGTCGGTGATGTGTCCGACGACCTCGCGAATGGACCACTTCCCCGGCGCGTAGGCCCGCTTGGAGTCGGCTTCCGACAGTCCCGCGAGCAAGCCGGAGAGCCGGTCCATCTCGGCGAGCGCCGCTTCGGGAAGCGGCCCGTCGGGTACGAGCCGGGCGGCCCCGACGTAATACGGAGGGCACTCGCCGGGCTGCGGCTTCGTCCACATGGCCGGCATGCTAGCCGGTAGTATCGCGGGCCTCATGCGCACCTGTCTCGTCCTCGTCGTCTTCTCGCTCGCCTGCGGCGGTCCCCCGCCGGAGCCCGAGGAGATCGTCGTCGCCCAGCCAGTCGAGAAGACCCGTCTGAGCGGCCGGATTCCGCCGGTCGGCCCCTACTCGGCCGGCGTGGACGTGGGAGACACGGTCTTCCTCGCCGGTCAGATCGCGCTCAACCATGAGGGCGGCGGCCTCGTCGAGGGCGGGATCGCCGAGCAGACCCACCAGGTCATGCAGAACCTGCAGGCGGTGCTGGAGGAGGCCGGACTGGGCTTCGCGGACGTCGTCCGGTCGGGCGTGTTCCTCGCGGACGTGAACGATTTCGCGGCGATGAACGAGGTGTACGCCTCGTACTTCCCCGAGGGCGCGATCCCGCCCGTGCGCACCACCGTCGCGGTCGCGGACATCCCGCTCGGGGCGCTCGTCGAGATCGACATGATCGCGGTGCGCTGACCCGCCACCGGCCGTGACCGGCAGGCGCGCCGGGCTCTCGCTCGGGACCGCGGCCATGTTCGTGGTCGCGAACATGATCGGGACCGGGGTGTTCACGAGCCTCGGATTCCAGGTCGCGGCGGTGCCTTCCGCGGTCCCGGCGCTGCTGCTGTGGGTCGTGGGCGGCCTCGTCGCGCTCTCGGGGGCGCTCGTGTACGGCGAGATGGGGGCGGCGATGCCCCGGTCCGGAGGCGAGTACGCGCTGCTGCGCCGGACGTTCCATCCGGCGATCGGGTTCGCCGCCGGGTGCCTCTCCGCGACCATGGGGTTCGCGGCCCCGACCGCGCTCGCCGCGGTCGCGATGGCCACCTATCTGAAGCCGCTCGTCCCGGCGCTCCCGGTCGCGCACGCAGCGGCCGCCGCCGTCCTCCTCTTCACCGCGGTCCACTCGCTGCGGGTCCGTTTCGGCAGCGGGGTCAACAACCTGCTGACCGCGCTCAAGATCGCACTGGTGGCCGCGTTCTGCGCGATGGGCCTCCTCGCGCACGGCGGCGGCCCGGCGAACGCCTTCGATTCGCCGGACCTCGGGCTGCTCGCGACTCCCGGCTTCGCGGTCTCGCTGGTCTATGTGTCCTACGCTTACACCGGCTGGAACGCCGCCGTGTACATCGTCGGCGACATGGAGCGCCCCGAACGGCTGGCGCGGGCGCTGTTTTCGGGCACGCTGCTCGTGACCGTCCTCTACCTGCTCGTGAACCTCGTCATCCTGCGGGCGGTTCCCATTGAGGATCTTGCGGGCCGGATCGAGGTCGGCTACCTCGCCGCCGACCGGATTCTCGGCCCCGCCGCCGGGCGCGCCATGTCGGGAGTGCTCGCGCTCGTCCTCGCCTCCACCGTGAGCGCCATGGTCTTCCTCGGCCCGCGGGTGGTCCGGGCGATGGGGGAGGACGAGGCCTTCCTCCGCCCGCTCGGCGCGGTCGGCAAGAACGGCGCCCCGCACCGGGCGCTCGCGTTCCAGTGCGGCGTCACGCTCCTGCTGATCTACACCGGAACCTTCGAGCAGATCCTGCTGTACGCCGGGTTCTCGCTGGGGCTATGCACCGCCGCCACGGTCGCCGGCGTCGTCGTGCTGCGGCGCGGTCGCGTGGAGGGCGCGATCCCGGGCCGCTTCCGGGCCCCGTTCCATCCGTGGATTCCCGGCTTCTTCCTCCTCGCGACCGCGTGGACGCTCGGCTACACGCTGCTGGAGCGCCCGATCGAGTCCGCCCTCGGGCTTCTGACCGCGGGCGCGGGCGTGCTGCTCTACCGCCTGGCCCGGGCGTAGGGGCCTTCCGGGCGCCGCCCGGTCGCGCGACGGCTACAGGCGGCGCCGCGGGTTCGCCATCGTCCTCCACATGTGCGCGGTCGGGCTGTTGTCGTTGCCCAGGCCTTCCTTCGGCTGGCGGAAGTGCCGGCCGATCACGTCCGTGAACGGCTCGATGGAGACCTCGGCGTCGCGCTCGAAGCTGTAGTCGTCGTGGAGCGTGATCGACCGCGCCTCCATGTACCACTTGTGGTTGCGCGCGTAGTCGTGCGCCGCCTTGATGTAGGGCTCGGGTTCGTGGTCCGCGCCGAACATCCGGACGTACATCTCCGGGTACTCGTATCCGACCGACGGGTCGGGGAAGAACCGGAGCGCCTGGTGGTGCCGGATGGCCCACGCGACCTTCTCGGGCACGTAGGGCTCGATCATCTGCGCGCACCACCAGCCGTGGTCCGCCCGCACGAGGTTCGTCACCGAGATGTCGTGCAGCAGGCAGGCGAGGACGATCTCCTCGCTCATCCCGAACTTCATCGCCCGGGTCGCGCTCTGGAGCACGTGCGAGGCCGGGGCGAAGCGATGCTCGAAGAAGTCGAGGAGCGTCGGCTTCTCCGGCATCGGGGAGAGCGCGTCCTCGCCGTCCGCCTTCGCGAGCGGCGGCCGCTCGGGCGCGTCCAGCAGGTGGATCATCTCGTGCTCGAGCGCCTCGGCCCGGTCGTTCACGCCCACGACGCCGGCCGCGCTCACCGCTGCGGAAGCCTTCAGAAAAAGTCTGCGATCCATGGATCCGCCCTCCTGGCTGCGGGCTAGTATAGGGAATCCCCGCGACGCCGTCCCGCCGCGCCCTCCTCGCCGCGGGCTGCGCCGTCCGTCCCGCGCCGCCGGCGCGCCCCGAGCCGACCTTCCGCCTCCCGCCCGTGGACGTCTCGCCCGACCGGGTGATCCGCACCGTCGTGGGGCTGCGGCCCTACCGCCCGTCGGGGTTCCGGGTGGAGCGCGAGGAGCTCGGCGGCGGCCGGATTCTGGTCCACAACTACGGGCACGGCGGCGGCGGGGTCAGCCTCTCGTGGGGCACCGCCTGGCTCGCCGTGGAGGAGCTGCTGGAGGGCGGGCCGCCGCCGGCGCGGGCGGCGGTGATCGGCTGCGGGGCCGTGGGGCTCGCCACCGCCCGCCTGCTGCAGCAGCGGGGCGTCGCGACGACCATCTACGCGAAGGACCCGCCGCCCCGGACCACCTCGAACGTGGCGTGCGCCCAGTGGGGGCCGTACTCGGTCTCGGACGCGCGGGTCCACACGCCGGAGTACGTCGCCCGGCCCGCATTTCGCAGCGCATGTTCCAGGACCTCGTGGGAAGCCGTTATGGGGTCTCGTGGCTGCCCAATTACGCGCTGAGCGAGATCCCGTTCGGCGAATCCCCGCGCCCCGACCCGCTGGCCGACCTCTTCCCCGGATCGCGGCCGCACCCGCCCGGCGCCCATCCGTTCCCCATCCGCCACGCCCGCGAGTTCATGACGATGATGATCGAGCCGCCGGCGTACCTCGGCGCGGTGATGCAGGACTTCCAGCTCGCCGGAGGCCGGATCCGCACCCGCGAGTTCCGCTCGCTCGACGACATCGCCGCGCTTCCCGAGCGCCGCGTCGTGAGCTGCACCGGAATCGGCGCCCGGGACCTCGTCGGCGACGAGGAGATCGTTCCGGTGAAGGGCCAGCTCACGGTCCTGCTGCCGCAACCCGAGATCCGCTACGTCGCGCTCATCCAGGGGTTGTGCATGACGCCGAGGGCGGACGGAATCCTCCTCGGGGGGACCCGGGAGCCCGGCGAGTGGTCGCTCGAGCCGAATCGGGAGGCGGAGGAGCGAATCCTCAAGGGTCACGGGGATTTCTTCGCCCGGATGGCGAAGCTCTGATCCGGGTCGCTCCGCTCTCCGGCCTACCGGATTCCGAATCCGAATCGTTGGTGGATTCGCCCCCAAAGCGGCTTGCTTCAGATGTAGAATCAGTTGACTGAAAATGACTTGTGCTTGACATCCGGGGGTGGTCCGCTGCTTGCTCCCCAAGCGATTGACGTGGAGCGCCGCCAACGGATACCATTCCGCTTGAAATCCGTGCGAACTCTCTTTGCGTTCGTGTCGGAGTCGCGTCCCGGGGCGCCGACTGTTACCTCACCGATCTAGGAGGGATTCATGAGATCTGTCTTGTTTAGGACCGCCGCGACGCTGGCAGTCCTTGGACTCGCGTCGGGGGCGTTGGCCCAGACGTTCCAGGGAAACGTCCGCGGCGTAGTGCGCGACAGCGATGGCGGCGTGCTTCCGGGGGTGACGGTCACTCTCGAGAACGCCGACACCGGCGCATCGCGCACCTCGGTGACCAGCGCCGTCGGCGAGTACGTCTTCGCCAACGTGCAGCCGGCCACCTACGATCTTCGGGCCGAGCTCAGCGGCTTCGCGCCGTTCGCGAGCGAAGGCCTGATCGTCGGCGTGTCCGCGGCTCTCGTCGTGGACGCCGCCCTCGCCGTCGGCGGCATCGAGGAAACGGTCACGGTCACCGGCGAGACGCCGCTGATCGAGACGGCCTCGGCCTCCGTGGCTTCCGGCGTGGACCGGGAGCAGCTCGAGGTGCTGCCGACTCCGGGCCGGAACGTCTTCATCATGTCGGTGGGCACCCCGAACGTGGTGCACACCGGCGACCCGTTCTGGGTGAAGCAGTCCGACCAGACGAACTCGTCCCTGCTGTCGCTGGGCGGTGGGCCGCTGCGAGGCAACAACTACACCGTGGACGGCATCTCCACCACCGACCTGCGCAACCGCACCGTCATCATCCCGGTGTTCGAGGCCGTCCAGGAGATGAAGGTCCAGGTCAACACCTACGACGCGGAAATGGGCCGGACCGGCGGCGGGGTCTTCAACGTGATCCACCGCACCGGCACCAACAACTGGGGAGGCAGCGGCCTCTACCAGACCCGCCCGTCGGGACTCGGAAGCTTCCTTCGCGAGTACTACTACCACACGCAGCAGAACATCGACAGCGGGCGGCTTTCCCCTGACGACGTGTCGGATCGTCCCTACGATCTGGCGGGCGGCTCCTTCGGCGGCCCGATCCTCCGCGATCGGACCTTCTTCTGGATTTCGGGCGAGGGATTCAACGACAACCAGGCGGCCAGCACCACGATCACCCTGCCGAGCGCGGCCGAGGCGGTGGGCGACTTCTCCCAGAGCGGAGTCACCATCTACAACCCCTTCGAGCGCGACGCCAACGGCAACCGGATGCCCTTCCCCGGCAACCGGATTCCCGCGAACATGATCGACCCGGTCGGTTCGTCCTTCGCGCAGCTCCTGACCACGCTCGGTCCGGGCGGCGACGTGGCGGCCTCGGGCGTCCAGATCACGAAGGCGCGGCAGGCCACCGGAAACCTGAGCCACAGCTTCTCCGATTCGTGGCAGTCGTCGCTGACGTACCTCTACTACACGTCCGAGGAGCCGGCGTTCGGCCACTACAAGGATCTGTTGAACGCGGACACGCACCCGGACTTCGGCATCGGCGCCGGCCTGCTCCGGCGCGACGTGCACGCGGTGGCCTTCAACAACACGCTGATCACCGGGGACGCCTCGGTGCTGACGCTGCGCTACGGTCAGACGTACTTCAACGACTCGAACCAGAACCCGGTCTTCGACCAGTCGGCCTTCAGCGGCCTCGGGTTCCAGGGCAGCTTCATCGACGGTCTCTACGGGCAGGAAGGCTATGACGGCCAGTTCCCCTCGATCGGCATCGAGGAGTTCGGCGACAGCGGCTCCGCCCTCGGCTCGTGGGGCAACACCGACGTCCAGTGGACCTCGCGCGAGGTGGCGGGCACCTACTCCACCTTCATGGGCAACCACACGCTGAAGATCGGCGGCCAGTACCGCCGGATGGGCCTCCACTCGGTGGCCTTCTCCAACGGTCTCCAGATGAACTTCGACCGCAGCTTCACCCGCGGCCCCGCGCCGGACAACCCGGATTCGGGTTCGGCGCTCGCCGACATGCTCCTCGGCATCCCCTCCGGCGGGCAGGTCACGATCGCGCAGCCGGCGGACGTGTTCATCGACTACTACGGCGGGTTCATCCAGGACGACTGGCGTCCCTCGCAGAACCTCGTCCTGAACATCGGCCTCCGCCTCGAGCACGAGACGGGACTCCAGGAGGACGACGACGGCTTCACCGTCGGCTGGGATCGGACGAACCCGTTCCCTCTCCAGGTCAACCTCGATTCGAGCCTCGAAGGGTCGCTCCCCGGCTTCCCGCTGCGCGGCGGCCTGATGTACGCCGGCGTGGATGGCAACCCCACCCACCAGTGGGATCCCCCGGGAATCAAGTTCGGCCCGCGCCTCGGCTTCGCCTACACGGTGAACCCCGAGACCGTGATCCGCGGCGGCTACGCCGTCTTCTGGGCTCCCTACGCGATTCCGAGCGGCGTCGGCGCGAGCCACGTGGGCACCTTCGGCTACACCGCGGTGACCAGCATCGCGACGAGCGTGGACGGCGTCACTCCGCCGACCGCGACCGCCTCCAACCCGTTCCCGAACGGCGCGGATCCAATCGAGGGCAACGCGAACGGTCGCTTCCAGAACATCGGCGGCAACGTCACGTTCAACGACCAGCACCGCCAGTCGCCCTACATTCACAAGTGGTCCCTCGACTTCCAGCGCGACATCGGGACGGACCTCGTGTTCAAGCTGGGCTACGTCGGAAGCTCCGGCGTGGACCTGCCGATCGGCGGCACGAACAACTCGACCATCAACATCAACCAGCTTGACAACCGCTACCTGTCGCTGGGCGATCGGCTGGACGAGCACTATCCGAACCCGTTCTACGGCGATTCGCGCTTCGGTTCCTTCTCGGGCGCCGAGACGCTCCCGCTCGGGCAGCTCCTCCGCCCGTACCCGCACTTCCGGAACGTCTTCGCCCGGCACGCCAGCGCCGGCAAGTCGCTCTACAATTCGATGCGCGTCGAGTTCGAGAAGCGGTTCCGAGGCAACTGGGGTTCGCGGATCAACTACACGTTCACGAACCACAAGGACAACATCTACGAGAGCAACACCCGTCTCTCGGATGAGGAGAGCACCATCTTCAACACGCCCGAGTCGTGCGTGACCGGCCCGTGCTCGGTGCTGGACGAGGACTACGGACCCTCGCGGATCCACGTGCCGCACCAGTTCAACATCGCGTTCACCTACCGGACTCCCGGCGACAACGCGATCTTCAGCGGTTGGGCGATCTCGACCCAGACGATCCTGCGGAGCGGATTCCCCCTGACCATCAAGCAGGGCGCGAACATCCTCAGCTCCTACGGATACGACCACCAGCGTCCGACCAGCGGCGGCGTGACCGGCGGCGGCAACCCCCGCGACAACCACCTGAACTACCTCAGCGCCGGTTCGATCGGGGAGACCTCCGGGTACCAGCTCGGAGCGGGCCCGCACACGACCGACGCGGTCCGCAGCCCCGTGCTGCAGACCTGGGACGTCGCGCTCGAGAAGTCCACGGTCCTGTACGCCGACCTGAACCTCACCCTCCGGTTCGAGATGCTGAACTTGTTCAACAGCCCGAACTGGAACGGTCCCCGGACCATCTACGGGAACAGCAACTTCGGTCAGATCACCGGCAGCGGCGGATTCCCCCGCACGCTCCAGTTCATGACCAAGATCACCTTCTAGAAGGCTGATCGTCCCTCCGGGCCGTCGTCCGGGAGCTCGGGCTCCCGGGCGGCGGTCCTTTCTCCTTTCTGCGGCGCTGCTGCTGGCGATCGCTCCGGCCTTCGCGCAGGCCCCGCCCCCGGTGGAGCCGCAGGTCCGGGCGCTGCTCGACGACCTCGCCGGGCGCGCCGGCGACGACCCCGCCGGCCGGCTCGCGCTCGCGGAGACCCTCCACGCGCACGGCCTGATCGACGAGGCGGTGGCGGCCTACCGGGAGGTCCTCGGCTCCGTTCGGCCGGGAGACGCCCTCGCGTTTCAGGCGGCCTACCTGCTGGCCCACGCAGTCCGGACCCGCGCCCCCGACGAGGCGGCGGCGACGCTCGCGGACGCGCTCCGGGACAGGCCCGGGTATCCGGCGGCGCAGGCGCTTCTCGGGGAGATCCGCGAGGAGCTGGGCGATCCCGACGGCGCCGAGGCCGCGTACCGGGAGGCGCTTGGGGTCGAGCCGGGCTCGGCGCTCGCGCTCTTCCGGCTCGGATCGCTCGCGCTGCGCCGGGGCCGGATCGCGGACGCGGTCGAGCTTCTGAAGAGCGCGCTGGACCGGGCTCCGCAAGCGGGCGCGGTCCGCGCCGCGCTCGCGCAGGCGTTGAACGCCTCGGGCGACCGGGAGCGCGCCCGCGAGGTCCTCGGAACCGGAATGGACGCGCGCCTTCCCGCGGTCGGCGATCCGATCCACTTCCGGATGACCGAGCGGGACGTCTCCTCGCCCCGCCTCCTCGAGCGGGGCCGCGCCGCCCGGGAGGCCGGACGCCTCCGGGAGGCGGAGCGCTGGTATCGGGATCTCCTCGGCGTGCGTCCCCGGGACCCCCTCGTCCTCGCCGAGCTGGGCGCGGTCCTCCACGCCGGCGGGCAGTCGGAAGAAGCCGAGCGGCTCTTTCGGGACGCAGTCGCGCTGGATCCGGACCAGGCCCTCGCCCGATTCGGGCTGGGACTCGTGGCGACGGCCGCGGGCGATCTCTCCGGGGCCGAGTTCCACCTCCGAACCGCGCTCGACGCACGCCCGGACGACCCGAAGGCGCTCGTGGCGCTCGCCGACGTCCTGCTCCGCCAAAGGCGCGTCGGCGAGGGCCTCGAAGCGCTCGACCGCGCCCTGGGCCACGATTCGGACGACGGCTCCATCCACGTCCGCCGCGCCGCCGCGCTCGCCGAGCTGGGCCGCTTCGACGACGCCTGGGAAGCGGTCGGGGCCGCTCGCGCCGCCGGCGCCGAGCCCCCGCCGGCCTTCCTCGACGCGCTCCGGGCGCGGCGGCCCGAACCCGGCGCCTGACTGCTACGCTCCCGCAGCGTGCGCCTCGCCCTGAAGCTCCTCGCCCTCGCCGCGTTGGTTCTCGCCGCCTTCGGCGCCGGCTGGTTCGCCTCGGGCTTCGGGATCGGCCGGACCGTCCCCGAGGACGCGCTCGACGTCCCGGAGCGCGCCTTCGCCGAACGCATGGAGAACGTCGTCCTCGACGGCAAGTTCACGGTCGCGTGGCCGGAGTCTCGGGACGGGACCTTCGAGGATCGCTACGACGTGGCGAGCGCGACGCCGCTCGAGGACGGGCGCTGGCGCTTCTCGGTCCGCATCCGCTACGGAAGCGTGGACGCCACGCTTCCGGTCGTGGTTCCCGTCGAGTGGGCGGGAGACTTGCCGGTCGTCCGGCTCCGGGACGCCGCGATTCCGGGGCTCGGCGAGGAGTTCGGTGCGACGGTCCTCTTCGGCGACGGCCACTACGCGGGGGTTTGGAACCACGGTCCCGTCGGCGGATTCATGTGGGGAACCATCGGGCGCGGGGAGTGAGGTTTCCGGGGGGCCTGCTCGCCGTTCTCCTGCTGTCCCCGGCGGCGCCGGCCCAGCCCGCGCTCATGGACGTCACCGAGGGGTCGGGGGTGGATTTCGTCCACGATCCGGGAGGGTTTGAGGGCTTTCCGCTGCCCGCCATCATGGGCGGCGGCGCCGCGCTCTTCGACGGGAACGGCGACGGGTTCCTCGACCTGTACCTGATCCAGTCGGAAGGCGCGAACCGCTTCTTCGTCGGCTCGGGCGACGGACGCTTCCGCGACGCGACCGAAGAGAGCGGCCTCGGCGAACCCGGCTGGGGATTCGGGGCGGCCGTCGGCGACGCGGACGGCGACGGCGACCCCGACGTCTTCGTCTCCAACCTCGGCGAGGACGCGCTCTACCTCGGCGAGGCGGGGCGCTTCGAGCGAAGGGCGCTGCCCGGCGTCCGCTGGTCGTCGTCCGCCGCGTTTTGCGACTACGACGGCGACGCCGACCTCGACCTCTACGTGGGCGGCTACGTGCGCCACGACCCCGAACGGGAGTGCGTTTCCGCCTCGGGAGCGCCCGACTTCTGCGAGCCGGCCAGCCTTCCCTACGAGCGCGACGTTCTCTGGCGCAACCGGGGCGACGGCACCTTCGAGGACGTTTCGGACACCGCCGGGATCCTCGGGCGCGCGCTTCCCGCGCTGGGCGTCCTCTGCCACGACTTCACCGGCGACGGCCGCCTCGACTTCTACGTCGCGAACGACGGCGAGCCCAACCTGCTCTGGGAACAGCGTCCCGACGGAACCTTCGAGGAGAGCGGTCTCCTCACCGGGGTCGCGCTGAACGCGCAGGGGCGGGCGGAAGCGAGCATGGGCGTGTTGCTGGGCGACTTCGACCACGACGCCGACCTCGACCTCTTCATGACCCACCTCCGGTCCCAGACGAACACGCTCTACCGCAACCAGGGAAACACGTTCATCGACGACACGCCGTCGTTCGGGCTGGGGCTGCCGAGCCTTCCGTGGACCGGGTTCGGGACCGCCTTCCTCGATCTCGAGCACGACGGCGACGCGGACCTGCTCGTCGTGAACGGCGCGGTCGCCCGCGCCGCCGGCGCGCCGGTGGAGCCGAACCTCGACGCCTACCGGGAGCCGGCCCAGGTCTTCCTGTCCGACGGTCTGGGCCGCTTCGAGCCCGCGCACGCCGGAGACTTCTCGAACCTGACCGCCTCGGGCCGGGGCCTCGCCGCCGGAGATTGGGACCGGGACGGCGACCTCGACCTCGTGGTCACCGCCGTCGGCGAGCCGGCGCGCCTGTTCGAGAACCGCTCGGCGCGGGAGGGGAATTTCGTGATCCTCGAGCCGCGCGAGTTCGGGCGCTCCTGCCCCGGCGCGGTCGTGACGCTCGCGCTCGACGATCGCGAGCTGGTGCGCGCGCTCCAGCCGTCGGCGGGGTACCTCACCGCGAGCGAGCCCACGGCGCACTTCGGGACGCCGCCCGCCGCCACGGTGACCGGAGTTCGGGTGCGCTGGCCCGACGGCGTCGTGGAGTCGTTCCCGCCGCCGGAGATCGGCCGGCGGACGCGCCTCGTCCGGACCCGCTGATTCAGCGGGCGATCGGCGTGGAGAGCGTGCCGATCCCCTCGATCTCGATGTGGACGGTCTGTCCCGGCTGGAGGTACTCGGGCGGCTCCCGGGCCGTGCCCACCCCGTCCGGGGTCCCGGTGGCGATCACGTCCCCGGGGTGCAGCGTCAGGATCGAGCTGGCGTAGGCCACGAGCTGCCGGACGCTGTAGATCATGCTGGAGGTGTGGCCGTCCTGCACCACCCGGTCGTCGATCCGGGTCACGAGGCGCAGCGCCTGCGGGTCGGGAAGGAAGGCGGCCGGGGTCACGACCGGGCCCATCGGCGCGGCGCGGTCGCCGCCCTTCCCGGAGAACCAGTCCGGACCGGGAAGCATCGGGTTCTCCCGGTAGCGCCCGCCCCGGTCGCTCACGTCGAACACGACGGTGTATCCGAACACGTGGTCGAGCGCGTCCTCCGGAGACACGTGCCGGGCGGCCGCTCCGATCACCACGCCGAGCTCGCCTTCCCAGTCGATGTTCTCGCGTCCCGGAGGAATCCGGTACTCCTCGCCGGTCCCGATGATCCCCGAGCGCGGCGACTTGAAGAAGAGATACGGCGCGTCGCGCTCCGGGTCCACCGCCTGCTCCACGTCCATCTCGGCGGCGTGCGAGCGGTAGTTTGCGGCCGCGGCGATGACGTGCGCCGGATACTGGAGCGGCGGCCCGAGCCGGTGCGGCTCCACCCGGAACCGCAGTCCCGAAGCCCGTTCGCCGAGGTGGTTCGCGATCTGGTGCAGCCGCCTGAGCGCCGGCTCGCCCCCGGCGATCACGCCGACCAGGTTCGGGGCGAGCGCTCGGGGGCCGGCGCCGGTCTCGCTGGCGAAGAGCGCGTCCGCCGCCGCGAGGTCGAGGATCGCGCCGCCCACGACGATCGCCGGGCGCGGCGCGCCGTCGCCGGCGTCGGACGCCCGGTAGGTCGCGAGCTGAAAGGGAACGTCCGGCGCGTCGGAGACGGAAACGGCCGCTCCGCCGCCGCAGCGAAGGAGCGCGAGCGCGGCGGCGGCGATGGCGATTCGGGTCACTCGGGATAGCCTATCCAACCACCCGGAGGACCGCCCCGTGATTCGACTTCTCGCCCCCCTCGCCGTCTGCCTGCTCGTGGGTTACGCCGCCGGCGCCGCGTTCGGCGGCGGGCAGGAGGAGCAGCGCAGCCGCCGCATCCCGCAGTTCGAGAACGAGCGCCTCAAGGTCTGGAAGACGATCGTCGTTCCGAACCAGCCGCTCTCCATGCACCGCCACGAGTACGGTCGCGCCATCGTCGCCCTCAAGGGCGGCACGCTTCACGTCGTCACCGAGGACGGCGAGGAGAAGCCCATGCATTGGGAGACCGGGAGCGCCTACTGGCTCGGCCCCGATCCCCCGGACGAGCTGCACGGCGACGTGAACAAGGGCGACGAGCCGATCGAGGTGATCGTCGTTGAACTGAAGGAGAACTGAGGCCTCAGCCCCGGTCGATCGCGAGGAGCGCCCGCCGCAGGAGGTCCACGCCGTTCGCGCAATCCTCCCACGAGGTCCATTCCTGCGGGGAATGGCTGATTCCGCCGCGGCTGGGGACGAAGATCATCGCGGTGGGAATCCCGTGCCGCGCGAGGTTCTGGGAGTCGTGCCCGGCGCGGCTCGGCATCGCGATCGGCTCGTGCCCTGCCTCCCGTGCGACCCGGGCGAGGATCGCCCGCAGACCGGGGTCCATCGCGGCTGCCGGCTCGCGCAGGCTGCGGCCGATGCGGGTTCGGCAGCCGGTCGCCCGATCGAGGCCGGCCGCTCGCGCCTCGATCCGCCCGATCACGTCGGCGACCACGGCGTCGTCGAGGTCGCGCAGCTCGATCGGGAACCGCACGAGGCCGGGAACCACGTTGGCGGCGTCCGGCACGACCGACAACTGGCCCACGTTGCCGACCTGCTCGCCGGGGCGTCCGCGGATCTCCTCGTGGGTCGCCACGATGAGCCGCGCCGCCGCGAGCATCGCATCCTGGCGCTCGGCCATCGGCGTGGTGCCGGCGTGGTTCTGGAAGCCCTCGATCCGCGCCTCGAACCGGTGGATCCCGACGATCCCCTCGACCACCCCCACCCGGCAGCCGGACTTCTCCAGCGTCCCGCCCTGCTCGATGTGGAGCTCGACGGCGGCCCGCACCCGCCTCGGGTCCAGCACCGCCCGGTCGAGATCATCCGGTTCGAGCCGGTAGCGGACCATCCAGTCGTGGAGGCTCTGGCCCTCGGCGTCGGTCCGGTGGAGCTCGTCTTCGGAAACGCCCGAGGTCGCGGCACGGCTCCCGAAGAGCCCGTTTCCGAAGTGCGCCCCCTCCTCGTCGCACCACACGACCATCTCCAGCGGATGGCGGGTCTCGACGCCCTGCTCGTGGAGCGACCGGAGCGCCTCGAGCGCCCCGAGCACGCCGAGAGTTCCGTCGTAGTGGCCGCCTCGCGGGACCGTGTCGAGGTGCGATCCGAACAGGATCGCCGGAAGCGGTTCCCGTCCGGGCCGCCGCCCGAAGAGGTTGCCCGCGGCGTCGGCGCGCACCTGAAGGCCTGCGTCCCGCATCTCGGAGACGATCCAGCGCCGCGCCGCCAGCTCGTCCTCGCTGAATGCGATCCGGCGGGCGCCCCCTTCGGGATGCAGCCCGAATCGGGCGAGCGCCTCGAGAGACCCCCGGAGGCGCTCCGCGTCGATCATGCGGCGAAGGGGCGCGAGCGGGTTGCGATCCAGACGAACGCCGGCGCGCCGATCAGGGCGGCGACGACCCCGAGGTTCAGCTCCGACACGGTGGGCAGGACGCGCACTGCGACGTCGGCGAGGACGAGCAGCGCGCCGCCGAAGAGCGCCGAGGGAACGAGCGTCCGCGCCGGATCGTGCCCGACGAGCGGGCGCATGAGGTGCGGCGCCACGATTCCCACGAAGCCGATCGCGCCGGCGAGCGCCACCGAGGCGCCGGTCGCGAGTCCGGACCCCACGACCACCGAAAGGCGCAGCCGCCGGAGGTCCAGCCCCACGCCGGTCGCCGCCTCCTCGCCGAGCGTCAGCGCCGACAGGCCGCGGCGGGCGCGGAAGAGGAGCGCGACGCCGAGGAGCATGAGCGGCGCGGCCAGCAGCAGGTCCTCGTGGCTGCGGTTCGCGACCGAACCCAGCGTCCAGTTGACCATCTCGAAGAGCGAGAACGGGTGCGGCGCGAGGCTCAGCAGCAGCGCCATCACCGCGCCGGCGAGGCTCGACACCCCCACGCCGACGAGGATCAGGCTCACCATCGAGCGCGTGCGGGTCGCCGCCGCCGCGAGCAGCGCGGTGACGGCGAGCGCCCCCGCGACCGCGGCTGCGGGAACCGCCCAGTACACGAGCGTTCCCAGTCCGTAGTACAGCGTCAGCGTCGCCCCGAGCGCCGCCCCGGCCGAGACGCCGAGCACGCCGGGCTCGGCGAGGGGGTTGCGGAACAGGCCCTGAAGGGCGGCCCCGCTGACTCCGAGGGCGCCGCCGACGAGGAACGCCGCGAGCGCGCGCGGCAGCCGGATCTGCTGGACGACGACCGTGTCCCCCGCGCTCCCGAAGCCCAGCAGCGAAGCCGCGGCGCGGTCGGGAGGAAGCGGCGTCGAGCCGAGCAGGCAGGCGAGGAAGATCGCGAGCGCCCCGAACCCGGCGAGCGCCGGGAGAAGCCCCCGCCCGATCATTCGACGGCGGCCAGCGCTTCCACCGCGTCCAGCAGGAACCAGCCGCCGCAGGCGGTCCAGGCTCCGGGAATCACGCTGACCGGAAGTTCGCCGAGCGCCGCCTGCGCGACCGGATGCCGGATCGCGCTCCACGAACCCGGAATCCGTCCGTCGGTCTCGAAGTCACCGACCGCGATCCGGTCCGGGCGCTCGTAGGCGAGCCGCTCGAGGGGCAGGGGGCGCCAGCCGGGATCGCGCTGGAAGTTCTCGAACCCGCTCGCCCGGATCATGTCGTGGATCCGGGTTCCGGGGCCGGTGGTGACGCCGCCGGCGGTCATGTAGAGCAGCGTCCGCTCGCGGGTCTTGCGGGCCAGCGCCGCCTCGCGCTTCTCCACCTCCCGAACGAGCTCCTCGGCGCGCCGGACGGCCCCGAGCGCCGCCCCCATCCTCCGCAGCACCTCCTTCGGATCTCCGGATCTCACCTCGACGAGCTCCACGCCGGCGCGGTCCAGAAACGCACGGAGGTTCGGTCCGCCGGCGTAGGAACGCACCACGAGGTCGGGCTCGAGCACGAGGAAGTCCTCGGCGCGAGGTCGGACCCGGGGAACGCCCTCGGCGGCTTCCCGCATGTAGGAGAAGCTCTTCCCGGCGTCCGGCGAGACCGCGAGGATGCGGTCCGGCTCCGCAAGCCGCAGGACGTACTGGTCGGCGCAGTAGTCGAGGCTGACGATGCGGGACGCCAGGACCAGCAGGAGCGCGCCCACCGCCTCAGCGCCGCCCCACCACCACGGTGTTCGGCGCATCCCGCCAGACGCACCGGGCGTCGAATCCCGCGCCCCGCATGCCGGCCAGCTCGTCCTCGAGCGGGAAGTACGTGTCCTCATCGGCCCATTCGGCGAAGTGCGCGAAGGCGCGTTCCTCGTCGATCCCGCAGGAGACGAGGTGCGCCGCCCAGATCCGGTAGCTCTCGGCCTGTCCCGCCGGGTCCGCGCTCATGGTCACGTCGGCGTTCACGAGAACCCCGCCCGGACGCAGCGCGTCGAAGATCCGCCGGTAGAGCGCTCGCTTGCGTTCGAGCGTCGGGACGTGGTGCAGCGCGAGCGAGGCCGCGACCGCGTCGCACGCGGGCAGCGGATCTTCGAAGGCGGCCCGCCGCATGCGCGCCCGGTCGCCGAACCGGCGAAGCCGCGTCCGCGCCTGCTCCAGCATCTCGGGATCGATATCCACGGCCTCGAGCGCGCCCACTTCGGGCCGCTCGAGGATCGCCTCGCTGAGCGCGCCGGTTCCCGCGCCGAGATCGACCACGAGCGCCGGCCGCGCCGAGCCGACCTCCCGGGCGGCGCGGGCGAGCCCCTCCTCGTATCCGGGGACGAACGTGCGGATGGCCGCGTCGTACGCATCGATCTCGACGCGCAGGTGGCTCCGCACCGAGTGGGCCATTGCCGGATTATGCTCCCTGACCGCGATGTTCTTCTTCGATCCGCTCTATTTCGTCATCATCGCGCCGGGGCTCGCGCTCACGCTGTGGGCGACGTTCAAGGTCAAGCGCACCTTCCGGCGTTTCCACAAGGTTCCGGTGCGCAGCGGCCGGAGCGGGCGCGAGACCGCCGAGGCGCTGCTGTTCCGGACCGGAATCCGGATCCCGGTCGAGGAGCACCCCGGCGAGCTCTCCGACCACTACGACCCGAGGGTCCGGACGCTCCGGCTCTCGCCGGACGTGTACCACGGCCGGACGGTGGGGGCCGTCGCGGTCGCCGCCCACGAGGTCGGGCACGCGATGCAGCACGCCTCGGGATACCAGCCGCTGATGTTCCGCCAGGCGCTCGCGCCGGCGGCGGGATTCGCGTCGAGCGCGTCCTGGATCATCATCATGGGCGGCTTCCTGTTCAGCGCGGTGAGCCTCGTCGAGGTCGGCGTCGCGCTCTTCTCGCTGGTCGTGCTCTTCCAGGTGGTCACGCTGCCGGTGGAGCTGGACGCTTCGCGGCGGGCGAAGCGGCTCGTGTACGAGACCGGGATCGTGACCCGGGAAGAACGGCCCGGCGTCAGCCGGGTGCTGAGCGCCGCGGCGATGACCTACGTCGCAGCGGCCTTGACCAGCGTGCTGACGCTGGCGTACTACCTGCTGCGCCTCGGCGTCCTCGGCGGCGGCGACGACTGAGGCCTCCCGCCCGGGGAGGCCCCACTCGCGCGGCGGCTACTGCTGGCCGGTGGTCGCCTCGCCGACGGCGTCGAGCGCATCGGAGAGTCCGGGGAGGTCGTCGCCCCGCTCGGGGGTCCCGAGCAGTTCCCGGTAGTAACGCTCGGCCGCCTCGTCCATTCCGGCCGCGCTCGCCGCCTGCGCCGCCCCGTGGAGGGACCGCGCCCGCTTCGCGGTCCGCATCAGCGAGGTCTCGAACACGGCGAGCGCGCCCTCGGCGTCGCCCGACGCCAGCAGCATCTCGCCCAGAAGCTCGTGCGGCGGCTGGATGGGCGCGTCGATCGGCGACTCGCCCGGAGGACCGGACGGCGGCTCCATGGCCTCGGCGACCTTGGCCGCCTTGCGGAACGCCGCGGTCGCGCCGTCCGCGTCGCCGTCGGCCTTCGCGATCAGGCCCTCCATCTCGTGGGCCATCACCAGCGCCTGTTCGGCGCCGCGCGGGTTCTCCGAGCCGGCGAGCATCTCGTGGATCTTCATGAGGCCGGCGTGCGCCCTCTGGGCCGACTCGGCGTCGCCGGTCTCGGCCGCGCTCGCGCCCCGGGCGTAGAGCACCGCGCCCGCGGTGCGGTGGCCCATCTCCGGCTCCTCGGCGTCGAGCTGCGCTATGACCTCGTCCACCGGCTCCGGCTTCCAGTTGCGGGTCTCCACCGTGTTCAGCGCGTCCATGCGCATCCACGTCTCCTTCATGCCGCCGGTGACCTCGTCCCGCTCGGTCAGCATGCCGAAGTCGGCGAGCACCTGAGCGCCCTCCTCGTAGCGGCCCTCCTGCAAGTAGGCGTAGAGCAGCCAGTAGAGCGCGTGGTACGAGTACCGCGCCGGCGAGAGTCCCTTCCGCTCGGCGCGGTCCACCGAGGCCTGGTAGGAACGGTCGTTGAGGCCGCGCACGTGATCCCACATGCCGTGCTGCAGGAAGATGTGCGACGGCATGTGGAGCGCGTGGACCGCCGCCGGGGCGATGTCCGCGTACTTCTCGGCGGCGTAGAGGGCGACCGGGGCGTGGACCGGGTCGTCGTAGGCGTGGATCACGTAGTGCGCCGCGCCCGGGTGATCCGGGTTCTCGCGGAACACGCGCTGCGCGATTGCGCCGGCGCGCATGTCCACCCGCCGGCTCGCCTCGCCGCGGACCCTCGTCCGCATGAGCGCGAGCGAGTGGAAGGCCGCGGCCTCCAGGTCCTCGGGATAGGCCGCCGACAGCTCGGCCAGCGCCTGCTCGTAGCCGTCCGAGCGCTCTTGCAGGTCGCCGGGGCCGTAGAGGATGTGGACCGAGTCGAGGTAGCGCTTCTCGCGGTCGGTCGGGGCCTTTTCGAGTCGCGCCGCGCGGGTGTCCCCGAGCTTGCGGATCGCGTCGCGGGCTTCCGACATGTCCTGGCCGGGCGGGTAGTGGTGTCCGCCGGTGTGGCTGAGCGCCTCGCCCCAGTAGGCGAGCGCGAAGTCCGGATCCGCCTCCTGCGCCCGCTGGAACGCCTCGGCGGCATCCTCCCATTCGAAGCTGTGGAGCAGCCGCACGCCGTCGAGGAAATCTCTCTGGGCGGCTTCGTTCCCCGAATTCGGGAAGTCGATGGTGCCGAGTCCGCTCCCCTGGGCGAGCGCGATCCCGGCGGACAGACAGGCGGCGACGGCGACGGGCGCCGCGCGGACGATGAGGCGAATCATGGTTTGCTCCTTGAGCCGGTAAGGAATGGGCCGAACCCCGTATTTTGTCCTACCGCCGGTCGCGGGCGCAAAACCAGCGGGTCAGCGCGTCCGCACCCGCAGTTCGAGCCGTCCCGCGCGCCTGGCGGACTCGGGGAAGCGCCAGCCGCGGACCAGCCCGACGATCCGTGGAACCACCTCCGGCAGCGTGGTCTCCTCGACGTCCACGGACTCGGGGGCTCCCGCTTCGTCGAGCCGCACGCGCAGCCGCACCGTGCCCTCGCCGGAGCCGATGAGCGGGCTTTCCAGCTCCATGAGGGCCGGGTCGTCGGGCGGCTCGAGCCGGACCGGCGGCCCCGAGTCGGGATCGGATTCCGGGAGGCTGATTCCCACCACGAGGAAGACGTTCCGGTTCCGCAGCCGTTCGTAAAGCGCCTCCCGTTGGGCGCCGGTCCCGGGTTCGCGGAACCACGACAGGTAGCGGCTCAGCGTGAGCTCGAACTCTCGCCCGGAGGCGATCGCCGTGCCGCCCGCCATCGCCTCGACCTCGCGCCGCATCTCCTGCACCACCGCTCCGTCCTGGAGGAGGCGCACGGCCACCGTCACGTCCGGCCCGGCGCTGCGGAGGAGCTCGACCGAGATGGACCGCCGGCCCCGGTCCAGCGACCGTTTCGTTTCGTCCGGGCCGAATCGCAGCGTGGCGAGCTGGGCGAGATACGCCCCGGGCACGCGTCGCGCCAGCGTGGCCAACCAGTGCTCGAGGCGCACGCCCCGCCCGTCGGTCCGAATCCGGAACGAGAGGTTCTCCATCGGCGAGAAGTCGGAGTTCGCGCGTCGGACCTCGAAGATCCGCACGTCGGCGGTCGGAGCCGCGTCCGCGGGGAGCGCCGCGCCGAGGAGCAGCAGGCCGGCGAGCGCGCACAGCATTCCCGGAGTCTATGGGGCGGGCCGATCCGCTGGTAGGCTGCCCGGATGCAGCGACCCGGCGCCGTCCGATTCCGCACGCCCGAACCCGCGGCCGTCCACGGCATTCTCCGGCGGCACCTCATCGCCGACGGGCTGGATCTCGTGATGGATCTGGAGCGGAGCCGGGGTCCGTGGCTCCACTGCGCGAAGTCCGGACGCGACTGGTTCGACGTGTTCTCGTACTTCGCGACGAACCCGATCGGCCACAACCATCCGGGGATGTCGGATCCGGAGTTCCGGGAGCGGCTCGGCCGGGTCGCCGTCCACAACCCCTCCAACTCCGACTTCTACACCGTGGAGATGGGACGGTTCCTCGACACGTTCTCGCAGGTCGTCGTGCCGCCCGAGCTTCCCCACGCGTTCTTCGTCGCCGGCGGCGCGGTGGCGGTCGAGAACGCGCTCAAGGTCGCCTTCGACTGGAAGGCGCGAAAAAACTTGGTCGCCGGGCGTCCCGAGGCCGGAAGCCGGATCCTCCACCTTCGCGACGCCTTCCACGGCCGCACCGGCTACGCGCTCTCGCTCACGAACACCGAGCCCATGAAGGTGGCCTACTTCCCCCGGTTTGACTGGCCCCGGATCGAGAACCCGGCGATCCGCTGGCCCGAGGCCGAGCGCCTGGCCGAGACCGAAGCCGCCGAGGATCGCGCCATCGCCCAGATCGAGGCGGCCGTCCGGACCCACGGCCACGATATCGCCGGCCTCATCCTCGAGCCGATCCAGGGCGAGGGCGGCGACCACCACTTCCGCCCGCGCTTTCTTGAGGCGGCGCGCCGCCTCGCCGACGAGCACGAGTTCCTGCTCATCTTCGACGAGGTCCAGACCGGGATTGGCATGACCGGAAAGATGTGGTGCTTCCAGCACTTCGGCGCAGTTCCCGACGTGCTCGCGTTCGGCAAGAAGACGCAGGTCTGCGGCGTGCTCGCCGGCCCCCGCATCGACGAGGTCGAGGACAACGTCTTCCAGCTCTCGTCCAGGATCAACTCCACCTGGGGCGGCAATCTGGTGGATATGGTCCGGTTCGGGCGCTACCTCGAGATCATCGAGGAGGAGGGCCTCGTCGAGAACTCCGCCCGCGTCGGGAAGCCGCTGCTGGCCGAACTCCACGAGCTCGCCCGCGACTTCCCGGACGCGGTCGGCGCGGTGCGCGGGCGCGGCCTCATGTGCGCCTTCGACATGCCCGACCAGAAGGCGCGCGACGCCTTCCTCGCCCGCGCCTACGACAACGGCCTCCTGATCCTCGGCTGCGGACCGCGGTCGGTGCGCTTCCGGCCCACGCTCAGCTTCACCGAGGAGGACGTCGCCACGGCGATGGAACTCGTGCGGCGGTCGCTCTGACTCAGTCCGCCGGGTTGCGGATCGAGTAGAGGTTCCCCCGGGTCCGGATCAGCAGCCGGTCGCCCACGATCGCCGGCGACGCGAGGGCCCAGTCGTCGAGCGGGTTCACCCCGACGAGGCGGTACTCCTCGCCGGCCTCGATGACGAAGGTGTTCCCCTCCTCGCCGAGCGCGAATACGTAGCCGCCGTAGGCCCACGGCGACGAGGTGAACGCCGCCGCGCCGGGCGCGATCCGGGCGCGGAAGACCCGTTCGCCGGTCTCCACGTCGTGGCGGGCCACGATGCCCCGCGAGTACAGCACCCACAGCGCGCCCTCGTAGATGACCGGCGTGGGCAGGTACGTGCCCCCGGCGATCCGCTCGTACCACGCCACGTGCTCGCTTTCGGTCTCGCCGTCGAGCGGGGCGATCTCGCCCGATCCCCCCGGCCGGATCGAGACCAGCGGGCGCTGGTCGCCGCCGGACGCGCCCGAGGCGACGTAGAGGGAGCCGTTCCACGCGAATGGGCTCTGGATCGGCGATCCGCCCATCCGGGACATCCGCCAGAGCGGGTTCCCGTCGAGGTCGTAGCTGACGAGCGCGCCCGGCCCCGAAGTCACGATCTCGGCGCGGAGTTCGTTCTCCCACACGAGCGGCGTGGACCAGCCGGTCTTTCGGCGGGCCTCGGTCGCGCGCTCGGCGCGCCAGAGCTCCTCGCCGGTCCGCTTGTCGAAGGCGGCGAGGAAGCCGGCCTCCTCGTTGTCGTTGAGGACGTAGATCCGATCCCCGTGGAGCGCGGGGGAGGCGCCGGTCCCGAAGTCGCGCACGGTGGGAAGGGAGGCGAGCGGCGAGCTCCACAGCGGCTCGCCCTCCATGTCGAACGCGAAGAGGCCGTGCTGGGTGAAGTAGGCGTACACCGCGGTTCCGTCCGTCACCGGAGTCTCCGAGGCGTAGCTGTTCTTGCGGTGCCGTCCCCCGCCCGGCGGCCCCCGATGGACCTCCCGCTCCCAGAGCGTTTCTCCCGTCTTGAGGCCGAGGCACAGCACCCGGAGACTCACCTCCACCTCGCTCGGAAGCTCCCGGTCTCGGGCGTACAGGCGGCGATTCACCTCCTCGGGGGGGAGGCCCTCGGCCTGCAGCTCGGCGATGTAGTCGTTGCTGAAGTCGGTCCCGAGCGACGGCCCCTTCATCTCCTGCTCGCTGGCGGCCGACGTGAGGAAGACGCGGTCGCCCCAGACCACCGGCGAGGACCAGCCCACGCCGGGGACGGAAGCCGCCCACTCCACGTTCTCGGTCGTCGTCCAGCGGATGGGCAGGTTCGGGTGGTCGCCCACGGGGTTCGCTTCCGGACCCCGGAACCCGGGCCAGTTGGGCTCCTCGGCGGCTGCGGGAAGCGCGAGCAGCGCCAGAATGAGCAGCCTCATTCGGGGATCACCGAGGGGGGCACGCCCGTGCGCCGGCTGCCGGCGTCCTTCCAGGCGTCGTAGCGCAGTCGCAGGGTGCGCACCGGGTTCGCGTTCTCGTGCGGCTGGACGTCCTCGTCGGTCACGCTCAGGTACGCGTAGTAGTCGCCGTCGTTGTGCGACTCGCCGAGCGCGTCGTCCCGGTTCGCGATCGCGATGTAGGCGACGTGCGAGGTCTTGCCGTCGCAGGGCGCCGCCGGCTTCGGAGCCTCCTCGCAGGTGCAGCGCCGGTCCCCTCCCGCCGCGTCGGCGGCCTCCATGGCGGCCATCACCCGGTCGGCGAGCGTTCCCTTCGCCCGGGTGAACGCGAGCACCGCGTCCTCCGCCACGTCATCGTCGGAGAGGATGTTGCCCTGCACCTGGACGAGCACGTCGTCGCCGGCCTGTCCGAACACATGGAGCGCCGCCGCGCCGTTGCCGTCGCCGCTGAAGCCGGCGCTGCGCCCCTGAAGGTCGAGGATGCCGAACTGGCGCCGCTCCATCTGCGACTCCGCCTTGCGCTCCTCCTGCTCGCGGAGCAGCTCGAGGATGCGCTCCGGATCGGTGCCCTTCCTCAGCTCCTCGTACACGAGCCGCTGGTTCGCGCGCGTGTTGTCCACCCCCGCCTGGCACGCCGCGACCCCGACCCCGGGCACGATCACCGCCTGGATGTCCATGAGGTCGCGCGACGGGCGCGGCGGGAAGCGGGACTGCCGCACGCAGGTCGCCGAGGCGATGATGACCTGCCCGGAATTCCGGTCCACCGCGATCACCGACCAGGTCGCGAGCGCGGCGGCGGGAGCGAGCAGCGAGAGGGCGAGGAGGACGCCGATTCGTCTCATGGTCCGCCAATGGTGCCAGAAGCTCACCCGATCCCGAGCGCGGCCTCGCTGACGGCGAGCAGCAGGTAGAGGATTCCCGCGCTTCCGAGCGGCACGGTGAGGTTGTCGGTTCCGAAGGGGCTGACCGCCTCGAGCCCGGCGGCGGCGGTGCCGACCACGAGCCCGAACGCCGCCGCCGGGTGCGGCTCGAGCGCGCCCATCCCCCACAGCGTTCCCGCGATGGCGGCCCCCGAGACGAGGAACATCGCGAGGCTCCCCTCCATCGTCCGCGACGCGCCGAAGATCGAGAAGCGGCGGGTCCCGTAGCGCTTGCCGCACACGTTCGCCGCCGCGTCGCCGAGCGCCATGGCGAGCAGGCCGGCCACCGCGACGTGCGCCAGGTCGTCCGGCGATCCGGGCCGGAAGCAGAGCGCGAGGAGCGCCGCGAAGGAGATGGGGAAGAACACGATCCCCGGATTCGTGGGATCGTCGCCGAGCGTCGGGACCAGCCGGAACCGATAGATCGCGAAGTTGACCGCGGTGAAGACGAGCGGCGGGATCACGGCCATGCGCCACCCCGAGAACAGCAGCACCGTGGGGATCGCGACGAGGCCGATCCCGACGTGGACGAAGGTGCGGGCGCTCTCCCCACGGAGGACTCCGCGCCGGCGCAGCAGCTCCGCCGCGAGAGCGACGGCTCCGACGTACCCGAAGGTCAGCGCCAGCGGGATCACGCCGGCGCCCCCGGAACCGGAATCCCGCCGTCGGCGGCGAGCCGGAGGACCAGCTCCGGCGGCAGCCCCACGACCCCCGTGAACGAGCCCCGGATCGCGGCGCCGAGCGTCCCTCCCTGGCCCTGGAGCCCGTAGCCGCCCGCCTTGTCGCGGCCTTCTCCCGACGCGGCGTACCGTGCGATCTCGCCCTCGCCGAGCTTCCGGAAGCGCACCTCGGTGGATCCGGTCGTCGAACGGGTCGCGCCTCCCGCGACCCCGGTATGCGCCCGGTGCGCCCGCCCGGAGAGGAGCCGCAGCATGTCCCGGTGCGCGACGACCGATTCGGGCTTGCCGAGAATCCGGTCCCCCACCGCGACCAAGTTGTCCGCGCCCAGCACGACGGCCGAGGGCCGCAGCGCCGCGACCGTCTCCGCCTTGAGCCGGGCGAGGCGCTCGGTCAACCGATCCGGCGGTTCGCCCGGCAGCCGCGCCTCGTCCACGTCGGGAGCGTCCACCACGTGCGGCACCCCGAGATCGCGCCGCAGCGCGGTCCGCCGGGGCGAGGATGAGCCGAGCACCCACGCCGCGGCGGTCATCCGGCGGTCTCCCGCGCGCGGAGGTACTCGTCCCAGGCGTCCACGTCGAGAAGCTCGCGGGCGTCCGCCCGCGCGATCGCGACCCGCTCCCAACGTTTCCGAAGGAGGGCGGCGGCTCCGCGGTCCGCGTCGCGCGACCCCGCGAGCTCGGGGAGCAGCTTGCGGGCGAGCGCCACCGGATGCCCCCACGAACCGGCCCGCTCCATGTCCTCGGTGGCGGCCGCCGCGGCGACCGCATCCGGCCTCCGCGCCCCGAGCACCCGCCGCACGAGTTCCGCCGACAGGTACGGCTGGTCCGCCGGAGCGATCACGAACCACCCGGCCCCCGAGCGCCGGGCCGCCTCCCGCGCCCCGCAGCGTAGCGAGGAGAGCATCCCCGAGCGCCACGCTGGATTGAGCGCGACCCGAACTTCGGGGACGCCCTTCAGCGCGCGGCTCACCTCTCGACTCCGGCAGCCGAGCACGGCGACGACGGGCCGGAGCCCGGCCTCCGCCAGCGCTTCCGCGGCGGCCCGGACCAAGGGACGGCCGGAGCGGTCGGGATGCGGCAGCAGCGCCTTGGCGCGGCCCCCCATCCGCCGCGACTCGCCGGCGGCGAGGAGGATCGCCGCCGCCCCGTCAGTGCTCGCCTTCGCCCTCCACGACGAAGCCGATCGTGAGTCCCCCCGCCCACGGCCAGCCGAGGGCGTAGCCGCCGGCGTCGTCCTCGAAGATCGTCGGCTCGGCGATGCCCGCGTAGTTGGGAGTGATGCTCATCACCGCCGGATGGCCGAGGCCGGTCGCGGCGAAGCTCATGACGTTCAGGTCGGCCTGCCCCCATCCCGCCTCCAGCGCGGAGTCCTCGGCGACCGGAACCAGCAGCACGAAGTCGAGATGCACCGAGACGCCCATGTGGTTCCCGTCCTCGGGCCGGTTGCCGTACCGCATCGTGAACACGCCCGGCTCGATCCGGTTGCCCTTGTAGTCGGACCACGTCCCGTCGATCCGGACCACGCCGACGAGCGTCCCCACCCCGAGCTCGGGGAAGCTCGCTCCCTGGCTCGCGTTCTCGCCCGAGGGCTGGTCGGCGCGCAGCCAGAAGTCGAGGTTCACGCCGGATTCGAGCGTCGCACGAACCCCGTCGGCGTGCAGCGCGTCGCGGATTTCCGCCGCGATCTCCCCGGGCGGGGGGCCGTCGGCGGCGCCCAGCGTCGGCTCGGCGGCCGCCGGACTCGCGAGCGCGCCAGCGAGGGCAAGCAGAACGGGGCGAAGCCCACGGAACATCGACGGACCCATCCTCTCCGGAATCAGCGGACGAAGCTGCCGACGAACGCGCTGCGCTTCAGCGGACAGCTCCACGTGGCGTTGAAGTCGTCGCCCCGGAACGCGTGCTTCTCGGTGTACGCCGGAACCGCGCTCTCCACGTCGGTCAGCGGGTCGTAGTACACGAACTCGCTGCCGCAGAGGTGATCCTTGTGACCGATGGCGCGCGTCTCCAGATCGACCAGCTCGCCGGCCTTCAGCGAGGCGTAGCCCGGACGGCCGTCGAACTCGGTTTCCACGGTTTCGTCGTGGATCCCCCGGACCCGGTCGAGCAGCTCGCCGCCCATTTCGCGGGCGAACTGGATGAGCGCGGTCCGCTGGTCGGAATCCGCGTTCCGGTCCACGATCAGCACGGAATCGGCCGGATACGGAGTCGCGTGCGGATCGCCGAGCGTCGCCTTCGCCTTCACGACCGCGACGACGTTGAGCCCGGCGAGCGGTACGCCCTCGTAGCTCCCCTCGGAGATGCTCCAGGCGAGGATGGCCTCCCGCCCGGCGAGGCCCACCTCGCTGTTCGCGAAGCAGTGCCCGGCGTACACGTCCGCCGTCCGCGCCTCGAGGTACAGGCCCTCGAGCGTGGAATCCGATTCGGCGGCGCCGGCGGCCCCGCCGAGAAAAAGCGCCGCGAAACCGACGCTGACGAGCTTCCTGACCATGAGGTGTCTCCGATCCGAAGGGCGGGCGGAGGCCCCGCCCGGAAGTTGGCTGACTCTAGCGCAGTCGTCGGGCGCGCTCACCACGCCCGCTCGAAGCACGGACGCCCGGCGCCCTCGGAGCAGCGGTCGCGGTCCGCGACCCTGCCGTCCGGGCCGAGGCAGTTCTGGGTGTGGGCGCACCAGAAGTAGCCGTCCCCGGGGACGCCTCCCGGCACCGTGGGGTCGTACTCCACGTCCATGTACATGGCCTTGGAGCGCAGCCGATGGCACATCGACAGCGCGGCCCGTCCGGCGGCCCCGGGAACCGCGGTCTTCGCAGTGGCGGTCAGCTTGGCCATCGTGTCAGCCCTCCATGGCTGCGAGCGCGGCGCGCTTCACCGCGACCCGCGTCAACTGGATCTTGTAGCCGTTGCCCGACAGCGCCGTCGCGCCGGAGACCGCGGCGTCGCCCGCGGCGCTGGCGGACGCTTCCGAGATCCCCCCGGCGAGCGCGTCGCCCGCAGCGGTCGCGATCCACGGAGCGGGCGCGACCTGTCCCAGCACGACCCGCGCGCCGCCGTCGCGGGCGGCCACGCTCGCGGTCGCGAGCGGCCAATCGAAGCCCTTGCGGTTCTTCACCGCGTAGCTGGCGTTCCGGCTCGATCCCATCGGGATCGTCACGGCGGTCACGATCTCTCCGGCGGCGAGCGTGAACTCGCTCTCGTCGCTCGAGGCCGGCGTGCGGTAGAGATCCTCGAGCGGCATGGTCCGTTCGCCGTCCGGTCCGAACACGCTCGCCGTCGCGCCGAGCGCCACCAGCGGCGGGGCCACGATCGAGGGGTTCACGAATGCCGCGGCGCCCGAGTTCCCCAAGATCGCGTGGTACCGGTTGTCGCCCTTCTTCGGCATGGACTCGCCCTCATGCATCGGGACGAGGCCGAAGCCGGCGCGGAAGTACCAGCAGCGGGGACGGTGGCAGAGGTCGCCGCCGAGCGTGCGCATCGTCAGCACCTGCCGGCTGCCGATGCTGTCGATGGCCTGCGCCAGCGCGGGGAACCGGGACTGGATCGAGCGGGACTCGGCCAGCGGGCCGAGCCGGGTGGTCGCGCCGATCCGGAACCCGTCCCCGGTCTCGCCGGCGCCCTCGAGGTCGGCGATCCCCTTCAGGTTGACGAGCCGGGAAGGCGCGACCGCGCCGTCCTTCATCAGGCTCAGCAGGTCGCTTCCCCCGGCGAACGCGACCGCGCCCGGCATGGCGAGGTGCTGGACCGCCTCCTCGGCAGTCCGGGGGCTCACGTACTCGAAGGCTCGCATCAGGCATTCCCTCCCGCATCGAGGGCGGCGAGCACCCTCTCCGGTGTCATGGGCATCTCGTTGATCGGGACTCCGGCGGCGTTGCTGGCCGCGTTCGCGATCGCCGCGCCGGGGGCGATCACCGGCGGTTCGCCGAGACCGATCACGCCGCGTTCGTCGTAGCCGGGGCCGGTCATCATGTGGACGATCATCTCGCCCACGTCGGCGATGCCGGCCAGCTTGTAGAACTCCATCTCGGCGTTCAGCATCCTCCCGCTGACCGGATCGAAGATCCGCTCCTCGGTGAGCGCGTACGTGACGCCCATGATGAGCGCCCCGTACACCTGGCTCTCGGCGGTCTTCATGTCGAGGATCAGCCCGCAGTCCTGGACCGCCACCAGCCGGTTGATGGACACCACGCCGGTCTCCGTGTCCACGCTCACGTCGGCCATCTGGACGCCGCCGACGCCGCTGTCGGTGAGTTGGCCCGGCCCCGGGTTGGCGCCGGTCGCCATGACCGGGTTCACGCCGACGAGCGCCGCCGCCCGCCGCCACGGCATCGGCGGATTGGACCCGTCCATGAACCGCAGCTCGCCGTCCTTGAGCATCAGGTTCGCCGGCTCGGTCCCGAGGCGCGGCGCGATCCGCTCGAACAGCGCGTCCACCGCGTTCAGCGCGGCCCGCCGGGTGGCGCCGCTGACGCCGCCCACGGTGGTGCTGCCCCCCGAAGCGCCCGAGGCCGGAAGCACGCTCCGGCCCATCGTCACCTTGACCTCGTCGATGCCGAGGCCGAAGGTGTCGGCGAGCACGATCCCGATTACGGTCCGGGTGCCGGTTCCGAGGTCCTGGCTGCCGATCCGGGCTTCCACGAGCCCGTCCCGATAGACGAGCACCTCGCAGTTGCTGCGGTGGCCGCGTCCGCCCCAGGTGTGGAGCGCGAGGCCGAGCCCGGACTTGACGGTTCCCGAAGAGGAGCCCCGGGGCCGCCAGCGTTCGCGCCAGCCCATGAGCTCCGCGCCCTTCTCCAGCTCGTCCACGTAGGTCTGGGAGCGATCGCCGGTCGTCCCGATGTTCTTCAGGAAGAAGTCGAGCGGATCCATGCCCGCGGCGTGCGCGAGGTCGTCGAGCGCCCGCATCGTGACGAAGCACGCCTGCGGGTGGTTCGGGGCCCGCCACGCCCGCGCCGGCCCGGTGTTCGTCGGGACCGAGGTGTGGGCGTGGGTCTGGTTCGCGAACTCGAACACGTAGGGAATCGGGGGCGAACCCGCGCCGGCCGGACCGCCGGAACCCCAGCTCTTCGAGTTCCACCCGACCACGTTGCCTTCGGCGTCGGCGCCGAGCGTCACCTCGGCGTGGGTCGAGGGCCGGGAGCCGGCCACCGAGACTTCCTGGTCCCGGTCGAGCATCAGCTTCACCGGGCGTCCGGTCATCCGGGCCAGCTCCACGCCGACGACGCCCCAGCGGTCGGCGCTGAACTTGCTCCCGAATCCGCCGCCCATGTACTGGGTCTCGACGTGGACGTTCGACGCCGGAATCCCGATCGCCTCGCCCAACTGGGACGCGACGCCGCTGATCGCCTGGGTCGACGCCCACACGGTGACGGACTCCTCGTCCTCCCACTCGGCGACCTGCCCATGGGACTCGAGCGAGCAGTGCGCGATCTGCGCCGCGTGGTAGCTGCCGCTCGCGGTGGTCGCGGCGGAAGCGAGCGCGGTATCGGGATCGCCGGTCGTCTCGGCCTGCGCTTCCTGCGGATCGGGCGCGTCGGCCAAGTTCCGCTCGGTGACGAAGTGGGGGAGCACCTCGTACTCGACGACCACCGCGTCGGCGCCGTCCCGCGCCGCTTCCTCGGAAGTCGCGGCGACGGCCACGATCTCGTCGTGCGCCCACTGGATCTCGGTGCCGACGTCCTGGATCACGTGCACCTTGACCACGCCGGGCATGGCCTCGGCGGCGGACGCGTCGATGCGGGTGATCCGGGCGTGCGCGTGCGGCGACTGGACCATGATGGCCCACAGCATCGCGAGCCGGTTCTTGTCGTAGGCGTACTTCGCGCGCCCGGTCGCCTTCACCGGCCCGTCCACCCGGTTCAGCCGGGAGCCGATGAGGCGCCGGTCGGAAGCTGCCGGCCAGACGTACTCAGCCATTGGTCGTTCCTCCTCCGGAGACGCGGGCGACAGCCGCCCGGATCCCGGCGTAGGTGCCGCAGCGGCAGAGGTTGCCGCCCAGCTCCCGATGGGTCGTCTCGAGGTCGGGGTTCGGATGCCGGTCGAGCAGCGCGGCGCTCGCGACCACGAAGCCCGGCGTGCAGAAGCCGCACTGCTGGGCGTCGTGGTCCACGAAGGCCTGCTGCAGGGGATGCATGTCGTCCGGCGAGCCGATCCCCTCGATCGTCGTGACGTCGCGCCCCTGCGCCTCGATCGCGAGGACCGAGCAGGCGTAGGCCGGCGCGCCGTCCAGAAGGACCGTGCACGCCCCGCAGGTGCCCCGGTCGCACACCTTCTTGGAGCCGGTCAGGTCGAGGTGGTTCCGCAGCGCGTCCAGCAGCGTCACCCTCGGCTCGACGGTCGCGACGTACGCCTCGCCGTTGATCCGGAAGGCCATGTCCACCGGATCCGGGCCGACGACGGCGGCTCCCTCCTGGGCTTCGGCGGCGTCGAGGAGCCCGCCGAGCGCGCCCGCCGAAACCGCTCCGGCGGCGGCGCTTCCCTGAAGAAACGCCCGTCGAGAGAAGGGCCCGGGGCGCGTGGGAGCGTCCGGCGCCTCCCCCCGCGCAACGTCAGGATTCTTGCCTTCGGCCATCAAGGTTCCTCCAGAAGTCACGAAGCGTGACGGCTCCCAACTATACCAACGGGAACCCGGCGGGCGGGGCGATAGCATCAGTCCGATGCCGGGGCGGTCCTCCCATCGGAAGCGGCGCGATCCGGCCCCGCTCTCCGCGCTGCTGGGCCTCGCGCTCCCGCGGAAGCTCCAGAAGCGTTTTCTCGATCTGGAGCTTCTGTCCGACGCGTTCCGGGAGGTCGCGCCGGACCGGATGGTGCTGGAACTGGAGCCGGTCTCGTTCGAGCGCGGCGTCCTCACGCTGCAGGGCGCGGACCCCGATCCGACGTCCCCCCGAGAGCGGGCGGCGCTCGCCCGGCGCGTGCTGGAGGCCGCCGGCGCGCCCGCCGCGTCGCTTCGGATCCGCATCGTGGCCGGAACGTGACCGCGCCGGTCTGGATCGCGAGCGCGGTCCGCGCGCCGATCGGACGGTTCCTCGGCGCGCTCGCCGAAGTTCCGGCTCCCCGCCTCGGCGCCCTCGTCGCGGCCGAGGCGGCGCGCCGCGCCGGAGTCCCCCCGGAGGCGGTCGATGAGGTGATTCTCGGGAACGTCCTGAGCGCCGGACTCGGCCAGAACCCGGCGCGGCGGGCCGCGCTCGGGGCTGGGTTTCCCCCCGGGGTCTCCGCGTTCTCGGTGAACAAGGTCTGCGGCTCCGGGCTGAAGGCGGTGATGCTGGCCCGCCAGGCGATCCTCGCCGGCGACGCCGAGATCGTCGTGGCCGGCGGCATGGAGTCCATGTCGCGCGCGCCCCACCTCGTCTCCCGGCTGCGCGAGGGCCGGAAGCTGGGCGACCTGCCGCTCGTGGACGCGGCCGTGCACGACGGGCTCACCGACGCCGGTTTGGGCATCCACATGGGAGAGACCGCGGAGCGGGTCGCCGACCGCTACGGGATCTCCCGCGAGGAGATGGACGAGGCGGCGCTCGAGAGCCACCGCCGGGCCGCCGCCGCCCAAGCCGGCGGCCGATTCGCGGCGGAAATTCTACCGGTGGGGGGCCTCGACGGGGACGAGCCGGTGCGCGCCGACCAGACGATGCAGGCGCTGGGGCGGCTTCGCCCGGCGTTCCGCAAGGACGGGCGGGTGACCGCCGGCAACGCCCCGGGCCTCAGCGACGGGGCCGCGGCGCTCGTGATCGCGTCGGATCGCGCGGTCCGGTCCCGCGGCCTCCCCCGTCTCGCGCGCCTGCGCGCCCAGTCCGTATCCGGACTCGAGCCCGAGTGGGTGATGATGACCCCGGTTCCGGCGGTGCGGACGCTCTTGGAGCGGCTCGACTGGACGGTGGACTCGGTCGCCCGGTTCGAGATCAACGAGGCCTTCGCGGTCCAGGGGATCGCCGTCCGGCGCGAACTGGGGCTGCCCGAGGAGCGCACGAACGCGAACGGCGGGGCGGTCGCGCTCGGGCACCCGATCGGGGCCAGCGGCGCCCGCGTGCTGACCACGCTGGTCCACGCCCTGCCCGAAGGGAGCCGGGGCGTGGCCAGCTTGTGCCTCGGAGGCGGCAACGGCGTCGCCGTGGGAGTGGAACGTGTCTGACCGAGTCGCGGTGCTGGGCGCCGGAACCATGGGGGCGGGGATCGCGCAGGTCTTTTCGGTCGCCGGGTACCGGGTGGATCTGCTCGACGTGTCCGAAGAGCTGAGCGCTCGCGGCATGGACGCGATCCGGGCGAGCCTCCGGCGGGTGGAGAAGAAGGGCCGGATCGCCGGGCCCGACGCCCGCGCCGCGCTCGACCGGATCCGCCCGGGCGCGGGAGTCGCGCCGGTCGCCGGGGCGTCCTTCGTCGTGGAGGCGGTGGTCGAGCGCGAATCGGTGAAGCAGGAGCTCTACCGGGGGATCGCCGGACTCGTCCCCGAAAGCGCCGTCCTCGCCTCGAACACGTCGTCGATCTCGATCACGCGCCTCGGCCGAGCCTCGGGACGAGCCGACCGGTTCATCGGGATGCACTTCATGAACCCGGTTCCGGTCATGAAGCTGGTCGAGGTGATCGCGGGGCTCGAGACCTCGCCCGAGACGGTGCGCCGGACCGTCGCGCTGGCCAGGGAGCTCGGCAAGACCCCGTGCGTCGTCCGGGACGCTCCCGGATTCGTGTCCAACCGCGTGCTCGTTCCCATGATCAACGAGGCGATCGGCGCCCTCGCCGAAGGCGTCGGCGCGCCCGAGGACATCGACCGCATCATGAAGCTCGGGATGGGGCACCCGATGGGGCCGCTGGCGCTCGCCGATCTGATCGGGCTCGACGTCGTGCTCGACATCCTCCGCGTGCTTCAGTCCGGCTTCGGCGACCCGCGCTACCGGCCCTCGCCGCTGCTGGTCCAGATGGTGGACGCCGGCCGCCTCGGGCGGAAGACCGGCCGGGGATTCTTCGATTACGAGGGGGAATGACGCGCCGGTTTTCCACAATGCGCGCCCGGGCTGCACATTTTTCGCTCGCGTTACGTGTTTAACGAGTAGCGGTTTTGGCCGCCCAGCTCTTCCCCATTCCCACGGAGTTCCTTCGCATGCCCAAGAATCCCAAGAGCCCCAAGGGGCTTGAACTCGCGCTGGAAAAAATCCAGCGCAACCACGGCAAGGGCGCCATCATGTCGCTCAACGCCCGTGCGCTCGACATTTCCTCGATCCCGACCGGAATCCTCTCGGTGGACGCCGCGCTCGGCGTGGGCGGCTTTCCCCGGGGGCGGGTCGTCGAGGTCTATGGCCCCGAGTCCTCGGGCAAGACCACCCTCGCGCTCACCGTGGCCGCCTCGGCGCAGGCCGGCGGCGGCGTCGCCGCCGTCGTGGACGCCGAGCACGCGCTGGACCCGGTGTACGCCGGCGCGCTCGGCGTGGACACCGATCAGCTCCTCGTCTCGCAGCCCGACGACGGCGAGCAGGCGCTCGAGATCACCGAGACGCTCGTGCGCAGCGGATCCATCGACGTGGTGGTCGTGGATTCGGTCGCGGCGCTCGTCCCCCGGTCCGAGCTCGACGGCGAGATGGGCGACTCGCAGGTCGGGCTCCAGGCGCGGCTCATGTCGAAGGCGCTGCGCAAGCTCACCGGCGCGGTCGCCAAGTCGGACACCTGCCTCATCTTCATCAACCAGCTCCGGGAGAAGATCGGGGTCATGTTCGGCAACCCGGAGACCCAGCCGGGGGGCCGCGCCCTCAAGTTCTACTCCTCGGTCCGCATCGACATCCGCCGGATCGGCGCGATCAAGGAAGGCGACCGCCCCATCGGGAACCGCACCCGGGTGAAGGTGGTGAAGAACAAGGTGGCGCCGCCCTTCCGCCAGGCCGAGTTCGACGTCCTCTACGGCGTGGGCATCTCCCGCATCGGCGACCTCATCGACCTGGCGGTCGCGAACCGGATCATCGAGAAGGCCGGAGCCTGGTATTCGTTCGACGGCGAGCAAGTGGGGCAGGGCCGGGAACGCGCCCGCCGCACGCTGGGCGAGAACGAGGAGATGCGCGCGGCCGTTGAGTCCCGGGTCAAGAAGGCGCTCGGGATGGAGAAGGACGAGGAGGAGTAGTCAGAACAGCGCGGGCTGCCGCCGGACCGCGTCCAGCAAGTCCGGCCCGTCGTTCCTCGGCGAGTTGACCCGCGCGCTCACCGGACGGACCCCGAATCCCGCCTTGGGGGTTCGGGCGAGGTCCAGGAGGCGCTCCGGAGCCGCGTCCGGGTCCAGCCACTCCGCGACCGCGTCGCCCGTGAGCGCCGCCGGTTGGCGGTGGTGGATTTCGGCGAGCGCCTCGCTGGCCCTCGTCGTGAGCACCGCGAAGGTTCCGCGCTCCTCGATTCCCGCCAGGAAGATCGGCGCTCCGCCGGCGTGGATGAAGTACGGCTGCTTCCGGCGCCACTCGAACCATCCTCGGATCGGGGCCACGCATCGCGTCCGGCGGAAGGACTCCCGGAACGTCGCCTTGTGGTGCACGGTCTCGGCCCGGGCGTTGATCGGCGGCGGAATCCCGCTCGGCGGAACGGCCGGGACAAGCCCCCAGCGCAGCGTCCCGAGCGTCCGCCGACCCGAATCCGTCCGGCAAACGACGAAGTCCTGCCCGGGGCATCCGTTGTAGCGCCGCCGGAGCGACAGATCCGGGGCGGGAGCGCCCTCGAGGCAGGCTTCGGACAGCTCGTCGAGGTCGAAGTCCTGCGTCATCCGTCCGCACATGGCGGGGTCACCTTACGCCCTTCGGGGACCCGCGCTCTGTGCGAAACTACCCGCCGCGCCGGGCCGAGGTAGCTCAGCCGGTAGAGCAGAGGACTGAAAATCCTTGTGTCGGCGGTTCAAGTCCGCCCCTCGGCACCCCGGGCCTAATTCGGCTCCCGCGAATCCGCGGTCGAGGTCGTGAGCTGCCCGAGCGTGCGCACGTAATCGTTGATCCCGTCGGCGATGGCCGCCGAGATCTTGTCCCGGTACGCGGAGTCGCGCAGCAGCCGGGCCTCGGCGCGGTTGGACACGAACCCGAGCTCCAGCAGGATCGCCGGCATCCGCGCCCCGAGGAGGACGTGGAACCCGGCGGTCTTGACCCCCCGGTTGTGCGAGCTGCGGGGATTGTCGAGCAGCCGCTCGACCAGCGCGTCCTGCGCCGCGTTCGCGAGCGCCCGCGACTCCTCCAGCCGGTTGTTGTTCATGATCCGCTGGACGAGCTTCGGCACGTCCGCCATGGGGACGCCGCCGGCCGAGGCGTTCTCCCGCGCCGCCACCGATTCGGCGTCGGGCGAGGTCGCGAAGTTCAGGTAGTAGGTCTCGACGCCGCGGGCGTTGCGGTTGCGGGCGGCGTTCACGTGGATCGACACGAACAGGTCCGCCTCGCCGCTGTTGGCGAGGAACGCGCGCTTCTCCAGCGGGATGAACACGTCGGTCTCGCGGGTCATTACGACCTCGTAGCCGTCCGCTTCGAGCAGCTCCCGGACCCGCAGCGCCACGTCCAGCACGATGTCCTTTTCCCGCAGCGATCCCGAGAGCGTCCCCGGATCCTTGCCCCCGTGCCCGGCGTCCAGAACGATCCGCCGCACCCCGGCGCCGAGCTGGCGCGCGATCGAGAAACCGTTCTCGGTCGGCTGCGCCGCCTCGGGAGCGGCGGCAGCGTCCTCGGGGGCCCTCGGGGGCGGGCGCGGCCTGGCTTCCGCCGTGACCACGGGCCGTTCGCCCTCGCTGTCCACGACCACCCGATACGGGTTCGGCAGCACGAAGACGTTCGTCTTGGTCACGCTGCCGAAGTCCAGCACCACCCGCACCACGTCTCCCTCGCGGGCGCCGACCCGGATGCGCGTCAGGTGCGATCCCTCGATCGGAAACACCCGCGCGGCCAGCTCCTCGGAAAGGCGGGCGCCGTGGAAGTCGAGGAACACCCGCTCCGGATCGGAGAGCTTCCCCTCCACGTGGGGAACCTCGCCGTCGAAGTCGATGACCACCCGGGTGTGCGAGTCGCCGACCCAGTGGCGCACGTCCAGCACCGACCGGTGCGGGTTCGCCGGCACGATCGCCGGCGGGGCGGGGGCGGTCTCGACCGGCGGCGCGGGCGGATCGAGCGCCGCCGTCGCCCGCCGCCACGCCGGCGTTCCCGCCGCGATCCGCCGGCTCGCGCGTTCGGCCCGGGCGCGGTCGTCCAGCGGGTCGAGCCAGAGCTGGACCGTCTCGGCGAGCGCGTCCGGAACCCACTTGCTCGACGGGTAGCCGTTCGTCAGCAGGGTGAAGGCGTTCACCGCCGAAACGGCGAGTTCCCGGCTCTCGAATCGATGGGCCGCCTCCCGCAGCAGGAGGCCCCGGCTGTGGAGCGCGTCGTCGCAGTAGCCGCTCCGGGGCCAGGTGCGCACGACCTTCTGGTACAGATCCGCCGCGTGCGTCCACTCCCGCCGCGACTCCATCCGGGACTCCGAGCCCCTCAGGCGCGCTTCCGCGGTCCGCGCCTCGTCGTACAGCTGCTTCGCCGGCTGGGCGGCCGCCGGCGCGGGGGCGAGGAGCGCCGCAACCAGCGCGAGCGATCCGCGGAACCTCATGGCTGCACCAGAACTTCGCGGGCCTGGGCCCCGCGCTGCGGGCCGACCACGCCCTGACGCTCGAGCGCCGCGACGATCCGCCGCGAACGCTGGTATCCCAGTCCGAGTTCGGTCTGGAGCATCGACGTGGAGGCCTTCCGCTCCCGTACGAAGATGTCCCGCGCCGCCGGAAGCATCTCGTCTTCCTTCCGATCGCCGCCCACAGCCGGCGCCGCCGCTCCGTTCGTTCCCGCCGCCTCCGGACCGTCGAGGCTCTCCAGCATCCCGTCGTCGAACGCCGGCTCGCCTGCCTTGGCCCAAAAGCGCGTGAGCTGCTTCACTTCCTTCTCGGTCACGAACGCGCCCTGCGCCCGCGGCATCTCGGCTCCGCCGCGCATCATGAGCATGTCTCCCTTGCCGATGAGGTGTTCGGCCCCGCTGCGGTCGAGGATCACCTTGGAATCCACTTGGGTCGCCACGCGGAAGGCGATCCGGGAGGGAAGGTTGGCCTTCAGGGTCCCGCTGATGACGTCGGTCGAGGGGCGCTGGGTGGCGAGCACGAGATGGATGCCCTCGGCGCGCCCCAGCGCCAGCAGGCGCTGGATCGCGGGGGTCACCTCGGCCCGCGCATGCGCGAACAGATCCTGGAGCTCGTCGATCACGACCACGAGCCGCGACAGCGGCTCCGGCAGCTCCTCGTCCGCACCGCGCTTGTGCGCCTGCGCCTCGCCGAGGCTGCGCACGTACTGGTTGTAGCCGGTGATGTTGCGCACCCTAGCCTCCTCGAGGAGGCGCATCCGCCGATCCATCTCCCGGCACGCCCGCAGCAGCACGATCTTCGCCTTCTCCGGGTCCTTGATGAGCGGAGTCAGCAGGTGGGGGATCGACTCGTAGGGCTGCAGCTCCATCCGTTTCATGTCCACGAGGATCAGCCGCAGCTCGTCCGGAGTCCGGCGGTACAGCAGCGAGCAGAGCAGCGCGTTGAGCAGCACCGACTTTCCCGCGCCGGTGGCCCCGGCCACGAGCAGGTGCGGCATCTCCACCAGATCGCGGACCAGCGGCCGGCCGTCCACCAGCCGGCCGACCGCGATCGGCAGCTCCCCGCTCTCCTCGGCGAACGCCGGATCCTCGAGAAGTTCCCGCAGGCCGACCATCGCCGGATCCTCGTTCGGAACCTCGACCCCGACGACGTCGCGTCCCCGGACCCGCTCCACTCGGATGCTCGGCGCCCTGAGCGCCATGCAGATTTCCTCGCGCAGGCCCTGAAGCCGCTTCAGCGCCTGTCCTTCGCCCAACCGATACTCGAACGTGGTCACGACCGGCCCGGGCTGGATCTGCACGACCTCTCCCCGGACCCGGTGCTGCTCGCACGCCTCCTCGAGCGCCATCCGGCGCGCCGCCAGGAGCTTCCGGGACGGACCCGGCTGGTGCGCGCGGCGAGTGAAAATCCGGATCGAGGGCAGCTTCCAGTCGCCGCTTCCGGCCTCGTCCGGCTTCGGGTTCCCGAGCGGCAGGGTCCGCGGTCGCGTCCGCTTGCGGCTCCGCTTCGGCGCAGCCGCCGGCGCCGCGACGGCAGGCGCCCGCGGGGGCTTCCGGCGCCTCTGGATGCGGGCGACGAACCGCCGCGCGGTCTCCTCGCGCTCGCGCCGCCGCCGCATCGCCCCGATCCAGCGCCGCGTCCAGGCGACCGGCCGGAAGCGGAACGTTTCGGGCGCCTCCGTCGCGGCCCGTCCGAACCCGCGGAACGCCCCGGCCGCGATCACCGCGAAGGCGGTGAGCGTCACTCCGGTCCCGACCTCGCCCATGGCGCTCGCGAGGCCGCGCTGGAGCAGCGCTCCTAGATACCCGCCCCATGGGATCTGCGCGGTCGCGACGCTCCCGAACCGGGCCTGCGCGAGCCCGAGAAGCCCGGCGACGCTGACGACCAGGCTGGCGACGAGGAGCGCCCGCACGCCGGCCGCCGGCGGCTCGGCCTCCCCGGTCGGGCGCAACCGGCGGATTCCGCCGAGGAGCATCAGGATGGGGACGACCACCGCGACCGCGCCGACGAGCTGGAAGGCGATTTCGGCGACGAGGGCGCCGGTCGGTCCGAGCAGGTTGGACGTGACCGGATCGCCGGCGCTCAGCAGCGGCACCGGGTCGTCGGGCGACCACGACGCCAGCGCGAGGGCGAAGAGCGCGCCGCCGGCGACCAACGCGACGCCGGCCGCGAAGCGGTGTCCGAACCCAGCCTTAACCGCTGGCCAGACCGACACCGATCCCCCCCGCCGCGAGGCAGTACCAGCCGAAGGCGTGGAAGCGTTCCCGCGTCAGCGCCGAGAACACCCAGCGCAGCGCGAGCAGTCCGAATCCGAACGCGGCGGCGAACCCGACCGCGAGCTCGGGCGCGGCGCCCGTCCACGCCGCGGTCCGCGTCGCGTGGAGCGTCTCGAGCGTCGCCGCTCCGAGGATCACCGGCGCGGACAGCAGGAAGCTGAAGCGGGCGGCGTCCGCCCCGCCGAGTCCGGCGAGCCGCCCGGTCACGATGGTGATTCCCGAACGGGAGATCCCGGGAAAGATCGCGACCGCCTGCGCCGCCCCGATGACGAGCGCGTCCCGAACCCCGCGGGGCAGGCGCGGCAGCGCACGCTCGGTTTCGCCGCCCGACGTCCGCTTTCCGGCGAGGAGCAGCAGCGCGCCGGTGCCCAGCAGGCCGAGCCCGGCGAAGCCGGCGTCGCCGAAGGCGGTGCGGATGACCCCGGCGAGGAGGAAGCCCACCACGATCGCCGGGACCGAGCCGACGGACAGCAGGACGAGCAGCCGCCGGCTCTCGGGCGGGCCGGAAGGGCCAAGGCCGCGCAGCAGCGTCCGAAGCTCGCGGCGCAGCCAGATCGTCGCGGCGGCGAGCGTTCCCAGATGCACGACCGCCTCGAACAGAATCCCGGGAGTGGAGACAGCCCCTTCGGGAAGCAGCGCCTCGGCGAGCACGAGGTGTCCGGAACTCGAGACCGGCAGGAACTCGGTAAGGCCCTGAAGTGTTCCGAGCAGCAGCGCCGCGAGGATTTCCATGACGTGTTTATCCCGCTATTCCCCGTGTTTAGGCTATCAACCCTAAAGTAATGCCGCAAGAATTGGAGACGCCGTTCTTCCCCACCCGCGCCCGGGGCCAGAACTTTCTGCACGACCGGGGAGCGGCGCGGCGCTTCGCGCTCGCCGCGCTCGGCGACGCGCCGCCGGAGTCCGTCGTCGAGATCGGTCCGGGGAAGGGGGCGCTGACGGTTCCGCTGCTCGAGGCCGGGGCGCGCGTGCTCGGGGTCGAGCTGGACGGTCGCCTCGCCCGGGTCGCTCGGGAGCGCGCGGACCGGCTCGGCTTCGGGGAACGGCTCCGGATCGTCGAGGGCGACGTCCTCCGGCTCGACCTGGCCGGGACGCTTCGCGACGCCGGGATCGAGCCGCCAGCGCCGCTCGTCGGGAACTTGCCGTTTTCCGTGGCGTCGGTGCTGTTGCTGCGGCTCCTGCCCGACGGCGCGCCGCTGTTCGCCCCGATGACGCTCTCGTTCCAGCGCGAGGTGGCGGCCCGCGTGACCGCCGCTCCCGGCGACCCCGACTACGGGGCGCTCAGCGTGGTCGTCGGACAGGCGCTCGTCGCCGATTCATGTTTCCGCATCCACCCGGCCGCGTTCCGCCCGCGTCCCCGGGTCGTGGCCGAGGTCGTGAAGCTGACCCCCCGACCCGACCCGCCGGACGCGGGCGATCCCGACCGCTTCCGCCGGCTCGTGCGCGGGCTGTTCGCCCACCGCCGAAAGACGCTGCGGAACTGCATCCTCCGGCTTCCCGACCGGGAGCTCGGGGAGCGGGTGGAGGCGGCCCGGAACGAGCTCGGCATCGACCCCGAACTGCGGCCGGATCAGCTTGCGGTCGAGGCGTTCGCGGCGATTTCGAGGCTCGCATCCCCGTGTTAGTCTCCGCCCCGGCGCATGCCCGCGGAAGCCTCCCGAATCCTCATCGTGGGCAGCGGCCCCGCCGGATACACCGCGGCGCTGTACGCCGCCAGGGCTGAGCTAAAGCCGGTCCTGCTCGCCGGGTCCGGCCTCGATCCGGACATCGGGCTCCCCGGCGGCCAACTCATGCTTACGACCGACGTGGAGAACTATCCCGGCTTCCCCGACGGGGTCACCGGGGCCGAGATGATGGACCTGTTCCGCCGCCAGGCGGAGCGTTTCGGGACCGAGATCCACCAGGTGGACGCCACCCGGGTGGACCTGTCCTCGCGCCCGTTCCGGGTCGAGACCGAGGAGCGCCGGTTCGCCGCCGACGCCCTGATCGCCGCGACCGGCGCCCGCGCCCGCTGGCTCGGCCTGCCGTCCGAGCAGGCGTTCCTGAACCGCGGGGTCTCCGCCTGCGCGACCTGCGACGGCGCGCTGTACCGGGGAAGCGAGATCGCCGTCGTCGGCGGCGGCGACACCGCGATGGAGGAGGCGCTGTTTCTCACCCGGTTCGCCACGACCGTCCACGTCATCCACCGGCGCGACGCGCTGCGGGCTTCGCGGATCATGGCCCGCCGCGCCATGGCCCACCCGAAGATCCGCTTCGTGTGGGATTCGGTGGTCGAGGAAGTCGTCGGCGACGACGACGGCGTGACCGGGTTGAAGCTGAAGAACGTCCGCACGGGCGCCCCATCCGGGCTGGACGTCGGAGCGCTCTTCCTCGCCATCGGGCACGTCCCGAACACCGAGCTGTTCACCGGGAAGCTGGATCTCGATCCGGTCGGCTACATTCGCGTGCGGCCGGGGACGACGAACACCTCGGTCGAGGGGGTGTTCGCGTGCGGCGACGTCATGGATCCCACGTGGCGCCAGGCGGTGACCGCCGCCGGAACCGGCTGCATGGCGGCCATCGCCAGCGAGCGGTGGCTCGCCGAACAGGAATCATGAGACCCCGACCCGCGCTCGTCCTCCTCGGCTTCCTTCTCCTCGGCGCCCAACCCCGGGGGGTGATCGGGGAGCTCGCTCCCGACGTGGAGCTGCCCGCGCTCGACGGCGAACCGGTCTCGCTGCGCGGATTCCCCGGCAAGGTCGTGGTGTACGACTTCTGGGCGGTGTGGTGCGGTCCCTGTGAGGACTCGCTGCCGTTCTACCAGGATCTCCAGGATCGGTACGGGGACGACGGCCTCGTCGTGGTCGGGCTCCACGTGGACGACCGCATCCCGCCGATCGAGGAGGTCCGCGCCTACATGGAGAAGCACGGCGTCAGCTACCTGAACGTCATCTCCAGCGCCGAGGCCGACGAGGCCTTCCGGATCTTCGCCATGCCGACGACCTACATCACCGACCGGGACGGCGTCATCCAGGTGCGCCACATCGGGTTCAACCCGGAACGCACGCCCGCGCGCCTCGAAGAGGAAGTGCGGGATCTGCTCGGCCTCGAATAGGCGCGGGCGGAAGCCGGGCGGGAGGCGGATGCCCGGACTCGCGGTCGTCGGCACCCAGTGGGGGGACGAGGGCAAGGGCAAGTTCGTGGATCTGCTGGCGCCGCGCTTCCACAGCGTGGTCCGGTTCGGCGGGGGCCACAACGCCGGCCACACGGTGGTCGTCGGCGGCCGCTCGGTGATCCTCCACCTGCTCCCGTCGGCGGTCCTGCATGAGGGAGTGCGCTCGATCGTCGGGAACGGCTGCGTCGTGGATCCCACGGCGCTTCTGGACGAGATGGCGAGCCTGAGGGCGGCCGGGCTCGCCCCCGAACGGGATCTGGTGCTCTCCGACCGGGCGCAGATCATCCTCCCCATCCACCGCGAGGTCGAGGCGTACGAGGAGACCTGGCTGGGCGGGCGCCGGATCGGCACCACGGGGCGGGGCATCGGTCCGGCGTACGAGGACAAGGCGGGCCGCCGGGGGCTGCGCCTCGGCGATCTGCGCTACCCCGAGAACCGGGATCTCCGCCTCGCGCACCTGATCGGATTCCGCGCCCGCCTGCTGGAGTGGGACGCGGCCCGCCGGGACGCCGAAATCCGGGAGACGCGGGCGCTCCTCGACGACTTCGCCGCGCGCATCCTGCCGCTGGTCCAGGACACGTCGCTGCTGATCCACGAGACGCTCGCGGCGGGGCGCGACGTTCTCTTCGAGGGCGCGCAGGCGGCGCTATTGGACGTGGACCACGGGACGTATCCGTTCGTGACCTCGGGAAGCGCGGTTGCCGGGGCGGCCGCCGTCGGCGCCGGCGTGGGGCCGCAAGCGGTCGCTCGCGTGCTCGGCGTGGCGAAGGCGTACCAGACCCGCGTCGGGGAGGGGCCTTTGCCGACCGCGATGGAGGGTCCGGTCGGACGCGCGATCCAGGAGCGCGGGCGCGAGTTCGGCGCGACGACCGGGCGCCCGCGCCGCTGCGGCTGGTTCGACGGCGTGGTGCTCCGCTACGCGCGCCGGGTCAACGGGATCGACGAGCTCGCGATCACCAAGCTGGACGTCCTCGACGGGCTGCCCGAAATCCGGGTCGGCGTGGGCTACCGGCTGGACGGCGAGCCGGTGGCCGAGTTCCCCGGCGAGCACGGCGCCCTCGCCCGCTGCGAGCCCGAGTTCCGCGTCCTGCCGGGCTGGGACCGGCCCTGCCGGGGCGTCCGCCGGCTCGCCGACCTGGCGCCCGAGGCGCGCGCCTACCTCGACGCCGTCGAGGAATTCGTGGGCGTTCCCATCACCATGGTCTCGACGGGTCCCGACCGCGCCGACTCCATCTTTCGGACCGGCTGAGCGCCCGACCGGGCTGCTAGAATTTCGGGTTCGCCGGGCCGTTAGCTCAGTCGGCAGAGCGCTCGCCTTTTAAGCGAGATGTCGCAGGTTCGAAACCTGCACGGCCTACCCCTTCGGGTCCCCATCGTCTAGCGGTCCAGGACATCGCCCTTTCACGGCGAAAACACGGGTTCGAGTCCCGTTGGGGACGCGCCTGAGCGACTCCCGATCCACCGCACCGCCCCGTCTTGACCTTCCTTCGGCCTCCCCGGGCGGTTTCCGAGGTTCCCGAGGTCGAGGCCGAGATCGCCCGGTTCTGGAAGGAGCGGCGGATCTTCGAGCGCAGCGTCGAGGCGCGGCGGGGCGGCAAGCCTTGGATCTGGCACGACGGCCCTCCCACGGCGAACGGCCTGCCGCACAACGGCCACGTCCTCACCCGCGTCTTCAAGGACGTGTTCCCCCGCTACTGGACCATGCGGGGCCGCCACGTGGAGCGCAAGGCGGGCTGGGACACCCACGGCCTTCCGGTCGAGGTCGAGGTCGAGCGCGCGCTCGGGATCCACGGCCGCGCCGGCATCGAGGAGTACGGCGTCGGGCCGTTCGTCGAGCGGTGCATGGCGAGCGTCTTCCGCTACATCCGGAACTGGGAGGACATGACGGCCCGGATCGGGCACTGGGTGGACCTCGAGGACGCCTACGTCACCTACCGGACCGCCTACGTGGAGAGCGTCTGGTGGGCGCTGTCGGAGCTGCGCCGGAAGGGGTTGCTCTACCGGGGCGAGAAGGTCGTGTGGTGGTGGGCGCAGGGGGGCACCGCGCTCTCCTCCGCCGAGGTCGGGCTCGGCTACCGCGAGGTCGAGGACCCGGCCGTCTATGTCGCGCTGCCGCTCGAGGACGACCCGGGCGCCTCGCTCGTCGCGTGGACCACGACCCCGTGGACCCTGCCGTCCAACCTGTACGCCGCGGTGCGTCCGGGCGTGACCTACGCCGAGGTCGAGGACGGGACGCGCCGGCTGATCCTCGCCGACGCGCTCGTCGAGGATCTCCAGGGGCGCCTCGGTCGGCCGCTGCGCCGGCTGCGGACGCTCGGGGCGGAGGAGCTCGTCGGGCGCCGCTATCGGCCCCCGTTCGAGGACTACTGGAACCGCTTCCGGAACCTCGACGGCGTCCTCCCCGACGGGAGCCGCGTCCCCGCGTTCTGGCGGGTGCTGGCCGCCGACTTCGTCGAGCTGGACCAGGGCGCCGGCCTCGTCCATGAGGCTCCGGCGTTCGGCGAGGTGGATCACGAGCTCCACAAGAAGACCGTCTCCGCCTACGCGAACGCCCATGAGATTCCGCTGCCCTGCGCGGTCGGGCCGGACGGGCGCTTCACCGCCGACGCGCCGGACCTCGAGGGGCTGTGGGTCAAGGACGCCGACGCCCGGATCCTGCGCATCCTGCGGGAACGGGGGCTCCTCGTGCACCGGGAGACGATCCGGCACGAGTACCCGTTCTGCTGGCGCGCCGACGAGGATCCGCTCATCCAGTACGCCCGCCCGGCGTGGTTCATCCGCACCACTCGGCGCAAGGACGAGGCGCTGCGCAACAGCGGGGCCGTGGACTGGCGCCCCGAGCACATCCGCGAGGGGCGCTTCGGCGACTTCCTGCGCAACAACGTGGATTGGGCGCTCTCGCGGGAGCGCTTCTGGGGCACGCCGCTGAACATCTGGATCAACGACGAGACCGGCGCCCTCGACATGCCCGCGTCGGTGCGGGAGATCGAGGCGCGCAATCCGGACGCCTTCCGCGCGTTCCACGAGGAGCGAAAGCGGCGGCCCGAGCTCGATCCCGACCTGATGGTGCACAAGCCGTGGGTGGATCACGTGACCTGGACCCGTCCGGGCGAGCCCGGCACCTACCGCCGGGTTCCCGAAGTGATCGACTGCTGGTTCGACTCGGGCGCGATGCCGTTCGCCCAGTGGGGGTTCCCGCATCGGAACCGGGACCGCTTCCTCCAGTCGTTCCCGGCCGACTACATCACCGAGGCGGTGGACCAGACGCGGGGCTGGTTCTACTCGCTGCTGATGATCTCGACGCTGCTCTTCGACCGGGACACCTGCGCCCGGCTCGAGATCCCTTCGCCCGAGGGGTCGCATCCCTACCGCTCGTGCCTCGTCCTCGGCCACGTCACCGACCCCGAGGGACGCAAGGAATCCAAGTCGCGCGGGAACTACACGCCGCCCGAGCGCACGCTGGGCGAGGCCGGCGCCGACGCCTTCCGCTGGTTCTTCCTCGCCGGGGCCACCCCGTGGGGCGGCAAGCGGCACTCGCTCGACAACGTCCGCGCCGCCGCCCGCGAGTTCCCGCTGCGGGTGCGCAACGTGCTCTCGTTCTTCACCATCTACGCCGGGATCGACCGGTTCGACCCGCGCCGCGACGAGGCGCGGCCGGTCTCGGAGCGCTCCCCGCTGGACCGCTGGATCCTCTCCCACCTCGAGGAGACCACGCTCGCGGTCCGCGATGGACTCGGCTCGATCCGCGCCTACGAGGCGGCGCGCGCCCTCGCCGGGTTCACCGAGTCGCTCTCCAACTGGTGGCTGCGGCGCAGCCGCCGTCGTTTTTGGGAGTCCGGGCGCGGCCCGGACAAGCTGGACGCCTTCCGCACGCTCTACGACGCGCTCGTCCGGCTGTCCCGGCTCGCGGCCCCCTTCACGCCGTTCCTCGCCGAGGAGATGCACCGCGCGCTCGTGCCCGGTCCCGACCCCGAGAGCGTGCACCTCGCCGACTGGCCGGAGCCCGAGTTTCCGCTGGACGCGGCGCTGAACGAGGAGATGCGGCTGCTGCGCGAGGCCGCCTCGCTGGGCCTCAGGGTCCGCACCGAGCGCGGCGTCCGCACCCGGCAGCCGCTCGCCGCGGCACGGGTGGGGGTCGCCGACGCGGCGCTGCGGGAGCGGCTGGCTCCGCACCGGGAGCTGCTCGCCGGCGAGCTCAACGTCAAGACGATCGAGTTCGCCGGGGACTTCGGCGACGCCATGGACGTCCGGGTCAAGCCCCGCTTCCGCCGGCTCGGCCCCCGGCTCGGTCGCGACATGGCCGAGGTGGCGCGGACGCTCGCCCGGACGCCGGGCCGGGAGATCCGCGACCGGGTGGACGCACAAGGCGGCCTGACCGTCGCGCTCGGCGGCGGCCGCGAGGCGCGCCTCGAACCCGACGACCTCGAGATTTCCTCGGCGCCCCGCGACGGCGTAGCGATCGCCGCCGACAGCCGTCTGGGCCTCTCGGTGGCGCTCGAGACCGAGCTCACCGACGAACTCGTGGAGGAGGGCCGGTACCGGGAGCTGCTGAACCGGGTCCAGAACCTGCGCAAGGACTTCGACCTCCCGTACGACGCCCGCATCCGGGTGTCGCTTTCGGGATCGCCGCGCCTGCTCGCGCTCGCCCGGGGGCGCGAGGAGCACTTTCGCGCCGAGACGCTCGCGGTGGATCTCGGCGACGGCGAGCTCGGGACCGGCGCGGCCCGCGAGATCGAGGTCGAGGGCGAGCGGGCCCGGCTCGAAATCCGCCAGGAGGGGACGGCGTGAGATTCTCGAGGGTCGCCGAGCGGCTCGAAGCCGGCGCCGCGGTCACCGACATCCTGAAACTGGCCGAGCGTCCGGACATCCTCTCGCTCGCCGGCGGGCTGCCCGATCCGGCGGTCTTCCGCATCGAGGACACCGCCGAGGCGATGGACGCCGTGCTCGGCCGGTCGGCGGCGGCGGCGCTCAACTACTCGCCGGCGGCGGGCGTGACCGCGCTTCGGGAGTACCTCGCCGACCGCACCGAACGCCGCTTCGGCGTCCCGGCGGATCCGGACGAAATCATGATCTCGAGCGGCGGACTCGAGGGAATCCGGCTAGCGCTGGCCGCGCTCCTCGACCCCGGCGACGCGCTGCTGCTGGAGAACCCGACCTACATGGCGGTCCTCCACCTGTGCCGCGAGATGGATTTCGTCCCGGTCGGGGTTCCCGTCGATCGGGACGGCCCGCTGCCCGACGGGCTCGACGCGCGCATCCGCGATCTGGCGGGGCGCGGCATGGCTCCCCGCGTGTTCTACGCGATCCCCTCGTTCCAGAACCCCACCGGGCGCACGTGGAGCCTCTCCCGCCGCCGGGAAGCGCTGGCGGTGCTCGAACGCCACGGCGTGACCGTCGTGGAGGACCACGCCTACGCCGAGCTCGGATACGACGGCGGCCCGCTCCCGCCGCTGAAGGCGCTGGCGCCGGAGCGGACGGTGCTCGTCCACACCTTCTCCAAGATCTTCGGTCCCGGGCTCCGCCTCGGCTTCGCGGTCGCGGACCCGGAACTGGTGCGCCGGCTCGGGGTCGTCAAGCTGGGAACCGACCAGTGCACCGGCGCCCTCGTCCAGAGCCTCGCGCTGGCCTACGCGCGGACCGGGGCCCTCGAGCGGCAGGTCGAGGGCGCCCGCGAGCTCTACCGGGGCAAGCGGGACGCGATGCTGGAGGCCGTCCGGGAGACGTTTCCCGACGGCCCCGAACCCGACCGCCCGGCCGGGGGATTCTTCGTCTGGCTGGACTTCGGGGACCGGCCGCTGCGGGCGGACACGACGAGCCTGCTGCGCGAGGCGGCCGAAACGCACCGGGTCGCGTGGGTGGGCGGCTCCTGCTTCTTCGCCGACCCCGACGATCCGGTCGGAGCGAGGTCGATCCGGCTCTCGTTCAGCTTCCTCCCGGAAGACCGGCTCCGGGAGGGCGTGCGCCGGGTCGGGGCGGCCATCCAGGGGTGATGGCGGGCCGGCTCTTCGTCGTCTCCGGCCCCTCCGGGGTCGGCAAGTCCACGATCCTCCGGCGGGTCACGGCGGCGGATCCCGACCTGCGTTTCGCCGTGTCCCACACGACCCGGCCCGAGCGCAACGGCGAGGTGGACGGGCGCGACTACCACTTCGTCACCGCGGACGAGTTCCGGCGGATGGTCGCGGCCTGCGCGTTCGTGGAGCACGCGGAGGTCCATGGCCACCGGTACGGCACGAGCCGCGCCGCGCTGCGCGCCGGGGGTTCGGAAGACCTGCTCATCGAGGTGGACGTTCAGGGAGCGGCGGCGCTGCGCGGCCTACCCGGCGTGGTCACGATCTTCATCGCCCCGCCTTCGGTCGAAGATCTTGAATCGAGGCTCCGGGGGCGGGGCCGCGACTCCGCCGAGGCGATCCAGGGCCGCCTCGCCGCCGCGCCCGGCGAACTGGACGAGCGCGAACGCTACGACCGGGTGGTCGTGAACGAACACCTCGACGAAGCCGTCGACGAGCTCGCCCGCGTCATCGCCGAAGCCCGGCGCTGACTCAGTACTCGGCGAGCCGGACGATTTCCGCCGTCAGGTCCTCGACCTGGGGCAGGGTGGCCGCCTCGAGCGCCGGGTTGTAGGCGATCCACGTGTCCTTCGCGGCGGCCCGCCGCACCGGCGCGTCGAGATCCTCGAAGAGCTCGTCGGCGATGCGGGCCGCGATCTCGGCGCCGTAGCCGAAGCTGCGCGTGTCCTCGTAGGCCACGAGCGCCCGGTTCGTCTTCCGCACGCTCGCCGCGATCGCGTCCCAGTCGTAGGGCGCGAGCGACCGCAGGTCGAGGATCTCCACCGAGATCCCCTCGTCGGCGAGCGCCTTCCGGGCGGCGAGCTCGGCCCGGTGCACCAGCGCCCCGAAAGTCACCACCGTCAGGTCAGTACCGCTCTGGACGGTCCGCGCCTTGCCGAACGGGATCGTGAAGTCGGGGCCGGGATCGGGGCTCTTGTTGTAGGTCTGCCGGTACAGGTGCTTGTGCTCGAGGAAGATCACCGGGTCGTCGCTGCGGATCGCGGTCCGCAGCAACCCGGCGGCGTCGAGCGCCGTCGCCGGCATCACCACCCGCAGGCCGGGCAGGTGCGTGAAGAGCGCCTCCGCCGACTGGCTGTGGTACACCGCGCCTCCGGTCAGGTATCCGCCGGACGGAACCCGCATCACGAGCGGGGCCGAGTACGCCCCGTTCGCCCGCCAACGCAGGCTCGCGATCTCGTTGCGGATCTGCATGTAGGCCGGCCAGATGTAGTCGAGGAACTGGATCTCCGCCACGGGGCGGATCCCCGTCAGCGACATCCCGCAGGCGACCCCGGCGATCGTGGCCTCGGCCAACGGCGTGTTGAACACCCGCTCCGACCCGAACTCGCGCTGGAGCCCCTGGCTCACCTTGAATACGCCGCCCTTGCCCTTGACCTCGCCGAGGTGCTCCTCCCGGCTCATGTCGGCCACGTCCTGCCCGAAGAGCACCACTCGCGGATCGCGCTCCATTTCCTGGCGCAGGGTCAGGTTGACGAGATCCACCATGGTTCCCGGCTTGGCGCCGGGCGCGAAACGCGGCTCGGCGGCGAAGGCGTCCGAGCACGGATCCACGTTCGAGCTGTAGAGGTGCTCGTGGACGGTCTCCGGAGCGGGCCACGGCAGGGCGAGCGCGGCGCTCGCCGCGTCGGCCACCTCGTCCTTCACTTCGGATTCGAGCGCCGCGAGCTCCTCTGCGGACGCGCCGCCCGAATCCACGACGCGACGGCTCAGCAGCCGGATCGGATCGCGGGCGCGCTCGCGGTCCAGCTCGTCCGGGGTCTTGTAGTCGCGGTCGTCGTCCGAGAGCGAGTGGGACAGGAACCGCACGACCGACGCCTGCACCACCGCCGGCCCCGCGCCCGAGCGGACGTGGTCCACGGCCTCGGCCATCGTCCGCCAAGATTCCTCGTAGTCGCAGCCGTCGCAGGCGAGCACCTTCAGGCCCGGGTGGCCGCGCACCAACCCGGCGATGGAGCCGCCGGCGGTCTGGTGCTCCACCGGCACCGAGATCGCGTACCCGTTGTCCTCGATCAGGAAGATCACCGGGAGGTTGCGCAGGCACGCGCTGTTGAGCGCTTCCCAGAACTCGCCCTCGCTGGTCGCGCCGTCGCCGGCGCACACCATCACGAGCGCGTCCGGGTGCTTTCGCTGCAGCCGAAGACCGTGCGCGACCCCCACCGCGTGGAGGAACTGGGTGCCCACGCAGCTCGAATGGACCGCAAGGCCCAATTCCCGCTTGACGAAGTGGGACGGCATCTGACGTCCGCCCGACGACGGGTCGGCGGCGGCGCCCCACGCCGCGGCGAACATCTCCGTCGGGGTCAACCCGAGCCGCAGCGCGAGCGCCCGGTCCCGGTAGTACCCGAAGACCCAGTCCGTGGCCGGGCGCAGGAACGCGCCGGCGGCCGCGCCGATGGCCTCGTGGCCGGCGCCGCTGATCTGGAAGAACGACTTGTTCTGGCGCTTGAGGGTGATTTCCCGCAGGTCCACCGCCCTCGATACATGCATCAACCGCAGGACGTCCAGCAGCGCGGCGGACGTGAACGCCGCCTCTTCTCCGGACGCGCCGCTAGGGCCCCCGGACCCCTCCCAAGCCCCTCCCGAGTCCTCGGCCGCGCCGTTGCTGCGGGTGAGGTCGGGATCAGTCAATCGTCAGGAGGCGATGGCTCTCGGCCGAATCGGGCCGACGATTATAGGCCGGAGGTCCGCTCCGGCCGCCCCCCGGGATCTCAGCGCGCGAGCGCTTCGCCCGGCTTCTTCCGGTACTGCCGGTATTCGTAGGTCCGGTCGCGGTCCTCGGCGAGCCGCATCCCCTCGTCGTACTTGAACATGTGGATCGCGTCGTAGTCCGGCGGACAGAACTTGGCGCACAGTTGGCAGCCGATGCAGGTCTCGACGTTGACCTCGCAGATTTCCCCCACCGCCTTCGGCTCGGGATCGGGGACGAGCGTGATGCAGTCCTTGACCGGGCAGACCGCGATGCACATCTCGCAGCCGCGCCCGAAGCACTTTCCGGCATCCACGTAGGCGAGGATTTTCGGCTGCCGCTTCCTCGGTCCGGTGATCAGGACATCCTGCATGACGCCGTCAGAGTACCATTAGGGACGTTCCCATGAGTCCTGCATCCGCCCTCGGTCGTCCCGAGCCGAAACCCGGAACGCACTACCGCCGGGGCCTCGGACTCCACGACGAGATCATCGGCGATGTCCAGCAGGATTACTCCGGGAGCGTCGTCCGGTTCGCCCGCGAGAACGGGTTTCGGTTCCGTGCCGGGGCGGTCCGGTTCCGGCTCGCCCGCGAGTTCGGATTCTGCTACGGAGTGGACCGAGCGATCGAGTACGCCTACGAGGCGAATCGCCGTTTCCCCGACCGGCGCATCTTCATCACCGGCGAGATCATCCACAACCCCTACGTGAACCGCCGGCTCTCCGGCATGGGGATCCGGTTCCTCGAGGGCGAGCCCGCCAGCGAGGCCAAGTTCGAGGGCATCGGGCCCGAGGACGTGGTCCTGCTGCCGGCGTTCGGGGTGGACACGACGGAACTCGAGATCCTGCGCCGCCGCCGCGCCGTGCTCGTCGATACGACCTGCGGCTCGGTGATGAACGTCTGGAAGAACGTGGAGCGCTACCGCCGCGACTCGCGCACCGCGGTCGTGCACGGCAAGGCCTCGCACGAGGAGACCCGCGCCACGACGTCCCGCGCCGGCACGTTCATCGTGCTTCTGGACATGGCCGAGGCCGAGATCGCCTGCCACCAGATCCGGAACCCGGGCGCCCTGTCGCCCGAAGCGTTCCGGGCGCGGTTCGAGGGGGCGCTCTCGCCCGGTTTCGACCCGGAGACGGATCTGGGCCGGATCGGGCTCGCGAACCAGACCACGATGCTCTCGGGCGAGTCGCTCGAGATCGCGCGGGTGCTGGGCGAGGCGCTTCGGGATCGCTACGGCGAGGAGGAGCTTCCCGACCGGTTCCGCTCCTTCGACACGATCTGCAGCGCCACGCAGGAGCGGCAGGACGCCGTGGAGCAGCTCCTCGACGAGGAGAAGATGGACCTCGTCCTGGTGGTCGGCGGCTTCAACTCGTCGAACACCTCCCACCTCGAGGAGATCTGCTCGCGCGAGCTTCCCGCCTTCCACGTCTCGGGCCCCGAGGACTTGGAGTCGGGGGGCCGGATCCGCTGCCGCCGGGAGGGTTCGGTCGGCGAGGAGACCGACTGGCTGCCCGACGGGCCGGTCACCATCGGGCTCACGTCCGGAGCCTCCACTCCCGACCTGAAGCTCGAGGAGACGGTTCTCCGGGTGCTCCAGCTCCGCGGCCTCGATCCGGCGGACATCGTTCCGGACTGACCGGCGGTGCGCACCGTCGGCCCGGCTGATCGGGCCGCCGCGCACGCCCGCCCGGGGATTCCGCAGCGGGTCGCCTCCCGCGCCTTCCGGGTGCGCAGCCAGTTCCGTCCGGCCGGCGGCCAGGAGGCCGCGATCGACGCGCTGGTCGGGGGCCTCGACCGGGGCGACCCGCTGCAGGTGCTGCTCGGGGTGACCGGTTCGGGCAAGACCTACACCGTGGCGAAGGTCATCGAGGCCGTGAACCGCCCGGCGCTGGTGGTCGCCCACAACAAGACCCTCGCGGCGCAGCTCTACCAGGAGTTCCGGCAGTTCTTACCCGACAACGCCGTCGAGTACTTCGTCAGCTACTACGACTATTACCAGCCGGAGGCCTACGTCCCCCAGAGCGACACGTACATCGAGAAGGAGGCCACGATCAACGAGGAGATCGACCGGCTCCGCCTGTCCGCGACCCGTTCGCTCTTCGAGCGCGACGACGTCCTGATCGTCGCGAGCGTCTCGTGCATCTACGGCCTCGGCTCCCCCGAGGCCTACTACGGGATGCTCGTGGCGTTCGAGGAGGGCGCGTCGTTTCCGTCGCGCCGGGCGCTGCTCGCCAAGCTCGTGGAGATGCAGTACGTCCGCAACGACTTCGCGCTGGAGCGGGGGCGGTTCCGGGTGCGCGGCGACACGGTGGAGATCGTGCCCGGCTACGACGACGTCGGCCTGCGCATCCGTCTCTTCGGCGACGAAGTGGAGCGCATCTCCCGGTTCGACCCGCTCACCGGGCGCGAGCACTCGCGCGAGAGCCGGGTCACGCTCTTCCCCCGCACGCACTACGTGGCGGCGGCGGAGGATCTGAACCGGGCGCTCGGGTCCATCCGCGCCGAACTGGACGAGCGCCACCCCGAGCTGCTGCGGCGGGATAAGCGGCTCGAGGCGCAGCGGCTCATGCAGCGGACGCTCTTCGACCTCGACATGCTGGCCGAGACCGGCCATTGCCACGGCATCGAGAACTACTCGCGTCACTTCACCGGGCGCGCCCCGGGCGAGCCGCCCCCGACGCTCATGGACTACCTGCCCCGAAACACGCTCGTGGTCGTGGACGAGAGCCACCAGACGCACCCGCAGATCCGCGGCATGTACGCCGGCGACCAGGCCCGCAAGCGCGTTCTCGTGGAGCACGGCTTCCGCCTCCCGTCGGCGCTCGACAACCGCCCGCTCAACTTCGAGGAGTGGGAGCGGCGGATCGGTCAGGTGATCGCGGTCTCCGCGACTCCGGGGCCCTACGAGCTGGACGCCGCCGGCGGCTCGGTGGTCGAGCAGATCATCCGTCCCACCGGACTCGTGGATCCGGCGGTCGAGGTGCGCCCGGCGGGGAATCAGGTGGACGACCTGCTGGAGGAGATCCGCACCACTGTCGGGAACGGCGAGCGGGTGCTCGTGACCACCCTCACCAAGCGCATGGCGGAGGATCTCGCCGAGTATCTCCACGAGCTCGGCGTGCGCTGCCGGTACATGCACGCCGACATCGACACCCTCGAACGCATCCAGATCCTGCGCTCGCTGCGGCTCGGCGAGTTCGACGTGCTCGTCGGGATCAACCTGCTGCGGGAGGGCCTCGACCTGCCCGAGGTGTCGCTGGTGGCGATCCTCGACGCGGACCGCGAGGGGTATCTGCGATCCGAGGGCGCCCTGATCCAGACGATCGGACGCGCGGCCCGCAACGTCGCCGGGCGGGCCATCCTCTACGCCGACCGAGTGACCGGATCGATGGAGCGCGCGATCGGCGAAACCCGCCGCCGCCGGGCGCTCCAGGAGGAGCACAACCGGGAGCACGGGATCGTTCCGCAGACGGTGGTCAAGGACGTCGCGACGCACCTCGTCGGCGAGACGGCGGACGCCGCCGCGATCGACGAGGACGACTGGGCGCGGGCCGTCGGCCTCCTCGAATCGCCCGAGGGAAGCCCCGAAGAGGTCGAGAAGACCGTGGTCCGCCTCCGCAGGGAGATGAAGAAGGCGTCGCGCGAGCTGGAGTTCGAGCGCGCCGCCAAGATTCGCGACCGCATCCGGGAGCTCCAGCAGTTCGCGTTGCTCCGCGACGCCGGCGAGGTCTGACGAGGAACGTCGCCTGCTACCTTGTCGCGATGAGCCTCTTGTGCGGCGATGAACCCTTCCACGCCAGCGGAATGCCGCGCAATGTCTCCCTGAGGGACTACTGGCGCCGGTCTTCGTCCAACCTTCTGAACGACATCGAACGCGCCGCCCTCGTTCACGGTCTGGTCCGTCGTGTGTTCGGGCAGCCCACGGAGCCACGCGATCGTTGGGAGGCGCATGACTTGGAGACCTCAGGCGGGATCAAGGTCGCCGTACGGACCACGGCCTACTTCTGTCGTGGGGTGACGGCCCGGCAGATCCAACGGGAATGGAGTTCGCCATCGCTCCGCCCAAAGGGGGGACAAGGCGCACGACCGACGTGTACGTTTTCTGTGTGCTGGGAGACCCCGAAGCGACGGAACCTGATCCTCTGGACCTCGACCAATGGGAGTTCTCCGTCCTTGGCGGGGCGATTCTGCACCGTGAGGCGGAGGGCCAGAAGAACATCAGCATTCGCCCGCTGGAGCGGCTCGTGAAAGCCGCGCCCGGGGCGGGACCCGTGAGGTACGACCGTCTCCGAGCGGCAATCGAGCGGCTTGCGTCGGCTGGATGACCTCTCGCCGAACGAGGGCGGGGCGGTCCGAAAGAATTTCGCCCCGCCGCTCCAGACCCTCGGGGATCCCACTCCCGGTCGATGGCGGGCGCTCTCAGGGCGCGAGATCGATTCGTGACGAGAGTTGACCCGCTGAGGGCGTCGGCCGAGCTCCTGCAGTTCGCGCTGCTCCGCGACGCCGGCGAGGTCTGAGACCATCCGCGCGCCATGCCTCGCCGAACCTTCCGCAAACGCGCTCCGCGGCGGCTGCTCGGCGGGGACCAGTCGTTCTGCGCTGGGGGCGCGCCACTCCGCTTCAGACCAGGGGATTACTGGCGCTGGTCCGGCTCCGATCTCCTGGGGAACACGGGGCGCGGCGTCCTTGCGGAATATCTGGTCGGATGCGCGCTCGACGCGGTGCGCGGTCCTCGCTTGGAGTGGGGCGCCCACGACCTGCTCTTCGGCGCGGTCAAGGTCGAAGTGAAGAGCGCCGCGTACTTCCAATCGTGGCCCCAGAAGCGCGCTTCGCCCATCAGATTCGGAGTCGGGCGCCGCCGTCATGCGTGGGATTCCGAAACGGGTACGGAGGAGCGCGCCGACCCGCCGCAGCGGTGGGCCGACGTGTACGTCTTCTGCGAGCTCGGCGAACCAGGCGGCACGGAACCCGACCCGTTCAACCTCGACGAATGGCGGTCCTACGTCGCCAGTCGGGCCGTCCTGGACGAGGAGTCGGGAGATCAGAAGACCGTTTCCCGGCGCCGGCTCGGAGAAATGGGGTGCGCCGCATTGCCCTGCGACCAAATCCGCGCCGCGGTCGAGCGGGCCGCCCGATGAGCCTCGCCGACACGATCCGCGAAAAGCACGACCGGTACGTGCTGCCGGCCGTCCAGACCTTCTACGACCAGCCCATGCCGGTCGTGAAGGGGGCCGGGAAGCACGTCTGGGACGCCGACGGGACCCGCTACCTCGACTTTTTCGGCGGCATCGTCACCGTCGGGCTCGGTCACTGCCACCCGGAAGTGAACGCCGCCGTCAAGGAGCAGGTGGACACCCTCCAGCACTGCTCCACGCTGCTGCCGAACCAGCCGATGGTGGACGTGGCCGAACGCCTCGCCGCCGTGGCCCCCGGCGACTGCGACCGCAGCTTCTTCACGAACTCGGGCACCGAGGCCAACGAGATGGCCATCCTGCTCGCCGAGCTGCACACCGGGAGCAACGAGCTCATCACGCTCCGCCACGGCTACGCCGGACGCAGCCTGATGACCATGAGCGCCACCGGGCAGGCGCCCTGGCGGCTCGGCGGCACCCACGTGCCCGGCATGAAGGTCGTGGCGAACGCCTACTGCTATCGCTGCCCCTTCGGCCTCGAGTACCCGTCCTGCGACCTGCGCTGCGCCCGCGACATCGAGGACGTCATCCAGACCACCACCTCGGGCCGCGTGGCCGGCTTCATCGCCGAGCCGATCCAGGGGGTCGGCGGCTTCATCACGCCGCCGCCCGGCTACTTCGAGGTCGCCGTCGAGATCGTGCGCCGCTACGGCGGGGTCTTCATCTGCGACGAGATCCAGACCGGCTGGGGCCGCACCGGGACCCTCAACGGCATCGAGCACTGGGACGTGACCCCCGACGTCGTCACCTACGCCAAGGCGCTCGGCAACGGCGTTCCGGTGGGCGCGACCGTGGCCAGCGGCGCGATCGGCGCGGCGGTCACGGGAAGCACGCTCTCGACCTTCGGCGGCAATCCGGTGAGCATGGCCGCCGCCCGCACCGTGATCGACGTGGTGCGGCGCGACCGCCTCCACGAGAACGCCGAGCGCGTCGGCCGGCACTTCCGCGAGGGACTCGAGGAGCTGCAGGCGGCCCACCCGGTGATCGGCGAGGTCCGCGGCAAGGGCCTGATGCTCGCGCTGGAGCTGGTGAAGGACCGCGAGAGCCGCACGCCCGCTCCGGCCTTCACCGCCCGTTTGCTCGGGGCGGCGCGGGACGAGGGCCTGCTCATCGGCAAGGCGGGCCTGCACCGCAACTGCGTCCGCCTCTCGCCCCCGCTGAACATCACCCGGGCGGACGCCGACGAGGCGCTGCGGCTCCTCGGGCGGGCGCTTGCCGCCGCCGCGCATCCGTGAGCGGCGCCGGCCCGCTCGCGGGCGTCCGGATTCTCGATCTCTCGCGGGTGCTCGCCGGCCCCTACGCGACCATGATGCTCGCCGACCTCGGCGCCGAGGTCGTCAAGGTCGAGTCGCCCGCCGGCGACGACACCCGGACGTGGGGCCCGCCCTTCAAGGCGGGCGAGAGCGCGTACTTCCTCGCGGTGAACCGGGGCAAGAGGAGCGTCGCGCTCGACCTCAAGACCGAAGCCGGCAAGGATCGGCTTCGGCGGCTCCTCGAACGCAGCGACGTTCTGGTCGAGAACTTCCGGCCCGGCGCGATGGCCCGCCTCGGCTTCGCTCCGGAGGAGACCATGGCGCGCCATCCCCGCCTCGTCTGGTGCTCGGTCTCAGCCTACGGGCAGTACGGGCCGAAATCGCGCTCCCCCGGCTACGACGCGATCATGCAGGGCGAGGCCGGCTGGATGAGCCTCACCGGTCCGGCGGAGGGACCGCCCTCCAAGGTGGGAGCCTCGCTCGCCGACATCACCGCCGGCATGATGGCCAGCTCCGGGATTCTCGCCGCGCTCTTCGCGCGGGAACGCGACGGACGGGGCCGCCGGGTGGACGTCGCGCTGTTCGACGCGGTCGTGGCCACGCTGTGCTACCAGGCCCAGGGCTACCTGCTCACCGGCGAGCCGCCCGCGCGCAGCGGCAACAGCCATCCGGCGCTGACCCCCTACGAGAGCTTCGAGGCGAGCGACGGGCACGTCATCGTGGGGGTCGGCAACGACGCGACGTGGGCCCGATTCTGCGCCGTCGCCTGCCCCGAGCTGGACGCGCCGCGCTTCTCGAAGAACCCGGACCGAGTGCGCCAGCGCCCGGAATTGCGCTCGCTCCTCGAGCCGGTCTTCCGGGCGCGCTCCGTCGGCGCGTGGGAGACGCTGCTCGGCGACGCCGGGGTGCCGGTCGGGCGCGTGCGCAGCGTCGCCGACATCCTCGACGGCGAGCAGCTCCGGGCGCGGGGGATGCTGGTCGAGCGGGACCACCCGGCGGTCGGCCGGCTTCGCCTCGTCGGCAACCCGGTCCAGATCGACGGAGCGAGCCGGACCGCGGCGCTTCCGCCCCCGACGCGCGGCCAGCACACCGCGGAGGTGCTCGCCTCGCTCGGAGGCGACGCGCTCGGCCGCTGCTAGCATTGGGCCGAAGGGTGGGGACTTCGATCGCGCCATGGCTTCCGAAGAACGCGCCCGTTCCCGATTCCTCGCCGGGCTGACCTCGGGCGGGGCCGGGTCCGACGCGGTTCCGATCTGGAAGGAACGGTCGGCGTTGGCTTCCTTCGGCCTGCATCTGGGCCTCGCGGCGCTGCTCTTCCTCCCCGGATTCGCCGCGTTCCTCGATTCCGAGACCGCGCTCACCGCGGCGCCGCGCTTCCAGTTCGACGTGGCCGGCGGCGAGGGCCTCGGCGGCGGGGGAGGCGGCGGCGGGAGCGGCGGGAACCGCATCAGCGCCTACATTCCCGAGCGGGCGGAGACGCCGCCGGCTCCCGAGCCGCAGCGGGAGGCGCCCATCGCGCCGCGCAAGCCCCGCCCGCTGCGCTTCGAGGATCTCGAGAACCTCGAGGACGATCCCGACCGCATCGACTCGTTCCTCGGGAACGTGTTCTCCCCGCAGGCGGTGGACTCTCCCGGTCTCTCCCTGACCGATTTCGAGGATCGCGGCGGGCGGGACGCGGAACGCAGCGCCGGAACCGGAGGCGGGATCGGCGGAGGCGACGGAACCGGGGTCGGCGAGGGGCAGGGATGGGGCGTGGGCCCCGGCTACGGCGGCGGTTCGGGCGGCGGCGCGTACAGCCCGGGCGGCTACGACGTGGAGCCGCGGCTCATCTTCGAGCCGGACGAGCCGCCCTACCCGGATTCGGCCCGCCGCCGCCGCATCACCGGCGAGGTCATGCTGCAGGTGCTGGTCAAGGTGGACGGAAGCACCGAAGTGCTCGGGGTCATCAAGTCCGGCTGCCGGGTCTGCGTCGAGACCGCCCGGGTGCACGCCCGCAAGTACCGCTGGCGGCCGGCGCTCAAGGACGGGAAGCCGGTCGAGGCGCTCGGCGTCATCACCGTCACCTTCGGCCTGTTCCCGGTCTCCTGATCCCGCCGTGGCGCGTCCCGAGCAACTGCTGTCGGAGGAGTCCATCGACGAGCGGGTCCGGGAACTCGCCGCGGACGTCGTCGCCGCCGCCGGGACGGACCTGCACCTGCTCGTCGTGCTGCGGGGCGCCTTCGTCTTCGCCGCCGACCTGGCCCGAAGGCTCTCCGACGAGGGCGCCGAGGTCACGATCGACTTCTGCCGGGTCGTCTCCTACCGGGACGGGACCGAGGCGGGCCCGGTGGAGCTCGAGGGGCTGCGCGTCGAATCGCTCGCCGGCAAGGACGTGCTGATCGTCGAGGACATCATGGACACCGGAGGGGCGGCGCGGGCGCTCCTCGAGGCCATTCCCCCGGATTTGCCGCGTTCGCTGCGCACCGCCGCGCTGCTCGACAAGCCGGCCCGCCGCCGCCACGACCTGACCCCGGACTTCGTCGGCTTCGTGATTCCCGACTGCTTCGTCGTCGGGTACGGCCTCGATTTCGCCGGCCGGCACCGGCACCTACCGTACGTGGGCCGCCTCGACGGAGGTCCCGACGGCGTCAGTCGGACCTGAACTCCGGCTCGGCGGCGATCGCGGCGATCAGCCGCGTGAGCCTGGGGCTCGCCGCCTGGCCGGCCTCGTTCACGTGCGCGGCGTCGATCGCGCCGCCGCCCAGACCGGCCGCGAGATTGGACACGAACGCGAGGCCGGCGACCCGCATGCCCGCGTGCCGCGCCGCGATCGCCTCCAGCACGATCGACATCCCCACGACGTCCGCCCCCATGGCCCGCAGCATGCGGATCTCGGCCGGAGTCTCCAGCTCGGGTCCGCGCACGCCGGCGTACACCCCGACCGGCAGGTGCGTCCCGATCCGCTCGCCGGCGCGTCCGGTGGCGGCGAGCAGCTCCGGGTCCCACAGCGCGGTCATGTCCGGGAAGCGGGGCTCCGGCCCGGGTTCGGGGCCGGTCAGCGGGCTCGCGCCGGTCAGGTTCAGTTGGTCGCGGATCCGGACGAAGTCCCCGACGGCGAGTTCCGGCGCGATCCCGCCGGTCGCCGCCGTGAGAACGAGCCGGCGCACGCCGAGCGCGGCGAGGAGCCGCACCGAGTACGTCGCGTCGTCGGGGCCGTGGCCCTCGTACAGGTGGTGCCGGCCGAGCAGGATCGCGACCGGCTGCGGCCCGAGCTCGCCGACGATCAGCCGCGGCTGGTGTCCGGGCGCCGAGCACGGCGGACAGCCGGGGATCTGCTCGAACGGGAGAAACCGGGGATCCCGGACGTTCGCGGCCGCTCCGGCGAGCCCCGACCCGCACACGACCCCGAGCTTCGGGAAGCTCCCGTCGGCCCACCGGCGGACCACCGGAACCGCGCGGTCGAGCCGCTCCCGCACTTCCCGCTTCATGAGCCTCCGAACAACATCCCCGCGAGCGTAGCCGTAAGCAGCGTGGCGAGGGCGCCGCCGGCGAGCGCCCGCAGCCCCAGCCACGCGAGATCGCTCTTGCGTCCCGGCGCCAGGGCGCCGATCCCGCCGATCTGGATGCCCACCGAGCCGAGGTTGGCGAACCCGCACAGCGCGAAGGTGGCCATGAGTTCGGTGCGGGCCGAGAGCGAGCCCTCGCGGATCAGCTCGGCGAGGTCGAGGTACGCCACGAACTCGTTGAGGATGAGTTTCTTGCCGATGAGGCCGGCGAGCGCCGCCGCCTCGCCGGGAGGCGCTCCCATGAGCCACGCGAGCGGCGCGAGCGCCCACCCGAGGATCCCGGTGAGCGACAGCCCGACGAGCCCGAGCGGAAGGTCGATCAGCGCGACGATGCTCAGGAACGCGATCACCATGGCGACCACGTTGATGACGAGGCGGATCCCGTCCGCGGCGCCCCGCGCCGCGGCGTCGATCACGTTCGCGTCCTGGCCGCCGCCGTGTTCGGAGCGGCCCGCAAGCATCTTCCGGGAGATCCGTCCGGCGGTCTCGGGCGTCGCGGTCTCGGGCACGATGATCTTGGCCATCATGAGGGCCGCCGGAGCGTTCACGAGGCTCGCCGCGAGAAGGAACTGCGAGTCCACGCCGAGCGCCACGTAGGCGGCGAGCATGCCGCCCGACACCGTGGCCATCCCCGAGACCATGACCGCGTGCAGCTCCGAGCGGGTCATCGACTCCAGGTAGGGGCGGATCACGAGCGGCGCCTCGGTCTGTCCCATGAACACGTTTGCGGCCGCGCTGAGCGTCTCGGCGCCGCTCGTTCCGAGCGTGCGCACCATCAACCGCGCCATTACCGCGACCACCGCCTGCAGGACGCCGAGGTAGTAGAGCACCGCGAACACCGACGCGACATAGACGATGGCCGGCAGCGCCGAGACCGCGAGGATGACCCCGAACCGCTCCCGGTCGGCGAGCGGCCCGAACAGCAGCTCGATCCCGGCGTTCGCCTGCGCGAGCGCGAGGTCCACGAAGCCGGCGGCGGCCGCGAGCGCCGCCGCCCCGCCGCTCGTCCGGAGCACGAGAAAGGCGAAGACGACCTGCAGCCCGAGTCCCCAGGCGACCAGCTTCCACGGGAACCGCCGCCGGTCGGCGGAAATCGCCCACGCGATCCCGATCAGGACCGCGACGCCCACAAGCGGCAGCAACGCGGTCACTCGTAGATCAGGAAGAGCAGCCAGCTTACGGCGAGTCCGCTGCCCATCAGCGCGGCGAACGTGAAGAGGCCGAACCGGATCCGCTCGGTGAGCCCGGTCCGCATCAGGCAGGCGAACGCCGGCGAGACGAACAGGGCGAACAGCGTCATGGCCACGAAGTGCAGCATCACTCGTCCCCGTTGGCGACGTCCCACGCCTGGAGCGCCGCGAGCAGGTTCAGGAGCCCGGCGGCGATCAGGAACCCATTTCCGTACTCGTAGCCGATCCCCGAGGGATCGCCCGCGCCGAACCCGAGCGCAGCGGCCGCGAAGCGCGGAAGGCCGATCCCCATCTCCGCAAGGCCGGCCGCCATGGCGAGCGGCGGCGCGCCGCCGACGGGGAAGAACTGACCCCCGAGCGCGAGCCCGGTGACGAACATGCCGCCGATCGAAGCGAGGAACGTGAGCCCGGCGCCGCGCCGGCCCAGAACCACGTGGCCGAGGCCCGGCAGGACGAGCGCGAGCGCCGTCGGAATCGCCGGGTTTCCCCGTTCGGGAACGGCCTTGGGCACGGCGGCGAAGTCTATCCACGGCCCCCGCCCCCGACTGCTAGGCTAGCCGCCCGATGCCCCGCGCCGCGAACCGGGCGGCGCCCGCCGGGATTTTCATCCTCGAGGGCGCGCGCACGCCCATGACCACGTTCCTCGGGGATCTCTCCGGGATGACCGCGGTCGAACTCGGCGCGGCCGCCGCCCGGGAGGCCCTCGCCCGCGCTGGAGCAGAGCCGGACCGGATGGACCACGTGGTCTTCGGGAACGCGCAGCAGACGGCCGCCGACGCGATCTACGGCGCCCGGCACGTCGGGATCCGGGCCGGCGTTCCGGTGGAGGTTCCGGCGCTGACGGTGAACCGGCTCTGCGGCTCTGGAATCCAGGCGGCGATCTCCGCGTCGCAGCTCCTGCTCCTCGGCGAGGCCGACGCGGCGCTCGCCGGCGGGATGGAGTCCATGAGCCAGGCGCCCTTCGTGGTGCGCGGCGCCCGAAAGGGGCTTCGCCTCGGCAACGCGACGCTCGAGGACAGCTTGGTCGCCGCGCTCACCGACGGCATGTGCGGCCTGACCATGTCGGACACCGCCGAGCGGGTGGCGGAGCGGATCGGCGTCAGCCGCGAGGACTCGGACGAATACGCGCTGCGCAGCCAGGCCGCCGCCGCCGCGTCGGAGGCCCGCCGCGCCGAGGAGATCGCGTCGGTCACGGTGAAGACCCGCCGCGGCGAGAACCGCGTGGAGGGCGACACCCACCCCCGCCCCGGCACGACGCTGGAGAAGCTGCGCGGCCTGCGCCCCGCGTTCCGGCCCGACGGAATCATCACCGCCGGGAACGCGAGCGGCGTCGCCGACGGGGCGGCCGCGCTCGTCCTCGCCCACGAACGCAGCCCGCTCGCACGGGAGCGTACGCCGCTCGGGAGGATCGTCTCGTGGGCGGTCGCGGGCGTGCCTCCCGAGGTCATGGGGCTCGGCCCGGCTCCCGCGAGCCGCGCCGCGCTCGAGGCGGCCGGGCTGTCGCTCGACGAGATGGACCGGATCGAGGTGAACGAGGCGTTCGCCCCGCAGTACGTCGCGGTCGAGCGCGAACTCGGCCTCGACCGCGAGCGGACCAACGTGAACGGCGGCGCGATCGCGCTCGGCCACCCGCTCGGCGCGACCGGCGCCCGGCTCCTCCTCACGCTCCTGTACGAGTTGCGGCGCTGCGGCGGGCGCTACGGGCTCGCCACCGCATGCATCGGGGGCGGGCAGGGGATCGCCATGATCGTCGAGAGCGGCGGGCGGTGACCGAGTCCGAACCGTCCCTTCCGCGCCTCGGCGGCGCGAGGGTCGCGATCGTCCATTCGGAGCGGGACGAACCGTCGGGGCGGCTCGCGGACGCCGCCGAGAACTTCCTCCGCCGCGCCGGCGCGCGAGTGGAGCGCCATGCGGCCCCGGCGGCGTTCGAGGTGGCCCAGCTCGCGGACTGGATCGCTGCGGCGCGCGAGGCCGACGGGATCGTCGCCTGCGCCGCGATCGTCCGCGGCGAGACCGCGCACGACCGCCACCTCGGCGCCGCCGTGACCGATTCGCTCCTTCGCACCGCCGTCCGCTGGCGGATTCCGGTCGGGAACGCCGTCCTCACCGTGGATTCGGCGGAACAGGCGGACGCTCGCTCGGGAGGCGCCAAGGGCAACCGCGGCGAGGACGCCGCCCGCGCCGTGGCCGCGCTCCTCGGCCGCCGCCCCGGGCCCTTGGGCGTGGATCTCGGCCCGCGGGCGTGACGCCATGCACCCCAAGGAGGCGCGGGTCCGGCGCAAGGGCCGTCAGCTCGCCGTCCAGATGCTCGCTTCGTGGGCCGCGAACCCGGCCCCGCCGGAAGCCACCATCGCCCGGGTGCACGAGTTGACCCGGTCCAACGCGAAGAGCCTCGCGTTCGCCGCCGAGCTGGCCAACGGGGCGTGGGCCCGCCTCGACGAGATCGACGCCCGGGTGCGCGGGGTCACGACCCCGTTCTGGCGCGAGAACATCGGCCTCGTCGAGATGAGCGTGCTCCGCGTCGCGGTCGCGGAGCTGCTGGCGGGCGCGGTTTCGCCGCGCGTGGTCATGTCCGAGTTCATCGACATCGGTCGGGCGCTCTCGACCGACCGCGCCGCGCCCTTCATCAACGCCGTCCTCGACAGCGTGCTCAAGGGCCTCTCCGACCCGCCGCCGGAGCCGGAGCCGCAGCCGTGACTCGCGACGAGGCGAACCGACGCAGCAAGCTGGAGCGCATGGTCGCGCTCGGGTTCGCCCCGTGGCCGAACCGGTTCCCCGCGTCGCACCGCCTCGGCGAGGTCGCCGACCGCTTCGGCGTTCATGACGGGGACGCCCTCGAGGCGGTCCCGGCGGAGGACCGTTCGGTGCGGGTCGCGGGCCGGATGACCGCGCTGCGCTCGTTCGGGAAGGCCGCGTTCGCGCGGCTGGCCGAGTCCGGACGGGACCTCCAGGTCCACTTCCGGCGGGACGTGCTCTCCGAGCGCGAGTTCGCGCTCTCGCGCCTCCTGGACCTCGGCGACTGGGTCGGCGTCGAGGGGACGGTGTTCCGCACCCGCGCCGGCGAGCTCACCGTCGGCGCCGAGCGGCTGACGCTGCTGGCGAAGGCGCTTCGTCCGCTGCCGGAGAAGTGGCACGGGCTCGCCGATCGGGAGGCCCGCTACCGCAAGCGGTATCTCGACCTGCTCGCGAATCCCGAGACCGGGCGCGTCTTCGAGAAGCGCAGCGCGATGGTCCGGGCGCTGCGGCGGTTCATGGACGGCGAGGGGTTCCTCGAGGTCGAGACCCCGATGCTGCAGACGCTCGCCACCGGGGCCGCCGCCCGCCCGTTCCGCACCCGCCACAACGCGCTCGGCCTCGACATGTACCTCCGGGTCGCTCCCGAGCTCTACCTGAAGCGGCTCGTCGTGGGCGGGTTCCCGCGGGTGTACGAGATCAACCGCAACTTCCGCAACGAGGGCCTCTCCACCCGGCACAACCCCGAGTTCACGATGCTCGAGGCGTACCGCGCCTTCGCCGACTGCGAGGACACGATGGATCTCACCGAGCGCCTCGTCCGGGACGCGACGCGGGAGGTGCTCGGCGACGAGCCGGCGACCTTCGGCGCCGGCGAAATCCGGTTCGCGCCGCCCTTCGCCCGGGTCGATCTCGCCCGCGCCACGCTCGCCGCGCTCGGCGAACGCGGACTCGATGCGGACCCCCGGGACGCGGACGGGCTGCGGGACGCCCACGGTCGCCTCGACCTCGCGGCGCCCGAAGAATCGGACGCCGGCAAGCTCCTCGTGAACCTCTTCGAGGCGCTCGTCGAGCGGACGCTGGTCCAACCCACGTTCGTGACCGGGTACCCCACGTCGGTGTCCCCGCTCTCGAAGGCCCGCCCGGACGACCCCGACGTCACCGAGCGCTTCGAGCTCTTCGCCGGCGGGCTCGAGATCGCGAACGGCTTTTCCGAGCTGAACGACCCGGACGAGCAGGCGGCGCGCTTCGGCGAGCAGATCCAGCAGCGGCAGGAGGGCGAGCGGCACGCGATGGACCTCGACTACATCGAGGCGCTCTACCACGGCCTTCCGCCCACGGGCGGCGTCGGGGTCGGAGTGGACCGGCTCGCGATGTTGGTCACCGGTGCGCCAGCGATCCGGGACGTGATTCTGTTCCCCCACCTTCGGCCCCGATCCGATTCGTGAAGGGGACCCTCTCCCGGCTCGGGGGCGCCCTTCCGTTCGAGCTCCAGATCGCGCTGCGCTACCTCGTGCTGCGGCGCGCCGGCCTCTTCGTTTCGGTGCTCTCGGCGATCTCCACGATCGGCGTGATCCTCGGCGTGGCCATCCTGCTGGTCGCGCTCGCGCTCATGAACGGCTTCCAGGGTGAGCTGCGCGCCCGCATCCTCGGAGCGCTGTCCCACCTCGTGGTCCAGGACGTGTCCGCGAGCGGTTTCGCCGACCACGAGCAGGCGATCCTCGACCTGGAGACCGTGGAGGGCGTCGAGGCCGCCGCCCCGGTCATCTACGGGAACGCGCTCGCGATGGGGAGGGGCGAGGCGCTCGTCACCTTCAAGGGCGTGGACCCCGCGCGGGAGCCCCGGGTCAGCGAGTTCGCGTCGCGCATGACCTCGGGCGACTTCGGCGCGCTCGCCGGGGAGGATCCGGACCGCGACCCGCCGTTGATCTTCGGCGAGGAGCTCGCGCTCCGGATGGGAGTGACCCTCGGCGACCCGGTGCGCCTGCTCACGCCGGAGGGGCGGCTGAGCCCGATCGGCAACATTCCGCAGAGCCGCCGATTCGAGGTCGCCGGGACGTTCCGGCTCGGCCTTTACGAATACGACAACTCGTGGGCGCTGGTCCCGCTTGCCGACGCCCGCCGGCTGGCCGGGGTCACCGGCGAGGCGAGCCACCTCGAGGTGCGCCTGACCGACATGTTCGCGGTCCGCGAAATCGAGACGGCGGCGAGGGAGCGCCTCGGTGGGGGGTACGCCTTCCTCAACTGGATCGACATGAACACGACGCTGTTCTCCGCGTTCTGGCTCGAGAAGCTCGCGACCGCGCTGTTCGTCGGGTTCATTATCGGCGTCGCCGCGCTCAACATCGTCGCCGGCCAGATCGTCACCGTGACCGAGAAGACGCGCGACATCGCGGTCCTGCGCTCCATGGGCGCGACCCGGCGGAGCGTCCTCGCGCTGTTCATGGCGCAGGGAGCGTTCATCGGCGTTGCCGGGACCGGGCTCGGGGCGGCGCTCGGGATCCTCGCCACGCGGATTCTGGACGGGCGCATCCGCATCCCCGAGGACGTGTACCAGATCACCGCGGTGCCCTTCACCCTGCTCCCGACCGACCTCGGGCTGGTCTGCCTCTTCGCCCCGATCGTCTGCTTCGTCGCGACGATCTTCCCGGCGCGCCGGGCCGCCGCGCTCGTCGTGACCGACGGGCTGCGCTTCCAGTGAGCCTCGCCGTCCGCGCCAGGGGCCTCGCCCGGGGGTTCACGACGAAGGCCGGGCGTATCCGCGTCCTCGAGGGACTCGACCTCGACGTGCGGCGGGGCGAGATGGTCGCGATCGTCGGCCGCAGCGGGGTCGGGAAGACGACGCTGCTCCACATGCTCGGGGCGCTCGAGCTTCCCGAGGACGGCGACCTGCGCCTGCTGGGAGAATCGGTCGGCTCGCTGTCCGAGGTGGACGCCGCCCGCTTCCGAAACCGCCGCATCGGCTTCGTCTTCCAGCACCACCGTCTCCTCCCCGAGTTCACCGCCGCCGAGAACGTGGCCATGCCGCTTCGGATCCGCCGGACGCCCCGCGCCGCCGCCGAAAGCCGCGCGCAGGAACTCCTCGCCGAACTCGGCCTCGCCGATCGCGCGGGCCACCGGCCCGAAGAGCTGAGCGGCGGCGAGCAGCAGCGGACCGCGGTCGCCCGCGCGCTCGCGGCGAGCCCCGGCCTGCTCCTCGCCGACGAGCCCACGGGCAATCTCGACGACGCGGCCAGCGCCGCGCTCGTGGACCTTCTGATCGCGCAGCACCGCTCCCGCGAACTGACTTCGATCATCGCCACCCACAACCCGGCCGTCGCCGATCGGTGCGACCGCGTGCTCCGTCTCGAGGCCGGCCGGCTGCGTCCGACCGGCGGCGCCGGCGCGGGCTGCTAAATTCCAAGAGGGCTCCGGCGAACCGGGAGAGTCGATGTTCGAGAGGTACACCGAGCGAGCGAAGCGGGTCATCTTCTTCGCCCGTTACGAAGCGGCGCAGCTCGGCTCCGAGGCGATGGAGTCCGAGCACGTCCTGCTCGGCCTGCTCCGGGACGGGAGCGACAAGGGCATCTGCGGGCGGATCTTCAAGCGCGCCGAGCTGACCGCGGACACGGTGCGCCGCGAGGTGATGCGCCAGGCGATGCTGCGCGACCGGGTCTCCGCGTCGGTGGAGATCCCGCTGTCCGCCGAGTGCCGCCGGGTGCTCAACCACGCCGAAGAAGAAACCGAGCGGATGGGCCACTCCGCGGTCGGCCCCGAGCACATCCTGCTGGGCGTCCTGCGCGAGGCGAGTTCCTCGGCCGCCCGCATCCTCGCCCGCCACGGCGTGCGCGCCGCCGTCATCCGCGAGGCGTTCTCGACCGAGACCCGCAAGCCGCGAAACCCCGAGCCGGCTCCGGGGGCGCCGCTGCTCGCCGAGTACGCGGTGGACCTCACCGAGGCCGCCGCCGAGGGCAAGCTGGATCCGCTCGTCGGCCGCGAGGAGGAGATGGACCGGGTGATCCAGATCCTCTGCCGGCGCGCCAAGAACAACCCGGTGCTCATCGGCGAGCCGGGGATCGGCAAGACCGCGATCGTGGAGGGGCTCGCCGCCCGCATCGCGTCCGGCGCATGCCCGATCTTCCTCGAGGGGAGGCGGATTCTCTCGCTCGACCTCTCGCTGGTGGTCGCCGGCACGAAGTACCGGGGGCAGTTCGAGGAGCGGCTGAAGACGATCATCCGCGAGCTCCGGGAGTCCCCGGAGAACATCATCTTCGTGGACGAGCTCCACACCCTGATCGGCGCCGGGTCCGCCGAGGGATCGCTGGACGCCGCCAACATCCTGAAGCCGGCGCTGTCCCGCGACGGCGTCCAGTGCATCGGCGCGACCACCCCGGCCGAGTTCCGTCGGCACATCGAGCGCGACCGCAGCCTCGAGCGGCGCTTCCAGGCCGTCACGGTGAAGCCGCCGACCGAGGAGGAGACGCTCGCGATCCTCGGCGGCGTCCGCGAGCGCTACGAGCGCTTCCACCACGTCGCCTACTCGGACGAGGCCCTGGAGGCCGCGGTCCGCCAGGCCGAGCGGTACGTCACCGACCGGTTCCTTCCCGACAAGTCGGTGGATCTGCTCGACGAGGCCGGGGCGCGGGTGAAGCTCCGCGACAACCCGTGGTCCCCCCAGTTCCGCGAGATCCGCGGACGCATCTCGGAGATCCGGCTGCGCAAGGACGCGGCGCTGCGGGGCGACGACCTCGAGCGGGCGTCGCTCGCGCAGGACGAGGAGAACGCCGAGCGGCGCAGCCTCGGCCGCGTGGTGAGCAGCTTCGAGGCCCGCGACGAGGAGCCGTCGAGGGTCGTGCGGGAGGACATCGACGAGGTGATCGCCGACTGGACGGGCATCCCGCTCGCGTCCATCGCCGAGGACGAGACCCGCAAGCTGCTGCGCATGGAGGACGTGCTCCACGAGCGCGTCGTCGGCCAGGACGCCGCCGTGGCCGAAGTGGCGCGGGCCGTCCGCCGGGCGCGGGCCGGGATCAAGAGCCCGCTCCGGCCGGGCGGCGTCTTCCTCTTCCTAGGCCCCACCGGGGTCGGCAAGACCGAGGTGGCCCGCACGCTCGCCGAGGTGCTCCTCGGAACCGAAACCTCGCTCCTGCGTTTCGACATGAGCGAGTACATGGAGCGCCATTCGGTTTCCCGGTTCATCGGGTCGCCTCCCGGCTACGTCGGCCACGAGGACGGCGGACACCTGACCGAGCGCGTCCGGCGGAACGCGTATTGCGTCCTCCTGCTCGACGAGATCGAGAAGGCGCACCCGGACGTCTGGAACCTGCTGCTGCAGGTGTTCGAGGACGGGCGCCTCACCGACGGTCTCGGCAACACCGTGGACTTCCGCAACGCGATGATCGTGATGACCTCGAACCTCGGGGCGCGGGTCATCCAGAAGGAGGCCGCGGTCGGGTTCGGGGCGCCGGGCGCGGAGGCGAGCCGCAAGGCGATGCGCGACCTGATCCAGGGCGAGGTCCGCCGCGCCTTCACCCCCGAGTTCGTGAATCGGCTGGACGCCACCGTCGTGTTCGACCCGCTCGACGACGGGGATCTGGTAGAGATCCTGCGCCGCATGGTCGCCCGGATGAACCGGGATCTCGCCCACCGCCGCCTCACCGTGGTTCTCTCCGCCGAGGCCGAGGCGTTCCTGATCGAGTCCACCCGGAGCGAGCGGAACTACGGCGCCCGGCCGCTCCGCCGGGCGCTGCAGCGCCACGTCGAGGATCCGCTCGCCGAAGCCCTCCTCGAGGGCCGGGTCGGAGCCTCCGGTCCCGTCGAAATCGTCATCGCCGACGGCGTTCCCGCCGTCCGCCAAATGGAGGAAGCCCTCGTCTGATGCGATCCCGTCCGATCCCGTCCGTTCTCGCCGCGCTGCTGCTGACCGCGGCGGCGTCCGCGCAGACCCCCGAAACCATCGAGGAGGTGCGGATCGAAGGCAACGACCTCATCGCCGACGACGCCTGGATGGCCCACCTCACCGTCGCGGCCGGCGACCCGCTGGACCGGGAGGCGCTGCGCGCCGAGTTCCGCAATCTGTGGGACACCGGCTTCGCCGACGACCTCCGGGTGGAGCTGCGGCCCGGGACCCGCGGCGGCCGGGTCGTGGTCTTCGTGGTGAGCGAACGGCCCCGGGTGGCCGCGCTCGAGTTCCGCGGCTCCGAGGAGCTCGATGACGACGACATCCTCGAGAAGCTCGAGGAGGAGGACGCGCTCATCCAGGTGGGCGCGCCCTACAACCCGCAGCTCGTGGTCCGCGCCCGCGACCTCATCGAGACGATGCTGGTGGACAAGGGCCGCACCGAGGGCGCGGTCTCGAGCGACATCCAGCCGGTCGAGAGCGGCGTGCGGATCGCCTTCGACATCCGCGACGAGCAGCAGGTGCGCATCCGCCGGATCCGCTTCGAGGCGATCGAGGCAATCGACGACTGGACCCTGCGCTGGGCCATGAAGAAGACCCGCGAGAGCCACACGCTCGGTTCGGTCCTCGGCGGCACCACGTACACCTCGGAGACCTACGCCGAGGACATCGAGGCGGTGCGCCAGGAATACCTGAAGCAGGGGTATCTGGACGTCTCGTTCGGCCCGCCGGAGTTCGCGTACGAGGACGGCACCTCGCGGACTTTCGTCTTCTGGGAACGGGATCGCCGCTGGATGGACATCACCATCCCGGTGTTCGAGGGCGAGCCCTACCGGGTGGGGGAGGTCTCCGTCGAGGGGGCCGAGGTCTTCCCGGCCGACTTCCTCCGGGGCTTCTTCGACCTCCAGGCCGGGGACGTGTACGACGAGTCGCTCGTGACCGAGGGCTTCGATTCGCTGCGCGAGATCTACGGCGCGCGCGGCTACGTCCAGTTCACCGGGTTCCCCACGTGGCGCCGCCACGAGGACGAGAAGGTCGTGGACGTCACGCTGAACCTGGCCGAGGAGGACCAGTTCCTCGTGAACCGGATCGAGTTCCGCGGCAACTCGACGACCAAGGACCGCGTGATCCGCCGCGAGATGTGGCTGAACGAGCGGGACATCATGAACATGGAGCTGCTCAAGGCCTCCATCCAGCGGATCAACCAGCTCGGCTACTTCCGCCCGATCGAGCAGCCCGACATCCAGCCGAGCGACGACGACGCCACCCGGCTCGACATCACGCTCGACCTCGTCGAGGAGAACCGCAACCAGCTCACCTTCGGGGCGGGCGTGTCCGGGCTGGAGGGCTTCTTCGGGAACGCCTCGTTCGGGACGACCAACTTCCTCGGGCGCGGCGAGACCGCGAATTTCACGGTCCAGTACGGCCAGCGCACCCAGAACTACCAGATCGCGATCACCGATCCCTACTTCATGGACAAGCCGGTCACCCTCGGCTTCGACGTGTTCAGCCGGGTGCTGAAGCTGCCCGAGTTCACCCGGGAGGACATCGGCGGGCGGCTCATCTTCGGCCTGCCGGTGGGGCGCTGGTCCCGCGCGTTCTTCAACTACGGGTACTCGATCATCTCCATCGGCGAACCCGACCCGAACATCAACCTCACGATCTACGACCTCTACTACAACAGCGCCTACCTCGACCCCCGCTTCTACGGCCTGTCGGGGAACTTCCGCGAAAGCAAGGTCAGCCCGTCGTTCGTGTACAACACGGTGAACCACCCGATCTTCCCGAGCACGGGCCGGAAGCTGACCGTGGGCCTCGACGTGGCCGGCGGCGCGCTCGGCGGCAACGTCCACTACTACAAGCCCACCGTGGAGGCCGTCTTCCACACCGAGGTGATCGGCGCCACCTCGCTCGGCATGCGGGTGATGGGCAGCTACCTCCACGGCTACGGCGGGGGCGATCCTCCGGCCGGCGAGCCCATCGACATCTTCGACGTGGAACAGACCGGCGTTCCGTACTACAACCGGTTCTTCCTCGGCGGCGAGTACCAGTTGCGCGGCTATTACATCCGTTCGGTGGGCCCCCGCAACGCCAACGGGCAGCTCCTCGGCGGCAACAAGATGCTGCTGTTCAACGCCGAGTACGCGATCCCGCTGGCGGGGCCGCTGCGCGCCATCCTCTTCTTCGACGCCGGCAACGCCTTCGCCGAGGAGACGGCGTGGGGCCTCTCGATGCTCAACCAGTTCCGCACCTCGACCGGCATCGAGATGCGGGTGTTCATCCCCATGCTCAACGTGCCGTTCCGCCTTATCTTCGCGTACAATCCGCACCGCGATTACTACCATCGGCCCACGGCCTTCGTCTTCGGGATCGGCACGACGTTCTAGGCCAAGGCGTCTAGACTGACGGGCGCGGCTCCGGGCGCCGGGGTCGACGACGCCCGGCGCGTCGCCAGGGAAGCCACAGCCACTCCAGGAGCCACAGGAATCATGAATTCGCCAATTCGCCGCCGGCTGGGCGCCGCCATGCTCGCGGCGGCCTTCGCTCCGCTGCCGGCGTTCGCCCAGTCCGTTCCGACGCGCATCGCCGTCATCGACATCGACCGCATCGCCCAGGAGTCGGCCAAGGGGCAGGAGCTGATCGCCACGCTCCAGTCGCTCCAGGAGCAGGTCGGTCGCGAGCGGCAGACCCGCGAGCAGGAGATCGCCGACCTGAACGCCCGGGCGCAGTCCCAGCTGCTCTCCGCGGAGGCGCGGGCGGACATGGCCCGCGACCTCGAACGGAAGCAGACCGACCTGCAGCGGTGGCTCGAGGACCAGCAGCGCGACTTCAACGAGCGCCAGACCCAGGGGTTCGCCCAGCTCGAGGCCGAGCTCGGGCCCGTCGTGGAGCGGGTGGCGCTCGAACAGCAGATCCAGCTCATCTTTCGGGTGACGCCCGGGCTGACTTTCATCATGGATCCGGCGCTCGACATCTCCGACGAGGTCATCGAGAAGTTCAACGCGTCGAGCGGCGGCGGCGCGGCGGAGCAGGGGTAGCCCGACCCCGGGCCGTGCTCGACCGCATCCTCGAGGTCGATCCGGGAGACGACGCCCGCCCGGCCCGCATCCTCGCCGTGCGCCGGTTCCCGGCGTCCGAGCCGTTCTTCAAGGGCCACTTCCCGGACCTTCCGGTCGTGCCCGGCGTTCTCAGCCTTGAGGCCATGGTCGCGGCCGCCCGCCGGTTGCTCTCCGAAATCCGTCCCGAGACCCTGGCGTGGCGCCTCGCGCGGGTCGGGAGCGTGCGGTTCCGCCGCCCCGCCGGCCCGGGCGGCGAGCTGGAGTTCGAGGTGACCGCCGCCGGCCCCGAGGGTTGCTTCGCCGCCGTCGCCCGCCTTGCCGGAAAGACTGCGGTGGAAGCGGATTTCGAGCTCCGGCCCGCCGTCTGAACCCTCCGGCCGCGCCTGATTCGGGCTGCTAGGGTACGAACCTTGCCTTCGCAGCGACCAGCGTGACTTCCGATCTGGACGGGCTCGGCCTCGCCGACCGGGACCCGCCGCCCGAGCCGGCGCCGCGCCGCCGCTCCGCTCCGCCCTTCCGCCGCCGGAGCGGAACCCCCCGGCCGCTCGCGCCCCGGGGGCTCGACGGCCTCAGCGTCGGCGGGACCACCGCCGATCTCGCCGGAGTGGATCGGGGCCGCCGGATCCGGGGCGCCCTCGTCTCGTCCGGGCTCCACGTGCTCCTGCTGCTCTTGACGATCGGCGGCGCGATCCCGCTGCCCGGGACCGACGCGGTCCCGGTCGAGCCGGAGTCCGAGCGTCCGCTCCTCACCTTCGAGGCCCCTGCGGTCGAGGAGGAGGCGCTCGCGCCGCCGCTCATTGCCGAGGCGGTCCCCGTCGAACCGGTCCCCGAGGCCGAGCCGGTTCCCGAACCTCCGGCGCCGCCGCAGACCGCGCAGCTCCAGATCCCCGAAGCGATGATCGCGCGGCCCTCCACCGGCTTCCAGAACGACCTTCCCTTCGCCGACGGCCCGGACGAGCAGTTCTATTTCGACCAGCCGATGGGCGACGAGGACGCCCTCGCCGAGGCTCCGGTCCCCACTCCGCCGGCTCCCGATCCCGATCCGGAGCCGGCGTTCGAGCCCGTTCCCGACGCGCCTCCGGAGATGCTGGCCGACGCTGGCTCCGCGGATCCGGGCGACCCCTCCCGGCTCGACTTCGACGCCGACGCCTTCCGCCGGCTCCTCGCCGATCCGGCCGGCGACGCCCGCCGCCGCGCCGACGAGATCGCCACCCGCGCCGCCCGCGCCCGCGCGGAGGAGGCCGACCGCCGCCGGGGGATCCCCACCGACATCTGGCGGTTCCTCGAGGGCAAGCGCTTCCGCAACCCCGAGGGCGGCCTCGTCTCGAACCGCAACAACACGCTCTACTACGACGACCGGGGCGCCAACATGGTCCCCTGGATCGGTCGGCTCATCGCCGAGGTCCGCCGCAACTGGTACGTCCCCTACGCGGCCGCGTTCCAGGCCGGGCACGTGGCGATCGCCATCAGCGTGCTCCGCGACGGAACCCTCGAGTGGATGCAGGTCGTGATCCCGTCCGGCACTCGCGGATTCGACAACGCCGCCGTCGGCGCGCTGCGCGGCGCCGAGCTGCTCCCGCTGCCGGACGACTACCCGGGCCGCAACTTCGAGATCATGCTGGTGTTCTGGTACAACGAGCAGCCGTACGACATCTTCGGATCGGCTCCTTGATCGGGTTCGTCGCCCCGCTGGCGCTGGCGCTCGCCGGCCAGCCGCAGCCCGTGGATCCGGCCCGGATCCGCATCGCGCTCGCCGACGCCGAGCCGGCCGCGCGGATCTCCGCCGCGACCCCGTTCACCGTCCTCGCCGGCGAGCTCCGGATCGAGGCTTCGGACCTGCTCGTCGGGCCGGAGACCCGGCCGGGCGAGCCGGCGCTCGCGCTGGGGTCGTTTTCGACCCGGGAGGACGCCCGCGACGCCGAGCGCCGCTTCCGCGGGGACGCGCCGCGCCCCTCGCCGACGCGCCCGGAACCTCCGCTCGCGGACGAGGCCCAGCGCCGGGCGCGCACCGCCATCCGCCGCGACCCGGCCACCGGGCGCTTCCTCGTCACGCTCGGGCCCCCGGCCGACGAGGCGACGCTGCGGGCGAGCGGGTTCCCGCGCACCGGCCGGTTCCCGCTCGCGGTCCCCGACGGCGACGCGCTCGTCCTCCGGCCCGCGGGCGGTCTGCCGATCCGCATTCCGGCCGGCGTGCCCCTCCGCATCCTCCCCGGCGGCAGCTTCCTCGAGTGGGAGGGCCAGCCGTACCGGGGTTCGTTCGAGGCGCGCCGCGCCGGCGCCGGAGTCATCGTGGTGAACCTCGTGCCGGTGGAGGAATACCTGCTCGGCGTCGTCCCGCGGGAGCTTCCGCCCGACCGGTTCCCCGAGCCCGAGGCGCTGAAGGCGCAGGCGCTCGTCGCCCGGACGTACGCGCTGCGTCCCCGGCCCGGCTGGCGGGAGCGCGGCTACGACCTGTGCAGCGGCCCCGCCTGCCAGGTGTACGGCGGCGTCGCCGCCGAGCACCCGGTCTCGACCGCCGCGGTCCGGGCGACCGCGGGAGAGGTGCTCACCCACCAAGGCCGGCTCGCGGACGCGCTCTACACGGCGGCGTGCGGAGGCGGCACCGAAAACGCCGAGAACGTCTTCACCAACCCCACCCCGTACCTCGTCGCCCGCGCCGGCTTCCGCGAGGCGGACGGCGCGGAGCTGGCCACGACCGCCGCGCCGGTCCCGTTCGACGCGGCGCTCGCGGATCTCGCCGGCGCGCTGCCGCCGGGCTGGCCCGGCGACCTCGGAACCCCGGCGGCGCCGGGGGAAATTTCCTTCGCGCTCTCCGGCGCGTTCGACTCGCTCGGGCTGCGCGCCTGCGAGGCCGCGCCCCGGGGCCCACGGCTCGACCAGTACGCTGAATTCGTGGACGCGCTGCGCTGCAGTCCGGGAGAACGGGTGCGCCTGCGGTCCTCGCCGCTCGAACGCCTCGTCGCCGAGGGACTCCTCGACCCCTCCGAGCTCGGACTCGACCCGGTCCGCCCGGTCACCCGCCGCGAGACGCTCTCGACCGTCGCCGCGCTGTTCCGCCGCAACGGCCTCCGGCTCGCCCGCGGCCAGGTCCTGCAAGCCGGGCCGGACGGCCTCGTGGTCGCCCCCGACCGGAACCCCGACGAGCCGATCCAACTGCGCGGCGCCCCCGATGCGCGCCTGTATCGCGAGATCCGCACGCTGCGGGTTCCCGGCCGGCCCGACGCGACTCCGCCGCCCATTCCCGAGACGGGCGTCCGCGCGCGTCCCGGGGACTTCGTGCGCTACCGCGCCGCAGCGGACGGGACGTTCGAACTGCTCGTCCTCGAGGACGCCGGGGAGACGTGGGACCGCTTCTCGGCCCAGACCGCCTGGCTGGTCCCGAAGGACAACGCCGCGCTCTCGCAGTCGCTCCGGAATCGCTATCCCGAGCGCGACATCGGCCGGATCGTCGCGCTCGAGCCGCTGGAGTTCGGGGCCTCGGGCCGGATCAGCCGCCTGCGCATCCGCGGCTCGCGCGGCTCGCTCGACGTGCGCGGGCTCGCCGTGCGCCGCGCGCTCGGCCTCGCCGACACGCTGTTCTTCGCCGAGCCGCTCCACGGGGACGACGGGCAGGTGGACTCGTGGTGGTTCACCGGGCGCGGCTGGGGCCACGGCCTCGGGCTCTGCCAGGCCGGCGCCTACGGCATGGCCGCCCACGGCTTCGACTACCGGGACATCCTCGCGCGCTACTACCCACAGACCCGCGTCGAGACCCGGCGGTGACGGACCCCGAGCGCTTCGCCTTCACGCCGGGCCAGCTTCTCGCCGGCTCGGTCGTCGTCGCCGCGCTCGCGCTGCTCGCGCTGTGCCGCAGCGTCTGAACGCGCCGTCCTCCCGGACGGTCCTCGCGCTGGTCGGGCCGAACGCCTCGGGGAAGTCCGCGCTCGCGGTCCGGCTCGCCGCCCGCCTCCCACCGCCGGTCGAGATCGTTTCCTGCGACGCGATCCAGGTCTATCGGGGGCTCGACGTCGGCTCCGGCAAGCTGCCGCCGGCGGAACGCGGCGGAGTCCCCCACCACCTGCTGGACACGCTGGACCCGGACGACGCCTGCACCGCCGGACGCTACGCCGAGATGGCCGCCGCCGCGATCCGGGACGTCCGCCGGCGGGGCGCGCTTCCGCTCGTCGTGGGCGGCAGCGGGCTGTACTTCCGCGCGCTGCGCGACGGCGTCTTCGAGGAGCCGGCGCCGCGCTCCCCCGAGCTGCGCCGCCGCCTGCAGCGCCTCTACCGGAGTCCCGCGGGCGCGCGCCGGCTCGACGCGATGCTCGCCCGGCGCGATCCCGGCGCGGCGGCGCGGATCCACGCCCGCGACCTCGTCCGCCGGGTGCGGGCGCTGGAGGTCGTCCTGCTCGCGGGGGTTCCGATCACCAAGCTCCAGGGCGAGAACCGCCCCCCGCTGCCAGACGCGGAATGGAGGGCGGCGTGGCTGGATCCGCCGCGCGAGACCGACCGCGCCCGCATCGCCGCCCGGGTCCGGAGCATGTTCGGGGCCGGCCTCCTCGAGGAGGCCGCGGCGCTCGAGCGCCGGCATGGGGACCGCTGGCGCGCCCGCAACGCCATCGGCTACCGGGAGGCGATCGCCGGACTCCCGGACGCCGAGGCCGCGATCGTCGCCGCCTCGCGCCGCTACGCCCGCCGCCAGCGCGCGTGGTTCCGCGCCGAGCGGAACGTCCAGCGCCACGCCGGGGACGCCCGGGACGTCGAGGACGCCGTCCTCGCGCAGTTCCTCACAGCTCCTCCACGGTGAGCCGCCCGGCGAGTTCGGGAAGTTCGAGGAACCCGCGGATCCGCCGGCGCAGCGCCGCGACCTCGCGGGGCTCGGACTTCGCGAGCAGCCGGAACCGGGCCAGTCCTCCGACGCGGTCGTCGGGCGCCGGGGCCGGGCCGACGATCTCCGGACCCACCTCCTTCAGCACGTCCGCGACCGAGCCGAGCAGCGCCGCCGCCCGCTCCCGTTTCCGGTCGGCGATCGTGAGCGTTAGCACCCGGACGAACGGCGGGTAGCGGAACCGCCGCCGCATCGGCTCCTCCTCCTCCCGGAAGCGGGCGAAGTCCTGCGCCGCGGCGGCCTCCACCGCGTAGTGATCGGGATTCGCCGCCTGCACCAGCACCCGCCCCGGACGCTCGCCGCGTCCGGCTCGCCCCGCGACCTGCGTCAGCAACTGGAAGGTCCGCTCCGCCGCCCGGAAGTCGGGAACGCCGAGTCCGGCGTCCGCCGCGACCACGCCGACGACGGTCACCGCCGGGAAGTCGTGGCCCTTCGCGAGCATCTGGGTTCCCGCGACCACCCGGATCCGCCCTTCCCGGAACCCGTCGAGGATGTCCTCGTGGCTCCCCCGGGTGCGGGTCGCGTCGCGGTCGAACCGCCCGACCGGAACGCCCGGCAACAGGCGGCGGAGCTCCTCCTCGACCCGCTCGGTCCCGAACCCCTCCGAGCGCAGGACCTCGCCGCCGCAGGGCGGACACTCGGCCGGCGTGGGCTCGCCGAAGCCGCACCCGTGGCACAGCGCGAGATGGCCGCGCCGGTGGAGCGTCAGGGCCATCCCGCAGCGCTTGCACTCGAGAACCCTCCCGCAGCGTAGGCAGACGAGGCGCCCCCCGTACCCGCGCCGGTTCAACAGCACCATCGCCTGCTCGCCGGCGGCGGTCGCCCGCGCGAGCGCCTCCGCCAGCCTCGGCGCGAGCACCAGCGGACCCTGCTGCTTCCGCCGGACGTGCTCCCGGTACGCCGGGCGCATATCCACGACCTCGACCTCGGGCATCGGCCGGCCGGCGACCCGCTCGGGCAGCCGCAACCGCTCGAGCGCCCCGTCGTCCGCCGCGCGCGCCGCCTCGAGCGACGGCGTGGCCGATCCGAGCACGAGCGCGCCCCCCGCCGCCTGCGCCCGCATCCACGCGACCTGCCGGGCGTGGTAGCGGGGGGCCTCCTCCTGCCGGAACGCTGCGTCGTGCTCCTCGTCGAGGATCACGAGGCCGAGGTCGGGAACCGGCGCGAGCGCCGCCGACCGCGCTCCGAGCACCACCGGCGCCCGGCCCAGCCGAACCCGCCAGAAGGCGTCGCGGCGTTCGGCGGGGGTCAGCCCGCTGTGGAGCACCGCGACCTCGCCGCCGAACCGGTTCCGCACCAGCGGCGCCATCCGCGTCGCCAGCGCGATCTCCGGAGCGAGCAGCACCGCGCTCCGGCCCTGCCGCCGGGCGGCGGCGATCGCCGCCAGATAGACCTCGGTCTTCCCGCTCCCGGTCACCCCCTCGAGCAGGAACGCCCCGAAGCGTCGGGCCTCGAGCGCGTCCCCGATGCGGTCGGCGGCGTCCCGCTGGCGGCGGTTCAGGACCGCCGGAACGCCCGGCGTGGGCGCCGGCGGGGCCGGCTCGGGCGCCGCCTCGAGGATGCGCAGGAGCCCTTCCCGCTCAAGCCGCCGAAAGCTCCGCCCGGGGGACAGGTCCAGCTCGCGGCGGATGCGGGTCAGGGGCACGCCGGTCGGCCCCGGCGACACGGCGAGCAGGCTCAGGATCCGCCGGTCGTCCTCGCTGATCCGGGGCGGGGCGCCCCCGTCGGGCTCGCCCAGCCGGTGGTTCCCCTCGGGTGTGATTCGGGCGCACTGGGCCGTCCGCGCCGGGGGAACCCGGCCCGGAGTCATCGCCCGCAGCACGAGGCCGAGCGGACACACCGTGGTCTCCGCGACGCGTCGGGCGAGGCGGAGCAGGTCGGCGGGGACCGCGGGCGCGGGGTCGGGAAGCGTCCGCCGGATCTCCTTGTCACGGGGTCCCGGCGCGCCGGAGTCCGGGCCCAGCGCGACCCCCACCAGATCCTGTCCGGCGAAGGGAACCACGACCCGGCTCCCCGCCGGAATTTTTTCCGCGGCGCGGTATCGAAACGCGCGGAACAGCGGCCTCGGCACCGCCACCGAGACCAGATGCACCCCCCTATACTCGCGCAGATGAGCACTGTCGGCCCCCCGCCGGTTTCGCCGGCGCCGCGCGCGCCGGCCGTCGCTTCGGCGTGGCCCGCCCTCGACCCCGCCATCCACGTCTTCCTGTTCGACGACCGGATCCGGTGCGTCGGCGGCGGCGAAGGCTGGCGGGGAGCCTTCGTGCGCGAGGCGAACGCCGTGTTCGAGGGAACGAAGGCCAAGCGGCCCTTCGCCCGCCCCGGCCAGGACGGCGAGCCGATGGCGGTGGCGTTCCACGGCCGCGGCGTCCCCGGCAGGCCGCCGGCGGAACGCGCCCGGATCCTCGCGGCGCGGGCGGTCGCCTGGGCCCGCGACTTCGGCTTCTCCGAGCTCGCGTTCGTCCTCGACGGGCCGGACGGGCCCGGATTCGCTCCGGCCGTGGCCGAGGGCGCGACGCTCGCGTCGTACGAGTTCAGCCGCTATCTCTCGAACCCCGCAGAGCAGCCGGCGACGACACTTCTCGTTAGCGCCGCCGACGAGGCGGAGACCTCGGCCCGCGTCGCCGCCGCGGCCGCGCTCGCCGCCGACGTGAACCGGGCGCGGGACCTCATCAACGAACCCGCCGAGGCGCTGCCGCCGGAGGGACTCGCCGCCGAGGCCTGCGCCATCGCCGCCGAGGGGGACCTTGAGGTCGAGATCCTCGACGAGGCCGCGCTGCGCCGCGACGGCTACCCGGGGCTGATCTCGGTCGGGCAGGGAAGCCCCCGCCCGCCGCGCCTGATCGTCCTCCGCCATCGTCCCGAAGGCGCGGACCCCGAGCGCCACCTGGCGCTCGTCGGCAAGGGCATCACCTTCGACACCGGCGGCATCTCGCTGAAGCCGCCGAGCGGCATGTGGACCATGAAGGGGGACATGTCGGGCGCGGCGGCGGTGCTGCGGGCGATGGCCTCGGTCGCCCGAAGGAAGGTTCCGGCGCGGGTCACCGGAATCGTCGCGACCGCCGAGAACTTCGTCGGCCCGATGGCGACGCGCCCGGGCGACGTCTTCGTCGCCCGCAACGGCAAGTCGGTGATGGTGGATAACACCGACGCCGAGGGAAGGCTCGTCCTGAGCGACGCCCTCGCCCGCGCCGGCGAGGAGGGCGCCACCCACATCGTGGACGTGGCGACGCTCACCGGAGCGGCGGTGCGGGCGCTCGGCACGGCGGTCGCGGCGGTCATGGGCAACGACCGCGACTGGGTCGGGCAGGTCATCGAGGCCGGCGAGCCGCACGGCGAGGCGTTCTGGGAGCTGCCGCTGGTCGAGGAGTACGTCGAGCAGCTCCGCACCGACTCGGCGGACCTCAAGAACATCGGCGGGATCAACGCCGGGGCGATCACCGCGGGGCTGTTCCTGAAGGAGTTCGTGCCCGACAGGACGACGTGGGCCCACCTCGACATCGCCGGGCCGTTCCTCGTGGAGAAGCCGTGGAAGTACTTCCCGAAGGGCGCCACCGGGTTCGGCGTGCGGACCCTCTACGAGCTCGCGAGCCGCTTCGCGGGCGGCTGACCGCGCTCAGTCGCGGTCGTCGGTGACTTCGAAGAAGGGCCGTTCCCGCTCGCGGAACTGCCCGACCAGCATGCGCACCACGCTTCCGTAGCTGCGGGCGCCGCCCGCGACCCGCATCGTTCTCAGGTAGGAGTCGTTCACGCGCCGGGCGGCGCCGCGGACGAGGCCCCGGTGCCGCGCCCAGAAGGCGTTGAGCGCCTCCAGATCGCGCCGCGGCCCGGAGCCGAGCCGGGCGAGGGCCCGCTCCCGGTCCGCGGGAGGCGCCGCGGCGACCAGGTGCCGGGTCGCGTAGAAGGAGGCGGCGTACTGGAGATAGGGGTGGGAGCCGGGCCGGGACAGCGCGAGGAACGCGGCGAAGCTGGCTTCGCCCTCGTGGGTGACCGCCCGCTGGTGCGCCTTCTCGTGGGCGGCGGTGAAGGCGATCGCCACGTCGGGCGGCCCGGTGTTCAGGGTCGGCTCGCCGGTGAACGGCACGAAGATGCCGCTGATCCCGAGCCGCGACATGACTCCGGAGAGGATCGCGGGCTTCACCGGAACCGTCCGTCCGCCCCTGGGATCGCCCGGCAGGTCGATCCCCCGATACGCGGCGTCGATTCGCTGGCTGAGGTCGCGGTATCCGAGCGGATTCGTCGAGACCGCGTCGGTCGGAAGCCCGGCCAGCGCATGCAGGCGGGTGGTCTCGGCGGCCGACTCCTCGGCGAACCGGCCCAGTTCCGCCCCGGTGATGTCCCGGGTCAGGAGCCCCAGCCGGGGTTCGAGGAGCGGCCGCGCGTAGTTGAGGCCCCAGACCACGAGGAACAGCGCGTACAGCGCCCCGGCGACCGAGAGCACGAGAAGCGCCAGCGTCCCGAGCTGCCGGGGGAGGCTCGCCGCCGGCCCCGCCGGGGTTCGCCGGCGCGCGATGCGCCAGGCGAGGCGGACGACGATCAGCGCCGACGCGCCGAGCACCAGCACCTCGGCGACGGAGAAGGGGACGAGGCCCGTGCCCCACGCGAAGACCGCGAGCACCCACGAGTAGAGGCCCTCGGTGTAGGAGGCCTCGACCGCCAGCGGCCGGGTGAGCCCGAGCCGGAACAGGAGCGCCGCCAGCAGGCCGGCGGCGACCCCGGCGAGCGCGATCCAGGGACGCACGCGGCGGAGCCGGGAAGCCATCGGACTTCATGCTAGCAGCCGTAGGGGACAATGCCGGCGTGCCCGGCCGCCCCTTCGACGCCGCGGTGGTCGGGGCCGGAATCGTCGGCCTCGCGATCGCCCGCGAGCTCCAGCGGCGGGGTCGCCGGCGCGTCGTCGTGCTCGAGAAGGAGGCGCGCGTCGCGAGCCACCAGACCGGCCGGAACAGCGGGGTCATGCACTCCGGGATCTACTACGCGCCGGGTTCGCTGCGGGCCCGGCTGTGCCGGCGCGGCGGCCAGCTCCTGCGCGATTTCTGCGACCGGAACGGCGTTGCGTACCGGCTCTCGGGCAAGCTCGTCGTGGCCCGGGAAGCCGGGCGCGAGACTGAGGCGCTGGAGTCGCTGCTCGAGCGCGGAACGGCGAACGGGGTGCCCGACCTGAAGATACTGGATCGCTCCGGGCTCCGGGCCGTCGAGCCGTGCGCCGACGGGGCGGCGGCGCTCCACGTCCCCTCGGCCGGCGTGGTGCGTTTCGACGAAGTCGCCGAAGCGCTCGCCGAATCGGTCCGGGAGGCGGGCGGGGAGGTCCGCACCGGGTTTCGCGTCGCGCGCATCGACGCCGAGAGAACCGGAGTCCGGCTGGACGGCGGAATCCGCGCCGGGATGCTGGTGACCGCGGCCGGCCTCCACGCCGACCGCGTCGCCCGCCTCGCCGGCGAGGACCCGGAAATCCTTGTCGCGCCCTTCCGGGGCGAGTACTTCCGGCTCCGGCGCCCCGAGCTGGTGCGCGGCCTAATCTACCCGGTTCCCGACCCGCGCTTCCCGTTCCTCGGGGTGCACGTCCACCGAAACCTCGACGGGGAGGTGCACGCCGGCCCCAACGCGGTGCTCGCGCTGGCGCGGGAGGGCTACCGCCGGCGGGACGCGCGCGCCGCCGACCTTTTCGAGATGGCGGCGTTCGTGGGCATGCGCCGGTTCCTGCGCCGCGAGTGGCGCGCCGGCGTGGTCGAAGTCCGGCGGTCGTTCTCCAGGCGGCGCTTCGCCGCGTCGCTCGCCCGGCTGGTTCCCGCGATCCGGCCGGAGGATCTGGAGCCCGCCCCCCCCGGCGTGCGCGCCATCGCCATGCTGCCGGACGGCCGGATCGCCGACGATTTTCGGATCCGGCGGAGCGAGAACCGCATCCACCTGCTCAACGCGCCCTCTCCCGCCGCGACGGCGGCGCTCGCCGTCGCCGAGCGCGTCGGGGAGCTTGCCGACGGGTAGCATCCGCCCCATGCGTTTCCCCCTGCTCGCGCTCTTTCTGTTCGCCGGCGCCGCGTCCGCCCGGACCACCGTCATCCGCGCCGACCGCCTCATCGTCGGAACCGACGCGCCGGTGATGCTGGATCCGGTCGTGGTCATCGAGGGAGACCGCATCGTCGAGGTCGGCCCCGCCGGATCGATTCCGGAGCCGCCCGGCGCGACGGTGATCGACCTCGCCGGCCACACGCTGCTCCCCGGACTCTTCGACGCGCACGTCCATCTCGGCGGCGTTCCCGGCGACGGCGGGGATACCCAGAAGATGCGCGAGACCGTGGCGCACGAGGCCATCTACGCCGTGGCCCACGCCCGGATCACGCTGGAGAAGGGGTTCACCAGCGTGCGCAACATCGGGGCGGGGAACTACCACGACGCCGCGCTGCGGGACATGATCGAGCGCGGAATCGTGCCCGGGCCGCGCATCCAGGCGGCCACCTGGGGCGTGGGCTCGACCGGCGGCCACGCCGACATCAACGGCTGGAGCGCCGACGTGGCGACGCCCGGCTACGCGATGATCGCCGACGGCCCGGAAGAACTGCGCCGCGCGGTCCGCCACCAGGTCAAGTACGGCGCCGACGTGATCAAGGTCACCGCGTCCGGGGGCGTGCTCTCGCACGGCGACGCGATCGACGACCAGGCCTACGACTTCGAGGAGCTGAAGGCGATCGTGGACGCGGCGGCGATGCTGCACACCCCGGTCGCGGCCCACGCCCACTCGCCGGCGGCCATGAACGACGCGATCCGGGCCGGCGTCGTGAGCATCGAGCACGGCACGCTCATCGACGACGAGGGCATCCGGCTCGCGAGAGAGCACGGCACGTTCATCGTCCCCACGCTCTACACGCTCGATTTCATCGTGGACGAGGGCGCGGCCAGCGGCGTCCCCGAGGAATCGATCGAGAAGGCGCGCTCCATCGCGGTCCAGCAGCGCGAGCGGCTCTCCGCCGCCTTCCACGCCGGGGTCCGGTTCGCCTACGGCACCGACGCCGCCGTCTTCCCGCACGGGCGGAACGCGAAGGACTTCGCGATCTTGGTCGAGGAGATGGACGTCTCGCCGATGGCGGCGATCCGGACGGCCACGATCAACGCCGCCGAGCTGCTGGGCTGGGAGGCGGACCTCGGCTCGATCGAGGCCGGCAAGCTCGCCGACGTCATCGCGGTCGAGGGCGACCCGCTGGCGAACATCCGCCTGCTGGAGGATGTCCGCTTCGTCATGAAGGGCGGCGAGGTGTTTAGGTCGGCCCTATCCTCGCAATAGAAGAAATGTCCTGGAGCTATCAACTCCAGTGCGGCAGAGTTCCCGTCGGGAGACAGACGTCATGACCAGAACCATTGGAATTCTTGCGCTGCTCGCGGCCTTCGCCGCTCCAGCGCTGGCCCAGCCGACCAACGACGACTGGTGGCCCAACCGGCTCAGCCTCGAGCCGCTGCGGCTCCACTCGCCCGGATCGAGCCCGCTGGGCGACGACTTCAGCTACCGCGAGGCGTTCGAGTCGCTCGACCTCGACCAGGTGAAGGCCGAGCTCGCCGAGCTCATGACCACGTCGCAGGACTGGTGGCCGGCGGACTTCGGCCACTACGGCCCGTTCTTCATCCGGATGTCGTGGCACAGCGCGGGGACCTACCGCGAGATGGACGGCCGGGGCGGCGCCGACGGCGGCCAGCAGCGGTTCGCGCCGCTCAACAGTTGGCCCGACAACGCGAACCTCGACAAGGCGCACCGGCTGCTGTGGCCGATCAAGGCGAAGTACGGGCGCGCGATCTCGTGGGCCGACCTGATCGTCCTCGCCGGAACCGTCGCGATGGAGTCCATGGGCATGGAGACCGCGGGCTTCGCCGGTGGGCGCGAGGACGACTGGGCCGCGCTCGAGGTGAACTGGGGGCCCGAGGGCGAGTGGCTCGCCGCCGACCGCCGCAGCGGCGACGACGGCGCCCTCGACGCGCCGCTCGGAGCCAGCCAGATGGGCCTGATCTACGTGAACCCGCAGGGGCCGGGCGGCAACCCGGATCCGCAGCTGTCCGCGGACGCGATCCGCGAAGCCTTCGGCCGCATGGCGATGAACGACGAGGAGACGGCGGCGCTGATCGCCGGCGGCCACACCTTCGGAAAGGCCCACGGCGCGGCTCCCGCCGACGGCAACGTGGGGGTCGAGCCCGAGGGCGGCGCCGTGGAGGCGCAGGGCTTCGGCTGGGAGAACAGCTACGGCAGCGGCAGCGGCAAGGACACGATCACGAGCGGCCTCGAAGGCGCGTGGACGTCCAGCCCGGCGCGGTGGACCAACAACTTCCTCGAGAACCTCTACCGGTTCGAGTGGGAGCAGACGACGAGCCCCGGCGGAGCGATCCAGTGGATTCCGGCGGACGGCGCCGGCGCGAACCTCGTCCCCGACGCGCACGGCTCGTCGCGCCACGCGCCGATCATGCTCACGACCGACCTCGCGCTGAAGGTGGATCCGATCTACCGCGAGCTGACGTCGCGCTGGCTCGAGAACCCGGACGAGTTCGAGGACGCCTTCGCCCGCGCCTGGTTCAAGCTGACCCACCGCGACCTCGGCCCGGTCTCGCGCTACCTCGGCGACCTCGCTCCCGACCGCCAGTTCGTCTGGCAGGATCCGCTGCCGGCCGTCGATCACCCGCTGATCGACGCCCGCGACGCCGAGGCGCTGAAGGCCGCGATCCTCGCGACCGGCCTCGACGCGTCGGACTTGGTCCGCGCCGCGTGGGCGTCGGCTTCGACCTTCCGCGGCACCGACATGCGCGGCGGGGCCAACGGGGCGCGGGTGCGGCTCGCTCCCCAGAAGGACTGGGCGGCGAACGACCCGGACGAGCTGGCGCGGGTGATTTCCGCGCTCGAGGGCGTCCGCAGCGGCTTCGGGAAGCCGGTCTCGATGGCGGACCTGATCGTGCTCGGCGGCGCCGCCGGAATCGAGGTCGCCGCCGAGCGCGGCGGGGTGCGCGTGCGGGTGCCGTTCGTGCCCGGCCGCGCCGACGCGACCGAGGAGCAGACCGACGTCCACGCCTTCGGCCTCCTCGAGCCGAAGGCCGACGGCTTCCGGAACTGGTTCGGGGACGGCGCGCCCCGGGGACCGGCCGACATGCTCGTCGAGAAGGCCTCGCTGCTGGAGCTGACCATCCCCGAGATGGCGGTCCTCGTCGGCGGCATGCGCGCGCTCGACGCGAACTCCGGCGGCTCCTCGCACGGCGTCTTCACCGATCGTCCGGGAACGCTCACGAACGACTTCTTCGTGAACCTGATCGACATGAGCACCGAGTGGTCTCCGGGCTCCATGCCGGGGGTGTACGAGGGCCGCGACCGCGCCAGCGGCGAGATGAAGTGGACCGCCACGCCGGCGGACCTGATCTTCGGATCCAACTCCGAGTTGCGCGCCGTCTCCGAGTTCTACGCCGCCGCCGACTCCCGGGAGCAGTTCGTCCACGACTTCGTGGACGCCTGGGCCAAGGTGATGACGCTCGACCGGTTCGACCTCGACCAGTAGGAGCTCTCAGCCCGCCCGGACCGTCTTCCGGATGGTCCGGGCGACCTCGCGCATCGCTCCGCCCACCGCGGAGCGACCGCGAAAGGCGAGCACGACGGTGCGGTGCGGCTCCGGCGCCCGCAGCGGCCGGATCCGAAGCTCGGAGCGCAGCGTCTCGGTGGGCGCCGCGATTTCGGGCAGCAGCGTGACTCCCATGCCGGCCCCCACCATCTGGACCAGCGTCGGCAGGCTCGTGGCCCGCACGCTCAGATCCCGCACCCCGCCCCCGGCGCAGAACTCGATGATCTGGTCGCGCAGGCAGTGGCCGTCGTCCAGCAGGAGCACCGGCTCGCTTCGCAGCTTGCGGAAGGGAACCGGCCCCGGGCCCTCGGCGAGCGGATGGCCCGGCGGCGTGGCGAGCACGAACGGGTCGCGGTCGATGGTCTCCGACTCCAGTTCGCCGATCCCCGCCTCGAGCGCCAGCAGCGCCCCGTCGAGCTCGCCCTGCCCGATGCGCCGGAGCAGCGCTTCGGTCTTGTCCTCGAGCCACTCGAGCGAAAGCTGCGGGTGCTCCTCCCGCAGCGCGAGCGACGCCTTCGGCAGCAGGTAGGGGCCGATCGTCGGGATCGCGCCGATCCGGAGCGTCCCGGCGAGTGGGTCCACGAACCGCCGGGCGGTTCCGACCACGTCCTCGGTCTCGAGGAGGACGCGCCGCATGCGCTCGATCACGCCCTTCCCGGCGCGGGTGACCAGCGCGCCCCGGCGGTCGCGCTCGAACAGGCGCACCCCGAGCGCGGTCTCGATCCCGCGGATCTGGACGCTCAGCGACGGCTGCGAGACGTGGCAGCGCTCCGCCGCCCGACGAAAGCTGCCGAGGTCCGCCACGGCGATGGCGTACTGCATCTGCCGCAGCGTGAAGTTATACAGCCTCATGTTCCCGATAGCAGGAATCTATCGCGCCAGGCCCGCTGCGACACACTCCCGCCCCTCCGAGGAGGTACCCTGATGCACAGGTTGCTCGCTGGAACGCTGTTCGTCGCAGTGGCGGCGACCACGCCTGCGGAAGCTGCGGAAGCGTCCGGGTATCGGTTCTTTACCGGGTCGCGGGATCCCGGTGTGCCGTTGTCTGGCGACGCCCTGCGCTGGAGCCCGGGGAAGTGGAGGACGGGAGGGATCTTGGAGTGGGCGATCTCGGGCGGCCCGGTGTGGACCGAGGCATGGGTGGACGACGAGGAGGAGGCGCATGAGGCGCCGTTCGGGAGCCTCGATGAAGTGGAGTCGTTCGTCCGGACTGCCGTTGCCGACTGGTCGGAGACTCCAACCGCCGACATGCGGATGGAGGTCTCTGGGATTGCCAGGGAACTCGGGTCGGTCCGGGACGGCTGAATTCGATCCGGGTTCTCGGTGAGAGTGATCCTCATAACGGGTCTTCGCACGGACGGCTTTGGGAAAGAAGATCCGGGAACCGTTGGGTCACGGAAGAATGTGAGGTCAATCTTCCGGGCCACGTCCGGCACCCAAACAAGGACGCCCCGATGAGCGTGCTGTTGCACGAGCTGGGGCGCTGTCTGGGTCTTCAACATGCGGGACTGACGCCCACCTGGAACGCCAGGTTGGCGCTTTGGGGATGGCAGGAGAAAAGCGCCGTGTTCTCCGGAGATCCCGTGATGTCGTACGGGTGGGGGTATCCGCTGACCTACGACGATCGCATCGGCGCGTCCCTGCTTGGTCCGGCGCCGGTGTGGGTGCGCACGACCGGGAGCGTCGCCGGCGAAGTGATTCGCGCCGGGGCCCGGCGCGCTTCGTCCATGTCGCCGCGACGCGTGTCTCGGAAGACGGCCTCGGCGAAACGACGACCGCTCTTGCGAATCGCGAAGGGAAGTTCGAGATCGAGGGACTCGCTCCCGGCGAGTACCTCCTCGGCGTGCAGCCGGCGCTGAGGCCCGTCGCACATCCTCGGCTGGCCCGACGGGGGATGGCCCTTGATTTCGACGATCAGTTCGTGCTCGCGCAGACGACGGTGGTCGCCGGGAATGCAACTTCCGTCGATCCGATTCAGGTCGGCGGCGAGCGCCGGGGCATGACTCCTCGGTGAGAGCCCATGCTGCGCATTGTCCAGGACAGCCTGCGCCGAGGGTCTTTATCGGGGACGTGCTTCCGAACACACCCCGCGGGGATAGGGCTTCCGTTTCAACGGAGTCCGAAGAGAGCCAAGTCCGCGAGCGACCGGGCGAGCTCGTCCAAGGTGCCGATCCGGTCGGCGCCATCGAGCGCGAGTGGCGGCAGGATGCCTTCATGACCATCCTCGCCAAGCCGCAGCGTCCGCTTGCCGGCCTCCCCCCCGGTCACGCGGGGCATGCGGCCGGGATCGCCGGCGAGGAACACCAGCACCCGCTCCCCGGGTTCGAAACGGGGCGAGTGGGACTGGCTCATGGCGACATCGCCCACGACGCCGCCCGGAACCTGGAACTGGACCTCACTCCCGGAGCTGCCGCGGAGCGAGCGCTCCACCCGTAGCGTGACGGTCGTGAGGATCAGGGTTCGCTCAGCGTTCCAGTGCGGGCGAGCGTCCACGACCTCGCCGGCGACGACGGCCTTCGAGCGTTGGACCAATTCCGCCGCTGAGGGCCATGCGTAGGGATTCCGCGGCCCCTGGCGGCCCCGCTGAGCTGGGGCGCCGCTGGCCACGGCGAGCGCCGCCGCGAGAACGATTACGGAGTTCGGGAAACGCACGGCGACCAATATAGTCCGGTCCGCATGAGTGCTCGAGAAGGGTGTTCCATGCGCAGACTTCCGGCGGCGCCGTCGACCGCCAGAGCGGCGGCCACCATCCTCGTGCTCGCGTCGATCGTGGGATGCGAGGACGCCAGCGCTCCCGCGGCCCCCGCGCCGCCTTCCCCTCCATACTCGGTCCGCTTCGCGGATGCGCAAATTCGGGTCGGCGAGGGCGACACGGTCATGGTCCGGCGCCTGTACGACGTGCGCAGTCTCGCGTCGCCCACGACGCAGCGGCCGACGGCGTCGTCCGATTCGGCCGTCTCCGAAGAGGACTACACGCTCTCGGGAGATACGGTGACCATCCCATCCGGGAACGGGATACAGGGCGAGGCGAGCGTCTCGCTCGAGGCGTTGCCCGACACCTTCGTTACCGAAGGGGAAGAAACCCTGAGCATCTCGCTCACTCTGCGGGAGCCACGGGCGCCTTGCCGTCGCCGCTCGACGTCGTGATCGCCGATGGTCCGGTTCCGGTGTGCCCGGGAATCCGGCTCGCGGCAACTCCGCTGACGTCGCTCCATGGAGATGAACATGCGAGCACGCAGCTCCCGATCGAGGTGGATGGCGACGTCGGGGGCGCGCGGCTCGAGCTGCTCGGGAGCTACGAGAACACGCGCCATTCCGGCCCCCTGCCCACCTTGGGCATTCGTTCGTGGCGGGTTCGCTCCACTCCCGCCGGCGTGGCGCACGAGATGGACATCAACTGGCCCGGAACGGAGGATTTTCTCGACGCGCCGCCATGGCTCGAGCTCCAGCTCTCCGGAGGGGCGTGCCCCTACGCCTCCGTCATCGCCTGCGACGAGGCGGGCTGCGAGGTGCGTCCCGGCGAGCGTTAGGTCAGGCGCGGCGCAGCCGGTCCATCGTCTCGACGAGGACGTCGAGGAACTCGTCGAGGTGCTCGGCGTGGGTGCGGAAGATTCCGAGCGACGGGCGCTGCCAGAACACCCCGTCCAGCACGGTCGCCGTGATGAACACGCGCCCGTCGTCCTGGATCGCGTCCTGAAGCTCCCGGTTGCGGGCGTTGATCGCCGGCTCGTCGAGACCCGGCGGCTTCCAGCGGAAGCAGACGGTCTGCAGCTCCGGCTCCGGCCCGACCTCGATCTCGGGGAGTTCCGCAAGCCGGGCGTGGAGGTAGCGGGCCAGCACCCACTTCTCCTCCAGCGCGGCGGCGAAGGCCCCCGTCCCGTGGAGCGCGAGGGGGAGGAACATCCGCAGCGCCCGGAAGTGGCGGGTCAGCTCGATGGAGCGCTCGGAAGGTGAGGGTACCGGTTGCTCCTCGTCCACGAGATACGGCGCGCGGAATCGGAAGGTGTCCAGATGGCGCGCGTCGCGCAGCACGACTGCCCCGCTGCCGTAGGGCAGGAACAGCGTCTTGTGGGGATCGAGCACGACCGAGTCGGAGTCCTCGATTCCCTCGAACAGGTCGCGGCGCGCCGGGACCAGCAGGTAGAACCCGCCGTAGGCCGCGTCCACGTGGTGCCACAGCCCGGCGGAGCGGGCGATCTCGCCCACCTCGCGAATCGGATCCACGACCCCGGTGTTCGTCGTTCCGCCGGTGGTGACGACGAGCCACGGCCGCAGCCCGGCCCGCTGGTCGTCGCGGATCAGGCCGGCGAGCGACTCGGGGACCATCCGGTGGCGCTCGTCGGCGGCGACGATCCGGCACTGCGCCTCGCCGGCGCCGGCCAGATGCACCGCCTTTCGCACCGAGTAGTGCTCCTCGTTCGACACATAGACGACAGCGTTCTCGAAGTCGCGGCCCTTCAGCCCCTTGGCTTCCCGCGCCGCGATGATCGCGGTCAGCCCGGCGACGCTCCCGCCGGACGTGAGCGTGCCGCCCGAGGTCTTCGGATACCCGACCAGCTCGGCGATCCATTCCACCATCCGGTTCTCGAGGAGCGCCGCTCCCGAGCTCGCGGGAAAGTAGCCGGCGAAGGCGTTCCCGATCGCGGCCAGCCAGTCGCCCAGCGCCGACGTGAACACGCCGCCGCCGGGAACCCAGCCGAAGTCCCGGGGCGAGGCGGGATTGAGGCCCTGTTCCTCGATCTCTCGCCGGACCAGGTCCAGCACCTCGCCGATGCTGCGGCCCTCCTCCCCGATCTCCAGTGTCGCGATCTCCGACGCGCCGGACGGGTTCCGCCACCCCGGCCCGGTCTCGAGCGCCTCGAGGAACCGTTCCGTGTGCGCGCGCGTGGCGTCCTGCAGCGTCTCGCGTTCGGCGGCGTCCGGTTCCAGCCGCTCGCCCCGCCGGCGCAGCCGCTCGGCCCTTCGTCTCAGTTCCTTCGCGTCCACGACGGAATCCTACGCATTCCGAGCCCGTAGCCGAGCGCGCTCAGGGCGGTCAGCCCGAACGCCGTCGGCAGCGGCGTCTGGAGGAATCCGTCCCAGCCGAGCGCGACGTGGAGCAGCCACCCGCCGGTTCCGAACGCCATCGAAGCGAGCGCCGCGGTCTCGCCCCCGCGCTGCCCGAAGAGCCCGAGCGTGAGCGGCACGAAGAGCCCGACGAGGGTCAGCTCGTAGGCGTCCGCCAGCAGCGACCGCGCGCTCGCCCCGGAAAGGCCCTGGGCGAGGCTCGCGCCGCCGACGACGAGCACCGCGACCCGGGTGAGCCGGAGCGCGCCGGTCTTCGGGAAAACGTGCCGCATCAGGTTCCAGCCGAGCACCGAGGCCGCCGACATGAGCGCGCTGTCCACCGTCGAGAGCAGCGCCGAGACGACGAGCACCGTGACGACGAGCGTCGCGAGCGGGCTGAGGATCACGTCCAGCAGCGCCGCGCCTTCGGGGAGCGTCCGCGCGGCGATGAGGCCGGACAGCGCCGGCAGCGCTCCCAGCAGGCAGTAGAGGATCCCGGCGAGCACGCACGACCGCCGCGCCTGGGCTCCGGTCCGGCAGGACAGCACCCGCTGCATCACGTCCTGCCCGGGAACGTTCCCGAGCGCGCCGGCGGCGAGAAGCCCGGCCCACATGAGCAGCGGCTCGCCTCCGGCGGGGAAGGGGCGCAGCATCTGCGGCGGGGTCTCCGCGCCGAGGCGCGCGAGCCCGGCGAGGACCGAGCCGTCCCCGAAGCCGGCCAGCGCCGTGACCGCGACCGCGCCGAGTCCGATCGCCACGAGCGCCATCTGGCCGGCGTCGGTGAGCGTGACCGACCACATGCCGCCCGCCATGGTGCAGCCCACGGCGAGCGCGGTCACCACGAGCAGCGAGCCAAGTTCCGGCGTTCCGAGCGCGTCCGCGACGAGCGAGCCGAGGACGGTGAGCTGGGCGGCGATCCACCCGAGGAAACTCGCGACCATGACGACCGCGGCGAGGACTTCGGCGCGGCGCCCGAAGCGCTCCGCGAAGAAGTCGCCGAGCGTCAGGAGACCGGCGCGGCGGAGCGGGACCGCGTAGAACAGGCCCACGAGCACGAGGCAGATTCCCGGGCCGATGGGCTCGAGCGCGGCGGCCTCGATCCCGCGACGGCGCACTTCCTCCGCCGAGGTCAGCAGCGTTCCGGCCCCGAACCAGGTCGCGAGCAGGCCGAGCGTGGCGAGCGGGGTTCCGAGCCGCCGCCCGGCCACGGTGAAGTCGGCGAAGGAGCCGACCCGCCGCCACGCCAGCGCCGCGACCGCGATCAGCCCGGCGGCGTAGAGGCCGAGCGCGACCGCCGCGATCAGGGCTTTTTCCGCAGGAGAAGCGCGAGTTGGACCAGCGGCGCGCCGAGCAGCAGCGCCGCCATCAACCAGCCGAACGTCGCGACTCCGAGGAACGCGCCGCCGCCCCAGATCGGCAGGAACGCGACGACCGAGAAGCCGACGAGGCCCAGCAGCATGGCGCGGTCCCGCGCCGCCATCGGGAACATCAGGCGTGCAGCCTCGCCACCGCGTCGAGGCGGTCCGGCGGATCGCTCCGGCCGAGCCGGGCCCCGAGGATCATCGCGAGGAGGCTGAGCGGGAGCGCGACCACGATGGGCGGGAGCGCGGTTCCCGCGAAGAGCGCCGCCGCGTAGGCGACGACGCCGACGACGAGCGCCGCGACGCCTCCCGCGAGGTTGGCCCGCTTCCACCACAACCCGAGGACCACCGGGACGAAGAGCCCGGCGGACAGCAGGCCGACGCCGGCGGTGTAGAACTGGGAGAGCACCTCCGGCGGCGACCACGCCCAGTAGAGCGCCGCCGCCCCCACCATCCAAGTGGCGCCCATCCGCGCTGCGTTCTGGACGAGCTGCGACCGACCCCGCAGCCATCCGCCGAGAAGGTCGTGGGCGATCGCCGAGCTCACCGCGAGCAGGAAGGCGTCGGTCGTGGACATGACCGCGGCCAGCACCCCCGCCGCCGCGAGGCCCCGGAACAGCGGCGGGAAGTGCCCGCCGATCACCTGGAGGAACACTTGATCGGGATCCGTCAGGCCCGGGTACAGGAGGACGCCGACCGGGGCGATCACGAGCACCGCGAGGAAGATCATGAAGCTGTAGCCGACCATGGCGAGGTTCAGCGAGAGCCGCGCGCTTTCGGGGTTCTTCGCGGTCGCGACGCGCATCACGATGTGCGGGATCACCGGGATCGCGGTGGCCCAGATCACGAAGAAGCCGAGATGGCCGAGACCGCTTTCGGGCAGCGCGCCGAACTCGGGCAGGGCGCGGGTCGCACCATCGACGAGCGCGAGCGGCGATCCGTGGGCCCAGACCAGCGCCACGGCGGCCCCGACCATCACGAGGAACATGACCGCCCCTTGGATGAGGTCGGTCTGCGTGACCGCGACCATGCCGCCGAAGGAGACGTAGAGCACGAACACCACGGTGGCGACGGCGATGGCGGTGTCGTACGGCACGCCGAGGAACACTTCGGCGGTGATCCCGGCCGCCTTCATCTGGGCGACCATGTACACGGTCAGCGCGACCACGATCACGACCGGGACGAGCGTCCGCACGACCGGATGCGGGAACCGGAAGGCCATGAAGTCGGTGATCGTGAACTTCCCGAACCGCCGCAGCGGCCCCGCGACCAGCACCGTGGCCAGCGGGAACCCCACGACCGCGCCGGTGAATAGCGCGAGCGTCGCCGGGATCCCGCCCTCGTAGGCGAGCCCGAGCACGCCCACGAGCGAGCCGCCGCTCGCGATCGCGGCCATGATCGCGAAGGCGTTGGTCCACGTGCCGATCCGCCGCCCGGCCACCCAGTACTCGGACTCCGAGCCGAGCACCCGGCGGGTCGCGAGCGCCCCGACCCCGAGGCAGACGCCGAGGTAGCCGAGAACCAGCCAGTGCTCGAGCGTCACGCGGTCGCCGGCGCCCCGTAGGGTAGGTCGGGCGGCGTGCGGGCGAACTCGGCGAGGGCGCGCTGGAGCGCGGTGAAGTCGCGGGTCAGGTTCCCGATCAGGCAGTCGGTGAGGTCGCTCCGCAGATCCGGATGCGCCTCCAGCAGGTCGGCGAACCGGAACCCCTCGTCGTAGAACGCGTACACCAGCTTGCGCATCGCCTCGAGGCTCGCCGTCAGCTCGCGCCCGTACTCCGCGAACCGCTCGGCTCCGAAGTCCCCGTCGCGGATGGCCGAAACCGCCGCGTCCGCCGCCATCTCGCCGCTGCGCAGCGCGAGGAAGACCCCCGACGAGAAGACCGGGTCGAGGAAGGCGAAGGCGTCGCCGGCGAGGAGGAGACCCTCGGTCGCGCAATGCCGGGAGCGGTAGGAGTAGTCCCCGGTGACGCGCACCGGGCCGACCCGGGTGGCCGGGCGAAGGCGCTCCCGGATCCACGGGTTGGACTCGGTCTCGCGCGCGAACGCGCGCTCGGGGTCGCGGCCCTCCCGGTAGAGCCATGAGGCCTCCGCCGTGGCCCCGACGCTCGTGAGCCCGCCGGGCAGGGGGATGTGCCAGATCCAGCCCTTCTCCGGGAGCATGGCGACGGTGGTTGCCCCGGCGTCGAAGGCCCGCGCCTTGAGGCCCCGGCGGAAGTAGGACCACAGCGAGACCTTCTTCAGCTTTGGGTCCACCACCCGCCAGCCGAACGCGCGGGCGGCGAGCGCGTCGCGCCCCGTGCAGTCGATCGTCACCGGCGCCCTGAACACGGATCCGCCGGCGGCCTGGACTCCCTCGACTCGCCGTTCGTCGCCGAGAAGGTCCCGCGCCTGCGTGTCCTCGAAGACGGTCGCGCCCGACTTCCGGGCGTGGTCCAGCAGGATGCGGTCGAAGTCGGCGCGCGGCACCTGCCACGTCCGGGCGGCCTCGTGGTCGAGGCACTCGAAGAAATAGAACGGCCGCGACATCCGCCCCGAGGCCGAGGCGAACTGGACGCTGTACTTGTTCACGAACCCCGCGTCCCGCACCGCGTCGGCCGCGCCGATCCGCTGGAGCGGGAAGAAGCACCACGGAAGGAGCGACTCGCCGACCTTGTAACGCGGGAAGCGGCGCTTCTCCAGCACCGCCGTCCGCATCCCCGCCTGCGCGAGGACGGACGCCGCCGTAGCCCCCGCCGGGCCGCCGCCGATGACGACCGCGTCCCAGTCAGACATAGGCGATCTCGCGGTGCTCCGGCAGGAAGAACATCGGCAGCACCCGGTCCACCCGCAGGATCCCGCGATCGCTCAGCACCGGCCCCGAATCGTTGATCTCCAGGTAGCCGGCGCCCTCCAGCAGCTTCAGTTGCTCGCCGAAGCGCTCCAGCACGTCGGTCCCGAAGTCGTCGAGGAATCGCCGGCGGGAGACCCGGCCCAGCTTCATCTGCAGGACGAACTGGCGGACGAGGCGCTCCTCGTCGGAGATGGGGAGCGCCCGCAGCGCTGGGAGCTCGCCCCGGCGCACCCGCTCCACGTAGGGGCCGATGGACGTCTCGTTCTGGTAGTGGCAGCCCGAGGCGTGGCCGAACGACGAGACCCCGATCGCCAGCATGTCGGCGCCTCGCCACAGCGCGTCCCGGTACACGAAGCCGCCCCGACCCGGATCGCGCACCGCCGTGTAGGCGCTCGACCGGGAGTAGCCGGCGGCCTCCAGCGCCGCGAACGCCTCGGCGGTCCAGCGCCGCTTCGTCTCCCAGTCGGGCAGCTCGAGCGTCTCCTCGCCGTCCTCGCGGATCCGCCGGGCGATGGTGGTGTTCCGGGGCACTTCCATCTGGTAGATCGTGACCGCGTCGGGGGCGAGCCGGATGGTTTCGCGAACCGCTTCCGTCCAGCGGGCGTCGTCGTCGCCGAGCATCCCCGCGATCAGGTCGATGTTGATCTGCGGAAAGCCGACCTCGCGCGCCCGGTCGAAGGCGTTCTCGATCTCCGCCGACCGGTGCGCGCGGTTGTTCGCCTCGAGGACGCCGTCGTGGAAGTGCTCCACGCCGAGGCTCAGCCGGGTGACGCCGAGCTCCCGGATGCGATCGAGCTTCCCCGGCGTGAGCGTGCCCGGCTCGCACTCGAAGGCGAACTCCTCTAGCTGCGAGAGATCCAGCGCCGCGTCGAGGCCCTCCATCAGGCCGTCTAGCTGCGCGACCGAGAGATACGACGGGGTGCCGCCGCCGAAGTAGAGGAACTGCAGCGGGCGCCGTCCGAAGGGCGCGCGCCCGAGCCGCCGCGCCTCGGCGACCACCGCGTCGAGGTACTCCCGCACGGCCGAAGCGTTCTTGTCGGTATAGACGCGGAAGTAGCAGAAATGGCAGCGCTTGCGGCAGAAGGGGATGTGGACGTAGGCGCCGAACGGGACCCCGGCGCGGCCGGGCCGGGCGATCCGGTCGAGCAGCGCCGGCACGTGGTCCGGCGACCAGAGCGAGAACGGCGGGTAGTTCGCGACGAAGTAGTTCCCGAGGCTCCCCTCGTCGTCGTCGGAGAGCAACGTCTCGGCGATTCTCTGGACCTCGGGCACGGCGGCCCAAGTCTAGGCGTAGCATCCCCCGCGTGCGCATCATCACGTGGAACCTGAACTCGATCCGCACCCGCCGCGCCCGGCTGCTGCGCCTGCTGCGGCGGCACCGGCCGGACTTCCTCTGCTTGCAGGAGCTGCGCGCCGAGCCGGAGGCGTTCCCGTGGATGGAGGTCCGGGCCGCCGGATACGCCGGCGCGGTCGAGTCGCAGGCGGCCCGCAACGGCGTCGCGGTGCTGTCCCGGGCGCCGGTCGAGACGCGGTCGCGCCGCCTCGCCGTCGGGGGTCGCGCCGAATCGCGTTTTCTCGACGTGGCGCAGGGTCCGCTGCGGGTGATGTCGGCGTACGTGCCGAACGGCAAGGCGGTAGCGCACGACGACTGGGGGTACAAGCTCGAGTGGCTCGGCGCGCTCCGGAATCATCTCGACGCGACCGCCCGGACCGACGAGCCGCTCGCGCTGTGCGGCGACTTCAACGTGGCGCCCGCCGACCGGGACGCCGCGGTCGCCAACCCGAACGGGGTCCTCTGCCACCCCTCGGGACGCGAGGCGCTCGCCGGCGTGGCCGAGTGGGGGCTCCAGGACGCCTACCGGCTCCGCCACCGGGAGGGCGAGGAGCCGGAGAAGGGGATCTACACGTGGTGGGACTACACCCGGCTCTCCTTCGCCCGGAACGTGGGAGCGCGCATCGACCACATCTACGTCACCGCGCCGCTCGCCGCCCGCCTCGTGGACGTCCGAGTGGACCGGGACGAGCGCCGCCAGCGCAAGGGCGAGGACATCCCCTCCGACCACGCTCCCGTGATCGCGGATTTCCGGGACGCGTGAGGCTGCGTCGCTTCGAATCACCGACGTGCCGGATCCCGCGCCGTCCCGAGGCCGCTCGGCCCGCGCCGGAGGGAGCGGAATGGCTCCCAGCCTTGCACATGAGCCGCTGGGCCGATTTTGTTGAAGGTAGCCTTGCATGAATCGCGCTCCATCGCGTCCAACGCAAGGAACCTTGCATATGAGGGACCGATCCGCTGGTCGGCTGCGCGCCGGACGCCACGTGCGTCAGCCGACTGGCCACAGAGCCTTCCTGCCCGAGCCGCTTCCGCCCGACCCGCCCGTCCGGATCGAGGGGGAGCTGCTGGACCCGCTCTCCCAAGCTGACCTGGCGCTGGGGCGCCTCGACGGCTCCGTGAGCACGTTGCCCAACCGCGCCAAGCGGCGGCGATCTCCGCCACGGACATGGAGCCGCTCGTCGAGCAGGGCCGGGAGCGGCTGGACGCGGTGATCCACCGATGGCGCGCCGCCGGGGTCTCCGACGAGGCCATCGGGGAGTGGCGCGAGCGGGCGGAGGCTCTTTTTCGCCGAGGCGATCGCTCAAGGTTGTTCGCCGGACCCGAACACGGCGGAGGAGCGCTTCGAGGTCTCCGCCGGGCGACCCGAAGGGCCGTCGAGCCGGGCCGCACCACCGAGGAGCGGGCGGCCTCGCTGATCGCGCAGTACGAGGAGCACGCGCCGATAGCGAACGCCCGGCCAGCCGTTGCGGGGCCCCCCGCGCTCCCCTAAAATGAGCGGTGCGGCTTTGCCCGGTTCTCGGCTGCCGCCCCCCATGCTGACGCGCTCATTCCGAGTCCTGCCGGTCGCGCTCGCGGCGCTCGCCCTTGCCGGGATCGCGTCCGCCGAGGAGCCCTCGATTCGGGCGGCGCGGGAGTGGTCGCCGAACGAGGCGACCGCCGCCGAGCACAACCAGGTGCTCCGCCGCTACTGCATGACCTGTCACAACGACCGGATGCAGACGGGCAACCTCTCGCTGACCGGGTTCGACGCCGGCGCCGCCGAGAGCCATCCCGACGTGGCCGAGAAGGTGATCCGCAAGCTGCGGCTCGGGATGATGCCGCCGCCGGGGGCCCGCCGCCCCGAAGAAACCGTTCTCGCCGACATCGCCCTCAGCCTCGAGGCGCGGATGGACCAGGCCGCCGCCGACCAGCCGAACCCGGGCCGCCGTTCCTTCCAGCGCCTGAACCGGGCCGAGTACAGCGCCGCCGTGCGCGATCTCCTCGCGCTCCCGGTGGACGGCGCCGACTACCTGCCGCAGGACACGATCAGCGCCAACTTCGACAACATCGCCGACGTCCAGCTCCTGTCGGCGACGCTCATGGACTCGTACCTGCGGGCCGCGAGCGACATCAGCCGGCTGGCCGTCGGCGACCCCCGGGCCAGCGCCGCCGAGACCGGCTACCACGTGTCCCGCTGGTCCTCTCAGCTCGAGCGGGTCGAGGGCGCGCCCCACGGCACCCGCGGCGGGATCTCGGTGGAGCACATCTTCCCGGCGGACGGCGAGTACCGGTTCCGGATCGCCTTCCACCACGAGACCACCGGCGCCATCGTGGGTTCGGGATCCAGCTCGATCCACACCTACGGCGAACCGGAGCAGGTCGAGATCTCCATCGACGGCGAGCGCGTCGCGCTCCTCGACGTGGGCCGCTGGATGCATGTCTCCGACCCGGACGGCGTGAACCTGCGCACCGAGCCGGTCTTCGTCCGCGCCGGCGCCCGCCGCCTCGCCGCTGCCTTCCTGCGCCGGTTCGAGGGGCCGGTGCTGGACCTGATCTCGCCGCACAAGTGGTCGCTCGCGAGCACCGCGACCTCGCGCACCTACGGCATCCACGGGATGCCCCACCTGCGCGACCTCTTCGTCACCGGCCCCTTCGACGCGACCGGCGTGGCCGAAACGCGCAGCCGGGCGCGCGTCTTCAGTTGCCGCCCGCTCGCGCCCGAGGAGGCGCGTCCCTGCGCCGAGTCGATCATCGACCGCCTCGGGCGCCTCGCCTACCGCCGCTCGCTCGACGCCGCGGATCGCTCCCGCCTGCTGGAACTCTATGAACGGGGCGCCGCGGAGTCCGGGTTCGAGGAAGGCGTCCGGATGGCCGTCGAGGGGATGCTCGCGAGCCCCAACTTCGTCTTCCGCCTCGAGGAGCCGCTCGATCCGAGGGAAGCGGAGTTCGGCTACCGCATCACCGAGACCGATCTGGCATCCCGGCTGTCCTTCTTCCTGTGGGGGACGATCCCCGACGAGCAGCTTCTGGACGCCGCCGAATCCGGCGAGCTGGCCGAACCCGAGGTCTTCGACGCGCAGGTGCTGCGGATGCTCCGCGACCCGCGCTCCGATGCGCTCGCGCGGCGGTTCGCGGCGCAGTGGTTCCGGCTCCAGGACCTCAAGAAGATCAACCCGAACGTCCGCCTCTACCCCGACTTCCACCAGCAGCTCAAGGCCGCGATGGCGAAGGAGACCGAGCTCTTCTTCCACCACCTCGTCGCCGAGGATCTCAGCCTGCTCGACCTGTTCACCGCCGACTACACGTTCGTGAACGAGCGCCTCGCCGACCACTACGGCTTCTCGGGCGTGGTCGGCCCCGAGCACCGGATGGTGCGGTACCCGGACGACACGCGCCGCGGGGTCTTCGGGCACGGCAGCATGCTGACCCTGACCTCGCACCCGTACCGCACCTCGGCGGTGCTGCGGGGCAAGTGGATCATGGAGGTGCTGCTCGGCAGCCCGCCGCCGCCCCCGCCGCCCGACGTGCCCGACCTCGACGCGGTCGCCTCGGACGTGCCCGGACGCGAGTTGACGGCCCGGGAGCAGCTCGAGATCCACCGGGACAACCCGGCCTGCCGGTCGTGCCACCGGATGATGGACCCGATCGGCCTCGCGCTCGAGCACTTCGACGTGACCGGTCGGGCGCGGGTCAAGGACCAGGGCCAGCCGATCGACGCTTCGGGCGAGTTCTACGACGGCACCCCGATCCGCGACGCGGCGGACCTGCGGGAAGCCCTGCTGAAGCGCCCGGAGCCGCTGCTTCGGACCTTCACCGAGAACCTGATGGCCTACGCCCTGGGCCGCCGGGTGGAGCACTTCGACCAGCCGCATGTCCGCGCCATCGTGCGCGCCGCGGCGGAATCCGACTACCGGATGTCGGCCTTCGTGCTTGGAGTCACGAGGAGCGCGGCGTTCCAGATGAAGGGCAGCGCCCCGCCGGTCGCGACGGACGACGTCGCCGGCGAGCACTGATCCGGGAGAAAGAGATGAACTACCTGACGGGCAAGAGCATTCCTCGGCGGACGTTCCTGCGTGGGGCTGGGGCGACGGTGGCGGTTCCGTTCCTCGACGCGATGGTTCCGGCGAGCGTCCTGGGGCGGACGACGGCGGACCGCGAGGCGGACCCGACGCGGCTGGTGGCGATCGAGATCGTGCACGGGGCGGCGGGGAGCAACAAGTACGGTCGTGAGCGGAACCTGTGGTCTCCGGCGGCGGAGGGGCGCGGGTTCGACCTGTCGGCGGGGGCGCTGGCGCCGCTGGAGCCGGTGCGGGACTACGTGACGATCGTGAGCGACGCGGACGTGGAGCCGGCGGAGGCGCGGACGGCGCGCGAGATCGGGGGGGACCACTTCCGTTCGAGCGCGGCGTTCCTGACGCAGTCGTACCCGAAGCAGACGGAGAGTTCGGACGTGTACGCGGGGACGTCGATGGACCAGTTGTACGCGCAGCGCTACGGGCAGAACACGCCGATCCCGTCGATGCAGTTGTGCATCGAGACGGTGGACCAGGCGGGGGGCTGCGCGTACGGGTACGCCTGCGTGTACACGGACACGATCAGTTGGGCGTCGCCGACGGAGCCGCTGCCGATGACGCGGGATCCGCGGATCGTGTTCGACCAGTTGTTCGGTGCGGGGGGGACGCCGGAGGGCCGGATCGCGCGGCAGCGGGCGCGCCAGAGCGTGCTGGACTTCATCGGCTCGGAGGTGACGGACCTGCTGCTGCGGCTGGACCCGGAGGACGTGCGGCGGATGGACCGGTACATGACGGACATCCGGGAGATGGAGCGTCGGATCGAGCGGATCGTGGAGCGGAACACGAGCGGTGAGCTGCGGGAGCTTCCGGACGCGCCGGCGGGGGTTCCGGACTCGTTCGACGAGCACGTGAAGATCATGTTCGACCTTCAGGCGCTGGCGTTCCAGTCGGACATGACGCGGGTGTTCAGCTTCAAGCTGGGGCGGGACGCTTCGAGCCGGGTGTACCCGGAGAGCGGTGAGGCGACGGCGTTCCATCCGGCGTCGCATCACGGGAACGACGAGGAGCGGGTGGAGGTTCTGGGCCGGATCAACCGGTACCACGTGGGCCTGGTTCCGTACTTCATGGAGAAGCTGCGGAGCGTCGAGGAGGAGGGTCAGTCGCTGCTGGACAAGACGATGATCCTGTACGGGTCGCCGATGGGCGACCCGAACATCCACAACCACAAGCGGGTTCCGTTCTTCGTGGCGGGAGGCGCGAACGGGACGCTGGAGCACGACCTGCATCTGCGCGCTGCGCCGGGGACGCCGCTGGCGAACGTGATGCTGACGCTGCTGCGGAAGCTGGGCCTCGAGGACCTCGAGAGCTTCGGGAACAGCACCGGCGACTTCTCGCTCTCCGCATGACCGGGAGAACCATCATGAGAAAAGCGACCATCCTGCTTTCGGCCCTTCTGCTCGTCACCGTCGCGTGGGCCGCGAACGCCCGCCTCTCGCCGGTCCTCGACGCGGCGAAGACCGGCGACGTTTCCGCGCTCAAGGACGAGCTGCGCTCGGGCGGCGACGTGAACGCGGCGCAGGGCGACGGGTTCACCGCGCTGCACTGGGCGGCGAAGCTCGGGAACGAGGAGATCGCCCGGGTGCTGATCGCGGCGGGGGCGGACGTGCGGGCGACGACCCGGATCGGCAACCACATGCCGCTCCACGTCGCTTCGGCCGCGGGCCAGCCCCTCGTCGTCGAGGCGCTTCTCGTCGGCGGCGCGCCGGTCGGGGCCCTGACGGCCACCGGAACCCGGCCGATCCACTACGCGGCGGCCTCGGGCAGCGGCGCGACGGTCGCGTCCCTCGCGGCCGGCGGCGCCGACGTGGACGCGGTCGAGCCGCAGTGGGGCCAGACCCCGCTCATGTTCGCCGCCGGCGGCGGCCGGTCGGAGTCGGTGCAGGCGCTTCTGGACGCCGGGGCCGATCCCTCGATCACCGCGAAGGTGCTGGACGTGGCGTCCCGCGCCGAGGCCGACCTCGTGGCGCGCCGCGCCCGCCAGCGGCGGATCGCCGAGGCGCGGGGCGGCGGCGCCGCCAACGTGATCTTCGATCCGCGGGAGCGCGAGCGGCGGCGGCGCGAGGCGGCCGCGAAAGCCGCGGCCGAGAAGGCCGAGCGCGAGAAGGGGCGCACCGCCCCCGAGACGGCCGACGTCGAGGCGGACAAGGCCGAGGAGGCCGAAGAGGAGGAGCACGCCCGCGCCCACGGCCATCCCGAGGACGAGCTGAAGAAGCTCGAGGACGAGGAGAAGGCCAAGGAGGAAGAGGACGCGAAACAGCAGGCCGAGCGCGAGCAGCGCGCCCGCGAGCCGCAGTTCCTCGGCTACGCCGAGCTCGTCGGAACCCACGGCGGGCTGACCCCGCTGCTGCTGGCGGCGCGCGACGGCTACCGGGAGACCGCACTGACGCTCATGGACGGCGGCGCCGACGTGAACCAGCGCGCCGAGGGGCACCTCACGACGCCGCTCATGATGGCCTCGCTCAACGGTCATTACGACATCGGCATGGACATGCTCGAGCGCGGGGCCGACCCGAACCTGCGGAACATCTCCGGCGGCGCGCCGCTCTACGCGGCGATCAACGCCCGCTGGATCTCCCAGCCGTTCCACCCACAGCCGGCGGACCACCTCCGGCAGAGCACGTCGCACGTCGAGTTCATGGAGGCGCTGCTCGACGCGGGCGCGGACGTGAACGCCCGGCTCCACCGCAAGCAGTGGTACAGCACCTACAACACCGACCAGTTGGGCGTGGACCGCGCCGGCGCCACCGCGTTCTGGCGCGCCGCCTACGCGCTCGACGTCCCGGCGATGAAGCTGCTCGTCGAGCGCGGGGCCGACCCGCACATCCCGACGATCAAGGTCGCCCAGCGGCGCTACCGCGGGTCGATCCTCGAGGACGAGTTCGGCGGGGAGGATCCCTCCGGGCTTCCGCCCGCGCCCTTCGGCGGACCGGCGGTCTATCCGATCCACGCGGCCGCGGGAGTCGGCTACGGCCTCGGCCTCGCCGCCAACTCGCACCGCCACGCCCCGGACGCCTGGATGCCGGCGGTGCGGTACCTGGTCGAGGAGCTCGGAGCCGACGTGAGCTCGCGCGACCACGACGGGTACAGCGTGATCCACCACGCGGCCTCGCGCGGCGACAACGAGATGATCGAGTACCTCGTCGATAAGGGCGCCGACCCGCTGGTGATCGCCCGCACCGGGCAGACGACGATCGACCTCGCGAACGGACCCGTCCAGCGGATCAGCCCGTTCCCCGACACGATCGAGCTCCTCGCGGGCTATGGCGTCAAGAACAACAACCGCTGCGTCGGCTGCTGACACGACCATGACCCGCATCCTGCTCGCCTCCCTGCTTCTCGCCGGTCCGGTCGCGGCCGAGACCGAGCCGACCGTCGCGCGGGCGCTCGCCTGGGAGCCGGCCGGGACGGCGGCGGAGACGGCCGCCGAGCACAACCAGGTCATGCGCCGCTACTGCATGACCTGCCACAACGACCGGATGCGGACGGGCAACCTGTCGCTCACCGGATTCGACGCCGGGGCCGCGGCGGCCCATCCGGACGTCGCCGAGAAGGTCGTCTCCAAGCTCCATTTGGGCATGATGCCGCCGCCGGGCGCGCGGCGGCCCGACGAGGAGACGCTCGTCGAGATCGCCGGCGCGCTCGAGGACCAGTTGGACGAGTCGGCGACGCTCCAGCCGAACCCGGGCCGGCGCTCGTTCCAGCGGCTGAACCGGGCCGAGTACACCGCGGCGATCCGGGATCTGCTGGATCTCGACGTGGACGCCGCCGAGTACCTGCCGCAGGACACCATCAGCGCCAACTTCGACAACATCGCCGACGTCCAGCTCCTGTCGGCGACGCTCATGGACTCGTACCTGCGGGCGGCCGGCGAGATCAGCCGGGTCGCGGTCGGGGATCCCGACACCGCGCCGGCGGAGACCAGCTACTTCGTCTCGCGCTGGGCCTCGCAGCGGATGCAGGTCGAGGGCGCTCCCTACGGCACCCGCGGTGGGATTGCGGTCGAGCACACCTTTCCGGCGGACGGCCACTACGTCTTCCGGGTCTCGCTCCACCACGAGGTCTGCGGCCCGATCGTGGGGACCGCCGCCGGCGCGCTGAACGACGCGAGCACCCCCGAGCAGCTCGAGGTGTCCATCGACGGGCAGCGGGTCGCGCTCCTGCCGGTGGACCCGTGGATGCACACCTCGGATCCCGACGGCGCGACGATGCGCACCGAGCCTATCTTCGTCCGCGCCGGGCCCCGCATGGTGGCCGCCGCGTTCCTGCGCACCTTCGACGGCCCGACGCTGGACCTGGTCTCGCCGCATGAATGGTCGCTCGCAAGCACGAACATCGCGCTGACCTACGGCATCCACAGCCTCCCGCACCTGCGCGACGTGCTGATCCGGGGGCCGTTCGAGGCGACCGGCGTCTCCGACACGCCGAGCCGCCAGCGCATCTTCTCCTGCCGCCCGCTCTCGCCCGAAGAGGCGCGTCCGTGCGCCGAGGAGATCGTGGACCGGCTCGGGCGCCTCGCCTACCGGCGCTCGCTCGAGGACCAAAACCGGAACGCGCTGCTCGCGCTCTACGACGCCGGCTACGAGGCCGAGGGGTTCGAGGCGGGGATCCGGATGGCGCTGGAAGGGGTTCTCGCGAGCCCCAACTTCGTGTTCCGGATCGAGGAGCCGCTCGATCCGAGGGAAGCGGAGTTCGGCTACCGCATCACCGACACGGACCTCGCGTCCCGGCTGTCCTTCTTCCTGTGGGGGACGATCCCCGACGACGAGCTTCTGGACGCCGCCGAATCCGGCGAGCTCTCCGAACCCCAGACGCTGCGCGCCCAGGTCCTGCGCATGCTGCGGGACGACCGCGCCCGCGCGCTGTCGCGGCGATTCGCCCACCAGTGGTTCCGTCTCCAGGATCTCAAGAAGATCAACCCGAACGTCCGCATCTACCCCGACTTCCACCAACAGCTCAAGACGGCCATGGTGAAGGAGACGGAGATGTTCTTCGACCACCTCGTGGCCGAGGACCGGAGCGTCTTCGATCTCTACGCGGCGGACTACACGTTCCTGAACGAGCGGCTCGCGAAGCACTACGGGATTCCCGGGGTGGTCGGCCCCGAGCACCGGATGGTGCGGTACCCGGACGACACGCGCCGCGGGGTCTTCGGGCACGGCAGCATGCTGACCCTGACCTCGCACCCGTACCGCACCTCGGCGGTGCTGCGGGGCAAGTGGATCATGGAGGTGCTGCTCGGCAGCCCGCCGCCGCCCCCGCCGCCCGACGTGCCCGACCTCGACGCCGTGGAGTCCGGCGAGCCGGGCCGGCAGCTCACCGCCCGGGAGCAGCTCGAGATCCACCGGGACAACCCGGCCTGCCGATCCTGCCACCGGATGATGGACCCGATCGGCCTCGCGCTCGAGCACTTCGACGTGACCGGACGGACCCGTGTCAAGGACCAGGGCCAGCCGGTGGACGCTTCGGGCGAGTTCTACGACGGCACCCCGATCCAGGACGTGAAGGACCTGCGGGAAGCCCTGCTGAAGCGCCCGATCCCGCTGCTTCGGACCTTCACCGAGAACCTGATGGCCTACGCCCTGGGCCGCCGGATCGAGTACTTCGACCAGCCGCGGATCCGCGAGATCGTGGCCGCCGCCGAGGCCGAGGACCACCGCTTCTCGGCCTTCGTTCTGGGCGTGGTCACGAGCCCCGCGTTCCAGGAGAAGGGCGAGGCCATGGAAGTCGCGACGGACGCGGTCGCGGGAGAGCAGTAACCCGCAAGCGTTCAACGACTTGTGCCCGCAGGCCTTCGCTGCGGGCGCGAGTTGCGGCGGACCGGCGGCCGCCATATCCTAGACGGCCGGATTCCACCTCCACACGGGAGAAAGAGATGAACTACCTGACGGGCAAGAGCATTCCTCGGCGGACGTTCCTGCGTGGGGCTGGGGCGACGGTGGCGGTTCCGTTCCTCGACGCGATGGTTCCGGCGAGCGTCCTGGGGCGGACGACGGCGGACCGCGAGGCGGACCCGACGCGGCTGGTGGCGATCGAGATCGTGCACGGGGCGGCGGGGAGCAACAAGTACGGTCGTGAGCGGAACCTGTGGTCTCCGGCGGCGGAGGGGCGCGGGTTCGACCTGTCGGCGGGGGCGCTGGCGCCGCTGGAGCCGGTGCGGGACTACGTGACGATCGTGAGCGACGCGGACGTGGAGCCGGCGGAGGCGCGGACGGCGCGCGAGATCGGGGGGGACCACTTCCGTTCGAGCGCGGCGTTCCTGACGCAGTCGTACCCGAAGCAGACGGAGAGTTCGGACGTGTACGCGGGGACGTCGATGGACCAGTTGTACGCGCAGCGCTACGGGCAGAACACGCCGATCCCGTCGATGCAGTTGTGCATCGAGACGGTGGACCAGGCGGGGGGCTGCGCGTACGGGTACGCCTGCGTGTACACGGACACGATCAGTTGGGCGTCGCCGACGGAGCCGCTGCCGATGACGCGGGATCCGCGGATCGTGTTCGACCAGTTGTTCGGTGCGGGGGGGACGCCGGAGGGCCGGATCGCGCGGCAGCGGGCGCGCCAGAGCGTGCTGGACTTCATCGGCTCGGAGGTGACGGACCTGCTGCTGCGGCTGGACCCGGAGGACGTGCGGCGGATGGACCGGTACATGACGGACATCCGGGAGATGGAGCGTCGGATCGAGCGGATCGTGGAGCGGAACACGAGCGGTGAGCTGCGGGAGCTTCCGGACGCGCCGGCGGGGGTTCCGGACTCGTTCGACGAGCACGTGAAGATCATGTTCGACCTTCAGGCGCTGGCGTTCCAGTCGGACATGACGCGGGTGTTCAGCTTCAAGCTGGGGCGGGACGCTTCGAGCCGGGTGTACCCGGAGAGCGGTGAGGCGACGGCGTTCCATCCGGCGTCGCATCACGGGAACGACGAGGAGCGGGTGGAGGTTCTGGGCCGGATCAACCGGTACCACGTGGGCCTGGTTCCGTACTTCATGGAGAAGCTGCGGAGCGTCGAGGAGGAGGGTCAGTCGCTGCTGGACAAGACGATGATCCTGTACGGGTCGCCGATGGGCGACCCGAACATCCACAACCACAAGCGGGTTCCGTTCTTCGTGGCGGGAGGCGCGAACGGGACGCTGGAGCACGACCTGCATCTGCGCGCTGCGCCGGGGACGCCGCTGGCGAACGTGATGCTGACGCTGCTGCGGAAGCTGGGCCTCGAGGACCTCGAGAGCTTCGGGAACAGCACCGGCGACTTCTCGCTCTCCGCATGACCTTTCGCCTCCTGCTGGTCGCGATCCTCGCGGTGGCGTGGCAGGCGCTCGCCCAGTCGTCCGTGCTGGACGCCGCCATGCGCGGCGATCTCGCGGCGCTCAAGGAGCGCGTGCGCTCGGGCGGCGACGTGAACGCGGCGCAGGGCGACGGGTTCACCGCGCTGCACTGGGCGGCGAAGCTCGGGAACGAGGAGATCGCCCGGGTGCTGATCGCGGCGGGGGCGGACGTGCGGGCGACGACCCGGATCGGCAACCACATGCCGCTCCACGTCGCGGCGGCGGCCGGTCAGGCCGGAGTCGCCGAGGCGCTGCTCGGGGGCGGGGCTCCGATCGCCCCGGCCACCGCCACCGGCGCCCTGCCGATCCACTTCGCCGCCGCCGCCGGCGATCCGAAGACCGTCCGGGCGCTTCTCGCGGCGGGCGCCGATCCCGGAGCGACCGAGGAGCATTGGGGCATGACGCCCCTCATGTTCGCCTCGGTGCGCGACCGGACGACGGTGATTCCCGTGCTGCTCGGGGCGGGCGCCGACGCGGACGCGGCCGCGAACGTCCTCGACGTGGTGGAGCGCGCCCGGCTCGACGCCGAGGAGCGCCGGGCGTGGCAGGAGCAGCTCGCCGCCGAGCGCGGGGAGTCCGGCGTGCTCCGCGCCGAACGGCCGCTCACGGCCACCGGCTCCGATCCGACGCGCGGAACCGGCGGGACCGGCGGCGGCGCGCCCCCCGAGCCCGAGGCGCGCGAGCGCGACCCGGACGAGCCCCGCCCGCTCAGCTACGAGGAGCGGGTGCGCTCCCACGGCGGCCTCACCGCGCTGCTCCTCGCCGCGCGCGAGGGACAGGTCGCGTCCGCGCTCGCGCTTCTCGACGCCGGGGCCGACGTGAACCGGCCTGCCGAGGGGACCGGCACCACGCCGCTGCTCATGGCGGTCATCAACGGGCACTTCGACCTCGCGATGACGCTGCTCGGACGGGGCGCCGACCCCACGATCGCCGACGTCCAGGGCGCGACGCCGCTCTACGGAGCCGTCAACACCTATTGGATCCCGAAGGCCCGTCACCCGCAGCCCGCCGACTACCTGCGCCAGGAGACTTCGCACCTCGATCTCATGCAGGCGCTCATCGACGCGGGAGCCGACGTGGACGCGCGGATCGACCACTCGCTCTGGTACACGGTCTTCAACGTGGACCAGCTCGGCGTGGACCGCAGCGGCGCCACCGCGTTCTGGCGCGCCGCCTACGCGCTCGACGTCCCGGCGATGAAACTGCTCGTCGAAAACGGCGCGAACCCCCACCTTCCCACGGTGAAGGTTCCGGAACGGCGACGGCTTCCGAACCTGCTCGAGGAGGGCGAGGCCGATCCGTCCGGCCTGCCTCCGTCCGAGCTCGGGGATCCCGCCGTCTATCCGATCCACGCCGCCGCCGGAGTCGGCTACGGCCTCGGCCTCGCCGCCAACTCGCATCGCCACGCCCCGGACGCATGGATGCCCGCCGTCCGGTACCTGGTGGAGGAGGCGGGCGCCGACGTGAGCGTGCGCGACCACAACGGATACACCACCATCCACCATGCGGCCTCGCGCGGCCACACCGAGATGGTCCAGTACTTGATCGACCACGGCGCCGACCCGCTCGCGGTCGCCCGGACCGGCCAGACGACGATCGATCTCGCGAACGGCCCGGTGCAGCGGATCAACCCGTTCCCGGAAACCATCGCGCTGCTCGAGACGTACGGAGCGAAGAACAACCACGCATGCGTCGGTTGTTGATCCGCTCCGCTCTCTCGCGAGGAATCCCGATGCGCCCGCTCCTTCTCTCCGCTCTCGCGCTGCTGCTCGCCGCGCCCGCCCTCGCGCAGGATCCCGACTGGGACGCCGTCGAGATCACCTCCGAGGATCTCGGGAACGGCGTCCACGTGCTGTTCGGCCGGGGCGGCAACATCGGCGTCAGCGCCGGAGCCGACGGGGCGCTGCTCGTCGATGACCAGTACGCGCCGCTCACCGACAAGATCCTCGCCGCCGTCGGCGGGATCACCGACGAGCCGGTCCGGTTCGTCGTGAACACGCACTGGCACGGCGACCACACCGGCGGCAACGAGAACCTCGGGAAGGCCGGCAGCCTCATCGTGGCGCACGAGAACGTCCGCCGCCGGATGAACCCCGCCGACTTCGCCGACCTCGTCGGCCGCAGCGACCAGGCGGCCCCCGAAGCGCTCCCGGTGGTCACCTTCGAGCACGGCGTCACCCTGCACTGGAACGGTCTCGCCATCGAGGCCGTCCACGCCCCGAGCGCCCACACCGACGGCGATTCGATCATCTTCTTCGAGGGCGCCGACGTCGTCCACATGGGCGACCTCTTCTTCAACGGCGCCTTCCCGTTCATCGACGTGGACTCGGGCGGCCACATCGACGGCCTGATCGCCGCCGCCGCGCTCGTCGCCGACCGCACCGACGCCCAGACCCAGATCATTCCCGGACACGGTCCGATGGCCGACCGGGCGCGGCTGCTGCGCTACCAAGCGGCGCTCGAGGCGGCGAAGGAGCGCATCGGCGCCCGGGTCGAGGCGGGCCAGTCGGAGGACGAGGCCGCGGCGGACTACGCGGCGCTCGTCACCGGGATCGGGACCGACGTCGGCTGGTCCCCCGACGCCGCCGGCTTCGTGAACGCGGAGCGGTTCGTCCGGCTCGTCCACCGGAGCCTCAGCTCGAACTAGCGCGAGACCGGCTCCAGCGTCAGCGGGTCGCGCTCCGGCAGGTGCGTGATCTTCCCGCCGAACAGCGCGTCGAGGCTACTGCGCCCTTCCGGATCGCCGGGCGCCACGTCCCCGAACACGCCCACGACCAGCATCACCATCTCCTCGGGGCGGAGGTACTTCCGCGCGGCTTCGCGGACGGCTTCGGCGGTGACCGCCTCCACCTGCTCGCGCCAGCGCGCCCAGTAGGCGTGATCGCGGGCGTAGAGCACGTCGGCGGCGAAGATGCCGCTGCGGGCTGAAGCGCTCTCGAACCGGCGCGGGAAGCTGTCCACGAGCGCCCGCTTCGCGACCGCGAGCTCCTCGTCGGGAACCAGGTCGTCGCGCATCCGGTTCACTTCCTCGAGGCAGATGGCCGCGGCCAGCGCGACCGTGGGGCTTTGCGACTGGAACCCGAGCGAGTAGTCGCTCGCGCCGAGCGGGTTCAGGTTGTAGCGGCCGCCCGCGCCGTAGGCGAGGCCCTCGTCGGACCGCACGCGCTGCATGATCCGGGACGTGAAGCCGCTCGCGCCGAGCACGTGATCCATGACCTGGATGGCGGCGCGGTCCGGGTTCTCCCAGTCGGTCCAGCGCGGCCCGAGGTGGCCGATGCGCACCTTGCCCTGCGGAATGTCCTTCTCCACGAAGTAGATCCCCGCCGCGGGCGACGCGGTCTCCTCCTCGGGCGGCCACGCGACGGCCGCGTCGGACTCCGGCTCCGGCCACTGCGCGAGCCGGTCGCCCAGCTCGGCGAGGATCGCCTCCGCGTCCACGTCGCCCGACACCGAGATCACCATGTGCTCGGGCCGCCAGTACTTCCGGTGGAACGCGCGGAGGTCGTCGGTTCCGACCGCCTCCACGTGCGCCGCGGCGCGCTTGCGGCCCCGGTGATGCGCCTCGCCGTACAGCAGCATGTCCCACTCCCGGCGCAGGAGCGCGTCCCCGTCATCGTTGCGCTGCTTCATGTCCTCGAGGAGGTTCCCCTTGCGCACTTCGAGCCGCGCCTCGTCGAAGCGGGGCCGCCGGAGCACGTCGAAGAAGAGGTCGAGGCTCTCGTCGAGCACCGGCGTGATCGTCCGCAGCGAGGCGCTCGACTGGACGCCCGAGGACGAGGTGCTGATCGAGGCGGCGAGGAACTCGATCCGCTCGTCCAGTTCGTCGGGGGATCGCTCGCCGGCCCCGCCGGTGCGCATCATCCCCGCGGTCATCGAAGCCAGGCCCACTTGGTCCGCCGGATCGAGGAACGAGCCGATCCGCAGCGTGATCGACACGCGCACGAGCGGCAGCGCGTGGTCCTCGACGACGACCGCCGGGACCCCGTCCGGCGCCCCCGGATGCGGAATCCGGTGCACGGACTCGGCGCCGTCGGGCACCGTGAAGTCGAAGTCGGGGAACGTCAGGTCTTCCGGACGGTCCGGGATCTCCACCTGCGCCGCCGCCGGCGCGGCCAGAAGCAGCGCGGTCGCGAGGAACGTTCTCATTGCAGGCCTCCCGGTTCCAGTTCGGCGAGCCGTTCCCGGATCACCCCGACGACGTACTCGAGCGCCGGACGCATCGGCGGCGGCGCCTGTCCCATCCCCTGCTCGAACTGGGCGAGCGCCCCCTCGAGCGCGGTCCGGTCCTCGCTGGCGCGGATCTCCCGGGTCTGCGCCATCACCTGGCTGCGAACCTCCGCCGGAAGGCCCTCGAGTTCGGGGGGCACCTCCTCGGCGACCGAACCTTCCGTCCGGAAGTAGTGCGCCACCGAGCGCTTGTCGGGGACGAGGTACTCCCCGGCGACCCGCCGGAGGTCCTCGGCGGTCACCGCGAGCGAGTCCTCGGTCCACGTGTTCAGGTACTCCCACTCGCCGAGCGAGTCGTACACGAGAAGCTGGACCAGCAGGAAGAACGGACTCTCGAGCCGCTCGTAGGCGGCGGCGGTGATCTGGTTCTGGACTTTCTGGATCTCCTCGGCGGGAATCTCTTCCTCGACCAGCTTCCGGATCTCCTCGCCGATCGCCGCCTCCAGTTCGGCGGGGCTCGTCTCGCCCCGCGCCTCGGCGTTGAACTCGAAGTACCCGCCGTACTTCATGTTGTTCTGGAAGGCGCCCGCCGAGCTCGCGATCTCGCTCCCGAGCACCATGGACCGGTAGAGCCGCCCGGTGCGGCCGTTGAGGAGGCCCGCCAGCACGTCGAGCGCGTACATGTCCTTGTGGCGGAAGGGGACCGAGTGGTAGCGCAGCTTCACCTGCGGCTGGCAGTCGCAGCTTGCGGCCATGCGCTTCTCGGCGTTCTGCTCCATCTCGAGCGTGACCACGTCGGGAGGCCGGTCGCCCGCCGGGAGCCGCCCGAAGTACGCCGTCGCGAGCCGCTTCGCCTCCTCGGGATCGAAGTTGCCCACGAGCGCGGCGATCAGGTTGCCGGGCGCGTACCACGTCTCGTAGTACTCGTTCGCCTGTTCGAGGGTGTAGGAACGCAGGTCGGACGGCCAGCCGATCACCGGCCACGAATACGGGTGCGACTGCCAGAACATGGCGTTGAACGCCTCGTCGAACTCGCCGGTGGGGGTGGACTCGGTCCGCAGCCGCCGCTCCTCGTGGACCACGTCGCGCTCGGTGTAGAACTCGCGGAACACCGGCCGCAGCAGCCGCTCGGACTCCATCCAGAACCACAGCTCCAGCCGGTTCTGGGGCACGGTGATGAAGTACACGGTGTTGTCCTGCGAGGTGAAGGCGTTCATCCCGGTGCCTCCCGCCTCGGTGTAGATGCGGTCGAACTCGTCCTTCACGACGAGCTCGCGCTGCTCGTCGGCGAGCCGCTGGAACTCCGCCTCCAGCCGCGCCATCTCCTCGGACTTGTCCTCCTCGCCGAAGGGATCGTCGATCTCGCCGAGGCGGTGCCGCTCCCGGCGCTCCCGGTGGATCTCGCGGATCGCCTCCTGGACGGCCTCCTGCTCCTCGATGACCGCCGCGTCCCGCTCGGGATCGTTCGTCCCGACCCGCGGCGATCCCTTGAACATCATGTGCTCGAAGAAGTGGCTGATCCCGGTGATCCCGGGCCGCTCGTTCACCGAGCCCACCTTGGCGACCCAGCCGCCGCTGACGGTGGTCATGTCGTCGCGGGACACGAGCAGAAAACGCATGCCGTTGTCGAGCTGGAACTCCTCGACCGGCACGCGGGCCTGCGCTCCGGCCAGCGTCGGCGCGACCGCCAGCGCCGCGAGCGGAGCGATGCGAATTCGTCTCATGCCGGCACCATAGCAGCGCACTGCTAGCATCCTGAATCCTTGGAGGGCCGACCGATGTTCCACTCGCTCGCCGGCGCGGCGCGCCGGTTCGCACCCGCCGTCCTCGCGCTCGCGGTGGGATCCCAGGTCGACGCCCGCAGCGTCGCCGTCCGCGCCCGCCAGGGCATGGTCATCTCCCAGAACGCGGTGGCTTCCGAGGTCGGCGCGGCCGTCCTGCGCGAGGGCGGGAACGCCGTGGACGCGGCCGTCGCCACCGCCTTCGCGCTCGCGGTCACGCACCCGACCGCCGGAAACATCGGCGGCGGCGGGTTCCTCGTCTGGAGGCCGGCCGACGGCGGCGACCCGCTCGCCTACGACTTCCGCGAGATGGCCCCGGCGGCGGCGACTCCCGACATGTGGCTCGACGAGAACGGCGAGTACAGCTTCCAGATCCACCACCTGAGCCACAAGGCGGTCGGCGTTCCGGGAACGGTGGCCGGCCTGCGGCTCGCGTGGGAGCAGCAGGGCACGCTCCCGTGGGAGCGGCTCGTGCGCCCGGCGGTGGAGATGGCGCGCGACGGGTTCGAGGTCACCCACGGGCTCGCCGGTTCGCTCGCGCGGGTGCTCGACCGGATGGCGGCCTACCCGGCGTCGACGGCCCAGTTCTCGCGCGACGGGACTCCCTACGAGGCCGGCGAAACCCTGCGCCAGCCCGACCTCGCGGCGAGCCTCGAGCGCATCCTCGAGAACGGCGTGGCCGGCTTCTACGAGGGCGCGACGGCCGAGATGCTGGTGAAGGAGATGGAGGAGAACGGCGGCCTCATCACGCTGGAGGACCTCAAGAACTACAAGGCGCACGTGCGCGAGCCGATCCGGGGCACCTACCGGGGCCACGAGATCATCTCGATGCCGCCCCCGAGCTCGGGCGGCGTGGCGCTCGTCCAGATGCTCAACATCCTCGAGGCGCGCGACCTCGCCGGCGCCGGGTTCGGCTCGGCGGAGAACGTCCACCACATGGTCGAGGCGATGCGCCGGGCGTACGCGGACCGGGCGCGCTTCCTCGGCGACCCCGACTTCAACCCGGACATCCCGATCGAGCGCCTCACCTCGAAGGAGTACGCCGCCGAGCTTCGCCGGACCATCGAGGACCGGCGCGCCTCGGTGTCCAGCCCGACGAGCTTCGAGTGGACGACCGAGAGCGAGGAGACCACCCATCTTTCGGTCGTGGACGCGGACCGCAACGCGGTCTCGCTCACCTACACGCTCGAGTTCGGCTACGGCTCGGGGATCGTCGCGCCGGGCACCGGCTTCCTGCTCAACAACGAGATGGGCGACTTCAACGGCGCTCCCGGGCTCACCAACGAGCGCGGGCTGATCGGGACCGGTCCCAACCTCGCGGCGCCCGGCAAGCGCATGCTCTCCAGCATGACCCCGACGATCGTGGCGAAGGACGGCGAGCTCTTCATGGTCACCGGCACCCCCGGCGGGCGCACCATCATCAACACCGTGATGCAGACGATCCTGAACGTCGTGGATCACGGGATGAACGCGCAGGAGGCGGTGGACGCCGGACGCATCCACCACCAGTGGCTCCCGGACACGATCATCTACGAGGAGCAGAAGTTCTCGCCCGACACGGTGACGATGCTCGAGTCGTGGGGGCACGCGCTGACCTCGAGGGAGGCGCAGGGAGCCGCCGAGGTGATCCTGAACCTCGTGGACGAGGGCGTCCTCGAGGGCGGCGTGGACCAGCGGGCCCCCGACGGGGGCGCCGGCGTCCATGACGAGCGGAGCCAGCAGTGAGGCTCGCGCTTCTCCTCGCGTTCCTCGCCGGGGCGCAGGACCAGGGCCTCGGCGACATCCACAACTTCGTGCGGATCTCCGACCGGCTCTCGACCTCCGGCCAGATTGACGACGCCGAGATCGCCCGCATCGGCGACGCCGGCTTCGACGTGGTGGTGAACCTCGCGCCGGCGCGGCGCGAGCGCAACCTCGAGGAGGGGTTCCGGGTGACCGACGCCGGGATGGCCTACTTCCAGATCCCGGTGGACTGGCAGGATCCGGCGCTCGACGACCTCGACCTCTTCTTCCAGGTCATGGACGTCACGAGCGACCGCTCGGTGTACGTCCACTGCTTCGCCAACATGCGGGTGTCGGTGTTCGTGTACCTCTACCGGACGCTGCGCGAGGGCGCATCCGAGGCCGAGGCGCGGACGGACCTGCTCAAGGTCTGGGATCCGGCCGAGGATCCGGAGTACGCCCAGTGGCCCCGGTTCATCGAGGCGGCGCGGGAGCGGTTCGGGAGTTGACGCTCGTCCGCAGGGCGCGTTCCTGCGGTGAGAGGTCGTCGAGGTCCGGCACGACCAGCGTGCCGATTCCCTCGGGGGTGAAGATTTCGAGCAGGAGGCTGTCCGGCACGTCCACCGGAATCAGGTGGGCGCGGGCCACGCCGCCCCGCAGCGCCTGAGTGACGCACCGCGCCTTCGGGCGCATGCCGGTCCGGACCGCGCCCGACCCGGTCAGCCGGTTCAGCTCCTTCAGGTCGAGGAAGGAGATCACGCTGGACGGGTCCGCCGGATCGCGCAGCAGCCCGGGAGCCGCGCCCAGCAGGATCAGCTTCTCGGCGCGCAGCGCCCCGGCGAGCGCCGCCGCGACCGTGTCGGCGTTGATGTTCAGCAGCGTCCCCGACTCGTCGGCGGAGAGCGGGCTCACCACCGGGACGTTCCCGAGCCGGAGCTGCTCGGTGAGCACCTCGGCCCGCACGCCGTGGACGTCCCCGACGAGGCCGTAGTCCACTATCTCACCGTCCACTTCCACCGGACGGCGGCGGCGCGCGGCGATGAGGCCGCCGGACACCCCGGAGAAGCCGATCGCCGGAAGGTCCCACGCCCGGCACGCGGCGAGGATGCGGGTGTTGATCTCGCCGTTCATCGCCATGGCCATGACGCGGATCCCGCTCTCGTCGGTGACCCGCCGCCCGGCGACGAAGCGCGTCTCGACTCCGAGCGCGCCGGCGAGCTCGGTCCCCTGCGGACCGCCGCCGTGGACGAACACCACCTGGATCCCGAGCCGGTGGAGCAGCGCGACCTGCTCCACGACGGCGGCGATCCCCGACTCGCTGGCCATCGTGGCGCCGCCCGCCTTGATGAGGAGCGTGCGCCCCCGGTAGCGCTTGAGGTACGGCGCGGCGTGCTTGAGGGCGCGCACCCGCGTCGCCCGCTCCTGCGGGTCCATCAGCACAGCATCCGGTGGAGAACCGCCTGCTGCGCCCACATCCGGTTCTCGGCCTGCGGCACGACCCGCGAGCGCGGCCCCTCGAGCACCTCGCGGGAGACCACGACGCCGCGGCGCACCGGCAGGCAGTGGAGGAAGGAGCACGCCTCCCGCGCGTTCTCGAACCAGCTCTCCTCGACGGTCCAGCCGGAGAGCCGACGCCGCAGTTCGAGGTCCGCCTCGGGGTCGCCGTAGCAGGCGGTCGAGGCCCACGACTTCGCGTACAGCACGCGCGCGCCGTCCATCGCGTCCCGCCGGTCGTCGGTCTCGCGGACCGACCCGCCCGACGCCGCCGCGAGCCCCCGCGCCGTCTCCATGATGGACTCGGGCAGCGCGTATCCCTCGGGACGCAGCACCGTGACCTCCATGCCGCGCATCGCCGCCATGCGAAGCGCGTCCGCCGCGACCGCAAGCGGGAGCGGCCTCGGATGGGTCGCCCAACTGAGCGTGAACTTGTCCCCGACCCCCAGGTCGTCGAGCGTGAGCCAGTCGGCGACCGCCTGGCACGGATGCCGCGTCGCCGACTCCATGTTCAGGAAGGGCTTCCCTGCGAGCTCCCGGATGCGCTCGAAAGACGGGTCGGCCAGGTCCTCCTTCAGATCGCGCTGCGCGGCGAAGGCGCGGACGCCGAGCGCGTCGGCGTAGCTGGCCAGCACCGGAATCGCCTCGGCGAGGTTCTCGGACGGGCCGCCGTCCATGATCGCCGCCGGGTCCATCTCGAGCGGGTGAATGGACCGGTCCGGCGAGAGCACGAAGCACCCGCCGCCGAGCCGCGCCATGGCCGCCTGGAAGGACGCCTGCGTCCGCAGCGACGGACTCAGGAAGAGGAGTCCGAGCACGCGGCCGCGCAGCGCCTCCGGTTCCGGACGTTCGCGGAGCCGGCGGGCGAGCGCGGCGATCGCGCGCATCCCCTCGGGGCCCAGGTGCTCCAGCCGGTGGAGTTCCCTCACCGGGCCAGCTCCTCGAGCAGCCGGTCCACGTGCTCGTCCCGCAGCACGAGCGGCGGGAGCAGCCGCAGCACCGCCGGATCCGTCGAGGTTCCCGCGAAGATCCCCCGCTCGAGCAGCCGGTCGCGCACCTCGCGCGCCGGGCGGGAGCAGCGGAGCCCGAGCAGGAAGCCCCGCCCCCGCACCGACTCCACGACCCCGCCGGGAGCCTCCGCCCGGATGCGCGCCGAGAGCCGGTTCACCTCGTCGAGAAGGCCCTCGCGGCGGATGGTCTCGATGACGGCGGAAATGAGCGCGGCGGCGACCGGACCGCCGCCGAACGTCGTGCCGAGCGATCCGACGGGCAGATCCCCGGCGACCGCCTCGGTCGCGATCACCGCGCCCGCCGGGTACCCCGCCGCGATGGCCTTGGCGGTCGTCAGCAGGTCGGGCCGCACGTCCGGCCACTCGCAGGCGAACGGCTTGCCAGTGCGGCCCATCCCGCACTGCACCTCGTCGAGGATCAGGAGCGCGCCGGTCCGGTCGCAGGCGGCGCGCGCCGCGCGGAGGAACTCGTCGGAGAGGACGACCGCGCCGGCCATGCCCTGCACCGGCTCCAGCAGGACCGCGGCGACCCGTTCGTCCACCGCGTTCGCGAACGCGTCGGGGTCGTCGCGCGGCACGGTTCGGGTCTCGAAGGGGGTTCGGGGGAACCCGTACCAGCGGTCCGAGCCGGCGGTCGCGGCCGCAGCTGCCGCCGTTCGCCCGTGGAAGCCGCCGCTCGCGACCGCGACCGCGTCGCGCCCCGGATGGAGGCGGAACGCGAGCCGCAGCGCGTTCTCGTTGGCCTCCGCGCCGCTGTTCACGAAGAAGACCCGGTCGAGGCCGTCGGGCGCGAAGTCCGCGAGCGCGGCGGCGGCCGCCGCCCGCTCGTCGCTCGGAACCGCGTTCGTCTGGAAGAAGAGCCGTTCCGCGGCTTCGCGCAACGCGCCCACGACCGCCGGATGCCCGTAGCCGAGCCCGGCCACCGCGTGCCCGCCGTAGAAGTCGAGGAGCGTCCGCCCGTCGTCGGTCGTGAGCGTGACCCCGTCGCCGCGGACGATCCGAACCGGAAGCTGGGCGTACACCGGGAAGAGATGCGGAGATTCAGCGGTCATGTCACATCCAGGAGGGGGGCGGCGCGGTCAGGCCCGCGTCGTCGGGGAGGCCGAGGATGCGGTTCATCCACTGCATGCCGCCGCTGGCGGCCCCCTTGCCGAGGTTGTCCAGAACCGCGAATGCGACCGCCGTGTCCCCCTCGGCGCAAGCGCCGACGACCGCCCCGGCCGCGCCGACGACCTCCTTGAGCCGCGGGACGGCGGTCGCGCGCACGAGCGGCTTGTCGGCGTAGAACTCGGCGAGGACCGCGCCGGGGTCGGCGCCGTCGCGGCGCCGTGCGAACACGGTGGCGTGGATGCCCCGCGCGAACGGTCCGGAGTGCGGAACGAAGTGCGTCTTTGCGCCGACGAGGAAGTCCATCTCGGGGGCGTGGCGGTGCGCGAGCGGCTTGTAGGCGAACAGGTTCGCGTGGCGCTCGGGGTGGTGCGCGTTCGGCTTCGGGGAGCCGCCCGAGCCGGTGCTGCCGGTGATCGCGGCGACCTGGATCGAGGGGACGATCGCGCCGGCCCCTACGAGCGGACGCGCGGCCAGCGCGACCGCGGTGGCGAAGCAGCCCGGATGGGCGATGCGCTGCGACGGAACGCCCGGGGCGTGCTCGGGAAGCCCGCAGAAGACCTCGGGGAGAAGCTCCGGGGCGGGGTGGGGGACGCCGTAGATCGCGGCGTAGTCCGCGGCGTCGCGATGCCGGAAGTCCGCGGAGAGGTCCACGACGGGAACGTCGATCCCGAGCCTCGCCGCGGTCTCGAGGAGGCGCGCGAGCTGCGGCGCCGAGCGGGTGTGCGGGGCCGCCGAGAAGGCGACGACCCGGTCCGCCTCGCCCGCCGCCCGCCGCAACTCGTCCTCGAGCGCGCCGGCTCCGGCGAAGCGCGTCTCGGCGAACGCGGAGTGAAGCGTCGGGAACGAAGCGGCGACCGGCTCGCCGGCGTGGCTCGCCGAGACCGCCGCGCCGAGCTCGATCTCGGGGTGCAGCGCGATCCAGCGCAGAAGCTCCCCGGCCACGTATCCGGACGCGCCGAGCACCACTGCGCGAGCGCTCATGACCCGCCTACGGCCAGCGCCGTCCGCAGCCGCTTCACGAGGCGCGCCTGCGCGTCCGCGCTCTCGCTCGCGACGAACACGGTGTCGTCCCCGGCGACCGTGCCGGCGATCTCCGGCCAGCCGGCGCTGTCGAAGGCGTGGCCCGCCCGCTGCGCCCCGCCGGGAACGGTCCGCACGACGAGGATGTTCGGCCCCGCGGGCACGAAGGAATCCATGAGCGCGGCGAGGTCGTTGAACCGCGGATCGGTCGGTTCCATGCGGTAGCGGCCCTCGACCTTCCGCGCGCCCAGATCCCGCAGGTCCCGGCTCACGCCCGACTGGGTCGCCGCGAACCCCGCCTCCCGTAACGCCGCCGCGACCGCCGCCTGGGTCGTCATGCGGCGCTCGGCGAGGAGCGTCCGCAGCGCCTCCCGCCGGGAACCGTTCATTGATTGCATACTATGATGAATAGTAGCACCCTCCGTGCGCCGGAGGGTCGGCCTGCGAACATGGTTCGGAGACGGCGTTCCCACTCCTCCTGATCCACGACCTCGTAGCGCATGGCTGTGCCCTTCATCGCCGGCACGAACTCGGCCCAGTCCTTCTTCTTCGCGTGTTCGGAGCAGATGTCGAAGACCGACCGCTTGTAGGTCGTGTCCTCGGACTGCTTCAGGTGGAGGCCCTTGGTCTCGATCACGAACACCCTGTGGAAGGCGTCCTCGGTATCGGGCTCGTTCGGTCGCAGGGTCGCGATGAAGTCGGCGTAGATGCGCCCGCGCTTCCAGCCCTGCACGAAGTAGTCCTTGCGCGGCCGGTTTCGGTGTCAGAAGAAGAGCCGCTCCTGTTGATCCAGGTAGGTCGCGACCTTCCGCTCCAACGAGTTGAGCGCGTCCTCGGGCGTGCCTCGGAAGCCGTCGGCGCGCTGTCCGCGATCGGCGCGTGCCGGTCGCTTCAGGACGCGCTTGGGGGGTCGTCGCCGGTGCGCGGCCTTCCGCTGGAGGCGTTCGCGCTTCCGGCGGGGGGACTTCCCGAGTTGTTCGAACGGTCGGAAGTCCGCTTCACCCTCGAAGCCGACCTCGTGGTGGACCGCGAGCGCTACCGCTACCGCGTCGAGCCGAGCATCGAACCGCGGTCGGGAAGGCTCGGCGTGGCCGACGAGTGCGTCGCTCGTTCCGGCGAGGCCGTGATCGAGCGGTTGGGCGACCGGCTGCGCTTGCGTCCCGGGGGGATCCGCGTTTCTCCGCGCGTGCTGGAACTCGGCCTCGGACACACGGTGTTGTCCGACCTGAGTCACTCCGGGAGGGGATACCGCTCCCTTGAGATCGTCAAGAAGGAGCTTGGGGGATGGCGCTCCCACGACCTTGTTCCCGGACCGGCCATGCGCAATCCGAGCGGACCCGGCGACGCTTCCGACGTCGGGGCTCATGGGGAGCTTCTCGCGCCGTTCCGGTACCGGCTGCGCGCGGCGGAGCCCGAGCGCTTCCGGGCCATGCTCCGGACGCTGCGGACCATCGTTCCCGGGGTCGAGTCGGTGGATGTGACGTTGGACGGACGGTCGAGGGCGCGATGCGCGCGCTCGCGCCGTGCGCGATCGTCGCGAACCCGTGGGGCGGATCCCCGGTCGCTGTCGAGGAGCCGGAGAACGGCGTGCATCCGGGGCGACTCGAAGTGGTCGTCCAACCGCTCGCTTCGCTCGTGACTCACGCCAACCGCCAGGTGATCGTCACCACCCATTCCCCGCGATTCTGCGAGCTGGCGCTCCGGACCGCGCCCGACGACGCGGGCGCGTTCCATGTGCAGCGCGTCGGGAGCGCCACGGAAGTGACGTCGGGCGAGGCGAAGGCGAATCGCTGATCGCGGCTCGCAACGCCGTAGCACCGGCTACCATCGCCCCGACCGGAAGGGGAACAGCGTGAAGGACGGCGATGCCGCGTGGGTGGAATTCGAGGGCGTCAGCAAGACGTGGGACGGCCGGACCATGGTCGTGGACGGCCTCGACCTCGAGGTGCGGCAGGGCGAATTCCTGACCCTGCTCGGTCCGTCGGGCTCCGGCAAGACGACCTGCCTGAACATGCTCGCGGGCTTCGAAGCCCCGACGGCGGGCGCGATCCGCATCCGGGGCGTTCCGGTCGAGAACGCCCCGCCCCGGAAGCGCGGCATCGGCATGGTGTTCCAGAACTACGCGCTCTTCCCCCACCTGACCGTGGGGCAGAACCTCGCCTTCCCGCTGGAGATCCGCAGGGTGGACGCGGCCGACCGGCGCCGACGGGTGGCGCGGGCGCTGGATCTGGTTCGCCTCGTCGGCTACGAGGACCGCCGGGTCACCCAGCTTTCGGGGGGACAGCAGCAGCGGGTCGCGATCGCCCGGGCGCTCGTGTTCGAGCCGGACCTCGTGCTCATGGACGAGCCGCTCGGCGCGCTCGACCGTCGCCTCCGGGAGGAGCTCCAGTACGAGATCCGCCGCATCCAGCGGGCGCTCGGCGTGACCTTCATCTACGTGACCCACGACCAGCAGGAGGCCATGGTCCTCTCCGACCGCGTGGCCGTCTTCGAGGGCGGGCGGCTCCGGCAGGTGGCCTCGCCGGAGGGCCTCTACGAGGAGCCGACGTGCAGCTTCGTGGCCCGGTTCGTCGGGGAGAACAACCGCATCCCCGGCGTGGTCGAGGGAATCGACGGAGCGATCGTCGAGGTGCTGTCCGGCGAGAGCCGCATCCGGGCGCTTCTGGTCGCCCCGCTCGAGGTCGGCGACCGCACCACGCTGTCGATTCGCCCCGAGCGGATCCGCCTCGCCCCCGAACCGGACCAATTCGCCAACGACTTCAAGGCGGAAGTGCTGGACCTCGCCTTCCTCGGCGATCACCTGCGCGTGCGGATGCGCCTCCTCGAATCGGGAGACTTCATCGTCAAGATCCCGAACACGGTCGGGCACGGCGGCGTGGTCCCGGGCGACCGCGTCCGCGTCGGCTGGACCGCGACCGACTGCCGCGCCCTCGACTTCGAGCCCGAACCGGCGTGAGGCCCGTTCTCCTTCTCGCCGTCGCGCTCGGCGGCTGCGGCCCCGGCCCCGACCTCACCGCCGTCTCGTGGGGCGGCTCCTACGCCCGCGCCGTGAACCGGGCGGTGTACGAGCCGTTCGAGGCCGAGAAGGGCGTCACGCTCGGGCGCGAGGACTACAACGGCGGGCTCGCCGAGATCCGCATCCAGGTGGACACCGGCAACATCCACTGGGACGTGATCTCGCTCGAGGCGTTCGACGTCCTGCGCGGCTGCGACGAGGGCCTGCTGGAGCCGATCCCGCCCGACCTGCTCGACGACCCCGACGACTTCCTCCCCGGCGCGCTGAAGGAGTGCGCGGTCGGGACCGTCGTGTTCTCCACGATCTACGCCTTCCACCCGGACGCCTTTTCCGGCGAAAAGCCCTCGACCATCGAGGACTTCTTCGATCTCGAGCGGTTTCCCGGGCGGCGCGGCATGCGCCGGACCCCGTCCGTGAACCTCGAGTTCGCGCTCATGGCCGACGGCGCTGCCCCGGAACGGGTGTACGAGGTCCTCGCGACGCCGCAAGGGCGGGATCGCGCCTTCGCGAAACTCGACACGATCCGCGACGAGGTGGTCTGGTGGGAGGCCGGCGCCCAGCCGCCGCAGCTTCTCGCCGACGCCGAGGTGGTCATGTCCACCGCCTACAACGGGCGCATCTTCAACGCCCAGGCGCTCGAGGGCCAGCCCTTCGTCATCGTCTGGGACGGGCAGGTGCTGGACGTGGGGCAGGCGGGGATCGTCGCCGGCACTCCCAACCTCGAACTCGCCCTCGAGTACCTGCGCTTCGTCACCGATCCCGAGCGGCTCGCCGGGATCTCCGCGCTCATCGCCTACGCCCCGTCGCGGCGCTCGGCCACCTCGCTCGTCGGGGACCACGCCGACCTCGGGATCGACATGCTCCCCCACATGCCGACGAACCCGGCGCACCTCGAGCGCGCCCTGACCTCGGACACGCTCTGGTGGGCGGACAACCTCGACGAACTGAACGAGCGCTTCGCCGCCTGGCTGAACCGATGAACCGCGCCCGGCTGCGGGCCTTCGGGCTCACGCTGCCGCTCCTCGCGTTCATCGGGGTCAGCTTCCTCATGCCGCTCGCGACCATGGTCGCGCGCAGCGTGTACGACCCGGTCGTGGCCGACGCGCTGCCCGAGACCCTCGCCGCGCTCCGGGAATGGGACGGGAGCGGCGTTCCCGGCGACGCCGCCTTCGCCGCGGCGCTCGCCGAGCTTCGCCGCGCCCGCTCCGAGCGGACCATCGGCCGGGTCGCCGGGCGGGTCAACCGGGTCGAGAGCGGATCGCGCAGCGTGGTCATCGCCGGCTCCCGCGCCGAGGGCGGGGACCCGAGAGCCGCGCTTCTCGCCGCCGATCCGACGTGGGGCGAGTCGGCCCACTGGCGCGCGATCCGCGGCGCCGGCGAGCGGTTCACCGTCCGCAACTACCTGCGCGCGCTGGACCTCGAGCGCCTTCCCGACGGAACCCTCGGCCGCCAGCCGGAGGACCTTCGCATCTACGTCCCGCTGCTGCTGCGCACGCTGTGGGTGAGCGCGGTCGTCACGCTGCTCTGTCTCGTCCTCGGCTACCCGATCGCCCACCTGATCGCCCACGCCCGGCCGCGCAACGCCCGCATCCTGCTGTTGCTCGTGCTGGTGCCGTTCTGGACCTCGCTCCTCGTGCGCACCACCGCGTGGATCGTGCTGCTCCAGTCCAACGGGGTCCTGAACGACCTCCTCGTGCGGTTCGGGATCGTCGGCGACGCGGAGCGGATCGCGATGATCTACAACATGACCGGCACGCTGGTCGCGATGACCCACGTGCTGCTGCCGTTCATGGTGCTCCCGATGTACTCGGTCATGCGGGGGGTGCCGCCGCACGCGATGCGCGCCGCCCGCTCGCTCGGGGCGACCGGGCTCCAGGCGTTCGTCCGGATCTACTGGCCGCTGACGCTGCCGGGCGCCGCCGCGGGCGGCCTGCTCGTCTTCATCCTCGCCATCGGCTACTACATCACGCCGGCGCTCGTCGGCGGCAGCAGCGGCCAGCTCATCTCCAACCTGATCGCCTTCCACATGCAGACCTCGCTCAACTGGGGGCTCGCCGCCGCGCTCGGCGGGATCCTGCTGATCGCGGTGGGAGCGCTCTACGTCGCATACGACCGCTTCGTCGGCGTCACGAGCCTGCGCCTCGGATAGATGGGACGCCTCCTCTACCTCGGCTGGTGCGCCCTGGTCTTCGTCTTCCTCGTCGCGCCGATCCTCGTGATCGTGCCGCTCAGCTTCAACGCCGAGCCCTACTTCACGTTCACCCCCGGCATGCTGCGCCTCGACCCGGACGCGTTCTCGCTCCAGTGGTACCGTGCCCTGTTCGACGGCGGGGAGTGGACCCGCGCGCTCGGAAACAGCCTGCTCATCGGGACGCTCAGCGCGCTCCTCGCCACCGTCCTCGGAACGCTCGCCGCGCTCGGGCTGAACAGCCCGGCGATGCCCGCCCGCCGCATCGTGGCCGCGCTGCTCATCTCGCCGATGGTGATCCCGGTGATCATCGCCGCCGCCGGGATGTTCTTCTTCTACTCGGACGTCGGGCTGACCCAGACCCATCTCGGCCTCGTGCTCGCCCACGCCGCGCTCGGAACCCCCTTCGTGGTCATCACCGTGACCGCGACGCTGTCGGGATTCGACCGCAACCTGATCCGCGCCGCCGAGAGCCTCGGGGCGGGGCCGGTGGAGGCGTTCCGGCGGGTGCGGCTGCCGCTGATCGCCCCCGGCGTGCTCTCGGGCGCGTTCTTCGCGTTCGCCGCGTCCTTCGACGAGGTCGTGATCGTGCTGTTCATGGGCGGGCTCCGCCAGCGGACGATTCCGCGCCAGATGTGGTCGGGCATCCGCGAGGAGATCAACCCGACGATCCTCGCCGCCGCGACCTTCCTGATCGCGTTCGCGCTGCTCCTGCTCTTCACGGTCGAGTGGCTGCGGGCGCGGACCCGGGAAGCCTGATCAGCGCAAGTAGATCCGGTCCGGGTCCAGCTCCTCGCGCAGCAGGCGCAGCGCCTCGGGATCGGGCTGAGCGGTCGCGCCCGGCGAAGCGACGGTCCTGAGCTCCCAGCCGGTCGCGGCGCGGATCTCGCTCAGGGTCACGCCCGGGTGGATCGACTCGAGGACCATCTCCCGCGACTCGACATCGAATCCGTACACCCCGAGGTCGGTGATGACCCGGCTCGGGCCTCCGCCGGGAATCCCGAGCGCGGCGCGGCTGGTCCCGCCCTCGGCCCACCCGACGGTCGTGCGGAAGTCCAGCCGGGAAACGAACTTGCGGCGGTCCTGCCGGGCGATCACGACCGTCCGCCGGGCGTGCCGGGCGATGTCCGGGGCGCCGCCGGCTCCGGGGAGCCGCACCTTCGGCCGAGCGTAGTCGGCTCCCACGACCGTCGTGTTCAGGTTGCCGAACCGGTCGATCTGCGCCGCCCCGAGAAAGCCGAGATCGGTGCGTCCGCCCTGGAGGAAGTAGAGGAACGTCTCGGCCATCGGCGTCGTCTGCGCGGCGCCGGTCACGAGGCAGGGATCGCCGATCGAAATCGGCAGCCGCGCGGGGCGCGCCCCGACCACTCCCGATTCGTAGATCAGGTGCGCGTCCGGCGCGTGCAGGCGGCGGGCGAGCTGCGCGGCGAGGTTCGGCAGCCCGATCCCCACGAAGACCGCGTCGCCGTCGCGGACCTCGCGGCTCGCGGCGAGGACCATGAGCTCCGAGCGGGTCGGCTTCATCGATACGCCCCGTAGTCCACCGGCCCCGCGAGCGCCGGTCCGGGGCGAAGCCGCTCGAGCCGCTCGGATCCCAGCTTCGCCACGTACTCGGCCCGATCCGCGACCCCGCGCACCCACTCGTCGAGATACCGCTCGAGCCGCACCGGGTCGCGGGTGATCCGGTCCCAGGCGACGTAGGCGGCGTTGTCCCGGTCGTAGTAGCCCTGCGCGAAGCTCGGATGGGCGCCCCACGGAGCCTCCACCACCGCGTCCACGATCAGGCTCGGGATCGCGGTGCGGTCGGGGTCGGCGCGGACTGCGCTCTCGGGGACGATCTCCTCGACCACGACGATCACCCGCCGCGCCGCGAAGGCGACCTCCTTCTGGGCCCCGCCCAGCCCCCAGATCTGCGCGTTCCCGTGTTCGTCGGCCCGCTGCGCGTTCACGATCGTCACGTCGGGCCGCAGCGCGGGAACCGCGTCGAGCGTCTCGCCGGTGAAGGGGCAGACGACTTCGCGGACGTTCGGGTTCACCCGCGGCAGGTCGGTGCCGCGATAGCTCCGCAGCGGCAGGAACGGCAGCCCGGAAGCCCCCGCCCGATAACGGCGGAGCAGGCCGAAGTGCGAGTGCTCCTCGATCTCGAGCGCGCCCGACTCCACCGCCCGGCGCACCGCGTGGAGCGAGCCGACTCCGGGGTTGCCGAGCCAGCCGAAGACCAGCTTTCGCGCCGTTCCCGCCGCGACCATCTGGTCCATGAGGAGGTCCGGGGTGAGGCGGACGAGCGTCAGGTCGCGGCGGCGCTGGCGGATGATCTCGTGCCCGGCGGCGAAGGGGATGAGGTGCGTGAATCCCTCGAGCGCGACCGTGTCGCCGTCGCGCACCAGCGCCGCGACGGCGTCCCGCATCGAGCGAACCCGGGACATCGCTATGCGTCGAAGCGATCGAGCCAGTCCCGGAGGCGGGCGACCTCCTCCGCTCCGTCCGGCTCCAGTTCCGCCTGGTAGAGGCGGCTGCGGACCGCGAACCGCTCGAGGTCGTCGGGGTCGTCGCGCTCGAAGATCTCCCCGACGCGGCGGCGGAAGAAGGCGCCCCAGTCGGGCCGCCGGCCGTCCACGTCCGTGAATCCGTACTCCCGGGCGAGCGCCCAGCTCGAGAACAGGCCGCCGTTCTTCCTGCGGACGTCGGGATCGGCGGCGAGCGCCGCGACCGCCCGGCCCACGAAGCACGGCGTCTCGGACTCGGCGAACCACGGATCCTTCTCGATCGCGTCCCGCCAGTTCGCCTCCGAGACCCCGAAGTGGTCCAGCATCGACTCCGAGCGCAGGAACCCCGGGGTCAGCGCCAGCGCGGTCACCCGATGCGCGCGGAGGTCGCGCGCCATGGCGCCGGCGAGGCGGATCGCGGCGTTCTTGGCGAGGTCGTAGAAGAGGTTCCCGCGGTAGCCGAGGGTGTCGCCGTCGGTGACCTCCACGATCAGCCCGCAGTCGCGCTCGACCATCAGCGGAGCGGCGTGGCGGCTCGTCACGATGTGGGTGTGGACGGCCCGCTCCAGCATCGTGAAGCCCTTTTCGACCGAAAGCTCCCAGAAGCGCGAGCCCCACTCGGTGAGCGCGTCGCCGCCCCAGACGTCGTTGACGAGGACGTCGAGGCGTCCGTGGTCCTTCCGGACCCGCGCGAACAGGTCGCGGACCTCTTCCTCGCGGGTGTGGTCCACCCGGACCGCGAGGCCGCGTCCGCCCTCCTTCGCGACGAGTTCGGCGGTCTCCTCGAGCGTCTCCGGGCGGCCCTCGGTCGCGGGCCGGCCCCGGACGCTGCGCCCGGTGCAGATCACGGTCGCCCCCGCCTCGCCCAGCATCCGGGCGATCCCCCGCCCGGCGCCGCGGGTGGCGCCCGCGACCACGGCGACCTGCCCGCCGACGCTCATGCGAGGCGGCGGCCGATCTCGGCGATCTCCTCGCGGGTGATCGTGAGCGGCGGGGCGACGAGCGCGAGGTCCGGCGCGACCGGATAGACGAGCAGTCCCCGCTCGAAGGCGCGGTCCGCGAAGCGTCGCGCCGGGACTCCGGCGGTTCCGGCGAGAAGGCCGCGCGCCCACCAGTCCCCTGACGGCGCGAGCGCTCGCCGCAGATCCTCCTCGAGCGCGGCGGCCCGTTCGACGAGCCTCTCGTCGCGGATGATGGTCAGCACCTCGCGGACGACCGCGGCGACCACCGGATGATGGGAGAACGTGAAGCCGTGGCGGAAGTCCGGGGCTGCCGCCTCGACGACCCCGGGCTTCGCGACCACGGCTCCGCCGGGAACGTATCCGGAGGTCAGGCCCTTGCCGAGCGCGAGGACGTCGGGTTCCACCCCCGAATGTTCGCATGCGAGGAACCGCCCGGTGCGGCCGCATCCGGTGAGGACCTCGTCGGCGACGAGGAGCACGCCGCGTTCCTTCGCCGCACGGGCGACCCGGCGCAGGTAGTCCTCCGGCGGCGCGTACCCGCCCGCCGACGCGCCGAGCACCGGCTCCACGAGGACCGCGGCGACGGTCTCGTCGATGCCGTTCGCGAGCTCGTCCGCGCAGGCGACCCCGCAATCCGGCCACGCGAGGTCGAGCGGGCAGCGCGGACACCACGGCGCCGGGACGAGGGGCATGTCGGCGAGCATGGCCTCGTAGGGAGCGCGCAGCGCGTCCCGCCCCGAAACCGCGAGCGCGCCGAGCGTGTTCCCGTGGTAGCCGGGACGCTGGGAAACGACCCGCCAGCGCTCCGGGCGGCCGGCGGCGACCGCGTGGGCGCGGGCCAGCTTGATCGCGGTCTCGACTGCTTCGGCCCCGCCCGGAGTCAGATAGACGCTCGCGTCGCGATAGCCGGGCGGCAGCGAGGCCACGAGCAGCGCGGCGGCCTCCTCCATGGAGTCCGTCGTGAACTGGCCTCCGTGGACGTACCCGACCCGCTCCATCTGGCGGGCGGCGGCGCGGACGACGCGCTCGCGGCCGTGGCCCACGCTCACGGTCAGCGCGCCGCCGCAGGCGTCGAGCCACCGCCGGCCGTCCTTTCCCTCGATCCAGACGCCCGACGCCCGCGCCGCTATGTCGTAGGCGCGCTCGAGGTCCCGATAGAAGACCGCGCCCTTCGGATGCCCGAGCTTCACGACCACACGCCGTCCGCGACGAGCCGGCGCGTCCGCCCGAGCGCCCGGGCGAGGCTCGGGGAGTTCGCCGCCGCCTCGGGATCCCGGGTCGCGCGTGCGAAGTTCTCGATGCGCAGGGCGCGTTCCGGTCCTGCCGCGCGCTCGCTCCCCTGACCTGGAGTCATCGCCCGCCGCACTTCCCTTTGGCGCGAGGTTTCGAAGATCCTGACCGAGCGGCGTTTCGGATGTTCCAGTTCGTCGGGTCTGAGTGGGATGCGACCGGGCTGGATGGAAAATTCCCGGGAGAGCCCTTCGTGGTCGGCCATGAACCAGCTTTCGAGCGCGCGAACGGGAATCCGGACGCACACGCGTGGGTTCACGTGATTCCCGCGCATGCGGCGCAGCAGTTCGGGAGCGCATTCGCGTCGATCGAGATCGCGCAAGACGAGCCAGTTCATGGGGGATCGGGACAGTTCGCGCACTTTCCGGTCAAGTCTGGACGAGGTTGCGATGAAGGGTACGGCCAGGATCCCCAAGCGCTCCAGAATGCGCGCCGCCGCGACGTCGGTGCGGCCCTCTACGGCGAGGAGGACGCGGATCCAGGCCCGGCGACGCGCCTGCCGAGGAATGAGACCTCCCGGGGCTCCACGACCGAACGAAGAATCTCCGGGATGGACAGGCCGCGTTCGAGCAGCGAGGGCGCGTCGCGCAGTTCGCGCGCCAGCCGGGCGCTTGTTCCTTCCGCTCCCGGGATCAGGGCGATCACCTCGTCCGCGCCGACCCCGCCGGGGTCCTTGAGGATGTCGGTCGAGTGCGTCGTCGCGATCACCTGGACGCCCCGAGCGACGCCCGAGCTGTGGAAGAGGGGCGCCAACTGCCGTACGACTGCGGCGTGCAGCGAGAGCTCCGGCTCTTCCAGCAGGATCACGCCGCCCCGAGGGGTGTCGGAAAGCGCCCACAGCATTCCGACAAGCCGCAGGGCGCCGTCCGAGAAAGAGCGCTCGTCCTGGGCCGAGCCCCGGCGCCAGTGCTCGTGTTGCGCCAGCAGACGCCAGCTCCCATTGGCGTCCCGACTCGGCTGAAGCGCGCTGAGCTGGGGCGCGGCCAGCTTGAGGGCCTCTCGGATGCGAGCCGGAAGCCGTCGCCGTTTGTGGTCGGGAGTTCGGGCGATGGGGGCGAGGAAGTCGGAACCGTGGGGATCTTCCGTGCGCAGATGCGCGAATTCCGGCTCGCGCACGAGTTGAGGGACGAGGTGGAAGTACCGGACGCGGTCGAGGAATCCGACGATGTCCCGCAACTCCTCGTTCGCATTCGTCTGTTCGAGATGAGTCTGGGTCAGTCGCGCCGGATCGGACTCGTCTTCGGCCGTCGGCCGCTCGAGGATCGTCTTCGCGCCCCGCTTCACGATCTCGCTCGTGAGCCGCGGACGCCGGCCCCGCGTCCCCCCAACGAGAGCGACCACGTCCACTGGCCCGGTCGGGCGTCGTCGCCGAGCCGGACTTCGAGCGTGACCAGCCCCTCGTTGAAGCCACGAGCGGCGAGGCAGCGGACCCGCGAGACCCCGCCCCGGATGGCCAGCGCGTCCTGAAACCCCCGCCCGGCGCGGCGACGTCCCGCAGGAACCGGATCGCGTCGAGTAAGTTCGACTTGCCCGAAGCGTTGGCCCCCACCCCGAACATCCGCCCCGCCGCGTCACAGCGCAACTCCGTGAAGTTCCGCCACTTCCTCAGCGTGATCCCGGTGATTCGCACGGCGGCGGGATTCTACGGCGGCGGTTCCAGACTGCCGGCATGACCAGGGAAGCCGCTATGGACCATCCGATCCACGAACTCGTCGCCCGCCGCTGGAGCCCCTACGGCTTCGCCTCGCGCCCGGTTCCGCCTGCGGATCTCCGCTCGCTCTTCGAGGCCGCGCGGTGGGCGGCGTCCTCCTTCAACGAGCAGCCGTGGCGCTTCCTGGTGGCCATCAGGGAGGACGAGGCCGCGTTCGCCCGCGTCCTCGAGTGCCTCATGGAGGGCAACCGCACCTGGGCCGCCGACGCGCCGGCCCTCGCGCTCGGTTGCGTGCGGACGACGTTCGCCCGTGACGGCCGCGAGAACTCGGTCGCCCGGCACGACCTCGGCCTCGCGGTCGGCAACCTCACCCTCGAGGCGACGGCGCGTGGGCTCTTCGTCCATCAGATGGCCGGCGTGCTTCCCGAGCGAGCCCGCGACCTCTTCGCCATCCCGGCGGAATTCGAGATGGTCACCGGGATTGCGATCGGCTACCGGGCCGAGGCGAAGGACCCGAACCTGCGCCGTCGCGACGAGGGGCCCCGAACCCGGCGCCCGCTCGCCGAGTTCGTCTTCGGCGACAGGGGCGGCCGGGCCTTTCCTGACCCTCAGCGGGTCGCGTGCCGCGCGATCAGCGTCGCCACCGCGAGCGTGAGGCGCTTCGCGTAGGCCACATGCAGGAACTCGTTCGGGCCGTGCGCGTTCGAGTTCGGGCCGAGCACGCCGGTGATCACGAACTGCGCCTCGGGGAACTGGTCGCCGAGCATCGCCATGAACGGGATCGAGCCGCCCTCGCCCATGTGCATCGCCGGCTCGCCCCACGCCTCGTTCGAGGCGTCGTCGAGCGCGAGCCGCAGCCATTCGGCGAGCGGCGGCGCGCTCCAACCCTTGGCCGGGTCGTGGAACTCCACCGTCACTTCGGCCCCGAACGGGGGATCGGCCTCGACGACGGATCGCAGCGCCTGCTGGGCCGCCGCCGGCTCCACCGTCGGGGGGAGCCGGATCGAGAAGTTGAGCGCGACCTCGGGAAGCAGCACGTTGCCGGCCCGCTCGAGCGGCGGCAGCCCTCCCGCCCCGGTGATCGCGAAATTCGGGCGCCACGTCCGGTTCAGGACGAGTTCCCCGGTCGGGGCCGCGTCCGGTCCGGCGTCGCCGCGCCAGGGAAACCGGTCGAACGTGTCCGGCCCGAGCGTTTCGGCGGCCGCCCCGGCCTGGGCGATCCGCTCTTCGGGGACGTCGGCGTGGAAGGCGTCGAGCAGCACCCGGCCGGTCGCCGGATCCTCGACCCGGTCGAGCAGCCGCCGGAGCACGAGAAACGGGTTGGGGACCACGCCGCCCGCGTCGCCCGAATGGACTCCCTCGGTCAGCACTCCGGCGCGGAGCACCCCGCCCACCATGCCCCGCAGCGAGGTCGTGGACCAGAGCTGGTCGTAGTTGCCCGCGCCCGAGTCGAGGCAGATCACGAGATCCGGGCTGCTGATCACGTCCGCGAAGTGGTCCATGTAGGCCGGCAGGTCCGGCGAGCCGCTCTCCTCCGAGAATTCGACCAGAAGCACGACGCGCGACCGCTTCTTCCCCTCGAGCGCCACCGCCTTCATCGCCGCCAGCGCGCAGTACAGCGCGTAGCCGTCGTCGGCCCCGCCGCGCCCGAACAGCTTGTCGCCTTCCCGCACCGGCTTCCACGGGCCGAGGCCGTCGCGCCAGCCGGTCATCTCCGGCTGCTTGTCGAGGTGGCCGTACATCAGGATGTTCCCGTCGGCCTCGCCCGGGCAAACCAGCAGCAGGAGCGGCGTGCGGCCCGGGATGCGCCCGACGTGGAGCTTCGCCCCCGGTGGCGCGTGCTTCTCCATGAAATCGCGCCCCATCCGGAGCGCCTCCTCCATGTAGCCGTGGGCCTCCCAGTCGGCGTCGAACATCACCGAGACGTTCGGCACCTTGATGTACTCGGTCAGCGACGGGAGGATCTCGTCCTCCCAGAAGCGGTCCACGAATTCGCGCGTCTTGCTCATGGGGCCGATTCTAGGGTTTGAGGACGACCCACAGGGCGCCCTCGCCGCCGTGCCTGCGGTCCGTCGCCTCCCACGTCTCGACGAGATCGCTCCACTCGCCGAGCCACTCGGGGACCCGTTCGCGGAGAACGGCCCGGCCCCCGGGAGAGTTGCGGCCCTTGCCGTGGATCACCTTGACCACCCGGCGTCCCCGCCGGCGGCAGTCGCGCAGGAACGACTCGAGCTTGCCTCGCGCCTTGGCCTGGGTCATCTGGCGCACCGAGACGTCGGGAACGTCCTCGCCGGCGCGGGCGTCGCGGAGCAGCTTCCTCCTGGGCCGGGGTCGTGGTTGCGGCTCGACCCGACCGATGTCGGGCAACGTCTCGAACGTCCGGCGGAACTGGTCCGCGTCGTCCGGCTCGGCGGCGCGCTCGCCGTCAACGTATCTGCGGAACTCGGCCCGCTCGGCTTCGGTGATGCGCCCCATGGCCCCCGAATTATTCCTGCTAGCATCCGGGAACGGCCCGATTCGCATGCTCCGAGCGCTCGTTCTGTCCCTCCTCGTCGCGGCCCCGGCGGCCGCCCAGTACGGCTACTTTCCCGAGGCGCCCGAGGCGGTCTCGGTGGACGACCTCGCCCGCACCCCCGGCCGGTTCCACGAACGCGCGGTCCTCGTGCGCGGACGGCTCGGGTTCGGCTTCAGCAACGACGTCCGGGTGCACGTGCTGGAGGATCCCGACCGTTTCGCCAGCGAGATCATGATGGCCGAGCCCTACATGGCCGGCAACCAGCTCCAGTTCATGGCCGCGTCGGAGCTGGAGGTGGAGGGGTGGTTCTTCTCCACCCGGATGCTCGACGAGTACACGCTCCGCTCCCACCCGATCCTGCGCAACTACCCGTTCGATCCCTCGTGGCTCAACGGCATGGACATGCGCACCGAGGGGTTCCTCGCCGTGGTTTCGGTCTCGACGATCGCGGAGACGAAGGACATCGCCGACGAGCGGGCGAAGGAGGCCCGCGCCGAGATGGAGATCGGCGACGCGGTCAAGATCGAGCCCGGAAGCGTCGCCGCGGTCTCGCTGGACGACCTGCTCGCCACGCCGGCCCCGTACCTCGGCCACCGGATCGAGGTCGTCGGCAAGTTCCGCGGGAACAACCTGTTCGGCGATCTCTCGATCCAGGACAAACGGACGCCCCGCGACTTCGTCATCAAGGTCGCCGACGACGCGATCTGGGTCACCGGGATGCGCCCGGCGGGGAGCGGGTTCCGCCTCGATCCGAAGCGCCGCCGCGACACCGGCGAGTGGATGCGGGTGTTCGGCCGGCCGTGGATGGCCGACGGCATGGTGTACCTGCGCGCCGAACGGCTCGAGCTCGCCGACGACCCCGGGGATCCCGAGCTGGAGCCGGTCGATCTCCGGGTCGCCGAGGACAAGGCCCGCGAGGAAATCGTCGAGCCGCTGCGGGTGGTGTTCTCGCTCCCGCTCGACGGCGAGCGCGCGATCCCGCTGGACAGCCAGTTCCGGATCCAGTTCTCGAACCGCATGGATCCCGCTTCCTTCAACGCCTCGGTAGACCTTCTCTACGAGAACGACTGGGACGCGAACCCGTTTCCCGACCTCGAGGTGACCTACGACCCGGCGAGCCGCTCGATGCTGGTCACGCCGAACGCCGTCCTCGAGCCGGACCGGGACATCCATCTCCTGCTGTACCGCGAGATCCGCGACGAGCACGGCCAGACGCTGCCCGAAGACGGAATGGCCTCCGATTGGGACGAGCAGGCGGTGCGCGTGTTGACCTTCCGGACCGCTTCGTCTTGAGTCGGGCGCCGGTCGCGCTCACCGTCGCCGGGTCGGACTCCGGCGGCGGCGCCGGGGTGCAGGGCGACCTGAAGACCTTCGCCGCGCACCGCGTCTACGGCGTGACGGCGATCACCGCGGTCACGGCCCAGAACACGGTCGCCGTCACCGGTGTCGCCGAGATCGATCCCGACCTCGTCCGCGAGCAGATCCGGGCGGTCCGCGAGGATTTCCCGATCGCGGCGGCGAAGACCGGCATGCTGGGTTCGGCGGCCATCGTCGAGGCCGTGGCGGAATCGGTCGCCGGGCTCCCGCTGGTCGTGGACCCGGTCATGGTGGCGAAGAGCGGCGACCGGCTCCTGCGCCGGGACGCCGTCGAGGCGCTGCGGGAACGGCTCGTGCCGGGGGCCGCGCTGCTTACCCCCAACCTGCCCGAAGCCGAGGACCTGGTCGGCTTCCCCGTGCGCGACGAGGCCGCGATGCGCCGCGCCGGGAGCCGGCTTCTCGAAATGGGGCCGTCCGCGGTGCTCGTCAAGGGCGGGCACCTCCCCGGCGACGACGTGACGGACATGCTGTTTGACGGGAGCGACGCGACGGTCTTCCGTTCGCCCCGGATCCGCACCCGCTCGACCCACGGGACCGGCTGCGCGCTCTCGGCGGCGATCGCGGCGAATCTCGCCGCCGGCCTCGGCCTTCCCGAAGCGGTCGCCCGGGGCCGCGAGTACCTGCGCGAGGCCATGCGCCGCGCGGTCCCGCTCGGACGCGGCCACGGCCCGCTCGCCCACCTTCCCGGCTGACGTGGACGCCTTCCTCCTCACCGAGCGCCCGCTCGACGCGCAAGCGGTCAGCGACGGTCTCGTCACCCCGGCGGACGGGGCGCTCGTCGTGTTCTCCGGCGTCGTCCGGGAGCGGAACCGGGGCCGGAACGTGCTCTTCCTCGAGTACGAGGCGTTCCCCGAGATGGCGGTTCCGGTGCTGGAGCAGGTAGCCCGCGAGATCGCCGAGCGTTTCGAGGTGACCCGCCTGCGCGTCCACCACCGGATCGGCCGGGTCGAGATCCGCGAGACCAGCGTCGTGGTCGCGGCCGCCTCCCGGCACCGGGGCCACGCCTTCCGGGCGGCGCAGCACATGATGAACGAGCTCAAGCGCGTCGTCCCGATCTGGAAGCGCGAGCACTTCGAGGGGGGCGACGTCTGGGTCGAGGGGCCGAAGGCGCCGATCACCGAGTGATCGAGGTCCGGTTCTTCGCCGCCGCCCGCGAGGCCGCGGGCGCTTCGCGGCTCGAGCTCCCCTGGCGGGACAGCGTGACCGCGCTCGAGGTCTGGTCCGGGCTGATGCGCGACCGCCCGGCGCTGCGGGCGCTCGACGCCTCGGTGAGCATGGCGGTGAACCGCCGCCACGTTCCCCGGGAGACGCCGCTCAAGGACGGCGACGAGCTCGCGTTCCTGCCGCCGGTCAGCGGCGGCTGAGCCGCTCGACCAGCCGCTCCCGCCGCGCCCGGAACCGCTCCCGGAAGTCCGCCGGCAGGCGGGGAACCCGGTCGAGGCGCTCCTCGGCGTCCTCGACATGCAGCAGCGCGCGGGCGAAGTCGCAGTATTGGTGCTCCTCGATCTTCGCGAGCTCCTCGAGCGCCTCGATCTGCTCCCGGTGGTCGCCGGGAACGATCTCGGCGAGCCGGGCGGTGGCCGCTTCGATCTCTCCGGCCCGGCGGCGGATGCGCCCCAGCTCCAGCAGGCAGCGGTTGCGGTGCGTCCCGCCGAGCCCCATGGCGAGCGCCGCCTCGAAGCGCGGGACCGCCCGCTCCGGCTCGCGCCGGTTCAGGAAGTGCCGGCCCACCCGGAAGAGCTCCTCGGAGTCCTCGCCGCGCCAGTCGTCCCGGCAGAGCTCGACGGCCCCGAGCGAGAGCGCGGCGAGCGTGCGGATGTCGTGGCGGTTGTGCGAGAGCACGAGGCCCATCGCCGGGTGCCCTCCGGTTCGCAGCGCCTCGAAGAACACCCCCGGAATCTGCGCCCCGGGGATGTCCTCGTCGCGCTCGACCCCGACGACCTCCCGCTCCAGCGTGGTCAGTTTCGCCCCGTCGTCGCGCCGGAAGATGCGCCTCGCGGTGTGGTACATGTCGAGGTGTCGCATCCCGGCGAACGGATCGGGCAGCCGGTGCATCGCGAAGCGGGTCTCCAGCAGCGGCATGTCGAAGGCGCGTCCGTTGTAGGTGACGAGGCAGTCGCGATCGCCCGCCAGCGCCGCGATCGCGTCCAGCATCGCGCGCTCGCCGGCCATCGTCCGCATCAGGAACTGGGTGACCCGGAACGAGTTCCCGCGGATCCGGCCCACGCCGACGAGAAACGCGTAGGTGCCGGTCCCGCCCGAGAGGCCGGTGGTCTCGGTGTCGAGGAAGAGCGCCCGGCGGAGATCCACCGGCTCCCGGTCCGGAACGACGTGCAGCAGCCCCGACTCCGCCTCGCTCACCCCGGCGAGGCCGGCGAGCGTCGAGCGGCCGTAGGGAACCTCGAGCGGAAAGTCGTGGTCGCTCCGCACCCACGGGTCGCCGGCCGGCGGGCGCGGCGCCGGGCGCTTCCAGCCGGCCTCGGTCCGCTGGACCAGCTTCCGGAGCCGGGCGATGCGGTCGTCGGGCGGGGACGGCGAAACGACGCGGGGGCGCATGCTCTCGAGGCGCTCCCGCAGCGACTGCTTCGTCATGCGCCGCCGAGGATGGCGAGCGCGGCCGCCTTGCCGTTCATCCCGATCTCCTCGGTCGGGCCGACGCACGACGGGCACCCTGAGCGGCACTCGCACCGCTCGATCAGCGCCCTCGTCTCGGCGAGCAGGCGCTCGCGTTCCTCGAAGATCGGCTCCGAGAACCCGACCCCGCCCGGGTAGTTGTCGTAGATGAAGATGCGCGGCGCGGCGGCGAGCGCGTCCGCCTCCTCGTCGGTCGAACCCACCGCGACCCCGACGTCGTGGATCTCGCTCATGACGAGCGTGGCGGCCACCGCCCGCATCGCGTTGCGGATCCCGATGATCCCGTCGCGCCGGTCCTCGGGCCCGAACCCGGTCGCGAGCAGCAGCTCGGACCCCGGATCCAGCCAGAACGCCGTCGTGTGCATCTCGACCGCCGGCATCTCCAGCTCGCCCGAACCCACGTTCTCGCCGGTGCCGAACTTGATCTTCTTGAAGCCCACCGTCTGCTTCACCACGTGCACCTCGCCGTGGGCGGCGGGGACTCCGGGGCCTTCGGCGCTCTCCTCCGTGTCCAGCACCGTGACCTTCGTGTTCGTGATCGCGTCGGTGTAGTAGTCGCTCTCGATCGGGCGCACTTCGGCGCGGCGGTTGCGATGGTCGAGCCGCTCCACGACGTGGGTCTCGCTCTCGACCATGTGGATGGCCTTCTCGTGGAGCGCGGTGTGGGCGCTCACGAAGTCCACCTCGCCGATGATCTGGCCGGTCCGGAGGTTGTGCACGACGAAGTTGTCGGAGCTCACCGATCGCAGGCTGACGCTGCTCGCCGGGTACGAGTCGGCGGTCCAGTGCCACTGGTCGCCGGACCGGTGAAGCAGCCCCTCCTCCTCGAGCAGCCCGAGGAGTTCGCCCGGATCGTTCCCGAACGCCTCGCCGTCCCGAAACGGCAGCTCGAACGCCGCGCACTTGACGTGATCCACGAGGATCGCGAGGTTGTCCGGGTTCACGAGGCCCTGCTCCGGCGCGCCCTCGAAGAACCAGTCGGGGTGCTGGATCACGAACTGGTTCGTCGGCGACGAGTTCGCGACGAGCACCGCCGCCGTGGTTCCGCCCCGTCGTCCGGCGCGGCCCGCCTGCTGCCAGGTCGAGGCGATGGTGCCCGGATACCCGGCCATGACCACCACGTCGAGCCCGCCGATGTCGACGCCGAGCTCCAGCGCGTTCGTGGACACGACGCCCCGCACCTCCCCGCTCTTGATCCCCCGTTCGATCTCGCGGCGCGTCTTCGGCAGATAGCCGCCGCGGTAGCTGCGGATGCGGCCCTTCTGGTCCGGCTTTCGTTCGAAGTCGTCCTTCAGGTAGCGGACCAGCACCTCGGCCGCGTTCCGGGAGCGGGCGAACACGATGGACTGGAGGTTCCTTCGCAGGAACTCCCGCGCGATCCGGCGGGTCTCGCTCCGGTACGAGCGGCGGATTCCCAGTTCGGGGTTGACCACCGGCGGGTTGTAGAAGACGAAGAACCGCTCGGGCCGGGGCGCGCCGCTGCGCGTGACCAGCTCGACTGGCCGGCCGATGAGGCGCGCGGCCAGGTCGCCCGGGTTCCCGATGGTCGCCGAGCTCAGGATGAACTGCGGTTCGGAGCCGTGGTGGCGGCAGACGCGGCGCAACCGGCGGAAGACGTTCGCGAGATGGCTCCCGAACACGCCGCGGTAGGTGTGCATCTCGTCGAGCACGACGTACCGGAGGTTCTCGAAGAGCTTCGCCCACTTGGTGTGGTGGGGAAGGATCCCGGAGTGGAGCATGTCCGGGTTGGTGAGGGCGACATGGGCGCGGGTGCGGATGGCCCGGCGGGCGTCGCCCGGCGTGTCGCCGTCGTACACGTCCGCCCGCACGTCGGGGCCGAGCGCGCGGGCGAGCGCGAGGAACGCGCCGCGCTGGTCTCGCGAGAGCGCCTTGGTGGGGAACAGGTAGAGCGCCCGGGCGTCGGGTTCGCGCAGGATGCGATTGAGGACCGGCAGGTTGTAGCAAAGGGTCTTGCCCGACGCGGTCGGCGTGGCCGACGCCACGTCCGCCCCGGCCTCCACTCGGTCCACGACCTCGCGCTGATGCGAGTAGAGCCGCTTGACGCCCCGCTCCGCCAGCGCCGACGCGAGCCTCGGATCGAGCCAGCCGGGAAGGTCGGCGTACTCCGCCGGCTGCGGCGGGAAGTGGGCGATGCGGGTCACCGCCTCCAGCCTGCCCAAGTTCCGAATCGTCCGGCGGATGCGCTCCTCGGGGGTCACGCCTGAATTATCCCGCCGCGCAACGCCGGAAGCGGGCGGAAGCGTGTGGGAATCGAACCCACCATCCCGGGGGCTAGCCCGGAATCAACGGATTTGAAGTCCGCGGAGGCCGCCAGACCCCATGCGCTTCCAGGAGGCCGGTGGAGCTGACGGGGATCGAACCCGTGACCTCGTGAATGCCATTCACGCGCGCTCCCAGTTGCGCCACAGCCCCAGTCCGGCGCCCCAATTGTAGCGTCAGCTCCAGCGCCGCCGGTGGTAGCTGAGCAGATCCGGCCCGGCGAGTTCCCGAGTGGAGTTGCTGTGGCGAACGTAGAACACGCGCTTGCCTTCCTTCGTCAGCCACACCGGATCGGGGGAGGCCTCCACCTCGAGCACGCACAGCACGACTCCCTTGTAGGACTCGAGGCCGATCGTCGTGTTCGCGGCCGCGGCCGGACTGAGCGCCCGGGCGATCTGGGTGGTCAGGTGCTGCACGTACTTGTCCGCGTCCCAGTTCTTCCGGTCCAGGTCGGCCTGGATGCCGAGCGGCTTGCCGTCGTCGGCGACTCCGAGGATCAGGGTGCCGCCGCGGGCGTTCAGGAATCCCGCGACCGGCTTCAGGACGCTGGTCTCTAGGAGCGCCTTCTCCGGAAGCTCCTTGCCGTAGCTGTGGATGGCGGAGCTCTTGTACTCCCGGCGGTGGTCCTCGGGTCCCTCGAGGAGCTCGTCCCGGGCGCGTTGGGCGCTCATCACCTCCGAGGCGACGATCGCGACCGAGAGCGCGATCACCGCGTATCCGGCCACCGCGAGCGTCGCGTTCAGGAAGTGTCCGGCGGCCGTCGCCGGGGCGAGCGTCGCGTGCCCGGCGGCGGTCATCGTCATGACCGCCCAGTACATCCCGGTCAGGATGCTGTCGAAGCCGCTGTCGGGGCCCTCGATGAGGTGGATGAGCGTCCCGGCGACCAGCGCCGCGAGCGCCACCGCGACCAGGAACGCGAAGATGCGGTAGCGGGCGGCCTCCAGCGCGGTCGTGATCGTCCGGGCGGCCCGGGAGAACCGCCCCAGCGAGAAGACCCGGACGACCCGCAGCAGGCGCATGCCGCGCAGCACCGCCGACGCCTCCGCTCCGGGGACGAGGAACGCGAGCCACGTCGGCGCGATCGACAGGAGATCGATGAGGCCGAACGCGCTGAGCGCGTAGCGTCCGGGCTGGCGGTGGCAGACGAGCCGGAGGACGTACTCGACGCTGAAGAGGATCGTGAATCCGATCTCCACGGCCCGCAGCGTCCGGACGGCGCCGGGATCGAGTCCGGGAACCGACGCCGCGACCACGACGCCGACGGTCGTCACGATGGCCCCCGCGAGGGCCATGTCGAATCGCTTCGCCGCGCGGGTGGATTGCCCGAACATCACCGAAAACAGGCGGTCGCGCATCATCGAGCTCCCAGCAGCCAGTCCGGCAGGAAGAGGCTCGTCCACGGGAGGAACGTGACGAGCGCCAGCACCACGAGCAGCGCGCCGATGAAGAACACGTTGACGCGCATCACCTCCGAGATCGTGGTCTTCGCGATCGAGCAGGTCGTGATGAGCACCGACGCCACCGGCGGCGTCTGCTGGCCGACCGCGAGGCTGACCGTGACCATCATCCCGAAGTGTACCGGCCCGATGCCGGCGCTCTCGGCGAGCGGAAGCAGGATCGGGACGAGCAGCACCACCGCGGCGGCGCTGTGGAGGATCGTCCCCGCGAGAAGCAGGATCGCGTCGAGGAAGATCGCGACCTGCCAGTCGGCGGTCACGTGCGAAAGCACCCAGCCGGTGAGCCGCTCGGGGGCCTGCTGGTTCGCCAGATACCAGCCCAGCACGGCCGATCCGGCGACCAGCACCATGACGACGGCGGTCTGCCGGGCCGACTCGGTGAGCGCTTCGGCGAGGTCGCCCCGGGTGAGCGCCCGGTAGAGGATCGCGCCCATCAGCAGCGCGAGGAGCGCGGCCACGGCGGCGGCTTCGGTGGCGGTGAACCAGCCGAGGAAGATGCCGCCGAGGATCAGGATCGGGATCACGAGCGGCCACGCCGCCTGGCGCAGCGCGCGGGCGGCGCGCCCGCCGTCGAACGGGACCGACTCGCCGAAGCCGCCCCGGGTCGCGAGCGCCCGGCTGACCAGCATGATGAGGACGCCGGCGAGGACGCCGGGCACGAATCCGGCGAGGAAGAGCCGGGCGATGGAGGCGCCGGTGACCGCGCCGTAGAGGATCATCGGGATCGACGGCGGGATCAGGATGGCGATGGTCGCCGACGAGGACAGCACCGCGGCGGCGAACGGCGACGGGTAGCCGCGCTCCTTCATCGCCGGGATGAGCACGCTCCCGAGCGCCGCCGCGTCCGCGACCGCCGACCCGGACATCTCCGAGAACAGCATGCTGGAGGTCGTCGTGGTCATCGCCAGCCCGCCCCGCAGCCAGCCCACGATCGAGCTCGCGAACTCGGTGAGGCGGTGCGAGATCCCCGCCCGGTTCATGAGCGTCCCGGCGAGGATGAACAGCGGCACCGCGACCAGCGGGAACGAGTCGGTGCCGTTGAACAGGCGCAGCGGCACGACGATCAGCGGCGTGTCGGTGGTGCACGCGATCGCGAGCAGCGACGCTCCGATGAGGACGTAGCCGATGGGCATGCCGGTGAGCAGCAGCCCGGCGGCGGCGAACGCCGCGATCAGAATTTCCACGGCCGCTCCCGCAGCGCCGCGCCGAGGCGGCGGACCTCGATGGCCGCGGTCAGGATCGCCGACAGCGGCAAGACGAGGTAGAAGACCCCCATCGGGACCGGCATCGTGATCGCCCGTTCGCCGAGGAACCGCAGCGCCAGCGCCGCCCCGTACCAGGCGAGCGCGAGCTGCAGGGCGAGCATCGCCGCGTGCTCGGCGATCCGGCCGATCCGCCGGGCGCGCGAAGAGGCGCGGTCCAGCAGCTCGCGGATGCCGATGTGGGCGCGGTCGCGCCGGGCCAGCACCGCGCCGAGGAAGGTGAGCCACACGAGCAGGAAGCCCGCGAGCTCGTCGTAGAAGCCGACCCCGCCGCCGAACCCGTAGCGCAGCGCCACCTCGATGAGGCAGACGACGAGGATCGCCGCGAGAATCAGCGAGCAGGCGCCGGCGAGGACATCCCGCCGGCCGCTCACTCGGCCAGCCTCCGGATCTCGTCGATCCACCGGGCGCCGAACCGCTCGCGGTAGTGGGCGAACACCGGCTCGGACGCCGTCCGGAACGCGGCCCGATCCACCTCGTTCACTTCAAGCTGGCCCGACAGTTCGTCCAGCAGGCGCGCGTCCTCCCCCTCGAGAAACTCGCGCATCCAGATCCCGGTCTCCTCGGCGGCTTCGAACAGCCCGCCGCGAACGTCGTCGGGCAATCCCCGGAGGAACGCGGTGCGCATCACCGGGTACGTCGGCGTGTACACGTGGTTCGAAAGCGACAGATAGCGCTGCACCTCGTGGAACCGGGCCGCCGTGAGCTGCGCCAGCGGATTCTCCTGGCCGTCCACGACCCCCTGCCGCAGCGCCGAGAACACTTCGCCGAAGCTCATCGAGGCCGGGCTCGCGCCGAGCGTGGAGAACAGCCGCACGCGCTCCGGATCCTTCGGCGTGCGCAGCCGGACGCCCGCGAGATCCGCGGGCGCCACCACCGGGCGCACGTTGTTCGTGATGACCCGGAACCCGTTCTCCCAATACGCCAGCAGCGTGATCCCGTGCGCCTCCTCCAGCCCCGACGCGAGCGTCCGGCCGATCTCGCTGTCGATCACCCGCTCGAAGTGCTCCCGGTCGCGAATCAGGAACGGCAGGTCGAACACGCCGAACTCGGGCGCGACCGAGTGGAGCACCGACGAGGGCAGGTGCATCTCCAGCGTGCCGAGCCGGAGCCCCTCCAGCATCTCCTTGTCCTCGCCGAGCTGCGCGGTTCCGAAGACGCGGATCTCGACCCGCCCGGGGAAGCGCGCCTCGACCAGTTCCTTGAAGCGGTTCGCGCCGTGGTCGAAGGGCGATCCGGGGAAGCCGATGTGCCCGAGCCGGATGACCGTGGGCCCCTCGTCGCCGGCGGGGCCGCATCCGAGGACCGCGGCGAGCAGCAGGGCGGCGGCGAGCCTCATGGGGGCGGATTGAACCACGGATGGGCGGCCTACAATCGTCCCGCCTCACGATGCAACTGGCTCTCGACGTTTCGGGCAGGGCGCCGCCGCCGTACACGCGCCAACTGCTCAAGTGGATCGGCAACAAGCAGCGATTCGCGCCGGAGATCATTTCCTGCTTCCCGACCCGGTTCGGCACGTACCACGAGCCGTTTCTCGGCGCGGGCGGCGTGCTTGCGGTGCTTGCGCCGCGCCGGGCCGAGGCGGCCGACAGCTTCGAGCCGCTCGTGGGCGTCTGGCGCGCGCTCAAGGACGATCCGGAGAGGCTCAAGCGGTGGTACCGGGAGCGCTGGGAAGGGGCGCAGCGCACGGACCGGGTCGCGCAGTACGAACGCATCCGGGCGCGCTACAACGCGTCGCCGAACTCGGCGGACCTTCTCTTCCTGAGCCGCTCCGCCTACGGCGGCGTGATGCGGTTCCGCCAAGGCGACGGCCACATGTCCACGCCCTGCGGCGTCCACGCGCCGATGCACCCCCGCAAGTTCGACCTGCGCGTGGACGAATGGCGGGGCCGGGTGCGGGGGACCGCCTTCTTCCACCGTGAGTACGAGGAGTCCATCGACCGGGCGCGCCCCGGCGACGTCGTCTATTGCGATCCCCCGTACTCGCACAGCCAGGCGATCCTCTACGGCGCCCAGTCGTTCCAGGTGGAACATCTGCTCCGGGTGATCGAGCGCGCCAAGCGGCGCGGCGCGTTCGTGGCGCTGAGCCTCAACGGGTGGACGAAATCCGGCGACCGGACGTGCGCCTACTCGATCCCGAAACGGCTGTTCGACCGGGAGGTTCCGGTGCGGTGCGGCAGATCGATGCTGAGGCGCTTCCAGATGCCGGGTCAGTCGCTCGAGGGCGAGGTCGTCTCGGATCGCCTGCTGTTGACGCACGCCGCCTGACCACTGCCTCGCGTCCGGTACTCGTCCGCCCATTCGCCGGCGAGCCTTGGGATTTCCGCGACGACCCGCCGTCCGACGAGGACTTCGTCCACGTATCCCATGTGCAGCGCGTCGCACAGTCGGCACAGGTGCGGCTTCCCCTGCTTCCACCACGTTTCGTACCCGTCCACCATGAAGTAGTGGCGGACCCGGACGCCCTCGTTCCGCCGCAGTTCGTCGATCTCCATCCCGTCGAGCAGCGTCTCGAAGACGCCGCCGGACACCCGGCTTCCGAACGTGGTCGTGAAGTAGTGCTCCTTGATCTCCCAGATCGCGATCGGATCGACCCCGGAGGGGAAGGCGCCGTCAGCGCGTCTCGAGAACGTGCGCAGCGGCTTTCCGCGGCGCGTGATCCGGGTCAGCCTTCGGGGGTCGAAGTCGCACGGCAGGTCGCCGATCGTTCGCTCGATCGTCATGTTGACGAACGCGGTCAGGCACGCGACGACCCGCTTCTCCCCGCGCTGCTTGTTGAGGGGGATCGGGCAGGTCGGCTGGAACGTCCCGCGCACTTCCTCGAAGAGATGCCGGGCCTCGCTTGCCGTCATGAGGTTCGGAGCGGCCTCCTCCGTCAGAAGGCGGGCGCGCTGCCAGAGGTAATCCAGAACGTCCTCACTCGCCTCGCCCGGCTTCAGATTCAGGCGCTGGAACGCGGCTGCGACGTCGCCCGGCGAAGGAACGACGATCGAGTCGCCGGAGCCGACCGTTTCGCTGAGCGTCCGGACCGTCGCCCAGAAGGAGCCCGGCCGGTTGCGAAAGCGCTCGACGGGCCTCATCCAGCGGCTACTCGGTCGCGTACTCCCAGAGCCGGAGCGCGTGCCGGGTCAGCGCCGGCAGGTCCTCGCCGAGGAGATAGCCCTCGTCGATGAGCCGCAGCGCCGCCTCGGTGAACCGCCCGAGATAGTCCTCCCGGCTCGCGTACCGCTCGGCGATGGACCGGCGGGGATCGCCGGCCGCTTCCCGTTCGGCCGCGTCCTTCGGGAACGGGACGAACGAGCCGACCATGCTGGAGAGCTCGTCCGGGGGGCCCGACTCCTCGTTGAAGAGGTTCCACCCGGTGTAGGTCGCGAGCGGAACCTCGATCTCCGGGAGCCGGACGCCCGAGGTCTCGTTTCCGTCGGCGTCCACCGCCGAGACGCGGATCGGGAACCGCCGTCCGATCTTGGGCGGCTCCTCGGTCACGATCCCCCGGGTCAGGAAGTCGGGGCCGTAGTCGGCCCGGTAGGCGTAGTGGACCCGATCCGACGTGCTCACTCCCGGGATTTCGGGGAAGCCGAGTTCCTCGGCGGCGACCGCCGTTCCCTCCTCCACGCTCGGATACCGGCTCTCGGGAGGCATGCCGCCGCCCCGCGCCCAATCGTCGAGCGCCAGCAGCAGCGCCCGCTGGCCCCAGCGGAAGTTGTTCGGGTTCGCGAGCTGCTGGCCGAGCGTGACCCCCGGCGGGAACCCGGACGGCCCGTGCTGGGTGCCGGCGTACATGTACACCCGCACGTGATCCGGGATCCGGGCGTCCTCGCCGGCGTCGATCGTGGTGTGGACGAGGCTCGCGGCCCGGCCCCAGTACTCGTAGGACGAGTTCGTGTAGAAGACCCGCGGGTAGAAGCGTTCCTCCTGCCGGGTGAGCAAGCCGGCGGTCATCCCGGTGTCGGGGTCGGTCTGCTCGACGTCGGTGAACGGGAAGATGTCCGTCGGGTGGAACTGGTTGAGGTAGGGGTGGGCGTCCCGAGAGGCTTGGGCGAACCGATGGTTGAAGCTGCCGCGCCCGCCCCCGGCCACGTCCGAGAGCACGCCGTCGAACACGCGGCGGTCGCGCTCGTCCCGGTTGAACCCGTAGAAGAGGAAGGTCCGGAGGAAGCGCCCGCTCTGCGAGATGCCGAACCCGAGCGAGGCGTCGATGTCTCCCGCGCCGATACCGAGCTCCTCCGATCCGTCGTGGCGCAGCAGCGTCACGAAGTCGCGGATCCCCGCCGGGCCGAGCCCCACGAGCGGCGGATCGGCGGACCGATAGACCACTTCGTAGATGCGGTGCGGCTGGAACCCGCCCTCGATCCAGACCGATCCGCCGTCCTCGCCGAACCCCCACTGATCCCTCGGGATCACCTCGCGCTCGTCCTCCACGCGCCGCCGGACGGTCAGCACGTGCGCCGGATCGTCCGGGTCATGCACCTTGTAGGGACGGTGGTTGCGGTCGGCGAGCGTATGGCTCGGAGTCTCGCGGGTCACGACGAAGTCGGCCCGCATGGGGCCGGTGATGGACGACCCGTCCGGGTTCCTCGCGATCGGCGTCGTCATCCGCATCCGCAGCGGGTCGTCGTCGGGGACGTCCCACTGCCAGCCCAGCCACAGCAGGGTGAAGCCGTGCCGCATCAGGAAGCCGTCCCCGAAGTGCTCCTCGGAGGCCGGCGCGAGGCTTCCCGCCGCCATGTTGAAGTAAGAGAGCAGCCCCTTGCGCCCCCGGTTGTTCACCTCCAGCAGCAGCGTGCCCCGGCCCTTCTCCATGACCAGCGGACGCAGCAGGTGGAAGTCGGCGGACATCTCGACCCGTCCGTCCGCCCCGGTCGGGGCGAGGTCGATGTCCGCGATGATCCGGTTCGCCGGATTCGCCGGGTCGAACGCGAAGTGGACCGTGCCCACGATGCGTTCGTAGCCGCCAGCGAGTCCGAAGGCCCGCCCGCCGAGCACTTCCGAGCGCTCGGCGATCTCGAAACGGACGACCTCCGCGGCCGCGGGAGCGGCGAGCAGCGCGAGCGCCAGCGCGATCCTGATTCTTGTGAGCGTCATCATGCCTCCCCGCCGTGCGCCAGCGCCGCGGTCGCCCGAGTGCGGATGTTTCCGCCGGGGCGTTTTGACAGGAAGACCTTGGACTCCCTGTTCTCGATTGGATTCGCCTCGTACTTGATCACGTCGAAGCGCAGACGGGTGAGCGTCGCCCGCATTTCGTAGTAGCGGTTCTTGGTCTTGACCACGATCTCCCGGAAGCCCTTCTCGACCGCCCAGTCCTCGACGTGCTCGGAAAGCGCCCGGAAGTGGCCCTGCCCGCGCCAGTCGCTGCGGGTGCCGCCAAGCCAGGCGTACAGGATGCGCTGCCCGGCGAAGCGCACCGCCCCGTCGAGGCCGTCCACCAGCTCGGCGAGCTTCGGGTCTTCCTCGCGGGCTTCGATCTCGTGGACGACCCGGTAGGAGACCGGGACCAGCTGGCTCGGATCCTCGGGCAGCGGCGCCTCGACCATGAAGATGCCGTGCTCGCGTCCGGCGAGCCGGCTGCGGATCTCCCAGGCGTCCTTCTTCCGGTCGAACTCGCCGAAGAACTCCTCGATGAACTGGATCTCGAGGGCGCCGCGCTCCAGCGGGTACTGGCGAATCCGGTGCTCCACCGGGTCAGCTTCCGAACGGCCGGAGGCGGGCGCGGGCGCCGAGATCCTCCTCGATGCGCAGCAGCTCGTTGTACTTCGCGACCCGCTCGCCCCGGCACGGAGCGCCCGACTTGATCTGCCCCGCGCCGGTCGCGACCGCGAGGTGCGCGATCGTCGCGTCGCCGGTGTCTCCCGAGCGGTGGCTGAGCATCGCCCCGAAGCCCGCGGCCGCCGCCCGGCGGACGACCGCGAGCGTCTCGCTGAGGGTGCCCACCTGGTTCGGCTTCACGAGCACTGCGTTCGCCGCCCGTTCCTGGATCCCCCGCTCCAGCCGGTCGAGCTGGGTCACGAAGAGGTCGTCGCCGACGAGCTGCGCCTCGCCGCCGAGCGCCGCCGAGAGCTGCGTCCACCCCTCCCAGTCGTCCTGGTCGAGCCCGTCCTCGATCGACAGGATCGGCCAGCGCCCGACCCAGTCGCGATAGAGGTCGATCATGTCCGACGCGCTCCGCTCGGACCCGCCGTAGCGGTACGCGCCGTCCCGGTGGAACTCGCTCGCCGCGACGTCCAGTGCGAGCCCGACGTCCTCGCCGGGCCGCAGTCCGGCGGCCTCGACCGCCTCGACCAGCAGGTCGAGCGCCGCCTCCGCCGAATCGATCCGCGGCGCGAAGCCCCCCTCGTCGCCGACCCCGGTCCCCAGACCCCGATCCCGGAGCCGGTCGCCGAGCGCGTGGTGGACCCGGACTCCCGCCTCGAGCGCGTCCGAAAAGCGCGAGAACCCGAGCGGCGCGACCATGAATTCCTGCACCTCGAGGCCGTTGTCGGCGTGCGCCCCGCCGTTCAGCACGTTCAGGAACGGGATCGGGAGCGCGTCGGCCACGACCCCGCCGAGCCAGCGGTACAGCGGAACGTCCGCCGCGTCCGCCGCGGCGCGCGCGTTCGCGAGCGAGACTGCGAGGATCGCGTTCGCGCCGAGGCCCGACCGGTCCGGCGTTCCGTCCAGCTCGACGAGCAGCGCGTCGATCACGTCCTGGTCGCCGGCGTCCTCCCCGACGAGCTCCGCCGCGATCCGGTCCCGCACCGACTCCACCGCGCTCCGGACCCCGCGCCCCCGGTAGCGGTCGGGGTCGCGATCGCGCCGTTCGACCGCCTCGTGCCGCCCGGTCGAGGCCCCGGCGGGGGCCGCCGCCCGTCCGACGGCGCCGCCGACGAGGCGCACCTCGGCCTCGATCGTCGGGTTCCCCCGCGAATCCAGAATCTCGCGCGCGAGCACGTCGTCGATGAACCGCTCCTGCATGCCGCCGGGCGCAAACGGTATCGCGGGTTGCGGTTGACAGGGAGCCGCCGGCGCGATTCACTTCCTGTGCTGTGGGACGTTTCTCCGCTGGCCTTGGCGCGCTCGGTCTCCTGCTCGCGCCCGCCGCCTCCGCCGAGGAGGAGAAGCCCGTCCTGATGGCCCGCGCCGCGCTCGCGGGCGACGGCTCCCCGACCGCGCTGCCGGTCTCGTCGAACGTGCCGGTGCTCGCCGAAATCGCCGGCGTCGTGGCCACCGAGTCCGGCCAGCCGCTTCCGGGCGCGCTCGTCGCCGTGGCCGGCGAGGACGACGGGGTCTCCCACTTCGCCGTGACCGACGCCGAGGGCCGCTTCCGCATCCAGGAATCCGCCCCCGGCCGGTACAGCCTGCGCGCCTACCTCGCCGGCTTCCTGCCCTCGCCCGAGGCGCTGGTGCGCGTCGGCTCCGGCGTGGCCGCCGCGAACACGCTGCTGCTGCGGATGGCCGCAGTCGCCGCGCAACCCTCCGCCGGGTCGCTCTCCGAGCTTCGCTGGCTGCTCCAGCGCGGCCGCCGGCACGTCCTGAAGGAGCGCGAGGCGGCGCTGCGGCTCGACGACGACCCGTTCGACCTCGGCTGGAACGCGGGCCGCTCGCCGACCCCCGACGCGCTCGGCGGCGAGTTCGGGTTCTTCGCCGCTTCGGGCAGCACGCTCGGATTCTCCGAGGGCGCGGCCGTGGACTCCGGCGTCGCCTACACCCGCTTCGAGCTGCCCTCGACCGCGCGCGGCGACTGGGAAGCGGAAGTACGGCTCATGGAGTCGGCGATGGCCTCGTGGGCCGTGAACCTCTCCTACGCGATGGACGAGTTCGACAACCACGCGCCGTCGGCGGGCATCGGCTACCAGCGTCACACCTACCGCGACGCCGGCGGCTTCCGGCCCCCGGAGGCGCCGATCCTCGACGCCGACCTCCTCCACGCCGAGGAGGCCGAGTGGGACGGCGCGGCGTTCGTGGCCGACGAGTTCACGATGGGCCGCACCACGGTGAGCACCGGGCTCACCTACCGCCGCTTCTCCTTCCTCGGCGGCCGCAGCGGCCTCGCGCCCCGGGCGGTCGTCGAGTACTGGCCCACCGACCGCTGGACGATTCTCTCCGGCATGGCGGTGCGGGTGGACGCGCCGCTCGGCGACGATCCGGCGCTGCTGTCCAGGGTCGCGCGGGCGGATCTCCTCGCGGTGGATCCGGAGCAGATCCGGCGCTCGGAGGCGCAGCGCAGCGCCCGTTGGCAGGCCGGCGTGAACCGCGTCCTCGACGAGGGGACCACGCTCGGCGTGCGGGTCTTCCGCGAGAACACCACCGACCAGTTGATGCGGACCTTCGAGTCGCGGCCGTACGGCGGCGGGCGGTTCCACATCCGGGACGCGGGCGACTTCGCCGCCGAGGGCTTCGCGGTCGATCTGATCCGGGAGGCGTCGCCGGTGAACCGCCGGCTCGAGGTCGGCGGGCGCATCTCGTGGGTCATGGCCGTCGTGCGGGAGACCGGCGCCGGCGCCGCCGAGTCCTTCGGCGGGATGCGCGCTCCGGTCGGCCTTCTGATCCCGGTGGACGGCGCCCGCATCCACGACCTCTCCGCCGAGTTCGACGCCCGGGTCCGGCCCACCGGAACCCGGCTCCACGCCGCGTACCGGCTGATGAGCCACCCCGGCCTCATCGTGGGGTCGCAGGGCGACGCATCCAGCGCCCGGTTCGAGCTGGAGCTGGTGCAGCTCATCCCGTTCGCGGACTGGAGCGGCACGGAATGGGAGCTGTCGGTCGCGGTGCGCGACCTCTTCTTCCAGGACCTGATGGGTCGCTCCCTGCTGGACGAGCTTGCGGTCGCCAACGCGCCGCGCCGGGTCGTGGGCGGCCTCGCCGTCCGCTTCTAGCGGAACCCTTCGGCTTCCCCGACGTTCTCGTCAAGGGGGGGCTTCGCGTGCGCCGTCGCCGATCCGATAGACTGCATCGCTTCGAGAATTTGGATTGATGCGCCGTCTTCGCTCGCTCCTCCCCGGCGGCGGCGTCCGGTCGCTGCTGGCGCTTTCGGCCACCGCGGCGCTGCTGGCGCTCGTCGCCGCCAACGTCGTCCGCCAGACCCGCGCCGAGGTCATGGACGACGGGGTCTTCTGGGGCGTCGAGCGGGGTTCGGTCGTCGCGCTCCGGGTCGAGGAGGGCGGAGCCGGCGCGGGAGCCGGCGTGCGGCCCGGCGACGCGCTGAGGGCGATCACCGACGAGGCGGCCGGCGCCGTCATCATGGTCGAGTCCCCGGCGGACGTGCGCCGGGTGCTCGACCAGGCCGCCTCGGGCGCGCGTCTCCAGTACGTCCTGATGCGCGAGGGCGTGCGCCAGGGCCTGATGCTGCCGGTCGCCCCGCTGCCCCGGCAGAACCCGACGCTCTACTTCTTCCTCGTGCTGGTGGGGGTGTTCGCCGGCGGGGTGGGCACCTTCGTGTACGCCTTCCGCCGGGGCGCCTCGGCGGCCGCGCATTTCTACGGCCTGTGCGTGCTGTGGATGATGGCGTTCGCGTTCTCGTTCACCGGCGAGCTCGACTTCCTCGACCACTCGTTCTTCTGGCTGGACCGGATCGGGGTGCTGCTCTTCCCGCCGGTCTTCTTGCATCTGGCGCTCGCGTTCCCGAACCCGAGCCGCTTCCTCGCCGGACGGCCGCGCCTGCTCCGCTGGCTCTACTTGCCGTCGCTCGCGCTCCTCGTCGTCTCGCTGGCGTCGCGTCTCCTCTACTTCTCGCCGTTCGGGTGGGGGCCCGAGGTCATCACCGGCAGCGAGCGCCTGCTGGGACTCCTCGAGCCGGTGCTGTGGGCGATCTACTCGGTGGCCGCCTTCGCCGCATTCGTGGACGCCTGGACGCATTCCGAGAGCGTCACCGTCCGCAAGCAGCTCAAGTGGATCGTCTGGGGCACCGGCTGCGGCGCGCTGCCGTTCGCGGTGATCTACGCGCTCCCGTGGGCGACGGGACTGCCGACGACCCCGGAGATGGAGCTGTCGCTCATGCCGATGGCGCTCGTCCCGCTGTCGTTCGCGTACGCCATCGTCAAGTACCGGCTGATGGACGTGGAGATCCTGTTCAAGCGGGGTCTGCTCATCGCGTCGCTCATGGGGATCATCGCCGCCGTCTATCTGGCGGCCTACTTCCTCGGGACGAGCTACCTCGGCAGCGACGAGCACTCGCTGCTCATCGCGGTGCTCTCGGCGATCCTCGCAGCCCTGGTCGTGCCCGCGTTCCGCGATCGGGCGGAGCGGTTCATGGACCGCATGTTCTATCGGGAGAAGTACGACTTCCGCCGGGCGCTCGTCCACCTCGCCTCCGAGGTGAACTCCCAGCTCGACCTCGAATCGCTCGGGCGGCGCCTCGTCGAGCGGATCGCCGAGACCTTCCGGTTGGACCGGGTGGCGCTGCTCACCGCTTCGGGCGCGTCCGCCCGCGACCTGCGCCTCCTTTCCGCCCACGGCGGCGACGGGGCCGACGCGGCCGCGCTCGAGGAGCTCGCCGGGACCGAGGTCGTCGCCCGGCGCCTGCGCTCCGACCGGGTCGCGTGGGTCGCCGACGTTCCGCCCGAAGGCGCGCAGTGGGTGCGCTGCGCGGTCCCGTGCGTCTCGCGGCGCGAGGTCGTGGGGGTGATCCTGCTGGGCGCGGCGCGAAGCGGGGAGGATCTCAGCACCGAGGATCTCGACCTCGTGCGGACCGTGGCGGCGCAGGCGGCGACCGCGCTCGCGAACGCCCGGCTCTACGGCTCGCTGCGGCGCAAGCACGACGAGGTGGTGGCGCTGCGCGAGCAGAGCGAGGACACCATCGAGTCGCTCGAGGAGGGCGTGGCGGTCATCGACCTCGAAGGGCGCGTGATCCGCTGGAACCGCTCCATGGAGCGCATCCTCGGCCATCCCCGGCATGACGTCTTCGGGCTCGGCTTCGAGCGGGCGTTCCCCCGCGAGGTGCGGCAGTCGCTCGACGCCGGGCTCGGCCGCGGCTGGCTCGAACAGGGCACCAGGGGCGGGCTGCCCCGGCTGCATCTCGGGGACGAGAAGGTCGTGAACCTCAAGGTCGCGCCCTTCCTCTCCGGCGGGGGCGAGCACCACGGGGCGCTGCTCATCGTCGAGGACGTCTCGGAGCGGGCGCGCATGGAGAACGAGCTCCAGTTGCGCGAGAAGATGAACGCGCTGGGCCTGCTCGCCGCCGGCATCGCCCACGAGGTGAACACCCCGCTCACCGGGATCTCGAGCTTCACCCAGATGCTCCAGGACCAGACCCGCGCCCGCGATCCCCGCCGGGTGCTCCTCGACAAGATCGAGAAGCAGGCCGAGCGGGCCTCGAAGATCGTGAACGGGCTGCTCAACTTCGCCCGCCATGGGAGCTCGGAGTTCGGGGACGTGGACCTGAACCGGGTGCTCGGCGAGACGCTCTCGCTGCTCGACCACCAGGTGAGGAACGCCCGCATCCGCATTCGCCAGGAGCTGGCTCCGAACCTCCCGCCGATCCGGGGCGACGAGAACAAACTGCTGCAGGTCTTCGTAAACCTCGTGGTGAACTCGTTCGACGCGATGCCGGCGGGCGGCTGGCTCACGCTGACGACGCGCAGCGACGGAGATGCGGTGGTCGCCGAAGTCGCGGACACCGGGCAAGGGATCGCCGAAGAGGAAATCCGGCGCATCTACGACCCCTTCTATTCGACCAAGCGAAAGGCCGGCGGGAACGGGCTCGGCCTCTCGATCAGCTACGGAATCGTCCAGGAGCACTCAGGAGCGATGGAAGTCGAAAGCCGACCGGGGAACGGCACGCGGTTCCTCGTCACCTTTCCGGCCGTGGTTCAGGTCGTCGAGGAGACCGGATCGTGAGCCGCAAGCGGGGAACCGTCCTCGTCGTGGACGACGAGCAGGTGATGCGCGAGATCCTCGAGGCGCTGCTGCGTCCCGCCGGCTACTCGGTGCGCCTCGCCGAGAACGGCGAGCGGGGGATCCGCATCGTGGACCGGGAGCCGGTGGACCTCGCGGTCGTTGACGTGATGCTGCCGGACATGTCCGGGCTCAAGGTGCTGGAGCGCATCAAGGAGATCGATCCCGAGATCTCGGTGATCATGCTCACCGCGTACGCCTCGGTGAACACCGCGGTGGCGTCGCTGAAGCTCGGCGCGTTCGACTACGTGAACAAGCCGTTCCGCAACGACGAGGTGCTGAACCTCGTCGGCAACGGCATCCGCCAGCGCGAGCTGGCGCGCGAGAACCGGTCGCTGCGGCAGCAGATCGTCAGGAAGGAGCGCTTCGACGAGCTGGTCGGCCGGTCCCCCCGGATGGAGCAGGTGTACGCCCTGATCGAGCAGGTCGCCGCGTCCCGCGCGAACGTGCTCGTCACCGGCGAGAGCGGCACCGGCAAGGAGCTGGTGGCGAAGGCGATCCACCGGCGCAGCCCGCGCCGGAGCCGTCCGTTCGTGACCGTGAACTCGGGGAGCCTCCCGCCGGAGCTGCTCGAGAGCAACCTCTTCGGCCACCTGAAGGGGGCGTTCACCGGCGCGGTGGCCCCGAAGAAGGGGCTCTTCGAGGTCGCCGACGGCGGCAGCATCTTCTTCGACGAGATCGGAACGGTGAACATCGAGACCCAGGCGAAGCTGCTGCGGGTCATCCAGGAGAAGGAGTTCATGCCGCTCGGCGGGGTCGATACGACCCGAGTGGACGTGCGGGTGATCGCCGCCACGAACACCGACCTGAAGCGCCTCGCCGAGCGCGGCGAGTTCCGCGAGGACCTCTACTTCCGGCTCGACGTCATCAACATCCACCTCCCGCCGCTGCGCGACCGGCGCGAGGACGTCCCCGCGCTCACCCAGCACTTCCTGAAGCGCTACTCCAAGGAGAACAACAAGTCGCGGTTGTCGTTCTCGCCGAGCGCCATGCGGGTGCTGCTCGACTACAACTGGCCCGGCAACGTCCGCCAGTTGGAGAACGCCGTGGAGCGGGCGGTCGTGCTCGCGAACGGCCCCGACATCGGCGAGGACCTGCTGCCCGACCCGGTGCGCCGCCGCGCCTCGATGCACCTCGGCGGCGGCGCTCCGGCGATGCCGCCCGGGGTCACGTTCCGGGAGTACATTTCGCAGGTGCAGCGGCAGATGCTCATGGACGCGCTCCAGGAGGCCGAGGGAGTCCAGAAGCGCGCTGCCGACATCCTCGGACTCAAGCCCACCACGCTCAACGAGATGCTCAAGCGCCACGGCATCCGCTTCACCCGCCAGAATCTCGGGGAGGCGCGCCCGTGACCCTGCTGTTCGCGGCGCTGCTCGCCTTCGGCCAAGCCGAGCTCAGCCGGAGCGAGAAGCTGGACCGGCTCCGCCCCGAGCAACGCGCATGGCTCGAGGAGACCGTCCCCTACATCATCGCCGACCGCGAGGAGGAGGTCTTCCTCGATCTCGAGACGCTCGAGGAGCGCGAGCGGTTCATCGAGACGTTCTGGGAGAAGCGCGATCCCTTTCCGGCGACCCCCGAGAACGAGTTCCGCGACGAGCACCTGCGGCGGGTCGAGTACGCGAACCGCTTCCTCGGGCGCGAGACCTTCCGCGACGGCTGGCGGACCGACCGGGGCCGCTACTACATCATCCTCGGCGAACCCCGCGAGCGGCACTCGTTCGACGGCTACAACGAGGTGGTCTCGTCGGAACTGTGGTTCTACCAGGGCGACGTCGACAAGGGCCTCCCGTCGTTCTTCTACTTGCTGTTCTTCAAGAAGCACGACATCGGCGAGTACGAGCTCTACCACCCCATCGTGGACGGCCCGAACGCGCTCGTGCGCGGCCAGTACCAAAGCGCCGGCGGCCCCGACGGCGCGATCCGGGCCTACGAGGTGCTGCAGCGCATCGACGCCGAGCTCGCGAACGCCTCGCTCTCGTTCGACCCCTCCGAGCCGGGCGACTGGACGTCGGGGCGCGCCTCGATGGGCAGCGACCTCGTCATCGCCCGCATCGAGGATTCGCCGCGCCGGGCGGTCCGCAGCGACTACGCCGACGCCTGGTTGCGCTACCGGGACCGCGTCTCCGCCGAGTACTCGTTCAACTTCGTCCCCAGCCGCGGGGTCTTCGGACTCACCGGCGGCCCGAAGAACACGCCGTTCGTCCACTTCGCGGTGGAGATCGATCCGCAGAACTTCACGCTGGAGACCGACGAGGACCAGACCCGCTTCTACACCACGCTCGACATCACGGTGGAGGCGGTGAACGACGAGGGCGTCCAGGTGCTCGCTATCGACCGGCCGGCGTTCCTCGAGCTGAACCGCTCGCAGGTGGACCAAGTGATCTCGTCGCCGTTCTCATACCAGGACAGCGTGCCGCTGCTGCCCGGCGCGTACGACCTGAGCGTCATCGTGCGCAACCGCGCCGCCCAGCAGTTCACCGTGCTGGAGACCCGGATCGACACCACCCGCGCCGGAGCGGCGGCCCGGCCCCGGCTCGCCGGCGTGATTCCCGGCTACGACGGAACCCGCCTGCTGGACGTCCCGGAGCCCGAAACGATCCGCACCTTCCAGGTCGGGAGCGTGCAGGTGCAGCCGGCCGCCGACGGCCTCTTCGCGCTGGGCCAGACGCTCTACGCCTTCAGCCACGTGCTGGACGCGGCGCCGGGGCACAGGGTGCGGTTCCAGCTCGTCGGCGACGAGCAGGGCGAGCGCGGCGAGCAAGTGTTCGCCGAGGTCGTGGAGACGGTCGGCGGCGGAAACGCGGTGCTCGCCCAGATGCCGCTGGACGTGGAAGTCGGCGGCGCCTACTGGGTCGTGGCGCGCCTCGAGGACGCGGACGGCGCGGCGCTGGACTCCGCCGAGCGGCGCATCCAGGTCTCGCCCCGCGCCGGCGTGCCCCGCTCCGGGTTCGTCTATCGGCGCGGCTTCAACGCGGGAACTCCGGGCTTGCTGGCGCTCGTGCGGGGCGACCAGTTCGCGGCGCTCCAGCGCTTCGAGCCGGCGCTCGCCGAGTACGAGACCGCGGTCGCCGCCGGCAACCCCGACCTGCCGGCGGCCCAATGGAAGCTCGCGCACGGCTACCTGCGGTCAGGAAGAGTCGAGAAGGCGTCCGCGCTGCTGGAGCCCCTTCTGGAATCCCATCCCGACGTGGTGGAGGTCTCGACCGGCCTCGGCTTCGCCCGCTACTTCCGGGGGCGCTTCGAGGAGGCGGTCACGCACCTCCAGCACGCGATCAGCCTGCGCGCTCCGAACCCGCCGCTGCTGAACATCCTCGGCGACTCGCTCGCGCGGGTGGGCCGCATCGACGAGGCGAAAGCGGCGATGGAGCGCTCACTGGAGATGGACCCGAACCAGCCGGCCCTGCGGGAGCGGCTGAAGGAGATCGCGGAGCGATGACGCACCCGGTCGAAGGTTCGCTCCGCATGCTCCAGCGGAGCCGCGAATATCTCGGCAGCGATCTCGCCCGCGAGAACCACGACCTTCGGCGGACGTTCGGGCTCTCTCCGCCCTGAAGGGCTTCTCGCTCACCATGTCGGTCGCCGTCAAGGCCATGCGGCAAGACATGGCCGATCGGGCGGACTGCACGGACGTCTTCCACTGGTCGGACCTGAGCGACCAGTTCCGACAAGCAGCCGACTGCGGCCTCATCCGGGGCGTCGAGCCGTTCCTCCGCTACCGGGACGTGATCATCCAGAACGCCCGCAGCATGGGCCTCGATGCGCAGGCCGGGGCGGTGCTCCCGATCGTGGACGAGTTCATCGAGGAAGTCGGGTATTTGCTGGAGCGAGTCAAGCCGCGTCCTTCGCGACCGTGAACCGGCCGGAGCACTCCCCGGTCCTCGATTTCGCGGCGCGGCCGGAAGCGGTCGCCGCCGCTGAAGCCGCCCGGCTCGGCTACGGGCACTGTCCGACCCGCCGCCGGCCACCCAGATCTCCTCGGTCGATCCGCTCCCGCACCAGCGCATCGCGGTGTCCGACCACATGATCCGCCAGTCGCCGCGGCGGTTCCTGCTGGCCGACGACGCGGGCGCGGGCAAGACGATCATGACCGGCCTGCATCTCCGGGAGGCGCTGGCCCGCAAGCTGATCCAGCGGATCCTCGTCGTTCCGCCGGCGGGACTCGTCGGCAACTGGGAGCGGGAGATGCGGACGCTGTTCCGGCTTCCCTTCCGTATCGTCTCGGGCGCCGACGCTCGAGACGACAATCCGTTCGCCGGGCCGGAGAGCGACCGGATCATCGTCAGCCTCGACACCCCTCGCGGCGACCGGCCGTTCGAGCGGCCGCGCGACGCGGCCCCCTACGACCTCGTGGTCTTCGACGAGGCGCACGAGCTGGCGGCGCGCCGGGACCGGAACCGCATCGAGAAGACCGGCCGCTACCAGCTCGCCGAGGCGCTCGCCGGCGCTCCCGTCAAGGACGCGCGGTGGCGGCTCGGTTGGTCGGCGACGAACCTCCTGCTGCTGACCGCGACCCCGCACATGGGAAAGGACTTCCCGTACCTCTCAAGCGCGAGCGGGAGATCCCGGAAAAAGCGGCGGCCTGGTTCGCCCGGGAGACCATCTCCGCGGGTGGAGGTTCATGAAGGCGCAACGGGCCGAGTGTCCGATCGCCATGATGGCCCGCGTCCTGAAGGTCTCGAGGAGCGGGCGCTACGGGTGGCTGGGGCGCGAGCCGTCCTCGCGGGAGCGGGCGGACACGGACTGCCCTTCGGACTCACCGTCGGCCACAACCCGACCGTGTTCAGCGCGTCCGCCGGGCTGGAGTTCCAGTTCGACTCGTTCGTCGTGCGGCCGCGCCTCGACGCCGTCCACGTGCGGTCGCGCTCCACCCGCTTCGAACGTCACGGTCCCGCTGTCGCTGCCCGATTTCGAGCCGCCGTCCGTGATCTCGAGGACGAGATCCGGCCGTGGATCTTCATGATCGGGCTGGACGTCGGGTTTCGGGCGCCGTAACCGCCTTCAATCCGAGGCGAGCCGGGCGCGCAGGTCCCGCCCGGCCGCCTCGAGCGCGTCCTCCCGGTCGCAGTCGAGCGTGATCCGGGTTCCCCAGGACTGGGGATAGGAACCGATCTCCACTTCCGGGTGCGCCGCCACGACCGCGTCCAGCGTGGGGATCAGGCGCTCCTCGCCGACCTCCACGTCGATGGAGTCGGACCGCCACGGCGGCCCCGCCGGAAGGAACGCCTCGACGAAGGCGAGCTTCCGCTCGAACGCCGCGGGAAGACCCGGCAGGATCCAGACGTTGCGCATGGCGACGACCGGCCATGCGCCCGGACTGCCGATCATGCGGGATCCGACCGGCGCCCGGGCGAGGTCGCGATGGCTCCGCCCGAACCCGCGCTCCTCAAGCGCCCGAAGGATCTCGGGGGCGTGGCGGACTTCGGCCCCGAACGCCTGCGCCACCCCGGCGATCGTCACGTCGTCATGGGTGCCGCCCACGCCGCCCGACGTGAACACGACGTCATGGCCCTCGCTCATCGCCCGGACCTCCGCGGCGATGACTTCGGGATCGTCCCCGATCGTGACCGTGCGGCGGAGCTCCACGCCCATCTTCCGCAGCAGCGCGGCGAGGCTGCGCGTGTTCGTGTCGGCGATCTTCCCCGACAGGATCTCGTTGCCGATGACGACGAGCGCCGCCGTCTTTCGCGCGGTTCCGCTCACGGCTCGGCGACGAGGTAGGCGATCCACGTCTCGTCCGGCGAACCGGTCTCGACCTCCTCGAACCGGCCGTTGCCGTCGCCGTTCTCGTCTGCCCCCTCCCACAGGAGCCGGACCCGGGCGAAGCCGGCCTCGTCGAGGATCTCCCGAAGCTCGGGCAGCGTCCAGAAGCGCCACGAGTAGCGGAACGCGTTCCGCATGCGGCTCCCGTCGGGAAACCGGTAGTGGATCGCGCAGTCCATGTGGCCGCTGACCGGGTCGTAGGCGACCTGGTCCCAGATGAACTGGAAGCCACGTTCGTCCCGGGCGTACTCCTTTTCCTCGTGGCAGTCGGAGCCGCCGTAGGCGTCGATGAAGAAGAGCCCGCCCGGGTTGAGCGCCTCGCGCGCCTGGCGGAAGTACCGGCGCATCAGCGGGCGGGTCTCGAAGATCCAGTAGCTGAAGTTGGTGGCGGCGATCACGTCCGCCGGTTCCTCGCCGTCCAGCGCGTCCGATTCGACGAGGCGGATCCGCGACCGCGCGTCCGGCTCGAGCGCGGCGACGTTGCGCTCGCGCCCCCACGCGAGCGGCTCCGGGTCGAGGTCCACGCCTACCGCGGTCCGCTCGGCGCCCCCGGCGACGAACTCGCACGCGAGCGCGGCGGTTCCGCAGAAGTCCTCCCGCAGCGAGCGGGGCTCCCGGCCGCGGATGCGGCCGTACTCGGCGGCGATCAGCGCCGCGTCGGCGGGGGCGTCCTGCACCGAGCGCTGGTAGAGGTCGTAGCGGTCGGCGCGGCCCGCCATGCTGCGCGCCGCGGCCTGCGGGTCGAGGAACCGCCCGGAATCGGGCACCGGGGCTAATGGAGCCGCGCCGGTCGGCTCAGGGTGAAGGGGGCGACTTCGACCCGGAAGCGCTCGCCGTCCACCTTCTCCATCAGGTACGAGCCGCGCATCAACCCGACGGGGGCCTTCAGCGGGCACCACGACGAGTACTCGAACCGCTCGCCCGGACCGAGCCACGGCTGGGTTCCCACCACCCCCGAGCCCCGGACCTCCTCCACATGGTCGCTTCCGTGCTCGATGATCCAGTGGCGGCTCACCAACTTCACGACGTCGGCGGACTCGTTGGTGATCTCGATGTCGTACTGGAAGAGCCAGACCGGCTCCGGCGTGCGCTGGGTTTCGCGGTAGCGGGCCGCGACTTCCACGCGGATGTCGTGGGTCGTGGCGGTCGAAGTGAACGTGTCCCGAAGCACCGTTTCGCATCCTAGCACGGCCCCATCGGCCCGAACGGTCACAATGGCGGCGCTCTCATGGCCTTCGCTCCGCCGCGTGCCGACCGCCGGCGGCGGCCAGCGCGAGCAGCCACCCCACGACGAAATCGTCGAGGAGCCCCACCGGCAGGAACGGATCGGGCAGCATGTCCACCGGCAGGATCAGGTACCCGAGGATCCCGGCGACGAGAAGGCGCACCTTCCACGGCGTGGACGGGGCGAAGAGCAGCCACGGCGACTTCGCGAGGACGGCGAGCGCTCGCAGGATGCGGTTCCGCATGAACCCCCGGATGCTACGCCGGGCGCTCGTCGCCGTCCTCGCCTGCTCGCCGGCGTCGGGCGGCGAGAAGCTCATGGTGCTGGCGGTGGACGGCGGGGGGCAGGCGCTCGTGTCCGGCTACCTCCGCGAAGGGGCGCTGCCGGCCTTCCAGCGTCTCGCCGCCGAAGGCGCGCTTTCCGACGGCTTGATCCCGGCCTTCCCGTCGAAGACCGCGGCGTCGTTCGCGATGGCCTGGACCGGGCAGCCGCCGCGCGTCAACGGCGTGACCGGGAACTCCGTGCTCCGCACTCCGGCCAGCGCCCACTCGCTGCTCGAGACCGAGGACGGGTTCTCCGCGGAAGTTCTCCGCGTGGATCCGCTCTGGACGAGGGTCGCCCGGAGCGGCCGCCGGGCAGTCGCGCTCCACACGACGCATTCGTGGCCGTTCGAGGCCTCGCTCGGCGACCTCCCGCCCGACGTCCGCGACCGCCTGCACCTCCTCACCGGGTACGCCGGAGCGCGCCTCGCCCCCGAGACGATCACCCGCGCTCCGGGCGGCGAATTCGCGTTCGCGGTGGGGGACAGCCGCTTCCTCGGGCGCTTCTTCGACGACCCGGCGGACCCGGCGTCCGGCTGGGACGCGCTCGCCGTCCGCGCCGAGGACGGGGGGCCGTGGCTGGCGCGGGTCGGGGTTGGACCCGAGGGCGGCTTCTCGTCCCGTATCGCGGCGCTCGTCGGCGACGTCCGCGTGGAGTTCCGGGTCCGCGCCTTCGAGGCCGATCCGGCGACCGGCGAGGTCGTCGCGTTCCGGACCGGCGCGAGCGCGGTCGCCATGCGCCCCGGGTTTCGGGAGCGTCTCGGCGAACCGGCGTGGTCGCGGACGCTCGGCGCGGCGGAAACCGCCTCGGGACGCCTCGGCCCACCGTTCGGCGAGGCCGCGCAGCCGCGCCTCCGCGAAATCATGGGCCGCGTCGCCGACGACGCGCTCGAGCACCTCGAGGCCGCGGCGGCGATCCCCGACTGGGATTTCCTCGCGCTCTACCTGCCGGTGGCCGACGAGGCGGGCCACCTCCTGCACGGCTACCTCGACGAGCGGCTCGATCCCGACCCGGAGATCGCGGCCGCGGTCCGACCGACCCTCGAGGCGGCGTTCGGCGAAGTCGATCGGGTTCTCGACCGCATGCTCGGGATCGCCCGGGAGCACGGCGCGCACGTCATCGTCTTCGCCGATCACGGCATGGCCGGAACGGACCGGATGGTCCACCTCAACGAGGCGCTGGAGCGCGCCGGCCTCCTCGAGTTCGGATCGGACGGGCTTCCCGATCTCGCCCGAACGACCGCCATGCTGCTCACCACCGGCGACGGCAGCGTGGCGCTGAACCGCGTCAGCCGTCCCTCGGGGATCGTCGCGCCGGACGAAGAGGCCGGGGCGTGGCGGGCGGTCGAGGAGGCGCTCCTCGCCATCCGCCACGAGGGAGAGCCGGTCGTGACCGGCTTCCTGCGGCCGGTCGCGGCCCCCGGGCCGGGGTTCGTCTTTCCCGGCGGCGACTCCACCGGCGAGCTCTTCCCGCTGCTGCGCTCCGGCTTCCTCTCCTCGCCGCGCCCAGCGGAGACGATCGTGACGACGATTCGCCCGGCGGGGAGCCACGGCTTCGTGCCCACGCGGCGCGACATGCAAGGCGTGTTCGCCGCGTGGGGGCCGCGCATCGCCCCGGGCTCGCGCTGGCCCCGGGCGAGCGCGCTCGACGTGACTCCGACGGCGCTCGACCTCATGGGGCTGCCGCCCGATCCGGCGCTGTCCGGGCGCTCGCTCCTCGATGTCGCGCCGCTCGTCGAGCCGACCGGCCGGCGGACGGGAACGGGATCTCCGCGCGGACGTTGATGACCCCGATGGACGTGGCGCGGGAAGGCGTGGCCGCGGCCCGCCGCCGGCGCCGGATCGCGCTCGGAGCCGGGGGCGGCGTCGTCGTCGCGGCGGCCTTCGCCTTCGTGCTCCGCCTCGATCCGGCGGCGCCGACCGCGAACCGGGACGCGCTCTTCCTCGGCGCCGTGCGGCGCGGCGAGATGGTGCGCACGGTGCGGGCTGCCGGCGCGCTGCTGCCGGTCGAGTCGCGCTGGGTGAGCGCCGGGACCGGCGGGGACGTGAGCCGCACGCTGTTGCTTCCCGGGGCTCGGGTGGAGCCCGACAGCGTGATTCTCACGCTCGAGGATCCGGTCGTCGAGCAGGCGCACCGAGACGCCGAGCTGTTCCTCGCCGGCCTCGAGGCCGACCTGGAGGACCTGCGGGTCCGCAGCCGCCGGGATCTGCTCCAGGAGCGCGCCCGGCTCGCGACGCTCGAGTCGGAAGCCCGGCAGGCCGAGCTCGCCGCCGAGGCGGACGCCGAAATCCACCGCGAGGGGATCATCGGGAGCATCCAGCTCGAGACGAGCCGGCTCACCGCCGCCGAGATGCGCGAGCGGGTGCGGCTCGGAGAAGAGGCCCTCGCGGCGGCCGAGGCCGAGTCCGCGGCCCGGATCGAGGCCCAGGAGGCGCGCGTCGAGGGAGTGCGCGCCACCCTCGCTGGGAGCCGGATCCAACTCGACGCGTTGACGGTGCGGGCCGGATTCGCCGGCGTGCTCCAGGAAGTGGCCGTGGCCGTCGGGGAGCGGGTGGAGTCGGGGGCGCGGCTCGCGCGGGTCGCGGAGCCGTCCAAGCTGAAGGCGGAACTTCGGGTCGCCGAGGTCCAGGCCGGCGACGTCGAGGTGGGCCAGCCGGTCCGGGTGGACACGCGCAACGGCGTGGTTCCCGGCCGGGTGAGCCGCGTGGATCCGGCGGTCCGGGAGGGCGTGGTGCGGGTGGACGTGGCCCTTCTCGAGGATCCGCCGCCCGGAGCCCGCGCCGATCTCGCGGTCGATGGCCTCATCGAGGTGGAGCGCATCCCGGACGCGCTGCACATGGAACGCCCGGCGCTCGGGCGGGAGGGCGACCGCGTCGAGCTGTTCCGCGTGTCCGAGGACGGGCTGGCCGGCGTCCGCACCCCGGTGCTCCTGGGGCGAACGTCCGTCGGCCTCGTCGAGGTCGTCTCCGGGCTGCGGGAGGGCGACGTGGTCGTCCTGTCCGATACTTCCGCATGGAGCGGCCACGACCGCATCCGCGTCCGCTGAACGAGGGAGCCCGACGTGAGCGAACCGATCATCCGCCTCACCGGCGTGAGCCGCATCTTCACGACCGACGAGGTGGAGACCCACGCGCTCGCGGAGGTCGATCTGGACGTCCACGCGGGCGAGTACGTGGCCATCGCCGGGCCGTCCGGCTGCGGGAAGTCCACGCTGCTGTCCATCCTCGGGCTTCTCGACACGCCGAACTCCGGCGTGTACCTGCTGAACCAGAAGTCGGTCGCGGGGCTGGGAGCGGCCGAGCGGGCGCGGATCCGCAACCGCGAGGTGGGGTTCGTCTTCCAGGCGTTCAACTTGATCGGCGACCTGACCGTCGCCGAGAACGTGGAGCTGCCGCTCGTGTATCGGGGCGCACGGTCCGCCGACCGCAAGCGGCGCACCGCCGAGGCGCTCGAGCGGGTGGGGATGTCCCACCGCGCCGGGCACTACCCGTCGCAGCTCTCGGGCGGGCAGCAGCAGCGGGCGGCGGTGGCGCGGGCCGTCGTCGGCGAACCCTCCATCCTGCTCGCCGACGAGCCCACCGGGAACCTCGATTCGACCAACGGAACCGAGGTCATGGACATCCTCGACGGCCTCCACGAGGCCGGAGCGACCATCTGCATGGTCACCCACGACCCCCGCTACGCCGACCGGGCGCAGCGGACCGTCCGGCTCTTCGACGGGCGGATCGTCCCGCCCGCCGCCTGAGCCGCCTGCGGTTCGGGGTGAAAGCCGGACACGAGGACGAACCCGAAGTCGCCGACGGTCACCGGAACGGCGTACCCGACCCTTGGGCGAGCCGTGCGTCTCGTCGCCCTCCACTTCGGGGTTGTCGAACCAGTGGTCCAGGAAGCCGCCGCCCGACGTGGAGGCCTCGATCAGGTCCTCGACGAAATGGACGCCGTTCACGTCCACCGAGCCCGACGGGTTCACCCCCTCGAGCGCCTGGTTGCCGGCGTGGAACACGAGCGTCCCGCCGAGGTCGGAGACGAAGATGTAGATGTCGCCCACCTTCCAGTCGCCCTCGTCGCGGAACGTCGCGTCTAGAAACGCGTACGCCTCGCCGGCGGCCGGCGCGGCGGTCTCGATGGCTTCGACCGCGGCCTCGACGAACCCCTGCAGCGAAGCTCGGTCCACGACCTCGGAGGCGGTGACCTACGGCGGGGCGAGGGCCGGAGCCGGCGCGGGAGCCGGAGCTTGAGCCGGAGTCGGGGCGGGGATGTCGTCCTCGCAGCCGAGCGTGAGGAGCAGCGGCACGGCGGCGAGCCAGCGCATGGCTACTGGACCGGGTAGAAGCCGGAGCCGAGCACGAACTCCGTGTCGCCGACGGTCACCATGACCGCGTAGCCGACCTTCGGCGAGCCGTCGTCCTCGTCGCCGTCGATCTCGGGGTTGTCGAACTGGTAGTCCACGAAGTCGCCTCCGCGGGCGGCGGCCATGATGAGTTCGTCCACGAACAGGACCCCGTTCGGATCGGCGACGCCGGTCAGGTCCTGCCCTTCGAGCGACCGGTTCGCGGCGTGGAACATCGTCGGTCCGTCGGGCTGGATCGCGAAGAGATAGACCTCGCCGGCGTGCCAGTCTCCGTCGGGGGCGAACGTGGCGTCGAGGAAGCCGTGGAGGCCGGACCCGTCGCTCACGCCCGCGAGCACGACCGAGTGGGCCAGATCCACGAACGTCTTGAGGGTCTCGCGGTCGGTGACCTCGACGGCCGTGGCCCTCGGGTAGAACCCGGATCCGACGGCGAGCGTCTGGCCGCCGGATTCCGTCTCGACCGCGTAGCCGACCTTGGGCGAGCCGTGGGTCTCGTCGCCGTCGATGTCCGGGTTGTCGAACCAGTACTCGACGAACCCGCCGCCCGCGCTCGCCGCGTCAATCAGTTCCGCCACGAACTCGACGCCGTTCAAGTCCGTGAGGCCGATGAGGTTCTGTCCCTCGAGACTCTGGTTCCCGCCGTGGAACACCGTGTTCCCCTCGAGATCGACCGCGAAGATGTAGATGTCGCCCACCTTCCAGTCGCCCTCGTCGCGGAAGTTCGCATCGAGAAACGCGAACGCGTCATCGGGCGCGGCGGCGTCGAGGGCGGCCACGGTCTCGGCTACGAACGCCTCGAGCGACTCGCGGTCCATGACATCGGACGCGCTCGTCTCGGGCGGGGCCGGCGCCGGATCAGGGAGGGGCGCCGGGGCCGGGGCGGGCGCGGGAGTCGGCGCCGGGCTGGCGTCGTCGTCGCAGCCGGCGGCGAATGACAGCGAGAACGCCGCGAGGGCGGTCAGCACGCGAAAACGCTTCATTTCAGTCTCCCTTGGTCGCTCCGAAAGCGGCCGACAAGCTACTACACGGGGCGCGGCGAACGCGTAGCATTCTCCGGCCATGGGAAGGCTCGACGCGCGTCCGGTTCGGGGCGAGGATCTGCGCCGCTTCGAGCGGCGGCTGTTCCGCGACGTCCGCACGCTCGAACGGCTGATCCAGACCGGCCGCATCGAGAAGGACGTCCATCGGGTCGGCGTGGAGCAGGAGATGTTCCTCGTCGGCGACGCCTTCCGCCCGGCGCGGGCGGCGATGGAGGTGCTCGACGAGCTGGACGATCCCAGGTTCACTACGGAGGTCGCGCGCTTCAACCTCGAGGCCAACCTCGACCCGATGCTCATCGAGGGGAACTTCCTCCGGCGGATGGAGGCGGAGCTCGAAGCGGCCATGACCCGTGCCGCCGAAGCCGCCGGGAAGGTCGGCGTGGACGTCTGCCTGACCGGCATTCTCCCGACGCTGCGGCTCTCCGATCTCACCCTCGAGAACCTCACTCCGCTCCCGAGGTACCGCACGCTCAACGAGGCGCTGTCGCGGGTGCGGGGCGGGGCGCCCTACACCGTCCACATCGGCGGCGTGGACGAGCTCCACGCCACGCACGACAACGTGATGCTGGAGAGCTGCAACGCCAGCTTCCAGGTGCACCTCCAGGTGGGAGCGGAAGAGTTCGCCCGGGTGTACAACCTCGCCCAGCTCGTCGCCGCGCCGGTGCTGGCGCTGTCCGCGAACGCGCCCCTGCTGTTCGGACGCCGACTCTGGCGGGAGACTCGGATCGCGCTCTTCCAGCAGGCGATCGACACCCGCACCGCCGGCCCGCACGAGCGCCAGCGCGCCGGCCGCGGCGCGTTCGGGCGCGATTGGATCCGCGGCGGCGTGCTCGACATCCTTCGGGACAACATCGCCCGCCACGCCGTGCTCCTCGACGCCGGCGAGGAGGACGATCCGGACGAGGATCCGCCCCGGCTCTCGGCGCTGTGCCTCCACAACGGCACCGTCTGGCGCTGGAACCGCCCCTGCTACGGGATCACCGATGGCAAGCCGCACCTGCGTATCGAGAACCGCTACCTCCCGAGCGGGCCGAGCATCCCCGACCAGGTCGCGAACGCGGCGCTGTGGCTGGGCCTGATGAGCGGGCTGTCGGGGGAGGGCGCGGATCCCGCCGACCAGATGGCGTTCTCCTACGCGCTTGAGAACTTCGTGGCGGCCGCCCGGCTCGGGCTCAAGGCCGAGATGCACTGGACCGACGACCGGCACTGGCGGATTGGCGACCTGCTGGAGCAGGAGCTGCTTCCTCGGGTCCGCGAAGGGCTGGCGCGCAAGAACGTCGATCCGGCCGACGTGGACCACTACGTCGGCATCCTCGAGGAGCGGACGCGCACCGGGCGGACCGGGGCGTTTTGGATCCTCGACGGGTACAACCGCATCCGCCGCCAGGCCTCCCGCTCGGAGCGGATGAGCGCGATCACCGGGGCGATGCTGCGGCAGCAGCGCCGGGGCGAGCCGGTCGCCCGCTGGGAGCCGCCCGCGCCCGAGGACGCCGGAAGCTGGAAGCACCACTACATGCGCGTCGAGCAGTTCATGACCACCGAGCTGAGCACCGTCCACCCCGACGAGTCGGTGCGCCGCGCCGCCATCCTCATGGACTGGGGGCGGATTCGGCACATTCCCGTGGAGGACGACGACCGGCTGGTCGGGCTCGTCTCCTACCGGACGATCATCAAGCTCGTCGCCGAGAGCGGCCTCGAGGAGGACGAGCTGCTCTCCGTGGGCGCGGTCATGAAGACCGACATCGTCACGATCGGCCCGCACACGTCGTCGGTCGAGGCCATCCGCATCATGAACGACCGCGGGGTCGGAGCGCTGCCGGTGGTGCAGGAGGAAGGGCGCCTCGTCGGGATCGTCACCGAGCACGACTTCACCCTCATCGCCCGGAGCCTGCTCGAGGAGCGGCTGAGCGAGTAGCTAGCGCAGCGGGAACAGCGCGGCCAGCAGGATCACCTCAATCACGCCGAGGACGCCGAGCAGCGCGATTCCGGCGCTCCACGTCCGGAACGTCTCGCGCTCGCTGAATCCGGCGAGCCGCCCGACCACCCAGAACCCCGAGTCGTTCATCCACGAGCCGATCATCGACCCGAACCCGATCGCGGCGAAGAGATAGCCGGGGTGGAACGGGAGATCCGGCCCGACCGCGCCCGCCATGATCGCCGAGCCGGTCAGGATCGCGACCGTCCCCGATCCCTGCGAGACCTTGAGCACGACGGCGACGCCGGCGGCGAGGAGCAGCGTCGCGGTTCCGGCGGCCTCGAGACTGCGCAGCGTCTCCTCGATCCCCGCGCCGGCGAGCGCGAGCCCGAACGCTCCGCCGGCGGCGGTGATGAGGATGATGGGTCCGGCCTCGACCACCGCCGGGCCGAGCTCCCGCACCGGGGCTCTTCGGGACCTGCCGAGGAGGAGCACGCCGGCGACCGCCCCCAGCAGCAGCGCCGCGTTCCGGTGGCCGAGGACCGCGAGCGCCGTAGCGTCCGACGCCGACGCCGCCGTGATGAGGACGACGGGAAGCAGCACCGGCAGGAGCGACGCGGCGAGCCCCGGCGCGTCCCGGACGGCCGGCGGTTCGCCCGCGTCCCGCAGCGTCCCCGCCGCGATCCGCCGGGAGAGGACGATCGCCAGCGCCGCGGGCGCCGCGCCGAGCGCCAGCCCGAACCCGACCGCGGTCCCGAGATCGATGCCGAGCGTGTCCGCCATGGCGAGCGGCCCCGGCGTCGGCGGGGCGAGCGAGTGGGTGGCCACGCCTCCGATCGCGATCGCGGCCACGAAGTGCGCGTAGCGGCCGGGCGCCCGCCGCCCGAGCGCCCGCGCCAACGGGACGAGAAGGAAGAACACGGTGTCCACGAACACCGGGATCGCGAGGATCCAGCTCGCGGCGAGGAGCGCCCACGCCGCCCGGCGCTCCCCGAAGGCGCCCAGCAGCGCGCGGGCGATGCAGTCGGCGGCCCCGCTCGCTTGGAGGCAATGGCCGATCACCGCCGCCAGCGCGATGGCGATCCCGATGGCGCCCGCCACGGACCCGAATCCGGCGGCGCTCGCGTCGAGCGCGGCGAGAAGCCGCTCCGCCCAGCCGGCGCTCGAGGGCGCGAGCGTCCCCGCGACGATGGCGCCGAGAATGAGGGCGAAGAAGGGATGCAGCCGCAGCCAGCCGATGAGCGCCACGACGAGCGCCGTGGCGACGACCAACGGGACCACGCGCTCAGCGCCCGGGCGCGATCATCGGGGGAAGTCCGGCGGCCCCGAGCTCCGCGTTGAAGGCGTCCAGTTCCCCGGTCGAGAGCTGCTGGAACCGCTCCCGCGTCGCCGCCAGCTCCTCCTCGTAGAGCGCGAGCACCTCGAGGTGTTGGTCGGTGGGGAGGTGGTCGCTGCCGCCGACGTAGCCGTGCAGGCTCACCAGCTTGGCGTGGAGGCGCCGCGGCCAGCGCAGGTTGTCCTGCGCCGCCTCGCCGCCGGTGAGCCGCAGTTCGAAAAAGCGCGCCTCGAGTTCCATGAGGGCGCTCTCGTACTCCGACGCGGTGGTCCGGATCGAGGCCGACTGAGCGATCGCGCGGCGCTCGGCGATCTGCTTGCGCAGCCACTCGACGCCCTCGATCATGTCGCCCACCTCCACGACCATCGCCTGGATGCGCGCCAGCGTCCCGGTCTGGGTTTGGATCTCGGCGTCCGACGCGGGCGACCGCGGATCGCGCCGCACCGCGAGCGGCTGCTCCAGCGTCGTTTCGCCGACCGTGAGCCGCACCGCGTAATCGCCGGGAGGCATGAGCGTCGCGACCGGACGGGATTCGGTGAGCAGCCGGAAGCCGCGCGCCGGGAGCACCTGGTTCGGGCTGTCGCGGGGCGGGGTGCGCAGCCGGGGCTGGCGGGTCGCGCCGTTGCGCAGGTTCCAGACGACCCGGTGCAGTCCGGGGCCGCCCGGCGCGTCGAGGGCCCGCACCAGCTCTCCGTCGCCGTCGAGGATCTCGAGGGAGACCTCGCCCCTTTCCGCCAGGCGGTAGTGCAGCGTGGCGCCGTAGGGCGGGTTCTGGCCGGCTCCGGGATCCTCCGGCTGGCTCATCGGGGCCGACCGCAGCCGGAACCGCCACGCCTCCCTCGGGCGGAAGAGCTGCGGGCCGTCGGGATCCTCCGTCCACTCCCGCAGCGGGGTCATGTCGTCGAGGATCCAGAACCCGCGTCCGTAGGTGGCCGCGACCAGATCGCCGAAACGCTCCTGGATCGTCAGCCAGTGCACCGGCGCGCGCGGCAGGTTCGTTTGCAGCGGGCGGAACGACTCCCCGTCGTCGAAGGAGACGTGAACGGCGTTCTCGGTACCGAGGAACAGCAGGCCCGGACGCTCCGGATCCTCGCGGATCGCATGCGCGTAGCTGTGGGTCGTCTTGGGCAGGTCCCGCCCGAGGCGGGTCCAGGTGGCGCCGTAATCCGTCGTCCGGTACGCCCACGTCTCGTTGTCGCCGAGCTGGTGGAGGTCCACGGTCACGTACGCCTTTCCGGCGGCGTAGCGCGAGGGCTCGATATTGCTGAACGTCCCCAGCGCCGGCACGCCGGGGAGGTTCTCGGACACGTCCTCCCAGGTTTCGCCGCCGTCGCGCGTGACGTGCAGCTTCCCGTCGTTGCTCCCCGCCCATAGAACCCCCGCCGCATGCGGCGACTCGGCGATCGAGAACAGCACGGCGGCGTAGGTGGGGCTCACGTCGTCGAAGGTGAGCCCGCCGGTCTTCAATTGGAGCGCCGCGTCGTCGGTCGTGAGGTCGGGGCTGATCGCGGTCCAGCTCTGGCCGGAATTCGTGGTCAGGTGGACGCGCTGGCTCCCCGCGTACACCCGGTTCGGGTCGTGCGGCGAGATGTGGATCGGGAACGTCCACTGGAAACGGTCGCGCAGCTCGCCCGCGGCCCACCCCTCCGGATTGTCGGGCCAGACGCTCACGTTCCGGGCCTGGCCGGTGCGCTCGTCGAACAGCTCCAGAATCCCCTCGTAGCAGCCGGACCACACGCGCCCGGAGTCGCTCGGGTCGGGAATCGCGAAGCCCGACTCGCAGCCGCCGACCGGACGCCACGCGCCGATCGGGATCCCGCCGGACGCCAGGCTGTTGGACGGTCCCCGCGACGACGGGCCGTCCTGCCGGTTGCCCATGACCCGGTACGGGATCTCGTCGTCCGTGTACACGTGGTACATCTGGGCGATCGGCAGGCGCGGACGCATCCAGGTCTCGCCCCGGTTCGTCGAGATGCTCACGCCGCCGTCGTGGCCGACGATCATCCGGTCGGGGTCGTCGGGAGCGATCCACATGTCGTGATGGTCGCCGCCGGAGTCGTTGCGGAACGTGGTGCGGCCCCCGTCCAGCGTGGTCATGTGCCGAGTGGCGAGGAAGTGCGCCTCGTCCGCGTCGTCGGGCGCGGCCACGACCCGCGTGTAGTAGTGCGGCCGCTGGTTCAGCGCGTGGTCCGGGTTCACCATCTCCCACGTTTCGCCGAGGTCGTCCGAGCGCCAGAGCACGCCGTCCTGGTCGTCGAGCGGCGCGAAGAGCTCGTTGGAGCTGGTCTCGATGAGCGCGTAGATCCGCCTCGGGTCGGCGGGGGTCATGGCGAGCGCGATCTTTCCCATCGGCCCGGTCGGGAGCCCGTCCCCTTCGAGGCGCTCCCACGTCTCGCCGCCGTCGAGGCTGCGGAAGACCCCGCTGCCGGGGCCGCCGCTCTCCCGGCCCCACGTCCACATCCGCATCTGCCACATGGCGGCGAACAGGATGCGCGGGTTCGCCGGACTGAGGACGACCTCGGACGCGCCGGTGTTCTCGTCCACGAAGAGCGTCCGCTCCCAGGTCGCGCCGCCGTCGGTCGTGCGGAAGATCCCGCGCTCCTCCTGCGGCCCGTAGAGGTGGCCGAGCGCCGCGACCCACGCCGTGTCGGGGTCGTCCGGATGGGTGACGATCCGCGAAATCCGCCCCGTGCCCTCCAGCCCGACGTGGGTCCAGGAGTCGCCCCGGTCGGTGGAGCGCCAGACCCCGTTCCCCAGCGAGACGTTGCTGCGGATGTGAGCCTCGCCGGTTCCCGCCCAGACGACGTTCGGATCGGCGGCGGAGACCGCGAGCGCCCCGATGGACAGCACCGGCTGGTCGTCGAACACCGGAGTCCAGTGGACGCCGCCGTCGTAGCTGCGGAAGACCCCGCCCGACGCGGCCCCGAAGTACCAGGTGTGCGGCTCGCCGTGCACCCCATGCACCGAGGTGACCCGGTTGCCGACCGGACCGATGTGTCGCCAGCGCAGCGCGGCGAAGGGATCGTCGGCGGCCGCGCCGGCCGCGAGGAGCAGGGACAGAAGGAGGAGGGGAGCCCGCATGGGCGAAGTTTCCTACGCCCGGGCGGCGACCGGGTCCGGACCCCGGAACGTCACCCGCCACAGCAGCCGGTCCTCGGACTCGTCGAACGGGGACGCGGCGTGCATCGCGCACCGGTTGTCCCACACGGCGAGATCCCCCGGCCGCCAGTCCTGACACACCGCGAAGTCGGGGCCGGTCGCGTGGCGCTCGAGGCGCCGGACGAGCGAGCGGCCGGCGTCCGGGTCGAGGCCGCTCACGCTCCGGACATGGCAACCGGGAACGCACAGCGCGTCGCGCCCCGTCTCGGGGTGCCGGACGATCAGCGGGCGGACGACCGGCGGGTGGGTCCGGCGGACCTCGGGAGGAAGCGGCGGCCGGTGCGGGTTCGTGCGCCGGAGCAGGTCGTCGAGGAAGGCGTAGGAGTGCACCCCGTAGCGGCCCGTCGCTTCCTCGAGCAGCGCCGTTGGAAGCGCGTCGTGCGCGTGGGCCATGCCGGCGAACCAGGTGCCGCCGCCCGAAGCGGGGTGCGTGCGGACGTGGAAGATGGAGCCGGCGGGCTGCGGGACGCGGAAGCTGTCGTCGGTGTGCCACTGGACGCCGCCCGGCTCGGCGCGGACGAACAGCGAGCGCAGCCTGCCGGTCGCCTTCTCGCGCAGGTTGCCGAGGCGGAGGATCTCCGGATGGCCGGGGAGGAGGAACCCGGGGTCGTATTTCTCGTTGCGCTCGAGCGAGCCGAAGGCGCGGCAGAACGGGAGGAAATCGTCGGGTTCGAGGAGGCCGCCGCCCCGCAGGACGAGGAGGCCGCCGGATTCGAGCCAGAGCGCCCGGAGCGGGGCGAGGTCGCGCCCGAGCCGGAAATCGGGAACCAGCCGGCCGAAGCCCGACGGCGTGAGCGGAGCGGCGCTCACCCGCCGTGGGGCAGTCGGTCCGGCATGTCGGCGAGGACGTAGCCGAGCACGGCGAGCATCCCGACGGCTCGCCGGAAGTGGTCCGGGTCCACCTTGTCGAGCGTGTCCGACTCGGTGTGGTGCCAGTCGAAGTAGTGCTCGCCGACCGTGCGGAACCCGATGCCGGGCACGCCGTCGGCCATGAGCGGGCCGATGTCGGCGCCCCCGCCGCCTCGGGCCATCAGTTCGGCGTCGATGCCCGAGAAGAGGCTGCCGATGGGCCGGAGGATGGAGAGCGCCTCGTCGTAGGGGCCGTCCTCGCCGGAGACCCACTGGAGGCCGATCCCGAAGCCCACCGGCCGCTCGGCCCCGCCGTCCATCTCGATCGCCGCGACGTGGCCGCCGATCGCGTCGCCGACGTACTCCCGGTAGGCGCGGCCGCCGCGCAGGCCGTTCTCCTCGTTGGTCCAGAGCACGACCCGCAGCGTGCGCCTCGGCCTCAGTCCGAGCCGGTGCAGGAGCGTCAGGCCGTGCCAGGCGGCGACGCACGCCGCGCCGTCGTCATGCGCCCCATGGCCCACGTCCCACGAGTCGTAGTGGCCGCCCATGACCACGACCTCGTCGGGAAGCTCGCTTCCGGTGATCTCGGCCATGACGTTGTGGGAAAGCGCGTCGGGAAGGATTTCGTTCGACATCTCGAACCGCAGCCGGATCGGCATGCCGAGGTCATCCATCCGCCGCAGGGCCTCGGCGTCCTCCACCGTGAGCGCCGCCGCCGGGATGCGCTGGAGGCCGTCCTCGTACTGCATGTTCCCGGTGTGCGGCGTGTGGAGGCTGCTCCCGGTCGCCGAGCGCACGAGACTCGCCACCGCGCCCATCCGCGCGGCGCGCACGGCCCCCATGCGGCGGTAGGCGCCGGTGCCGCCGTATCCCGTCCAAGGGACCGCCCACACGACGATCTTGCCTTCGACCTCGCTGCGCGGCATGGCCTCCAGTTCCTCGAACGAGCGGGCCACGACCGCCTCGGTCGTCAGGCCTCCGTCCGGCGTCCCGACGCTTCCCCCGAGCGAGAGGATGCGGAGGTCGCGTTCGAGGTGGGGTTCGTCGGCGAGAAGCCGGAGCGAGGCCGGCCCGCGAACCCAGTGGGGCACCTCGACTTCCTGGAGGTGGATCTTCTCGAGTCCCTCCGCCCGCATCGTCTCCGCCGCCCAGTCGATGGCCTGTTCGAGCCCGGCGGAACCGCTTAGCCGGTGGCCGATCCGCAGCGAGAGGTGCTCGAGCTTCGCCCAGCCGTCCACGTCCACGAGCGCCGCGCCGAGGACGCGCCCGGCGACTTCGCGATAGCGGTCGGCGAGCTCGTGGCGGTCCCCCGGAAAGCGCTCCGGGTCCGGCGGCTGCGCCCAGGCGGGGGCAGTCAGGAGGAGCGCGGTGAGAAGCAGGCCGATGCGTCGCATCGGCGGAGAATAGACTCGACAGGTTCCTCGCCGGAGGTGATCCATGCGCTTTCTTCTGACGCTGCTCGCCGCGTTCGCCGTGCTGCCCGCCGCCGCGCAGGACGGCAGGCGGAACCTCGAACTCGAGGACTACCTCTCGTGGGAGGCGGCGCGGAACCCGCAGATCGCTCCCGACGGCGGCCTCGTCGCCTACGAGCGGCGGTTCGTGGACGCGGTCAACGACCGGTGGAACACGGAGATCTGGGCCATGGCCCCCGACGGTGGGAACCACCGGATGCTGGTCAAGGGCTCCGGGCCCGTCTGGTCCCCCGACAGCTCCCGGATCGCGTTCATCCGATCCGGCCAGATCTTCGTGATCGGGATCGGCGGCGCGCAGCAGGAAAGCCAGGTCACGCGGATCGAGAACTCGCCTTCGGATGTCCGCTGGCGCCCCGACGGCGAGGCGCTCCTCTTCCGCGCGGTCGCTCCGCCCGCCCCGGACGACGCCTGGAGCATCGACATGCCGGAGGCTCCGGAGGGCGCGGAGTGGACCGGTCCGCCCCGGATCGTGACTCGCCTCAACTACCGCCGGGACGGTTCCGGGTACACGCCCGCGGGATACCGGCACATCTTCCTCGTGCCGGCGGACGGCGGAACGCCCCGGCAGCTCACCTCGGGCGACTACCACCACGACGGCGCCCGGTTCCTCGGCGACGGCGGCGGCATCGTCTTCAGCTCGCTGCGGACGACGGACGCCGAGCACGCCTGGCGCGAGTCGGAGATCTTCAAGCTGGACCTCGAGAGCGGCGATCTCACCGCGCTCACCGACCGGGTCGGCCCCGACTCGGGACCGGTCCCGAGCCCCGATGGCGAGCACGTCGCGTACACGGGAATGGACTTCACGACGGACACCTACCGCGAGGAGACGCTTCAGGTGATTCGCGCCGACGGGAGCGGCGCGGCCGTGCTGGCGACCGAGATGGGGCGGCGGCCGGGTGTCGTCGGATGGGCCGCCGACGGGAGCGGCGTGTACTTCAACGCGCAGCTCAAGGGGACGAGCAACCTTTACTTCGCCCCGCTCGACGGCGAGGCGCGCCCGGTCAGCGCCGGGAACCACATGCTCTCCGTGTCGTCGGTCTCGAACGACGGGACGGCGGTGGGCGTGCGCACCTCGTACCACAACCCCGGCGACCTGGTCTCGTTTCCGGTGGATGCGCCCGACCGGGTCGCGAGCCTCCACCAGACCAACGCGTCGTTTCTCGCCGACGTCCGGCTCGGGGACGTGGAGGAGGTCTGGTACAAGGCGCCGGACGGCCTCGACGTCCACGGCTGGATCGTGAAGCCGCCGGACTTCGACCCGAGGCGGAAGTACCCGCTCATCCTGCGCATCCATGGCGGCCCGCACGCCATGTACAACTCCGGGTTCGACTTCAAGAACCACGACCACGCTGCCAACGGGTACGTGGTGCTGTACACGAACCCCCGCGGCAGCAGCGGTTACGGCAGCGCGTTCGGGAACGAGATCAAGAACGCCTATCCGGGGGAGGACTACGACGACCTGATGGCGGGCGTGGACGAGGTGATCTCGCGCGGGTACATCGACGAGCGGAACCTGTTCGTTTACGGCGGCAGCGGCGGCGGCGTGCTCACCTCGTGGATCGTGGGCCGCAACGACCGGTTCACGGCGGCCGTCGCGAAGGCGCCGGTGACCAACTGGCTGAGCTTCGTGGGCACCACCGACGGCGCTTCGTGGTACCGGAACTTCGAGAAGATGCCGTGGGACGACCCCGAGGAGCACCTGCGCCGCTCCACGCTCATGTACGTCGGGAACGTGACCACGCCGACCATGCTCATGACCGGCGACCGCGACCTGCGCACGCCGATGGAGCAGACCGAGCAGTACTACCGCGCGCTCAAGATGCGCAAGGTGCCGACGGCGATGGTGCGCCTCACCGACGGCTGGCACAGCCGCAGCCTCCCGCCGACGAACTTCCTGCGGGTCCAGTTGCTGCTGCGCAAGTGGTTCGAGCGCTTCGCCGTGGGGGACGAGATGACGACCGACCAGCAGGACTGACCGGTTTCTCTGGAGCGGTGGCGGCCAGTCCGCGTTCGCCGCGTCCCCGTGTCGGTCCTCAGTGGGACGGTCTGCGGATTCCGGCGGCCGGCCGGACCCGGACTCCGTCCAACCCGGACCCGGGTGGCGACCTCTGGCGGCCAACTCCTCGGGCGCAGGGTCCTCGAACCGGTGCGCCTGTCTCGCCTCATCCACTCATCGCGCCCGATCTCCATGTTGGCGTTGAGGTCGTCGCGAATCTTCCGCATGAGCGCGAGGCCGCGGAGCCCCGGCGCGGCGCAGTCAACCGGCATAGTCCACCATCGCGGGCGCGGTGATCTCGACAGCGGGATGGCCGAGACTCCGGTTCACGGCGTTGTAGGTGGCCCGGTCCGGAAACCGGTCCATGGGCGTGAAGCACCAAGAGGCGAGGCAGTCCGCCCCTGCGAGAGTGGGATGGCGACGTGGAGGGCGTCGGTGCGGTGGTTCGGGCTGCATGCGCCGACCTCGATGTAGGCGTCGGCGAGCCGGTCGGCCTCGCGCGAGGCCCGCACGACTTCCACATGGGCGTCGGGGACGCCGCCCATGATCGAGCGAACGGGCCTCGGAGCTCCGGCGAGCTCGTGAAGCGCCACGTCGGAGATGACGAGGACCGCGAGTCCTCGCCGGATGGCGCCGAGCAGCCGGTGCGTCGGACGATCGAACAGCTCGTCCTCGAGACCGGCGAGCACGGTCGTGTCCATGTGCGTCCGCGGCTGCCGGATCGGCGGGGGCGGCTCTTCGGCGACGACGTGGAGACCCTCGGGCACGAGGCCACGCGCGCGATCGTCGCCGCCGGCGGCTCCGCGTCCGGGACGGCGCGGGACGCCTTCGTCGTTCCGATTCCGGGCCGCATCACGGCTCTCGAGCGCGACCTGGAGGCGGCGGCGGAGGCCGAACGCCCGGCCCTCGAGCGCGAGTTGGCCACCACGAGGGCCTACGGCGAGGCGCTCGCCGAGATCGCGCCGGTCCCGCCCACGATGACGCTCGCCGAGCGCATGACCCTCCACCGGGGCGGCCACGAGATCCAGTTGCTGTGGTTCGGCCGCGGCCACCCGCCTGGAGACGTGGTGGTGTTCCTGCCCGAGCGGCGCGTGCTCGTCACCGGCGACCTGATTCCGTTCGGACTTCCGTTCATGGGCGACGGGTTCCCCGAGTGGGGCGACACGATCCGCGCCGTCGCCGAACTGGACTTCGAGGTCGTCCTGCCGGGCCACGGCCCGCCGTTCGAGGGTCGCGAGCGCCTGCCGCATCCGGCGGCGTACCTGGACGATTCTGGGCGGGCGCGGCCGAGGCCCGCGAGACGGGCCTCTCGGCCGAAGAGGCCGCCGCGACCCTCGACCTGACCGCCCACGCCGCCAACTACCCGTCGATCGACGGGCCGGGCGCTCCGCTGATCGCGGTCGAACGCGCCTACCGGCTGCTCGCGGAGAATCGCGACGGAGGGACTCGCCGTTGCCAGCGGGCCGCCGGCGGCCCAAAATGGGCGCATGAGACGCACGCTTCCGGGACTCGTGTCCCTCCTCGTCCTCTCCGCAACGGTCGCCGGAGCGCGGCCCCAGAAGCCGGTGCTCCACGGCCGCCACTGGATGGCCATCACCGGCAAGCCGCTCGGCGCGACCGCGGGCGCCATGATCTTCCAGCAGGGCGGGAACGCGGTGGACGCGGCCTGCGCCATGCTGGGCGCGACCGCCACCATGTTCGACGCGCTGAGCTGGGGCGGCGAGACGCAGGCGCTGATCTGGCACCCGGAGCTCGAGAAGGTCATAGGAATCAACGCGCTGGGCGTCGCGCCCACCGGCGCCACGCCCGAGTTCTTCCGCGGGCGGGGGATGGACTACCCGCCCGCCGTGGGCCCGCTCGCGGCGGTGACGCCGGGCACGCCGGGCGGGCTCATGGTCATGCTCGCCGAGTACGGCACGATGTCCCTCGCCCAGGTCCTCGCGCCCTCGATCCAGATGGCCGACGGCTACCCGATCGAGGCGGCGGCGGCGCGCGGCATTCAGCGGGGCGCGGACCGCATCGCCGAGTGGCCCTACTCGCGGCGCACGCTGCTCCCGCACCGGGACTCGCGCTCCGGCTCCTCCGGCCCGCAGGACGAGACCGGCAACTACTGGGACCGGGAGGACTCGACGACCCGCGAGTTCAACGCCGGCGGGCCGCTTCCGGGCGAGATCTTCCGCCAGCCCGAGCTCGCGAACACGCTGCGCAAGCTCGTCGAGGCCGAGGCCGAGGCGCTCGCGGCCGGCATGGACCGCAAGGCCGCCATCCTCGCCGCCTACGACCGCTTCTACAAGGGCGACATCGCCGAGGAGTTCGCCCGCGGCGTCCAGGAGCAAGGCGGCATCATCACGACCGACGACCTCGCCAACTGGAAGGTCCACATCGAGGAGCCCGTCTCCACGTCGTACCGGGACGTCGAGGTGTACAAGCTCACCCACTGGGTGCAGGGGCCGGTGCTCCTCCAGGCGCTGAACATCCTCGAGCCGCTCGACGTCGGCTCGATGGGCTACAACAGCAGCCGCTACATCCACACGCTCTACCAGGCGATGAGCCTCGCCTTCGCCGACCGCGACTTCTACTACGGCGACCCGTACTTCCCGCCCGAGGAGCCCATCATGGGGCTGCTCTCGAAGGACTACGCGGCGCTGCGGGCGGAACTGATCCGGCCCGACCGCAACGACCCGCACATCGGCCCCGGCGATCCGTACCCGTTCCAGGGTGGCGAGAACCCGTTCGGCGAGTATCTCGACCGCTTCTCGGGCGGAACGGGCCAGCCGACCACGGAGGAGGAGCGCGAGGAGTTCCTCGATGGATTCCTCGCCGGCACGACCTCGATCCAGGCCGCGGACGCCTCGGGCTGGGTGGTCTCGGTCACGCCGAGCGGCGGCTGGCTCCCGGCGGTCCTCGCCGGCGAGACCGGCATCGGCCTCAGCCAGCGCATGCAGAGCTTCGTGCTCGACCCGGCGATGAACCCCTACAACGTTCTCGAGCCGGGCAAGCGCCCGCGCGCCACGCTCACCCCGAGCCTCGCGCTCAAGGACGGCGCCCCCTTCCTGTCGTTCGCGGTCCAGGGCGGCGACGGGCAGGACCAGAACCTGCTGCAGTTCTTCCTGAACGTCGTCGAGTTCGGGATGAACGTGCAGGAGGCCGCCGAGGCCGCCAATTTCAACAGCTACCAGATGCGCAGCTCGTTCGGCGCCCACGACTCCGACCCGGGCTCGATCCTGCTCCACGACGACACCCCGCCGTGGACGCGGGGCGAGCTCGAGAAGATGGGCTACCGCCTCCGCTTCGCGCCGCGCACTTCGGGGCCGATCAACGCCATCTGGTTCGACCGCGTCCACGGCACCTTCTGGGGCGGGTCCAGCCAGCACGGCGAGGACTACGGGGTGGCGTGGTGACGCGCCCGCTGCTCGCCGCGCTGCTCGTCGCGCATCCGGCGGCGGCGCAGGAGCCCGCGACGATCGAGGTCACGCCCGCCGAACTGGAGCTGCGCGCCGGCGACACGGCGCAGCTCGAAGCCGTCGTCCGCGACGCGGACGGCATGGTCGTCGAGGACGCCGAAGTCCTCTACCTGCCGCTGTACGGCCAGTACTGGAACCTCGAACACCGCACCTGGGGCTTCAACATCTTCAAGGTCTCGCCCGACGGCGAGGTCTCGACCCGCGCTCCGGGCGACTTCGAGATCATGGTCCGGGTCGTCGAAGGCGGCCCCGACCGCTCGGCCCGCGACGCCGAGGCGGACGGTTACGTCGAGCAGCGCGTCCCGGTGACGATCCGCCCGGCGCCCGTGGCCTCGCTGACGCTTTCCGCCGCGGGACCGCTGTACGCCGGCACCGAGGTCGTCGTGGAGGCGGACGCCGTGGACGCGATGGGCGACCCGGTCCAGGGTCTCACCGTCGCGTTGGCGAGCTCCGACCCCGCGATCGCGCTTCCGGTCTCCCGGCCGCCCACGACCGCCCGCGAGCCGACCCGCGGCCTCGTCCGCCTCGTCGGCCCGGGAACCGCGACGCTCACGGCGACCGGCGGCGACGCGACCGCCTCGATGGACGTCGAGGTCCTTCCGAACCCGGTGACCCGCCTCGAAATCGAGGCCGATCGCGAGATGGTCCGCACTGGCGACGTGGTGACCTTCACGGCCACGGCGTTCACCGAATCCGGCGAGACCGGCGCCGTGCCGGTGGGCTTCAGCGTCTCGGCGGTGACCGACTCGATGGGAGCGGGCGGTCCCTCGACCGGGCTCGTCACTCCCGACGGACGCTTCGTGGCCGACCTCCCCGGCGTGTACACGGTGGTCGCCCACACCGGCGGCGCCTCCGCATCGCAAGGGATCCAGGTCGGCGACCGGAATGTCCGGCGGCACATCGAGCTGGTCGGGCACGGCCGGGTCAGCGACCGCGCGACCTCGGATCTCTGGGTATGGGAGGCGCCGAACGGCCGCGACTACGCGATCACGGGCACCCACAGCGCCGAGGGCCACGCCTACATCTGGGACGTGACCAACCCCGAGAGCATCGAGATCGCCGACGTGGTCAAGGTGGACGCCCGCACCGTGAACGACGTGAAGATTTCCGAGGACGGCGCGACCGCGGTGATCTCCCGCGAGGGAGCCTCGAACCGCCGCAACGGGCTCGTCATCCTCGACGTGTCCGACCCCTCGGTCGGCGTGCGCGTCCTCGCCCGCTACGACGACCAGCTCACCGGCGGCGTCCACAACACCTTCATCCACGAGGGGCACGTGTACGCGCTTTCGGGCGGACGACGCTTCGACATCGTCAACATCGAGGATCCGGCGGCGCCCCACCGGGTCGGCAGCTTCGCGCTCGACAGTCCGGGCCGCTCCATCCACGACGTCTGGGTCGTCGAGGGCGTGGCCTATTCGGCCAACTGGAAGGACGGCGTGGCCGTGATCGACGTGGGCGGCGGAACCCGCGGCGGATCCCCTCAGAACCCGGTGCTCATGGGCCAGTTCCCGTTCCCCACCGGATGGAACCACGCGGTCTATCCCTACCGCAGCGAGTCCACCGGCAAGCTCTACATCTTCGCCGGCGACGAGGCGGCCCGCACCGGGCGCTACAGCCCGCAGGCGGAGATCGGGACCGGGACCCCCGGCTACGAGAACGAGCCCACCCGCTGGCGGGGCTGGATCCACATCCTCGAATGGGACGAGGACTTCGAGAGCCCGGCGCGGCTCGTGGGGCGCTACGAGGTGCCCGAGGCGGGCAGCCACAACATCTGGATCGAGGACGACGTCATGTACGTCGCGTTCTACAACGGCGGCCTCCGGGTCGTGGATGTCTCGGGCGAGCTGCTCGGCAACCTCTACCGCCAGGGCCGCGAGATCGCCCGATTCCTTCCGCTGGACCCCGAGGGCTTCCTGCCGAACGCGCCGCAGGTCTGGGGCGCGCAGCCGCACAAGGGCCACATCTTCTTCTCGGACCGGAACTCGGGCCTGTGGGCGGTCCGCCTCGTCGAGGCCGCGGACATGGCCGCGACCGACGCGCAGCAGTAGGGAGGATCAGCCGGGACCGGCGGCCGGGGCGCCGCGGCGGATGCCGCCCACGACGGTGAGCAGATCCTCCACGTCCCGGTCGCCGAAATCCCCGTCGCTCGTGGCGTCGGCGATCGCCCGGGCGGCGCGCCAGACGTCGAGGATCCCGAGCCTGCCGTCCCGGTTCAGGTCACCGAGCGTGTCGAACGCGGCGTCGATCTCCTCGCCCCGCCGGTCGGCGTCCGGGCGCAGCGCGTCGTGGGACAACTGCCGCAACTGCTGGATCGCGGCGGCGCGCTGGCCGCCGGGATCCACGATGTAGCCGAGAAACCCGAACAGGCCGAGGCTCAGGCAGACCCCGCCCGCGGCCGCGGTCCCGAGCACCAGCAGGCCGAGCCGCCGCCGTCCGACGGACACCCGCTTGAGGTCGTCGCCGATGGAGAGAGCTTCGGGCGGGGGCGGGGGAAAGTCGGGGGCGACGCCCGGGGGCGGAGACGTCCGCTGCATCCGCCGCACCCAGACGGTCAGCACGATCGCCAGAATGCCGAGCGCGGGAACGAGGATGCCGGGCGGGGTCCACACGGGCTCGCCCAGCGTGTCGAGGTCGGCGAGGTTGAACAGCAGGAGAGCCGCGGCGTTGTGGAAGAAGTGGATCGCGATCGGGACGAGGATGCTCCCGGTGGCCGCCGCGGCGATCCCGAGGACGACCCCGGCCACGAAGTAGTTGGGCAGGATCAGCCCGTGCATCACCGTGAACAGCAGCGCGGTGACGCAGATCGCCCCGGCCCGGCCGAGGCGGTGGAGCCCGGTCTGGATCACGCCCCGGAACAGGAGCTCCTCGGACACGGCGGCCCCGACGCAGACCCCGGCGAGCCGAATCCCCCACTCGATGAACCCGTCGGCGCGGATCATCTGGTTGAGGCTCTCGAGGAAGGCCGGATCCAGCGGCATGACCTGCTGGGCGAGGTTCGCGAGCTGGTCGCTGACCACGAAGAGCCCGAGCGCCACCGGCGCCGACAGCAGGAGATCCGACAGCCGCGCCGGGCGGAGCAGGAACACCGGGTACGGGCGCAGTCGGAACACCCGGATCGCGCCGACCGCGATCACGAGCGTCGCCGCCGGGATGAGCAGCATCGCGACCTCGATCGGGAGGCCCGACCGGCCCAGCAGGAAGCCCAGCCCGAGGATCGACGCCAGCGCGGTCAAGAAGGTCAGGAAGACCTGCGAAGCCGTTGCGACGCCGAGGCGTTTCTTCACGTATCGCGGTGGTAAGTTGCCCGGAGTGGGCAGGGAAACTCCGGGAGTCTATTCCGGGGCCGTGACGGCGCCCCGTCCCGGGGGCTTCTGGCGGGCCGTCCGGATCGTCGTGGGATTCGGGCTGCTCGGGTTCGGCGTGATCGGGCTGTTCCTCCCGGTCCTCCAGGGCGTCCTGATGATCCTCGGCGGGCTCGCGATCCTCAGCCGGGACGTGCCGTGGGCGCGCCGGATCACCGACCGGCTGAGCCGGTGGCTGCGGCGGCGCCGCGCCGCCCGAAAGCGATGAACGACCGCCATCGCGAGCTGGCGGCGGCGATCCGCCGTTACGACCACCGGTACTACATCCTCGACGCGCCCGAGATCAGCGACGCCGAGTACGACGCGCTCTTTCGCGAGCTGGCCGAGCTGGAGCGCCGCCATCCGGAGCTGGCGACGCCCGACTCGCCGACCCAGCGCGTCGGCGGCGGGATCGCGGACGGCTTCCCCGAGGTCGCGCATCCGGCGCCGCTGCTGTCGCTCGAGAGCATCGCGTCGGCGGACGAACTGGCCGAATTCCTGAACCGGGTCGAGCGCGAACTCGGGCGCGAGGAGCCCGAGTGCTGCCTCGAACCCAAGTTCGACGGGCTCTCGATCGCCCTGACCTACGAGGCGGGGGTATTCGTCCGGGGAGCCACCCGTGGCGACGGTCAGTCAGGCGAGGACGTGACCGCCAACCTGCGCACGATCCGCTCGATCCCGCTGCGACTACCCGAGGGCGCTCCGGCGCGGCTCGCGGTCCGGGGCGAGGCGGTGCTCCCGACCCCCGACTTCGAGCGGATGAACCGCGCGCTCGCCGCCGCCGGGCGCCCAGTGTTCGCGAATCCGAGAAACGCCGCGGCGGGGTCGCTCCGCCAGCTCGACTCCGCGGTCGCGGCGTCGCGGCCGCTCGCGTTCCTGGCCTACGACGTGCTCCTGTGGGAGGGCGAGGGCGCTCCTTCGACCCAGTCCGGCGCGCTGCGGGCGCTCGCGGAGTTGGGGTTCCGGGCGGCGCCCGAGGGGCCCGGCGAGCGCGAGGAGGCTTGGTGGGACACGGCCCGAGGCCTGCCGACGATCCTCGACTTCCACCGATCGCTCGCCGAGGGGCGGGCGCGGTTTCCGGTCGAGCTGGACGGCGCGGTCGTGAAGCTGGACTCGCTTGCGGACCAGCGCGAGCTCGGCGAGCGCTCGCGCACGCCCCGGTGGGCGGTCGCGTTCAAGTTCCCGCCGGAGCAGGCGGAGACCGCGCTGCTCGGGATCGAGGTGCAGGTCGGGCGGACCGGGAAGCTGACTCCGGTGGCCCGGCTCGCGCCGGTGCGGGTCGCCGGGGTCACCGTCAGCAAGGCCACGCTCCACAACGAGGCCATCGTCCAGGCGCTCGACCTACGCGCCGGCGACCGGGTGCGCATCCAGCGCGCCGGCGACGTGATCCCGCAGGTCACGGCGGTCGCGCGGCGCGGGGACGGGAGCGAGGCCTGGGCGATGCCCGAACGCTGTCCCGAGTGCGGGCACCTGGTGCGAGCCGAGGGCGCGTATCACCGCTGCTCGGGCGGCTGGGATTGCCCGGCGCAGCGCCTCGAGAAGCTCGCGCACTTCGTCGGGACGGGAGCCATGGAGATCGACGCGCTCGGCGACGAGCTGGTCGGCGTCCTGATCGAGGACGAACTGGTGCGCACTCCCGCCGATCTCTACCGGCTGACCCGACAGCGCCTTCTCGAAGTCGCGCCGCGCCCGACCGCCCCGCCGTTCGACGAGGCCCGCGCCCGGGCGCTCGCCGCCCGGCTTCAAGCGCGGGACCATTCGCTCGATCGGGTTCTGGTCGCGCTCGGGCTGCCGGGAGTCGGTCCGGGGACCGCGGCGAAGCTGGCCGCAGCGCACACAACGCTCGCTTCCATCCTCGAGGGCCGGGGGCGCGCCGCCGCTGCGGTCCGCCGCGGCCTCGCAGCCCCGCGCCCCCGGTCCCTGCTGCGCGCGTTCCGCCGGCTCGGAGTGTATCGAGAGGATCTCGGGCCCGCTCCCGAACCGATGTGGAGCCGGCGGGACATCGTGGCGGCGGTCGCGCGGATGGCGGGCCGGGGCGCCTTCGCGCTCGACCGACTGAGCGAGGCGGTCGCGGGCGAGTTCTTCGACGCCGGCGGGATCCGCCGGCCCTCGGACATCTTCTCGCTGACCGCGGAGGATCTACTCGCGCTGCCCCCGCGCCGTCGCCGCCCGTTCGCCGAGAAGTCCGCGGACAACCTGCTGCGCGAGATCGACGAGAGCCGCACGGCCGAGCTGCCCCGGTTCGTGTTCGCGCTCGGAATCCCGAACGTGGGCGCCCACGTGGCGCGGGTGCTCGCCGGCCGGTTCGGCTCGGTGGGGCGGCTGCGGGCGGCCACCCGGGACGAGCTCGTCTCGGTCCACGAGATCGGGGACGAAGTGGCCGACTCGGTCATCGGGTTCTTCGCCGATCCCTCCAACCGGGGCTGGCTGGACGAGCTCGCGGATCTCGGCGTCCGCCCGACGTGGGAGGAGACTGGGGCCGCGACGCTCGACGGGCTGCGGATCGTGCTCACCGGGACGCTTGAGAACCTGACCCGCGACGAGGCGACGGCCCTCGTCCAGCGCCACGGCGGCCGGGTCGTCGCCTCGGTGAGTCGCCGCACTTCGGCGGTCGTCGCCGGCGCGAACGCCGGCGGCAAGCTGAGGAAGGCTCAGGAACTGAAGGTTCCGGTGCTGGACGAGGACGGCCTCCGGAAGCTCGCCGCCGGGGAAACCGCGCTCGAGCCCGATTCGTAGGATGCATGCATGGCTTCGTTTCTTCTCTGGGCGCTCCTGTTCGTCGTCTGCTGGCCGGTCGCGCTGCTCGCGCTCGTCCTGTGGCCCGTCGTCTGGCTGCTGCTCCTGCCGTTCCGTCTGCTCGGAATCGCCGTCGATGGCGCGTTCTCGCTGCTGCGGGCGATGGTGACCCCGCCGGCCCGGGTGTTCGGTGGCTGACGTCCTCCGGCGCGAGCTGGCCGGGCTCGATGTCGCGCCGCTGACTTCGGGCGCGCTCGCCGGACGCTGGCGCAAGGCGTCGCTTCCGCCGCTGCCCGGCCCGTGCGAGCCCGGAGCGATCGCGCGGCTGCGCGAGAACCCGGGCGACGCGGCCGAACAAGCCCGCGCCCGCGCCGCGGGCGACGAACTGGGGGCGTTCATCCGGGTGTGCGCCCCAGCGTCCGAGCGCGTCGAGGGGCCTCTCGCCGGGATCCCGTTCACGGTCAAGGACATCGTGGACGTGCGCGGGCTCCCGACGACCTCCGGTTCGCTCTTCCCCCGCGACGCCGAAGCGGACGCGCCGGCGTGGGCGCGGCTCGCCACCGCGGGCGCGATCCTCATCGGCAAGACGAACCTCCACGAGTGGGCGTTCGGGCTTACCGGCGAGAACCCGCACTTCGGAACGATCCGCAACCCGGCGGACCGCCAGCGGAGCGCGGGCGGCTCGTCGTCGGGGTCGGCCGCCGCGCTGGCCGCCGGAATCGGCTACGGCTCGATCGGCACCGACACCGGCGGTTCCATCCGGATTCCGGGCGCGCTCACCGGAACCGCCGGCCTGAAGCCCTCGTACGGGCGGGTTTCCGCCGAAGGCGTGACTCCGCTCTCGTGGAGCCTCGACCACGTGGGGCCGATGGCCCGGACCGCCGCCGACCTCGACCTCATCTGGTCGGTTCTCGCCGGAGTCCCCGAGCGGGCGGCCACCCGGTCGCCCCGCCCGCTCGACGGAATCCGCCTCGGCGTTCCCGAGACCTTCTTCTTCGAGAATCTCGTCCCCGAGGCGAAGGCGGCGACGGAAGCGGCGATCCGCGCCCTCGAAGGCCTCGGCGCCGCGCCCGAATCGGTCGCGATCCCCGAAATCGCCCTCGCGGCCCCGGCGCGCAACCTGATCGCCTTCGCCGAGGCGGCGGCGTTCCATCGGGAGCGCATGCGCCAGCGCCCCGGCGACTTCGGCGCCGACGTGCGGCGGAATCTCGAGGCCGGGGGCCGGATCGCGGCGGACGACCTCATGGCGGCGCTCTCGGCGCGGCGCCTCGTGACCGACGCCGTCTCGCGGACGCTGCGCGACGTGGACGCCCTCGTGGTCCCGACCGCGCCGACGGGCGCGCCCCGCATCGGGGCGGCCGAGCTGGACAACGGCGAGCCGGTCCGTCCGGGGCTGATGCGGCTCGTCGGCCCGTTCAACCTGACCGGACACCCGGTCGCGCAGGTTCCGGCCGGCCGGGACGCCGCCGGGCTCCCGCTCGGGGTCCAGATCGTCGGGCCGCACGGCGGCGAGGATCGCGTCCTCGGGATCGCCCGATGGCTGGAGGCGGTACATTCCGCAAGGTGAAGCTGCTCGAAGGGAAACGAGGTCTGATCGTCGGGGTAGGGAACCGGCGGTCCTTCGCGTGGGGCGTGGCGCAGGCGGCGGCCCGCGAGGGCGCCCGGCTCTCGCTGAGCTTCCAGAACGAGCGGCTGGGCCGCAACGTCAACAAGCTGGCGGCCGGGATCCCGGGTACCGGGACGCTGCCGCTCGACGTGGCCGACGACGCCCAGTTGGACGCGGCGGTGGAGTCGGTCCGCGAGCAGCTCGGCGGCCTCGACTTCCTCGTCCACTCGGTGGCCTTCGCGCCCCGCGACGAGCTCGTCGGCGCCTTCGCCGCGACCTCGCGCGGCGGCTTCGGCCTCGCGCTGGACATATCTGCCTACTCGCTGACCGCGCTGACGGCGCGGTTCCGCTCGATGCTCGGCGAGGACGACGGCGGCGCGGTGGTCACGCTGTCGTACCTCGGGGCGGAGCGGGCGTTTCCGAACTACAACGTCATGGGGGTCGCCAAGTCGGCGCTCGAGTCCTCGGTGCGCTACCTCGCGAGCGACCTCGGCCCCGAGGGGATCCGGGTGAACGCCATCTCCGCGGGGCCGGCGAAGACGCTGGCGTCGTCCGCCGTCGGCGGGATTTCGCGGATCGTGGACCACTACCGCGCCCACGCCCCGCTCCGCCGCGCCACGACCCCCGACGAGGTGGGGGACGCGGCCGCCTTCCTGCTCTCGCCGCTGGCGCGCGGCGTGACCGGCGAGGTCCTGCACGTGGACAGCGGCTTCCACGCGATCGGCGCGACGCTCGGCGATGGCTGACGAGCTCATCTACGACTGGAACCGGCCGGATCCCGAAAACGTCTGGAAGCCGCGGAACCCGGTCCTGCTGAACGACGAGACGCTCCGGGACGGGCTCCAGAGCCCGTCGGTGGTCTCGCCGCCCATCGAGCAAAAGGTCCGGGTGCTGCATCTCATCGACGCGCTCGGCGTCCAGTCCGCCGACATCGGCCTGCCGGCGGCGGGGCCCCACGTGGAGTCGCAGGTGCTCCGCCTCGCCCAGGAGATAGTGAGCGCGAAGCTGCAAGTCCGCCCCAACTGCGCCGCCCGGACGCTCGTCGCCGACATCGAACCCATCCACCGGGTCTCCGAGAAGGTCGGCATCCCGATCGAGGTGGCCGCCTTCATCGGCTCCAGCCCGATCCGCCAGTACGCCGAGGAGTGGGATCTCGACTTCCTGCTGCGCCAGACCGAGAAGGCGGTGACGTGGTCGGTGCAGCGCGGGCTTGCGGTGGAGTACGTCACCGAGGACACGACCCGCGCCCGCCCCGAGACCGTCCGCAAGCTGTATCTGGCCGCGATCCGCTGCGGCGCCCGTCGCGTCGTGGTCTGCGACACCGTCGGCCACGCGACTCCCGACGGCGTGACCCGGCTCATCCGATTCGTGCGCGAGGTGATCGACGAGAGCGGCGCCGACGTGCAGCTCGACTGGCACGGCCATCGGGATCGAGGCCTTTCGGTGCCCAACAGCCTGACCGCGATCGAGGCCGGGGCCGACTGCGTCCACGGCACCGCCATCGGCATCGGCGAGCGCTGCGGGAACACCCCGATGGACCAGCTCCTCGTGAACCTGAACCTGCTCGGTTGGACCGACAACGACCTGTCGGCGCTGCGCGACTACTGCGAGGCGGTCGCCGAGGCCACCGGAGTTCCCATTCCCGCGGGGTACCCCGTCGTCGGTCGCGACGCCTTCCGGACCGGGACCGGGGTCCACGCCGCGGCCATCATCAAGGCGAGGGAGAAGGGCGACGACTGGCTCGCCGACCGGGTGTATTCGGGAGTCGCCGCCGGCGACTACGGGCTCCGCCAGAAGGTCGAGGTCGGGCCGATGAGCGGTCTCGCGAACGTGACGTACTGGCTGCGCCAGCACGGCCACGCCGCCACGGACGAGCTGGCCGCGAGGGTGTTCCGCGCGGCGAAGAGCGCCGACCGGGTGCTCACCGACGCCGAGATCGAGGGAGTCGTCAGGAGCGGCTGACCGCGAGGCCCACGCCCTCGTGGATCAGCCGCGCGGCCAGCAGCAGCGTCCGCTGCTCGGCGTCCCCGCCCGGGCACGCCTCGACCACGTCCATCCCGGCGAGGCGGAACCGCCGCCCGATCTCGTGGACGAGGTCCAGCCCGGCGCGGGCGGAGAGTCCGCCGGGCACCGGATGCGCCACCGCCGGCGCGAAGGCCGGATCGAACCCGTCCATGTCGATCGTCAGGTACACGCGGGCGCCGTCGGGGAGATGGTCGAGGAACGACGTCCGGCGCGCGGCCTCCCGGGCGGTGATGGAGCGCACGCGGCCGGGATGGGCCTCGCGCAGCGCGAGCTGGACCGGGTTCTCCGTGCGGACCCCGATCTGGGTCACGCTGCGCACCCACGGGAACTCGAGCAGGCGCGCGGCGACGCAGGCGTGGGAGTCGCGGTTCCCCTCGAAGTCGGGATACATGTCGGGGTGCGCGTCCCACTGGACCACGTGCAGGTCGCCCCGGCCCTCGAACGCGGCGACGAGCGGCGGAGTGATCGCGTGGTCGCCCCCCAGAACGAACGGAACCCGCCCGGCGTCCAGCTCGGGGGCGACGGCCTTCCGGTAGCGCTCCTTGTCGGATTGGAATCCCTCGGCCGAGGGTTCGAGGTCGCCGAGGTCGTACAGCGCTCCCGCGCAATCGACCATCGCCTCGGTGCACGAGTTGTGGCAGTCGCCGTCGTAGGCGACCCGGATGGCCGGCGGGGCGTCGGAACAGGCGCTGCGGAAGGTGGACTGCGTGGCGTCCCGGACGCCGAGCAGCGAGGCGGGAGCGTCCGGATGCTTCGTGAGGAGGCCGGCGAACGGGATCATCCGGCAAGGCTACTAAGCTCCCCGCCGATGCCGAAGCCGCCGCGCCCCGCCGTCGGGGCGATGCTCGTTCGGGGCGGCCGGACGCTGCTCGTGCGGCGCTCGCCGAAGCTGCGCGCCTTCGCGAACTTCTGGGCGTTTCCCGGCGGCACAATCGCCCGGTCGGACTCCGGCCCCGCCGAGGCCGCCGCCCGGGAGGTCTTCGAGGAGACCGGAGTCCTGCTGGCGCGGGGCCGCGATCCCGCCGTCCCGCTGGACCCGCTGCGCCGGGCGCTGCTGGCGGAGGAGATTTCGTTCGCCGAGGCGCTGCGGCGGACCGGCGCGACGCTGCGCGACGCCGACTTCGTCGAGGTCGAGTCGCTCACCACCCCCGAATCCGCCCCGTATCGCTTCGAGACCCGGTTCTTCCGGCTGCCACTCCCCGACGACGCCGAGGTCTCCGTCTGGCCGGGCGAGATCGTGGACTCGGCGCTCGCGACCCCCGAGGAGGCGCTCGCCCGCTGGCGAGACGGCGCCATGGCGCTCGCGCCGCCGATCATCGGTCTCCTCGAGCGCTGGTCGGACGACGACGCCCAGTACCGCGAGCGGAACCGCGTCGAGCGGGCGCGCCGCCCGGTCGTCCGGTTCTCGCCCGGATGCGCGGTGATTCCGTGCCGGACGCGCACGCTCCCGCCGGCGACCCACACGAACGCGATCCTCATGGGGACCTCCCGGCGCTTCCTCGTGGATCCGGCGCCCGAGGATCCGGACGAACGAGCGATGCTCTTCGAACTGGTGGACCGCCTGCTCGGTGCCGACCGGCTCGAGGCGGTGCTGGTCACCCACCACCATCCGGACCACGTGGGATCGGTCGCGGCGGCCGCCGAACGCTACGAAGTTCCCGTCGGGGCGCACCGAGAGACCCTCGCCCGGCTGCCGGCCTTTCCCGGCGCGACCCGCGCGCTGGACGAGGGCGACGTTCTCGATCTCGGGACCGCGCCCGACGGCTCGCCCGACTGGCGCCTTGGGGTCCAGTTCGTGCCCGGCCACGCGCCCGGGCACCTTGCGTTCGTCGAGAGCCGCTACGGCGCGATGATCCTTGGCGACATGGTCTCGTCGATCTCGTCGATCCTGATCTCGCCCGAAGACGGCGATCTGGGCCAGTACATGGATTCGCTGCGCCGCCTCGCCGGCGAGTGCCGGGGGATGGCGTATCCGGGCCACGGGACGCCAGTGGTCGATGGCCCGGGGCTGCTCGCGAAGCAGGTCAAGCACCGGGAAGCTCGGGAGGCGGCGGTGCTGGACGCGCTCGGGGAGCGTCCGGCCGCCCTCCGCGAGATCGGGTTGCGCGCGTATCCGGAAGTCCCCGAGTCGGGGCCGGTGCGCCGTATGGCCGAGACCGCGCTGACCTCCGGCCTGCTGAAGCTGGAGCGGGAGAATCGCGCGCGGCGCGGCGGGGACGGCTGGGCGCTCGCCGGCTGAACCTACTCGGCCGTGCTGCCGGGCACTGTGTTCCCGGCGATCACGACGCGCTCGATCGTGCGCAGCGCCGCGATCCCGTCGAGTGGGTTCTCGCGCAACACGATGAAATCGGCCCACTTGCCGGGAACTAGCTCGCCCACTTCGTCAAAATCCAGACACCGCGCCGCGTCGCGGGTGGCCGAGAGGAGGATCTGTTCGGCGCTCAGCCCCGCCTCGGCCATCTCGGCGGTCTCGATGTGCTCGAAGTAGCCCTGGAAGCGCGCCGGCGGCCCGGTGTCGGTGCCGAACGCGATGGTCACCCCGGCGTCGGCCACGGCCTTCACGTTGGCCATCGCGATCGGGTAGTGCTCCCGATAGCCCTGCGCGGACGGGCTCGCGGCGACCCGCGCCATGCGCTCGGGATCCCGCAACTGGTCCAGCACCGCCGGATCGGCGTCCTTCAGGAAGAACGGGTCGTCGAAGAACTCGGGCACGTCGGCGTACACGAAGGTGGAGATCTCCCGCACCAGCGTGGGCACGTAGCAGACGCCCTTTTCCAGCATGAGGTCGAGAAACTCCTGATCGACCGGCTGGTCGCGCACGCTGTGGGCGATCAGCCCCGACCCCAGGCGCAGCGCCTCCTTCGCGTCGTCCAGGTAGAAGATGTGGGTCGTGACCCGCTTGCCGGCCTCGGCGGCGAGCGCCATGACCCGCTCGATGGTCTCCGACGGCACCCGCTCGTTCGCGCCGAGGTTCGTGTCGATCCGCATCTTGAGGAAGTCGGCGGGCAGCGCGAGGCTCTCGGTCACGATCGCCTCGGCCTCCTCGGGCGAGCCGCTCGAGACGATCCCCCCGCCGATCCAGATGCGGGCGCGGTCCAGCGACTCGTCCTGCTCGTCGCGCAGCGCCGCCGCCTCCGGCCCGTCGCCGCCCAGCGAGGCGATGCTCGTGACCCCGTAGCGGGCGTAGAGCGCGAGCTGCCGGACGAGGTTCTCGCGAGTGTAGTGCCCGCCTTCCAGACCCATCACGTCGCCCACGTGCCCGTGCGCGTTCACGAAGCCGGGAATGACGGTCATCCCCGAAAGGTCCGTCACCTCGGCCCCGGCGGGAACCTCGACCGCGCCCGCCGCCGAGACCCGTCCGTCGCGCACGACGAGAACCGCGTCCTCGACGGCAGCCGCGCCGGTCCCGTCCCACAGCGTGATCCCGGTGTAGGCGGTGACTCCCTCGAGCGGGGGCGGCGGCTCGGGGCCGCAGCCGAGCAGGGCGATCAGGGCGAGGGGCAGGGAAAGGCGCATGGGAACCTCCGGGGGCGGCTGAGCATATCCGTGGGCCGTAGTGCCTCCGGCGCTTTCGCCCGGAGAAGGGACTGTCCGTAATTCCGTGTTTGGGGGCCATGGCATGAAGTCCGGGAGGACGAGGCGTGGCACGCGCACGACAGCTACGAGGGCCGCGCCCGCGGAAGGGGCGGATCAGCGACCGGCTGCTGGATGAGCTACTGGCGGGGGAGGACCCGACCGAGGCCTTCCACGACGGGAAGCTGGTCGCCGAGTCGAAGAAGGCGCTCAGCGAGCGGATCCTCGGGGCCGAGATGGGCCCGCATCTGGACCGCAAGGCGGAGCGGGCGGCGGGGAACCACCGGAACGGGCACAACCGGAAGCGGGCGCTCGCGGGCGACGTGGAGCTGGATCTGGCGGCGCCCCGGGATCGCCACGGGACGTTCGAGCCGCAACTGGTGGAGAAGTGCGCCCGGCGGCTGCCGGGGTTCGACGAACAGGCGATCTCGATGTACGGGCGGGGGATGGCGACGCGGGAGATCCAGGGCCGCGTGGAGCAGTCGTACGGGATGAAGGCGTCGGCGGAGACGATCTCCGCGGCCACCGAAACGGTAGCGGAGGATGTCCGGGAGTGGCGCTCGCGCCCGCTGGAGGCGACCTGCGCGCTGGTGTTCTTCGACGCGCTGCGGGCGAAGATCCGGGACGGGGGCCTGGTGCGGAACAAGGCGGCGTGCATGGCCATCGGGGTGACCTGCGGGGGCCGGAAGGAGGTTCTGGGGTTCTGGATCCAGGAGACGGAGGGGGCGAAGTTCCGGCTGGGGGTGATGAACGAGCTGAAGGGCCGGGGGGTCCGGGACGTGCTGATCGCGGTGGCGGACGGGCTGAAGGGCTTCCCGGAGGCGATCGAGGCGGCGTTCCCGCAGGCGCTCGTGCCGAAGTGCGTGGCGCGCCTGATCCGGCGGTCGCCGCGCTACGCGTCGCACAAGGAACGGCGGGAGCTGGCGGCGGCGCTGAAGACGATCTGCCGCGCGGCGACGGAGGCGGCGGCGGAAGCGGCGCTGGACGCGGTGGAGGACGGGCCGTGGGGTCGGAAGCATCCGGCGATCCCGGCGATGTGGCGGCGTGCGTGGACGCAGGCGATCCCGTTCCTCGCGTTCTCGGAGCCGATCCGGCGGGCGATCTACACGACGAACGCGATCGAGAGCCGGAACAGTTCGGTGCGGCGTGCGGTGCGGACGCGGGGATGCTTCCCGCACGACCGTGCGGCGGCGAAGTTGATCTGCCTGGCGCTGCGGCGGGCGCAGGCGGCGTGGAAGCGGCCGCCGCGGTACTGGCGCGAGGCGCGGGCGGAGTTCGCGATCCGGTTCGGGGCGCGGTTCCAGCCGGATGACCCCTGAGCGCCCGACGGCGAGTTCCCCTCGGCCTTCCTCCGCTCCGCCGACTCAGCCCGGATCGGCCCCGGCGCACCCTCGGCGGCCCGCCGTTCCGGCCCGGCTCACCCCGCTGGTACCGTCAGACGCGCCCTGGCGACGGGGGCGAAGAAACATCTACGCCCCCAAACACGGGAATCCTGATACCTCCGTTCAAGGATCTGCCCACCCGCGCGGCGGGAGTCCGCGACGGCTACTCGCCAAGAACGCACGAACTGGGCCGACGCTACAAGGAGCGCTGTGACTTCGAATGCGGGTGCCGTGGGGTTCCGTTGACGAACGGGGACGCGAAACTCCTCGACTTGCACCACATCAACGGAGTGACGCAGGACAACAACTGGGCGAACCTCATGGCGCTATGCAAGCTGTGTCACGCGGGGCAGCCGCAGCACGGCCGCCTGCAGGCGTCCGAGGAGGACGAACGTCGGATTCGCGAGCTGCGCAACCGCAAGAACGGGAATCGCGGCGAGGACGACCAACTCGGCCCGGCGGTGAGCGGACGCGGGGTAGGCTCCGCGCCGTGACCGTCTCCCCGGCCTCCGTCCTCGGCCGCCAGAGCATGTGCGGGCGGCTCCTCGAGGTGCTCGTCATCGCGCCGCAGGGGGCCATGTGGAGCCATCCCGCGGGCTACCGGGAACTCGGCTACCTGCATCCGCCCGAACCAGACTTGGCCGCCCGGCAGCATCGTGCGCTGCGCTCCGAACTGGCCGGGTTCGGCGCCAGGGTTCGCGAAGCCGCGCCGACGGGGCTGTCCGCCGACGCGGTGTATTGCCACGACGCCTCGTTCCCGACGCCCCGGGGCATGGTGCTGATGCGCATGGGCAAGCCGGCGCGGGCCGCCGAGCCGGAGGCGCATCGGGCGCTCTACCGTGAAATGGACATTCCCGTGATCGGCGCGATCGAGGCGCCGGGGGTGATGGAGGGCGGCGATCTCGTCTGGCTGGACGAGCGCACGGTGCTCGCCGGGGAGGGTTACCGGACCGACGCGGCGGGGATCGCGCAGCTTGCCGCGTTGCTCGCTCCCGACGGCGTGGAGGTGATCGCGTCGGCGCTGCCGCACGGGGACGGGCCGGCGTGCTGCCTCCACCTGATGTCCCTCATCAGCGTGCTCGACTCGCGGACGATGGTCGCCGATCCGCGCTTTCTCGCCGTGCCCACGATGAAGCTGCTGGAGGATCGCCGGTTCCGGCTGATCCCGATCGTGGACGAGGAGCGGGAGACCATGGCTGCGAACGTGCTCGCGCTCGGCCACGGGGAGCTTCTCGCGATCGAGGCCAACGAGCGCACGAACGAGCGGCTCGAGGGCGCCGGGTTCCGGGTCCGGACCTATCCCGGCTCGGAGATCAGCCAGAACGGTTCGGGCGGTCCCACCTGCCTCACGCGACCGATCCGGAGGGCGCAGTGAAGCGGCGGAAGCTGGCGGGGTTCCTGACTTTCCTCGCGTTTCTCCTGCTCGTCGCGTACGTCGTCCGTTCCACCATGAGCATGGGCGGCTCCCGTTGCGAGGTCACGATGACGATGAGCGGTCGGACGGCCACGGTCGGGGCCCGGGGGGCGACGCCCGCCGACGCGACTCGGGCCGCGATCACCGGGGCCTGCGCCCGGATCGCCAACGGGCGCACCGAGAACATCCTCTGCCTCGACTCACCGCCGCTCGCCGTCTCCTGTCAGTGACGCGAGCGGCGTGACCGTTCCGTCGGGCCGCGCGACGAACGCCTCGGTTGGAGTCTTCCAGACCGCGCGCACCGCGAATCGCCAGCGCCGCGCCCGCGCGACCGTCCCCCGGTCGCCCGTGGGGGCCATGACCATGACGGCCGCGCGGTCCGGGCCGCGGATCGCGCTCGGCACGGTCACGAGGAACGGCCGCCCGGCCCGGTCCCGCAGCGCCGCCCGCACGTCGCTGCGCAGTTCGCCGGGACGCTCTTCCAGCCACGATCCGGCGGCGCGGGCGAGGGCGGTGGCTTCCCGGACGACCGCTTCCCGATCCCGGGCGGCGACGACGCGGCGATCCAGCATCCGCTCCGCCGCCGCGGCGTCGGCTTCGAGACCCTCGGCGATCCGCGCCAGCAGCAGGTGGGCGAGCCGCCGGGTCGCCGCGCTCACTCGCTCGCCGACGGCGGCAGCACCTTCAGCTTGTGGCGCTTCCAGTGGATCTCCGGCTGCGGCTTCTTGGCCGTCATCGCCGCCGCGCCCCACAGATCGCCCGGCAGCAGCTTCGCGAGGCCGCCCGCAGCGGTCGGCGCGCCGTCCTTCTTGAACCCGGTCACGCCGGAAAGCGTCAGGCTGCGGCGCGCCCGGGTCATCGCCACGTAGAGACAGCGTCGCTCCTCGGCGGCGCTCCGGCCCGCGTCCTGGACCTGCCAGTGGCTCGAGTCGCCGATCAGCGCGATGCTCCAGTCCCCCTCGTCGCTCTCCTGGACCCGCAGCCCGGAGCCCCATCCGCCGATCCTCGCGTTCAGATCGACCGCCAGCACGTGGTCGTACTCCAGGCCCTTGGCGGCGTGGATGGTGAGCACCTGCACCGCTCCCGCCGCCCGCAGCGGCGCCTGGGTCGCGTCGTGGCCGTCGCCGCCCGCCGACTCGAGATGCCGGGCGGCGTCGGCGAACGTCGCGAAGCCGCTCCGCTCCACTCGCTGGACGTGGTGGAGCGCCTTCTCCACGTTCGCCTCCTGCTGGCGCCCCTCGAACGCCCCGCCGGTCGCCCGCACCCGGTCGAGATAGCCGGTCTCCTCGAGGATCCGCCGCAGCGCGAGCGACGGCGGCAGTTGGCGCGACAGCTTGATCCACGCCGGCGCGACCCGGCCGGCCTCCGCCAGCGGGCCGTCCGCTTCGATGCGCCCGTTCAGCAGGTCCGCGAACGGCGTCGCCGCCCCGTGATCCCGGGCGCGAAGCTCCGCCAGCGCGCCGGCGGGGATCGCGAAGAAGCGCGAGCGCAGCAGCTCGACCGCGCGCAGGTCGGACGACGGGCGGGCGAGGAACCGGCAGAGCCCGGTCAGGTCGAGCACTTCGGATGAGTCGAAGAACCCGGCTCCCTTGACGAGGTACGTGGGAACCCCGAGCCGCTCCACTGCGTCCCGGTAGAGCCCGAGCCGGGAGGCGGCGCGGGCGAGGATCGCGATGCGGTCGAGCGGAACCCCCCGGGCGGCGAGCGCCGCGATCCGGGCGGCGACCCGCCGCGCCGCTTCGTCGTGGTCCTGGGCGACCGCGACCGACAGCGGGATCTCCTCCGCCGGCCCCTCGTCCATCGGGCCGGCCTCTTCGGGGAAGCGGTCGTCGTCGTCGTAGCGGAAGCTCCAGTCGCGGTCGGCCTCGCGGTCGGCCTGCGCGATCGCGGCTGCCGTGTCGTTCACGAACGAGCGCAGCGGGCCGGTGGAGCGGAAGTTCCACCGGAGCGCGAGGCGGGGATGGGTCTTCGGGCGCATCCGCTCCCGGATCCAGTTCTCGGTGCGGTTCAGGATCTCGACCCGAGCGCTGCGGAAGCGGTAGATGGACTGCTTGTGGTCGCCCACCACGAACAGCGTCGGCGCGCCCAGCCGGCCCCCGGTGACCCGGCGCACTTCCTCGGCGGCCAGCCCCTCGCCGCTCGTCCACGGTTCGGCGATCGCCCGGAGCAGCTCCCACTGCGGGTCGCTCGTGTCCTGGAACTCGTCGAGAAGCAGGTGGTGGTAGCGGGACTCCAGCCGGAACCGGCTCTCGGCGAACTCCCCGGTCGCGCCCAGCAGATTCGTGGCGGCGACGGTGAGATCGTCGAAGTCCATGACCCCGCGGTCTTCCTTGAGCCGCTGGTACTCCGCCTCGACCGCCTGGAGCAGCCGCCAGACCGGGTCGAACGTCCGCTCGTTCAGCGAGTCCAGCCACTCGACGTTGAACTCCCTGAGCAGCGGCCGCAGCTTCCTGTACTCCGCCATGACCGGACGAAGGGGACCCTTGAGGTGCTTCGGAGCCGTCTTGAGGCCGAGCGGAATCCACTCCAGCAACGCTTCCCGGTCGAGCGCGTCGCGGGAGCCGGCCTGCTCCGACAGCTTCAGCGCGAGGCGCACCGGGGTCGGCAGCTTGCCGTCGTAGCCCGCGAGAATCCGCCGCGCGTCGGCCTCGACCCCGCGGAACCCGTCGCGCAGCGCCGGCCGGGGCCGGGGAGCCCCTCCGGCCGCCGCCCGGCTCTCGAAGGTGCGCCGCCAGGTGAGCCGGTTCTGCAAGTAACCCGCCGCCACCCCGTCCAGCCGGGCGAGGCTCTTGCCGAGCAGCGGCAGTTCCGCGAGCAGCTTGCGGTCGAAGCCGGTCGCCCCGGTGAGCACCCGGCCGATGGCCTCGGCCTGCACGACCGGCATCTCGCGCTCGTCCAGCACTTCCGCGCCGGGGGCCACGCCGGCGTCCAACGGGAACTCGCGGATCAGCCCGAGGTTGAAGGCGTCGAGCGTCGAGACCTGCACCTCGCCGAGATCGGGGCGGCGGGTCCACTCCTCGCGCATCTCCGGCTGCGCGAGCCGGGCCACGATCCGGTCCTTCATTTCCGCGGCGGCCTTGCGGGTGAAGGTGAGCGCGAGGACGTTGCGGGGCGGGACCCCGGCGCGGATCAGGTTCACGTACCGCTCGGTGAGCACCGTCGTCTTGCCGGTGCCGGCGGACGCGGCGAGCACTGCGTGGCGCCTCGGGTCGGCGGCCGCCCGGCGGGCCGCGTGGTCGCTCGGCGTGAACGCGACCGGGGTCCGGGGCGGGGCCTGGGGCGCCGGCGCCCCAGGGACGAGCGTCCGCGCCGGCTCCGGCTCGTCGGGGAGGTCGGGGCGCAGCGGCAGCGGGCGGTCGAACGGGCGCAGCCGCGCCGGGAACTCCCCGGCGGCGAGCCCGTCGCGGACCTCCCGGATGCGCTTGTCGATCTCCCCGGCGCCGTCGTCGCCCACCCACGTGCGGTCCTTGAAGAAGGGAACCACGAACGAGTCCGCGCCGACCAGCCGGGCGTAGAGCCGGGCCTGCAGGCGCGCCGCGTCCTTGCCGCGCGACGAGCCCGACTTGAGCTCGACGACCCGCAGCCCGTCCGGGGTCCGGTCCACCCGATCCACTTTGCCCCGGACGTGCAGCGCGGGGAGCGACCCGGTCGCCGGCTCGACGATCCCGTCCAGCTCGCCTTCGACCTGGACCGGCTGCGCGGGGCCGCGCTCCGCCTCCTCGCGCAGGTACCACTCCAGCGCCGACGGATGCGAGTCCCCGCCGAACAACCACAGCTCCTCGGCGGCGGAAGCGTCCTCGCCCATGCCGGGGGCGATCGACGAGCGGAAGCGTCGCCGGTAGAACTCGAGCGCGTCGTCGATCGTCGCTTCGGTGAGCGGCCCGAAGCGGCGGAAGAACTCGGGCGCGGCTTCCAGCAGCTTGTGGACGCGGTCGCCCCGGGCGATCGCGGAGCCGAAGTCGTTCAGCGTCTCTTCCCGGGGGAGCCGCAGCACCCGGTCGAGAAAGAACTGCGCCGGGTTCGCCGCGTACAGCGTCAGCGCCGAGGGCGACACCCAACGACCGAGGTCCACCGCCGAGGGGGCCGTCCGCTCGAGGCTGCGCGGCAGCGGGACCGCGGCCGGGTCGGGGATCCGTTCGGGAAGGGAGACCGGCGCGCGCTCCTCCGGGTTCGCCCCGAGCGCCTCGCCGAGGCTCGCGAAGATCGGGGATTCGCCGGCGGGGAAGCCGTCCTCGAGCTCGGCCCGAGCGAAGCCCGCCGCCTTGCGGGGAAGCGTCGCGAACGCGCGCAGCAGGCGCCGCTCCCGCCGCCGCGCCTCCGAGAGTCGCTTGCGGGTCGCGTCCTCCAGAACCCTCGTCGGAAGGAAGATGTTCCCGGCGCGGGGGCCGGGCCAGTCGGCGTCGCCGACCCCCAGCAGCACGACGCAGTCGTAGTCGCCGAAGGGGGCGTCCTCGGCCTGGATCAGGTGGACGCCGTCGCGTCCTCGATACCGGACCGTCCGCTGGCGCCGCAACTGGCGGCGGACGCGGTCCCGGAACCGGGCCGGCGTTCCGACCGGAGTCGCGGGCAGCGCGGGATCCGCCGCCCGCCGCAGCGCGTCCATGGCCGGCTCCGGCCCGCCGGGAAAGCAGTCCTCGACGAAGCCGACGAAGCACTCCACCGCCTCGTGGAAGGGCGTTTCCGGGTTCTGGATCGGCGCGAGCCGGCGGGCGTGCTCGGCGAGCCGGGCGAGAACGCGCGCAGCGACCCGCAGTTCCCGCTCCCGGCGTTCGTCGCCTTCCGGCGGTTCGACGAGCTTCCCGAGGTTCGCCGGATCGTGAGTGTCGCGCACGTCCTCGTAGGCCAGGCGCGGCTCGGCGACGTCGGCGAGCCGCGCCGGGGCGTTCCCGAGCGCCTGGTCGCGAAAGAACGGGCTCCGCAGGAGCGCGAACCCGTTCGAGAGGCGGCCCGGAGCCTCGGCGAAGGCCAGCGCGTCGTCGAGCGCCGCCGGCCACGGCTCCTCGGCGAGCGACGGCTGGAAGTCGGTCTGGAACGGGATCCCCGCGGCGGCGAGATCGTCCGCGTACGCCGCCGGGCGCCGCGCCGCGACCGCGCAGCGCTCGTACGAACCGAAGCCCGCGAGCATCGCGGCGGCCGCGCGGGTCTCGCCGGCGCGGTCGGTCGTCCGGAAGAGGATGGATCCGTCGCCGGGGACGAACAGGCGCGGCGCCGGGGCCGCGACCGAATCGGCGCGGACCTCGTCGGCGGTCCAGCCCGGCGGGAGCGCGGGCGCCGCCTCGTCCTCCAGCAGCAGGAAGTCGAGCCCGCCGACGATCGTCGCGAGGATCTCCGCGTCGGCGATCCCGACGGCGTCCCCGCCGCCGACGCGGACCCGGGACCACGGGGCCTCGGGCGGCCGGGCCAGCAACCGCCGCCGCGCCAGGTCGAGATCGCAGCGGCCCGACGTCTCGAGCCCCTCGACGTAGCCCCGGTGCGCGGACTCCAGCCAGCCGGTCAACCGCAGCAGCCGTTCCGCCCCCTCGTCGGTCCCCCGGGCCTCTTCGAAGGTCCGCCGGGCGCGCTCCAGCAGCGCGTGGAACGCCGGCCGGTCCGGCGCGATCGGGCGGTCGCGCGCCTGCTCGTCGAAAAGGCGCAGCAGCGGCCCGGCTAGGCGCAGCGGATTGCCCTTCGGCGCCCCCGGATCGTCCGCCGCGGCGAGCACCGCGCTCTCCATGAGCAGCGAGCGTTCGAGCGGCGTGGCGAGGGTTCCGGGCGGGTCGGCGCGCAGCAGCAGCTCGGCGAGAGCCTCCGCTGCGGTCCGAACCTGCGGAAGCTCGGCGGCCGGGCGGTCGGGGGCGAGCAGCCGGTCGCGCAACGCTCGTTCGAGCGCCCGGCTCGCGCCCGACGACGGAGTCAGGATCAGGCCCGAGGCGTCCCCGGCGAGCCGCTCCCGCAGCGTCCGCCAGTCCCGACAGCGGACGATCCGGATCACGCCGGGAGCCTAAGCCGTTTTCGGTAGGCTCCCGGACATGTTCCGGCGGACGCTTCTCGCGCTGGGGCTTCTCGCCGGCGGCTGCGGCGAGGAGAGCGCGGCCCGGCGGACCCTCGAGCGGATGGACCTCGAGGAGCGCGTCGGCCAGCTCGTGATGCCGCGGGCGCCGGCGAGCTTCCGGCACGACGCGGATCCCGAGTGGCGGGAGCTCCTGGATCTCGCCGCCTCCGGCCGAATCGGCGGGGTCGTCGTCTTCGCGGGGACGCCCGAAGGCACCCGCGACGTGACCCGGGCGCTCGCCGCCGCTTCCCCCGTCGCGCCGCTCGTCGCCGCCGACTACGAGTGGGGAACGGCGATGCGCACCGAGGGCGGCCTGCGCTTCCCGCCGGCGCTCCAGGCGGGGGCCGAGCCGGATCCGGACGCGGCGTACCGGCAGGGCGCGATCATCGCGAGGGAGGCGCGGGCCGTCGGCGTGCACCTCGTGCTGGCCCCGGTGCTGGACGTGCTCCAGTCGCCGGAGAGCGAGGTCATCGGGATCCGCTCCTACGGGGCCGATCCGGCGACCGTCGGCGCGCTCGGGGCGGCGCTGATCCGGGGGGTGGAGGAGAACGGCGCGCTCGCGACCGCGAAGCACTTCCCCGGCCACGGCGGCACCGCGACCGACAGCCACCACCGGCTGGCGCAGGTTCCCGCTTCCCGCGAGCATCTCGAACGCCACGACCTCGCGCCCTTCCGCGAGGCGGTCGCCGCCGGGGTCTCGGCGGTGATGCCGGGCCACCTCGCGGTGCCGGCGCTCGACGGCCGGGCCGACCGACCCGCGATCCTCTCGCCCGAGATCCTCGGGGGTCTGCTGCGCGAGGACATGGGGTTCGCCGGGCTCGTGGTGAGCGACGCGCTCGAGATGGAGGGGGCGCGCGGCGGCCGGTTCGACGGCGAGGTCGCGGTCGAGGCGGTGGCCGCAGGCGTGGACGTGGTCCTCGTTCCGAAGGATCCGCTCGTCGCGTTCCAGTCGCTCGTCCGGGGCGTCCGGGAGGGGCGGCTCTCCGAGGAGCGCGTCGCGGAGGCGGCGCTGCGGGTGCTGGAGGCCAAGGAGCGGCTCGGCCTGCTCGGCGAGCCGGACGCCCCCGACCTGCACCGCTCGTTCGCCGACCCCGCCGACCGGGAGTGGGTCGAGTCGCTCTTCGGGCGCGGCCTGACGCTCGTGCGCGATCCCGGCGACCTGCTGCCGCTGTCCAGTCCGGCGCTTCTCGTCGAGATCTCGCGGGAGGGGCCGTACGAGCCGGACCGCCGCCCGCTGCGCGAGGAGCTTCGGCGGCGCGGCGCCTGGGCGGGCCGCATCCCGACGCTCGCGCACGGAGCGCTCCCGCCCGGCGCGCTCGAGGAGCGGGCGGCCCGGGCCGACGCGATCCTGCTCGCCGACTATCGCCGGTACGGATACGGCGTTCCGGACGGATTGCTTCAGGCGCTCGCGCCGTTCGGCGATCGGCTCGTCGCGGTCTCGTTCGGGAACCCGGTCACGCTCTCGGGGCTCCCCGAGGAGGCGGCTATCCTGCTCGCCTGGGACGGCGCCGAGGCGAGCCAGCGCGCCGCCGCCCGAGGGCTCTTCGGCGAGGCGGACGTGAGCGGGCGGTTGCCGATCCCGTTCGAGTCCCACGCTCTCGGCGAGGGACAGGACCAGCCGGCGGTCCGGCAACGGCTCCGGCGAGCGGACCCCGAGGAGGTCGGCATGAGCGCATCGGGCCTCGACGCCGTGCGGCGGGTCGTCCTCGACGCGATCGCCGACGGAACCACCCCCGGCGCCAGCGCGATCGTGGTCCGGCGTGGCCGGATCGTGCTTCAGGAGGGCTTCGGGCGGCAGACGTGGGACGCCGGCTCGCCTGAGATCGCTCCCGACACGATCTACGACCTCGCCTCGCTGACCAAGGTCGTCGGCACGACGACGCTGGTGATGATGCTGGTCGAGGACGGGCTGCTCGACGTCTCGCTTCCGGTGAGCGCCTACCTCCCCGAGTTCCTCGACCGCGCCCCGTCGGAAGCGGAGCGCGCCCGGCGCGTTCCGGTCACGGTCGCGGACCTGCTCGCCCACTCGTCGGGGCTGCCCGCGTGGATCCAGTTCTATCTCGAGTTCGATCCCGAGGCTCGCGGGCTTCCGCTCGAGGACGCCCGCCGGATGGTGCTGGACCGGATCCTCGGCGCGACCTCCGACTACGAGCCGCGCACCGACGCCGTGTATTCGGACAACGGGCTTCTGCTGCTTGGCGAGATCCTCGAGCGGGTCTCGGGGTCGCGCCTCGACGTCCTGGCGCAGGACCGGATCTTCGGGCCGCTCGGGATGACGGACACCGGCTATCGCCCGGCGGCGGAGCTCCTGCCCCGGATCGCGCCCACCGAGGACAACCCGTGGCGGGGCCATGTCGTCCACGGGCAGGTCCACGACGAGAACACGGTCGTTCTGGGCGAAGTCGCGGCGCACGCCGGGCTCTTCAGCACCACCGGCGACCTCGCGACGTTCCTCCAGATGCTCCTCAACGGCGGCGCGATGCGCGGCGAGCGCCTGCTCCGCGCCGACACGATCGCCCGGTTCACCCGCCGCGCCGGCCTCGTCCCCGGCAGCAGCCGGGCGCTCGGCTGGGACACGCCGTCGGGCGACCGTTCGTCGGCGGGCGGCTTCTTCTCGGCCTCGTCGTTCGGCCACACCGGCTTCACCGGCACGTCGATCTGGGTGGACCCCGAGCGCGAGCTGTTCGCCGTCCTGCTCACGAACCGGGTGCACCCGACCCGCGAGAACGACGGAATCTTCCGGCTTCGGCCGTCGTTTCACGACGCGGTCGCCCGCGCCCTCACGGACCACGATCCCGTTCGGCGCGAGTAGCGGCGGGCGTTTCGACTCTCGCGGCTCCAGCGGGGACGCCGCCCTGAGCGCCGGAAACGCATGATCCTCTGCCCTCGAATGGACTTCCCGCGCCGCGACCGGCGTCGATGCGGCTCCGCGCGAACCTCGGAGGAGACCAGTCATGAGACATGCGCGCACGTTCCTGGCCGCCTTGGCGGCGCTCGCCGGCGGCGGTAACGGACCGTCGGTCGCCCCCACCCCGACGGCGCCCCCGGCGCGGCATCGGACTTCGAGGCGCGGGGCGGCCCCGGCTACGTCGAGTGGACGTGGAGCGGGACGTCCAGCGACGGCTGGCAGGTCGAGTACAGCGTCGGCGCGGACTTCGAGCCGGGCGCGAACGCGGAGGTCGTCACAAGCCCGAGCTTCCGCATCGACGGCCTGAAAGAGGACGACGCGGCGCACGCCCGGGTGCGCGTCGCGGACGGCGCGGTCTCCGACGTCGTGCGCGCGACGGCGTTGAAGCCGCCCGAGCCGATCGCGGCTCCGGTGCACTTTCAGGTCACGGACGACACGGTGACGTGGACCGCGGTGGAGAACGCGTTGAGCTACGAGGTGCTGGTCCGGACCGAGGGCGGAACGTGGCTCGTCGTGGCGTGCGGCGGGGACGGGACCGTCACTCGGTGCGCCGCGATCGGGCTGGCGTGGGGCGATTCCTTCGAGACGCGGGTGCGGGCGAATCCCGATCCTGCGGACGAGGCCCAAGCCTCGAGCACGTGGACTGCCACCCCCGCGGCGACCACGGAGGAGGAAGCAGGCGGCGCAAGCTTCCGGCAGGGAGAAGAGGAAGACACGAGTCCGCTGAAGGCGCCGCACCAGTTCAATTTCACGACTTCCGACTTGAGCCGGACGACCTTCCTGGTCACGTAGAACTGGAGCCGGGGCGCGGAGACGTACGAGCTGCGATACCGCGCCAGCGGCGCCGCGGAATGGGTGAGCGGCGCCTGCGCCCATCCCACGTCGGAGGCGTGCGTGGTGACGGGCCTGACCGACGGGAACGACCACGAAGAGCAGGTCAGCTCGATTCCGCCGGCCTCGTCCTCGCGGCAGCCGAGCGAATGGGGCGAGAGCTCCGTCACGACCCCCGAGGACACGGGCCCGGTCCAGCTCGCCAAGCCGACTCGGGTTCTCGCCTCGACCACGAGCGCCACGAGCGTGTGGTTCGTCTGGAACCCCGTGGATGCGGCCGCGATCCACGAGGTGCAGGGAAAGCGCGTCAGCGCGTCCTCGTGGGACGACATGACCTGCACCGGGGACTCCCGCGACACCCCGTGCAATGTCACGGGACTCTCCCTCCCGCCAGCAGTACGACTTCCGGGTGCGGGGGGCCCGATCCGAACGACGCGAACCTGTCCATCGGGGCGTGGAGCGACACGCTGACCGCCACGACCAAGGGCGGCGGAACGGGGACCGGCGCGCTTCCCGCGCCCACCGGCCTGACCGGTTCGTGGAACGTCGCCGTCCCGAGGTCCCTCTTCCTCGCGTGGAAGCCGGTGGAGAACGCGGTCACGTACGACGTGCAGCACACGCAGATCGGAGTGACCGGCTGCATCAACGAATGCTCCGGGACGACCCGGATGGGCTGCACGATCGACGGTCCGGCGCGGGCGGCGCTGCGCGAGATCCGCGTGCGGGCGCACCCGGCCTCGAGCGACACGGACCGTTCCACGAGCGACTGGTCCGCGGGGATCTTCCTTTCGACTCCCTCGGATCCGGGCCCTCCGCGCCTCGGGACTCCGACCGGCTTCAACTCGTCCAACACGGACGCGACCACCGTCTCGCTCACCTGGACTCCGGCGTTCGACATCGGTCAGCGGACCTACGAGGTGCGGCTCAAGGCCAGCGGCGGCGACTGGGAGGCCTCGGGTTGCGGCGCGACCGCCAGCTTCTTCTGCGACGTCACCGGCCTGACCCCCGCGACGGAATACTCGGCGCGCGTCCGGTCGGTTCCGAATTCCGACGAGTTCCGCACGAGCGACTGGAGCACGGAAATCAGCTTCACGACATTGAGGCGGTGACCTCCTGAGGCCGGGGCCTGGACAGCGACGTCAGTTCGAGCGATTGGGTCCAGGTGAACTTATCGGCCGCGAACTAGCGCCGCGGCGCCCTCCGCCTCTGTTGCGGAGGGCGCTCCCTATCCCCTACGATTTCCGGGCGTTCCTCCCGGAGGCCCCATGAGAGATTTCAGGAAATTCGTCCCTTCCGCGGTTCTCGCGGCCGCGTTCGTCGGCTTCGGCTGCCAGCCGCCCGCCGAGGACGCCGGCGGCGACATGGACATGATGGACCACGGCGGAATGCCGGACTACCACCCGGATCCGACCTGGCCGCTTCTGCCCTCGGACTGGCTGATCGGCGAGGTCTCGGGCATCGCGGTCGATCAGCACGACAACATCTGGATCATTCAGCGGCCCCGCACGCTCAACGCCGACGAGGCCGGCCTCGCGCAGGATCCGCCGCTCACCGCGTGCTGCAACCCGGCGCCGCCCGTCCTCAAGTTCGACGTGGAAGGACACCTGCTCGACAGTTGGGGCGGCGCGAACGGGTACCCGGGCGAGGGTTACGAATGGCCCGCGAGTGAGCACGGCATCTTCGTGGACCACAACGACAACGTCTGGGTCGGCGGCAACGGTCCGGACGACCATCAGGTCATCAAGTTCAGCAACGACGGGACGTTCCTCATGCAGATCGGCCAAGCCGGCATGACCGAGGGCAGCAACAGCACCCAGTATCTCGGCCGCCCCGCCGACATCGAGGTGGACCCCGAGACGAATGAGGCCTACATCGCCGACGGCTACCTGAACAAGCGGGTCGTGGTGTTCGACGGGGACACCGGCGAGTACAAGCGCCACTGGGGCGCCTACGGCAACATGCCGTCCGACGACGACACCGGCGGGTTCGAGCCGGGCATGGAGCCGATCGACCAGTTCCGGACCCCGCTCCACGCGGTGCGCGTCGCCCGCGACGGCATGGTCTATGTCGCCGACCGGGTGAACAACCGCATCCAGATCTTCCAGAAGGACGGCACCTACGTGGACGAGCTGATCGTCGAGGGCAACACGCTCGGCAACGGCTCCACCTGGGACCTCGAGCTCTCGCACGACGACGCGCAGCAGCACCTGTTCAACGCGGACGGCGCGAACCAGCGCATCCACGTGATCGAGCGCGCCGACATGGAGGTCCTCGGCCACTTCGGGCGCCGGGGACGGCTCTCCGGGCAGTTCCACTGGGTCCACAACCTCGTCGTGGATTCCATGGGCAACATGTACACGGCCGAGGTGAACCAGGGCCGCCGGGCGCAGAAGTTCGTCCTCACGTTCGGCCACGATCACAGCGGCGACCCCCACGGCCACGAGGGTCACGGCCACTGAGCCCCGGACCGGAGCCCGTCGCCGCGGGCTCCGGTCGCTCGCCTTCGCGCTGATCGCGGCGGTAGCGCCGGTCGTTCCGGCGGCGGCGCACGACATCCCGGACGAGATCCGGGTTCCGGTCTTCATCCGCGACGTCGGGGACGAGAAGCACCTCGTCGCCCGGGTGCCGCTGCTCCTGCTGCTCTCGCTGGACGTCCCCAAGCGCGGCGCGGGATTCCTCGACCTCGAGCGCGCCGGCTCGTCGCTGCGGCGGGGAGCGGAGGCGTTCGCCCGGGAGGCGCCGCTTTTCGACCCGGACGGCGGCCTCCTTCCGTGGACCCTCCACGAAGTGCGGGTGGCGCTGCCGTGGGACCGGTCGTTCACGTCGTTCGACGCGGCGCTCGCGAAGGTCCGCTCGGGGCCGCTGTCCGCCGACGACCAGGTCTTCTGGAACCAGGGCTTCCTCGACCTCCACCTGAGCTACCCCAATCCCGACGGCAGCGTCTCGGTCGAATGCAACGTGGCTCCCGGATTCGGGGAGCGAGTGGCGCTCGACGTCATCCACGAGCGGCCGGGCGACGACGGCGAGACCGAGAGCCGGCTCTACCACGTGAGCGTCCGCGAGGGTCGGGTGGTGCTGGACCCGTCCAGCCTCCAGGCGGCCCGGTATTTCTTCCGGTCCGGCGTGGAGCACATCCTCACCGGCTGGGACCACCTGCTGTTCCTCGGGTGCCTCATCGCCCCCTTCGGGCGCCTGGACATGCTGCGGAAGCTGCTGCTGGTAGTGACCGGATTCACGGTCGCCCACTCGGTGACGCTGGTCTCGGCGGCGCTCGGACACGCTCCGGCGGCGCTTTGGTTCACCCCGCTCGTGGAGGCCGTGGTCGCGCTGTCGATCCTCTACACCGCGGTCGAGAACTTCTTCGACGTGGGCGCGTTGCGCCGGGCGCTGCTCGCGCTCGCGTTCGGGCTCTTCCACGGGTTCGGCTTCGCCTTCGCGCTCGGCGAGTCGCTGACCTTCGCCGGCGAGCACGTCCCGCTCGCGCTCTTCTCGTTCAACCTCGGCGTCGAGGCGGGACAGGTGGCGGTGGTGCTGGCGCTCGTGCCGCTGCTCAGCCTCGCTTCGCGATACCGCCGGCCGGCGACGCTCGTCTTCTCGGTCTTCGCCGGCCATGTCGCGTTGCACCTCGCCGGAGACCGGCTCGGCGAGCTGCAGGTCGCGTGGAGCCTCGCGGGGAACCCGCCGCCGGAGTGGTCGTGGTTCCTGTGGCCGCTCGCGGCGGCCGGAGCGGCCGGCTGGATCCTCGTCTGGCGGCGCCGAGCCGCCTGAGCGGCGCTGCTAGCCTTCCGCCCGCACCATGCACGTCGAACGAGTCCAGCGATCCCGCCTCCCCGAGGTGGATCTCGCGAACGTGGATTTCGGTCGGGTGTACAGCGACCACATGCTGGAGGCGACGTTCCGCGACGGCGCCTGGGAGGAGCCGCGCATCGTCCCGTTCGGGAACCTGGAGCTCCATCCGGCGACCGCGGTGTTCCACTACGCGCAGGCGATCTTCGAGGGCATGAAGGCGCACCTCACCGACGACGGCGAGCCGGTGCTGTTCCGCCCGAGGGAGAACTGGCTGCGGATGAACCGCTCGGCCCGGCGGATGGTCATGGAGGAGATCCCCGAATCGGTGTTCCTCGACGGGCTGCGCGAGCTGGTTCGCGCGGACCGCGGCTGGATTCCGCCGAACCGGCACGGCTCGCTGTATCTGCGGCCCTTCCTGTTCGCGTCGGTGCCGTGGATCGGCGTGGGGCCGTCGGGGGAGTACCGGTTCCTCGTCATCTCGGCCCCGGTCGGGGCCTACTACTCGGGCGCGGTGCGGCTGTTCGTCACCCGGCGCTGGATCCGCGCCGCCGAGGGCGGGATCGGCGAAGCGAAGGCCGCCGGCAACTACTCGGCCAGCTACTACGGCATGAAGGAGGCCCGCGAGCATGGCTGCGACAACGTCATGTGGCTGGACGCGAAGGAGCACCGATACGTCGAGGAGTGCGGCACGATGAACATGATGTTCGTCCTCGGCGACCGGGTCGTGACGCCGAGCCTCGGAGGGACGATCCTGCCGGGGATCACCCGCGACAGCGCGATGCGCATCCTCCGGGAGCAGATGGGCGTGGAGGTGGAGGAGCGCCCGATCTCGATCGAGGAGGTGGCGGAAGCGGGGGCGGCGGGGACGCTGCGCGAGTGCTTCGGCGTCGGAACGGCGGCGGTCGTGACTGCGGTCTCGGCGCTCGTCGGCGGCGGCTGCGACGTAGCCGTGCCCGATCCCGGCCCGATCCAGCGCGAGCTCCGGCAGCGGCTCACCGACATCCGCCTCGGGCGCGCGCCCGATCCCTGGGGTTGGGTGGAACGGCTCGGCTAGCGGCGGCGCTCGCGCTCGCCGCGGCCTGCGCCCCCGCCGAGTCCCCGGTTCCCGGCCTCGACCGGATCGTCCGGGAAGGGCCGGGAGACCTCGAGGGCCTTCGGGTCGGGCTGATCTCGAACCACACCGGGCGCACGCGGGACGGCGTTCCGGCGGCGCGGGCCCTTCTCGACGCGGGCGTGGAGGTGCGGGTGCTGTTCGGCCCCGAGCACGGGTTCTCCGGAGCCGTCGCGGCGGGCGACGACGTGGAGTCGGGCCGCGACCCGGGCACCGGCCTGCCCATCGTCAGCCTCTACGGCGCGGAGTTCGCGCCCGATCCGGAGACGCTCGCCGGCCTCGACGCGCTGGTCTTCGATATCCAGGACGTCGGGGTTCGTTTCTACACCTACATTTCGACGCTGCGCCTCGCGCTCGGGGCCGCGGGCGAGGCCGGCCTTGGGTTCTGGGTGCTCGACCGCCCGAACCCGAACCGGGGCGACCGGGTCGAGGGGCCGATGCTGGACCCCGCGTTCCGCTCCTTCGTCGGCGCGGACCGGCTCCCGCTGCTCCACGGGATGACCGTGGGCGAACTGGCGCTTCTCTTCGGCCATCGCCTCGGCCTCGGCGACTCCGTCCGGGTCGTGCCGGTCGCGAACCTGGCGCGGGCGACCCCGTGGGGCGACGCGCCGTGGAACCCGACCTCGCCGAACGTCCCGACGCTGCACGCGGCGCAGGTCTATCCGGCGTTCGGCCTCTTCGAGGGAGTGGCTCTCTCCGAGGGGCGCGGCACGGCGACGCCCTTCGAGCTCGTCGGCGCGCCGTGGGCGGACCCGGCTCGCTGGCTCGCGAACCTCGGCGCCGTCCCCGGACTGCGCCTCGAGCCCGCGTCGTTCACGCCGAGGCCTTCCGCCGCCGCGCCCCGTCCCCGGTTCGCCGGCGAGGAAGTCCACGGCCTGCGGATCGCGCTCGAGGACCTGGACGCCTTCCGCCCGGTTCGGGCCGGCCTCGCCGCCATCGAAGCGGTCCGCGCCGCGCACCCGGACGAGTTCGGCTGGCGCGAGACCGAGCGCGGCTTCTGGATCGACCGGCTTCTTGGAACCGACCGCATCCGGATGGGGATCGAGGCGGGGGTTCCGGTCTCCCGGCTCATGGACCCGGAGGCTCCCGCGGTGGAGGCGTTCCTCGAGGAGCGCCGCCCGTTTCTCCTGTATCCGTGATGCGCGAGGCGCCGGTCGCCGCCGGCCTGTTCCTCGCGACGCTGGCCAGCACGATGTGGGTCGGAGCGCTCTTCTTCGGCTCCGGCGTCGCCTACTCGCTGCCGCTGCTGGCGATCCTCCTCAGCCACGAGGTGGGGCACTGGCTGACCGCCCGGCGCTGGCGGGTGGACGCGAGCCTGCCGTACTTCCTCCCGATGCCGTTCACGCTGGTGGGCACGCTCGGCGCGTTCATCCGCATCCGCTCGCCGTTCCCCGACCGGCGATCGCTGATCGACGTGGGGCTCGCCGGCCCGTTCGCCGGGTTCGTGGTCTGTCTTCCGTTCCTCGCGCTGGGGGTGGCCGGCTCCCACGCCGGGCCTTCGGTCGAGGACGCGATCCGCTTCGGCGAGCCGCTGCTGTTCCGGATGTTCGCGGCCGCATTCGGGCCGGCGCTCGGGGAAGGGGAGTCGCTCTACCTGGGTCCGATGGGCCTCGCCGCCTGGTTCGGGCTGCTGGTCACCGCGATCAACCTGCTCCCGATGGGGCAGCTCGACGGCGGCCACGCGCTCTACGCGGCGTTCCGGGAGCGGGCGCATCGGATCTCGCGCCTCGTCCACCTCGCGATGATCCCGCTCGCGTGGTGGTCCCCCTCGTGGCTCGTCTGGGGCCTCCTGTGCCTGCTGCTCGGCGCCCGCCGCCCGCACCCGCCGACGCTCGACGACGAGGCGCCGCTGCCGAAGAGCCGCGTCCTCATGGCGGTCGCCGGAGTCGCGGTGTTCGTTCTGTGCTTCACCCCGGAACCGGTCGTCTTCGACTGGGCGGACGTGCTTCCCGTTGACAGGCCGGGAACCGAACCCTAACTTTCCCGATGCGGGCCGCGCCCGCACCCCGCCATGACCCCCGAACAACCCGACCGCGTCCGCATCTTCGACACGACGCTCCGGGACGGCGAGCAGTCGCCCGGATGCAGCATGGGTCTCGACGCCAAGCTCGAGATGGCTCGTCAGTTGGCGCGACTTCGGGTGGACGTCATCGAAGCCGGATTTCCCGCCGTCTCCGAGGGGGACCGGGAGGCCGTGCGCCGCATCGCCGGCGAGATCGAGGGACCGCGCATCGCGGCGCTCGCCCGCTGCGTGCATGGCGATATCGAAGTCGCCTGGGAGTCGCTGCGGGAGGCGCCCCGGCCCCGGCTGCATGTATTCCTCGCGACGAGCGCGCTCCACCGGGAGTTCAAGCTGCGGATGGCCCGAAAGGAGATCGTCCGCCGGACGGTCGAGTCGGTGGGCCACGCCCGCGGCCTCGCCGGCGACGTGGAGTTCTCGCCCGAGGACGGCTCGCGCACCGAGCCGGACTTCCTCGCCGAGGTCGTCGAGTGCGCCATCGAGGCCGGCGCGACGACCGTGAACATCCCCGACACCGTGGGCTACGCGATGCCGGACGAGTTCCACGCGCTCATCTCCCACCTCCGGCGCACCGTCCCCAACATCGGCGAGGCGGTCATCAGCGTCCACTGCCACAACGACCTCGGCATGGCGGTCGCGAACAGCCTCGCGGCGGTCCGGGCCGGGGCGCGGCAGGTGGAGTGCACCGTGAACGGGATCGGCGAGCGGGCGGGGAACGCCTCGCTCGAGGAGGTCGTGATGAGCCTGCGCACCCGGCCGGACGTGTACGGCGTCGAGACCGGGGTCGCGACCCGCGAACTGTGCGCGGCCAGCCGCCGCCTCAGCCGCCTCACCGGGATGGCGGTTCAGCCGAACAAGGCCATCGTGGGCGCGAACGCCTTCGCCCACGAGGCGGGCATCCACCAGCACGGCGTGCTCAGCAACCGCCTGACGTACGAGATCATGGAGGCGGCCGACGTGGGGGCCGACAGCGTCCTCGTGCTCGGCAAGCACAGCGGCCGGCACGCGCTCCGCTCGCGCCTCGAGGAACTCGGGTTCCGGGTGGCGGACGAGGAGATGAGCGGCGTGTTCCGCGACTTCAAGCGGCTCGCCGACCGGCGCAAGGAACTCGACGACGCCGACCTGACCACGCTCATGGCGCAGCGGCGCCGGGCCTGACCCCCCCCCCCCGTTCCTTGCCCGCCGCGCGCAGTCCCCGGGAGTCGCTCGAGAAGCGCCCGCTCCGCGTGCTGAAGGGCGTGGTGGAGGCCACGACTCCCGAGGCGCTCGCGGAGGCGGTCGGCCCGCTGGTGGCGAAGCGCCATCCGATCGAGGACTACCGCGCCGCCGCCCGGATCCTCGTCCGCGAGCGGGAGGTCGCCCGCGCCGAGCGCACCGGCGAGCCGATCCTCAGCGACGCCGAGAGCGGGGCGCTGCGCCGGGCGGCGAGCCGGCTCATCGGGCTGTCGCGGCCGTCGCCGCTCGCCGGACTCGCCGAGCCGGCCTTCCGGAAGATCGCCGCCGAGCGGAACCTCGAGAAGCTGGCGGAGCGGCTCGCCGAGCTGGACCCCGACGGCGGTTGGGAGGCGGCGCCCCGGGTCAGCCCGCTGCTCGCGATCCACCTCATCGCGGTCGTCACCGAGGAGGACCGCCGCTACCGGATCAAGGAGGCGGAGGACGCCGCCCGAACCGGCGCGCTTCGGGAGACCGCGTGAGCCGCACTCTCTTCGACCGCATCTGGGACGCCCACGAGGCGCTTCCCGCCGGGTCCGACCATCCCGCGATCATCCGGGTGGACGTCCACCTCATCCACGAGGTCACCTCCCCGCAGGCGTTCACGCTGCTCCGCGAGCGCGGCCTTTCCGTCCGCCGACCGGACCGGACGTTCGCGACGACGGACCACTCGACGCCCACCCGGTTCCGGGACGGCCGGCCGGTCTGGCTCGACCGGGCCGCGAAGCGGCAGGTAGCCGAGCTCCAGCGCAACTGCGAGGAGCACGACATCCCGATCTTCCCGCTCGGGGACCGCCGCCAGGGGATCGTGCACGTCATCGGGCCGGAGCTCGGGCTGACCCGGCCGGGCGACGTGCTCGTGTGCGGCGACAGCCACACGAGCACCCACGGCGCGTTCGGAGCGTGGGCGTTCGGGATCGGGACCAGCGAGGTCGCGCAGGTGCTCGCGACCCAGCATCTGCTCCAGGAGCGCCCGAAGACGCTCGCGGTGGAGGTCTCGGGCCGGCTCGCCGCCGGGGTGACCGCGAAGGACCTCGCGCTCGGGATCATCCGCCGGATCGGGGTCGATGGCGGGCGTGGCCACGTCATCGAGTACCGGGGCGAAGCGGTGCGCGGGCTCGGCATGGAAGCGCGGATGACGCTTTGCAACATGTCGATCGAGGCCGGCGCGCGGGCCGGGCTGATCGCGCCGGACGAGACCGCCTTCGCGTGGATCGAGGGCCGCGAGTACGCCCCGAAGGACTTCGACGGGGCGGTCCGCCGCTGGCGCGCGCTCGCGACCGACGAGGACGCCGTCTTCGACCGGACCCGGACGCTCGACGCCGGTACGCTCCAGCCGATGGTGACGTGGGGCACGAACCCGGGGATGAGCTGCGGGGTCGGCGAGGCGGTGCCGGCTCCCGACGGGCCCGAGGCGCGGGCGGCGCTCGAGTACATGGGGATCGAGCCGGAACGCCCCATCGCCGGGCGCCCGGTGGACGTGGTCTTCATCGGGAGCTGCACGAACTCGCGGATCTCCGACCTGCGCGCCGCGGCGGACGTGCTGCGCGGCCGGAAGACGCATCCGAACACGACCCTGCTGGTGGTGCCGGGGTCCGTCCAGGTCCGCGACCAGGCGCGGCGCGAGCGGCTCGACGAGGTGTTCGTGAGCGCCGGCGCCGAGTGGCGCGAGCCGGGCTGCTCGATGTGCATCGCGATGAACGGGGACCGGCTGGATCCGGGCCAGCTCGCGGTTTCGACCAGCAACCGCAACTTCGAGGGCCGGCAGGGCCCCCGCGGCCGGACGATCCTCGCGTCGCCGCAGACCGCGGCCGCGTCGGCGGTGCGGGGCGCGGTCGCCGACCCGAGGGAATTCGCCCGATGAAGCCCGTCCGCAGCTTCCGCTCCCGCGCCGTGGTGCTGCCGGCGGACCACGTGGACACCGACCAGATCATCCCGGCGCGCTTCTTGACCGCGACCGGGCGCGACGATCTCGGCGACGCGCTGTTCGCCGACTGGCGGAAGGCCCCGGACTTCCCGCTGAACGGCGCCGCGGACGCGGGAATCCTCGTCGCCGGGTCGAACTTCGGTTGCGGCTCCTCGCGGGAGCACGCCGCGTGGGCGCTGCGCGACGCCGGGTTCCGGGCGGTGCTCGCCCCTTCCATCGCCGACATCTTCCGGGGGAACGCGATCCGCAACGGCCTCGTGCCGGTCGAGCTTCCCTCCGAGGCGCTCGGGCGGATTCCCACCGGGGCCGAGGTGACGGTGAACGTGGAGGCCGAGTCGGTCACGCTCCCGGACGGCTCGACCGAGCGGTTCGCGCTCCCCCGGTTCGGGCGGCGCTGTCTGCTTTCCGGGCTCGGGCCGCTCGACTTCCTGCTGGAGAACCTTCCGGCGACGGATGGCTGAGCGAGTTCGCTGCGGCTGGGCCGAAGGGCGCTCCCCGCTCTACGTCCGCTACCACGACGAGGAGTGGGGCGTCCCGGTCCGGGACGACCGCGTCCAGTTCGAGTTCCTCGTGCTGGAGTCGGCGCAGGCCGGACTGAGCTGGGAGACGATCCTGAAGCGGCGCGAGGGATACCGGGAGGCGTTCGCCGGATTCGACCCCGAACAAGTCGCTCGCTTCGACCGGGACCGGATCGGGGAGCTGCTGCTGCGCCCGACGATCATCCGCAACCGCGCGAAGGTCGAGTCCGCCGTCGGCAACGCCGCCCGGTTCCTCGAGGTCCAGGCCGAGTTCGGGTCGTTCTGCCGGTACGTCTGGGGCTTCGTGGGCGACCGCCCGATCGCCCGGCTCCGGCGGACGGACGCGGACGTTCCGGCGACCTCGCCCGAGTCGGACGCGCTCGCCCGGGACATGCGCCGCCGCGGCTTCCGCTTCGTCGGGCGCACGATCCTGTACGCGCACATGCAGGCCACCGGACTCGTGAACGACCACGTCCTCGGCTGCTTCCGCCGTCGGCAGTTAGGCTAGGCGGCGTGCGCGCGCTGCTCTTGGTCCTCGCCGGCGCGGTCCTCGCGTCGTGCGGCGAGGGAGTCTCCGGAACCCCGGCGCCGCCGCCCGCCCCGGACCGGCCGCCGCGCCAGATCATCGGCCTCGAGACGGTCGCCCCCCGCACGGAAATCCGGATCGGGCAGGCGGTCGGGCCGCTCGTGGTCTATGGCGTGTACGACGACGACACGACCGGCACCGTGACGGCGACGCTCGTCTCCTCGGACCCGGGCGTGGTCCGGATCGACGACGAGGGACGCGCCGTGGGCGCCGGCGTCGGCATGGCGGTCGTGACCGCGAGCTTCGAGGGGTTCGAGACGGAACTGGAGTTCGAGGTCGAGGACCCGATCCCAAGAAGCGTGCGGGACCGCCCCGACGACCTGAGCGGCCCGCAGATCCACTTCATCTACGCGGTGCCGAGCGATATCGAGGACCGCAACCGGGACCGCTTCGGCGAGCTGGAGCGCTCGGCGCTGGCCCTTCAGGCGTGGGTCGAGGAGGAGACCGGCCAGCGGCTGCGGATCGACACCTTCGAGGGGCGGCCCGACGTGTCGTTCCTGCGGGCCTCGTTCACCCATCAGGAGGGCGACGGCACGGTCGGGCGGACGGTGGCCGATCTCCTCGACGACGCGCAGCGGCTGCAGCTCAGGGGCGACAAGATTCCGGTCTTCTACTACGAGGGCCGGGTCGTCGGCCTTTGCGGCAGCGCGTACTTCGGCGGGGGCGGCGCCGTGTACCTCGACTGCTCGGACGCGGAGCTCGGGCGGGACGAGTTCACCGTCTCCACCTTCGAGGCCGTCATGGTGCACGAGATCTTCCACGTGTTCGGCGCGGTGCCGGAGTGCGCCCCCAACTTCATCGAGGGCTGGCACGTCGAGGACCTGAACGACGACATCATGTTCGCCGGGACCGACCGGTCCCCCAGGGGCGGGGTGTCCTACATCGACGTGGGGCGCGACGACTACTGGGGCCACGGCCGCTCCGACTGCCTCGACGTCAGCCGCAGCCGGTTCCTCGAGCCCGTCTCCGGCTCGGCGCTGCGGGCGGGCTCGGTCGAAGTGCGGATTCCGGGACCGGACTGGCCGCTTCGCTGCGGAGTCGGCCGATGATCCGGCTCCTCCTGCTGGCGGGGCTGGCGCAGGCGCAGCCGGCGGATCTGCTGATCCGGGACGCGCGGGTCGTCGATGGGACCGGAAGCCCGTGGTTCCGGGCGAACGTGGCGGTGGACGACGGAACGATCGTCTCGGTCGGCGCGGCGACGCCGGAAGCGAGAGACGTGATCGACGCCCGGGGCCTCGTTCTCGCGCCGGGGTTCGTGGACATGCACGCCCACTCCGAGTACGGGATGATCGTGGATCCGAGAGCGCTCTCGAAGGCGGCGCAGGGGGTCACCACCGAGGTGCTCGGCGAGCACCTTTCCGCCGGCCCGGTGCTCGGCCCAGCCGTGAACGACCCGATGATGGTCGCGCCGCCGATCCAGCGCGACTGGACGACGCTCGGCGGCTACTTCGACCGTCTCGAGCGGCAGGGAGTGGGCGTGAACGTGCTCTCCTATGTCGGCTCCGGGCAGGTCCGGGCGTCGGTGATCGGATACGAGGAGCGCGCCGCCAGCCGCGACGAGATGGACGCGATGAAGGAGCTCGTCCGGGAAGGCATGGAGGACGGCGCCTTCGGGGTCGCGAGCGGCCTCGCCTACATCCCGAACGCCTTCGCCGACACGGCCGAGCTCACCGAGCTGGCGCGGGTCGCGGCGGGGCTCGGCGGAATCTACGTGAGCCATCTGCGGGGCGGAGCGGAAGGCCTGCGCGAGGGAATCCGGATCGCCCGCGACGCCGGGACCGCGCTTGAGATCCACCACCTGAACTCGACGTCGGGCTCCCGCATCCCCGAGTTCGCCCGGATCATCGCCGAGGCGCGGGCGTCGGGGGTGGACGTCACCGGCAACGTGTACCCCTACATCGCCGGCTGGACCTACCTGCGGTCGCTGCTGCCTCGCTGGGCGCAGGAAGGCGGGGTCGATCGGATGCTCGGACGGATCGTCGATCCGAACGAGCGGGAGCGCCTCCTCGCCGAGCTTCGCGCCGGCGAGGCCGAGCGCCCCCGCTGGGGCCGCACGTTCGTGAGCTCGTTCCGCGAGGGGGTGGACGGACTCTCGATCGTCGATCTGGGCGCCTCCCGCGGAACGTCTCCCGAGGAGGCGCTGCTGGATCTCCTCGTCGAACAGGAGGGCGACGGGTTCCAGATCTCCTTCGGCAACACCGAGGCGAACCTCGTCCAGGCGCTGGCGCTGCCGTTCACCCACATCGGCTCCGACGGCAGCGCGCTCGCGATCGGGATGCGCACCCCGATGGGCAAGCCGCACCCGCGTTCGTTCGGGACCTATCCGCGGGTGTTCGCGAAGTACGTCCGCGAGGAGCGGCTGTTCTCGCTGGAGGAGGCCGTCCGGAAGATGACCTCGGCCCCGGCGAACCGGCTCGGCCTCGCCGACCGGGGCCTGGTCCGTCCGGGGATGCGGGCCGACCTCGTCCTCTTCGACCCGGACGCGGTCGAAGACCGGGCGACGTTCGAGGAGCCGGAGCGCTACCCGTCGGGGATCCCGTGGGTGTTCGTGAACGGCGTCGCGGTCATTCGGGAGGGGGAGCCGACCGGCGCCCTTCCCGGCGAGGTGCTGCGCGGCCCGGCGTGGCGCGGCCGCTGAGCGCGCTCCCGGCGGAGCTTCGGGCGCGCTGCCGGGACGGGAGCTTCCGGGGCACGACCTCGGGGCTCGCTCCCGGCTTCGCGCAGGCGAACCTCGTGGTCCTCCCCGGCGCGCTCGCCGCCGACTTCCGCCGCTTCTGCGAGCGGAACCCGCGCCCGTGTCCGCTGCTTCACGACGCCGAGTCGGGGGCGGACTTCCGCACCGACCTGCCGCGCTACGTGGTGCGCCGGCGGGGAGCGTCGCCCCGCGAAACGCTCGACGCGACCGCCGACTGGCGCGACGACTTCGTCCCGTTCCTGCTCGGGTGCAGCTTCGGCTTCGAGGCGGCGCTCGTCGAGGCCGGGATTCCGCTGCGCCACCGGGACCAGGGCCGGATCGTGCCCATGTACGCGACCCGCCGGCGCTGCGAGCCGGCGGGGCGGTTCCGCGCGCCGCTCGTGGTCACCATGCGTCCGATTCCGCGCCGGCGGGTCGCCGACGCGATCGCGATCTGCCGGGACTTCCCGCTGGCGCACGGCCCGCCGGTGCACGTCGGCGACCCCGCCGAACTCGGGATCGCGGACCTCGCCCGGCCGGACTGGGGCGACGACTGCGGGATCGGCCCGGACGACGTCCCCGTCTTCTGGGCGTGCGGCGTCACTTCGCAGCTCGCGGTCGAGGCCGCCGACGCCGAAGTCTCGATCACCCACGCTCCCGGCCACATGTTCGTGACCGACCTTCCCTCGAGAACCTCATGACAGCCCGAATGACCGCCGCCGCGCTTCTCGTCGCGGTCGCCGCCGACGCCCAGTGGACGAACCGGTATCCCAAGCTCGAGGGCTACTCGCACCACGTGTACGCCGAGGGCTACGAACTGCCCATCTTCGCGACCGGCCCTACGGATCCGGCCCCGGCGCCCGACGGGCGGACGATCGCGTTCGCCGCCCGGGGCTGGCTGTGGCTTCTGGACGAGGAGACCGGGGTCGCGCGAAGGCTCACGAGCGGCGCGGCGGTGGATTCCCGCCCGGCGTGGCGGCCCGACGGCGCGGCTCTCGCCTTTCTGCGCGACGACAGCCTCACGCTCTCGATCTGGACGCTGGATCTCGCGAGCGGCGAGGAGTCGCGCCGGTTCGCCGACGACTCCATGGTGCTGGATCCGGCGTGGTCGCCCGACGGCGCGTCGCTCTATTTCAGCGCCGCGACCGCGGGCGACCTTGACGTCTGGCGGCTCGACGGCGAGACCGGCGAACCGGCGCGGGTCACGACGCGCCGCGGCCTCGAGGTCCGGCCCCAGCCGCTCGCGGACGGCGGGCTCGCGTACATGGCCAAGGGCCGCGGAACCGGAGACGCGGTGGTCGTGCGCGCCGCCGACGGGACGGAGTCGGTGCTGCGCTCGGAGTCCATCGCCTCGCAGGCGCGTCCGAGCGCCGATCCCGAGGGCCGGTCGCTCGCCGTGAACTGGCCCGCCGGGGACGGAGCCGACGGCTATCGGCTGATGCTGCTGGACGCCGCGGGCGGCGACGCGATCGAGCTCGTCGCGGCGCGGGGGCTCCCGGTGGCCCCGGTGTTCGCCGCCGACGGGAAGTCGGTGCTCTACGCCGAGGCCGACGAATCGGAGACGTTCCGGCTCAAGCGGGTCTCCGCGTGGGGCGGCCCGGTGGAGGAGGTTCCGATCCGGGCGTGGGACTACGGCGCTCCCACCGGGCGGGTCCGGATCGCGACCCGCGCCGGCGGGAAGCCCGTCGCGGCGCGGTTGGCGGTGCTCGACGGCTCGTCGCATCCGGCGGCTCCGGAGTCCGCGATGGCGCGCTTCGACGGAACCCACGGGCGCATCTACTTCTATTCGCCGGGAACGATCGAGATGGAGCTTCCGGTCGGCGGCGAGGCGCGCGTGACCGCGACCCACGGCCTCGCGCACCTTCCGGCGGAGGCGGCGTTCTCCGTCCGCGCCGGCGAGACCGTGACCGTCGAACTTGACTTCGAGCGGATCTGGGATTCGACCGGGTATCGGTCCGGCGACCACCACTATCACCTGAACTACGGCGGGCCCACCCGTCTGGACCCGGACGACATGGTCGTGATGCTGGCCGGCGAGGCTCTCGACGTCGGGACGCCGCTCATGGCGAACCTGCACCACCGGCTGAACGACACGGAGTTCTTCGCCGAGCGGCGGCTCGCGGACGCCCCGGCGTTCGTGTTCGGGCAGGAGGTGCGGTCCCACTTCCTCGGACACCTGGGGATCGTCGGGCTCGAAAGCGCCTTCCAGCCGTGGTTCTGGGGCCCCGGCTACCCGGTGTACGCGGACGACGACCGCCCGAATGCGGACGCGCTGGCGCACTCGCGGCGCGAGGGAGCGGTGAGCGCCTACATGCACCCGGTCTCGGTGGAGGCCCCGTTCGAGGACCCGGGCCTGTCCTCGATCCCGGTGAGCCTGATCCCCGACGCGGTGCTCGGCGACCTCGACACGCTGGAGATCGCGTGCCTGTGGACGAACGAGCTCGGGACCGCCCGCGTCTGGGAGCGGGTGCTCATGCTGGGCGTCCCGCTCGCCGCGTCCGCCGGAACCGACGTGATGCTGGACTTCCACCGCACCATGGCGGTCGGGACCACGCGCATCTACGTGGAGGCTCCCGGGCCGTTCCAGCTCGGGCCGTACCTGCGAGCGCTCAAGGCGGGCCGGAGCTTCGTGACCACGGGGCCGCTCATGGACTTCCGCGTCGGCGGCATGCGGCCCGGCGACGCGGTCGCGTCCGGCGAGACCGCATGGACGCTGGAGCTCGCCTCGACCGGGCCGGTGGAGACGGTCGAGATTCTCGTGAACGGGGAGATCGTGGAGACGCGGCCCGGCCTTGCGGCGGCCGGGTCGGAACGTCTCGAGGGCTCGGTCACGCTGCCCGAAGGCGGGTTCGTCGCGGCGCGGGCGCGCGGCGCGGAGGAGGGTTGGCCGGGCATGAACGGCGCCGCCTTCGCGCAGACGTCCCCGATCTGGATCGGACGGGTCGGCAGCTTCGACCCGGACGCGGCCAGCCGGGCGGCGACGGATCTCCTGCGGGCGCTCGACGTCGCCGAGGCGCGGGTGGACGCGCGCTACGGGGACGCGCCGATCCCCCGCATTCGCGCCCGCTTCGCCATGGCCCGGGAACGGCTCGGCGAGTTTCTCCAGCCTTGACAGGCGAGCGCGTCGGGCCGAGTATCCGCGCCGGAATGCGACGGATCGCGGGGCTCCTCCTCGTCGCGCTCGCGGCGGCGTCCGCGCCGGAAGCGCAGACGCGGCCCCGGGTGTTCTTCGACTGCTCCGGCCCCCGGTGCGACTCGCGCTACTACCGGACCGAAATCGCCTGGGTGCACTGGGTGAACGACCGCCAGGACGCGCAGGTGCACCTCATCATGACCAGCCAGAACACCGGCGCCGGAGGGCGGGAGTACCTGCTGGACTTCGCCGGCGCCGGCGACCACGCGGATTACGTGGACCAGCGCCGCTTTCGTTCGCTGCCGACGGACACCGATCGGGAGACGCTCGACGGGATCGCCCGCGCGCTCGCGCTCGGGCTCGCCGCGTTCGCCGAGGAGGCCGGATACCGGGGACTGGTCACGCTGCAGCCGGCGGACCGGGTCGAGGAGGCGGTGGAGCGCGGCGTGGTCTCCGGCGACGAAGTGGAGGACCCGTGGAACCTGTGGGTGTTCCGGATCGAAACCGAGGCGGGGATCGAAGGGGAGTCGCAGTCCCGGAGGACGAATCTGGAGGGCGGGTTCTCCGCGTCCCGCGTCACCCCGGACTGGCGGATCCGCTTCTGGGGCGACGTGAACCACGACCGCTACTCCATCGACCTCACCGACGGGACGTTCGAGGACCACCGGACCGGCTGGGACCTCGCGTCGCGCACCGTGTACGCGCTGCTCGACCACTGGTCCGCCGGAATCGACCTGAGCGCGTCCCGCAACGTGAACTACAACCAGGACTTCCGCGTCGAAGCCTCGCCGGCGATCGAGTACAGCGTCTTCCCCTACGAGGAGGCCACGCGCCGCAGCTTCACCTTCTACTACACGCTCGGCCCGGCGTACCGGGACTACGTGGAGCGGACCATCCACGGCGAGACCTCCGAGACCAGGTGGGAGCAGGCGATGGACGTCCGCTTCAGCCAGCGGCAGCGATGGGGCAACGCCTCGGTGAACCTGCGGGGGTCGCACTTCCTCCACGACCTCGGCCAGCGGCTGGTCCGGCTCGGAAGCTACCTTTCGGTGCGGGTCGTGCGCGGCATCGAGCTCAGCGTCTCGGGCAACGTGAGCTGGGTGAACGACCAGATCTACCTGCCCGCAGGCGCGGCGACCGACGTGGAGGCGTTGCTCCAGCTCCAGCAGCGGGCGACGGACTTCGACTACGGGGTCGAGATCGGCTTCGAGTTCCAGTTCGGCTCGATCTACAACAACGTGGTCAACAACCGGTTCGGCCGCCGCTTCTGATGGGTCCCCGAACGCCGGAGATTCTCGAGACCGAGCGCGCCTACCTGCTCGCCAACGCGAAGGAACTTGCCGCCAAGTATCCTGGGAAGCACCTGCTCATCAAGGGCGAGACCGTTTACGGCGCCTTCGAGACGCGCAACGAGGGAGTGGATCGCGGGTTCCAGTTGTTCCCGAGGGAGTCGTTCCCGGTGCGCTCGGTGCTGCGCCCGGAGGATCCGGAACCGGTGATCGTTCCGGTCCTGGCGTTGGGTCTTCCCGTCATTGCCGATCCTTGACGCCAGACTTCCGGCGCCTGGCCGGGATTGGCTCGAGCGGTGCGGTGAGCTCTTTCCGACGGCGATCCTGCGGACTTGATCGCCCTGATCGGGCGCGACGCGCTCGAGGGCGCGATCCTCATCTGCAACGGCGTGGACGGCTCGTTCTCGCTCTCCTCCGTGTAGCCCCGCCCGTCAGTGCGGCCGGTCCTGACGGGGGATGAGCAGCAGCCGCTCCGCCCGCGGATCGATGTACCAGGTGGACTCGCCGTCGAACAGCGCGTCCTCCTCCAGCGCGATCCGCACCTCCTGGCCGCCCCACTCGGGCACCGGAACCCGCGCGTTCAGCTCGATCGAGTGCGCGGTCATCGGGAAGAGCGGGTAATCGCCCTTTCCGGGCACGCCGTCCTGCCGGTCCCACAGACCGATCGTCGGCCCGGCGCCGTGCCCGTGGTAGCCGATCGGGTGCGTGTAGATGGATGCCTTGATCCCCTCCACGCTGGCCTGCTCGAGCGCCGCGCCCAGGATCTCGTTGCCGCTGCGCCCGGCGACGAACTCGGCGGTGAGGACGTCCTGGAGCCGGTTGCCGATCCGAAGCGCCTCGCGCAGCCCCTCCGGCGCGTCCGTCTCGCCGGGCCGCAGCACGTAGGCGTTCATCTGCGTGTCCGTGTTCAGCCGCAGGTAGGTGATCCCGAAATCCACGTGGATCAGGTCGCCCGGCAGGATCACGTTCGGCGCCGGCCGGGCCGAGTAGTCCTCGCGCAGTTCCTCCGCGCCGGTCTCGTGGCGCTGGACCGAGACGCCCGGCTGGAACCACGCCTGCAGCTTGAGTTCGCGGATCTTCTCCCGGTACCACCACGACACGTCGTCGGTCGTCGTCGCGCCGGGCTGGATCACCTCGCCCGACAGCCCCTCGGAGAGGATCCAGCGGGCGAGCCGCACCACGCCGGGATAGACCTCCATCTCCTCGGGCGTCCTCGTCTCGAGCCACGCGATCGCGAGCCGCTCGACCCCCTTCAACCGGCTCGCGAGCTCCGGCCCGAGCGCCGCCCGCATCGCGGCGTTCTCGCTCGCCGTGAACCCGTCGGCGAGGCCGAAGTCCTCCGACCAGTTGATTCCGATGACGTCGGGGTCGCGCTCCCGCACCAGCTCGGCGACCCGCGCCCACTGGTCGGGCTCGTTGTCGGGATCCCACGCCCTCGGGATGCCGCCGATGTCGTAACGGGCCACCGCGAGCCGCTCCACGCCCTCGGCCGGACCCCGGTCGTGGAACATCAGCACCGTCCGCCGCCGCGCCGCGAGCCACGTGTACGGCAGCATCGTGCGGATCACCGGATCCTCGTTGTACTCGCGGGCGGCCACGATCCACAGGTCCACGCCCTCCCGCCGCATGATCTCCGGCAGCACCGTCTCGAAGCGGACCTCGAGCCAGCGATCCACGAGCGCAGCGCGTTCGCGCATGGGAAGGACGCTCGGCTGCGCCGGGGCGACGGACGCCGCGCAGGCGAGCAGCAGGAACGGGGGAAGGACGCGGCGAAGGGTCACGGGCGGGCTCCTCGGGGGGCCGGAAGGATACCGGTACACTCGAATTGCGGAGGCTCTCCATGCGACGACTCGTTCCCTTCCTGCTCGGCTTGGCGCTGACCGGCTGCGCCGAGTCGTACGACGTGATCCTCGTCGGAGGCGAAGTCGTTGACGGCGGAGGAGAACCGGCGCGGTCGGCGGACGTCGGCATCCGCGGCGACCGAATCGCGGCGGTCGGCGATCTGATGTGGGCGCGCTCGCCGATGCGGGTGGACGTCTCCGGCCTGACGGTCGTTCCGGGGTTCGTGGACATCCACTCCCACGCGGTCCGCGGGGTCATGCGCCATCCGCTCGCCGAGAACTACCTCCGCCAGGGGGTCACGACCGCGGTGGGCGGCCCCGACGGCGGCTCTCCGCTGCCGATCGGCGCCTGGCTCGACGACTTCGAGGCCGAGGGCTCCGCGATCAACATGGCGCTGCTCGTGGGGCACGGAACCGTGCGCCGCGAGGTCCTCGGCATGGAGGACCGGGCGCCGACGCCCGGCGAGCTGGAGACGATGCGGGGGCTCGTCGATACGGCGATGCGGGAAGGGGCCTGGGGCCTCTCCACCGGCCTCAAGTACACGCCCGCGGCCTTCGCCGAGACCGAGGAAGTGATCGAACTCGCGAAGGTGGCCGCCCGGTATCGCGGCGTCCACATCAGCCACATGCGCGAGGAGGGGCTCGCGCTCATGGACGCGGTGCGCGAGACGATCCGCATCGGCGAGGAGGGCGGCCTGCCCACCCAGCTCACCCACCACAAGGTCGTCGGGGCGCCGATGTGGGGCCGCAGCGTCGAGAGCCTGCGGCTCGTGGACGAGGCGGTCGCCCGGGGCGTGGACGTGACCATCGACCAGTACCCGTACACCGCTTCCTCCACCGGGCTCACGATCCTGTTCCCGGCGTGGAGCCTCGCCGGCGGCGGCGACGCGCTGCTGGAACGCCTCGCCGATCCCGACCAGCGCGAGGCGATTCGGCTCGCGGTGCGCGAGAACCTCGACGTGGATCGGGGCGGCGGCAGCCCCGACAATGTCGTGATCGCCCGCTGCGCGTGGGACCCGTCGCTCGAGGGGAAGAGCCTCGGCGACATCCTCCGCGAACGCGGCCTCGAGCCGACCACCGACGAGGGCGCGACCCTCGCGCTGGAGCTTCAGGAGAAGGGCGGGTTCGGCGGCGTCTTCCACGCGATGCACGAGGACGACGTGCGGCGGATCATGGCCCACCCGCGGACGATGATCGCGTCCGACGGCGGCGTGGTGGCCCCGGGAGAGGGCGTGCCCCACCCGCGCAACTACGGAACGTTCGCCCGGGTGCTGAGCCTCTACGTGCGCGAGGGCGGGCTGTTCAGCTTCGAGGAGGCGATCCACAAGATGAGCCGGATGCCCGCGGACCGGCTCGGGCTCTCCGACCGGGGCCGGATCGAGGACGGCGCGATCGCCGATCTCGCGGTTCTGGACCCGGACGCCGTCGAGGAGCATGCGAAGTTCGGGGATCCGCACCACTACTCCACCGGAGTCGGCCACGTGATGGTCGCCGGCGAGTTCGTGCTGCGCGACGGCGAGGTCACCGGAGCTCGCCCCGGTCGGGCCCTGCGCAACCCGGGCTCGTGAGCGCGTCCCGCTCGGTCGTCGCCGCCGTCGATCAGGGAACCACCAGCAGCCGTTGCCTGCTCTTCGACCGGAGCGGGCGGGTCGTCGGCGCCGCGCAGCGCGAGCACCGCCAGATTACGCCGGACCGGGGCCTCGTCGAGCACGACGCGGCGGAGATTCGGGACCGGGTGTTCGAGACCGCCGCCGGGGCGCTCGCGTCCGCCGGCCTGACCGGCGCGGACGTGGCTGCGGTCGGGATCACGAACCAGCGCGAGACGACGGTCGTCTGGGACCCCGAGACCGGCGAGCCGCTCGCGCCCGCGATCGTGTGGCAGGACACCCGCACCCGCGCCCTCGCCGACGGATTCGCGGAGAGGGTGGGAGCCGAGCGGCTGCGGGAGATCACCGGGCTGCCCGCGGCGACGTACTTCTCGGGCCCGAAGCTGCAGTGGCTGCTCCGCAACGTCCCGGATCTGCCGGAGCGGGCGCTCTTCGGAACGGTCGATTCGTGGATTTTGTGGAACCTGACCGGGGACCGCCGGCACCTCACCGACGCGACCAACGCGAGCCGCACCCAGATGATGGACCTCGCCGACTGCCGCTGGAGTCCAGAACTGCTGGAGGCGCTCGGGGTTCCCGCGCGGATGCTGCCGGAGATCGTGCCGTCGTCGGATCCCGAAGCGTTCGGCCGGACGAAGGCGGACGGCCCCTTCGGCGCGGAGATCCCGATCGCCGGCGTGATCGGCGACCAGCAGGCGGCGCTCCTCGGCCAGCAGTGCCGCCGGCCCGGCGAAGCCAAGTGCACCTACGGAACCGGCGCGTTCCTGCTGCTTCACACGGGATCCCGACCGGTTCCCTCTTCTTCGGGGATGCTCACGACGGTCGCCTACGCCGACCGAACCGGGGTCGAGTACGCGCTGGAGGGCGCGGTGGCGGTCGCCGGGTCGCTCGTCCAGTGGCTGCGCGACCAGCTCGGGTTCGCCGACACGGCGGCCGCGGTCGAGAAGCTGGCGCTCGACGTTCCCGACACCGGGGGCGTGTACGTCGTCCCCGCGTTCTCGGGCCTATTCGCCCCGTGGTGGCGCGCCGACGCCCGCGGCGTGATCTGCGGGCTGACCCGGTTCGCCGACCGCCGCCACCTTGCCCGCGCCGCCCTCGAGGCGACGGCGTTCCAGGTCGCCGACGTGCTCGAGGCGATGCGCAAGGACACGGGCGAGCCGATTTCCGAGCTGCGCGTCGATGGCGGGATGACGGTGTCCGACCTGCTGCTCGGATTCCAGGCGGACATCCTCGGCGTGCCGGTGGTGCGCCCCGTCCAGCGCGAGACGACCGCGCTCGGGGCCGCGATCGCGGCGGGCCTCGCCGTCGGATTCTGGGAGTCGGGAGCGGACCTCCGCGCCGCGCTCGCCGAGGACGCCCGCTTCGAGCCGGGCATGGAGGCGGAGGAGCGCGAGAACCGAATGGCCGACTGGCGGCGGGCGGTGGAGCGCAGCCTCGACTGGGCGCGGTGATCCGCCGCCTCCAGACCCTGAACTTCCGCTGCCTGCGGCACATGGACGTGAAGGCAGAACGGGAACTCGGAGTCTCGTGGGTGCGGGAAGTGATCCAGGCCAAGCGGCACAGGCACACGATCCAGAGGAAGGAACTCGACGCCCTACGCGGGTCGCTCTACCGATTCGACGCGGTTCGCGGGACCATCGTGGCTACGTCGAGTTTCTCTAAGGGAGCGCAGGACGCGGCGTTCGCGCAGGGCGCGGCGCCGATCACGCTGATCGACGGCGAGAAGCTCGTTGATCTACTGGTTGAACACAACATCGGGGTCCGAAAGGAGTCCGTGGAGTTCCTGACCCTGGACGCGGAAGGGCTGGCTCCGGATGAAGACTAGGGCCGCCCGAGCGCCCGCCGAGGACTGATTCGCCGTGCGTCTGTCGTGGAAGGAAGTGCACGACGCTGCCGTCTGTTTTAGGGAGGAGTGGAAGGACGCAGCCTACGAGAAGGGCGAGGCCCAGAGCTTCTGGAACGACTTCTTCGAGGTCTTCGGCGTTCGGCGGCGGAGCGTCGCCCGGTACGAGCATCATGTCTCGAAGCTGGACAACACTGCCGGGTTCATCGACCTCTTCTGGCCCGGCGTGCTGCTCGTTGAACAGAAGAGCGCGGGGCGCGACCTGAACGCGGCTCTCGACCAGGCCGGGGACTACTTCGACGCCCTGGAGGAGCACGACAAGCCGCGTTTTCTGCTCGTCAGCGACTTCCAGCGCTTCGAGCTTCACGACCTCGACGAGGACAGTGTGGTGGCCTTCGCGCTCGCCGAACTGCCCGAACACGTCCAGTCGTTCGGGTTCATCCTTGGTGTCCAGCGCCGCACCTTTCGGGATCAGGACCCGGCCAACATCGAAGCTGCGGAGCTGGTCGGCGGGCTGCACGACGCGCTGGAGGCCGCGGGATACGGCGGGCACGATCTCGAGAGGTTCCTCGTCCGAATCGCCTTCTGCTTGTTCGCCGACGACACTGGCGTGTTCGAGCCGCGCGACATCCTGCTCGACCTGATCGAGGAACGGACGAGCGAGGACGGGGCGGATCTCGGCCTTTGGCTCGCCCAATTGTTCGAGGTGCTCGATACGCCTGAAGACGAGCGTGCGGCGACGCTCGACGAGGATTTGGCGCAGTTCCCGTACATCAACGGCGACCTCTTCCGGGAGCGCTTGGGATTCTTTTCGTTCAACGCCGAGATGCGTCAGAAATTACTCGCGGCCTGTCGCTTCGATTGGTCGAACATTTCGCCTGCGATTTTCGGGGCGCTCTTTCAGTCGGTCATGGACCCCGAGGAGCGCCGGAAGAAGGGGGCGCACTACACGACCGAGAAGAACATCCTCAAGGTCATCGAGCCGCTCTTCATGGACGATCTGCGGGCCGAGTTCGAGCGGTTGCGGAAGCGGCGAGGCGGTGGGCGCCGCGCCGCCCTCCGTGAGTTTCAGGCCAAGCTCGGGCGCTTGAAGTTTCTCGATCCGGCGTGCGGATGCGGAAACTTCCTCATCATCGCCTATCGGGAACTCCGGCTGCTGGAGATCGACGTTCTTCGCGAGATAAAGAGCGCTGGCCCTGCGCTCGATGCGAAGTGGCAGTCGGCCTTGGACGTGCATCAGTTCCACGGCATCGAGATCGGCGAGTTTCCGGCGCGCATCGCCGAGACGGCGTTGTGGATGATGGACCACATCATGAACAACCGGCTGAGCCTCGAGTTCGGCCAGAGCTTTCTGCGAATTCCGCTTGAGAGTTCACCGCGTATTCGCCACGCGGACGCCCTCGAAATCGACTGGGCCGAGGTGCTGCCGCCAGAGGAGTGCTCCTTCGTGCTCGGCAATCCGCCGTTCGGCGGCTCCAAGGTCCAGTCATCGGACCAGCGGAGACAGGTGCGCCGGATCGCGGCCTTGGGCGGGAGCGGCGGCACGCTCGACTATGTCGCCGCTTGGTTCATCCTCGCGGGTGAGTACGTCAAGTGCGGCGAGGCACGAATCGGCTTCGTTGCGACGAACTCGGTCACGCAGGGGGAGCAGGTGGCCCAGTTGTGGCCGATTCTGTTTGGGCGCGGCGGCCTCGAAATCGCGTTCGCGCACCGAACGTTCGCGTGGATGTCCGAGGCGCGCGGAGCGGCGCACGTGTACGTTGCCATCCTCGGGCTTGATCGGCGGAACTCGTCGCGGAGCAGAAAGCGCCTCTTCAGCTACGCGGATGTCAACGGCGATCCGGTGGAGAGTGCGCACTCTTCGCTCTCGCCCTACCTGTTCGATGCTGGCGGGCTGTCCGATCCGCGCTTGGTGGTGCGGGAAGAAGGCGCTCCGATCAATGGAATGCGCCGACTGCTTTCGGGAACCCAACCGATCGACGGAGGTCAGTTCATCTTCGACACTGCTGGCCGAACGGGATTCTTGAACGTGGAACCCGGTGCTTCTCGTTATCTCCGCCCGTACGTCGGGACGCAGGAGTACCTGCATGGTGGCGAGCGTTGGATTCTCGCCCTGCAGGACGCATCGCCAACGGATTTGGGGCGACTCCCCCTAGTGCGAGCCCGTATGGCTGCCGTCCGCGAATTTCGGTCGAAGAGCAAACGAAAGAGCACGCTCGCCATTGCACACACACCGACTCGGTACAACGTCGAGGTTCTGCCGGATGCGCCGTTCCTATTGATTCCGGAGGTCAGTACGGCGCGGCGGGAGTACGTGCCCATCGGGTGGCTAGACCCGCCGACGATCCCAAGCAGCCTAGTGAAGCTCTTGGTGAATGCCAGCCTATGTGATTTCGCGCTCCTCACCTCCGCGATGCACATGGCGTGGTTGCGTCAAATCGGCGGCCGACTCGGCAACGCCTACAGGTACTCCATCGGATTGGTGTACAACACTTTCCCGCCCCCCCCCCAATTTCGCTTGAGCAACTCTCCACCCTCGACCCGCTCGCCCAAGCCGTGCTCGACGCCCGCGACAACCATCCGAACGAGACCCTCGCCAATCTCTACGACCCGGATCTCATGCCCGGCGACCTGCGGAAGGCCCACCGGACGCTGGACCGGGCCGTGGACCGGCTCTACCGCCCCCGCAAGTTCTCGTCCGAGCGGGAACGCGTGGAGCACCTGTTCGGGCTCTACGAGAAGATGGTCGCCCCGCTTCGGCTGAACGCCGCGAAGAAGAAACGCCGCAGGCGAAGGAAGTGATCGAGACGGATCAGACCAGCCGGGTTTCCGCCACCGGCCAGTGGACGCGCACTTGGTCGCCATCCCGCGCCATTCGAGCCGCCATCGAGTTGCCCCGCGCCAGCAGGCGCTGGCCGCCGCCGAGTTCGAGCACGAGGTCCAGCCGGTCGCCCAGATATACCACCTGCTTCACGACCGCGCCCATAGAGTTGAATCCGGGGGTCGGCGGGGGATGCCCGACCTCGACGGCCTCGGGGCGGACGCCGGCCATGAGGCGCTCGCCCGCCGCCGCCTCGTCCGGCGCGATCCGCAGCGTCTCGCCGCCGGGGAGCCGGAAGCTGCCGGGTCGGTCGGGGTCGGGTTCGACCGGCAGCAGGTTCATCCTGCCGACGAAGTTGGCGACGAACTCGGTGGCCGGGCGGGCGTAGAGGTCCCTTGGGGTGGCGCACTGGTGGATGCGCCCCTCGTGGAGCACCGCGACCCGGTCGGCGACGGCCAGCGCCTCTTCCTGATCGTGGGTCACCCACACGGTCGTGGCCTCGTACTCGCGCTGGAGTCCGCCGACGAGCGCCCGCAGGTCCCGTCGCAGCGTCGCGTCGGCGCTGGAAAACGGCTCGTCCAGCAGGAGCACGGACGGGCGGATCGCAAGGGCCCGCGCCAGCGCGACCCGCTGCGCTTCGCCCCCGGAGAGCGTGCGCGGGTACTTGTCGCCGTGGGCGTCCAGTCCGACCTTGAGGAGGAGTTCGTCCGCGATCTCCTGTGCCTCGGCGCGGGGGACTCCGCGGCGCTCGGGGCCGAAGCTGACGTTCCGCCGCACGGTCAGGTGCGGAAACAGCGCGTGGCTCTGGAAGACCATGCCCACGTGGCGCTCCTCGGGGGGCGCGCCGGACATCTCGTCGCCGCCGATCCAGATCTCGCCGCCGTCCGGTTCGAGGTAGCCGGCGACGCAGCGCAGGATCGTGGACTTGCCGGATCCGCTCGGGCCGAGCAGCGCGACCCGCTCGCCCGGCTCGACCGTCAGATCGACGCCGGCGACGGCTTCGACTTCGCCATAGGACTTGCGCAGCCCGTCGAGGACGAGGCCCTGGCTGCGTTTCATCGGCCGAAGAGCCTTCCGGCGGGGGCCGAAAGCGCCACGGACGCGGGGTCGGGGAGCGTCAGGTCCGCGGTGAAGCGCTGGAAGCGCTCGCGGATCGCGACCTCGTCGGGCCAGGGGGAGTCCGCCTCCGCGGTCCGGCCGGCGATCGTGACGCGGGCGCGGCGCACCCGCACTCCCGGCGGGCCGAAGTTCCGCGATACCACCCGCACTCGGCCGGCCGCTTCGCGAACCGCCTCGAACTCGGCGAAGTCCGCGGCTTCGAGCGGCTGGCGCTTCAGGAAGAGCGCGACGGCGGAAGGGATGTGCATCTGCGCGGCGATCGGGGCGCGAACCGGCTCGGCCCACCCCGAGACGGTCGTCGAGAACGGATAGGTCTCGACAATTATGGAGCCGCCGTCGTCCGCGCCGAGGGCTTCGAGCGCCTCGAGCGCGGGCTGGATGGCGCGCGAGCCGGGGTGCTTCTTGGGTTGGACCCTCGGGACGGCGGCCTCGAACCGTTCCCCCGGCGAGCGCGGCGCGGCGGGCGGCTCGGGGAAGGCGGGGTCGAGGACGGCGGCCGCGCCGAGCGCCTGTCCCCACGCGCCGTAGAGCAGCTTCACCGGGTTCCCTTCGGCGAAGGCGCGGTACGGATGCGCCGGGAGCGCCGCGTCCGCCCGCCGCAGCGCGGCCGCCATCGCGTCGGGCGCAAGACGCGCCAGCCGTCCGACCGCGGCCGCCGCCGGCAGCGGCGCGGTCGCGCCCGGCGCATGGACTCCGGCCGGCTCCATGAGCGGGCCGTAGCGGTCGCGGACGAACGCCCCGACCCCGCATCCGACGGTCAGCGCGTCCAGAAGCTCGGCGAGCGGGCGGTCCAGCGCCTCGGCCGCCGCGACCGCCGCGGCGACGCACTCCGGCCCGGCGTGCAGCTCCAGCGCGTCGCCGACCATCCGGTTCCACAGGATCGCCCCCGTCAGCGGCGCCGTCGAGGCGCCCCCGACGGGGCGCCACAGCCGCGCCGGCGGCCCCGAACCCCAGTCGGGCAGGGCGCGGGGAACGCCGAGCGTCGCGACCGGGGGCGCCGCCCCGATCGCGAGCACGTCGGTCAACCAGACGAGCGCCGCCCGGCGGTCCTCGTCGCCGAAGCGCGCCGTCGCCGCCCACTCGGCGGCCGCATCCAGCCCGGCGAGCCGGGGCAGGGGCGGCCGGGCGAAGGGATCGGGAACGCTCGACGGTCCGGCGGGCGAGTGGAACCCGAAGTCGGGAGGCTCGCAGGCGAACCAGCGGCCGGGGAGCGGGTCGAGTCCGGTCACTCGCCGAGGATCTCGCGGCGGAAACGCGCCGTCCACCCGGCCCGAAGCTCGCCGAGCGCCGCCATGTCGAGCCGCAGGAGCTCCGAGGGCGAGGGCAGCCCGTCGGGGAGCGGCACGCCGTCGCGGGAGGGGACGAGCATCAGTTCCCGAGCGGCGACGGCCTGGGCCTCCGCCGAGAACATGTAGTCGGCGAAGGCGCGGGCGAGTTCGAGGTTCCGCGCGTCGGCGACGACCTGGACGCCCTGCGGCAGCGCCACCGCGCCCTCCTCGGGCGCGATCCAGCCGACGGGCGCCCCGCCGGCGGCCAGATGGCGGGCCTGCGACGGCAGCCCAAGGGTGAGCCACGCCTCGCCCTGCGCCACCAACTGGTTGTTCGCGGGTCCGCTGGTCCCGAACTGGAGGACGTTGCCCCGCATCGCCCGGAGCCGCTCGAATCCCGCGTCGCCATCCGTCTCGTCTCCGGTCGCGGCGCGGGCGAGAACTCCGACGGTCAGCGGGCCGAGCGTGCTCCCGAATCCGAACAGCGCGAGCCTGTCCGTGAGTGCAAGCGCGGCCCACGAACGCGGCGGATCGGGCAGCGCGTCGGTGTTGTAGAGGAAACCGACCGCCGAGGAGAACGTCGGCGGGAGCGGCCCCTCGACGAGGCCCTCGCTCCCGAGCAGCGCCGCCTCGCCGGCGTCGATCCACAACACGTCGAGCGACGGGACGCCGCGTTCGATGCGCACCCGGGCCACCTGGTCGCCCGAGCGCAGGCCGGTCGGGACGATCCGCGCCCCGGTGCGTTCCTCGAACGGCGGCGCGAACCAGGTCTGAAGGTCGGCGATCCGCCCCGGAGGCGCGGCGACCACGAGTTCCGGGCGGCCGTCGGCGCACCCGGCGAGCAGGAAAGCGAGGAGCGCGAGACGTTTCATGCGGGCCGTCCGGGGTTGCGGAGCACGCCCGCCAGCCGGTCGGCGGCGAGCGCGGTCAGCGCGGTGACGAGGATCGCCACGGTGGCGATGGCGGCGACCGTCGGGTCCTGGTAGCGGTCCACGTACTCGAAGATGGCGACCGGCAGGGTGATCGTCCGCCCGCTCACGAGCAGCAGCGACAGGTTGAAGTTGCCGAACGAGATCACGAACGCGAACACCGCTCCGGCGACGATCCCCGATCGGGCGTTCGGCAGCGTGACCAGCAGCAGCGTCTCGAGCGGCCCCGCCCCGAGGCCCCGGGCCGCCGACTCGAGCTCCGGGTCGGCCGACTCGAGCGACGCGGCGACGCTGCGGACGACCCACGGCAGGGTGATGAGCAGGTGCGCGAACAGCAGCGGGACGAGCGTGCCGGCGAGCTGGACCCCGGTCTCGCGGGCGAACAGGCTCACCGTGGTCAGAAGGCCCGCCCCGAGCGCGAGTCCCGGCAGGCTCAGTGGCGAGAGCAGGATCCCGAGGAGCGCCGCGCTTCCCGGAAGCCGCGCCCGGGTGAGCGCGAGCGCCGCCGGAATCCCGAGAAGCAGCGCGCACGCGGTCGCGAGCAGGCCGAGCGCGAAGCTGGTCGCGATCCCCGAGAGCAGGCGCGGATGGTCGAGGAGACCCGCGTACCAGGCGAGGCTGAGGCCCCGGGGCGGGATCTCCAGCACCGCGAGCGGGCTGAGCGAATAGAGCAGCACCGCGAGCGGCGACAGCAGCAGCACCGCGTATCCGACCCCGGCGATCAGCCGCAGCGCGAGGTTCATGCGCCGAACCACAGCAGCGTGCGCCGGCGGCTGTACGCGGCGGCGAGCGCCATCACGCCCATCGCTGCGACGAGCAGCAGCAGCGATGCGGCGGCCGCAGAGGGCCAGTCGAAGCTCAGCGTGAGCAGTTCCCGAATCTCCAGCACCCACGTGCGCGAGGTCGCGCCGCCGAGGAGCGCCGGGGTCGCGTAGGCCGACAGGGCGCCCACCAGCACGAAGCTGCCGCCGGCGGCGAGCCCCGGAAGCGTGAGCGGGAAGGTCACCCGGAAGAACGCCGCCGCGGGCGAGGCGCCGAGGCCGCGCGCCGCCTCCAACAGGCGCGGCTCCACCCGGTCGAGGCTCGCGGCGAGCGCCAGCACCATGAACGGGAGGAACGACTCGGTGAGCGCGAGCACCACCGCGGCCTCGGTGTACAGCAGCGAGCCGCGCTCGAACCCGAGCGTCTCGAGCGCCGCGCCGAGGAAGCCCTGGCGTCCGAGCAGCAGCACCCAGCCGTAGGCCCGCACCACGATGGACATGAGCAACGGCGAGACGACCAGCAGCGTCTGGATGCGCCGCGCCCGGCCGGTCGAGCGCGAGAGCAGCAGCGCCATCGGAAACCCGAGGACGAGCGTCGCCAGCGTCGTGAGCCCGGCGAGCCGCGTCGTGCGCAGCATCACCGACGGGAACGGCTCGGCGAGAAGGCCCGCGAAGGACGCGAGCGTCGGCCCGCCCTCGAGCGGCGCGAGGGGGCCCGGCGGCAGCAGCGAGAGATGCACGAGGACGCCGATCGGAACCGCCATCGCCAGCGTGATGGCGCCGAGCGCCGGGAGCAGCAGCGCCGCTCCGAGCCGTTGCGACAGCACCCGGTCAGGCGGTCGTGACCGCTCCCCGGCTGGCGGAGGACACGTTCTTCGCGTAGCGGGCGAGCGCCCCCGTCGCGAACGGGTTCGGCGGCTGGCGGGCCGTGCGCTCCCCCTGCATCTCGATGTCCAGCGCCCGCGGTTCGAGGTCGATGGTGATCCGGTCGCCGTCCCGGACGAGCCCGATCGGGCCGCCGGCCGCCGCCTCGGGGCTGACGTGCCCCACCATGAACCCGTGGGTGGCGCCGCTGAAGCGCCCGTCGGTGATGAGCGCCACGCTGTCGCCGAGGCCGCGCCCGATCACCGCCGCGGTCACGCCGAGCATCTCGCGCATCCCGGGGCCGCCCTTCGGCCCCTCGTAGCGGATCACGATCACGTCGCCCGCGGCGATCCGCCCGCCCTGGACCGCCTCGAAGGCGTCCTCCTCCGAATCGAAGACTCGCGCCGGTCCGACGTGGCGGCCCCGGTCGTGTCCGGCGAGCTTCAGGATGGCGCCGTCGGGAGCGAGGCTGCCGCGCAGGAACGCGAGCCCGCCCCGGGCCTTCACCGGCCGCGCCGACGGCCGGATCACTTCCTGGCCCTCGGTCTCCTGCGCCGCGTCCGCGAGATCGAAGAGCGACTCGCCGGTGACCGTGGGCGCGTCGGCGAGCGCGTCCAGCTCGCGCAGGCGCGCCGCGAGCAGGCGCATGCCCCCCGCCGCCTCCATCTCGGGGGCCGTGAACCGCCCTCCCGGCTTGAGGTCGGTCAGCACCGGCGTGCGGGCGCCGATCTCGTCGAGGTCGTCGAGCGTGATCGTCGTCCCCGCCTCGTGGGCGATGGCCAGCAGGTGAAGCGCGGCGTTCGTCGAGCCCGCCGTCGCCGAGACCGCGGTCCAGGCGTTCTTCACCGCGTCCCGGGTGAGGAACGTCCGGGCGGTCCGCCCCTCGCGCAGCAGGTCCATGACCCGGGCGCCGGCGGCGCGGGCGGCTCCGGCCTTGCGCGGCGAGAGCGCCGGAATCTCGTTGCCGGTCATCGGCGAGATCCCGAGGAACGCTCCCGCGAGCGACATCGTGTTCGCGGTGAACTGCCCTCCGCAGGCGCCGGCGCCGGGGCAGGCGGCGGCCTCCAGCTCCTCCAGCTCGGCGGCGCTCATCTTCCCCGCGGCGTGGGCGCCGACCGCCTCGAACACGTCCTGGATGGTCACCCGACGGCCCCGATGGAGTCCGGGCGCGATGGAGCCGCCGTAGAACATGAGCGACGGGACGTCGAGGCGCGCCAGCGCCATCATCGTGCCGGGGATCGTCTTGTCGCAGCCGGAGATCGCCACCACCGCGTCGAGCAGGTGCCCCCGGGTGACCAGCTCGATCGAGTCGGCGACCACTTCGCGCGAGACGAGCGACGCCCGCATCCCCGACGACCCCATCGCGATCGCGTCCGAGACCACGATCGTGTTGAACTCGAGCGGCGTGCCGCCGGCGGCCCGCACCCCGGCCTTGACCTCCTCGGCGAGTTCGCGCAGGTGGCTGTTGCAGGGAGTGATCTCGGTCCAGGTGTTGGCGATGCCGACGAGCGGCTTCCGGATCGCCTCGGCCGAGAGCCCGGTGGCGCGGAGCATCGCCCGCGCCGGGGCGCGGCTCGGGCCGGTCTTGACTTCATCGCTGCGCATGGGGTTCCTCGGAGGTTTCCACCTGGACGCCGCTGCGGAGGTACAGGTTGCGGATCGGGTACGGGATTTCGATGCCCTCCGCCTCGAAGCGCCGGTGGAGCGCCTTCACGAACACGTTCGTGACCTCGAAGCGCTTCAGCGGGCGCACCGCCATGAGGATCGCGTCGAAGGTGATCGCGGAGTCGCCGAACTCGCGCCAGCGGAGTTCGCCCTCCCAGTCGGAGAACGCGCCGGGCGTCTCGCGCTGCATCTTCCGGATCACCTCCAGCGTGACCTGCTCGACGCGCTCGAGGTCGCTGTCGTAGTGGACGCCCACCGCGACGGCGATCCGCAGCGTCAGTTCGGGGGCGTGCAGGTTCGTGAAGACCGCGTCGGCGAGTTGCGAGTTCGGGATCACGACGGTGTTGTCCAGAAGCGACTTGAGCGTCGTCGTCCGCCAGCCGATGTCGGTGACGGTGCCCTCGACCCCGACGCTCGGAACGCCGATGAAGTCGCCGACCTTGAACTGGTTGGCGGCGACCATCTGGATGCCGGCGAAGATGTTGCTGAGCGTGGGCTGGAGCGCGAGCGCCAGCGCGATGCCGCCGACGCCGAGCGTCGCGAGGATCGGTCCCACCGAGACGCCGAACTCGTTCAGGATGACGAGCAGCCCCACGACGCCGGCGATGACCCGCACCGTGTTCCGAAGGATCGAGACCCCGCTCGTGCCGAGGCGGGTGTTGTAGAGCCGGACGCCGAACAGCGCCGCGTCGGTGGCCAGCCGGATCAGCACCAGGATGAGGCCGATCTGGAGGCCGATCGTGATGAGCGGTTCGACGTGCGGCGGCGGGGGGCGGAACCGCATCACCGTTGCGACCGCGCCGAAGGCGAACAGCAGCGGCAGCCCGAAGTGGAAGAGATGGGCGGCGGCCCAGTCGTCCCAGCCGGTGTCGGTGGCGCGGGCGCGTTCGGCGAAGCGTTTGCGGAGGCGGCGCTCGATCAGGAAGCCGAAGAGCGCGGCGACCGCCACGGCGGCCGCGTACACCGCGATTTCGCGGAGGACTTCCATTAGCCTCAGGGGGTCGCGAAATGGTTCATGTGCTGGTGTTCGGGGCCGGGGCCACGGGTAGCGTATTCGCGGCGAGGCTCGCCGGAGCGCATTCCGTGCGCGTCGTGGCGCGGGGCGAGCGCCTCCGGGCCATCCGGCGCGACGGGCTGCGGGTGCGGGGCGCGACCGAGGCGACCGTGCGGATTCCGGCGTCGTCCGAAGTCGAGGGACCCGAGCCGGACTTCGCGCTGGTCACGGTCAAGTCGGGGGACACCGGCGCGGCGGCCCGGGCGCTCGCCGGGTTCCGCCGCACGACGCTGGTCTCGCTCCAGAACGGCCTCGGCAACGAGGAGACGCTCGCCGCTACCGGGCTTCCGGTGGTCGGCGCGGTCTCGAACAACGGCGCCACGCTGGAAGCGTCCGGACGAGTGTTTCACGCCGGGTTCGGGCCGGTCCTGCTCGGGCGCTTCCAGGGCGACGGGCGCCTCGACCGGCTGCGCTCCTGCCTGCGGGATGCCGGGTTCCCGGCGCAAGTCGTCCCCGACATCCGGATTCCGCTGTGGGAGAAGGCCATCCTGAACGCGGCCGCGAACCCGCTCACCGCGCTCCTCGGGCTGCGCACCGGGCGCCTATTGGAGGATCCGGGGGTCAGGGAGATCGCGCGGCGGATCGTCGCGGAGGCCACGCGCGTCGCGCGGGAGGAAGGAGTCCGCGCGGGAGCCGTCTGGGAGACGCTCGAGGCGGTCGTCCGGGCCACCGCGGGGAACCGGTCCAGCATGCTTCAGGACCTGGAGCGCGGCCGGCGCACCGAGATCGAGGCCATCAACGGCGAGATCGTCGCCCGGGCGAATTTCCCGGTCCCGTGGAACCGGCTGATGCTGCGGCTGGTCCGGGCTCAGCCGGTCGCGACCGGCCGGTCCGCGTCGGCGATCCACTCGGACCACGATCCGACGTAGAGCGCGACTCCCGTGACGCCGGCGGCCTCGAGCGCCAGCGCGTCGTGCGCGGCGGTCACCCCGGAGCCGCAGTAGCAGACGACCGGCTCGCCCTTGCGGTCGGCCAGAAGCCGGTCGAACGCCGCCCTCAGCGCCGCCGGATCGCGGAAGCGCCCGTCGCCGTCGAGGCTGTCCTTCCAGAAGTGGTTGCGGGCGCCGGGAATCCGCCCGGCGACCGGATCGAGGGGCTCGACCTCGCCGCGGAAGCGCGCCGGCTCCCGAGCGTCGACGAGGAGGGTCCCGCCGAGCGCGTCCGCTTCCCGGAGCATGGCGGGGCGGGGCCGGGGCTCGAAGCGGGCGGGCGGACGGCGCTCCTCGCCGGGCCGCAGCGCGCCCGGCCACGCGGCGAGGCCGCCGTCGAGGACCGCGACCCGGTCGTGGCCGAGGTAGCGGAGCATCCACCAGAGGCGGGCGGCGTACATGCCGCTCGCGCTGTCGTAGGCGACGACGGTCTTCCCGGAGTCGATTCCGAGCCGGCCGAAGGTCTCGGCCATGCGCTCGACCGGCGGCAGCGGATGGCGCCCGTTCGTTCCGGTGCGCTGGCCGGCGAGGTCCCGGTCGAGGTCGGCGAAGACCGCGCCCGAAACGTGTCCCTCGAGGTAGCGGGCGCGGCCCCAGGCCGGCTCGGGGAGGTGGAAGCGGGCGTCCACGACCACGACGTCGGGATCGGCGAGACGGGCGTCCAGCCACGCGCCGGAGACGAGCGGATGCATGTCAGCGGCGGAACGTGGCCTCGCCCGCGGCCCAGGTCGAGTGGACCTCGAGGTCCAGGAGCGTCCGGTCCGGCGGATCGGGGACCGGTCCGTCGAGGATCACGAAGTCGGCCCACTTGCCGACCGCGATCGAGCCGATTTCATCTCCCTGGCCGGCGGCGTCCGCCGGGGCCTGGGTGAAGGCGGCGAGCGCCGTGTCCCAGCTCACCTTCTGGTGGGGGTGCCAGCCGCCTTCGGGGCCGCCGCCCGGCTTCTCGCGCACCGTCGCGGCGTAGAGCTGGCGCAGCGGGTCGAGCGGGGCGGTGGGCCAGTCGCTGCCGAAGACGAGCTCCGCTCCCGCGTCCCGCGCCGCGCCCCACGCGAACGCCCACGCCGCCCGGTCCGGCCCGAGGCGGTCCGTGTTGTACACGTCGATCCCGGTGATGCAGTGGTGCGGCTGGAACGAGGCCAGCACGCCCAGTGCGCCGAAGCGCGGCGCGTCCGCCGGGTCGAGCGACTCGACGTGCTCCACCCGGTCGGGGAGGAGGCCGGGCGCCGGATCGCTTTCGAACGCGTCGAGCGAGCGCCGGACCGCGAGGTCGCCGATCGCGTGGATCGCGACCGGGAATCCGGCCTCGTGGAACTCGGCGACGGCGGCCTCCAGGTCGGGGGCCTCGGTGACCATGAAGCCGCTCGCGTCGGGATCGTCGGCGTAGGGCTCGATCAGCGCGGCGGTGCGGGCGGAGAGGACTCCGTCGGCCACGAGCTTCGCGTAGCCCAGCGCGAGCGTCGGCCCGCGCCCGGCCTCGATCGGGGCGAGTTCTTCGGCGATCCGGTCGCGCAGCGCGGCGGCTTCTTCGGATCGGCCGATCGCGCCGGTGGCCCCGAACCAGATCCGCAGCGGGAGCCGCCCGGCTTGCGCCATCTCGAGGTAGCGCTCGGCTCCGGCGAGGCCGGCCATGTCGTGCGCCCCGGTCAGCCCGAGGCTCGCCGCGTTGCGCAGCGTCAGCTCCATGAGCTCGCGCTCGCTCGCCGCGTCGAGGGCCGGGACGCGCCGCCCGACCAGCCCGCCGGCCGCCTCGAGAAGGATTCCGGTCGGTTCGCCGGCGGCGTCCCGGACGATGTGTCCGCCCGGGGGATCGGGCGTGTCCCGCGTGATCCCGGCGATCTCCAGCGCGAGGCTGCTCGCCCAGGCGGTGTGCCCGTCGATGTCGGCGAGGACGACCGGGTTCTCCGGCGCGGCCCGGTCGAGAATGTCGCGGGCGGGAAACTCGCCGCCGGAGAGCGTGTGGTCCCAGCGCCCGCCGACGATCCATTCGCCCGGCGCGAGTTCCGCGGCGCGGGCGCGGATCCGGCGTTCCCACTCGGCGCGGTCGGCGATCCCGGTGAGGTCCACGCCCCGGACGAGGCTGATCCCGCCGCGCAGGTGCGTGTGGCCGTCGATCAGTCCCGGCAGCACCGCCTCGCCGTCGAGCTCGATCACCTCGGTGGCGTCGCCGATCAGCGGCTCGACGTCCGCCGCCGAGCCGATCCGCGCGAAGCGCCCGTCGCGGACGGCGAACGCCTCGGCTCCGCCATGCACCGATCCTCCCCGCACGACGAGGTCCGCCGGCGGCGGCCCGCACCCGGCGAGCGCGGCGACGAGCAGGAGGCGCTTCATCGGCCCTCGCCCCTCGCGGCGAGCCGGGCGATCCGGTCGCAGAGTTCGGCGAAGGACATCCCGGCGACGGCGGCCGACTGCGGGAGCAGGCTCCGCGTGGTCATGCCGGGCAGCGTGTTGGCCTCGAGGACCATCGGCCGGCCCTCGGCGTCCATCCGGAAGTCCACCCGCGAGAAGTGCCGCAGCGCGAGCGCCCGGTGGCACATCACCGCGAGCTCCCGAAGCTCGCGCTCGAGCGACTCGGGAACGTCCGCCGGGAAGATCTCCTCGGCGAGGCCCGGCGTGTACTTGGCGTGGTAGTCGAAAAGACCCTCGCGCATGACGATCTCGCCGACGCCGAGCGCCTCCGGCTCGCCGCCCTCGGTCTCGAGCACGCCGACCGTGAACTCGCGGCCGGGAAGGAGCGCCTCGATGAGCACCACCGTGTCGTGGCGGCGCGCTTCGGCCACGGCGGCCCGCACGTCCTCGAACCCGGTCGCCTGGCGCAGGCCCACCGAGGAGCCGACCCGGGACGGCTTCACGATCACCGTCTCGCCGAGCGCCGCGATTTCGGCCCGCCGGTCCTCGGGCCGCTGCCGGTGCAGCCGCTCGAAGGGCGCCGTCGGAATCCCCGCGCCCCGCAGCACGTGCTTGGCGGCGGCCTTCTCCATGGCGAGCGAGCTTCCGAGCACGCCGCTGCCGGTGTAGCGGACGCCGCTGAGCTCCAGCACCGCCTGCACCCGGCCGCCCTCGCCGTCGAGGCCGTGGAGCACGAGGAACGCCGCGTCGGCCTCGTGCATTTCGCCGAGCCGCAGCAGCCCCGGAACGTCCTCGCGTTCGCGGAGTTCGGCCAGCTCCTCGTCCGAGGGGGGCTCGCGGGCCACGCGCTGCGCGAGCCGGGCGCCCTCCTGTTCCGGATCCAGCGGGCCGCGCACCGTGTCCACCGCGACCACGTCGTGCCCGGAGAGGCGCAGCGCCCGCACCACCTCGCCGGCGCCCGCGAGCGCCACGTCGCGCTCCGGCGTGGACCCCCCGGTGAGAACCGTGATCTTCAGGGGCGGCGCGGAGATCATTGAGTCAGGGCGATTCGCGCGCTTGAGCCTACCGACTTCGCCGGGGCGAGCTGCGCCGAGGCGAGGAGGACGACCGATCCGACCGCCATGCCGACGAGCGCCGGGGGGACCACGAGACCGCGTCCCTCGAGCAGGAGGTGCGACGAGAGCCCGGCGGCCATGGCGAGCGCCGCGCCCCGCGCCGGGACTTCGGGCAGCATCAGGCCGAGCGTGAGGACCGGCCCGAGCCCCGAGGCGAACGCGCCGAAGGCGAGCGTCCCGAGGAACGCGATGAGCGCGCCGCCGCCGAGGTGGGCCGCGGCGATCCCGAGCGCGACGAGCCCCACGGCGAGGCACGCCGCCCGCGCCGCGAGCAGGCCGGAGAACCCCCCGCCCCCGAACGCCCGCGGCAGGTCCCGGACGAGCGCGGCGGCGGCGAGGTTCATGAACGTGTCGGCGGTCGAGAGGATGGCCGCGAGCACGGCCGCGGCGACGAGGCCGACGAGCGCCGGCGGGGCCTCGAGGATGCGCAGCACGAGGAACGAGGCCTCGTCCGGGTGCCCCAGCGCGTGGAGCCGGCCTTCGGCGGCGAGGACCATGGCTCCGAGGCCGAGCCCGATCCAGACCAGCAGGCTGAGCGCGTGCGCCCCGCCGAGAACCATGGGCAGGAACCGGAGCGCGTCGGGGTTCCGGAGCATGAGGAACTTGTGCAGCGAGTGCGGCTGCCCGAACACGCCGATCGAGAACAGCAGCATCATCCCGAACGCGGTCCCCGGGCTCCAGACGCCCACCGGGTCCAGCCGCTCGGGCGCAAGGCGAGCGAGCGCGTCCAGCGCCTCGCCGGGCCCGCCGAGCCGGCCGAGCACGAACGCGAACGCGGCGACCGCGCCTATGGCCATCAGGATTCCCTGGAACACGTCGGTGTCCACCGACGCGATCATCCCGCCGAGCAGCGAATAGGCCAGTAGCAGCGAGAGGCCCAGCGCGAGGCTGGCCCCGGTCCCGAGGTCGGGAAAGGCGAAGCGCAGCGCGACCGAGAGCGCCGCGATCTGGAGGCCGAGGTAGAGGACGCTCCCGAGCAGGATCGCGACCGCGGCGAAGCCGCCCGGAAGCCGGCTGTCGAAGCGGAACCGGAGCGCCTCGGGGATCGTGAAGGCGCCGCTCGCCTCGGCGATGAGGGCCAGCCGCCGGCCCACCGTCCGGCAGACGAGCGCGGCGGTGAACCCGATCGGGACCACGAGGAAGAGCGCGCCGGCGCCGACCTCGTGCATCAGCCCGGCGCCGCCGACGAAGACGAACCCGCTGAACGAGGACGCGGCGGCGCCGAGCCCGGCGCGGAACGCCCCGAGCCGCCGCCCAGCGGCGAAGAAGTCGATCGCGCTGCGGGTCCGCCGGGCCGCCCAGGCCCCGATCGCGAGCGTGATCGCGAGCGTCAGGACCGGGATCACTCGCGGCCCTCCCGCAGCTTCTTCAGAACCTCCGGGTCCACCGGCTCGAAGGCGAGCGCGAACCCGGTCGCCGTGACGAGGAGCGGGACGGCGGAGACTCCCAGCAGCAGCCCGAGGAAGCCCGTTTCCGGCGAGAGCGCCGCGAAGAGGCCGCCCAGGAGGAGCGACGCGAAGAGCGCGGCGCCGAGAAGCCGGTCGCCCCTCCGGCGCGGCGTCCCGCTCGCCCACAGCGCGGCGACGAGGACCGCGAACAGGACCGCGTGGAGCGCCCCCGCGCCGGGCAGGAGCAGCGCCGCGAGCACCGCCGCGACCAGCGAGAGGGCGACGACGGCGGCGTGGTTACGATTCGGGCCCATGCGTTTTCTGCTCGCGTCGTCCGTCCTGCTCGTCGCCGGGTGCGACGCGCCCCGACTCGGTCCCGAGGCGGTGGCCGACTGGCGGATGGTCGATCTGAGCCACGGCTACGGAGACACTACGCTGTATTGGCCCACGGACACGCGCGGGTTCGAGCTCACCTCGCTCGCCGACGGCGTGACCCAGGCCGGCTTCTACTACGCGGCCGGGGAGTTCGCGAGCGCCGAGCACGGCGGAACCCACCTCGACGCGCCCTCGCACTTCGCCGAAGGCGGCGTGGACGCCGCCGAGGTCCCGCTCTCCCGGCTGATCGCGCCCGGAGTCGTGGTGGACGTGCGGGAAGGCGCCGCCGCCGACCCCGACTACCGGGTCGGTCCGGACGAGATCGCCGCGTGGGAAGCGGCGCACGGAACGATCGCGCCGGGGACGGCGGTGCTGTTCCGCACCGGCTGGGCCGAGCGCTGGCCCGAGGCCGGGCCGTACTTGGGCGACGACGCCCCGGGCGACGCGGGAAACCTGCATTTTCCGGGGATCCACGCTTCGGCGATGGAGCTTCTCGTCGAGCGGGACGTCGCGCTCGTGGGCGTGGACACGGCGAGCATCGACCACGGCCCCTCGGCGGACTTTCTCGCGCATCAGGTGGGCGCGGCCGCCGGGATCCCGAATCTGGAGAACGTGGCCGATCTCAGCGAAATCCCGCCGACCGGCTTCCTGCTGCTGGCGCTCCCGATGAAGATCGAGGGCGGGAGCGGCGCCCCGGTCCGGATCGTCGCGCTCATTCCGGAGTAGCGCGGCTCCCGTGCCCGCCCGGCTGCGGGCGTTTCTCGGCCTGCTCCGGGAAGCGCTGCGGGGCACCGACCGCGACCTGACCCGGGGGGCGCTCGGCCCCTCCGTCTTCGTGCTGGCGGTCCCGATGGCGCTGGAGATGGTCGGCGAGTCCATCTTCGCGGTCGTGGACGCCTTCTTCGTCGCCCGGCTCGGCGCGGCGGCGCTCGCGGCCGCCGGCATCACCGAGACCGCGCTCGGGCTCGTGTACGCGGTCGCGATCGGCTTCTCCTTCGCCGTGACCGCGCTCGTGGCGCGCCGCTACGGCGAAGGGGACCGGAAAGAGGCGGCCTGCGCCGGGGTGCAGGCGATCGGCCTCGGGATCGTCGCGTCCCTCGTCATCGGGGCGCTCGGCGCGATCTACGCGCCCGAGATCCTCACGTTGATGGGGGCCGACGAGGAGACGGTCGCCGTCGGAACCCCGCACGCCCGGATCATGTACGGGGGGATGGCCACGATCCTGCTGCTGTTCCTGAACAACGCCATCCTGCGCGGCGCCGGGGACGCGCCGGCGGCCATGCGGGCGCTGTGGCTGTCGAACGGGATCAACATCGTGCTGGATCCCTGCCTGATCTTCGGACTGGGCCCGTTCCCCGAGTTCGGCCTCCCCGGGGCCGCGATCGCCACCACGATCGGGCGCGGGACCGGCGTGCTCTACCAGTTCTGGGTGCTCGCCCGGGGCGCCCGGCTGCGCATCCGGCGCGAGGACATGCACGTCCACTGGAACGTCCTGAAGAACCTCTGCCGGGTCTCGGTGGGCGGGGTCGCGCAGATGCTGGCCGACATGCTCCCATGGATCGTCCTGATCCGCATCATCGCGAGCTTCGGCACCGTCGCCGTGGCCGGCTGGGTCATCGCCGTGCGGATCGCGCTCTTCGTGCTGCTGCCGTGCTGGGGGCTGTCGAACGCCGCCTCCACCATCGTGGGCCAGAACCTCGGGGCGGGGAAGCCGGAGCGGGCCGAACGCGGGGTGCGGATCACCGGCCTGTGGAACATGGCCTTCATGGGGTGCGTGACGGTCGTGTTCGTCGCGTTCGCGCCGCAGATCGCCGGGTTCTTCACCGACGACCCCGAAGTGCTCGGGATCGCCGCCGCCGCGCTGCGCGTGGTCAGCTACGGCTACGTGCTCTACGCCTGGGGAATGGTCACCCGGCAGGCGTTCAACGGCGCCGGGGACACCCGCACCCCGACGTGGATCGACGTCGTGTGCTTCTGGCTGTTCGAAATCCCGCTCGCGTGGCAGCTCTCGCGCACGGGCCTCGGGGTCGAGGGGGTGTTCTGGGCCGTCGCAATCGCGTACTCGCTCTCGGCGGCGGTCAGCGTGACGATCTTCCGGCGGGGGCGGTGGAAGCTGGAGAAGGTCTGAGCCGGCTGAGTCCGATCAGGAACGAGTGGATCTCGGCGATCTCCTCGAGGCCCCGGTAGCGCCCCGAGCGCCCGCCGTGGCCGGCGTCCATGGATGTCCGCAGCAGGATGAGCCGGCCCGTCGCGGCGTTCTTCTCCCGGAGGCGCTGGACCCACTTGGTCGGCTCCCAGAACTGGACCTGCGAGTCGTGGAGGCCGCTCGTCGCCAGCACGTGCGGCAGCGGCGCCTCGGGGACGTTCTCGTAGGGCGCGTAGCCGCGCATCACGTCGAAGAAGCGCCGTTCGCTTGGGTTCCCCCACTCGTCGTACTCGCCGGTGGTGAGCGGGATGTCGGGATCCAGCATCGAGTTCACCACGTCCACGAACGGCACCATCGCGACCACCCCGTGGAAGAGGTCGGGGGCCATGTTCAGCGCCGCTCCCACGAGGAGCCCCCCGGCGCTGCCCCCCATGGCGTACACCCGCTCCGGATCGCACTTCCCGCCGTCGCGGAGCCGCTCGGCGCACGCGATGAAGTCGTGGAAGGTGTTGGACTTCCTGAGCAAGCGGCCCTCGTCGTACCAGCGCCGCCCGAGCTCCTGGCCGCCCCGGACGTGGGCGGTCGCGACCGTGAAGCCGCGGTCCACGAGCGAGGGCCGGGTGAGCGAGAAGACGGGGTCCATCGAGATGCCGTAGGCCCCGTAGCCGTACAGCAGGAGCGGGCGATCCGGCCCCGGCGGAAAGTCGCGGTGGTGGACCAGCGAGATCGGGATGCGCGCGCCGTCCCGGCCGCGGGCCGTCAGCCGGGCGAGCCGGTAGGAACGGGAGCGGAACGTCGGAACGCGCTCCTTCTGGAGCGCGCGGCGGAGGCCGGTCGCGAGATCCACCGCGAACGTCGTCGTCGGGGTCTTCGGGTTGCTCACCGTGACCCGGATCTCCCGACTCCCGGAGTCGGGATTCGACTCCTCGTCGAGCGCCCGCACCGCGCCCGGCAGCGCGACCCGGCGGGACGTTCCGCTCTCCCACTCGACGAGGCGCAGCTCCTGCCGCCCGGCCTCCCGCTCGAAGAGCGCGAGGTGCGAATCGAACAACTGGAACCCCTCAAGCTGGACTCCCGGCGCGGCCGGCGCGACCTCCGTCCAATCCTGCGGGCGATCCTCGGGCGCGGCGACCAGCCGGAAGTCGGGAGCGTCCCGATTCGTGCGGATGTAGAACCGACCCCGGAAGTGGTCCAGCGCGAACTCGTGTCCGTCCTCCCGGGGAAGGACGAGGCTCGGCTGGGCCTCGGGGTTCGCCGCCGGGACGGCCCACGTTTCGGCGCGCTCGGTCTGCTGGCAGTGGATGAGGAGAAGTTCCCGCGACCGGCTCTCGAACACCGATATCCAGAAGGCCTCGTCGGCCTCCTCGTACACGGTCGCGTCGGCTTCGACCGGCGTTCCCAGCCGGTGGCGGCGGATCCGGTGCCAGCGCAGCGTCTCCGTGTGGACCTCGGTATAGAGGAGCGTCCGCCCGTCGGCCGACCACACGAAGTTGGGGGCCGCCCCCGGAATCCGGTCCGGGAGTTCGTCGCCGGTCTCCGGGTCACGGAAGCGAATCTCATAGATGCGTCGCCCGACGGTATCGACGGCGTAGGCGAGCCGGTCGTGGCGCGGAGTCATCTCCACCGCCCCGATCCGGAAGTAGCCGTGCCCGGCGAGGACGTTTCCGTCGAGCAGGGTCGTCTCGGGACCGGACGGCCGCCGGCGCATGAAGACCGGGTACTCCTCGCCCCGCCGGTAGCGCCAGCGGTAGAGGAACCCGCCGTCGGCGACCGGCGGCGAGGACTGGTTCGGGGCGACTCGCGCCTTCATTTCGGCGAGAACCCGGTCGCGTTCGGCGGCGAACGGGGCGAGCGAGCGTTCGGTCCAGTCGTTCTCGGCCCGGAGCAGCGCGAGGACTTCGGGATCGTCCCGATCGCGGATCCACGCCCACGGATCGGAACGGGGCACGCCGTGTTCGCGATGGACGTGCTCGCGCCGGGCGGCCTTCGGGGCTTCCATGACGGCTCGGAGTCTAGAGGCGGGGCCTATAGTGAAGGCGTGGCAGCACGGTTCGTGAGCGCGCCCCGGGCGTCCCGCCGCATCGCCGCTGCGACCGAGTTCCTGCTGGGCCTCCCGCCGCGGGAACCGTTTCTCGTCGTGGCGCACACCCGCGCCGCCGCCGACGCGCTCGCGATGGACGTTCTGGAGCGTCGGGGGAGCGGCGCCGCGCTCTTCGGGGCGACCCGCTTCGCCTTCCTCTCGCTTGCCCACGAGCTCGCCGGCCCGGCGCTCGCGCGAGCCGGGCTGCGTCTACTCGCCCCGGCGGCCGCGCAGACGCTGGTCGTCCGGCTCGTCCATCGGTTTCGCGCCGAGGGGCGGCTCGGGCGTTTCGAGCCGGTCGCGGAAGGACCGGGCCTCGCCCGCCGCCTCGGGAGCACGTTCCGGGAGCTGCGCCTCGCCGGGATCGCGCCGGACCGGATCTCCGCCGCGGATCCGGCGCTCGGAGCGCTGTACCGCGCCTATGCGGAGGCGCTTCAGGACGCCGGCCTCGCCGACCGCGCCCGGGTGCTGGAGATCGCCGCCGAGGCCGTCCGGCAGCGGCTCCCGGTCGTCTTTCTTGACGTGCCGCTGCCGAATCCGGCCAGTCGCCGGTTTGCCGGGGCGCTCGTCCACGCCGCTCCCGAGGCCCTGATCGTCGCTCCCGACGAAGATTCCGGAGCCGAACGCGCCGCGACGGACATCGGAATCCGCCAGGTCGCCGCCCCCGAAGAGGAGCCCGCGGCGGCGGACGCCGTCGATGCGGCCCAGCGGCATCTCTTTCGGAGCAGCCGCCCGAATCGCGATGTTTCCCGGGAGGGGCTTTTCGTCGTGGACGCTCCGGGGGTGCTCGCGGAGGCGATCGAAGTCGCGAGCGCGCTCCTCGCCGAAGCCCGCCGGGGCGTGAGCTTCGACCGCATGGCGGTATTGCTCTCCAGACCGCGGGAGCAGGCCCCGGCGTTCCGGGAGGCGCTGTCCCGCGCCGGGATTCCCGCGTTCTTCGAGTCGGGAGCTCGCTGGCCCCACCCGGCGGGACGCGCCTTCCTGATGTTGCTCGACTGCGCGCTCGAACGGCTTCCCGCGAACCGGGTCGCGGACTACCTCGCGATGGGCGAGACGCCGTCCGGTGAGGCGGGCTTCGCCGCGCCGCGGTACTGGGAGCGGCGCATCCGCAGCTCCGACGTGGTGGGCGGGCTCGACCGCTGGGAGCGCCGGTTCCGGGAACTGCGGGCGCGTCTCAGCGAGGACGGCGAGGACGACGCCGGGCCGGGCAGCCGGGAGGTCAAGCGGCTTGCCGAGGAAGTGCGCGGTCTCTCGGAGGTGATCCTCCCCATCCTGCGATCGCTGGACGCGCTTCCCGAACGCGCCTCCCAGCGGGAGTGGCTGGATCGTCTCCGGGGTCTGGCCCGACTCGGATTGCGCCACCCGGAGGGAGTCCTCGCCTGTCTCGCCGAGGCGGGAGCCGCCGATGGGGCCGGCGAGCTCACGCTGCCGGAAGTGCGCGATGGACTCGCGCCGCGCCTGCGGGAGGTCGTGGTCCGCGCCCCCCGCAGCCGGTCCGGGCGGGCGTGGGTCGGTCCGATCGAGGCCGCCCGCGGCCACTCCTTCGCGTTCGTGGCGCTGCCGGGCCTCTCCGAGCGGGCCTTTCCGCAGATCGTCCGCGAGGACCCGATCCTGCCCGATCGCCGGCGCTCGGCACTGTCCCCGGATCTGCCGTTACGCTCGGACCGCAGCGATGCGGAACGGCTCCGCCTGCGGCTCGCGGTCGGCGCGTCGAGCGGACGGCTGCTGCTCAGCTTTCCCTCGCTCAACCCGGCGGAAGGAAGACGGCAGGTTCCTTCGTACTATCTGGCCGAGACCTTCCGGGCCGGCTTCGGGAGAGTGCCGACCCTCGCCGAAATCCGGAAAGCGGCGGCGCGGGAGCAGCGGGTGATCCGGGGAATCCGCGCCCCGCGGGAGCCAGCGCTCGCGATCGACCGCCGCGAGTTCGATCTCGCCCGGGTGGCGGAGGCGCTGGGGCAGGGGGCCGGCGAGCCGCGTCCAGGGACCGCGGCCTACCTGCTCGGTGAGTCCTCGCTGGCCCGTTCGCTGCGGCAGGAGTACATGCGGCAGGCGCGGAAGTGGCAGTCTCCGGACGGGTTCCTGAATCCCGGCAAGAACGCGCAGACGGCGCTCCAGCGCTATCGGCCGCACGAGCGCTCGTACTCGCCGACCGGGCTCGAGGGGTATTCCTCCTGCCCGTACTCGTTCTTCCTCCGCAACGTCGCGGGCCTCACGGCGCGCAGGCATCCGGTTCCGGCCATGCCGCTCGACTCGCTGACCCGGGGAAGCCTCCTCCACGAGGTGTTCGCTCGGCTCGGGGCCAGGCTGCCCGACCTCGGAACCCGGCCCCGGATCGAGTTGCGGACCGTCTTCAGGGAAGTGGAGGCCATCTTCCGGGAGGTGGAGCGGGAGTACCGGGAGCGGCTCTCGCCCCCGGTGCGCCGGATCTGGGACGACGAGATGGACGGACTGCTTGGCGATCTCCGCGGATTCCTCGACCGTCACCTCGAGAGCGGGCGGGTGTTCCTCGCGAACGAGCGGGCGTTCGGCATGACTCCCGGCAAGGCCAACGATCCGTCGAGCACGGCCGAGACTCCGGTGTTTGAAGGCGTGATCCGGGTCCATGGCTCGATTGACGCGGTGGAGCGACGGAAAGACGGGAGCATTCAGGTCACCGACTACAAGACCGGTCGCGCCGGCGACGCCGTGGGCGCGGACGCCGTGCTCCTTGGCGGTCAGACGCTCCAGCCGGTGCTCTACGCCCGGGCGTGGGAGGCGCTCGACGGCGAGCCGGTCGCGTCCTCCCGCCTCTACTACGCGACGCTGCGGGGGGCGTTTCAGGAGACCGCCGTGAACACGGGCGCTCCCGAATCCCGCGAAGTCTTCCGGGAGTTCGTCGCCGCGCTCGACGCGGCGATTTCCGAGGGGCAGTTCGCCGCGCTTCCGCGTCGGGACCGGTTCCTCGCCTGCGACTGGTGCGACTTCCGGGCGATCTGCGGCCCGCGCCCGGCGAGCCACGAGCACGTGAAGCCGAGCGCGGCGGAGTCGGGCCGACTCGCGGCGCTCGCAACCATCCGGGCGCTCCCATGACTTCCGGCGCACTCGTGGACGACGCGGCCCGAGCGCGGATCCGCCGGGAACACGACACGACGTTCATCGTCGAGGCGGCGGCGGGCACCGGCAAGACCACGGTCCTCACCTATCGCGTCGTGGAAATGGTCGCCGTGGGGGCGGCCCACATGCGCGAGATCGCCGCCATCACGTTCACCGAGAAGGCGGCGGGCGAACTGCGCCTGCGGGTGCGGCAGGGCATCGAGGACCGCATCGACGGGGCCGCCCCGGACGAACGGCGGCGGCTTGAGAAAGCGCTCCATCACCTTGAGGAAGCGGTCATCGGCACGATCCACGCGTTCGCGGGCGGGATTCTCCGGGAGCGCCCGATCGAGGCCGGGGTGGATCCCGACTTCGAGATCCTGTCCCAAGCCGATCAAGCGCTGCTCTTCGGGCGGGTCTTCGACGAGTTCGCTCGCGAGGCCCTGGAGGTTCCGGGTCCGGGGATCGCCCGCCTGCTCCGTCGCAGCCGCAATCCCCGCCAGAGCCCCCTCGACGTGCTCCGTGAAGCCGGGCGCAAGCTGCTGGACTACCGGCAGTACGACGCCCCGTGGACTCTTGGCAAGTGGGATGCGGCGGCGGCGACCGAGGAACTCCTTGGCCCGGACCCGCCCGAGATCGTGCGGCCGGGCGCGGAGGCGCCGACCCGTGGTCCGACGCTCTTCGAGATCGAGCGCCTGTACGGGGCGTTTCCGCCCGACCCTCCGGGCGGAAAACCGAACTGGCTGCGGTATTCCATGCAGGAGGCGGCGGCGCTCGCCCGGGAGATTCGGGCACGGCGCGCCACCGGCGACACCGACCCCGAGTGGTTGGAGCAGGCGCTGGCCGCGTTGAAGGTCGCTTCCTACCACGGCGCGTGCCCGGCCGGACTCCCCGGCGCGAAGGACTGGAGGGAGAGCTTTCGGGTGGCGCTCGAACAGTACAAGAAGCACAGCAACGCGGGCCTCGCGGCGTTGCTTCGGGAGGATCTGCGCGGGCTGGTGGCGCAGTACCAGCAGGCCAAGCAGAAGGCGGGAAAGCTCGATTTCGACGACCTGCTGCTCCGCACTCAGCGGCTCCTCGTTCAGAACGCCGAAGTGCGCAACGAGTTGCGGGACCGGTATCGCCACATCCTGCTGGACGAGTATCAGGACACCGATCCGCTCCAGACCGACATCGCCCGGATCCTCACCTCCGAGGATCCGCCGGACGGGGACCAGGAGAGCGCGCAGCTCATTCCGGGGCGGCTCTTTCTGGTCGGCGATCCCAAACAGTCCATCTACCGCTTCCGCCGCGCCGACATCGGCCACTACCTGCAGGTCAAGGAGACCCTGCTGGAACAGGGCGCGGAGGAGCTGCAGCTCACGACGAACTTCCGCTCGGTGCCGGGAGTCTGCGAGCTCGTGAACAACACGATGGAGCCGCTGTTTACGGGGACCCCAGTCGAGCTCGACCGGTACGACGAGATCCCCGAGATCACTCAGGACCTGAAGGGAACGCAGGCTCCGTGGGCCCCGCTCCACCCCGACCGGAAGCCGATGGGAGACCATCCGGGGATCGCGGGCATTGAGGTGGAGTCGGCGCGTTACGTCCGTCAGCTCAAGGGCGAGCCGAAAGCGGTTGCCCGCTTCGTCGCGCAACTGCTCGCCGAGGGGTTTCCGGTTTCGGACGGGGACGGGAAGCGCCCGGTGCGGCCGGACGACATATGCCTCCTGTTCCGCCGGTTTCGGGTGTGGGGCAAGCTGAACGCGCAGCGATGGGCGGATGCGCTTCGGGAGCTGCAGATCCCGCACTCGCTCGCCGCCGTGGAGAGCTACGTGGCGAGTCCGGAGATTTCCTTCCTCCGCGCCGCGCTTACCGCGGTCGAGTTCCCGGACGACGAGGTGGCCGTGTACGCGACCCTGCGCGGCCCTCTCTTCGGGATCCCGGACGAGGACTTGTTCTTGTACCGGGAGCGCCGCCGGGGGGAACCGAACCTCCGGCCGGGGTGGGCGGCGCGGGCGGAGCGTCCCGAGGGGATGCCGGCGATCGAGCGGGAGATTCTGGCCGCGCTGCAGTTTCTGGACCGGCTGCATCGGCAGCGCAACCACCGTCCCATCACGCTCACGATTCAGGATCTCCTCGGCGAGCACCGCGCCGAGAGCGGCTTCGCGTTCTGGCGATCCTCGGATCAGGTGTTCGCCAACCTGCGGCGGCTCGCCGAATCGGCCCGAGCGTTCGAGGCGGGGGGCGGGCTCTCCTTCCGCGAGTTCGTGGAGCGGCTGACCGCCGAGGCGGAAACCCCGGACCCGGCCGCCGCGCACACCATCGACGACGAAATCGGCGGCGTTCGCATGATGACGGTGCATGCCGCGAAGGGCCTTGAGTTCCCGGTCGTGATCCTCTGCGACGGATCGTTCGCCAGGAACGCGCGGGGCTCTCGCGTCGTGAGGCCGGAGGAAAACCTCCACGCCTGCGATCTCGGGAGCGGACTGGTTCCGTGGGAGCTCATCCATCATCAGGCGACCGAGATCGCGGAGGAGCTGGCCGAGTACGACCGGCTCCTCTACGTGGCCATGACCCGCGCCCGGGATCTGCTCGCCGCGCCGGCGTCGCCGTTCGGGTATCCGAAGGCGAGTTTCCTTTCCCCGGTGGCGGAACGGCTCGGCGCCTTGCTTCTTGACGCGCCGCCCGCTTCCGCGCCGCGCCCCGCGCCTGTGGGCAGAGCCGATCTCTGGAATCTGCTCAACACGAAGGACGACGCCGAAGCCGCCGCCGAGGGCCGCGCCCGAGAGGCGGAGTTCGTCAAGGAATCCGAGCGGACGCTGGAGGACGGTCGCACGCCGCGGCGGCTCATCGCCCGTGCGGGCAGGCTCGGCGACGCCGGACTCGAAGCGGGGCCGGTGGAGATCGAGGCGATCGCCCGGGAGCCGGACCGCCCCAAGGGAGAGGCGTTCGGGATCCTCGTCCATCGGATTCTGGAGACGGTCCCGCTGGACGCCGCCCCGGAAGCGGTCATGGAAGCGGCGGCGCGGGCGGCCGTGGAGCTGGGTGCTGCCGAGGCGCTCGTGGGACCCGCCGGACGCGCCGCCGCCGCCGCGCTTCAGAGCCCGCTGATGCGGGCCGCCCGCGCCGCCCCGGTCCTCCACCGCGAACTCCCGCTCCTCCATCAGGAGGAATCGGTGCGCCTCCCCGAGAGCGAGACCTCCGAGGCGGACTCCGAGCTTGAGCGTGCTTCCGAGCCCGAGGAGAGCGAGGGAGACGGGCCGGTCGTCGTGGACGGAGTCGCAGATTTGGTGTTTCAGGAGGAACCGGGCGGGCCGTGGACGGTCGTGGACTTCAAGACCAGCGATCCCGCTATTACGCAGCAGGGCGACGCCTATCGAGTTCAGGTGACGCTCTACGCCCGGGCCGTGGAACGGGCCACGGGCGAGCCGGCGCGGGCGGTGCTGCTGTTCGTGTAGCCGCGATACCCTGCCGGCTTGCCCAAAGCAGGATTTGACCGGAAGGCCTCGCGCACCCGTCGCGCTGGCCTCGGGCTCCTCGCCTGAGCGCCCGGGCATCGCGCCCGGCGGACTTTCGGGCGGCGCACGTCCGTCATTGGGAGGACGCTGAGTTGCTCCGCGACCACCACCGCTGGGGAACGCGGACCAGTTGTACGGCTTCAGCGCGGAGTGCGGGCTGAAGGCGATAATGCGGTCCATGGGGATGGCCGTGGACGAATCGGGAGCGCCGACGGCGGGGGCGCACCGCGTCCACATCCAGAAGCTCTGGCCGGTGTTCGTGTAGCTGCTTCAGCTCTCGGGCGACCAGCGGCTCAGGATGGTGCTCCCCGTGGGTGAGCCGTTCTCCGATTGGTCGCATCATGACCGCTACGCTGCGGGGAGCCACTGCGGACCGGCTTGCGTCGCGGCGCACCGCAACGCCGCCGATCGCATCCGCACCATGGTGCGCGAGGCAACAGGAAGGAAGGCTTGATGACCCCGGACTTCATCTCCTTTGATGAGACTTGGAGCCGCGTGCGAGCGATCCTGTCCGAGGCCGATCTCCCACAGCGCGCCCGCCCCGTGTACCTCGTCCGTGACGCGCACGGGCGCATCCGGATCTCGGCGCCGCTGGCGTTGGAGGACGACGGCCCGTGCAACGAGGCGCTGGATGCGTTGGCGGACCGGCTGGATCGGAGTCTCGGGCCGCATTCGGACGGGGCTCGGGGCAGCGTCCTGTATCTTGACGATCAGTACCTGAACCTCCTCACCGGGACCCGACGCGAACTGCCGGAACTGCCCGGAGTATTCGCCGAGGAGCGCCTCTTCGTCGGCGAGCATTGGTGGGCGGTCAACGGCGCGAAGGAGTCCGGCGCCCGACGGTTCACGCTGTATTCGGTCAAGGGCGGCCTCGGATGCAGTACGACGGCCGCAGCCCTCTCCCGCCATCTGGCCGCGCAGGGCGAACGGGTGCTGGTCATGGATCTCGACCTTGAGTCGCCGGGCCTTGCCGCGGTGCTGGAGCCGGAGCGCCGACCGCGCTTCGGCGTGACCGACTGGTTCGTCGAGAACCTCGTGGGGCAGGGCGATCACGTGGCGGAGCGGATGCTCGGCTCCCCGGCGTGGGCCGATGCGCTCGGGGGCGAAGTACGCATCGCGCCGGCCGACGGCGCGACCCCGGGGGAATACCTCGCCAAGGTCGGCCGCGTCTATATGGAGCGTCTCGACTCGCTTTGGCCGGACCGACTCGCGGGTCTCGTGGAACGTCTGGAGGCTCAGCTTCAGCCCACGACCGTGCTGATCGAGAGCCGCAGCCGCTTCCACGACATCGCCGCCGCGACCCTCACCGATCTCGGGGCGGAAGTCCTGCTGTTCGCGACGGATGCCGAGAGTGTGTGGGCCGATTACGAAATCCTCTTCAAGCACTGGAAGGACAAGGGCTTGGCCGATGCGATCCGGGATCGGCTGACCTTCGTCTCGGCGCTTACGCCGGAACGCGACCGGGAGGCGTGCCGAAGCCGGTTCCGCTCGCGGACGGCGGAACTGATGCGCACGCTCTACGGCGATTCCGGTGCGTTCCCCGAGCCGCTTGAAATCGGCTGGCATCCCGGGCTCGCGGCCGGGGCCTCGCTGCGGACTCTGGACGCTGAGGCTGTGGCGTCGGCGTACGGGAATTTCTGGAGGCCGCTTGCGGAGCGCCTGCCGCGAGGCGAGTTTGCCGGGGCTCAGGCTCCCTGAATGGACGCGCTAGCTCTGCTCATGGCGAAGTCAGGTGTCGTCTGGAGTCGGCGCAGACTCTGAGCGCACCTCGTCAAGCAGCGACTGCGCGAGCTCCAGCGTGCGGTCCAGCGGCGTGGTCTGAAGGTCGCCCGAGAGCTGCTTGAGCACGACTGGACACCCGGCGGCCGCCAAGCGATTGGCGACGTCCACGATTCGCTTGGGATCGCCGGTTTCAGGGCTGTCATGACCCAGGCGCGCCACTGAGACGACGGCGAGAAGGGAGCCGAGGTCTTCATCCATAATCTGTGACGTGTAGATGAACAACTTTCCCCACCGTGAGACCGGGCCCTGACGCGGCTCGAGCCCTCGCGCTAGGGCGGTTGCAACACTGAAGGCCCAGAAATCCACCTTCCTCCGAAAGGGGCGCTGTTCGACTCTCTCACGCTCCCCTGAGTGCATGCCCACGTAGCCGTTGACTGCGTCCTCGTGCTCTCGCGGCAGCATGAGCGACAGTCCTTGGGCGCGAAACAGATCTCGAAATTCACTCACAGCGGACTCTCCTCAGCGCGGCTGCCAGGCCGGGTTCGCCGCCTGCCCGGCACGCTCGCACACCTTGCAGTACTGCCTTGGACCGCAAGGACACAGGAGCGACACCTTGCGGGCATCGGTCAGGTTGACCACATCTCCCCCGTGGTCCGTGTGTTGCCACTGCGCTGTCAGCGTGTATGTGGCTCCGGCGTAGCGTGAAATCAGGTCGACTTCACTTTGGGCTTCCAAGTCGGACCCCGTGAGCAACAGAATGGGCTGGTTAGCCGTCTCGGCAGTGATGCGCACCGTGTTGGTCCGGACGGCACCGGACATGAAGTTCAGCATCGAGTCCGCGACCAGGGGCGCGAGAGTCCGGCTGACCTTACACAGGGCCAGCACGAACGAGAGCGCGAGAATCCTCCTTGACGCGCCATTGATCTCCGTGGGCGGCATCGATCGGCCTCGGCTGTTGAGCGCGAAGATCTCGTAGTCGCCCTCACTCTGCTCCAACCGCGTGAGTCCAACCTGCTCGATCATGTGCATCTTGGCCTTGGGGCGGTCGTCCTCCATGCCGTCGTCGTCCATCACATTGGCGGCCATGCGCAGAAACAACCGGTTCATTTCCTTCCCCAGCTCGGCTACCTGATCATCCCGAATGCGTGCTTGGGCATTGCGAATGATCTGGGCGAGGAGCGACGCCGTTTCCTCCTGCCGCTGCAGGTCACGAGCCTGCGTCTGGCCTCTTTGGGATCGACGGATCACGCCCTCAAGCCTTCCAATCTCCTGGCGCTGCCGGTCAGCGTTCTCCCTGTCACGGATCAGATCGCGCTCCAAGTTCTCCGATCGGGTCTCCAGCATCTCGATCTGTCCACGCACGGCCTCGATTCCCTGATCCTTGATCGTCGAGAGCTTGCTCTCGATGTCTCGCATGGACTGGACGAGGCCGCCGAGTTCATCGTCACGTGCGCTGATCGTGGTTTCGAGGTCTTCCCGGCGCCGCATCCAGGAATCGCCGTCTCGGTGGGAGTGCAGCGCCCGTGCGGCCTGCAGAACTTGGGTCAGGTAGTCGGCGCGGTCCACCTGAACGCGGGAATCGGCCAAGACACGCCGAATCTTGTCTCGATGTTCCCCTTGTGCGGTCAAGTCTTGACCGCAAACACACGTGCCCTGATCGAGCAGGCCCTCGACGAACGCAAGATGGCGGACTGGAATCGTGCCGTCGTCGTACAGTGGCTGCAGGCAATGGCAGACGTGTGCGATCTCTCGGGAAGCCAGCGCGGCCAGCAGTTCGACGGAGCCGATCGTGTTGGAGAGGGCTACCGCCGCCTCCCGTCGGTCCGCACGTGCTCGGAGTATGCGTTCCTCGTGCTCCTTTTTCCGGGCGAGAAGCTCGTCGTGGGCCCCGAGTCGGCTGATGCGGGCCTCGAGTTGGCCCCGCTGCTGCGCCAGATCATCGTCGATGTCGGTCTTCTCCTTTCTGTTCCGCTCCACTCGCTCCTCCAGCGCCTTGTTCGCCTGTCGGAGGCCATCCAATTCGTCCTGCTTGGCGTCCAGATCGTGGTCTCGCGCCGCCTTGGTCGCTTGCCGGCCCAGATCATGTTCGATGGACCGAATTCGTCCTGCGGCTTCCTCGAATACCTCGAGGCCCAAGAGTGAGCGTACGGCGTAGGACGTCTTGGCGATGACGTCTTGTCGCCGGAGGCTCTTGTTCTCGCTTCCACCCACGAAATCGGCGGCCTCGTCCGCATCCATCACGAAGAAATCGCGCAGCTCCCAAGGCAACAGCTCCCGAATCATGGAATCGACGCCGTGTTCGTACGGCATCCAGCCGTCTTCCTCCTTTACGAGGAGCTGCGTCGATTCGTTGACCCGGTGGTAGTCCGGGTCTCCCGTCTCGGTGCCGCTTCGGGCCAGTGTCGTGACGGATCGGTGCAATTCGTATTCGGTCGTCGCCGGACCAGACTCGGGATGGTGGCGGGTCGAACCATCGGTCTCGAAGAGAATGGAGACACGGGTCTCGACTCCTGCGGCGTCCGGCTCCCACGATGCTGGGTGGAGGGAGAACTCGGCCGGGTTGCCGGGCAACCCCCTCTCTCCGTACATCCCCCATCGGATCGCTCGCAGCAGAGTGGTCTTTCCGGATCCGTTCTCCGCCCGTACCACCGTAAGGGGTTTGTTCCGGTCAGTGGACGGGAACAGTCTGAGGCGATCGAAGCACACGAAGTTCGTGATTTCGATTCGACGAATCAGCAGCATCAGGAACTCTCCGGTGGGTGGGGCCGCTTCACAGCGCTCTCGATCAGGGATCGAATTTCCTGGCGAATTCTCGGATGGGCCTTGATCCGATGCTGGTCCTCAAGATCAACGATTTCCATGACGAGCTTTACGACGTCCTCCGGGTCAAGTTTGTACGAGGGGGCGAGCCGACTCGCCTCTCTTCGGATCTCCGCAAGGAGTCGCTCAAAGTTGCTTACCATGGCCTTCCCTTCGGCGTGGTCGTGGCCACCCAGTGCTCGTGAGGGCCGCTGAGGAGTGGGGGCCGTGCGCCTCCGAGTGGCCAGTAGGCTTGTGTGAGGCGCTCCAGATCGGCGGCGACCCCGTTCGGCCCCGCAAGGTTCTCGGCGTACCGTCCGAAGGCTTGGGCTCGGCTCAGTTCGGTTCGGACGATTCCCGCCACGGAGGGGTTTCCGTCGCTTCGAACCACGGACACCGGCGGCAGCCCGAGGAAATCGTGGACGATCGCTCTCGGCTTCGACGGGTGCATGCGCAGGACCCGGCCTCGCCGCTGTACCCACTCTCGCTCGACGGTTGACGATGCGACGATGAACGCCTCTCGGACGCTTGGGATATCGACCCCCTCGTCAAGTACGCGCTTGGCGAGAAGCACTTGGATTGCCCCCTCGGTGAACGAGTCAAGCACCCTCGCCAAGAGTCGAGGCTTCGCTGTCGTGTCCTGCGTGACTTGTGACCACCGAACACCGAGTTCGGTCAACACGCGCCCGATGTCTGTGAACTGGCTGGGTCGTTTCGCCGAGGCGTAGATGAGCGTGTGCTCAAGTTCGCTCGGCTCCCGGCGCAGCAATACAACCCGCAGCAAATCGATCTTCGTTTGCGCGGTCTCGACGATGCGCCGGCGTGCGATGAGGAGCCGTCGCACGGCCTCATCTCCATCGTCGGACGCCATCGCTGCGCCGATGCGCTGGCTCAGGCGCTCGAACTCCTCAAGCTCGTCTCCGCCCAGAGTACAGGCGTGCACGTAGTACCGGTAAGGCACCAGGCAGAACCCAATCGCTCGGTCCAAGCCGAACTCGTACGCTGTTTTTCCGAAGAAATCGAAGATGGCCTCGGTCCCGTCGGGGTCGTATTGCCGCTCCGGCGTGGCGGACAGCGCAAGGCGCCTCTGGAAGAACTCCGGCTTGTTCTGGACGAACGAGTCCGCTCCAAGCGTGTGCGCCTCATCGCCGATGAGCATCGTCTCGACCGGTTCAGGCGCCGACCGGAGCTTCTGCTCCACCGTCCTCTGGAATCGCGCCGAGCAGAGCAGCCTGTTCGTCGCGACAACTACATGAGTTCCACCTCGCCGGAGGCTCCGGAAGAGTTGTGTGAGCTGCCTGTCAACGTCGCCGAGGCTCGGCGCGATCGCCTTCATGCCGAACTTCTTCACCTCGTCGCGCCACTGCAACACGAGCGGAACCGAAGGAGCCGAGATCACGACCAAGAATGCTTGGTGGTTCTTGAGGCGATCCTGGCAGCGGGCGGCGCAGATCAGCGCAGTGAGCGTCTTTCCCGCTCCAGTGGCCATCGCGATCACGCCGGTCTCGGGAGCTTCACCGCCTTCCCAAGCCTCTACCGCCTCCCCTTGATGAGCATACGGACCCGTCCTCCACTCAAGACCTGACGGGATGCGCAGCCGGCGGACCGGGAGTGGCGCTGGTGCGGGAAGGGGATTCGGGGGCCGAATGAGGCGCTCGTAGTCGGCTGGTCTCGGGGCGGTTTCCGGCGCTGCCCGGATGATGTCCTCGCGCAGGGCGTCCGGTAGGTCCAGAACCCGGTGGATGCCGGCGCTCTCACCTTTCGTCCAGTCGCTCAGCGTCTTCAGGCCGGTGTGCACCCGTGCGGCGCTGTCAGCCACCCAAGAGACGTCCACGTCAAGGTGCTCGACGCCAGCAGCGACGCCTCGGCCCGTCGCGTTGCCGGAGCCTCGAGCCAGTACCTGATTGGTGCCGTCGTCAAACAGCCAAAGCTTCGGGTGGTAGTTGGACTCCGGTGTCGGGACGGCGATTCGCAGGCGAAGGCGATTCGTGGCGATCATCCAGGAGAGGCAGTCCAGCGCGTGACGTGCGAGGCCGCCGCTCGTGGGTCGGCCGCGCAGGAAGACGTGGCCCACCAGCTCAGCCGCCTGCGTGTCGCTCATCTGCACTCCGCGCTCGATCGCCGAACGCTCGTCGGGGAACAGCGCCGGAGCGACGGTGAACTCCAACGGCTTGGCGTTCTCTCGGTTGAGGTAGAGGGCGAGGCCCGGCGCCAGTTGCCCGATCCAACCAGCCGTGAACCATCCGAATGCGCCCTTGACCGATGTCGCGGCGCGGAACCCGGGAATGAGCACTTGAGCGGCCACGGGCTCGTCCGGGAGCCTGTAGAGCCTTGGCTCCAGTGTGCGCTCGTCCGAGAGCATCGCTAGGACGGTCGGCGCCGGCGGAGCATGCGCTGCAAGAGGGCGTCCGCATCGCCCACCTGATTCGCTTCCGTCGATGCGTCGCCGGAGCTCAGTTTCGCGGAACCGGGGCCGAGGATTGTCACTCTGGCCCGGTCGCCCGGTTGAAGGCCGAGGCGCCGCAACGGCCCTGAGACGTAGCCGAGCGTTGCGCCGGTCGGGGAAGCCAGCTTCCATCGCAACGACATTTCCCGACAGCCAATGGGACTCTCCAACGAGACCGCCACGCCGGAATCGGGCTCGCATCCGAGCGCCTTGGCGATCTCCCCGGGAACCCCGGTCACGCTGTGGCCCTCGAAGTAGCGGCCATCCACGACGAAGCTCCAGTAGGGTGCGCCCTCGTCGTCATGTCCGTGCACTACGTCGTCCAACGGCCTTAGCTGGACGGAGGAGGCGCTGGCCAGACTGATCATCCCGTCACGCACCGAGAAGCGAGCAGTCTTCATGTATGCCTCAACGCTCGTGGCCTGAACGCCGAATTTGGCGGGAATCTCCGCCAGTAGCCTCTTGGTCGTCGTGACGCCTCCGTCCTCGTCGATTCGCTGGATGATCTCGCCGACGATGCCGTCGTATTCATCGTCGATCCACTCCTTGAGTCCCCAACGTTCCTTGTCGGCTCGCACGACGCTCGGAACGCTGGAGAGCGTGGCACCGACTCGAAGGGGATCAGCGATCCCGGAAGCGGCGGCGATTTCGGCCTTCGTGGCGGGTCTTCCGATGGAGATCAGAGCTGCTTTGGCCCGTGCTTTGGCTGTATCCCGACGCGCTAGCAGCCCACGGATACGGTGCAGTCGATTGTGTCGGAGCAGCCAGTCCCAGAATCGCTCTCGGTAGTCCTCCGGGACATGCTGCATCAGAGCAGCCTCGACGATAAGGCCCACATCGTCTGCGAGCTCACCAACGCCATTCTGGAACTCCGAGAGGAACTGCCGACCGCGCTCATCAACGAAGACACCGGCTTCCAGCGAGTACCGCATGGCGTCCAGCAACGCGCTTTGGAATAGGCGGGTAGTGATCTGGTCTTCATCCGGCGAGATGTCGTCGAGGACTCGCCGCATGTCATTCTCAGACAAGATGGGATCGAGTTGGTCGTGGATCGTCGAGGCGACGACCCCCATCTCCGCACCAAGAGCGACACGAAGTTTCCGATGGATCTTTGCTTCCAACTGGCGAACGCGCTCCCGGGTCACGCCGAGTCGCTCGCCGAGCGCCTCCAGCGTGTCGCGCTTCTCACCGAGAAGTCGCCCCTCCAGAATCAGGCGATTCCGCTCGTCGAGCGCTTCCACCGTACGGCCCAGCCGCCGGATGATGAGTACCGGGAGGCTGGGAGTCCCGGCAGCGAGGTCACGAACCTCAACCTCTTGGAGAGCCGCTTTGACTTCCATCCGATCCGCCAGCACAACAAGTTCGGAGCACAGCGCCTCAAGGAGCGTCTGGGGGCCGCGCAGGTCGGCCGCAGTGGCGAGAAGCGTGCTGAGCGTGGGTGCGATCTCGCCCCAGCGTTGAGCGCTCTTCGGCAGCGCCTCTACTCGATCGGCTGACGTCACGGCGGCCTGAACGTCTTCCATCGCCTGCATGCGATCGGTCAGGAACGTCTCGAGCGCAGACAGGAGATCCCGGAGTGATGTCCATCCGAAACCCCTCATCCGCAGCAGCTCCTGCACCGTGAGTGCGCCGTCGCCCTGCGCAAATTCCTTCTGCCGACAGCAGTTGGCCGTTCGCACCTTCAGGACGAGCCAGCGCACAGTCGATCGCTCGAGGCCGGGGGGCCAAGCGATGGCGTGGAGTTCGGTCCGGGTGCCCTTGCGAACTGTGCGCAGCGCTGCGGAAATGGCTTGCAGATGGAGCCGTGCGGCCTCGGCTGAAGGGACCACTGTTCCCAGCGACCCGTCAGGCCGCGACATTCGGCTCATCACCCGGCGGGTGCGTCGCAGCACTGCGGATCAATCGGTGTCCCCTCAGAGAGAGACCCTTTTCCTGAAGTCGCCGGATCCATCCATCGCGAGTGCCGATTCGAGGTGTGTCGCTGTAGAGGCCCTTCGACTCCTCGATCCGGGTCAGACGGGCGAACTTCGGGCGCAACGGATGCTCGGGCAGAACGAACGCTTCCTTCCGGTGGAGAATCGGGGGGTTCCGGGACGCTGCGTAACTTCTTTCCCGTACATTGAAGCTCTGGAGGTGCACCGTCAGGGAATCGCGGAGGGCCGGGTGAGGATCGGACTCGAAGTCCGGGTATGAGAGGTAGGACACCAAGGGTTCGTCGACGTGAAGCTTGACCACGTTGGCTCCGGCTACATGGCCGATGTACCTTCTGGCGCAGCCTTCGTAGAGCCTGAGCGCGAGGGGGAGCCCCTCCAGCGCACTCTTGTGGACGTAGATGGCGGTCGGCATGCGCTTCCCGACCGAGGACTGTCGGGCTGCCCTCGCAATCCGAGTCGGATCTCCGATGGCCAGGAGCGCCCGGTCCGCCTCCTCGCACGCTCGCCGATATGTGGAGAACAGGCTTCTGAGGTCCCGCTGTAGGACGGTAGGCAGACGGCCCATGGGGACCCGCCCGTCAAAGCGGCTCAGCGCGAGGAAGAGCAACAATTCCTGAGTTCTCGCAGCGATGATGAGTCTCCACTGGCGGCGGTCGTGCGTGCGCTCAATGAGTCGAAATGCTCGGCGCACGCTCCCGAAGCGCTCGGCGATCCGTTGAGGGTCACTCAGCTCATCTTCCCGTGGGGCGCGAGCGTGGCGGTGGAAGAAGGCGATCAGGGGCTCCAAGAGCTCCCGGTGTTCCAGAACGATCGACACGGCGGTCGTGCGGCTCCGAACCGTGGTCCCCTCGAATCGGCGCGCCAGGAAGGCTGCCCGGTCGGTGCTGTCCCGGAAGACGTAGAAGACCCCCGGCGCTGCGGCGACGGCACGTTTGCCGAGCACGGCTTCGACCCAGTCCGCCAGCTCGCGCTGCTCGTAGAATTTCTGGAAGGTTCCGATTGACGTGACGCACCCATCCGCATGATGTCCGGTTGGGACAAGCCCCGTGGACTGCGAGGCGAGACGCGCCGAAACGATGAGTGCCTTTCGGGCGAAAGACCACGCCTTGCGAAGGCACTCCGCCCTCTCTATTGGATCCTCGATGACGTTCACGACGTATCCGAGGTTCACAATCTGGGCGGGCGCGCGGGAGTCAGGGCCTTGATGCGCCGGGTCCCACCCCCAGCTCTTGATGCCCCGACGGCGCAAATTTCGGACATCGTCACCGAGTCCGCAGCCGTAGTCGAACACACTCGTTGACGGTGTGATGAGTCCGTCCGACAAGGCAGCGGCGACCGGCCGGGAAAGGTCCAGGCGAGCGATGGCGGTGCGACGGCGATTTCGGCTGAGCGCCGCCGCGCCATCCCGACACTCTGCGTAGCGCTTCAGGAGGCCCTCTCTACGGCGTCTTCCATGATTTGGTCCAGATCGTCGTCGCGCAGGACACCCAATTCGAGAGCGCCCTGCAGCGCCGTCGTCCTTCTGCACAGGCGGCGAAGACCCTTGGAGGAACGCAGTTTCGTTTTCTCCGTCTTGTCTAGGAAACAGGCCAAGGCGCGCAGGAAGGAACCGCGGATGTTGTCGGACCCAAAGGTTGAGTTGCGGAACACGATCCGGTCCACGAACTTCTCCCAATAGTCCTGACTGAGGCGCACGACGGCGCGAATCCGTGCGGCGCACTCTTCATCGCCACGACTCGCTTGCGCAACGATGCGCTCGCGCCACCACGCCCTTGCGAAAGGACAGTCCACGAAAACCGACCGATTGCCGCGCACCTCGGGCAGCCCCCCCAAGCGTCGGAGGACAGTACGCACACACGAATCCATCAACTTGGGTGCCTGTTGGGATGAGTCGGCCAACGCGGCGTCGATGCGCTCGGCGCCGCCGGAGAGATTCCCGCCATTGCACGCCAAGTAGGCGGACTCGATCCGCCCCTCCCGGATGTGAGTCAGCGTGAGATTGGCCCAGAAAGCAGACCTTGAAGCGGCGGCCGGGGTCAGCGCGGACCACATCAAGAACAGTGCGTGCTCGGTGTCACTCGGTGGGTCCTTGTACTCGTTCTCTGTCAATGGATCCGCCGCTACTGCCGCGCGAGTGGCGCCCATCCGGGGGATCTCGGTGAAATAATCCAAGAACTTCGTCGACTCGCACGCAGCCTCCAAGAATTCTCGCTGGGCATCCGATCCCTTCTCTCGGAGGAGTGTTCTCCGGGTCTTCGTGTAGACGGCGTCATCCAAGACCTCGAAGTCCGCCCCAGAGCCGCTCATGCGCTCGCTGCGCCGTCGACTTCTGTCGTGGGCTCACTGGGAACGACCAGGGGAGTCAACTCCGTTGCGACCTTTTCTGGACGGAATCCCGAGTCACTCCAGTGCCCGAGCTTCTTCTGGCTCAGTTGATCCGCCAGCGATCGGAGGGCCGAGTGCGACTTCCATCCCATCTCTCCATCGTCATCGGCGAAGTCTCGCTGCAGCCGTGCCAGACAGGCGGTCACAATGTGGGTCAGCGTGTTGTGACGCTCGATGGCGTCGCGGCGGAAGCGCAGGAACTTGTGCATGTCGCGATCAACCTTGACGCGAAAGCGGAACGGTTCCGTGTCCACGTCCACTTCTACATGTCCCTTCGGAGCCTCGTCATTGGTCTTCAGATGGATCAGGTGGAAGACTGAGGTCTGAAGTTGGAACACGTTGCCGACGGCAAGGCGGGACCCAGGCCTGAGCATGATGGTCCGCTTGTCCCAGATCTGATGTACGTCATGACTCGCCGCGCTGAGACTGACCGATTGATGTCGCCTACAGACGATAAGCGGCGTGAAGAGTGGTGGTTCGGCGAGCTCCGCGTCCTTCCAAGCTACGTCGTGCTGAGGAGAATCGGACACGTGTATCTTGCGGTAACCGGACGAGGGCGCTGACACGATGCATGCGAACCGAACGGAGCCTGTCTTCACAAGGTTGCCGATCAGGCCCGCGTGTTGAGTGCGGTGGGTAATTCGAAAGGACGTTCGATCCTCGCCGGCCTCGAAATCCAGCCAGTAGCGTCCGAGGGGAAACGAGGGGTTTCCCGGCTCCAGAATAGGGTGGTCGTGCGAGCGCACCGCGTTAGTGAACTGAGGTTCGACGACCGTGATTTGCGTGATCGCCATCGCTACCGTTCCGAGTCTTAGTCGCTGGTGGATTCTGCAGTGTCCGACGGTGCGCTCTGGAACAGCTGAACCCGGAGCGATGCCCCGGCCATGCCAGCGAAGTCGCCGGCAAGGCCGTAGTCCACATTGACGACCTTGACTTCGCCCGCACGCAGTTGGCCGATGCGGATTCCCGTCACGACTGCGCCCGTCTTCACCAAGGCGCTCTGTGTGGCCTCTTTGCCGTCGATTTGAACATTGTCCAATTCGAGCGGTGTGTACTCGTCTTGGCCGGGTCGTAGGCAGGTCGCGTCGAGCGCCTCGTCCACAACGAGGCGGAGCTCGGCGTCATTGAAATCCTTGATTGACTCGACGTGGATCGAGCGTCGCGACGATCCGAGGGGGCACGACACGACTCGAAAACATTCCGGGAGCGACGGTCTCCGGCGTTGGTCGGGATTCCGGGGAGGCGAGGATCGACTCTTGCTGGCTGTTGCTCCACTGGGTTCACCGGTCCCACGGGGGACGGGGACTTCAAACGGACGCTGTCGGTTCGGGTTCTGAGCGATCACGCTGGGGCTACCCCAGAAGTTGCTACGCGTCTTGCCACCGGTGCCTGTACCGTCCTCAGAGTCGATAGAGAGGAAGTCGTCGGCTGCGAACGCGTCTGTGCGGATTTCCTGTGTGTTGTCGCGAATCCAATCCTTGATCTCGTGAAACGCAGCGCGGCAGGCCCTGCGGTTGAGAGGAGGAAGGCGCTTGATGTGGATTGCGTCGTGCAGCGGTCCCTCCGCCAGTCGAACGAATTCGTGAAGGTCGTCGCCAGGCACGGAGTCAAGGCAGAGGACTGCGTGGAAGGGGACCCGGTCACCGAAGTAGCTCGTAATGCCCGGGAGTCCTGAGGTGATCCACATCCCGTTCCGGCAAATGTCAATGCGTGTTCGTCCGCTTGGCCGTTCCAACAGATGGATTTCAACGTCGCCGCTGCTCGTCTTGATCGTGTCAATCGATCCGCCTCGGTGCGCTTCGTTGGCTTCGAATGCGTCACGACCGTTCAGAAAAGCTCGCCGCTGAACGGTACTGGCGTTGCGCCGCAGAATCTCGAGCAGATTGGACTTGTCCAGAGTGCTGGAGCCGAATTCAGGGCTCGGACGCGCATCCTCGACCGTCACGATGAGATCGCCTCGAGCAATCGCAACGAAAAAATTGGCGGCGGCAGCGGCGGACACGACGCGATCAAGATCGTCACTTCCCTTGTGCAGGAAGTGGTTGAAACCGGGGATGGTGACCGCACTCCCGTGGTCCCACGAACTGCGAATTTCCGTGAGTATGTCCTTGAAGAAATGAGGTATGTCGCGGCCAGTGGCAAAGTGGTAGGGCCGACCACCACTTCCGAATCCCTTTACTAAAAAACCGTCACCCGATCGAAGCGTGCCGCCACGGTTGAAGTGGGATGCGAGGACGGCGTGGCCGCACGCAATCCTCCGACCGCTGGACGTGACGCCGGCATACAGCAGATAACGAAGATTGGAAGCCGGGATCGCCGTTGTATGGCCGTTCCCGTAGGTGCCGGTTGCGCCCGTCCCTTTGACGCTTACGCCGTCACTGAGAAGTGCCGTGAGTCGTTTCCTGTCGAGGCCGACGCCGTTGTCGAGAACCGTGAGTACCTCGATCTCATCGCGAGCGAGCTCCTCCTTCATGCGGGCCACAACAAGCTGGGCCTGCTGCGCCAGATCGCCGCCAACCCTCCGCTGCGTTGCGACCGCGTGCCTGAGTGCCTCCTTGTACGAGGCCATTCCCGGGATCTGCGTCCGCTCGATGCGCGACAACCGAAACAGCACGTGGGCAGGAGTGCGGTCGGCCTCTCTGGCCGCATCCATGGCGTTCTGGATCAGTTCTCGAACGATCGCCGCTGGACGCAGGTCGTCGAAAGCGGCGATGCCCGCGGCAGTGAAACCGGAGATACCGTCACTCCGCCCGAATCGCAGATCCGGCGCTCCGTGCGGCATGTCGGTTCAGGCGGCTAGAGCGGGTGCCACGGCGGCTGCGAGGGCCGCGACCGCCTCGCTGACGTCCTCGTCCGTCGTGAAACGTCCGAGACCGATGCGGACGCCGGTCGAGGCTGCAGCCCGGTCAAGACCCAGCGCGAGCAACACGCGGGATGGCTCGAAGGTCGCCGATGCGCACGCTGATCCCGACGAGATGGCGATCCGTTCGGACACGGCGCGGATGACCTCGTCGGCATTCAGCCCCGGGAAGCCGACGTTCAGGTTTCCGGCTACGCGCTCACGCTCGTGGCCGAACAGTCGCAGGTCTGGTCTAACCGCACGGAGTTCGTTGTAGAGGCGTTTCGTCAGCGACGCGATCCGGGCCCGATCTTCCTCCTGCCGCACTAGGGCCACCTCGCACGCCCTTCCGAATCCGGCGATCAGGGCTGTGGGCACGGTGCCGCCCCGGCGGCTCCGTTCCTGGGAGCCGCCGGTGATGACCGGTCGGAGTTCGACCCCCGAGCGCACGTACAGGGCCCCCACCCCCTTGGGTCCGTAAACCTTGTGGCTCGAGATGCTGAGGAGATCCACGCCCCACTCATCGACATCAATGGTCAGCCGACCGGCCGCCTGTGTCGCATCCGTGTGGAAGAGCGCGCCGCAGGCATGACAGAGCTCGGCGATCTCCGGGATCGGCTGCAGGACTCCGATTTCGTTGTTCACGGCCATCACCGAGACGATCAGCGTGCGCTCGTCCAGAACTGACTCAAGGCGCCCAAGATCAGCAAGCCCGTCCTTCCCGACGGGGAGAATCGCAATCTCATGGCCGTCGCTACCCAGATCCCGCACGGTCTCAAGGACCGCCGCGTGCTCGGTGGCCAGCGTCACAATGCGATTTCGGCCACCGTTGCGTTTTCGGTTGGCGACGCCACGCAGCGCGAGGTTGCAGCTCTCCGTCGCCCCGGACGTGAACACGATCTCATCGTCGTCGGCGTTCAGAAGGCTTGCGACCTGCGCCCTGCCGAGTCGGACCGCCTGGGATGCGTTCCAGCCGAACCGATGGCCGTGCGAATGCGGATTGCCGAACTCCTCTGCGAGGTAGGGGCACATCGCCTCCCGAACTTCAGGATCCATCGGAGTCGTCGCCTGGTAGTCCAGATAGACGGGCCTGTGACTCATTCGGTGCAGTCGCAGGGGAGCATCGTCTCGGCGAGTGCGCCCAGCTCGCGGCCGTTGGCCACGTCGTCGTAGGAAAAGTCGTTGTTGCCGAAGAATCCGATGTGCTTCACCTTGCTTCGCGTAGCTCGCTTCTCTGCCTCGAGATCGCGCCCGTACTTCGCCTCCATTCGCTTCCACCACGCCAAGTCACACGGCGTGCCCGAAAATGCACCGTTCCCACCTGCTCCGTTGGTCATGTGGGCGTGAACGGTCCTCAGATTCACCGCGCCCTTGAGGAAGCAGTACACGCAGTTGGACAGGCCAGAGTCATGTGGCAGCTTCAGATCCCACGTTTGGCCCTCCCAGAAGCGATTCACGTCCTCCCTGGCGACCGCCATGTCGGCGAGCGGCATATAGATGTGCTCGCCCTCATAGCCTGAAGCGGAGTCGTTGCGGCTGCTCACTCGCTGCACCCGGTGCGGCTCATCGTGGCGCAGGCCGATGAACGCTACGTACTGGGCGCCGCCTTTGCCGAACCGAGCCTTGCCGCCGAAGGTCTTGCCCTTGAGATGTTCGTTCTCGAACGGCGTCCAATCGGGCCAGTAGTCCTCGAATCGTTGCTCAGGTCGAAAGTGAGGCCTCTCCCAAGCGAACCGACGCTTCTCAAGGAAGATTTCCCTGGGCACGCCGCCCTGGTTCTTCAGGTGCCGCCGGTAGGCCGCGTCCGGGTTCATGCGTGGCCTGCGTCCAAAGTGACCCATGCGCGGAATTCCGGGCTTCCCGGAGAACCAATCCCGAAGAAAGGCGCGAGTCACTTCCAGCTTGAGGTGTCGCGTGCAGATTCGCTGGAACTGATTCGGGACGTAGCCTGACCACGACAGTAGTTCCTCAAACACCTCGCCTTGCCAGTGGAACCCATTCGGGTTGGACGCCGACCGGGGGTTCTCGTTCACAAGGCGGTAAGTCGGAAGACGTGTCCATTCCCCCTGCCGGGCGTCCTCGTAGGTTTGGAATTCGATCTGAAAGAACGGGATTCCGTAGCGGTGCGCGGCGCGGATGCAGTCCCCTACGAACTCGTAAGTGCCCGGGTGCTCCGCGGCCGTGTTGTTGAAGACGATCACGTCGCCCCGGTCCTGCCGCAGGAGTCCGTTGTGGAGAAGCGTGAAGAGAAGCATCCCGCTGGAACGGCCGCCGGAAAACTTCACGACGTGCGGCAGCGAGCTGTGCTTTCTGGACCGGTACCGGAAGAGATGCGCACGGTTCGGGTCGTGCGTGGCAGGGGAGCGGGCGATCCTCGTTGAGGGCGACAGCGACGGGATGCCGCAAACCTCAAAGCTCGGGGCCGATTGTGGGCCCGGTCGGGTGGCAGCCGGTTCGCTGGTCACCGGCGGCTGCGCCGAGGTGATCGGAAGCTCCCATGCCGTGTTCGCACCGATGACGGTTGAACCCTGAGAGCCGTCCGAACGTCGGCTCGCCTGCGACGCGGTGACCATGCCCAATTGTGGCATGTGCGGGTGTCAGAATGAGTCACAGCCGTCTCTCTGAATCAGCCCCTACGGCGCCGGTTCCAGCATCAGCCGGTGCTCGGTCACCGATTCCACGCGCCCCCGGGTGTACGCCAGCGGGAAGTACTGGTTGCGCACCCAGAGGTCGAACAGGTCGCGGTAGTGGGGGTTCATCGGATCGCCTGACTGGCCGGGGGTCGAGGTCGCGATCGAGTTGTCCCAGTCGGACGGGTCGAGGATGACGCGGAAGCTGCCGCCGGAGCGCTGGTTGTCGCCGCCGCCGGTGTTGTTCACGGTGGACTCGTAGCCGCCCCGGGGGTAGGGGCCGACCTCGAGCAACTGCCGGGTCTCCTCGTCCACCGCGTCCGCCATGTAGTGCGTGATGTGGACGTGCTTCATGTTTTCCTGCCCGTAGCGCCAGTTCGCCATGTCGGTTCCGAGCCGCTCCTCGACGTCCTGGACGCCGTCGGCGAGCGCCTTGACCAGCAGCGCGTCCCGGGCGTTGATGGGATCGTTCCCGAACCGGCCGTCGGGGGCCATCAGGTGGTCGAGCATCCGCTTCTTGTTCACCCGAGAGACGTAATCCCGCGCCGCTTCCGGGATGTACAGCTCGCCGACCGCTTCCGACACGCGCCGCTCGAAGTGCAGGTAGATCGTGGCCGCGACCGAATCCATTCCCATCACGAAGTCCCAATCCTTGAGCAGCGTCAGCGCCGGGCTCTCGGGCGGCTCGGCGAGCAGCAGCAGCGGCACGAGGTTGCGCGCCACGACGCTGAGCTCGTCGTGCTGGTAGGCCATCATGTCCTGGACGGTCATGCGCCGCCCGTCGCGCATCAGCTCGTCCACCCGCAGGCCCCGCATCTCGTCGCCCCACGTGAAGTGGAGCGCCTCGGGGTGCGGATAGTCCGACTGGACCGCCGGCGCCATCAGGTTGTTCGCGGTGCCCCAGAAGCCTTTCTCCGGGTTCTTCACCGAGGGCAGCGCCTTGATCGGGAGCAGGCCCGACCACTCGTAGCGCCCGTCGCCGGGAACCGGCACGAGGCCGCTCCAGTTCGCGTTGCGGATCGGCGACACGCCCACCGCCTGGTAGCCGATGTTGCCCTTGACGTCGCCCCAGATCATGTTCTCGGCCGGGATGCCGCTGTAGGCGCACGCCTCGACGAACTCCTCCCAGGTGCGCGCCTGGTCCATGCGCAGGCTGGCGAGATAGGGAGAGTTGCCGATCTCGAGCCAGGCGGCGTTGAGCGCGTACGCCTTGTGGTTCTCGCCGTCCTCGTGGAGCACCGGCCCGTGGCGGGTGTACTTGAGCGTCGCGACGTGGTCGGCCTGTCCCTTCACCCGGATCGTTTCCGTCCGGATCGTCATCGCTTCCCACTCGCCGAGGTAGCGGTACTCGTGGGGGTTCTCCGGGTTCGTGTCATAGACCATCAGGTCCTCGTTGTCCTGCCCGAAGACGGTCAGGCCCCACCCGCCGTATTCGTTGTGCCCGATGGAGAGGCCGGGCAGCACCGGCTCGCCGCCCCCGATCACGTTCCATCCCGGCCCCTTGATGTGGACGAAGTACCGGAGCGACGGCGCCACGATGGTGCGATGCGGGTCGTTGACGATCAGCGGGAGTCCGGTCCAGGTGCGTTCGCCGCCGACGACCCAGTTGTTGCTGCCGATGTGCTCGCCGAGATCCACGAGCCGCAGCTCGGAGGGGAACTCCTCGAGCAGCGCCAGCCGCTCGGCGTCCCGGTTGCGGTACTCGGCGGCGATCTGGTCCGGGCTGAAGGTGACCGGTCCCCGGAAGGCCCGGTAGACGTCGAGGATCTCGGGCTTCAGCAGCGAGCCGTCGATCGCCGGATCCAGCGCGAGCTGCGGCGTCCCCGGCCGATACCAGTCCACGCCCATCATCGCCTCGGGGCCGACCGCCGCCACCGCCATCCCGATGTTGAGCTCGCTCGTGACGTTCGAGAGCAGCCCCTGATGCCGGGAGATGACGTCCTTTTCGGTCCACGGTTCGGGAAGGATCCCGAGCAGCCGGAACTCCAGCGGCAGCGAGTCCGGATCCTGCCGCGCCCGCTCCACGGCGGCGTTGATCCCCCGCACGAACGCCGGGATGATCTTGTCGCCCCTCTCGTGGTACCAGCGCATCTCCTCGCCCATGTCCTTGCGGAACTGGTGGAGCCTCGTCCCGATGTCGCGCTGGAGCTCGCCCGGGCCGAGGATCTCGGCGACCGTGCCCGTGGCCTGCCGGCGCCACATCTCGAACTGGAAGAGCCGGTTCTCCGCCGCTCGGTAGCCCTGCGCGAAGAAGAGGTCGTCCTCGGTCTCCGCGTAGATGTGGTCCACTCCCCAGCGATCCACGAGCACCTCCACCGCCCGCTCCAGCCCGGCGACGGCGCGGGTCTCGTCCTGGGCGAGCCCCGGAGCGGCGAGAAGGATCAGCGCGGCGAGGAATCGGGTCATGGGACGCTCCTTCGGGGACTCGATCATACCGGCTGATAATTTCCACGCCGATGAACCGGCTCCCTTCGCTCGGGACCCTCATGCTGGCCGGGATGCTGGCCGGCGGAGCCGCCGGGCTTCTCGTCGGCGAGGCCGCGACCTCGGTCCATTTCCTGGGCGACGCGTTCATCCGCCTCCTGATGCTGGCGGCGATCCCGCTGGTGTTCTGCAACATCGCGCTGGCGATCGCCGCCGCCCGGCCCGCCGGCGGCCTCGGCCGCCTCGCGCTCGGGATCCTCGCCTTCTTCGGCCTCACCTCGTTCGCCGCGCACCTAGTCTCGTTCGCGTCGCTCGGGCTGATCCGCCCCGGCGACGGGTTTCCGGGGTACGCCGCCGACTCCGCGCCCGCGGTTCCCGCCGCGGCCGAATTCCTTTCGGCGCTCGTGCCCGGCAACGCGGTCGGCGTGTTCGCGAACGGGCAGGTGACCGCGATCCTTGTCCTCGGCCTGATGCTCGGCGCGGCGACCCGCGCGCTCGAGGACGAGCACCGCGACCGCGTCGTCGCCTTCCTGCGGACCGGGGCGGAGCTCTTCCGCAAGCTCGCCACCGGGGTCATGTGGTACGGCCCGATCGGCGTCGCCGCGCTGTCGGCTTCGTCGCTCGGCGAGTACGGGCAAGCCGTCTTCGGGCCGCTCGGCCTCTACATCGTCGCGATCTGGACGGCCGAACTCGGGATGCTCGGCGGGTATCTCCTGATCCTGCGGGTCTTCTCGAACGCCTCGCCGATCCGGTTCCTGCGCCAGACCGCGACCGTCTGGACGACGACGATCTCGACCTGCTCCAGCCTCGCGAGCCTGGGAGCCTCGTTCCAGGCCGCCACCCGCATGCGCCTGCCGGCGCCGGTCACCTCGTTCACGCTTCCGCTCGGCGCCCAGCTCAACAAGGACGGAAGCTCGATCCTCCTGGCCGGGATCGTCCTGTTCACGGCGCAGGCGTCCGGGGTCTCGCTGGACCTGCCGCAACTCGCGCTCGTGACCGCCATCGGCGTGCTGCTGTCGGCCTCGGCGCCGGGGATCCCGAACGGCGGCGTCGTGAACCAGCTTCTGCTGCTGCAGGTGGTCGGCCTGCCGCTCGACGTCGCGGTGCTCGTGGCCGGCGTGTACCGACTCGTCGATATGCCCACGACGACCCTGAACATCGTCGGGGACCTCGTCGGCTCCACCGTGATGGCTTCGCGCGAACGTGCCGGAATCGGTTGAGCGCGCCCGGGCGCTGTTCCCGGGGGCCGCGCGGCGGCCGTACCTGAACGTCGCGGTCCGCAGCCTGCTCGCCGCTCCGGTGCGCGCCGCGGTGGACCGGTTCCTCGACGCCGCGGCGTACGGCGGGCCGGACAAGCCGGGACTCTTCGCCGTCGTCGAGCGCGGGCGCGCCGCGTTCGCCGACTGGATCGGCGCCGGGGCGGACGAGGTGGCGTGGACCCGCAACGTGACCGACGGGCTGAACCTCTTTCTCGGGTCGCTCGAGTGGGCGCCGGGCGACGAGGTCGTCCTCTGCCCCGATCTGGAGCACCCCGCGAACGTGCTTCCGTGGCGGAACCTCGCGGCGCGCCGCGGGGTCCGCCTTCGGGAGATTCCCGCGGACGGCGGGCGCATGCCGGTCGAGCGGATGGCCGACGCGGTGGGGCCGCGGACGCGAGTGATCGCCGCGGCGACGATCTCGTTCAGCCCGGGTTTCGTGACCGACCTCGCCCCGCTCAAGGAGGCGCGCCGGGGCCGCGACGCGCTGCTCGTGATGGACGCGGCGCAGTCGGTGGGAGCGCTGCGGACCGACGTGGACGAGCTCGGGGCCGACGCGCTCGCGGTCGCGACCCAGAAGGCGCTCGCCGGCTTCTACGGCGCGGGATTCCTCTACGTGCGCCGTGAGGTCGCCGAGTCGGTCGCGCCGCCCGCGCTCGGGCGCTTCGGCGTCCAAGCCGAGGGCGGCGAGACGGCCGTGCCCGAGAACGGGCTTCCGTACGCCGCCGGGGCGCGGCGGTTCGATCTCGGAAACTACAACTTCATCGGAGCGATCGCCGCGGACGCCGCGCTCGCCCTGCTGGCCCGATTCGGGGCCGGGGCCATCGAGAGCCGCGTCCGCGGCCTCGCGCTGGACCTCGCGGAGGGCTTGCTCGAACTCGGGCTCCCGGTGGCCGGGGGCCCGCCCGGCGACCATCTCGGACACCTCGTGTGCGTCGGGCCTGCGGGCGAGGGCTCCCTCGACGGGGCGGACGATCCGCTCGTTCGGGAGTTCGCCCGGCGGCTCGAGGCGGCGGACGTCGCGTGCTCGATCCGTCGGGGGGTGGTCCGGTTCTCGCCGCACCTGTACAACGACGCGGGGGACGTCGGGCGGGCGCTCGAGGTCGCGTCCGGGCTCGTCCGGCGGAGCTCGAAGTAAGTCGCGAACGAAGTTTGGGCGGAGCGGGTTCCGGTACTATCCGCAATGCGTCCACTATTGACGCACTCGCCTGCGTCCGCGCGGCGCGCCGACCCGCCGTAAGGGCGTCAGGAGGTCACCGCATTGCGAGCAGCGCGCACGGTCGGATCGCGGACCGGCCCGTCGTGGAAACGTCCCTCCAACTGGTGGAACGAGCCCGCCGATCCGTACCACAGCCGCGCGGCGTCGCGAGTCTCGAGCCGGTCCCGGAGTCGCTGGCCGATCTGGGATCTGCTGATGCGGGGGTTGCGCATCCGCCGCTTCCGCTGGTTCGTCGAGAAGTCGCCGCGCCGGCACGCGCGCCCGAAGCCCGGGGCGCGGTACGAGCGGTACGTCGCGGCCCACTCCGGGCAGGAGGAGTGACCGCGGGTCAGGCGGCGTAGCCGCGAAGGTCGGCCTCGACCTCGGCGAGGGGGCGGTCCAGCAGTTGGGCGGCCCGGATCGGCGCGATCAGATCCTCCCCGACGGCGCGCCAGACGAGCCGCTCGAACCGCTGCGGTCGTTCCTCCCGGGCGAGGCGATCGTCCAAGCCGATCGGCTCGGCCTGCTCGACGGGCCACGGGCGGGCGTAGGTGCGGAAGGCGCGGTCCACCGCGGCCCGCGAGGGGACGCCGACCTGCCCCAGGCAGACCAGCAGGGCCGCCGCGGGGACCCCGCAGAGCCGCTTCAGGCGCATGAGTTCGGGGACACCGAATCCGGTGCGGCGCGGACCGACGTCCCGCCGCTGGCGCCCCCCGGGCGTCAGGAAGGCCGCGGGGAATCGGTCCGCCGCCTGCCCGGACGCGGTCTCGAGCGCGCGGCGTCCGAGCTCGCGGGCGAGGTGGAACCGTTTCCGTTCGACGCCGCTGCGACCGGAGACCAGCGCCAGCGGAACCACCCGGCAGGAGTCCGAGAGTCGGGCCTCCCCGGTTAGCGCGTGGACGTTGTCCGGCAGGTGCGCCTCGATCACCCTCACGTCGCGATCCTCGAGAAGGCGCGTCATGCTCGGAATCGGGCGATTCCCGAGCGTGCCGCAGCCGGTCCGCGACCTCTTCGATGGAGCCGCCGCCGGCGAGCCGTTCGGCCAAGCGCGGAAACGGATCGCCGGGGTCCGGGATCTCCAGGATCGCTTCGATCGCCAGATGCGCCTCGAGCCGTTCGGTGGCGACCGTTTCCACGCGCGCCCGATCCCGAACCGAAGCGCGCGAGCGGAATTCAATCCCCTCCAGCGCGGTGACCCAGGTTCCCATCAGGAAGTCGAGCGAGACGTCGAGCGCACGTCCGAGGCTGACGAGCACGGCCGCGGAAGGGAGCATCTTCCCGTTCTCGTACCGGCTGAGGGTCTTGGCGCTCACCGGCGGCGAGATTGCGAAGCGAGAGGCCCGCTTTCTTCCGCGCCAGCTTCAACCGTTGGTCGAACACTCCCCGAGCCTCTTCGGAGGCGGCCAACTCAGCTCGTGAGCCCCGAGGCGGGCGCGAGGGGCCCCGTGCGACGCCGGAGCCTTTCCGATACCGTATCGCTCCGCAATCCAACCGGCGCCCGGCGTCTCCGGGGCCGTCGTCCGAAGGAGGACATCCCAATGCGCACCGTCTCGCTCGCCCTCGTCGGGCTCGTCGTCACGGCGGCCGCCGTCGCCCACCCGCACTTCAACAAGACCGTCTCCACCACCGTGGGCGAAGTCGAGGTCTCGGTCCGCTACAACTCGGCGGACGCCAACATGGAGCGCGTCGCCGCCGTCGAGGCGGGCACGTTCGTCGCTCCGCGCAACCCGCGGCTGATGCTCTCCGCCGGCGTGATGTCGGGCGACATGTCGATCGGCGCCGGCGAGTACGTCATCGGCGTCATCAGGGGCGACGACGGAAGCTGGACCATGGCGCTGCACGAGGGCATGATCGACCGCGAGATGGGCCCGGACATGAGCAAGGTCATGAAGCTGGACTCCCGCTACTCCGAGGGCATGGGCACCGCCGACCACATGCTCATCGACATCACCGCGGGCTCCGGCGATTTCGCCGGCAAACCGGTGCTCACGATCCACTTCGGCAACATGCACCTGCAGGGGGCGATCGGCTGACGACCGCCTGAACCGACCGGCGCCGGGGCCGCTCCCCGGCGCCGGCCTCCAGTCAGCCCTGAACTTGCTGACTGACTTGCGTCGGTCGTTGGGTCGGCCCTTCGTAGCGCACGCCCATGGCGAAAATGATCCCGGAGTCGCTGGTCGCCGGAACGCCGGGTTCCGAGCGACGGCTGTACGAGAGCTTCCGCAACGAGCTTCCGGATGCCTGGACCGTGATTCACGGGCAGCGCTTCTTGCTTCCGGAACGGGGAGCGCGGAGCCAGGAGGGGGAACTCGATTTTCTGATCCTCGATCCCGAGCGCGGCGGGCTCGGGCTGGAGGTCAAGGGGGGTCGGGTCAAGCGGGGCGTCAAGGGGTGGTCGTCCGTAGATCGCCGCGGCCAGGAACACGCCATCAAGGACCCCGGCAAGCAGGCGCAGAATGCGATCCACGCGCTCCGACGTTATCTGGAGTCATCTCCCCTTTTCGGCGGCGAGGGGCATTCGTGCTCCTTCATATGGGGCGTCGCGCTTCCTGACGTCAGTTGCGATGGAGACCTCGGTTCCGACCTCCCCCGCGAGGCCATTCTCGACAGCTTCGACCTGTCGCAGCCGTGGGCGGCGCTTGAGCGGATGTTCCGCGCCCGAGGCCTGAAGCGCGGCCCCAAGCTCGCGCGCAAGGGCATGACTGCGCTTCGGCGCGCCTTCTTCATGCGGCACCCGTCCCCCGCGCGGCTCGCGCTCTTCGTTCACGAGGGCAACCGGGAGCTGAGGCGCCTGACTGAGGAACAGCGGGAGAAGATGGACTTCATCGAGGGGGAGCGGCGGGCGATGATCGACGGCTCGGCGGGGACGGGGAAGACCGTGCTCGCCGCCGAAACGGCGCGGCGGCGCGCGGCGGCGGGGGATCGCGTCCTGCTCCTTTGCTACAACCGCCCGCTGGCTCGATACCTCAGGGAGCACGCGAACGGTTACGCCGCCGAGACCTTTCACCGGTTCTGCAGTCGCATGGCGGAGCGGGCCGACATTCCGTTCGTCCCGGACGGATCCGCCGAGTTCTGGGATGAGGAGGCGCCGACGATCCTCATGGACGCGCTCGGCGCGTCGCCCGATGAGCGGTACGACTCGATCGTCGTGGATGAGGGACAGGACTTCCGGCCGGACTGGTGGGAGTGCCTCGAGTTCGCGCTGCGTGACGACGACAGTCGGCTGTGCGCCTTCCGCGACCCGAACCAGATCCTGTCCCCTCGGGGACTCCCGACGGATCGCCCGGCCGCCGCGCCCGGCGTGGCGTCACCCGTATTTCCCCGGCACGCGTATCCGCTCCGCACGAACTGCCGGAACACCGAAGCGATCGCCCGGTACGCCGAGCGGTTCCTCGAAAGGGAACCGATCCTGAAGCTGGGCGCTCCGCCGGGGCGCCCGGTCCGGTCGGTGAAATGCGGCGACAATCGCGGCTTGATCACGAGGATCGGCGCCCAACTGGAACGGCTCGTGGACGAGGAGGGGCTGGATCTGAACGAGATCGGCGTGATCTCGACTCGGGCCATCCAGGATTTTCCGTTTGAGGGAAATCGGAAGGCCGCGCGCTTCAGTCTCCTCCCCTGCGACGATCCGCGGGTCGGAAGCGAGCGCTGCGTCGCGTTCGACACGGTGAAGCGCTGGAAAGGACTGGAGCGGGAAGTCCTGCTGTTCCTCGACTTCGGCGCGGCGGGCGATCCGGTCACCCCGCGCGAGCGTTACGTGGCCGCGTCCCGGGCCAAGCTCGTGCTGATCGAATTCCGCGTCGGCTGAGCGCTACCGGCGTTCGGCCGCGAGCGCCTCCTCGTACAGCCGCTCGTAGCGCCGGACCGCCTCCTCGAACCCCTCCGGGTCCACGAAGCGTTCCGGGTCGTGGGGGTCGCCCGGCTGGAACTTGTCGTGGAGGCCGTACTGGGAGGCGTGGGCCGCGACCCAGACGTCCACCTCCATGGCCTTCTGACGGCGGAACGTCTTCTCGTAGTCGTCGGCGATGCCCGGATAGGTTGCGTCGATCCGCAGTCCGGTTCCCGGGTTGATGGAGCCGAGGTTGGCGAGCGCCACCCGGTACTCGCGCCCGCCGTCGCTCGTCGTCATCAGGTAGGTCGAGCTCCCGACCGTGTGGCCGGGGGTCTCCACGACGGTGAGCCGGATCGCGCCGAGCCGGACGACCTCGCCGTCCTTCAGGATGCGGTCCACCGGCACGGCCCGGAATCCGAGCTCGCCGCCGAACAGCGGGTCCTCGAGGCCGCCGGACTCGAGGAGCGGCGCGTCTCCCGCAGTCGCCCACATCTCGGCCCCGGCGATCTCCCGGATCTCGGCGAGCGCGGCGGCGTGGTCCCAGTGCGCTTGCATGGTGAGCAGGACGCGTACGTCCTCCAGCCGGAACCCGAGCGACTCGACGTTCGCCCGGATCATGGCCGTGGAATCCTCGAGGCCCGAGTTCACGAGGACGTGCCCCTCGTCCGAGACGATGAGGAAGCACCCGAGGTCCCACGTGCCCACCGAGTAGAGGTCGCCGACGATCCGGTGGCCGGGGAACGGGCGCGACCACTCCTCGGGCTGGGCGCCGGCGGAACCGACGATCAGAAGGCTGAGGACGAGGAGGCGTTTCATGCGCCGGCGGTATCGCGCCCCTCAGGGGAGGCGGAGCCGGTAGAGCATGCTCGGCGCGCCCGAGCGGGCCGCGACGATCTCCGGCGAGCCGTCGCCGTCCACGTCCCCGATCGCGATCCCGTACGCCGCTCCCGCTCCGTCCCCGAACTCGATCCGGCGGAAGGCCCCGCCGAGCAGGATGGCTCCGGGGGCTTCCCGGTTGCCGACGACGAGATCCATCCGGCCGTCGCCGTCGAGGTCGGCGGCGGCGAGCGCGTAGGCATTGTCCGTCGGCTCGCCGATCTGGCGGGGCTCGTCGAAGGCGCCTCCGCCCCGGTTCCGGTGGAGCCAGACCCCGCCGCCCTGCTGGTCGCCCGCGGCGACGTCGAGCCGGCCGTCCCCGTCGAAGTCCGCGAGCGCCACCGCGCGGGTCGCCGACTCGGCCGGCCCCACCGCGAGCCCCTCGCCGAACCGTCCGGTCCCGTCGTTCACGAAGAGACGGCTTTGTCCACCGTCCCGGTGCGGCACGAACAGATCGACCGCCCCGTCGCCGGCGAGGTCGCCCGCGGCGATGCTCGTGGCCGACGCCCGCGACAGCGGCGCGCACTCGGGAAACCCGCCGGCCCCGTCGTTCCGGCACACGAAATTCGGCGTCTCCTCGCCCCGGTTGGCCGCCACGATCTCGGGCCGCCCGTCGCCGTCGAGGTCCGCCAGCGTGACGTTCCGCGTCGGCCACTCCGGCTCGCCCCACGTTCCCGCCGGCGTGAATCCGCCGTTCCCGTCGCCGAAGTGGATCCGCTTCTCGTCGGGACGGTCGTTGCCGACCACGAGATCGAGGTCGCCGTCGCCGTCGAGGTCGCCGAGCGCGGCGGCGTAGGTCCGGTCCGGCGTCCCCCCGACCGGGCTCCGGCGCTCGAACCCGCCGCTCCCGTCGTTCGCCAGCGCGAGGTTCGCGAGCGGCCAGTGCCGGCCCTTGGCCAGCACGAGATCGAGGTCGCCGTCTCCGTCCAGATCTCCGAGACTCGCGTTCGCGGTCGTCTCGGAGACGCTCTCCAGCGGCGTTCCCGCGACGAGGAGCAGGAAGAGTCCGACTGCGGTCACGGCGCCGGATCCGGGCCGCCGGTGATGCGGCGCAGCAGGTCGGCCGCCTCGGCGGCGAAGGGATCCTCCGCGGGCACCGACTCGAGGTGCTCGAGCGCGTCCTCCATCCGGCTCTGGCTGAGCCGGGTCACCGCCATGAAGAAGTGGATGCCCGGCTGCGCCGGATCGAGCCGGAAGCTCTGCTCGAACGCGCGGGCGGCGGCGACCGTGTTTCCGTCCAGCACGTGGAGCCGGCCGAGGTTGAGCTGCTGAGACGCGTCGTCGGCGAAGAACGCGCCCCGGACCGCGTGCCGCCGCTTCGCCGCTTCGAACGTCTCCCCGGCCTCGCCGTCCAGCCTCCGCACGCCGAGGTTCAGGAGCGAGATCGCCGCGTTCATGCGGACCGCGCGGGTCTCGTCGGCGACCCGCTCCACGAGCGCGTCCTGGATTCCGGCGGCGTCGGCGCGGCGCACCTCGCCCAGCTTGAGCGCGGCCACCGCCCGCACCAGCGGATGCTCGTCGTCGGCGGCCCGTAGCAGGGCGCCGACCGCGTCCTCCTGCGTCTCCGGATCGCCGATGTAGCGGGCGAGGTGGCCGGTCGAGTTGGCGCGGTTCAGCGGCCCCTCGCCCTCGTCCGCCGACATGTCGAGCAGCGCGTCGAGCGCGTCGCGCGAGAGCGTCCGCGCCCCCGAGTACGCCATCGCCCGCCGCTCGATCCGGCGGCGGCGCGGGGTGTCCCCCCACCGCTCGTCCATCCGCTCCTTCGCCCACGCCGGCGTCTCGGTCGTATGGCACAGGTTGCAGGCGTTCGGGACGCCGTGCTGGATCGTGTTCTCGGGGGACGGCACCGAGATGCTGTGGTCGCGCATCGTCGCCCGGATACTCGTCACCGAGCGCGGCATGTGGCACTCGACGCAGCGAGTTCCGCTAGAGCCCTCCGGATGGAACGAGTGCGCCGCCGCGTCCGCCGCGATGGGCTCGTGGCAGCCGGCGCAGATCGCGTCGTTCTCGGGCCGGAGCTGCGGGCTGCTCTCGATCTCCGGGCGGTGCGGCGAGGTGTGGCAGCCGGTGCAGGTCGCCCCGCCGGCGACGAAGCACTCGCTTTGCCACAGCCCGAGCGCGTTCGTGGAGAAGCGCCGCGTCTTGCCGTCCACGTGCCAGGTCGGGTCGCTGCTGTCCTCCTGGCTGTACTCGAGCAGCGGAAAGAAGAAGTCGTAGTAGTCCTCGCCGGCGGCGAACCCGAAGGCGAGCTGGTCGCGGAACGAGTGGCACTGGGCGCAGACCATGCTGTTCCGCTTCGGATCGAGCTCGGTCTGGACCACGATCCACGAGTTGGGATCGTCGGCGTAGGCGGCCGGGTTCGCGTACCTGTCCACGTGGCGGCTGCCGGGCCCGTGGCACCGCTCGCAGGTAGTTCCGAAGTCCAGCCAGTCGGTCTCGTACGCGCCCTCCGCCGGGCGGAACCCCTTGACCTGGTCGCTCACGTGGCAGCCGAAGCAGTTCTTGTTCCAGAGCTGGACCGGCACCGTGCCGGCCTCCTCCCGCTGGTCCGGCGCCGCGATCTCGAGGTTGTGGAACCACTCCTCCCGGAGCACGTCCCAGCTCGGCGGCAGCACGACGACGCGACCGTCCTCGAGCGTGGTCAGGTAGTGCTGGATGCGGCGGTTGCCGAGCGTGTAGTCCACGCGGCGCTCGACCGGGGTTCCGGTGAGGAAGGACTCGGTGATGAAGAAGCTGGTCCCCTCCCGGCGGAAGCCGTACTCCTGGCTCCGCAGCCGCACCGCGCCCGCGCCGAAGTCGCCCCGGACCGCCTGGGGAACCGCCGGCTGGACCATCTTCGAGTGGCGCGACGAGGACCACACCTGGTGCGCGGACTCGTGGCAGGTCTGGCAGCGGGCGGCGCCGACCATCATCGCCGGCTGTTCGGCGAGCGGCGGGACCTGCTGGCCTCCGGGAGCGCCGCGCGCGTCCAGCCCGATGACGGCGAGCGCCGCGCCGACCGCGAGAAGCAGCCAGCGGTTCACCGTCCCGGCTCCTCGATCGCGATCCGCCCGCCCTCGGGCGGCGGGACGAACTCGGATTCGCCGCCGCCCGGCCAGCGCACCCGCACGAGCGAGGCGGTTCCGTCTTCGCCCAGCCCGAGCAGCGCCGGGAGCTGGTTCTGGGAGGCGTATCCGGTGGCGCTCTTCACGATGCGGGTCTCGTCGCGGGCGGCCCCGCCGCTTTCGACCGTGACCGTGATCTTCGCACCGATGGCGTCGCGATTCGACCCGCGCCCGGCGAGGCGCACCTCGAGGAAGCGCCTGCCGTTTCCGGCGTCGTTGCGGAACAGGCGCGCCGGCCCGCCGTTCGCGCTCACCGCCAGGTCGGGATCGCCGTCGCCGTCGACGTCTCCGAAGGCCGCGCCCCGGGCGACCATCGGGCGGGCGAGGTCGGGGGAGTCGCCCGTCGTCTCCTCGAACCCGCCCGCGCCGTCGTTGCGGAACAGGTGCGGCGGCTGGCGCCACGTCACCCGCTGCTGCACCCGGGCGATGTCGTTCTCCACGTGCCCGTTGGCGAGGAAGACGTCTTCCCGCCCGTCGAGGTCGTAGTCGAAGAAGAAGGCGCCGAACGCGAGCGTGAGCAGGCTGTTCCGCCCGATCTCGGACACCGGCGCCTGGTCGATGAAGAAGCCCACGCCCTCGTTGCGGTACAGCGAGACCATCTCGTTCGAGAAGTTGCCGATGACGATGTCGGCGAGGCCGTCCCCGTCGTAGTCCGACGCGTCGATCCCCATCGCGCCCGGGCGGCGCCGTTCTCGCCGAACGCGATCCCGGCGAGCACTCCCGAGTCCTCGAAGCGGCCGTCGCCGAGGTTCCGGTAGAGGTAGTTGGGCTGGGTGTCGTTCGCCACCGCGAGGTCGAGCCAGCCGTCGTCCTCGAGATCCAGCACCGCGACCCCGAGGCCCTTGCCCGAGGGGTTGAGGAGGCCGGACCCGGCGGTCGCGTCGGCGAAGCGCCCGCCCTCGTTCCGGTACAGGACCGCGCTCGCCCCGTCGTAGGACTCGGGAGTGCAGTAGCTCTTGTTGGACCCGTCGAGAGCGCAGAAGATGTCGTCCTCGATCGACCACTGCACGTAGTTCACGACGAAGAGGTCGAGGTCGCCGTCCCGGTCGGGGTCGAACCAGGTGGCGCCCGCCGAGAATCCGGGGTGGGCCACGTCGCCCGCTTCGGGGGCCGGCGCGAAGACCCCGTCGCCCCGGTTGGCGAGGAGCCGGTTCTCGCCGAGCGCCGCCAGATACACGTCCTGGTCCCCGTCGGCGTCGTAGTCGGCGATGGCGACCCCGATTCCGTAGAGCGGCTCGTCGAGGCCGGAGCCCCCGGTCGCGTCCTCGAACCGCCCGTCGCCGAGGTTGCGGTAGAGCGCGGCGACCGGTTCCGGAGCCTCGCGCCGTCCCGGCCAGCGGCGGCTGTTCACGAACAGCAGATCCTGGTCGCCGTCGCCGTCCATGTCGAAGAACGCGACGCCGCTGCCCATCGTCTCGGGGAGGTACTTCTCGCCGAACGCGCCGTTCTCGTGGACGAAGTCGATCCCCGCCTCCTGGGTGATCTCGACGAAGTCCTGCGCGCTCGCGGCCCCGGCGAGGAGCGCGAGCAGCGCCGCGCGGCGGATCACGGCTCGCTTTCCGGACGATCGAGGCCGCTCCGGTGCTCGTGGATCGGGAGCCGCTCGTTGTTGTCGTCGGGATTCCGGCGCCGGTACTCGCCGCCGGTGGCGTCGGCCGACTCGTCGGCCTTGAAGCGGAGATAGAGCTCCTGATGGCGCGCCGTGGCCTCCGCGTCGCCGAGTCCCCTGGACGCGAGCATCAGGTTGTAGTGGGCCTCCAGATCCTCGGGGTCGATGCGCAGCGTGTCCTCGAGCACTCGGACCGCGTCCGCGTATTCGCGCTTCAGGAAGAGCAGGCGCCCGATCTGGTTGTTCACCACCCGGTCGCCCGGATGCGCTCCGGCGATCTCCCGAAGATCCGCGAGCGCCTCGTCGTAGCGCCCGAGCGCCTTCAGCGCCATGGCGCGGAAGAAGAGCGCCCGGGGCAGGCCGGGGGCGAGCGCGAGCGCCCGGTCCGTCGCTTCGAGCGCTCCCTCGGGGTCGCCCTCCCGCACCCGGACCCGAGCGAGGTTCACCGGGCCGTCGGCCCAGTCTGGATCGAGCTCGACCACCCGCTCGAACGCGGCCTCGGCGCCCCGGAGGTCGCCTTGCAGGAACAGGCCGATCCCGTAGTCGTTGAACCGGAGCGCGGTCTCGGCGAGCGCGGGGCGGGGGGCCGGGGCGCCGCCCACCGGGAGTTCGACTTCGGCTTCCGCCATGGTCACGATCGGAAGCGCGGGGGCCTGGCGGTCGGGGGCGAGCGTCCACGTGCGGTCGTCGAACCCGGGCCCGACCTCGCCGTCGTCCAGCGCCTCGCCCCGGAACACCCATTGGGTGTGCCACCACGCGAACTTCCGGTAGTGGAGCTTCGCGGCGAGCCGGATCGGCCCGGTCGCGTCCTCGGGGATCCGGATCCGGTAGCGGATCGCGTGCGCCGCGCCGGGCGGGATCGGGTTCACGTACAGCGTGCTGCGCGCCGCCCAGGCGTTGCGCTTGTTGATCGGGTTCCCGCGGGCGTCGAGCATGAGCGACCGGAAGAAGTGCGCCGACGGCTCCACGGGCCCGTCCTCGCCGTCGGTGAACCCGCTCCAGAAGAACGGCTCGCCGTCCCCGTCCGTCGCGGTGAACTCGACCCACACGTCGTGGGCGTCCACCGTGCCGCTCGGGAAGAAGTGCCCGACGTTCCGCGTCCGAACCACCACGTCCACCCGGACCGACTCCCCCGGCTCGAGCGCCGGGCGCTCGAGGTCGAGCGGCGCGGCGAGCTCGCCCTCGGGGCCGGCCGGGGCGTAGCGGGCCGGCGCCGCCATCGCCTCCTCGCCCACCGCGAAGGTGGAGGCGAGCGCGAGCGGATCCGCCGCCGCGCGGCGCTCGGCCGCCGTCTCCTCGCCCCGGGAGAGGGCGAAGACGTCAACCGTGACCTGGCCGGCGCGGAGGAAGTCGCGCACGGCCTGAAGCTGCTCGTCGCGCCCGAAATGCACCGGCAGCGCCGTGTTCGCCGTGGCGAAGCGGTGCGAGCGGACGAGGCCGTCGATCGCGGCCGGGTCGTCGCCGGGGACCGCCGGCATGTGGCAGTCGGCGCACGTGCGCGACTCCTCGGGGTAGTAGAACGAGCGCGCCCCGTGGCCCGACACGCCGCTGGCCTGCCAGTTGTCGTAGCTGTTGAACCCGCGCAGCCAGCGGTAGTGGTTCACCGGCTCGTCGAGGTGCACCTTGTGGCAGGACGAGCAGAAGGCCGAGCTGTCGCCCTCGTGGATGGGCTTCAGGAACGCCTGCCGGTGCGGCTCGGGGTCGAGGTGGATCACGAGGTCGTGGAGCGTCCGCAGCAGCGGATCGTCCGACGCCGCGAGGTCGTTCATCTCGGGGTACTCGATCACGAACCCGGCGTTCCCCATCGTGTCCTTGACCGAGGTGATCGCGTGGCAGGAGACGCAGCCGAGGCCGGCGCTCGCCTCGGGCAGGTCCACGATCTCCTCGAGCGGCCGGTCCATCTGGCCGGAGAAGAGGACCGCGTGGTCGTGGCACCCGGCGCACCACTTGGTGGGCGTGACCCCTACCACGCTCTGCATGTACTCGATGGAGCGGCGATACCACGGGTTGTTGAACGAGGCGAACCGGTGCGCCGAGTCGCGCCACTGGTCCGTGACGTCGGCGTGGCAGCGCCCGCACTTGTCGCTGCCCATGAAGAAGTCGGCCGGGATGAGGTCGCCGTCCGCCGTCTCCGCCGCCGAGGGGAAGAACGGCCCGTCAGCGCCGCCCATGGCCTCGTCCGCCATGGTCGCCGGCGCGAATCCGGCGTTGAGCGCCGGTCCGGTCTCGGAGGCCAGGTCGCGCAGGACGCCCCCGACCGGAATCGCGACCGCGACCACGAGCGGTGCGAGCAGCGTCCGGCGGACTGCGAGCAGCGCCGCGAACGCGCCGACCGCGACGAGATGCGCGGCCAGCAGCGCCGGGTTCGCCCCGGTGACGAGGAGCGCGAGCCCGGTCAGGGCGCCGAGCGCCCCGAGGCCGAGGAAGGCGGGCCGCAGCGGATCGTCCCGCAGGGCGGCGCGGATCCGGCGGCGGTCGAAGACGAGGAACTTGAGCGCCGCGATCCCGAGCAGCGGATGCAGCAGGATCTGCGCGGCGTGGACGAGGCTCGCTTCCCGCGCCGCGATCAGGTAGCCCGAGTTGACGAGCAGCAGGGCGGCGGTCGCGGCCGTCAGCCGCGTCCACGTCATTCGGACGATGCGGTTTCGACCCCGGCTTCCCGGAGCGCCCGCCGGGCGGTCCTCGTGATGAGCACGGCGGCGAGGATGAAGGCGACGAGCCCGGCCACGCGAATCGCGGTCTCGAGCCCGCCCGTCCGCCCGGAGACGGCGTCGGCCACGCCGCTCGCGATGTACACGTAGAGCATCGTGCCGGGCAGGATGCCGACCGCCGACGCGATCAGGTACCCGAGGAACGAGACGCCGGTGAGCCCGTAGGCGTAGTTCTGGAACGAGAAGGGGAAGACCGGGGTCAGCCGGGTGAGGAGCACGATCTTCCAGCCCTCCTTCGCGACCGCCCGGTCGATTGCGGCGAAGGACGGGCGGCCCTCGAGCCACGCCGAGACCCGTTCGCGCGCGAACCGGCGGGCCACGAGGAACGCGAGGCCGAGGCCGACCGTGGCGCCGCTCCAGACGCTGAACGTCCCGAGGGTGAATCCGAAAGCGGCCCCGCCGATGAGGGTCAGCGCCGAGCCGGGGATCATGAGCACCGTCGCGACCGCGTAGATCGCGGCGAAGACGACGAGCCCGGCGGGGCCGAGCCCCTCGGCCCAGCGGGCCGCGGCGGCGAACCACTCGCCCGCCGGGAGATAGACCACGATCGCGACGACCGCGGCGAGGACCGCGCCGATCTTGAGGTAGCGGCTCATCGCCGCCTCCGGTAGAGCCACTCGAAGATCGCCTTCGCCCGGGGAGTCAGTCGGGTCCGGTTGTAGGCGTCGCCGACCCGCTGGGACGCCTGCGCCCACGTCGGATAGGCGTGGATCGTGCCCGAGAGCGAGCCGAGCCCGCCGCCCTGCTTCGCCACCGACATGATCTGGTGGAGGATCTCGCCGGCGCGCGACGCGACCACGGTCGCGCCGAGGATGCGGTCCTTCCCCTTCGCGGTGACCACCTTCACGAACCCGCGGGTCGCGCTCTCGGTGATCGCCCGGTCGAGGTCGTCGCAGGGATGGCGGTGGACGTCGACCGGCGTCCCCTCCTTCTCCGCGTCCTCCGCGCGCAGGCCGAAGTGCGCGACTTCCGGATCCACGTAGGTGACCCACGGGACGTGCGTGTAGTCCGCCTTCGCTCTCGGGATCGGCGACGGGAGCAGGATGTTCCGCACCACGATCCGCGCCTGGTGGTCCGCGGTGTGGGTGAAGCGGAAGGGGCCGGCCACGTCGCCGCAGGCGTAGATGTGCTTCACGTTGGTCCGCAGGCTCGCGTCCACCGGCACCCCGCGCCGCTCGTCGTAGGTGACTCCGGCGTTTTCGAGGCCGAGGCCGGCGACCCCCGGAACGCGCCCGGTGGCGACGAGGAGTCGGTCGCCGGTGACCTTCCGGACTCCGCCCTTCGTCTCCATCTCGGCGGTGATCGTCCCGTTCGCGTGCGTGAACCGTTTCACCTTGCAGCCGAACACGAGCTCGATCCCCTCCTCCTCGAAGACCTCCCGCGTCACCTGCGAGGCGTCGCGGTCGTCGCGCGGCAGCAGCCGGTCCATGTCGGTGAGGACGCTCACCCGGACGCCGAGCCGGCGCATCACCTGGCTCATCTCGCAGCCGATGGGGCCGCCGCCGAGCACGAGGAGCGACTCGGGCGGGCCGTCCTGCTCGTCGAAGAAGTTCTCGTTGGTGAAGAACGGGCCGTCCTTGATCCCCGCGATGTCGGGCACCCACGCCGAGGACCCGGTGGCGATCACGAAGTGCGCGCCGCTGAGGCGCGTCCCGTCGTCCAGCTCGACCTCGTTCGGACTCGTGAACCGGGCGCGGGCCTCGAACACGTCCACCCCCAATCCCTCGAACCGCTCCACCGAGTCGTTCGGGGCGATCATCGCCCGGCGCTCGCGCATGTGCTCGAAGACCCGGTCGAAGCGGAAGCTGGGCTCGCTCGCGTCGAGGCCGTACTTCTCGGCGTGGCGGATCTGCTGGATCAGCTTGGAGGTGGAGACGAGCGCCTTCGAGGGCACGCACCCGGTGTTCAGGCAGTCGCCGCCCATCCGATGCGCCTCGATGAGCGCGACCCGGCCCCCGAGGCCCGCGGTTCCGGCGGCGGTGACGAGCCCGGCGGTTCCGGCGCCGATGATGACGGCGTTGTACCGCCCTTCGCCCTTCTGCACTCTCGTCACCTCGTTCGGCTGGGAACCATGGCCGCGTTTTCGCCGGCAAGGATGCTAACCGACCGACATACCATCGGAAGGTGATTCTCGGCATCGACGAGGCCGGCCGCGGGCCCGTCCTCGGCCCGCTGGTCGTGGCGGCGGTGCTGCTCGACCCGCGCCGCGCCGGGGCGCTGACCCGGCTCGGGGTGCGCGACTCGAAGCATTTCGGCGCGCGCGGTCCGGCGGTCGGGCGGCGCGGGCTGCTCGCCGATCACGTGGAGCGCCTCGCCGAGTGGGTGGGCGTGCGGGTCTATCCGGCGGAGGAGGTGGACCGCCGGGCGTTCTCGGGCGAGCTGAACGTGCTGGAGCGCGAGGCCGCCCGCTCGCTGCTCGCCGACGTTCCCCGACGCCGGCGGATCAAGCGGATCCTCGCCGACGGGGAGCGGGTCTTCGGAAGCCTCGCCGCGGAGATCCCGCGGATGGAGGCGCTCGACCACGCCGAATCCCGTCACGTGGCGGTCGCCGCGGCGAGCATCGTGGCGAAGGTCCGGCGCGACCGGCTGTTCGCGGCCCTCGCCGACCGCATCCGCCGGGACTATCGGGAGTGGTGCGGGGAGGATCTCGGCTCGATCCGGGGCGGCGGCTACGTGAACGCGGCGACCGAGGCGCTGCTGCGGCGCTTCCACGAGCGGACCGGCTCCCTTCCGCCCGGAACCCGGCACTCGTGGAGCTGGGAGGTGATCCAGGAGCTCAGCCCCCGGCGGTCGCTGTTCCGCTGACGAGCCGATCGGCCACGGCCCGGGCGTGGCGGCGGGCCGCCGGCTCGAGGCGCCGGTTGTACAGCAGCGCCGCGGGGTGGTAGAGCGAGGCGAACTCGCGGCCCGGATGGTCGGGGAGCCGGAAGAAGCGGCCCACGACCTCGCGCATCGGGGCGCGGGCGCGCTCCGGGGCGAAGTGGCGCAGCGCGGTGCTCCCGAGCAGGACGACGAGACGCGCCGGCGAGAAGCGCAACTGGGCGTCGAGGAAGGGACGGCAGGCGGCGGCTTCGTCCCGGCGCGGTGCCCGGTTGCCGGGCGGACGGCACTTGACCACGTTCACGACGAGGAGATCGCGCTCCGTATCCAGCCCCACCGATGCGAACAGCGCGTCGAGCGTCGCGCCGGCGCGCCCCGAGAACGCGCGCCCGGTCCGATCCTCGGTCGCGCCCGGAGCCTCACCCACGGCGAGGAGCCGGGCGGCCGGGTCGCCCCGATCCACGACGATGTGGTTCCGGCCGTCGGCGAGCCCGCAGGCACGGCAGCCGCTGTTGCGGAGTCGGTCGCGAAACGCGGAGTAGTCGGGCGCCTCGAGGGTGGGGCGGCGCGTCGGAATCCCGGCGGGCACGGAGGAGATCATGCGCGAACCGATCCGCCCGGGCGAGACGCTGCGCGAGGATCTCGAGGCGCTCGGCATGAGCGCGTCGGAGCTTGCGCGCCGGATCGGGGCGCCGAGGGAGCGGATCGCCGGGATTCTGTCGGGCCGGCGCGGGATCTCCGAAGGCACGGCAGTGCGGCTGGCGCGGTTCTTCGGAACCTCCGCGGAGTTCTGGGGCAACCTTCAGGCTCTCTGCGAGTCGCGCCGAGCCAAGACGACCCAGTGACCCGACCGGAGGGCCGGGAACGTGCGGATGGCGCACCCGCTGTTCGAGGTCGTCCCCGGCGGGATCGCGCAGTGGGAGCGCGTCCCGCCCGAGGCCCACGATTCAGCTGGCCGCGGCCCAGCGTCGGCTGCGAACCCGCGCCAGCTTCAGTTGGAGGCACTCCTGCCCCCCATCGCCCTTCACGCTGTTGCAGCGTCCGCAGAGCAACTGGAGGTTGTCCGGATGGTCCGTGCCGCCGACTGCCTTGGCGATGATGCGGTCCACGGTCAGGTTCTGAACGTTGAAGTGCTCCACGCATCCGCGGCAGTGCCCGGCCTGCTCTCCGTAGAACGCCTTCCGGTGCGTCCCGGGAGCGGGGACTTTGCCAAGGTCCGTGCGCTGCGGGAGGTCCGTTCGGGGACGTGACGTCACCCCCGGTGTTCGCCGAAGACCTCCCGCAGCGCGCCGGCGATCTCGCCGACGGTGGCTTGGGCCGTGACCGCGGTCAGGATCGGCGGCATCAGGTTCGCGCTCGTCGTGGCGACGCGGCGCACCTCGGCGAGCGCGGCCTCGGCCTTCGGCTGATCCCGCTCGGCGCGCACGCGCCGGACCCGCTCCGCCTGCGCCGGCTCCATCGCCGGATCCAGCGCGAACGGCTCGACCGAGGCCCCGGCCTCGTCCTTCCGGAAGCGGTTCACGCCCACGACGACCTCGCGTTCGGCCTCCATCTCGCGCTGGTAGGCGAACGCCGCGTCCTGGATCCGGGCCGCCATGTAGCCGGACTCGACCGCCGCCGCCGCGCCGCCGAGGCGATCCACCTCCGCGATCCATTCGACCGCCTCGGCCTCCACTTGGTCGGTGAGCGTCTCGACGGCCCACGAGCCGCCGAGCGGATCGGAAGTCGCGGCCACGCCGCTCTCGAACGCGATCACCTGCTGGGTGCGCAGCGCCAGTTCGGCGGTCTCCGGGGTCGGCAGCCCGAGCGCCTCGTCGAGCGCGTTCGTGTGGAGCGACTGGGCGCCGCCGAGGACTGCCGCGAGCGCCTCGAGCGTCGTGCGCACCACGTTCACCTGCGGCTCGAGCGCGGTGAGGGTGGAGCCGGCGGTCTGGGCGTGGAAGCGCAGCATGCGCGCCCGCTCGCTGCGCGCCCCGAGTCGCTCGACGAGCAGCCGGTCCCACAGCCTGCGAGCGGCGCGGAACTTGGCGACCTCCTCGAGGAAGTCCCGGTGGGCGTTGAAGAAGAACGAGACCCGGCTGGCCACCGTGTCCACGTCCAGCCCGCGCTCGACGGCCGCCTCCAAGTAGGCGAGGCCGTTCGCGAGCGTGAAGGCGACCTCCTGCGCCCCGGTGCACCCGGCCTCGCGCATGTGGTAGCCGCTCACGCTCACCGGCTGGAACCGCGGCAGTTCGCGGCGCGACCATTCGATGACGTCCGCGGCGAGCCGCATGGACGGCCCCGGCGGGTAGATCCAGGTTCCGCGAGCGGCGTACTCCTTCAGGATGTCGTTCTGGACGGTGCCGGCGATGCGGTCCGCCTCCACGCCCTGGCTTCGCGCCACGGCCACGTAGAGCGCGAGCAGGATCGCGGCCGTGGCGTTGATGGTCATCGACGTGGAGACCCGGTCGAGCGGAATGCCCGAAAACAGCGTCTCCATGTCGTCCAGCGAGTCGATCGCCACTCCGACCCGCCCGACCTCGCCCGCCGCCATCGGGTGGTCCGAGTCGTAACCGATCTGCGTCGGGAGGTCGAACGCCACCGAAAGCCCGGTCTGCCCCCGCTCGAGGAGGCGGCGGTAGCGCTCGTTGGACTCGGCGGCGGTCGCGTAGCCGGCGTACTGGCGCATGGTCCAGAGCCGCTCTCGATACCCCGACGCCCGGATCCCGCGGGTGAACGGAGGCTCGCCGGGGCGGCCGATCCGTTCGGGCGGCGCGCCTTCCGGTCCGTGCGTCGGAAGCAGCTCCCGCCGCGGACGGACGTTCAACGTCCGGGGTCCCGCCGGGGAGCGCACAGGAACTCGCACCGGATCACCTGGTTCCCCCAGATCTCGGAGCGCCCCAGGTCGAGGGGGCACAATTCCACGAGCTCCTCCTCGAAGAACAGCGGGCAGTCGTCGAAATTGATGTTCTCCACGCGGTCGGGCCGCCGGATGGACATCTCGAGCGCCCGGCGGGACGGCTCCCAGCCGCCCTCCTCGCCGAGTCGGACAAGCGTCCGCCGCAGCCGCTCCACCTCCACCCGGGCGGCCGGGAGCTCCAGCTCCTGGCGTTCGACCCGTCGGAGGATCTCCCGCGCCTCGCGCCGGAGCTCGGCGATGGGATCCCCCTGAAGGGCGAACAGCGCGACGAGGCCCGCGACCCGGAGGCTCACCGGGCGGTTCCCCGGGCCGTCGCCTGCTGCGGTTGGCTCGACGGCGGCGCCGGGAGCGCGTCGGGCCCGAGCGTCTCCAGCAGCCAGGTCCGCAGCGGCACGTCCTCGGGCTGCGGCTGGTACCAGCCCACTTCGGTGCGCCCGTCGCCGAGAAGCTGGCGGAGCACCGGGTCGCAGCGGTCGAGCAGCTCCCGGGGAAGCGCCCGGTAATCGAGGCCGCGCAGCCAGCGGAAGCTGTAGCCGAAGAACAGCGACTTGCGCACGGCGTCCGACGCGTTGCTGCCGTGCCGGTGCCAGACGCGGCGGTCGAACACCGTCACGTCGCCGGGCCGGGCGCGGATCCGCATCCGCCCGTCCCAGGCGGGATCGTCGGCTTCCGGCGGCGGCGCGTCCAGACCGTGGCTTCCCGGGATCAGCTCCATGCCGCCACGGTCCGCCGCCCGGGTGTCGGTGAGCCAGAACGCGACCTTGACCGAGAGCCGGGGGGCCGGCCGCTCCAGCTCCAGCACCGGGCGGCCGCTGTCCTGGTGCCACACCGGCTCCCGGCACTGGACCCCGCCCCAACCCTCGGGCGGATACACGACGAGGTGCGAGATGTAGAGCTGGATGTTCCAGCCGAGGATGCTCCAGACGGTGGGCAGCGTGCCGGCGAAGTCCACGAGCTCGAGAAACGACGGGTCGAACCGGATCACCGAGAAGCGGGACATCATGTCCCCCGGCGCGAGCGCGAGCCGCTCCCGCTCGGCGGCGTCGAGCCGGTCCACCGCCTGGAGCGTCCGCTCCAGCATGTCGTCGGGGAGCGCTCCCGGCAGGTGCAGGAAGCCGTCGCGTTCGAAGCGCCGCATCGCTTCGGGCGAGGGCAGGCGAGCGGCGTGCTCCGCGCCCAGGCCGCCGAAGCGGCGATCGCCGAGGGGGAAACGGATCACCGAGTCCGCCGGCTCGACCGGCGGCGGTACGAGGCGTCCCATGTCCCTGCGTCAGCTCCCCCCGAAATCCTACCCGGACGCCGAATCGCTACCATGAAGCGGTGATCGTGCGCCGGTGGAGGCTTCTCGCGGCGTGGGGGGCGCTCCTGCTCCTTGGCGGCAGCGTCTATCTCGGGCCGTACTTCGCGGCGTGGCGCATCCGCGAGGCGGTCGGCAGCGGCGACGCCGAGGCGCTTCACGAGTGGGTGGACTTCGAGGCGGTGCGCGCCAACCTGAAGGGGGAGCTGCGGCGCACCATCGGAGCCAGTCGGCGCGCCCGCGAACGCGAGGCGCCCGAGGCGGAGTCCGGCGGCGACGAGTCTTCCGCGCCCGATCCCGCCAGCCGCCTGGCGGTCGCGGTGGGGGAGGCGATGATCGATCGCTTCGCCACGCCCGAAGGAGTGGACCGCGCGCTTCGGGGGGCCGAGGCGGCGACGACCGGCTGGAACTCCTTCCTGGATCTCGGCGGGGAGGACGGCGGAAGCCGGGCGGCGGTCAGCGCCGCATACGACGGCTGGAGCGACTTCCACGTGCGGCTTGGGGTGCGCAGCGACGAGTCGGCGCCGGACGACGAGGCCATCTGGGCGGACGTCCTTTTCGAGCGGCGCGGGATCTGGGCGTGGCGCGTGACCGGGGCGCGGGTGAGTCCGACCGCGATCCCGCTCCTCGTCAACTGACCGCCGCCCGCTCCTCGGCGGCGCGCCGGTCGGGGACTCCGGCGGTTCCGTCCGCTTCCACCGCGAGCGCGGCGGCCGCGGCGGCGAGGCGTCCGGCGGCCGCGAGCGGGCGCCCCTCCATGAGTCCGATCATGAGCGCCGTCCCGAAGACGTCGCCGGCTCCGGTGGGATCGCGCTCGACGGCCGGAACCGCCGGAATCCGCAGTTCCTCGCCGCCGGAGCGGAGCGTCGCGCCGCGCTTCCCGTCGGTGATCGCGACGGCGCCGGCGTCCAACGGGAACGCTTCGGAACGGCTGAGGACGACGAGATCGAGGCCGGCGAGGCGCGCCGGAAGCCCGGCAGGCCGCCGGAGCCGCACCCGGCCGTCCGGCCCGGCGACGCGTAGCAGCCCTTGCGGAAGCGCGCCGGCGAGCCCCCGCCGGGGACGGGGAAACGCCCACGCGCCGTCCAGCTCGGACGCAACCGGAGCGTAGAGGACGGAGCCACCCGGGGGCAGCGCGGCGAGCGCCTCCCGGATGCGCGCTTCGGGGATGGGGCTCGCGACCCCGAGCAGGCGTTGGCGGCGTTCGCCGTCCCGGTAGCGGTTCTCGAAGACGGTGCGCGTCGGCGAGGGAATCCGGATCTCCCGGCAGCCCTCGACCGCGAACGGGAAGTCCGGATCCGCCGCCGTCAGGATCCTCGTCCGCACGCCGAACCGGGCCGCGAGGAGGCCGGCGTAGGCGGCGGCGCCGCCGAGCCGGGGGCCGGACGCGAGGCGATCCTCGGTGAGGTGGCCGACGACGAGCAGATGGGGGGCGGGCAGGGCGCGCCCGACCATAATGCCCGCCCATGCTGGTCTGGACCTCGCTGATCGCCGGCCAGAAGCGGCGCGCCGCGATTTCCGCGCTCGGAGCGGTGATCCTCGCGCTGCTGGCGTTCCAGCTCGCCCGTTTCTACGACTGGACCGGCGTCTGGATCGCGGTCTTCGTCGCGGCGGCGCTGTTCGTGGTGCGGTCCGTGGGAGCCGCGGCGTGGTTTCTCGGCCGCCACCCGTACGCGCAGGTCGATCTCGGCTTCAGCGAGGCGGCCGTCCCCGGCGGCTTCGTGCGCTGCGCGGCCCGGATCGAGGCGCGCCGCCCGGCGGCGGTGCGCGAGCTGCGGTTCCGCCTCACCGCCGAGAGCCGGGGCGGAAACGCGCCCGAACGCGAACTCGCCCGCGTCGAGGGCGCGCTCGACGTTCCCGAGCTGCCGCCGGGGCGCCGCTGGGAGGGACGCATCGACCTGCCGGTGCCCGAGGGCGCCCGGTACTCGTACCGCTCGTTCGAGGGCCGGGTGGTCTGGGCGGTCGCGGCCCGGCTCGAGACCGAGGACTGGTCGCCGGTCGAGACCGCCATCGAAGTGCTGGTCGCGCCGCCGGCCGACTGATGCAACCGCGCTTCGCCTGGGCCGCGCTGGTCCGCAATCCGTTTGCGGGGACCGGCGGCGGCGACCCGGCGCGACTCCGCGACGCGCTCGCCGAAGCCGGCGTGTCGCTCGTCGAGACGGTCACCCGGGGACCCGGGCACGCCGCCCGGATCGCCGGCGACTTCGCGAACGCCGGCGCCCCGCTCGTGATCGCCTGGGGCGGCGACGGAACCGTCACCGAGGTCGCCCGCGGCGTCGTGGGCACTCCGGCGGCGCTCGGGGTGATCCCCCGGGGGACCGTGAACGTGCTGGCGCGGGAGACCGGGATCCCGTTCGACGTCGCGGCGGCGGCGCGGGTGTTGACCGGTGGCCGCGTGGTCGAATTCCGGCCCGGCGCGCTCCACTCGACGACGGGGACGCACCTCTTCGTCGCGGTGGCGTCGATCGGCCTCGACGCCGAGACGGCGCGCCGGATGGCGGCTCGCGGACGCCGGGGAATCCCGCTCTGGATCGCCACCGGTCTTGGCGTGTTCCTGACGGCCCGGCTGCCTCGCCTCCACGTGACCGCAGGCGACCGGCGCGAGCGGGCGGCGTGGGTCGGGTGCGGCCGCCAGCCCCGATTCGTCCACTCGCTGCGGCTCTTCCCGGACGCCCGGCTCACCGGCGAGAAGCTCGGAATGACGCTGCTGCGCTCCTGGACTCGCTGGGGCTATCTCGGGGGCGCGCTCGCCGCCCGCCTCGGGGCGCTGCGGCGCTTTCCACCGGCCCTCAGCCTGCCGGTCGAGGAAGCGTGGATCGATTCCAAGGACGCGCCGGCGGCCTGCGAGGCGGACGGAAACCCCGCGGGGACGACCCCGGTCTGGGTCGGGGTGTGGCCGGAGCCGCTGCGGATCGTCCTGCCCGCCTCAGGACTCGACCTCGACGACGATGGCCTCGAATCCGCGTGAGCGCATCCCGTCGCGGAGCCGCTCGGCGTCCCGGCGGCTCGGGAACAGGCCGACCCGCACGCGGTGCAGCTCCCCGTCGGAGTCGATGGCGGCGCTCCGGTAGCCGTCGGCCCGCAGGCGCTCCCACAGCTCCCGGGCGAGGGCCGCGTTGCCGAACGCCCCGACCTGCACGGACCACGCGATCTCCCGGACCCCCGCCGGAAGCGTCAGCATGACCTGCGCCACGCCCTTCTGGAGGATGCCGAGCTCCCGGGCCGCCCGATGGCTGAGGTCGATGATGCGCCCGGTCACGAAGGGGCCGCGGTCGTTGATGCGCACCTCGACGCTGCGCCCGGTCGCGAGGTCGGTCACCTTGACCATCGTCCCGAACGGGAGCGTCTTGTGCGCGGCCGTCATCGCGTCGGGATCCATGGACTCCCCGTTCGCGGTGGTGCGTCCGCGCTCCTCGATCCCGTACCACGAGGCGCCGCCGATGGTCGAGTCGCCGAGCCCACGCGGCGGCGGACGGCCCGAGCAGGCGCCGAGCGCGAGCGCGAGGAGCGCGAGGCCCCAGCGGTTCACGCCTTGTACCTCGGGGCGACCCCGGGAGCGGCGCCCCGGGGGATGGACAGCGACCGCCACCGGTCCGCCTCCTCCCGCGCGAGCTGGACGATCTGGCCGGAGTGGTAGGCCAGATGGACCACCTGCCGCTGGATCGCCTCCATGACCGTGAAGGGTTCGGATCGGATGCGCACGGCGCGGTCGAGGTCCGGCCCTGAGAGGCCGTCCAGTTGGGCGAGCGCGAGCGCGAACGCCGCGTCCCACTCCCGGACGAGATCTTCCCGCGCGAGGTCCGGGCGCGGCTCGAACTCGCCCTCCCGGTCGCGGTCGGGCTTCTCTCCGTCGGACGTGAGGAAGTCGGTCCACCGGGAGCGCAGGTTGCCGGCGAGGTGGCGCATCAGGACGGCGATCGAGTTCGCGTCGGGGGACGCCCGCCGGTGGAGACCGGCCTCGCCCGGAACCTGCGCGATCGCGGCCTCGGCGAGTCCCTTCAGGCGGCGGAATTCGAAGCGGGCGCCCCGGAGGAACGCCTCGCCGGCGGGTTCGGTCACGGGCTCGGGAGGCGACGCGAATATACCGGAGGGTCAACGGGTTTGGGTACGATTCGCGCCATGAACGCGCGCTCGCTCTCCCGCCGCGGCTTTCTCGGCGCCGCCGGCGCGGGGGTCCTCGCTCCCGGCGCGGTCGGCGGCCAGGAGGCCGCGGTCGCCATCGCCGGGAAGACCGATCTCCGCGTCCTGAGCGAACGTCCGGTGAACGCCGAGACGTGGGTCACCGACCTCGATCCCGACCTCACGCCGAACGACCGGCACTTCGTCCGCAACAACGGCGGCGTTCCCGAACGGGCGCTGTCGGGGAGCCTCGAAGGCTGGTCGCTCACCATCGACGGCGAGGTCGAGAACCAACTGGAGCTCTCGTTCGACGACCTGACCACCGCGTTCGAGACGGTCACGCTTGCGCTCACGCTCGAATGCGCCGGCAACGGGCGGGCGGCGTTCCGTCCCGCCGCGTCGGGCAACCAGTGGTGGCTCGGGGCGGTCGGCTGCGCCCGCTACGCCGGGGTGCGGCTGCGGGACGTGGTGCGCTCCGCCGGCCTCGCCCCGAGCGCGGTGTACGTCGCCTATTACGGCGAGGATCCGCCGCTCGGCGGCGGTCCCGGCGAGGCGCCGATCTCGCGCGGGATTCCGGTCTCGAAGGCGCTCGAGCCGACCACGCTCCTCGCGTGGGAGATGAACGGCGAGCCGCTGCCGCCGATCCACGGCTTTCCCCTGCGGCTCGTGGCCCCGGGCTATCCGGCCTCGGCGAGCGGCAAGTGGCTTCGCCGGCTCTGGGTCCGCGACCGGGTTCACGACGGCGCCAAGATGACCGGCTACTCCTACCGGGTGCCCCGCCAGCCGGTGGCGCCGGGAACCGAGGTGCCCGAGAGGGACATGCGGATCATCGAGGCGATGCCGGTGAAGTCCATCATCACGAACCCGGCTTCCGGGGCGCGGCGGTCGGTCGTGGGATCGCTGGACCTGCGCGGGCACGCATGGTGCGGGGAAGGACCCGTCGCCGCGATGCACCTGAGCCGGGACTTCGGGGCCACCTGGGTCGAATGCGGCCTCGCGGAGCCCGAGAACCGCTTCGCCTGGCAGCGCTGGGAGGGCAGCCTCCGCTTCGACGTTCCCGGCCACTACGAGATCTGGGCGCGCGCCACCGACCACGCCGGGCGCATGCAGCCCATGGTGACCCCCGGGTGGAACCCTCGGGGCTACCTCAACAATGCCATGCATCGCATCGGCGTCACGGTGATCTGACCTTGGCTTTCCTCCGCCTCCTCCTTCCGCTTCTCGTCGTCTCCCCGGCGTTCGCTCAGACCGACAACCTCAAGGACGGCCCCAACGTGGACCTCGTCCGACAGGAGTGCCTCGCCTGCCACGAGGACAGCTACATCACTGCGTCCAACTTCGATCGGGCGACGTGGGACGAGATGCTCGACGTGATGGTGGGGATGGGGATGGCGCCGCTCGACGACGCGAACCGGGAGCTCGTGCTGGACTACCTCGAGGCGGCGCAGGGGCCGGAAAGCGACGACGACGACGGGGAAGCGGATCCGGCGACTCCGTGGGCGGAGCCGCTCTACCGGCCGAACCCGCTCGACTGGACCGGGCCCCGGCGCTGAGCGTCAGCGCAGCGCGATCTCGCTGAACGCCCTGCGCTCGATCGCGTCCCGAATCTCGGCGGCGGTCGCGCCTTCCTCATGCATGTCCGCGGTCAGGAGGACCTCCTGGAGACAGATGGGTCAAGTGGCGGCGTGGTCGTCCACGAAGCAGTCGAGCAGACTCCCGTGCCCGTGCGACGCCGCGCAGGCGCACAGGCACGGCTGCTGGACCAGCACCTCGGGGATCTCGCGCGCGATCGCGTAGGCGCGCCGCACGGCCGGGCTCCGGTAGGACCCCGGCGCCTTCGTGATCGGGAAGGGCTCGGCGTCCGCCGGCGAGGCGTGGAACGGGAACGCCGACGAAGCCGCCGCGACCGGGTCCTGGCGCACCGTCTGGTCGGCGGTCACGGCGACGACCAGCACGGCCGCTCCGCCGAGGAGAAGCGCGATCGCGAGCCAGGGCAGGAAACGGGGGCGCTGCGGCATGGGCCTATCCTAGTCCGACGGTGTCCACGGTCTGGATCGTCCGGGCGGCGATCTTCCTCTCGGCGCTGCTCCTGTTCCAGATCCAGCCGATGGTCGCGAAGCGGCTGCTCGTCTGGTACGGCGGCGCCCCGATGGTCTGGGCGGCGTCGCTGTTCTTCTTCCAGGCGGCGCTGCTCCTCGGGTACGGCTGGGCGCACCTGATCGCGAGCCGCCTGCCGCGGCGCGCGCAAGTCGCGCTGCATGGGGCGCTGCTGCTCGCCGCGGTCGCCTTCCTTCCACCGCAGCCGGGGGCGGAGTGGATCCCCGAAGCCGGGTCGGCGCCGGCGCTGCGCATCCTCGCCACCTTCGTCGCGACCGTCGGTCCGCCGTTCGTCCTGCTGGCCGCGACCACGCCGCTCGTCTCGCACTGGCTTGCCGGCGGGCCGGCGGGAAGCCGCGCGTTCCGGTGGTACGCCGTCTCGAACGCCGGGTCGCTCGCGGGGCTGCTGAGCCACCCGGCGCTCCTCGAGCCGCTCGTCGGCCTCGCGCGGCAGGAGCGGCTCTGGTCGGCGGGATTCCTCGCGGCGGCGGTCCTCGTGCCGGCGAGCGGCCTCCTGCTTCCCGGCGGTCGGAAGGCGGCGCGGTTCCGGATCGCCGCGGGGTTCGATCCGGGGACGCTGCTGCTCGCCGCGTTCGGATCCTTCTCGCTCGTCGCGGTGACGACCCACCTGACCCGCGACCTGGCCGCCGCGCCCTTTCTCTGGACGCTTCCGCTCGCGCTGTATCTGGGGTCCATGATCCTCGCGTTCTCGGTCGGGCCGCTCCCGGCCGCCTGGGCCCGGCCGCTGGTTCTGCTGAGCGCCGCCGCGTGCCTCCTCCTGCGGCTTCGCAACCTCGACGGCGCGCTCGATCCGTGGGCGCTCGACGCCGCGGCGGGCGCGGCGTTCCTCTTCGCGGCCTGCTGGGTCGCCCACGGGATGGCGGCCGAGCGCCGGCCCGACCCGTCGCGGCTGACGGGCTTCTACCTGTCGCTGACCGCGGGCGGCGCCGCCGGCGGGCTCCTCGCCGCGCTCGCCGCGCCGGTCGTCTTCGCGAACGTGTTCGAGTACCCGCTCGCGCTCGCCGCCGGGATCGCGCTCGCCTTCGCCGGAGCGCGGGCCGTCTGGGTCCGCCGGATCGCGGTCGCCGCGGCGGCGCTCGTCGCGTCGTTCCTGACGCTCGTCGAGCACCGGCGCCCGCTCCACTCCGAGCGGACGTTCTTCGGCGTGGTCCGCGTCTTCGAGGGCGCCCGCGAGACGAACGAGTGGCGGCGCGATCTCTGGCACGGGGGCATCGCCCACGGCTCCCAGTGGCTCGCGCCGGAGCGGCGGCGCGAACCCACCCTGTACTACTACCGGGGAACCGGGGTCGAGCTCGCGCTGAACCGCCACCCCAAGCGCGATCGGGGCGAGCCGCTGCGGGTCGGCGTCGTGGGGCTCGGAACCGGGACGCTCGCCGTCTGGGGGCGCGCCGGCGACGAGTTCCGCTTCCACGAGCTGGATCCGGCGGTGGAACGCGCGGCGCGGGAACACTTCACCTTCCTCGAGGACGCGCCGGCGCGCACGGAAGTCGCAGTCGGCGACGGGCGGCTCGGCCTCGAGGGGGAGGCGGCGCGGGGCGATCCCCCCTACGACGTGCTCGTCCTGGACGCCTTCGCCGGCGATGCGATCCCAACGCACCTCCTCACCGCCGAGGCGTTCGACGCGTACGCGGCGCGGCTGGACGAGGGCGGCGTCCTCGCGGTCCACGTCTCGAACCGGCACGTGGATCTGGCTCCGGTGGTGCGGGCGCAAGCGCTGCGGCTCGGCTGGGCGCCGCTGCTGATGGTCGCCGAAGGGGAGGCGGACAGCTTCCGCTACGAGGCGTCGTGGATCCTGCTGACCCGGAATCCCGACTTCCTCACCGATCCGGCGATCCTCGGCCGGGCGGGAATCTGGGTGGGGCCGTCGGCGAATCCCGAACCGCACCACCTGTGGACCGACGACTGGTCGCACCTCCTCGGCGTCCTCCGCTGACTCCGGGGTAAAATTGCCCAATTCGCTCGCGGAGGAACGCTCATGCCGAACACTCGAACGCTTCGCACGGTCATCGCCGGGGCGCTTCTGGTCGCCTTCGCGGCCTCCGCCCCGGCGCAGAACCGCGACATGCCGGAAGGCGAGTGGCGCTACCAGAGCGGCGACGCCTGGGGCACCCGGTCCTCGCCGCTGACCGACGTCAACGCCGAGAACTTCGGCGATCTCGAGGTCGCCTGGCACTGGCGCGGCGACAACTTCGGCCCGAAACCCAGCTACCTCTCGAAATCGACTCCGAGCTACATCGACGGGCTGCTCTACACGGTGGTCGGCTACCGGCGCAGCGTGGCCGCCATCGATCCCGCGAGCGGCGAGACGGTGTGGACCTATTCGGAGCCGACGACCCGCCGCTGGGAGGAGTCGATGCGCTCCAGCTACGGCAAGGGCGTCGCCTACGCCGAGATCGACGGCCGCGTCGTGATCTTCCACGTCACGCCCGGCTTCTTCCTGCATGCGCTCGACGGCAAGACCGGCGAGCACCTCGAGGGGTGGGGCCAGCCGGTCGATATCGACGGATTCCCGAAGACCGGCGTGGTCGATCTGCTCGCCCACTTCGGCTACAACTACGACCCGTACGAGGGGCTGGCGCCCACGGTGGGGTACATCACGAACTCGTCGCCCGCGATCGTCGTGAACGGCACGATCGTCGTCGGCAACTCCGCCGCGCAGGGCTACCACCAGACCCGGATCGAGAACGTCCCCGGCGACATCCTCGCCATCGACGCCCGCACCGGAGACTTCAAGTGGAAGTTCAACGTCACGCCGCGATCGGAGGACGACTTCGCGGCGAGCACCTGGGAGAACGACGCTTGGAAGTGGACCGGCGACGTGTCCTCGTGGGCCCCGCTCTCCGCCGACCTCGAGCGCGACATCGTCTATATCCCGACGAACGCGCCGACCATCGACTTCTACGGCGGGTTCCGCCCCGGCGACAACCTCTTCGGGACCAGCGTGATCGCGCTGAACGCCCAGACCGGCGAGCGCGTCTGGCACTTCCAGACGACCCATCACCCGATCTGGAACCACGACCTCCCGAACGTCCCGATCCTCGTGGACGTGGAAGTGAACGGCGCGCCCGTGCCCATGGCGATCCAGACCACGAAGCAGGGCTACACCTTCGCGTTCAACCGGGAGACCGGCGAGCCGGTGTGGCCCATCGAGGAGACCCCGGTCCCGCAGTCCATCGTTCCAGGAGAGAAGCTCTCGCCGACCCAGCCGGTGCCCACGGTCCCCGCTCCGCTGGAGATGCTGGACCTCACTGAGGACAACCTCATCAACTACACCCCCGAGCTGCGCCAGAAGGCGATCGACATCGTGTCCGAATACACGGTCGGCGGCCCCTACATGCCCCCGATCCCCAAGGGCTACGACGAGAACAAGGGCTGGATCGCCTGCGGCGTCCACTCAGCGGTGAACATCACGCACCCGGCGGCGCTGGACCCCGGGACCGGCATCCTCTACCAGTCGTCCGGCCCCGCCTGCTCCGGTCGGATGGTCCAGCCGGGAGTGGACGCGGACGAGCCGACCCACAGTTGCACCTCCCCGAGCGGCGAGTGCACGACCATCGGGGAGACCGTCGCCGACTGGGTCAACTACCGCCCGATCGGCATCCCCGGCCCGGACGGGCTTCCGATCTACAAGCCGCCGTACAGCCGGGTCACCGCCATCGACATGAACACCGGTGAGCACCTCTGGTGGATCCCGGTGGGCGAGCCCAACGACCGGATCAAGAACCATCCGGCGCTCGAGGGCGTGGACCTGTCCATGGTCGGCGGCCAGGGCCGCTCCATCCTCATGGTCTCCGGCGACCTGCTGCTCACCACCGAGGGCATGCGCGGACGGCCGGTGCTCCACGCGCACGACAAGCGCACCGGCGACCGGGTCGGCTCGGTCGATCTGCCGGCGCCGGGGATGTACGGGATGATGACCTTCCGCCACGAGGGGCGGCAGTACATCGTCGTGCAGGCCGGCCAGCAGGGCAGCGTGCCGGAGTCCTACGTCGCGCTGGCGCTTCCCAGGAGCGACTGAACCGGGATCACGCGCGCGCCGTCGGAGGGGACAGCGTCGAGTAACGCCCCCTCCGGCGGCAGGCCGCGCGGCTCGTAGAAGCTCCGGACGAGCCGCTCCCGCACCCGTTCATGGGTCGCGGGTTCATTGAGGACGACGACCGATCCGCCGAAGCCGGCGCCGGTCAGCCGCGCCCCGAGCGCCCCGGCCTCGAGCGCCCGCGCCACGAGCTCGTCGAGGGCGGGCGAACTCACCTCGTAGTCGTCCCGGAGCGAGCGGTGGCCCGCGACGAGGATGCGCCCGAGCGCGCGGGCGTCCCCGGTCTCGAGCGCCCGAACCGCGGCGCGGGTGCGCGCGGCCTCGGACCGGACGTGGCGCAGGCGGCGGTCGAGCGGCGGCCGCAGGGACCCCGGAGGCCCGGCCAGAGCGTCCTTCGCCTCGCGCACCCGGAGGTCGAAGAGCGTCCCCACCGGGCCGCCCTTGTCCGCCTCCTCCCCGCTGTATGCGGCGAGGAAGCGGAACCCGGGCGGAATCGGGATCCGCCGCCACTCGTCGCCGTGGATCCACATGGCGCAGCCGGCCCGCGCGCCGAGCGAGACCGACTGGTCCATCGCGCCGCCGGCGATCGCGACTCCCTGCTCGGCGGCGGCGAGGCGAAGCGCGAGCTCGGGCTTCGGCGGACGCAGCCCGTTCGCCCGCAGCAGCGCGAGCGCCGACGCCACGACGAGCGCCGACGAGGACGAGAGCCCGGACGCCATGGGCAGGTCGGAGACCGCCATGCCGTCCGCGCCCCGAGCGCCGCCGACGGCCTGCGCCGCGGCTCCGACGTAGCGGCCCCAGCCCTCCGCCTCCCCGGGGAGCCGCAGTTCCGGAGACTCCCGCGATTCGTTCGCGAAGCGGACGAGGGAGTCACGCCGGCGCCGGAACGCGATCGCGATCCCGTGCGGAAGCGCGAACGGCAGCACCGGCAGCCCGCAGTAGTCCACGTGCTCGCCGATGACATTCACCCGGCCCGGCGCGAAGGCGACCCCGTCGGGCGCGGTTCCGAACCGCTCGCGGAACCGGCGGACCGCCTTCTCGGCCAGTTCCATCAGGTTTCGAGGACGCCGCCCCGCACGGTCAGGGCGCGCGCCGCCGAGGTCGGGACGCGCGGTCCCGGAAACAGGATCCCGGACAGGTTCAGCGGGTCGGCCGCGGCGATCCGGACCGGAGGCGCGTCCCCGTTCGGCTTCCGGCGGAGCTCGCGCACCGCCCGGGGCAGGGCGAACTGCTCCCCGCCGAAGGCGGAGACGAACCGCCCGCCGTGGATCTCGCCCCGCATCTCCAGCCGGCGGAGCGCGATCTGGAGCGAGCGCCAGCGCGTCTCGAGCCGCTCGCGCTTCACCAGGTCGCGGAACACGACGCCCCAGCGGTCGAGGAGGCGGCGCGCCAGATCCTCGTCCGACTGCTCCCGCTCGCCGGCCAGCAGCGCCCACCGACCGGCCCCGTATCGGGCGCGGGCGCGGCGATGGCGGCCGAGGCCGGTGCGGCGGCGCGGGTCCATGAGCGCCCGCAGGCCGTCGAAGCCGTCGGCGGTCACGAGGCCGGCGGCGACGAGTTCCCACAGCGCGTCCTCAAGCGCGGCCGGCAGCAGCCCGGAGTCCTCGGCCAGCTCGGCGAAGAACGACGCCCCGCGCTCCCGCAGGCGGTCCCGGACGGCCTCGGCGCGGGAACCGAGCGCCGGCGCGCCGGACCGGCGCCACTCGGGGAGGCTCGTCCTCGGCAGGATCGCGATCGGGGCGGCGCGGCTCGGGCGCGCCGGCGTTCCGTCGTCCGGATCCGGCGGCCGCAGCCGCCCCCAGACCACGGCGCCGGACAGGCAATGCCCGTCCAGCCAGTCGCGGCGGTAGCCGGTCACGCGCAGCGGCAGGACGTCCCGCTCCCACGCGGCGGCCGGCGCCTCGATCCCCTGGAGTTGCGCGAGCACCTCCAGCACTCCGCCGGGACCGAAGACCCGCGCGTCGGGGACGGCCCGCTGCCAGCGGGTGAGGAAGTCCATGAACCGCGCCGCGCTCACCGGGGCGGACTCGCGCCGGAGATGCGCGAGCGTGAGGCGGTGGATACGCGCCAGCACCCGGCGGTGGCACCACTCCTCGGGGCCGTTCTCGGTCAAGGGGCCCCGGATCGCGAGCCCCTCCGCCTCGAGCGCCAGAAGGCCGGCCTCGATCTCGGCCTCGGGAAGGACGAAGGACGCCGCCAGCTCGGCGGCGCGCGCCGGTCCCGAGGAGTCGAGCGTCCCGCGCAGGAGCGCCGCGGCGAGGCCGGCGCGGCCCTCGGGGAGCGGCCTTCCGGATGCGTCGGGAAGCGTCCGGGAGAAGCGGCCTCCGGGCCACAGCGCCCGGGCGAGCGCCGCCCGCTCGGCGGCGACGAGGAAGCGCCGCCCGTCCGTTTCGAGGACGGCCGCGCGGTCCTGCGCCTCCAGCTCGGACGCCCACGGCCGCCAGTCGTCGCGATCCGGGAGCGCGCCCCCGGTCAGAAGCGCGTCGTGGAGCTCCTCGGCGTTCCGGACGAGCGGCGCCGCTTCCTCGGCCGCCTGGCGGATGGCCTCGGGGGAGAGGCGCGCCTCCCGGTCCAGTTCGGCCGGGAGCGACCGGCTCATCCGCACCGCCCGCGAGCGCCGCTCCTCCAGCGGGGCCGGATCGAGGAAGGCGAACGGGCTCGCGTTCAGGATCTCCGCCGCGAACGGGGAGGCTTCCGGGTTGTCGCGGGCGACGGCGCGGATCGCGCCGCTGCGGATCCCCTCCAGCACCTCGATCAGGCCGTCGAGGTCCATGAGCTCGTGGAGCCCGTCAGCGATCGTCTCATCGACCAGCGGGTGCTCCGGGATGCGCACCTCGCCGGCGAGGTTCTCGGCGCAGGCCGCCTGGTCCGGGAAGACCGCCGCGAGGACGTCGTCGGCCAGCACGCGCTGGATCGGCGGGGGCGTCCGCCGGCCGTTGCGCGTCCGCCGCACCGTGAGCGCCCGGGTGGCGTTGTGGCGGAAGCGCACGTCGAAGAGCGGGTAGCCGAGCATCGCCTGGGTGAGCACGTCCTTGACGGTTCCCGGATGCAGGAAGCGGAACACCGACTCCAGCGGGAACGAGTGCAGGTCGGTGAGCGAGACGTTCACGCCGTCGTCGGTGGCCGCCGCTTGGAGCTCGAGGTTGAAGCTCCGGCAGAAGCGCTTCCGGAGCGCGAGCCCCCACGCCCGGTTCACGCGGATCCCGAAAGGGGCGTGGAGGACGAGCTGCATGCCCCCCGACTCGTCGAAGAAGCGCTCGGCGACGACCGTGGTCGCGCTCGGCGTCGCGCCGAGCGACGCCCGCCCGGCCGCGAGATACCGGATGGCCTGGTCGGCCCCCGATTCGTCGAGTCCGGCGTCCCGCAGCAGCGCCTCGGCCTCGGGGCGCGCGGCGCCGGCGAGTTCCTCGCGGAGCTCCGAGACGTGCCGCGAGAGCTCCCGGGTGCGGCCGGGCGCCTCGGCGATCCAGAACGGAATCGTCGGCGGGGCGCCGGCGGCGTCCTCGACGCGAACGTCGCCGCCCACGATCCGCCGGATGCGCCAGGCGTGGGTCCCGAGCTGGAACACCGCGCCGCGCGTGCTCTCGATGGCGAAGTCCTCGTGGACGCTCCCGACGACCCGGTCGTCGGGTTCGACCACGACCCGGTACTCGGCGGTCTCGGGGATGGCGCCGCCGTTCTGGATCGCGGCGAGCCGCGCGCCGCGCCGGGCGCGGACGGTCCCGTGCACCCGGTCGAGGTGGAGGAGCGCGCCCCGGCGGCCCCTGGCGGTGGAGACGCCCTCGGCCAGCATCTCGACCAGCGCGTCGAAGGCGGCGCGTTCGAGGCTCCGGTACGGGTCGGCGCTGCGGGCCAGCGCGAAGAGATCGTCAAGGCCCTCGGACCGCTCCGGGTTCGCCCCGAGCTCGGCGGCGAGCTGCTGGGCGAGCACGTCGAGCGGCGCGTCGGGGATCCGGAGCCGGTCCAGATCCCCGGCCCGGATCGCCCGCACGGCGGCGGCGCACTGGATGAGTTCGTCCCGGGTGACCGGGAAGAGCCAGCCCTCGGACGCCGCCCCGACGCCGTGGCCGGACCGTCCGATCCGCTGGAGCGCGGTTCCGATGGACCGGGGCGCACCGATCTGGCAGACCCGATCCACCGTCCCGATGTCGATGCCGAGCTCGAGCGACGCCGTGGCCACCATCGCCCGCAGGCTCCCCTCCCGCAGCCGCCGCTCCGCTTCGAGGCGCAGCTCCCGCGAGAGCGAGCCGTGGTGGGCGAGCGCCGCGCCGGGTCCGAGACGCTCCTCGAGGTCGTGAGTGAACCGCTCGGCCATCCGCCGGGTGTTCACGAAGACGAGGGTGGTCCGCCGCTCGCCGATGAGTCCGGCGACCTGGTCGCGCACGTCCTCCATGACTTCGTGGGTCGCCACCGCTCCCAGCTCGACGCCGGGAACCGCGACCGAGAGGCGCATGTCGCGCTGGTAGCCGATCGGGACGACGGCCGGATCGTGGGAGCTCAGGAACCGGGCGGCCGCGTCCAGCGGCCGGACCGTCGCCGAGAGGCCGATCCGCTGGACCGGGCGGCCGGCGACGCGCTCGAGCCGCGCGAGCGACAGCGCCAGGTGCGCGCCGCGCTTGTCGCCGGCGAGGGCGTGGATCTCGTCCACGATCGCGGTGCGGACGGTCCCCAGCATGGCGCGTCCGCGCTCCGAAGTGAGCAGCAGGTAGAGCGATTCCGGGGTCGTGACGAGGATGTGCGGCGGCTTGCGCGTCATCCGCGCTCGAGCGGCGGGCGGCGTGTCGCCGGTGCGCAGCGCGGCGCGGATTCCGGCGACCCCCGCTTCGGCGACCCCGGCGAGCGGCGCCTCGAGGTTCTCCTGGATGTCGGCGCTCAGCGCCTTCAGCGGCGAGACGTAAAGGGCGCGGGTCTCGTCCGGGAGCGTTCCGGCGCGGGCCTCGACCGCGAGCGCGTCGATCGCCGAGAGAAACGCGGCGAGCGTCTTTCCGGAGCCGGTGGGCGCGGTGACGAGCACGTCGCGTCCCTGGCGGATGAGCGGCCACGCCCGGCGCTGCGGCTCGGTCGGGACGGAAAAGCGCGACTGGAACCAGCCCCGGACGGCGGGGTCGAAGCCGGCGAGGTCGGTCACGAGGGCGGTGCGTATAGTCCGCCGGCATGGTACGGGAAGAGCTGGAGGCGCTGGACCGGCGCGATCCGCTGCGCGGGTTCCGGGACCGCTTCCTTTTGCCGGCGGGCGTCTATCTGGACGGAAATTCGCTCGGCCCGGTTCCCCGGACGCTGCCCGGCCGGATCGAGGAATTCCTGAGCCGCGAGTGGGGGACGGACCTCATCGCGTCGTGGAACCGTCACGACTGGATCGGGCTGCCCGAGCGCCTCGGGACGCGGATCGCGCCCCTGCTGGGCGCGGCGCCCGACGAGGTCGTCGCCGCTGACTCGGTGTCGGTGAACCTCTTCAAGCTGCTCGGCGCGCTCCTGCGCCGCTCGCCCGGACGGAGCGTCGTGCTGGGGGACCTCTCCAACTTCCCGACCGATCTCTATGTGGCGGAGGGCGTGGTCCGGCTCGCGGGCGACGCGAGCCTGCGGCTCGTCGCCGCGGACGACTTCGAGGCGGCGCTCGCCGCGCCCGATGTCGCGGTCGCGACGCTCGGCCACGTGGACTTCCGCACCGGGCGGATGCGCGACCTCGCCCGCGTGACCGAGGCCGGGCGCGCCCGCGGCGTCCCCGTCGTGTGGGACCTCAGTCACAGCGCCGGCGCGATGGCGCTCGATCTTCCGGGCGACGGGGCCGAGTACGCGGTCGGCTGCGGCTACAAGTACCTGAACGGGGGGCCCGGCGCCCCGGCGTTCCTCTACGTCGCGAAGGGGCGGCAGGACGGGCTGCTCTCGCCGCTGTCCGGCTGGATGGGGCATCGGCGGCCGTTCGCGTTTCCGACTGGCTACGAACCGGCTCCGGGGATGCGCCGCTTTCTCGCCGGAACGCCGGCGGTGCTCGCCGGGATCGCGCTGGAGGAGGGGCTCCAGACGTTCGAGGGCGTCGATCTCGGGGCGGTGCGCCACAAGGGCGAGGCGCTCGGCGAGGCGTTCCGGACGCTCGCCATCGAACGGCTCGGCCGGTACGGCGCAGCCCCCGCCGGGCCGGAGCGCGCGGAGGAGCGGGGCAGCCAACTCTCGCTTCGCTGTCCCGAGGCGTTCGCGGTCATGCGGGCGCTCATCGAGCGCGGCGTGACCGGCGACTTCCGCGAGCCCGACCTGCTCCGCTTCGGCTTCGCCCCGCTCTACGTCCGCTACGTGGATGCATGGGACGCGGTGGAGGCGCTTCGCTCGGTGCTCGACAGCGGAGCGTTCCGGGAGCCGCGCTTCCACGAGCGCGGCCGGGTCACCTGATCAGGCTTCGAGGTATCCGTACCGCCAGTCGTGCGGCGGGAGGAAGTTCTCCTTGATCGTGCGCATGCTGGTCCACCGCAGCAAGTTGGACGCGGCCCCGCTCTTGTCGTTGGTGCCGGACGCCCGCCCGCCGCCGAACGGCTGCTGGCCGATGACCGCGCCGGTGGGCTTGTCGTTGATGTAGAAGTTGCCGGCGGCGTGGCGGAGGATCCGGCTGGCCTCGCCGATCGCGAACCGGTCGCGCGAGAAGATCGCGCCGGTCAGCCCGTACTCGGACGTGTCGCGGCAGGTCTCGAGCATCTTCCGGTACTGGTCGTCCGGGTAGAAGTAGAGCGACAGCACCGGACCGAAGATCTCTTCGGTCATCATCTTGCTCATCGGGTTCGTGGTTTCGACGACCGTCGGCTCGACGAACCAGCCCACTGAGCGGTCGGCGTTCCCGCCGGCGATGACGGTGTGGTCGGGGTCCTCCTTCGCGAAGTCGAGGTACCCGGAGATCTTGTTGAACGACCGCTCGTCGATGACCGCTCCAATGAAGTTGCGGAAGGTGGTCGGGTCGCCCATGGGGATCTTCTCGAGCTCGGCGAGGAATCCGCCGAGGAACGCCTCGCGCATGCTCTCGGGAAGATAGGCGCGCGACGCCGCCGAGCACTTCTGGCCCTGGAACTCGTAGGCCCCCCGGATCATCCCGGCGACCAGCGAGGGCACGTCGGCGCTCGCGTGGACCATCACGAAGTTCTTGCCGCCGGTCTCGCCGACGATGCGGGGGTAGCTGCGGTAGTTCCCGATGTTCCGTCCCACCGTCTCCCAGATCTTCTGGAAGGTGGCGGTGGAGCCGGTGAAGTGGACGCCGCCGAGCGACGGCTGGGCGAGCGCCACGTCCCCGATCGGCGGGCCGTATCCGGGCAGCATGTTGATCACGCCGTCCGGCAGGCCGGCCTCCCGATAGAGGTTCATGAGGTACGACGCCGAGAGCATCTGAGTCTCGGCCGGCTTCCACAGGATCGTGTTGCCCATGATCGCCGGGGCGGTGGCGAGGTTGCCGCCGAGCGCGGTGAAGTTGAAGGGGCTGATCGCGAAGATGAAGCCCTCGAGCGCCCGGTACTCGATCCCGTTCCAGATGGACGGGTCGTCGTTGATCGTGGGCTGCTCCCGGCTGAGCTTGTCGAGGAAGTAGGCGTTGAAGCGGAGCATGTCCGCGAACTCGCACGCGGCCTCGATCTCGGCTTGATGGCAGGTCTTGGACTGGCCCAGCATCGTGGCGGCGTTCATCCGCTGCCGGTAGGGGCCGACCAGCAGGTTGGCCATCCGCTGGTAGATGCGGATGCGGCTTCCGGCCGCGAGCTCCGACCACTCCCGCCAAGCGGTTTCGGCGGCCTCCACCGCCGCGAGCACTTCCTTCTCGCCCGCCTGGTGGTAGCGGGCCAGTACCTTGCCGTGATCGTGGGGGCTGCGGACCTCGGCCACGTCGCCGGTGCGGATTTCCTTGCCGCCGACGATCACCGGAATTTCGACGATTTCGCTCCGCTGGCGTGCCAGCTCCGCCTCCAGCGTCCGGCGCTCGAGGCTGCCGGGGAGGTACTCGCGCACCGGTTCGTTCTTCGGCTGGGGGACGGCTTCGATGCCCTGGACCATGTTGCTACTCTCTTGGGTGAAAGGTGGGGATCGGAATTCTATGCCGAGCGAGCCCGCGATCGGCGCCCGCGAGGTGCGAGAGGCGGCCGAGCGGATCGCTCCCTTCGTCCGGCCGACTCCCATCGAGGCCGCGCCGGGCGAACCCGGCGTCCGCTGGAAGCTCGAATGCCTCCAGGCGACGGGGTCCTTCAAGATCCGCGGCGCGCTCCACAAGCTGCTCCTGCTGCAGGAGGAAGGGGCGCTCGGGGAGGGGGTGATCACCGCGTCGTCCGGCAACCACGGACGGGCGACCGCGTGGGCGCTCGCGCTTCTCGGCGGGCGGGGAGTGGTGTACCTCCCGGAGACGGTCGCGGACTCGAAGCGCGAGGCGCTCGAGCGCGTGTACGGCGAGTTCGTCGAAGTCCGCCTCGCCGGCCAGGACGCGGTGGAGTCGGAGCTTGCGGCCCGCGCCGAGTCCGAGCGCGCCGGCCGCCCGTTCGTGTCCCCCTACAACGACCCCGACGTCATCGCCGGGCAGGGGACCGTGGGCCTCGAGATTCACGAGGCGCTCGACCCCGGCGCGCTCGCCCAGGTCGTCGTCCCGGTGGGCGGCGGCGGGCTCGTCGGCGGGATCGCCGCGTTTCTGAAGGAGGTCCGTCCGGACGTGCGGATCGTCGGCTGCCAGCCCCGGGCGTCGGCGGTCATGGCCGCCTCGATCCCCGCGGGCCGGCTCCTCGAATCCGGCGTGGACGTCCCGTTCCTGCCCACGCTCGCCGACGGAGTCGCGGGCGGCGTGGAGCCGGGGGCGATCACTTTCGAACTGTGCAAGCTCGTGGACCGCTGGGCGCTCGTCGAGGAGCCGGAGATCGCGAAGGCGATGCGGCGCTTCTTCCGCCGGCGGTTCGCGCTCGTCGAGGGGTCCGGCGCGCTGCCCATCGCGGCGCTGCCGTGTCTCGAGCCGGTCCGCGGCGAGACCGTGCTGGTCCTGAGCGGAGCCGGGATCTCGGCGAAGGGGTTGAGCCTACTCGGCGGCCGGGGGTGACTTCGGCGGCGGCGCGTGGGGGGTGTTCATCGTGACCAGCACCGTCGAAAGCAGCACCCCCGCGATCCCGACCCACAGCAGCGGCCCGCCCCGGAGCCGTCCGCCCGAGAGCAGCAGCGTCGAGACCGCGGTGATCGTCACCGCGCCCCCGAAGACGACCGGCATGACCGCGTGCGGAATCCTCGCGCCGCCCGAGAACATGGCGAGGGTCAGGCCGAACGCGCCCGCCGCGCCGAGGAGGCCCGCCCCGAATCCCCACGCGAGGCTGCTGCCGGCGAGCGGAGTCAGCGTGATGCTGTCGCCCCGCCACCACATCCCGACGAGCGCTCCCACGATCGCCACGACCAGATACGCGATCCCGATCCCGAGATAGGGCTTGAACGGGCTCGCCGTCGCGTCGGCGAGACGAGCCTGCCCGAGCGTCGGCCCATACAGGCCCCACGCGAGCGCGGTGATCAGGGCGAACAGGAAGGGCAGGGCGGAGCGCATGACGCCGGATCATAGAAGCCGTGCGCTACCGGTCACGATCCCGCGGTAGCATCAGCGGCCCGTGAAGGCGTCCGGCGATCTCCAGTTGGACGAGCGCCGCGAACCGTCGGGACTGGAACCATCGCGTCACGCTCCCCCGCTGCTGTCCGGCCCCTCATCGTTTCCGACGTCGTGGCCCGGCGATGTGCGCTCGCGGGTTCTTCGGTTGGAAGCTGGGGCGGACGCGCCGCTCCCGGATCTCCCCCACTCCGCGCTGATTTGCGGAGCGGCCGGGTCGGCCCTCGAGATGCTTCCCGCGGACGCCGTTCGGACAGTGGTGACCTCGCCGCCGTACTGGTCGCTTCGGGACTACGAGACCGGAGACTCCTTCGGGCGAGACGATGGGCTTCAGGAGTACGTCGAAAGCGTCGTCGCGGACTTCCGGAAGCTGCGCCGCGTGCTGCAGGTGGACGGCACGGTGTGGCTGAACGTCGGCGACGCCTACACGTCGGGGAATCGCCGCACCCGGGCTCCCGATCGGAAGAACCGGGCGCGAGCGATGTCGGTTCGCCCCCCCACCCCCGAGGGTCTGAAGCCCAAGGATCTCATCGGCCTCCCGTGGCGACTGGCGTTCGCCCTGCAGGCGGACGGGTGGTGGCTTCGCTCGGAGGTCATCTGGCACAAGCCGAACGCCCATCCCGAATCGGTCCGTGATCGCCCCACTAAGGCGCATGAGACCCTGTTCCTCCTGTCGAAGTCGCAGGACTACCTGTATGACACGACCGCGGTGCGTGGACTCAACGGCCGCCGCCTCCGCACGGTTTGGGATATTCCAACGAGGCCCCGGCGTCGTGCCGGTCCCGAGGACGACCATCCAGCGCCCATGCCCCTGAGTCTCGCCGCACGCTGCGTCGCGCTGACCAGCCGACCGGGGGACGTGGTGCTGGATCCGTATGCGGGCTCGGGTACGACCTTGCTCGCCGCGGATCGGATGGAACGAAGCTGGATCGGGATCGAGTTGAACCCGGCCTACGTCGATCTCATCGAGCGGCGTCTGGCGGGATGAGCTCCCCCGAAGACCTGAAGGCACGAATCGACCGGCTTTCGCCGATGGCGGTGAAGTTCGCCTTTCGGTTGGTGGACTCGCTCGCTGCGGCCCCCGTGGCGCGTGTCGCCGAAGGCACGTGGCTGACCTGCGAGCCGGAATGGCTTGAGTACTTCGGCCTTGAGATCTCGGCGCACCATGCTGTCACCGCCGAGCCGCTTGGTTCGCTCGGATTCGAGAGCGCGTTCCGTAACGCTTGTGCGGCCGCTGGATGGTCGGCTGACGCAGCACCCTCGGCGACCAGACGGTTCGTGGACGTCGCGCTCCGAACCGGGGACACGCTGAGGCGGCTCTCCCTGAAGTCCACGGCGGCACGACGTCTCAGCGAGCGAACCGTGCACATATCGAAGCTCACCGAGGCTGCGTGGATTCAGGACGTGAGGAGCACGAGGTCGCGCAGGACCCGCACGCTGGAACTGTTCCGCGAATACCGTGAGGCCGTGGACGCCATCCTGATGCTGAGGGCCTTCCGCGAGCCCACGAAACTGCCGACCCGGTATCAGCTCGTCGAGATTCCCTCCCGGCTGTTTGCGTCGCTCGAACAGCTACCCGAGTCCGCCTTCGCCGCAGATGGCCCTGTGCTTGACTGTGCTTACGGCGGATGTGCTTCCGCGGCGCAGGTCGCCATCGACCGATCGGATGCCAAGATCACGATCCGGAAGATTCTTCTCGCGGTCTGCACGGTCCACGCCGAATGGCGGCTCCGTAGCGCCGATTGAGCGCGGCTAGAAGCCGTCGGCCCGGCGCGGCGGCGCCAGCTTCACCGCCCAGAGGCCGCTGTTGAAGTCGGAGAAGAAGATCACGCCCTTGTGGGGCTGCGGCCCCCACACGAAGGGCGCGTTCGGGATGAAGCCGTCAGGATCGTCCGAGTAGAACTTGGCCACCTCGCGACCCTGCCGGTAGAGGTCGCCGACCAGTTCGCCCGAGACGTCCACCACGCGGAGGCCGCCATTGAAGTAGGCCACGTACATGAGGTCCTGCTCCACGTCGATCCAGAGGTTGTGGGGACCGGCTTCGGGGACCCGGTAGCGGGCGATCTCCACCGGGTTGTCGGGGTCGTCGAACTCGTTGAAGTGGATCCAGCCCATGGCGCGGGACGGCATCCGCTCCTCCCACGCGATGATCGGCCCCGGAATCCGCGGGTTCACCGGGTGGGACTCGTCGCCGGTGACCACGTAGAACCGGTCCGCCGAGCGGCTGCGGAACGGCCAGACCGCGTGGTTCCAGCCGGTGAGCTGGTAGAGCCGTCCCATCTCCACCGGCGCGGCGGGGCTGCCGCCCATGCCGCCGCCGCCCACGTCCACAACTACCAGACCGTCGGTGTTGCCGGCCTGAAACGCGATCCCCTCATGAATCCACACGTCGTGCACGCTGCGGCCCGGACGCGGGTCCTCGAAGCGGGACACGCGGAACGGGTTTCTCGGGTCCTCGGCGTTCACGACGTCCCAGCGCCGCCCGTTGTTGATCGCGTAAATGTGGCCTTCGTGGAGAAACACGTTGTGGACGCCGCCGGTGAGCTCGTCGTCGAACCGGGACAGGATCTCCGGGTTCCTCGGGTCCGCCACGTCGAGGATGACGAATCCGTTCCGGCGATTGGACGCGCCCTCCCTCGTGATCACGGCGATCCGCCCGTCCGCCGAGACCTTCACGTCGTTCACGGTGCGGGCGTCCACCTGCACTTCAGCGATGCGCTCCATGTTCGCCGGATCGGTCACGTCGAAGAAGAGCGCCTTCCCGTCGGCGTTCCAGGTGCCGAGGACGGCGTAGTCGCGTCCGTCCTCCCCCTCCCAGATCCACAGGTCCGAGGTGGCGCGGTCCCGCACCGGCGCGTGGCCGACGAACTGCAGCGTCTTCTCCACGCCCCTCGGAACGACCCGGATCGGAATCTCGGCCCGGGCGTCGCCTGATGCCGCCGAGACGACGTAGAGGCCGGGCTGCTCGGCGACGAACCGCCCGTCGGGAAGCACGTGCGCCGGAGCGCCCGCGCCTACGGTGTCGTAGCGGCTCGGGTCGGGGTGCGATTCGAGCGCGAAGCGCACCGGGGCGTTGCTGAGGGCCGCGCCCGCGGAATCCGTCACGGTCGCCGAGAGGCGCACCGCATCCCCGGTGCGGATCGCGTCCGGCAGCGGCTTCCCGTCGAACGCAGCCTCGAGCGCGACCGCAGCCGCGGGGTTCGGGACGATCTCGATCGCGGCCTCGGCAACCAGATCGCCTTCCCGAGCGGTCAGCGTGACCCGGCCGGGCGTGAGCGCCCGCAGCACTCCGGCGGCGTCCGCCACATACGTCGCCGGGCGCGGCCGGTCGTAGTACGGGTGGGCGTGGAACGCTCCGGCGAAGAGCGGCCCGAAGGAGGTCACGACCGCGGCGTCGCCGTCCGCCCGCAGTTCGGGACGCACGTCCCGGGGCTCCGCGCCGGTGTCCTCGGCGATCACCCGCACCCGCACGCTGGCCCCCGCCAGGACCCGCTCGGGGAGATCGACGAAGCGCAGCGCAGCCAGCCTCGACGGGAGCACCCGCACCGGAATCTCCACCCGGACTCCGGGATCGTCATGGGCCGTGAACCCGGGCGTCGTTCCCGCCGCCGGGGAGAGCGCGACCAGCACGTGCTCGCCGGCGCGATGCGCGGTCACGACCCCGGCGTGCGAGACGCTCACGTCCGCCGGGGCCAGCGAGAAGAACAGCACCCGCGAGTCCTCGGCCCCGCTGACGGTCGCGGTCAGCGTCGCCGTGTCGCCGACCCGCAACTCCAGCGCCGCGGGCGCCACTTCGAGCGTCGGCTCCTCCTGCGCGAACCCGGCGAGCACAAGCGCCAGAAGGATCACTCGCCGCCTCCGGCCGCGTCTTCGCCCGTCTCCTTCAGGCGCACCGCCCAGAGGCCGCTGTTGAAGTCGGCGAGGAAGATCGTGCCCTTGTGCGGCTGCGGCCCCCAGGTGAACGCCGCGTTCGCGAGGAAGCCCTCGTTGTCCTCGGGGAAGAACCGGGCGATCTGCCGCCCTTGCCGATAGAGGTCCCCGAACAGCTCCCCGGAGACGTCCACCACCCGGAGTCCGGCATCGTAGTACCCGACGTACATGATCTCCTCCTCCCAGTCGATCCACAGGTTGTGCGGCCCCGAATCGGCGAGCTCGAACCGCGCCACCTCCTCCGGATTCGCCGGATCGGTGAAGTCCACGAAGTGCAGCCAGCCCTTCGCCCGGGATGGAATCGCCTCCTGCCAGAGAATCCCCCCGGCGTCCGGCCGGCGCGGGTTCAGGTAGAACGCCTCGTCTCCGCCCACCACGTAGAGCTTGCCGGTGGACGGGCTCCGGAACGGCCAGACCGCGTGGTTCCAGCCCGTGATCTGCGGGAACCGGCCCATCTCCACCGGGGTGTTGGGGCTGCCGCCCATGCCGCCGCCCCCCACGTCCACGAGCACGAGGCCGTCGGTGCGGCCGGCCTGGTAGGCGATTCCGTCCCGGACCCAGACGTCGTGGACCGAGCGCCCCGGACTCGTGGTCTCGTAGCGGGAGACCCGGAACGGGTTGCGCGGATCCTCCACGTTGATGACGTCCCAGCGGCGGCCGTTGTTCACCGCATAGACGTGGCTCTCGTCGAGAAAGACGTTGTGGACCCCGCCGGTGAGGCCCTGGTCGAAGCTGGAGAGGATCTGGACGTCGTGCGGGTTCGAGCAGTCGAGCAGCACGACTCCGTTGCGTCGGTTCGAGGCGCCCTCGCGGCTGATCGCGCAGACCGAGCCGTCGGCGGAGACCTTCACGTCGTTCACCGTCCGGGCGTCCACCTGGACGGTGTCGATGAGCTGCATGTCCCTCGGGTCGGTCACGTCGTAGAAGTAGGCGTGCCCCTCGGCGTTCCACGTCCCGTGGACCGCGTAGTCGCGCCCGTCGGCGCCCTCCCAGACCCACAGATCCCCGGTGACCCGGTCCGAGACCCGGGCGTGGCCGAGAAACTCGACCTCCCGCTCCACGCCCCTCGGGACGGCGCGCACCGAGCGCTTGGCCAGCCGGTCGCCGCTCATCGCGATCACCGTATAGACCCCGGGCTGCTCGGCCACGAACCGGCCCCGCTGGTCCACCTGCGCCGGCGCGCCGGCTCCGAGCGATTCGGGGCGGAACGGGTCGGGACGGGACTCCAGCGCGAACCGGACCGGCACGTCGGGGAGCGGCGCCCCGTCGGCGCCGACCGCGGTCGCCTCGAAGCGGAGCACGTCGCCGGTGCGGACGTCCGCGCGTTCCGGGGCCGGCATCTCGACGCGCTCGGTCGGATTGGGGACGACGCGCACCTCGTGCGCCGCCGAGAGCTCGCCGTACTCGGCGACGATCCGGACCGCGCCTTCGCCGGCGAAGGTCGCCATGCCGAAGGCGTCCACCGTCGCGAGCGCCGGGTCGCTCGCGCTCCAGCGCACCGCGAGCCCCTCCCGAACGTCCTCGGCGCCGTCCTCGCCCTCGACGACGAACGTTACGGTCGTGCCGGCGTACGCGGTCCCGGGCGCGCCCGAGAAGCGCAGCGCCTCCATCGCCGGGGTCGGCACGGTCACCGTGATCGTGGCCCGCACGCCCGGATCCCGGTTGCTGTAGTAGTCCCAGACCCCGTCGAACGCTTGGTCGGGGAACAGCGCGGTGACCCGGTGCTCGCCGGGCCGGTTCGCGGTCACGAAGCCGCCCGGGGTCACCGTCAGCGACAGCCGGTTCCCCGAGAAGAACACGATCCCGGCGTCTTCCACGACCGCTCCCGACGGGTCGCGCACGGTCGCGGTCAACTGGCTGGACTCGCCCACGGCGAGGGTCAGCGCGTCGGGTTCGATCGAGACCGACGGGCGTTCCTGGGCGGCGGCCCCGGCGGCGAGGAGGGCGAAAGCGAGGGCGAGACTCATCCGCCCAAATTACCAGTACCATTCCGCGCCGGCGTCCCGGCGCACGCATGACTCTCGAAGCCCTCTGGCCGCTCCTCCTCCTGCCGCTGCTGGCGGTCATGGTTCTGGTCGCGCGCCGGTCCGGCCTCCGCTGGCCCGCTCCCCGCGCGCGCGCCGCGCTGGGGCTCCGGCTCGCCGCCGCCGCGCTGCTGCTCTCCGCGCTCTGCCAGCCGGTCGTGAACGCGCGCTCCCGCGAGGTCGCGGTCGCCTTCGTCGTGGACGTTTCGCGCAGCATCGCCGCCGGGTCCATCCAGGACGCGGTGGCGTGGTCCGAGGCGGTCGCCCGGCGGCTCGGCCCCGGCGACGCCCATTTCGTGGCCTTCGCCGACCGGGCGACCGCGACCGCGTCGGCGGGCGAACTCCTCGGGGTGCAAGTGTTCGACAGCGCGGGCGGCGGCCGGGCGCCCGACGGCGCGCTCGACCAGGGCGCGACCAACCTCGAGGCGGCGCTCCGGTACGCCGCCGCGCGCCTGCCCCCCGACCGGCTCAAGCGGATCGTCCTGTTCACCGACGGGCGGGAGACCGAGGGCGACAGCGCCCGCGTAGTGGACGCGCTCAAGGGCAGCGGCGTCCGCATCTTCCCGACTCCGGTCACGGTCCGCTCCGACGGCGGCGCCTTCGTGGACCGGATCCACGTCCCGCCCGGCGTCCGCGCCGGCGAGATAGTGGGCATCGAGGTGGACGTG
>CBDATA010000001.1:0-308411 GCA_965199715.1 Vicinamibacteria bacterium
CCACCTCGCCGGCGACCGGTCCGCCGCCGGACGCGCCGAAGGAACGACCCCGGAAAACGGCCCCTCCCTCGAGCGCGAGGACGCCGCCGGGATGGGGTTCGTCAGAGGCCAAACTCGCGAAAATCTAGCAGAAATGGGGGTTGCATCCCGCGTAGGCGGGCGCGTAGAATAGTGTGGAGGTTCGCCTCCTATAGGATTGTGGCCCGCATTCGCCCGGCCGCGTTTTGTCGTTCCGACGAGAGACTTCATGGTCCCCGAAAACCATTCCTCCGCCCTCTGGATTCCGGCCCTTCTCCTCGCCGCGCTGCCCGCTTCCGCGCAGACCCGGGGGGCGGACGGGTTCCTCGAGATTCAGCGAATCGACGCCGACCGCCCCGCGGTCGAAAGCCGCGAGGCGCTCCAGGATCTCTTCGCCTCGGATCCCGCGTCGATCCGCGAGGCGCTCGCCGCCGGCGGCTTCACGGGCGATGCGGACGCGGTTCTCGCGGCTGTGGCCGACGGGCGGTTCGCCGAGACCACGTTCGCGACGGGGCTCGAGATGGAGTGGATGGGCACGCCGACCGGCGCCGCCCGCAAGGTGCGTTTCACCGGTCCCGAAGGGATGCCGGCGTTCGCGCTCGGCCTCACCGAGGGGAACGCGCGCTACCGGTTCGCGATCCCGAAGGAGTCGGGCGCGGTCGCCCTCATCGCCCAGGAACAGATGGGCGGGGCGCCGCCCACGATCCACTTCGAGGCGTCGGGTCCCTACACCCACGCTTCGGCCCGAATCACCGTGGACGTGCGGCTCGCCGACGGCTCCGAGCTGGAGGTGACCCTCACCGATCCGTCCGGGGAGCGGACCTCGCCGGACATGGACCGCAGCGGAATCCGCTCCAACTGGACGGGTCAGTTGATGGACGAGGGGACGTGGGAAGCCGAGGCGCGAGTGACCCGCTCCGGTTTCGACGCGAGGACCGTCCGCGAGTCGCTGACGCTCAGCGACGGCGCGCCGGTGTGCTCCGCGAGCCTCTCCATCTCGGATCAGGAGGTCGTGTACGACTCGGCGACGATTGTCGTCAACACTTGCGAGAGCCGCGCCACCACCGGCGAGATCGCGACCGGCTACGTGCGGATCGAGCGCGACGGCGTCCAGATCGCGTCGCTCGACATGTCCGACAGTTGCGAGCGCAGCTTCATCGTCCCCGGCGGCGGCGACTACACGGCGCTCGTGGAGATCGCGGACAGCCGGAACGTGAGGGCGACCTGCGAGGCGAGCGTCGGCGCGACCGAGGTGCACCCGCGCTTCTGGCCGACCCTCGACCTCGCCGGCGGGGTGTACCGCTCCGACCGCGACGACATCGTTTCGGATCCGAGTGCGCCGCTCGCCGGCGGGGCGATCGGCGGAGCGCTCGACGTGCGTCCCGGCCCCGGCGGCGGGACCCGCATCCTGGGCCGCGTGGCGTCGGGGGTCGCGCACAACCGGTGGTTCGGCTCGGCGATCGATCTGGGCATCCTCCAGTACGGCGAGTCGGGATTCGTCGGCGGCGGCATCGGGCTGTGGGGCGTCGGCGACGCGGACATCGTGGACGCCGGCATCTTCGGCGCCGGCGGCGTCGGTCTCCCGTTGTGGACCGCGGCCGGACGGGCGCACCTCTTCACCGAGCTCCGCCTCTTCGGAAAGAAGCTGTCCGCGATTCAGGACAACTACTCGGCGACCGTCGGGATCCGCTTCGAGTTCCGCCCGGTCCACAGGATCAAGGGCCGATAGATTCGGGATCGGGACCGGAGCCCGCCGTGACGCGCCGGTCCCTTCTCGCGCTTCCCGCCGGGGTGGTGCTGGCGCGCCTGCTCGTCGCGCTCGCCCCGGCGGATCCGCTGCTGATCGGCGTTCCCGCCGGCGTGTGGCTCGAGCTCGCCGTCGTCGCGCTCTCGACGGTCTCGCTCGCGCTCCTGTGCCGGGCGTTCCTTCCCGGATCGACTGAGGCGCCCCCCGAGTGACGCTCGCCGTCGTCGGCCTCTACCTGGCGCTCGTCGTCGGGATCGGCGTCTTCGCCCGGATGCGCCGCGGCTCGGGCGAGCAGTATTTCCTCGCCGGACGCGCGCTCGGGTCGTTCGTGCTGCTCATGACGCTCTTCGGCACGAACATGACCGCGTTCACGATCCTCGGCGCGTCGGGCGAGGCGCACCGGCAGGGCCTTCGCGTGTTCGCGCTGATGGCGACCAGCTCGGCGGTGGTCATCCCGCTCACCTTCCTCCTGATCGGCGTCCCGCTGTGGCGCTTCGGGAAGCGTTTCGGGCACGCGACGCAGGCCGAGTTCTTCGCCGACCGCTACGGCTCGCGCGCGCTCGGGACCGTCGTCTTCCTGTGCTCGCTGTTCTGGCTCGTGCCCTACGTGCTGATCGGGGTCAAGGGCGGCGGCGACGCGCTGGCGGCGATCGCCGACGCTTCGGTCGCGCCGCCGTCGTGGCTCGGGAGCCTGATCCTGTGCCTCGTGGTCTTCGTGTACGTGGTGCTCGGGGGAATGCGCAGCACCGCGCTCGTGAACACCTTTCAGACCTCGCTGTTCGTGGGCGTGGCGGTCGTGGCGTTCCTCGTGATCTCGAACGGACTCGGGGGCTTCGTCCCGGCGATGGAGCGGCTGCGCGACGCGAACCCGGAACTGATGGAGATCGCCTCGACGCGGCGGGACTGGATCCAGATCGCGACCTACCTCTTCGTCCCGCTCTCGACGTCGTGCTTCCCGCACATCTTCGGGCTGTGGATGGCGGCCCGGAGCGCGGCGTCGTTCCGGCTTCCGATTCTCGCGTACCCGGCGATGATCGCGCTGGTGTGGCTCCCGAGCGTCGTGCTGGGCGCGCTCGGCCGGCTCGACGTGGCCTTTCCGCCGGACGGGCCGATCCTGATCCTGCTCATCCGGGAGCACGTCGGAAGCCTCCTCGCCGGATGCCTCGCCGCCGGCGTGTTCGCGGCGATCATGTCCTCGCTGGATTCGCAGACGCTCACCGTCGGGACCATGCTGACGCGCGACGTCGTCGCGCGTTCGGCCCGTTTCGCGCGCCTCGCGGAGGGCAGGGAAGCGCTTTTCGGGCGGGTTTTCGTGGGCCTGTTCCTTCTCGTCGTGTTCGTGCTCAGCCTGGTCTCCAGCCAGACCGTCTTCAGCTTGGGGATCTGGGCGCTGTCCGGGTATTCGGGCTTCTTCCCGGTGCTCGTCGGGGCGCTCTACTGGCGCGGAAGCACGGCCGCCGGCGCCGGCGCGGCGATCCTCGTGAGCCTCGCGCTTTGGACCGGGTTCTTCGTGAGCGCCGGGGGCGCGCCCGGCTGGACCGTGGCGGATTCCGGGGTCGAGCCGGCGGCGGCGATCGTGGCGGCCTCGGCCCTGACCCTGGTCGTCGTGTCCCAGTGGACCCGGAGCCCGGAGCGGGACCGGGTGCGCCGCTTCTTCCCCGGGTAGGATTCGGCCTCTCATGGCCGCATTCCTCGCGTTCGCGCTGCTCGCCGCCGCGTCGCAGACCGAGACCGTCTTCCATACGTTCTCGATCGCGGCGGTCGATCGCGAAACCGGCGAGGTGGGCGTGGCCGTGACCACCCGCAACCCGTGCGTTGGGAACGGCGTGCCGTGGGTGCGGGCCGGCGTGGGCGCGGTCGCGACGCAGGCGCGCACGCGGACCCGGTACGGCGCGGAGCTGCTCGATTTGCTCGAAGCCGGCCGCACGCCCGAGGACGCGCTCGCCGAACGGCTCGCCGATGACGAGCAGGCCCCGAACCGGCAGGTCGGAGTCGTCGCGCTCGCCGGCGGCGCGGCCCAGCACACCGGCGCGGACGCGAGCGCGTGGGCCGGCCACCGAGCCGGGGCCGACTACGCGGCCCAGGGCAACCTGCTGGTCGGACCGGAAGTCGTGGACGCGGTGGCCGAGTCGTTCGAGAGCACGAGGGGGAGCGGGCTTTCGCTCGCCGACCGGCTGGTCGCGGCGCTCGAGGCGGGGCAGGCGGCCGGCGGCGACGCGCGCCGGGGGCGGCGGCAGTCGGCTTCGGTGATGGTGGCGGACTCCCGTCCCGACCACTCGCGCCGCGACGACGGCCTTTCGACCCACATCAACGTCTGCGAGCACGCGACTCCGGTGGCCGAACTGCGGCGCATCCACGACGCGGTCAGCCAGAAGGTCGGGTATCGGACCCTGACTGGATTCACCGGCGGCGACGTCCTCCAGTTGCGGGTTCTCCTCGCCGAGGCGGGTTGTTCCGCCTCCGTGACCGACGAGGAGCTCGGGGAGGGCCGCACGCGCCGTTACGACGCGGCGCTCATGGAGGCGGTGGACGGCTGCCGTCGCGACCTGGGCCTCTCCGCGCCCGAGCAGGGGTCCCCGCCGGGCCTCGCCGACGCGGAGTTCGTGGAACGCCTCTGGAGCCGCATCCCCGAGGCCGACCGGGAGGCCGTGCGGCGACGGCTTGCCCCGCTGCGGCGCATCACGAGGTGACCCCCATGGAACCCACCGCCGCCGGGCGGCCCGTCCGGATCGACCTGAGAAGCGACACCGTCACCCGCCCGACGGAAGCGATGCGGGCGGCGATGGCGGCCGCGCCGGTCGGCGACGACGTGTACGGCGACGACCCGTCGGTGAACCGGCTCGAGGAGCGCACCGCCGAGGCGCTCGGGAAGGAGGCCGCGGTCTTCACGCCCACCGGGACGATGAGCAACCAGATCGCGCTCCGGGCGCAGACCGAGCCCGGAGACCTGGTCCTCGCCGAGTCCCGCGCCCACCTCTATCTGGTCGAGAGCGGCGGCCCGGCCGCGCTCTCCGGCCTGACGGTCCTCGGCCTCGAAGGGGAGCGGGGCGCGTTCGCTCCCGAGCAGGTGCGGACGGCCGTGCTCGAGCCGCACCCGATGGTGCCGATGGCGTGCCATCCGCCGGCGCGCCTCGTCGCCGCCGAGAACACCCACAACGCTTCCAGCGGAACGGTCTGGCCGTTCGAGCGGCTCAAGGCGGTGGGGGAGACCGCGGCGGAGCTCGGGCTCGCGGCGCACCTCGACGGCGCCCGCCTCTGGCACGCGACGGCGGCTACCGGGATCCCCGAGGCCGAGTGGGCCGCGAGCTTCCAGACGGTGAGCGTCTGCTTCTCGAAGGGCCTCGGCGCGCCGATGGGCTCCTGCCTCGCCGGTCCGGCGCCGGTGATCCGCCGCGCCCGCCGCTTCCGCCAGTTGTTCGGCGGCGGCTTCCGTCAGGCCGGAATCCTGGCCGCGGGCGCGCTCCACGCGCTGGAGAACCATCGGGACCGGCTCGTCGAGGACCACGCCCGCGCCCGCCGGCTCGCGGCCGGGCTCGCCGCGATCCCGGGAATCGACGTGGACCCGCACGCGGTCGAGACGAACATCGTCCGTTTCCGTACGCCGGGGATGAACGCCTTCCGCCTCGCTGAGCGCCTGCTCGCGGACTGGCGGGTGGCGACGCTGCCCGGCGGCCCGGACGCGATGCGGATCATCCCGCACCTCGGCACGTCCGACGCGGACGTCGAGGACGCGCTGAAAGCGTTCGCCGCGTGTCTCGCCGCCGCTCCGGTCAGCGCCTGAGTTCCGCCCGGCTGCGGGCTATTCGCACACGACGCCGTCGCCGTCGCCGTCGTTCATGAACGGGTACGCGACGTGGCCTCGCTTCACCGGCGCGATGCCGTGGCGCCGGGCCTCGGCGCACGTGATCCTCCCGTTCCCGTCATCGTCCCACCGCGCGATTTCGGATGGGGAACTTGATCGGGGACTTGGGCCTCCAACGGGCGTCGCGCCGCGCTCATACACCACGAGCGCGGTCGATGGACAGGATTGGAGCACCCGTTCGAGGGCGTTGGCCTCGCGGCGGTTCACGGTCAGCCCGTACTTCAGCTTCACCGCCACGACCCGGCTTGCGAACCAGCACTTGTTCTTCTCCGGCAGCCACTCTGCGGCGTCGCTGTCGGACTTCTGGTGACGATTCACGTTCGGGGCCGCGAGAGTCAGATTCAGGAGGTCGCGGGCGAATGTCCGCCGGGTCGCCCGCGAGGCCGCGCACAGCCCGCTGTCGTGCGCTTCGGATCTCGCGACCATGTGTTCGATATCCGTCTGTGTATCGGAAACGAACCAGCGGCCGGTATAGGGCCCGTACACGCCGCCGAGCCGGGCCGTGATCCGATCCTCGACCGACTGGGGATATGGGTAGTCGCGGGCCCGGTACGGCGAACAGCGATTCTCCGGAGCCACCCTGAGACCTCGCCATAACTCGGACGAGGCTGCATGATTCGCCGAGCCGACCGCGCCGACAAGCAGAACCAGGCAAAGTGCGGCGACCGGCGATCGGTGGCCGCATAAATGGAAGCCGAACGTCGTCGCCCGCCATGAAACCGTTTCCGAAGAAGTAACCGACATTGCGCCATCGACTCTAGAACGTCTGGCGGAGGCGGTCAATCGGCGCAAGACGCCGGACGTCCTGGCGCGAGCGTCGCGTCGCGGCGGAGCCGGCGTCCGCGCCCGTTGCGGGTCACGGCGTCGCCGAGCAGCCCCGAGTCCATGGCGCGGCGGATGTGCCGAACCGCAAGCCCAGTGATGCCGGACACCTCGTTCGGAGTCAGCGTGGGAGCGTCCATGGGGGGCGGGACTGTAGCGCCGCCGGCCGTTGGAGAAACGGGCGTGGCCCGCCCGCGCTCAGCCCTCGCCGAAGACGGAACCCTGCGTGAACGCTTCCGACTGGGACAGCCGGACGATCTCCGGCCAGCTCTGGACGAGGCGGTTGTACGCGTGCGCCTCCGCCGCCCGGTTCTTCCGGTCGCACAGCGTGTAGACGCGGTAGCAGAGTTCCCGGGCCGCCTCGCCCTTGCTGCCGAGCTTGGCGACCACTTCGGCGGCGCCCGCCTCGCCGTCCTTGTCGAGGCGGCGGATCAGGTGGTGGACGATCTCCCAGACGGTCAGCCGATCATCGGTCTCGGGGTCCCATGACTCGTCCAGGTTTTCCGGCCGCAGGATCCACACCTCGCCGCCCTTGGACTTGAGGACGCCCGCCTCGTCAAGGCCGTCCACGCTGGTGTTCTTCGCCTTCGTGAGCGTCTCGGCGATGCCGTAGTCCCCCCGGTCGAACCCGAACTGCTCGAACCACGCGAGCGCCCAGCGGGTGTCCGCGTCGAAATCGCCCTCCTGCTCGGCGAGCACCTCGTCGAGCGTGCGGTTGATCGCGGCGAGCGCCTCGCGCACGGACATTGCGTTCCCTTCGGCGTCGAGCACCTTCCCGTAACGCGTGTACACGGCCATGCCCGGACCGATGGCCGCCTGCGCCAGATCCACCGGGGCCACGTTGCCCGACTGGAGGAGCCGAAGGGCCTGCGGAAGCTCGGCGCGAAGCTCGGTCAGGAACTCGCGGCGGGTCGCGGCCGGAGCGTCGTCGGGCCGCCGCCGGCAGACCAGCACGATGGACGAGGCGAGCGCGTTGGCGCCCATTGCGATCCTCCGGTTGCGCAACTCGGTGCGCATCGGCCAAGTTCCGGTGATCGCCAACCCGGACTTCATCGCGGCGTCGAGGAACGTCTCCCATCCCGTGCTCGCGACCCCGGAGTCCTCCTTGGTTTCGGACTGCTTGAAGGCGTAGTAGATCGTCACGGGAAAACCCGGATGCGCACGTTCCGTCAGCCTTCGTATCGCCCGCGACATGCCGGAGAGAAAGAAAGCCTCCGCCGCGTCCTTGCTTCCATGGCGATACGGCGTCGCGACGAGTTCCTCGGCCTTCGGAACAGCGACCGTGGCGAACAGCTCTGGAAACACTGACTTGAGCGAGCGTCGTAGCCAGACGTAGAAGAAATCCGACAAGTCGGCGTAGCCGATGTTGTCGTAGTACGGGGGATCGGTCGATACGACCTTGTCTCCACTCAAATCCTGTTTCTGAGCCGCGGCCGTGACACTGTGTGCAGGAACGCGAGGCGATAGCCATTCCAATGTCTTCTTGATCCAGCCAATGCCTCCAGCGATGCTCCCCGTCGAATCCGAAAAGGCGTTCGCTTCGGCAAAGTCCCACGTCATCGGAAAGGCCTGTAGCCCCAAGGTGTTCCGTACCGTTTGACGGCTCGCATCCCACGTGCAGATTGTCGAGCAACGGTCTCCGAGTCTGTTTACCGACAGGCCCAGATACAGGGACGCCGCCTCGGCGTAGGCGGTCGCGCCGAGGCCGCCGTCGCGCAGAGGGCGGTCGTCGTCGGGGAGGCCGGCCGAGGCGGCGTCATCCCGGATTCGCGCGCGGGCCTCGCCGACGAGGTCCGAGAACGTCGTCAGGGCCACGAGCTGGCGATCAGTGAAGAGGTCCGCGAACGTGGGGAGGCCATAGTTGGGGGTCTTGAAGTCGCGCGGGTTGTCCGGCAACAACATGTCCGGCCGCCAGGTTGGTGATGCGCCCGCAGCAGCCACGGCGTGTCGAGTGATCGGCGACAGGTAGACTCGCCCCTTGTCCCCTTCGGCGACGACGGCGAGTAGGCGAGCGCCCATTCCGCCCCGTTTGCCCTCGGCGCGAATGTGGTCGTACGGAACCGGAACGCCGGACATGAGGCAGCGGAATGCGCGACGCCGGCCGGCGGTAGTGCCCAGGTTCGTCGCCGTCCGATCCGTCGGGGGGCCGACGCGCACGCGGAACCGGTAGCCCCGTCCCTCGACCGCCGGCTCCACCCACGCCTCCTTCCCCTTCTTCGTCGACAGCATGAACGTCGACGCCAGCGGAACCTCCACGTCTCCGAACGCCGGGTTCGGGCTCCTTACCGTCCGCGCCCACAGCCACGCGATCACCGTCAGCTCCCGCCCCTCGTACGCCTTCAGGTCCGGGCGCTCCCGCGCCATCTCCGCCGTGACCTCCACCTTCGGGTACAGACGGCCGATCCGCTTCTCCGCCTCGTCCCGCATCCACTTCCCGTAGTACCGGACGTCCTCGGCGAGGCCGGTCGCTCCCGGCCACGCCTTCGCAACCACCGTCTGCTTCGCCCGGGAGTCCGGGTTCACCGGCGGCCTCCCCGCGAACTTCGGCGGGATCTCGATCATCGCCTTGTTGATGAGCACCGCCACCGGGTTCAGGTCGGAGGCGTGCGCCTCGAGGCCGAGCCGCTGCGCCTCCAGCGGCAGCGCCCCGCCCCCGGCGAACGGATCGTGGAAGGCCGGGAGCCGGTTCCGGTCGAAGAGCTCGTCCGCCCGGGGGTGGTCCGCGTTCTCGGCGCAGGCTCGCCGCCAGCTCTCCCGGATCTCCGCCCGCGCCGTCTCCAGCACCGTCTCGTTGGCCGTGTTCTCCCACTTCACCAGGTCCTCGACGATGCGGAAGAGCCGCTGGCGCTCCCGCTCCGCCGCGACCTCGGCGAGGGCCGTCGGCGTCGCCTCCCGCCCGCGCTTCCTCAACTCCCGCCTCGCGGCCGCCCGCGTCGGGCCGTCCGACAGCAGCGCGTCCGCGTACTCCGACGGGTCGTCGACCAACTGACCGAAGATCACGGCTCGGGCCACCGCCAGCGGCTTGCGCGACCACCACAGGTGGAGCGTCGAGGGATGGCCATGACGCACCGACTTCTCGCGGGCGCCGGCGGCGTTGATCTCGTCGAGGGGCAGCGCCACCTCAATGAGCTTGCGGCGAGGACGATCTAGCGACATTCGCCGTTCGGGAGGGAACGGAGCAGGTCAAGCGGTGTCCTGCTAGCGATGCTGTTCCCAACGCGGGCCGTGAGGTCGCGCCGACCGGACGCTTCCGAGGCTTGATCTTGACGGGGTTCGGGAAGTGTGGATTGGATCGGAGAGCGAGTCACGAGGGGCGTATTCTCGCCGGTGGCGGTGGATTCTGAACGGCCTTCCTGAGAACGATTTGCCCCTCGCTGGCGACCACGCGAAGTGCGTCGCCTTCTCGCAGGCCGGCCTCGGCCAAGACGCTGGCCGGCAGCGTCACCGTGTTCCCGACGCGCAGCCGCACGGTCTCCACTGCACTCCGTGCACGCGGGGCCCGTGCAACTACGCCGCCGCCCAGCAGACTCGCGACGCAGCCTCCGACCCGCTCCGCGGCGGCCTCCACCTCGCGGTCGCTCACGTGCGCATAGCGCATCGTCATCCGGGGCTGCGCATGGCCGAGCAGGCGCGAGACCACCGGAAGCGGCACGTCGCTCATCACCGCATGGCTCGCGAACGTATGCCGCAGGTCGTGGAGGCGCACGTCCGGGATCCCGGCGGTGCGCCGAACCTTGCGCCAGAGCGACAGTTCGGCGGCGCGGGGCTGGGTGGAGTCCGCCAGCGACGGGAACACGAACGGACTGTCCGAACGCGGTTGCCGGGCGAGGATCGCCCGCGCCCGCTCGTTCAGGACGACCGTGCGAGGGCCGGTCTTGGAGTCCACGAGCCGCAGCGCGTCCTCGCCGACCTCCGACCAGCGCAGCCCGACGATCTCTCCCTTGCGGCAGCCGGTCAGCAGCAGCAGGCGGATGATCTCCGCCTGCTGCCTTCCCGAGCCGCGACCCCGGTGGGCGTCGAGCGCCTGATGGAGGCGGTGGATTTCATCATGGGAGAGGAACCGGGTGAGCCGCGGCCGCGGATTCCGGCGCACTCCCCGCGTGGGGTTCTTCTTGACGTGGCCGCAAGCGACCGCGTGGTTGAGGATCTGCCGCAGCACATCGAGCGTCCGGTTCGCGCCGGCGGGGGCACTCTGGCCGTAGCGGTCGAACCAGCGGTGGACATCGCGGCGGCGGATGCGATCCAGCCGCCGTTTCCCGAACGCCGGCAGAAGTTGGGTCCGCAGGGCGCTGTCCATCCGAACCCGGGTCGAACGCTTACAGCGGTCGTAGCACGCAGTTGTCCACTCGGTCTCGACGAATCGCCCGAACGTGGGCTCCGTCACGGATGCGGATCAAGCGCTGCTCCGACTGCTTCGGCTGCGTCGCGGATCATCGGATCGGCGACATGCGCGTATCGGAGCGTCGTCGTGGGATCCAAGTGTCCCAGTAATCGGCCGATGGTGAGGAGAGTCTCGCCCCGGCGCAGCGCGAGGCTCGCGAAGCTGTGGCGAAGGTCGTGGAGGCGGAGGTCGGGCAGGCCGGCGGCGACGCGGACGACGCGCCAGACGCGGTAGAGCGACTCGTTCGGCATCGCGTCATTCCCCGAGGGTGCCGGGAACGCCCAGTCGGACGTTCTCGGCAGGGAGTCCAGCAGCGACCGGGCGGAGGAAGACAGCCAGACGGTGCGCGGGCCGACCTTGCTGTCCCGGAGATACAGGTTCCCTTCCCGATACTCCGACCACTTCAGGGTTCGGAGCTCTCCCTGACGGCATCCCGTCAGCGCCAGCAGCCGGATGAGAGCGATCGGAAGCGGGGCGGAGTCCTCGTGGACCTCAAGCGCCCTTCCGAGTTGGCGGAACTCCGCCTCGCTGAGGAACCGGGAGCGTCCGCGCTCCCGGAAGCGCCTCAGTCGCACGCAGGGGTTGCTGTCCTCGGGCCGGTAGCCGTAGAGCTCGGCCTGACGCAGGATCACGGACAGGATCGGGAGCGAACGGTTGGCGGCGGCCGGGGTCTCTCGCAGGGCGGCGAACCACCGCTCGACCTCCCGGCGGTCGATCTCGCCGACCGGAAGATCGCGGAACCATGGCAGGAGCCGGCTGCGCAGATACGCCCGATTCACCTTGGCGGTTCGCGGCTTCCAGCGGGAGCCGTAGCGCCGGAAGACCTCCTCCGCGGCGGTCTCGAAGAGGGGACTGCGGGGTTTGGTACGGTTCGCCGGCATGCGAGTGAGAGTGACCGTGTGTCGGGCCCCGCAGCGGGTTCGGGGGCGTCGCCGTCAGGTTGGACGCCCCGTTAGTTCGTGCTGATGCGAGAGTCGGGCATGGCGGCCCGGTATTCCCTCGCTGCAGGCTCTCCGATCCTCGTAGGTTGGTTCCCGGAGGGCCGTACCGGTGCCTGACATGCGGACGCTCCTTGACCGGATCCGGCACGGCATTTCGGATGGCGCGTACCCCAATGAGGCGGCGGTTGGCAGTCAAATCGTGCTGCCGCTGCTACGTGCGCTGAGTTGGGACGTGACGGACCCATCCTTCGTGCGCCATCAGTTTCCCCTTCCGCTCAAGGATACGACTCGATACGTGGACTTGGCGTTGTGCGTATCGGGCAGCAATCCAAGATATATCATTGAGTTGAAGGCCATCGGGAAAGTTCTGAGGGCCACTCGCGGGCTTGGGTCCGAACGCCAGATGTTCGAGTACGCCTTCCATGCCGGAGCCCCATTGGCCCTGCTGACCAATGGCGCGGAATGGCGCTTCTACTCAGCGCAGAGCGCTGGCACATATGACGAGCGGCTGGTGTGTGCGTTCAACCTCGTGAACGACGAACACGAACGCATCGTGAACGATCTGGAGCGATACCTCTCGTACGCGAACGTGAAGTCGGGCCACGCGGCTGACTTCGCCCGGGAGGATCTGAGAATCCGGCACGGTCAGCAGGAGGCGAAGAAGGCCATTCCCGCCGCGTGGGATCAACTCCGCACGGGCGATGTGAACGATCGCTTGGTGGCGCTCGTGAGCGAGACGACGGCTGCGCTCGCCCAAGGTGAACCGCGACGGGAGGATGTTGCCGAGTTTCTTCGCGGCTTGGCCCCGAGTAAACGCCCGCCGCGTCCGGTAGTACTCAAGCCGAAGCTTGAGGCGATCGGCCCACGAGAACCACGCCGAGGCGATAGGAAGACGAGTTCGAGCGATGGCTCAGGTTCTGTCCGCTACATGCTCCTCGGCGAGGAACGGCGGGCGAAGACTCTGACAGAGGTGTATGTCAAAGTGTTTCGCGCCCTCGCCGAGCGTGATTCGGGTTTTCTGGACCGGGTGGAGCCAAGGCTCCGTGGCAAGAAGAACCGAGTTGTTGCCCGAACGCGGGATGCGCTCGCCGAGGTCCCGAGGATGAGGTCCACAGCCGTCCAACTACCCCGCGACTGGTGGTTGCTCACGTGGTTCGGCAGCAAAATGAAGCTTCGGAAGCTGCGCATCGCTTGCGAAGTCGCCGGGATTCCGTTCGACGATCGCTCCGGACTCAAGATCGACCTGCCGAGCGACTGAAGAGCGGAGCGACCATGGGGCGCAAGCTGATCGAAGTCGCCCTTCCTCTCAAGGCGATCAACGAGGCCTCCGCACGGGAGAAGTCGATCCGGCACGGGCATCCGTCCACCCTACATCTCTGGTGGGCGCGGCGTCCGCTCGCCGCCGCCCGAGCGGTGATCTTCGGTCAGTTGGTGGACGACCCGTCGGAGTACGCGGACGTGCTGCTCATGGATCCACCGACCAAACGGTTGGCGCTCAACGAGTTGAAGAGGCGCGGGCAGGAGGCGACTCCGGCCGCCCTCGCCGAGGTCGCGGCGGAGCGGGAGCGCCGGCGGCTGTTCGGGATCCTCGAGGCGTTGGTGAAGTGGGAGAACACGGCCAACGAGAAGGTGCTGGAGGCGGCGCGGGCGGAGATCCGGGAGAGCTGGCGAAGGGCCTGCGCCGAGAACGCGGACCACCCCCGGGCGGACGAGCTCTTCGACCGCAACCGGCTCCCGGCCTTCCACGATCCGTTCGCCGGGGGCGGGGCGCTGCCGCTGGAGGCGCAGCGGCTCGGCCTCGAGGCGCACGCCTCCGACCTGAACCCGGTGGCGGTGCTCATCAACAAGGCGATGATCGAGATCCCGCCGAAGTTCGCGGGGAGGCCGCCGGTGAACCCGGAGTCGCGGGCGGCGCAGACGGTGGTTGCGAAGGCGTGGCCGGGGGCGACCGGCCTCGCCGAGGACGTGCGCTTCTACGGGAAGTGGATGCGGGACGAGGCGGAGAAGCGGATCGGCCGTCTGTACCCGAAGGTGGAGGTCACGGCGGAGATGGCGCGGGAGCGTCCGGACCTGAAGCCGTACGAGGGGCGGAAGCTGACGGTGATCGCGTGGCTGTGGGCGCGGACGGTAAGGAGCCCGAACCCGGCGTTCGGAGACGTGGAGGTTCCGCTGGCGTCGACGTTCATGCTGTCGACGAAGAAGGGGAAGGAGGCGTGGGTGGAGCCGGCGGTCGAGGGCCGGGGCTACCGGTTCCGCGTGCGCGTCGGCCCCCCGACGGACGGGGGCACGAAGACAGGGACAAAGGTCGCCCGAGGCGCGAACTTCCGCTGCCTGATGTCGGGCACGCCGATCGCGGGCGACTACGTCAAGGCCGAGGGCGTGGCCGGGCGGATGGGGTCGCGGATGCTCGCGATCGTGGCCGCCGGAGATCGCGAGCGGATTTACCTCTCGCCGGTAGCGAACCACGAGCGGGCCGCCGTCAACGCCAATCCGGCTTGGCGGCCCACGGAGCCGTTGCCGCATGACCCGCGGGCGATTTGGGTCGTCCTCTACGGACTGACCGAGTTCGGGCATCTCTTCTCGGATCGCCAGCTCGTGGCCCTGACGACGTTCTCGGACCTCGTCGGCGAGGCCCGCGAGCGAATCCGGGATGACGCCGCCTCGGCCGGCCTCCCCGACGACGACCGTCCGCTGCGCGACGGCGGCCTCGGCGCGACCGCCTACGCCGAGGCGGCGTCCCTGTATCTCGCGTTCGTGCTCAGCAAACAAGCTGACCTCGGGAATGCGCTGTGCGCCTGGGAACCAGTAGCCCAATGTCCCCGCCACCTGTTTGGTCGCCAAGCCATTCCCATGGTGTGGGATTACGCCGAAGGAAACCCTCTCGGCAAGGCCTCTGGCGCATGGCTAGTACTCCTTGAAGGCGTTGTTCGGGCGTTCTCCAAGGCGTTCGGTTCAATTTATGGCCGAGCGATCGGCTATGCGGAACAACAAGATGCGAGGTTGCAAAATGTTTCCTCGGGCCGAGTTGTTTCAACGGATCCTCCATACTTCGACAACATCGGATATGCCGACCTCTCCGACTTCTTCTATGTGTGGCTCCGTCGCTCCATGCGGACAGTGTTCTCCAACGCGCTAGGCACTGTAGCCGCCCCGAAACAGCCCGAGCTGGTTGCTACGCCGTACCGGCATGGAGGAAAGGAAGCTGCCGAGCACTTCTTTGTAGAGGGGATGACCGACGCGATGAGTCGGGTCTCGGCGCAGACGCACGAGGCTTTCCCGACGACGATCTTCTACGCGTTCAAGCAGTCCGAACAACGTGACGAAACGGGCGCTACAAGTACCGGCTGGGAGACATTTCTTGAGGCGGTAATGCGATCTGGTTTCGCGATTACGGGCACTTGGCCCATGCGGACGGAGAATTCCTCGCGTCTCGGTGGAATCGGAACCAACGCCCTCGCCTCCTCCATCGTGCTGGTCTGCCGGCGGCGGCCCGACGACGCCCCGGCCGCCACCCGGCGGGAGTTCCTGACCGAGCTTCGTTCCGAGCTTCCGCAGGCCCTTCGGCTGCTCCAGTCGGGCAACGTCGCCCCGGTGGATCTGGCGCAGGCGGCCATCGGTCCGGGCATGGCCGTGTACACGCGTTACGGGAAGGTGCTCGACGCCGAAGGGAACGCAATGTCCGTGCGCGAGGCGCTCGCCGCGATCAACCGCACGCTCGACGAGGTGCTCGCCGAGCAGGAGGGCGATTTCGACGCGGACACCCGCTGGGCGCTCGCGTGGTTCGAGCAGTTCGGGTTCGACCGGGGGGACTACGGCATCGCCGAGACGCTCACCAAGGCCAAGAACACGAGCGTGGACGGGCTTGACGAGGCCGGCGTCCTCAAGTCCAAGGGCGGCGAGGTGTGGATCCTGCGGCCGGAAAACCTGGACGAGTCATGGGACCCCGAGACCGATGATCGGCTGACCGTCTGGGAGATCGTCCACCACCTGATCCGCCGCCTCGACAAGGACGGCGAGGCGGGCGCCGCCGAAGTGGTCGCCAAGCTCGGCAGCAAGGGCGAGGCGGCCCGGGAACTCTGCTACCGCGTCTACACGCTGTGCGACCGGAAGAACCGGGCGGCGGAGGCGCACGCGTACAACCGCCTCGTCCAGAGCTGGCCGGAGATCGTCCGGCTGTCCCAGTCGGAAGCGTTCACGCAGGGTTCCGTCTTCGGCGAGGGCTGAGCGCGGGCGGGCCACGCCCGTTTCTCCAACGGCCGGCGGCGCTACAGTCCCGCCCCCCATGGACGCTCCCACGCTGACTCCGAACGAGGTGTCCGGCATCACTGGGCTTGCGGTTCGGCACATCCGCCGCGCCATGGACTCGGGGCTGCTCGGCGACGCCGTGACCCGCAACGGGCGCGGACGCCGGCTCCGCCGCGACGCGACGCTCGCGCCAGGACGTCCGGCGTCTTGCGCCGATTGACCGCCTCCGCCAGACGTTCTAGAGTCGATGGCGCAATGTCGGTTACTTCTTCGGAAACGGTTTCATGGCGGGCGACGACGTTCGGCTTCCATTTATGCGGCCACCGATCGCCGGTCGCCGCACTTTGCCTGGTTCTGCTTGTCGGCGCGGTCGGCTCGGCGAATCATGCAGCCTCGTCCGAGTTATGGCGAGGTCTCAGGGTGGCTCCGGAGAATCGCTGTTCGCCGTACCGGGCCCGCGACTACCCATATCCCCAGTCGGTCGAGGATCGGATCACGGCCCGGCTCGGCGGCGTGTACGGGCCCTATACCGGCCGCTGGTTCGTTTCCGATACACAGACGGATATCGAACACATGGTCGCGAGATCCGAAGCGCACGACAGCGGGCTGTGCGCGGCCTCGCGGGCGACCCGGCGGACATTCGCCCGCGACCTCCTGAATCTGACTCTCGCGGCCCCGAACGTGAATCGTCACCAGAAGTCCGACAGCGACGCCGCAGAGTGGCTGCCGGAGAAGAACAAGTGCTGGTTCGCAAGCCGGGTCGTGGCGGTGAAGCTGAAGTACGGGCTGACCGTGAACCGCCGCGAGGCCAACGCCCTCGAACGGGTGCTCCAATCCTGTCCATCGACCGCGCTCGTGGTGTATGAGCGCGGCGCGACGCCCGTTGGAGGCCCAAGTCCCCGATCAAGTTCCCCATCCGAAATCGCGCGGTGGGACGATGACGGGAACGGGAGGATCACGTGCGCCGAGGCCCGGCGCCACGGCATCGCGCCGGTGAAGCGAGGCCACGTCGCGTACCCGTTCATGAACGACGGCGACGGCGACGGCGTCGTGTGCGAATAGCCCGCAGCCGGGCGGAACTCAGGCGCTGACCGGAGCGGCGGCGAGACACGCGGCGAACGCTTTCAGCGCGTCCTCGACGTCCGCGTCGGACGTGCCGAGGTGCGGGATGATCCGCATCGCGTCCGGGCCGCCGGGCAGCGTCGCCACCCGCCAGTCCGCGAGCAGGCGCTCAGCGAGGCGGAAGGCGTTCATCCCCGGCGTACGGAAACGGACGATGTTCGTCTCGACCGCGTGCGGGTCCACGTCGATTCCCGGGATCGCGGCGAGCCCGGCCGCGAGCCGGCGGGCGCGGGCGTGGTCCTCGACGAGCCGGTCCCGATGGTTCTCCAGCGCGTGGAGCGCGCCCGCGGCCAGGATTCCGGCCTGACGGAAGCCGCCGCCGAACAACTGGCGGAAGCGGCGGGCGCGGCGGATCACCGGCGCCGGACCGGCGAGGCAGGAGCCCATCGGCGCGCCGAGGCCCTTCGAGAAGCAGACGCTCACCGTCTGGAAGCTCGCGGCCCACTCGGCCTCGGGGATCCCGGTAGCCGCCGTCGCGTGCCAGAGGCGGGCGCCGTCGAGGTGCGCCGCGAGCCCGAGCTCCGCCGCGGTCTCCCCCACCGCCTTGAGCCGCTCGAACGGCCAGACCGTTCCGCTGGAAGCGTTGTGGGTGTTCTCGGCGGCGACGAGGCGCGCCGGCGGATGGCACGCCATCGGCACCATCGGGTGCGGCTCGAGCACGGCCGTCCGCACCTGCTCGGGAGCGAACGCGCCCCGCTCCCCTTCGAGGCCGAGGACCGTCAGGCCGGAGAGCGCGGCCGGGCCGCCGCTCTCGACCAGATAGAGGTGGGCGCGGGACTCGGCGAGGACCAGGTCTCCGGGCTCGGTCTGCGCCCGGAGCGCGATCTGGTTGCTCATCGTCCCGGTGGGCGTGAAGACCGCGGCCTCCTTCCCGAGCGCCTCGGCGGTGCGCTCCTCGAGCCGGTTCACCGACGGGTCGTCGCCGTACACGTCGTCGCCGACCGGCGCGGCCGCCATCGCCGCCCGCATCGCTTCCGTCGGGCGGGTGACGGTGTCGCTTCTCAGGTCGATCCGGACGGGCCGCCCGGCGGCGGTGGGTTCCATGGGGGTCACCTCGTGATGCGCCGCAGCGGGGCAAGCCGTCGCCGCACGGCCTCCCGGTCGGCCTCGGGGATGCGGCTCCAGAGGCGTTCCACGAACTCCGCGTCGGCGAGGCCCGGCGGGGACCCCTGCTCGGGCGCGGAGAGGCCCAGGTCGCGACGGCAGCCGTCCACCGCCTCCATGAGCGCCGCGTCGTAACGGCGCGTGCGGCCCTCCCCGAGCTCCTCGTCGGTCACGGAGGCGGAACAACCCGCCTCGGCGAGGAGAACCCGCAACTGGAGGACGTCGCCGCCGGTGAATCCAGTCAGGGTCCGATACCCGACCTTCTGGCTGACCGCGTCGTGGATGCGCCGCAGTTCGGCCACCGGAGTCGCGTGCTCGCAGACGTTGATGTGGGTCGAAAGGCCGTCGTCGCGGCGCGAGTGGTCGGGACGGGAGTCCGCCACCATCACCGAAGCCGACTGCCGCCGCCCCCGGCGCGCGTCGCCGCCGGCCGCCTGCCCCGCCTCGAGCGCCGCGACCAGCCGGTCGGCGAGCGAAAGCCCGCTCCCCCTCGTGCTCTCGAACGACTCGGCCACCGCGTCCACGACTTCCGGTCCGACCAGCAGGTTGCCCTGGGCCGCGTAGTCGGCCCCGGCTCGGTGGCCGGCCCACGCGCTCGCGTCCGCGCCGGTGTGCTGGGCCGCGCCGCCGGCGAGCGCGACGACTCCGACCTGCCGGTTCGGGGCCTGCTCGTCATCGGCGAGCCGTTCGGCGAGCGCGTCCTCGGGCGTGCGGCCGGCTTCGAGCAAATCGAGCAGCTCCGCGCCGTACCGGGTCCGCGTGCGCGCCTGCGTCGCGACCGCGCCCACGCCGGCCCGCACCCACGGCACGCCGTTCCCAACGCACGGGTTGCGGGTGGTCACGGCCACGCCCACCTCGCCGGTTTCGCGATCGACCGCCGCGATCGAGAACGTATGGAAGACGGTCTCGGTCTGCGACGCGGCGGCGAGCAGCGCGAACGCGAGGAATGCGGCCATGAGAGGCCGAATCCTACCCGGGGAAGAAGCGGCGCACCCGGTCCCGCTCCGGGCTCCGGGTCCACTGGGACACGACGACCAGGGTCAGGGCCGAGGCCGCCACGATCGCCGCCGCCGGCTCGACCCCGGAATCCGCCACGGTCCAGCCGGGCGCGCCCCCGGCGCTCACGAAGAACCCGGTCCAAAGCGCGAGGCTCACGAGGATCGCCGCGCCGGCGCCGGCGGCCGTGCTTCCGCGCCAGTAGAGCGCCCCGACGAGCACCGGGAAGAAGCCCGAATACCCGGACAGCGCCCAGATCCCCAAGCTGAAGACGGTCTGGCTGGAGACCAGGCTGAGCACGAACACGACGAGAAGGAACAGGCCCACGAAAACCCGCCCGAAAAGCGCTTCCCTGCCCTCCGCGAGGCGCGCGAAACGGGCCGAACGCGCGACGACGTCGCGCGTCAGCATGGTCCCGACGGTGAGCGTCTGCGAATCCAGCGAGGACATGATCGCCGCGAACACGCCGGCGGCGAGGCATCCGGCGAGGAGGCTTCCGACGTGCTCCCGGATGAGCAGGATCAGGATCGGCCCGTCCGGCGGAAAGGCCACGTCGAGCCGGCCGAGCGCGCCCAGCACGACGCTCGGGAGCCACACCAGCGCGATCATCGCCGGGTACGCGAGAATCGGAAGCCGGAACGACGCCGCGCTCCGGGCCGCCATCCACAGCCCGAAGATGTGCGGGAAGCACGACGTCGAGAGCGGGACGAAGAGGTAGGTCGCGATCTGGATCCAGTCCCGCCGCGTCGAGGCGATCTCCATCAGTTCCGGGTTCGCGTCGCGCAGCCGCTCCATCGCCGGGACGAAGCCCCCGAGTCCGTTCGAGATCACGAGGAACGCCACGACCGCCACGCCCACGAACAGCGAGGTCTGAAAGGTGTTCACGAGCGCGGTGCTGCGCATTCCCCCGAGCACCACGTACACGAAGACCACGAGGCACAGGATCAGGCTCCCGAGCCACGACGGCGGCGCGACCGAAGCGTCGGCGATCGCCGCCAGCGCGTCGCCGCCGCCCTTGACCCCGATCAGCACGTAGGGCACGAGCCAGAACAGCGAGCACAGGAAGACGACGGTCCCGAGCGCGCGCGAGCCGTAGCGGTCGGCGAAGAACTCGGCCTGCGTCGCGTGCCCGAAACGCTTCCCGAAGCGCCACAGCGGGACGCCGATCAGGAGGAAGGTGAGCGGGATGACCACCGCCGAGCTGGTCGCCATCAGCGCGAACACGCGAAGGCCCTGCCGGTGCGCCTCGCCCGACGCGCCGAGGATCGTGAACGCGGTCATGTTCGTGCCGAAGAGCGTCATGAGCAGCACGAACGACCCGAGCGCGCGTCCGGCGAGGAAATACTGCTCGCCCGAGCCGCGGCGCATCCGGGCGAAGACGCCGATCCCGACGACGAGCGCCAGGTAGAGGCCGACGACGGCGAGCGTCACTCGGGGGGCGCCTCAGTCGATCCGGGAAGGAACGCCCGGCACAGGAGCGCGAGCGAGACCGTCGAGAGCGCGACGACGGCGAGCTCGAGCCACACGCCGGCGGGAACGCCGATCAGCAGCGGATCCGCCGGGGCGAGCGCGACGAGCAGGCGCGCCAGCACCACCCCGGCGGGAAGCGCGAGAAGGGACCGGCGCGTCACGGCGGGCTCCGGTCCCGATCCCGAATCTATCGGCCCTTGATCCTGTGGACCGGGCGGAACTCGAAGCGGATCCCGACGGTCGCCGAGTAGTTGTCCTGAATCGCGGACAGCTTCTTTCCGAAGAGGCGGAGCTCGGTGAAGAGGTGCGCCCGTCCGGCCGCGGTCCACAACGGGAGACCGACGCCGCCGGCGCCGAAGATGCCGGCGTCCACGATGTCCGCGTCGCCGACGCCCCACAGCCCGATGCCGCCGCCGACGAATCCCGACTCGCCGTACTGGAGGATGCCCAGATCGATCGCCGAGCCGAACCACCGGTTGTGCGCGACCCCCGACGCCACGCGGCCCAGGATGCGGGTCCCGCCGCCGGGGCCGGGACGCACGTCGAGCGCTCCGCCGATCGCCCCGCCGGCGAGCGGCGCACTCGGATCCGAAACGATGTCGTCGCGGTCGGAGCGGTACACCCCGCCGGCGAGGTCGAGGGTCGGCCAGAAGCGCGGGTGCACCTCGGTCGCGCCGACGCTCGCCTCGCAGGTCGCCCTCACGTTCCGGCTGTCCGCGATCTCCACGAGCGCCGTGTAGTCGCCGCCGCCGGGGACGATGAAGCTGCGCTCGCAACTGTCGGACATGTCGAGCGACGCGATCTGGACGCCGTCGCGCTCGATCCGCACGTAGCCGGTCGCGATCTCGCCGGTGGTGGCGCGGCTCTCGCAAGTGTTGACGACAATCGTCGCCGAGTCGTACACGACCTCCTGATCCGAGATGGAGAGGCTCGCGGAGCACACCGGCGCGCCGTCGCTGAGCGTCAGCGACTCGCGGACGGTCCTCGCGTCGAAACCGGAGCGGGTCACTCGCGCCTCGGCTTCCCACGTCCCCTCGTCCATCAACTGACCCGTCCAGTTGGAGCGGATTCCGCTGCGGTCCATGTCCGGCGAGGTCCGCTCCCCGGACGGATCGGTGAGGGTCACCTCCAGCTCGGAGCCGTCGGCGAGCCGCACGTCCACGGTGATTCGGGCCGAAGCGTGGGTGTAGGGACCCGACGCCTCGAAGTGGATCGTGGGCGGCGCCCCGCCCATCTGTTCCTGGGCGATGAGGGCGACCGCGCCCGACTCCTTCGGGATCGCGAACCGGTAGCGCGCGTTCCCCTCGGTGAGGCCGAGCGCGAACGCCGGCATCCCTTCGGGACCGGTGAAACGCACCTTGCGGGCGGCGCCGGTCGGCGTGCCCATCCACTCCATCTCGAGCCCCGTCGCGAACGTGGTCTCGGCGAACCGCCCGTCGGCCACAGCCGCGAGAACCGCGTCCGCATCGCCCGTGAAGCCGCCGGCGGCGAGCGCCTCGCGGATCGACGCGGGATCCGAGGCGAAGAGATCCTGGAGCGCCTCGCGGCTTTCGACCGCGGGGCGGTCGGCGTCGATTCGCTGAATCTCGAGGAACCCGTCCGCCCCCCGGGTCTGCGCGGAAGCGGGCAGCGCGGCGAGGAGAAGGGCCGGAATCCAGAGGGCGGAGGAATGGTTTTCGGGGACCATGAAGTCTCTCGTCGGAACGACAAAACGCGGCCGGGCGAATGCGGGCCACAATCCTATAGGAGGCGAACCTCCACACTATTCTACGCGCCCGCCTACGCGGGATGCAACCCCCATTTCTGCTAGATTTTCGCGAGTTTGGCCTCTGACGAACCCCATCCCGGCGGCGTCCTCGCGCTCGAGGGAGGGGCCGTTTTCCGGGGTCGTTCCTTCGGCGCGTCCGGCGGCGGACCGGTCGCCGGCGAGGTGGTCTTCAACACCGGCATGGCCGGGTACGTGGAGACACTCACGGATCCCTCCTACCGCGGCCAGATCCTCGTCCTGACGTACCCGCTGCAGGGGAACTACGGGGTTCCGCCGCCGCGACCGGCGGGAAGCGTCGAACCGCCGTTCGAGTCGGGACGCATCCAGGTGCAGGGTCTCGTGGTCCAGCGGCACACGGCCGCGCACAGCCACCACGCCGCCTCCCGCTCGCTCGCCGAATGGCTTCGCGACGAGGGAGTCCCCGCGATCGAGGGCGTGGACACGAGGTCGCTCACCCGGCTGCTGCGCGAGGCCGGGACGATGGAGGGGACGCTGGCCCCCGACGCCGACGATTCCCGGGCTCCGGCGCGCGTCGAAATGAAGCGCGATGTCTTCGAGCAGGTCGTCCCCGAGCGCGAGCGCAGCTACGGCGACGGGGACGGCCCGCGGATCCTGCTCCTCGACATCGGGGCGAAGGACAACCTCGTGCGCTCGCTGCTCGGCCGGGGCGCGCGGGTGCGGCGGGTCTCGGGCCTCGGCGACTTCGCGGGGGCGGCGCGGGACGCCGACGGGATCCTCATCGGGAACGGTCCGGGGAACCCCGAGGATCTGACCGACTTCACGAGCGCGCTCGCCGGACTCATGGAGTGGTTCGAGCGCCCGATCCTCGGCGTCTGCCTCGGGAACCAGCTCCTCGCGCTGGCCGCCGGCGCCCGCTGCTTCAAGCTGCCGTACGGCCACCGCAGCGTGAACCAGCCGGTGCGGGACCTCGTCAGCGGACGCTGTTACATCACCAGCCAAAACCACGGGTTCGCGGTGGACGAGGGGTCGCTTCCCGACGACTGGACCCCGTGGTTCGAGAACCTGAACGACGGCACCAACGAGGGGATCCGGTCGCTCTCGCGTCCCTTCCGGAGCGTGCAGTTCCATCCGGAAGCGCGTCCGGGGCCCGAGGACACCGGCCCGCTCTTCGACGACTTCCTCGACGAGTGCCGGAAGCGGCGCGGCTCATGAGCGCGAAGCGGCCCCGCCGGGTGCTGGTGCTCGGCTCCGGGGCGCTGCAGATCGGCCAGGCCGGCGAGTTCGACTACTCGGGATCGCAGGCGATCAAGGCGCTCGCCGAGGAGGGGGTCGAGACCGTCCTCGTCAACCCGAACATCGCCACGATCCAGACCAGCGAGGGCATGGCCGACCGGCTCTACCTGAATGCGGTGACGCCGGACTTCGTCCGCGAGATCGCGATCGCGGAGAAGGTGGACGGCGTGGCGCTCTCCTTCGGGGGCCAGACCGCCCTGGGTTGCGGCCTCGCGCTCGAGGACTTCTTCAAGGAGACGAGTGTCCAGGTGCTCGGCACGCCGGTGGGGAGCATCCGGGACACCGAGGACCGGGGTCTGTTCAACGCCCGGCTCGCCGAGATCGGCGTCAAGGTCGCTCGCAGCGAGGCCTGCGACAGCCCCGACGAGGCGCGGGCGGCGAAGGAGCGGATCGGCCTGCCCGTGATGCTCCGGGTCGGGTTCTCGCTCGGCGGCAAGGGGAGCCGGATCGCCGAGACCGAGGCGGAGTTCGAGGACGCGATCGCCCACATCTTCGGCGGGCGCGGCGGGGATTCGGCGCAGGTGCTCGTCGAGGAATCGCTGCGCGGCTGGAAGGAGATCGAGTACGAGGTCGTCCGGGACAGGGAGAACGCCTGCATCACCGTGTGCAACATGGAGAACCTCGACCCGATGGGCATCCACACCGGAGAGTCCATCGTGGTCGCGCCGTCGCAGACGCTGAACGACCACGAGTACCAGCTGCTCCGGTCGGTGTCGGTGCGGACGATCCAGCACCTCGGCATCGTCGGCGAGTGCAACATCCAGTTCGCGCTCGACCCGAACCGCGCCGACTACCGGGTGATCGAGGTGAACGCCCGGCTCTCGCGCTCCTCGGCGCTCGCCAGCAAGGCCACCGGGTATCCGCTGGCGTACGTGGCCGCCAAGCTGGCGCTCGGCTTCACGCTGCCGGAGCTGAAGAACACGATGACCGGGGTCACGAAGGCGTTCTTCGAACCCTCGCTCGACTACCTCGTGCTCAAGGCGCCCCGCTGGGACCTCGGCAAGTTCCAGTCGGCCGGGACCCGCATAGGCAGCGAGATGAAAAGCGTGGGCGAGGTCATGGCGATCGGCCGGACCTTCCCCGAAGTCCTCCAGAAGGCGCTGCGGATGCTGGACGTCGGGGTGCGGGGACTCGACTCGGCGGCGGTCGAGTTCGCGGACCTGCGCGACGAGCTGGCGCATGCGACCCCGCGGCGGATCTTCGCGCTGGCGACCTGGTTCCGCCGCGCCTGCGACGAGGGCCGCGCGCCCGAAGCGATCCGGGAGGCCCACGAGCTCACCCGCATCGATCCGTGGTTCCTCACCGGGATCGCCGAGACGATGGCCACCGAGTCCGAAGTGGAGCGCGGCGGTTGGCCGCTCGGGACGGATCTCCTGCGGCGGGCCAAGCGCGAGGGCTTCTCCGACGAGTCGATCGAGGCGCTGGCCGGCCAAGAACGGGGCGTCGTCCGACGGGAGCGGCGCAGGCTCGGGATCGAGCCGCGGATCGCCCGGATCGACACGCTCGCCGCCGAGTTCCCCGCGGAGACGAACTACTCGTACTCGACGTACCACGCGCAGGAGGACGAGGCCCTGCCGTCGAGGAACGACTCCCGCCGCCGCATCCTCGTGATCGGCTCCGGCGTTTATCGGATCGGCTCTTCGGTCGAGTTCGACTGGTGCTGCGTGAACGCCGTCCAGGCGGCGAGCGAACTGGGTTGCGAGACGCTGATGCTCAACTACAACCCGGAGACCGTGAGCACCGACTACGACATCTGCGACAAGCTGTTCTTCGACGAGGTGAGCGTCGAGTCGGTGCTGGACCTGGCGCGCAAGGAGCGGCTCGATGGGGTCATCGTCAGCATGGGCGGCCAGATCCCCAACCGGATCGCGATGCGGCTCCACGAGGCCGGCGTCCCGATCCTCGGGACCCGCGCCGTGGACATCGACCGCGCCGAGGACCGCAACAAGTTCAGCGCGCTGCTCGACCGCATCGGCGTGGACCAGCCGCTGTGGACGCACGTGACCGAAGTCTCGGACGCGCCCCGGATCGTCGAGGAGCTCGGCGGCTTCCCGGTGCTGGTGCGTCCGAGCTACGTGCTCAGCGGGGCGGCGATGTCGGTGGCCCACGAGCCGAACGAGCTCGGGCGCATCCTGAAGAAGGCGAAGGCGGTCTCGCAGGAGCACCCGGTGGTGGTCTCGCGGTTCGAGGAGGGGGCCCGCGAGATCGAACTGGATCTCGTCGCCCGGACGGCGAAGTCGTGCTCTGGGCGATGACCGAACACGTGGAGGACGCCGGGGTGCATAGCGGCGACGCCACGCTGGTGCTGCCGCCCGTCGACATGACCGTGCCCATCCTCGGCAAGGCGAAGCGGATCGCCCGGCTGATCGCGAAGGAGCTGCGGGTCACCGGCCCCTGCAACATCCAACTGCTCCACCGGGACGGCGCGGTCAAGGTGATCGAGTGCAACCTGCGGGCGTCGCGGAGCCTTCCCTTCGTGTCCAAGGTGACCGGGCGGAACTACGCTAAGGCCGCGACCCGGATCATGCTCGGCGAGGACCCGGGGATGGACCACCGGCCGCACTACGACCTCGAGCACGTGGGCGTGAAGGTGCCCCAGTTCTCGTTCTCGCGGCTCATCGGGGCCGATCCGCTGCTGGGCGTGGAGATGGCCAGCACCGGAGAGGTGGGATGCCTCGGGGAGACCTTCCACGAGGCGCTGCTCCACGGGATGATCTCGACCGGATTCCGCCGGCCGAAGCGGGCGGTGCTGCTCTCGCTCGGGCCGCAGCGGTGGAAGGAGCGTTTCGTCGACGCCGCCCGCATGATGGTGGACGAGCTCGGGCTTCGGATCTACGCGACCTCGGGCACGAGCCGGGCGCTCACGCGGTACGGCGTGGAGAACACGCTGGTGGAGCGCGTCCGCAGCCCGCAACGGGCGCTCGGCAAGGGATTCGCGCCGCCGAAGCCGCCCAGCGCGCTCGGCCTCATCGACGCGGGCGCCGTGGACCTCGTGGTGAACGTGCCGGTGGCCTACGACCCGGAGGGACGACCGGACGGGTACCTCGTCCGCCGCCGGGCGGTCGATCGGAACGTCCCGCTCATCACCGACCCGTCACTTGCGATCCACGTCGTCAAGGCATTGGCGGCGTGGCCGGAGGGGTCGCTCCGCCCCGCGGCCTGGAACGATTTCCTCAGCGACGGATGACGGCGCTGATCGGCTGGGCTCTCCTCGGCTTGGCGCAGTCGCCGGCGCTCGAACGCCTGCCCCCGGATCAGCTTGACGTGACGCCCCCGTCGGCGGCCGTCACGGGCGTTCCCGGCCGGATGCGCGTCCGGTCGGCCCGCTGCCGCGAACTGCCCGTGAACGACACGCGGCGGCGCATCGTGGACATCGCGGCGCAGGAATGGGGGTTCTTCGGGTTCTCGGTCGTGGATCAGACGCAGGAGAACTACCGCCGGACCCCGGGCGACTGGCGCCGCTGGCGGCAGGTGGACCCGGAGGAGGGGGCGCGGGTCGCCGCTTCCATCGCGGGCTACTGGGCCGCGACGCCGCAGGGGGCGTGGATGGTGGACCGCCAGAACGAGCGTTGGGCCGCGGCGGACGGCCTCCGGCGGCGCTGGCGGGATCCGTGGTCGGCGGCGTTCGTCTCGTGGGTCATGTGCGAAGCCGGACTCGGCGCATCGGCTCAGTTCCGCCGCGCCATCGCCCACCACGTGTACGTGGATCAGGCCATCCGCGGCGGGGACGCCGCCTTCGTCGCGCACGAGGTCGGGGCCGAGGTCGTGGAACCCGGGGACCTCCTGTGCACGAGCCGGCGGAACGCCTATCCGACGCTCGCCGCCCGGAGCCGGCATATCGGCGTAAGCGCCCGCATGCACTGCGACATCGTGGTCCAGACCGAGCCGCAGCGGGGCCGCATCCTCGCGATCGGCGGCAACGTACGGGGCACGGTCAGCATGAAGATGCTGCCAGCGGCCGGGGAGCGCCTCGCCCCGACCCGGGCGACGTTCGCGCACCTGAAGCTTCGGGCGGAAAGCATCGGTCCGAACGCTCTGGACGACAGCCCGACGATGGGGGCGCTCCGATGCTCGTCGAACGTTCCGGTGCCGTCGGCGCTCCGGGCGCTCGCCGCGATCGGAGACGCCGCGGTTCCGGACTGCTGACGGGCGTGCAGACCTTCGAGAGCGGGAACTACCCGCTCCGGAGCGATCGATGGTTCCGTTTCGACAAGCAAACGGTCCCGGGCGCTCGGCTGGAGGACCTGGATCCGCGGCTCTGGGGGCGCTTCCGCACGCGGCTTGCGTCTGACGACGACCCGACGTTCCTGCAGCGGCTGGGCGCGCCGGAGCCCGACCATGAGGGCATCGTGCGCCCGACGGTAGCCGGAGCGCGGGTCCTGTCCCGCCGACCGCACCGCTGGATTCCGAAGGCTTGGATCGAGGTCGTCGCGTAGGGGCAAGCGATGGAGATACGGGGCCCGATCGAGATGCAAGTCACGGGTGCCTGCGCGTTGGTTGCGAGGAACATGCGACGACGACGGGGGGACGTTCCGCAGTCCGATATGACGGCGGTGTTCGAGGCGATCGTGAATGCCGTCGTCCACCGGGCCTACTCCATCTACGGGGCCCCGATCCTGATCCCCTGGTCCTCCTCCAGCGCGCTCGCGTCCCGGTAGAGCGCGAGAAGCTGCTTCTGGAGGCGCTCCCGGCCGAGGCGCGTGTGGAGCATGGAGTCCACGTGGACCGCCGACGGCTCCGCCACTCCGCCGAGCGGGTCGGTGAGCGCGAAGACGGCGTCGGTCTCCTCCTCGGGATTCCAGCGCCCCGCTTGGCTCGCCTCAAAGGTCATCGTCCTCCGATCCCGCCAGAGGATGCGGAAAGCCTCGTCCGAGAGCTCGTCCTCGATCGTGATCTGCTTCGCCGAGTCCTTGCGGATCGGCGCGTTGATCAACTTGTTCCGCTTGCCGACGTCGAGCAACTGCTTGCCGAGGCTCTCGACGGCTGCGGCGACCGCCCGCCCGGCCTGGGACTCGGGGCTAGCGGGGGTGCGGGTCTCTGCCTCGCTCATGTGCGCCGGCTATGCAACCACGACGGGGGCGACGACGCCCGCTCCGAAATGCGCGCTCACCGTGCACACGGAGCGTGACCGACCACCGCCTGACGTGCACGCGCACGCCCGGACGCCAAGACGGTTCCGGCGGCCGACCAGATTGTCCTCATTCGCCTTCACTCTCGCTGCCCCAAGGCCCAGTGGCGCGGACCGCCCCACATGCCCCGTCCTCGCTCGGGGCAACTCCAGCCCGAAGGCTTCAGCACCCGCTCGCACTCGAGGAGTGCGCGGGGCCATCATCATCAGATACGAAAACATCCCCTTGGAGTGCGACCGGCCCGCAGCGTAGATCAGCGCGTAGAGCGTCCGGTTTTCCAGCTTGAGCCGGTTGTGGTCCAGCAGGTCGATGTCCGATAGCGTCCAGGTGTCCTTGAAGGCCGCGCCGGCCGCCTCGCTCCCGATGGGGGTGGAGTAATTCGTTTTGGAGTTGAACGGCGGATCGAGATAGATCAGCTCCACGGACGCCGAGTTCATCCCCCGGAGGACGTGGAGATTGTCCCCCTCGAAGATCGACCGGTGGAGCCCCTGCGGATCGGTGGTCACGGCGTGGGGAGTTCCTCAGAGGCGCGGTCACCGGGGACGGCGACGCCAAGCGGCACGGAACGTACCAGCGTCGTGGCCGTGGGCCACGAGAGCTGTGCGGTAGGATGTGCGCCGGTTCGCTCTGATTTCGGGGAGCGGGCCGAGTGGGAGGTACCGGGATGGATCATTTCGCGGGCGACCGCGCACCGGAGCAGGCACTGGTACGCATCGGCCCGACGGGTGTCGTGCGCACGCCGGTGTGGAGGTCCGACGTCTCCGGGTGGCCGCTGCCGATCGTCGCCGAACCGGGGCCGCTATACGCGGCCCAGCGGCTTCGAATCTACGTGGACACGTCCGTCTTCGGGGGCGGTGACGACCGGGGCCGCCGGGAGTCCTCCCACAGGCTGTTCGGCTGGTTTCGTGAGGGCATCGCGACCATGTTGCTTTCCGACTTGACCGTCCGCAAACTTGAAGACGCCCCGAAGGAGGTCCGTGCGCGGCTCAGCGGGATTCCGGAGGCGCACATCGAGCGGATCCCGGAGTCTGAAGCGGCCACGCAGCTCGCGGCGAGCTACGTGATCGGCGGGGCGATCCCTCAATCGAGTGGGCCCGACGCTGTGCATATCGCGCTGGCCACGCTCGTTCGCGCCGACTATCTCGTGAGCTGGAACGTCCGGCACATGGTGAACCCGCGCCGGATCAGGGCTTACAACGCCATCAACCGACGCTCGGGTCACCAAGAGGTTGACATACGAACACCGAAGGCGGTGCACCTTGACGACCTCTGACCCAAAGAGCAAGGACTTCGATTGCGTACAGATGATGCGCGAGATCCGAGACAAGATCAGTCAGGAGATAGCCGGAATGAGCCACGAGGAATTCGTGGAGTGGCTCGATTCGTACGAGTACCGGGATCCGGTGCTCGCCTACCACGGGAACAAGTTCAAGGAGATGCGGGCACGGCGTCGCGCCGCCGAGGCCAAGCGGGCGAGCGCGCCGGCCGATTGAAACTGACCCTTGTTCGAACGGCAAGTTGACTCGACGTGACGAGCACCGACCCGAACGAGAGGGACTTCGATTGCGTGCAGATGATGCGCGGGATCCGGGACAGGATCGACCGTGAGATCGCCGGAATGAGCCATGAGGAGTACGCCGAATGGCTGGATTCCCACGAGTACGAGGATCCGGTGCTCGCGTATCACGCGGAGAAGTGCAAGGAGAAGCGGGCGGAGCTTCGCGCCGCCGAATCCCGACGGGCGGGCGCGAAGGCTGATTGATCTGGCCGCAGCCCTAAGGAGATTCGCCGTGCCGAGCGCCGATCCGAACAGCGGGTTTGACGGCGTCAAGTTCATGCGGGCCGTGCGAGCCGAGATCGACCGCGAGACGGAGGGGATGAGCCATGAGGAGTACCTTGATTGGATGGATGCTCAGGAGTACCAAGATCCCGTGCTCGCGCAATACGCGAAGCTGTTTCGGGAAGATCGAGCGCGACCTCGCGCCGCCGAGGCCAAAGAGGCAAGCGCACCGGCTGACTGAGCGTCAGGAGCCCCCTCGCAGCGCCGCCTCGATCCGCCCCAGCGCCTCCCGCAACAGGGGACGCGGGCACGCGATGTTCATGCGCACGAATCCCCTGCCCTCCGAGCCGAAGGCCGCTCCCTCCTTCAGGCGGACCCGCGCCTCGCGCAGCAGGAACGCCGCCGGCTCCGGCCCGGCACGCCGCACCTCCCGGAAGTCGAGCCACGGGAGGTACGTCGCCTCGATCGGCGTCGTCCGCACTCCGAGCTCGGGCCGATCCTGAAAGAACCGCTGGACCTCGGCGGCGCTGCCGGTCAGGTATTCGAGCACCTGGTCGAGCCAGTCGTCGCCCTCGCGCCACGCGGCTTCGGCGGCCGCCGCCGACAGCGGGTTGACCCCGTAGGCGCCGGCGCGGATGCGGGCGCGGCGGAACGCCTTGCGAATCTCGGGGTCGGGGATGACGAGGCAGGAGATCTTGAGTCCGGCGATGTTGAACGTCTTGCAGGGGCTCGTGACCACGACCGACCGCTCGCGGTCGATGGCGTCGAGGCTGAGCCACGGGGTGAAGCGGGCCCCGTCCAGCGTCAGGTCGGCGTGGATCTCGTCCGCGACGACGAGCACATCGTTCTCGCGGGCGATCCGGGCGAAGTCGGCGAGTTCGTCCGGCCTCCAGACGCGGCCCACCGGGTTGTGCGGGCTGCACAGGAACGTCATCCGGTTCTCGGGGCGAGCGGCGAGCCGGGCGAACGCCTCCAGGTCCAGGCGGTAGGGATTCCCCGGCCCCTCGACTCTGCGCAGCGGGCAGGAGACGAGCCGGGCGCCGCCGTGACGGACCGCGGAGAAGAACGGGTAGTACACCGGCGAATGCACGATCACGCCGTCGTCGGGCCCGAGCAGCGCCCGGACGAGATGCTGGAGGTCGGGGACGACGCCCTCGCTCGGCTCCACCCACGCGGGGTCGGGTCCGTATCCGTGGCGCCGGCGGCACCATTCGGCGAAGGCGGGCGCGAACCCGGGCGGCTCAAGGCTGTATCCGAACACGGGGCTCCGCATCCGCTCGACGACGGCCCTGGTCACGGCCTCCGGGCAGGCGAAGTCCATGTCCGCGACCCACATCGGGATCACGCCGCGGTCGGTCACGGGCGCGAAGGCGCCGCCCTCCTCCGAGAAATCCCACTTCACCGACGCGGTGTCCCGGCGCGGGACGGCTTCGTCGAGGGGATGTCCGCTCACGGGTAGTAGAGCCAGATCGGGCCGGGAAAGAGCCACGAGAGGCCGATCCGCAACTGATCGCGCCAGTGCTCCCAGTTGTGGCCGTCCGGCGCCTCCTCGAAGCGCACTTCCATGCCCGCCTCGCGCAGCAGCGGCGCGAGCAGTCGGTTCTCGTGGATCAGCGGGTCGTAGGCGCCGCAGCTCACGAAGACACGCTCGGCCACCCGCCTCGGCTCCGCCTGGAAGCGGTTCACGAACTCGACGACCGGGTCCAGGAGGCGCGTGCGCGTTCCCGGAGCCGCGTCGCTGAAGGTGAACGAACCCGACTGGAGCATCAGCCGCCCGAAGAACTCCGGATGCCGCGCCGCCGTGGTGAGGGCGGCCACCGCGCCGAGTCCGGCGCCGATCAGGCCCCGGTCGGCGGGGCGGTCCGAGATCGGAAACTCGCGGCCGAGCTCGGGGACGAGCCGCTCCCGCAGGAACTCGGCGTGGTCGGGGTTGTTCGCGTACTCGAGGATGCGCTGGTCGGGGTCCACGAAGGCGGCGATCAGCGGGGGAATCTCGTGCCGGTGGATGAGGTTGTCGAGGACGGTCCGGAACTCGGCCTTCTCGAGGTAGCGGCTTCCGTCGTGGACGATCAGCAGCGGATAGCTCCGGGTGTCCTTGAAGCTCGCCGGCAGGTACGCGGCGACCCGCCGCATGGGGCGGCGGCGGGGGCGGACTCCGGTCTCGACGAGCCGCCCGGCGGGCGCGGCCGGGTCGGCTGCGGTCCAGTCGGGGCGCTCGTAGCCCGCCGCGTGGCAGACCGACTGCTCGCCGAACGGATCCTCGGCCGTGTGCGGGTTGAGCGGATCGAGGATCCAGTCGGCCTCGACCCCGAGGACGCGCTGGAACCGGTACTCGACCCGGGAGCGGGGCGGCAGGTCCATCACGAGATACCAAAGATCGGTGCCGGGAATGCGCTCCATGTCCCGCGACGCCGGCGCGCCGAAGAGCCAGTGGCCGAGCCGCACGAGGTTCGCCCGACCCCGGTACACGAACGTCGTGTGCGGCCCCTCGCGCAGCGGGAACTCGCTCTCCTCGAGGAACGCGTCCACGTCCTCCGCCGCCGGAGCCGACGCGGCGAGCTCGTGGATGCGCAGGTCCGGCGGGCCGGTCACGAAAGCGCCTCCCGCTCCTGGACGCCGCCGTCCTCGTCCAGCGCCCTGACCCCCGACCGCGCGCTCCAGCGGCTCCCGTCCCAGTCGATCCGGTCGCCCGGGTCGAGCAGGACCGCGACCTCGGGACGCACCCGTCCGGCGAGATCGGCGAGGTGCTCCCGGTCGCGCAGCGCGAGGCGCGCCCCGGCGTCCGGGAAGAACGCCACTCCCGGGAAGAGGCCGAGGCCGTCGCCGAGGATCTCCGGCCGCGCCGATCCCCACGGGAGCCGGTCGTGGAACAGGACGACCCGGCGGGTCAGCGCCATCGCGCCGGCCGACCACGCCACAATCGGCTTCCGCGCGAGCGCCTCGCCCAGATCGAGCAGCAGCAGGCGGTTGCGGATCATGGCCACGTGGCCCCCGGTGATCACGACCGCGGCCGCCCGATCGAGAATCTCGAGCGCCTGCTCGCGCTCGGTCTCGAGCGCCGGGCGCCGCCTCGGTCGGACGCGCCGGCGGAACTCGTCCCAGAAGCTGCGCTGCGACTTGAGGTGGAAGTCGTCGGTCTGGAGCAGCGCCGCCCACGCCTCGCGCTCGTAGGGGACGCGGTATCGATCAGGGGCCGGCGCCCGGCCGACCGCGTGCGAAGCCTCGACCGCCTGCCGCAGCCGCAGTCCGTAGAGCGCCTCCTCGGCCCGCACCGCCCGCTGCAGTTCGGCGTGGGCTTCGGCGAGCTCCGGGTCCGCCTCGAAGGCGCGGCGGACGCGCTCGCCGAGGCTCAGCGGCTCCAACTCCCACCCGGGAAGCTCGCGCAGCCCGGACGCTTCGAGGTCCGACTCGCGCCAGCCCACGCTGAGCATGGCCACCGGCCCCGGACCCGGCTCGAGCGATGCGAGCACCGGGCCGAGAACTTCCGGACCCGGCCCGGGGCCGAGCACCGCCGCCCGCTCCGGGATCAGGATTCCCCCCAGCGGACCGTGAGCGACGCGAGCAGGATCAGGTCGAGCCGGCCCCTCCGGGTCGGCACGGCGCCTGCGGCCGGCGCGCCGACCGCGGGAGCGAGCGGCACGAGCACGAGCGAAGGGCGCGAGTCCCAGAGCGCCTGCAGGCTCGGCTGGAACGCGAGGAACTCGCTGATCGGCACCCCGGCCGAAGCGACCGCGTCGAGGCGCAGATCGTCGCGGTTGCGGAGGTTCCAGACGCCGCTCGAGACCACCGAGACGTCCAGGCTCCCGATCGTGCGGGCGGAGCGAGCGTCGAAGCGGACCCCGAGGGTCGTTCCCGCGGTTTCGGGATCGCTGATCTCGTCGCGCTGGCCGACGAGCGCGAGGCCGCCGCCGACGTAGTGCGGGCGGTCGTCGTCGTCCGAAGCCTGGCCGAACGCGGCGCCGAGGCCGGCGGCCAGTTCGAGCCGGGCGGCGACTCCGGCGGGGGCGTCGCGCTCCCATCCGAGGCTGCCGAACCACGAAGGCCGCGGGGCGTCCGAGCTCTCGGCGCTCGACACGCGGGCGCGGGCCCAGGTCCGATCCGCCTGCACCTCGCGGGTCACGGTGCGGACGATCTCGAAGTCGTCGGGAACCCCGATCGCCTCGCGGCGGACCGAGTCCGCGCTCGACCGGAGCGCCCCGGCGTCCACCGAGGCCAGCCAGCCGGAGAAGGAACGGCTGGTCTCCAGCCGCACCCCGAGCGAGCCCGCCGACGAGTTCCCGGACGAGTTCACGAGGCTGGCGCCCGCCTGCCCGGCCCACTGCGCCTGTGCGAACGCGGGGACCAGAAGGGCCAAAACGAGGAATTTCACGCGGCGGCGACTAGATTAGTGCCGTGCGCCGCCTCGTCGTGCTCGGAGCCGCTCTCGTCGCCCTCGTCGTGGGCGCCGGCGGGATCTTCGTGCGCGGGCGGCTCGTCGCGAGCCTGCCGATCCTCGACGGCGAGCGCGCGCTGCCGGGTCTCGACGCACCGGTCGAGGTCGAGCGCGACGCTCTCGGCGTCCCCCGGATCCGCGCCGCCTCGCACCGGGACGCGATGCGGGCGCTCGGCTTCGTCCACGCGCAGGAGCGGTACTTCGCCATGGACCTGCTGCGGCGGCAGCCGGCCGGCGAACTCGCGGCGCTCTTCGGGGCCGACGCGCTCCCGCTGGACCGGGAGTCCAGGATCCACCGGATGTGGTCCCGCGCCCGGAAGGCGGTCGCCGCGCTCGCGCCGGAGGACCGCGCGATTCTCGAGGCGTACCGGGACGGCGTCCGCGCCGGTCTCGGAGCGCTGGACGCGCCGCCGCCCGAGTACCTGCTCCTCGGTCAGGCTCCGGCGCCGTGGGAGCTCGAGGACTCGATCCTCGCGGTGACGGCGATGTACTTCGTGCTGAATGACTTCTCCGGCCTGCGGGACGCCCGGATCGAGGCGCTCGACCGGAACCTGCCGCCGGAGCTCGTCGCCTTCCTCCATCCGCTCGGGACCGAGTTCGACGCGCCGCTGGCCGGGGCGGCGCTGCCCACGCCCGAGATCCCCGGTCCGGAAGCGTTCTCCGCCAACGAGCCGGCGGGGCCGATCGCCGAACCGGCGCCGATCTCGGGGAGCAACAACTGGGCGGTGGCGCCGCACCGGACGGCCGCGGGCGCCGCGCTCTTCGCGAACGACATGCATCTCGGCCACGCGGTTCCGAACCGCTGGTTCCGCGCGGAGATCCACGTCGGGGACCGGCGCGCCGTCGGGGTCACCCTGCCCGGCGTGCCGGCGCTCGTGGCTGGGAGCAACGGCTCGGTGGCGTGGGGATTCACGAATTCCAGCGGCGACTGGACCGACCTCGTGGACGTCGAGCCGGTCCCCGGCGATCCGGGGCGCTACCGGACCCCCGACGGTCCGCTTCCGTTCGAGACGTTCGAGGAGGCGATCGAGGTCGCGGGAGGCGCGACCGAGATTCTGGAGGTCCGGGAGACCATCTGGGGGCCGGTGATCCACCGTTCCGGCCGCCCGCAGTCGATCCGCTGGATCGCGCACGATCCCGAGGGCCTTCGCGGCGGCTACCTGAACCTGCTCTTCGCCGACACCGTGGAAGAAGCGTTCCAGGGCGCCCGGCGCAGCGGCGTCCCGCCGCAGAACTTCGTCGCCGTGGATCGGGCGGGATCCATCGGATGGACCATCGCCGGGGCGATCCCGCGGCGGCGCGGCCACGACGGTCGCTTGCCTGGGTCATGGGCTTCGGGCGAACGGGGATGGGACGGATACCTCGCACCCGACGAGATTCCGGAGCTTCGGGATCCCCCCGACGGGCTTATCTGGACCGCGAACAACCGCGTGGTCGAAGGTGACGCGCTCAAGCGGATCGGGGTCTCCGGCCACTACGCCCATGGGGGGCGCGCGCGGCAGATCCGGGATCGGCTGCGGGATCTGGAAGCCGCGTCCGAGGAGTCGATGCTGGACGTCCAGTTGGACGACCGGGCCATCGAGCTCACCGAATGGCGCGAGCTCTTCCTCGAAGCCGGCGGACCCCCGGAAGCCGTCGCGCTGCTCCGCGACTCGTGGACCGGGCGGGCGTCGGTGGACTCCGTCGGCTATCGGCTCGCGCGGACCGCCCGTCTTGCGCTTTTCGAGCGGACCTACGGGGAGCTCACCGCCCCCGCGAGCCGCGCGTTCCCCGACTTCGAGCCGAGCGTCTCCACCCAGTGGGCCGGTCCGCTGCTGAAGCTGGCGCGGGAGCGGCCCGCGCACTGGCGGCCGGCGGGCGCCCGGGACTGGACCGAGGCGCTTTCGGACGCGCTCGCCTCGGCGGCGAAATCGATGGCGGCGGACGGCCCGCTCCGCGAAGCCACGTGGGGCCGGCGCAACCGGGTGCACGTCCGCCACCCGATGAGCCCGGCCCTGCCCTCGTTCCTCCAGCGCTTCCTCGACGCCCCGCCGCGGCCGATTCCCGGGGACACGGGCCTCCCCCGGGCCGAAGCCGTCTCCCACGGGGCGTCGGAGCGGCTCGTCGTGTCCCCGGGGCGGGAGGAAAGCGGGATCTTCCACATGCCCGGCGGCCAGGCGGGGCACCCGCTCGCTCCCTACTACCTCGCCGGGCACGACGACTGGGAGGAGGGCCGCCCGACCCCGCTGCTGGCCGGCCCGCCGGTCTGGACGCTCCGGCTCAGGCCAGATACGGGATCGTGATCGGGCCGTGCGGCAGCACGGCGAGCCGCGCCCGCGGTCCGGCGTCCCGGAGCGCCTCGCGGGCGGCCTCCTCGAGGTCGGAGACCGGCTCGAGATGGGCGGCGCGCACCGACGCCTCCGGCAGCGACGAGAAGAGCCCGACGCGCGCCTTCTCGAGAATCCGGCAGTGGACCTGCACCTGCCAGTCGTCCGGGCGGCGCTCGGGCGCGCGGCGCAGCGTCTCCCGCACCTCGCCGATGGAGCCCCCGGCGCGAAGCGCGCGGGCGTAGGCCCCCTCGTCGGGGAGGCCGGAACGGCACTCGGCGGCGCAGAGGATGAGGCCGCCCGGCTTCACGATGAGCGACGCCGCGGTCATGCCCTTGATGGCCTGATAGAGGTTCTGGTCGAGCGGCCAGCCCGAGTTCGTCGTGACCACCACGTCGAACGGCTCGTCGAGCGCGCGCATCGCCTCCGCGCGGGAGCGCTCGCGGGCCGCGCGGTGCTCCTCCATGAGGTCGCCTCCGAACGCCCCGGTGATCCGCTTCTCGCCGTCGAGCAGCACGTCGAGCGCGAAGTCCACCCGGTTCGCCCGCGCGATGGCGCGGACCGCGTCGTGGACAGGATTGCCCTCGACGATCCCGAAAGTCGCGTCGGGATGGCCGATCCGGTCGTCGTCGTGAAGGTGGAGGATCGTCTCGAGGCTCGCGAGGCCGGGGGCCACCATCTTGGGCCCGCCGGAGAAACCGGCGAAGAAGTGCGGCTCCACAAATCCGGTGGTGATCCGAAAGTCCGCCTCCACGAACCGCCGGTGGAGCTCCACCGGGACGCCCGTCCCGCCGTCGGGCGCCCGGACGAGCGAGGCGCGGTCCCGGCAGTCGTGGCCCAGCACTTCGGTCGCCGCGAAGATCTCGGAACCGACGAGCTCCCGGCGCTGGGCCGCTCCCGGGTTCCGATGGGTGCCGGTCGCGACGAGCACCACGACGCGCTCCGGCGGCGTGGGCAACTCCTCGAGCAGCGCCCGCAGCATGGCCTCCCGGGGCTGGGGGCGGGTTCCGTCGCAGATCGCGACCGCGACCGTCGCGCCGGCCCGGATCCGTTCGCGCAGCGGCGGTCCCGCCGGCGGACGGCGCAGGACCCCGGCGAGCGCGTCCGAAACGGACGCGACCGGCGCGCCGAAGCGCGGGCGCACCACCTCGACCGCGCCGGCCCCCTCCGGAACCCGGAACGGAAGGCCGGTCGCGCCGTAATCGAGTCGAACCCGCATGGCGGCTATTCTCCGGCGCCCATGCGTCTGTATCGCCACCGCGACGGCCGGAACGCGGTTTCGGCGGCGCTGCTGGGAGACCGACTCGTCCCTCTCAGCCGGATCGCTCCCGAGTTCCCGGACTCGGCGTCGGCGATCCTCGGGCTCGACCGTCTCGAAGCGGCGACCGCCGACATCCGTCCGGACGGCCCCCGGGTCGAGGACGTGGAGCTGCTGACGCCGCTCCCCGATCCGCCGAAGATCTGGTGCGTCGGCCTGAACTATCGGGCGCACGCCCGCGACCTCGACGCTCCGCCGCCGACGGCCCCGGTGGGGTTCATGCGCCCGAGCCAGAGCCTCGTCGGCCCCGGCGCGGCGGTGCAGCTCCCGAGGGATTCGCGCCGGGTGACGGGCGAGGGCGAGCTGGCGCTGGTGCTCGGGCGCACGGGGCGGGACTTCGGGCCGGCCGAGGCGCGCTCGGCGGTGATCGCGTGGACGCTCGCGGTGGATATGACGGCGGAGGACATTCTGCGGGAGAACCCACGCTTCCTGACCCGCGCGAAGAGCTATGACACCTTCCTCAGCCTTGGCCCCTGCCTCGTGACCGGAAATGGCCTCCCGCCGCCCGAGCTTGAAATCTCGACGCTCAAGAACGGCGAGGCGGTCCGGACCGCGCCGGTTTCCGAAATGAGCTTCCCTCCCGACTTCCTGCTGGAGTTCTTCTCCCGCGACATGACCTGGCGCGCCGGCGACGTGCTGCTGACCGGCACTCCGGGCGCGGTTCCGATCGAGGACGGCGACGTCGTCGGGGCGCGGGCGGCCGGGGTCGGGACGCTCGAGAACCCGGTGCGCCGCTGACCGCCCTGGAACTGCGCGCCCCGGTCGGCCCGCCGCTGCGGACGAGGGAGTTCGTGGCGCTCGGCGCGGCCCACACCGCGCTGGTCGCGCTGGCGACCGACGCCGTGCTCCCGGCGCTTCCGGCGGTCGCGGGCGAGCTCGGGGCCCAGCGCGCCAACGACGCCCAGTTCGTGATCACCGCGTTCTTCGCGGGATTCGCGCTCGCGCAACTCGTCGTCGGTCCGCTCTCCGACCGCATCGGCCGGCGGCGGACGCTCCAGGGCGGCCTCCTGCTGTTCCTGGTCGGATGTTTCGTGAGCTGGTTCGCCCCAACCTTCGAGATCATGATCTTCGGCCGCGTGCTCCAGGGCGTCGGCGGCGCGGCCGGACGGGTGATGGGCCTGACCATCGTGCGCGACCTGTTCGTGGGCCGCGAGATGGCCCGGCTGCTGTCGCTGGTGCTGGCAGTGTTCATCGTGTGTCCCATCGTGGCGCCGGCGCTCGGTCAGGCGATCGAGACGTCCGGCGGCTGGCGCGCCATCTTCGTCACGTTCGCCGGGTTGACCGCCGCAGTCCTCACCTGGTTCACGCTCCGGCAGTCGGAGACGCTGGCGCCCTCGGCGCGCCGGCCGTTCTCGTTCCGCACGATCCTCGGCGGCTTTCGCGAAGTCCTCGGGTACCCGGCCGCCGTGTCCGCGACGGTCGCCGGAGGCTTCGTCTTCTCCTCGTTCCTGTCGTACCTGAGCACGGCGCCGCAGATCTTCCGGGAGGGCTACGACACCGGCGCCCTCTTCCCCTTCTGGTTCGGCGTCAACTCGTTCACGCTCGGCTGCGCCGCCATCGCCAACACCAAGCTGGTGATGCGCTTCGGGCGCAGGCGCCTGATCCGGTTCGCGGGGATGTTCCAGGCCGTGGCGTCGATTCTCGCGCTCGGCCCCACGTTTCTCTACGAAGGGCTGCCGCCGTTTTGGTTCTTCATGGTCTGGATGACCTGCATGTTCCTCAGCGCCGGGCTCCTGATGGGCAACCTGAACGCGGTCGCGATGGAGCCGCTCGGACGTCTCGCCGGCCTCGGAGCGGCGTTCGTGGGAACGGGCAACATGTTCATCGCGCTCCCGCTGGGCGGGCTCGCGGGTCAGTTGTTCAACGGGCGGATGTACTCGGTGATGGGGATCTACGGGTTCTGCGGCCTGGCCTCGTGGACGGCGATGCGCTGGGGCGCGGCCCGCGCCTAGAGCTCCACCACCGTACCGAACCCGAGCTCCTCGGCGCGGGCGAGCGCGGCGGCGCCCACCGCGACGTCCTGCGCCGCGGTTCCCACGGTCTTGAAGAGCACCGGACCTCCCTCGGGGCGGGGCGCGGTTCCCGCCGCGATCTCGCCGATTTCGGCGAGGACGTGCGACTGGTCGATGAGCCCGGCGTCGCGGGGGCGGATGAGGTCGCCGGCCTCCTCCCAGCAGGACTCGCGGTGGTCCACCACGACCCGCGCCCGCGCCACCGTCTCCGGCGGGATGATCTGCATCTCGGGAGTGAACGAGCCCACGGCGTTGACGTGGGCCGTGGAACGCAGCGCGCCGTCCGGGAACACCGGCGTCGTCGCCGTCGTGGCCTCGGCGATCACGTCCGCCGCCGCCACGGCGTCGGCCGCGCTGGAAGCGGGCTCCACCGGAATCCCGAGGCGCTCGCCCATCTCGGCGGCGAACGCCGCGCTGGCCGTCGGAACCACGTCGAAGACGAACACCCGACGGATCGAGGGGCGGGCGGTCACCATCGCCTCCAACTGGGTGCGCGCCTGCACGCCGGCGCCCAGCACCGCCGCGGTCGCGACGTCCTCGGGAGCCAGCTCGGCGGTCGCGACTCCCGACGCCGCGCCGGTGCGGATCGCGGTCAGGGTTCCGCCCTCGAGCGCGCCGAGCGGAACTCCGGTCGCGGCGTCGAGCACGAGCACCAGCGCGTGGATCGTGGGGAGCGACGGCGCCAGCCCGGGATTGCCGGGAAAGACCGAGACGATCTTGGTCGCGAGTTGCCCGGGTCCTTCCAGATACGCGGGCATGTGAAGGCTGATCCCGCCGCTCGGCGCGATCGGGATCTGGGTGCGCACCGGCATCGCCGCACGCCCGGCGGAAAGCTCGATGAAGGCTTCGCGCACGATGCGGATGGCGTCCGCCATGGGCAGCGCCCGGCGGACTTCGGCGGCGGAGAGCAGTCGCAGTCGCATGGCCGGGTTCTATCAGAAGCGCGTCCGCGCCCGTGCGATAATTCGAGCGATGCGCGGCGTCTATTCGGTCCTTCCCACCCCCTTCTCACCCGACGGGTCGTTCGACGAGGCTAGCCTGGGGCGCGTCATCCGGCTCTTCCTCGACGACGGCGTCTCCGGGTTCACCGCGCTCGGCGTGACGAGCGAGGTCGCCCGAATCTCCGACGACGAGCGGGCGCGCATCCTCGACGCCAGCATGCGGGCCGTGGACGGCGCGGTTCCGGTGATCGTCGGCGCGACCGGGCCGGGACTGGACGTCTCGAGGGAGCGCTGCCGGCAGGCGGAGCGAGCCGGGGCCGCCGGAGTCATGGTCTCGCCCCCGCGCGCGCCTCGGTGCAACTCGGCGGGCGTGCTGCGCCACTTCCGGGAGCTGGCCGAGGCCATCGACATCCCGATCGTGATCCAGGACTTCCCGCCGATCTCCGGGTTCCACATGGAGGCCGAGCTCCTCGCGCGGATCTGCCGCGAGGTTCCGTCGGCGCGGATCATCAAGCTGGAGGACGCGCCGACTCCCTACAAGGCGGCGCGCATCCGGGAGCTGACGCCGGACCTGAAGATCGGGATCTTCGGCGGGCTCGGCGGGGCGTATCTGCTGGAGGAGCTCATTTCCGGCGCCACCGGGGCCATGACCGGCTTCGCCTACCCCCGGTTCCTCGTCGAGATCGTGAACCAGTGGGACGCCGGGGACCGGGACGGCGCCGCCGTGACGTTCTACAGGTACGCGGCGCTCATGCGGTTCGAGTTCCAAGAGGGCGTCGGGATGCCGATCCGCAAGGAAATGCTCCGCCGCCGGGGCGCGATCGCCCATCCCGGCGCCCGGGTTCCGGCGCCGACGCTGGACGCGCCGACGGTCGAGGCGCTCGACCGCATCCTGGCGCATTTCGGGCTGGACTGATTCCTGGACGGAGCCTGGGATGGCGCTCCTGAACCGGCTGGTCGTCAACGTCCTGCCGATCCTGCCGAGGGCGGCGGTCGCGCCCTTCGCCCGGCCGTACGTCGCCGGCGAGTCGGTCGCGGACGTGGTGCGCGTGACGAAGGAACTGAACGATCAGGGGCTCCATGTCGCCCTCAGCCAGCTCGGCGAATTCGTGACCCGGCGCGAGGAGTCCGAGAGCGCGGTCCGCATCTACCTCGACCTTCTGGACGAGCTGGAGCGGCAGGGGCTCAAGGCGTACGTGCACGTGAAGCCGACGCACCTCGGGCTGGAGCTGGACTACGGCTTCTGCCGGGAGCAGGTGCGGGCGGTGCTGGACCGCGCCCGGGAGCGGGGCGGGCGGTTCATCCGCATGGACATGGAGGACAGCCCCCGGATCCAGCCGACGCTCGACCTGTACCGGGATCTGCGGCGCGAGTTCGAGAACTTCGGTGTGGTGCTGCAAGCGCGGATGCGGCGGAGCCTCGCCGACGCCCGCGACCTCGCCGCGCTGGGCGCCAACGTGCGCGTGTGCAAGGGCGTCTATCTGGAACCGCCGGACCTCGCGCACCAGGACCCGGACACGATCCGCGAGAACTACCTCTCGATCCTGCGGGAACTGCTCGCGGCCGGTTGCGAGGTCGGAATCGCCACCCACGACGAGTGGCTGGTGCTGCGGGCGGAGCGCATCCTCGAGGAACTGGGGACCCCGCCGAAGCGCTACGAGTTCCAGATGCTCCACGGCGTGCGTCCCGGGTTCCGCAAGGTGGTGCGCGAGGCCGGGCACCGGATCCGGGTCGGAGTCCCCTTCGGACCCGACTGGCTGCCCTACTCGCTGCGGCGACTGCGCAAGAACCCGGACATCGCCGGCCACGTGATGCGCGCCGTCTTCTCGCGCGGCTGAGCGTCCCGGCCGGACGGATAGACTGGCCGGCCCATGGTGCTCATCCTTTCGGAACGGGACGTCGCCGAGGTTCTCTCGATGGGAGACGCGGTCCGGCTGCTCGAGGAATCCTTTCGGCAACACGCGCAGGGGCGGACCTCGCTCGCGCCACGGCTGGTCATGCCGCTCGAGGGCGACGCGGGCAACTTCCGCATCATGGCGGCGGTGCTCCCCGACCGGAACGCCTTCGGGCTGAAAACGCTCACCGGCACTCCCGGCAAGCGCGCCCCCGAGGACACCTGGTTCGCGTTGCTCCATTTCGACTGGACGACGGGCGCACTGCGCGCGGTGATCCCCGGCGGGACCATCACCGGCACCCGTACCGGCGCGGCGAGCGGGGTCGCGACCCGACACCTGGCGCGGGAGGACGCCTCGACGCTCGGGCTCATCGGGGCCGGCTTCCAGGGCCGGAACCAGGTGGCGGCGGTGCGCGAGGTCCGCGACATCCGCCGGATCCGGATCCATGACGCGGTTCCCGCCGCGGCGGCCGCATACGCCGAGGAACTGCGGGCGGACGGGGTCGAGGCCGAAGTCGTGGACACGGCCGAGGAAGCGGTCCGGGGCAGCGACGTCGCGTGCGCCGCGACCACGACGAAGAAGCCGGTGATCGAGGCGGATTGGCTCGAGCCCGGCATGCACGTGAACTCGGTCGGCGCCAACGCGCCGGTGAAGCGCGAGGTCGCGGGAGCGGTCTTCGCCCGCTGCCGGGTCGTGCCCGACTTCCAGGCGCAGGTGCTCGAGGAGGCCGGCGACCTCATCGCCGCGGTGCGCGACGGCGACTTCGCGGTCTCCGACATCCACGCCGAACTCGGAGACGTGGTCGCGGGCAAGGCGCCCGGCCGGGAAGGCGACGAGATCACGCTCTTCAAGTCGGTGGGCGTGGCCATCGAGGACGTGGCGTGCGCGGCGCACGTCTACGAGCAGGCGCTCGCCCGGGGCCTCGGCCAGCGGGCGGACCTCAAGGGCGGCGCGTGATGTCCGGCTCCCCGGCGCGCTTCAGCTCGACGTGGGCGGTGCTGCTCGCCACCATCGGCATGGCGGTGGGGACCGGGAACATCTGGCGTTTCCCCCGCATCGCGGCGCAAAACGGCGGCGGCGAGTTCCTGATCCCGTGGCTGATCTTCCTCGTGCTGTGGGCGATCCCGCTGCTGCTCGCCGAGTTCGCGCTGGGGAAGCGATCCCGCCGCAGCCCGTCCGCCGCGATCGGCCTCGCCGCGGGCGGCGGGCGGAATTGGATGGGCCTGTTCGTGGGGTTGGTGACCGTCCTGATCACCTTCTATTACTCGGTGGTCGTGGGCTGGTGCCTGAAGTACCTCGTGGCGTCGGCCAGCGGGCAGCTCCGGGGCGCCGACATGGAAGCCGTCTGGGACGGATTCCGCCTCGGGGGCGTGGAGCCGCTGCTCTACCACGGGGTCGCCGTGGCGGTCACGTCGCTCATCATCTACCGCGGGGTCTCGGGCGGCATCGAGAAGGTGAACCGATTCCTGATCCCGACGCTGTTCGTCCTGCTCGTCGGGGCGGCGATCCGGGCGCTCACCCTCCCCGGCGCCGCCGAGGGGCTCCGGTTCCTCTTCGTGCCGGATCTCGCCAACCTCGCCGACTACCGGATCTGGCTGGCCGCGCTGACGCAGACCGCGTGGAGCACGGGCGCCGGGTGGGGTCTGGTGATCGTGCTCGGGAGTTACGTCCGCAGCGATCAGGGCTTCGTACGCACCGGGATCCTCTCCGCGCTCTCGAACAACGTGGCCTCGCTGCTCGCCGGGGTCGCGGTCATCGGCTCGGTGTACGCGCTGAGCGCGTCGGACGAGGCCCGCGCGGCGGCCTTCGGCGCCGGCAACGAGGGGCTGACCTTCCTGTGGTTGCCGCGGCTGTTCGAGGCCATGCCCGGCGGCGGGATCATGCTCCCGCTGTTCTTCCTCGCGCTCTCCTGCGCCGCCATCTCGTCGTTCGTGACGCAGCTCGAACTCGTGAACCGGATGGTCATGGACCTCGGCGTCCCGCGGAAGCGCTCGGTGCCGGCGGTGGCGGTCATCACCTTCGCCTGCGGGATCCCGTCGGCGATCGCCGTTGGGTTCTTCAACAACCAGGACTGGACCTGGGGGGCCGGGCTGATGGTGTCCGGGCTGTTCGTCGCGCTCACCGTGGTCCGCGCCGGCGCCCCGAAGTTCCGCCGGGAGTACCTGAGCGGGCCGCACGAGGAATGGCGGGTCGGCCGGTGGTTCGACGTCCTCATCACGTGGGTCGTGCCGCTCGAGTTCATCGCGCTCATCACCTGGTGGGTCATCGAGGCCGTGCGGGGATCGGGGGGAGACTGGATGGATCCGTTCGGGCTCACCGTGGGCACGGTGGCGGTCCAGGTGGGTCTCCTCGTGGGGCTTTGCCTGCTCGTGAACCGGCCGGTCTGGAACCGCGTGCGCACGGCCTCGTCCGAAGCCGACGACTGAGCCTTTGCGGCTCGCCGAACCGGACCGGGCGGCGCTCGCCGGCGATCGCGGCGAGGCCGCCCGGCTCGCGATGCGGATCCTCGTGCGGATGGCCGAGGTGCGCGGCGCGAAGGCCATGCTGGACATCGAGGGCGCCCACATCGACAGCACGATCTACGTCGGGGACGCCGGGCTCGAGTTCGCCGAGCGGCTCGCCGGCCTCGGCGCCCGGGTGGCGGTGCCCTCGACGCTGAACGTGAGCGGCCTCGACGAGCACCACTACGGCGACTGGCCCGTTCCCGAGGACTGGGCGGACCGCTCGGCGCGGCAGATGCGGGCCTACGCGTCGATGGGGACGATCCCGACCTGGACCTGCGCCCCCTACCAGACCGGCCCCCTGCCCCGGTTCGGACAGCAGGTCGCCTGGGGCGAATCCAACGCGGTCTGCTTCGCCAACTCGGTGATCGGCGCCCGCACCGAGCGCTACCCCGACTTGCTGGACATTTGCGCCGCGATCACGGCCCGGGCGCCCGCCGTCGGCCTGCACCTCGAGGAGAACCGGCGCGCCACGCGGGTGCTGGAGCTTTCCGGCGCGCCCGAATCGCTCGCCCGGACGGACGACTTCTGGCCGGTGCTCGGCCACGTCCTCGGCGGATTCGCGGAGGAGGCCGTCGTCGCGCTCGACGGGCTGCCGGCGGCGCCCGACGAGGACCAGTTGAAGGCGCTCGGCGCGGCGGCCGCCTCGTCGGGGGCGGTGGCGCTGTTCCACATTCCGGGCGTGACCCCCGAGGCCCCGACGCTCGGGGACGCGCTCGGCGGGCGCTCGCCCGACGTCGTCCGGAGGGTCGGCCGCGAAGCGCTCGTCGAGGCCCGGCGCGAGCTCGGGGGCGACGACGACGGCCCGCTGGACATGGTCGTGCTCGGCAGTCCGCACTTCTCGCTCGCGGAGTTCCGGAAGCTGGCCGCCGAGATCGACGCCCGGGGCGGCGAGCGGAGCCCCGGATGCGAGTTTCTCGTGACCACGAGCCGCATCGTCCGGGACTTGGCCGAGCGCGCCGGGTTCCTCGAGCCGCTGCGCCGTTTCGGCGGGAAGCTCACCGTCGATACCTGCATCCTCGCCACGCCGATGCTCGCGAGCTCGGTGCGCCGGATCATGACCAACTCCGCGAAGTACGCCTGGTACGCGCCGGGGCTGCTCAGCACGGGCGTGGCCTTCGGCGGCCTCGGCGAGTGCGTGGAGTCGGCGAAGCGGGGCCGCGTCGTGCGCGAGCCCGGGCCGTGGAACGGACCGGAATGAAGCGCGTCAGGCGCAGCGTCAGGGGCAAGGCGGTGGTCGCCGGCCGAGCGAAGGGAGCGGTGCTCCACGCTACCGAGCCGCTCAGCTTCTGGGGCGGGTACGACGCCGCGACTGGGCGGATCACCGACACGCGCCATCCGCTCGCCGGGCGTTCCGCCGCCGGGGCGGTGCTCGCGATTCCGGCGACGCGGGGCTCCTCCACCACGACCGCCGTGCTGCTCGAAGCCATCCGCCGGGAGACCGCGCCGGCGGCGCTCGTCACCCGCGAGGTCGATTCCTTCCTCGCGCTCGCCTGCATCGTCGGCGAGGAGCTCTACGGATGCTCTCCGGCGGTGGTCGCCGCCGGAGCGGCGTTCGACGCGCTCGCCAACTGGGGCGAAGCGGTTGTCGAGGACGGCGCGATCGAACGCGCCGACCGTCCATGACCCGATCACGCCGGGGTCCACGCGCCGGCGCGGCGGCGTTCGAGCCGGATGCGGCCGGTGACCCCGAAGATCACGACCGCATAAGCTGCGCCGGCGCCGCTGACGACGATGCGCCCCGAGCCGGACGTGCCGAACGGCGTGAAGGAAACCATGTCGGCGAACCCGATCTGGCGGCCCGGAGCGGCTTCGCCGCCCTCGTCGTCGGCGGGAGCCCCGAGGCGGACTCCCGGGTAGCGGTCGCTGAACCGCCATGGCGGGACCAGCGCTCGCTCGACCCCGGCCTCGATCTCGCGGCGGGAGACGCCGTTCGCGTTCGCGTCCAGATAGACGCCGATCCACGGGCTCTCCGGATCTTCCGGTCCGGGTTGTCCGGGCGGGTCGAACACCACGGCGACGTTCGCGGCGCGGGAGCCGGCCTCGGCGCGCGCCTTCTGGAACAGCGTGCGGAGCCCGAGCGCGGCGGCGTGGACCCGCTGCGCCCGGAGCCCGTCGAGGATCGGCGGCAGGGAGATTCCGGCTAGCGTTCCGAGCACCGCGAGCGCGACCAGCAGTTCCGTGAGCGTGAACCCGCTGGACCGGCCCGGCCCGGTCACCAGCCGTCGTCGCCGGCGGAGTCCCCCACCTTGACGTGGGGCCGGATGCGCTCGAACGTCCGCTCGCCGATCCCCTGCACGTTCATGAGCTCCTCGATGCGTGAGAACGGACCGTTCTCCTCGCGCCACTCGACGATCCGCAAGGCCGTCACCTTGCCGACCCGCGGAAGCTCGACGAGCTCCTCGGCGGTGGCGGTGTTGATGTCGATGGGCTGCGCCGGTTGGAACGCGGAGGCCCCAGCGGCGAGCGAAAGGGCGAGGACGACTGCGCCCGCCAGCATGAAGATCCGATGCATGAACTCCTCCTCGGGAATCTCGGAATGGGATGCGCCGGAATGTCCGGCCATGCTGGATGCGCAACCGGCGGACCAGTCGCGGTCGATTCCTTCAAATCATTGACACGGAGTGTCTTGCGGACATCTCGCGCCGCCCTCGGCGGAGGCCGGCATCAACCGATGTTGACGGCTTGCGTCAAGCGCAGTGGACGACCGTCCACGCCGGTTGACGAAGCGGCTATTCGGCATCGACGGCGGCGGCGCGCCCGGTGCTTGGGGGCGACCCGGCGCGCAGCGACGCCCACAGCGCGTCCCGGCGGGCCTCGAAGTCGGCGCGATGCTCCTCGGCGATCGGCGGCCCCTCGGGCAGGATGTTCGCCCTGGGGTTGATGGGACGGCCGTCCTTGTAGAGCCGGTAGTCCACGTGGGGACCGGTGGAGGTGCCGGTGGAGCCGACATACCCGATCACGTCCCGCTGCCGGACCTTGCGCCCGGGCCGGATTTCGCGGGGGATGCGCGAGAGGTGCAGGTACTTGGTCTGGTATCCGCCCGGATGGCGGATCGTCACCATGTTGCCGTTCGGCCCGCGCATTCCGGCGTCGGTGACCGTGCCGTTCGCGGTCGCCACGACCGGGCGTCCGTGCGGAGCGGCGTAATCGACTCCGTAGTGCGGGCGATACACCCGGTGCACCGGGTGGAGCCGCCGGCTCGTGAACCCGCTGGAAATGCGCGTGTAGCGCACCGGACTCGCGAGGAAGGGCCGCTGGAGCACCCGGCCGTTCTCGTCGTAGTACCCCGAGGAGCCGTCGGGGAATTCGTAGCGGAAGGCCAGAATCTCCTCGCCGTCGTTCAGGAAGCGCACGGCGTGGGTGTCTCCGTATCCGATGGTTCCGCCGTCCGCTCGGAGCTTGTCCACGAGCACGGTCCACGTGTCGCCGCGCCGGGTGTCCCGTCGGAGATCCAGTTGGTACTCCAGCACGGTGCCGATGAGCACGGCGAGGTCGGGACGCTCGCCCGCGTCGATCATGCTCTCGTAGAGGCTCGTGCTCACGGTCCCGGCGACCAGCTCCCGATGCATGACCGGCTTCGCCTGCGACTCGCTCGCCTCCCAGGCGCCGTCGGCCGTGCGCATCACGCTCACGACCCGCCAGTCCCCCATCTCGAGGTCCACGCGCGTCGGCTGCCCCTCGGGGTCGCGATGCACCCAAAGCGTCTGGCCGGTGCGCAGCCGGCGCAGGTCCAGCACCGACGCCAAGGCCTCGTTCGCCGCCGCGCGGTCCGCCGCCGAGAAGCCGTTGCGGTGGAGGACGCCCGCGAGCGCGTCGCCGCGGCCCAGCCGGTCGGGGACCGAATCGATGCCTGGCTCCGGCCCGGGCGGGAGCGCGGCCGCCGCCGGTTCGGGCGGACTCTGGACCTCGGGAAGCGGGAACCGCCAAGCCTGGACAGCGAAGAGGAACAGCGCGGCGTAGCCGAACAGCCCCGCGGCGAGCGCCGCGGACGCGCCGACGCCGCCCTGATCGCGGGGAATCGGATTCATGACGGCGAGGATGCTAGCCGGAATCGGCCCATAGCATACGGGCGACGCCCTCGTCCAGCGCAGTTCGGGCGCGGAAGCCGAGGATCCGCGCCGCCCGGCGGACGTCGGCGCGGGCGTGGCGGACGTCGCCGGGACGCAGCGGGGCGAACTTCGGCTCGGCCGTCGAACCCGACGCCCGGGCGATCCGCCGCCACAGGTCCAGCACCGAGGTCGATGCGCCGGTCCCGACGTTCACGACGGCGCCGCCCTCGCCCGACCGCGCCTTCGCGAGCGCGAGCCGCAGCGCGTCCACGACGTCCTCGACGAAGACGAAGTCGCGGGTCTGGCCGCCGTCGCCGTGGATCTCGGGGCGCTCGCCGATCCGCGCGACGTGGGAGAAACGGGCGAGGACTCCGGAGTACGAGCTGTCCGCCGGCTGGCCCGGCCCGTACACGTTGAAGAAGCGCAGCGCGACCGCGGACGGCCCGCCGGTGCGGTCGTGGAGGAGGACGTGCCGTTCGCCGGCGAGCTTGGTTGCGGCGTACGCCGACTCGGGGAAGAGCGGGGCGTCCTCGGGGATCGATCCGCCGTCGAAGCCGCCATACACCGCGCAGGACGACGCGTACGCGAGCGCCCGCACGCCCGCACGCCGGGCTTCCTCCAGCACGACGAGGGTGCCGGCGACGTTCGAGCGGGCGGCGACCGCCGGCTCGAACTCGGCCCGGGGAACCGACGCCAGCGCCGCGAGGTGCGCCACTTCGGACACGCCCCGCATCGCCGCCCGCACCGCGTCCCGGCAGGCGACGTCCCCCTCCGCGATCTCGACGCCCGGGATCCCGTCGAGCCGCTCCCGGCTTCCCGTGGAAAAGTCGTCGAGCACCCGTACCGGGCCGCCCTCGCCCGCGATGCGCGCGGTGAGCGCCGACCCGATGAACCCGGCGCCGCCGGTGACGAGCGTCACGCCGGCCGAATGCGGCTCGAGTCGCCCGTAAGCCGAATTCTGTTCTCCCCGGGAGGAGCGACGGTCATGCATCTAGCCCGGAGGTTGCCCCCCGGATCCAGCGACCTACCCGGAAGCTCGGACAGGCTGCCCTCGGGCGCTTCCCTATTTGGTCTTGCTCCGCGCGGGGTTTGCCGTGCCCCGGACATCACTGCCCGAGCGGTGCGCTCTTACCGCACCTTTTCACCCTTGCCGCTTCCCGGAGGAAGAGGCGGTTTGTTTTCTGTGGCACTTTCCTTCCGGTCACCCGGACTGGGCGTTACCCAGCGCGCTGCCTTGCGGAGTTCGGACTTTCCTCCCGCCCGCGAACGGGCCGGCGACCGCCTGGACGACTCAAGCCGGGGCGAATGCTACCGCTTCGCCTCGCAGCCGGAGCCTTCGCAGACGACCGACACGGCGCCGCCGCACCCCTCGGCCACGATTCGAAGCTCGAGCGGCTCCGCGCCGGTCTCGAACCCCTCCGCCGGCCAGAAGACGTCCATCTCGTGCGCGAGGGACCCGGCGTCCCGCCGGACGCGCCAGCCGAGGATGCCGAACGCGGCCGACGGCTCCGAGAACGCGTCGGCGTAGGGGCCGAGCAGGTCCAGCGCGGCGTCCTCGGCCCGTGGGTCCACTCCGATCGTGAGCGACGCCCGGTCGAACCGGTCGTCTTCGATGGAGACCGGGGCCGTCCCTCCGACCCGGACTCCCGGACACGCTGGGTACGGACCGTCCTCGATCACGACCCCGAGCGGCGCGGGCAGCGAACCCGAGACTCCCGGGGACTCGGGGACGAGCGAGAGCCGCAACGTCTCCTCGCCCTCGGTGAGGAACGGGTCCGGAAGCGCCTCCAGCAGGACCCGCAGGTCGCCCCGGAGGTTCGCGCCCGACGGGATCGTCAAGGTTTCCGGCGCGAGCGTCCAGTCGTCCGCCGAAGCCGAGCCGGCGGCCGTGAGGCGCAGCGTCGCCGGCGCCGCCAGACTCGCAACCTCCCACGACACGCCGATTTCGGCCGTCTCGCCCTCGCCGAGTCGAACCTCGGCGGAGTCGAAGCGGACCGAGAACGACGTGGACGGCGGAGCGGGCGCGGCGGGGCCGGCGCCGTCCCCGCAACCCAGCAGGAAGACGAGCGCGACCGGCGCGAACCTCACGGTTCAACCTCCTCCGGCAGGGCGCGCAGCCGGATCGCGCCGGCGTCGCTCGTCTGGCCGGCGGCCACCGCGACCGGAGTCAGGAGGAACGTCTCGGCGGCGCCGAGGGTCATCCCCGCCCGGTAGAGGTCCCCATGCGCGCCCGGGTGCGTCGCGGAGCCGGCGGCGAGCAGGTACTCGCCCGGGGGCAGGCCCTCGATCGCGAAGGTTCCGTCCGCCCCGGCGAAGGCGGCCGCCGCCTCGCCGAGGCTCTCCCCCGCGATCCGGGTCGCCGTGACGCGTACGAACCGAGCCGGCGCCCCGTCCATCTCCACGATCCCCGAAAGGCTTCCGACGGAGTTCCGCCAGCCCGGCGCCGGGCGCAGCAGGGACGCCCCGATCCGGTCGTCCGGAGTCAAGGAGACGCCCGACCCATAGGACATGACCGGATCTTCGGGGAACAGCGCGCTCGCGTCGGTGAGCTGGCCCCACTGGATCATCCGGGCGCTGAACGTGGGCAGCGTTCCGGCGTGCGAGAGGCCGATGCAGTGGCCCAGCTCGTGCGTCAGGACGCTCAGCGACACGTCCCGGTCCGAGAAGGCAAGCTGCCGGGGGTGCAGGTTGAGGTCGCACTCGCCGATCTCCCAGCGCTCGCCCGTCCACAGCCAGAGGATGGACGCGAACGAAAAGCCCAGATCCCACTCGGGGTCGTCCTCCCGGACGAGGCGCAGCATGTTGACGCGGTCGGCGGCGTTGCGGCGGTCCGGTTGGAGGCCGGAGTCGGTCCAGCGAACGTCCGCCGTGGGGATCGACGACCATTCCTCCATCCCGGTCCGGACGAACCCGAGCGCCTCGTCCAGGCTCGAAAACGGCGGGTCCGTCATCGTCCCGTCCTCGCGCGTCCACGGGCTCGTCCATCCCGAACTCTCAGCGATTTCGAACGAGATCGAGCCGCCCGGCGGCCACGCGAGCTCGAGCCAGCGGCCGGCGGCGGCCGCGGCGGGAGCGTCCGGAGCCTCTCCGGCCCAAAAAAAGCGATAGCCGGGCGCCTCGGCCGGAACCGACGCGAGGAGGAGCAGGACGGCGGCCCCGAGCGTCTTTCGCACGGTCTGAGGATAGGGCAAGTACCATCCTCGCCCTCATCCATGCCCCGACCCGCCATCGCCTACCAGGGAGTCCCGGGCTCGTGGTCCGATCTCGCCTGCCGCGAGCGCTACCCGGACCATTATCCGCTCCCGTGCGCCACCTTCGCGGCGGCGGTGGCGGCGGTCCGGGGGAAGCGCGCCGCGCTCGCGATGATCCCGGTGGAGAACTCGGTCGCCGGGCCGGTCGCCGAGATCCACCGCCTCCTTCCCGCGTCGGACCTCGTCGTCGTCGGGGAGAGGTTCCAGCCGGTGCGGCATCAGCTTCTCGGACTGCCGGGCGCTTCGATCGAGGGGCTGCGGACCGTCCACAGCCACGAGCACGCGCTGGCGCAGTGCCGCAAGCTGATCCGGCGGCTGGAGCTCGCCCCGGTGATCGAGGCCGACACCGCGGGCGCCGCGGCCCGGGTCGCCGCCGGCGGCGATCCGTCGCAGGGCGCGCTCGCCTCCCCGCTGGCGGCCGAGCTCCACGGTCTCTCGATCCTCGAGGCGGACGTGGCCGACTCCCCCACGAACACCACCCGCTTCCTCGTGATGGCGCGCGAGGCCGCGCCGCTCGCGCCCGGAGAGGCCATACTCACGAGCCTCTCCTTCGAGGTGCGGAACATCCCGGCCGCGCTCTACCGGGCGCTCGGCGCGTTCGCGACGAACGGCGTGAACATGGTCCGCCTCGAGAGCACGATGCTCGACCGCTCGTTCGCCTCGACCCGCTTCTTCTGCGAGATCTCCGGCGGTCCGGCGGACCCCGAGGTCGGGCGGGCGCTCGAGGAGCTGTGCTACTTCTCTACCTCGGTGACGGTGCTGGGCTCCTATCCGGCCGACCCGATCCGCGGCCGCAACGCCGGAAGGACCTAGGCGAGCTTCCGGTCGAGCTCCGCGACCGGAATCCCGAGGCTCGCGGCGGCGCGCTCCCGGTCGCCCGCGCAGTCGGCGAGGCGCCGCTCGACGAATCCCCGCTCCGCTCGCGCCAGCCAGGCGTCGAGCCGCTCGTCCGACTCGGACGCGGGGATCATGTCGAGGTGCTCCCGCACGTCCTCCTCGGCGACCTCCTCGCCCGGGGCCAGGATCAGCAGGCGCTCCACGAGGTTGCGCAGCTCGCGCACGTTCCCCGGGAACCGGTGCCGGGCGAGGAGCTTCATGGCGCCGGGCGCGAAGCGGCGCGGCTCGGCTCCTTCCGGGGCCAGGAGCGCGGCGGAATGGGCGACGAGCAGCGGGATGTCCTCCGGACGCTCGCGCAGCGACGGCATCCGGATGGGCACGACTTCGAGCCGGTGGAGGAGGTCGTTGCGGAACGCGCCGCCGCGAAGGTCCTGGTTGGTGGCGGAGAGCACGCGGACATCCACCTCGATGCTCCGCGAGCCGCCGACCCGGCTGATCCGGCTCTCCTCCAGTGCGCGCAGCACCTTGGCCTGGGTTCGGGCGCTCATGTCGCCGACCTCGTCGAGGAAGAGCGTGCCGCCGTTCGCCTGCTCGAACTTGCCGATGCGCTGGCGGTGGGCCCCGGTGTAGGCGCCCCGTTCGGCGCCGAACAGCTCGCTCTCGATGAGCTCCTCGGGGATCGCCGCGCAGTTCACCTCGACGAACGGCGCGTCGGCGCGGGGGCCGCCATCGTGGATCAGACGGGCGACGACCTCCTTCCCGGTCCCCGACTCGCCGGTGACGAGCACGCGGACGTCCACCGGAGCCACCCGGCGGATCCGCTCGCGGACCGCCTCCATGGCCGCGGACGCGCCGACTAGGCGGCGGCGGGCGCCCTCCCGGCTGCGGTGCGCGTCGAGTTCCCGCTCCAGCTCGCGCTTCTCCTCGGCGAGCCGCTTCCGCTCGAGGACCGCCGCCTTCTCGAGCGCGACGCGAAGGCGCGCGCCGATGTCGCCGCTGCACCCCTTCTCCAGGAAGTGCGCGGCGCCGGCGTCGATGGCGCGCACCGCGGTCTCGATGTCCCCGTGGGCCGTGTGCATCGCCACCGCGATCGACGGGTCGCGCTCGCGGATGCGCCGGAGCACCTCCATCCCGTCCATTCCGGGCATCTTGACGTCGAGCACGACGAGGTCCGGGACCTCCTTGTCCAGCGAGGCGAGCGCCTCGGCTCCCGACGCGGCCTCGGCGACCCGCCACCCCTCGTAGCGGAGCCGGCGCCGCAGCGACCTCCGGATCATCGCCTCGTCATCGACCACGAGCACGAGGATCTCGGACTCCGCCGCCGGTCGGTCGGGCATTCCGAAATGGTAGGGCGGGCTAGCGGTCGCGCGCGACCACGTATTCCGCGACCGCGGCGAGCGCGTCCCGGAACGGGGACGGCGGGATCGCCGCCAGCGAGTCCCCGGCGGCGCGGGCGTATTCCGCGGCCACCCGGCGCGCTTCCGCGAGCCCCCCGGTGCGCTCCACGAGGTGGAGGATGCGCCCGGCGTCGTCGTCGTCCAGCTTGCCGCTCCCGACGACCTCCTCCACGAGGCCCGCCGACTCGGGCTCGCGCTCCAGCGCGTGGAGCACCGGGAGGGTGAGGTGTCCGTCCTTCAGGTCGGAGAGCACCGGCTTCCCCACGTCCGCCGCGCGGGCGGTGAAGTCGAAGAGGTCGTCGGCGACCTGGAAGGCCATCCCGAGATTCATGCCGTAGTCGCCGAGCGCGTTCTCGGTCGCGGCGTCCGCGCCGCCGACCACAGCGCCGATGCGCCCGCAGCCCTGGAAGAGGTACGCGGTCTTGAGCTGGAGGATCCGCAGGTGCTCCTCGCGGGTCAGCCCGATGGCCCCGCCCCGCATCATCTCCAGCAGCATGCCCTCGATCATCCGCTTGGTCAGGTCGCACACCATCCCGACGATCCGCAGATCCCCGGCGTCCGCCGCCATCGCGATCGAGCGGATGTAGAGGTAGTCGCCGATCAGGACGGTCAGGTCGTCGCCGAGCATGTGGTTCAGCGAGTCCTTGCCGCGGCGGGTGTCCGCCTGGTCCACGATGTCGTCGTGGACCAGCGTGGCCGTGTGGCACATCTCGACCACCGAGCCGTACAGCGCGGCGCGCCGGCTGTCGCCGCCCACGGCCTTCGCGGCCAGCACCACGATCATGGGCCGGAGGCGCTTGCCGCCGCTGCGGTGGATGTAACGGTTGGCTCCCTCGATGAGCTGGAGCCGGCTGCCCACGATCTTGGCGAGGATGCGATCGACCTCGGCCAGTTCGCCCTCGAGCGCGGCCTCGATCTGCGGAAGCGGGTTGACCGGGCCGGACATCGGAGGCCGCAATTATCGCCGCGGAGAGCCGTTCGGCCCGTCCAAGAGACCGAAGAAACGCGAGAAATTCGCGTCGGTGGCCGCTTCCAGCTCGTCCGGCGCGAGCCCCGTCGCCGCCGCGAGGACGCGAGCCGTCTCGACGACGCGCATGGGTTCGTTCCGCCGCCCCCGGAACGGCGCCGGGGTCAGGTACGGGCAGTCGGTCTCGACGAGCAGCCGCTCGACCGAGACCGCGGCCGCGATCTCGCGCAGGTCCCCGGCGTTCCGGAAGGTCAGGATTCCCGAGAACGAAATCAGGAACCCGCGCTCCACCGCGGCGTCGGCGAGCCGCCTCGTGGCGGTGAAGCAATGCATGATGGCCCCGGCGTCGGCAAGTCCCTCCTCGTCGGCGATCCGCAGGAAGTCGTCCTCGGCGTCGCGGTGGTGCACCACGACCGGAAGCCCGAGCTCCCTCGCGACCCGGATCTGGCGGCGGAAGGCGTCGCGCTGCTGCGGCCGCGGACTCAGGTCGTAGTGGTAATCGAGCCCGACCTCGCCGATCGCGAGCAGGCGCGCCCGGTCCGCCCGGCGGGAGAGGGCCTCTTCCCCGCCGGTCTCGTCGAAGCGGCTGGCGTCATGCGGGTGGCAGCCGACCGTGGTCCATAGCTCGGGAAGCTCGGGGTCGCCGTGGTCCTCGCCGTCCGGATGCAGGCGATCCACGAGGCCGAAGGCGCGTTCCCAGCTCTCGCGCTCGTCCAGCATGCCGATGGAGACGATGCGCCCGACTCCGGCGGCGCGGGCGTTGCGCAGCACGTCGTCGCGGTCGGCGTCGAACTCCGGGGCGTCGAGATGCGCGTGCGAATCGGTCATGCGTCCAGCGTTCCGGCGGCGGTCAGCGCGAGGCGGTACACCTCCTTCAGGGGAACCCCGGAGGCCGCGGCGAGCGCCCGGCAGTCCTCGTGCTCGGGAGCCCGGTTGACGAGCCGCCCGTTCCGCAATCCGAGCTTCACCCGCACCTCGCCCCAGGGAGTCGAGACCGACGCGATCCGGCGCTCGAGGATCTCGCGCTCGACGGCGCGGAACCGGAGGCCGAGGGTGCTGCTCTCGTCGAAGAGCGCCGCGGCGACCGCCTCCCGTCGGCTCTGGGGGACGAGCGCTGACGCGACCATGCCGGGGCGGCCCTTCTTCATCTGGGCCGGGGTGAGCCAGGCGTCCACGGCGCCGGCCTCGAGCAGCCGGTCCAGCAAGTGCGGCGCGATCTCGGGGAGAAGGTCGTCCAGATTGGCCTCGATCACGACCATGCCGCTTGGTTCGCCCCCGTCCGACGGATCGTCCGGCCCGGCGCCGAGCACCATCCGCAGCGCGTTCGGACGCTCGGAGCGGTCGGCGACGCCGAGGCCGTAGCCGATGCGGCGCGGCGTGAATTCCGGCCAGCCGGTGAAGGCGTCCACGAGCCCGGCGAGGACCGCTCCAGTGGGGGTCGTCCGCTCGAAGCCGGAGCCGTCCGAAAACGTCGGGACTCCCTCGAGCAGGAGCGCCGTCGCGGGCGCGGGAATCTGAAGCCTCCCGTGCTCGGTCGTCACCGAGCCGCTTCCGACGTTGACGGCCGTCCCGACCACGCGATCGGGCCGCAGTGCGCGGACTCCGGCGACGGACCCCACCACGTCCACGAGCGTGTCCAGCGACCCGAGTTCATGGAGGTGGACCTCGTCGGGCGCCTTGCCGTGGACGCCGCCCTCGGCCTTGAAAATCCGGCGCAGGAGGCGGGCCGAAGTCTCGCGGACCCCGTCGTCGAGCGCGCTCTCGTCGAGCGCTCCGAGGAAGTCGGACAGGTGGCGGTAGCCGCGGTCGCCGGGCGCCTCGACGGTGACCTTGAGGCCGCGGATTCCGCCCCGCGACGACTCGGAGACCGCGATCGAAGCCGGAACGCCGAGCGCCGCGACCGTCTCCCGCAGCTCCTGAAGCGGCCAGCCGACATCGAGGAGCGCTCCCAGCATCATGTCGCCGGAGAGCCCGGCCGAGCCGTCGATCCACAGAATCCGCATCTACGTTCGCGGGGATTCTAGAGAGGGAACCGGGCCGGATACGCTATGCGCCGTTGCCGAACCCCTGCATTCCGGCCTGGCGGACGCGGTGACGGGCCCCACCGAGGGAGCGGCCCGAGTTCGCGAGGAGGCCTTTCTCCGTCTCCGCGCCTTCACGAGGCGGCGCGAGCTCAAGAACTCGCAGCGGCGGGACCTGATCCTCGACTGCTTCCTGACGCTGCCGGGTCACGTCTCGGCCGCCGACGTGCACGATGCGATCCGGCGCGAGCACCCCTCGATCGGACGCACGACGGTGTATCGGGCGCTGCGGGTCTTCTGCGAGGCGGGGATCGCGACCTCGCTCGAGCTTCGGGACGGGGTCGCCCGCTTCGAGCCGGCGCTCTTCCGCGGGCACCACGACCACCTGATCTGCCTGAAGTGCGGGCGCATCGACGAGTTCCTGTCCCCCGAGGTGGAGCGCCAGCAGGAGGAGATCGCGGAGCGACAGGGGTTCCGGCTCGTGTCCCACCGCCACCAGCTCTACGGCGTGTGCGGCGCCTGCCGGCAGGCCGAGCCCGACGCCTGACCTCAGAGGAGCCCCGCCTCCCCGAAGCTGTACCAGTCGCCGCATCCGAGCACGATGTGGTCGAGGATCGGGATCCCGACCAGCTCCCCCACCTCGCGCAGCCGGTCGGTGATCCGGCGGTCGGCGTCCGAAGGGCTCGGGTTGCCCGACGGGTGGTTGTGGAACAGGACGACGGACGCGGCCTGATACGCCACCGCGATCCGGAACAGGTCGCGCGGATGCACGAGGGCGCCGGTGAGCGACCCCTTCGAGATGATCTCGCAGCGGACGAGACAGCCGCGGGTGTCGAGCAGCAGGACGCCGAACTCCTCCACGTCCCCGTTGCCGTACCGGGAGATGAGGAACTCGGCCGCCTCGCGCGGACTCCGGAAGCACGGCACCCGCCCGTCGCTGCTCCACGCGGCGCGGCGGCCCAGTTCGAGCGCGGCGGCGAGCCGCACGAGACGGCCCCGCGAAACCCCGCGAAACCTCGCGATTTCCGCGAGCGGCGTCTGTCCGAGCCGGTTCACGCCGCCGCAGTGTTCGAGGATTTCCCCGGCGACGCCGGACTCGGCGGCGCCCAGCACGAGGTTCAGCAGATCCTCGTTGCCGAGCGAGCCAGCCCCCTGCTCGAGGAGACGGTCCGACGGGGCGTCGGGCGCCCAACGGCGGCGGCGCTTGGGGGGCCGCGAAGGCCAGACGGGAGTCCTTTCGAGGACTCGCTTGACGGCGGGGCGGGCCTTCCGCACGGGCAGCGCTCTCCGATGACGGGCGACGCCGTTCGGGGCGCCGAGGATTTCCTTTTTCTGGAGGCGCGTCGGAGTCAGGCCCCGGCGGCGCGGGCGCGGAGACTATCGCAGACCCGCCGCCGGTACGCCCCGGCCGTCGAGCACAGCCCGGTCATCCACTCCCGATAGGGTCCGGCGTCGGCGGCCCGTTCGAACCCGCACCGCAGGAGGACCCGAGCCGAGGCGTCGTTGCCGGGCGCGACGAGCCCGAAGACTTCCGACTCCGGGGCCTTCCGGGCGAGGAAGTCGAGGAGCGCGCGGACGGTCTCGGTCGCGTATCCGCGTCCCCAGGCCGGGCGGGAGAGCACGTATCCGATCTCGATGCGGCCGGGCGCGCGGCGGTGGATCGCCGCTCCCCCGCAGAGCGTCCCCGTGGCGCGCTCGACGATGGCCAGGTCGAGTTCCCGGGACGCGGGGTTCCGGGCGTTGCGGGAGGCCCGCACGACGAACCGGCGGGTCTCCTCGGGGTCGTTCGGCCCCCAGCGAAGGTAGCGCACGACCTCCGGATCGCCGGCGTACTCCTGCACCGCGGGGAGGTCCGAAGGACGGAACGGGCGCAACCGCAACCGCTCCGAGAGCAGCTCGATCGGGGTCATTCCGGGACGCGCCGGAAGCGCGTGCGGACTCCGCCCGCGGAGACGTGGAGGTCCTCGCCGCACTCGACGAGCCGGAAGGGGTCGCGTTCGGGATGGAATCGACCGTCCCCGACCGGGACCAGCCGGGCGCCGAACCCGCGGAGCTCGCCGTCCTCCACTGCGAGCGTCACCGGCGACCGGCCCGAGTTCCAGGTTCCGGCGCACGCCTCGAGTTCGTCGGGAGAGACCTCGACCTCCGCGACGACCGGTTGCGGCAAACCGAGGACCTCGCGGGCGATCCGGTTCTCGAGGAGGCCGGGCCGCGCGGAGCCGGCGTTCGCCAGCACCGCGATCCCGAGCTGGACATCGGGATACCACGCGAGCTGCGCCCGGAACCCGTTGATTCCGCCGCCGTGCGAAATCTTCGCCAGGTCGTGCTCGCGGCCCAAGCCGAGGCCGTAGCCGTAGTCGATCGGTTCGCCCCCGATCAGCTCGCCGCGGGCGGTCATCCGGTCCCGGCTCTCGGGGCGCACGGCGCGGCCCTCGACGAGCGCCCGCTGCCACGCGAGGAGGTCGAGGACCGAGGAACCGAGCGAGCCCGCGGCGTAGGGCAGCCGCATGCTCACCGGGTCGTCGTTGCGGAACCCGCCGCCGGGAAGCGCCTCGTAGCCCTCGGCCCGGCCGGGGATGATCGGATCGTTGTCGAGGTAGTGAGTGTCCCGAAGCGCCAGCGGCTCGAAGAACCGTTTCTCGAGGAACGCCGCGTAGCTCGCGCCGGAGAGTCGTTCGAGGAGGACGCCGAGCAGGTAGTAGCCGGAGTTGTTGTACTGGTAGCGGTCGCCCGGCTCGAATTCGAAGGGAGGCGCGGAGAAGAGGTCCATCATCTCCCGGTGGTCGAGATCGAGCCGGGCCCGGCTCCAGAACTCGGGCATCTCCGTGTACCCCTTGATCCCCGACGTGTGGTTCAGCAACCGCTCGACCGGAATCCGGAAGCCGCGGGCGTCGTAATCCGGCAGGTAGTCGGTGAAGTCGGCCGCGAGGTCCAGCTTCCCCTCCTCGACGAGCAGCATGGCCGCCGCGGCGGTGAATTGCTTGGTGACCGACCCGATCCGATAGACGGTCGCGGCGGTCGCGGGAACCTCGTTCTCGAGGTCGGCGAACCCGAATCCCTCGGCGAAGAGGACCTCCCCCGCGCGCTGGACCGCAACCGAGACGCCGGGCGAGGGGTCTTCGGCCATCGCCTCGAGGACGAGCCGCCGGATCCCTTCGTCGATCGCGCGCGGGGGCGCGCCGCACCCGAGGAGGATCAGGACCGCGGGAACCCAGCGCATGGCCGCCGATGATAGGCGCGGTCAGGAACGAATCCGGCGGACGTTCCCGACCCGCAGGGTGACCCGCTCGCGATCCAGCCACTCGAGGAGCGGGATGGCGCGCTTCCGGCTGAGCCCGAACCGCTCCTTGAACCAGGCCACGTCGATTTCGGCCCCGGCGCGCTCGGCGAGCGTCCGGCGAAGCCCCTCGATCGCCGCCGCGTCGAAGTGGAGGTCGGGGCTGACGGCGACCGCCCGGCCGTCGGCGACGAGGAGCCGCCGCAGCGCGTCCAGGAGCGCGACCGACGCGCCGACGGTCCGGGCCGCATCGGAAAGCGTCGGCGGCTTCAGGCCCGACTCGGCGAGCAGCGCGGCGTAGCCGTCGAGGACGGCGCGCTCGGCCGGCGTCAGCTCCACTTCCCGCCCGGCGGTGCGGACCGCGCCGCCTGCGATCTCGATCCGGCCCGCCCGCCGCAGCCCGTGGAGGATGCGGTCCGCGGTGGCGGCTGCGACTCCCAGGCGCTCGCGAAGCTCTTCGACCCCCATGCCGGCCCGCAGGCGGTGCTCGCGCTCGAGGCGGGCGAGCCGGGCCAGAAGGCGCTCCTCCAGCAGGCGCGTGGCCGAGGTCGCGAGCAGCACGTCCCCGTCGTCGGCCTCGCCCGCCTCCACGAGCGTCCGGACGACCCCGGCGGCGCTGGCCAGCCCGAGCCGCCGGGCGAGGTCTTCCGGGGTCATCCCGGACGGCCCGGCCTCCTCCAGAAACCGCAGACCCACGTCCGTCGGGCCGGCGCGCAGCGCCTCGACCGCCCGAAGCTGGCCTTCGCTCCTCGGCGAGCGTTTCGGGGGAAGCGCGTCGAGGACGAGCCCGCCGCCGATCGTCACCACCGGGGAGTAGCGACGGATGATGAACCGGTCCCCGCGGGCGGCGACGAGCGGCGACTCCAGCCGAAGCTGCGCCGGCGCGGTCCCGCCCGGCGGCAGCGCGCGGCGGCCGCCCAGAAGGCGCACGCGCGCCAGTACGGCCGCCGCCCCGAGGTGGAGGTGGACCCGCGCCTCGTCGGCGACGGGCGCGGAGGCCCAGTCCACGACCTCGAGGTCGGCGTCCAGCATCCGGGTGGCCCGCAGCGCGTCCGGCGCGGCGACGACCGATCCCCGGGCGACGTCGATGCGCGACGCGCCCGCGAGGTTCAGCGCGGCGCGCTGGCCGACGGAGGCGCCCTCGACCGGCGATCCGTGCACCTGGACGCCCCGCACCCGCGCCCGTCCGCCGCCGGGCAGCACGGCGACCTCGTCGCCGGCGCGAACCCGCCCGGAAACGAGCGTCCCGGTGACCACCGCTCCGAAGCCGCGGACCGAGAACACCCGGTCCACGGGAAGCCGGAACGGCCCCTCGGGATCGCGCCGGGGCGCTCGGTCCGCCGCCTCGACGAGCGCCGTCCGCAGGCGACCCAGCCCCTCGCCGCTGGCCGACGACACGGGCAGGATGGGCGCGTCCTCGAGCGGGCCGCCGGCGAGCGCGTCGGCGACCTCGAGGCCGACGAGCTCCACGAGATCGGGATCGTCCACGAGGTCCACCCGGGTGAGGGCCACGACCGCCGCGGTGACCCCGAGCAGCCGGCAAATGGACAGGTGCTCGACCGTCTGCGGCATGACCGACTCGTCGGCGGCCACCACGAGCAGCATCACGTCGAACCCCGCCGCGCCGGCGAGCATGTTGCGGACGAACTTCTCGTGGCCAGGCACGTCCACGAACCCGATCCGGAGGTCGCCGAGGTCGAGATGCGCGAACCCGAGGTCGATCGTGATGCCCCGCGCCTTCTCCTCGGCGAGCCGGTCGGGGTCGATCCCGGTCAGCGCCCGCACCAGCGAGCTCTTGCCGTGGTCGATGTGACCCGCGGTCCCGACGACGACGTGGCGCATTCGGGTGAAGATAATCCGCTCCATGATCCGTCGCGCTCTCGTTTTCCTGCTCGCCGCTGCTCCGGCGCTCGGCCAGACCGGTCCGCAACTGGGACCCGAGCGGGGGTCGCTCGTCATCGTCGGGGGCGCGCTCCGGAGCGCGGAGATCCTCGAGCGGTTCATGGACCTCGCCGGCGGCCCCGAAGCGCCGCTCGTCATCATTCCGACCGCCGGCGGCGAGGAGGAGTACGACGAGTGGTACGCCGGCGCCCGCCGCTTCCGCGACATGGGGGCGACCGACGTCACCGTGATCCACACGAAGGATCGGGGCGAGGCGGACAGCGAGGAGTTCGTCGCGCCCATCCGGCGGGCGCGCGCGGTCTGGTTCCCCGGCGGGAGGCAGTGGCGGCTCGTGGACTCCTACGCCGACACCCGCACCGAGCAGGAGCTCCACGCCGTGCTGGCGCGGGGAGGCGTCATCGGCGGCTCGTCCGCGGGCGCGACGATCCAAGGCGAGTACCTCGCCCGGGGCGACACGTCGGCGAACACGATCATGATGGGGGATCACGAGGAGGGCTTCTCCTTCGTCCGCGGCGTGGCCATCGACCAGCACCTGCTGGTGCGCAACCGGCACTTCGACATGCTGGAGATCCTCGAGGCGCACCCGCAGCTTCTCGGGATCGGGATCGACGAGGACACCGCGATGGTCGTGCGCGGCAACGGGTTCGAGGTGATCGGCTCGGGCTACGTCGCCATCTACGACAACACCCGGGTTCTCCCGAACGGCGGCGGCTTCTACTTCCTGATGCCCGGCGACCGGTACGACCTCGGTTCGCGCGAACCGTCGCGCCGCCAGTTCGGCGGCGACGCCTTCCGGACGACCGTCAGGAGACGCTGAGCCCCTCGCCGGGGAGCGCCGGCTCGAACGCGAACGCCCCGTCCTCGAGCCGCATCGCGGTGAGGAAGGCTCCCCAGACGCACCCCGAGTCCAGACCGATCGCCCGCTCGGCGACGACGAGCCCGAGCGCGGCCCAGTGCCCGAACACGACCCTCGGGCCTTCCGGGCGCCGGGCCTCGAACCACGTCCGGGCGCCCGGCGGGAGATCCTCCGGCGTCCCGTCGAAGCCGAAGACCGGCTCGCCGGAACGATCCACCGCCCGCAGCCGGGTCAGGACCGAGGCGGTTTCCGCCGCCTCGCCGGTTCCGTCCGCTCTGGCGCGAACCCGGTAGAGCTCCCGGAGGAAGCGCCGCCGATCCGTGCGGAGCGCGGCCTCGGCCGCCTGCGCGCGCCGGGCCGCCTCCCCGAGGCTCCACGCCGGCGGAATCCCCGCGTGGACGACGACATGCCCGTCGGCTTCGAGCAGGAACGGACGCCGGGCGAGCCAGTCGCACAGCTCCGGCCCGTCGGGGGCGTCCAGAATGGGTTTCAGCGTGTCCCGGTGGGCCGGCTTCCGGACTCCCGCCGCCTGCGCGAGCAGGTGGAGGTCATGGTTTCCGAGCACCGATTCCACGCAGTCCCCGTGGTCGCGGGCCCAGCGGAGCATTCCGAGCGAGTCGGGGCCCCGGTTCACGAGATCGCCGACGAACGAGATCCGGTCGCGCCCGTCGCGGAAGTCGATCCGGGCGAGCAGCCGCCGAAAGGCGCCGAAGCAGCCCTGCACGTCGCCGACGGCCCAATGCGCCATGGGCGGGGGATACTAGGCCCCGTGAACGAGCCTGGCGAGCCGGCGCGACCCTTCGCCGCCGCCGACCTCGGGTCGCGCAGCTTCCACCTGACGGTCGCCCGAGTCCACCGGGACTCGATCGAGGTCGTGGACCGCGTGCGGGAGCCGGTCCGCCTCGCCGCCGGCCTCGAGAACCGCGCCATCCGCGAGGAGACCCGGCAACGGGCGCTTCCCGCGCTCGCCCGGATCGGCGAGCGGATTCGGGAGATTCCGCCCGATCACGTGCGGGTCGTCGGAACGAACACCTTCCGCCAGCTTCGCGACCCGCGCCCGGTGCTGGAGGAGGCGCGGCGGATCCTCGGGCACCGGGTCGAGATCATCTCGGGCGTCGAGGAGGCGCGCCTCATCTACCTCGGGGTGACGCGGTCCCGGCCAGAGTCCGGCGAGCGGAACCTCGTGGTGGATATCGGGGGCGGCAGCACCGAGATCGCGGTCGGGCACGAGGACGTGCTGCTCATGGCGGAAAGCCTGTTCATGGGCTGCATCGGATTCTCGACGCGGTTCTTCCCCGACGGCGCGGTGACCCCCGAGGGCTTCGAGGCCGCCGAGACCGAGGCGCGGCGCGAACTCCAGACCGCCGAGCACCGCCTCCGGCAGGTGGGCTGGGAGAACGCGCTCGGCGGCTCGGGGACGATCCGGGCGGCCGGGCAGCTCATGGAGCCGCCCGGACCGGTCACGCCCGAGGGGCTGCTCCGGCTGCGCCGCCGCCTCATCGCCGAGCCGGAGACCGTGCCCGAGGTTCCGAAGTTCTCGCGCAACCGGGTCGTGGATCTCGCCGCCGGCGTCGCCATCCTCCGCGCGACCGTCGAGACGCTCGGCGTGGACGCGATCGAGCCGGCGGAGGGGGCGCTGCGGGAGGGCGTCCTCCACGACCTCCTCGGCCGGAATCGCCACCGGGACGTGCGGGACGCGACCATCGAGAGCCTCGTGGCGCAGTACCGGGTGGACCGGCGCCAGGCGATCCGGGTCGCGACGGTGGCCGCCGCCGGGCTGCGGCAGGTCCGGGATGCGTGGAAGCTGACCGGCGAGACCCACGCCCGCTTCCTCCGCTGGGCGGCGGACCTGCACGAGATCGGGCTCTCGCTCTCGTTCAGCGGGCACCACCGCCACGGCGCCTACATCGTGCGGAACTCCGAGATGCCCGGCTTCTCGAGGGACGACCGCGAGCTTCTGGCGGCGCTCATCCAGTCGCACCGCCAGCGCCTCGAGCCCGAGCGGTTCGCCAGCCTGACCGTCGTCGGGAGGAAGGCCGCGATCCGGCTCGCGGCGATCCTGCGCATCGCGGTGCTGCTCTGCCGGCGGCGCAGCCCCGAACCCCTGCCCCGCATCCGGGCGACCGCGTCCGGGAAGCTCCTCGACCTGGCGTTTCCCAAGGGCTGGCTCAGCGGCCATCAGCTCACGCTCGCCAACCTGCGGCGCGAGCGGGAGGCGCTCGAAGCGGTGGGCATCCGGCTGCGGCTCAGTCCACGATGAAGCTGTAGATCTTGAACTGACCGCCCCGCTCCAGCATGGAGCCGAACAGGCGCAGCGTCCGCTCGCGTCCGTCGGGCGCGCGGACGACAACGCGGGAATCCCGGTGGACGCGAAAGGCGCCGAAGTCGGTCGTCCCGCCTTCGAACGAGAGCTCGACGAGCTCCCACTCCTGCCCCCGGAAGCGGCCGAACGTCCGGTCGAGGTCCGCCGACTGGCGCATCCCGTGCCGGAACCAGAGGAAGTCGGCGGAGGTGTTTCGCTCGGACCGGCTCGCCGGCAGACCCGGATACACGAGGTTCCGGAACTCGTCCTCGCTCACCGAGAGCGCGAGGAGGCCGTCCCGGTCCTCCGCCTCGAGCCGGTCGAGCGCCGCCCGCGCGGCGGCCTCCGGGGTCGGGCGCCCGTTCTCCAGACCGGCGCCGCCGCAGGCCGCGGCCAGGAGCAGCAGGGCGGCCGTCAGTTGGACGCGAAGCTGGTCCAGCCCGTCCACCATTCGTCGCCCACGTCGCAGGCGCCGATGAAGTTGACCGGTTCGAAGAAACCGTCGTTCGGCGGCATGGCCGCGCCGATGAGCGCCGGCGAGCTTTCGACCGGGCAGACCGCGAGCGCGTCCTCGCCGGGCAGGTAATACGGGCGGTCTAGCATCGGGTCCGCTTCGCGGATGTCCCGCTGCGCCATGATGAAGTCCATCGTGCCGAAGGCGGGCGGAGGATCCTCTGACCCGTCGTCGTCGAAATTCCCGCCGCCGTTCTCCCAGAAGATGGAGTTGCGCAGGGTGAGCAGGCCGCCTTCAGCGTGCCCGTAGGTGACCGCGTCGTCCACGTCGAGGCCGACTTCCTTGAAGCCCATCACGATGAAATTCCCGAGGTCGCCGGCGGTTCCCTCGCGGAGCAGCACGCCGACGTCGCTCTCGTCGCCCGTCTCGGTTCCCGGATCGCCGATCAGGGTGACGTTGTAGAGCGTCGGGTTCGCGTACGGCAGGAGGTCGTTGTTCTCGGCGTTGCTGTCGGCCTCGATTCCCTGGTCGGCGTCGTCGCCGCGCTGCCGCGCGATCCAGAACTGGCCGCGGCCGGTCCAGCCCTCGGTCCAGTCGAAGCTGTCGTCGCCGATCCCGGTGCAGACCACCCGCCTCGCGTCCACCGTCCCTCCGAAGAACTCCACGCCGTCGTCCTTGCTGAGATGGACCTGGACGGAATCGACCACGGTGCCGCTCCCCACGCCCTGGAACGCGACGCCGTTGAGCTCGTTGTCCGGGCTGAGTTCGCTCCCGGCGAACTCGACCCGGACGTACCGGAGCACGCCGCTGTCGTCGGCCGGATCGTCGCCGCCGTAGGCGCCGGTGCCCCCCTCGCCCTCCGCTTCGTTGCCGGGGATGTTCAGGGGAGCGCGGCCGTTGATGATGAGTCCGCCCCAGTCGCCGCGGGCGCGGAAGCCCACTTCCTGATCGCTCGTGAAGACGATGGGCGCGTCCGGCGCGCCGTCGGCCACGAGGCGTCCCCCCCGGGCCACGACGAGCGCGCCGTTGGTCGCGCCCTCGCCGTAGATCGTGGTTCCCGCCTCGATGGTGAGGGTGGCTCCGTCGGCGACGAAGACCGCCCCTCGAAGCAGGTACGACACGTCGGCGGTCAGGGTCATGTCGGCGGCGATCTCGCCCGACAGGATCGTGGGCGCGTCGGGATCAGGCGCCGGAGCGGGCGCGGGGGCCGGCGCGCTCGCGGTCTCGTCGCACGCGGCTCCGAAGAGGCCGAGGACGACGATCAGGGTCGCGAAGCGCATGAGCCCGCCGGCTAGCGGACGTTCCAGGAAGCGCTCACGCCGAACGAGCGGCCGAGCCTGAAGGTCCGCTGCGTTTCGCCGCCCTGGGTGAAGCGGTACTCGGCGTCGAGCAGGTTGTCGAACGACGCCCGGAGGCTCCAGGCGGCGCCGAAACTCTTCTGGAAGACGGCGTCGAGGCTTCCCCGCCCCTCTTCGTGGATGTCGGGCAGGCCGAGCGCGCCAACGTCCGCGATCCGGTCGTCGAACCAGTTGTAGAGAACGCGGAGGCTGGCGTCGATCTCGGGAAGCGCGAGCGCCGCCGTGAGGTTCAGCGAGTGGGGCGACTGCCCGGCGAGCGGCCGCTCGAGGCTCGTCTGGACCTGCCCGGCGAGGTCCGCGAGCTCGATGCGCGAGTTGACGAAGGTGTAGTTGGCCGACGCCGACACGCGCCCGAAGCTCCGCCGCCCCTCGACCTCCACCCCGGCGTTCCTGGCGCCGAGCGCGTTGTCGTAGGAAGTGCGGAGCTGCGAGGTCGGTTGGACCACCCGCTCGATGGGCCGGTCGAAGTCCTTGTAGAACGCGCTGACGGCGAACACCTCTCCCGCCCCCGGGAACGTCTCCCAGCGCGCGTCCACGTTCCGGATGAGCGCCCGTTCGAGGTTGGGGTTGCCGACGACGGCGCGTCCCCCGACCACGTCGGTGAACTCGAAGGGCGCGAGTTCCCGGAACTCGGGCCGATTGACCGTGTGGCTGTACCCGACGCGGACGTTCGTCCCCGAGGTCAGCGCGTACACCACGTTGAACCCCGGCAGCACGTCGGTGTTCTCGAGCCGCGCGGTGATCGTCCCGGCGACCGTGGAGAACGGGTCGAAGGTGTCCACGACCTGCTCGGAGCGCTCCACCCGCGCCCCGCCGACGATGCGGAGCCGGTCCGACAGCGGCAGGTCCATCATCCCGAAGAAGGCGCCCACCTGCTGCTCGGCGGCGTAGGCGTCGGTCGCCCGCGTCTCCTCGCGCAGCTCGAAGACCGAACCGATGAGATCGGGAACGAAGAGCTGCTCGGCCGGCAGGGTCAGGTCCGCGGCGCCCGGGCGCCGGGGCGTCAGCCGGAAGCGGCGCGAGGAAAAGTCCCGCTGACGCCTCGAGAGCGCCGGCCCGAACTTGAGGCTCGCCGGCAGGCCGTTCCACTGGGTGAAGAACGAGCTCCAGTCGAAGCCGAGCTCGCGCACCGTGTCGGTCAGTTCATTGAACATCCGGAAGCCGCTCTGCGACTCGTCCGCGAGCACGAGGCCGCCGGCCGAGGGGTTGTGCTCGTAGAGAGTCTCCCGGAGATCGGGTTCGTCCCGGGTCGCCCGCGAGAACGTGGCGTTCCACTCGAGCAGACCGGCGCCGATCGCGGCGAAGCGGTGCTCGCCCGAGAGCCGCGACGACAAGATGGACTCCTCCACCCAGCGCAGCCGCGTGTTCCGGATGTTCTCGCCGACGTCGCCGTTGTGCCCCTCGAAGACCCGGGCCTCGTTCTTCGAGCTGTGGGTGTAGAAGTTCTCGAGCGCCATCCGGTGGTCGCCGGAGAACTTGTAGGCGAGGTTGCCGATGACCCCCGTGGACGCCTTCGATTCGGTGACGCGGAAGTCGTAGTCGTTTTGCACCTCCACGTCTCCGCCGGAGACCGAGTAGAAGGTGCGCTCCTCGTCGGTGTTCTGGTGTCCCCGGGACCAGGTGGCGCTGACGACGGCGCCCAGCTTGTCCCAACTGTCGCCGGCCACGAAGCTGTAGGACTGATCCTGTCCCACCCGGTCCTCCACGGGCGACCAGACGTTCGAGAACGCCTCGCCCATGGACTCCAGCTCGGAGGGAAGGAACCCGACATCGCTGAACCGGCCGCGGCGCACCGTCTTCGCGTCCGGGATCGCCGAGGGCAGGCTGCGGGTGCCGTCGTCGAAGCCGAACATGTCGCGGCTGCCGCCGGCGTAGGTCAGGCCGTCCTCGAAGGACGTTCCCTGAGTGAAGCCCTGCGACATGGAGAACCGCAGCACCGGGGCGGCGGGAAACGCGAGCGGGTCGATCTCGACGAGGCCGCCGGAGAAGTCCGCCGGCTTGTCGGGGAGGTACGACTTGACCACCGAGACGCTCTCGATGAGGCCGGTGGGAAACAGATCCAGCGGCACGACCCGCTTGTCCGGCTCGGTCGTCGGGAGCACCGCGCCGTTCAGCGTCGTGTTCGAATACCGCTCGCCGAGGCCCCGGACGAAGACGTACTGGTTGTCCACGACCGTCAGCCCGGTGACGCGCTTCATCGCCGAAGCGGCGTTCGAGTCGGAGTTCCGGCTCATCTCCTCCGAGCCGACGTTGTCGACGATGGCGCCGGCGCGCTGGCGCTCGACGAGCTGCGCCTCGGCGGTGCGGAGCTCGACGTCCTCGACGGAAGCCGTGATCGAAACGGTCTCCGCGAAGCGCTCCATGCGGAGCACGACGTCGAGGCGGACGGTCTCGCCTGCGGCGATCGTGACCGGGACGACCTGGTCCTCGTACCCGCTGAACGAGACGCGGACCTCGTGGTCGCCCTCGGGGACCTCCACCGAGAACGCGCCGTCCAGCTCGGTGTACACCGTGTAGTCGGTCGAAAGCACGGTCACCGGGGCGGACGGGAGCGTCATCCCGTTGAAGCTGTCCCGAACGATCCCGGTGACGACGCCGTTCGCGCCCCCTCCGTCGCCGTTCTGAGCCAGCGCCGGAAGGCCGGACAGGGCCAGGCACCAAAGGGCGAGCGCGGCGGGCCGCCTCTGGCTCGCAATCGGATTCGTCATGACGGCCGGGATTCTGGCCAGAGCGGCGGCCCGCTTCGTTACCGGTTCGTGAACGAAGCGAGAGTTTCTCGTGAACGCCGAACGGGGGACTAGGATTGCCCCGCCCGACCATGCCCAAGCACGTTCTTGTCATCGAGGACGACCCGGCGATCGTGGAGCTTCTCCAGTTCAACCTCGAGCGCGAGTCCTTCCGGGTGACCTCCGCCGGGACCGGCTCCGACGGGCTGGCCGCGGTGCGCAAGCAGCGGCCCGATCTGGTCATCCTCGACCTGATGCTCCCCGAGCGAAGCGGCTTCGAGGTGTGCCGGGAGATCCGGGGCGACCCGGAGCTCGCGGCGACTCCGATCATCATGCTGACCGCGCGGGGCGAGGAGGCGGACCGCATCGCCGGGCTCGAGATCGGGGCGGACGACTACATCACGAAGCCCTTCAGCACGCGCGAACTCGTCGCGCGGGTGGGGGCCGTGCTGCGCCGGGCGACCCGGCGCCGGGCCGGCCCGACGAACCGGGCTCCGTCGCCGGTCCGCGTCGGCGACCTCCTCATCGACCCGGTGTCGTTCACCGTCGAGCGGGCCGGCGAGCCGATTCCGATGACGAACCTCGAGTTCCGGTTGCTGCACCACCTCGCGTCCCGGCCCGGCGAAATGTGCGCCCGCGACCGGATCCTCGACGAGGTCTGGGGCGAGGACGCCTTCGTGACCCAGCGGAGCGTGGACGCCTACGTCCGGCGGCTCCGGCAAAAGCTGGACCGGCCGGGCGAGCCGTCGCTCCTCTCCACGGTGCGCGGGGCCGGCTACCGCTTCGAGACCGGTGGCCCCGACGGATAGGGGGCGCCTCGGCGCCCCGCGTCTCGCGATCCGCCTCACGCTGTGGAGCGTCGCGGTGATCGTGGCGCCGCTCGCGGCGGTGCTGGTCGTGGCGTACTCGAGCGTGCGCGAGACGACCGTGAACCGCACCTTCGACAGCCTCGACGCGCTCGCCGACGCGGCGCTCCTCCGCCCGCCCGAGGACCGCTCCGACCGCGGGCTCGCCGAGTGGGCGCTCGGGTTCGCGGCGAACGGGAAGGAGGAACGGGCCACGCCGTGGGAGGGCGACCGGCGGGTGACGCTCGTGACCCGGGAAGGCGTCGTGCTCGCCGACTCGCACAGCGAACCGGCTGCGATGGACAACCACGCCGACCGCCCCGAGATCGCCGCCGCGTTCGCGGACGGCTACGGGCGCTCCGAGCGGTTCAGCGACACCCGCGACGAGGATCTCACCTACGTCGCGGTCCGCCCCGACTGGCGTCCCGACCGCGTGGTCCGCCTGTCCTCGCCCGTGGTGGTGACCGCGGACGTCCTCGACGTCCTCGCGCCGGTCCTGCTCATCGCCGTGCTCGCGGCCGGGCTCGGCACCGGCGTGTCGTTCTGGTACTCGGGCCGGTTCTCCGCCCGGGTCGCCGCGATCTCCAGCTTCTCCGAGCGGGTGGCGGCGGGCGACTTCCGCCCGGCGAAGGTCTCGCCGGGCATGGACGAACTGGACGGGCTGGTCGCGTCGCTCAACCTCACCGCGGCGCGCCTCGACGAGAGCTTCCGGTCGCTCACCGCGGAGCGCAACCAAGGCGCCGCCATCCTGTCGAGCATGAGCGAGGGCGTCGCGGTTCTCGACCCGAAGCTGCGCATCCTCTACCTCAACTCGGCGTTCCGCACGCTGCTGCGGCTCCCCGGCGACTCGTGGCAGGAGTTCGCCGGACGCAAGGCGAAGCGCGCGCTGCCCACGCCGCGCCTGTTTCGCATGACCCGCCGCGCGCTCAAGGGGCGCCGCAACGAGATCGAGATCTCGATCGGCGAGCGCGAGATCCTCGCTCGCGCCGCTCCGGTCCGGGCGAGCCTGCCGGGACCCGCACCGGAGCCGGGAATCGAGCCGGACGCGCTGCTCGGGGCCGTGCTCGTGCTGACCGACGTGACCGAGCTGCACCGCCTCGAGCGGGTGCGCCGCGACTTCGTGGCCAACCTCTCGCACGAGCTCAAGACCCCGCTCACCTCGATCCAGGGATTCGCGGAGACGCTGATCGATGGCGGCGGCGCGAGCGAGGAGCAGCAGAAGCGGTTCCTCGGGCGCATCCACGAGCATGCGGTGCGGCTGTCGCGCATCACCGACGACCTGCTGCGCCTCGCCCGGATGGAGAGCGGCAAGCTGGAGCCCATCGTCCGGCCGGTGGCGGTCGGCGACCTGGTTCAGAGCGCGCTGGATTCGGCGAGGGTCAAGTCGGGCAACCGCACGCTCACGTTCACCGAAACGACCGGGGCCGGCGAGATCCGCACCGATCCCGACCTGCTCGCGGAAATCCTCCACAACCTCGTGGACAACGCCGTCCAGTACACCGGCGACGACGGCCGGATCGAGATCGAGGCCGCGCCCGCCGACGAGGACATGCTGCGCATCTCGGTCACCGACGACGGCGTGGGCATTCCGAAAAAGCACCACGAGCGCATCTTCGAGCGCTTCTACCGGGTGGACCGGGCGCGGTCCCGGGAGGCGGGGGGCACCGGGCTCGGGCTCGCGATCACGCGGCACGCCGCCGAGCTTCTGGCCGGGCGGCTGAAGGTGAGCAGCGCTCCGGGCGAGGGCTCGAGCTTTTCGCTGTACCTGCCCCGGGGCGGCGACTGATCCTCAGTTCGCGGGCGCGAACTCCAGCGCTCCGGTGAAGCGCTCCACCCGGACGAGCTGCGCCGGGAACCGGTCGCCGATCCGCCAGCGGCGCCCGGTCCGGCGGCCCCGCAGCGAATGGCTGCGGCGGTCGAACCGGAAGTCGTCGCCGGCGAGCAGGTCCATGGGTACGACTCCCGCCGCCGGGAAGTCCTCGACCTCGACGCCGACCCCGAACCGACCCAGCCCGGAAACAACCGCCGGAAAGACCTCGCCGAGCCGGCCCTCGAGCAGCGCCGCGATTCCCAGGTCCACGACGAGCCTCTCCGCGGCCTCGGCGGACCGCTCGGCGCGCGAGGAGCGGACCGCGAGGCGGTCGAGGTCGGGCGGCGGCTCGGCTCCGGCGAGCGCCCGGTGCGCGAGGAGGTCCGGGTAGCGCCGGATCGGCGAGGTGAAGTGGGCGTAGTCGGGCAGCGCCAGCGCGAAGTGGCCGAGCGGCCGGGGGTCGTACGCCGCCCGCTCGAGGCTCCGCAGGAGGCGCCGGCGCAGGAACGGCGCTTCCCGGCGATGGCGGATGCGTTCGAGGAGGCGGGCGAAGTGCGCCGGACGCAGCGGCTCTCCCGGCGCCCCGAGCCGTTCGCCGAAGGTCGCGAGCAGGTCGAGGAACCGGTCCCGGGCCGCCGGATCGGGAGCGCGATGGACCCGGTGGAGCGTCGGCGTCTCCCGCAGCCGCCGCGCGACGGCCTCGTTCGCGGCGAGCATGCACTCCTCGACTAGGCGGTGCGCCTCGTGCTCGACGACGATCCGGGCGTCCGCGACCGCGCCCGAGTCGTCCAGCACGAGTTCCCGCTCGGGCATTTCGAGATCCAGCGCGCCCCGCGCCCGCCGCGCCGTCCCGAGAGCGCGGGCGACCTCGCCCAGGGTGCGCACGGCTTCGGGGACTTCGCCCGGCGCGTCTCCCCCGAGCATGACCATGCCCTCGTCGTAGGCGAGGCGCGCCCGGCTGCGGATCACCCCCGCCGCGAACCGGGCGTCCTGAACCTGTCCGTCCCGCCCCACGCGCAGGACCACGGAACGGGTCAGCCGGTCCTCGTCGAGGCAAAGCGAGCAGATGCCTGAGGACAGCCGCTCCGGGAGCATCGGAAGGACGCGGCTCGGGAAGTACGCTGACCTCCCGCGCCGGGCGGCCTCGAGGTCCATGGGGCCGCCCGCCGGCACCCACGCGGCCACGTCGGCGATGTGCGCCTGAAGCTCGAAGGCGCCGTCCGACAGGCGCGAGGCCGAAAGCGCGTCGTCGTGGTCGCGGGCGTCGGCCGGATCGAGGGTAAGAACGGTCGCGGCGCGGAAATCCTCCCGCCCGGCGACGTGGGCGGGCGCGACCCGGGCCGGAACCCGCTCCGCCTCGTCGAGCGCGGCCCGCGGGAATTCGCTCCGAAGGCCGTGCCGGTGGATCGCCGCCGCGATCGCGGCGGGGAGTTCGCCGCGGCTCCCGAACACCCGCACGACGACGGCCGCAAGCCGCCCGCGGACGCTCTCGACCCGGACCGCCACGAGGTCGTCGGGCCGCGGGCGCTTCGTCACGGCGAGCGGAATCTCCCGCGTCCAGCGGCCCTCCCGCGCCACGACCCGGTCCCCGGCGCCCGAAACGATCCCGACCAGCGGATCGGGGCTGCGGCGCACCACGCGCGCCACCGCCGCCTCGATCCGCCCGCGGCGGGTCCGGAAGAGCGGCTCGACCTCGACCAGGTCGCCCGGGAGGGCCGCACCCATCCGGCCCGCGGCGACGTGAAGGTCCTCGGCGTCCGGCCCATCGGGGTCTTCAGGGGCCACCCACCCGCCGCCGTCGGCGCTCCCCGAGAGCGCGCCCCGCATGAGGCGGGGGTCGGGGTCCGGGGACACGCCCCGATGCTAGACTGCCCGCTTCCGCGTGCCGAAGTGGCGGAACGGCAGACGCGCTGCGTTCAGGACGCAGTACTCCCAGTGAGTGTCAGGGTTCAAATCCCTGCTTCGGCACCAATGCGCCCTGCGAGGCCTCAGCGGCCCTCCGGCTCGCGGACCGTCGGGTACTCGACGCCGAGCTGCTCCAGGTACGTGTCGTAACGCTCGGGGTCGTAGTGGAACGGCCGCATCGCCTCCCGGAACGCGCCCTGGCGATCCTCGTTCAGGTGGATGGCCGGCGGGTCGTCGGGACCGACGAGCGGCGTGTACTGATGCTCCGCCGTCTGCTCGGCGAAATACTCCTGCACGGCCGGAAGCAGCTCGGCGTTGAGGAAGAGGTCCATCAGCGTCATCGCGACGACGCGGGCGCCGGCCTGCGCTCCCTTGTGGGCGATGGGAGTCGCCATCGCCACCGCGTTGGCCCAGTGGTGTCCGGGGCCGCCGGGAATGTTCGCCGGGTATCGGAGGGTGACCGTGGGGACGGTCCACGAGATGTCCCCGATGTCGTCCGAGCCCCCGCCGAGCCGGGGTTCGGAGACCGGACCGCGGATCTCGCCGAGTTCCGTGGGCAGCCCGCGCTCCTCGACCCCGAGCTCGCGCTGGAGTCCCGTCGCGAGCGTCTGGTCCGCCTCGCTCCACTCGGGCAGGCCGACCCGCTCGATGTTGGCCCACACGGCCTCGGCGAGCGGCTTGTTGAAATGCCGCGGATAGGCGTGGCCGAGGATCCGCCACGAGACCTCGGTGGAGGTCATCGCCGCCGCCGCCCCGGCCATGGTGTTGCCGAGCTCGTAGAGCTCCTTCATCCCCTCCTGCTCCAGCTCCCGGAAGTAGTACCAGACCGACGCTTCCTGCGGGACCACGTTCGGCTGGTCGCCGCCGTTGGTGATGACGTAGTGGGAGCGGTGCGGCAGCCGAAGGTGCTCGCGCTTGAAATTCCACGCCGTGTTCATGATCTCCACGGCGTCGAGGGCGCTCCGCCCGCGCCACGGCGCGCCCGCCGAGTGCGCCGCCTCGCCGGAGAACGTGTACTCCACCGAGACCAGCCCATTCCCGCCGGCCTGCCCCCAGCTCACGCCGAACTGGCTCGAAACATGGGTGAACACGCAAGCGTCCACGTCGTCGAAGTGTCCGTCCCGCACGAACCAGGCCTTGGTCCCCACGACCTCCTCGGCGACGCCCGGCCATATCACGATGGTGCCCGGGATGTTCTCCCGCTCCATGACTTCCTTGGCCGCGAGGGCTCCGGCGATGATGACCGCCTGGCCGGAGTTGTGTCCCTCGCCATGGCCGGGCGCGCCCGACACCAGCGGGTCGCGGTACGCCACGCCCGGCTTCTGGGACGACTTGGGGATCCCGTCGATGTCGCTGCCGAGCGCGATCACCGGCCCTCCCGAGCCCCACCGCGCGAACCACGCGGTCGGGATGCCCGAAACGCCCTCCTCGACCTCGAAACCGTTCTCCCGCAGCACTCCCACGAGGTAGCGGGAGGTCTCGCGCTCCTGGAATCCAAGCTCGCCGAAGCTGAAGACCGAGTCCACCATGACCTGCACGAGCTTGGCCCGCTCGGCGGCGCCCTGGTCGGCGACCGAGCGCAGCGCGGCGAGATCCTGCGCCGCCGCCGGAGCCGCGAGGCCGGCGAGAAGCGTCAGCGCGAGGGGAAGATGGCGGGTACGCATGGGATCCTCCGGCGAAACCGCCGAGTATAGGAGGCAGCCGCTACACTTCGCTCGCCTGGCCGGATCGGTACGGGCCGGCCACCCCCAAGGGGCGCTGCGAAAGTGGCGGAACCGGCAGACGCGCTGGATTTAGGTTCCAGTGGGGCAACCCGTGGGGGTTCGAATCCCCCCTTTCGCAGCCGTCCGCCCGGGCTCCCGCAAAAAAGATGAGCCCATCCCCGACCAGCCCCATCGAGGGCCTCGAGGCCGAGCTGGTGGAGGAGCGCCAGAGCTTCCGCGCCATCCGGGTGACGATCCCCGCCGACGAGTACGAGAAGGCGACCCGCGCCGAGCTCGCGAAGATCCGCCGCAAGGTCACCATCCGCGGGTTCCGCAAGGGCAAGGCGCCGTGGACGGTGGTGGACCGGGCCTACGGCGCGGAAGCGGCCGGCGACGCCGCGGACGCGCTGCTCAAGCAAGCCGGCGGGGAGTGCCTCGCCCGCTTCGAGCTCCGCCCGGTGGCGCCGGTGACCGCCGCCGCCGAAACCGACGAGCGGGGCGGTCCGCTCGTGGGGCGCGTCGAGGTGAGCGTCGATCCCGGGCTCGAGTCCATCGACGCGGACGGCCTCGAGGTCCGCGCCGAGACCACGCCCGTTCAGGAGGAGCAGATCCAGGCCGTGCTGGAGAACATCCGGCGCGAGCGCGCCCAGCTAGGGCCGGTGGGGCCGAAGGGTCTCGCCGACGGGGACGTCGTGGAGGCCGATCTGGAGGAGACCGAGCTCGACGAGTCGGGCGAGCCCCGCCACCGCGCGCCGCCCCGGCTCGTGCCCGGAATCCGCCTTGGAGTGGGGGAGGACCACTACCACCCCGCGCTCCACGAGGCGCTGCAGGGCGCGCGGGACGGCGACACGGTGACCGCGACCGTGCGTTTCGACGCGCGGATCCCGGACCAGGAGCGCGCCGGCCGCGCGTACCGGGTGCGCGCCACCGTGAAGCAGGCGCTCAGCCCGATTCCGCCGCCGATCGACGACGCCTTCGCGCAGGCGCTCGGCAAGGACTCGCTGCTCGCGCTGCGCGGGGACGTCCGGGATCGGCTGCGGGAAGAGAACCGGATCCGCGACGAACGGGCGCTCGACGCCCGGATTCTCGAGGCGCTGCGCGAGAAGAACCCGGTGGAGCCGCCGCCGGGGGTGGTCGAGCAGGGCGTCGAGGCCGAGGTCCGCGAGATCGCCGCGCAGTTGGCCCGGTCCGGGCGGGACGTGTCGCAGGACGAGGAAGCGTTCCGCAAGCTCATCGAGAGCGTGCGCGCCCGCGTCGAGGCCGACGTCGCCTACGGCATCCTGCTGGACACGCTGGTGAGGCAGGAGGGCATCGAGCATTCCGAGGAGGAGTTCGACGCCGCCGTGGAGGCGGAGGCCCGGGCGCGGGGCCAGTCGGCGGCCGTCGTCCGCGCCAAGATGAAGGCGCGCGACGAACTGCGCCTGAAGATCCTGCTCCGAAGAGCCGCGGCCCGGCGGTTCCTGCGCGAACGCGCCACCATTCACCGCCAGTCCCCCTGACCCCCATGCCCAGCAACCTTCTCATCCCCCACGTCATAGAGCAGACCGGCCGCGGCGAGCGCGCCTACGACATCTACTCGCGGCTGCTCAAGGACAACATCATCTTCATCGGGGACCAGATCGACGACCCGCTCGCGAACCTCGTGGTGGCCCAGCTCCTCTACCTCGAAGCCGAGGACCCGGAGAAGGAAATCTCCGTGTACCTCAACTGTCCGGGCGGATCGGTGACCGCCGGTCTCGCGATCTACGACACGCTGCGGTTCATCCGCCCCGACGTGACCACCTACTGCCTGGGGCAGGCGTCCAGCATGGGCGCGGTGCTGCTCGCCGCGGGCGCTCCGGGCAAGCGGCACGCGCTCCCGAACGCGACCGTGATGATCCACCAGCCGCTCGGCGGCGCGCGGGGCACCGCCGCGGACATCCAGATCCAGGCCAACGAGATCGTCCGCGTCCGGACCCGGCTGACCGCGATCCTCGCGCACCACACCGGGCGCCCGGCCGGGGAGATCGCCCGGGACATCGACCGCGATCGGTTCATGACCGCCGACGAGGCGCGCGATTACGGGATCGTGGACCACGTCATCGCCCGGCGCTCCTGAGCCTCGGCCGGACCGGCCGGCGCTAGAATCCGCACGGGGCGCAACGGAAAAGGAGTTCCTGCTTGGCCGTCAAGGGAAAGGGCCGGAGCGGTCCCGCCGACACGCTCGCCTGCTCGTTCTGCCGCAAGGCCCAGGGCGACGTCAGCAAGCTGATCGCGGGGCCGGACCGCATCTTCATCTGCAACGAGTGCGTCGCGATCTGCAACGACATCATCGCCGAGAAGGGCAAACCCAAGCCCCGCGTCCCCGAACCGCCTCCGCCGACCCCGAGAGATGTCAAGGCCCGCCTCGACGAGTACGTCGTCGGGCAGGAGGACGCGAAGCGCAAGCTGGCCGTCGCGGTCCATAACCACCGAAAGCGCATCCGCCGCTCCGAGTCGGGCCACGACGACCCCGAGCGGGTCGAGCTCGGCAAGAGCAACGTCCTGCTGGTGGGCTCGACCGGAACCGGGAAGACGCTGCTGGCGCAGACGCTCGCCCGCATCCTCGACGTGCCCTTCACGATCGTGGACGCGACGACGCTGACCGAGGCGGGCTACGTCGGCGAGGACGTCGAGAACATCATCCTGAAACTGCTCCAGGCGGCGGAGGGCGACATCGCCCGCGCCCAGAAGGGCATCATCTACGTGGACGAGATCGACAAGATCTGCCGCAAGGCCGAGAGTCCGTCCATCACCCGCGACGTCTCCGGCGAGGGCGTCCAGCAGGCGCTGCTGAAGATCGTCGAGGGCACGGTCGCGAGCGTCCCGCCGCAGGGCGGGCGGAAGCATCCGCACCAGGAATTCCACCAGGTGGACACCTCCAACATCCTGTTCATCTGCGGGGGCGCCTTCGTCGGGCTCGAGCAGATCATCGAGCGGCGCGTCGGCCGGAAGTCGCTCGGCTTCGGCGCCGAGGTGCAGGAGTCCGCCGAGGCGCGCCGGAAGGCGACGCTGCGCCACCAACAGCCGGAGGACTTGGTCCGCTTCGGGCTGATCCCCGAGTTCGTGGGCCGGCTGCCGGTGGTCGCGAGCCTCGACGAGCTCACGCCCGCCGAGCTCATCCAGGTGATGACCGAGCCGAAGAACGCCATCGTTCGGCAGTACCAGGCCCTGCTCGAGGAGGAGGGCGTCGAGTGCGCCTTCACCGACGAGGCGCTCGCCGCCATCGCCGGCCTCGCCCGCGAGCGGAAGATCGGGGCGCGGGGCCTGCGGATGATCGTCGAGGAGCTGATGCTCGACCTGATGTACGACCTACCCTCCAACAAGCAGGTGCGCGAGGTGCTCATCACGCCGGAATTCGTCAGCGGTTCGGCGAATCCGGTGCTGGTGCTCAAGAAAGCCGGCTGACGGGACGAGCGGATCGCGCCGGTCCACGGATCCATGACCCAGGGGAAGCGGAACGCCTGCCTGCTCGGCAGCGCCGCCGGTCCGGAGGGGTTCCCGAACCCGGTCCTGCCGGAAGTGGCCTTCGTGGGGCGGTCGAACGTGGGCAAGTCCACGCTGCTGAACCGGCTGGCCGGACAGCGGGGACTGGCGCGGGTCTCGCGGACTCCCGGGCGCACGCGCCTCGTCCACTTTTTCGAAATCCCCGGCTCGCATCGCCTGGTGGACCTTCCGGGCTACGGCTTCGCCAAGGTTCCCGAAACCATGCGCGCGAGCTGGCGCAAGCTCGTGCTGTCGTACCTGGTCGGGCGGACCGGGCTCGCGCTCAGCTTGCTGCTCGTGGACCTGAGGCGCGACCCGGCGGACCTCGACCTGGCGGCGCTGGAGCTTCTTCGGCGCAGCGGCCATCCGGTCGCGATCGTCGCGACCAAGACCGACAAGCTGGGAGTCGGCGCGGCCTCGACCCGCCTGCGGAAGCTGCGGACGGAGCTCGGCGACGGCGGCAAGCGCCCGGTGATCGCGTGGTCGTCGGTCTCGAGGTCGCAGCACCCGGTCGCGCGCGGCGGGCTCGACGACATCCACCGGCTGATCTCGGGGAGGGTGGCCGCTTGGCGTTGAGCGCCGGGCCGCGCCGCCCGAGGTGGCGCCGCCGCAAGGTCTTCCGCTCCGGCCCCCGGGTGCTGGAGAAGACCGCAGCCCCGGCGGTCGGCGATCTGGACGTCGCGGAGCTCGCGGCCAGGGGGCCGGAGAAGCTCCACGAGCTCGCGGCCGCGCTCGGGATCGATGCGCCCGACTCCTTCCCGAGGATCGAGATCATCCACCGCATCCTGACCGCGCACGTGGCGCGGGGCGGCAGGGCCCTCGCCCGGGGCGCGTTCTACCGGCTCGTGGAGGGCTTCGGCTTCCTGCGCCCGCCGATCCGCTCGTACCTGCCCGGACCGAACGACGTGTACGTCTCGGCGGCGCAGATCCGCCGCTTCGGGCTGCGCGACGGAGACATGCTCCACGGCGAGATCCGCCGCCCCCGCTCCGGCGAGCGCTACTTCGGGCTGGCCGACCTGCTCGAGGTGAACGGCGCTCCCGCGGAGACCCATCCCGAGCGCGTGGAGTTCGAGAGCCTCGTGGCCCTCCATCCGGACCGGATGATCCGGCTGGAGAACGGGCGCGAGGACCTGGCGGCGCGGATCGTGGACCTCGTGGCGCCGATCGGGGTCGGCCAGCGCGGGCTGATCGTGGCGCCGCCGCGGGCCGGAAAGACGGTGATGCTCCAGTCCATCGCCAACGCGATCAAGCGGAACCACCCCGACATGGCGCTGTACGTGCTGCTCGTGGACGAGCGCCCCGAGGAGGTCTCCGACATGACGCGCAACGTCGGGGCCGAGGTGCTGAGCTCCACGTTCGACGAACGCGGCAGCCGGCACATCCAGGTCGCCGAGTCGCTCATGTCGCGCGCCCGGAGGCAGGTGGAGCTCGGGCGGGACGTGGTCATCCTGCTGGACTCGCTGACCCGTCTCGCCCGCGCCTACAACCACAGCTCGGCGGCGTCCGAGGGACGACTGCTCTCGGGAGGCATGGACGCGAACGCGATCCAGCACCCCAAGCGCTTCTTCGGCGCGGCGCGCAACGTCGAGGACGGCGGCTCGCTGACCATCCTCGCGACCGCGCTGGTCGATACCGGGAGCCGTCTCGACGACCTCGTGTACGAGGAGTTCAAGGGCACCGGCAACCTCGAGATCCATCTCAGCCAGGAGCTGCTCGAAAAGCGCCTCTTCCCGGCGATTGACATCCACCAGAGCGGCACCCGGCGCGAGGAGATGCTGCTCACTCCCGAGGAGCACCGCCGGATGACCGTGCTTCGCCGGGTGGTATCCGAGATGGAGCCGGTGGACGCCATGGAGCTCGTCATCGACCGGATGAAGGCGACCGACTCGAACGCGCATTTCCTCGACTCGATGGCGCAGCAGGGCGGAAGCTGATCCGCTGCTAGAATGCCCGCGCCATGCGCGCCGGAATTCATCCCGAGTACAAGGAAATCCGGGTGAACTGCGCCTGCGGCCACAGCTTCACGACCCGCTCGACCCGGGGGAGCGACCTGAGCCTCGAGATCTGCTCCCAGTGCCACCCCTTCTTCACCGGCAAGCAGCGGATCGTGGACTCGACCGGTCGAGTGGAACGCTTCCGGCAGAAGTACGGCCAGGTCCGCTCCAAGCGGGCCCGGGCCAGCTAACCCCCGCGGCGCAGCACCGCTTCCCCGGGGGATGGTTCCCGTCATGAGCGAGAACGCGACTTCCGCCGAGTTCCTCGAGGAATCGCTGCGGGCGGCCGAGAAGCGGCTCCGGGAACTGACCGAAACGCTCCAGGATCCCGAAGTCGTGACCGATCGGGAGCGGCTTCGGAAGGCGTCGTCCGCGCACGCCGAACTCGCGCCGCTCGGGAGGGCCGCCGCCCGCCGGCGCGGTCTGCGCGAGCGGATGGAAGCGGCCCGGGCGATGATGGCCGATCCGGATCGGGAGCTGCGGGAGCTCGCCGGAGAGGACTTCGAGGAGGCGGCGGGCGCGCTCAAGAGCGTCGAGGCGGAGATCCGCCGGCTGCTGCTCCCCCGCGACCCCAACGACGAACGCAACGTGCTCCTCGAAGTGCGCGCCGGCACGGGCGGCGAGGAGGCGGCGCTGTTCGCCGGCGACGTGTTCCGGATGTACGAGCAGTACAGCCGGAGCCTCGGCTACCGGGTGGACGTGGTCTCGCGCCAGGACTCGCAGGCCGGCGGGGTGCGCGAGGTCGTCGCGGTGGTCGAGGGGCGCGGCGCCTTCAGCCAGCTCAAGTACGAAAGCGGCGTGCACCGGGTGCAGCGGGTTCCGGCGACCGAGGCGTCGGGCCGCATCCACACGTCGGCGGTCACCGTCGCGGTGCTGCCCGAAGCCGAGGACGTGGAAGTCCGGATCGAGCCGAAGGACCTGCGCATCGACACCTTCTGCTCGTCGGGACCCGGCGGCCAGAGCGTGAACACCACCTACTCGGCGGTGCGGATCACCCACATCCCGACGGGCCTCGCGGTGAGCTGCCAGGACGAGAAGTCGCAGATCAAGAACAAGGCCAAGGCGCTGCGGGTGCTGAAGTCGCGCCTGCTGGACGTCGCCGCCCGCGAACAGGCGCAGGCGATGGCCGAGGCGCGCCGCGGCCAGGTCGGCCGGGGCGACCGGAGCGAGAAGATCCGGACCTACAACTTCAAGGAGAACCGGGTCACCGACCACCGGATCCCGCTGACGCTGCACGCGCTTCCGGCGGTGCTCGCGGGCGGTCTGGAGGCGCTCGTGGTTCCGCTGCGCAGTTTCGAGCAGGCGGAGCAGCTTCGCGCCCAGTCCGGCGCTTGACCGTCTGGGAGGCGCTGCGGGCGACCCGGCTCCCGCTCGCCGAAGCCGAGCTGCTGCTCGGGCGCGTGACCGGCTGGACCGCCGCGGAGCGCATCGTCCGCCGGGGGGACGCGCTCGCGGTGGCGCAGCGGCGGGCACTCGGTCGGCTGGCCCGAGCGCGCGCCCGGGGAACGCCGATCCAGCACCTCACCGGCGCGCAGGAGTTCTTCGGGGTCCCACTGGCCGCCGGGCCGGAGGCGCTGATTCCCCGCGCGGACACCGAGACGCTGGTCGAAGCCGCGCTGGAGCGGCTCGACGGCCCCGGCCTCGCGGCCGACGTCGGGTGCGGCGGCGGGGCGGTCGCAATCGCGCTCGCCGAACGCTCCGAAGCGTGCGTCCTCGCGGTTGAGACGGCGCCCCGCGCGCTGCGGCTGGCCCGCGAGAACGTCCGGAACCGGCGCGTCCTTCTCGTCGCGGGCGACCTTCTGACCGCCGTCCGCCCGGCGACCCTCGACCTCGTCGCCGCGAACCTTCCCTACGTCCCCAGCGCACGGATCGCCGGGCTTCCGGCGGAGATTCGCGACCGCGAGCCGCGAAACGCGCTCGACGGCGGCCCCGACGGGCTGCGCCCGCTCGCCCGGCTCGCGCCGCTCGCGTTGGGGGCGCTGAAGCCCGGCCGCCCGCTCCTCGCCGAGATCGGCGCCGGACAGGCCGCGGCCGCGGCGGAGATCCTCGGCGAGGCCGGGTTCCAGGACGTCGTCTCCCGGCCCGACATCGCCGGAATCCCCCGGGTGGTCGCCGGAGTCAGTTGACCCAGCCGGCGCTGAGTCCCTCCCGGTCGATCATCGCTCCGCGCAGGTACACCGACTCGATCCGGCGGGTGTTCCGGATGTCGTCGAGCGGGTTCCCGGTCAGCACGATGAAGTCGGCGCTCATCCCTTCGGCGAGCGATCCCGCGTCCTCGATCCCGAGGAATTCGGCCGCGGCGCTCGTCGCGGCCACGATCACCTCGTGCTCGGAAAGGCCCGACGCAGCCATGTCCGCCATTTCGAAGTGCGGGCGGAAGGCACCGTTTCCGTCGGTCCCGAGCGCGACCTTCATCCCCGCCCGATGGAGGCGGTTCAGGTTCCGCGCCTCGATCTCGAACGGCTCATGGCGCTCCGGACGGCGCGCGTAGGTCATGCGCAGATCCTCGAGCGCGTCCCCCGGGATCGTGCCCGAAAGCCAGTCCACGTCCTCGAGCATGCCGCGCGCCCCCATGTTCGGGATGAGCCAGACGTCCGGGCGCGCCGCGACCATCTCGACGAACTCGTCGTCCACGTCCATGTCGCGCACGCCGTGGGCGAAGGCGTCCACGCCGGCCTCGAGCAGGCCCTTGGCGTCCTCGAGGGCGAAGATGTGGGCGGCGACGCGCAGCCCGTGGGCGTGCGCCTCCTCGATGATCGGGCCGTAGAGGTCCGGCGTCAGCTTGGGATACTGGCCGTTGCGGTCGTCCACCCAGATCTTGACGATGTCCACGCCGGCCTCGGCGAGCTCGCGGACCGCCTCCACGCCCTCTTCGGCCTCGTCGATCCAGTAGGGAACCTCGCTGCGCCCCGGCTCGGGCCGGGTGATGCCGCGTCCGGCGGTGAACGAGCGGCCCACCCCCGGGATCGTCTCGTTCCGCAGCTCGAAGGCGGCGGGGTCGTCGTCGTGGCCGAGGCTGAGCGCCGCGCTCACGCCGTAGTAGGCGCGCCGCCGCATGTCCTCGATGCGCTCCTCCCGCGTCGGGGTGAGGTGGACGTGCGTATCGATGATCATGGGCATCAGGGTGCGCCCGTAGAGCTCGAACCGGGTGGCGTCCCGCGGCACGTCCACCGCGCCGAGCGCGCCAACCGCCGTGATCCGGTCCCGCTCCACGATCATGACCCCGCTCTCAATGGGGTCGCTACCGTCTCCCGGCACGATGCGCGGACCAAGGAACGCGATCAGATCCTCGCGCGGCGGCGAACATGCAGCCGCAAGGAGCACGAGCAGGAGCGTCAGGCGTCGGGTCATGGGAACCTCCCCGGTAACAGCCGTCCGCCCATTGTGCAACACCCGGTAGGATCGCGTCGATGATCTACGTCGTGGCGGTGGGGGCGTACCTCGCGCTGCTGGTCGTCCTCGCGCTGTCCCGATCCGGACGAGCCCGGACGCAGGAACAGTTCATGGTGGCCGGGCGGGCGGTTCCATGGCAGGTGCTGGTCGGGACGCTCGTGTGCACGTGGATCGGGTCGGGCAGCCTCTTCGGCGGCGCCGGACGAGCGTTCCGCGAGGGCTTCTCCGCCCTGTGGATGAGCGCCGGGGCGTGGGTGGGCATCGCGGTGGTGTTCTTCCTCGCCGCCCGCGTCCGCCGGATTTCCGACTACACCGTGCCCGACCTGCTCGAGCGGCGCTACCACCCGGCGGCCCGCGTGCTCGGTTCCATCGCCATCGCTACCGCCTACATGACGATCGCCGGCTACCAATTCGTCGGCGGCGGACGGCTGCTCGCGATCCTGTTCCCCGGCCTCGATCCCGACGTCGGCAAGCTGGGCGTCGCGGCGCTCGTGACGCTGTTCGCGGTGACCGCCGGGATGGTGTCCGTGATCCGGCTGGACGTCGTGAACGGCGCGCTCATCATCGTCGCGATCCTCGTGGCGGCGCCGCTCGCGCTCTCGCAGGCCGGCGGCTTCGAGGGCGTGGTCGCGGCGCTTCCCGAGACCCACTTCACCCTCACTGGGCGACTCGGAATCGCCGCGGCGCTCGGCCTCTTCCTCCCGACGATGCTGCTGCTCCTCGGCGAGGGCGGCATGTACCAGAAGTTCTTCGCCGCCCGCGACGGGTCGGCGGCGCGCAAGGCGGTTCTCGGAATGATCGTCGGGGTCATCCTGATCGAGGTGCTCATCGACGCGACGGCGGTGTTCGCCGCCGCGGGCCATTGGGACGACCCGGCGTACCGGACGGCGGACGGGTTCGTGACCGGCGCCACCGAGACGGTGCTGCTGGCGTTCGCGCGCGACGGCTTGCCCGTGTTCGCCGGGTGCCTGCTGCTCGCCGGAGCGGTCGCGATCATCTTCTCGACCGCGACCACGTTCCTTCTGGTCCCCTCGACGAGCCTCGCCCGCGACATCTACCAGCGCTTCGTGAACCCCGACGCGAGCGACTCCCTGATGATCCGGGTCCAGCGCCTCGCCATGGTCGGCCTCGCCGGCGCCGCGTTCGTCATCACGACGTGGTTCCGGAGCATCCTCGACATGGCGCTGTACGCCTACACCATGGTCGGCGCGGCGGTGACGCCGACGCTGCTCGCGGCGTTCCTCTGGCGGCGCGCCACGCCGGCGGGAGGGGTCGCCTCGATCGCCGCCGGGATCGGCACGACCCTCGTGTTCGGGGCGCTCGCGACCGCCGGCGTGGAGCAGGTCTGGTTCCTCCCCACCGACTACGACTACGTGATCTACCCGGCCGGGCTCGCCTCGCTCACCGGACTCGTCGCCGGAAGCCTCCTCACGCCGCCACCCGATCCGAAACAGGTCGCCCCGTTCCTGGCGCGAGATGCCTGAAGCCGCAGTCCGGGCGTTCGCCGACGGTCCGGCGGCGCGGATCGAGATGGCCTGGCCGGAGAAGCGGAACGCGCTCTCGGCCCCGATGATGGATCGTCTCGTCGGGGCGATCCGGGAGGCCGACCGCGACCCGGCGGCGCGGGCCATCGTGCTGGCTTCCACCGGAAAGGCGTTTTCCGCCGGGCACGACCTCCGGGAGCTGCGTGAACAGGATCTCGACGGAGCGCGGGCGATCTTCGCCGCCTGCCACGAGTTGATGGCGGCGATCCGGCAATCGGACACGCCGGTCATCGCCGAAGTCCGCGGCGTGGCCACCGCCGCCGGTTGTCAATTGGTCGCGACCGCCGACCTCGCGGTCGCCTCCGATCAGGCCCGCTTCGCGACTCCGGGGGTGCGGATCGGACTGTTCTGCTCGACGCCGATGGTCGCGCTCAGCCGGGTGGTCCCGCAGAAGGCGGCGATGGAGATGCTCCTCACCGGCGACTTCGTGGACGCTCCCACCGCGCTTCGCTGGGGCCTCGTGAACCGGGTCGTCCCGGAGTCCGACCTGCGGCGTACCACGAACCAGCTCGTGGAGAAGATCGCGGCCTCAAGCCCGCGAGTCGTCGCGCTCGGGAAAGCGGCCTTCCGCCGCCAGCGCGAAATGCCGGTCGAGGACGCCTCGCGGGCCATGTCCGAAGTGATGAGCCGCAACACGGTCGGCCCGGACGCTCGCGAAGGCATGGCGGCGTTCCTCGAGAAGCGCCGCCCGGAATGGCCGTTGCAATAGGGGCGGCTTGATCGCCGTCGGGCTCTTCCTCCTCGTGAGTCCGGCGCTCGGCCCGCTGCTTTACTGGCTCGTGGGAGGACTGGATCCAATACGGGCGCAAGTGCCCGGTTCAGGCGCGGCGCACCAGCCGGTACGCGGCCTCGCCGCCGCCCTCGTGGAACCCACGCGCCTCGTAACCCGACGCCAGAAGACGTTGGAAGGCGTGCCGGGTCTTGAGCCGCCAGTCGTGGGCCAGCCCGGCGTCGTCCCGGATCATCGCGGTGAAGTCCGTGGGAATGCCGAGCAGCACCTCCGGGGCGTCCGGAATCTCACCCATCGGGCCGCACTCCGGGTAATCGCCGCGCCTCGGAAGGAGCGCATGCACGTGCGGCAGCTCGGGGACGCCCGGGGGCGGCTTGAGCTCCCCGCGCCGCGCCCGCGCCACGCGGTCCGACTTGAGGAACCAGTCCGGCTCCAGCCGGTCCGTGGGGATCCCGCCGTGGAGCGGACTCTGGCTCTCGCCATAGACGTTCTCGCGATAGATCGATGCGACCGCGCCGAGGCGGTTGAGGTTCAGGTTCGCGTTCCGCGCCTGGAGCGGGTCGAACGTCCAGTTGACGTGGTCGAGTCCCTGCGCCAGCACCCGGTCCGCCTGCGTCCACTTGAGCGCGATCCCGATGTTCCGGCCCCGGAACTCGGGGCGCACCGCCAGCATGTGCGAGTGGTGGAGCGGCTTCCCGTCCACGAACCCCGGGAAGCTGACCACGAAGCCCGCCATCCGGTCCTCGACGAACGCCCCCGCGGAGGCCGCGCCGTAGTGGCCCATGACGGCCAGCAGACCGGCGGGGACGATGTCCAGATCCACGAATCCCCAGACCTCGCGCTCGATCGCCTCGCACTCCCGCATGTCCTCCATCCCATTCAGGTCGCGAATGCTGAAGCCCGCCGGAGCCATGGGGAAACGGCCCGAATTCTACGGGCTCCCGGCTAGGATTCCCGTAAGCCGTTGCGCCTGTTCCGTCCTCATCTAATCGCGCTGTTCGCCGGGACGCTGTTCCTCGACCAGCTCACCAAGGCGCTCGCGGTCGCCCGCCTCGTTCCCGGCGATCCGCTGGTCGTGATTCCGGGGTTCCTCCAGCTCGCGCTGTCGCGGAACCGGGGCATGGTCTTCGGCTTCCTCTCCGGGACCGACTTCCCGGGGAAGGAGTGGGTCCTCGCCGGGGTGGCGATCGCTTCGCTCTTCCTGATCTGCTGGCTGATCGCCCGGGAACCCGACGCGGGGCCGCTGACGACGATCCCGCTCGCCGGAATCGTCGCCGGGGGGATCGGCAACGTGGTGGACCGGGTGCGGTTCGGCAGCGTGGTGGACTTCATCGACGTCCACGCCGGCGACTGGCACTGGCCCACGTTCAACGTCGCCGACTCGGCGATCACCGTGGGCATCCTCGTGATGTTCCTCGGCTTCCTGCGCGACGGGCGCAAGCGGGACTGACGCATGTTCCCCCGCATCGTCGAATTCGGCGCGATCGAACTGTTCGGGCGAACGTTCGAGCCGGCGCTCAACACCTACGGACTGCTGGTGGCGCTCGGTTTCCTCGCCGGGCTCTGGCTCGCCGGCAAGCGCGCCCACCTCTACGGCGTTCAGACGAAGGACGTGTACGACCTCGGCATCTGGCTCATCGTGGGCGCGTTCGTCGGGGCCAAGATTCTCCTCATCCTCGTGGACCCGGAGGGGTTCCTCCGGAATCCGGCCGGCATCATCCGCTCGTTCGGCGTCTTTTTCGGCGGCTTCCTCGGGGCCGTCGTGGGAGCGATCTGGTTCTATGCGCGCCGTCGTATCAACGTCTTCGACGGGGGCGATCTCCTCGCTCCGTCGATCGCGCTCGGTCACGGCGTCGGCAGGCTCGGCTGCTTCGCCGCCGGGTGCTGCTACGGCCTGCCTCACGACGGGCCGGTCGCGGTCACGTTCAGCGATGTGCAGGCGAACGCCTTCACCGGCGTGCCGCTCGGAGTCGCACTCCACCCTACCCAGCTCTACGAGGCGGGCGTGGAGTTCGCGCTCGCCGGATTCCTCCTCTGGCTCGCGCCCCGGCGCAAGTTCAGGGGGCAGCTCTTCTTTACGTGGCTGGCGCTCTACGCGACGCTTCGATTCCTGCTCGAGTTCCTCCGGGGCGATCCCCGCGGCTTCGTGCTCGACGGGCTTTTCTCGACCTCCCAATTCCTGAGTCTCCTGCTTCTCCCGGCGGCGGTGATCCTGCTGCTGGCGCTGAGGCGGCGCCACGCCTGAACCGCCCGTTCCCGGCGCGGAACGAGAGTTCCGGGCGAGAGCCGAGGACGACGGCGTTCGGCTGGACCAAGCGGCGCTGCAGCGCCTCGAGGCGGTCACCCGCAGCGAGGTGGCCCGCTGGATCCGCGACGGCCGGGTGCTCGTGGACGGGAGACCCCGGCGGGCGAGCCATCGATGCCGGCCGGGCGAGCGCGTCCTGATTCGGGTTCCCGAAGTCTTCGGACCGATCGGGGAGGACGAACCGCCGGCGTCCGAGGCCATCCCGCTCCGAGTGCTCCGTGTGGACCCCTATCTTGTCGTCGTCGAGAAACCGGCCGGCCTCGTCACCCATCCGGGACCCGGCCACCGGAACGGAACGGTCGTGAACGCGCTCCTCCACCAGTTCCCCGAGATGCGCCGCGTGGGGCCGCCGGGCCGACCCGGAATCGTCCACCGGCTCGACCGAGGAACGTCCGGTGTCCTTCTCGCCGCCCGCACTGCGGCGGCGCACGCGGGACTCACCCGCGCCTTCGCCGAGCGCGAGGTCGAAAAGCGCTATCTGGCGCTCGTGCTCGGCCGATTCGAGGGCGAGCGGGTTATGGACGCGCCGATCGGGCGCGATCCGAGGCGTCCGCAGCTCTTCCAGTGCGGCGGACGCGGGGCGCGGGAGGCGCGGACCACCGTGCGAGCGGTCGAGCCGCTCCCGCTCTCCACGCTGGTCGAGCTGGATCTCCACACCGGGCGTACCCATCAGGCGCGGGTGCACCTGGCGGGAGCCGGACACCCGGTCGCCGGAGACGCAGCCTACGGCCCGGGAGCGCCCCGGCGAGGCGGCGGACGCGCCGGGGCCATCCTCCGCCGGCTCGAGCGCCCGGCGCTCCACGCGCTGCGGATCTGCTTCCGCCACCCGGTGACCCGCCGCCGGGTCGAGGTGGAAGCGCCGCCGCCCGCGGACTTCGCGGCGGCCGTAACGGGGCTGCGGAACGCCGGGCTGACATAGGATTCGCGCCCGATGGACGGGCCGAGATTCGGCAGCGCGGAGCTCGAGTCCGCGCTTGACGCGATCGCCGACCGGATTCGTGCTTCCGGCCGCACCCCTCTCGCCATTCTGGGGATCCGGAAGCGCGGGGTTCCGCTCGCAGCCCGGCTGCGAGCGCGCCTTGAGCGGCGGGGGCTCGGCGAGATCCCGATGGGCGAGCTGGACATCAACCTGTACCGGGACGACATCTACGACCGGGGCGTGCCGCGGGTCCGGAAGACGAACATCCCGTTCCCGCTGGAGCGCTTCCACGTGCTCCTTGTGGACGATGTGCTCCACACCGGAAGGACCATCCGGGCGGCGCTGACCGCGCTCACGAGCTTCGGCCGATCCCGGAGCGTGATGCTCGCCGCGCTCGTGGATCGAGGCGGCCGGGAGCTGCCGATCGCGGCGGACTTCGTGGGGCTCAGAGTGGAGGCGGCCCCGGGCGAACTCGTGCGCGTGCTCGTCGTTGAGGAGGACGGCGAGGACGGCGCCCGGATCCTCCCGCGCCCATGAAGCACCTCCTCGGAATCCGCGGGCTCTCGGCCGAGGAGGCGCTTTCGATCCTTGACGAGGCCCCGCGCTACCGGGACGTGGCCGACCAGCCCGTGCCCCGCGTGCCCGCGCTCCAGGGGCGGACCGTCACCCACCTCTTCATCGAGCCCTCGACCCGCACGTTGGCCTCGTTCCAACTGGCGGCGCGGCGGCTCTCGGCGGAGCCGGTCGCCTTCACGCCCCGCGTCTCCTCGCTCGCCAAGGGCGAGAGCTTCCTCGACACGGCCCGTACGCTCGCCGCCATGGCGCCGGACATCCTCGTCGTCCGCAGCCCCGAGGCCGGGGCTCCCGAGGTCCTGGTCCGCGAGATCCCGACGGCGCAGGTCGTGAACGCGGGCGACGGGATCAACGAACACCCGACCCAGGCGCTGCTGGACGCCTTCACGATCCGCGAGCGCCGGGGCGGCCTCGCCGGACTCCGGGTGGCGATCGTCGGAGATCTCCGCCACAGCCGGGTCTTCCGCTCGAACGCCCGGCTGCTGACGCTGCTGGGGGCCGAGGTGCGGGCGTGCGGGCCGCCGACGCTGGCGCCTCCGGGCCTCGAGGAGCTGGGAGTGATCCACTGTCCGAAGATGAACGACGCACTCCGGGGCGCGGATGCGGTGATGGCGCTTCGGCTCCAGCACGAGCGAATGCATGCCGCCTTCCTGCCGTCGCTTCGGGAGTACTACGACGAGTTCGCCATCACCGAGGAGCGCCTCCGCCACACGAACGATGCGATCGTCCTCCATCCGGGGCCGATGAACCGGGGCGTGGAGATCGAGTCGAGCGTGGCCGACGGCCCGAGGTCGGTGATCCTTGACCAAGTGCGCAACGGCGTGGCCATTCGCATGGCCGTGCTCGCCGCGCTGGCCCGCTCGCAGCCGCGCGGCGGCTGGAGGCGCTCCCGTGGCTGAGGGCGCGGTCCTGATCCGGGGAGCGCGGATCGTGGACCCGGTGGCGAAGCGGGACGGAACACTTGATCTGCGACTCGTCGGAGGCAGGGTGGAGAGCGTCGGCGAACGGTTGGACGCCGACGGCGCGAAGGTGGTCGAGGCCGACGGGCTGGTCGCGGTTCCGGGACTCCTCGACATGCACGTCCACTTCCGGGAGCCCGGATTCGAGTTCAAGGAGACGGTCGCTTCGGGAGCGGCAGCGGCGGTCGCCGGCGGGTTCACGGCGGTCGCCTGCATGGCGAACACGGATCCGGTGAACGACAACCCGTCGGTGACCGCGCACATGCTCGAGCTCGCCGCCGCCGTCGGCCTCGCCCGGGTGCACCCGATCGCGGCCACGACCCAGGGCATGCGCGGCGAGCGGCTCACCGAGTTCGGGCGGCTGAAGAGGGCCGGGGCGGTCGCGGTCTCGGACGACGGACTCCCCATCGGAAACGCCGCGGTGATGCGCCGGGCGCTCGAGTACTCGCGCCTTTTCGACCTGCCGGTCATCGAGCACTGCGAGACGCTCGAGCTCACCGGCGACGGCGCGATGCGCGAGGGGGCGCTCTCCACGGCGCTCGGGATTCCGGGGATTCCCGGCGCTTCCGAGAGCATCGCGGTCGAGCGGAACACAGCGCTCGCGGGGTTGACCGGCGGGCGGCTCCACATCGCCCACCTCTCCACGGCAGCGTCGGTCGCCGCGGTGATTCGGGCCAGGAAGGCCGGCGTTCCGGTCACCTGCGAGGTCACGCCGCACCATCTGGTCCTGACCGAGGATGCGGTCGATTCCGAGGCCGGAGCCAACACCAACGCCAAGATGAAGCCGCCGCTCGCGTCCGAAGCCGACCGGGCGGCGCTGACGGCGGCGCTCCAGGACGGTTTCGTGGACGCCATCGCGACCGACCACGCGCCGCACCACGAGGACGAGAAGCGCCTCTGCTTCGAGAGCGCGCCCTTCGGAATTGTTGGGCTGGAGACCGCGGTGCCGCTCGTGCTCGACCGGCTCGTGGCCCCCGGAGTCCTTTCGCTCGGCGGCGCGGTGCGGCTGCTTTCGGCGGGGCCGAACCGGATCCTCGGGTTGCCGGGCGGAACGCTCGCGCCGGGAAGCCCGGCGGACGTCACGCTGCTGGACCTCGAGGCGACGACCACCATGCGGCCGGACGCGTTTCGCAGCCGCGGCCGCAACACGCCCTTCAAGGGGCTGGAGCTGAAGGGGCGGGTCGCCGCCACGTGGGTCGGCGGGCGTCTGGTTTACTCCGCTGCGTGATCCTTCGCCTTCTGACCGCCGCGGCGCTCGCCGCTCCGCTCGCCGCCGCGCAGCCCGGCGTCCACAGCGCCGAGAGCGGCGGCGAGGTGCTGCGGCTGATCCGGAGGGAGAAGCTGGATCTGATCCTTCCGGGCGCGATGCGCGACAACGGCGTGGACATGTGGATCCATGCGACCCGCCACGGCGACCCCGATCCGCTCGCCCACTACTTCGGGAACACGTGGGGCTGGCTCGTGTTCACCGATCGCGGCGAACGGATCGAGCGGGCCGCTTTCGGAAGCGCGGGAGCCGTGGAAGGCATCGACGTGCGGGGATCGGACGCCTTCGCCCGCGCCATCTCCAGCTACGACCGCGGGTATCGCATGGCGTTCGGCTACGGCGACGAGGCGTATGACGAGTTCGCGGAGTTCGTTGCCGAACGGGATCCCGAGGTGATCGCGGTGAACACGTCGGAATGGCTTGCCGAGGCCGACGGGATCTCCCATTCGGCTTGGGTGAAGCTGATGCGCGTGCTCGGCCCGGAATACGCCGGGCGCGTGGTTTCCGCGGAGAACGTCATCACGGACTTCGCCGTGCGGCGCACCGTGCGGGAGGTTGCCGAGCAGATCAACAATCTTGAGGCCGCCCGGCAACTTCAGTTGGCGGCGCTCCGGCGGATCGAGCCGAACCGCACCACGATCCGGGAGATCGTGACGTGGGCGCGGGAAGAGGCTTTCAAGCGCCACCTCGCCGGATTCGGGACCTTCGGGCGGGGCGGCGTCCGGGTGTACTACAGCGCAGTCTCGGAGGATCCCCCCTACCCGCCTTCGGTCCGCTACTGGGCGTGGCACGGCGACTACGTCCTGCAGCGCGGGGACTTCTTCGCGTTCAACGTGGGCGTCCGCTACATGGGCTTCACGACCGACACCAAGACCCACGCCTACATCCTGCGCGAGGGCGAGACCGCGCCTCCCGAGAGCATCCAGAAGGTCTTCGACCTCGGCGTGGCCGGGCAGGAGATCATGCGCCCGCACATGCGCGTGGGCATGACGGCGAAGGAGTCCCTCGACGCGATGGTGGCCGCGATGGAGGACGCCGGCTACATCTACACGCCATTCGTGAATTCCGGGATTCAGGGGGCCGGCCGGACACCGGACGGAGAGGCGATGATCGACTACGCGATGATTCAGGAGGCGCTCGGAGATACGGACCGCGTGGGATTCGCCATCGACAATCATGCTCACGGCTCGATCGGCACGACCACGCTCGGACCGTCCATGGCGAACTTTCGGGCCGATCGGCACCACCTCGTCATCCAGGAGAACCACATCTTCGCCTTCGAGTACATGGTCCACCGGAACATCCCGGAACGGCCCGGCTTGCCGCTCGCGATCAACATCTCGAATCCGCAGATCGTCACGGGCAAGGGCGTCGAGTGGCTCCAGCCGCCGAACGAACGGATCGTCCTGATCCACTGATCCAGTGAGGCCGCCCCGGGGATGGCGGCGCGTCGTGCTGCGGGTCTCCGGACGCTACGGCCCGGACGCGCTCCAGAGCGACCCGCTGCGCTTCCCGCGCCGGTTCGCCGACCCGGAGGACCGGGAGACGGCGGCGTTCCTCGCGGCCGCGCTCGCGTTCGGGAACGCCCGCGCGGTGGGCGCTTCGCTCGAGCGCGTGTTCGCGTGGACCGGCCCGCATCCGGCGCGGTTCGTTCGTGGGTTGCCAGCGGATCCCGACGCCCGGCCGGCCGGATTCCGGCATCGCTGGACCTCATCGCTGGACCTCCTGCGGCTCGGCGTCATCCTCGGGCGCATCCGCCGCGATCACGGGAGCCTCGGGGCGCTGTTCGCAACGGGCGTCCGCCGCTCTCGGAGGATGCCCGATCTCCGGGGCGCGATCGACGCCTTCCGGGACGCCGCGCTCGCACGGGAACCGGCGGAGCTCGGCGCTCCCGACTCCCGACTCGCCTACTTCTTCCCGAGCCCCCGGACCTCAGCCGCCAAGCGCCCGCTGATGTTCCTGCGCTGGATGGTCCGTCCCGACGACGGTCTGGACCTCGGCCTCTGGGATTGTCTTGAGCCCCGGCATCTCATGGTTCCGCTGGACACGCACATGTTCCGCATCGCCCGGAGGCTGCGTCTGACCGGACGGCGGACCCCGGGGTGGGAGGCTGCGGCGGACCTCACCCGGGCGCTCGCCCGCATCGACCCTGCCGATCCCGTCCGCTTCGACTTCCCGCTCAGCCGCCTCGGGATCGTCGAGGGCTGCCCCGCTCATGCCCGAAGCGCACCGTGCGAACTGTGCCGGCTGCTCCGGGCGGGAGTCACCGGACCGTGACCCGGGAGCGTTCGGTGAGCGTGCCCTGGGCGCGTTCGGCGGCGACGATGGCCTTCATGTAGTCGATCGTGGCCTGCAGCTCGTTGGCCCGAGCCTGCGCGAGGTCGCGCTGCGACTGGACGATGAAGTAGCTCGTCGTCATGCCCACCTCGAACTTCTTCTCCTCGGCGTCGAGGCGCTGCTCCTCCAGTTCCCGCGCTACCCGGCTGGCGTCGATCCGCCGGCGATTGGTCTCCACCTGCCGGACGGCGGCGCGCACTTCCTGCGCCACGGCGATCTCCTGCACCCGGATCACGTCGCGCTGGCGGTTGAGGTCGATCTGCGCCTGCGCGTGGTTGATCGCGGCCTGGTCGTTTCCGAGCGGGAGGTTGAACGAGAGCCCGAGCTGCCAGTCGCGGTAGTCGAACCCGCCGAGCGCGCCGAGCGCGTCGCCATACCCGCCGGGGATCGTCTCGACGGTCCGCCCGAAGAAGCCCTCGCGCACCAGCTCGGTTCCGCCGACTCCGGTGAGCTGGTACGAGCCCACCAAGTCCACTTGCGGCAGCGTCTGGTTGCGGAAGAAGCGCACGTCGTACTCGTTCGAGTTCAACTGAAACTCCTGCGAGCGCAGCTCCGGCCGGCGGTCGAGCGCAACCCGGAGCGCGTCTTCCAGCTCGATCCGGTAGTCCTCGATGGCGGGAGCGTCGGTCGGCTGGATCTCGCCGTCCCAGAAGTCCGAAGCGCCGGGATCCCGGATGAGCGCCTTCAGCGCGTCCTCGGTCGCGCGGATCTGCTCCTCGGCGAGGATCACCGCCTCCTCTCGGGTCGCGACCTCCGCCTCGGCCTGCAGCACGTCGATCGGCGCCATGGTCCCGACCTCGACCTGGACCTGGTTGTTCCGCAGGAGATCCCGGGCGAGCTCGACCGACTGGATCGCCACCTCGTGGTTCCGGATCGCGAAGACCAGGTCCCAGTAGGCGTTGTGGACGTCGCGCAGCACGTCGAGGACGCTCTGCTCGAAGTCCATCGCGCCCTGCCGCTCGCTGTTGCGGGTGATGGCGATCTGGCGGCGCTCGGGGCTCGACCCGAATCCTCGCAGCAGCGGCTGGGTGATCTGCGCGTTCAGCAGCGAGCGATACCTCGGGTTGAACGTGGAGAAGGCGCTGTTCGTCGCGAACCGGTTGTTGAAGAACCCGATCGAGTAGCTCGCCCCGAACGGCAGGAGCTGCCCGAAGTTCAGGTTGTAGTTCATGTTGTCGCTCTCGTTCTGCATCGCCCCGTCGAGCTGGGTCGTGGAGGGGTTCACGCTGTTCTGGAGGTTGTAGTCGAGCCCCAGGTTCGGCAGGTACGCGCTGCGGGCCGCCGAGTGGCCAAGGCCGAGCGACTGCTGCGACAGGCGCGAGATGCGCACGTTCAGGTTGTTCTCGAGCGCCTGGGCGATGGCGTCGTCGAGGCTCAGCCGGATCGGGGGCGGCTGCGCCGGCGCGGCGAGAGCGGGCGCGGCGAGCGCGGCGAGAAGCAGGATTCGGGTCAGGGTGCGCATCGGGTTAGTTTCTCCACTGAGAGCAAACGGAAACGCTCGCTCGCGCGTTCCCTGCATGCAAGACGTTCTGCCGAGGAGGATTTCACGGCCAACCAGCAACGAACCGGGCGCTTCCGGCTCACCCTCGCCTACGACGGGGCCGACTTCTCCGGTTGGCAGGCCCAACCCGGCAGGGTCACCGTCCAGTCGATCGTCGAGCGAGCGCTCGGCGACCTCTACCGGAGCCGGGAGCGCATCCGGGTGACCGCGGCGGGACGCACCGACGCCGGCGTGCACGCGGAGGGCCAGGTCGCCCACTTCGACGCTCCGTTCGGGATCCCGCCCGCCGGAGTGGTGGCCGGAATGAACGACCGGCTGCCGGAAGCCGTGCGGGTCCTCGCGGCCGCCTCGGCGCCGCCCGGCTTCCACGCCCGCTTCGACGCGGTGGCCAAGACGTACCGCTACGACCTCCTGACCGGGGTCCCGGCCTCCCCGTTGCGGGCGCGCTACGCATGGGCGCTCCGGGACCCGCTGGACGCCGGCGCCATGGCGGAGGCAGCCGGGGCCTTCGCCGGGGCGCACGACTTCCGGGCGTTCTTCGTCGCGCCGCCCGGCGAGGCCCCGAGCAGCCCGGTGCGCACGGTGCTTCAGGCGCGGCTCGACGCCTGCGGGGACCGCCTCCATTTCCGCGTGACCGCCGACGGCTTCCTGCGCTACATGGTGCGGCGCATGGTCGGAACGCTCGTCGCGGTCGGACGGGGACGGGTTCCGGCTTCGCGGGTCCGGGCGCTGCTCATGGACCCGGACGCGCCGGGACCGCGGTTCCGGGCGCCGGCGCGCGGCCTCCGCCTCGTCTCGGTCGCCTACCCGGAAAGGTAAATTTCCCCGTTCGTGACCGGCGCCGTGGTAGTCGAGCCTTCCGCCTCGGCGGAGACCGCGGAGTTGCTGGCCCAGATCGACCGCACCCGGCTCCCGGTGCACGTCGCCGCGATCATGGACGGCAACGGCCGCTGGGCCGCCGGGCGCGGGCTGGAGCGCAGCGTCGGCCACAGCGAGGGCGTCGAGGCGGTCCGGGACACGGTGGAGGCCGCGTCGGCGCTCGGATTGCGGGCGCTCACGCTGTTCGCGTTCTCGATGGAGAACTGGTCCCGCCCGCCGGACGAGGTCGCGATCCTGATGGGCCTCCTCAAGAAGTACCTGCGCACGGAGCTGGACCGGATGGTCGCCAACGACATCCGCTTCCGCCCGGTCGGGAGGCTCGACGGGCTTCCGCCCGACGTGCGGGAGATGGTCGATATCGCGGTCGGGGCGACCGCCGCCTGCCGCGGGCTCGACTTCCAGATCGCGGTGAACTACGGCGGGCGCGCCGAGATCGTGGACGCCGCCCGCGCCTTCGCCGCCCGCGCGGTGGAGCTCGGCCGGGTTCCCGAACTGGACGAGCCCGAGTTCGCGAGCCTCCTGTACGGCGCGGACGTGCCCGATCCGGACCTCCTCATCCGGACCAGCGGCGAGATGCGGGTCTCCAACTTCCTGCTGTACCAGATCGCCTACACCGAGTTGTGGGTCACCCCGACGCTCTGGCCCGACTTCCGCCGCCGGCACCTCTACGAGGCCATCCTCGACTTCCAGGGGCGGACCCGGCGCTACGGCGGGCTCTGACCCGATGCGCCGCGTCGTCGCCGGGGTCGCCCTCGCCGGGCTCACGCTGTGGATCTGCCTCGGCGCCTCCGCGCCGCTGCGGACCGCCGCGCTGGCGCTGGCCGTGTTGCTCTGCCTCGCCGAGGCGCTCCAGCTCGCGCTCGAAAGGACGGCCGGATCGCCGCCAGGGGATCGGTCGGCGCGCGCAATCGGCTTCGCGCTGTTCGCGCTCGCGGCGCTCGCGGGAGCGCCTTCGGGACTGCCCGGCGAGTGGGTCGCGACCGCGCCGTTCCTGATCGCGGCGACGGTCGGCGCCCTCGCGCTGTTCGGCGCCGGCGCGCGCGGCGGGGCGCTTCTGATCGCGGCGCTGTGGATCGGGCTCCCCGCTGTCGCCATCCTCGACCTCGCCTCGGGACGCGAGGGCGGCGAGACGCTGCTGTTCCTGATCCTCGTGGTCGTGGCGGGCGAAGTCGGCGCGTTTTGCGGCGGGCGGCTCGTCGGCGGCCTCCGGCTGGCTCCGGTCCTGAGCCCGGGCAAGACGTGGGCGGGGCTGTGGTTCCAGCTCGCCGTCAGCGCGGCGGCCGCCCCCGCCGTCGGGTTCCTGCTGCCGGGCGCTCCCGGACCGGGCGGACTCGCGGGGATCGGGCTCCTTCTCGGCGGGGCCGCGGCGCTCGGGGATCTCTACGAGTCAAGCTGGAAGCGGGGCGCCGGCCAGAAGGACAGCGGGCGGCTGATCCCGGGCCACGGCGGCGCGCTCGACCGCGCCGACGGCCTGCTGTTCGCGGCGCTCGCGCTGCAAGCGGCGCTCCCGTTCCTGCCGGTCACGCCGTGGGATCGGGCCGAGGATCTGCTGCGGGCGAACGAGCCCGAGGCGGCGCTCGAGATCCTCCGGCCGCTGGAGGCGGACCACCCGGACCGGTTCGAAGTGATCGTCGGTCTCGGGCGGGCGTACTTCCAGCTCGGCGACTGGTGGGAGGCGTCGCGCTACCTCGCCGAGGCCGCCGGACTCCGCCCGCCGGACGCGCCGCTGCTGAAACGGCTCGGACGGTCCTTCCAGGAACAGGGAGACCGGGGCGGCGCGATCCAGGCGTTCGAGCGCTCGCTGGCCCTCGACCCCGACCAGCCCGACGTCCGGGCGCGGCTCGAGGCCGTGCGCCCCGACCGGCGCTGAGCCTCAGCCCTCGGCCGCGCGCCCGATCTCCCGCAGATCCTTCTCGAGCATCCGGCGGAGGCTCCCGGCCATGATCCGGCCGAGAACCGAGAACAGCCGGGCGAAGAGCGTGAGCGGACGCCCGGTGAACTCCAGCGTGACGCGCGTTCCGAGCCCCTCCGGCGCGAACGAGCAAGCGGTCCGGTAGTGAGCGCCGTGCGACTTCGCCTCCACGACGAAGGAGCGCGGCGGATCGAAGCCCGCGATCCACATCTCCTCGGTCGCTCGCCGGCCGTGGACGGTGCGCGTCTCCCGCCAGCGGGTTCCCTCGCCGACCGGGCCGCCGGTGAGCACCTCCACGGCGTCGATTCCGGACACGACGTTCGGGAGATTGGCCAGGTTCGTGGCCACCGCGAACACGCGCTCGGGCGGGGCGGCCGCGACCGCCGAAGCCTGCACCGCGGTCACGGGAGCACGCCCGCCTTCGAGAGGTCCAGGAAGATCACCCCGACGAACACGAGGATCATCAGCGCCGCCCCCGCGAACATGAGCGCCTGGCGCACGCGCAGGGTCAGGTCCCGGCGGGCGACCGACTCGACGAGCAGCACCGCGATCTGCCCGCCGTCGAGCACCGGAATCGGCAGCAGGTTGAGCACGCCGAGGCTGAGGCTCAGGACCGCCATCAGCAGCAGCACGTCCTGCGGGCCGCGCCGGAAGGCGTCGCCCGAAGCGCGGGCGATCCCGATCGGCCCCGAGATCTGCCGGGCGGACGCGGCGCCGGTCACCATGCCGCCGAGGTGGCGGAGCGTGAGCGAGGACCACCGCGCGGTCTCGCGGGCCGCCTCGCCGAGCGCCCCGGTCACCGACTCCGCCCGCACCATCCGGAACGGGGGCTCGAAGCGCACGCCGATCCGCGGGACCGGAAGCCCGGTGGCCTCGTCCGCCACCGTCGTCGGGCGCACCGTCAGGTCCACTGAGGACTCGCCCCGGGCGACCCGCAGCGCCACCGGCTCGGTTCCCGTCTCCCGGATCATGGTCGCGACCTCGTCGGTGCTCCCGACCTCCACGCCGTTCACCCGCGTGATGCGGTCTCCGGGCAGCAGCCCGGCCGATTCCGCCGGCATGCCCGGCTCCACCGCCCCGAGGATCGGTGGCGCGGGCGGACGCACGCCGGCGTCGCCGATGGCGTCCTCGCCCACGGCGCGAACCTGGACCGGGAACCGGCGCTCGGCGCCCTCCCGCTCCACGGCGAAGACGACCTCGCGGTCGGCCGCCACGATGATCCGCTCGAGAGCGCTCCGCCAGTCGGGCGTCTCGGCGTCGCCGATGGAGACGATCCGGTCGCCGGCGCGGAGTCCGGCGGCTCCGGCCGGCGAGTCCGCCGCCACGTAGGAAACGACCGGCGGATCCGAGAGGCCCACCCGGCGCTCCATGCCGACGAAGAACAGCCCCGCGAGGATCAGGATCGCGAGGATGAAGTTCATCGCCGGCCCGGCGAAGAGGATCGCGAGCCGCTCGCCCCGGGTGCGGTTCTGGATTTCGGCCGGGTCGGCGCCGCCCTCGCCCGGGGGGCCGCCGGCCATCTTCACGTAGCCGCCGATCGGGAGCAGGCCGAGCGTGTACTCGGTGTCGCCGCGCTTCTTGCTGTAGATGTTCGGCGGAAAGCCGATCGAGAAGGTCTCCACCCGGACCCCGAAGAACCGCGCCGCGAGGAAATGGCCCAGCTCGTGCCAGACGACCAGAGTCCCCACGATCACGACGAAGGCGATCAGGGTCAGCATCGAGTCGGTTCCGCCTCCCGGAAGGCTACCCGTTCGGCCGCGGTGCGCCGGGCCCACGAGTCGGAGGCCGCGACGGCCTCCAGATCCTCGGGTTCGGTCGGATTGCGGCGCTCGAGCGTCTCCTCGACGACCCGCGGCACGTCGAGGAATCGGATCCGCTCCGCGAGAAACGCCGCCACGGCGACCTCGTTGGCGGCGTTCAGGACCGCCGGCGCGTCGCCTCCCGCCGCGAGCGCCTCGGCGGCGAGGCGCAGGCAGGGGAACCGCACCGGATCGGGAGGCTCGAACTGCAGCGAGAACGGCTCGGCGAAGCCGAAGCGCGGCAGGTCGCCGGCCAACCGCTCGGGCCAGGTCAGCGCGTACTGGATCGGCGTGCGCATGTCCGTCGCGCCGAGCTGGGCCAGCAGCGTGCCGTCCTCGAACTCGACCATCGAGTGCACCGTGGACTGCGGATGGACGACGACCGAGACCTGCTCCGGCGCCGCTTCGAACAACCACCGCGCCTCGATCATCTCGAGGCCCTTGTTCATCATGGTCGCCGAATCGATCGTGATCTTCGGCCCCATGCGCCACGTCGGATGCTGGAGCGCCTGCTCGAGCGTGACGTCGCGGAGCTGGTCGAGGCTGAGCGTGCGGAACGGGCCGCCGGAAGCGGTCAGCCAGAGCCGGCGGAAGGGATGGCGGCCATCCTCGAGGCACTGGTGGATCGCCGCGTGCTCGCTGTCCACCGGAATCAGGACGCCGCCGGACGCCGCCGCCGCGCGGGTCATGATCGCCCCGGCGGCGACCAGCGACTCCTTGTTGGCGAGTCCCACGGCGCGCCCGGCCCGCAGCGCGGCGAGCGTGGCCGGGAGGCCCGCGGCCCCGACGACCGCCGAGATCACCCGGTCCGCGCCCGGCCAGACGGCGATCTGCTCGAGACCCTCCGAGCCGCCGAGGATCTCCACGTCCGGCAGCGAGGAACCGAAGGCCTCGCGGAAGCGCTCCGCTTCCTCCGAGTCGCGAAGCGCCACGGCCTCGGGCCGGAATTCGCGCGCGAGATCTGCGAGCGCCTCGCTCGCCCGGCCCGCCGCGAGGCCCGCCACGCGGAATCGATCCGGGAATCGGCGGACCACGCGCAGGGTGCTCGTGCCGATGGAGCCGGTCGCGCCGAGAATCGAGAGGCCGTGAGTCACAAGGAGCCGCGCTGTGCTCCCCGGATTCTAGGCGGGACGCCCCGGTTAGACTCGCCGCGCCGTCCATGCGACTTGAATCCCTCCATGTCCGCGAGCTACGCCTCGACCTGAAGCGTCCCTTCGAGACCAGCTTCGCCCGCGTCCATGACCAGCGCTTCCTGCTGCTGAAGGTGACGGCGGACGGCGTTCCCGGCTATTCGGAATGCGTCGCGGACGTGACCCCGGGGTATTCCGCCGAGACGGTGCGCACCGCCGAGCACATGATCCGGGACTTTCTCTGGCCGGTCGCGCGGGCGACCGAATACGCCCACCCCGACGAGGTGACGCCCTCCTTCCGGCGGATTCGCGGCAACAACATGGCGAAGGCCGCCATCGAGATGGCGGTCTGGGAGGCCTGGGCCCGAAGCCGCGGCGAATCGCTCGCCAAGGCGCTCGGGGGAACCCGCGAGCGCACCGTCTCGGGCGTGTCGATCGGGATCCAGGACACCGTCGAGGAGCTCCTCGAACGGATCGGGATCGAACTCGCGAGCGGGTACCAGCGGATCAAGATCAAGATCAAGCCGGGTTGGGACGTGGACGTGGTCCGGCGGGTGCGCGAGCGCTTCCCCGACATGCCGCTCATGGTGGACGCGAACAGCGCGTACGCCCTGGACGACCTCGATCTCCTGCGCGAGCTGGACCGGTTCGACCTGATGATGATCGAGCAGCCGCTGGCGCACGACGACTTGTGGGACCACGCGCAGCTCCAGCGGGAGCTCTCGACGCCGATCTGCCTCGACGAGTCGGTGAAGTCGGTCGAGGACGCGCGCCGGGCGCTGGAGATGGGCGCCGGACGGATCATCAACGTCAAGGCGGGGCGCGTGGGCGGGCTGTCGCAGGCCCGGGACGTCTCCGAGCTGGCGCGGAAGGCGGGGATCCCGGTCTGGTGCGGTGGGATGCTGGAGAGCGGCGTCGGCCGCGCCCACAACATCCACCTGTCGTCGCTGCCGGGGTTCACCTTCCCCGGCGACGTGGCCGCCTCCGAGCGCTACTTCACGGAGGAGATCATCGATCCGCCGGTCCGGGTGAGCGCGGACGGATCGCTGCCAGTCCCCGGCGGAATCGGCATCGGCTTCGCGCTGCGCGAGGACGCCATCGATCGTCACACGGTCGCGGCATGGACGCTCGACGGCTGATCCTCGCCGCCGCGCTGGCGGCGGCCGCGTGCGGGCTCGCTTCGGCGCAGACCCCCGGCGACCGGATCCTTGAGATCGTCGCGCTCGAGGACGCGCGCTCCACCGGCGACGGCCGGCTGGAGGCGTTTCTCCTCGACCGCGATCACGAAGTGCGACGGCGGGCGGTGCTCGCCCTCGGCCGAATCGGCCGTCCCGAGGCGATTCCGGCGCTCCTTCGGTCACTCGAGGCGGACGTGGCGGGCGCCGTGCGGACGAGCGCGGCGTTCGCGCTCGGGATCCTCGAGGATCCGCTTCCCGAGGACGCGGCGCTCGCGCTCGCCGCCGCGCTCGGGGATCGTTCCGACCGGGTTCGCGAGCGCGCCCTCGAGTCGCTCGGGCGGCGCGGCGGACCGGGGGCGGCGGAGCTCGTCGCGAACGTCCTGGCCGAGCAGGTCGAGGCCGCCGACTACGCCGAACGCCGCGAGAACATCGAGGTCGCCCTGCGGCGCACGGCGTGGGACGGGGCCCGGCTCTCCCTCTTCTCGCTGGCCCGGATCCGGGATGACGGAGGCGATCCCGGGGACGTCCTTCCGTTGCTGGGAAGCGCCGGAGCGCCCCGCACCGACTGGTGGCCGGCGGTCTGGACGGCGGCGCGCCTCCGCGATCCGTCGCTGGCGCCGCTCGGGCGCGCGTGGGCCGGCTCGGCGGACCCGCTGACCCGCGCGCTCGGCCTTCGCGTTCTCGGCGGAACCGGACTCGACGCGGCGGCGGAAGCCGCGCCGCACGTGACCCACGCGAACGAGATCGTGCGCATCGAGGCGATGCGGGCGATGGCGTCACTCGCCGGGGGCCGCCCGATTCGCGGTGCGGAGCGGCTGCTGGAGGCGCTTTCGGACTCCAGCTGGGCGGTGCGGGCGGAGGCGGTCGCGGCGCTCGCATCGGTTCCCGTCGACGGCAGCGCCCCGCTGCTCGTCGATCTGGTGGCCGACGCCGACCCGGCCCTGCGGGCGGCGGCGGCGCGGGCGATCCATCTTCAGGATCCGGAGACTTTCTGGCTGCTGCTCGCGGGCTGGTCCGACCGCGACCCGCTGGCGCGGATCGCCATGACCCGGGCGATGGGAGGCGTCGCGGACCCGCGCATCCGCAACTTCCTGCTCTACAACGGCCTCGCCGACGAGGACGCGCGAGTGCGGGCGGCGGCCATGACCGCGCTCGCCGCGCTCGAGACCGGCCTCGCCGACGACCAGCGGGATCCGGAGGTCACTACGGCCGTCGCCGGGGGCCTCGCCGCGGCGGACCCGCTCGAGCGCGCGGCCGCCGCGAACGCGCTGCGGCGGCTCGGCGACGGGCTCGTCGAGATTCGGAGGGCGTTCGACGACGACGGCGAGGACGAGGTTTCCGACTTCCGGCTGGCCGCGCTGCGGGCCGTGCTGGAACTGGATTCGGGCCCGAGCCGGCAGGCCTTCGCCGAATTGGCGCTCACGGACCGCTGGTGGCCGGTGCGGCGCGAGGCGCATCGCTTCCTGCGCGGTGAGGGGCTCGCCCCCCCGCCCCCGGCGCCCGCTCCGGCGCAGGAACCCGCGGCCTACGCCCCGACGGCGCTGGCGTCGTTCACCCCGCTCGCGTGGATCGACACCGATTACGGCGAGATCGAGCTGGAGCTGCTGGTGGGCGAGGCGCCGCGCACGGTCCTGAACTTCGTGACGCTCGCCCGGCAGGGGTTCTACGACGGCCTCACCTTCCACCGCGTGGTGCCCAACTTCGTCGTGCAGGCCGGCGACCCGAGGAACGACATGGCCGGCGGCCCCGGCTACGCCATCCGCTGCGAGATGAACCCGCGCCGCTACGTGCGGGGCACGGTCGGCATGGCGCTCGACGGCAAGGACACCGGAGGCAGCCAGTTCTTCATCACGCTGCTTCCCCAACCGCACCTCAACGGCCGGCACACCGTCTTCGGTCAGGTCCGCTCCGGCTTCCCGATTCTGGACCGGCTCGGTCCGGGGGACGTGATCCGGGGCGTCCGCATCTGGGACGGCGTCATCCCCCCCGAGTGACTCGGGCCGCCGGGCGCGTGCGCCTGATCGCGGTGGATCTGGACGGGACGCTTCTCGACTCGTCGAAACAGGTTTCGCCCCGGAACCGGGACGCCCTCGAACGGGCCCGCGCCCGGGGGGTCGCCCTCGCGGTGATCTCGGGACGCCGCATCGCCGAGCTGGAGGCGCTGCTCCCCGACGTTCATCCCGAGACGTTCCGCGTCGGACACGGCGGCGCGCTGATCCGCCAGGGCGCGCGCACGCTGCGCGAGTCGCCGCTGCCCATCCCGGTCGCGCGGGCCGCGGTTCGCGTCGCGGCCGCGCTCGACCTCCACGCCCTCATCAGCGATCGCAGCGGCGGCGTCCGGATCGCGACCGCGCGGGCGAGCTCGCCGAGGGTCCAGCGGTACTTGCGGACCGCCCGCCCGACCCCGAAGCTGGACCCCCGCCCGGCCTTCGCCGAAGCGCCGCTCCACCTCGTGCTCGCGGGGCCGCCGGGGCGCTGCCGGGAGGCCGAGTCGCTGCTGCGCGAGGCGTGCGGCGACCGGACCGGCCTCGAGCGCACCGAATACGCGGACTCCGAGCTGGGACTCCTCGACGTGCTCGCCCCGGGAGCGGACAAGGGCGCCGCGCTCGGCTGGATCGCCGACGCGGCCGGAGTTCCGCTCGGGGAAACCCTCGCCGTCGGCGACAACTGGAACGACGTCCCCATGCTCCGGGCGGCCGGAGTCGGAGTGCTCATGGCCAACGCGCCGCCGGATCTCCACGAGCTGGGTTTCGAGCCGACCGCGGGCCACGACGCCGACGGGGTCGCCGCGGCGCTCGACCGCCTGGTCTTCTCCCCGTGAGCTTCGAGGTCCAGAGGACCTGCGGTCCAGCGCGGCGCGGGCGGCTCGGAACCGCGCACGGCGTGGTCGAGACGCCGACCTTCATGCCGGTGGCGACGAACGGCGCGATCCGCGGCCTCACTGGGAGCGAGACCCGGGCGACGGGCGCCGCGATGCTGCTCGGCAACGCGTACCACCTCATGCTCGCCCCCGGCGACCGGCTGGTGCGCGACCTGGGCGGGCTCCACCGCCTCATGGACTGGCCGCGCCCGATCCTCACCGACAGCGGCGGGTATCAGGTCGCGAGCCTCGCGCCGCTGCGCAACGTCACGGACGAGGGAGTGCGCTTCCGCTCGCACCGCGACGGATCCATCCACGAGCTCACCCCCGAGCGGGCGCTCGAGGTCCAGCGGAACCTGGGGTCCGACGTCGCCATGGCGCTCGACGAGTGCCTCCGCCTGCCCGCGCCGCCGGAAGCGGTGGCGGCCGCGGCGGAGCGGAGCCTGCGCTGGGCGCTGCGCTCGCTCGACGCCGGAGCGGCTCCGGGACAACTGCTGTTCGCGATCGTCCAGGGGGGCGCTTCGGAGCGGCTTCGGGCGCGCCACGCCGCGAGCCTCGGGGAGCATGGTTTCGACGGGTTCGGGATCGGCGGCCTCCTCATGGGCGAGCCCACCGACGCTACTCGCGCGATGACCCGGCTGGTCGCCGAGGCGCTTCCCGCCGACCGGCCCCGCTACCTCATGGGCGCGGGACTCCCGGCCGACATTCTCGAGTCGGCCGCGCTCGGGGTGGACCTCTTCGACAGCGTGGTTCCGTCGCGCCTCGCCCGCCGGGGCGTGGCCTTCACGTGGAGCGGCCGCATCCACCTCCGGCGCGCCGGCTGGCGGGAGGATCCCGATCCTCTCGACCCGGACTGCCCCTGCCCCGCCTGCGCTGCGTATTGCCGGGGCTGGCTGCGCCACCTCGTCCGAAGCGGCGAGCGGATCGCGGCGACGCTGCTGACGGCCCACAACCTGACCTTCTACGCTGATCTCGCGGCGCGAATCCGGGCGGCGATCCGGGACCGGACGCTGCCGCAGCTCGTCGAGAGCTGCCGGGGGAGATGGGCCGAGGGCGCGTGATAGCCTTCCCGTTTTCGCCCTGCGGCCCGGCTCCCCGGGCGCCGCGCCGGAGTCGTCAGGCGGGTCGAAACCGGCATAGCTGATCGAGAGGAGTCCGATGCTCCCCACCCTGCTTCAGGCCGACCCCGGCGGCTCGGCGATCGGGATGCAGCTCGTCCTGTTCGCGATCATCTTCGGCATCTTCTACTTCATCGTGTTCCGCCCGATGCGCAAGCGGCAACGGGAGACGGAAGAGATGCTGCGGGGACTGCAGCGGGGCAACCGCGTCGTGACCAGCGGGGGCCTGCACGGCACGATCTCCAGCCTCGACGACAGCACGGTGCAGTTGAAGGTGACCGACATGGTCAAGCTGCGGGTCTCGAGGAGCGCGATCGCGAACGTCCTCGACTCCGAGAAGAGTTGAACCGGCCGGAAGGAGCCGGACCGGAAGTCTCCCGATGAAGAAAAACCTCGGCCTGAAGGGAATCCTCCTGCTGGCGCTGGTGGGCGCGCTGGGCCTCATCTCGTGGCCGCCGGAGGACAAGCTCGTCCTCGGACTCGACCTGCAAGGCGGCATCCACCTCGTCATGCGGGTGCACACCGACGACGCCGTGCGGGTGCTCACCGACGAGACGGCCGAGCAGTTCGCCGAGCGGCTCGACGACGACGCGATCGACTTCACCGACGCCCGCTCCGAGGGGCTCGGACGGATCACGATCGAGAACCTCGACTCCGGGCGCAGCGGCGAGGTCCGGCAGATCGTGGACCTTGGCTGGCCGCAGTGGGATCTGCGTTCCGTCGGCGGAAACGACTGGTCGTTCTCGCTTCGGGCGAACGAGGAGATCGCGATCCGCGCCCAGACGGTCGAGCAGGCGATGGAGACGATCCGCCGCCGCGTGGACGAACTCGGGGTCACCGAGCCGGTCATCACGACCCACGGCAACACCGGCGACCAGATCCTCGTCCAGCTCCCCGGCTACGAGGACGTGGACCGAGCGAAGGAGATCATCCAAGCCACCGCGCAACTGGAGCTGCGGCTGGTCGAGGCCGGGCCGACGCTCGTCGAGACCGACCTCCCGCCGCCCAACTCCGCGGTCGAGAACCTCGCGACGTACCTGCCCACCGGCGAACCCGCGTGGTACCAGGTCGAGCGGATTCCGGCGATCACCGGTCGGGATCTCCGCAACGCCCGGCAGGGGCTCGACTTCCAGACGAACACCCCGAACGTGGAGTTCAGCCTCCACGCCGACGGCGCGTCCCGCTTCCGCGACTTCACCACCGCGAACCTGGGGCGCCAGATGGCGATCGTGCTCGACCGCGAGGTGGTCTCCGCGCCGGTGATCGAGGGGCCCATCTTCAACGAGGGCCAGATCACCGGGAACTTCACCGCCGAGGAAGCGCTGGACCTCGCGCTGGTGCTGCGGGCCGGGGCGCTGCCCGCTTCGCTCGAGTATCAGGAGGAGCGGACCGTCGGACCCTCGCTCGGGGCCGACTCCATCCGCAGCGGGGTCACCGCCTCGCTCGCCGGACTCGCCGGCGTGCTGCTGTTCATCATCTTCTACTACCGGCTGTCGGGGCTGAACGCGGTGACCGCGCTCCTGCTGAACCTGCTGATCCTCGTCGGCGCGCTCGCCTACTTCGCGGCCACGCTGACGCTTCCCGGCATCGCCGGGGTGATCCTCACCATCGGCATGGGCGTGGACGCCAACGTGCTGATCTTCGAGCGGATCAAGGAGGAGCTGAAGACCGGCAAGCCGCCGCGCACGGCCATCTCGGTCGGGTTCTCGCGGGTGTTCTGGACCATCGTGGACGCGAACATGACGAGCCTCGTCGCCGCCGCGATCCTCTTCCAGTTCGGCACCGGGCCGGTCCAGGGGTTCGCCGTCACGCTGAGCGTCGGGCTCATCAGCAACGTCTTCACCGCGATGTTCGTGTCGCGGTACCTGTTCGATCTCGTCCTCTCCGGACGGCGGCAGGTCGCCTCGCTGAGCATCTGACATGGACATCCTGCGCGACACCCGGATCGACTGGCTGAAGTACCGCTGGTGGTTCGCCTCGGCGTCCATCGTGGTGTTCGTCGCCGGCGCGATCAGCATGTTACAGGCCGGCGGGCTGCGGTACGGCATCGACTTCTCCGAGGGCACGCAGGTCGTGGCCAAGTTCGCGCAGAGCCCGGAGATCGAACAGGTCCGGTCCACGGTCTCGGCGATCGGCTACGGCGACGCGGTCATCCAGCGATACGACGACCCGGAGCTGAACCAGGTGATGATCCGGATCGGGCGCGAGGCGAGCGAGGGGGAGGCCATCGACGAGGCGGCCGGCGAGATCCTCGAGGCGCTGCGCACCGGCATGGAGGGCAACGAGCTGGAGTCGGCCAGCACCGAGATCGTCGGGCCGGTCATCGGCGAGGAGCTCCGCCGCCGGGCCCGCAACGCCACCATCCTCGCGCTCTTCGCGATGCTGATCTACATCGGCTTCCGCTTCGAGCCGGTGTACGGGGTCGGGGCCACCGTGGCGGTGGTCCACGACGTGGTGCTGACGCTGGCGCTGGTGTCGCTGTTCGGCTACGAGATCAGCCTGAACGTGCTCGCCGGGTTCATGACGCTCGTCGGCTATTCGGTGAACGACACGATCGTCATCTTCGATCGGGTGCGCGAGAACCGCCGGATCCATCGGCGCCTGACCCTCACCGGGATCGTGAACCTCTCGATCAACCAGACGCTGCGGCGCACGGTGCTGACCTCGGGCCTCACGATCGTGGCCACCGGGGCGCTCTTCGTCTGGGGCGGCGAGGTGCTGCGGGGCTTCTCGTTCGTGATGGTCGCCGGCGTGATCGTGGGAACCTTCTCCTCGATCGCGATCGCGTCCCCCCTCGTGATCTGGTGGCACGGGTTCCGGTCCCGGAGCGAGGCGTCAGGCGAGGACCGGGGGCCGAAGCCGCAAGCCGCCCGGGTCTGATTCCTCCCGGCGCTGGACAGGGCGCCGGCGGACGGCGCACACTTGGGGTCTGAGGATCCCAATGCGGAAACGAGAGCCCGAGGCCGCCGCGCTGGGTCGTCTCGACGCCCCTCCCCTGCGGTCGGGCAGCATGCGGTTCGCGCTGCCGATCGGGGTGGGGCTGCATCTCGCGGTCGGGCTGGCGCTCACGCTGGAGGCGGCGCGGTTCCGCTCGGCGCAGCTTCCGCCGTTCGCCCCGCTCGCGATCCGGCTCGCGCCGCCGCCCGCCGAGGGCCTGCGCAGCGGGGATCCGGCCTCGCTCGCGACGGACGACGGCGCCGAGCGAAGCGCGGCGCGCCGAGCGCCGGACCGAAGCGCCCTGCTGGCGATGCTGGACCGGATCCCCCCGCCCGAACCGGCTCCGTTCGGCTTCGAGAACGGCCTCCCGGAAGGATCGCTGACCGGTTTCCCGGACGGGCTGCCCGAGGGCGTGCTCGGCGGCCTTCCGGGCGGCGTTCCCGGCGGGATCATCGGGGCGCCTGGGGGGGCCGCCGATCCGACGGTTCCGCCGCCCGACCGTCCGCCGGTCCCGCTGTTGACTCCGCGCCCCCGGTTTCCCGAGGAAGCGGTGCGCAACGGCGTGCGCGGCCGGGTGGTCCTGCGGGCGCTCATCACCGAACGCGGGACGGTCGAGGTGCTGCGGGTGCTGCGGTCGGTGCCCGAGCTGGACCAGGCGGCCACTCGGCTCGTGGAGGCGGAATGGCGCTTCCGGCCGGCGGAGCGCAACGGACGGCCCGTGGCGGCGCTGAGCGATCTCGTGATCCGGTTCAACCTCCGCTGATCCCGGCTTCGCGCGGGCGGGTTTCGGGCGGCTTGGGCGGGCCGCCGCCACGCAAGCGCCGGTTGACAGCGCAAGCGCCCGATGCTATTTTCCGCACTTGCCCTCGGGGCCAACGGCCCGTCCGGGGATGCCTGCCGAAGCGCCTTCCAGCGCTCGAAAACCGTCCCTCCCCAAGGGAAGGAGCTCGCGTTGCCACGAAGTCCCAATTTTCACGTTTCCGGCGAGGATGGCGGCGCGGCCCGCTCCGCCGGGAGTTTCGCCGTTTCGCTCTTCCTCCAGGGGACGCTTCTGGTGGTCGCGATCGTCATCCCGATCCTGACCTACAGCCTCCCGACCCCCGAGGGGATCATGACGTTCATGGCGCAGGCGCCTCCGCCGCCCCCGCCGCCGCCCCCGCCGCCCCCGCCGAAGCAGGTGCGCCGGGCCGCTCCGAAGCCCGTGCTCAACACCACGCCGCAGTTCGTGGCCCCCGTGGACATTCCCGATGACATCGGCATGGACTCGGGCGTGGACTTCGGCGTTCCCGGCGGAGTCGAGGGCGGAGTTCCCGGCGGCGTGATCGGCGGCATCGTGGGCGGACTTCCGTCCGGCCCCCCGCCCCCGCCGCCCAAGGCCGCTCCGGTCCGGGTCGGCGGAGAGATCCGCGAGCCGACCAAGACGGTCCACGTGGATCCGGTGTATCCCGAGATCGCCAAACAGGCGCGCGTCTCGGGCGTGGTCATCCTCGAAGCCATCATCGATCCGAATGGCAACGTGACCAACATCACCGTCCTGCGCTCCATCCCGCTGCTCGACCAAGCGGCCATGGACGCGGTCCGTCAGTGGCGCTACCAGCCCACCCTGCTCAACGGCGTTCCGGTGCCCATCGTCATGACGGTCACCGTGCAGTTCAACCTCGGATAAGGGTAGAACCGGGAACCCGCTTTTTCCGCGTTTTCGCGCCGCGGCGGGCCGCGGCGCGGAGGCGCCCGTTTCCACCCCAGGAGGAGATTGGAAATGTCTTTCGACCTGCTTGAGATCTGGAACCACATGGGTCCGGCGGCCAAGCTCATCAACGCGGTCATGGCCGTCATGTCGGTGTACTCGCTCTCGGTCATGTTCGAGCGCGGGATCACCTATCGCCGGGCGCGTTCGCAGTCCCGGAACTACTCCCCGAAGGTAGCCAAGGAGCTCAAGGCGGGCGACATCGCGAAGGCGATCAAGATCAGCCAGGACAAGTCCGTCAAGAACAGCCACATGGCGAAGGTGCTGCTCGCCGGCATGCAGGAGATCCGCTACCAGGACGACGATGCGGGCGGCAATCGGACCGAGACCGTGGCCGCGGCCAACCGCGCCATCCAGCGCGCGACCGCGATCAGCATGATGGACCTCCGCCGGAACCTTTCCGGCTTGGCGACCGTCGGCGCGACGGCCCCGTTCGTGGGCCTGCTCGGCACCGTGCTCGGCATCATCACCGCGTTCCGCGGCATGGCGCTGACCGGTTCGGGCGGAATCGGCGCGGTCTCCGCGGGAATCGCCGAGGCGCTCATCGCGACCGCGTTCGGCCTCTTCGTGGCCATCCCGGCGGTGTGGGCGTTCAACTACCTCACCAACCGGGCGGACGGCTTCGGCGTCGAGATGGACAACGGCGCCTCCGAGCTGATCGACTTCATGGTGCGCCGCTGACGCGGCGACGCTGGAGTTCGCCACGGTAGCCACAGCTTCGGTCCCAGTGCTTCCGGGTTCCCAGGGGATCCCGGAAGCGGCGGGCTGACGCAGTTTCCAGAGGAGAAATCGTCATGGGCATGGCAGGTCTTGGAGACAAGAACGTCAACGCCAACATCAACGTGACGCCGCTCGCCGACGTCATGCTGGTCCTCTTGATCATTTTCATGGTGGTGACGCCGCTCCTGCAAAAGGGCGTGGACGTCAAGCTGCCGATCGCCGAGTACGGCATCGACCACCCTGACAACGACAACGTCGTGCAGGTCGCGGTCACGCTGGACAGCTCGCTCTTCCTCGATCAGGTGCCGGTCACCGAGCTCGAGCTGCCCACGGCGCTTGCGGACAAGTTCGCGCTGAAGTCCGAGCGGGTGCTCTACCTGAAGGCCGACGAGCGCCTCGAGTACCGGGACGTGATGCGGGTGATGGAGCTCTGCCGGGACGGCGGGGCCGACGAGATCGGCCTCATCACCGAACGCGCCACCGAGTAGCCGGGCGAACCCCGTCAAGGAGAACACATCATGGGAATGTCAGGAATCGGCTCCGGCGGAGTCACGTCCGACATCAACATCACTCCGCTCATCGATGTCCTGCTGGTGCTGCTCATCATCTTCATGGTGGTGACCCCGCTTACGCAGCAGGGGCATGACGTGGAGATGCCCGAGGCGCAGGACGCCGCCGCGGCGGCGGCCGAGCCGGATCCGAACCAGCTCGTCCTGAGCATCGACGCCGCGAACCAGCTCACGATCAACAAGCAGGTCGTGGCGCGCGAGGAGCTCCCGCTCCGGATTCGCGACATCTTCGAGACCCGCGCCGACAAGACGCTCTTCCTGAAGGCCTTCGGCGGCCTCGAGTACGGGCGCGTCGTCGAGGTGCTGGACGTGATCCGCGGCAACGGCGTGGAGCGCGTCGGGATCGTCCCCGAATAGGGGATGGGAGTAACCACAATGACCCGCTCTTTCAGGCTCTTGCCGCTGGCGCTCGGGCTGGCCGTCTTCACGACCGGCTGCGGCGTCGGCGGTTTCTTCAACGAGCTTTCCGCGCTCCGGGCGTTCCAGCGGGCGAACCTCGCCTACCAGAACCAGGAGTACGAGGAGGCCCTCGCCGAGTACAACGCGGCGATGCCGAACGCGCCGATGGACGACCCGATCGTCCAGACGACGCTCCGCTTCTTCTCCGCGAGCTCCAACCACCTCCTCTACAACCCGGGGGCCGTGGACGACCCCGAGAACGAGTCGCGGATCGCGACCGCCCGGCAGTTGTACGAGGAGACGCTCGACGTCGTCCGGGAAGCGAGCAACGACCCGAGCCTCGACGACGAGCAGCGCGAGCTGATCGCCACCTTCGAGCGCTACTCCTCGGAGCAGCTCGCGGCGATCCACCGGGACGTGCTTCGGGATCTCGGGGAGGCCGAGAAGTACTTCAATCGGCTGATCGAGCTCGATCCGAACGAACCCGGGCGCTACTACGCGCTGGCCGATCTCTATGAGCGGTTCCACGACGAGGAAGAGAACCCGCTGATCGACAAGGTGGTCGCCGCCTACGAGAAGCCGGTGGAGATGAACCCGCAGGATCCGATCGGCTACCGGCAGGTCGCCAACCTCCTCAACAAGTACGGTCGTTTCGACGAGACGATGGAATGGCTCGGCAGGGCGCGGGACGTCAATCCCGACAACCCCGAGGGCTACTACCTGATCTCGACGTACTACTGGGACAAGGTGTACCGGGACCCGGACCTGACCTCGGGCCAGCGCTCCGACTACATCGACCTCGGAATCGAGCAGCTCGACGTGGCGCTCGAGATCAACGCCGACTACGTGGACGCGCTCGTGTACAAGAACCTGCTCCTTCGCGAAAAGGCCAAGACCGATCCGCGCAACGCCAACGCGTACATCGCCGAGGCGGACACCTACCGCGCCCGCGCGCTCGAGCTGCGCGAGGCCCAGCAGGAAGCCCAGCGAGCGGCGGCGGCGGCAGCGGCCGAAGCCGCAGCCAGCGGAGCCGCCACCGCGGCGGAGGAGCCCCAATAGGGAGCTCCGCCTTCTTTCAGCGCCGGCCGCGTCCTCGGATGCGGCCGGCGTTTTCGTTTAGGCGACCCCCGACCGCCGGCTCCCCCCTAGAATCCGGGAAACGGCCCCGGCGGGGTCGGGACGGCGACGCATGATCCGGTTCGAGACCATCTCCGAGAAGGTTCGCGAGTACCAGCCGGACGCCGACTTCGACTTCCTCCGCCGCGCCTACGTGGTAGCGGCGCAGGCGCACGGAGGCCAGACCCGGCGCAGCGGCGAGCCGTACCTCACCCACCCGCTCGAGGTCTCGGCGATCCTCGCCGACCTGCGGCTCGACGTGGTCACGGTCGCGTGCGGGCTGCTCCACGACGTCGTCGAGGACACCGAGGTCACCGCCGCCGATCTGGAGCGTCGCTTCGGGCGCGACGTTCGCCAGATCATCGAGGGGCTCACCAAGCTGAGCAAGGTCGAGTTCGCCACGGCCGAGGCGAATCAGGCGGAAAACGTCCGGAAGATGGTCGTGGCGATGACCGACGACCTCCGGGTCATCCTCATCAAGCTGGCCGACCGCCTGCACAACATGCGAACGCTCGGCCACCTGCGGGAGGAAAAACGTCGCCGGATCGCGACCGAGACCCTCGAGGTGTACGCGCCGCTCGCCGGACGCCTCGGGATGGGCCTCATTGAGGCCGAGCTGCAGAACCTCGCGCTGCGGTTCCTCGAACCCCAGACCTACGAGGTGCTGCGCGGGCGGGTCCAATCCAAGTCGCGGTGGGCCAACGACTTCATCCGCCACATCACGAAGAGCCTCCAGCGCCGGATGCGGTCCGAGAACATCCCCGGCGAGATCTCCGGGCGCACCAAGAGCATCTACTCGATCTACCAGAAGATGAAGCGGCAGGAGATCGAGCTGGATCAGATGTACGACTTCATCGCGCTGCGGGTGGTGACCGACACGGTCGCCCACTGCTACGCGACGCTCGGCGTGATCCACAACCTGTGGACTCCGATCCCCGGGCGCATCAAGGACTTCATCGCCAATCCCCGGCCCAATGCGTACCGGTCGCTCCACACCAGCCTGCTGACCGAATCGGGAACCCATTTCGAGGTCCAGATTCGCACGAGCGAGATGCACCGGGTGGCCGAAGACGGGATCGCCGCGCACTGGGGCTACAAGTCCTCGGCCCCCCAGGGCGAGGCGGAGGTCAAGAACTTCGCCTGGCTGCGCCAGGTGCTCGAATGGCAGAAGGAGGTCGAGGATCCCCACGAGTTCCTGAGCAGCCTCAAGATCGACCTCTATCCCGAGGAGGTCCACTGCTACACCCCCAAGGGGGAAATCAAGACCCTGCCCCGAGGCGCCACGCCCATCGACTTCGCCTACGCCGTCCACACCGAGGTCGGCCACGAGTGCCAGAGCGCGCGCGTGAACGGCGCCATGGTGAACCTCGACTATCGGCTGCGCAACGGGGACATCTGCGAGATCCTGACCCGCAAGAAGGGCCAACCGAGCGCGAAGTGGCTCGAGATCGCTCGCACGAACCGCGCCAAACGGCACATCCAGGCGCGGCTCAAGACCGAGGGGCGGCGGGAAAGCACGGCGCTCGGGAGGAAGCTGCTCGAGAAGGAGGCCGCGCGCTACGACCTCAGCCTTCGGCGGGTCCGATCGGCGGACGGGCTCTCCGACGTGCTGAGCCAGTACGGGTGCTCCGAGGTGAACGACCTGTTCGCGGCCATCGGCTACGGCCGGGTGCCGGCGGCGCGGGTGCTCGCCGCCTGCTTCCCGAAGCAGGAGCTCGGCGGCGGCGGAGCCGGGTTCTCGGCGGCCGTGCGTCGCATGATCGGCAGGGAGCCGGGACAGATCCAGGTAAGCGGGGTCGAAGACGCCCTGGTGCGCCGCGCCGAATGCTGCTCGCCGCTCCCCGGGGAGGCGGTCACCGGGTACATCACCGAGGGCGCCGGCGTCGCGGTCCACGCCGTGCGCTGCCACCGGCTCGCGGACCTCGTGCAGGACCCCAACCGCCGGGTGGAAGTCACCTGGAAGCGCGCCGCCGGCGTCCGCCACGACACCGACTTCGTGGTCAAGGTCGAGAACCGCAAGGGGATCCTCGCGGACATCACGCGAGTCATCGCCGAGACGGACACCGACATCCGCACGGTGCGGGCGTTCGCCGACGACGACCGCCAGGGGACGATCCGGGTGGCCGTGGCCGTCGAGAGCGTGGCCGAGGCCAACCGGATCGAGAGCACGCTGCGGGCCGTGACCGGCGTGATCGAGGTGCGCCGGGGCAGCCCCGAGCCCGTCCCCGTCTGAGCGGGGTCTCGCTCAGGCCGCTCCGGCCTCCTTCGTCCGGGCGAGCCGCCGGAGCAGGTGGTGGCTGTAGATGCCGGTGTCGTGACCGTCGTTCCACTGGATCCGCGTGCCGTAGTTCCCGACCGGGATGAGCTGCCTCGGAGCGAAGGTGGAAGGCAGGAGAAGCGTGAGCGAACGGCGCTCGCCGCTCCACTCGTCCACGCAGGTCGCGCAGGGGCAGTTGTTGCGCAGGTACTCGAATCCGAGCCGGTCCACCGCGCCGTCGCGCCATCGCACTTCCACCGCGCCGTCCCGGGCGGTCACCGACTCCGGCTGGCCGTCGTCGCCGCCCTCGTGGAGGCGGGCCACCTCGAGCGACACCCGGCGCGCGAGGCGGCGCCACGCGTCCGCCGCCGGGCTCTCGGGATCCCGGATCACCGTGGGCCGGCCCTCGTCGCCCGCGGCGACGACCCGCGGATCGAGCGGCACGTCGCCGAGGAACGGGATGCCCAGATCGCCGGCGATCTCGGCGCCGCCGCCCGAGGCGAAGATCTCGGTCGTCTCCCCGCAGTGCGGACAGCGGAAGCCGCTCATGTTCTCGATGATCCCCAGCACCGGCACCTGCACCGGCTGGAACATGCGCAGCCCCTTCTCGGCGATCGTGCGGGCGACCGCCTGGGGCGTCGTGACGATGACCGCCCCGGCGAGCGCCGCCGTCTGGGCGATGGTCAACTGCACGTCGCCGGTGCCCGGGGGGAGGTCCACGAGCAGGTAGTCCAGCTCGCCCCAGACGACCCCGCTGAAGAACTGCTGGACCAGGCGCGAGGCCATCGGCCCCCGCCAGATGACCGGGGTCTCGCGCGACGAGAGCATCCCCATCGAGATGAAGCGGACGCCGTGGGCCGCGCGCGGCAGCAGACGCCGCCGGTCGTCGGTCTCGGGTTGGGCGTCCACGCCAAGCATCGTCGTCTGGGAAGGCCCGTACACGTCGGCGTCGAGGAGCCCGACCCGCGCGCCTTCGGCGGCGAGCGCCACCGCGAGGTTCGCGGAAACCGTGCTCTTGCCCACGCCGCCCTTTCCGGACGCGATCGCGACCACGTTCCTGACGCCGGGCGGTTTCGTGGGGGCCGGAGGCGGCCCGCCCCGGGCCGGTCCGGGCTTCGGCGGCGCCGCCGGCGCCGGCTTGCCGGAATCGCGCACCCGCTGATCCAGCTTGACCTCCACGATCTCGAGCCCGGGCAGCCGCCGGAGCGCGTCCCCGGCCGCCTTGCGGATCGACTCCCCAGCCGCGCTCCCCACGTTCGGGAGCACGACGGTCACGGCGACCGCCGGCGCGCACACCCGAATGTCCGCCACCTGACCCAGCGACACGATGTCCCGGTCCTCGAATTCGGGGTTGGACACTCCGGAGAGCGCCTCCAAAACCTCGGTTTGGGTGATGCTCGGCATCAGAACCTCCCGCGTGTGGACCGTCCGCCGGGCGCGGCGGCTCCGTAAACTTCGACGACCGGTGCGGCGGGAAGCGTATCTTCCCGGCGCTGCGATCCGGGAAACGAGGAAACCCTGATGTCGACGAGGCGCGTCGCCCCGTGGTTCGCGCTCGCGCTGCTGTCCGGCCCCGCGGCGCCCGCCCAGGAACAGGAGGCGCAGGAGGAAGAGGAGTCGGTCCCCAACTTCGCCGAGACGCTCGTGGTGACGGCGTCGCGCGCCGAAGCGGAAATCATCAACGTCCCGGCGCCGGTGGCCGTCGTGGATCTCGACGAGATCGAAACGCAGGGGTCCTCCAATTTCGCCGACCTGGTTCGCCAGACTCCCGGCGCCAACGTCATCCAGACCTCGAACCGCGACTTCTCGGTGACGACCCGGGGCGCCACCGAGACGCTCGCGACGTCCCAGCTGGTGCTGGTCGATGGGCGCTCGGTCTATCAGGACTTCTTCGGCTTCGTCGCCTGGGACCTGATCTCCACCCAGATGGACGACCTCGAGCAGGTCGAGGTCGTGCGCGGCCCGACGTCCGCCGTGTGGGGCGCGAACGCCATGAGCGGCGTCGTCAACCTCATCACGAAGAAGCCGCGCGACCAGGAGGGCACCAGCCTCGACGTCCGCTACGGGTTCTTCGACCGCACGGCTCCGGGCAACGACCTGGATCCGGGCAGCACGTATTCGGTGACCGCGACGCACGCGCAGGCGCCGACCGACGAGCTGGCGTGGCGGCTCTCGCTCGGACACTCGCATTCGGACGGGTTCGCCCGCCCCGCCGGAGAGATCCCGAACGGGTCCGGCGCGCGCTGGCCCGAGTACGGGACGATCCAGTCGCGAAACCCGAAGGCCGACTTCCGGCTCGACTGGGACGCGCCGGACGGCGGCTCGGGACTGATCGCCAGCGCCGGATACTCGGGTTCCGAGGGAGTCCTGCATTCCGGGGTCGGGCCGTTCCGGATGAAGCCGGGCACCCGCATGGCCTACGGACGGCTGCAATACCTGCGCGGATCCATGGAGATCGGGGCGTTCCTGAACTCGACCGACGGGGCCGCCGACACCCTCGTGGTGCGCGACGTCAGGGGCGACCCGCTGGAGTCGATCCTCCAGTCGAACACGTGGGACATGAGCTTCAAGGATCAGCGCCTCCTCGGCGGCAAGCACCTCGTCACCTACGGCGGCAACGCCCGGCTGATCACGTGGAAGTACGACCTCGCCGACGCGAATCCGAACCGCAACGAGATCGGGGCGTACGTCAACGACGAGTTCTTCATCAACGACCGGCTGCGCTGGGTGATCGGCGCCCGCGCCGACCGGATCAGCGCCCTCGATTCGGTCGTGGTCTCGCCGAGGACCACGCTCATCTTCAAGCCGACCCCGCGCCACTCGATCCGGGCGTCGTACAACCGCGCCTTTCGGGCGCCGTCGCTCACGAACCACTACCTGCGGATGCCGCTCATCACCCCGTTGGAGCTCGATCTTCGTCCCGCGTTCCGCGCCTTCCTGCCGGCCGGCGCGGTCCCCGACGAAGCGCTACCGAAGCCGGTGCGCTACGCGCTCCCGAGCCTCGTCGCCGGCAACCCCGCCCTGTTCCAGGAGAACCGCACGGCTTGGGAGGTCGGCTGGACCGGGGCGCTCGGCGACCGGGTGACCGGCTCGGTCTCGGCGTACGTCAACGAGACCGACGACAACATCGACGGGACCGACACCGAGTTCTACGGCGCCGGGAATCCGCCGCCGGGCTGGAACGAGGCCTTCTCCGAGGTCCAGCAGTTCGTGGCCGGCCTCGACGCCGCCGCGCCGGGCCTCCTTCCGCCCGAGATCGCGATCCTCGGCGAGAACCCCGCCTACCTGATCCCCCTGTTCGAGGCGCTCGCCAGCGTGGAGCTTCCCTCGCTCGTCACCTACGTGAACCGGGAGTACAGCCGCGACTCGGGGTTCGAGGTCGCGCTGCGCGCCTCGCTCACCCAGGACGTGAGCGCCAACGTGAACTACTCGTGGCAGCGCGAACCCGTCTTCCGGGGCTTCTCCGCCGACGACGTCAGCGAGATTCCGGCGCCGCCGACACACCGCCTCAACGTGGGCCTCAACGGGACGTTCGGCGTCATCCGGGCGGGGGTCACCGCCAACTACAGCGACGGCGCGTACTGGACCGACGTGCTCACCGCCCGGTTCCACGGGTGGACCGAGGCCTTCACGATGGTCAACGCCACCGTCTCGGCCGAGCTCCAGGAGGGTCGGATCAAGCCCTCGCTGCGCGTCACGAACCTGCTCAACCAGGAAATCCAGCAGCACTTCTTCGGCGATTACCTGAAGCGGCAGGTCAGCCTCGGGATCCGCTTCGCGTTCTGAGGCCGGGCGGCTCCATTCCGCTATATTCACCGCCGAACGCGGCAGCGGGAAGCGAGGAAGATCATGTCCGGAGAACTCGGGAATCGACTGAGGACGCGATGGCTCGCGCTGGTCCTGCTTCCGGGGCTGGCGGCGGCCGCCCAGGCCCAGGAACCGGAGGAGCAGCCGCCGCCCGCCGAGGCGGAAGAAGAGGAGGAGTCCGGGCCGGCCCCGCACTTCGCCGAGACGCTGGTCGTGACCGCGTCTCGGGCCGAGGTCGAGATCATCAACGTCCCGGCGCCCGTGGCCGTCGTGGACCTTGACCAGATCGAGACCCAAGCTTCCTCCAATTTCGCCGACCTGGTTCGCCAGACTCCCGGCGCCAACGTCATCCAGACCTCGAACCGCGACTTCTCGGTGACGACCCGGGGACGCACCGGCACGCTGGCCACCTCGCAGCTGGTGCTGGTCGATGGGCGCTCGGTCTATCAGGACTTCTTCGGCTTCGTCGCCTGGGACCTGATCTCCACCCAGATGGACGACCTCGAGCAGGTCGAGGTCGTGCGCGGCCCGGCGTCCGCCGTGTGGGGCGCGAACGCCATGAGCGGCGTCGTCAACCTCATCACGAAGAAGCCGCGCGACCAGGAGGGCACCAGCCTCGACGTCCGCTACGGGTTCTTCGACCGCACGGCTCCGGGCAATGACCTGGATCCGGGCAGCACGTATTCGGTGACCGCGACGCACGCGCAGGCGCCGACCGACGAGCTGGCGTGGCGGCTCTCGCTCGGACACTCGCATTCGGACGGGTTCGCCCGCCCCGCCGGAGAGATCCCGAACGGGTCCGGCGCGCGCTGGCCCGAGTACGGGACGATCCAGTCGCGAAACCCGAAGGCCGACTTCCGGCTCGACTGGGACGCGCCGGACCGCCGGTCGGGCTTCATCGCGTCGGGCGGATACTCCACGACTGAGGGAATCCTGCACAGCGGCGTGGGGCCGTTCCACCTCCAGCCGGGGACCGCCATGAGCTACGGGCGTGTCCAGTACACCCGCGACTCCATGGAGATCGGCGCGTTCATGAACCGGACGGACGGCGAATTCAAGACGACCGTCACCCGGGATCCCATGGGCGCCATCCTTGACGGAACCCTCGTGTCCAACACGTGGGACCTGAGCTTCAAGGACCAGCGTTTCCTCGGCGGCAAGCACCTCGTGACCTACGGCGGGAACTTCCGCTTCGTCAACTGGGATCTCACGCTGGCCGACGACAACCCGACCCGCAACGAGCTCGGGGTGTACGTCAACGACGAGTTCTTCATCAACGACCGGCTGCGCTGGGTGGTCGGCGCCCGCGCCGACCGGATCAGCGTCCTCGATTCGGTCGTGCTCTCGCCGAGAACCACGCTCATCTTCAAGCCGACCCCGCTCCACTCGATCCGGGCTTCCTACAACCGGGCGTTCCGGGCGCCGTCGCTCGCGAACAACCACCTGCGGATTCCGATCGGCTCTCCGGCCGTGTTCGACCTGCGGGGCGCGTTCCGCTCGTTCTTCCCGACGCTGAACGTCCCCGACTCGGCGCTTCCGGCGCCGGTGAACTTCACGCTCCCGCTGTTCGCGGCCGGCAACACGGCTCTCGGCCAGGAAAACCGGACGGCGTGGGAGGTCGGCTGGACCGGCGCGCTCGGCAACCGGATGACCGGCTCGTTCACGGCGTACGTCAACGAGACCGACGACAACATCGACTTCACCGACACCGCGTTCTACGGCGCCGAAAACGCGCCCGAGGGATGGAACGAGGCCTTCGCCGAGGTCTCCCAGTTCGTCGCCGCGCTCGACGCCGCCGCGCCGGGCCTCATTCCGCCCAGCGTCGCGGCCATCGGCCAGGACGCCGCCTACCTCATCCCGCTGCTCGAGGCGCTGGCCGACGTGCAGCTTCCCTCCACGCTCTCCTACGTGAACCGCGAGTACATCCGGGATTCGGGCTTCGAGGTCGGCCTGCGCGCCGAGCTCACGCGCAACGTCAGCGCCAACGTGAACTACTCATGGCAGGCCGAGCCCTCCTTCCGCGGCTTCTCCGCCGACGACATCGAGGAGATCCCGGCGCCGCCCACGCACCGGTTCAATGTCGGGATCAACGGCACGTTCGGCGCGGTGCAGGCGGGCGTGACCGCGAACTACAGCGACGGGGCGCTATGGACCGACGTGCTGACCTCCGAGTACCACGGCTGGACCGACGCGTACACCATGGTCAATGCAACCATCTCGGCCGAGCTCCAGGAGGGACGGATCAAGCCCTCGATCCGCGTCATCAACCTGCTCAACCAGGACATCCAGCAGCACTTCTTCGGCGACTACCTGAAGCGCCAGGTGAACGTCGGCGTCCGGTTCGGGTTCTGAGGCGGGGCCTCACTCCTTCAGGAAGCGGTCGTACCAGTCCAGCCAGCGCTGGTAGCGATCCTCTTGGAAGGAGGGTCGCCGGATGCCGTGGCTCTCGCCCGGGTAGATGACCAGCTCGGTCGGCACGCCGAGCCGGCGGAGGCTCTGGTAGAGGTTCTCCGACTGGCTGAGCGGCACGTTCCAGTCCTTCTCGCCGCACATCACGAGGGTCGGGGTGGTCACGTGGTGCACCCTCGCGATCGGCGAGAGGCGCTCCCACAGGTCGGGGTTCTCCCAGGGAAGTCCCAGCTCCAGCTCCCATTCGAGCTGGTAGTGGTCGTTCCCGTAGGCGGCCCGGTAGCTCGTCTCGCTGGACCCGCTCACCGCCGCCCGGAAGCGCCCGGTCTTGGTGATGACGTAGTTGGTCAGGATGCCGCCGTAGCTCCAGCCGCCGACGCCGAGCCGCTCGGGATCGGCCCAGCCCCGTTCGACCGCATGATCGACGGCGGCGTTCACGTCCTCGTAGTCGAGGTTGCCCCAGTCGGCCCAGATCGCAGCCGAGAAGTCCTCGCCGCGCCCTGAGGAGCCGCGCGGGTTCGCGGCGACCACGAGGTATCCGTTCGCGGCGAACAACTGCCAGGTCGCCTGGAACGAGGTCGAGAACTGCGCGACCGGGCCGCCGTGGATCCACAGGATCGTGGGCGCCGGCCGCCCTTCGACGAAGCCCGGCGGCTTGGTCACGAACCCCTGAATCTCGGTCCCGTCCGAGCTGGGGAAAGCGATCCGCTCGACCGGGGCGATCCGCACGCCGGCGAGAAGGTCGTCGTTCGCCCGGCTGAGCCGGCGCATCTCCCCCGCCCCGTCCTGCGCCACGACCTCGGTTGGGCGGTCCACGGTCCCCGAGAGCGCGACGAAGCGGTCGCCCTGGCCGTGCGGGGCGTACACGACCCGCTCCCCGCCGAGCACTGTCTCCGGCGTCGCGTCGCCCCGCGCCGGCACGCGGACGACGCTGCGCACGCCCGAGTCCTCGAGAACGGCGAAGAGCGACGCGCCGTCGTCCGAGAACCAGACGTTCGAGAGGTTGCGGTCCAGCGCCTCGGCCACCGTGACCACCTCGTCGGTGGCGCGGTCCAGCACGAACAGCCGCTCGGTGGCGTACCAGATGAGTTCGGGCTTGCGGTTCCCGGTGTACGCGATCCGCGAGCCGTCGGGGCTCCAGACCGGATCGCGGTCCGGACCCGGATTGCTCGTGAGCCGGATCGGATCGAAGTCGGGATCGGCGTCGCGGGGGATGAGGAAGATGTCGCTGTCGTCGGTCGCGTCGGGATCGCTTCCGTCGGCGGGCCGCACGCTCACGAACGCGATCTCGCGCGAATCCGGCGAGAACGCCGGGGACCGGTCGTCGAAGGGGCCGCCGGTGAGCTGACGATGGGATCCGTCCGAGGCGTCCACCAGGTAGATGCGCCGGCGACGGTCATCGAGGTACCCCTGACCGTCGCGCTTGAACTGAAGCCGGTTCACCACGATGGGACGCGGCTCCTCGTCCTCCGGCGGCGGGTCCATCGAGACCGCGACGAGCGCGGTCCCGTCCGGCGCCCACGAGTAGTCGGAGACTCCGCCGGGCAGCCGGCTCCACTGCTGGGCCTCGCCGCCGGTCAGCGGCAGCATCCAGATCTGCGACCGGTCCGACTCGCCGGCGGCCAGAAACGCGAGCCGGTCGCCGTCGGGACTGAAGCGCGGACTCGAGGCGGAGCGGTCGGCGCGGGTGACCGGCCGGGACGCGCCGCCGGCGAAGGGAGCGAAGCGGATCCGGCTGGAGCGGCCGTTCTCCTCCCGGTCGGTGCGGGTAACGACCCACGCGACGGTCTCCCCGTCGGGAGACAGCCTCGGGTCCGAAACCGACGCGATCGCCAGCGCCGTGTCGATGGAGAACGCCTCCTGCCCGGCGGCGGTCCCGAGGCTCGCGAGAACCGCCGGGAGGAAGAATCGGAATGCGTGCTTCATGCCCCGGGACCTCCTCCCGCTCCCGACCGCGTCGGGAAGGCGCAGCGGTTACCGATACGAGTCCAGAATCTCGTCGAAGGCCACGCGCGACGGGCGGAGGTGATCCTCCCCCAGCGACGCCAGCGGCTCCTCGACGAGGTCGAGGACGTCGAGAAGCGTGCTCTTGCTCGGATCCACGTACAGGAGGCCGGTCAGGAACAGGTTCTTCTCGGTGGCCTCGAGGAGGAGCTCCCGCGCCTCGTGCCGGCTCGTCGGATCGTAGTCCCGGTCCAGCTTCCGCAGCTTCACCCACGAACCGTCGTGGAGCTGCACTTCCTGGTCCGCGCCCTCCTTGTAGTCCACCTCGATCTGCTCGAGCGCCGGCACGAAGTCCAGCATGTGGATGGGCTCCTCGTTGGACTTGCCCCAGGTGTAGCTCTTGGTGGAGCTGGCGTGGTTGTTGAACGTGACGCAGGGGCTGAGGATGTCGAGGACCGCGGTGCCGTTGTGCGAGAGCGCCCCGCGCAGGAGCGCCACGAGCTGCTTCGGGTCGCCGGCGAACGACCGCGCCACGTAGGACGCGCCGAGCTCGACCGCCATGCCGCACAGGTCCACGTTCGGGAAGGGGTTCACGACGCCCGAGCGCAGCACGGCGTCCTCGTCGGCGGTGGCCGAGAACTGGCCCTTGGTGAGCCCGTACACGCCGTTGTTCTCGACGATGTACACGAGCGGCAGGTTGCGCCGGACCAGATGCACGAACTGGCCGATCCCGATCGAGGCGGTGTCGCCGTCACCGGAGACCCCGATCGCGATCAGCCTGCGGTTGGCGAGCACGGTGCCGGTGGCGACGGAGGGCATCCGCCCGTGCACCGAGTTGAAGCCGTGGCTCTGGTTCAGGAAATACGCGGGCGTCTTCGAGGAGCACCCGATCCCCGAGAGCTTGACCACCTGATGCGGCTGGACGTCCGATTCGTAGAACGCCCGGATGAGCTGGCTCGAGATCGCGTCGTGTCCGCAACCCTTGCAAAGCGTCGAGGGCTTGCCCCGATAGTCGCCGAGCCCGAGTCCGACCCGGTTCGTTCGGGGGCGTTTTGCAGTCGCCATGACGTCCTCCGGTCGCGCCTCAGGCGGGCACCGTTCCCTGCACGTGCTCCACGATGGTCTGCGCGTCCAGCGGCAACCCGCTGTAGTGCAGCAGGCTGCGGAGCACGCCCTCCGGAAGCCGGTCGCCGTACTCGCCGCGCAGCAACTGGAGCAACTGCGCGTCGCGGTTCTGCTCGACCACGAACACGCGCCGCCGCTCGACGATGAAGTCCAGAAGCGACGGCGTGAACGGAAGGGCGCGCAGGCGCAGGTAGTCGCACTCGATGCCGTGCCGCTCCCGGAGGATCACCCGGGCTTCCTCGATCGCGGGATCGGAGCTGCCGAAGCCGATCAGGCCGACGGGCGAAGGCGGATCCACGGCCGAGAGCGCCGGCTGCGGAATCAGGTTCCGGGCGGTCTCGAATTTCCGGGCGAGGCGGGCCATGTTCCGGACATAGACCTCCTCGCTCTCGGTGTACTCGGCGCTCTCGTCGTGACCGCTGCCCCGGGTGAAGTAGGCGGCGAGCGGATGGTCCTCGCCCGGAAGCGTCCGATAGGGGATCCCGTCGCCGTCCACGTCCCGATACCGCTGGAAGGAGCCGAGACGTATCAGGTCGTCCCGCCGCAGCACCTTGCCCCGGTCGAACGGCTTGTCCGGGTAGTCCACGGTGGGAGTGCTCCAGATGTTCATGCCGAGGTCGAGGTCGGAAAGCACGAACACCGGCGTCTGGAGACGCTCGGCGAGGTCGAACGCCGCGCCGGCGAACTCGAAGCACTCGCTCGTGGAGCCGGGAAGCAGGCACACGTGCCGCGTGTCCCCGTGGGAGAGGAAGTACGTCGCGAGCAGATCGCCCTGGGCGGTCCGGGTGGGCAAGCCGGTCGAGGGGCCCACGCGCTGGATGTTCCAGATCACCACGGGGATCTCGGCGTAGTAGCCGAGCCCCACGAACTCGGACATGAGCGAGATGCCGGGGCCCGAGGTCGCGGTGAGCGCGCGGGCGCCGGCCCATCCGGCGGCGAGCGCCATGCCGACCGCGGCCAGCTCGTCCTCGGCCTGCACGACCGCGTAGGTCGCCTTCCCGTCGTCGGTCTTCCGGTACTTCTTGAGGAGCGATTCCAGGTTCTCCACGACGCTCGACGACGGCGTGATGGGGTACCAGGTCGCCACGCTCACGCCGGCGAACATGGAGCCGATCGCGCTGGCCGCGTTGCCGTCGATCAGGATCTTCCCGCGGTTCCGATCCATCGGACGCACGACGTACGGATCCCGCTTGACGATGTTCTCCCGCGCGTACTCGTAGCCGACCTCCACCGAGTCCTGGTTCAGGCGCATCGCCGTCCGCTTGCCCTTGAACTGCTTGGCGATCGCCGCGTTCACCTTCACCCGGTCGATGTCGAGGAGGAAGGCGAGCACGCCGACGTAGGTCATGTTCGCGAGGAGCTTCCGCAGCCGAACCTCGCGGGAGACCTCGCCGGCCAGCTCCTGGAGCGGCGTCGGGTAGAAGATCAGGTCGTCGCGGAGGTGATCCAGCGGCAACGCGGTGTCGTGGACGACCGCCTTGCCGGGGCTCAGGTCGAGCACGTCCTGCCTCGCGGTCGCCGGGTTCAGCGCCACCGTGACGTCCACGTCGCGCTTGCGGGCCACCCAGCCGTCCTTGTTCACCCGAATCGTGAACCACGTGGGGAGCCCGGCGATGTTCGACGGGAACAGGTTCTTCGCGCCCACCGGAATTCCCATCAGGAACAGGGAGCGAAGCAGGACCAGGTTGGACGACTGGCTTCCGGAGCCGTTGATCGTGCCGACCCGGATCGCGAGGTCGTTGACGATCCGATGGTCGCCGGCTTCTTCTGCGGACGCCGTCGGGGCGAGGGCCGTTGCGGTGGACATCGGGCGGCTCTGGGGGAAAGAACTGAGGACGTGGACGAACGACCGGACTCCCGCGGTCTCGACGAATCGGAGTCTATCCCAACGATGCTTGGCCTAGACTGCGGGAAGCGCGGCGGCTGCGCCGGATTCTCCATGCGACCCACCTGGCAAGGCAACCTCAAGCTGGCGCTGGTGCTCGTGCCGGTCAAGGCGTACCCGGCCGCCCGCGAGAAGCGGGTCTCGATGAACCAGCTCCACGAGGAGTGCAAGTCGCGGATCCGCACCCAGCGCCATTGCCCGAACTGCGACCGGCGGGTCGAGCGGGACGAGATCGTGAGCGGCTACGAGTACGCGAAGGACCAGTACGTGCTCATGAGCGGCGAGGATCTGAACGCCCTGCGCCTCCCGTCGCAGCGGACGCTCGACGTCGTCCAGTTCGTCGAGAGCGGCGAGATCAACCCGCTGCTGTACCACGGCTCGTACTACCTCGCGCCGGCGAACCCGGTCGCGGGCGGCCCGTTCCACACGATCCTCGACGCGATGCGGACCACCGGAAGGGTCGCGATTGCCCAGGTCGTGCTCGGCGGCAAGGAGCGCGTGGTCGCCATCCGCCCCGACGACGGCGTCTTCCTCATGTCCTACCTCCACTACGCCGACGAGGTGCGCCCGGTGAGCGACATCGAGGATCTGGCCCCCAGGACGGAACCCGGGGCCGCCGAGAAGCTGATGGCGCAACAGCTTCTCGAGTCCTACGCCCAGAAGTTCGACGCGGCCGCGTTCGAGGACAAGCACCGCGTCCGCTTCCTCGAGATCGTGGACGCGAAGATGCGCGGAAAGGAAGTGGTCACCCCGCCGAGCGTCGAACCCCGTCGGGTCGTGAACCTCATGGACGCGCTGAAGGCGAGCCTCGCCCGAATCGAACACGAGGCCGAGGCGGACAGCGACCCCGGCCTGACCCGCACCGGCTGACGATGGGCGCCGGCCTTCCGGCCCGGTGGCTTTCGGACGGCGTCGCTCCCATGCTCGCCGGCTCGGGAACCCCCTTCGACTCGGACGCGCACGCCTTCGACGCCAAGTGGGACGGGCTGCGGTCGATCGCGTTCTTCGGCCCCGAGATCCGGCTTCAGGCCCGCAGCCTCAGAAACCAGACCCCGCAGTTCCCCGAACTCGCCGACGCGCTGCGGAGCGTCCCCGGCGCAGGCGCGCTCGACGGGGAGATCGTCGTGCTGGACGGCGAGCGGCCCAGCTTCCCGCTCGTCATGGAGCGCAACCGCCTGCGCTCCGGCGACGCGATCCGGCGCGGCGCGCGGCGGGCGCCGGCGTGGTTCGCCGCGTTCGACCTGCTCTGGCTCGACGGCGAGCGGCTGACCGGCCGCTCCTTCGACGAGCGCCGCGCCCGGCTGGAGTCGCTCCTCGGCGCCGGGGACCGGATCTTCGCGAACCCGATCCTCCGAGGCGCGGGCGTTCGCTTCTTCGAGGCGATGCGCGAGCGCGGCATGGAGGGGATGGTCGCCAAGCGCCGGTCCAGCCCGTACCGCATCGGCGAGCGCAGCGACGACTGGCTGAAGATCAAGGTGCGCCCCCGGCGCTCGTGCGCCGTGTTCGGACTCCTGCTCCGCGGCGAGAACGGCCCGGTGCGCTCGCTGGTGGTCGGAGCGTGGGGGCCCGACGGGCCGGTCTGGCTCGGAAACGTGGGGAGCGGGCTCGACGACGCGACGCGCCGGGCGCTCGCCGAGCGGTCGCGGGCGCTCGAGGCCCCGGCTCCGCCCGGCTTCGAGGCGACCGGCGACGGCGTCATCCGCTGGCTGCGCCCGGTTCTGGTCGCGGTCGTGGAGTATCTCGAAGTCACGCCGAACGGCCATCTGCGGCACCCGTCGCTCATCGGTTTCGAGGACCGGGCCCCCCGCTCCTGCCGCGTCTGAGCGGGCCTATACTGGCCGCATGCGCATCCGGATCCCGCTGTTCGCCGCCGTCCTCCTCCTCGTCGCGGCCGCCGGATCCGCGCAGCCGTTCTTCCAGGTCGGCTCGGCCAGCGCCAGCGGCGCGGCCGGTTCGGACTGGATCGCCGGAGGCGGATGGGAGGCGCACGCCCCGGTGATTCCGGTCTCGGCCGGCGTTCTCGTCCAGACGACGATCGGCTCGGAGGAGACGAGCGACGTCTGGCCCGCCCGCGCTTACGGGTTCGTCCGCGCCGGCTTCCTCCCCACGCCGCTGGTGCGCGCCTACGCCGGAGTGGGCGCGGGATACGCCTTGGTGGTCTCGGGGCGCGATCTGCGGGAGTCGTCTCCCGCGGGACTCGCGCTCGCCGGATTCTCCGTGGGCCGCGTCAGCCTCGAGGTCCAGTACCAGCGGGACTTTCTGGAGGAGCCGGTGAACCGCTGGGTCACGACGGTCGGAGTGTCGTTCTGATTCCCGAGTCCTGCTGGTCCGCCCCGACCCGGGTGGACCTGGCCGGCGGGACGCTCGACATCTGGCCGGTCCATCTGCTGCTGCCGCGCGCGCTCACGGTCAACGTGGCGATCGACCTGCGGGCGCGGGTCCGGGTGCGGCCGGCCCCCGCGTGGCGGGTCGTGAGCGACGGCCGGGTGGATGTCCAGAGCGACGCGCTCGAGTCGCTGTTCGACCACCCGCTCGCGGTCCTCGCGGCCCGGCTGCTCGAGCGTTTCGACCCCGGGGAGCCCTGCGAGGTGCGTTTCACGACGGCGGCCCCAGCGGGATCCGGCCTCGGCGGCTCGTCCGCGCTCGGGATCGCGATCGCGGGCGCGCTCGACGAGATCACCGGCGGCGAGCGGCCGATCGCCGATCTCGTGAAGATCGTCGTGGACGCCGAGGTCCGCATCCTGCGGACCGCGACCGGCGCCCAGGACCAGTTCGCCGCCGCGCTCGGGGGCGCCCACGCGCTGCACTGGGAGAGTCCGTGGACGCGCCCCGAGCCCATGCCGTGGGGCGAGGACGGCGGGGATCCGATGGCCGAGCGGTTCGTCCTGGTGTTCACGGGCGAGGCGCACTCGTCGGGGGACTCGAACGCGCGGGTGTTCCGGCGGATCCTCGCCCGGAAGAAGGGCGCGATCGCGGGGATCCACAAGATCGCGGCGGCGGCGCTGCGGATGCGCGAGGCCCTCGTCGCGCGGAACTGGGACGAGGCGGCGGCGGCGCTCGACGAGGAGTGGGCCGGGCGGAAGGCGCTCGCCAAGCGCGTCACGAACCGCACGCTCGACGCGCTGGAGGCGGTGCTCCGGGACGCCGGCGCGCGGGCGGTCAAGGCGTGCGGCGCCGGCGCCGGGGGCACGATGGTCGCCCTCGTGGATCCCGAGCGGCGGGCGGCGGTCGCCGAGGCCGCCCGGGCGCGCGGCGGGCAGGTGCTGGACGTCCGCAGCGCGCCCGAGGGCCTGCGCCGGGAGCCGGGCCGGTGACCGGCGAACGCCGCGCCTGCGGACTCGACGAACTGAAGGAGGCCGGAGCGCTGGCGGTGGATGTCGGCGGATCGCGGGTCGCGCTCTTCCACGTGGACGGAGCGGTCCGCGCGATCGGCGAGACCTGCCCCCACCGGGGCGGACCGCTGCACCTCGGCGCGGTCGAGGAGGGAATTGTCCGCTGCCCGTGGCACCTGTGGCAGTTCGAGTTGACCACCGGCGAGTCGCCGGTGAACCCGGCTTCCCGCGTCCCGGTCTTCTCCGTCTCGGTGCGGGACGGAGCGGTGTTCGTGCAGGTTCCGGACTGAGCGCCGGTCAGCCAGCGGCCCGGCGCAAGTCCTCGTAGAGGTTCCAGGGAAGGTCCGAACCCATCTTCCCGCGCTTCTTCGGCGTGTGGAAGTCGGAGCCGCCGCTCACGCAGAGCCCCAGCGCGTCCGCGATGTCGAGGTAGCGGCGGCGCTCCTCGGGCGAATGGTCGGTGTGGAACACCTCGATCGCCCGGACGTCGGCCTCCTCGATCATCGGAATCACGGTGTCCTGCTCGAGGTACTTGGGATGGGCGAGCGAGCTGACCCCCCCGGCGGCGTGGATCGAGCGGGCCGCGTCGGCGACGGTGATCTTCTTGCCGTAGCTCACGTGCCCCGGCTTGCCGTGGCCGAGGTACAACCGGAACGCATCGTCCCGGTGGCCGACCACGCCCTTCTCCACGAGCACGTCGGCGATGTGCGGACGGCCGAGGGAGGCCCCGCCGGAGCGCGCCGACACTTCCTCGAAGGTGAGATCGAGTCCCAGCTCGCGGAGCCGGTCGCAGCTCTCCCGGATGCGCAGCCGGCGCTCGGCCGACATGTTGCTGAACATTTCGGTGAGCGGACCGTCGTCGGGATCGACGAACAGGCCCAGCAGGTGCACCGACTGGCCCTGCCCGCGACACGAGATCTCGACGCCGGGGACGAGATCCAGCCCGTGTTCGGCGGCGGCCTCGCGAGCTTCGGGAATGCCGGTCAGGGTGTCGTGGTCGGTGAGCGCGAGGATGTCCACGCCCGTCCGGGCGGCGCGGGCCACGAGTTCGGCCGGACTGAGGACACCGTCGGACTCGGTCGAATGGGAGTGAAGGTCAACGACCGGGGAGGCGCCTTCGGAATGGTCGGTCATGCGTGCTCTCAGCTATCAATGGGGACGCTCGAGCGTCCGGATCGGCTAGTCTTCAACTTGCGAACCGCCAGCATTCTGCCACGGGAGACGTCACCATGCTGCACCTCACCGACCTCGCCGTGACCAAGGTGTCCGAGTTTCTGGTCAAGCACGAGCGCCCCGATGCGCTGCTCCGGGTCCGGGTCGTGGGCGGCGGCTGCTCGGGCTTCCAGTACCAGTTGGCGCTGGACGAGGAATCGCGCGACGGGGACCAGATCTTCGAGCAGAACGGGGTGAAGATGCTGGTGGACGAGAAGAGCCTGCCCTTCCTGAATGGAACCGAGATCGACTACGTGGAGGACATCATGGGCGCCGGGTTCCGCTTCAACAACCCCAACGCGGTCTCGAACTGCGGCTGCGGAGAGTCCTTCCAGGTCTAGAGCCGCCCGGCGCCGGTCTTGATCAGCACCGTCGCCGCCCTTCTGCTCGCCCGCCTCGGGGCCGGAGCGCTGCTCGCCGCGGGCCTCATGCACCGCTTCCACGCGGTTCCGGAGGCCTTCCTGCGGTTCACGCTGAAGGGCGCTGCGGGACTGCTGGCGCTTTCGGCGCTGGTCGGCTGGGGACGGCCGGACGCGCTCGTCCAGGCGGCGCTCGCGATCGCCGCGCTGCTGCTCCTCCGCGCCGCCACGTCCCCTCGGCTCGGCCCGCTCATGGCCGCGCTCGGCGCCGCCGGGGCGTTGCTCGCGTCGGCGCTCGGCGGCTCGGGAGCGATCGCCGCCGCCGGCGCCATGAGCGGAGTCTTCCTGCTGGGGGCCGTATCGGCGACCATGCTTCTCGGGCACTGGTACCTCGTGGACACGTCGCTCTCGATCCGTCCGCTCGCGATCGGCGGACGGCTCGTGGAGCTCGCGGCGTGGGCGAGGGTCGGCGTCGCCGCGCTCGCGCTCCTGACGGGCGGGTACGCGGCGCTGCGGATCGCGTCGCCCGAGGATCTCATCTACTCCACGAGCGCGCTCTTCTTCTCATTCCGGGCGGTCACCGGCCTCGCCGCCCCGATCGCGCTCGCCTTCCTCATCCGCCGCACGATCCGGATCCGGTCCACCCAGTCGGCGACCGGCCTCCTCTACGTCGCCCTGATTCTCGTGCTCTTCGGCGAACTCACCGCGGTCTTTCTCGAGACCGTGACTGGAGGAGCGCTTGTCTGACCGCCGCCAGTTCCTGACCGGCCTCGCCGCCCTTCCCGTGGCGCGATTCGCCGCGGCCGCCGCGCAGGATCTCCCCGGGTGGGTCGAGGAGGCGCGGCGGAGCATCCCGGCGGCCGTCGCGAGCCGCTACTTCCAGACCGGCGGGATCGGTCCGTCGCCGGACGCCGTCATGGACGAGGTCGTCGAGCGGCTCCGCTTCCAGAACCGGAGCCCCGCGGCCGCGGACGTCTCGGAACGCATGGCGCGCATCGAGCCCGACCTGCGGGCGCAGTTGGGGCGGGTATTCGGCGCCCGGACCTCGGAAGTCGCGCTCACCCACAGCACCTCCGAGGGCATTTCCATCGTCGCGTGGGGCCTCGACTGGCGCGACGGCGACGAGGTCGTCATCTCCAACACCGAGCACCCGGCGAACGTGATCCCGTGGTACGTGCTGCGCGACCGCGCCGGCGTCGTCATCCGCGAGATCGACCTGACCCCGGGAACCGACCTTCTGACGGAGGTCCGCGCGCAGCTCACGCCGCGCACCCGCCTCGTGAGCGTCAGTCACGTCTCCCGGAACAACGGCCGCGCGATCCCGGCGGCGGCCTCGGCGGAGCTCGCCGCGCTGCTGCGGCGGCGCGGCGCGCTCTACCACCTCGACGGCGCGCAGGGGCCGGGCCTCGTCCGCACGCACTTCGGCGACCTGGGCTGCGACGCCTACTCGACGTGCGGGCACAAGTGGCTCCTCGGCCCCAAGGGCACCGGGGCGCTTTTCGTGCGCGAGGACGCGCTCGACCGGGTGAAGCTGAGCTGGGCCGGCGCGCACAGCCACGCGGAGATGGACTACAAGGGCGGGTACGCGCTCCTTCCGAGCGCGGCCCGCTACGAGTTCGGGACGCGGGCGCTGGCCGATTTCGCCGGCTTCGCCCGGGCGGTCCAGTGGATGGAGGACGTCGGATTCGACCGGATCCACGCCCGCATCGACGCGCTCGTCGAGTACGCCGTGGAGGAGGCGCGCCGCATCCCGGAACTCGGGCTCGCCTCGCCCGAGACCCCGGCGGACCGCAGCGGCATCCTCGTCGTCCGCCTCCCCGAGGGCCGCGATCCGATGGATCTCTACCGGAAGCTCAGGACCGAGGACGACATCCTCGCCTCGCCGGTGCGCGGGGAGCGCGACTTCCGGCTCTCGATCCACTTCTTCAACACCCGCGAGGAGATTCGGGCGGCCCTCGACGCGATCCGCCGGGCGTGACCCGCAAGCGGGCGCCGGAAGTCGGCTTCTACTGCGACTCCTGCGACCGCTATTCGATCTGGAGTCCGCCGGCGCCGGACGGAACCTGCTCCCACTGCGGGGCGGCCAACCCGCCCGCCGCCCCCGAGCGCGCCGAGCCCGGCGAGCCCATCGCCGCCTGTCCCCAGTGCGGCAACCCCGACCTGTACCGCAAGAAGGATCTTCCGCAGCAGGCCGGGTGCGCGGCCGTGATCGGCGGGATCGCGCTCTCCACGGCGGCCTACGCGATCTGGGACTTCCCCGGCGCCTTCGCGGTGCTCGCGTCCGTGGCGCTGCTCGATTTCCTGATCTACCAGCGCCTCGGCGAGGCGACGGTGTGCTACCGCTGCCACGCCGAGCTGCGCGGATTTCCCGACAACGAGGCCCACGGCGCGTTCGACATGCACCGCGCCGAGGAGTACGAGGCGGGCGACTGACTCAGGCGGCGGCGAGGCGAAGCTCCCCGCCGTCCGCATCGAGGCGCAGCTCCTGCCGGGGACCGAGCGAGCCCTCGACCATCATCCGGGCCGCCGGGGTCTCGACCCGCTGCTGGAGAACGCGGCGCACCGGCCGGGCGCCGTAGATGCGGTCGTAGCCGAGGTTCGCGAGCAGGCGGATGGCCGAAGCGTCGGCCTTGAGGCCGATGTTGCGCTCCTCGAGCCTGGCGCGGAACCGGTCGAGCTGCAGGGCGACGATCCGTTCGATCTGGTCGCGTTCGAGGCTGCGGAACACGACCGTCTCGTCCACCCGGTTCAGGAACTCGGGCCGGAACCGCCCCCGCAGTTCGCGCTCGACGCGGTCCCGGACCTCGTCCCACGGCGCGCCACGGGACGTCATCTCGAGGATGTCGGCGCTCCCGACGTTCGAGGTCATGATGAACACGACGTTCCGGAAATCCACGAGCCGGCCCTGCGAATCGGTGAGGCGGCCGTCGTCGAGCGCCTGCAGCAGGACGCTGTGGACCTCCGGATGCGCCTTCTCGATCTCGTCCAGCAACACGACCGCCCACGGGCGGCGGCGCACCGCCTCGGTGAGCTGGCCCCCCTCCTCGTAGCCGACGTACCCCGGGGGCGCTCCGGTGAGGCGCGCCACCGAGTGCCGCTCGGAATACTCCGACATGTCCAGCCGGATGAGCGCCCGCTCGTCGTCGAAGAGCTCGGCGGCCAGCGCCCGGGCCAGTTCCGTCTTGCCGACTCCGGTGGGGCCGGCGAACAGGAACGCGCCGAGCGGTCGGTCCGGATCCTGGATTCCGGCGCGGGCGCGCAGCACCGCGTCGGCGACCGCTCGGACGCCGCGCTCCTGCCCCACCACCCGCTTGTGGAGCAGGTCGGCGAGCCGCAGCAGCTTTCGCCGCTCCCCCTCCACGATGCGCTCCACCGGGATTCCCGTCCAGCGGGAGACCACGCAAGCGACGTCCGCCTCGCCCACTTCCTCCCGAAGCAGCCGGTCCGGGGCGACTTCGACGCGGGCCTCCGCGTCGGCGAGTTCCTTGCGCAGCCGGGCGATGACGCCGAAGCGCAGCTCGGCGGCCGCTTCGAGGTCCACGTCCCGCTCGGCGCGCTCCATCCGGGTCCCGGCTTCCTCCAGTTCGCGCCGGATGCGGCGCACCTCGGCGAGGCGCTCCTTCTCGCCCTGCCAGCGGGCCCGCAGCGTCTTCGCCTCCTCTCCGCGGCCGGCGATCCGCCCCTCCAGCTCGGCGCACCGTTCGCGGGACGCGGCGTCCTTCTCCTTCTTGAGCGCCTCCCGCTCGATCTGGAGCGAGAGCAGGTCGCGCTCGACCCGGTCCAGCTCGGTGGGGACGCTGTCGATTTCGGTGCGCAGGCGGGCGGCCGCCTCGTCCACGAGGTCGATGGCCTTGTCCGGCAGGAACCGGCCGGAGATGTAGCGATGCGAGAGCGACGCGGCCGCGAGCAGGGCTCCGTCCCGGATCCGGACCCCGTGGTGGATCTCGTAGCGCTCCTTCAGGCCGCGCAGGATGGTCACCGTGACGGCCGGCGAGGGCTCCTCGACGGCCACCGTCTGGAAGCGGCGGGCCAGCGCGGCGTCCTTCTCGACGTGCTTGCGGTACTCGTCCCGCGTCGTGGCGCCGATGCAGTGGAGGTCGCCCCGGGCGAGCGCCGGCTTGAGCAGGTTCGAGGCGTCCATCGCGCCCTCTGTGGCCCCCGCTCCGACGACGGTGTGCAGCTCGTCGATGAAGAGGATCACCCGGCCCTCGGCCTTCTGGACCGCGCCGAGCACCGCCTTCAGCCGCTCCTCGAACTCGCCGCGGAACTTCGCTCCGGCGATGAGCGCTCCCATGTCGAGCGCGACCACCTGCCGGCCCCGGAGACCCTCGGGCACGTCGCCCTGCACGATGCGCAGCGCGAGCCCTTCGGCGATCGCGGTCTTCCCCACGCCCGGCTCGCCGATGAGGACCGGATTGTTCTTCGTCCGGCGGGAGAGGATCTGCATCACGCGGCGGATCTCGTCGTCGCGCCCGATGACCGGGTCCAGCTTGTCCTCGGCGGCGAGCCCGGTGAGGTCGCGCCCGTATCGCGCGAGCGGCTCCAACGTCTCCTCGGGCCGCTCCGAGGTCACGCGCGCTCCGTCGCGAAGCTGCGCCGCCGCTTCGCGCAGCGGCCCCGGCGGCGCGCCGGCCTCGCGCAGCAGCCGCGACGCCGCGCCCGAGCGGCTCGCGAGCGCGAGGAGCAGGTGCTCGACGCTCAGGTACTCGTCCCCGAGCTTCTTCGCCTCGCCCGAGGCCGCCCGCAGGACCGCCGCGAGCTCGCGGGAGGGGGCCGGTTCCTCCGAGTGCGCGAGCGTCGGAAGGCCGGCGATGGCGGCCGCCGTCCGCTTCGCCAGCGCCGCCGGATCGCTTCCGAGGCGCTCCAGCAGGCGCACGGCGAGGCCGTCCCCGTCCTCGAGCAGCGCCAGCAGGAGATGCTCGGGCAGGATCTCCGGATGGCGGGCGTCGGCCGCGTGTTCGGTCGCGCGCGCCAGACCGGCGCGGACCCGTTCGGTCGTGCGCATGGTCATGATCTTAGTTTATCCATATCAACTGTTATGCGCCACAGTATAGAACATTCATGCGAGCGCAAGCCCCCGCCGGAAAGACGGGGAGTCCGGGGCGGATCAGGCGAGGCCGGAGAGGCCGTTCGCCTTGCCCGACGCGACGAACGCCTCGACCGCTCGGTCCACCTGGTCCGCCGAGTGGGCGGCCGAGAGCTGCACTCGAATGCGGGCCTTGCCCGTGGGAACCACCGGATAGCTGAACCCGATGACGTACACCTCCCGCTCGAGCAGGTCGTCGGCCATGCGCGTGGCCAGCCGGGCGTCGCCGAGCATCACGGGCACGATCGGATGCTCGCCGGGAGCGATCCGGAATCCGGCGGCGGTCATGCCGTCGCGGAAACGCCGGGTGTTGTCCATGAGCCGTCGCCGGGGTTCGTCGCTCGCGCTCAGCAGCGAGAGGACCTCGATCGCGGCGGCGACGATGGCCGGAGCGAGCGTGTTGGAGAAGAGGTACGGGCGGCTGCGCTGGCGCAGAAGGTCCACGATCTCCCGGCGCCCCGAGGTGAACCCGCCGGCCGCGCCGCCGAGCGCCTTGCCGAGCGTCGAGGTGACCACGTCCACCCGGGCGGCGACGCCGAACAGTTCCGGCGTGCCTCGCCCCGTGGGCCCGATGAACCCGGTGGCGTGCGAGTCGTCCACCATGACCAGCGCGCCGTGGCGGTCGGCCAGGTCGCAGATCTCGTCCAGCGGCGCCACGGTGCCGTCCATGCTGAACACGCCGTCGGTGGCGATGAGCTTCCGCCGGGCGTCCCCGCAGGCCTCGAGCTTCCGCTCGAGGTCCGCCATGTCCCGGTTCTTGTAGCGCTCGCGCCGCGCCCGGCAGAGCCGGACGCCGTCGATGATGCTGGCGTGGTTCAGCTCGTCGCTGAGGACGGCGTCCTCAGCCCCCAGCAGCGTCTCGAAGAGCCCTCCGTTGGCGTCGAAGCACGAGCTGTAGAGGATCGTGTCGCCGGTTCCGAGGAACGCGGCGATCCGGCGCTCCAGTTCGCGGTGGATGTCCTGCGTGCCGCAGATGAAGCGCACCGAGCTGAGCCCGAACCCGCGCGCCTCCAGGCCGCGGCGCGCCGCCTCGACCACTCGGGCGTCGCCGCCGAGCCCGAGGTAGTTGTTGGCGCAGAAGTTCACGACCTTCCGGCCGCCCACCTCGATTCGCGCGCCCTGCGGCGAGGTGATCAGCCGCTCCGCCTTCTCGAGCCCGGCGGCGCGGATGGCCTCGACGTCGGCGCGGATGGAGGCGAGGGTCTCGGCGTGCATGGCTCACACTCTACCCGAGCGCATGACCCCCGAAACGGTGAAGGAACGCCTCCGGGAAGCGGGCGCCCGCTTCGGGTTCGACCACGTCGGATTCGCTCCCGGCCGCCTCGAAGAAGCCGGGCGCCGCTTCCAGACGTGGCTCGACGACGGAAACCACGGCGAGATGGCGTGGCTGGAACGGAACCCGGCCCGGCGCAGCGACGCGGGGCCGGAGCGGACGGTCGCCGTCTGTTCGGTGAACTACTGGGGCGGCGCCCCCGCGTCCGCGCCCCCCGGCGGCGGCGTGGTCAGCCAGTACGCGCGCGGCGAGGACTACCACCGGGTCCTGGAGTCCCGCCTGCGCAAGTTCGCCCGTTTCGCCGGGAGCCTGGCCCGCAAGGCGGGGCTGGCGCCCGACGACGCGCGCATTCCGACGCTCGTGGATCACGGACCGCTGCTGGAGAAGGCGTACGCCGAGCGCGCCGGCGTCGGCTGGACCGGCAAGCACTCGAACGTGATCGCGTCCCGCGGAAGCTCGTGGTTCTTCCTCGGCGAGCTGCTCCTGCCCTTCCGGCTGCCGCCCGACGAGACCCACCCGAACCGGTGCGGGAGCTGCGTCCGATGCATCGACGCCTGCCCCACCGGCGCGATCGTCGCTCCCTACGTGGTGGACAGCCGCCTTTGCGTTTCCTATCTCACGATCGAGCTGCGGGGGCCGATTCCGAAGGAGCTGCGCCGGCCGCTCGGGAACCGCATCTTCGGCTGCGACGACTGCCAGGACGTCTGCCCCTGGAACCGGTTCGCGGTTCCGACCGCCGACCCGGCCTTCGCGGCCCCGGACGACGCCCTCGGCGCCGAGACGCTCGCCCGGCTCCTCGCGCTCACGCCGCAGGAGTTCCGCGACCGGTCGCGGCGCAGCGCGATCCGCCGCGCCAGCTACGCCGGATTCCTGCGGAACGTGGCCGTCGCGCTCGGAAACAGCGGCGATCCCGCGGCGTTCGGCCCACTGACGTCTGCGCTCGACCACGAGGAGCCGCTCGTGCGCGGCCACGCCGCGTGGGCGCTCGGCGAGATCGACGCCGCCCGGGCGCGCCCGCTGCTCGAAGCCCGCCGGAAGCGGGAGCCGGACGCCTCGGTCCGGGAGGAGATCGAAGCCGCGCTCAGCGGATCGCGGCCTGCATGTCCGCGACCGTCACGAACTTGACCCGCGGCCGGCCCTCCGCCGCGCCGCGCTCCACCTCGATGGCGTCCAGCTTCTTCCAGTCGGCGAACGAGAAGTAATCGGGAGCCCGGTCGCGCACGAGCCGCTCGGCGGCCTCGGCGGAGGGGTTCGCGGGGATCCAGCAGTCGCCCCGAGCCACGTCCTCGAGGAGCGCCTTGACCGTCTCGAGCGCGTCCGGCTTGTTGGTGCCGATGACCCCGGTCGGGCCGCGCTTGATCCAGCCGGCGCAGTACTGGCCGGTCAGCCGCTCGCCGTCGGGACTGGTGAGGACGCGCCCGTCGGCGTGAGGGATGACCCCCCAGTCATTCCGGAAGGGTACGCCCGGTAGCGCCACGCCCCGGTAGCCCACCGAACGGAAGACGAGCCCGGCGTCGAGCGTCTCGAAGGAGCCAGTGGCGCGAGGCCGAACGCCGCCCCGGTCCGTCCGGTAGAGCTCGTTCCGGACGAGCCGCACCCGCCCCACGCCCCCGTCGGGGCCGGCGAGCAACTCGACCGGCGACACGAGGAAGCGGACGATGAGCGCGCGCGGCTTGCCGGAGCGCTGCTCCTCGGCGTACCGGTTCAGGATGCGCACCTTGAGGGGCGCCGCCCGGTCCGCCCCCGAGTCCACCCACTCCTGGCTGACCGGGTCGAGCGCGGCCTCGTCGGGGCGCACCCGGATGTCCGCGCCCTCCATTTCGCCGAGCTCGCGGATCTCGGGGTTGCTGAAGGCCGCCTGCGCCGGTCCGCGCCGTCCCAGCATGTGGATCGTCCTGATGCGGCTCTCGGCGAGCTGCTCGAGCGCGTAGTCGGCGATGTCCGTCCGGCGCAGCTCGTCCACCGACCGGGCGAGGATGCGGCAGACGTCCACCGCCACGTTGCCGACCCCGACGACGGCTGCTTCCTCCTGCGACAGGTCGAACTCGCGGTCGCGGTAGTCCGGATGGCCGTTGTACCAGGCCACGAATTCGGTCGCCGCGTGGCTCCTCGGCAGGTCCTCGCCGGAAATGCGCATCGCCCGGTCCACCTGGGCGCCCACCGCGTAGATCACGGCGTGGTAATGCGACTTCACGTCCTCGAGCCGGAGGTCGCCGCCGAACTCGACTCCGCCGAAGAAGCGGAACCCGGGCTTCCCCGCGGTGCGCTCGTAGGCGCGGGTCACCGTCTTGATCTTCTGGTGGTCGGGCGCGACGCCGCCCCGGACGAGACCGTAGGGAGTCGGCAGCCGGTCGAACAGGTCCACTTCGACCGAGATCCCGGACGCCTTCAGCAGGTGGTCGCTCGCGTAGAACCCGGTGGGGCCCGACCCGAAAATGGCGACCCGAAGCGGTGATTCCGGCGTCCCGATGCGGCTCATGGCGCGCGAAGTATAGAAGGGCCGGACGGACGGATCAGCCGAGCGCCTCGCGGATTTCGCGCTGCGCCTCCCGCGTCCGGATGGTCTCCCGCCGGTCGCGCTGGGTCTTGCCCCGGGCGAGGCCGACCCGCACCTTGATCCACCCGTTGCGGACGTAGATCCGCAGCGGCACGAGCGTCAGGCCGGTCGTGCTCAGCTTCCCCCCGATCCGGCTCACCTCGCCGGAATGGAGGAGCAGCTTGCGCGGGCGGTTCGGGTTCTCCGGCTCGCCCGAGGCGTGCTGGTAGGGAGCGATATGGCAGTTGACGAGGAAGATCTCGCCGCCGCGCTCCTTCCCGTAGGAGTCCTTCAGGTCCGCGCCGCCGAGGCGGCAGGACTTCACTTCCGGGCCGGTCAGCGCCACGCCCGCCTCGAATTCCTCGATCACCTCGTAGTCCCGGCGCGCCCGCCGGTTCTCCGCGAGCGCCCGTTCCGGAGTCGCGCCGCCCCGCGCCCGCTTCTTCCGTCTCGCCGTCTTCTTCCTGCTCATCGCGTCTCTCCGGGCTGAGTGTAGCCCGCTACCATCGCGGCGTCGGATGCCCCGCTTCGAGTGCCAGGTCGGCGAAGCCGGCGGCGAACTGCGCAGCCTCGCGCTGGAGTCGGCGAGCGCCGCCGCGGCGCGGACCGAGCTCGCCTCGCGGGGACTCGAGGTGTTCGACGTCCGGCGCGCTCGGCGGGACTTCCCGCTCCTGCGGCGCCGCGCCCGCGCCAGGGACGTGCTCCTCTTCAATCAGGAGCTCGCCGCGCTGCTGCGCGCCGGACTGCCGCTCGCCGAGGCGCTCTCGATCCTCGTGGAGCGCATGGACAACCCCACGTTCCGCGACGCGGTCGAGACGATCCTCGGCGAGGTGCGCGCTGGAACGCCGATGAGCGAGGCGGTCTCGCGCCACGTCTTCTTCCCCGGCGTCTATGCCGCGTGCCTTCGCGCCGGCGAGACCAGCGGCGACCTCGCCGGCATGGTCGCCCGCTTCGCCGACGCGATGCGGGTCGCGGTGAAGGCCCGGGCCAACCTCACCGCCGCGCTCGTGTATCCGGCCTTCCTGCTCGTCGCGCTCCTCGGGGCCGCGGCGTACCTGCTCCTCGGCGTGGTCCCCAACTTCTTCCCGTTCTTCGCCGGCTTCGACCAAGAACTGCCCGCCCTCACCCTCGCGCTGCTGGGCGCGGCCGAGTTCTTCCGCGACCGGCTCGCGTGGATCGGGGCCGCAGTCCTCGCGCTCGCCGCCGGGTTCCTCGTCTGGTCGCGTTCGCCCGGGGCGGGGCGCCTCCGCGATCGGACGCTGCTCGCGCTTCCGGTCGTCGGCGAGGTGCTCCGCCTCTTCGGCGTCTCCCAATTCGCTCGGGCGCTCGGGGCGCTGCTCGGCGGCGGGATGCCGCTCGCGCGGGCGATTCCGGTCGCGGCGGGAGCGATCGGGAACCTGCATCTGCGAGCCGCGATGGACGGGGTCGCGCAACCGGTGAGCCACGGCGCGCCTTTCGTGGACGCCCTCGCCCGCACCGGCGAGATTCCGCCCTTCGCGCTCCGCATGGTCCGCGTCGGGGAGAGCGCCGGGGACCTCGACCGCATGGTGACCTCCATCGCCGACTTCAACGACGAGGTCGTGGAACACCGGGTCTCCGTGCTGCTGAGCCTGCTCACGCCGGTCGTCCTGCTGATCCTCGGCGGGCTCGTCGCGCTCGTGCTGCTCGCGATCTACCTGCCGCTGTTCAGCCTCGCCGCGGCGCCCGACTTCTGATGCGGCGCGACGCCGGGTTCACCCTGATCGAGTTGGTCATCGCCAGCGCGCTGGTGTCGCTTCTCGCGATGGCCATCATCCCGGTCGCGAAGGTCGCGAGCGTCCGCGGCCGCGAAGTCCAGCTCTCGCGCGACCTGCGCATGTTGCGGACCGCCATCGACGCCTTCCACGAGGCCGCGGAGGAGGGGGAGGTCGATCCGGCCTTCCTCCTCCCCGAACACGAGAACTACCCGCCGGACCTCGAGACGCTGGTGCGGGGCGCCCCCGCGCCGCCGGACGAGGACGGCCGGATCCGCCGTTTGAAGTTCCTCCGGCGCGTTCCGGCGGATCCCCTCACCGGGCGGTCGGACTGGCTGCTGCGCTCTTACCAGGACGAGCCGGACGCGCTCTCATGGGGCGGCCAGAACGTCTTCGACGTGCGCTCCCGCGCCGCCGGAACCGCGCTCGACGGAACCCGGTACCGGAGTTGGTGATGAAGACGCGGCGCGGCTTCAGCTTCATCGAGATGGTGGTCGTGCTCGCCATCCTCGGCGCGCTCCTCGGGCTCGCGATCCCGCGGTTCCAGTCCCAGCTCCAGAGCTCGCGGGAGGCCGTGCTGCAGCACAACCTCGCGGTGCTCCGGGAGCGGCTCGACCAGTACCGGGCCGACCGGGACGAGTTCCCCGCGAGCCTCGCGGAGCTGGTGGTCGCGGGCTACCTGCGCGAAATCCCCGCCGATCCGATCACCGACTCCATCACGTGGGAGGAGGTGCGCGACGGCTACGACCCGCTCTTCCCCAACGCCCCGGCGGGCGTGTCCGACGTGCGCAGCCGCTCGACCGAGGTCGGCGCCAATGGAGTCCCGTACAACGAGTGGTGACGCTGGGTACGCGCTCTTCGCGTTCCTCGTCGCGCTCATGATCCTCGGCGTCGGGCTGACGGCCGCCGTCCCGCGCTGGTCCGACGTCCTCCGCCGGGAGCGCGAGGCGGAGCTCGTCTTCCGGGGCGAGGCCATCGTCCGGGCCATCGGCGCGTTCGCCGAGGATCGGCCGGGCGTCCTGCCGGAGACGCTCGAGGAGCTGGTCGAGGAACGCTACCTCCGCAAGGCCTGGATCGACCCGGTGGCGCGGCGGCCGTTCGCGCTGGTGCTGGACCCGGCCGTCACCGAGGACGGGAGGCCCCGGATCCTCGGCGTCAAGAGCGCGGCCGAGGGCCTGAGCCTGCGCCCCTGGGACGGAGCGCGCCGGTACCAGGACTGGGAGTTCCTCCACCAGCCCGCGAGCGAGTAGCTACAGCAGCCGGGCGAGGTACTCGGCGGGGTGCTCCGCCCGGACCCCGGCGAGGTCCAGGAGCTGGTGGCGGCAGGATGTCCCGGTCGCGACCAGCGCCTCCGAAGGGCCGAGCTTCCGCGCCACTGGAAGGAGCGCCCGTTCGCCGATGTCGCGCGACAGGTCGAAGTGGTCGCGCGTGTACCCGAAGCTCCCCGCCATGCCGCAGCACCCGGAGTCGAGCGCGGTCACCGGAGCTCCCGAGGCGCGCAGCGCGCCCTCGAGCGGCCCGCTTCCGCAAAACGCCTTCTGGTGGCAGTGGGCGTGCGCCGTGACCGGGCGGTCGGCGGCGCGGCTCCCGAACGTCTCCGCCGCCGCGTCCCTGTCGCGCTCGAGGAACTCGTCGAACAGCTGCGTCGCCTTCGCGACCGAAGCGGCCGCGTCGGTCGGGACGAGTTCCGGAATTTCGTCGCGGAACCCGAGGAGGCACGAGGGCTCGAGGCCGATGATCGGGACGCCCGCCTGCGCGATGGGGGCGAGCGCGGCCACGCTCCTTCCGGCGAGCTTCCGGGCGCGGTCGAGCTGCCCCCGCGAGATGGCCGGACGCCCGCAGCAGCGCGCCGGGGCGAGCGCGACCCGGTAGCCGAGCGCCGCGAGCACCCGCGCCGCGGCGATCCCGACTCCCGGCTCGAAGAAGTTCGTGAACGTGTCCGGGAAGATCGCCGCCTCGCCCCGGGGCCGTTCCGGCTCGAGCGATCGCCGGTTCCGCCCGAACCACGCGACGAAGGTCTCCCGGGCCAGCGGCGGCACGCTGCGCTCCGGGTGGACGTCGAGCAGCCAGCGGGCGAGCCGCGAGCCGCCGAGACTCCGGGACAGCGGGCCGAACGCCCCGGCGAGGCGGGCGAGCGCATCGGGAGCGCCGAAGACCCGGTCGGCCAGCGAACGCCGGCGCGTCCGGTGGTAGTGGTGAAGAAAGTCCGACTTGAGCCGGGCCATGTCCACGCCCGACGGGCACTCGGCCTTGCACGCCTTGCACGAAAGGCACAGGTCGAGCGCGTCGCGGACCCGGTCCTCGGCCTCGGCCTCCGGCGCGAGCCGGCCGTCCAGCATGGCCCGCATCAGGTTCGCGCGGCCCCGGGTGGAGTGCTCCTCCTCGCGGGTGGCCATGAACGACGGGCACATCGTGCCGGCGCGCACCTTCCGGCAGACCCCGGCCCCGTTGCACAGCTCGACGGCGCGGGCGAACCCGCCCTCGCGCGGGTACGGGAACGCCGTCGGGAGTTCGATCGTCCGGTAGCCCTCGCCGTAGCGCAGGTTCTCGGCCATCGCCGGCGCGTCCACGACCTTGCCCGGATTCATGATCCCGAGCGGATCGAACGCCGCCTTCAGCCGCCGGAATCCCTCGTACACCCGGTCGCCGAAGATCTTCCGGCTGAAGTGGCTGCGCGCCAGTCCGTCTCCGTGCTCGCCGCTCATGGCGCCGCCGAACTCGAGCACCAGGTCGCAGATCTCGTCGGCGATCCGCTCCATCATGCGGATCTCCCCCGGGTCCTTCAGGTTGACCAGCGGACGGATATGAAGGCAGCCGGCCCCGGCGTGGGCGTAGAACGTGCCCTCGGTGCCGCGCCCCTCGAGGATCTCCTCGAAGCGCCGGATGAACTCGGGAAGCCGGTCGGGCTCGACCGCGGTGTCCTCCACGAATGCGATGGGCTTGCGGTCGCCCGGGAGGCTCAGCAGCAACGGAAGCGCCGCCTTGCGCACCTTCCAGACGTTGGCCTGCTCGGCGGGGTCCAGCATCCGCCGCATCGGCTGGCCGCGCCGGCCGAGCTTCCGCGCCAGGCGGTCGAACTTGGCCTCGACCTCGCCCGGAGTCTCTCCGGCGAACTCCACGAGGATGAGCGCCCCCGGCTGGCCCTCGACGAAGTGCAGGCGGCGCGCGTACTCGAGCGAGTCGCGGGCGAGTTCGAGGACCATGCGGTCCACGAGCTCCACGGCTGTCGGCCCGCATTCGAGCGCGACCACGCCGGCCTCGAGCGCCGGCAGCAGCGCGTCGAAGTGGAGCACCGCGAGACCGACCGACGGCGGCAGCGGATGGAGGCGGACGCTCGCCTCCACGACGGTTCCGAGCGTTCCCTCGGACCCGACGATGAGGTGCGCGAGGTTGACGCCGTCCGGATCCAGCAGAAGGTCGAGGTTGTAGCCCGAAACCCGCCTGGGGATCCGGGGGAACTTCGCCCGGATGTCGTCGGCGAGCGTTTCCCGGAGTTCGAGGATCTCGCGCAGCACTCGGCCGACGACGCCGCCGTCCCCGGCGGCCCGACGGCGGACTTCGTCCCAGCCCATCCAGCCGAGCCGCTCGAGCGAGCCGTCGGACAGCACCGCGGTCACGTCGATGACGTTCTCGACGGTCTTCCCGTACACGAGCGAGCGGGCGCCGGCGGAGTTGTTTCCGATCATGCCGCCGAGGTTGGCCCGGTTCGACGTGGATGTCTCCGGACCGAAGCGCAGACCGGAGCGGGCGAGCTCGGCGGCGAATGCGTCCTGCACCACGCCGGGCTGGACCCGCGCCTCGAACTCCTCCCGGTTGATCTCGGGAACGTCGCGGAAGTGCTGCGAGAGGTCGAGGATCACGGCCTCGCCGACGGCCTGGCCGGCGAGCGAGGTTCCCCCGCCCCGCGGCAACACCGGGGCTCCGGCGTCGGCGGCGACCCGCACCGCCTCGACCACGTCCCCCGCATGGCGCGGGAACACCACGCCGAGCGGCTCGATCTGGTACATGCTCGCGTCGTTCGCGTACAGGATGCGCGTCGCCCGATCGAAGCGGACGTCGCCCTCGATCCGGGCGGCGAGGTCGCGCGCGAGCTCGTTCAAGGGACGGCCGGCCCGGCGATCACGCCGAACGGCCGCGGTCTCGTGGGTCGGACCCCATCATCCAGAAGAAGACCGCCGCCGCGACCGCCGCGAGCGGCGCGAACGCGGCCACGGCGCCGAAGCCGGTCTGGAGCAGCGGGAACCGGAGCAGCACGATTCCGGCGTTCAGGAGCGACGCCAGCACGAGCGCGAGAAACGCCCATTGCGCCCGCTTCCGCCGGTAGGGGAACAGCGCGATCGCGAGCACGAGCACGCCGTAGGAGACCCCGAACGCGGCGGCGGTTCCGCGCCGGGCGGAGAGCGCGTTCGCGATCATCTCGTCGCCGCCCGCGAGCTCGGCGGGCGTGTACTGCCCGGCGATCAGGTCGGCTTCGGGATTGAAGTACGCGGCGTTCACCGAAAGCAGCGACGGGATCAGGAACATCACGCCGAGCAGCGTGAACAGGATCCAACTGAGAGTGTGGGCGCGCTTCATGTCACTGGGGTTCGCCGAGGTTCAGCGGCTCGGCGTCGACGAGCCGCACGGCCCAAAGGCCCGAGTTGTGGTCGGCGACGAAGATCGTTCCCTTGTGCGGCTGCGGCCCCCACGCCATGGCCGAGTTCGGGAGGAAGCTCTCGGGATCCTCGGCGAGGAAATGCGCGATCTCGCGCCCCTGCCGGTACAAGTCGCCCCGAAGCTCGCCGGAGATATCCACGACCCGGAGCCCGGCGTTGTAGTAGCCGACATAGAGGACGTCGTCCTCGACCCAGAGGTTGTGGGTCCCCGCCTCGGGCACTTGGTAGCGGGCCACTTCCCTCGGCTCGTCCCACGTATCCCACTCGTAGATGTGGATCCAGCCGGCGGCGCGGTCGGGCGTACCCGCCTCCCCGATGGTCTGGTACGGGAACGCCTCGTCCCCGCCGATCATCAGGAACTTCCCGGTGGACTCGCTCCGGTAGGGATACGCGGCGTGGTTCCAGCCGCTCGGGTGGGTCGCGCTCCCCATCAGCACCGGGTTGTTGGGCGCGCCGCCCATGCCCCCGCCGCCGACGTCCACCGCGACCACGCCGTCGGCCCAGTTCGAGGAATAGGCGATTCCCTCGTGGACCCAGACGTCGTGGATCGAGTGCCCCGGCGTGTCCAGCTCGAAGCGCCCGACGCGGTAGGGATTCGCCGGATCCTCGGCGTTCAGGATGTCGTAGCGCCGGCCCGCCGAGAGCGCGTAGATGTGCTCCTCGGCGATGAACACGTTGTGCACCCCGCCGGTCAACTGGTCGTCGTAGCGGGCGATCACCGACACGCCGTTCGCCGGGTCGCTCACGTCGAGGATCACGAGGCCGTTCTTGCGGTTCGAGGCCCCTTCGCGGCTGATCACGCAGAACTGGCCGTCGCTCGAGATCTTCACGTCATTCACGGTGCGGGCGTCCACCCGGACCGCGTCGATGAGGGCCATCGCCCGGGGGTCGGTCACGTCCCAGAAGTAGGCGTGCCCGTCGGCGCCCCAGGTGCCGGTGACCGCGTAGTCCCGGCCGTCGGGTCCCTCCCATACCCACAGGTCGGACGTGTGGCGATCCCGAACCGGAGCCTGTCCGAGGATCTCGACGTCCTTCCGCACGTCGCGGGGCGCGACCTCGATGGCGCGGGACGCCGAGGTCGTGAAGCCGTCGGCGACCACCGTGTGGACGCCCGAGCGCTCCGCCACGAAGGCGCCGTCCTGCTCCACCTGCCCGATCGCGCCGGGCGCCACGATCGCGTCCGCCGGCGTCCCGAAGGTCGAGAACTGGACCGGGTAGTCAGGAACTGGATCGCCGCCGGCGTCGGTCGCCCGCGCCTCGAAGAACACGACGTCGCCGGTGCGCACCGGGCCGTCCGCGCTCGCCGCGAGGGTGAGCGAGACGACCGGGTTCGGGAGCACGGTCAGCGGGATCGAGGTCTCGACCGACTCGGACCCGACGGTGAGCGCGGCGGAGCCGGGAGCGACCAGCCGGAGCACGCCCAGCGCGTCCACTTGGGCCACCGAGGCGTCGTCGGCGCCCCAGCGGACCTCCACGTCCGGCCGGCCGGCGCCCGAGGAATCGGTGACCGCGGCCCGCAGGCCGATCTCGGTGCCCGCGTAGAGATGGGCCGGGAGGTTCGCGACTCCCACGTCGGCGACCGGGGGATTCGGGATCGTGACCGGAATCTCGACGAGGACCGCGGGCTCGGCGCGGCGGTCGGCCGCTTCCGCATCCTTCGGCACCATCGCGATCAGGGTGTGCTCGCCGGGGCGGTGCGCCTCGACGATCCCCGCGGGGTTCACCCCCACGAAACGGCGCTGCCGCGAGAAGTACACGACGGTGCGGTCCATGGGCTCGCCGTCGGCGTCGCGCACCTCGGCGCTGAGGGTCAGGGTCTCGCCGACCTCCAGCTCGACTTCGGACGGAGTCACGACGAGTTCGGCGGGCTCCGCCGCCTCCTCCTCCTGCGCGAACGCCGGCGCCGCCAGCAGGCAGAGGAGCGCCGGCAGCGCGGCCCGGATGCGACGGTCGGACATGCCGGCTACTGCGGCTCGCCGAGGAAGACCGGCTCCTCGTCCACGAGGCGCACGGCCCACAGGCCCGAGTTCATGTCGCTCAGGTAGATGTTCCCCTTGAACGGCTGCGGCCCCCAGGTCATCGGAGCGTTGGGGATGTGGCCTTCGGGATCCTCGGGGAGGAAGTGCGCGATCTCCCGCCCCTGCCGGTAGAGGTCGCCCCGGAGCTCGCCCGAGATATCGACGACTCGAAGCCCGGCGTTGTAGTAGGCGACATAGAGGACGTCGTCCTCGACCCAGAGGTTGTGGGTCCCGGCCTCGGGCACCTGGTAGCGGGCGATCTCCCTCGGCTCGTCCCACTCGTCCCACTCGTAGAAGTGGATCCAGCCGGCGGCCCGCCCCGGCGTGCTCGCCGCGCGCATCGTCTGGTACGGGAACGCCTCGTCCCCGCCGATCATCAGGAACTTCCCGGTGGACTCGCTCCGGTACGGGAAGGCGGCGTGGTTCCAGCCGCTCGGATAGGGAGTGCTGCCGAGCATGACCGGGTTGTTCGGCGCGCCGCCCATGCCGCCGCCGCCGACGTCCACCGCGACCACGCCGTCGCCCCAGTTGGACGAGTAGGCGACGCCCTCATGGACCCAGACGTCGTGGATCGAGTGCCCCGGCGTGTCGAGCTCGAAGCGGCCGACCCGGTACGGGTTCGTCGGATCCTCGGCGTTCAGGATGTCGTAGCGCCGGCCGGCCGAGAGCGCGTAGATGTGCTCCTCCGCGATGAACACGTTGTGCACGCCGCCGCTCAACTGGTCGTCGTAGCGGGCGATCACCGTGACCCCGTTCAGCGGATCGCTCACGTCGAGGATCACGAGACCGTTCTTGCGGTTCGAGGCCCCTTCCCGGCTGATCACCGCGAACCTGCCGTCCTCGGAGACCTTGACGTCGTTCACCGTCCGGGCGTCCACGCGCACCGTGTCGATGAGCGCGATCGCCGACGGGTTCGTCACGTCCCAGAAGTAGGCGTGGCCGTCGGCGCTGTGGGTGCCGGTCACCGCGTAGTCGCGGCCGTCGGCGCCCTCCCAGACCCACAGGTCGGAGGTGCGGCGGTCGCGCACCGGCCCCCGGCCGACGACTTCCACGCCCTTCCGGACGTTGCGGGGAACCGCCTCGACGCTCGCCGCAACCGAGGTCGTGAAGCCGTCGGCGATCACCGTGTGGACGCCCGGACGCTCGGCGACGAACGCCCCGTCCTGGCCGACCTGGCCGATCGCGCCGGCGGCCACGATTCCCGCGGCCGGCGCTCCCATCGTGGAGAACTGGACCGGATACTCGGGCACCGGATCGCCCGCGGCGTCGGTCACGACGGCCTTGAAGAAGACCACGTCCCCGGTGCGCACCGGGCCCGCCTCGCTCGCCTCGAGGCTGATCGCGGCCGCCGGATTCTCCGCGACCGTCACGGGAATCTCGGCGCCCACCGACTCCGCGCCGACCGTCAGCGTGGTGGTTCCGGCGGAACGCAGCGTGAGCACGCCGAGCGCGTCCACGCTCGCCACCGAGGCGTCGCCGGTGCTCCAGCGAACCTCGACGTCGGTGCGCTTCGCCCCCGACGAGTCGGTCACGACCGGGCGCAGCCCCATTTCGGTGCCCGCGTAGAGCGCGCCGGGGAGGTTCGCGACCTCCACGTCGGCGACCGGCGGATTCGGGATCGTCACCGGGATCTCGAGCGTGACGGCCGGCTCGGCGCGGCGGTGGAGATCCTCGGGATCCTTCGGCACCATGGCGATCAGGGTGTGCGTCCCGGGGCGGTACGCCTCGACGATCCCCGCCGGGTTCACTCCGACGGCGCGCCGGGCGCGGGAGTAGAAGACGACCGAGCGTTCGATCGCCATGCCGTCGGCGTCCCGCACCTCGGCGGCGAGCGTCAGGGTCTCGCCGACCTCCAGCTCGACTTCGGACGGAGTGACGACGATTTCCGCCGGCTCGGGGGCGGCGGGCGCCTCCTCCTGCGCGGCCGCCTCCAGCCCGAAGGCGAGCGCGGCGAGAAACAGGATGCGATTCCGGGTCATTGGGGTTCTCCCAGATTCAGCGGCTCGGCGTCCACGAGCTTGACCGCCCATAGCCCCGAGCTGTTGTCGGCGATGAAGATGTGCCCCTTGTAGGGCTGCGGTCCCCAGACGAACGGCGTGTTCGGCTTGACCGTCTCGGGATCGAACGGGCGGAACATGGCGATCTCGCGGCCCTGGCGGTAGAGATCGCCCCGGAGCTCGCCGGAGATATCGACCACCCGCAGGCCGCCGTTGTAGTAGGCGACATAGAGGATGTCGCTCTCGACCCAGAGGTTGTGGGTTCCGGCCTCGGGCACCTGGTAGCGGGCCACTTCCTTCGGCTCGTCCCACTCGTCCCACTCGAAGATGTGGATCCAGCCCGCGGCGCGGCGCGGGGCCCGAGGGCCCTCCATGAGCTGGTGCGGGAACGCCTCGTCCCCGCCGATCATCAGGAACTTCCCGGTGGACTCGCTCCGGTACGGGAAGGCCGCGTGGTTCCAGCCGCTCGGGTAGGTCGCGCTCCCCATCTGCACCGGGTTGTTGGGCGCGCCGCCCTTGCCGCCGCCGCCGACGTCCACCGCGACCACGCCGTCGTTCCAGTTGGACGAGTACGCGATCCCGTCATGGACCCAGACGTCGTGGATCGAGTGACCGGGCGTGTCCAGCTCGAAGCGGCCCACCCGGTACGGGTTCGTCGGATCCTCGGCGTTCAGGATGTCGTAGCGCCGGCCCGCCGAGAGCGCGTAGATGTGCTCCTCGGCGATGAAGACGTTGTGCACTCCGCCGGTCAACTGGTCGTCGTAGCGGGCGATCACCGAAACCCCGGTCCGCATGTCGCTCACGTCGAGGATCACGAGGCCGTTCTTGCGGTTCGAGGCCCCCTCCCGGCTGATCACGCAGAACTTGCCGTCCTCGGAGACCTTCACGTCGTTCACCGTCCGGGCGTCCACCCGCACCGTGTCGATGAGCGAGATCGCCGCCGGATCGGTCACGTCCCAGAAGTAGGCGTGTCCGTCGGCGCTGTGCGTGCCGGTGACCGCGTAGTCGCGGCCGTCCGTCCCCTCCCAGACCCACAGGTCCGAAGTGCGGCGGTCGCGCACGGGGCCCCGGCCCACGACCTCCACGTCCTTGCGGACCTTCCGCGACGTGACCTCCACGGTCGCGCTGGCCGAGTGGGTGAACCCGTCCACGACCACGGTGTGGATTCCCGACCGCTCGGCGACGAACGCGCCGCCGTCATCGACCTGGCCGATCGCGCCGGGCGCCACGATGCCCGTCGCCGGAACGCCGAACGTGGCGTAGAGCACCGGGTACTCGGGAACCTCGGCGCCGGAAGCGTCCACGACCCGCGCCTCGAAGAAGACCACGTCGCCGGTGCGGACCGGCCCGTCGGGGGCTCCCGCAAGCGCGATGGAGGCGACCGGATTGGCCAACACCTCAATCGTGATCTCGCTCTCGGCCTCCTCGGCGGACACGGCGAGCGTCGTCGTTCCCGCGCCCACGAGCGTCAGCCCACCGAAGGAGTCCACGGTGGCCACCGACGGATCGGCGGTCGTCCACTCGACCTCCACGTCGATCCGAGCCGCGCCCGAAGTGTCGGTCACCGACGGGCGGAGCCCGACTTCGGTTCCGGCGTAGAGGTGCCCGGGAAGGTTCGCAACGCCGACCGAGGCCACCGGGGGATTCGGGATCGTGACCGGAATCTCCACCGAGACCGCCGGTTCCGCCCGGCGATGGTTGTCCTCCGGGTCCTTCGGCACCATGGCGATCAGGATGTGCTCCCCGGGCCGATAGGCCTCGACCACGCCGGCCGGATTCACGCCCACCGAACGCCGCCGCCGCGAATAGAAGACGACGGTGCGGTCCATCGCGTTGCCGTCGGCGTCGCGCACCTCCGCCGCAAGCGTGAGGGAGTCCCCGACCTCGATCTCGACCTCGGACGGGGTGACGATCAGTTCGGCCGGCTGGGGGCCGGCGTCCGCTTCCTCCTCCTGCGCCAGCGCGAACGCGGGCAGGAGGGCGAGTGCGAGCGCGAGGCGCAGCATCACTGTTCCCCCCTCCAGAAGACAATCCCGCCGGCCTGCTTGCCGATGTCGGCAGTCGCGACCCGCTCGGCCGCCGCCACGTCATAGACCTCGACCGTGCCGGGCTCGCCGCCGATCCCCTCGACGGAGACGATGGCGTATCGGTCGTCATCCGAGATCACGACTCCGTGCGGCACCCGCCGCCCGCTCTTGGGCGCGGCGATGAGCTCGCCGGAAGCGACATCCCAGAAGGAGACCTTGTGACCCGACTTGTTCGTCGCGACCAGCACGCCGCCGTCGGAGGTCACCGCGAGGTTGTACGGGTTCTCGCCGGGACCCGCGTCGAAGCGCCGAGAGACCTCGAATCCCTCGAGGTCCACCTCGTAGATCGCGCTGTCCCCGTTGCCGGCCACGTAGAGCTTGCCGGCGGCGGTCGGAGCCGTGACCCACGTCGGCTTCACGACCGGCGTCTTCATCCCGTCCATGCCCTCCATGTCGTGGTTCATGCCGGCGTGTCCCGCGTGCGGGTCGGTTCCGAGGTACAGGCGGCGGGCGATCTCGAAGCGCATGGCGTCCACTTCCACCAGCTCGTCGTCCATCATGTTGACCGAATAGAGCCGGTCGCCGCCCGCGTTCATCCGCGCGCCGTGCGGCATGACGCCGGTGTCGATCGTGGCCACCTCGATCATGGTGCCGGTCTCGACCACCGAGATCGTGCTCGGGACCATGTCTCCGTGGAGGTTGAAGTTGACCACGTAGAGCAGGCCGGTGCTCGGCGACATGTCCATGGTCGCCGGGAACAGGCCGAGCGTGGCGTCGCCGAGCCATTCGTTGGTTCCGGTCGTGTACTTGTGGACGGAGCCGAACGGCATGCCGTGGGCGATCGAGAGGTACCAGTGGCGCCCGTCGGGGGAGACGTTGATCCCGTGCGGCCCCTCGGTCTCGGTCGGGAACGCCCCGACCGGGATCCGGTCCACCTCCTCGAACCCGCCCGGACCGAAGCGGAGCATGTGCACGGTGTCGTCGGACTCGGCGCAGACGTACACGAAGTAGTTGCGCCGGGGCGGCTCGGGCTCGGCGCTGACGGCGGTGGCTCCGAGGATCGCGAGCGCCGCGAAGGCGGGAATCAGGCGCGTCATTACTGCGGCTCCCCCATGTTGCGCGGGGTCTCCGGATCGACGAGCTTCACCGCCCACAGACCCGAGTTCCAGTCAGAAAAGAAGATGTGGCCCTTGAAGGGCTGCGGCCCCCACACGAAGGGCGCGTTCCGCTTGTACCCGTCCGGGTCGGCGGGCTCGAAGAACGCGATCTCGCGTCCTTGCTGGTACAGGTCGCCGCGAAGGTCGCCCGACACGTCCACGACCCGCAGCCCGGCGTTGTAGTAGCCGACGTAGAGGATGTCGTCCTCGACCCACAGGTTGTGGGTGCCGGCCTCCGGCACCATGTAGCGCGCCACTTCCCGGCCTTCCCCGGTCTCTTCGTTCCACTCGGCGATGTGCACCCAGCCGGCGGCCCGGTCGGGAAGGTCGCCCTCGGGCTCGAAGGAGAACGGGAAGTTCTCGTCACCCGCGAACACCAGCATCTTTCCGGTGGACTCGCTCCGATACGGGAAGCCCGCGTGGTTCCAGCCGTTCGGGTACTTGAAGCTGCCCATCATCACCGGGTTGTTCGGGGCGCCGCCCATGCCGCCGCCGCCGATATCGACGGCGACCACGCCGTCGGCCCAGTTGGACGACCAGGCGATCCCATCCTGGACCCAGACGTCATGGATGCTGTGGCCGGGAGTGTCCAGCTCGAAGCGGCCCACGCGGTACGGGTTCTCCGGATCCTCGGCGTTCAGGATGTCGTAGCGCCGCCCGGCGGAGAGCGCGAGGATGTGGTTGTCGGCCACGAACACGTTGTGGACGCCGCCGGTCAACTGGTCGTCGTAGCGCGACAGGATGCGCACTCCGTCGGTGGGATTCGTCACGTCGAGAACCACGAGGCCGTTGCGCCGGTCGGAGGCGCCTTCCCGACCGATGACGGCGAACTTGCCGTCCGGCGAGACCTTCACGTCGTTCACGGTGCGGGCGTCCACCCGGACGGTGTCCACGAGGTGGATGCTGGCCGGGTCGGTGACGTCCCAGAAGTAGGCGTGCCCGTCGGCGCCCCACGTGCCGGTGATCGCGTAGTCCTTGCCGTCCACGCCCTCCCAGACCCACAGATCCGAGGTGTGGCGGTCGCGGACCGGTCCCCGTCCCACGATCTCCCAGTCCTTGCGAAGGTTTCTCGGGGCCGCGCGGACCGTGGCGCGGGCGGTCAGGTTCCCGCCCCGCGCGACGACCGTGTGCAGTCCGGGCCGCTCGGCCACGAAGGCCCCGTCCGGCTCCACGAATCCGGCGGCGCCGGGCGCGATCAGGTTCTCCGGGGTGCGGACGAAGGTGGAGAACTGCACCGGGTAGTCGGGCACCTCGGCGCCGGAGCCGTCCACGGCCCGCGCCTCGAACCAGACCACGTCGCCCGTCCGCACCTCGGTCTCGGCGGCGCTCAGCTCCAGCCCGACCGCGGGGTTCTCGCGAACCATGACCGACATCGAGCCGCTCGCCTCGTCCGCGGTCGCGGTCAGCGTGGCGGACCCGGCGCCGACGAGCATCAGGCCGCCGTGCGCCGTCACCCGCGCCACCGACTCGTCGCTGGAGCTCCACGCGATGTCCGGGGTCCGCTCCGCGCCCGAGGCGTCCATCGCCTGGGTCCCGAGCGGAGTCTCGGTGCCGGCGTAGAGGTTCGCCGGCAGCGGCTGGATCTCGACCTGCGAGATCGGCGGCCACGGGATCGTCACCGGGATCTCCATGGAGAGCAGCATCTCGGCGCGCCGGTCGTCGGAATCCGGGTCCGCCGGCACCATGGCGACCAGCAGGTGCTCGCCGGGCCGATACGCCTCGACCGCGCCAGCCGGCGTCACGCCGACGGACCGGCGCGCGCGCGAGAAGAACACGACGCGCCGGTCGATCGCGTTGCCGGCCGAGTCGGTCACGACCGCGCTCAGCTCGGCGGTGTCGCCGACTTCGAGCGTCAGCGCGGCCGGCTCGACGCGGAGCTCCGTCGGCTCCTGGGCCGACCCCAGCGACGCGGCCATGACGGCCAGAAAGGTCGCCGCGACGCGGGGACGAGCAAGGGAATCACGCAAGCGTGCCGGCATGGGGAGCATTCTCCTTCGGTCCGCGACAGGGAACGAACCCGCAATTCTCGCCGTTCCCGCCAACCGCCGCAAGCGGGCGGGCGCCGGGGGTCAGCCCCAGATGTCGCGGACGGTGAACCCCTCGGGGAAGGGATCGTCCGGGTCCACGCTGTACTGGGCGACGCCGGTGATCCAGGCGGTTCCCGAAATTTCCGGAACGACGGCGGGAACGCCGCCGACGGTCGCCTTCCGGATGAGCCGCCCGAGGAACTCGGTCCCCACCGGCCCCCGGTTGCGGAACGGTTCGCCGAGATCCAGCTCGCCCTTGGCGTGGAGGACCGCCATCCGCGCCGAGGTTCCGGTGCCGCAGGGAGAGCGATCCAGCGCGCCCGTCCACGTTTCCGGGCGATTCCAGTCAAGGTCTCCGGTGGCCACCGTGACCGCGTTGGAGGCGACGCCGCGTTCCCGGTCCCATGGACCGGTGAGCTGCCCGATGCTCGCCCTGCGAATTTCGGGGTTCTCCGGGTGGACGGCTTCAAGCTGCTCGCGAGCCGCCTGCTTCACCATCGCGCCGATCCGCGCCAGCGCGCTCCCATGTTCGGGAGCGATCTCAAGACCGAACCGAGCGGCGCTGGCGATGGCGTAGAACATCCCGCCCCACGACAGATCCACCTCGACCTCGCCGAGCGTAGGGATTTCGACGCTGGCCCCGAGATGGATCGGAAACGCCGGAACGTTCTCGAACCGCACCGACGTCACCTTGCCGCCCGACACCGCCGCGCGCACCTCGACAAGCCCCGCAGGCGTCTCCAGAACCAGATCGGTGTGGGGCTCCCGCGCCGGCAGCATGCCGGTCTCCAGGAGCGCGGTCACGGTGCAGATCGTGTTCGTGCCCGACATCGGCGGGTACTCGGTCTGCTCCATGATGACGAAGCCGGCGTCCGCCTCGCTCGTCGTGGGCGGGAGCACGAGATTGCAGTTGGAAGCGGGGAACCCTCGAGGCTCCCGCAGCATGAGCTTTCGCAGGTCGTCGCCGTGGCGCTCCAGATGCTGCATCTTCTCGAACATGGAGCCGCCCGGAACGTCGAGGACGCCGCCCACGATGACCCGCCCGGGTTCGCCCGCGGCGTGGAGGTCCACCGCGTGGATGACCCGCCGGACGCGCATCGCTCAGTCCTCCCGGCAGGCGTCCGAACAGAACGCCGCGCCGCCCGCACGCACGATCCGGCCCGCGGGCGCATGCAGGCCGCAACGCTCGCAGCGGATCACTTCACCGCGGAACGCCGCGTTGCGGGGGCCGCCCGCCGGCTCGGCCCGGGGCCGCAAGAGGATCATCCGCACAACGCCAAAAAGGACGCGGGCGAACGCCGCCACCAGCAGGATCTGGACGAATCGCAGCACCCCGAACCTCTCAGCGGTGTGCGCTCTTCAGCGCCTCAAGCTCGGCGAGGACCGCTTCCGCGGCAGCGGACGCCGGTGCGACCGCAACGAGCCGCTCCCAGTATCGGACCCCGGCCTCAATGTCCTGAAGCAGATAGAGGCTGAGCCGCCCCATCGCCAGCAGGCTGTCCGCGTGGTCCGGATCCACCGCGAGGATCGCTTCGAACTCGGCGGTCGCGGCGTCCACCTGTCCGAGGCCGATGCGGGCGAAAGCCAGCCGGCTGCGGATGTCGAGATCGGCGGGGACGAGATTGTGCGCCTGCTGGAGCCAGTACGCCGCGTCCCCGAACTGACGGGCATCCAGATACAGGTCCGCCACGCGCACTCGAGCCGCCGGGTCCTCGGGCGCTTCCCGGACCTCGCCGAGCAGTTGCTCGAGCCGCGCCTCGTCCACCTCCGCCGGCTCCGTTGCGGCCACTTCGGGGACGGCCCGGGGTTCGGGAGCCTCGGGAGCTTCGGCCGAGCCCAAGAGCCAACCGACTCCCACGCCGAAAACGAGCCCGGCCGCGAAGAACAGCCCACGCCGGGCGAGCGGGCTCACCGCGCCTCTCCGAGCGAACGGAGTCCCACGTAGAGATACCCGAAGGCGAACAGCAGGTAGAACGGAGCGGAGGCGAGCATCCCGAGCGAGACGGCGTACCCGGTGGCGACGAGCATGGCGAGCCCGAGCACGACTTCAATGAGGGTAACCGCGCCGGCGGGAGTGCGGTAGCGCTTCCGCCGCCACCCCTGCCCCGGCGTCGCGACGCCGTACTTGGGAGTGCGCTCGAATGGCGTGCGGAGCCCCCGGATCCCCTCCAGCACGGCCACCGCGTTGCTGAACGAGAGTCCGATGCCGACGCCGAGGGCGGCCGGGATGTGCCGGAGCGCGGCGAAGAGCGGGCGGCGGTCGCCCGTCCCCCGCATGCGGTGGAGACGCCACGCCGACGCCGAGTAGAACGAGACCACCGAGAGCGTCGCGGCGGCGAAGATCGGGAGATCGAGGATGGCCATCTCCTCGAGGCCGGTGCTGGCGCGGGCGGCCATCGCCGGGATCAGCAGCAGGCTCAGCGCCGCCATGAGGAGGTAGCAGAGGTTGCCCGAGAGATGCACGCAGGCTTCAAGGCGGACCCGCGCCGGCAGCCTTGAGGCGACGATCTGGGGCAGCAGCTTGCGGGCGGTCTGGAGCGATCCCTTGGCCCAGCGGCGCTGCTGGGCCTTGAAGGCGTTCATCGAAACCGGAAGCTCCGCCGGAGCCTCGATCTCCGGCGCGAACACGAAGCGCCAGCCGCGCAACTGCGCCCGGTAGGAGAGATCCAGATCCTCGGTGAGGGTGTCGCCCTCCCAGCCGCCCGCGTCGGTGATGGCCTCGCGCCGCCAGATCCCGGCGGTGCCGTTGAAGTTGAACCAGCACCGGTCGGCGTGGCGGCCGCCGTGCTCGGCGATGAAGTGGCCGTCGAGCAGGACCGCCTGAACGCCGGTCAGAAGCGAGTAGCGGCGGTTCAGGTGCCCCCACCGGGCCTGCACCATCCCGACGCGGGCATCGCCCAGAAGATAGGGGACGGTCCGCCGCAGAAAGTCCGGCTCCGGGACGAAGTCGGCGTCGAAAACGGCGACGAACGGCGCGTCGGATCGACCCAGCCCCTCCTGAAGCGCCCCCGCCTTGAAGCCGGTCCGATGGTGGCGGTGGACGTACTCCATCGGGACCCCGGCAGCGCGGTGGCGCTCGACGAGGCGGGCCGCGATCTCGGTCGTGTCGTCGGTGGAGTCGTCCAGCACCTGAACCGTCAGCCGGGACTTCGGCCAGTCGAGCGCGGCGACGGCTTCAAGCAGCCGCTCAAGGACATAGCGCTCGTTGAAGACCGGAAGCTGGACAAGAACCTCCGGTGGCCGCTTCTCGGCGAGCGGCGCTCCTCGGGCGGCGAGGGCGGCGGCTTCCGTCCGCGCCCGCTTCCACTTGCGGGCGAGAATCCAGACCAACCGGTAACGGTGCCAACCGAACGCGGCGAGAAGCAGCAGCACCGCGAAGTACGCGGTGAGCACGGCGTCGGCGTAAGGCACGGGTGGGCCGGGATTGTGGCGCGGGGCGCGATACTCGCCCGGCTTGTCCCGAGGCCGCCTCGCCGCGATCGCCGCGGCTCACGTCGTCCTCGCGGCGCTGCTCGCATGGGCCATCGCTGCGGGAGCGGGATTCCCGGCGCACGCGGCGGCGCACGTGCTTCTCGCGGTTCCGCTCGCGCTCGTCGTCGCGCCGCTCCTGTGGAATCCGCGCGGCGAAGGGAGGGGCGTTCGGCTGATCCTCGGCGCGGCGCTCCTCGCCCGCATCCCATTCCTGCTGAGCCCGCCCACGCTCTCCGGCGATCTGTATCGGGTGATCTGGGAGGGCCGGGTCATCGCGGCCGGGCACGATCCGTGGACCGAGCCCCCGGACCACCCGGCGCTCGCCGAGCTTCGGGACGAATTTCCAGAAATCCGCGAGCGCGTCGCGTATTGGAAGCTGCCGGCCATCTATCCCCCGCTGGCGCAGTGGTTCGGATACGCGGCGACTGGCCTGACCACCGACGCGAGGGCGCTGAAGGGGGCGCTCGTCGGACTGGAGGCGCTGCTGGTGCTGGGGCTGTGGCTGCTGCTTCGGAGCGGCGGCCTGAATCCGCTGCTTCTGACCATGTGGCTCTGGAACCCACTGGTGCTGACCGAAATCGCCGGGAGCGGCCATCTGGACGTGCTGGGCGTCGGGCTGCTGGCCTTCGCCGTGCTTGCGGCGGAGCGAAGCCGAGCCGTGCCCGCGGCGGTTCTGGCCGCGCTCTCCGGCCTCGCCAAGCTCGCCGGGTTCGCGGTGCTTCCGCTGCTCCTCCGCCGGGCGGGATCGGTACGGGCGGTCGCCGCGGCCGCCGTCGCGGTCGTGGCGGCCACCCTGACGCTCCCGGGAGCCGCCCGCCCGTTAGCCCGGCTGGGGGAGCTCACTGGCAGCCTCACCCATTTCGCCCGGCACTGGCGCTTCAACGAGGGCCTCTATCTCGGCGTGGAGGCGCTCGCCGGGGAACTCGCCCGTCCGGTCGTGGCGCTGCTGCTCTTGGCCTTGCTGGTGACGCTGATGTCCCGGCGGCCCAACCCGTCGCTCGGAGCTCTGTGGCTTGCGGGAAGCGCGTTCCTGCTCTCCCCGGTCGCCCACCCGTGGTATCTCCTCTGGGCGCTTGCCTTCGCGCCGCTCCATCCGGAGCGCCGGGCGCTCGTCGCCGCCGCGCTCACCCTCAGCGTAACGGCGGTGTTCAGCTATGGCCCGTTCTGGATGACTCCGCCGGGCGGCGAATGGGCGCTCTCCCCGGGGCTCCGGCTCGCCGAGTACCTGCCGCCGCTTGCCGTCGCCACGGTCGTGGCGCTCTGGTTTGACCGGCATCCGCCTCACTTTCTACAATCGCGGCGTGCAAAACGAAACCGGATTTCATGATCGACAAACGCGACGCAGTCGCACGGCCTCCGCATTGGGGCTGAGCCTGGCGCTGACCCTCTCCGCAAACGCCGTCCCCGGCGGATGGAATCCACCGGACCTGCCCGAGGCGGTGGCGAGTTTCGGAGCCGTCAGCGTGGGTGGTGCGCTGTACGTCTATGGCGGCCATGTCGGACGCGTGCACGCCCACTCGATCGAGAACATCAGCCCGGCGTTCCGGCGGCTCGCCCTCCGGGACGGCGCGGAGTGGGAGGAGCTGGCGCGGGGTCCACGGCTGCAGGGAGCGATCCTCGTCTCGGACGGCGAATCGGTGTACCGCGTCGGGGGGTTTGCCGCCGAGAACGCGACTGCCGAGGAGACCGAGGTTCTCCACTCCAGCGCGTCGTTCGCCCGATACGTAGCGGACGAGGATCGTTGGGAGCCGCTGCCCGACCTTCCCGCCGGCCGTTCGTCGCACGACGCCGTCGTGCACGACCGCGTGCTCTACGTAGTAGGCGGCTGGACGATGCGGGGCCCCGACGAGGACTCGGTGTGGGCCGACTCCGTGCTCGCGCTCGACCTCGACGGGGGCGACGACTGGCGGACGATCCCCGCCCCGTTCCGCCGACGGGCGCTCGCCGCCGGGGCCCGGGACGGCCGGCTGTATGCGCTCGGGGGTCTGGCGGACGGCGGTTCGGTCTCGGCGGTGGACGTGCTGGACCTCGCGAGCGGCGAGTGGTCGGAGGGACCGAAACTCCCTCCCGGCCCGATGCGCGGCTTCGGAGCCGCCGCCGCGAGCCACCGGGATCAGCTCTTCGTGACTCAGACGAGCGGCAAGGCGCATCGCCTCAGCGATGACGGAAGCAGGTGGGAGCCGGTCGCCGAGCTGGACCCGCCCCGCATGATGCCCCGGCTGGTGGCGGTCGGGAATCGGCTCTTCGCGATCGGCGGCGCGAACAGAGACGGCCACCTGAAGTCGATCGAGAGCCTGGATATTCCCTCGAACGAGCCCGAGTGGACCGGATTTCGGGGCGGCGGCGAACCCGGCGTCAGCCGCGCAGCGCGGCTCCCGCTCGAATGGTCCGACGACACCGCGGCGTGGCGGGCGAGGACGACCGGGTTCGGCCAGTCCAGCCCGGTCGTCGCTGGCGGCGCGATCTTCCTCACCTCGCTGGAAGGCGCCTTGAAGGAGACCAACTACGTGACCGCGCTCGATCTGGACGACGGCTCGGAGCGATGGCGGCGGACCTTCGGGGCGTCCGAGGAATTCGAGTGGAACGACTACGTGTCCAAGGCCGCCCCCACGCCGGCGGTCGATGAGGAGCGGCTCTACGCCCTTTTCGACAGCGGCGATCTCCTCGCGCTCACCCATGACGGCGAGACCGTCTGGAACCGCAACCTCAGCGCGGAGTTCGGGAGTTTCGGCGGCAACCACGGGGTCGGCGGTTCGGTGCTCCGAACCCCGGACGCCGTGGTCGTGCTGCTGTTGCGGAGGACGTACTCCTATCTGTTGGCCGTGGATCCGGCCACCGGTGAGACGCTCTGGAAGACGGATCGCGAGCCGGGCGTCGGCTGGAGCACGCCGGTGCCGACGCCCGACCGCAACGAGATCGTGGTGAGTGCATCCGGGCGCGTCGAGGGATTCGATGCGGGAAGCGGGGAGAGGCGCTGGTCGTACGCAGGCTTCAGCGGCAACAACGTGCCTTCTCCCACGGTCACGGACGATCTCGTGCTCATCGCCGGGCTCGAAGTGGAAGCGAACTTCGCGATCCGTCGCGGGGCGGAGGGAACGCTCGACGAGACCGTCGTGGCGTGGGCGGCAGGCTCGGCGTCGAACTTCGGATCGCCGCTCGTGTACGGCGAGTGCGCGTACTGGGTGAATCAGGCCGGCGCGGCCCGCTGCCTCGACTTGGAGTCAGGGGACGTACGGTGGACCCACCGGCTGCCGGCTTCGACGTGGGCGTCGCCGCTCGGGTTCGCCGACCGGGTGTACTTCTTCGGAGAAGACGGAGTCACGCAGGTGTTGCGGGCCTCCGGCGACGAGCCCGAGGTGCTGGCGACGAACTCCCTCACGGTGGACGCGCCGGTGACCGGATACGCGGCGGTGAACGACGCGATCGTCATCCGGGCGGGCCACGACGTGATCCGCGTGGGGCGAACCCCGGAAAGCCGCTGAGCCGATGGCGGCGCCGTCGGATCGGGGCGCTACCGTTGCGGGAACAGGTACTTGGCGACGATGGCGAAGAGCCCGATGACGGAAACCGTCGAAGAGCCGATCCACACGCTGAGGACGGTGTTGGGCAGTTCGAAGGGCAAGGGCTGGATCCCGTGCGCGACAACGACCGCAACTACGACCCCGAGCCACGCGGAAATCAGCCGGAAAAGCCGCCAAGCGTAGGCTTTCCGCTCCTCTCGATCCTGCTCGAGAGTGCGGATTTCCTCGCGCCGAAATGCTCCCCGCTCAGTCGCGGCGGTACACGCTCCGGATGTTGATGGTCTGGCCCCGGGGCGGGTCGATCTCGGTCCGGATCACCAGCGCGTCCTCGCTCGCCTGAATCGTGCGGAAGATTTTCAGATCTCCCATCGGGGACTCGCGCTTCTCGGTGACGCTGAGGATTCCGCCGGCGATCTCCGCTTCGGTGCGGATGGAGTTGCCGCGCCGGTCCTGCCGGAGGTGCTCCTCACCGTCAAGGTAGAGGATCTGGAGGTCCTCGCCCGCATGGATGCGGACCTCTCGCGCCTCCACTTCGATCTCAAGCGACTCCGGCTGGGAGGCCATTCCGGCCGGGCCGCCGGGGCCGCCACCGCCCCCGCGTCGCCCGGCCCGGCCGCCGAAGCCACCGCCCGCTCGGCGGCCGCGACCGCCCCGCTCCTCGGCGCGGCGCATGGCCTCTTCCATGATCTTGCTGACGTCGTCGCTCTCCTCGGCGTCAAGCGACCACGTTCCGGCGAGGCCCCCGGACTGGGCCGCCGGGGCGAGCAGAATCAGGGTGAGGAGCGAAGCGAGCGTGGGCATGGGATCAGAAGGGCCAGCCAAGCCAGAAGTCGAACCTCCAGCCGGGAATCGAGGTCGCGAAGTCGGTCCGCCGCGACCACGAGGCGTTCAGCGGAAGGCCGAGGAAGTACACGCGGGCGTTGATGCCGTACGCGGCCACGAAGTCGTCAAGGCCGAATCCCTCGGAAATGCAGACCGCCACGTTGCGCGGCCCGCAGAGCTGGCCGAGGCGCGACTCCCGCCGGTCGCTCGAAAAAAGCGAGAGCGGCTCGCCCGCGTACGCCGCGCCCCCGGCGTCCACGAACACGCTGCCCCGGATCGGCCCGATGAGCCCGAGCGGCGTGATCGCGGCGTCCACGATGGGGAAGCGGAACTCCACCGTCGCGTGCCCGCCGCGGTTGCCCGAGAAGGAGTAGAGGTCGTAGCCCCGAAGCTCGCCATTGCCGCCGAACCAGAAGAAGCCGGGGGCCTCGCCGAGGCTGTGGAACCAGCGCAGCCGCGCCGCGAGCACGCTCGCGGAAGTCACCTGAATGTACTTGCGGGCGTCGAGGTTGAAGGTCGTGCGCGAGAGGAACGGACCGCCCGGAGACCACTCGATTCCGGCGTAGATGGTGCTGCCGGCCTGAGGAAACACCGCCGGCCCGAGCGCCCGGAAGCGCGTCGTCTCCTGAACGAACGCCGCCTTGAGCGGGATCAGGTGGCCGCTCGGGAAGATGCGCCCGTAGAAATCGTCGTACTGGTCGATGAACTGCTGGGGAAACAGCGGATCCTCGCCGGGCCGGAGATGGACGTTCTCGAAGCCGGACCGCTGGTAGTCGTACCCCGCGCCCAGCTCGAGCCGCTGGAACCGGCTGAGCGGGTAGAGCGCCCGCGCCGACGCGCCGGTGGAGCGGATGGTCCCGATGCTGTCGGCGCGGGACCAGATGTTCGAGATGTAGTACGGCAGCAGCGGGTAGAAGAACGAGGTCTGGTCGTGCGCCTCCACGGCGTACTGGAGGCGTCCCGCGAGGTTCGCGTACTGGACGTTGTAGATCCGGAAGTTGCGGACCGAGTAGGCGGTGAACGAGATGCGGTCGTCGCCGAGCACGTCCGAGAGCGAGAGCGAGGTGCCGCCGATGAAGTCGCCGTCGCTCGTGAACCCGGCGGTGATCGGCGGCGGACCGTCAAGGAAGAGCTTCTCGAACCGGGTCTTGTTCCGCTTGTTCTCGCTGATGATCTGATGATCGACGACCGGCACGAAGTCGATGACCGGCCCCGGAGTCCGGGCGATCATGTCCGCCGGAATCTCCTTGACCGGCTCGTCCATCTGCAGCGTGTGGAGGCCCCAATTCCCCTTGTAGTAGCTGGTGAAGAGCAGCGTCTCCGCCCCGGTCTCCGGGTCGATGATCACGCTCGGCGAGAAGTTCCCGCCGAGCACGTCGGTGTACTGGAGGATGTCGCCGGTCTCGGTGTCCAGCACCCGGATGTTGAAGATGTCGTCGTCCTCGTTGGACGAGTACACGAGGTCCCGTCCGTTCGGCGCGAAGATCGGGGCTACGTCGTGGAAGGTGCCGAAGGTGACCTGCTCCTTCTCGCGATCGGAGATCCGCAGCCGGTAGAGCTTGTCGTAGCCGCTGATCCGGCGGCTGTAGTAGAGCCACTCCCCGTCGGGGCTCACCGTCGGGAACTTGTCGTGGAAGTCGTCGTCGGTGAGGTTCTCGATGGCCTCGGTGCGGATGTTGATCCGGTAGATGTCCCCGACTCCGCTCCGAAGCGCGGAGAAATAGACCCACTCGCCGTTCGGTCCGACGTGGGGGAAGGTGGCCCGATCCAGCGGCATCTCGATGCGCCGCACGATCCTTGACTCGACCACGTCGGCGAACAGCAACGCCCTGCGCTTCTTGTACTTGCCGAAGAACGCGACTTCCGCGCCGTCGGGCGTCCAGCTCAGGTTGCGGCCGATGAGCTGGTCCTCGCCGGTGAGGCCCACGACGTTGATGAACTCGCCGGCGTACCCCGGGGTGAGGTTGCGGATCACCGACCCGTCGCGGGCGGAAAGCAGCACCACGTCGTACTCGGACTCCCGCCGATTGCCGCTGAGCGCCGCGATCAGCTCGCCCGAAGGGGAGTGCGCCGCCGAGATCGCCCCGATGTAGCGGCCCTCGTTCGGCGAGATGTCGAGGCTGTAGTCCTCGGGGATCTCCTTGTCCCGGAACGGCTTGAACCGTTCCTTGATCCAGCGCCGGTACTCCCGGTAGAACTCCTCGGGAGCCATCCGGAACGCCTGCTCGTACACCTCCTCGCTGACCCCGCCGGTGACCGCCCGCCGCAGCGAGAAGACGAATTGGCGAACCCCCTCCTCGCCGAAGCGCTCCTCCATGAAGTTGAAGATGGAAGCGCCGAACGAGTACGGATTCCGGCTGAACCGCGCGTTCAGCTCCTGGAACGTGGGAATCTGGTCCGCCACCGCGGCGTCCCGCACGGTCATCAGGTCGAGCGGGTCCCACTCGTCCTCCATGTAGGTCGCGAGGCCCTCGTCGATCCACAGCGGCACGACCTGCCGGAACAGCGAGCGCGGAATGATGTCGAACTCGAAGATGTGGGTGAGCTCGTGCAGGAAGAGCTCCTGAAGTTCGTCCGGCGGGTTGTCGATGGGGATCACCATCCGGTCCCGGGTGGACTCGGCGAACGCGCCGACCCCCTCGGGAATCTCGGAGGGAGACAGGTTGGTCTGGGCGAATTCGGAGAACGTCCGGTAGAGGATCAGCGGGATCGAGAACGGGATCTCGTGCTTGAGCCGGTCCGAGATCGTGTCGTACGCGCTCTCGGCGTAACTCACGAGCCTCCCCAGCTCCTCCTCCATCTCGGGGTAGTAATAGACGTCGAAGTGGGGCGACCGGTACACCTGCCACTCGTGCTTGTCGTACTTGACCTTGTTCTTGCCGTAGAACGGGATGAAGTACTGCGCGGTCGCCGGGGCCGCGAGCGACACGGCCGCGGCGAGGGCCAGCGCGAGACGCGCCCGGTTCTGGATTCGACTGTTTCTCACAGGCCTCCCCCTGGCTTCAGCGAAGCAGGAAGCGCGTGCCCCGGAAGGTCTGGGGCGAGACGATGCTCAGGAAGTTGGGCAGGATCCGATCCATGAGCTCGAAGTACGAGGAAAGCGCCGAGCTCTCCTCGTCCCGCCCGAAGATCACTTCCTCGGTGAACCGCTCCCGGTGGACGGTGCGCCCGCTGGCGCCGTCGATGAAATGGAACTCGGCGGTGAAGGTGTAGGCGTTGCGCTCCTGGAACTGGCTGCTGCGGACGAGCCGCTGCCGGTTGAAGGAGTCGCGCACGTAGCGATCCCGGCGGGAGAAGCCGGAGCGCTCCTCGGCGCGGAAGCGCAGGCGCCCGCTCACGATCAACGGCTCCTGGAACTCCTCGCCGAGCAGGCGCCAGTACTCCTGGTCCTCCAGCAGCTTGTCCTGCTCCAGGTCGATCCACTCCTGCCGCGAGATCTCGTCGCCGACGGCGACCGCGTCGTCGGCGAGCTCGGCGAACGTGGACTCGAGCCCGCTCTCTTCGAGCGCCTGGTCGGAAAAGTCCCCGAGCGGCTCGATCTCGGCGTCGATCACCTGCAGCCGCGAGTTCACCCGCAACTGGTTGCGCAGCAGGCGCGAGGTCTCCTGATCGAGATCCAGCGACTCGTTGGTCTGGGTCACGAAGCTGCCCACGAGCACCCGGCTGTACCCGGAAAGGTCCAGCTTGGCGTCGATGGGGATCTCGACCGGAACCTCGATCCAGGGACCGACGGCGCAGCCGGACAGCGACGCCGCCATGACGGCCGCCCCGAGGCGGCGCGGAAGGCTCATCGATTCGCGGCCCGGGCGGCGTCCCGATCGCGGCGCTGCTTGCGTTCGTACGCCTCGCGGAACAACTCGTAGTTCTGCCGGATCTGGTCGTTGGACGGCAGCAGCTCGAGCGCCCGCTCGTAGGCGTCGAGCGCCTCCTCGAACTTGCCGACGCGCTCGTAAGCCACACCGAGGTTGTTGAACGCCTTAGGGTTGCGCGGATCGAGCTCGACCGCCTTCTCCCAGCGATAGATCGCTTCCCGCCAGAGACCGCGCCCCGCGACGTCGACGCCGAAGCGGTTCTCGCGGACCGCGCGCTCCTCTTGCTGCGCCCCGGCCGAGGCGGCCAGCGCGAGCGCGGCCAGCGCGAAGAACGCAACTCGGCGCGGCTTTGCGTCGCGGAAGCGGTGATTGCCCATGGCGTCCCCCCAAGCAATGGCCGGGCCAGTTCCCCAGCCCTTCCGATAGTAGCGTCTCCGGCGCGTCGTCCCTGTTTTCCCCGAATACGCCCCGAATTCGCGTCCCCGTGCACGGTTTCTCGATTCCGGACGTGTTGATGGATATGCGCGTTTTTCGGAACTCGGCGGAGAGCCTGCCGCCCCGCGACCTCGTGACCATGCTCGCGCTCGGGATCGAGCCGCCGCCGCTTCCGCTGTTCCGGCGTCTGTTCGAGGGCGGAAGCGCGACCGAAGCGCTGAGGCGGCTGCGGGCTTCGGGCTGGGCGCCCGGCGCCCGAGCGGTGCGCCGGGCCGAGTTCTGGGTGCGGGACGCCCGGGATGCCGGGCGCCGCCTTCTGATCTGGGGCGCCGCCGGGTACCCGCCGCGGCTCGCCGAAATCGGCTCGCCTCCGGTCGCGCTCGACGTGGCCGGCCCGGCGGACCTCGGCGCACCGTCGGTCGCGATCGTCGGTTCGCGGCGCGCCACCGATTCCGGCCTTGGGACCGCCCGCGCGTTCGGCGCCGGGCTCGCCGGAGCGGGTCTCGCCGTCGTGAGCGGCCTCGCCCGGGGAATCGACGCGGCGGCGCACCGGGGAGCGCTCGACGCGGACGGAGTCACGCTCGCGGTGCTCGGGGCGGGGCACGACCGGCTCTACCCTCCCGAACACGCCCCGCTCGCGCGGCGGATCGCGGCCCGGGGAGCCGTGATCACCGAGTTCCCGCCCGGAACGGTCCCGCTGCCCCGGCACTTTCCCCGCCGCAACCGGATCGTCGCCGGGCTCACGCTCGGCGCGCTGGTGGTCGAGGCGGCGGAGCGCAGCGGCTCGCTCTCGACCGCGCGGCAGGCCGCCGACAACGACCGCGAGGTGTTCGCGATCCCCGGTCCGCTCGGCTCCGAAGCCAGCCGCGGCTGCCACGCCCTGATCCGCTCCGGGGCGTGCCTCGTGACCTCGGTGGACGACGTGCTCGAGGAATTGCCGCCATTAGACTGACCCCGAGGAACCCCTGAAGAAGAAGGACATGAAGAACGCGCTCGTCGTCGTCGAGTCCGGCGCCAAGGCGCGGACCATCGAGAAATTCCTCGGGGCCGGGTTCCACGTGATGGCTTCGGCAGGGCACGTGCGGGACCTGCCGCAGCGCGCCCTCGGGGTCGATATCGAAAACGGCTTCGAACCCCGGCTCGAGGTGGTCCCCGACCGGGCGAAGACGCTGCGGGACCTCAAGGCGAAGGCGCGCAAGGCGTCGGCGATCTTCCTCGCGACCGACCCGGACCGGGAGGGCGAGGCCATCAGCCACGACCTCGCCGAGGAGTTCGGCGCGGCGCTGGGGCGGAAGCACACGGTCCCGATCAAGCGGATGACCTTCCAGGAGATCACCCGCCCCGCGATCCGGCGGGCGCTCGAGGAGGCGGGCGAGATCGACCGCAACCGGGTCAAGGCGCAGCAGACGCGCCGGGTGCTCGACCGCATCGTCGGCTACAAGATTTCCCCGCTGCTCTCGCGCAAGCTCGCCGGGTCGCTCTCCGCCGGGCGGGTCCAGTCCGTCGCGCTGCGGCTCATCTGCGAGCGCGAACGCGAGATCCGGGCGTTCGCCGTGGAGGAGTACTGGGAGATCGCCGCGCTCCTCGGGACCGGCGACGGGACCACGTTCGTCGCGAAGGCCGATCTGGGCAAGCGGCGGATCCCCGACGGGGAAACGGCGGCCGCCATCCGCACCGCGCTCGAGGGGCGCCGGTTCCCGGTGGAGTCGGTCGAGTCGAAGCCCCGCACGCAGAAGGCGCCGCCGCCCTTCATCACCAGCACAATGCAGCGGCAGGCCGCCTCGGCCTTCGGGTTCCCGGCGGCGCGCACGATGCGGGCGGCGCAGGCGCTCTACGAGGGCGTGAACCTCGGCTCGGGCGAGCGGGTCGGGCTCATCACCTACCTGCGGACCGACTCCACCCGGGTTTCGAAGGGCGCGATCGAGGAAGCGCGGGAGACGATCCGGGCCGGCTTCGGGCCCCGGTACCTGCCCGACAAGCCCAACTACTTCCGCGGCCGGAAGGGCGCCCAGGACGCGCACGAGGCCATCCGCCCGACTTCCACGAAGCGGACCCCGGACGCGGTAGCGAAATTCCTCCAACCGGACCAGGCGAAGCTCTACCGCATGATCTGGGGGCGGTTCGTCGCGTCCCAGATGAGCCCGGCGGAATTCCTGCGCACCCGCGTCGTCGTCGCCGCCGATCCCCCGCCCGGGCGGCCTATTCCCGAGATTCCCGGATTCGGCGCCCCGCCCGATCGCCTCGTCGCGAACGGCTCGGTCGTGGTCAGGAAGGGCTTCCGGGTGCTCTACCGCGAGACCCGGGAGGACGGGAAGGACGACGACGGCGAGGGCGGGCGCCGACTCCCGAAACTGTCCGACGGCGAACCGCTCGACCTCGGCGAGGTCCGCCCGTCCCGGCACTTCACCTCCCCGCCCGGCCGGTTCAGCGAGGCTGGCCTGATCCGCAAGCTGGAGGAGAACGGGATCGGCCGCCCGAGCACCTACGTCCCGATCCTGCGGAAGATCAAGCAGCGCGAGTACGTGCGCACCAGGAAGCGGTCGTTCGTGCCCACCGAGGTGGGCATGCTCGTGAGCGATCTCCTGACCCACAGCTTCGGTTCGCTCATCGACGTGCGCTACACCGCGGCGATGGAGGAGAACCTCGACCGGATCGAGCAGGGCGAGGCGGACTACGCGGAGACGCTTGCGAGCTTCTACGGCGGCTTCGAGCGCGACCTCGAGCGCGCCCGGGCGGCCATGCCCCGGCTGAAGGGCCTTCCCACCAACGAGTCGTGCGACCAGTGCGGCCGCCCGATGGCGGTGCGCTGGAGCGGCGGCGAGAAGTTCCTCGGCTGCGTCGGGTATCCCGAGTGCCGGGGCAGCCGGTCGCTCGGCGCCGCGGAGGACCTCTCCGAGGAGGCCCCGCCGTGCCCCGAGTGCGGCGCGCCGATGAACGCGAAGCGCGGCCGCTTCGGTCCGTTCCTCGGCTGTTCGCGGCACCCCGAGTGCAAGAAGATCATTCCGATCCGGGACGGCCGGCTCGCGCCGAGAGAGCCGCCCGAGCCGGCCGGCGAGGACTGCCCCGAATGCGGCAAGCCGATGGTCCGCCGGAAGAGTCGGCGCGGCCCCTTCGTCGGCTGCAGCGCCTTCCCGAAGTGCCGCTACATCAAGCCGCAGGCCCGGAAGGAGAAGCGGGCCGCGAAGAAGTGAGCGACGTCCAACTCCGGGACGCGGTCAGCGAGTTCCTCCGGAGCCTCGCCCGCCGGGGCTCGCCCGCGACCACGCTGCGAAGCTACGGGACCGACCTCGACCAGTTCATCGAGTTCGTCGAGAGCGAATCGGGCGGCGACCCGGGCCGCATCCGGACGATCCGCGGCTTCCTCGCGTCGCTTCGCGGCCGGGGCCTGAAGCGATCCACCGTGGTCCGCAAGCTCTCGGCGCTGCGGTCGTTCTTCCGCTGGGTCGAAGCGGACGGGGGCGAGAACCCGGCGCGGGCGCTGCGCTCGCCCAAGCTCCCGCGCCGGATCCCGACCCGCGTCGAGGAGGACGAAGTCGAGCGCATCCTCGAGACCCCCGATCCCGCGACCCCGCTCGGAGCGCGCGACCGGGCGCTGCTCGAGCTGCTCTACGGAACCGGCGTCCGCGTGGCCGAGCTGGTCGCGCTCGACCTCGGCGACGTGAACAGGCGCGACCGCATCTTCCGAGTGCTCGGCAAGGGCGGGCGCGAGCGGGTGCTCCCCTACGGCGAGATCGCCGACGACGCGCTCGGAGCGTGGCTCGGCTTCCGCCAGACGCTCCCGAATCCGGATCCGTTCGCGCTCTTCCTGAACGCGCGGGGCGGGCGGCTCTCGGACCGGGCCGTGCGCAACGTCGTGCGGCGCTGCCTCGGCGAGGCCGGAATCGCGCGGCTCAGCGGCAAGGTCACGCCGCACGCGCTCCGGCACGCCTTCGCGACGCACCTGCTCGACGGCGGGGCGGACCTGCGGGCGATCCAGGAGCTTCTCGGGCACCGCAGCCTCGCGACCACCGAGAAGTACACGCACGTCTCCACGGCCCGGCTGTTCTCGGTGTACCGAAAGACGCACCCCCGAGCCTCCGCGTGACGAAGGACCGCTTCCGCAGCCTCGACGTGATCCGGGGCGTCGCGCTCCTCGGCATCCTGCTGGTGAACATCCGGGTCTTCGCGACGCCCTCGGCGGCGTACGTGAACCCGACCGCGTGGGGCGACTTCGCCGGCCTGAACCTCCTCGCGTGGATGGCGGTCCATCTGTTCGCCGAGGCCAAGTTCCTGAGCACCTTCTCGATGCTCTTCGGCGCCGGAGTCTGCCTCTTCGCCGACCGCCTCGAGGCGAGGGGCGAGCGCGCCGCCGGCCGCCACTACCGGCGGATGTTCTGGCTCTTCGCGTTCGGGATGGTCCACGCCTACCTGATCTGGCCGGGCGACGTCCTCGTGACCTACGCGATCTGCGGCAGCGTCGTCTTCGTGCTGCGGAAGAAGCGCCCCCGGACGCTCCTCGCCGGCGGCGCCGTCCTGATCGCGCTTCCGACCCTCCTGGGCCTCGGGACCGGGCTGCTGCTCCAGTCCCCCGCGATCCCCGACGACGCGCGGGCCGAGGTCGCGGCCGAGTGGACGCCGCCGCAAGAGGATCTCGAGGCGGAGGTCGCCGCCTGGCGGGGAACCTTCTCCGAACGGCAAGCGGAGCGCGCCTCGCAGGCGCTGGAGATGCACACGCTGGTGCTGCCGTTCTTCGCGCTGTGGTTCTGCCCGGGCGCGATGCTGATCGGGATGGCGCTCTACCGGCTCGGGATCGTCCAAGGCGAGCGGGACGACCGCTTCTACCGGCGGCTCGCCGCGTTCGGAATCGCCGCCGGGACGCCGATCATCGTCGCCGGGATGGCGTGGAACTTCGCGGGCGGCTGGACGTGGGAAACCTCCATGTTCTTCGGGGCGTCGTTCAACAGCGTCGGCGCCCCGCTGGTCGCGCTCGGCTACGTCGCGCTCATCGCGCTCGCAGTGCGGCGCGGCTTCCTTCCCGGGCTCCAGGAACGGCTCGCGGCCGTCGGCCGGATGGCGTTCACCAACTACATCATGCACTCCGTGGTTTGCGGGGCGATCTTCTACGGCGCCGGGTTGGGCCTCTTCGGGCAGGTCGAGCGGGCGGCGCAGCTCCTCGTCGTCGGGTCGGTCTGGATCCTCCAGCTCGCGCTGTCGCCGATCTGGCTCCGGCGCTTCCGTCATGGCCCGCTGGAGTGGGCGTGGCGGGCGCTCACCTACGGGAGGCTTCCTCCGTTCCGGACAGGCTGAGCCCGTCCAGCTCGAACCAGAAGGAGCCGAGGTCCGAGGCGCCGCGTCGGGAGAAGTAGATCCCGTCGCACTCGCGTCCGCTCCACGGCGGAGGATCGGGGCGCCCGGCGAGCGCCGCGAACCGCTCCGGCCCCAAGTGGAACTCGCTCCACTCGTCCGTGACCGGCAGTTCGACCCCGTACTCGACGCCCCGGCAGCGCACGGTGAGCTCGAACGGGTGGCTGCCCCGCGCCGAGAGCCGGATCCGGCCCAGATCCTCGAGGTTCACCGGCGCCGCGCCCCGGTCGAACGGCTGGTAGAGCTGGGCGAGCGGTCCCCGCGCCGCTCCCTCCTCGAGAACGCCGTCGAGCCGCGCCGCCGACCCCTGCCCGTCCGCGCCGGGCGAGACCACGCTGGCGTCCGCCGAGGACGCCCCGTTGGTGAACGTGTGCCAGCGCACCCCGGAATGCGAGAAGAGGTCGCCGTCCTCCCAGTCGTCCAGCGCGATCTCGAACGCCGCGCCGGGCTCCCTCGGGAAGAACGCGAAGGAGTCGCCCGAAGCGGTCCGCGTCGGCGCCACGCCCTCGGTCGCCGCGACCAGCCCGCTGGCGGTGCGCACGAGAACCTGGCCGTCGGACAGCGCCGGAGTGGCGAGGCACACCGCGCCCATCGGGTTCACCGAGAGCAGCTCGTACTCGGCCCCGGCCCGGATCACGAACACGTCCCCGTCCTCGCTGGTCAGATAGACCCGGCCGTCGGCGGCCACCGGCGACGCCGTGTACGCCCCGCCGCGCTCGCCGATCCGCCGCCGGTAGAGCCGCTCGCCGGTCCCGGAGTCGAACACCGTGAGCACGCCGCCTGCGGAGACCACGTAGAGACGCCCCTGATAGACGAGCGGCGAGGCCATGTACGGGCCGTCGCGCTGCGAGCTCCACGCCACGTCGTCGCTCGAGCTCGCGCCCTCGGGGAGGGAGATGTCGCCGCTGGCGCCGAGCCGCACCGCGAAGATGGGGCGGAAGCGGTAGCCGCTCGTCAGGTAGATGAGCCCGTCTTGCACCACCGGGGTCGGGGTGGTGTTGAACGAGCTTCCGGTCATCCGCCAGAGCTCGCTTCCGGTGGCCGGGTCGTAGCCGTGCATCGTGCCCGCGCCGTTCGTGATGAGTTCGGGCCGGTCCGCCCCGGTGTGGACCGTGGGCGTCCCGAACGACGAGATCAGGTCGCGCTCGACCCGCCAAACCTCCTCGCCGGTCTCGAGATCGAACGCGGCGAGGAACGAACCGCGCTGCTGGTCGGCGAGCACGATCGCGAGATCGCGCCAGATGATCGGGGAGCTGGCTGCGCCCCACTGGTAGCTGTCGTCGTAGGACGCGCCCGCGTCGATCGGGCCGAGCTCCACCGCCCAGCGCCGGTTCCCGTCGAGGTCCCACGCCTGGAGCGCGCCGGTCGCGAAGAGCGTGACGAGGGTCTCGCCGTCGGTGGCCGGAGTCGCGGAGGAATAGCTGTTCTTCGGATGGCGCTGGATCGTCGGCGCGCCGCTCGCGGCCTCGCGCTCCCAGAGGATCTCGCCGGTGTCCCGATCCACGGCGTGGACGAACCACGTGTTCGGCTCCCGGTCCGAGCGGCGGTCCTGCCGCCCGTCGGTGCCGTAGCGGAAGACCGGGTCGGGGTCGTCGCTGACCGCGCTGGTCACGAAGAGCCGGTCGCCCCAGACCACCGGGCTGGAGTGGCCGAGACCGCGAACTTCGGTCTTCCACTGGATGTTGTGGCCGGTCTCGGCGCTCCACTCCGTGGGCGGGTCCTGCCCGTCGGCGATCCCCGAGGCCGAAGGCCCCCGGAAGGACGGCCACGGGAAGCGATCCTGCGCTTCGGCGGCGGTTCCGGCGAGCAGCAGGCCGATCAGCAGGCGTGTCATGCGCTCAGTATTTCGGAACCGAGGCCCAAGTTGCAGGGGCGTCGAAGATGCGCCGGTAGCGGGCGATCGTCTGAGGGTCGCCGGTGCTCTTCCCCGGGTCGTCGCTCAGCTTCACGAGCGGGCGCCCGGCGGCCCGGACCGGCTTCACGACGAGCGAGTACGTCGGCTGGCCGCAGTCGTTCGTCAGGTTCGTGCCCCAGCCGAACGAGACCCGCATGCGGTGGCCGAACCGGTCGTGGAGCGCGAGGACGTCGGGAAGCTCCAGCCCGTCGCTGAAGACGAGTCGCTTCCCGGCGGGATCCACTCCAGTCTCGGCGTACCAGCGCAGCAGCCCCTCTCCGAAACGGACGGGGTCGCCGGAGTCCTGCCGGACGCCGGCGAGCCGCTCGGCCCAGGCCGGAGGGACGTCCCGGAAGAACGCTTCGGAGCTCCAGGTGTCGGTCGGCACGAGCGCCGCCGCGGTCCCGTAGGTCTCCCACCACGCCTCGAGCACCCGGACCGGGGACTCGCGGATCGCGGCGTCCGCGTCGCCGGCGAGCCCGGCGCCGACCATGAACACTTCGTGGGCGACGGTTCCGACCGGCTGGAGGCCGTTCTGGCGGGCCGACTCCGCCGACGAGGTCCCGAGGAACTGATCCGGGAGGGCGTCGCGCAGGCGCGCCTCGACCTCGCGCTGCCAGCGCCCCGAGCGCCGCCGGCGGGTCCCGAACGACGCAAAGCGAATTCCCGGACGCCGCCGCAGCGCGGCGATCTTCGCTTCCAGCCGCTCCCGCCCGATCGCCTCGGCCCCGGAACGGGACAGGAGCTCGCTCAGCACCGAGAGCACCAAGGTCTCCCAGTGGATGACCTCCGCCCACGGCCCCTCGTATTCGAGCTCGAAGTCGTCCCCCCGCCGGCCGACCTCGATGGCCGGGAGCCGCAGCCCGCCGAGGAAACCGAGGTAGTCCTCGCCGAAGGGGCTTTCCGCCAGGTTCCGCAGCCAGTCGATCTCCGCCGGACCGAACGAGAACGACCGGACGGCGTCCAGCCCCTCCTGGAACGCCTCGACCGGGATCCTTCGGGCGAGGCGGGCCCCGGGAGTGCGGCAGACGAGCCGATAGCGGACCGGAACCCGGGCGTGCCGGCGGAAGACGTACTGCCCCATCGTGAACTTGTAGAAGTCCACGTCGAGGAGCGACGCGACCGGGGGCGCGTCCGTCAGGTCGGGAAGCCCCGCCACTCCCGGGGCGGCACGGCGGTGGTCACCCGGACCATGCCGGCCCGCTCGAATTCGGCGAAGGCCGCTTCGGCGGCGTCGGTGAAGTCCGCTCCGGGAACGACCACCGGCGAGGTCGCGTCGTCCAGCAGGAATACCTTGCGGGCGAGTCCCGGATCGCGGCGCGCGATCTCGTCCCGCAGGTCGGCGACCGTCCACGCCACGCAGTGGCTCTTCGCCTGCCCGGCCACGATGAGCGCGTCGAATCCGAGCAGGCGCTCGAGCAGCGTGCGGTTCGGCTCCGCGATCGGGGCGCCGTCCGCGCCTTCCAGCACCTCGGCGCGCAGCACCGAGTAGTTCTCGGTGAGCGGATTGCGGCCCTTGATCTCGAAGACCGGCTGCGCCGAGCGGGCGACCGAGTGGAAGAAGATCGCCTCCTCGATCGCGGGCGCGAGCGCGTGGCCGGCGCCGCCCAGCATCGCGTGGTAGGGCCAGATCACGAGGTTGTACTTGCCCTGGGCCTCGAGGCGGCGGCAGTAGTGAAGGGCATGGGCGGCGAGCGCGTCCTCCGACAGTCCGGCCGCGTCGGCGGCGTCGGGGTTCACCCGGAAGCGGCCGGCCTCGAGGTCGGCGGCGGTGATCTGGCTGTAGGGCGCCGGCGGGGCGCCGCTCTCGTCCATGAAGAAGTGCGGATGGAAGACCTGGATCGTCGTGTGGGTGTCCAGCGTCGCGACCACTTCGGTGACGAGGTCGAGGTTCCGGTACAGGAACTGGCAGATGCGCCACGAGTCCCGGACGGCGCCGAGGCCCGAGCGTCCGGCCACGAACAGCTCCCCGCCGGGCAGGCAGAAGGTGTTCTGGCAGTCCACCAGAAGCAGCCCGACGCGCGGCCGGTCGCGGCGCGCCGGGCGGATGTCGTGCTCCCGGGCCCAGGCGCGGGCGGCCTCGGCCCGATCCTGGTAGGGCACCCGGTACAGGGCGCCGACGCGCTCGGGGTCGAAGAAGTCGGGAATCGGAAGCTGGGCCATTCGCTGGGTCTCCGCGGCCGTGTTTAGGCTACCCGCGCCATGTTATCCAGCGACCGCATCCGCCGGAACCCGGACGAGGTCGCGGAGAAGCTCCGCCGCCGGGGCCACGACGGGGACCTGGGCCCGATCCTCGAACTCTTCGCCGAGCGCGCCGCGATCCAGACCGAGGTGAGCGCGGTCCGCCAGCGGCTCAAGACGCAGAACCGAGAGGTCGGCGACCTCTACCGTGCCGGCAAGCCGGAGGAGGCCGAGCGGCTGCGGGCGAGCCTCGCCGCCGCTCCAGACGGGGCGGCGCAGCGCGAGGCCCGGCTCAAGGAGGTCGAGGAACGGCTCCGTCCGCTCCTGCTGGAGCTGCCGAACCTCCCCGACGACCGGGTTCCGGTCGGACCGGACGAGACCGCGAATCGGGAGATCCGCCGGGTCGGGGAGCCGCCCGCCTTCGACTTCGAGCCGCGCTCGCACGAGGAGCTCGCGACCGCGCTCGGAATTGCGGACCTGAAACGTGCCGCGAAGCTCAGCGGCGCGCGGTTCGCGGTGCTGCGCGGGGTCGGCGCGAAGCTGGAGCGGGCGCTCACCCGGTTCATGCTGGACGTCCAGACCGGACGGGGCTACGAGGAGATCTGGTCTCCGCTGCTGGTCAAGGCCTCGGCCCTCACCGGCACCGGCCAGTTGCCCAAGTTCCGCGACGACCTGTTCGGGATCGAGGGGCGCGACCTCTTCCTGATTCCGACGGCGGAGGTGCCGCTCACGAACCTGCACGCCGAGGAGACGCTCGAGGCGAAGGACCTTCCGAAGCGCTACGTCGCGGCCACGCCCTGCTTCCGCTCGGAGGCGGGCGCCTACGGGCAGGACACGCGGGGGCTCATCCGCCAGCACCAATTCGACAAGGTGGAGCTGGTGCGCGTCGCCGACCGGGAGAGCTCCGCCGAGCAACTGGAGGCGCTCACCGCCGACGCCGAACGCATCCTCCAGTTGCTGGAGCTGCCCTACCGAGTGGTGCTGCTCTCGACCGGCGACATGGGGGCGACCGCGACCATGACCTACGACCTCGAGGTCTGGCTGCCGTCCGTCGGCCAGTACCGGGAGATCAGCTCGTGCAGCGACTGCGGCGACTACCAGGCGCGCCGCGCCGGGATCCGCTACCGCCCGGCCCCGGGCGCGAAGGCGCAGTTCTGCCACACGCTCAACGGCTCCGGGCTCGCGGTCGGGCGGACGTGGCTCGCGCTGCTGGAGAACTTCCAGCGCGCCGACGGCTCGATCGGGATCCCGAAGGCGCTGCGGCCCTATCTCGACGGCCTCGAGGAAATCCGCTGAGCCGGGACGGCGGAGGGAGAGGGATTCGAACCCCCGGACCCTCTCGGGTCAATGGTTTTCAAGACCACCGCCTTAAGCCGCTCGGCCACCCCTCCGGCCGCCCGGCGGCCCGTCAGCCTTCGGGCAGCGCCTGCAGCATGGCGTTCGCCATCGCCGCCGAGGCTCCGTCCGGCTCCATCTCGACCACCATGGTCAGATGGGTCCGGGCTGAGGCGAAGTCGCCCTTGTTGAGGTACGCCTTCGCGATCTCGAGGTGCGGTTCGGCCCAATCCAGCTTCCGTTCCGCCGCGATCTGGAAGTACTCGATGGCCTCGTCCACGTTGCCGCTCTGGAAGTAGATGGCGGCCACGTTGAACGGGATGACCTCGTCGTCGGTGCTGTCCACCGCGACCTTGAAGTACTCGACGGCCGTCGTCAGGTCGTTCGCCGCGACCGCGATCTCGGCCATCGAGATGAGCGCCGGCGCGCTCATCGGGTCCTGGTCGAGGACGGCCTGGAACGCGACCTTCGCGTCTTCGGAGCGATCGAGCTCGCGCAGCACCGTGCCCCGGTTCAGGTGTAGCTGGTACATCGTGGGGTCGGCCGCGAGCACCTCGTCGTACTTCACGAGCGCCTCCTCCCAGCGCCCCGCCTGATGCAGCTCCTGCGCCTCGGCGAGGAGGCCGCCGCCGGTTCCGGCGGAGCCGCCCATCGCCGCCGGCTCGAGCACGAGGTCCATGTCCGGGTTGCGGCCGGCCTGCCGCATCGTGGCCTGGTAGTTGTAGGGCTGGAATCCGGGCGCCGAGACCGAGAAGTCGTAGGCGCGGCTGCGGAACCCGAGGATCGCCCAGCGTCCGTTCGCATCCGTCGTCGCCTCGAGCGTGCGTTCCGAATCGCCGCTCGAGACCGTGATCGTGGCGCCATCGATGGGGTCGCCGTTCGGGTCCTTGACCGTCCCGGAAACCCGTCCGGTTCCCATCTGGGCCAGGGCGGCCGAGGCCGAGAACGACAGCAGGAACGCGATCAGGCCGACGCGCCCGAGTTTCGTGAGGTGCATGGGGATCTCCTTCGCAGCGGGGTCCCGACGGACGCCGCGCGCGAGCGCCGGACCCGTGCGCCACCTGGCTGGGAAGCAGGGACTCGAACCCCGATTCCACGGTCCAGAGCCGTGTGTCCTGCCATTGGACGACTTCCCAGTGGCGCGGCAAGGTATGCAGGATAACAGGAATGAGACCGCCGGAGCAGACGCGGAAGCGACTTCGCGGGCGCGACCAACTCTTGCTTTCGCTATGTCCGAATGTGACGCATTCAGCCGCTAGCGTCCCTCTCGTTCCCGCTCAGGAGCGTTGCCCGGAGGGCGTCCCATGAACGACAAGCCAAGACACGAGCGCCTGAAGAAACTCATCGAGCTGGCGATCAGGCTCCAGCGGCCGCACGGAATGACGCTCGACGAGATCCAGCGCGACTTCGAGGTCAAGCGGCGCACCGCCGAACGCATGCGGGCCACGGTCGCCGACGCCTTCGGGGAGCTGGAGCGCGTCGAGTCCTGGGAGACCAAGCGCCGCTGGCGGCTTCGCTCGACGACGGTCCACCACCTCATCCTGATCTCCCCGGGGGAGCTCGCCGAACTGGAGACCGCGGCGAGGGCCGCGGAGACGTCCAGCCTCGAGGATCGCGCGAAGGCGCTGCGCAGCATCGCGGAGAAGGTCCACGCGGCTCTCCGCCCCGAGTCGCGCCGCCGCGTCGAGTCCGATCTGGGGGCGCTCGTGCAGGCGGAGGGAGTCGCCGTGCAGCCCGGGCCGAGGATCCGCCTGCCGCCCCAGATGATCCACTCGCTCCGGGAGGCGATCGTCGGCCGCCGCTGGGCGACGTTCAAGTACTTCTCGCAGGACGGCAAGATGCGGGAGCCGCGGGTGCGCCCCCTCGGGATCCTGTACGGGCGCCGGCCCTTCCTCGTCGCGTCGGGCGAGTGGGGCACCGTGCCGTGGTTGTGGCGGCTCCAGAACGTCCGCAACATCCACGTCGGCGACGAGACTTTCCCCGATCCGGACTTCGACCTGGCCGACTACGCGAGCCATTCGTTCGGCGTGTACCAAGAGGAGCCGGTGGACGTCGTGCTGCGGTTCGGCGCCAGCGTGGACGCGGACGCCGCCGACTTCCTGTTCCACGTGAACCAGACCACCGAGACGAACGCGGACGGATCGCTCACGGTCCGGTTCCGCGCCGGCGGCATGATCGAGATGTGCCACCACCTGTTCACGTGGGGCGACAGCGTCACGATCGAACAGCCGAAGGAGCTGCGGGAGCAGCTTGCGAAGATGGCCGCCCAGGTGGCCGCCCACCACGGCCCGCCCCGCCCACACCCGCAGGCGTAGGCGACCGATGTCCCCGATCCGCTCGCGTGAGCTGCGCCCGATGGCCCGCCGGAGCTCCGCTCGGCGGGGGAAGGCGCGTCCGAAACGGCGTCCGTCTCGGCCCTTCGATCCCGGCCGGCGCCCCCCTTCCGGCGCGGAGGTTCCCGTCGGAGGCGTCGCGCCGACGCGCCCCGGCCGGGCGCGCGCCTCCCGGGGCGGAGGCCTCAACCTGTCTCGGGAACAAGTCGAAGGCGTCATCGGGGAGCTGAACAAGGCGGCGAAGTGGCGGGTGACGCTGACGTTCTTGCCGAAGATGGCGCAAGCCCGATGGCGCGTGGCGCTCGCTTGGGTGGACGCGGCGATGCCCTGCGCGCCGATGCGGTTCCCGCGCTGGTATCGCTGGATCGGCCTGGGCGCGCTCTCGTACACGCCCATCCGCCGTGGGCGAACGCGACGACTCGGAGCACCGATGTCTCACGACGACGAAATCGTGCCCGAACGTACCGTCTGGCACTGGCTTGCCCACCGGGAAGCGCCGCTCCGATCGATTCCAGAACGCGGTCGAGCGGCCATTCGGGAATGGGCCCGCCGCGCGCGACTCAAGCGGCGCACGGGGAGCAAGTCCCTGTACCGCACGCTCAACAATGCGATCGACCAACACGAGAGGCCCCGCCACTTCGCCGACCGGCATGACCTCGGCACGGCGCCGGCCGACGTCGCGGGTTTCTTCGACTTCTACGAGGCGCGGAAGGAGCGGCTGCGGCCGAAGCTGCACGACCGGCTCGTGGATCCCGCCGCCTGACCGCCCCGAACCCGCCAGGGCGTGTACGATCCCGGCATTCGGCTGGCGCCGGCGCGGCCCTGCCGCCGGAGAGGTGCTGGAGTGGCTGAACAGGGCTGCCTGCTAAGCAGTTGCACGGGGAACCGTGCCGAGGGTTCGAATCCCTCCCTCTCCGCCGGGCCGGCCGCCGTCCTCCTCCTGCTCGCCCTCGCCGCGGCCCCAGCCGCCGCCCAGCCCACCGGGGGCGCGACCGGGGTCGTGACCGACGAGACCGGCGGCGTCCTTCCCGGAGCGCGGGTCTCGCTCGTCCTCGCCGAGCGCGGAGTCCTCCGCGAGCAGGTCGCCGGACCGACGGGTCGGTTCGGGTTCGCCGGGCTCCAGCCGGGGGCGTGGACCGTGAGCGCGTCGCTCGCCGGCTTCCGGGACGCGACCCCCGCCGAGGTGGTCGTCGCGGCCGGTTCGGTGACCGAGGTGAACCTGCGCCTCTCGATCGCCGGGGTCGCCGAGAGCGTCACCGCGGTGCGGGCGCTCGACCTGCGGGGCGGCGGCGTCCGCGAGACGGTGGACGCGCCGATGCTCGAGAACCTCCCCAACACGCGCGACGTCTGGACTGTTCTCGAGCAGACGCCGGGCGTGATGATGGACAAGGTCAACGTGGGCGGGGCCGAGAGCGGCCAGCAGTCGCTCATGTCCGCCGCCGGGTCGGCGTGGACCCAGAACCAGTACTACCTGAACGGGGTCAACGTGACCGACCCCGGGGCGATGGGCGCGACGATCACCTACTTCTCCTACGACAGCTTCGAGGAGGTCGAGGTCTCGACCGCCGGCCACCGCGCCGAAATCCAGACGCCGGGGGTGTTCCTGAACGTCGTGACCCGTCGCGGCGACAACCGCTTCCAGGGGAGCGCCAGCTTCTTCTACGAGCACGAGCGCTTCCAGGCCGAGAACCTCGACGACGGGCTGCGCGCCCGGGGCGTGGGACAGGCGAACCGGCTGAAGCGGCTGCTGGACGGAAGCGCCGACTTGGGCGGCCCGATCCGCCGGGATCGGGCGTGGTTCTACTTCAACTACTCCCGCTTCCGGGTGGAGCCGTTCCTCCCCGGCTTCTTCCTCGAGAACGGCGAACCCGGAGTGGATCTCACCGAGCTGGAGAACGTGCTCGGGCGGGCCAGCGTCCGGATCGCCGAAGGCCACGAGATCGGGGCGTTCTACTACCGCAACCGGAAGTTCCGGCCGTATCGGAACGCGAGCCTGTTCCGCCCCCGGCCCGAGACGACGCTCCACCAGGACTCGACCATGACGCTGGGGCAGCTCTCGTGGTCCGGGGTCTTCGGCGAATCCACGCTCGCCGAGGCGCGCGTCAGCGTCGTGGACCTCTACTTCCCCTACGGAGCGCAGCCCGACCGGGAGCCCGAGGTCTCGCGCTGGGAGCTGAACACCGGGGTCTGGTACGGCGGCTCCGGCGCCAACACGATCTACGAGCGCGACCGCTGGCAGGCGAGCGGCAGCGTGACCGCCTTCCGGGACGGGCTCTTCGGCGGGACCAACGAGTTCAAGATCGGCTTCGAGGCCACGAGGAACCCGGGCCGCACGACCCACGACCTCCACGAGGGGATCGTCTATGTCCACGACCGGGTCCGGCCCATCGAGGTCACGCTCTACAGCGACCCGGTCGCGACCAGGAACGTCACCCGCAACGTCGGCTTCTACGCCCAGGACACGCTCGTGCGCGGGCCGCTCATCCTCGAGGCCGGGCTGCGGGCGGACTGGTGGGACGCGGGCTTCCCCGACCAGTCGCAGGAGGCCGGCCGGTGGAGCGAAGCCTTCGCGGCGTTCGGCGTTCCGCTGCGGACCGAGGGCCGGTCGGGGCTCGCGTCGTGGTTCGGGATCGCTCCGCGCCTCGGGGTCCACTACCGGCTGACCGACGACGGGCGGACGTGGATCCGGGGGAGCGCCGGGCGCTACCTCCACCAGATGGGCCTCGCGATCCCCGGCTTCGGCAACCCGAACGCCCGCGCCTCGGCCCGGTTCCGGCTCGACGATCGCAACTTCAACCGCCTGCTCGACCCGGGCGAGGCGGACCTCGCAAGCCCGCTCAGCGTCTTCATCCCGGTGCGCAATGAGATCGATCCCGACCTGATGCAGCCGCGCACCGACGAGTTGACGCTCGGGATCCACCGGGAGCTCGGGCGCGGCGTCACCGTCGGCCTCACCGGAATTCTGCGGGAGGAGCGGAATCTCATCGAGGACGTGGACGTGGGGGTTCCGGCGAGCGCGTGGCGGGCGACCGACCACTTCGACCCCGGGCGCGACTTCGTCCGGGGCACCGACGACGACGTTCCGCTCACGCTGTGGCTCCAGGACCCGGCGACGCTCGGCCAGAGCCGCTTCCGCCTGACGAACCCCGGGCTCGACGCGAGCTACCGGGGGCTGATCCTCGAGGCGCGAAGGCGCTACGCGGGCGGCTGGCAGCTTCTCGCGTCGGTGACGGTAAGCCGCTCCACCGGCTGGCTCCCCGGCCCCGGCGACCAGGTGGACGAGGGGACCGGGTTTCCCGGGGAGCTCCTGAACACGCCGAACCACGGCGACCTCCACCAGGGCCGGACGTTCTGGGACCGGCCCTTCATCGCCCGGCTCTCGGGGAGCCGCCGCCTGCGCTGGGGCCTTTCGGCGGCGGGGTCGCTGCGGGCGCACTCGGGCTGGCCCAACTACCGCTCGGTGATCTTCACCCAGACCCTCGACGGCCGGCCGTTGCCCCAGGGCAGCACCGAGGTGATCGTGGAGCCGCCCGGAGCCGCCCGCTCGCCCGCGGTCCCGCTCCTCGACTTCCGGCTGGATCACCGGCTGGAACTCGGCGGAGCCGAGATCGCGACGTTCCTCGATCTGTTCAACGCGCTCAACCTGAACAACGTCGTCGGCGAAGGCTCCCGCGACGACGCCTTCGGGGCGGTGGTCGGGATCCTGCCGCCGCGGGTCGCCCGGATCGGGATGCGCCTGCGCTTCTGATGGGCGACTGGGATCCGGACGGCTACGCGAAGTTCCGCGAGTTTCGGGCGCGTTCGGCGCGGGATCCGATCGCCCGCATCCCGCTCCGGCGCGCGTCGTTCGTCTGCGATCTCGGCTGCGGAACCGGCGAGATCACGAGCGTGCTCGCCGAGCGGTTCCCCGAGGCGCGGGTGGTCGGGATCGACGCGTCGCCGGCGATGCTCGCCCGCGCCCCGAAAGGGCCGCGTCGAATGGGTCCGCGCCGACGTCGCGACATGGAAGCCCTACCAGCGGCCCGACCTCATCTTCTCGAACGGGGAGCTCCACTGGCTCGACCGCCACGAGGAGCTGTTTCCGCGGCTCATGGGCATGCTGGCGCCGGGCGGCCAGCTCGCGGTCCAGATGCCGCTCGGACGCGGGCAGCCGGCCCCCGACCTCATGCTGGAGACGCTCGGCGACCACCCGCTCAGGGCCGCCGCCGCACGCGACCGGGTGCTCGATCCCGCGGCCTACCACGAGCTGCTCGCGCCGTTCCGCCGGGATCTGGATGTCTGGGAGACCGAGCGCCACCACCGGCTCGAGGGCGAGGAACCGGACTTCGAGTGGGTGCGGGCGACCGCGCTGCGCCCGATCCTGAACGGCCTCGCAGGCGCCGAACGCGAGAGGTTCGTCGCCGAGTGCCGGGAGCGGCTTCGCGCCGCCGATCCGGGGGGGCCGACGGGGTCACCGGGTTCCGGTTCCGGCGGCTCTTTCTCATCGCGCGCTGACGACCGCCCGGACCAGCTCCGGATCCAACCGGTCGGCGGCCTCCTCTCGAACCCGCCGCGCCAGCGCCTCCAGCGCGGATCGGTCGGGGCTGGCGAACCGCACGCCGGCCTCCCGCAGCGCCTCGAGCGCGTCTTCGTCCTGCCGCCGGTACTCCGCCCGCTCCGCGTCGATGGACGCCCGCGCCGCCCGAAGGATCGCCGCTTGTTCGGCCGGCGCGAGCCCGTCGAAGAAGCGGCGGCTCATCACCAGCGGCTGGACCAAGTACATCCAGCCGATCTCGGACCAGTACGGCGCGACCTCGTAGAACCGCTTCGAGAGGTAGTTCGAGCGGGCCGCCTCGGCGCCGTCGATCACCCCCTGCTCCAGCGCGGTGTACACCTCGCCGTAGGCCATCGGCAGCGGACTCGCCCCGAACGCCGAGAACGCCCTCAGGTGGAGCGGGTTCTCCATGGTTCGGATCTTGAGCCCGGCGAGGTCCTCGGTCCGCTCGACGGCGCGGTTCGTGGTCATCAGGTGCCGCAGCCCGGCCTCGAAGTACCCCAGCAGCACGAGGCCCCGCTCGCGCAGCGGCTCCTCGAACCGCCGACCGACCGGGCCGTCGAGCACCGAGTAGAGGTGCGGGCGATCCCGGAACAGGTACGGCAGGTCGAACACCAGCATGTCGGGGACGAAGGTCGCGAGCGGGGCGTTCGCGACCGCGGCGACCTGCACCGCACCGAGGATCGCGAGCTCGATGACGTCGCGTTCCGAGCCGAGCGCGTTGTTCGGGTGGACCTCCACGCGCATCCCGGATTGCGCGAGCTCGTCGCGGAAGACTTCGAGCCCGCGGACCGCCGGCTCGTTCGCGGCGGCGCTGGAGCTCGCCCGAATCGCCGGCGCGTCCCCGGTGCACCCGGCGAGCAGCAGCGGGGCGAGCCAGCGCATCACAGCATCCCAAGCCAGCGGGGAAGCGCGGTCGCGGCGCCCGGAACCACAGTGATCCCGAGCAGCACCGCGACCATGGCGAGGACCGGGCGGACGGTCCAGACGGCCACCTCGCCGACGCTGCGCTTCGCCACGGTGCACGCCACGAAGAGCGTTGCGCCGTAGGGCGGCGTGACCATGCCGATGCACAGGTTCACCGACGCCAGCACCCCGAAGTGCACCGGATCGACTCCCGCCTGAATCGCCAGCGGGAACAGGATCGGCATGATGACGATGATCGCGGAGATGCTCTCCATGAACATCCCGGCGACGATCAGGACCGCGTTCGCCGCGAGGAGGAACCAAAGCGCGTCCGAGGCGAACGCCGCCGCGTGGCCGCCGAGCTGCTCGGGAACCCGACCGGCGGCGAGGAGCCACGCGAGCAGGAACGCGCTGGTCGCGACGAAGAGCACGACCGCCGAACGAAGCGCCGCGCCGACCAGAAGCTCGCGCAGCCAGCCGGGCCGCAGCTTCCCCCCGGCGAGGCCGAAGACGAGCCCGTAGGCCACGGCGACCCCCGCGGCTTCCGTCGCGGTGAAGACGCCCGAGAGGACGCCCCCGAGCACGACCGTTGGCATCCCGAGCGCGGGCAGCGCGCCGAGGACCGCCTGGCCGAGCGAACCCTCGGCCGGCGGAGCGGTCTCGTGGCCGCGCCGGAGACTGATCCCGACGAGCGCCGCCGCCATGAGGAACCCGGGGACGATCCCGCCGACGAAGAGCGCCGCGATCGAGGTTCCGGTCACGTAGCCCATCACGATCATGATGATGCTGGGCGGGATGATCGGGCCGAGCGCTCCCCCCGCCGCCTGGAGCGCCGTCGCGAATCCGACCGGGTAGCCGCGCTCGCGCATCGCCGGAATCATCATCGTGCCGACCGCGGCGGTGCTGGCGCTGGAGCTTCCGGAGACGCTCGCGAAGAACATCGACGAGACCACCGACGCGATCGGAAGCCCGCCCCGAAGCCGCCCGAACAGCGTGACGACCCGGCGCGAGATCCCCGAGGCGTTCATGAGCTCGCCGGCGAGGATGAACAGCGGCACGGCCATGAGCGCCCACGAGTTGAGCGCCGCGAACGCGCGCTGTGGCATGAGTTCGAGGGGCAGCCGCCCGTCGGCGAGGATCGCCGCCATCCCGCTGAGGCCGATCGCGAACGCGACCGGCACGCCCAGCGCGAGCAGCAGGACGAGACTGACGAGAAGCGCCGGGATCACGAGCGCAGGACCTCGATCGCGGCGAGCGTCATGAGCGCCCCGCTCGCCGGGATCGCGGCGTAGGCCCAGACCATGGAGACGCCCAGCGCGGGCGAGGTCTGGAGCGCCGCCACCTCAAGCAGGCGCAGCCCGTAGAACGCGAGCGCCAGCGAGAACAGCCCGACGAGGCCGGTCGTGACGTAGCGCAGGAACGGGAAGCGCGGGCTGACCCAGTCCACCGCGAGGTGGAGCCCGCGCCGGACGCACACCGGCGAGGCGAGCAGGACGAGCCAGACCTGGAGGTAGCGGGCGAGCTCCTCGGTCCAACTCGGCGGAGCGCCGAGGACGTAGCGGGCGCCCACTTGCCAGATGACGAGGCCGGCCATGAGCGCGAGCGCGAGGGCGGCCGCGCTCTCGAGCGAGCGCCAGATCAAGCTACGGGGCGCGCCGGACCCCGAGGATGCGCACCGGATCGGTCAGGATCTGCCCGCGCACGACCTCGGAGTAGGCGGGAGCGTCGGTCGGGAGCCGGTGGATCGCGTCCAGCACCTCCATCCCCCGGATCACCCGCCCGAACGTCGAGTACCCGAATCCGTCGCGGGTCGGATCGCCGGCGTCGGTGTCCAGCACGAAGTTGTCGCCGACGTTGAAGAAGAACTCGGAGTTCGCGGTGCCGGGCCCGCCCCGGGCGTAGGCGAGGGTTCCGCGCTCGTTGCGCACGCCGGTGACATGGGTGGTCTCGTGCGGGATCGGCGGGAACGGCGGCTCCGCCTCGGCCTCGCCCTCGTCCCCGGCGACGATCGGCAGGCTGCGCAGCCCGCCCTGGATCACGTCGTGCGCGTCGCCGTTCGCCGTGTGCGTCGCCCGGTAGAACGCCGCTCCGCCGTAGTGCCCGCCATCGACGTAGCGGAGGAACTGCGCCGTCGAGATCGGGGCCCGGTCGGGATGGAGCGCGACCTCGATCTCGCCGAGGGAGGTCTCGAGGACGACGTGGACCGGCTGAGACAGGAGCGCGAGGGAGAGGAGGAACCGGATCATGGCCGGGCCGAGGATACCCTTCGGGATCATGCGGATCGCACTGATGGCGCTCGCGCTTCTCGCGGGCGGACAGGAACCGGGGCCGAAGGTCTTCATCTCCGTCGACATGGAGGGGCTGAGCGGGATCGCCCACGGCGAGATGACGTCGGCGGCGGGAGCCGAGTACGCCCGCGGGCGGAACCTGCTGATGAGCGACCTGAACGCCGCCATCCAGGGCGCGCTCGACGCCGGCGCGAGCGAGATCCTCGTGAACGACAGCCACGGCAGCATGCGGAACGCGCGCATCGAGCAGATGCTCGCGCCCGCCCGGCTCATCAGCCACAACTCCAAGCCGTTCGGCATGATGCAGGGGCTGACCGCCGACTTCGACGCGGTCTTCTTCATCGGCTACCACGCGCGCGCCGGGAATCCGGACGGCCTGATGGCCCACACCGGCTCGGGAGCGAAGATCCGCGAGATCCGCGTCCACGGGGAGCCCGCCGGCGAGGGCGACATGAACGCCGCGCTCGCCGCCCACTACGGCGTGCCAGTGGCGCTCGCGACCGGCGACGACGCCTTCGTGGAAGAGCTCGGGGAGACGCTGCCGAACGTCGAGTTCGTCTCGGTGAAGCGGGCCATCCGCCGCACCACGGCCGAACTCCACCACCCCGAGGCGACGGCGGGATGGATTCGGGAGGCCGCCGCCCGCGCGCTGCGCTCCCTGCCCGCCCCCGAACCGGCGCCGGAAGAGCCGGTCGCCGTCGAGATCCAATACACCCGCCCCGACCTCGCCGAGATCGCGTCGCTGCTGCCGGAGATCGAGCGGACCGCGCCCGACACGGTGCGCTTCGAGGCGGCGACGATGCCCGAGGCCTACGCGATCATCCGGGTGCTGTACCGGAACCTGTCGGAGTAGGTCAGGTCGGGCGGAGAGAGAATCTGCTCGCCTGCGGCCAGTCTTGCCCCGAGGGCGTGGAGGCTCACGAGGTGCGCCAACAACTGCAATCCAGGCCAGTGGCGGTGACTTGGGACGTGAAGGCCAAGGCGACACCCCTATGCCAGGGTTTCGGAGTGGGCCATTGTGGATTCAGTCCGCTGCGTGGAGCCGCACCATGAAGCGCTCGCCGTCCGCGACGAGGTCCGGATCGGTTCCGGTGTGTTCCTTCATGTAGCCGACCCTCGCGCAGCCGCGGCCAGCGCCGTCCGCCCGAGCGCCGTGGCGAACGCAGGCGGGACCGCATTCCCGATCCAGCGCGCGATCTCCCGCTGGGTTCCGAAGAACTCGTAGTCGTCCGGGAACGTCTGGAGCGCCGCCGCCTCGCGCAGGCTGATCGCCCGATCCTGCTGCGGGTGGCCGAAACGTCCGTCGGAGAGGCGGTTGCGCCGGCTGGTCAGCGTCGGCGCGACCCGGTCCCACCACATCCGGCCGTGCACGTCGCTGCAACCGGTGCCGATGGAACGGCGGCGCGGAAGGCCGAGACGCTCCGGCCAGTCCCTCCGGCTGCCCCCGTCCGGCGGCGTGGCGCGGACCCGCACCAGGTTCGCGGGGGCGAGGTTCGCCGCGGAGTGGTTGGGGATGCCGGCGTGCGTCTCGCCGGCCTCGATCCGGGGAAACCGCTCGATCGCCGTACGGACCGAGGCGTCGGCGCCCCTCGCCTCCGGCTGCCGCGCCCGACCCTTCGCGGCGGCGAGCAGCGCGTAGCGCCGGCGGTGCTGCGGCACGCCGAAGCCACGGGCGTCGACCCCCGCGTCCCAGGAGTAGCCCAGATCGGCGAGCGTCTTCAGGAAGCGCCGCAAGGGACCGGAATTGGGCGTCGCCGCGATTCCTGGGACGTTCTCCATCAGGACCGCGCCGGGACGCGGGGCGCGCACGAGCCGCCCGAACTCGTCGAGCAGCGCCGCGTCCGACCGTTGGCGAAGTCCTCGTCGGCGGCGCTGCTCGCTGAACGGCTGGCAGGGAGCGCAGCCAGCGAGGAGCCGCTCGCGGCGGGGCACGTCCGGGACGAAGTCGCGCAGGGTCTCGGCTTCAACGGCCTGCACGTCGGCGGCGAGGAACTGCGTTTCGGGGTTGTTGGGGCCATGGGTCGTGGCCGCGGCGCCATCCGCGTCGAGCCCCGCGACCACGTCCCAACCCGCCCGGCGCAGCCCGAGGGTCAGGCCGCCGGCGCCGCAGAACGGATCGATGGCCTTCATGGTCGAGCCACCAACTGGGCAAGCCGGTCCGTCACGTCGAAGTCGGGCGTGCCCGGGCGGCCGGCGACACTCGGATATGCCCACGAGACGACTTCGCGGAAGGGACTGTCAGTGGAGGCCACGCGCTCGGGCCGCCACGGTCCGTCGAACGGCCCGAGCAAGCGTCGAGTCCGCTCCCGCCTGCGCCCCCCTCGATCTGGGCGCGCAGCGCGTGAACGGAGTCCCGAAGCGCTTCGCGGATGCGGGCATCGCAGTCGGCATGTACGCCGCGAATCATCCCTGCGACCGGCTCGAACGCCTCAAGGCGCTCCGATACTTCCCTGTCGGAGTCTGACCCCTTCTTTACCGTCTGCACGAAGGCGTGCGGAACCGCCTCCCACCGTTCGACGAAACCGGAATGGACGACGACTGGACAGAACCAGTCCTCCCTGATCGACCTGACCGGAGAACAGGTGCGCCGTGGCGGGGTCGAATTCCACAGGGACGATCTCGGCCTTCTCGACGGTCTGGTTGACCCTCGAGGACAGCGCGAACGGGACGAGGCCGTCGGACTTGAAGACGCCCCAACCGCCCTCGATCCCGAAGGAGCCGAACCGAACCCGCGCGCCCGCCCCGATGGCGGGCGGGTAGGTCGTGGCGGAGGAGGTGCGCTCCTCGAAGGCCTCCTCGTCGAAGCCGGTCGCGGTGAGGGAGGCGGTGGAACTGGCCGACAGGCCGAGGATGGCGGGGCGAGCGAAGAACTCGAACGTCGTTCCGCGTCGGGAGCTGGCGACTGCTGCGTCCCGGCGGCCGCGAGCCCCGCCGCCGGCGCCCAGTATGCTCGGTCGCTGCCATCCCCGGGAGTCCGCCAATGGTCCGCATTCTTCTTCTCGCCTGCCTGCTCGCCGCCGGCCCCGCCCGGGCCCAGGACGACGTCGAGATCATGGACGACTTCCTGAACGCCCAGCGAAGCGACTTCAACGAAGTCGCGATGCGCATCTGGGAGTGGGCCGAAGTCGGGTATCAGGAGGAGCGGAGCTCGGGCCTCCTCCAGGAGCAGCTCGCCGCGGGCGGATTCCGGGTGGAGGCCGGCGTGGCGGGCATGCCGACGGCGTTCATGGCCGAATGGGGCGAGGGCGGCCCGGTGATCGGGATCCTCGCCGAGTTCGACGCGCTTCCCGGAGTGAGCCAGGACGCGGTTCCCGAGCCGATGGCGCGCGACCATGTGGAGGCGGGCCACGCATGCGGGCACCACCTCTTCGGCACCGCTTCCGTGGCCGCCGGACTCGCCGTCCGGGAATGGCTGGAGCGCACCGGGACTCCGGGCCGCATCCGGGTCTTCGGCACGCCCGCCGAGGAGGGCGGCGCCGGCAAGGTCTACATGGTGCGGGAGGGGATGTTCGCCGACGTGGACGCGGTGCTCGCGTGGCATCCGGGCGACCGCAACGACGCGAGTCCCGGCGACTCGCTCGCGAACCTGTCCGCCAAGTTCCGCTTCCGGGGCGTGTCCGCGCACGCCGCGGGAGCGCCCGACCAGGGCCGGTCGGCGCTCGACGCGGTCGAGGCCATGAACTTCATGGTCAACCTGATGCGGGAGCACGTCCACGAGCGCAGCCGCATCCACTACGTCATCACCCGGGGCGGCGAGGCCCCGAACGTGGTGCCGAACTTCGCCGAGGCGTACTACTACAACCGGCATCCGTCGGTGGAGGTCGCCCGCGACAACTGGAGCCGCATCCTGAAGATCGCCGACGCGGCCGCGCTCGGCACCGGGACGACCGTCGAGCACGAGATGATCCACGGGATCTACAACCTGCTCCCCAACGAGACCATCGGGCGCCTGCTGCACAAGCACCTGACCGACGTCGGCGGGTTCGCCTATGACGACGAGGAGCGGGCGTTCGCCGAGGCCATCCAGGAGCACCTCCAGCAGCCGAGACCGATCGGCTCGCAAGAAGACGTGGCGCCGTGGAAGCGCACCCCCGCCGGCGGCTCGACCGACGTCGCCGACGTGAGCTGGGTCACCCCGACCGCGCAGTTCCGCGCCGCGACGTGGGTGCCGGGCACGCCCGCGCACAGTTGGATGGCGGTCGCCGCCGGCGGCACGTCCATCGGCCAGAAGGGGATGCACATCGCCGCCCGCGTGCTCGCCCGCACTGCGGCGGAGCTCCTCACCGATCCGGCGCCGCTGGAGGCGGCGAAGGCGGAGCTGGAAGCCGCCCGCGGTCCCGACTTCGCGTATGAGCCGCTGCTCGGCGACCGGCCGCCGCCGCTCGACTATCGCCGTTAGCGCCGCTCCGCGCGGGGCGCAGGCGGCCCGGAAAAAAGTTTTCCACAAACGGGCCGTTTCGCGGTTGGTCTTGCGATTTGCCGCGTCTTGACCATGCACGGGCGAACTCCATCCCGACGCCGCCGGCGTCCAGACCCTCCCGAACTCCGCCGCTCGCGCCCATGCTTCTCCCGATGGGAGAGGAGGCGAACCAGCGACCGGCGACGTCACCCGAGCCAAGCAGGCTGAGGCCGATTCGCGCTCGGAGCAGTTTCTCCTCAAGGTTCTCATCGGCATGATGAAGGTCAGGTTGAGCTCGAGTTCACCCAGATCATCGTCCTGACTCGCCAAGTGGGGGTGTTCGAGACCCGGATGGTCGGGGAGATCGGTGCGCTCCGGGCCGAGGTGCATGCGGAATTCGCCGCCCTCTCCGAGCGGGTCGCCCGGATCGAGACCATCCTCATCGATCGCCTTCCGCCGCCGGGCGACCGCAACGGCCCCCGGCGCCCGTTCGCCGTGCGGGCGGGTCTCCCGTACACTGGGCAGTTCCCGGAGGTACCCCCATGGCCAGGACTCTTCTGATCGCCGGCGCGCTCCTTTTCGGAATCGCCTCGCAGTCCCTCGCCCAGGATCGCTTCACCATGGCGCTCACCGGCGACTCGATCATCACCCGCAAGCTGAGCGTGTACGACGAGCCGGAGTTCCTGCGGATGATCGACCTCATGCGCGAGGCGGACCTCGCGTTCACCAACGTGGAAGTGCTCTTCCACGACTGGGAGTCGTATCCGATGAGTTCCAGCGGCGGCACCTACATGCGGGCGCAGCCGGAACTGGTCCAGGAGTTCGTCTGGGCCGGCATCGACATCGGATCGCTCGCCAACAACCACTCCGGCGACTACGGGCCGCCCGCGATGCTGCTCACCGAGAAGTACATCCGGGAAGCGGGCATCGTGGCCGCGGGCGTGGGGCGCAGCCTCGCCGAGGCCCGCGAGGCCAAGTTCATCGAGACCCGAAACGGCCGGGTCGCGCTGATCTCGCTCGCGTCCACCTTCCCCGACCACTCCCGCGCGGGCAAGTCCCGGGACGACATCCCCCCGCGTCCGGGACTGAACCCGCTGCGCTACGTCACGACCTACGAGGTCACCCGCGACCAGTTGGAGCAGGTTCGTCAGACGATGCGCGACCTCAAGATGAACCCGCCCGAGTCCAGCGACCAGCTCCGCTTCCTCCGCAACCGGTTCGAGGTCGCCGACTCCCCGGGCGTGCGGACCGAGCCGCACGCCGAAGACACGGCCGAGATCGCCGCGATCGTGCGCAACGCGCGGCGCCAGGCCGACTACGTGATGGTCACGATCCACGCGCACGAGGGCGCTCCCGGACCGGACAGCCGGATGGTCCCGGCCCAGTTCCTCGAGACCTTCGCCCGGGCGATGGTGGACGCCGGCGCGTCGGCGTTCGTGGGTCACGGCCCCCACGCGCTGCGCGCCATCGAGATGTACAAGGGCGTCCCGATCATGTACAGCCTCGGCGACTTCATCTTCCAGAACGAGACGCTCCAGCGGCTGCCCTACGAGAACTACCACGGGGTCGGCCTCGCCGAGGACGCCGGCCTCGCCGACTTCAACGACGCCCGATACGACAACGACACGCGGGGCTTCCCCGCGATCCCGGAGATCTGGGAGGCGGTGATCGCCGTGCCCGAGTGGAGCGGGCAGCAGCTCGTCGAGCTCACCCTCCACCCGATCAGCCTCGGCTTCGGCCAGCCCCGGCACGTGCGCGGGCGGCCGATGATGGCCGAGGGCGCGCTCGCCGACAAGATCCTGAACGACCTCGTCCGCATCTCGCAGCCCTACGGGACCGAGTTCGTCGTCCAGGACGGCGTGGCTCGGGTCGTGCTCGGCGACGAGACCACCGACGCCCAGCAGTAGCCCGGATGCGCCTCCTCGCGGCGCTGCTCGTCGTCGCGGCGTCGGCGGCGGCGCAGCCGCTCCGAGTGGACCTCCACGCCCATCCATCGCGCTTCCACCGGGCGAACGTGCCCCGGATCGCCGACCGCGAGATCGCCCGGTACCTCGACCGCGGCATGGACGCGGTCGTCGCCACGATCAGCACCGACACGCCGTGGCGCGGCGGCTACGTGCTGCGCGACGGAACGCGTATCGAGGGCGGGAACCGCCGGCCCGATCCCGAGGAGCCGTGGGAGTACACCCTCGACCGCTTCGAGCGGCTGACGCGGACCGCAGCAGAGGGGAACGCCCGCTTCGTCCGGACCCCGGCGGAAGCCCGCGCGGCGCGGGCGGCCGGCGAACTCGCCATCCTCCCGGCGGTCGAGGGAGCCGACTCGCTGGAAGGGAAGATCTGGAGGCTCCGGCAGCTTCACCGAATGGGGCTCGCGCTCGCCCAGATCGTCCACTTCCGGCCCAACGGAATCGGGCACATCCAGACGTGGCCCTACACGCCGGGCGGACTCACCGACTTCGGGCGCGAGGTCGTGCGCGAGTGCAACCGGCTCGGCATCGTGATCGACCTCGCCCACGCCAACCCGGAGACGATCCGCGACACGCTGGCGGAGTCCCGCCATCCGGTGATCTTCAGCCACACCGGCGCATTCGCGCTGGACGCAGCGGATCGCCACCTGCGCGATTCCGAGATCCGCGCCATCGCCGAGGGCGGCGGGGTGATCGGCATCTGGCCGAACGGAAGCAGGTTGCCCACAGTCGCCGACATGGCCCGCCACGCCCGACACGTCGCGACCCTCATGGGCACCGCCGAGAACGTCGGGATCGGCAGTGACCTGCGCGGGATGTCCTCGTACAGCGAGGGGTTCGGCGAGGAGGCCGATTTCCTCGGGATCGCCGAGGCCTTCCGGGAGGCCGGATTCACGGCGGACGAAGTGGACGGGATTCTCGGCGGCAACTTCGAGCGCGTCTGGACCGAGGTCACCGAGGGCGTCCGACCCCCACTCCAATGACCCCTCTCTCCCCGGGCGCCCGCCGCCTGCCGACGCATCACGTCACGATGCGCGTCCCCTGGCACTACGACGGCTGGGCGGGCACGGTCTGCAATCGGCCGGCGGACAATACGAGCTGTCCAATCCTTCCGCGAATCAGCGAGGCGAAGAAGGACGAGAAGGAGGCTCAGTAAGGGGGCCAACGGTTCGACACGCCAGCCGCCGAGAATCGCCCCCCATGCGTCGGCGAACGCGCGTCCTTCATGGCCCCATTGCCCTTGACGCGCTCCACGATTCATCCGTACAAGGAGTGGGCCGAAACCCACCAGCACTTCGAGGCTACGCGAGTCGTCCAGGAGGCGTACTCGGCTGCATGCGTCCCGTTTCGATGGATGCTCCGGGAAACGGTCGAGGGAAGCGCAAGGAGCAAGGACATCGGTCTCGCGGCACGACTGCGACTCGGATACATGCCGGAACAGGAGCCGGACGTACGGGATCGCCAAGGCAAATCGCACGACACGAACTGGATCCAGGAGCGTGAGAATCAGCTCGCCTTGCCGGACACGTTCTTCGGCGCCATGCAGCCAGCGGAGTCGCTGTGCTTCTTCTGCGCCAAACGGACGCCGTTGTCCGAGCAGTCCCGGCGCCTGTTGGCTCTTGTCGCGCGAGCTCCTGTACACGGCGTTGACCAGGCAGACACGGAGGTTGGTCGTCCTGCATCAAGGCCCGCTCGCCGATCCTCGCAAGTTCGCGCACGCCGAGAATTCCGAAGTCGCGCGCCGGATGACGAACCGGTTCGCGGATCCAATCCCCTGCGCCGTCGAGAGCGGGAGTCGCGAGACCTTCCTGGAACGAGGCCTTGTCCATCGCACGGAGCGGGGAGAAATCGTACGTTCCAAATCCGAGATCGTAATCGCGGACAAACTGTATGGCCGAGACGTGGATTGCACCTACGAGCGTCCGCTCAGGATTGGAGGTGGCCGGACTCGTTATCCGGACTTCACGATCGTGGACGACGACCAGGGGAAGACCTTCTGCTGGGAGCATCTCGGCCTGCTCCACGATTCCGGATACCGCGAACGGTGGGAACGGAAACGGGCGGAATACGTCGAGTACGGGATCAAGCCCTACGAAGAGCGCGGTGGGCCCCCGGGGACGCTCATTGAGACTCGTGACGATCCGAACGGCGGATTGGACGCCGGTGAGATCGCACGCCTGATCGACCGAGAGATTCTGGGGGACTGAGCGGCCCGGGCTCCCGCACGGCCCGGTGCACCGACCCGAAGGGGCGACGGCCTCGAGGGGTCTAGAGTTACGGTCATGATCCGCTGCGCGGCGCTAGCCCTGGTCGGGCCATTCTCCGCCGTTCTCGCGCTCGGCGCGCAGGCCCCGCTCCCGCTCTCCGACGAGCACGAGACGTGGCTGGAGCGGGACGTCGCGTACATCATCAGCGACCGGGAGCGGGACGCCTTCCGCAACCTGATCTCGGCGGCGGAGCGCGACGCCTTCATCCGGAGCTTCTGGTCGCGGCGCGATCCGGAGCCGCTCACGCCCGAGAACGAGTTTCGGGCCGAGCACTACGAGCGGATCGAGTACGCGAACCTGCGCCTCGGCGGCGAGACCGCCGTCCCCGGCTGGATGACCGACCGCGGCCGCGTCTGGATCCAGCTCGGCGAGCCGGACGAGCGCACCAACTTCAACTCGGTTCCGGGCCTCTACCCCGCGGAGCTGTGGTTCTACCTCGCCGACGACGAGAAGCTGCTTCCCCCGATCTACGTGCTCTTCTTCCGCGAGTACAACGCCGGCCCGTACATCCAGTACAACCACCTGATCCACCAGCCGGAAGAGCTGATGCCGGCCCGTTCGTTCTCGGTGGACGAATCGCGGATGGAGGCGTACGCGCTGCTCTCCGAGATCGCGCCCGAGCTCGCGCACGCGAGCATCACGATGCGGGCCGATCGCGGTGTCTCGGCGAGCCTGCTGCAGCCCGAGATGGAGATCCTCCAAACCCAGCAGGTGCTCTCCGACATCAACCGGGCCCCGTACCGCCTGCTGGACACGAACTGGGTCGCCGGAGCCGACGCGCGCGGGTTGGTCGAGAGCGACTACCTGTTCAACTTCGTGCCGAGCGCCGGAATCGTCCGGGTCTTCCCCGGCCCCGACCCCGGGACGTTCTTCGTCCACTACGCGATCGAGATCGAGCCGCAGCACTTCACGGTCGCCCGGGAGGAAGGCGGCAGCGAGTACTTCACCCGCTTCGAGATCACCGGCGAAGTCGTGGACGCCGAGGATCGCGTGGTCCACGACTTCGCGGTCGAACCGTTCCTGCGCCTGACCGAGAGTCAGTTGCAGGACGTGGGCGCGCGGCCCTTCGCCTACCGGGGCTCGTTCCCGCTGATTCCCGGCGACTTCCGGATGCGGGTGATCCTGCGGAACGCGGCGCGCACCGAGTACACGCTGTTCGAGGACGAACTGACGGCGGGCGGGCCGGCGTCCCGCCCGGTGCTGCTGCACGGCCCCCCGCGCGAGGCCGAGGGCCCCGGGCACCGCGCGTGGGGCCTCGGCGACGAGCTGCTGGTTCCGAACGCGCGGGGCGTCGCGACGCTCGGCGCCCGCGTCCAGGCGATCGCCGCGGTTCCTGGCGGCGATCGCGCGACCTTCCGGGTGGCGCCGTGGCGGGCCGACGGCGCCGGCGCCGCGCCGGTCGCGGAAGAGGAAGTGGCGGTCGAGAACGGGATCGCGTTCTGGTCGGTCGGAACGGCCGACTGGGAGACCGGGCGCTACGTCGTGTCGCTCGAGGCGGGCGGCGAGGAGCGCGGCGTCACCCTCGACCTGACGGCCCGCAGCGCGGTGGCCGTCCCGTGGGGGCTCAGCGACTCGTTCGCGATGGAGGCCCCCGGCGCGTTCGATTCCGCTTTGGCCGAGCAGTGGCTGCGGGCCGAGAAACCCGATCGCGCCCGGCGGGGCTTCGCGGCGGCGCTCGCCGAGAATCCGAACCTCGGCCGGGCGCGGCTCGCGCTTGGGCGGTTCGCGCTTGACGACGGCGCGGCGCGGGAGGCGGTGCGGCTCCTCGAGCCGGCGCTCGCGCAAGCGCCCGAGGACGTGGCGGTGCTGCGGGTGCTCGGGGACGCGCACCGGGAATCCGGCAACCGCGCACGGGCGGCGGAGCTCTACGAGCGCTCCCTGCCGCTGGCCGCCGCCGATCCGGCGCTCCTGAACGCGCTGGCGCTGTCTCTCGCGGCTTCGGGGGAGCGGAGCCGCGCGGCGGACTACCTCGAGCAGTCGCTGGAGCTCGCTCCGGAGCAGCCGGAGGTGCGCGAGCTGCTCGCGACCTTGCGCTCGGCGGCCTCGCCGCGCTGAGGCGGGTCGCGTTCCGCTTTTCCTTCTGGGGAATCCGGCGTACGCGTTCTGGTTCCGACGCCGGGTGGAGTCGGATTCAGCCTCGCAGGATGAACTCGTCGCGTCGAGTCTCGGGGACGAGGATGGAGCCGGAGCCGGGGCCGTTCAACGAACCGGCGAGTTTCTACGGGCCGTTGGAACGCCCGGGGACCAGCGTCCGTTCCACCCGATCCCCAAGTCGCTGATAGAAGATAACTTGCGGTAGCGGTTGGGATCGCGCCCCGTCCATGGCATAATCCTTGCCCCGAACCTCGCAACCCGCGGCCACGGAGACTCCCGGGCCGCTCCACCGACACCCCACAACCCCTTTCCAAGGAGGAATCATGCGGAAGTCCACTTTCGCGCTGCTGCTCGCGGCGGCCATCGCTCTTCCGGCGCTCGCGTTCGGACAGGGCGGCGACTCGAGCATCCGCGGCACGGTCACCGACGACACCGGAGCGGTGCTTCCCGGCGTCACGGTCACCGCGATGAGCCCGGCGCTCATCGCCCCCGCCACGGCGGTCACCGACGGTCAGGGCGGCTACCGGCTGCTCAACCTGCCGGTCGGCGAGTACGCCATCGAGGCCGCGCTCTCCGGTTTCGCCACCTACCGGCAGGAAGGCGTCCTGCTGCGGGCGAGCACCAACATCGGCGTGGACCCGGTGCTGTCGATCAGCACGGTCCAAGAGACGGTCACGGTCACCGCCGAGACCCCGATGCTCGAAATCTCGCGGCCCGGCAACATCCTGACCATCGAGGGCGATCTCCAGCGGGACCTCCCGATTCAGGCCCGCGGCAACTGGAGCGACTTCCTCGAGATGACTCCCGGCGTCAACGCCCGTCCCTTCGACGACGGCTCGGGCCGGATGGTCTATTTCGGCCACGCCACCGAGCACTTCGCCCACGTGATCCAGCTCGAGGGCATGGCGGCGGCCGGTTACACCGACTCGCAGGTCACCTACGTCGGCATGAACGCCGACATGATGGAGGACATGTCCGTCAAGACCGGCGGCGCCGAGGCCAAGGACCCGATGGGAACCGGCCTCATCATCAACGTGGTCACCCGCAGCGGCGGTAACGACCTCGCCGCGTCGGCCGCCTACGACCTCCAGTCGTTCGACTGGGGCACCGGCGACGAAGCCGGTTCGGGCGGGTTCTTCGGCGACAACGAGCTGCCGGACAACTTCAACCCATTCTCCAGCGAGAAGTCCAATTTCGAGTCGCTGGGCGTGTACAGCCCGCCGGAGGGTCGCGCCGCGGCCGCCGGCACCCCGACTGCGCATCAGGTGCGCCAGGCCGACTTCTCGTTCGGCGGCCCGATCATGCGCGACAAGGCGTGGTTCTTCGCTTCGTACCGGTATGCCGACCTCGCCGCGCGGATCAGCCGCGGCTCCACCGACATCGAGCGCCTCAACGCTCTCGGCGGACTCTCGCTCGGCGGACTCGGCACCACCCCGGTGTACAGCGAGTTCTACAACACCACGAAGAGCCACCAGCCCTACGTGAAGATCAGCTCCCAGGTCGGCGTCGGACACGAACTGAACGTGTACTACCAGCGCGACACCACCGAGAACACCTCGAACCGGGAGTACGACCTCGCGCCGCGCTACACGGTGCAGACGGGCGGCAACCTCTACGGCGCCAAGCTGACCTCGGTCTTCGGGGCCGCGACGACCGGCCAGTTCACGCTGTCCTACAACGACAAGGCCTCCCAGCGGCCGCTGGACATCCAGCCGCAGCTCGACAGCGTCGTCCCCTACGTGGAGATCCACGCCGGCTACTCGGTGAACGACAGCGGCACGATCAGCCGCGGCGGACGGATCGCCGCGCTCGGAACCGGAAACGGTTCGGACCGGCCGGCGCGCCTCGTCCTGTTGCGGGCCGACATGACGCACTACCTCGACGACGTGGCGGGATCCCACGAAATCGGCTTCGGCGTGTACGCCGCCCCGTGGAACACCTACCCGAGCACGACGGTCTATGCGACCACCAACGGCTGGGGCACGGAGTACCACACGCCGGTGGACGCGAGCGGCAACCCGACCAGCGATCCCAACCTCGCGGCCGGCACGCGCTGGTTCGAGCGCCGCCGCACCGGCGACCAGAACGGTCCGATCGACTCGCTCAAGACGATCGACGCGCAGGACAGCGACATCGGCGTCTACCTGCAGGACTCGTGGAAGCCGATCGACCGGCTTACCCTGAACCTCGGCGTCCGCGCCGACTTCGTGCGCCGTTACGACAACATCCAGGACTTCGAGCGGATGAACACGCTCGCTCTCGGTCCGCGGGCCGGATTCGCCTACCAGCTCACCGAGGATGGCCGCAACATCCTGCGGGGCAACGTGGGCCGAGTCCATGAGCAGATGAACGGCCGGGACAACATCACCCGGGTGCACGGCGCCTCCTCCGTGGGCAGCTACGTCCAGTACGACCACGACGGCGACGGACTGGCCGACCACGATCAGTACACGCCGCCCTCCGCCGGGATTCCGCGCGAGTACCTGTTCGACGGCGACATCGGTCAGCCGTTCGTGGACGAGGCCATCGTCGGCCTGCGCCGGCAGTTCCAGGGCCAGTTCGCCATGGACGTCGCGCTGGTGCACCGCCGCTACACGGACAACTACGCGCTGCTCGAGCAGAACGGCGTCTATCCGTCGGTTCCGCCGTCGTTGCCGCTCGGCGAGTTCCAGTTCGGCGCAGTGGACATCGACTACGGCAACATCAACCAGCAGACCAACAACAGTTGGAGCAAGCTGGTGTACACCGCGCTCGAGATCACGTCCACCCGCCGCACCGAAAGGATGTCCGCCACGCTGAACATCAGCCGTCAGTGGCAGCACTTCGCCGGCGACTGGAACCCGAACGACCCCGCCCGGTACATCCAGCCGGACAAGTTCGATTCCAACAAGGCGCTGTACATGCCCCGCGGCAACAACGAGCAGAACACGCTTCGCGACTCGAGCAACCTGTCCTACGCCCCGACGTGGCGGCAGTACTCGATCCGCGGCGGCATGAGCTACCTGATGCCCTGGGACGTCACCGCGGCGCTCAGCTACACCGCGAACGCGGGACCGTGGTCCGGTCCGCCGATCAGCCGGCTCGCCGCCGACGATCCGCAGGTGACCCAGTACGGCCCGGGCTCGGCCAACAACGGCCGTACGAACCCGCTGGCGACTCGCTACCGCATCGTCGGCGCGGACCGCGGCGAGCTTCAGGTCCAGGCCCCGACGGTCCACACGGTCGGCCTCTCGCTTGGAAAGATCATTCCTCTCGGGCCGGCCTCCTTCGAGATCTCGGGCCAGGTGTTCAACCTGTTCGACGCCTACAACCACAACCAGTTCACCTATAGCGGAGCGAACCGGACGTGGAAGGCGGCCTTCCTCGAGCTTCGGAGCCGGCAGAACGCCCGCACCATGCTCCTGCGGGGGACCCTCCGCTTCTAGGAAGCTCGCTTCCTGGAGCTCTCAGGCGCCCGTCCCCTCGGGGGCGGGCGCCGCTTCTATTTCCGGAGGCGTCCGGTCCGCACGAAGCGACGGAACGAGTCCTGCCGGAAGCGCAGCATCCCCGCTCCGCCGCAGTTCTGGACCCCCGCCCGGCGGCAACGCTGGACGAGGCGAATCCCCGACTCCGCGCGCACGACGACGAAGGTGGGCTGCGGGCTCGCGTCGCCGAGCGGGACGTTCATGTCCGCTCCCGGCTGCCCGTCGCCGACGCCGAGCGGCTCGCTCGCGAGCGAGGGGCCCGCACACCCGGCGGACCGGCGCAGCAGGCCGCCGTCACGGCAGTAGTAGTCGCTCTCGCCCCTCAGCGCCTCGATGCGATCCCGAGTGACGACCACGTCGTCCGGGTATTGATAGCCCGAGTGCCGGCGGATCCACGTCTCGGCGCGCGCCCATTCGAGGGCGCACTCCCCGACGCAGGCGACGGGCGGCTCGTCACTCTCGACGACGAACTCCCGGGCGGTCACGCACCCGGTGAGGACGGCCGCGAACAGCGCAAGGCGCTTCATGGTTCCCAACCCTACCGGGATTCGGGGATACCCTTGCCCGGATGATCCTCCGACTCGCCGCCACGCTCCTCGTCCTCGCCGCCCCGCTCGCCCTCGCCCAGGACCAGCGGGCCATGACCGTCGTGGACATGCTCGAGGTTCCGCGGATCGGCGATCCCCGGCTCTCGCCCGACGGGACGGCGCTGCTGTACACGCGCACCGACGCCGACTGGGAGGAGAACCGCCGGGTCACCCACATCCACCGGATCGGCGCGGACGGGACCGGCGACGTCCGGCTCACGAACGGCGAGCGCGGCGAGTCCAGCCCCCGCTGGTCCCCCGACGGCTTCCGGATCGCGTTCCTCGCGCGGCGGGGCGAGACCCGCCAGATCCACGTCATCCCGGCGAGCGGCGGCGAAGCGGAGGCGCTCACCGACTTCGGAAGCGCGATCCGCTCCTTCGAGTTCGCCCCGGACGGGTCCATCTTCTTCAGCGCCCCGGAACCGAAGACCGCCGACGAGAAACGGCGCGAAGAACGCGGCCACGACGTGTTCGCGTTCGACGAGGACTACCGCCAGATCCACCTCCACCGGGTCGGGGCCGACGGCGAAACCGAGCGGATCACGAGCGGCGACTTCTCGGTGATCGCGTTCCGCCTCTCGGGCGACGGCGGGCGCGTCGTGCATTCCCGGGCGCCGACGTCGCTGCTCGACAACTCCGACGAGGGCGAAATCTGGATCATGGACGCGAACGGCGGGAACGCCCGCCAGCTCACCGACAACGCCGTCGGCGAGCGGGGCGGCCAGCTTTCGCCCGACGGGACCGAAGTGCTCTTCACGTCGGCTTCGAGCGCCGAGTTCGAGACCTACTTCAACGGCAACGCGTTCGTCGTTCCCGCGGCGGGAGGGCCGGCGCGCATCCTGTTCGAGGACTTCCCGTACGACGTGAGCCGCGCCGAGTGGGCGCCCGACGGCTCCATCCGGATGCTCGTGAACACCGGCGTGCGGAGCCAGATCTTCCGGGCCGTCGAGGGAGACGCGCCCGAACCGGTCACGTCGGGCGACCACTCGGTCGCCGGTTGGCACTTCAACGGGGACGCGCACGCGCTCGGAATCAATACGCCGACGAACGCCGGCGACGTCCACCTGCTGCCCGACGGGGGCGGCGAGCCGGCGAAGGCGACCGCCGTCTTCGACTACCTCGCCGACGCGTTCCGCCTGCCCCGGCAGGAAGCCGTCCAGTGGGAGGGCGAGGACGGCGTCATGGTCGAGGGCCTCCTGTACTTTCCCCTCGGTTACGAGGAAGGAACCCGCTACCCGCTCGTCGTGCAGACCCACGGCGGTCCCCGGTCCTCGGACAAATTCGGGTTCGGACGCTGGAGCAGCTACGTGCCGGTTCTGGCCGCCCGCGGCTACATGGTGTTCAAGCCCAACTACCGGGGCAGCACCGGCTACGGCGACGAATTCCTGCGCGACATGGTGGGCCACTACTTCAACCAGGCGCATCTCGACGTGATGGCCGGGGTGGACCACCTCATCGAGCGGGGCCTCGCGGACGGCGACCGCATGGCGAAGATGGGCTGGAGCGCCGGCGGCCACATGACCAACAAGATCATCACGCACACCGACCGGTTCAAGGCGGCGAGTTCGGGGGCCGGCGCGGTCAACTGGATCTCCATGTACGGACAGAGCGACGTGCGCTTCCCCCGCACTCCGTGGTTCGGCGGCACCCCTTGGCAAGAGGATGCGCCGATCGACGCCTACTGGGGCAACTCGCCGCTTAAGGACATCTACCGGGCGACGACCCCGACGCTCGTGCTCGTCGGGGAGAACGACGCCCGGGTCCCGATGGCGCAGTCGGTCGAGCTGTACCGCGCGCTCCGGACGAACGGCGTGGACACCCACCTGTACGTCGCGCCCCGCGCCGGCCACGGCTGGTCCGAGCTCCGGCACGGCCTGTTCAAGGTGAACGTGGAGCTCGACTGGTTCGAGCGGCACGTGCGCGGCAAGAAGTACGTCTGGGAGACCGCGCCCGGCGACGAGACTCCCGAGGAGGAGACCGAATGACCCAAAATCCCATGATCCGAACGACGACACTCGCGCTTGCGCTCCTCGCCGGCTGCGCCGGCGAGCCAACTCCGCCGCCCGCCGATCCGTGGGCGGACCTCCTGAACGAGGCGCGGGAAGCCGCGGGCAGCCCGGGGCTCTCGGCCGCGGTCGCGATCGACGGCGAGATCATCTGGACCGGCGCGTCCGGCCTCGCCGACGTGGAAAACCAGGTGCCCGCGACGGCCGAGAGCGTGTACCGGATCGCCTCCATCTCGAAGCCGATCGCCTCCACCGCGATCATGCAGCTCGTCGAGCGCGGCCAGCTCGACCTCGACGACACGATCCAGACATGGTTCCCGGCGTTTCCGGAGAAGGAGCACGCGGTCACGATCCGGCACCTGATGACCCACACGTCGGGGATCCGCCACTACCTCCCGGGCGAGATGGACATGAAGGACCACTTCGACACCCTCGAGGAGGCCATCGAGATCTTCAAGGAGGACCCGCTCCTGTTCGAGCCGGGGACCGACTACTCCTACTCTTCGTACGCCTACAACCTGCTCGCCGGCGTCGTGGAGACGATCTCCGGGCAGTCCTTCGAGGACTACCTCGTCGAGAACGTCTGGGCGCCGGCCGGGATGACGACGACGTACCTTGAGCACCAGGGGCCCCTCGTTCCGCACCGGGTGCGTCAGTACGTCAAGGCCGACACTCCGGATCTCGTCGCCAACGCGCCCTTCGCCGATCTCTCCATCAAGTGGGCGGGCGGGGGCATGATCTCCACCGCCCCGGACCTCGTCCGCTTCGCGCTCGCGATCGACGACGAGACGCTCATGGCGCCCTCGACGCACGACATGATGACGACCCGCTACGAGCTCGCCGGCGGGACGGTCAGCGACTACGCGCTCGGCTGGCGGATCGCCGACGACGAGGCGGGGACCTGGGTCGCGCACTCGGGCGGCGCCACCGGCGGGACGACCCACCTGCTCCGGCTGCCGGCCCGGGGGCTCGCCGTCGCCCTCACGGCGAACGTGCAGAGCGGAGGGGGGCTCCCCGAGACGGCGCGCCGGTTCGCCGATCTGGCGCTCGGCGGCGCGACGCCCTGATCTCTACCCGATCTCTATTCGTCGGACGCGCCGGGATAGACCCGCTCGCCCTCGTAGTCCCGGAGGCCGCAGAAACCTGAGACCTCGAATCCGTTGGCAGTCAGCAACTCCGCGGCACGCGCGGCTCTTCCGCCCCCCTGTCAAGCAGTGAGGATCGGGACTCCCCGGGGCAGCTCGCCGAGCCTCCCCTCGAGCTCGTCGATCGGGATGTGGACGAAGCCGTCGATCGTGCCGTGCTCGGCCAGTTCCTCGGCCGTGCGCACGTCGAGCAGCAGCGCGCCGTCCTGAAGGGCGCCGTCGATGTCGGCGGCCTCGACGCGGGGCGCCGCGTCGGGAGCGTCGGCCTCCTGCTCGCCGGCGCCGCATCCGAGCGCGAGCAGCAGCAGGCCCGCCGGGACCAGTGTCCGAACCATGGTCATGCCTCCTCGGGCAGCGGACGGTACTCCCGTTCGCCGACGTAGTCCTTGAGACCGGAAAAGCCGATCACTTCCCGGCCGGCCCGTTGGAGAATCGCCGCGGCACGCGCGGCCCGGGGGCCGACCATTCAAGTCGTGAGGATCGGGCGGTCCGTCGGCACCTCGTCCACGCGGTCCGCCAGCTCGCCCAGGTGGATGTGCAACGCCCCCGGAATCGTGCCCGACTCCGCTAGTTCGACCGCGGTGCGCACGTCCAGCAGCACCACGCCGGGACGGGAGCGGACCTCGTCGATCCGGTCGGCCGCGACGAAGGGGGCGCGAGTTCCGAGGACCCGTCCGATGACGCTCACGGGAGCCGGATGGTATCCGACTCAGACGCGGACCCTGCGCGCGTGCGCCCGCGGCGGCAGCACGTCGGCGAGCCGCAGTCCCCGTCCCTTCACGTACGCGAGCAGGCCCTTCTTGTCGATCGTCCGCAGGGCGCGAGCGGACAGGCGCAGGCGCACCGACCGGCCCAGCTCGGGCACCCACACCGACTTCCACTGCAGGTTGGGAAGCTGGCGCCGCTTGTTGCGGTTGTTGGCGTGGCTGACCGAGTTCCCGGTCAGCGGGCGCTTGCCGGTCAGCGGGCAGGTGCGGGACATGGGAACGGTTAATTTAGCTCAATTCAGGTCAAGTCCCTCGACCGTCGCGCCGTTGATCGCGTTCAGGAACAGCTTGTAGGTGCCCCGGGGCTGGCCGCGGAACTGGGGCCGGAACCCGAAGAGCACGATCTCGCCGGCGCCCCGGGGAATCCGGGCCATGGCGATCTTGCCCCCGATCGCGTCCTCCTCGCCGTATGCCCAGCCGCTCATCAGCAGATCCTCGTCGGCGTAGCGGGCGACGACCTCCACGTTCGGCGGCGGCTGCGCCGGCACGGTCTCCGCCCCGCCCTCGCGGGTGCGCGGGAGCGTGACGGCCTCGAACGCGCGGCTGCGCACGAACTGGGTCGCCACCTCGGGGCGCATCCCGAAGGCCAGGGGATGCGTCGAGTCCACGTGCGCCCGGATCAGCGAGCCGGGGATGAAGAACCGGTCGTCGGCGAGGTTCGCCGTGGTGTTGCGCAGCGGGAGCCCGAACTGGGCCACGACGAAGTCGCTCGCCGCGTCGAGCGCGATGAGCGTGCCGCCGTCCTCCACGAAGCGGGCGAGCGCCAGCGAGCCCTCGAGGCCGATCCCGCCGACGTACTGCTCGGGCATCGAGCCGGGGGCGTGCCCGTTCAGGATCTGCGCCGGGCTCTGGTGCGGCAGGATGATGACGTCCAGCCCCGAGAGCTCGCCGTCCCGGACGTCGTCGTCGTGGAGCGTCCGCAGGTCGTATTCGTAGCCCTCGAGGAGCCAGCGGGTCCATCCTTCGTCCATGCTCGCCACCCACGACTTGTAGAGGCCGACCCGCGCCGGCTCGAGCGGCAGCAGCGCCGCGCCCGGCGCCTCCGCGAGGCCGGCGACGTCGAGGCCGAGCTCGGTCGCGATCCCCTCCACGTCGGCGTCCGTCCCCCGGATCACGAGTGTCCCCGCCGGGAACTCCTCGTCCCCGGAGCGAAACGAGGCGCCCGCCCAAGCCACCTCGGCGCCGGCGGCGAGGAGCCGGTTCTGCGCGAGGATCGCCGCGTTCGGGCGATGCGAGACGGCGTAGCCGAATCCGGGGCTCCCCGAAACCGCGCCGTCGGGCGCCCGCACCGGGCCCCGAACCGGATCCAGGGAAACGCCGGGAACGCCGGGAACGACCTCGACGTCCACCCCCATCTGCATCGGGAGCGTCCAGCCGGCGAGGTCGTAGGGCGGATCCGGCGGGCCGTCCGGCGTGCGGCGCCGGTCCGGATACGCCTGCGGCTCGAGGAGATCCTCGGCGTAGGCCCGGAACGCCTGCGTTCCGGCGATCACGTACGAGCCCGCGCCGAAGCTCTCGCCGCCCGCCTCGAAGTCCTCGGCGGCGCGCCCGATCTCGATCCCGCCGTCGAGCAGCACGTTCACGAGCGCGGCGGCCTCGCCCGGGTCCCACTGCTCCGCCGGAATCACCCAGCTCGTCCCGCTCTGCTCGATGGCGTCGCGGCCCATGCGCCAGATGTCGAAGAGCCACTTCTCGCGCAGGTCCGCGGCGACGTCGAGCACCGCGATCGAGGCGGTGAGCGTGTAACGCACCGGATCCGAGAAATGCGACGGGCCGCCCGGCCACGGGTACGGGTAGAAGACGTCCGTCCCGTCGGTCGGCGCCGCCTGCCCCCGCCGGGGGTTGCCGACGAAGCGGGGGCGATCCTCCGGTTCGTACGTCCTCGGCGAGGCCGAGGCGTGCGAGGTCTCGGTGAGCAGGCCGATCATGTTGTGGAAGTACGGCACCGTGCGCATGCCCCCGTTCCACCACATCGAATAGATCATGTCGGACACCGCGCCCGGCATGCGCTTCATGGCGAAGCGGTTGGACATCGCCGAGCCGATGAGGTTCACCGACGTGGTCACGCCCGGGTGGATGCGCGGGTTCACCGGGTCGGCGAACGGCGGCAGGAAGATGCGCGCCCACGCCGGACCCGTCTGGTGGTGGTTGTACACGATCTGCGGGAACCACTCCCGGTACAGCTTCCGGCTCACCGCGGCCGTCTCCGGCATGTTGTTCATGAACCAGTCGCGGTTGTTGTCGTGCCCGACGTAGTGATGGTAGAGCTCGGGCGGGCGGGTGTTCTCCCACTGCGTCTCGCGGTTGCGGTGGTACCACGAGGCCACGATGTCGAGACCGTCGGGGTTCATGCAGGGCATGAGGATCAGCACCACGTTCTCGCGGATGTTCTCCATCTCCGCCGATTCCTCGGTCGCGACCCGGTGGGCCAGCAGCGGCGCCATCTGCGCGGGAGCGACCTCGGTGGCGTGGAGGCCGGCGTCGATCCACACGACGGCCTTCCCGTCGGCGGCGAGCCGACGCGCCTCGTCCTCCCCGATGCGGGCGTTCGCGAGCCGCGACGCCGTCTCCTTGTGCGCGTCGAGCGAAGCGAGGTTCTCCTCCGACGAGATGTACAGCACGATCAGGGGCTTTCCCAGCACCGACTGGCCGATCTCCTCGAGCTGGACCCGGGGCGAGGCCTCGGCGAGGCTGCGGTAGTAGTCGAGGAGCGGCTCCCAGAGCGCGAGCTGGTAGTCGTCGCCGGGCGCGAAGCCGAGCGCCGACGCCGGATCGGGGACCTGCGCCGCCGCCGGGCTCGCGAGCAGCGCGAGCGAGAGAACCGCGGACCTCATGCCTTCTCCTTGAGCTCCACCGCGTCGAGGAACGGCATCAGCTTGCGCAGTCGGACGCCGACCTCCTCGATCCGATGGGCCTGCTCCTCCCGGCGCCGCGCGAGGAAGTTGGGCCGGCCGGCCGCGTCCTCCTCGATCCAGCTGCGGGCGTAGGCGCCGCTGCGGACCTCCTCGAGCATCCGGCGCATCGTCTCCCGGGTCTCGTCGGTGACGATCTGGCGGCCTCCGGTGTAGTCGCCGTGCTCGGCGGTGTCGCTCACCGAGTACCGCATGTAGTTCAGCCCGCCCCGGTAGAAGAGGTCCACGATCAGCTTCAGCTCGTGGAGGCATTCGAAATAGGCGATCTCCGGCTGGTAGCCGGCGTCCACCAGCGTGTCGAAGCCGGCCTTGACCAGCTCGCTCACGCCGCCGCACAGCACGCTCTGCTCGCCGAAGAGGTCGGTCTCGGTCTCCTCGGCGAACGTGGTCTCGATCACGCCGGCGCGGGTGAGGCCGACGCCGCGGGCGTAGGACAGCGCGAGCGCCATCGCGCCGCCGGAAGCGTCCCGCTCGACGGCGACGAGCGCCGGCGTTCCGGCTCCCTCGAGGAACAGCTCCCGCACCCGGTGGCCGGGGGCCTTGGGCGCGATCAGCGACACGTCCACCTCGGCCGGGGGCGCGATCGTCCCGAAGCGCACGTTGAACCCGTGCGCGAACATGAGCGTCTTGCCGGCGCCGAGGTGCGGCTCGATCTGCTCCCGGTAGATCGCCGGCTGGGTCGTGTCCGGGGTCAGCACGACGACGACGTCGGCCCACGCGGCCGCTTCCGGCCCGGAAACGACCGTCAGCCCGTCCGATTCGGCCCGCTCCCTCGACCGGCTGCCCTCGTGGAGCGCGACCCGCACCTCAACGCCGCTGTCCCGGAGGTTGAGCGCGTGGGCGTGCCCCTGCGATCCGTATCCGAAGACGGCGACCCGCTTGCCCTGGACCACGCCGGGGTCGGCGTCGCCGTCGTAGTAGATCCTCGCCATTCCCTGCCCTCCCGCAAGCGGACCGCCCGGGAACGCGGGCGGAAAACGGGCGGAAAGCCTACCAGCCGCGATCAGCCGTCCGATCCGGCCTCGACTTCCTCGGGATTCACCGGCGCGGGGGCGGCCCGCAGGCGCGGATCCGTCATCGCGCTGGCCCGGCCGCGGGTCATTCCGACGAGTCCGGTGCGCACGATCTCGAGAAGTCCGTAGCTGCGCAGCACCTCGAACAGCCCGTCGATCTTCTCCGGCGCGGCGGTGGCCTCGAAGACGAGCGACTCGGGCGCCACGTCCACGAGTCGGGCGCCGGTCGCGCTGGCCAACTGGATCAGGTCGCTGCGGGTGGACTCGTCCGCCGACACCTTGAACATCGCCAGTTCCTTGCGGATCATCGGCCCGTCGTGGAGCGCCTCCACCCGGAGCACGTTCACGAGCTTGTAGAGCTGGGCCGCGATCCGCACCGCGCCGGTGCGGTCGGTCAGCACGACGATGGTCATCCGCGAGATGCCGGCGGTGCGGGCCGGCCCGACGGTGACCGACTCGATGTTGAAACCGCGCCGGCGGAACAGCGAAGTGACCCGGTTCAGGACGCCGGGCCGATCCTCGACCCACAGCGCGAAAACCCTGGGCTCGACGCGCTCGTCACTCACCACTCGCGCTCCCGCTCGAGCGCTCCCTCGGGCGCTTCTTCGGGGCGGCGGATCATCTCGTCGAGCTCCCTGCCGCTCGGAACCATCGGATAGACGGTGTCCTCCGGCTCCACCCGGAAGTCGAGGACGGTGGAACGATCCTCCGCCCGCGCCCGCTCCACGGCCTCCCGGGCCTCCTTCCTCGAGGAGACCGTCGCGGACGCGAGCCCGAAACTCTCGGCCAGCCTGGCGAAGTCCGGGCTCAGGAGCGGAGTTCCCGAATAGCGGCCCCGGTAGAAGAACTCCTGCCACTGGCGGACCATGCCGAGATAGCCGTTGTTGATGATCGCGACGTGGAGCTTGATCCCCTCCTGCGCGATCGTGGCCAGCTCGCACATGGTCATCTGGAAGCCCCCGTCGCCGACGACCGCCCAGACCTCCTCGTCCGGACGGGCCACCTTCGCCCCGACGGCCGCCGGGAGCGCGAAGCCCATGGTCCCGAGCCCGCCCGAAGTGATGAGGCTGCGCCGCCCCTCGTGCCGGTAGTACTGGGCCTCCCACATCTGGTGCTGCCCCACGTCGGTGACGACGATCGCCTCGCCGCCGGTGATCCGCCAGATGTCGTGGATCACGTGCGCAGCGTGGAAGTGGCCCGTCTCGGGGAGGTTCTGGATGTCACGCACCGCGCTGTCGCCGCGCATCGCGCGGATGCGGTCGTTCCACGGGACGTGGCCGGCGGGGGCCACCGACGGCAGCAAGCCGTCGAGCACCGCGGCCAAGTCCCCGGCGATCGCGACGTCCACCCGCACGTTCTTGTGGAACTCGGACGGATCGATGTCGATGTGGATCTTCTTCGCCTCGGTCGCGTAGCGCGCCGGGTTGCCGGTGACCCGGTCGTCGAACCGCATGCCGAGCGCGATGAGGAGGTCCGCCTCCTGGATCGCCCGGTTCACCCACGCCTCGCCGTGCATTCCCATCATCCCGAGGTTGAGCGGGTGCGACGCGGGCACCGCGCCGATGCCCAGCAGCGTCATGGCCATCGGGATCTGCGCCCGCTCCGCGAGCTCCAGCACGTGGCGGCGCGCGCCGGAGAGCTCGATCCCGCGTCCGGCGAGGATGAGCGGCCGCTCCGCCCGGGCGATCAGCCGCGCCGCCCGCGCGAACGCCGCCTTCGAGGGGGTCGGGGCCGGGTCGTAGCCGGGAAGGTCGATCGCGCCCGGATCCCAGCGCCCGCAGGTGGTCGCCTCCTGGGCGTCCTTGGTGACGTCCACAAGCACGGGCCCCGGCCGCCCCGACCGGGCCACGTGAAACGCCTCGTGGAGGGCGGGGGCGATCTGGTCCACGTCGGAGACGAGATAGTTGTGCTTCGTGATCGGCAGCGTGATCCCGGTGACGTCCACTTCCTGGAAGGCGTCGGTGCCGATGACCTTGCTCGGGATCTGGCCGGTGACGCACACGAGCGGCGAGGAGTCCAGCATCGCGGTGGCGATTCCGGTGACCATGTTCGTCGCGCCGGGACCCGACGTGGCGACGGCGACCCCGACCCCGCCGCTCGCCCGGGCGAAGCCGTCGGCCATGTGGGTCGCGCCCTGCTCGTGACGGACGAGCACGTGGCGGATGGGGTAGTCGAGCAGCGCGTCGTAGGCCGGCAGGATGGCGCCGCCCGGATATCCGAACACGGTGCGCACACCCTCGGCGAGGAGGGTCTCCCAGAGGATCTGCGCGCCGCTGCGCGTCGCGGCGGTCACGCGGCGTCCTCCGCCGCCAGCGCGTCGCGGATGGAGCGCGCCATGTCCTCGCCGTCGCGCTGGCCGAGCGAGCCGGGCCGCCATTTGAGCGAGAGCCCGCCCCGGCCTCTCGGCCCCGGATGGGGAATGACGTGGAAGTGCACGTGGGGCACCGACTGCCCGGCGGGAGCGCCGTTGTTCTGGAGGACGTTGCAGTGCGGGGTTCCGGCGGCGGCCGCGACCGCCCGGCAGATGCGCGGGAGCGCGCGGCCGATGGCCGCGGCCGAGTCGTCGGAGAGCTCGCCGAGAGTCGCCCGGCTCTCCCGGGGGACGACGAGAACGTGCCCGGGACTCACCGGAGCGATGTCCAGAAACGCGAAGACCATGTCGTCCTGATATACCCGGTGGCTCGGAATCTCCCCGCTCGCGATGCGATCGAAGAGCGTGGGCGCGGGCACCGGCGGCAACCCTAGCAGCACCGGGCGATTCCCGGTCGCTGCCATACACTTCGCGCCGATGAAACGCTGGGTTTTCCATCGCTTCGGGGCGGACGCCCTCGCCTTCGAGGAGGCGGACCCGCCGGCGCCCGGCCCCGGCGAGGCGCTGGTCCGGCTTCGTGCGGCCTCGCTCAACTATAGGGACGTGCTGGTGCTCGACGGCCACTACAACCCGCGCCTGCCGCTCCCCCAGGTCCCGGTCAGCGACGGCGCCGGCGTGGTGACCGAAGTCGGCGAGGGAGTTTCCCAGTTCGCTCCCGGCGACCGGGTCATCACCCATCCGGTGGTCGGTTGGGAGGACGGGCGCATCCGGCGGGCGTACGGGCGGGCGACGCTCGGCGGACCGGGTCCGGGGATGGCGCAGGAGTTCGTCGCGCTGTCCGAGGCGGCGCTTTGCCGCGCCCCCGAGGGCTGGTCCCACGAGGAGGCGTCCACGCTTCCCATCGCCGGGCTGACCGCGTGGAGCGCGCTCGTGACCGAGGGACCGGTCTCCTCCGGCCAGACCGTGCTCACGCTCGGAACCGGCGGCGTCTCCATCTTCGCGCTCCAGATCGGCAAGGCGCTCGGGGCGCGGGTGATCGTCACCTCGAGCTCGGAGCGAAAGCTCGCCCGCGCCAGGGAGCTCGGCGCCGACTTCGGGATCCATCGGCTGGAGGAGCCCCGGTGGGACGCGGCCGTGCGGGAGTGGACCGGCGGCGACGGCGTGGACTTCGTCGTCGAGAACGGGGGCGCGGGGACGCTCGGCCAGTCGCTGCGGGCGACCGCGCCCGGGGGCACGGTGGCGCTTCTGGGCGCGCTCACCGGGCTGTCGGCTCCGGTGGAGCTCGCTCCGGCGATCATGCGCCGCATCCGGATCGCCGGGATCATGACCGACTGCCGGCGGGCGCTGCGCGACCTCGTCGCCTTCGTCGAGGAGCGCGGCCTCCGGCCGGTCGTGGACCGCGCGTTCCCGCTGGATGCGCTTCCAGAGGCGTTTTCGACGATGCGCGCCGGAGCCCACTTCGGCAAGATCGTCATCAAGATCTGACGTGTCGGACGCGATCCCGCCCGCGCGGGCCACCTTCCTCGTCACCGGCGCCGCCGGCTTCATCGGAAGCCGCTTCGCCGAGCGGATCCTCGAGCGGCGCCCCGGTTGCCGGGTGATCTCGGTGGACAAGCTCACCTACGCCGGATCGCTCGCGAACCTGGCGGGAATCCTCGACGACCCCCGGCACCGCTTCGCGCAGGCGGACATCTGCGACCGCGACGCGATGGAGCCGCTCGTCGCCGAGGCCGACGTGCTCGTGAACCTCGCCGCCGAGACCCACGTGGACCGGGCGATCGAGGACGGCGTGGACTTCGCCCGGACCGACGCCGTGGGCGCCGCGGTGCTTCTCGAGAGCTTCCGGCGCGCCGGACGCGGGCGGTTGTTCGTGCAGGTCTCGACCGACGAGGCGTACGGCCCGATCCACGAGGGAACCGCCGCCGAGGACGCGCCCCTCGCCCCGGCGAACCCGTACGCGGCCAGCAAGGCGGGCGCGGATCTGCTGGCGCTCGCGTGGGCCGCGACCCACGGGCTGCCCGTGGTCGTCACCCGGGGGGCGAACACCTACGGCCCGAGGCAGCACCCGGAGAAGATGATCCCGGCGTTCACCCGGGCGGCGCTCTCCGGACGCCCGCTGCCGCTGTACGGCGACGGGCTGCAGGTGCGGAACTGGCTCCACGTGGACGACCACTGCGCCGCCTTGGATCTCGTGGTCGAGCGAGGCGAGCCCGGACGGATCTACAACGTGGGGAGCCGGGACGAATCCACGAACCTCGCCATGGCCCACCGCATCCTCGAGCTCGTGGAGGCGCGCACCGGGCTGCGGGGGCGGATCGCGCACGTCGAGGACCGGCCCGGGCACGACCGGCGGTACGGGCTCGACAGCGGGCGGCTGGAGGCGCTCGGCTGGCGTCCCCGCGTGGACCTCGACGCCGGGCTCGAGGCCACGGTGGAGTGGGTCGCGGAGCGGTTCTCAGGAGTGCGCGAGGTCGCGACGGTCTGATTTCTCCGGCCGCCACGGCTCGAGCCCGAGCCGCTCGCGGACGAACCACACCGCGAGATAGATCAACGGCGTGTCCACGACGGCCACCATCCACTTGAACACGACCCCGTTCGCGATCAGCATCGGGAGCCGCTCCCAGGTCAGCTCCTCGACCCCGAAGCCCGCGAGCAACGAGTTCACCAGGATCGTGTCCACGAGCTGCGAGGCGAAGGTCGAGGCGTTGTTCCGAAGCCACAGGTGCCGCCCCCCGGTGACCCGCTTCCAGAAGTGGAACATGCGGATGTCGAGGTACTGGGCGCCGAGGTAGGCCCCCATCGAGGCGGTCAGCATGAGCGCCTGGAGCCCGAAGACGCGAGTGAACGTCGCGTCGTCCACCTCGCTCCAGCTCGCCGCGGGGACCGCGTCCGAGACCGCGATGAGCGCCCCCACGAAGACGCTCGCGACGAGGCCGGCGGTGACGAGCCGACTGACGCGCCGCCGTCCGAAGAATTCGGAGAGCAGGTCGGTGCAGATGAAGGTCACCGGATAGGCGAGAATCCCGACCGAGAGCTCCATCCGGGGCTCGAGGCCGAGGAACGCGAGCGCCGGAATCTCCCAGACGAAGAACTTGCGGAAGATGAGGTTGCAGGCCACCAAGGCGGCGAGGAAGACGCCCCCCACATACAGGAACACCTGATCGGCGCGGTCTTTCGGGTTCACGTCAGGCGGGGGCGACGCCGAGCAGGCCGCCGTAGGTTTCGACCCGCCGGTCGCGCAGGAACTGAAGCAGCCGGCGGGCGTCCGCGACGCTTCCGAAGTCGAGGGTGGCGGTCACGAGCTCCGGCCGGTCGCCGGCGCGGGCGAGAACCTCGCCCAGCGGACCCGCGAAGAAGCTGCCGCCGTAGAACGCCGCATCCCCCTCGCGTCCGACCCGGTTGGCGGCTCCGACGAAGACCCCGTTGGCGATGGCGTGGGCGCGCATCGCCGTCCGCCAGGCGTCCTCGGAGGAGTACCCCGGCCGGTCGGGTTCGGAGCCGATCGCGGTCGGGAAGAGCAGCAGCTCGGCGCCCCCGAGCGCAAGCGCCCGCGCCGCCTCGGGAAACCACTGGTCCCAGCAGATGCCGACGCCGATCCGTCCGAAGGCCGTGTTCCAGACCGGATAGCCGAGGTCGCCCGGCGTGAAGTAGTACTTCTCGTGGTAGCCCGGACCGTCGGGAATGTGGTTCTTGCGGTAGCGCCCGAGGAGCGAGCCGTCGGCGTCGAAGACGAGCGCGGTGTTGAACGCGACGCCGGGCGCCGCCTCCTCGAACACCGGAACCACGAGCACGAGGCCGAGTTCCCCGGCGAGTCGGCCGAGTTCGAGCGCTCTGGGCGACGGCTGGGGCTCGGCGAGGCCGCAGCGCTCGACCGAGACCTGCGCGGGGAAGTAGGGCAGGTCGTAGAGCTCCGGCAGGCAGACGATGCGGGCGCCGCCCGCGGCGGCCTCGCGCACCGCCGCGACCGCGACCCGGTGCGCCCGGTCGCGGTCCGGCTCCACCGCCCGCTGGACGAGAGCCGCCGTGACGGCGGAGCGGGAGCTCATGGCGGGCGGGTCAGTATAGGGGCGCGGCGACGGGCTCCTGCTGGATCATGCAGTGGATTCCGCCGCCGCCGAAGTTCGCCGCGAGCGGGTCGAATCCGACCACTTCGCGCACCGGAAACGCCGCCCGGAGCACGGCTTCCGCGGCCTCGTCCTTCTCCCGGACCGCATGCGGAAGCCCCGGCTTCCAGTAGCGCGGCGCCAGCACCAGACCGTTGGTGATCTGGAAGTTGAGATAGCTTGCCGCCGCGACCACCGGGACCGGCCCGGCGATGCGCGAACCGTCGCGGAACCGGACCCGGCGCAGCGCCTCGTACACGCCGTCGCCGGGGCCGACCTCGGCGAGGATCGGGTCGGGAACCGGCGCCCGCAGAATGCGGAAGGGCCGTCCCCCGGCGTCGCGGGCCGCCCGGAGCCGGACGAGGTTCTCCTCGAGCCGTTCGCGGGCGATCGCGGCGAGATCCCCCGGTTCCCCGGGGGCGACCTCCGCAAGCAGGACGGTGCGGGGATCCGCGAACCGGGCGAACTCGTCCGCGTGTCCGCCGGTGCCGATGGCGGTGAAGGCGCCGCCCGGCAAGGGCCCCAGCGTCGCGTGGTCGTCCTCGGGAACCCCGGCGGCGAGCCACACGATGCGGGTCGCTCCGAGGACGCGGCGGTATTCCGCCTCGATGGCGGCGAGGGTCCAGTCCGGGTTGCGCTGGCGCTCCACCGCCTCGACCAGCATCAGGACGCCGGCTCCATTCGACTCGCGGGCGCCTCCCTCGCTGACGAGCGGCGACCGCACGAGGGGGATTCCGAGCCGCTCCGCCGCCCGACGCGCAATCGCGCCGTCGAGCCGGGACGCGGGGGAGTCGGGGCTCTCGTAGCCCCACCTGCTGAAGCGGAATTCGGCGATCCGCAGCCCGCCCCGGTCCCCGACCAGAAACGTCGGGCCGAAGTCGCGCATCCACACGTCCCCGTGCGGGATCCGGTGGACGCGCGCCTCGGGAGCCCGGGCGGAGAGGCGCTCGGCCTCGGCGGCGTCCTCGACGAGGAGCTCCGTTTGGACCCGGCCCCGCGCCGCCTCGAGGATCCGGAGAGTCAGGGGATCCGTGGGGTGGCCACGCCGGTTCTCGTACCGCGGCCACGCGAGCCACAGCGCCCGCTGGGGTTCGAACTCCGCCGGAAGCCGGAAGCGCTCGTCGCTCCCGGAGTCCATGCGGCTCAATATACTCAAGCCGCGTGCGCGACTTGGACCCGAGAGACATGGAGTCGCTGGCCGAGGTGCGGCTCGTGCGCGAAGACGGCGAGGCGGATGCGGGGGCGGCGTGGAACCGCCTGGCCGCCTTCGGCGAGCGCGTCACGCGAGCGCCTCCCGAGGCGTCGCGAGAACGCGTGGTCCCGGTGAGCGCACTGAGGACCGACGAGGCGCGGCCGGGCCTCGAGCCGGGTTCGCTCGAACGGGTCGCTCCCGAGTTCCGGAACGGCCTGCTGCTCGTTCCCCGCGTTCTTTGAACCCCGCCGTCGCGGGACCGGAGCTGCGCGCGCTCGGCGCACGGCTCTCCGAGGGAACGATCGGGGCCGAGGATGCGGCGCGGGTCGCCTTCGCCCGCATCCGGGAGGTCGAACCCGGCGTCCGCGCCTTCTTGCATCTCGCCGAGGACGAGGCGCTCGACCGGGCGCGGGAGATCGACGTCTCGCCGCCCGGCGAGCGCGGGCCGCTCGGCGGCATGCCGATCTCGATCAAGGACAACATCGCGGTGCGCGGGATGCCGCTCACCTGCGCGTCGGCGATTCTGGACGGCTTCGTCTCCCCGTACGACGCGACGATCGTTCGGCGGCTCCGGGACGCCGGCGCGGTGATCGTCGGAAAGACGAACCTCGACGAGTTCGCGATGGGGTCGAGCACCACTAGCGGCTGTCGGGGCGCGACGCGCAATCCGTGGGACGCGGGCCGGGTGCCCGGAGGCTCGTCCGGCGGGGCGGCGGCGTCGGTGGCGGCGGGGATGGCGGTCGCCGGGATCGGGACCGACACCGGAGGTTCGCTCCGCCACCCCGCCGCGCACTGCGGGCTCGCCGCCATCCGGCCGACGTGGGGCCGCGTGTCCCGATTCGGGATCACCGCCTACGCCTCCTCGCTGGATCAGGCGGGGTGCGTCGCGTGGGACGTCGCGACGATCGCGCGGGTGCTCGGGGCGATCGCCGGACACGATCCGAGCGACGCGACCAGCGGTCGCGAGCCGGTTCCCGACTTCGAGGCCGCCGCCCGGTCTCCGGAACTGCCCGCCAGCGTGGCCGTGCCCGAGGACGCGAATCGCCCGGCGCTGGCCCCGGAAGGCGAGGAGGCGTTCGCCCGCTGCGTGGACCGGCTCGAGGCGGCCGGGGTCCGCATCCGACCGGCGCCGCTGCCCGACTGGGACCTGGCCGTCGCCACGTACTACGTCGTCGCCTGCGCCGAGGCGAGCTCCAATCTGGCGCGGTTCGACGGAGTGCGCTACGGCCCCCGCCGCGCCGGCGTGCGCGAATCCCGGTCCTTCGGCTTCGGGGCCGAAGTGCGCGAGCGGCTGCTGCTCGGCGCGGCGTGCCTGTCCGCCGGCTACGAGACCGACGTGTACCGGTCGGCGGTGCGCCACCGGAGCGCCTTCCGCCGCCGGATGCTCGATCTGCTGCGTGAGCACGACGCCCTCGTGCTTCCAGTGGCCGTGGCGCCGCCGCGACGCCTCGCCGACACGGACGCCGCCCGGAAGGAGTACGAGCACGACCGGTGCAACATGGTGGCCTCGCTGGCGGGGCTCCCCGCGCTCGCGGTTCCGGGCGGAAGCTGGGGCGGCCTGCCCTTCGGGGTCCAGTTCGTCGGGGCGCCGTGGCGGGAGGACCGGCTGCTGAAGTTCGGCGCGGCCTTCGAAGCGCTCGCCTGACTCAGCCGAGCGCGTCCCAGCCGCGGGCCTCGAGCGGCTCCTCGCCGTCGGCCGTGACGAGCCGCAACCCGGGCTCCGGCGTGATCCGGCCGATGCGGGCGACGGGCTGGCCGGCGCGGCGGGCGGCGGCCTCGGCCACGGCGGGGTCGGCCGACGTGAAGAGCAGCTCGTAGTCCTCGCCGCCTCCGAGCGCGGCCTCCAGGTCGCCGTCGGCCGGGATCCGCGAAGCCTCGACGACCGCGCCGACGCCGCTGGCGCCGGCGAGGCGCCCCAGATCCAGCGCGAGCCCGTCGGAGAGGTCCATCGCCGCGGACGCCGCGCCCGCGAGCTCCCGGCCGAGCCGAAGGCGCGGCTCGGGGTCGAGGTGGCGCTCAACGAATCGCCCGCCGGTCGCGCCTCCCCGGAGCGCGCGCAATCCCAGCGCCGAGCCGCCGAGCGATCCGCTCACCCAGATCCCGTCGCCGGGCCGCGCCCCCGATCGGGTCAGAGGTCGGATCCCCGCCGCCATGAACCCGAGCGCCGTGACGTGCACGGCGAGCCGCGCCCCCCGGGTCAGATTGCCCCCGACCACCCGCGCTCCCAGTTCGGCGGCGCGTTCGCCGGCGGAGGCGGCGATCTCCCGCGCGTCGGCGCCGTCGCCCTCGGGGACGACCTGCGAGAGCAGGATCGCCGCGGGCGACCCGCCCATCGCCGCGACGTCGCTGACGGCCGCCGCGACCGCCCGGCGGCCGACGCTGCGAATCGGATGCAGACCGCGCTCGAAGTGGACCCCCTCCTCGCAGGCGTCGGTCGTGAGCAGCAGCCAAGCCCCGTCCGGCGCGCGCACTCCGGCGGCGTCGTCCCCGGGACCGGGGAACCCGACGGCGCCTCCGGGAAGCCCGTCGAGGATCCGGCCGAGGAGCTCGTCCTCCCGGATCACGCCGGGGGCGCACCCTCCGAACGGGCGACCCGCTGCTCGACCTCGCGGAACCGGGCGCGCACGGCCTCGACCGCCTCAGTCACGGCCTCGCGCTCACGCAGCAGGTCGGCTCCCACGTTGAGCGCGGCGAGGATGGCGGCCCGCTCGGTGGAGATGTCGGGAACGGCGGCGCGGATCGCGTCGATGTGCTTCTCGACCAGCTCCGCCACCTCGGTCAGGTCCGGGCCGTCCTCGTCGGCGACGAGCCGGTAGGAAGCGCCGGCGACCCGAATCTCCGCCTCGCCCTTCACGCTTCGCCCTCCGGCTTGCCGGCCAGCTCCTCGAGGAGCGGCCGCATCTCCCTCCGCTCCTTGCGAAAAACGTTCAGTTTCGCCTCGGCGTCCTCGCGGGCGCGGCGGAGCGCCTCGATCTCGGCCTCGGCGCCCTTCAGCTTCTCCGCAAGCGAGTCGGCCCGCTGCGCCGCGTCGTCGCGGGCGCCCTCCAGCTCCCGCGCGGCCGCCTCCTGACGCGCCTCGGCGGCGTCGGCGCGCTTTTGATGGGTCCGCGCTTCGAGCAGCGCGGCCTCGAGGTCGGCGGCCTCGGCGCCGCTGCGGGCGTCGAGGCGCGCCGCGATGCGGTCGAGATCGGCGTTGAGGCCGCGCACCAGTTCGGACGACCGCACCGGGGACCTCAGCTCGCTCCGGGACGGTCCTCGAGCGCCTGCTTCGACACTTCGACGAGCCGGTCGAACGCGCCCGGATCGTGCACCGCGAGTTCGGCGAGCTGCTTGCGGTTCACCGCGACGCCGGCCAGCGCGAGCCCGTGGGCGAACTGGCCGTAGGGGAGGTCGCGCTCGCGCGAGGCGGCGCTGATCCGGGTGATCCACAGGCGGCGGAAATCCCGCTTCCGGTTGCGGCGATCCCGATAGGCGTAGGACAGGGCGCGATCCACCGCCTGCTTCGCATGGCGGTAGAGCTTGCCCCGCATCCCGCGGTAGCCGCGGGTCAGTTTCAGGACCCGGCGGCGCTTGTCGCGCCGGTGGGTTCCTCTCTTCACTCGTGACATGCCGTGGTTCTCCGGTCAGCGGAGGAGGCGGGCGATCCGCTTCTCGTCACCGGCGGCGACCCAGCCGGCGCTCCGCAGCTTGCGGCGGCGGCGGGGGGACTTCTTCGTGAGGATGTGGCTGCCGAAGGCGTGGTTCCGACGGATCCTGCCCCTCGCCGTCTTCCGGAAGCGCTTCGCCGCTCCCCGGTGGGTCTTCATCTTGCCGCTCATGGGTTCTCCTGCGGTGCGTCGGGTTCCCCGGCCCCGGACTCCGACGGGGAACGCGGAGGCTTGCGAACGCGCGGAGCCGGAGTCTCGGCCCGGGGGCCGCGAATACGTTCGGCCCGGCGCTCCTCGGCGAGGCGGCGGCTCGGGGAGAGCATCATGCTCATCTGGTTGCCGACGATGTTCGACCGGGACTCTACCGTAGCCATGCCCTTGAGCGCCTCCGCGACGGAGTCGAGGATCCGGTCCCCGATCTCCCGGTGGCTGCGCTCCCTTGCGCGCTTGAACCAGATCGTGGCCTTCACCTTGTGGCCCTCGCGCAGGAATCGCTGGATGTTCCGCATCTTGGTCGCCCGGTCGTGCTTGTCGATGATGATGCGGAACTTGACTTCCTTGACCTGGTTCTGTTTCTGGTGCCGACGCGCTTCCTGGGACTTCTTGCTCTGCTGGTACGTGAACTTCCCGTAGTCCATGATCTTGCAGACCGGCGGGACCTGGTTCGGGCGGATCTCCACGAGATCCCCGCCGTGATCGCGAGCGATCCTGCGGGCGTCGAGGACCGAGTACTCGCCGAGCCGCGCCCCCGCCTCGTCGATCAGGAGAACGATGGGCGCGCGAATGCGTTCGTTGATCCGAAGGGAACTATCGATGCCTCACCTCCCGGTGATGGTTGGGGCCGGCGGATTATCGCCGCTCCCGCATGGGGACGCCACTGGCCGGCGGGCGCCTACGGAGTCACGGAGCGGGAACGCACGAGTTCGGAGAGCTCCTTCAGGAACTCGTCGAGCGCGACGGTCCGCTGCCCCTTCGTCCCCCGGGTGCGCAGCGAGAGGTGCCCGGTCTCCTGCTCGCGGTCGCCGATCACGACCATGAAGGGTATCCGCCGCAGTTCCGCCTGGCGGATCTTGTAGCCCACTTTTTCCCGGCGTTCGTCCAGCTCGACCCGGAATCCGGCCTCGCGGAGCCTCCGGGCCACGCCCGCTGCGTGCTCGGCGTGGCTGTCCGAGATGGGGATGACCGACGCCTGCGTCGGAGCGATCCACACCGGGAAGGCGCCCGCGGTGTGTTCGGTGAGCAGCGCGAAGAAGCGCTCCACGGAGCCGAGGATGGCGCGGTGGATGACCACCGGGCGCATCCTCCCGCCGGAATCGTCGGCGTAGTGCAGGTCGAACCTCTCGGGCTGGGAGAAGTCCACCTGGATCGTGGCGCACTGGTGGTTGCGCCCGAGCGCGTCGCGCACGTGGAAGTCGATCTTGGGGCCGTAGAACGCCCCGTCGCCGGCGTTGAGCGCCCAGCGGACCCCCGACTCCTCGAGCGCGCTCCGCAGCGCCTCCTCGGCGGTCTCCCAGGTCTCGTCGGTTCCGACCGACTTCTCCGGCCGAGTGGAGAGCTCCACCGACAGCTCCCCGAAGCCGAACTCGGCGTACACCTCGGCGACCAGCTCCATGAGCTGCCCGATCTCGTCCCCGAGCTGGTCGAGCGCGCAGTAGATGTGCGCGTCGTCTTGGGTGAACGCCCGCACCCGGGTCAGCCCGGAGAGGACGCCTGACGGCTCGTGGCGGTGGCAGTGACCGAACTCGGAAAGGCGCAGCGGGAGATCGCGGAAGGACCGGATCGCCGACCGGTACACGAGCGCCGCGCCCGGGCAGTTCATCGGCTTGAGGCCGCTGCGGTTCCCCTCCGACTCGACGAAGAACATGTTCTCGCGGTAGTGGTCGAGATGCCCGCTGCGCGCCCAGACCTGCTCGTCGAGGATCAACGGCGTGCGGATCTCCTCGTAGCCGCGGCGGTCCAGCTTCTCCCGCATCGAGTCCAGCAGGATGTTCACGATGCGCATCCCGGCGGGGAGCCAGAAGACCTGGCCGGGAGCCTCGCCGAGGATCAGGAACAGGCGCTGATCGCGCCCGATCCGGCGGTGGTCGCGCCGCTTGGCCTCCTCGATGCGGGCGAGATGTCCGGCCAGCTCCTTGCGGTCGGTGAAGCTCGTCGCGTAGATCCGCTGCATCGGAACCCCGGCGCTGTCGCCCTTCCAGTAGGCGTTCGAGCTGGACATCACCTTCAGCGCTCGGATGACCCCGGTGTGGGGGACGTGCGGTCCCTCGCAGAAGTCGAAGAAGTCGCCGACCCGGTAGCAGGAGACGGCGTCGCCGCCCTTCTCCCGGATCAACTCCACCTTGAAGGGCTCGTTCTGCGCCTCGAAGATGCGGATGGCCTCGTCCTTGTCGAGGATCTCGCGCTCGAACGGCTGGCGCTTCTTCACCAGCTCGCGCATGCGCTTCTCGATCTTCTGGAGGTCCTCCGGCGAGAATGGCTCGTCCACCCGGAAGTCGTAGTAGAAGCCGCCGTCGATCGGGGGGCCGATCCCGTACTGCGCGTCCGGGAACAGCTCCTTGACCGCCGCCGCCAGCAGGTGCGCCGAGCTGTGCCGGAAGACGTGGAGCCCGTCCTCGTCGCCCGGCGTCAGGAACCGCACCTCGCCGTCGGCCTCGGGACGAGCGGCGAGATCCACTGCGCGCCCGTCGAGGATGGCCGCGACCGCGCCGCGCGGCGCCACCGACGAGAGCGGCGCCCCCGGTTCCAGGTCGATCGCGCGGCCGCCTTCGGAAACGAGGCGAATGGGAGCGTGCATCGAATCCTCGCGGGGTCTTCGGGGAGCGCCGGTGGTAGGCGCGGGCGGATTTGAACCGCCGACTTCTACCGCGTCAAGGTAGCGCTCTCCCCCTGAGCTACGCGCCTTCCGGATCGGGAAGCCGGCAGTCTAGCAGTCGCCCGAGACGGCCCGATTCGACTTCTTTTCCACAATTCGACGATTTCGTGCACGGAATTCGGCTGGCGTACGTGTTGACTATGCATGACTCACGAAGCCGAAACCCACGCCCACCCGATTCGCGACGTGCTCGCGGTCCTCCGCCGCCACGGCCGGCTCCCCGACGGCCCGTCCGAGACGCTCCGTCGGATCGAGTCGCTTCCGGCTTCGGAACACGAGGCGGCGCTCGTCCGGGAAGGATTCGTCTCCGAGGAGGACGTCGCCCAGACGGTCGCCCTCGACGCCGGCCTGCCCTGCCCGACGATCCACGCGGCGGATCTCAGCCCCGAGGTCGTCACCGGAATCCTGCCGGCGCCCTACGCCCGCAAGAACGCGATCTGCGCCCTCTCCCGCGACGGGGATCAGGTCACCGTGGCGGTCGCGAACCCCTACCGCCGGGACGCGATCAAGGAGCTCGAGCGCACGCTCGGGATCGAGGTGCGGGTCGTCGTGGCGACGAGGTCCGAGATCAGCGGGGTCAACGGAAGCCTCTACAACCTGAAGACCTCGCTCGTGGCCGCGGCCACCGAGCTCGAGGACGAGAGCGCCGGAATCCCCGACGCGCCCGCCGGCTCGTGGGAGCTGGTCTCGGCGGCCGACGACGAATCCGACCTGACGCCCACGACCCGGCCGGTGGTGTCGGCGCTCGACAGCATCCTGCGCCAGGCGCTGGAGCACCGCGCTTCGGACATCCACATGGAGCCGAAGCGCGACCACGCCGCGGTCCGCTTCCGGGTGGACGGCGTGCTGCACGACATGCACCGCTTCCCCCGCATCGTCTATCTGGCCGTGGTGAGCCGACTCAAGATGCTGAGCGGGCTCGACATCGCCGAGAAGCGCCGGCCCCAGGACGGCCGCTTCAAGCGGGTCGAGCCGGACAAGGAGATCGAGTTCCGGGTCTCGACGATGCCGACCGTGTTCGGCGAGAAGGCCGTGCTGCGGATCTTCGATCCCGAGGCGGCGGTTGCGACGCTCGACCAGATGCGGCTGCTGCCCGACGAACGGGATCGGCTCGAGACGATTCTCGGGAGGCGCGAGGGCCTCGCGCTCGTGACCGGACCCACCGGCAGCGGCAAGACGACCACGCTGTACTCGGTCCTGCGGCGGCTCGCCACGCCCGAGGTGAACGTGATCAGCATCGAGGACCCAGTGGAGATGGTCCATCCCCAATTGAGCCAGGTGCAGGTCAACCCGAAGATCCGGCTCTCGTTCGCCGCCGCGATCCGCAGCGTCCTCCGGCAGGATCCGGACATCGTCATGGTCGGCGAGATCCGCGACGGCGAGACCGCGGAAATGGCGGTCCAGGCGGCCCTGACCGGCCACCTCGTCCTCTCCACCCTGCATACGAACGACGCCGCCTCGACGGCGACGCGCCTCGCCGATTTCGGCGTGCCGCCGTTCCTGATCGCCTCGACGCTGATCGGGGTCGTGGCGCAGCGGCTCGTCCGCGTCGTCTGCGACCGGTGCGCCGCGCCCGCGGTCGTCGCCCCCGCCGAGGCGCGCCGGCTCGGCGATCCCTCGCTCGCGGGCCGCCGGACGCGCCGCGGCGCCGGTTGCGCCCGCTGCCGTCAGAGCGGCTACCGGGGCCGGCGCGGGGTCTTCGAGATCCTGCCCATCGACGCGGAGGCGGCGGGCGCCATCGCCCGCGGCGCGACCGCGGGGGAGATCGCGCGGGGCGCCCGGCGGCGCGGCCTTCCCGGTCTCCGCGAGACCGCGATCCGGCACCTGCTCGCCGGCGAGACCACCGCCCTCGAAGTGCTGCGGGTCACCGGCGAAGCCGTCCCGCCCGGATCAGGCGCCGGCGGCCCGGGAGAGAACGAGGATCACGCCCGGGACGACGTAGAACACGCCCACCACGTACGCGATGGCGAGCAGGCGGCTACGGACCGCGAGACGGGCGAGCCAGCGGGCGCCGGCGAGCGGAATCCGGCGGACCGCCGGGATCGGATACACGATCAGGATGCCGATGAGGTTGAAGAGCAGGTGGACGACCGCGATCTGGAATCCCCAGTGGGCGTTCGGGCCGGAGACCGCGAGCGACGCGAGGAACGCGGTCAGGGTCGTGCCCACGTTCGCGCCGAGGGTCACCGGGAAGGCGTCCTCCAGCAGCAGCAGCCCGGCGCCGGCGAGGGGCACGAGGGTCGAGGTCGTGACCGAGCTGGACTGGACCACCATGGTGGCGAGCGCCCCGATGCCCATGGCGACGATCGCGCTCTTGCCGAGGACGCGGTGGACGGACTCGCTGGCGCCGGAGCCGGTGAGGCCCTTCAGCGTGCGCACGAGGAGCATCAGGCTGACCACGAGGAGCGCCGCGGAGAGCAGCGCGAGCACGCCCCCCGCGGCGGGACCGGAGCCCGCGACCTGGCGCGCGAACCAGGCGAGCGGCGCGGGGACGAGGGCGATCACGTCCCCGAGCGGATTCGCGAAGGAAGTCCCCGCGCCCACGAGTCCGCCGAGGCCGCCCGCGATCGAGCTGGAGAGCCGCGCGAGGAACCCGGTGAAGACCTCCAGCGGAAGCAGGATCAGCACGGCGAGCAGGTTGAAGACGTCGTGGCAAGTGGCCACCTCGAAGGCCCGGCGGACCGAGTCGGAGTCGTCCACGTCGGCGAGGGCGACGAGCGTGTTCGTGACGGTCGTGCCGACGTTGGCCCCCATGACCATCGGGATCGCGCTCTCGAACGGGAGCGGGGACGCGGGCGCGGCGACGAGCGCCACGATGAGGGAGCTCGTGACCGAGGAGCTTTGGACCAGCGTCGTGGCGAGGACTCCGGCGAGGAATCCCGCGACCGGGTTCTCGAAGGCGATGAAGAAAGCGTCGAGAAGGCCGCTGCCGAGTCCCTTGAAGCCTTCCCCGAGCCCGTCGATCCCCCCGAGAAAGAGGAGGAAGAGGCCCGCTACGGCGAGCGCCCGCAAGCCCTGGCGGCCGGGGAGAGCGGACGGGGACAACGCCGGGGGGAGTCGGGTGAGGGGGAACGGCCTCCCGGACCGACGGTCTTCGAGTTCGAGGACTGACTGCCTGCGGGGGGCGGGATGCTAGCAGTCCCCCGCGCCCTCACTCCCCGTCGGGCATCTCCACGATCGCGAAGCTGCGGGCCCACTCGGCCTGGCCGGTCGGGAACGCGAACCAGACGGCGAAGCTCGCTCCGGCGGGGATCGGGGCCAGCGCCGCGGCGAGATCCTCCACGCCGCGCACCTGCTCCCCGTTCACTTCCGTGATGACGTAGCCCGGCTCGATTCCGGCGAGCGCCGCCGCCCCATCTCCCGCGACCCGCCGCACGAGCACGCCCTCGAAGTCGGCGCCGACCTGCCCGGCCAGCCGCGGCGTGAGCGTCTCTCCGGCGATTCCGAGCCGGCCCCCCGGGTCGGATTGCGGCTCGGCCGGCTCCTCGCCCCCGCCCTGGATCGGCGCCGCCTGCTCGAGATCGCGCCGGGCGAGCACGACCGGGAGCTCGAGGGTCTCCCCGCCGCGGAGGATCTCGACGCGCGAGGTTTCCCCCGGACGGGCGTCCGCGACCGCGAACTGGAGGTCCCGGCTGTTCTCGACGACCCGGTCGTTGAACCGCACGATCACGTCCTGCCGGGCGAGTCCGGCCTTCTCGGCCGGCGAATCCGCCCCGGAGAAATCCACGATGACCGCGCCCCGCACGCTCTCGTCGAGGAACAGCGCGCGGGCCACCTCGGCGTCCACCGGGCGCACCGACACGCCGAGCCATCCGCGGGTGACCTCGCCCTCGGTCGCGAGCTCGTCGTACACCCGCCGGGCGAGATTGGACGGAATGGAGAACCCGATCCCGATGTTGCCGGCGGCGCCGCCCATCTGAGCCAGCGTCTGGATGACCGAGTTCACCCCCACGAGCTGCCCGTCGAGGTTCACGAGCGGCCCGCCGGAGTTGCCCCGGTTGATCGCGGCGTCGGTCTGGATGAAGTCCTGGTAGTCGCCGCCCAGCACCCGGCCCTTGGCGCTCACGATGCCGGCCGTGACCGAATGGCTGTTCCCGAGCGGGTTCCCGATCGCGAGCACCCAATCCCCGACGCGAACCTCCTCGGAGTCGCCGATCGGCAGCCACGGGAAGGCCCGATCCTCGGCCTGGATGCGCAGCACCGCCAGGTCCGTCGGCGGATCGGCGCCCACGACCGTGGCGGTCCACTCGCTGCCGTCGGCCATGACGACCCGGATCCGCGCCGCGTCCTCGATGACGTGGTTGTTCGTGAGGATCAGCCCCTCGGGGTCCACGATCGCCCCGGAGCCGCGACCGGCCGACGGCCGCTGGGGACCGCCCCGGAACATCTCGGGAAGATCCGCCGCCGGGCGCGACCGGTGCTCCACTTCCACGCTCACGACCGCCGGGGTGGCCACCCGCGCCACTTCGGCGAACGCGTCGGAAAGCGTGCGCGCCGCGGCGGTGGCGGCGGGATCGGGAGCCTGCTGCGCCGGCGGCGGGGTCGGCGGCGAGGTTCGGGGGGGGGCCTCCCGGGGAGCGGCCGGCTCCCGCGCGGGCTCCGCGAACGGCTCGACGAGGCAGCCGCCCGCGAATAGCGCGAGCGCGAGCGTCGAAAGGGGAACCAGTATGCGGTTCATGAAACGAGAGCCTCCTGGGGCGCGGGTTCGCAAGCCTCTCGAATATACCGCGGGGCCGGCGCCGGAGTCCCCCCCGCCGTCGGCGCACCGATCGCCGGCTGGCACAACGATTGCGGGTGGCAACGCCTCGGAACCGGGTCGGCAAGGCCGACGCAGCGCGCCGCACCGGCGAAAGGAACCGCATCATGATCCGACACGGACTGGCCGCGCTCGCGACGAGCGCCCTCGTCGTCGTCGCCGGCCCCGCCGCCGCGGAGCAGCCGGCGCGCGAAGCGCCGGCGACGGCCCGCGGCGCGGACGAGGCCGTCCAGCCCCCGTACCGGGGCGGCGGACGCCGGGCGCGACGGCAGGCGGCCCCGCGCGTCTCGACGCCCAGGTGGGGATTCGCGGTGTTCGGCGGCGCGAGCGCCTTCCTGCCCGACGGCGACCTCTGGGCCGACAACGAGTACGACTTCGGCACCGACAACGGCGACCTCGCGAGCGGGCGCTTCGGCGTGGACTTCCACTACGCGGTGAACCCGCGCGTAGAGATCCTCGCCGGCTTCGAGGGCGGCGGGACCGACTTCGTCACCAGCTACATCGACTACGTGTTCGAGGACGGAGACGAGATCGCCCACTACACCGAGTACACGTTCCTGGATTTCACCCTCGGCCTCCGGCTGCGCCTGCTCCCCGCGGGCGACGGATTCTCGCCGTACGTGTTCGGCGGGGCGATGGGGAGCTTCTACGACTACCGCGAGTCGGGGGACTTCGTGGACTTCGGGAGCGTCCACCAGGACATCGTGTACGACGCCTACCAGGAGTCCAGCTTCCTGCCCGGGTTCTTCGCGGGAGCCGGAGCGGAGTTCGCCGTCTCTCCCAACGTCGGCTTCTTCGCCGAGTGGCGCCTGCACCGCGCCGAGGGCGCCCACCAGGACGACTTCGCCGGATACGGAGACTTCGCGGCGCTGCGCAACGGGGGCGTGGTCGGAGTGCGGCTCCAGTTCTGACGAAAGGGGACGGGCCGCTACCCGGGAAGCGGCCCGTCCCGGTGCGCCGCGATCAGGTCGAGCAGGCGGCCGTGCAGCGCCCCGTTCGAGGCGACGATGTGGGGTCCGCCGTTCACGAACGTCTCGCCGTCGAAGTCGGTGACCGTTCCGCCGGCTTCCCGGACCATGAGTTCGCCCGCCGCGGTGTCCCAGGCGGAGAGCGTCTCCTCCCAGAATCCGTCGAACCGCCCGGCCGCCAGATTGCACAGGTCGAGCGCGGCGGACCCGGCGCGGCGCACGCCCCGGGCCTCCCGGATGATCCCGAAGAACAGCCGCAGCGCCCGCTCCATGGCGTCGCGGGCGTAGGGGAACCCGGTCGCGAAGAGCGCCCGGTCGAGCCGTTCGGCGCTCGAGACGCGGATCGGCTCGCCGTTGAGGCGCGCTCCCTCCCCTTCCTCGGCGGTGAAGAGCTCCTCGCGCGTGGGGTCGAGCACCGCACCCGCCCGCACCCGGCGCCCCTCCTCGTAGGCCACCGAAACCGCGAACACCGGAAATCCGTGGCTGAAGTTGGTCGTTCCGTCGAGCGGATCCACGATGAACCGGCACCCGGACCGCGCGCCCGCGACCTCTCCGCCCTCCTCGGCGAGGATGGGCACGTCCGGCTGCTCGCGCCGGAGCGTCTCGATCACGCGCTCCTCGGCCGCCCGGTCGACTTCGGTGACCAGGTCGATGCGCCCCTTGTACTCCATCGAGAACGCTCGGGATCCGCGCTGGCCGTGCGCCCGGCGGACGATCTCCGCCCCGGCGCGGGCGGCGGCGACGCAGGCGCGGCCTTCCGGGGTGCGCATCACGCCCGAATTTCGGGCGGGCGCTTGCGCAGCGTCACCCGCGTCCCTCCGCCCGGAGCGCGATCCCACGCCACGTCGTCCATGAACTGCCGCATGAAGAAAATGCCCCGTCCGCTCTCCTTGAGCAGGTTCTCCGCCTTGAGCGGATCCGGGACCGAGTCGGCGTCGAACCCCTCGCCCTCGTCCTCGACCAGAACCTCCAGCGGCCCGCCGCCGTCCGAGCCCGCGATCCGCACGCGCAGCCGGCGCGAGCGTTCGAGGCGGTTCCCGTGCAGCATCCCGTTCGTCACCGCCTCGCGCACCGCCGCCCCCATCCAGTGCGCGGTGTCGGCGTCGTAGCCGCCGTCCTCGCAGGCGCGGGCGAAGATGGACATCACGAGCTCGACCCACTCGATCCGGGTCTCCAGATCGAGATACGCCCTCAATCGCGGCCCCCTTCCCCGCCCGCGACGACGGCGACCGGCTCCGGCGGGGGCGCCGCGGCCTCGCGCTCCAGCGCGTACGGGCCCTCGGCCGCGTTCAGCGACTCCTCGATCCGGACCTCGCCCGGGATCGCCTCGCGCAGTTCGGCGAGCGCCGGAGAGGATCGCAGCGCGGCGGCGAGCGTGGGCGTCGCCCGGATCAGGAGGCCGCCCGGCTCCCGCGCGAACCGGCGCCGGGCCTCGTTCACGATGTCCCGGCACGCCGCCGGCAGCGAGCGGACTCGCCCCTGCCCCTTGCACTCCGGGCACGGCGCCAGCAGCGAGAAATCGAGCGACTCGCGCTCCCGCTTGCGGGTGAGGATCACGAGCCCGGCGAGGGCCTCGGGCGGGCTCACCTTGGTGAGCGCGGGGTCGCGCCTCAGGCGCCCCTCCAGCGCCCGGTGGACCCGATTCCGGTTGCGGGCCTCCTTCATGTCGATGAAATCGATCACGATGATCCCACCGAGGTCCCGCAGCCGAACCTGCCGCGCGACTTCGGCCGCCGCCTCGAGGTTCGTCGCCGTGTTCGTGTCCTCCCGGCTGGCCCCGTCCCCGGTGTAGCTGCCGGTGTTCACGTCCACCGCCTTCAGCGCCTCGGTGTGGTCGATCACGATGGAGCCGCCGGAGGGGAGTCTCACCCGTCGCCGGAGCGCGTTCCGGAACGCGGCCTCGACCCCGTACTCGTCGAAGATGGGGAAATTGCGCGAGTAGTACCGCACGTTGTGCTCGAGGCCGGGCAGGTACATGCGCACGAAGTTCACGAGCGCGTTGTAGAGCTTCTCGGAGTCCACCCGGATCGCGCCGAAGCCGGCGAACAGCGCGTCCCGCACGTAGCGGAAGACCATGGACGGCTCGGCCCGGAGGCACGCGGGCGGACCCGAGGCGCCCTGCCGGCGGATCTCCTCGAAGTCCGCGCCCAGCCGGACGAGGTCGTTGCGAAGCGACTCCTCGTCGCGCTGCTCCGCCGAGGCGCGGGCCATCCACTCGCCCGGCGGCGCGGCGGCGCCCTGCATGAGCGCCCGCAGCCGCAGGGCCTCGCGTTCCCCCTCGATTTCGCGGGCCACCCGCGCCGCGTCGCGGGAGAAGGGCCGATAGTCGAAGTAGCGCCCGGTGAGCCGAAGGAAGCCGCTCACCTTGTATCCCTTGTCGCCGAGCGGCTCCCGCGTCACCTGCACCAGAACCGGCTGGCCGACCTTCAGGACGCCCTCGATCCGGCCGGCGTCGGCGCCGGCCTCCCGTGGCACCTGCCCCGCCTGCAGGTAGCCGTTGCGGGCGAGGCCGAGGTCCACGAACGCGGCCTGGGTGGCGGGCACGATCCGCTGCACCCGCCCCCGATACACCCCGTGCAGCGCGTTCGCCCGCTGGGTGGACTCGACCCCCAGCTCGACGACCTCCCCGTCCTCGACCAGCGCCATCCGCGTCTCGTCGGGAAGGCTCGCGACGATCAGTTCACGCAACGCGGCCACGCTTCATGAGTCGGTTCCGAAAGGTACCACGCAGTTTCGGCGCCTCGTCCCGGGGTCAGGACAAGAACGTGTGGCGGCGCACGGCGGCCACGAGCCCGACGGCGGCGCCGCTCACGAGGAGGGAATTCCCGCCGTAGCTCACGAGCGGCAGCGGGAACCCCTTCACCGGAACCAGCCCGGCCACCATGGCGATGTTGTATCCGGCCTGGAGGAAGAGCATCAGGAACACGCCGCCGCAGATCATTCCGCCCAGCGTGTCCCGCGCCTGGGCCGCCGCCGCGCCGATGGTCAGGATCGTGTGGCCGAGCCACGCGAAGAGGCCGATCACGAGGACTACCCCGAGAAAGCCGGCCTCCTCGGCGAGCACCGCGAACACGAAGTCGGTGTGCGGCGCCGGCAGGAATTCGTACCCGGTCTGGGAGCCCCGCAGCCATCCGGCGCCGGTGAGCTGGCCCGACCCGACCGCGATCGCCGCCTGGACCGACTGGTAGGAGGCTCCGAGCGGATCGCTCTCCGGGTTCATGAACGTGAGGATCCGCTGCTTCTGGTAATCCTGCAGGCCGAAGATCCACAGCAGCGGCAGCGAGAGCGCGAGGAGCCCGCCGCCCTGCAGGACGCGTCTCCACGCCGCGCCGGCGAGAAACACCATGCCGACCGCCACGCCGACAAGAATCGCGGCGCTGCCGAGATCGGGCTGCGTCGCGACGCCCAGCACGAGCGCGAGGGTGCAGGCGATCCAGGCCGCCGCGGCCTTGGCGTCCAGCCGGTCGCGCGCCGCCTGGCGGAGGAGGTGCGCGAGCAGCAGCACGAGCGCCAGCTTCGCGAATTCGGCCGGCTGCAGGGTCGCGAGCCCGATGTCCAGCCAGCGCCGCGTGCCGGCGCGCAGCCCGGCCGCGACGGTGGAGAACACGCTGAGCGCGAGGACCGAAACGAACAGGATGGCCGACAGGCGCGAGAGCCGGCGATAGTCGAGTCGGGAGATGAGCACGCAGGCGGTCGCGGCGATGGCGAACCGGACGAGGTGGTCGGCGATGGAGATGCCGGCGACGCCCTGAAGGGCGCTCGTGAGGACCGGGAGCGCGACGAGGCTCAGGAGCGCCGCGCTCGCGAGCAGCCCGCCGTCAGTCTCTTGAAGCCACTTGGCGAACACGTTCCGCCCCTCCTGCTTCCTTCGCCCGGAACCACGCGTCGAAGATCGAGCGCGCGATCGGCGCCGCGTAGGTTCCGCCGCCGCCCACGTGCTCCACGATCACGGCGACGGCGATCTCCGGATTCTCGTGGGGCGCGTACCCGACGAACCAGGCGTGGGTGCGGAACTGGCGGGGCCGGTCGGCGTTGTTCCGCGCGACCCGCGAAAGGGCGGCCACCTGCGCCGTGCCCGTCTTGCCGCTCACGTCGATCCCGTCGAGGCCGGCGCGGCGCGCCGTGCCGCGCGTCACCGCCGCCCGCATTCCCTCGCGGATGAGCGCGAAGTGCTCCGGAGTCACCTCCGCGACCGGCCGCGTCGCTTCGCTTCCGACGAGCCGGGGCTGGAAGACCGTTCCCGAAGTCGCCACCGCGGCGACCATCCGGGCCATCTGAATCGGAGTCGTCTGCAGCGGCCCCTGCCCCACCGCCAGCGAGACGGTCTCGCTCGCGTACCAGCGGTCCCCGTGGACCCGCCGCTTCCAGTCGCGGGTGGGCACGAGCCCGGCGGTCTCGCTCGTCAGATCGACCCCGGTGCGGGAGCCGAGCCCGAGCGCGCGGGCGTAACGGGCGAGGACGTCCACGTCGAGCCGGGCCGCGAGCCGATAGAAGAACACGTTGCACGACGCCGCGAGGGCTTCCACGAGGTTGAGCGAGCCGTGCCCCTCGCCCCGGTGGCACGCGAACGTCCGGCCCGCGACCCGGGCGCGTCCCCGGCACGTGTGGCGCGTGTTCTCGTCCACGAGACCCTCGCCGAGCGCAGCGGCCGCGGTCACCAGCTTGAAGGTGGAGCCGGGCGGGTACTTCCCCTGGATGGCGCGATTCAGGAGCGGCTTCATCGGGTCGTTCATGAGCGTCCGCCACTCCTCCCGCATCCGGTCGAGTCCGCCGTCGAAGGACGGGTAGCTCCCCAGCCCGAGAATCCCGCCGTCGCGCAGGTCGAGCGCGACGAACGCGCCGCTCTCCTCCCCGAACGCCTCGTACGCCGCCTGCTGGATCGCGGCCATCGCGGAGAGCTGCAGGCTGCGCCCGCGCACCGCTTCCCGCCGTCCGGCGCCTCCGGGGACGAGCACGCGCTGGCGGCTGTCCACGACGCTGCGGATCACTCCGTCGGCGCCGGCGAGGGCGTCGTTGTACACGCGCTCCAACCCGTCCTGCCCGACGTGGTCGCCGGCGCGGTATTCGGAGAACTCCTCCAGCAGGAGCTGCGCCCCGGTCACTTCGCCGACGTGCCCGAGCAGGTGCCCGGTCGCGGGACCGAGCGGATAGCTGCGGGCCGGGACGAAATCGACGCGCACGTCGGAGAGCTCGCGTCGCCGCGCCGCGTACCAGGCCGCCTCCTCGAAATTGATGGGCCGCACCACCGCCGGCCGCCGCGCCGCCTCGCGCCGGAGCGCGACCAGCTCCTCGGGCCCCGCCTCGAGGCGGCCGATGGCCTCGAGCTGCCGAAGCCCCTCCGTCCCGGCGGTCAGCAGGAACGAGGGCCGGGTCTGGGCCAGAACCTGCCCGTCGCGGTCGGTCACGAGGCCCCTCGGCGCGCGGGCGCGTTCCGACGACACGTAGTTGTTGCGGGCGCGTTCGGCGTACTCCTCGCCCCGGACGATCTGGAGATTCCAGAAGCGCACCAGAAGAAGCGCCGCCGCCGCCCACAGGGCGACGCGCGCCAGCGCCAGCCGGGAGGCGACGCGGCGGCCGCGCCCGAGATCCAGAAACCCCACGGACTGAGAGCGACGGTAGCGGGGCCGCGCGCGCGTGCCGACGAGTTTCATCGGATGCCGGGTCCGTCCCCGGGCGCCGGATAGCGGGAGAGCGCCCGCACGTGGGCGCACGCGGCGTGCAGGAGGCAGCCGTAGAGCGCCGAGACCGGGACTCCCAGAAGGAACGCTTGGACGGCGCCGCCGGTCGGTGCGCCGCCCCCGGCCACGAACTGGGCGAGGGCGTACAGGAGTCCGTCGGCGAGCGCCGCGAGGACGGCGATGAGGCCGAAGGCCGCCGGCGGAATCGGCGGCCACTGCGCGGACGCGTTCTGGAGCGACCGGCACACGACCAGCTTGGAGATCCCGTTGAGTCCGACGTAGCCGGACGACAGGGCGTCCTTGAGCAGTCCGCCGGCGGCGGCCCCGCCGAGCGCCGGGGCCGCGCGGCCGGTCACGGCGAGGGTCGCCACGGTGGCCAGCACGAAGTCGGGGGCGATCGTCGCCCGGTCCACGACTTCCGCGAACAGGAATTCCAGCAGGAAGGCGAGCAGGAGAAGGACCGGGATCAGGACGCCCGCCATCGCTCGCCGCCTAGCGGGAGGCCCACGGGCCGCCGGGCGGAACCGGCGGCAGGATGAAGACGCGCTCGAGACGCTCCATGTCCACGAGCGGCTCGACCCAGATCTCGACGAGCATCGCGTTTCCCGAGTCGATGGCGCTCACGACCCCGATCGGGAGCCCCTTCGGGAACAGTCGGTCCGCGCCGCTCGAGATCACGGTCTCGCCCACGGCGACGCCATGCCCGATCGACACGTAGTCCAGCGAGAGCGCTCCTCCCGCATCCGCAGGGGCCGCGCGGACGATCCCCGGCGAGCGGCTGGACGCGGTCAGCGCCGCCACCGCCGACTCCGGAGCGGTCAGGAGATCCACCTGGCTCGTCCTCGGGGCCACGCGGACGACGCGGCCCACGAGTCCCTCCGCGGCCATGACCGGCGCGTCGCCGAACACGCCGTGATCCGACCCCCGGTTGAGCGTCAGCGACCGGTCGAACGGACCGGCGCCGAGCCCGGCGATCTCCGCCTCCAGCGGTTCACCCACGTCGAACAGCTCGCGATCCAGCGTCGTGAACCCGCGCGCCCGGTCCAGCAGGCCGCGCTGGACCGTGAGCTCCCACTCGAGCCGGGCGATCCGGTCGCGATACCGGTCGCGCTCGGCGCGGACCCCCGCCGGATCGAGCGCGGCGTCCACCCGCACCCGCAGCGAGCCGGCGAGGGAGTGGACCGCGTTCCGGCTCCCGGCGAGAACCGCCGCCGCGCGGTCCGCGCCCGGCAGCCCCCTCGAGTCGATCCGCACCCGCCACGTCAGGACGGCGAGGTTCCCGAGCAACAGGACCGCGAAGAGCCCCCTCGCCGAAGGCCCCCGCGACACGGAACGCAGCCCCGTCGGTCAGCCGGCGAGCGCCACCCGCCGCAGAAGGGGGATCTCTTCCAGAATCTGGCCCGCTCCGAGCACCACGCAGTCGAGCGGCTTGTCGGCGCGGCGCACGTCGAGCCCGGTGCTCTCCGAGATCACGTCCGCGAGCCCCTTGAGCATGGATCCGCCGCCGGTGAGGAGAATACCGTTGGGGATGAGGTCGGCCGCCAGCTCCGGCGGCGTCTGCTCGAGCACGTTGTGGACTTCCTGGACGAGGCGCTTCACCGACCGTTCGAGGCCCTCGAACACGTCCGACTCCGAAAGCGTGATCGAGGTGGGCGTGCCCCGCGTCAGGTGCCGTCCCCGGATCTCCATCGTGTCGCCCTCGCCGATGTCGTTCGGGCGGGCCGAGCCGATGCGCATCTTCACCCGTTCGGCGGTGCGGTCGCCGACGAGGAGGTTGTGCTGCCGGTGCAGGAACACCCGGATGGCTTCCGTGAACTGGTCCCCCGCCGTCGTGACCGAGGCGCCGGCGGCGATCTGGGCGAGGGCGATCACGGCCACGTCGGTGGTGCCGCCCCCGATGTCCACTACGCAGTTCCCTTCGGCGCTGCGGACGTCGATCCCCGCCCCGATCGCCGCCGCCATCGGCTGGTCGATCAGGAAGACCTCGCTGGCCCGCGCCCGCAGGATGCTGTCCCGCACCGCGCGCTTTTCGACCGGGGTCACGCTGAGCGGCACGCCGACGACCATGCGGGGGGCCGCCCAGCGCCGCTTGAGCGCCTTCTGGGCGAAGATGCTGATCATCCGCTCGGCGGCCTCGAAGTCGGCGATCACTCCGTTTTGCATCGGCCGGATCACGTTGACGTCCGCCGACGTCTTGCCGATCATGTTGTACGCCTCGCGCCCGACCGCCTCGACGCGGTGGGTCGCGTTGTTCATGGCGACGACCGACGGCTCCCGCAGCACGACCCCCTGTTCCTTGGTGTAGACGAGGGTGTTGGCGGTGCCGACGTCCACCGCAAGGTCAGCGGAGAAGAGGTTCAGCAGGGCTCGAAGCATTCTTTGGGCGCGGGGAGAAGCCAGAACGTGAACTCAGGCAATGGACGGCACCACGCTATAGTATCTGGGTTGGGCGCCCGGATTGCAACGCCCCCGGGATCCGCCCCTCGATTGCGGCGCGATCGCCGCAAACGGTACGATCACGGGTTCTCATGATTCTCGAGTACTTCCGCGACCGGAGATCCGTGGGGTGGTCGCCGGCGCGGCGCTGCTGATCCTGGTGATCCTCGCGTTCATCGCGCTCTACATCCCGGATTTCCTCGGCGATCCCAATCAGGCGCTCAACAACCGGGAAGTCGCGTGGGTCGATGGCGAACCGATCCGGGCGAGCGACTTTCTCGGCCAGTACCGGCAGGTCTCGCGCCAGTACCAGGAGCAGATGGGGGACGCCTTCACCCCGACGTTCGCGCGTCGCATGGGGCTTCCGCTCTCGGTCGTGGGAGAGATGATCCAGCGCCGGGTGCTCGTCGCCGAGGCGCGCCGGCACGGGATCGAGGTCACCGATTCGGCGGTCGGCGAAGCGATCCGGACGCTGCCCGCCTTCCAGCGGAACGGGACCTTCATGGGCCGGGAGGCGTACCTCGACCTGCTCTCCATGAACCGGCTGACGCCGAGGGATTTCGAGGCCTCGGTGCGCGACGACCTATTGGTCGAGCGGCTGCGCGCCATGGTCACCGGGCCGGCCGCGGCGTCGGAGGAGGAGCTGCGCGACGAGTACCGCAAGCGCAACGAGAGCCTCTCGCTGGAGCTGTGGCACCTGCCCGGTTCGGCGTACCGGGGCGAGGTGGAGGTCGCCGTGGAGGAGGCGCGCGAGCGCTACGACGCGGATCCCGAAGCATGGGAAGTCCCGGCGCGGCGACGGGTCCGGTTCGTGACCGTCTCGCCGCAGTCGCTCGCCGAGGAAGTGAACGTGCTCCAGCGCGAGATCCGGCGGTACTACGACCGGAACCTGTTCCGCTACCAGACCGACGCGGAGGCCGAGGCCAGCCACATCTTGCTGATCCCCGAGCCGGGCGAGAGCGAGGACGCGGTCATGGCCGAAGCGGCGGCGCTCGCGGAGCGCGCCCGCTCGGGCGAGGACTTCGCCGCGCTCGCCCGGGAGCGCTCGGACGACGTGGTCACCCGCGACTCCGGCGGAAGCCTCGGGTCGTTCGAGCCCGAGCAGTTGCTCCCCGAGCTCGCGGAGGCCATCTTCGCGCTCGAGGCCGGCGGGGTGACCGACCCGGTCCGCACCAGCGACGGCTTCCACGTCGTCCGGGTGGAGAGCCTCGTCGCGGCGGAGACCACCGCGCTCGCCGACGTCGAGGTCGAGATCGAGTCCATCCTGCGCGAGGAGAAGGCGCAGGAGCTCCTCGCCGACCGCATCCCCGAACTCGCCGACCTCGCTCCGGGCGCGGACGGCCTCGACGAGATCGCCGCCCGCTATCCGCTGATGATCCCGCAGGAGAGCGGCCTGTTCGCCGCCGGGGAGATTCTCCCCGAGCTCGGCTCCGCCGCCGCGGCCGAGGTCGCGTTCGAGCTGGAGGCCGGCGAGGTGGGCGGTCCGGTCCGGCTCGCGAACGGCTTCGCGCTCGTGGAGCTCATCGAGGAGGAGGCCGCCCACGTCCCCGACTTCGAGGAGGTGCGCGAACAGGTCCTCGAGGACATCCGCGTCGGGCGGGCCGCCGGACTGGCCCGCGCGGCCGCAGGCGACCTGCTCAGGACGATCGCGGGCGGCGGGGCCCCGGACACGGATCCGACGCCGCTGACCGCCTGGGTGCGGGGCCGGCCGCTCGGCGCCGCAGGCGCGGTTCCGCTCGAGGAGGACCGGCTCTTCGCCGCCGAGCCCGGCGCCGCGGTCGGGCCGATCGCCACCGATTCCGGCGTCGCCGTGGTGCGGGTGCTGGAGCGCGCCGGGTACTCGGAGGGCGACTTCGCCGCCGCGCGGGACTCGTTCCGCGGCGACGTGCTCGCCGAGCGGCGCAACCTGCTGTGGGCGGCGTTCGTCTCCGCCGCCGCCGAGCGCCATGACGTCCGGATCGACGAGCAGGCGCTGAACGGGCTCATCGGCTGACATGCAGCTCGATCTCAGGCAGCGCGGCGACGTGAGCGTCCTCGTGCTCGAGGGCCGGCTGGTCGAGGGGCCCGGCAACCGCCAGCTCGGCGAGGCGGTGCAAGTGCTGCTCGAGTCCGACCGGCTGCGGCTCGTGGTCGATCTGAGCTCGGTCACGACCATCGACAGCGGCGGCCTCGGCGAGCTGGTGGCTTCCGCGCAGCGGCTCACGCAGGCCGGCGGGCGGCTGAAGGTCATCAACCCGCCGGACCGGGTGGCGCGGGTTCTGGACGTCGCGCGGGTGCTCCCGCTCTTCGAGGTGTTCGAGACCGAGGACGACGCGGTGCGCAGCTTCGCGAGCGACGACGCCGGCCCGGCGCCGCCCACCAACTCGCATCCGGTCTAGGGGACCGCGTGGTCCCGGTCGCGGACGCGCTCGCCTCCATTCTCCGGCTCACGCCGGAACGCGAGGTCGAGGAGGTCGGTCTCGGCGGCGCCTGCGGCCGGGTGCTGCTGGAGACGATCCGCGCCGACCGGGACCAGCCGCCGTTCGACCGGTCGCTCGTGGACGGCTACGCGGTCCGCGCCGCCGATCTGAAGTCCGGAGGATCGCTGCGCCTCGTGGGGACGATCGCCGCCGGTCGGACCGCGGACTTCGAGATCGGCCCCGGCGAAGCCGCCGCCATCATGACCGGCGCCCCGATCCCGTCCGGCGCGGACGCCTCGATCCTCGTCGAGCACGCGAGCTCGGACGGCCGGACCGTCTCGTGGCCCCTGCCCGAGTTCGCCTCGCTCGCGCCGCTCGAGCCGGGCGCGAACGTCGCCCGACGGGGCCGGGACGTCCGGTCGGGGACGCCGCTGCTCCCGGAGGGAACCCGCATTTCCCCCGCAGGAGTCGGGCTGCTCGCGACCGTCGGCCGCACCCGGGTGCGCGTCGGGCGCCGGCCCCGGATCGCGGCGCTCTCGACCGGCGACGAGCTCGCCCATCCCCGCCGCCAGCGGCTCGGCCCCGCCGCGATCCGCGACGCCAACAGCCACATGCTCGCCGCCCGCTGCCGGTCGCTCGGGCTGCCCACGCGGCGGCTCGGAATCGCGAGCGACGCGCCGGACGCGCTGGAGCGGGCGATCGCGGACGGGCTCTCGGCGGACGCGCTGCTCGTGTCCGGCGGAGTCTCGATGGGACGGTTCGACCTCGTGGAGGGCGTCCTCGAGAAGCTGGGCGCGAAGTCGCACATCGCCTCGGTCGCGATTCGCCCGGGGAAGCCGTTCGTCTTCGCGACCGTCGGCGATCCCGTCCGGCGCCTCGTCTTCGGGCTCCCCGGGAACCCGGTGTCTGCGCTCACGACCTTCGACGTGCTCGTGCGTCCGGCGCTCGACCGGTGGGAGGGACTCGCCAGCCCGGCGCGCCCGCAGGTCCGGGTCCGGGTCGAGGCCGGGATCGCGAACCCGGGGCCGCGCCGGGCGTTCCTGCCGGTCCGGGTGCGCAGCGGCTCCGGGGGCGAACTGACGGCGCGGCCGATTCCGATCCGGGGCTCGGGAGACGTCTCGGCCATCGCGCTCGCGAACGGGCTGGTCACATTGCCCGGCGCGAGCGCCCTCGACGCGGGGGCCCAGGCGACGGTCGAGCCGATCTCCGGATTCCCGGATCCCGATCCCGGCGCGTGGCGCGATCCCCGCGAGGAGGGGCCGCCGTGCTGAGCCACCTCGACGCCGAGGGCCGGGCCCGCATGGTGGACGTCGGCGAGAAGCCGGTGACCGCCCGGGAGGCCGCGGCGGAGGCCTTCGTGACGGTGCGCCCCGAGGCGCTGCGGCTCGTGCGCGAGGGGAAGAACCCCAAGGGCGGCGTCCTCGAGACGGCCCGGATCGCGGGGATCCAGGCGGCGAAGGCCTGCTCGTCGCTGATCCCACTGTGCCATCCGCTTCCGCTGGACCAGGCCGACGTCGCCGCGACGCTGGAGGACGGCGGGATCCGGCTGCGCAGCCGCGTCCGCTGCCGCGCCTCCACCGGCGCCGAGATGGAGGCGCTGACCGCGGTCAGCGTGGCCGCGCTCACCGTGTACGACATGCTGAAGGCGGCCGACCGGGGGATGCGCATCGACGGCGTCCGGCTGCTGGAGAAGCGCGGCGGGCGCAGCCGAATCTGGAAGGCCGATGACTGAGGCGAAGCTGCGCCGCGCGCTCGTCGATCTCGATTCGGTGGTCGTGGCGCTCAGCGGCGGCGTGGACAGCGCGACGCTCGCGGTGATGGCGCATCGCACGCTCGGGGCGTCGAGCCTCGCGGTCACCGGGGTCAGCCCGAGCCTCTCGGCGCACCAGCGCGGCCTCGTCGAGCGGGTGCTCGAGGTCGAGCCGCTCGCCCACGAGTGGATGCGGACCGACGAGATCGAGGATCCCGATTACGCGCGCAACGGCTCCGATCGGTGCTTCTTCTGCAAGCACGAGCTCTACGGCGCGCTCCGCTCCCTCGCCGACCAACGGGGCTTCCGGGCGGTCGCCGACGGGACGAACCGGGACGACCGGGGAGACCACCGCCCGGGCCGGAGGGCGGCGGCCCGCTACGGCGTCCGCGCGCCGCTGCTCGAGGCCGGCTTCGGCAAGAACGACGTGCGCGAACTCGCCCGCAAGCTCGGCGTTCCGGTGGCGGAGGAGCCGGCCTCGGCGTGCCTCGCCTCGCGCATCCCGAACCTCACGCCCATCGACGCCGGCCTGCTCGCCCAGGTCGAGGCCGGCGAGGCCCTGCTGCGGGAAATGGGGTTCCCGAGTTCGAGGGTGCGTCACCACGGCGATCTGGCGCGGATCGAGTTCCCCGCGGACGCGCTGGACCGGGCGCTGCGCCCCGACGTGTCCGTCCGCATCGCGTCCGGCCTCCGGCGGCTCGGCTTCGACCGGGTCGCGGTGGACCGGCGCGGCTACCGGCCCGCCGGTCTCCAGGCGCCCTTCCGGCCGGACCGGGACCTGATCGAGCTGCGCGCCGGGGACTGACCGGTGTCGGTCGAGATCACGATCCTCGCCGATCCGGACGCCGACGACGGGCGGACGATCGAGGTTCGCAGCCTCGCGCGTCCCTCGGGCGACCTCGACGCGCTCGAGGACGCGCGCTGGTTCGCCGGCGGCGATCGCGAGGCGATCGCGGCGTTCGTGCGGGAGCTTCTGGACCGCCACGGCGGCGGCCTTCGGGAGTGCCGCCGCTGCGGCGCGGTGCGCGACGGCTCGTCGGACCCCCGTTCGCCGTTCGTCTGCCCGGCGTGCCTCCCCGGCGAGCCCGGCCCCCGCCCCGAGCCGCCTCCCGGCGAAGGACTGGAAGCGCGCTTCATCGGGACCGGCGACGCCTTCGGCTCCGGCGGGCGCCGCTCGGCGGCGATCTTCCTGCGCGAGCGGGGCGCCCCGACCGGAGCGCTGCTGGACGCGGGCCCCGGTTGCCTCGCCGGGCTGCGCGCCGAGGGCCTCGGGAGCGGCGACCTCGGCGTCGTCATCCTGAGCCACTTCCATGGCGACCACTTCGGCGGCGTTCCGTTTCTCGAACTGGACCGCTGGAAGGACCGGGCCGACCCGATCCCGATCTGGACCCCGCCGGGCGGCGCCGACCGGCTCGGGGAGCTCCGCAACGCGCTCTACCCGGACTTCCCCGCGACCGGCGCGGTGCGCGAGTTCCTCCCCGGCGAGACCGGCGAGCTGCCGTTCGGCGGCCGCGCCGTCGCGTTCCCGGCGGACCACCAGAAGCGCGCCTGGGCGTACGGCTGGCGGATCGAACTCGGCGGACGGACGGTGGTCTATTCGGGGGACACCGCGTGGAACCCGCGGATGATCCGCGAATCAGCCGGCGCCGACCTCCTCATCCACGAATGCACCTCCCGCGAGCCGCTGCCGGGGCATACCGGCCACTCCGACCTCGTGGAAGCGGCGGACGCGATCACCGCCCGTCGGGTGCTGCTCGTCCACTCCGGGCCCGACGTTCTCGCGCTCGCCGACCCGGTGTTCGACCGGGCGCACGACGGGCTGCGCGTCGTGATCTGACCGCTAGTCGTCCTTCGCCCGGGAACTCGAGGCCTCGCTCTCCGACCCGGTGATCGAACGCATGGACTTGCGGAAATTCCGGATTCCCTCGCCGAGGCCCGCCCCGAGCTGCGGCAGCTTGCCGGCGCCGAACACGAGGATCACGATGGCCAGGATGATCAGGAGTTCCGTGGTGCCCAGCCCGCCGATCAGGAGCGGGAGCGCGAAGAGTGCGGAAGTCATACGGCCAGTTTATCCGGTGCGCTCGAGGACGAGGGCGGCGACGGCCATGTCTTCGGCGGCGATCCCCTGGGATTCGAAGAGCGCTCCTCCCGGCGCCGGGCCGCGTCCGGCGGCGACGACCTCGCCGAGCGTCTCCACGTCGTCCCACCGCAGCTCCCCGGCCTCGACCAGCGCCACGAGGTCCCCGCACTCGATCCGGGCCTGATCGCGGTCGTCGACCACGATCCGGCCGGCGCGCCGGATCGCGTCCTCGTCCAGCTCGCGCCGCTTCAGCGAGTTCCCGCCCGCCGCGGCGACGAAGGCGCCGGGGGCGAGCCAGTCCCCGAAGACCACCGGCTCCCGGGCGCTCGTGACCGCGACCACGAGGTCCTTCTCCCGGACCGCGCTCTCGGCGCTCTCCGCCGGCAGCACGGGAATCCCGAGCTCGTCGCTCATCTCGCGGGCGAACCGCTCCCGCGCCTCGGGGTTCCGGCAGAAGACGCGCGCCTCCTCGACCGGTCGCACGCACGCGAGCGCCGCCAATTGGGTGCGCGCCTGGCGCCCGCACCCGATCATGCCCAAGCGGGACGCGCCTTCCGGAGCGAGCCAGCGGGCCGCGACGCCGGTCGCCGCGCCGGTCCGGATCTGGCCGAGCGCGTCCGCCTCGATCAGCGCGACCGGCTCCCCCGAGCCGGCGTCGAAAACCACCATGAGGAAGCTCGCGCCGTCGCGCCCGGTGCAGTAGGCCTTCAGCCCGAGCAGCCCGGCGCCGTCGCTCGCGGCGCTCATCGCGTGCAGCATCCGCCCGCCGGCCCGGACCCGCTGGCGGGGCCGGTTCTGCGCCGCGCCCCGACCGAGTTCGCCGAAGACCCGCTCCACGGCCGCAAGGGCGTCGGGCATGGGCAGCGCCTCGCGCACCGCCTCCTCGCGTATGTGCCGAATCACCGGGCGAAGATTATTCTTGCCGCGCAATGGACTCCCCGAACTGGCCGCGGACGATCGGAATCGTGGGCGGCCTCGGCCCCCACGCCCACGTCGCCTTCGAGTCCTACCTTCTCGCCGAGGCGAGCCGGGCGGCGGGCAGACCCCTGTTCGACCAGGAGTACCCGCCGTGGCTCGTGTCCTCGCTGCCGCAGACGCCGTCCCGCGTGCGGGCGGTCGAAGAAGGCAGCGACGCCCCGGTTCCGATGCTGCTCGAGAGCGCGTCCCGCCTCAAGGCGGCGGACTTCCTGTGCGTGCCGTGCAATCAAGCGCACCTGTTCCTCTCCTGCCAGCGCGAGCGGCTCCCGCGCCCGCTGCTCGACATGGTGGACGAGACCGTCCGCGAGGTGGGGCGCCGGCTCGTTCCGGGGGAGACCGTGGGGGTCCTCGGCGTGACCGGCACGCTGACCAGCCGGCTCTACCGAAACCGCCTCGCCCGCGCCTTGCCCGCGCTTCGCTCGGTCACGCTGCTCGATCTTCCCGGCGGGGAGCGGCTCCAGAACGACCTGGTGATGGAGCCGATCTTCGGGAAGGAGCGCCGCGGCCGCCGGACCGGCGGCATCAAGGCCGGCAAGCTCTACCCGCGCTATCGGCAGCGCCTCCTGCTCGCGGCCGAGCACCTGCGCCAGCACGGCGCGAGCGTCATCCTCACCGCCTGCTCGGAGATCCCGCTGATCCTCGGGCCGCGCCCTCCCGCCGACCTGCTCGACCCGGTCGCCGTGCTGGCCCGGGAGGCGATCGAGGTCGCCGCGGGGCGGCGGCCGCTGCCCGGCTGATGGAGCTTCTCCGACAATCCCGCGTCCGGGAGGCGGACCGGCGCGCGATCGAGGAGGCCGGGATCCCGGCGCGGGTCCTGATGGAGACCGCGGGCCGGGCGATCGGCGCCGCGATGCTCGAGGAGCTTCCCGTCGGGCGGGGCGTCCTCATCCTCTGCGGGCGGGGCGGCAACGGGGGCGACGGGCTGGCGCTGCTGCGCTTTCTGGCCGAGCGCGGCGTCCCCGCCCGGGCCGTCGTCTTCGCCTCCGAGGACCGGCTCACCCCGGAGAACCGCGCGAACCTCGCATCCGCCCGCGCGCTCGGCCTTCCGGCGACCGTGGACCCGACGCCGGCGCTGGAGTTTCCCGAGGGCGGGGTCGTGGCGGACGCGATGCTCGGCGGCGGCGCCCGGGGGCCGCTGCGGGGGGCGTTCGCCGCCGCCGCCGAGGCTCTGGAGACGTTCTCGGGGACGGTGGTGGCCGTGGACATCCCCACCGGCCTCGATCCCGACAGCGGCCGCATCCCGGGGCCGGCCGCGCGAGCCGACCTGACGCTCGCGCTGGCCGCGGCCCGCCGTTGCCATTTCGTCCACCCGGCGAGCGAGCGCTGCGGCCGCGTCCGGGTCCTCGAGATCGGGATTCCCGCCGCGTACCTCGCCCCCGATCCCGAAGACCGGGTGCGCCGGATCACGGCGGCCGACGTCGCGGACTGGCTGCCGCCCCCGCCCATCAGCGCCCACAAGGGAACCCGGGGAAAGCTGCTCCTCGTCGCCGGGTCGGCCCGGATGCCGGGCGCGGCGGCGCTCGCGGCGAAGGGAGCGCTCGGGGCCGGGGTCGGCCTCCTCACCGTGGCCGCCCCCGAAACGGTCCCCCTGCCCCCCGAAGCGATGCGCCTTCCCCCCGAAGCGGCTCTCGAAGCCGACGCGACCGCGCTGGCGGTCGGACCGGGGCTCGGGCGGTCGGAAGCCGATCAGGACAGAATTCGGGCGATCGTGCGCCGCTCGGAACAGCCGCTGGTTCTCGACGCCGACGGCCTCTTCGCGGTGGAGGCGGGGGATCTTCGCGAAGGGCTCGTCCTGACGCCGCACGCCGGCGAAGCGGCGCGGCTCCTCGGCCGGGATTCGCGGACCGTCGCGGGAGCGCGCCTCGAGGCCGCCCGCGAGCTGGCCGCGCTCGCGAACGCCCCGGTCGCGCTCAAGGGGCCGGGCACGCTGGTTGCGAGTCCCGACGGCGAGACCCTCGTGAACCCCACCGGCGGACCCGAGCTCGCGGCCGGCGGGACCGGCGACGTGCTCGCCGGCATGGTGGGGGCGTTCCTCGCCCGCGGCCTCGCGCCCCGCGACGCGCTCGCCGCGGGGGCGTTCCTCCACGGCCGCGCCGGCGAGATCGCCCGCGAGCGGCTCGGACCCGAGGCGGTCACGGCGTCCGCGGTCGCGGACGCGATCGGGCCGGCGCTTGGGAGCGCGCGGGCATGAAGACCGCGTGGCGGTCGGTCACCGAGTCGCCCGAGGAGACGCTGGAGCTCGCGGCGCGGGTCGCCGGCCTCTGCCGGGGCGCTTCGGCGTTCTATCTGGACGGGGACCTCGGCGCCGGCAAGACCGTCTTCGCGAAAGGACTCGCCCGCTGCTGGGGGGTCGAGCCGTCGCAGGTGACGAGCCCGACCTTCGCGCTGGTGGACCGGCACGGCGGCGGCGCGAGGCCGCTCTACCACCTCGATCTTTACCGGATCGAGCGCCCCGAGGAGCTGGACGAGCTCGGCGTCGAGGACATGGAGGAGGAGGGCGCGGTCGTGGTCGTGGAGTGGCCCGACAAGCTCGGCCGGTATCGGCGGGACGACGCGGTCCGGGTGCGCATCCGGGCGCTCGGCCCGGCGCGGCGCAGCATCGACGTGGAGTGGGCCCCGTGAGGCGCCTGGCCGCGCTCGCGCTGCTCGCCGCCGCCTGCTCCGGGCCGGAGCCGCCGCCGGTTCCCGAGGCGGACCTGGTGCTCGTCACCGCGTCCGGGCTGCGCGAGGACCGCGTCGGGATCTACGGATACTCCGAGAACGTCACCCCGGCGCTCGACCTGCTCGCCGCGGGCGGCGCGATCTTCCTCGAGGCCCGGACCCCCTGGCCCGAGATCGGGCGGGCCGCGGCCGCGGCGCTGACCGGGATGGACCCGTCGCGGGCGACCGCGGTCCGGGAGGGACCGGCGCTGCTGGCCGCCGCGCCCCTCGCCGAACGACTCCGCGCCCACGGCTACCGGACCGTCGCCGCGACGGACCATCCGGCGCTCACCGAAGCGACTGGATTCGCCCGGGGCTTCGACGAGTTCGCCGAGCATTGGGACGATCCGGGGGAGTTCGAGGGCGCGTTCCCGGATTCGCCGTTCTTCGCATGGCTCCATTTTTCGCTGGACGGCCCGGCCGACGACTACGACGCCCGGGTCGCGGCGCTGGACGAGTCCGTCCGGCGGCTCCTCGCGCCGATCTCGAAGCGGACGGTCGTCATCGTCGCCGGCCTCCACGGGCGCTCCTTCGGCGAACGCGGAACGCCGGAGGACGCGCCGATGACGCTCTTCGACGAGATGCTGCGGATTCCGCTCGTCGTCGCGGTCCTCGGCGAGCCCGGCCCGCCGTTCCCGCCGGGAACCCGCTTCGCCGGGATGGTCTCGCTCGCCGACGTTCCGGCGACCGCGTGGGAGCTCATGGGCGGCGCTTCCGAGGAGACCTCGCTCGTTCCGGCGCTCAGGGGCCGGGATCCGCGCCCGCGCCGGAGGCTCCACGCGGCGAGCGACAGCGGCGCGACCGCGATCCTCGACGGACGGCTCAAGCTGCTGCGCATTCCGCTTCCCGGCCGGGACGACGCGGTCTTCGCCGCGTACGCGCTCGACCGGGACCCGGGCGAGACGGACAACCGCTACCACCTCGCCGCCCAGTCGATCGAGCCGCTGCGCGCCGAATTGGAGACGCGGCGCATCCAGTCCATCGCGTGGTCGCGGGAAGCGGAGCGGGACGCGCCCGCCGGGGCGCTGCCGCCGGATCTGCTGGAGGCGTGGGAGCGCCGCCGCTGACCTAGACTTCGGGCGATCCCCCTCGATGACCCGAATTTCGACCTCGCTCGCGCTGGTCGCCGGCTTGGCCGCGCTGCCGTCCTGCTCGTGGATCGCCGGTCTCGCGATGGGTTCGGTGGCCGGAGTCTTCTCCGACATGGAGACCGTGATCCGCGCCGACGACGATCTGGAGCTCGTCCAGCAAGCCATGGCGTTCAACCTGAAGACGCTGGAGACGCTTCTCGTCGGGAGTCCCGAGAACCGCGACCTCCTCCTCGCCGCGGCGCAGAGCTTCATGCTCTACTCCTACGCCTTCGTGGAGCCGGATATGTTCAACCTCGACTTCACCCAGTTCGAGGAGGAGCAGGAAGTCCGCCGGCGGGCGCGCCGCCTCTACCGCCGCGCGGTCGCCTTCGGGATGCGGGGCCTCGAGGTCGAGCATCCGGGGATCGAGTCCCGGCTCCGGCTCGATCCGGACGGGGCCGCGTCCGAGCTCGAACTGGAGGACGCGCCGCTCGCGCTGTGGACCGGCACCGCCGTGGGCGCGTGGATCGCGACCGCCACCGACGACCCGGAGGCCACGGCGGACCTCGCGATCATGGGCGCATTGCTCCACCGGTCGCGCGCGCTCGACGACGCCGTGAACGACGGCGTGGTGTACGACTACCTGATGCTCTACGAGGCCTCGCGCCTCGGCGGGGACCTGGATCTCGCCCGCGGCTATTTCGAGACCGCCCTCGAACGCGGCCCGGAGCGCCGCCCGGTCACCTGGGCCTCGTGGGCCGAGACCGGCGCCCGCGCCGTCGGCGACCGCGCCGAGTTCCTCGACCTGGTGCAGCGCACGCTCGACTTCGACATCGACAGCGAGCCGGACGCCCGCCTCCTGAACCAGGTCGCCATGAAGCGGGCGGCGTGGCTCCTTTCCCGAACCGACGACTATTTCCTGGACTAGACCCGAAATGCCACACACCACGCGGCGCGGCCGACGCCTCGCGCTCCTCCTCCTGGCGGCGGTCCTCGCCGGCGCCGCGCCGGCCGACGCGCGGGTGCAGTTCCGGCTGGGGAGCATCGTCCCGAACAACTCCGCGTGGCACCTGCTGCTGCGCAAGATGGCCGCCGACGTCGGCAAGGAGACGGACGGCGAGGTCCGGATCCGGGTGATCTCCGGGGGCGCGGCCGGCGACGAGTCCGAGATGATCCGGAAGATGCGCATCGACCAGATCCAGATGATCGCGCTCAGCAACGTGGGCGTGGCCGAGCTGGTGCCCGGGGCGCTCGCGCTCTCCCTCCCGATGGTGTACGCGAGCCACGAGGAGTGGAACCACGTCCGGGCGAGCGTGAACGCCGGCTTCGACCGGAGCCTGCGCGACCTCGGCCTGCGGGCGCTCGGCTGGACCGGCATCGGCTGGGTCCACTTCTTCTCGACCGAGCCGATCGAGACGGTGGACGACCTCCGGGCGCTCCGGATGGCGGGCGCGACCGGCGATCCGACGACCACCGACCTGCTGCGCCTCGCCGGGTTCGACCCGGTCCCGATCAGCTCGGTGGAGGTCGTGAGCGGCTTCCAGACCGGGCTCGTGGAGGCCGCGCCGCTCCCCGTGGTGTACGCCGAGGGATCGCAGATCTACCGCAGCGCCAAGTACATGGCGGATCTGCCGTGGGCCCCCATTCAGGGCGCCTTCATCATGCGCGAGGAATCGTGGAACGAGCTCTCGCCCGCGCAGCAGGCGATCATGACCCGCGTCATCGGCGAGATCAGCGCCGAGTTCGAATCCACGAGCCTCGCCCAGGAGGGCAAGTCGCTCGAGGCGATGCGCCGACGAGGCCTCGAAGTCGTCCCGGCCAGCGACGGATTCGTGGACGAGATGACCGGCGTCCACGAGGAGCTGCTGCCGATGATCCGGGAACGCCTCGTGCCCGAGGACGTCTTCGACGAAGTGTTCCGCCTTCGCGACGAATACCGGGGATCGGGCCGATAGCCGCTCCGGCGCCCCGCGCCGGAGCCACGGGGGAACCATGAACGGCAGGCTCGCCCGCATCGAGGACGCCGTCTCGGTCGGGGCGCTCGTCCTCATGGCGGCCGTGCCGATCACCGAGGCGCTGATCCGTCCGTTCCATCCGACCGGCATTCCCGGATCCGGCGTATGGGTGCCGCACCTGGTGCTCTGGGTCGGCTTCCTCGGGGCCGCCATCGCGTCGCGGCGGGGCGAGCTGCTCTCGCTCGGGTTCGCGACGAACACGCTCCCCGAGGCCTGGCGGCCGAGAGCGGCGTCGATCGCCGGGGCCGTCGGGTTCGTCGTCTCGCTCACCATGGCGTGGGCCAGCGTCGTGCTGATCCGGGCCGAATGGGAGGGCGGGCGCGAGCTCGCGCTCGGGATCCCGGTCTGGCTGGCCGAGGGAATCATGCCCGTCGGCTTCGCGCTCATCGGCTGGCGCCTCTTCCGGAGGATTCCCCAGCGGTGGGGCAAGGTCCTCGCCGTCGCGGGGCTCGCCGTCCCGCTCCTGATGCACGAGGGCCTCACCGGCTGGGACCTCACCGAGTCCGGCGCGCACTGGCCGCTCGTCCTCGCTGTCCTCATCGCCGCCGCGCTCGGGACCCCGATCTTCGTCGGGCTCGCCGGAGTCGCGGCGGTGCTGCTGTGGGCCAACTGGGACCCGGTCTCGGCGATCCCCGCGGAGGCCTACAGCATGGTGAACCGGGCCACGCTCCCCGCGATCCCGCTGTTCACGCTCGCCGGGTACATCCTCGCCGAGGGCGGCGCTCCCCGCCGGCTGGTGGTCCTCTTCCGGGGCTTCTTCGGCTGGATGCCGGGCGGCGTCGCCGTCGCCGCCATCGTGGGCTCGGCCTTCTTCACGAGCTTCACCGGCGGCAGCGGCGTGTCCATCCTCGCGATGGGCGGGCTGCTCTTCCCGATGCTGGTCGAGGACCGGCTGCGCCCCGGCCTCGCGACCGGCCTGCTCACGTCCGCCGGGTCGCTCGGGCTGCTCTTCCCGCCGTCGCTCGCGGTGATCCTCTACGGGATCATCGCCGAGGTCGAGATCGGGCGGCTGTTCGTCGCCGGATTCATCCCGGCGGTGGTCGAGATCGTCCTCGTCGCCGGGTTCACGATGTTCGTGATCCGCCGGCGCGCCGCCAGCGTGTCCCGCTTCGACGTCCGGGCGGCGCTCGGCGCGCTGTGGACCGCCAGGTGGGAGGCGCTGATCCCGGCGTTCGTGCTGACGCTGGTCTTCGGGGGCTTCGCCACGCTGGTCGAGGCCGCCGCGCTCACCGTGCTGTACGCGCTCTTCGTGGAATTCGCGATCCACCGGGAGGGGAAGACGCTCGGGGATCTGCTGCGGACCGGCGCGAACGCGGTCACGCTCATCGGGGGCGTGCTCCTGATCCTCGCCGCCGCGCTCGGGCTCACGAACTACATGGTGTTCGCCGACATCCCGTTCCGGGCGACCGAGTGGGTGCAGTCGTTCGTGGCCTCGCCGCTGTTCTTCCTGCTGCTCCTGAACGTGTTCCTGCTGGTCATCGGGTGCCTCATGGACATCTACGCCGCGATCGTGGTCGTGGCGCCGCTGGTGGCCCCGCTCGGCGTCGCCTACGGGATCGACCCGCTCCACCTCGGGATCATCTTCCTGACGAACCTCGAGCTCGGCTACCTGACCCCGCCGGTCGGCATGAACCTCTTCCTCGCGTCGTACCGGTTCGGTCGGCCGCTCACCGAGGTGTACCGGGAGACGCTGCCCTACCTCGCGATCCGCGCCGGGGCGGTGCTGCTCATCACCTACGTCCCCTACCTGACCCTGATGCTTCCGGGCCTCCTCTACGACTGATGGACTTCGCGGTCGCGGGCGGCCAGCGGGCGAGGAAGCGCCGCCGCCTCATCGCCATGGCTGCCGGCGGCGCGGCGCTGCTCGCGGCGTTCGCGTTCTACCGCCCGGGCGCCCCGGTCCCCGAAGTCGAAGCGGCGGCGCTGTGGACCGGAGTCGTGGAGCGGGGCGAGTTCGTCCGGGAGGTCCGCGGCCCGGGCCGGCTCGTGGTTCCGCCCGAGGAGCTGCGCTGGCTGACGGCGGAGGCGGGCGGACGGGTGGAGGTGCGCCACGTCCTTCCGGGCACGCCGGTCGCCGCCGACACGATTCTGCTGGAGCTGTCGAACCCGGACGTCGAGCGGCAGTTGGCCGAGGCCGAGGCGGCGCTGCGGCAGGAGGAGGCGGATCTCCGGGCGCTGCGGAACGAGGTCCGCTCGGCGCTGCTGGAGCAGGAGAGCGCCGCCGGGCAGGTCGCCGCCGAGAACGCCCGGGCGCGGCTCCAAGCCGAGGCGGACGCCGCGCTCAAGGAGGCCGGGCTCGTCGGGGAGCTGGTCGAGCGGCGCAGCGCGGTCCGGTTCGACGAGACCGCGACCCGCCACCGCCTCGAGCAGGAGCGGCTGGCCATCCTCGACGAGGCCAGCGCGGCGCGCATCCGCTCGCAGGAGGCGGCGGTGGCGCGGCGACGCGCAGTCGCCGAGCTGCGGCGGCGGCGGCGCGACGGACTGCGAGTGCGGGCCGGCGCCGCCGGAATCCTGCTGGACCTGCCGGTGGAGGAAGGCCAGCAGGTCGTTCCCGGCGCGAACCTCGCCCGGGTCGCCGACCCGGCCCGACTCGCGGCCGTGATCCAGATCCCCCAGACGCAGGCCCCGGACCTCGCCCCCGGGCAGGCGGCGCTCGTGGATACGCGCAACGGCGTCGTCCCGGGCGTGGTCGAACGCGTGGATCCCGCGGTTCGGGACGGCTCCGTGGCCGTGGACGTGCGGCTCACCGGAACCCCGCCCCGGGGGGCGCGGCCCGATCTCTCGGTGGACGGGACGATCCGGATCGAAACCGTCCCCGACGCGCTCCACGTGGGCCGGCCGGCGTACGGTCAGCCCGAGAGCGCCGCCGGAGTCTTCAAGCTGTCGCCCGATGGATCGACGGCCACCCGAACCCCGGTGCGCTTCGGGCGCGGATCGGTGAACCGGATCGAAGTGCTCGCCGGACTGGCGGCGGGCGACCGGATCATCCTCTCGGACACCTCGCTCTGGGACGACTCGGCGACGCTGCGCATCCGGTAGCGTCAGAACCGGCGGAGCGAGAGCGCGATCCGGCCGGCGACGATCCGGGCGATCCGGTCCGCGTCGGCGGAAGCGAGCTCCGCCTGCCCAAGCGGGAGCCGCTCCGCGAACACTTCCGGCGGCTCGGCGTCACGCACCAGCAGCACGTCGAGCCGCACCGCGTCCTCTTTGATGTCTTCGCCGGCGGGCCAGCGCGACCCGGGTCCGAGCGGCTCGCCGGGACCGGTCTCCAAACTGCCGGCGAGCACGTAGTCCGCCCCGAGCCGGGCGGCGATCGCGACGAGCCCGTCCTCCCGGAGTCCTTCGTCCAGGACCGGACGAAGCCGCCTCGGGGAGACTTCAAAGATCCCGTCGGGCTCCGTCTGGAGCTGCTCGCGGATCGTCTCGGTGATCCGGTACGCGAGTTCCTGCAGCCCTCCCTGACCGGTCCGGTTGTCGATGTCCGCGACGAGAAGCACTGGACGGACGACGGCGTCGGGCCGACGGATCACTCGGGGCTGGCCGATACGGGCGAGCACCGCGAGGCCGAGCGCGAGGCCGAGGATCGTGCCGACCGCCAGAATTCCCCGTTTCACCTTGCCGCTTCCCCGAACGCGAACGATCATAGACGGACGACATGAACGGCATCGCGCTGGTGAAGCAGGTTCCCGACCGGAATTCGGCCTTCCGTCCCGAGGGAGCATGGATCGACGAGTCCAGCCTCGGGTACGGCGTCAACGAATACGACCGCTACGCCGTGGAGGCGGTGCTGCGCCTGAAGGAGTCGGGCGACCTTGACGGCACGGTCGCCGTGACCGTCGGCCCGCCGGACGCCGGGCAGATTCTCCGCACCTGCCTCGCGATGGGCGTGGACCGCGCCGTCCATGTGGAATGCGACCGCGACGCTCTCGCCGATCCGTTCGCGGTCGCGAAGGCGCTCGCCGCAGTCGTGGAGCGGAACGATCCGGGCGTCGTCGCCGCTGGCCTCCTCGCCGAGGACTCGGGGAACGCGCAGGTGGGCGGCCTCGTGGCGGGGCTGCTCGGATTCGGGTGGGCGTCCGCCGTGACCGGAATTGAGCTTCGTGACGGGCGGCTCGTCGTGGAGCGCGAGCTGGGTAACAACCGGATTGCGGTCGTCTCGCTTCGGCTTCCGGCGGTCGTCGGCGTCCAGACCGGGCTAAACGCGCCGCGCTACGCGAGCCTGCGCGGGATCATGGCCTCGCGGCGGAAGCCGGTCGAGAAACAGGCGCTTGCGAGCGAGGCGCCGAAGATGCGCCGCGTGTGCCTCGCCCGTCCGGAGAAGGGCAGCGCCGAGATTCTGGAAGGAAGCCCCGACGAGATCGCCGCCCAGGCAGTAGTTCGCATCCGGGCCGAGACGGGAGTGCTCTGATGGCCGTAGCGGTGCTCGTCGAGCACGACGGGACGACTCCCGCGCCGATCACGTTCGAGCTTCTGGAAGCGGCCGGTCAGCTTGGCGGGCCGGTCGTTGCGGTCGTACCGGGCGCTACGGACCTCGCCGGCGAACTTCCCGCCGACGAGGTCCTCATCGTGGAGGGCGCGAGTCTTGAGACTGCCGACGGCTGCGCTGCGGCGCTCCTCGCCGCCGTCGCCGATCTCGGAGCGGAGATCACGCTGCTGCCGGACAGCGCCCTTGGCTGGGACGTGGCCCCGCTCGTCGCCGCTCCGCTCGGGGTCCCCGTCGCGACCGGGTGCACCGCGCTCCGGCGCGACGGCGCGGCGATCCTCGCGACCCGTAAGGCGTTTCTCGGCAAGTTCGTGCAGGAAGTCCGGCTGGAAGGGCCATGCGCGGTGGCCACGATGGAGCGCGGGGCGACCGAGCCCCGGGAACCGGCCCCGCCCGGCCGCGTGCGCGTGATCCCGCCGGAACTCCCCGAGCCCCGCTCCGAGCTCCTTGAGATCCGGGAGGACAGCGCTTCCGGCGACGTGGACCTGACCGGCGCCCCGGTGATCGTGGCCGCCGGGCGTGGCATGGGCTCGCCGGAGAACCTCAAGCTCGTCGAGGATCTGGCCGACGCGCTCGGCGGGAGCGTCGGAGCGTCCCGCGCCGTGACCGACGCCGGCTGGCTGCCCCACGACCGCCAGATCGGCAGCAGCGGCGTGACCGTCTCGCCGCGCGTCTATGTCGCCTGCGGAATCTCCGGGGCGATCCAGCACCTCGTCGGCATGCGCGGCGCCCGGTTCGTGCTGGCGATCAACAAGGACCCGGAAGCCCCGATCTTCGGCGCGGCGCACGTGGGGATCGTGGGGGACGTGATGGAGATCCTGCCCGCGCTCGCCGAGGCGGCGCGGAAGGCCTAAGCCGGGGCCCCGCGTCAAGACGCGGGCTCGCCCGGGGGTTCGGAGCCGACGGACCGCGGCCTCATTGTCCCGAGGCGTCGTTCCCTTTCTCCCGGAGCAGATCCTCGACGACGTCGATCCGCGCAGCCAAGCGGGCGCGATGCGCTTCGACGGCTTCCGGCGCATACCCGCGACCCAGCGCGCGCTGCGCCGCCTGGTCCAGCATCCGACGCACGACGTCAGCCATTCCCGGACCGGTCGGCTTCGCCCACTCGGCGACGACCTTGAGCGCCTCGTTACGCAGCGTCGCCGCCTGGGTCGGAGTCAGTGGTCCATCCCTTCAGCGTGGCTTCCGCATCCGCGAGCCGCTCCAGAGCTTCCGGATCGCATGCGTCGCCGTCCGCCGCGCCGCCGGGGGGAGCGGTCGCCATCGGGGCCGCGGGACGATCCGCTGAACCATCGCAGGCGAACCCGCCGAGCGCCAGCGTCGGAAGCGCCATCCAACGCGGGATTCTTCCGCGTCTCATCTTCAACTCGCACCTCCTGGCGCGAGTTGACAAGCAAGCGAAATGCCGAAGACCGGCGCATCGGCCGGTCGGCACGCCCCTCGTCCGACGCGGACCGACCCTCGCGGTGCGCTGAAGCCGCCTCAAGGGCCGGTCATCGCTTCCGGGCGCACCCACTCGTCGAACTGCTCCTCGGTCAGGAGCTCCAGCGCCAGCGCCGCCTCGCGCAGCGACGTCCCGTCGGCGAACGCCTTCTTCGCGATCCGCGCCGCGTTGTCGTACCCGATGTGCGGGTTCAGCGCGGTCACCAGCATCAGCGACCGCTCGAGGTTCTGCTGGAGGCGCTCCCGGTTCGGCTCGATCCCGACGACGCACCGCTCCCGGAAGGAGTCCGAGCCGTCGGCGAGCAGCCGCGCGCTCTGGAGCAGGTTCGTCGCGATGAGCGGCATCATCACGTTCAACTCGAAGTTGCCGCCGGCGCCCCCCACATTCACGGCCACGTCGTTCCCGAACACCTGCGCGGTGGCCATCAACAGCGCCTCGCACTGGGTCGGGTTCACCTTGCCGGGCATGATCGAGCTTCCCGGCTCGTTCGCCGGCAGCGCGATCTCCCCGATTCCCGACCGCGGCCCCGAGCCCAGCCAGCGGACGTCGTTCGCGATCTTGTGCAGCGAGACCGCGACCGTCTTGAGCGCCCCGTGCGCGTGGACCAGCGCGTCCTTCGCGGCGAGCGCCTCGAACTTGTTGGGCGCGCTCGTGAACGCGAGCCCGGTGAGCCGGCTGAGCCACGCCGCGGCGCGGGGGCCGGTCTCGGGATGCGCGTTCAGCCCGGTCCCGACGGCGGTTCCGCCGAGCGCGAGTTCGCGGACGGCCGGAAGCGCCGCCTCGACCCGCTCCACGCCCCGGGCCACCTGCTCGCGGTAGCCCGAGAACTCCTGGCCGAGGGTCAGCGGCGTGGCGTCCTGGAGGTGGGTGCGCCCGATCTTGACCACGTCGGCGAACGCCTCGGCGCGTTCGCCGAGCGCGTCCCGGAGCGCGCCCAGCGCCGGAACGACGCGGCCTTCCAGCGCCCGCGCCGCGGCCGCGTGCAGCGCGGTCGGGAACACGTCGTTCGAGGACTGCCCCCGGTTCACGTCGTCGTTGGGATGGACGAGGCGGTCCTCGCCGCGCTCGCCGCCGAGGATCTCGCTGGCGCGGTTCGCGAGCACCTCGTTCATGTTCATGTTCGACTGGGTGCCGCTGCCGGTCTGCCAGACGATGAGCGGGAACTCGTCGGCGTGCTCGCCCGCGAGCACCTCGTCCGCCGCGGCGACGATCGCGTCCGCCTTCCGTTCGTCGATCCGCCCGAGATCCCGGTTCACGAGCGCCGCCGCCTTCTTCACGAACGCGAGCGCCTCGACCACCTCCCGCGGCATGCGCTCGCCGGAGATGCGGAAATTCCGCCGCGAGCGCTCGGTCTGCGCCCCCCACAGCCGCTCCGCCGGAACCGCGACCGGCCCGATGGCGTCCCGTTCGATGCGCTCGCCGCCGTCCGCCATGGTGCTTTCCTCGCGGCGGATCGTAACCGGGCGCATAGGATGGAGCGATGCTCCTTTCGCTCGCCCTGACGCTCGCGGCGGCGCAGGCTCCGGACTGGCCCGACCGCCACGCCGAGTACGACTCCGAGGTCGGCGACGCGCCCGAGTACCGCGCGATCCAGGACCGGCTCGCGCGGGGCTGGAACACCTGGGACAGCCGCAGCGTGCTGCGCCACGTGCTGCTCCCCGAGGGACTCGCGATCGATCTCGCCCTGAAGCGCCACGACTGGCTCGAGGAGGACCATCTCGAGACCGCGCTCATCGGCCGCAGCGCGGAGGACGCCGAGGTCATCCGGCCCGGGATCCACGCGCTGGACGGCTCCTACTCCCGGCTCGACCTCGAGTGGAAGGGACTCTCCCTGACCGTCGAGGCGGGGAGCGAGGACGGCGACCTGTTCCTCGCCGTCACTCCGGGCGAGACCGAGTCGTTCTTCGAGCTGGTGGTGGGCGTGGGGATGGTCTGGAACGGCGAGGGCTCGGCGGTCCGCACCGAGGACGGGTTCCTCGCCCGGCTTCCCGAGCGCGAGATTCGGATCCGGCTGGACGGCGTCCGGGACATGGACCCCTACACCCGGACGCTGCTGCCCCACCACGTGCTCCGTCTCGACCGCCCGGTCTCGATCTCCGTCGGCGACGCAACGGGGGCGACGCTCGACCGGGCGCGCGACGGCGCGACGGCAAGCGCCGCCCGCTTCCCCGGCCTCGAGGAGGCGTATCTCGCCGTCGCCTCGGGGGTCGCCTGGAACACCGTGTACGAGCCGCTCCACGGGCGGGTGGTGAGCACGGTGGGGCGCCTGTGGAACGAGGAGTACGGCGGCTTCGCGCTGTTCGGCTGGGACAACTTCTTCCTCGCGTACCTCACCGCGCTGGACGGCCCGGACCTCGCCCTCGCCAACGTGATCGAGCACCTGCGCGGATTCACCGAGGAGGGCTTCGCGCCGAACGACAACCGCGGCAACGGCTCCAAGTCGTGGGACCGCTCCCAGCCCCCGGTCGGCGGGATCATGGTGCGCGAGGTCCACCGTCGGTTTCCCGAGCGTTGGTTCCTCAAGGCGGCCTTCGACCCGCTGCTCGCCTGGAACCGCTGGTGGCCCCGGCGCCGGCTCAACGGCGGTCTCCTCAGCTACGGCTCGCACCCGGCCAAGAACCCGTTCCGGGAGCCGGACGCCGGGACCCGGACCACCGCGGGCTACGAGTCGGGCATGGACGACTCGCCCATGTACGAGGACGTGCCGTTCAACGAGGAGACCGGCATGCTGGAGCTCCAGGACGTGGGGCTGACCTCGCTGTACGTCGCCGACTGCCGGGCGCTCGCCGAGCTCGCCCGCGCGCTCGGACGGGACGCGGAAGCCCGGGAGCTGGACGAGCGCGGCGACCGCTTCGCCGCCGCGCTCGACGGAGTCTGGGTGGAGGACGCCGGCTACTACCTGAACCACCGCACTGACGGCGGCTCGGTCCGCCCTTCCTTCCGCCGTTCGCCGACGCTGTTCTATCCGCTGCTCGCGGGCGTCCCCGACGCCGAGCGCAGCCGGCGCCTCATCGAGGAGCACCTCCTCAACCCGGAGGAGTTCTGGGGCGACTACGTGCTTCCCTCCACCACCCGCGACGACCCGTCGTTCCCGCGACAGCGCTACTGGAAGGGGGCGATCTGGCCACCGCTCAACTTCCTGACCTACCTCGGCCTGCGGCGCGCCGGCGCCTACGGGCCGGCCTCCGAGCTGGCGTCCCGCTCGCTCGACATGTTCCTCGCCGAGTGGAGGCGGAAGGGCTACGTGAGCGAGAACTACTCGTCCATCACCGGCGCCGGGGACGACCGGCGGCTGTCGAGCGACCCGTTCCATTCGTGGGGCGCCCTCTTCGGGATCATGGCCTTCATCGAGGCGGGCCACCTCGCGCCGCCGGAGGACCCGCCATGACGCTCGCCGCGCTGTTCCTGCTCGCCGTCCAGGTTCCGCCGTGGCAAGACCCGGAGGTCTTCGAGATCCACCGGGAGCCGCCCCGCGCCAACTTCGTCCCGCACGGCGACCGGGAGACGGCGCTTTCCGGCGGCGACTCCGACCGGCGGATGAGCCTCAACGGGGAGTACCGGTTCCGCTGGGTCCCCCGCCCGGCGGAGCGGATCGAGGGCTTCTTCGAGCCGGACTTCGACGACGGCGCGTGGGACCGCATTCCGGTCCCGTCCAACTGGGAGCTCCTGGGCTACGGGCATCCGGTATACCGGGACGAGGCGTACAGCTTCCCGCCGGACCCGCCGCGCATTCCCGAGGACGACAACCCGGTGGGCGCGTACCGCCGCTGGTTCCGCGTCCCGGCGGACTGGAACGGCCGCGACGTCTTCCTTGGGTTCGAGGGGGCGTATTCGGCGCTGCGGGTCTTCGTGAACGGAGCGTTCGTCGGATACGCCGAGGGAAGCCGCGCTCCGTCGGAGTTCCGGATCACGGACGCGCTCGGCGACGGACCGGAGCAGCTCCTCGCGCTTGAGGTCATCCGCTGGAGCGACGGCAGCTACCTCGAGGGCCAGGACTTCTGGCGCATCAGCGGCGTGGATCGGGACGTCTGGCTGATCTCCCGACCCAAGACGCGCATCCGCGACTTCCACGTTCTCGCGGACCTCGAGCCGGGCGGCGACGGGCGGCTGGGCCTCGACGTCGATCTGGCGGGCCCGGCGGAGGGCCATCGGGTCCGCTACGAACTCTTCGGCCCGGACGACGAGCCGGTGCTCTCGGGTACGGTCGGGGACGGGGCGACGATCCCGGGGGCCGCGCCGTGGACCGCCGAGACGCCCTCGCTCTACCGGCTGCTGCTGACGCTCGAGGGGCCGGACGGCGCGGCGCTCGAGCACGTCCCGGCCCGGATCGGCTTCCGCCGGGTCGAGACGCGGGGCGGGCGGCTTCTGCTGAACGGGCGCCCGATCACGCTCTTCGGCGTGAACCGCCACGAGCACGATCCGAGGACGGCGCACCGGATCGACGAGGCCGGGATGCTCGAGGACGTCCGGCTGATGAAGTCGCTGAACGTGAACGCGGTCCGCGCCGCGCACTACCCCAACCTGCCGCGCTGGTACGAGCTCGCCGACGAGCACGGCCTCTACGTCGTGGACGAGGCCAACATCGAGGCGCACGGGATGGTGTTCCACCCCGAAGGCACGCTCGCGAACCGTCCCGAGTGGGAGGCCGCGCATCTCGACCGGACCCGGCGGACCGTCGCCCGCACCCGGAACCATCCGTCGGTGATCGTCTGGTCGCTCGGGAACGAGGCGGGCGACGGGCGGGCGTTCGACCGGTCCGCCGCGTGGATCCGCGACCAGGGCACGGGCCGGCCGATCCTCTACGAGCCGGCAGGCGAGCGCGAGCTCGTCGATATCGTCTCGCCGATGTACGTCCGGCCGTACTGGTTCGAGCGTTACGGCCGCTCGGGCGCGACCCGGCCGTTCCTGCTGATCGAGTACGCCCACGCGATGGGCAACAGCGTGGGCGGGCTCGCCGACACGTGGGCGATCCTCGACAGCCATCCGAACCTCGTCGGCGGCTTCATCTGGGACTGGGTGGACCAGACGATCGAGACCGAGGACGAGGCCGGGCGGCCCTACCGCGCCTACGGCGGCGACTTCGGCCCCGCCGGATTCCCGACCGACGGCAACTTCCTCGCGAACGGGCTCATCTCTTCCGACCGCCGCCTGCATCCCCACGCCCACGAGGTCGCGAAGGTCTATCAGCCGGTGCGCGTCGAAATGCCGGCGCCGGGGCGCCTCGCGATCGGCAACCGCCGCTCGTTCACCGATCTCTCCGATCTCGCGGGCTCATGGGAAGTCCGCGAGGGCGGCGAGCTCGCCGCCGAGGGCGCCCTGTCCGGTCTTTCGGTTCCGCCGGGCGAGACGCGCGAAGTGGATCTCGCCCTTCCCGACTTCGACTCCGGGGGGGAACGGCTCCTCACCGTGCGGTTCCGGGATGCGGACCGCGAAGTCGCGCGGGAGCAGTTCGCGCTGCCCGGCCACGCTCCCGCCGCCGTTCCCCCGAGCGGCTCCCGCCCCGGGGTCGAGGAGACGGACGACGGCGTGACCGTCGCCGGCGACGGCTTCGCGGCGGAGTTCGACCCCCGAACCGGCCTGCTCCGCCGCTACTCGTTCCAGGGGACGACGCTCATCGACCGGGGGCCGACCCCGAACTTCTGGCGCGCCCCCACCGACAACGACTACGGCTACGCGCAGCCGGTGCGCTCGGGGGTGTGGCGTCTCGCCGGGCGATCCCCGTCGCGCCAGCTGGAGTCGTTCGAGGTCGAACGCGGCGCGACGAGCGTCCGGGTCGAAAGCCGCTTCCGCCTCCGCTCGGTGGGAGCGGCCTTGCGCGTCGCGTACGAAGTCTTCCCGGACGGAACGCTCTCGGTCGAGTCGGCGCTCTCCGAGGCGAACGAGGACCTTCCGGAGATCCCCCGCTTCGGGATGCTGCTGTCGCTGCCCGGCGCGCTCGACGAGGTCGCGTGGTACGGGCGCGGCCCCTTCGAGAACTACTGGGACCGGCGCACCGCCGCGCTCGTCTCCCGCTACCGGCTTCCGGTGCGGGAGATGGCGCACGACTACGTGCGGCCCCAGGAGACCGGCAACCGAACGGACGCGCGCTGGGTCGCGCTCGCGCCCACGGGCGGCGGCCCCGGCCTCCTCATGGTCGGGCTGCCGACGGTGGACTTCTCGGCGCTGCCGTACCGGATCGCCGACCTCGACGGGGGCGAGACCAAGGGGCGGGACCACGCGACCGACCTCGTTCCCCGGGACGAGGTGACGCTGCTCGTCGATCTGCGCCAGCAGGGCGTCGGCGGAGACGACTCGTGGGGCGCGACCCCCCGCCACGAGTACACGATCCAGCCGGGCGACCTGAGCGTCCGCTTCCTCATCCGGCCGCTGCCCGAGGGCGCCGACCCGGGCGCGGCGGCGCGCGCCTTCCCCGACGAGGAGTCCGCGGCGCTCGCCGCCGAGCGCTCGCTCCGCCTCGACCACTTCGGCGAGCGCAATCTCGCGGACCACCTCGCCCGGGGCCGCCCGGTCACAGTCGAGCCGCCCTCGTCCTCGCCGTACTCGGCGGTGGGCGACGCCGGCCTCGTGGACGGCGTGCGGGGGTCGCCCGACCGCCGGGGCGGCCACTGGCAGGGCTACGAGAGCGCGACCGTCGCCGCCGAGATCGACCTCGGCGCGCCGACTCCGGTCGGCTCGGTGAAGGTCGGCTTCCTCGAGCACCCCGACACGTCCGTGTACTTCCCCGAATCGGTCGAGGTGCTGCTCGACGGCGAACTCGCCGCCGGCGCCGAAGTCCCCTCGGGCAGCTCGCTGTCGCCCGAGCGGCGCCGGGTCACGATTCCCCTGCCCGCCGGCAGCGCCGCGACCTCGGTGCGGGTGCGGGTCCGGGGCGCGCCCGACCGCTGGATCTACATGGACGAGATCCTCGTCCGGTAGCTACGTCCCGCCGATCCGGACGGGGATGTCCTCGGCCAGGTGCGTCCCGCGGCCCCGACAGCGGAACATGTCGTCGGACTCGACGGTCACCGAGGTCCAGGAGTCGTCCACGCCGCAGATGCTGGGCATGGCCGCCTCCTCGATCTCGTCCCCCGGATACGGGAGGCTCCGCGACTCCTCGCACGCCGTGAAGAAGTCCCCCTGCTCGAACCGCACGCGGATGTCGAAGCGAGGCACGGCCCCGCCCTCGGCTTCGGCGCCGGTGCGCGCCGTCCACGTGAAATGGAGCCAACCAGAAGTCCACGAACGTGGCGAGGCGCACGAGCCCGGAATCTCGTACGCCTCGTACGCCTCGGGCGCCTCGATCCCGGTAACTCCCACGACCGGCCCCGGAAGCTGAGCGAAACGGCGAACCTTCCCGGCGCGACCGCGGTCACCTGCCCCGCGCGGACCGTCGCCGCTTCGTCGTCGGAGGAGATCCGCGCCGCCGCCTCGGTGATCTCGACCGACGAGCCGTCGCTGCATGCGGAGGTCGCGTCGAGCTGGACCGTCCGGCCCACCGCGAGACGTTCCGCATCCACGAACCACGTCGGTCCGGTGACGACGATCTCGGTGAGCGCGGGGCGGGGCCGGGGCCGAGACCGGGGCCACGGGATCGGAACCCCCGCACGCCCCGGCCGGGACGGCGAGCGCGAGCGGCCCCGCGCCCCTCATCCGAGGAACGTGCGGACGAACGTCCCGATCCCGAACCCGAGGTAGTTCCCGACCGCGTAGCCGGCGAGCGCGACCGCGACGCCGGGAAGCAGCTTGTCGCCGTAACCCCGCGCCGACGCGATCGCCACCGCCGAGGCCGCGCCGCCGACGTTCGCCTGCGACGCGACCACGAGCGTCCCCGCGTCGAACCGCAGGAGGCGGCCCACGCCGAAGATCACGAGGCCGTGGGTCGCGACCGTCACCAGCGCGAAGAGGAACAGCGCCGGGCCGGCGGCGAGCATCTCGGAGACGAGCGACTGCGCCCCGTTTCCGGCGAGGAACAAGTAGAGCAAGGAGTTCCCGAGCACCGGCGCGCCCCGCAGCTTCCGCACCGCCGGCGTGTGGCCGAGGACGAGCGCGATCGTGGTCAGCCAGAGCACCGCCGGAATCGCGGGGACGGCCCCGGCGAGAAGCCGCGCCCCGCTCATCGCCCCGAGCGTGATCGCGGCGAGTCCGAAGAAGTCCATCATCCGGAGGCTTTCGCCGCTCTCCTTGAGCCGCTGCTCAAGCGTCATCGGCCCGCTTCCGGGCGCCACCGGCTCGAGCCCCTCGCCGCCGCGCAGCACCGCTGGAACCACGAGACAGGTGGCGAGCCATGCGGCGGTCACGATCACGTCGGCGGCGACCGCCCCCGACATGATCGCGGGGTCGGTCCCGAACGCGCTGGCGAGCGCGTAGAAGTTGGCCCCGCCGCCGATGTAGGTGCCGGTGAACTGGCCGGTCAGCTTCCACGCCTCGCCGCCGACGGCCCCCGAGAGCAGGAAGAACGCGAGCAGCGTCCCGGCCATGGTGCCGAGCGCCCCGAGCCCGAAGGCCCCGAGCATCGTCCGCCCGGCGTCGCGCACCGTGCGGAGGTCCACGTTGAGCAACACGAGCACGATGGCCGCGTTCACCCAGATGTTCCCGAGCTGGTAGTACGCCGGGGCGTCTCCCGGGAGGAGTCCCGAGTTCGAGAGGATCATCCCGAAGACGAGACACATCAGCCCGGCGCTCATGGCCCGGAAGAACCGGAAGCTCTTCTCGAGCCAGACCGCGAGGAACACGGCGGCCGCGAGGACGAGGAAGACCCCGAACGGGTCCTGGATCACGGAACCTCGCTCAGCGGATGCCGTCAGCCCACTCGCGCACCGGGTTCGTGAGGGTCCCGACGCCCTCCGCCCAGCACGAGGCGGTGTCGCCGGGCTTCATGAAAATCGGCGGGATCCGGGCGTACCCCACGCCGTCGGGGGTTCCGGTGGCGATCACGTCGCCGGGGCGCAGGATGAGGTTGTTCGAGGCGTAGTGGATCAGCTCGGGGATCTTGTGCTGCATCAGGCTGGTGTTCGAGTCCTGCATGATCTCGCCCGAGAGCGTGAACCGGATGTCCAGCACGTGCGGGTCGGCCACGAACTCCGCCGGGGTGATGAACGGCCCGAGCGGCGCGAACGTCTCGGTGCTCTTCCAGACGAGCCAGTCCGAGCCGTAGCGGTTGTCGCCGCGCCCCTCGCGGTCGCCCACGTCGTTCATCATGGTGTATCCGAAGACGTGCGCCGCGGCGTCCTCCGTCGGCGCGTCGCTGGCCGGCTTGCCGATCACGACCGCGAGCTCGCACTCCCAGTCCATCTGCTCCCGCCCCTCCTTCATCAGGATGGGCTCCCCGGCGCCGATGACGATGCCCCCGGGCTTCATGAACAGGTAGGGGTTCTGGCGGCGGTCGTCCGGCTCCCGTCGCCAGAAGTGGTCCATCGAGACCGGGGCGTCGTCGAGCGCCGAGGAGTCCGACATCTCCGCCGCGAGCCCGGTGGTCATCTCCACGCCGTGCTCGGGGTAGTTGAGGGCGGTCGCGAGGATGAGGCCCGGCCGCACCGGCGGAAAGACGTGAAGCTCGGCGAGGTCGTGGACCCACACCGGCCGCTCGCCGCCGTCCAGCATCGGGACCACCCGGTCCACGATGGCGTGGACGCGCTCGCGCATCCCGATCGCCCAGCGGCCGGCCATCTCGCTCATGTCGCCGGGCATCGGAAGGCGCACCCACATCCGGCTGCGGCGCTCGAGCGACTCGTTGGCGCGGCCCAGATCGACCACGAGGCTGTCGCGGAGCACGATCCCGAGGAAGGCCTCGCCCCGGTGCTCGAAGCTGCCGAGGCGGAAGGGCTCGACCGAGGCCGAAGCGGGCGCCGCGGCGAGCGCCGCCAAGAGGAGCAGGGATCGCATGGTCGGCCTCACGGAACGAGATCAAGGATGGGATCCTTGATCCCGGTCATTTCCCAGCGCGCGAGCGTGATGGGGATCACGCCGGCGTCGTGGAAGGCGTCGAAGAAGCCGCGGATCGAGAAGTCCTCGCCCCGCTCGACGGCGTACTCGGCCAGCAGCTCCTCGATCTGGATCTTCCCGGTCACGTAGCTGGTCCCATAGCCGGGCTGGCGCAAGTAGAGCTGCTGCTCGCCGCGCACCAGCGCGCCCTCGGTCAGCCATCCCCGGGGCGTCCAGCGCATCGCGTGCGCGACCGCTTCCTCCATGTCGAACGAATGGCCGTGGAGCATGAGTCCGGACAGCGCCCGCGCAGCCCGCTGGGCGAGCATGATCCACGTCAGTTCGCGCGAGCGCGGCGAGCCCTCGAGCAGCCCGAGGTGCATGAACATCTCCTCGACCCCGGTGGCCAGCCCCTCGGAGCGGGCGTCGAAGATGTTGTAGAGGGACGGAACGCGCCGGATCGGGCTCGAATGCGGGTCCTCGCGCATGGCGGCGAGCTCGATCCAGTGGTGCATGTGCGGACGGAAGGCGTCCGGATCCCGGTAGTTCACCTCGTTGAAGAAATTCCGCAGCTCGTCGGGATCGTCGATCGGGGCGTAGGCGCCGTTCACCGCGGCCAGCGCCGGCTCCATCCACGGCTCGACGGTCTGGATCTCCTCGCGCTCGAGGAAGTCCATGTACATGCGCACCGACTCGTCGAGCTCCCGGTCGTACTCCTCGGCGGACGCGATCCGGTCCAGGTCGGGAAGCCGCCGGTTGCGGTTCTCCTCGAGGCGCATCGAGGAGTGCGAGCGGGCCAGCTCCCGCCGCATGAGCGTGACCTGCTCCTCCCACGACCACGGCACGAGGTGGACGCGCTGCATCTTCCACGTGTAGTTCTCCGCGCCCACTCCGGACTCGCCGGTGCGGTTCGGAGCCTCGGCCTCGAGCCAGTCAGCGAACGCGACGCTCGCCTCGCGCGCCGCCGCCACCGCCTCGTCGAGCGCGGCGGAGGTTCCGACGATCTCCTCGCCGAACGCCGCGAGGTCGGTCGCCTGGCCCCGAAAGGAGCGGATCCCCGACAGCCAGAGGTCGCGGGCGTTCGAGCCGGCGAGGTTGGCGCGCGCCTGCTCCAACAGCGCCGGCGTGGACGCGATCCGGGCGGCGAGGTCTTCGGCCGCGTCGTCCGACAGCGGGTACTCCTCGAGCCACAGGTCGATGAACCCGTGGATGACCGCGCCCTCGTGCGCCGGCACGTCGCTTTGCGCCGGGAAGATGGTCACGTAGAAAGCCGGGTCGCGCGCCCACGGGCGGCGCACTCGGTGGTCGAAGTCGAGCCCGTTCATCTCCGCCCGGACGATGTGCCAGTCCACCTGCTCCGCGACCGGCCAATCCCCGGGAGCGAGCGCGTCGAGGCGGGCGCGCAACTCGGGCAACGCGCGCTGCTGGCGCTCCATCGCCGCTTCGGAATAGTCCGGGACGCCGCTCTCGAACGCGGGCCGCTCGAAGGCGCGCCACTCGTGGAAGAGCGCGACGAGGTCGTCGTGCGACTGGCCGAACGCCGGCGACCAGGCGAGCGTCAGGCCGGCGAGCAGGAGTGAACGACGGCGCACCGCGCTCAGACCGCGCGCCGGAGCGCGGCCAGGAACCGGTCCACGTCGGCGTCGGTGTGGTAGTGGGCGAGCGAGGCCCGGATCGCTCCGGCCTTCGGATCGACGGAGTAGGCCTGCAGCGCCTCCGGGGCGCCGAGGTCGCCGTGCTCCACCCGAATCCCCTCGGCGCGAAGCCGCTTGACGACGGCGGCGTCGTCGCTCCAGGTGACGAACGCGAACACCGGGATGCGCGACGCGGCGCGCCAGGGGTCGGCGTCGCCGAGCAGCCGCACGCCCTCGATCCAGCGGAGCCCGGAGAGCAGCTTGCGGGTGAGCACGCGCTCGTCCTGCCGGATCCCCTGCATCCCCCGGCGCATCGCTTCGCGCCGTCCGAACCGATCGGAGGGGGGCGCCACCACGAGCGGCGCGCCCTCCCCGAGCGCCTCCACGTAGCGGGTGATCGACGAGAGCCCCGACGCGGTCCCCGACGAGACCGCCGGCGGGTCGGCGAGATGGGGACGCTTCGTCCACATGGCGGATCCGCCCGCGCCGAACAGGTCCCCGCCGTCGAGGAGCACGCCGTCGCAGCGGAACCGGCGCACGTCGAGCGGGCCGTGCGACGCGAAGTGGCTCGCCTCGACCACGAGCAGGATGTCGGTCCCGGCGAGGAGCTGCGAGTGCGGGACGACCTCGAGCAGCTCGCCGGTCACCGCGCACGCCTTGCTCATCAGGACCATGCGGGTGCGGCCGTCGAGCAGCGGCTTCAGCTCGGAGCCGACCGGCCAGTCCACGGCCTCCACGCTGCGTGGAAGGGCGTCGAGGATCGCCTTGCGGCGGGGCGCCGGCTCGCGCATCGAGACCACCACCCGGTCCCCGGCGGAAAAGCCCGCCGAGCCCATGAGCCGGGCGACCAGATCGGCGTAGTCGTCCGCGAGGGTCACCTGCGCCGGGGCCTGGCTCTCGTTCGAGTTCCAGAACCATGCGAGGTCGGTGACCGCCTCTGGAATCGTGGCCTCGACCGGTACGCCGAGGCGCCTCGGAGCCGCAGCGGCGTCAAGGTCCAGTTCGTCCGGCGGCGGGGGACGAAACGCGTCGCGTACCAATTCAGTGGGCAGGTGCATGGTCATGCGTAGGATAGGCGAGTGCCGCGCCCGCCCCATCCGCTCGCCGACGGCCCCCGGATCACGAGGGAGGCGGCGGCGCTCGTGCGGGTCGCCGGCGCCGACCGGCGCTCGTTCCTGACGCGGGTCATGTCGGGCGACCTGCCCCCCTCGGGAGCCGCCCCGACGGCGTTGCTGGGCCCCCGGGGGGCGCTGCGCGCGGTCGGCGTAGCGGCCGTTCTGCCGGACCGGATCGACCTCCATTGCGGCGCGGAGGAAGCGGAGGGACTGCGGGCCGCGCTCGACCGGTACCTGATCGCCGACGACGTGACGCTTGAGGTCGCGCCCGCGGCGGCGACGCGCATCGACGGACAGGACGCGCCCGAGGCGTTCGCCGCGCTGCCCGACGGCTTCCTGCTGCGGGCGCGCCGTCCGTGGCCCTCGTTCGTCGTCGTCCAGGAGCCGCCGGGAGGCGGCGCGTGGGAAGACGGCGCGACGCCGACTTCGCCCGAGGAGGCCGAGTGGCTGCGCATCGCGGCGGGCGAGCCGCGTTGGGGGTTCGAGGCCGACGCGACCTCGCTGCCGCTTCAGTGCGGGTACGCGGCGCACGTCCGGCTCGGCAAGGGCTGCTACATCGGGCAGGAGTACGTGGCGCGCCAGGCGCACCGGGGCCGCGTCAGCCGGCAACTCGTCGGGATCGCCTTCGACGGGGCGGCCGCGCCGCCCGGGGCTGCGGTCTGGATCGACGGACGAGACGTGGGCAAGCTGACCAGCGCCGCCTCGATTCCCGGGTCCGCGCTCGGGCTGGCGCTCGTGGCGGCGGGCGTTCCGCCGGGACCGCGCGCGCTCGTCGGCGACCGCCCGGCTGCCGCGTTCCCCCTTCCCTTCCCGGAGGAGGCGCTCCCTTGAACGACTTCCGATTCCGCGTTGCGTGGATCGCCTTCAGCGCCGCCGGCATGAGCCTCGCCGCAGCCGTCGGCCGGCCGCTTTCGATGTGGGTCGGCGGCCATGCGCACGAGGCCATGGGCGCCTTCTTCGGCGAGGCCGCGATCGGGACCGTGGCGGGCGGCGTGACGCTCGGCGGGGTCGGGGTCGCGCAGGCGATCGCGCTGCGGGGCCGCGCCGCGGGGGCGATCCGCTGGGCGCTCGCTTCCGGCCTCGGGGGCGCGTCGGCCGCCGCGAGCGCGTTCGCCCTGTTCACGGTCCTTCCGGGGCCGGGCCTCGCGACCGCCGTGGCCGCCGCGGTCGGAGTCGCGAGCTGGATTGCGGCGTTCTCGGCGTTCCTCCCCGGCTGCCGGCTGCTCGGCCCGGCGAGCGCCGCCGCCTTTCTCGCGGCGGCCGCGGTCGCCGCGGGGGCCGGCGCGCTCCTCGGACTTGCGGGCGGCGGCGCTGCGTTCGCGGCCCTGATGGGCGCCCAGTACGGCCTCCTGCTGCTGCCGGCGCTCGCCCGATGGACGGCTTAACCCGCCGCAGCGTTAGACTTGGCCCCCAGAACCGGCCCGACTCGGCTTCGACGACGGCCATAATCACCGCCACATGGACGAGACCGAGACCACGCCGCCCTACGAGCCGGGGGACCAGATCTTCTACCCGCAGGTCGGTCACTGCGAGGTCGGCGACACGATCGCCGACGCCCGCAGCGGGCTGGAGCTTCTGGAGCTCACGCCGCAGGACGCGACCGGCGCGGTTCCTTCCCGGAACCGCATCCTCGTGCCGACCGGGCAGTTGGACGCCTGCCGGATCCGCCGCCCCGGCGCCGCGCCCGGCGTGATCGCCGACATTCTGGGCTCCGACTTCGAGCCCACGATCGAGGACGCGACCGAGCGGCTGGACCTGATCGCCGAGCAGGAGCGCGAGGGATCGGTGAAGGCGCTGGCGCTCGCGCTGAAACGGCTCCACCTCCGCCGGGAGATGAAGACGATCACCCGCGAGGAGGAGCGGCACCGCGCCCGGATTCGAAAGTGGCTCGTGCTCGAGTACATGGCGGAAGAGGACTGCACCGCCGGACAGGCGCAGGCAGCGATCACCCGCCTGCTGCGCGCCACGATGATGAAGGTGCGCAACCGCGAGAAGGAAGCGGCCCGGCAGCGCCGCAAGGAAGAGCGCGCGGCCCGCATCGCGAAGGAAACCGAGCGCCGCCGCCGCAAGGGTCGTCACTGACGGCCCGCCCCGCCCCCGCGTGACCTTGCTCGCGCACCTCGCGCACCGCATCGCCCGGGGCGGCGCCGAACCTGCCGCCACGCAGGCCCTCGCCTACGTCCTCGGCGCGCACGACGACCTCCTGAAGGCGTTCGTGAGCGCCCTGAGAGCCGACTTCGCCCCGGAAGCGTCGTCTGCGAAGAAGCTGCGGAGGACGGACGGCCGGACCTCCCGATCCGGGACGCGGACGACGACGCGCGGCTGCTCGTCGAGAACAGGTTCAGGGCGGGACTGACCGAGAAGCAACCCGTGGGCTACCTCCATTCGCTTCCCGAGGACGTTCCGTCCATGCTCGTCTTCGTCGTTCCCCATGAACGGATGAGCGTTCTCTGGCCGGAGCTCCTGAAACGGTGCGGCCAGCCGCTCGAGATCGTCTCCGACAGGGGCGAGGTCCCTTCCGGGCGGCTCGGACAACGCACGCTCGCCATCACGAGCTGGAAGCACGTCCTGAACGAGCTCTCCCGGGAGTCAGGGCCGGCGGGCCTCCGCGAGGACGTCGCGCAACTCCAGGGCCTTGCGACCGAACTCGACGACGAGGGATCTCTCCCGCTCCGCGACGAGGAACTCACGGACCGGCGCGCGCCGAAGCGACTGACGCAGTATCGGGCGCTGATCGAGCGGATCATCCTTGACCTCGCCATGGCGTACCCGGCGGAGCGGCGGCGCGTGAGCCGGGGCGCCGCCTGGACCGGCCGGTCGGTCCATGTCGGTGTGGCCTCTTGCTTCCGCATGAGCATCGAATTCGAGAGTTGGCGCCGATGGGGCGCTCACCGATCCGCGTGCGGCGGGAGGCGGACCGGGAAGGCGATCTCGTCGTGACTCGGGCGGTGAGCGTGCTCCGGGACGCGAAGGAGGAGGTATTCGAACACGAAGGAGAGATGCGGATTCCGGTCCGACCGGCCACCGGCGTGGAGCGGGACCGGGTCGTCGAAACAGCGGTGACCCGGCTTGGCCGGATCGCCGACCGGATCGCCCAAGCGTTCCCCGACCAGAGTCTCCCGCGTCCATGAGCGACCTCTTCCGCGCCGCGCGCCCGGCCCCGCCCCGGCCCAAGCCGGTTTTCCAGCGCGGGTCGGCGGAGGCGCCGTGGTCCGTGGACAAGCTGAGCGAGCGCATCGCCCGCGTGCTCGGCTCCGGCTTCCCGGGGCGCATCTGGGTCGAGGGCGAGCTCTCGCGCATCACCCGGCACCGGAACGGCGCGGCGTACCTGAGCCTCCAGGAGGGACGCGCCGTCCTCGAGGCGGTCGCCTGGAGCGAGGCGGCGCGCCGGCTGCCGGACGGCCTGCGCCAGGGCGATCAGGTGCGCGTCCTCGGGTCGGTGCGCACCTGGAAGGGCAGCAGCCGCTACCAGATCCAGGTCGAGCGGGTGGAGCGGGCCGGGCTCGGCCAGTTGCTCCAGCAGCTCAAGGAGCTCGAAATCCAGCTCGCTCGCGAGGGCCTTTTCTCCGATGCGCGCAAGCGCCCGCTTCCCCGGGCGCCGCTGCGGGTCGGCCTCCTCGCGTCGCGCGGCAGCGACGGCTGGCGGGACTTCATCGACACGGCCCGGCGGCGCTTTCCCCGCGTCGAGATCCTCTCGTGGCACAGCCTCGTCCAGGGGCCGCGCGCTCCCAGGGAGCTGGTCCACGGCCTGCGGCAGCTCGCCCGCGCCGAGCCGGACATGATCGTCATCACCCGGGGCGGCGGATCGTTCGAGGACCTGCTCGCCTTCAGCGACGAGGCGGTGGTCCGCGCCGCGGCCGCCTGCCCGATCCCGGTCGTGAGCGCGATCGGGCATGACGCCGACCGTCCGCTCCTCGACCAGGCCGCCGACGTCCGCGCGAAGACCCCGACCGCCGCCGCCGAAGAGAACGTCCCGGACCTGCGCGACCTGCTCGGCGAGCTCGACCACGCGCGCCAGTCCGCGGGCCGCGCCGCCGAGCTCCGGCTGGACCGGGCGCGGCGCGGGCTTGCGGCCCGGGCGACGCACCGGGGCCTCGCGGCGCTCGCCGCCCGGATCCGCGACGACCGGACCCGGATCGCGGCCGCCCGGCAGGCGGCGACCGACGCGGCCCGCCGGCGCCTCGACCGGGCCGCGGCCGCGTGGCGCGAGCGGGGCGAAGGACTCGCGGCGCGGCACCCGGGCGAGCGTCTCGAACGCCGCAAGCGGGCCGTCGCCGCGCTTCGCGACCGGATTGGCGCCCTCGACCCGGTCGGATCGCGCTGGCGGCGGCTCCCCGGCCTCGCCGCCCGGATCTCTCCGGACCGCTTGCTGCGGCGGATCGAGGCGGCGCGCCGCGACGCGGCCCGGGACGCCGAGCGGGCCCGCTCCGCCGCGACCCGCTCGTTCGACGGCGCCCGCGCCCGCGCCGAACGCTGGGGCGAGCGGGTGCGCGGCCGGAACCCGCTGCTCGTGCTCCAGCGGGGATACAGTCTCGCCCTCGACGCGGAGGGGCGGGTGCTCCGCTCGTCCGCGCAGGTGGCCGACGGCGACGCGATCCGCGTCCGGCTGGCCGAGGGCGGACTGGACGCCCGCGTCCTCAAGCGTCACGAACAGGTGCCGGAATGAACGAAACGCCCCCCTACGAAGCGCTGGAGACGGAGCTCGACGAAACCCTCGAGAAGCTGGAGAGCCCGGGCATCCAGTTGGAGGAGCGCCTGCGGCTCCACAACCGGGCCACCGTGCTCTACGGATCGCTCGAGACCCGGCTGACCGAGGCGCGCACCGAGCTGGAGCGCGGCGCCCCCGAGCCGCCCGGAGATCCCGAGTCCGAGACCTACGAGGCGCTCAGCGCCCGGCTCGAGCGGACCGTGGAAGCCATGGAGGGCGACGACCTGCCGCTCCGGAAGTCGCTCGAGCTCCGGCGCGAGGCGCTGCTCCTCGCCGCGCGCTGCGAGCGGATCCTCGAGAGCGCCAGCGGGCGCATCCGCAACCTCGACCGCCCCGAGGAAGACCGCGATGACGCTCCCTTCTGAGGCGGAAGAACTCGAGCGATTCCTCGCCGCGTGCGCGAGGGACGTCGAGGCGCGCCTCGACGCGGCGCTGCCGGACGACGACGAGCTCGGCGCCGCGATGCGGCACGCGACCCTCGCCGGCGGAAAGCGCATCCGCCCGGCGCTCGCCGTCGCTTCGGCGAGGTGCGTCGGCGGCGCGCCCGGCGGCGCGCTCGCCGCGGCCGCCGCGGTCGAGCTGATCCACACCTATTCGCTCATCCACGACGACCTGCCGTGCATGGACGACGACGACCTGCGCCGCGGCAAGCCGACCGTCCACGTCCAGTACGGGGAGGCGCTGGCGGTGCTCGCCGGCGACGCGCTCCAGGCCCTCGCCTTCGAGCAGTTGGCCGACGCGCCGGGACTCTCGGCCGAAGTCCGGATCGCCTGCGTCAAGCGGCTCGGGGCCGCGTCGGGCGCCGGCGCCCTCGTCGGGGGGCAGGCGGCGGACCTGCGCGCGGAGACCCATCCCGTCGGGCGCGAGGAACTGGAATCGATCCACCGCCGCAAGACCGGGGCGCTCCTCGGCGCCTCCGCCGCGCTCGGCGGCCTGTCCGGCGGAGGCTCCCCGAAGGCCGTGGACGCCCTCGAGGCGTTCGGTCGGGAGATCGGACTCGTCTTCCAGATCGTGGACGACCTCCTCGACGAGGAAGCGACGAGCGCGGACCTCGGCAAGCGGGCCGGCAAGGACCGCTCCGCCGGGAAGGCCACCTATCCGCGCCTCGCCGGCCTCGAAGCGGCGCGGGCGGAGGCCGGATCCCGCGCCGAAGCCGCCCGGAGCCGGCTCGTCGCCGACCTCGGCTCCGGCGCCGACCCCGACGGCCTGCGGCTGCTCCAACTGCTCGCGAACCGCATCCTCGAGCGGCGGGCCTGACGTGCCGGCTCCGGCCGAATTCGCCATCCCCGCCGGGGAGATCCCGCGGATCGGAGTCGCGGCGAAGCTGAGCGCCCCCGACGCGGTCGAGACCGCGGGCGGCCTCGTCGAGTGGCTCGCCGCGCACGGCGCGGAGACCGCCGTCGAGGACCGACTCGCCCGGCTCATGGACCACCGGGGCGCGGTCGCCGCCCAGGAGGAGCTCGGCGACGGCCGGCACTTCGTCGTCGTTCTCGGCGGCGACGGCACGCTGCTCTCCGTGGCGCGGGCTCTCGGGGTTCGCCAGAAGCCCCTCTTCGGGGTGAACCTCGGCAGTCTCGGGTTCCTGACCAAGGCTCCGCTGGACCAGCTCTATGAGGGGCTCGGGAGGATCCTCGGCGGGAAGTCCTCGCTCGACCGGCGCACCACGCTCGCGGTCGCGGTTCGCCGCGACGGGGCCGTCGTCCGGGAGGAGGTCGCGATCAACGACGTGGTGGTCACCGGGGGCGCCGTGGCGCGCGTGGTGCAAGTACGCGTAGCCACGGCGCAGGGGTTCGTCGCGACCATCCTCGGCGACGGGGTCATCGTGGCCACGCCGACCGGCTCCACGGCCTACAGCCTCGGGGCCGGCGGACCGGTGGTGCACCCCGCCGTGGAGGCGATCATCCTGGCCCCCATCGTTCCGCTCACCCTGACCCAACGCCCGATGGTCTTCCCCGACAACGAGGAGCTCACGTTGACGCTGCGGGGGCGGCGCGAGCCGGTCCACGTCACCTTCGACGGCCAGGCGAGCCAGCCGCTTCGCGCCGGCGACGCGATCACCGTGCGGCGATCCCCGGTCCAACTCCAGTTGCTCAGTCCGCCGGGCACGAACTACTTCCGGGTCTTGCGGAAGAAGCTGCTCTGGAGCGCCCTGCCCCCGAAGCGGCGGCCCGGCGTTCCCCCGACCCCTCCCGAGAAGCCGTGAGACGCGTCCTCCTCGCGCTCGCGCTCCTGGTCGGCTGCGGGAGCGAGACCGTGACGGTTCCCCCGGCCCCGCCGCCGCCGCCCGATCCGCCGGGGCCCGACCTGCCCGCCGATCCCGACGCGCTGTTCCTCGAGGTCCGGCTGGAGGGCGGCTTCGCGCCGCTCGAACACCTGATCGGGCGCCCGCCGGTCCTCGCGCTCACGGTCGGGGGCGACCTGTACTACGAGGGGCCGCAGATCGAGATCTGGCCGCCGCCGCTCCTGCCGTCGATGATCCGGACCGAGCTCCCGCCGGCGTTGGGCGCCGTCGTCATCGGGACCGCGGTAGCCGCCGGCCTGCCCGAAGCGGACGACGATCTCATCGTCCAGCCGGGCGGTCCCACCGACCAGCCCACGTGGATCTTCATCTTCCGCGATGCGGACGGCGAGCGCCGCATCCGCGTGTCGGGCTTCTACGCGCCGACGGACGTGGACCCCCGGGTCCCCCTCCTCCGGGAGCTTCTCGACGCGCTCTTCGCGCGGACCGCCGAGCTGCCGGGCGAGCCGTACCGGGGCGACCGGATCCAGGCGTTCGTCAGCCGCGACGACCGCCCGAGCGACGACGAGTACCGCCATGTCCTCCCGTGGCCGCTGCCCGAGCCCCCGCCGCCGCCAGGCGCCGCGGAGTTCGAGTGCCGGATCCACGAGGGCGAAGCCGCCGTCGTCGCGCTCGAGGCCTTCGCCGGCGCGAACTTCGAGACCCGGTGGGACCATGAGGGCGACGTCCGGATGATCGTCCCGCGGCCGCTCATCCCGGCCGAGCCCGGCTGCGAACCCCGAGGATCCGGCCGAGGAACCGCCGGGTCCGTTCGTCCTTCGGGTTCTCGAAGAACTCGGCGGGCGGCGCCGCCTCGACCACCGCGCCCTCGTCCATGAACGCGACCCGGTCGGCGACGGTGCGGGCGAAGCCCATCTCGTGGGTCACGACGATCATGGTCATCCCGGTGCTCGCCAGATCGTTCATCACGTCGAGCACCTCCTGGATCATCACCGGGTCCAGCGCCGAGGTGGGCTCGTCGAAGAGCATGGCCCGGGGCCGCATGGCGAGCGAGCGGGCGATCGCGGCGCGCTGCTGCTGGCCCCCGGAGAGCTGACGCGGGTACTTCCCCGCCTGCTCGGGGATCCGGACCCGCTCGAGGAACTCGAGCGCCCGCTCCCGCGCCTCCTCGCGCGAAAGGCCGAGCACCCGCACCGGGCCGAGCATGCAGTTGTCCAGCACGGTGAGGTGGGGGAACAGGTTGAACTCCTGAAACACCATTCCGATCTCGCGCCGCACCCGGGCGAGGTCGCGCGCCCCCGGGCGCAGCTCGCGCCCGGCGAACGCGATCCGCCCCTCGTCGTGCTCCTCGAGCCGGTTGACGCAGCGGATGAGCGTGGACTTGCCCGAACCCGACGGGCCGCACACGACGACCTTCTCCCCCTCGGCCACGCTCAGGCTGGCGCCCCGCAGCGCGCGGAAGTCCCCGAACCGCTTGTGGACCCCCTCGATCTCGATCAGCGGCGCGGCCATCTCAGGCTCCGGCGAGCGCGGCCCGCCGCTCGAAGCGGTCGAACAGCCGGGAAAGGAGGTAGCAGAGGCCGAAGTACAGCGCGCCGACAGTGATCCAGACTTCGAACACCCGGTTCGTCGAGACCGCGGTCTCGATCGAGAGGAAGGTCAGCTCCTGGACCGAGATGAGCGACAGGAGCGACGAGTCCTTCACCAGCGTGATGAACTGCCCGGCGAGCGGCGGCGTGACCCGGCGCAGCGCCTGCGGCAGGATCACGCGCCGCCACAACTGGGGCCGCGTCAGGCCGATGCTGAGGCCGGCGTCGGTCTGCGTTCGGGGGATGGATTGGATCCCGGCGCGCACGATCTCGGTCATGTAGGCGCCCTGGAACATCGCGAGGCAGAAGACCCCCGAGATCACGTTGGGGATCACGGCGGCCGGACCGAACAGGAACTCGAGGACGGCGAGGGTTCCCGGCGACGCCCCCCGCACCAGCGCGTCCACGCCGATCAGCGGCATGAGCTGGCTGCTGATGAAGAAGTAGAAGACGAAGATGAAGACGAGCGGCGGCGTGTTCCGGATCAGCTCCACGTAGGATCGGCTCAGCAGCCGCGGGAAGAGCCGCCGCCGGGTGCGCATGGTCCCGAACGCCACGCCGAGGAGCGCCGCCGGAACCACGCTCCACAGCGCGAGCCGGATCGTGGCGAGGAATCCCTGCGTCAGCAGGTTCGGGACGAGGCGTCCCTCGTCCCGGCGAAAGAAGTACTGCGGGATGACGCTCCAATCCCAGGAGTACTCGAGGACCGAGTCCACCCGGTGCCCCACGTAGGCGACCGCGGCCGCCGCGCCGAGGAGGACTGCGGCGTCGATCCACGTGAACCGCGGCCGGCTCACGATTCCGGCCGCACCCGCCCGACCCAGTCGCGGCTCTTGAACCAGTAGTCGTAGCGCTCCTCGAGCCAGCCGCTCGTGGTGTTCACGAGAATCCAGTTCGAGAAGAAGTTGAGCGCGTCGGGATCGCCCTTGCGCAGCCCGAAGGCCTCGTCGCCCTGCGAGAGGTTCTCGGTCGTGGGAAGCTCGATGAGGTCCGGGTGCTCGTGCGCCCACTCGACCGGCTGCGGGTACGAGGCGACCACCGCGTGGGCGTTGCCGTTCAGGACCTCCTGGAACGCCTGCACCTCGTCGTCGAACCGGCGCACCGTCGCGGCCGGGAAGAGCCGGTTCGCGTCGGCGCAGGAGGTCGCGCCCCGACGGCAGGTGAGCGTGACCGCCTCGTCGTCGTAGCCGCCGGGCCACTCCATGCCGGAGGTGAGCTCCCGGTGGGCCGCGATCCCCATGCCGGAGTGCGCGTAGGGAATGGTGAAGTTGATCGTGAGGTTGCGCTGGGGGCGGACGCTGAGGCCGCCGATGATCACGTCGAACTTCCCGGCGATGAGCGCCGGGATGATCCCGTCCCACGAGGTCGGGACAAACTCGATCTCGACTCCCATGTCCTCGGCGACCTTGCGCGCCACGTCCACCTCGAACCCGACGAGCTCGCCGTTCCGGTCGCGCAGCGCCCACGGCTCGAAGGTCGAGATCCCGACCATCAGGACGCCGCGCCGCTGGATCGTCTCGACGACGCTTTCGTGGCGCGTCGCCGGCCCGGCGCAGTGGGCGAGGGAGAGGGCCGCGAGCGCGGCCGCGAGGAACCGGATCATGGGAGCCTCCCGATCGGGGGTCATGCGGGAACCCGCGCGCGCCGCTCCAGCCGGTTCGCGAAAACCGAGAGCGCGCAGGTCAGAGCGAGGTACATCGCCGCCACGGTGAGCCAGATCTCGAAGCTGAGGAACGTCTCGGCGATCACGTTGCGGGCCTGGTTCGTGAGGTCGAACACCGCGATCACGCTCACGATGGCCGAGTTGCGGATCAAGGAGATGACGACCCCGGTCAGCGGCGGCAGCATCAGCGGGATCGCCTGCGGAAGGATGACGCGGCGGTGGAGGCCGACCGGCCCGAGCCCGAGCGCGAGTCCCGCCTCGCGCTGGCCTCGGGGCACGCCGAGGATCCCGGCGCGGATCACTTCGCCGGCGAACGCGCCCTCGAAGACCGAGAGCGCGAGCACGCCCACCCAGAACCGATCGAGTCCGATGATCGGGCCGAGCACGAAGTAGAACAGGTACACCTGAATCAGCAGCGGCGTGTTGCGCGCGAGCTCCAGCCACGCCTTGGCGAGGAAGCGCCCCGAGAGCGAGTCCGACAGCCGCAGCAGCGCGGCCCCGAGCCCGATCGCGAGCGTGAGGATCGAGGCCCACGCGGCGATCTGCAGCGTCACGCCGAGCCCGCGCAGCAGGGGCCCCCATTCGAGCCCGCCGTCGCCCATTCGGACGAGGGTCTCGGGGATGCGGTGCCACTGCCAGTTGTACCCCATGCCGCGGGCGCCGGAGACCGCGAGCGCGACCACGACGGCGGCGAAGACGAGGAACTGGACCGCGTCGAACCACGGGGCCTTCCAGAAGGGGCGGCGGGACCGATCCGTCATCCCCCTCGCTCTCCCGCCGGAACGGGAGGATACCGCCTACGGATTGCGGACGACCCGGATGCTCACGTGGTCGCTGCGGTACACCGGCGGATCGGCGAGGAAGCGGTACGAGCAGGTGACCCGCTCGGGCGACCCGTTCCAGCCCCCGCCCCGCAGCACCCGCTCGTGGCCGCTGGACGGCCCCTGGGGATCGACGACCGGAGACTCGGGCCGGCGGACCTGCTGCGCGTACCAGTCGGCGCTCGCGTAGTCCTGGACCCACTCCCAGTTGTTCCCGGACATGTCGTGGAGGCCGAACGGGTTGGCCGGGTAGCGGTCCACCGGCGTGATGAGCGTGTGCTCGTCCCGGGGCCAGGGCTCGCCGGCGGCGCGCCACGTCGCCGAGCTGTTCAGCATCGTCGGGTCGAACGCGTCGCCCCACCAGTACCGAGTCCGCGTTCCGCCCCGGCAGGCGTACTCCCACTCGGCCTCGGTGGGAAGCCGGTACGCCCTGCCCGACTTCGCGCTCAGCCATCGGGTATAGGCGACCGCGTCGTTCCAGCTCACCTGGACGACCGGGTAGCGCTCCGGCTCGGCGACTTCGGAACCCGGGCCGTGCGGCTCGCGCCACGTGTACCCCGGGTGGTAGCTGAAGCTCCCGCCGACGAGAATCCGCCCGGTCCCGAAGGTCTCGGCCTCGGTCTCGTAGCCCGTGTCGGCGACGAACGCGGCGAATTCGGAATGGGTGGTCTCGTACTTGCCCATCCAGAAGTCGCCGACCTCGACCGCATGGAGCGGCTTTTCCTGCGCCGGACCGGCCTGCGAGCCCATGAAGAAGAGCCCGCCCTCGATCCGGACCATCTCCGGCTCGACGAAGTCGGTCTGGGCCATGGCGGGGCCGGCGGCGAGCAAGAGGGCGGACAGGGCTCGGATCACGCGACTCATCGGGAAGCCTGCGGTTCAGTAGCCGACCGCGTAGGCCGCGCGCCTCGGGTCGGCGCCGGCGGCCATCGTGCCGGCGGCGAGGTTGACGAGGACGCCGTTGTTGCTGCCGAGGCCGTAGCCCGCGGTCAGCTCGGCGCGGTGCCCGAACGCCTCGAGCGCCTCGACCGTGCCGCTGGCCATCCGGTTCTCGAGCCGGATCAGGATGTCCGCGCCCGGCGTGTAGAAGTTGGGATCGGGGAAGAGGCTCAGCCGCGGCGCCGCGACCGCGGCCTGGATGCCCATGCCGAAGTCGAGCACGTTGAGGAGCACCTGGAACTGGGTCTGGCCGATCGTCTCGCCGCCGGGCGTGCCCACGGCGAGCAGGAAGCGCCCGTCCTTCAGGACCACGATCGGCGAGTTGTTCAGGATCGGAACCTGGCCGCCGCGGGCGTAGTTGCGGTGCGCCGGGTCGGGGGCGGTCGAGCCGATCCGGGTGCCGTTGTTGAACGTGAGGCCGGTGCCTCCCACGACCACCGCGGTTCCGAACATGCCGCCGTGCGTCGGGGTGCACGCGAGCGCGTTGCCCGCGGCGTCCACGATCGAGAAGCTCGTCGTGCTGCCGGCGAACGACGCGACCGGGTGCGCCTCGGGCGCGAGCGGGGCGTCCGTCGCCGCGAAGCCGAGGGGCTCGCCGGCGTCCGGGTACCCGCCGGCGCTTCCGGACGCGATGAGCGTCCGCCGGGACGCGGCGTAGTCGTCCGAAACCATCCCCGCGACCGGCACGTCGAACTTGGTCGGGTCGGCGACGTAGCGGTAGACGTCGGCCTTCGCGACCTTGATCGCCTCGACGATCAGGTGGAGCGCTTCGGGCGAGTTGTGACCGAGCGCGGCGAGGTCGAACCCCTCGACGAGCTTCAGCTGCATGAGCACTTCGAGCCCGCCGCGCGAGGTCGGGGGGCTGGTGAACACGTCGTAGCCGCGGTAGTTCGCGTGGACCGCGTCGGACCAGCGCGGCTCGTACGCCGCGAAGTCGTCCATCGTGAAGGCGCCGCCGTTGTCGGCGTAGAAGGCGGCCATCTCCTCGGCGACGTCGCCCCGGTAGAAGCGGTCGAAGGCGGCGCGGAGCGCTTCCTCGCGGCTCTTGCCCTCGCGCCGCGCGGCGGTCTCCGCTTCGACCGCCTTCCGGAGCGTGCGGGCGAGGTCGGGCATCTTGAAGAGCTCGCCGGCCTCGGGAAGCCGGCCCTCGGGGAGGAACATCCGCACGCTGGTCGGGAACCGCTCGAAGTCCTCGCGGGAGAGCCGGATCGCCTGCGCCACCGAGGCCTCGAGCGGATGTCCGTCGCGGGCGTAGGCGATGGCCGGGGCGAGCGTTTCGGCCAGCGTCATGGTGCCGAAGCGCTCGAGGAGCGCGATCCAGCCGCCGAAGAGGCCGGGCACGACGCCGGCGTGGATCCCCTTGTTGAGCTGCTCCGGCTCGAGCGCCGAGGCGTCGAGCCCGAGGGGCGCGGCGCCGGCGGCGTTCAGGGAGAGCACCTGGCCGGTCGCCTTGTCGAAGTAGGTGAGGAACCCGTTCCCCGCCGCGCCGGACATCTGCGGACGCACGACGTTCAGCGTGGCGAGCGTGGCCACCGCGGCGTCGGCGGCGTTGCCTCCCGCCATCAGGATCTGGATCCCGGACATGGCCGCGAGCGGGTGGCCCGCGGTGACGAGGCCGTTCACGCCGGGCACCTCGGGCCGGTTCGCGTCGCGCCCCTCGGCGAGCTGGAGCGGATAGGCGTTTTCCTGCGCGGCGGCGGGGGCGGCGAGCATCGCCGCGACGACGAGTGCGGATCTCATGAAAATCTCCTCAGCGCCGGAAGACCTCGCCCGCCTTCACGACGAGCACCGGATCGTCCAGCGCGGTGATGCTGAAGCGCGGATCCCCCCGGATCACGACGACGTCGGCGAGCTTGCCCGGCTCGATGCTGCCGATCTCGTCCGCCATGCCGAGGATCTGCGCGTTCACGCGGGTCGCCGCGACGATCGCCTCCATGGGGGGCGTCCCGAGGTCCACGTGCGCCTTCATCTCGCGCCACAGCGCCTCGGTGTGGAAGTTCATCGGGGTTCCCGAGTCGGTGCCCATGCCCATCACCGCGCCAGCCTCGATCCATTGCCCGAGCGAGGCGTCGCCGAAGAACATCTGACGCGCCGTCGTGCGGAAGTACGGAAGCGTGTGGAAGCTCTCGAAGCTGCTCTGGAACTCCTCGTACATCGCGGGCGGCAGATCCATGCGCAGCCGCGGATCCTGAAGCCGCTCGGGGAAGTCCACCGTTGCGGGAAAGACCCAGACCCGGTGCGCGCCCGTGATCACCACCGGGCGCCCGGCGACGACGACGTCGCGCACGAGTTCCGGCGGGTACGGCGGCGTGCCCGCCGACCCCGCATGGGTGAGGACGTGGATCCCGGCCTCGAGCGCGTTGCGGACCTCGTCGGGACCGTACACGTGAGCATGCACCCGGAGGCCGCGCTCGTTCGCCGTGTCGGCGATGGCCCGGTAGTCCTCGGCGGTGAGGCCCACCCACGCCTTGATCACGTCCACGCCGGCGTCGGCGAGCCGATCGACCGCGGCGGAGGCCTCCTCCGGCGAGTTCACGCCGATCTGGATGTTCTCCGGCCAGAAGCTCACCCGCCGGGTCAGCCACGGCCCGGACATGAGCATCCGGGCGCCGGGGACCTCGCCGGCCTCGATCCGATCCCGGACCCGGAGGCTCGCCTCGAGCGGGGCGCCGAGATCGACCGCGGTGGTCACCCCGGCGAGCAGGAGCTGCCGCGCCGAGATCTCCATCACCCGCTCCATCGGGATCCCCTGCTCGTCGAGCCACGAGAACCAGCGCCCGTACTCGCCGTGGCCGGCCACGACGAGGTGGGCGTGGAGGTCGATCAGGCCGGGGAGCATCACCCGGCCCCGCGTGTCCACGACTTCGGCGTCGTCCGGGATCTGCACTTCGGAAGCGGGGCCGACCGCGACGATGCGGTCGTCCTCGATCAGGATCGCCGCGTGGTGCACCGGCGGCACGTCGTAGGCGTCCAGCAGCATCCCGCCGACGAGAGCGAGCCGGCTCTGGGCCGCCGCCGACGCCGCGAGCAGGAGCGCCGCGATCGCGACGGCGAGCCGCGGCATCAGTGCTGGAGTCGGTTCTGGACGTCGAAGACGCCCGGGGTGCTGCGGGCGATGGACATCAGGACCCGAACCTCGAGGGGGCTGCGCACGACGCCGGTGAGCAGCACGCGGCCGCGCGAGACGATGATGTGGATCGGGGGGTTGACCCGTCCCGCGCGATCCGAGAAGCGCGGGTCGCGGTAGATGCGGTTGTAGAGCGAGAAGCGGATGTCCTGGTCGTTCGGCGAGAGCGGCAGCACCTCGATGCGGTTGTCCACCGAGCGCACGCCGAACACCTTGCCGACGCGGTTCTCGACCTCGGTCTTCTTGTACGGCTCGGTGACGGCGCCCAGCAGCACCACGGAGAAGTCGTCCTGGACGCCGAAGTTGACGTCGTCGAAGACCGTGTACTGGGTGTAGCGGAGCACCGCGCTGCGGACGCCGTCCACGAGGTCCTCCATGCTCTCCGGCTGGGCGACCTCCAGATCCGGGTCCACGGCGACCGCGCCGGGAACCTCGCGCGCCGCCTTCATCACCTCGCCCCACTCCCATGCGTTCGCGACTTGGCCGGTGAGGTGGACCACGCCGTCCCGCACCGCGACCATCGGGGCGCCGCCGTCGAGGTCCAGCCCCTCGAAGGCGCGGGTCGCGTCGGCGAGCACGTGGCCGTCCGGGCGGGTGGGCGGCGGCAGGTCCTCGGGCTCGTCGTCGGCGATCGGATCCGCCTGCAGCACGGTGAGGTCGGTCTCGACCGCGACGATTCCCTCCACGCCGAGCGCGACCCCGACGAGGCGCTCGCGGTTGACGTCGTCGAGCACCTCCCCGGTGAGGATCGCGACGCCGTCGCCGACCCGGACTTCGAGGATGCCAACCGCGAGATCGGCCTCCTCGATCGCGGCGACGACGTCCTGGGCGAGCGCCGTGTCGGACCGGGGCTGGGCGAACGCGGCGACGAGGGCGATGGCGAACAGGGTGCGCATCAGGGAACCATCCTTTCGGGAACCGGAAGGAAACGCAATTCCGACGCCGGTGGTACCCTCGCTCGCCCATGCGGTACTGGCTGATGAAGTCCGAGCCCTACGTGTACGGGATCGACGACCTTGAGCGCGAAGGACGCACCCACTGGGATGGCGTCCGGAACTTCAAGGCGCGCAATCTCATGAAATCCATGGAGATCGGGGACGGCGTGCTCTTCTACCACTCGAACGCCAAGCCGCCCGGAGTCGCCGGGATCGCCCGCGTCTGCCGCCTCGCGTACCCGGATTTCACTCAGTTCGATCCCGAGTCCCACTACTTCGACGCCCGCGCCAAGAAGGAGAAGCCGTGGTGGTACATGGTGGACGTGGAGTTCGTCGCCCGCTTCGAGTCCGAGCTGTCGCTGCCCTTCCTTCGCACCCGCCCCGAGCTTGAGGGGATGCCGCTGCTGCGCAAGGGCCAGCGCCTGAGCGTGCAGCCGGTCAGCGAGGAGCACTGGGCGTGCGTGCTGGCGCTCGGGACGCTCGTGGGGAACCCCGTGCTGCCGGGCCAGGAACCAGGGGCCTAAAGGCCCATCCGCCGCAACAGCTCTTCGGCGATTTCCCGGAAGTCCCAGTAGGCCCGGCTGGCCGCGGCCGCATGGCCTCCAAGCGCACCGTCGGCGGCCGTTAGCTTGAAGATAGGCTTGCGAGCATCCTGAGCGAGCGGGACCAAGCTCCGGTAGTGCTTCACGGTGGCAATGCTGTTTGGATCAACGCCTACCGAAGGTCGTGGCTCGTCTTCGAGCACGCTCTTGGCGTACTCGGCGGGCATCTGCTTGACCCAGCGGTCATATGCCTTGACCGGACGGCTGAGTCGAACGCTGTGCTGTTGCACCAAGTATCCGATCGGCTTCATCGCGCCGGCAGGCAATGCGAATTCTGGTCGGGGCCAATGCTCCTTACGAGTAGCCCAGTCCTGTCGCCATTGGCGAAGTGCGGGACCCAGGTTCCGCAGTCCTTGTCGTGAGAAGAGGTCGGCGCCCAGCGGCACAACGACGAAGTCCGTGGAGATCAAGGCCGCCCGATTGATTGCGCCGAGGCTCGGACCGACATCGACCAGCACGACTTCGGCGTCGGCGGTCTTGGCGCCCGCCTGCACGGCCTGCCAGAAGGCGGTAGTTTCTAGAAACGGCCGATACGGCTGCGCCCCGCCAAGGCACCGCGGCCATGCCGTGGAGAGGATTTCCTCAAACCCAGAGAGCCGGAGGTCGCCGGGTAGCAGCGAGAGCCTCTCCGAGAACTGCCGCAGCCGCGGTTCCCGCACCGCACCGACCTTGGTAAGGGGCTCCACACAGCGGTAGATGGTGTTGCCGGACTCGGGCGCTCGGTCACTCCATAGCTCCTCCAGCGTGCCTTCGTCGAGAAAGGCCGCAGTCAGATTAGCCTGCGGATCGAGGTCCACGACGAGTACCGACCGATCCAGCTCCGAGAGCATCCACGCGATGTGGTACGCCAGCGAGGTCTTGCCGACTCCTCCCTTGTTGTTGAAGAAGGTGAGGACTCGATTCATCGCAAACGCGCCTTCACGGTGCAGATGACCCAGTTCAGCGGTGTCTGGTACTCAAGATCGGGGCTACCATTGCGCTGCAACGCACGCCGAGCGGAGGGTATGCCGGCTCCGAATCGCTGGGCGAGGCCCAGCACGCGCATCGCGTCCGCCAATACCGGATTCCGATAATCGACCAGCCCGGGAGTTCCGAACGCTTCCGGCGTGATCGCACCTGACGGTCCACCCGGGTTGGTGATCTCAATGCGGTCGTCGAACCAGTAGACGTGGATCGGCGCGTTCGTGCCTTCGTAGCTCCGATGCATGACGGCGTTGCGCACGAGTTCCCGCAACGCGTCCATCGGATAGAGGGAAGTACGCACCTCGCGCTCGCTTGACGTGAAGTCGACCGCCGTCCGGTTGTGCGCCACGAGCTTCTCTTCAAGCCGGCGAACTACGTCCGCGATCGGACCGGTGCAGCGCTCGGCATCGGACACCGGATCACTGAGATCGACGCCCTCAATGCGGAGGAACTGCGCCCACGCGGCAGGGATGAAGTCCTGCGGCCGCGGACTGAGCACGAGGACGCCCGCGACGGTGGGCGTCGGGTCATCCACGCTCGCGATCATCTTCAGCGCGGCGAGCCGCTGCTCCAACGTCCGATCGTTCTGGGCCAGCGTCTCTGCATCCACGGCTCGCGGAAGGTATTCACTCGAAAAGCGGAGCGTGTCCAAGTCCGCAACGCTGGCGCTCGGAACGGGTTGGGCATCGAAGGGGGCATCGCGGTGCCGCCGCCTCTCATTCAGCACCCTCTCGTCCTGTGCGGTCGCGATGTCGCGCCGCGGCCCCGTGCGCACCCAGATTCGCCCCTTGAGTCGCACCGGCGGCGCGTCGGATGGCGTGACTGTGATGACCGCGAGAGGCATCCCACCAAGCACTCGACGTTCCACAGCCAAGGTGGGCGGCGGCAGGATGTTGCCGTCGGACTTCATGTCGGCGAGCCGCCTCAGCAGCGCGTCGGTGATGTCAAGGCCCACGGTACTCCCCGCGTCGTTTACTCCCACGAACACAACCCCGGCGCGACCGTGGCCCGGGAGATCGTTCGCGTATGCGCAGATCGCCTGGCGGATCGCGGTCGAAGCGTCCCCTCGCAGGGACTCCTTGCGCTCAACGAGATCGGACTCCGGCAGACGCAGCATGGCCTCGAGATCGCGGTCCGAGTAGGCAAATGTCACCGGTGCATTCTCCCCGTTCAGCTTACTCCCGGCGCCAGAGTCCCGCCCCCCATGAGCGCCCCCCCTGACCCCGAGCGAGGTGTCCGGCATCACCGGCCTCCAGGTTCGGCACATCCGGCGCACCATGGATTCGGGCATGCTTGGCGACGCCGTGACCCGCAACGGACGAGGACGCAGAGTCCGCCGGGACGCGCTGGCCGCGCTGTGGATCGCCTACGCCATCGAGACGCTCGAGCCGCCGGAAGCGCGGCCGCGGCTCGCGCGCCACGTGCTGGATCACCCCGAAACCGAGAAGCCTCCACGAGGGTATCCACACGATTGAGGTCACCGAATTTCGGGAAGCCGCCGAGAAGGGCCTCACGCGACTGGCGAAGGCCCGCGGCGCGGTCACGTGCGACCCGGGGATCATGGGGGGGCAAGCCGTGTTTCCGCGGAACCCGTATCCCGGTGCACCACGTCGCCAGGATGCTCGCCGCCGGGACGCGCAAGCTCTCCCTCGTCGATTGCGTGAGTTTCGAGCTGATGTCCCGCCGCGGAATCACGGCAGCGCTGGCGCTCGACTCGGACTTCGTCGGGCGCGGGTTCCAGGTTCGCCCGGCACCGCCCCAATAGGTCGGGAATCACCGGCCTCAGATCCGGAAGTCCCTCTTAACCACGTCACATATTGACAGGGCGCACGCGCCCGTTCCTGACAGAATCCCCCAATGCGTCTTGAGGATCTGAAGCCGTCCTGCGTCGTCCGGGGCGTACTGCCGGACTCCCCGGTGACGGTGGTCAGCGTCCAGTGGCACGGCTCGGACGCGCTCACGCTGGTCTTCAGGAAGGGAGATGGAAGCGTCGGCAGCCAGTTGCTCTACCGGTCGGACGAAGCCCGGCTCGAGCCCATCGAGAACGGGCGTCCATGGAGCTTCGACGGGGACGGCGCGCTCTTCCGGCTGGTCTCCGAGGCCCAACGCATCCGCCTCGCGCACCTGTACGACCCGCTGCTCGCGGTCCACACCTCGGACGTGGAGCCCCTGCCCCACCAGATCACCGCCGTCTATCAGGAAATGCTGCCGCGCCAGCCGCTGCGCTTCCTGCTGGCCGACGACCCCGGAGCGGGCAAGACCATCATGGCCGGCCTCCTCATCCGCGAACTCATCGCCCGCTCCGACGTGAAGCGCTGCCTCATCGTCTGCCCCGGCAGTCTCGGCGAGCAGTGGCAGGACGAACTGTTCCAGCGCTTCCACATGCCCTTCGAAATCCTCACGCGGGACAAGTTCGAGGCCGCGCACACGCGCAACTGGTTCCTCGAGCACGACCTCGTCATCGCCCGGCTGGACCAGTTGGCCCGGAACGAGGACTTCCAGAAGCGGCTTCAGGATCCGGACGCGGCGTGGGACCTCGTGGTCTTCGACGAGGCCCACAAGCTCTCGGCGACCTTTTTCGGGAGTGAGATCAAGTACACCAAGCGGTATCGGCTCGCGCAGCTCGTCGCCCGGCGAACCCGCCATCTCCTCCTGATGACCGCGACGCCGCACAACGGCAAGGAGGAGGATTTCCAGCTCTTCCTGGCGCTACTCGACGGCGACCGCTTCGAGGGACGCTTCCGGGACGGCGTCCACGCCGCCGACGTGTCCGACCTGATGCGGCGCATGGTCAAGGAGCGACTGCTCACGTTCGACGGAAAGCCGCTCTTCCCGGAGCGGCGCGCCCACACCGTGCCCTACAAGCTCTCCTCGGACGAAGCCGGGCTCTACGAGGCGGTGACCGAGTACGTCCGCACGGAGTTCAACCGCGCCGACAACCTCGACAAGAAGCGCCGGGGCGCGGTCGGGTTCGCGCTGACCATGATCCAGCGGCGGCTCGCCTCGTCGCCGGAAGCGATCTACCGGTCCCTCACGCGGAGGCGGGAGCGCCTTGAGGAGCGGGTCGGCGAGATCGAGAGCGGCAAGCGTCCGCTCCGGCTTCTCGAGTTCGACGACGAGATGGCTGACGCACTGGAAGAGGAGGAGGACGCCGGTCGCGAGTACGTGGACCACGCCACCGCAGCCCGCTCGATCTCCGAACTCAAGGAGGAGATCGCGACCCTGAAGCGTCTCGGGGCGCTCGCCCGACGCGTGCGGCAGGCCGGCCGGGACACCAAGTGGCGCGAGCTGTCGAAGCTCCTCGACGACATGTCCGCCGGCACGCGCCGGAAATTGGTCCTCTTCACCGAGTACGTGGACACGCTCCGCTACCTGAAGGAGCGGATTTCCACGCGGATCGGACGCGAGGGAGCGGTCGGGGTCATCCACGGTGGAGTCAAGCGCGAGGACCGCCTCAAGATCCAGGAGGCCTTCAAGCACGACCCGGACACGCAGATCCTGCTCGCCACCGACGCCGCCGGTGAGGGCATCAACCTCCAGAACGCGCACCTGATGGTCAACTACGACCTGCCGTGGAACCCGAACCGGCTGGAGCAGCGGTTCGGACGCATCCACCGGATCGGACAGACCGAGGTGTGCCACCTCTGGAACCTCGTCGCCGAGGACACCCGCGAGGGCGACGTGTACCAGCGCCTGCTCGAGAAGCTGGACCAGGCGCGGGAGACGCTCGGCGGGCAGGTCTTCGACGTGCTCGGGAAACTCGAGTTCAAGGGCAAGCCGCTCCGGGACCTGCTCCTCGAGGCGATCCGCTACGGCAACCAGCCGAAAGTTCGGGCCCGCCTCAACACCGTCGTGGACAACACGCTCGACCGGCAGGCGCTCCGCGACCTCATGGAGGAGCGGCAGCTCGTCCTCGACGCGATGGACACGACGCGCCTGCGCCGGGTGCGCGAGGAGATGGAACGCGCCGAGGCTCGCCGGCTCCAGCCGCATTTCATTCGTTCGTTCTTCGGGGAGGCGTTCCGCCGCAGCGGCGGGCAGGCGCGGGAGCGGGAGCGCGGGCGGTTCGAAGTGACCCACGTTCCCCAGTACGTCCGCTCGTTTGCCGGCACCGAGCCGGTGCTGCGCCGTTACGAACGGATCGCGTTCGAGAAGGACTTGATCGCCGTTCCCGGCAAGCCCCGCGCCGCGTTCCTTCGCCCCGGTCACCCGCTGCTGGAGGCGGTCACGGAGGTAACCCTCGGACTGCACCGCGACCTGCTCCGGCGCGGCGCGATCCTCGTGGACGAGCGCGATCCCGGGAAAACGCCGCGAGTGCTGGTATCCGTCGAGCACGCGCTCGAGGACGGCGCGTCGAGGGTGATCTCGAAACGCATCCTCTACGTCGAGATCGACGCGAACGGGGCCAAGCGGTACGCGATCCACGCCCCGTATCTCGACTACCGCCCGCTGGAGCCGGACGAGCCCAAGGCGGCGGACCTGCTGGCCCGAACGGTGTGTTCATGGATCGGGGCTGGCGTCGAGCTGGAAGCCGTGGGCTGGGCCATCGCCCATGCGATCCCGGATCATCTCGGGGAGGTCAAGAAGGGACGGCTGGAACTCATTGACAGGACGCGGGTGGCGGTGAAGGAGCGCCTCGTCAAGGAGATCAACCATTGGGACATGCGCGCCGCGAAGCTCGCCGCGGACGAGCGGGAGGGCAAGGCGGCGGCGCGGCTGAACGCGAGCGAGGCCCGCCGCCGGGCCGAGGCGCTGCACATCCGCATGAAGGAGAGGTTGAAAGAGCTCGACGACGAGGCCCACATCGTCCCGCGCCCGCCGGTGGTCACCGGCGCGGTGCTGGTCGCGCCACTCGGGATGGTTCGCGATCTGTCGCCTGCGCAGATCGACACGATGAAGGTCGCGAAGGAGGCTCGGGACATCGTGATGGCCGCCGAGCGCAAGCTGGGATTCGAACCGGTGGACCGGGAATACGAGAAGGTCGGCTACGACGTCGAGAGCCGCGATCCCAAGACCGGGCAGCTTCGCTTCATCGAGGTGAAGGGACGACGCGCCGACGCGGACACGATCACGGTCACCAAGAACGAGATCCTCACGTCGCTGAACGCGCCGGACAAGTTCATCCTCGCGATCGTGCGGCTGTTCGGGGACGGCCGGCACGAGCTCGGCTACGTGCGCGAGCCGTTCCAATCCGAACCGGAGTTCTCGGTCGCGAGCGTCAACTACAGCATGAAGGCGCTCTGGGAGCGGGCCGAGCCGCCTAGGTAGCCTTGCGCCATGCGTATCGAGTCCATCCGGCTGCGGAACTACGGCGTGTTCCGGGACGCCGAGATGAAGGGCATCCCGCCGCTGGCGGTCCTCGTCGGCGCGAACGGGACCGGCAAGTCCACGCTTCTCGACGCCTTTGCTTTCCTGAAGGACGCGCTGACGCACAACGTGGCGCAGGCGGTCGCCCGCCGGGGCTGCTTCCAGGATCTCGTCAGCCGCGGCGAATCAGGACCCATCGGAATCACGGTGAAGTTCCGGGAGAGCAGCGGACGTCTCGTGGCCTACCAGCTTGACGTGGGGGGCTTGAACGGGATTCCCATCGTTGAGCGGGAGTCCCTCCGTTACGCCGGAGGCCCGGGACCGCGGAAGCTCTTGGACTTCCGCCGCGGGAAGGGAGTCACGGTCGTCGAAGGGGACGCGCCCCAAGAGCAGCGCAACCTCAAGGATCCGAGCGATCTGGCGATCAAGGGGCTTGGGGTCTTCGAGCAGTTCCGCATCGTGGAGGAGTTCCGAGGGCTCCTTGAGAGTTCGCACATCTCTGACTTCCGAGTCCACGAGGCTAGGGCTAGGGCGGAAGCCGGCTTCGCCCAGCACCTGTCGGCGCGGGGCGACAACGTGGCGCAGGTCACCCGATACCTCCATGAGCGTCATCGGGGTCAATTCGACGACGTGCTCCGGATCCTGCGCGCCCGCGTACCGGGCGTGGAATCGGTCGAGGCCAAGCGCACGGACGACGGGCGACTCGTGCTGCGCTTCCAGGACAGTGCGTTTCGGGACCCGTTCCCAGCGCGGTACGTGTCTGACGGCACGATCCAGCTGTTCGCGTACCTCATCCTGCTGCACGACCCGAACCCGCATCCGCTCCTTGTCGTGGAGGACCCCGAGACGCACCTTGATCCGTCCCTGCTCCGGGAACTCAGCGAGGAATTCCGCGACTACGCCCGGCGTGGGGGGCAGGTCTTCGTCTCAAGCCATTCGCCCGATTTCTTGAATGGCATGGAGCTGAGTGACATCTACTGGCTCGCCAAGAAGAGGGGGTTCGCTACGGTGCGGCGCGCTTCCGAGAGTCAACTCCTTCGCGATCTGTGCGCCGCTGGCGATCTCCCGGGCACACTCTGGAAGCAGCGGCTGTTCGACGGGGCCTATCCCCAGTGAACAGGCTCGTGCTCCTGCTTGAGGAGGAGTCGGCGCAGGTGCTACTCGATTCGCTGCTTCCGCGCTTGTTTCCGTCTCTCTCGTGGCTCTGCCTGCCACACGACGGCAAGACCGACCTCGACCGCGCCATTCGGAAGCGGCTGCCGGCGTGGCGTGAACCGGGCGCACGCTTCGTGATCCTTCGGGACAACGACGGTGGAGACTGCCACGCGCTGAAGCAGTCGCTCGTCAAGCTCTGCGGGGCGCGAAAGTCAGAAGTGCTCGTCCGCATCGCTTGCCAGGAGATCGAAGCGTGGTACTTCGGTGAACCGGAGGCGCTCGCCGCCGCCTATGGCAGGACTGATCTGCTGACCATTGGGGGACGCAAGAGTTTCCGTAATCCCGACGCGATCAGGAACCCCGCCGCTGTGCTCGAGCGCCTGATCCCCGACTTCCGCAAGGTGGACGGCGCTCGAAGGATCGCGCCGCACCTGTCACGCGAGCGTAACCGGTCGCGCAGCTTCCAGATATTTCTGGCCGGCGTGGAGTCCATCGCGGCCGAAATGACGCAGGTGAACACGAGATGACCAATCACGAACGAGTCGGCAAGGCGCTGTTCCTCCTGAAGGAGGGCCTCGCCCCCTTCGTCCAGCGCGAGATTCGGATATCGATCAAGGCCCGGCAGATCGGCACCGGCGCCGACCGGCAATTCGGCGAGATGGACGCTCCCGCCCTGCTCCACGAGATGATCCACCACTGGAAGGCGGTCTTCGAGAAGACCCTCGGTCGGACGGAGCGGAACTACGTCGGCGAACTCATCGAGCACCGCAACCGCTGGGCGCATCAGGGAACGTTCACGGGCGACGACGCCCACCGGGCGCTCGACACCGCCGCCCGCCTGCTGTCGTCGGTCTCGGCGACGCAGGCCGCCGAAGTGGAACGGCTGCGGTCGGAGCTCATGCGGATCCGGTTCGAGGAACAGGCGCGGTCCGAACGCCGCAAGCGCACGAGCCTCGACATCGGAACGACGTCCTCAAGCAACCTGCAGGCGTGGCGCGAGGTGGCGACGCCGCACCCGGACGTCCAGAACGGGCGATACCAGCAGGCGGACTTCGCCGCCGACCTCTGGCAGGTGCACCACGGCGAGGGCGCGGACGAGTACCGCGATCCGGTGGAGTTCTTCCGCCGCACCTTCCTCACCGACAGCCTCCAGCGGATGCTCGTCGGGGCCGTGCGGCGGCTCTCGGGCATGGGCGGCGATCCCGTCGTCCAGCTCCAGACGAACTTCGGCGGCGGCAAGACGCACTCGATGCTGGCGCTCCACCACCTGTTCTCCGGGGTCGCGCCGACCGAGCTTCCGGGCGTCGAACCGGTGCTGAAGGCCGCCGGAACGAGCCTGCCGAAGGCCAACCGGGTGGTGCTCGTGGGCACCCGGATTTCTCCGGGCAACCCGGTCACGAAGTCCGACGGCACCGAGGTCCGCACGCTGTGGGGCGAGCTGGCGTGGCAACTCGGCGGGCGCAAGGCGTTCGACGTGGTGGCCGAGGACGACCGGCGCGGGACAAACCCCGGCGACCGGCTGTGGGAGCTGCTCTCGGACCACGGCCCCTGCCTCATCCTCATCGACGAGTGGGTGGCCTACGCCCGCCAGCTCGACGATCAGGGCGATCTGCCGGCGGGGAGCTTCGCGACCCAGTTCACGTTCGCGCAGATGCTCACCGAGGCCGCGAAGTCCGTCGAGAACTGCCTCCTCGTCGTGAGCCTTCCCGCGTCCGACGACTCGGGCGCGGCGAAGCAGGTGGACGACGTGGAGGTCGGGGGGTTTCGGGGCCGGGAGGCGCTCGACCGCCTGCGCAACGTGGTCGGACGCATCGAGGCGTCCTGGCGGCCCGCCACTGCGGAGGAGAGTTTCGAGATCGTCCGGCGGCGCCTCTTCGAGCCGATGACCGACCCGGCGCGGTTCAAGGAGCGCGACGCAGTGGTGAAGTCGTTCGGGGACCTCTACCGAATGCAGGCGAGCGAGTTCCCCCCGGAATGCCGCGACCGCGCCTACGAGAAACGCATCGCCGACGCCTACCCGATCCATCCCGAGGTGTTCGACCGCCTCTACACCGACTGGTCCACGCTGGCGAACTTCCAGCGGACCCGGGGCGTGCTGCGCCTGATGGCGACGGTCATCCATCGCCTGTGGGACGGGGGCGACCAGAACCCGTTGATCCTGCCCGCGCACCTTGCGGTCGGCGATCCCCGGATCGTCACCGAGCTCGCCCGCTATCTCCCGGACAACTGGGCCCCGGTCATCGAGAAGGACATCGACGGCGCCGACGCGCTGCCGGCGCGGATCGACGGCGAGGTCACGAACCTCGGCCGCCTCTCGGCCTGCCGGCGGGTCGCCCGCACGGTGTATCTCGGCTCCGCGCCGCTCGCCGGCGCCGCCGACCGCGGCATCGCCGACCCGCGCATCCGCCTCGGCTGCGTCATGCCCGGCGAATCCCCGGCGATCTTCGGGGACGCGCTGCGCCGGCTCTCCCAGAAGGCGACGTACCTGTACCAGGACGGATCGCGCTACTGGTACGACACCCAGCCCACGGTCACCAAGCTCGCGGAAGAACGGGCGCAGCAGCTTGAGCGCGAACCCGACGCCGTCGCCGCGGAAATCAGGAAGCGCCTGCAGAAGGCGCTCCGGGACCGGGGCGGGTTCAACCGCGTCCACGTCCTGCCGCAGTCCGGCGACGACGTTCCCGACGAGCGCGAGACGCGGCTCGTGGTCTTGGAGGAGCCGCACCAGAAGGGGCCGACCTCCGAGGCGCTCGGCGCGGCGAAGCGCATCCTCGAATCGCGGGGCTCGGCGCCGAGGCTCTACCAGAACACGCTCGTGTTCCTCGCTCCCGACCAGTCCCGATTACAGGACCTCCAGGACGCGGTGCGGCGGCATCTCGCGTGGGCGTCCATCGTGAGGGACCGGGAAGCGCTGAACCTGTCGGCGCATCAGGGCCGGCAGGCGGAAGGCCAGCAGGATCAGGCCGCCGAGACGGTCGGCTCCCGCATCCCGGAGGCGTTCCAGTGGCTGCTCGTACCCGTCCAGGCGGCGCCGGGCGACGCAATGCGTTGGGAGACGCTGCGGCTGACCGGACAGTCGGGACTCGCCGAGCGCGCCTCAAGGCGGCTCCGTTCGGAGGACCTGCTCGCCGCCCGCTACGCCGGAACGAACCTGAAGAGAGAGCTTGACCGGATCCCGCTGTGGAGGGGCCACGACCACGTGCCGGTGCGGCAGTTGGTGGACGACTTCGCGCAGTACGTCTGTCTTCCGCGCCTTCTGAAGCCGGACGTGCTGCTGCGAGCCGTGGAGGACGGGGTGAAGCTGCTGACGTGGAAGTCAGACGGCTTCGCGTACGCGGACCGCTTCGACGAGGCGGAGAAACGCTTCGTCGGACATCGCGGCGGGGAGGCCGTGCGACTGGTGGACGTGGAGTCGGCGGGGCTGGTGGTGAAGGCTTCGGTTGAGATTCCGGTTCCTCCCAAGCCCGATCCTGATCCGGACCCGGATCCGATCCCCATTCCGCCGATTCCCGTCCCGAGGCGCTTCCACGGGACCGTAGTCCTCGACAGCGTTCGGGTAGGGGTTGACGCCAGCAAGGTCGCCGACGAAGTGATCGGGCATCTCGCGGGCCTGACGAACGCCAAGGTCACGGTCCGGCTGGACATCGAAGCCGAACTCCCGGACGGCGCGCCGGATCACGTCGTGCGCACGGTCAACGAGAACAGCAACACCCTCAAGTTCGAGAGCTACGGATTCGAGGACGAGTAGCGCCGCTCTCAGGCGGCTGCGGGCTGCGCGTCGTCGCCGGACGACGAGGCGTGGCGCGTGTACACGGCCATGCCCGGACCGATGGCGGCCTGCGCGAGGTCCACCGGGGCCACGTTGCCCGACTGGAGGAGCCGAACGGCGCCGGGAAGCTCGGCGCGAAGCTCGGTCAGGAACTCGCGTCGGGTCGCGGCCGGCGCGTCCTCGGGCCGCCGCCGGCAGACCAGCACGATGGACGAGGCGAGCGCGTTGGTTCCAATGGCCGTCGTCCGAGCGCTCCGCTCGGTACGCATCGGCCACGTTCCGCTGAGGGCGAGACCGGACTTCATCGCGGCGTCGAGGAACGTCTCCCACCCCGTGCTCGCGACGCCGGAGTCGTCCTTGGTTTCGGACTGCTTGAAGGCGTAGTAGATCGTCACCGGGAACCCCGGATGAGTCTGCACGGCGAGTTGGCGCAAGGATCGCGTCATGCCCTCGAGGAAGAATTTCTCAGCGGCGGCCCGACCGCCATGGCGATACGGAGTGGCGACCAACTCCTGCGCCTTGGGCACGGCCAGTGTGGAGAAGGCATCCGGAAACACTCCCTTTAGGGAGCGACGCAGCCAGACGTAGAAGAAGTCCGAGAGATCGGCGTAGCCGATGTTGTCGTAATACGGCGGATCGGTCGATACGACCTTGTCCTGGCTCAGTCCCTGCGTTTGGGCTTCGCGCCCGACGCCGCCTCCACGGAGATGTGCGGGAAGACGCTTGAGACACTCGACCGACCAACGGATACCGCTCGTCACGCTCCCCGCAGAATCGGAGAAGAAATTGGTTTCGGCGAAGTCCCACACCATGGGGATCGCCTGACGCCCGAACAGGTGATAATGACGCTGGTCCAAAGGCCCCCAAGTACACAGCGCATTGCCGTGGTCAGCCTGTTTGCTGAGCACGAACGCGAGATACAGGGACGCCGCCTCGGCGTAGGCGGTCGCGCCGAGGCCGCCGTCGCGCAGCGGACGGTCGTCGTCGGGGAGGCCGGCCGAGGCGGCGTCATCCCGGATTCGCTCGCGGGCCTCGCCGACGAGGTCCGAGAACGTCGTCAGGGCCACGAGCTGGCGATCAGTGAAGAGGTCCCCGAACGTCCAGTCCATAGACGGGTCCGAAGTTCCGAGGCTTCTCGCCCATGGGCATCTCACAGTCAGGCTTCCACGTTACGACTGCTTTCCGCGAGCTTCCGTATGTGCGGGTGTCGGCGACACGTACACGCGCCCCTTTCTCCGGCGGCCACGACGGCGAGCATCCGCGCCCATCCGCCCTCCTTGCCCTCGTGCCGTTGACGTGGTCGTACCGGACGGGAACTCCCGACATCAGACACCGGAAGCCCGCCTCGGGCGACCTTTGTCCCTGTCTTCGTGCCCCCGTCCGTCGGGGGGCCGACGCGCACGCGGAACCGGTAGCCCCGGCCCTCGACCGCCGGCTCCACCCACGCCTCCTTCCCCTTCTTCGTCGACAGCATGAACGTCGACGCCAGCGGAACCTCCACGTCTCCGAACGCCGGGTTCGGGCTCCTTACCGTCCGCGCCCACAGCCACGCGATCACCGTCAGCTCCCGCCCCTCGTACGCCTTCAGGTCCGGACGCTCCCGAACCATCTCCGCCGTGACCTCCACCTTCGGGTACAGACGGCCGATCCGCTTCTCCGCCTCGTCCCGCATCCACTTCCCGTAGTACCGGACGTCCTCGGCGAGGCCGGTCGCTCCCGGCCACGCCTTCGCAACCACCGTCTGCTTCGCCCGGGAGTCCGGGTTCACCGGCGGCCTCCCCGCGAACTTCGGCGGGATCTCGATCATCGCCTTGTTGATGAGCACCGCCACCGGGTTCAGGTCGGAGGCGTGCGCCTCGAGGCCGAGCCGCTGCGCCTCCAGCGGCAGCGCCCCGCCCCCGGCGAACGGATCGTGGAAGGCCGGGAGCCGGTTGCGGTCGAAGAGCTCGTCCGCCCGGGGGTGGTCCGCGTTCTCGGCGCAGGCCCTTCGCCAGCTCTCCCGGATCTCCGCCCGCGCCGCCTCCAGCACCTTCTCGTTGGCCGTGTTCTCCCACTTGACCAGGTCCTCGACGATGCGGAACAGCCGCCGGCGCTCCCGCTCGGCGGCGGCCTCGGCCAGCGCCGTCGGCGTCGCCTCCCGCCCCCGCTTCTTCAACTCCCGCCTCGCGGCCGCCCGCGTGGGGCCGTCCGACAGCAGCGCGTCCGCGTACTCCGACGGGTCGTCCACCATCTGCGCGAAAATCACCGCGCGGGCCACCGCCAGCGGCTTGCGCGACCACCACAGGTGCAGCGTCGAGGGGTGGCCGTGGCGGATCGACTTCTCGCGGGCGCCGGCGGCGTTGATCTCGTCGAGCGGCAACGCCACCTCGATCAGCTTGCGGCGATGACGGGGGGAGTCCGAGGCGGCCATCGCGGCTGGACTACCGGCGGGCCGCCGCGGTCAGGAACACGCGCGCGCCGTCAACCGCCGCGACGAGGCGATCCCCGGGCGCGAGGCCCGCCGCCGCCACGACGCTCGCGGGCAAGGTCACCTGGTTTCCGGCGCGAAGCCTCGTGACGCGCATCGCCGCCGCCTTTCGCCGATCAAGCGGTCGGATTGTACGGCCCGCGGTCCGCGAGGGAGCGGTTCCGGCGAGAAGCGCGGACACCGCGCTTCCCACGCGCTCCGCCGCCGCCTCGACCTCCTTGTCGCTCACGTGCGCGTAGCGCATGGTCATCCGGGGCTGGGCGTGCCCGAGCAGGCGCGAGACGACCGGCAGCGGCACGTCGTTCATGACCGCGTGGCTCGCGAACGTGTGGCGGAGGTCGTGGAGGCGAACGTCCGGGATTCCCGCCGTTCGCCTCACCTTCCGCCACAGCGAGAGTTCGGCGGCGCGGGGACGGGTGGGGTCCGAGAGCGACGGGAACGCGAACTCGCTTCCGGTCCGCGGCTGCCGCGCGAGGATCGACCGCGCCCGGGCGTTCAGGACGACCGTGCGCGGGCCGGTCTTGGCGTCGGCGAGGCGGAGGGAGTCCTCCCCGACCTCGGACCAGCGCAACCCGACGATCTCGCCCTTCCGGCAGCCGGTCAGCAGGAGCAACCGGATGATCTCGGCCTGCTGCCGCCCCGAGCCGCGTCCCCGGTGCGCGTCCAGCGCGGCGAAGAGACGCCGGATCTCGTCCCGCGACAGGAAGCGGGTGAGCCTCGGGCGCGGGTTGGGCCGCACGCCCCGGGTCGGGTTCTTCCCGACGTGGCCGCAGGCGACGGCGTGGTTGAAGATCTGGCGCAGCACGTCGAGCGTCCGGTTCGCGCCCGCCGGGGCGGTCGCCCCGTAGCGGTCGAACCACCGCAGGACGTCGCGGCGGCGGACGCGGTCCAGCCGCCGCTTCCCGAACGCCGGCAGCAGCTGGGTCCGCAGCGCGCTGTCCATCCGGACGCGAGTGGAGGGCTTGCAGCGCTCGTAGCACGCCGCTCTCCATTCCGTCTCCACGAAGCGTCCGAACGCGGGCGCGGTCAAGACCGCGGGTCGAGCGCGGCTCCGACGGCCTCGGCCGCGTCGCGGATCATCGGGTCGGCGACGTGGGCGTAGCGGAGCGTCGTCGAGGGCTCGAGGTGCCCCAGCAGCCGCCCGATGGTCAGCAGCGTCTCGCCCCGGCGCAGCGCGAGGCTCGCGAAGCTGTGGCGCAGGTCATGGAGGCGGAGGTCGGGAAGGCCCGCCTCGTCCCGGACTGCCCGCCAGCAGCGGTAGAGGGTCTCGTCGGCCATCGCGCCGGCGCCGCCCGGAGCGGGGAACGCCCAGTCCGCGGTTCGCGGCACGGCCTCCAGCAGCGACCGCGCCTCGGAACAAAGCCAGACGGCGCGCGGCCCGACCTTGCCGTCGCGAAGATGCAAGTGCCCTTCCCGGAGCTCCGACCAGCGCAGGGTTCGGATCTCGCCCTGCCGGCAGCCGGTCAGCGCCAGCAGGCGAATGACCGCGACCGGAAGCGGCGCGACGTCCCGTGAGCGGTCGAGCGCCATCCCGAGCCGCCGGAACTCCGCGTCGGTCAGGAACCGGGACCGCCCGCGCTCGCGGAACCGCTTCAGCCCGACGCAGGGGTTGCTGTCCTCCGCGCGGTGGCCGTAGAGCTCCGCCTGCCGGAGGATCACCGACAGGATGGGAAGCGACCGATTCGCCGCCGCCGGCGTGTCCCGAAGTCCCGCGAACCAGCGCTCGACCTCGCCGCGGTCGATGTCGGCGACGGGGCGATCCCGGAACCACGGCAGGATCCGGCAGCGCAGGTACGCCCGGTTCACCTTGGCGGTGCGGGGCTTCCAGCGGGAGCCGTATCGACGGAAGACCTCCTCGGCGACGGCCTCGAAGAGGGGGCTGCGGGGTCTGGTACGGTTCGCCGGCATGAGAGCGGGAGCGATCTTGCGCCGCACTCCGATGCGGGTTCGGGGGCGCCGCCGTCGGGGCGGACGTCCAAACCGCCGGTGTTGATGCAAGGCGAGGGCGCGGCGGCTCGAAATTCGCTCACGGGGACACCCCCTGCCGAAGCGGAGTCCAGCCGGGGGACGTCCGCTCGTGTCTGAGCTTCGAGCACTTCTCGAACAGATTCGGCGTGGTATTGCGGACGACGCCTAACCCAACGAGAGCGCGGTTGGCCACCAAGTCGTAGTTCCGGTGCTGCGCACGCTCGGATGGAACGTGGAGAGCCCGTCCTTCGTGCGCCATGAGTTTCTGCTGAGGCTAAAGGACACGACGCGAAGAGTGGATTTGGCGCTTTGCGTATCCGGCGATAACCCACGTTGCATCATAGAGTTGAAAGCAACCGGGAAAGCGCTGAACGCCGCCCGCGGTCCAAGCGCGGAACATCAAGTGTTCGAGTACGCGTTCTTCGCAGGTGCGCAATTGGCGGTCTTGACGAACGGAGCCGAATGGCGCCTCTACTCTGCGCAGAGCTTCGGCCGTATTGAGGAGCGGCTCGTATGGGCGGTCAACGTCTCCAATGACTCGCCGGACGTCGTCGCGAGCGGCTTCGAGCGCTACCTCTCCTTCGCCAATGTCGCGTCTGGAGACGCCGCGGATTTCGCCAGAAGGGATCTGCGGGTGCGGCGTGACCAACAGGAGGCGAGACAGTCGATTCCGGACGCTTGGGATCAGCTCTGCCACGGCGACGCAAGCGATGTCTTGGTGGATCTCGTGAGGGAGGCGACGTCCGCGCTCGCCCAAGGCGAGCCCCGACGGGAGGACGTCGTCGCCTTTCTGCACGGGTTGACGCAACGCCCGGCGCGTCGCAAGGTTCGGAAGCCGAAGCCCGAGCCGGGCGCGCCGCGAGAGCCGCGACCCGAATGCGAGGAGAGGCGTCTCGGAGGCGGTTCAGGTTCGGTCCGTTACTCGCTCTTGGGCGAGGAACGCCGGGCCAAGAACTTCACCGATGCGTACGTTGACGCGTTCCGAGCCTTCGCCGGTCGCGATCCGAGTTTCGTGGATCGAGCGGACCCGAGGCTTCGCGGTCGGAAGAACCGCGTCGTCGCTCGAACGAAGGAGGAGCTGGCGGAGAATTCTCAAATGAGGTCCACGGCCAGGGAGTTGCCCGGAGGTTGGTGGCTGCTGACCAAGATGAGTAGCAAGCAGAAACAGCGAGTCCTTCGAACGGCGTGCGGGACAG